>CAVTEI010000001.1:0-13374 GCA_963733765.1 uncultured Acidimicrobiales bacterium
AGCTCGCCAGCGGTCGCCGCGGCAGCGCCCGCGCTCACCTCGACTCGGTCCGACGGGGGCGGCATCTCGGGAATGGGCATCGTCGGGGGCGTGACGATGGTCCCCTCGACCTCCGGCCGGGGGCTCGCCATCTCGACCGAAGTCGGCGGGCGCGGATTTCCAATCGTCGCGATCGCAGCGACTACTGCGATGACGCCGGCTCCCACCAGGAAGCCGCGCGGGGTTTGCACGGGGTGAATCCTCCAAACACGTCGCCGGGACTCTCACGTCTCCGGCGCTACATCGGTTCCCGAGTCAGGCTCGGGCCCGTCCCGTGATCCAAGCCCCCGCCAGGACCACGGCTGTCCCCGCTACCGCCAACGGGGCAATGTGATCATTGCGGAAGAGGGCCCCCAAAATGATCGCGACCACGGGAATTACATAGGTCGTGATCGAGGCCCGGGTGCTGCCGACCCGGCCGGCCAGGGTGCCCATCGCGACATAGGCGACTCCCGTGCCCAGGACCCCCAGCGCCAGGCAGGCGAGGAGGGGCCGCCAGGCGAACGTCGACTCGTCGAGGCCGGCCAGGCCCATCGGGAGGGTGAGGACGAGGCCGACGGCGAGGGCTCGCCAGATCACCGGCAGCGAGCCATACCGCTGCTGGAGCGGCACGGCGATGTTGTAGGCGAGGCCATACGAGGCGAGCGCGATCAGGATGAGCACGATCCCGCCGAGTGAGCTCGACTCCTCGCCGTACGACGCCAGCCCGATCAGCAGCACGCCGACGGAGCCGACGCCCAGCCCGATCAGCTGCTGGCGGGGCGGCAGCTTCCCGAGCATGAGCGTCGCGATGAACGCGGCGAACAGCGGCGTCGCGCCGTTCAGCATCCCGGTGACTGCGGACGAGACGTGCCGCTCGGCGAGCGGGAACATCGTCAGGGGGATCGCCACCCAGGTCGCCCCGAGGAGCGCGAGCCGAGGCCAGTCGCTGCGGTCGACGACGCGGCGGGTCGCGGGGAGCAGCGCGAGCGTCGCGAAGCCGAAGACGATGCGCACCGACGTGATGACGCCCGGCGCGAACGAGTCGAGACCGATCGCGATGAAGAGGAACGACGCCCCCCAGATGCCGCCCGCCGTCGAGAGCAGCCCCCAGTCGAGCGGCGTGAACGCGTCCCGATTCGTGCCCTCCGCGGTCGTCAGGACGCGAGCGCGGGCCATTGGATGACGGTACCGAGGAAAGGGGGCAGGGTCTGGCGGGTTTCGGACCGCGGGCTTGGCGCCTGGACACGGGCTCGCGAGCGGAGAGGTGGGGTGACGAACACGCGTCGTCGGCGACGACGAGCTCGAAGTCGCGGTAGTCCTGGCGCAGGATGCTCGCGATCGGCCTCGTCGAGGTAGCCGACGCGGTTGAACGTCGGCACCGATCACGGAGACACGGCCATGACCTCGGTACCCTAGAAGCGGATCCCCACGGCATCACCCCTCTTCGAGCGCACACGAGCAGGATGCTTCGTCCCCCCACCATGCCTCCATCCTGGAGGCACTCAGAGCGACCGCACGCCGCACGCCTGCCTCGGTCGCGCTGCTGGCGCCGGGGAGGAAGGCGACGTCGTACGACGCCCTGGTCGACCAGCTCGAAGCGATCGTGCGCTACCTGCGCGCCGGCGGGATCGCGCCGACCGATCGGGTCGCGGTTGCCCTTCCGAACGGACCGGAAGCGGCCGCCGCAGTGCTCGGCACCGTCGCGGCCGCCGCGTGCGCACCCCTCGCGCCCGATTTGCCGGAGGCCGAATTCGCGAACCAGCTCACCACGCTCGGGGTTCGTGCCGTCATGGTGCTCCGCGGCCACGAAACCGCGGCGCGCGGCGCCGCGTCGTCGTGCGGGATTCCCGTGATCGAGCTCGACGCGGGTGACACTGCCGGGTCGATCGCCTGCTCCGGCCTGTCACCTGGCGACGGGGCGTCCAGCGGTGCGGGCGACACCGACGCGGCCCTGCTGTTGTTCACCTCGGGCACGACGGGTTCCCCGAAGCTCGTCCCGCTCACCGAACGCAATCTGCTGACGTCGGCGGCCAACGTCGCGGAGACGCTCCGACTCGAGCCGACCGATCGATGCCTGAACGTGATGCCGCTCTTCCACATCCACGGACTCGTCGCCGCGCTCTTCGGCTCGCTCGTCGCCGGCGGCAGCGTCGTTTGCACCGAGGGTTTCCGCGCGCGAGACGTTCCCGGATGGATCGAGGAGTTCCGACCGACCTGGTACACCGCGGTCCCGACGATCCACCAGGCGATGTTGCAGGTGGCGCGCTCGAGCGCCGCCGAGGGCCGGGTGCTGCCGACGACGCTTCCGGTTCGTGCGCTCGTCGTCGGCGGCGCTGCCGGTCGGCGTGCTGGACGACCTCGAGGCAGCCTTCGACGTCCCGGTGATCGAGGCCTACGGAATGACCGAGGCCGCGCACCAGATGACGAGCAATCCGCTCCCCGACCAGGTCCGCAAACCCGGAACCGTGGGCAAGGCCGCCGGTCCCGACGTCGCCGTGCTCGACGACAGGGGACAGGTCCTCCCTGCCGGGCGCGACGGGCGAGGTCGCCATCAAGGGTGCATCGGTGATGTCCGGGTACGTCGACAACCCCGCTGCGAACCAGGCGTCGTTCGTCGACGGATGGTTCCGCACCGGCGATCAAGGGCGCTTCGACGAAGACGGCTACCTCACCATCACCGGGCGGCTCAAGGAACTGATCAACCGCGGTGGTGAGAAGGTGGCGCCGCGCGAGATCGACATCGCGTTGCTCGAGCACGCGGACGTCGTCGAGGCGGCGGCGTTCGCGATCCCGCACGACCGGCTGGGCGAGGACGTCGCCGCCGCCGTCGTGCTCCGTGACGGCGCCGACGTGACGACCGCTCAGCTCCGCATCTTCGTCGGGGAACGGCTGGCGCCCTACAAGGTTCCCCGCCGGGTGGTCGTCGTCGAAGCGCTCCCCCGGGGCAGAACGGGCAAGATCGAGCGTACGAACCTGGCCGCGACCCTCGGGCTGGACGTGCCCGCCGCAAGCGGGCGCGAGGCCGGGGTCCACGTCGACGCGACCGATGACGTCGAACGGGAGCTCTGTTCGATCTGGCAGCGCGTCCTGGATCTCGACGTCCCGCCGAGCACCGATCGCGAGTTCCTCGAGCTCGGCGACTCGCTGAACGCAACCGAGTTGTTGGTCGACGTCGAAGAAGCCTTCGGCCGCCGGCTTCCCGCGACGATCTTCCTCACGGGCGCCACGGTGCAGACGATGGCCGAGGCCTTGCGGGGCTCCGCGACGTCGCGGCTGGGCGCTTCGGTGTTCCCCGTCCAGGTCGGCGGTACGAGGCCGCCGCTGTTCTGTCTGCTGCGCGGCGGAGCCGTGATCACCGTCCGTCACCTCGCCGCCGCCGTCGGATCCGACCAGCCGGTGTACGCGCTGTGGTACCCGGCGATGCACGGCCCGCCCGACGCGGCGGGTTCGCTGGAGGAGATCGCCGCCGAGTGCGCGGCAGCCATCCGAGCCGCACGACCCGACGGGCCGTACTTCCTGTTCGGCCATTCGCTCGGTGGGATCGTCGTCTACGAGGTGGCGCGCCAACTCGCGGCGACGGGAGGTGAAATCGGGCTCGTCGTGCTCGCCGACGGTCCGCATCCACGGATCGCCGCCGACCGGCGAATGGAGCCGCTGGAGAACCGTGCGGTACCGAGCGAAGAAGTTGGCGAGCCGAGAGGGTCCGGCGATGGTCGTGAGGCGGATGCGCCGGCTGCTCGATCGGGGCGGTACGCCCACACCGCCTGCGCCCACCGTTTACATCCCCGGCACCGACATCCCCGAGGACCACGCCGCGGCACTCCGCCGCGAAATACGCTACGACCCCGGCCCCGCGGCAGGTCCGGTGGTGATCCTCGCGTCGCAGCAGTTCTACGAATACACGGGGAGCCCGGACCTCGGGTGGGGCGCACTGTTGCGGCCCGGATGGGAGAGCCACGAGGTACCCGGCGACCACAACTCGATGATCGCGGAGCCGTACGTGCACACGCTCGCGGCGCGGCTGGCGGAGTGCCTGGAGCGCGCAAGCATCGACGACGCCCCCGAAGTCGCCGAGGGTTAGTCACGGCCGAGCCTGCGCCGGATCCATCGCGATCGCACCGAGCCCAGACCTTGCGACTGGTGCGCATATGCACGGGCCTTGCAGATGTTACCGCGACATCAAGTGGGGTGACCGAGGGGACTTGAACCCCCGACCTCCAGGGCCACAACCTGGCGCTCTAACCGACTGAGCTACGGCCACCAAGGAAGGGTCAGTCTGGCATAGCCGACGGACGATGCTCATCGAGAACGAAAGCGGTCTGCGTCGACCTCACCTCGGGCATCGCCTGCAGCCGTTCGAGCACGACGTCGCGGAGCGTCTGCATGTCGGGCACCCGCACGAGCAGTGAGAAGTCGAACGTCCCGGTCGTCACCGCGAGGTGCTCGAGCCCTGGCAAGTCGAGGAGCTTGTGCTGCAGCGTCTTCCATCCGTGCTGATCGGCGTTGACGAAGATGAGCGCGGCGATGTCGAGGCCGACCTTGTGGGGGTTGATCCTCGCCGTGAAGCCTTCGATCACCCCTGAGGTCCGGAGGCGCTCCACCCGGCTGTAGGCGCTCGCCCGGGAGATGCTCGCCTGGTTCGCGAGCTCGTTGATCGACATGCGCCCGTCCGCGGTGAGGAGGGCGATGATCTTGCGGTCGATCGCGTCGAGCGGACGCTCGGATTCAGTCACGAGCGGCGTCGAAGTACCGCGTCAGCTCGTCGAAGACCTGATCCATCGACTCGGCGGCGAAGAGCACGGGTTGGAACTTCGTGATGTCGTACTCCTGCTCGGCCATCGCGGCGAGGTCGAACGGCCGCATCTCCGCATGCCGGTACTCGTCGAGCTCGCCGAACGACGACAGGATGCCGGCGCCGTAGGTCTTGAGATCGCCGCGTTCACGAACGACGCCGAACTCGAGCGTGAACCACCACACCCGGCTCAAGCGCTCGAGCGCCTCGTCGGTCTCGACCCGCCGAACCGCTCGGCCCATCGCTTCGTACAGGTCGGCGAACCCGCGGTGGCCGAGCTGGTTGGTGTGGCCGATCACCTCATGGATGACGTCGGGCTCGGGCGTGTAGAGCGGCACCGACGGGTGGCGGACGTACTGCGTGCTGAGAAAACAACGGTCCGCGAGCGAGCCGTAGAACCTTCGCGTCGGGACGAGGCCCGGCACGGGCTCGACGCGGAAGCGGGTGAGCGCGGTGAGTCGCTTCGACACCCAGGCGAGCTGGGGCACCTGGTCCGCGGGGAGCGCGAGCGCGGCGGCGCCTTCGAGGTACTCGCTCGCGGCGTGCTCCTGGTGCTTCTTCGCGAGCTCGCTCGAGACGAGGCGCCACACCTCGTTCTCCTCGTCGGTGTACCGCACGACGGGGATCTGCTCGCCCGTGCGGTACGCCGCTCCGATGTCGGCGATCTCCGCGCGGCGGGCCCGGTACGAGGGATCGGTGAGCCCGGGGTGATCGTTCGGGAGCAGCGTGTCGGTGGTGGCCATCGCCCCTCCTTTGGTGTCCGGAACATGATGCCCCTTCGGAACGAAACGAACACTCCCATCAGGTGAATTGGCGACAGTTCGTCGCCGCGAGCCCGAATCCTGGCGATTCGTCCGAGCCGGTCGGCCCCGGAGGACGGCCCGTTTGGACGGATTCTCGACCCGGGCCAGCACCCCTCGCCGCGTATCCTGGAGCACGCGCTGGCGCATCGGCCGGCGATGCACCTGTTGGGAAGTGATACCCATGTCCTCGCCCACCCGCGATCGGGCAGCGCTCGCCGCCCGGGCCCGCCAGATCACTGAGCGGGAGCTGGAGGCGTACGGAGCGAGAACCACGAAGTCGCAGGCCGCGAACGCGCGTGCCGCCAAGGTGCTCCCACTCGGGGTTGCGTCCTCGTTTCAGTTCTACGACCCGTACCCGGTCGTCGCCCGTCGGGCCCAGGGCTCCTGGCTCGAGGACGTCGACGGCAACCGCTACATCGACTTCAACATGGGCTACGGCGCGTTGTTCGCCGGTCACGGCCATCCCGTCATGCGCGCCGCGATCGAGGAGCAGCTCGCGAACGGCACGCTGTTCGTGACGCCGAGCGAGCTCAATACCGAGGTCGCCGAGCTGCTCGTCGAGCGCTTCGGCTTCGATCTCGTCCGCTTCACGAACAGCGGCACCGAGTCGACGATGGATGCGATCCGCGCCGCCCGCGGCTACACGGGGCGGTCGAAGATCATCAAGGTCGAGGGCGGCTACCACGGCCACCACGACGAAGTGATGGTGTCGATGAAGCCGCCGCTCGACCTCGCCGGGCCCGCGGATGCGCCGGTCGCCGTGCCCGCGACTGCGGGGCTCACTCCCGGCGTGCTCCACGACACGCTCGTGGTCCCGTTCAACGACGCCGACGCCCTCGAGCGGGTGCTCGACGCGAACAAGGGTGAGGTCGCCGCGTTCATCACCGAACCGGTGATGGAGAACATCGGGATCTGCCCGCCCGTGCCCGGCTACCTCGAAGCCGTGCGCGAGATCACGAAGCGCCACGGCACGATGCTGATCTTCGACGAGGTCAAGACCGGCATCACCGCGGGCTACGGCGGAGCGACTCGTCGGTTCGGTGTGCAGCCGGATCTCGTGTGCCTCGCCAAGTCGATCGGCGGGGGCTTGCCGATCGGCGCGTTCGGCGGCCGGGCCGAGGTGATGGAGCTGATCGCGCAGGGCACCGTCCTCCATCTCGGCACCTACAACGGCAATCCGCTCGTGATGGCGGCCGCACGCGCCGTGCTCCGCGACATCTGCACTCCCGACGCGGTCGCCGAGGTCGAGGCCCGCAACCATCGGATGGTCGAAGCGATCGGCCGCATCGTCGCCGACGCCGGTCTCCCCGCGCACACCGTCGAGATGGGCGCCAAGGGCTGCGTCACCTACTCGCCGACGCCCGTGCGCAACTACCGCGACTACAAGCGGACCGACACGGATCTGGCGTTCGCGACCTGGATCTGGGGGATCAACCGCGGCATCCTGCTCCCGCCCGGGCTCGACGAGCAGTGGCTCGTGTCCGTGCAGCACACCGACGCCGACGTCGAGCACCACACGCAGGTGTACGCCGACTTCGTCGCCGCACTGGTCGCGTGACGTGACCACCGCCGTGACTCCCGTTGCTGGTGCGCGCACCGACGCCGGCACTCGCTTCGGCGTGCTCGCGGTGCTCGCCGCGACCACGTGCTGGGGTCTCGGCGGCGTGCTCGGGAAGTCGGTCGGCGCGTCCGGACTCGTCGTCAGCTTCTACCGGTTGTGGATGGGCGCCGTGCTGTTGAACGTGGTGCTGGTCGTGATGCGCCGGCGGCTCACCTGGGACGTGTTGAAGTGGTCGTGGCTCGGCGGCGTGTGCTTCGGCCTGAACGTCGCGCTCTACTTCACGTCGGTCCGCATGACCTCGATCGCCAACGTGGCGATCATCGGCTCACTGACACCGGTGATCGTGTTCCCGATCGCGGTGAAGTGGATGGGGGAGCGGGTGACGCGCAAGGCGATCGTGTGCTCCGCCCTCGCGATTGCCGGTGTCGTGGTCGTCGTGCTCGCGGGCGGATCGAGCGGGCAGCGCGCGCTGTCAGGCGACCTGCTCGCCGTCGTGAACCTCGTGTCGTGGGCCGCGTTCTTCCTCGTGACCAAGCACGCTCGGAAGGGCGTCGGCACGCTCGAGTACCTCGCCGCGATGACACTCGTGGCGGCGATCACGGTCACCCCGATCGCGCTCCTGACCGGCCAGGACTTCGGGTCGGTCGAGGGTCTCGGCTGGCTCTGGCTCGTACTCCTCGTGCTCATCCCCGGCGCCGCGGGTCACGGGCTGATGACCTGGGCGCACGCGCACGTCGACGTCTCGACCTCCTCCGTGCTCGTGCTCGGTGAGCCGGTGCTGGCGACGATTGCCGCCGCCGTGTTCCTGAGCGAATCGGTGAACCCAGTGCAGATGCTCGGGATGGCGGGAGTCGTCGCCGCCCTCGCCGTGTTGGCGGTCGCCGAGTCAGACACCGTCGAACCCGAACCGGTCGCCGCCGCTACCTGACGCCGAAGACCTCGGCGGGCGGCTCCAAGTGGTCGGAGACCTTGCAGTCGTCGCCGAACACGAGGAACCGGTCGAAGCCGCGCATGAACCAGCGGTCATGGGTGACCGCGATGACCGTGCCCTCGAACTCGGTGAGGCCGTCCTCGAGCGCTTCCGCTGACGCGAGGTCGAGGTTGTCGGTGGGCTCGTCGAGCAACAGCAGCGTCGCGCCGTCGAGCTCGAGCAGCAGCACTTGGAAGCGCGCCTGCTGCCCGCCCGACAGCGTCTCGAACGGCTGGTCGGCGCAGCCCTGCAGCTCGTAGCGACGGAGACGGCTCATCGCCGCGCCGCGCGGCTGATCGCGGCTGGCGAGGATGTCGACGAGGGTGCGGCCCGCGAGCTCCGGATGATCGTGGGTCTGGCTGAAGAAGCCCGGCACGACGTTCGCGCCGAGGCGCCAGTCGCCGTGGTGGTCGATCGCGCGTCCCGCGAGCAGGTGCAGGAAGTGGCTCTTGCCCGTACCGTTCGAGCCGACCACCGCGACGCGCTCGCCGAACCACAGCTCGGCGTCGAACGGATCGGTGAGACCGTCGAGCTCGAGCTGTTCGAGCATCACGGCGCGCTTGCCCGTCCGCGCGCCGCCCAGCCGCACGGTGATCTTCTGGTCGCGAACCTGTTCCGGCGGGGGACCGGCTTCGTCGAAGTGACGCAGCCGGCTTTCGGCCGCCTTGGCCTTCGGCGCGAAGTTGTCGGCGAACGCGGCGCGCCGCTTCATCTCCTTCATGATCGCTTCGAGGCGATCGCGCTCACGCATGTGGCGGGCGTGCTCGTCCTCGATGCGCTCACGTCGCGCGTCACGCGCTTCGTAGTAGGTGGCGAACGATGCGCCGTGCGTCCACGCGCCGCTCGCTTCGAGCGTCACGACCTTCGTGGCGGTCGCGGCGAGGAGCTCGCGGTCGTGGCTGACGTACAGGATCGTCTTGTTCGTCGCCCGCAGCTGGTCTTCGAGACGCCGCTTCGCGGGGATGTCGAGGAAGTTGTCGGGCTCGTCGAGCAGCAGCACGTCATCGGTGCCGCGCAGGAGCACCTCCAACGCGAGCCGCTTCTGCTCACCGCCCGACAGCGTCGCGACCGGCCGCTCGCCCACCTCCGAGAGGTCCACGCCGAATGCCTCGGTGAGGCAGGTGTCCCAGAACACCTCGGCGTCGTATCCGCCCGCATCGCCCCAGCTGCCGAGCGCTTCCGCGTACTTCAGCGCGGCATCAGTGTCGTTCGGGCGCTCCGCGACGACGCGCTCGGCATCGGCGAGCTTGGCGGCGGCCTTGCGGAGCGGGGGAGCGGCGAGCGTGATGAGGAACGCCCGCACGGTCGTGTCGTCGCGGATCGAGCCGACGAGCTGGCGCATGACCCCGGCGCGTCCGTCGATCCGCACGGTTCCTTCGGAGGGGCGCTCGTCGCCGGCGAGCACGCGCATCACGGTCGACTTGCCGACGCCGTTCGCGCCGACCAGCGCGACCCGCTCACCGTTGCCGACACGGAACGAGACGTCGTGGAACAGCCGATGTCCGCTGCCCGGGCGCTTCCACGCCAAGCCCTGCACCTCGATGGCGCCCACGGGGCGGCAACGCTACGCGCTCGGTCGCCGGCGCCCGCCGATTTGGCTAGAGGCGGCGGAGGCGGACGCGGCGCACGTTGTGATCCGGCCCCTTCTCCAGCACGAGGCGGGCGCGCTCGCGGGTGGGGAGGATGTTCTCCCTCAGGTTGCGACCGTTGATCTCCCGCCAGATGCCGTGCGCGAACTCGGTCGCTTGTTCGTCGCTCATCGCCGCGAAGCGGTGGAAGTAGGAGTTGGGATCTCGAAAGATCGTCGCCCGGAGCGCTTGGAAGCGCTCGAGGAACCACTGCTCGACGTGGGCCTCGTCCGCATCGACGTAGATGGTGAAGTCGAAGAAGTCGGAGACGTACATCGGCGGCGCATCACCTGATCCGACTCTCGTCATCCCGCTCTGCAACACGTTGAGGCCTTCGACGATGACGATGTCGGGCCGCCGAACGACCTGCGTCTCGCCGGGCACGATGTCGTAGACGATGTGGGAGTAAACGGGCGCCTCGACGTCCTCCTTGCCCGACTTCACCTCGGCCATGAACTGCACGAGGCGCCGGAGGTCGTAGCTCTCGGGAAACCCCTTGCGGCCCATGATGTCGCGCTCCTCGAGCACGGCGTTCGGGAAGAGGAAGCCGTCGGTCGTGACGAGGTCGACCTTGGGATGGTGGGGCCACCGAGAGAGGAGGGTCTGGAGGATGCGGGCGGTGGTGCTCTTGCCGACCGCCACGCTGCCCGCGATGCCAATTACATAGGGGACCCGCGGGGCCAGGCTGCCGAGGAAGGTGTCCGTCACCGCCGAGAGGTCTTGGCTCGCCGACACGTAGAGGTTCAGCAGCCGGGAAAGCGGCAGGTAGATGTCGGTGACCTCTTCGAGCGACAGGAGCTCGTTGATGCCCCGCAGCGCGTCGAGGTCCTTCTCGTCGAGCGTCAGCGGCGTCGCCGCCCGCAGAGCGGACCACGCCGTGCGATCGAACGAGAGATAGGGGGAGAGGGGGTTGCCGTCGGGCTGGGCGGCGGCCATGGACGCTGAACGTAGCGTGCAAGGCTCTGGGAGTGACAAACCTGGCGATCGACCGCGACGACATCGAGGACGCCGCCGACCGCATCGCCCCACACGTGCGCCTGACCCCGACGATGACCGTCGACGCACGCGACTTCGGTCTCGAAGTCGACGCCACGATCACGCTGAAGCTCGAAGGGCTGCAGCACGCCGGCTCGTTCAAGACGAGGGGAGCGTTCAACCGCACGCTCTCGAACGAGGTGACCGACGTCGGGCTGATCACCGCGTCGGGGGGAAACCACGGTGTCGCGGTGTCGCACGTCGCGGCCCGGCTCGGCCACCGCGCCGAGGTGTTCGTCACCGAGACGACCCCCGAGGCGAAGATCGCCCGGATCCGCGCGAACGGCGCCGAGGTCGTGATCGCGGGCCGCTACTACGACGACGCGCAGGCGGCGAGCACGGCTCGCGCGCTCGAGACGGGTGCGCTGGTCGTCCATCCGTTCAACCAACCGGAGACGCTCGCGGGCCAAGGCACGCTCGGCCGTGAGCTCGAGCGCCAAGCGCCGGACCTCGATGCCGTCCTTGTCGCGGTCGGCGGTGGTGGCCTCATCGCCGGCGTCGCCGCCTGGTACGAGGGCCGCGTGCGGGTGATCTCGGTCGAGCCGGAGCTGATCCCGGCGATGTCGCGCGCGCTGGAGGCCGGCACGCCTGTCGAGGTCGAAGTGGGTGGCATCGCGGCCGACTCCCTCGGCACGAAGGAGATCGGCGCGCTCGCGTTCCCGATCGCCCAGCAGTTCGTGGCCGGAGCGGTTCTCGTGCCCGACGACGCGATCCTCCGTGCGCAGCGCGCGCTGTGGGATCGTGTGCGGGTGCTGGCCGAGCCCGGCGGTGCCGCGGCGATGGCGGCGCTGCTGTGCGGTGCCTACCGGCCGAGGCCGGGGGAGCACATCGGCGTCATCGTGTGCGGCGCCAACACCGACCCCGCGGTGGCCCTGTCGTGACAGCGCCGCCTTGCCCCCCTCCGCTTCTCGCGCGAATAACCGGCCAGATGTGGCCGGTGAATCGAACAGGAACTGGTGATGAGTGAGCACGGACGGCCGTATTGGCTGCATCAGGTGGCCGAGTACATCGTCGGGTTCATCCTGCTGCTCGCGGTGTCGCGGGTCGACGGCGCCGAGCGGGTGCCGCTGATCATCGGGGGAGCGCTCGTGCTCGTGAACGCGGCGATCAGCGGCCCGCCCGCTGGGATGCCTTCACCTCGTGCCCCGGCGGGTGCATCGCTGGACGGATGTCGGTGTGATCGTGGCGCTCGTCGCGATCCCCGTGGTGTTCCGTGACGACGCTCCGTCAACCGTGTGGATCGCGATGTACGGATCTGCGGTGGTGCTCACCGTCATCCGCCTGGCGACCGACTATCGCGCGCCGATCCCGCGGAAGCGTGTGGAGCAACCGACGGAACCGGCGACACCGCCCTCGACGAGCCGGCCCCCACGACGAACCTCGCTCGCACCGCGGGGAAGGCAGTGAGAGTGAGCCCGCGTGCGCTCGGCCGGGCTATCGGGAAGACGCAGCAGCGACCGCCTGGGTGACGATCGCCTCTGCCTCCTCGGGCGTCATCGGCGCGCCGAGCACCGTGAGGCCGTGCTCGCCCCCGACCTTCACGAGCTCGGGGATCGCCGGTATCTGCGGGTTGGGCGGTACGACGAGCGACTCGGCCGGACGAGCGAGCTCCCGCACGAAGTCGCGGAAGGTGGCGTTGTCGTGCACGAGGAGGATGCGAGCCTCGCGGTCGCCTACGACCCGGAACCGGTGGGGGACGCCCCGCGGCATCGACACCCAGTGACCGGCGCCGACGACGGTGGTCTCGTCGCCGCACTGGACCGCCATCTCGCCCTCGAGGATGTACCAGGTGTCGTCGAGATCCTCGTGCGCGTGGAGGGGCGGGGCATGGCCGACGGGCAGCGTCATCTCGAGGACGACCGTCTTCATGTCCTCGGCGTTGTTGTGCTCCCTCATGAGCGTGTCGAGGAACCACCACGCCGGTGCGGTCTCGTCATTCGGTCGGTCGATCACTGGGCCGGTCATCTCGCACGCTCCTGAAATAAGGTAAGGATTCCTGACTAGCAGTAAAGTACGGTATCCTTACGATCATGTCAACGCCGAGGGCGAATCCCGGACCGTTCGTCGGAGCCATGATGCGCACAGTCGTCGAGTGGGTGCGTGAGCAGATCTACGCGGGAGTGCTTGCGGAGGGATACGACGACGTGCATCCCGCGCACGTGAGCCTGTTCCGCTGGCCGGGGATGGATCGCATGCGGCCGACCGAGCTGGCGGAGCAGCTGCGGATCACGAAACAGTCGGTGAACGACCTGCTCGGCCACCTCGAGCAGCGCGGCTACCTCGTTCGTGAGCCCGATCCCGCGGACGGGCGTGCCCGCATCGTGCGGCTCACCCCCGTGGGACGCCGGCTCGACAAGGTCGTGAACAGGGAAGCCAAGGCGGCCGAGGAGCGCATCGCCGAGACGCTCGGCCCGAAGCGCTTCGCCGAGCTGCGCCACGCCTTGGAGATCCTGCACGCCGAGCTGTCAGCGGAGGGAGGCGACGGCTCGTAGGACCCGGGAAGTACCGTCAAAGGTGCTGCCCCTGTAGCTCAGTCCGGAAAGAGCGGCGGACTTCTAATCCGA
>CAVTEI010000002.1:0-18464 GCA_963733765.1 uncultured Acidimicrobiales bacterium
GCGGCCGTTTGACTCCTCGCAGTGGGTCAGGCAGCGAGGCCGAGGCGAGTGCCGAGCGCTGCGAAGTCCGACGGCGAGAGCACCGAACCAGTCAGCCCCCACACGCCTTCGAACACCTCCGGCGGTGCGCCGGCCCGCATGCCGCCGAGCAGCTCGGTGCGGTCGTCGATGTTGATCGACGGGATCATGATCGCCAGGGCTTGCGCCATCTCATCGGGCGGGATGCTCGACACGATCGAGACGTGGATCCCCAGCACCGCTTCGAAGCCGAGGGCCTGGTCGAGCGCCGGCATGACGACGCGCTCTTCGAGATCCTGGTGGGTGAGGTACGAGCTCGTGAATGCGGCCAGCTCGGTGTACAGCCGGTGCACCTCGTCCCGCTGCGCCGGGCCCTCAGCGTCGACCGCCTCGGAGGCCTGGTTCTTCAGGTTGTCCATCCACCGCTCGAGGCGGACGTGATCGGCCTCGATCTGCTCGGCGAGATCGGACAGGTGCTGCTCGATCGAGGGCTGGACGAACGTGTCCTCGTGGTGGGCGTGACCCACGAGCAACTCGATCACGCTGTCGACGTGGTTGGCGACCTCGGCCCGTCCCGGGCGGGACGAGGGGTCGACGTTGCCGGCCTGGAGCGTGACGGTGAAGAGCTCGGTCCGGATGGCCTTGTGGATGTCCCTGTACAGATCGATGGTCGGCATTTCCGCTCCTTGGATCGCTGAGTTGATGACCTCATCGTCCGGGAATCCGCAGGTCGGCGCTCCCAAAAGGCCCGTAAGTGAATGCTAAGAACGTGCTTAGTGCTGGCGGATGAGACCGTGGAGTTCCTCCACAGTGGGTGCTCACTGGTCGTGGGCACGGTCAGTGCCGACGGTGCGCCCATCGCGGGGCGCGGCTGGGGGCTGACCGTGCTCGAGCCCGACGGCTCTCGGCTCAGGTTGATCGGGGTCGAGGGCGAAGTCGCCCTGGGCTCCATCGCGGTCACGGCCTGCAGCGTGCCGACGCTCCGGTCGATGCAGTTCAAGGGCACCGTCGTCGAGATCGAGTCCATGACCGAGGCCGATCAGGCGAAGTGCGAGCAGTACTCCGACGACTTCATGCAGGACATCACCGACACCGACGGCGTGCCCCGCTACCTGTTGGAGCGGATCTTTCCCGCCCACAGGGTCGCGTGCACCGTCGTCGTCGACGAGATGTTCGACCAGACGCCCGGCCCGCGCGCCGGTGCGGCGCTGTCGTGAGCGACCACGAGGTCCCGGATCTGGCCGACCTGCGTCTCTGCTTCGAGGGCGCCGTGCCCGCGGTGATCGCGACGGCGTCGGCTGCCGGCGTCCCGAACGTCACGTACCTCTCGCGGGTCCGGTATGTCGACGATGAGCACGTCGCGTTGTCGAACCAGTTCTTCTCGAAGACCTCGCGCAACCTCGTCGAGAACCCGCGCGCGTCGATGCTGCTGGTCGACCCGACCACCTTCGCGGAGTTCCGCCTGACGTTGGTGTTCGAGCGGACCGTGAAGCAGGGCCCCGTGTTCCAGAAGCTGCGCGAGGACGTGGACGAGGCCGCCGCGCACCACGGCATGCAGGACGTGTTCAAGCTGCGCGCCGCCGACGTATTCCGGGTGCTCGACATCGAGCGGCACGGCAACGCGAATCACGTGAATCCTCCGGACGACACGCGGGGACCGGTCGCGCGGCCGGCTGGCCTCTCTGATCTCGTTGCTCGACTCAGCCGGTGTCCCGACCTCGACACGTTGGTGGGCGCCACCGTCGACGGGCTCGACGAGCTGCTCGGCTATCCGCACTCGCTGCTGATGCTGCTCGACGAGGAGGGCGGCCGGCTGTTCACGATCGCGAGCCACGGCTATCCAGCGGAAGGCGTTGGGTCCGAGGTGCCGGTGGGGGAGGGCACGATCGGTATGGCCGCGGCGCGCTCGTCACCGATCCGCATCGGCAACCTCCGCCAGATGAGGAAGTACTCCACGTCGGTGAAACGGGCGTTCGAGGAGGAGGGCTACGTCGGTCCCGGGCGCGACGTGCCGCTACCTGGGCTGGAGGATGCCGAAAGTCGCCTGGCGGTGCCCGCGATCGCGCTGGGTCAGCTCGTCGGGGTGCTGATGGTGGAGAGCCCGCGCTCGGTGGAGTTCCATGAAGCCGACGAGTCGCTGCTCGGTGTCGTCGCGTCGTTCGTGGCGAGCGCAATCGAAATCGACCGATCGCGTGAACGCGATGCGCCAGCTGCGCCCACCACTGCGCGTGGCGCGGTGGCGCCCACGGGCGCGGCGACGCTTGTGCGCTATTTCGCGGTGGACGGCAGCGTCTTCCTCGACGGCGACTACCTCATCCGCGGCGTCGCTGGCCGCATCCTGTGGTCGCTGCTCGAGCAGTACGTGGCGAATGGTCGGGTCGACTTCACGAACAAAGAAGTGCGGCTCGACCCGCGCCTCGAGCTACCCGGCTTCCGCGACAACCTCGACACGCGCCTCATCCTCCTCAAGCGCCGCCTCGACGAGCGCGACGCGCCGATCCGCATCGAGAAGACCGGCCGCGGACGCTTCTGCCTCATCGTCGAAGGCGCCATCCACCTCGACCAACCCACGCCCTAACCCCCCCTCCTCCCGGGCACTTGCATCTGGCGACAGCCGTTTGGCGGGCGCCACGCGCGAGTCGCGGTGCGCTCACGTCCGTTCCCGCCGACTTGCATCTGGCGCCCGCTGTTTGGCGGGCGCCACGCGCGAGTGCGCTTGCGGGAACGGGAATGTCCCACCCTCTGCGTACCGTCTGCGGTCATGCGAACAGCGGGCGCCGAGCGCGCCGTCGCTGCGCTCGCGGCCAAGCAGCACAGCGCCTTTGGCAGACGGCAGGCCGCCTCAATCGGACTTTCACATGAGGCGGTTGCAACGCGCCTGCGTGGCGGCGTCCTCAACGAGCCCGTGCCGGGCGTACTAGTGGTCGCCGCCGCGCCGGTCACTTGGCGGCAGCGGCTCATCGTTCCGACGCTCATTCGCCGCGGTGGCGTCGTCGCGTCCCATCGCGCCGCCGCAGCGCTCTACGGCTTCGACGGATTTGGCGAGGCCGAGATCGAAGTGACCGTCGCCGCCGGTCGCTTTCCTCGGTTGCGAGGAGTCATCGTTCACCGCGATGGAGTGTGGGATGAGCGCGACCACACCGTGGTCGACGGCATCCCGTGCACGAACATCGCGCGCACGTTGTGCGACCTGGGCGCGGTCGTTTCGCAGAACCGGGTGGAGGGCGCGCTCGACGACGCGCTCCGAAGGGTCAGCGAGCGGTGGATCCGCGAGACGCTCGATCGGGTCGACCGACCCGGTCCCAGCGGGAAAGCGACACTTCGGCGCATCCTCGCCCTTCCGGACCGAGCCGGCGCCCTCCCCGCCAACATGTTCGAGCGCCTCGTCGATCGGGTGTGCGCGAGCGGTGGGCTGCCGCCGCCGGTCCGACAGCTCCAGGTGCACGAACGTGGCGGGTGCCGGGTCGCCCGTCTCGATCTCGCCTGGCCGGACGCCATGCTTGCCGTCGAGGCCACGAGCCTCCGGGTGGCACGGCGCTCCGGGTCGATCCCGGCGTGACAAGGAGCGCGACATGTGGCTCAACCGCGACGGTTGGGCGATCGAGTACCCGACCTGGGAGGAGGACAACGCGTCGGCGGAGTTCGTCCGGATGCTCGAAGCCATGTACCGGCATCGGGACTAGGCGGTGATGAGGTCGGCGGCGCCGAAGGCGGAGTCGAAGCGGTCGCACCAGATCAGCACAGTCGCGAACCGGGCGAGGTCGGTGCCGGGCGGGAGGTCGTAGTTCTGATCGCCCTGGTTGCCCTTGAGGCGACCGAGGTTCACGTGCTCGTCGTCGAACGCCGACTCCTCGCCCGCCGCCGGCGCCGTCGTCACGTACAGGTACAGATCGGGACCGTTCGACGTGTCGAGTCCCTCGAGGCGCACGACGCGACTCCCATCGGCGAGCTCGAGCACGCGGGCCACTCCGCGAGTGCCGTGGTCGAGCGACACGAAGTCGCCCCGTGCGATCTCCACCGGCTCGGGCCGAGCGGTGGACGGCGGCGCGCTCGGGCTCGCCGCATTGGCGTCCGCGCTTGTGGACGATGCCGGTGGGTCGGCCACGGCGACGACGGGGATCGGCTCCTCGACGCGATCGTCGATCCAGAGCTTCTGCGGCTGGAACCAGAATAAGACGAACGCGACGCCGGCGACGACGACGATGCCCATCAGCCACACCAATCCACGCCGGCCCACGGTGACAGCCAACCACCGGCCTCGCTCCGTACTGAGAACGGCGCACGAAAACACCAATGAACAAACGAGGAACACCGGCCTCGTGACCGAATCCGGCCCGTACGTTCGCCTCATTCCCCGGACTTGGAGGTGGTCAGATGCGGCTTCACTCGATCCGATGGCTTGTCGCCACACTCGCTCTCGTTGCGTTCACCGCGGCCGCGTGCGGCGACGACAACGACGACACGGCGGCCCCGGCAACAACAGCTGCGGTGAGCACGGAGGAGATGGGCGACGTCCTCGAGGTAGCTGCGGCCGAGGGCGACCTCGGCACCTTCCTCGCCGCGACCGAGGCCGCTGGCATCATGGATGGCCTGCATGGCACCGGACCGTTCACCGTGTTCATCCCGACCGACGAGGCGTTCAGCGCCTACCTCGACGAGACGGGGATGAGTCAGGACGACCTCTTCGCCGATCCCGCCGCGTTGCGCGATGTCGTGGAGCAGCACATCCTGAACGTGAATGACGATGCGGACATGGTGATGGCGATGGACGGGGAGGCGTTCACGACCGCCGCGGGCACTCCGCTCGAGGTGAGTGTCGACGGCGAGACGGTGATGGTTGGTGAGGCCACGGTCGTCCGGTACGACCTCCACGCGTCGAACGGCGTGATCCACGTCATCGACGACGTGCTCGTCTCGATGGAGTCCTGAGCGCGCCATGGCGACGACGACAGACGCGCCCGCGGCCGCTCCCACCGCCGGGGTGATGTTGCGGCCCCGCGCCTCGATCGCCGGCGCCGTGGCCGCGATCGCGGCGCTCGGCGTGAGCGAGCTCCTCGCCGGACTGGTCGAGGAGGTGCCGTCGCTCATCCTCGGCGTCGCGGAGGTGTTCGTCGACGAGACACCGGGCGGGATCGTCCGCTGGAGCATCGATCTTTTCGGCGGCAGCCAGAAGACATTGCTCGTGATCGGGATCGTCGCGGTCACCCTCGCGCTCGGGGCGCTCTTCGGAGTGCTCACGAGGCGGTCGTTCGCGACCGGGGCGGCGGGCTTCGTCGCGTTCGGTGTCGTCGGGGCGTGGGCCACCGGCCGCGGTGCGCTCAACGCGGCGAGCTGGGCGTGGATCGCCGCGATCGTCTCCGCGGGCGCGGGAGTCGCGGTGCTGTGGTTCCTGACGCAACCCGCCGCGGCCTCGCCAACAGACCCCACTCTGCGCGCCGTCGAGCCAATTGGCGTGCCCGACCGACGGCGGTTCCTCGTCGCCTCCGGCACGGTCGCGGCGTTCGGCGCGTTCGCCGGCGCGGCCGGCCGGTCACTGCGCCAATCGCGCAGCGTCGAAGGCGCCCGCGCCGAAGTCGCGGCCGTGCTCGATGCGCCCGCGCCGACGATCCCTGCCGGCGTCGCGACGTTCGACACCGCCGTGGATGGCATCTCCCCGCTCGTAACGCCGAACGAGGACTTCTACCGGATCGACACACGCCTCGTCGCGCCCCAGGTCGATCCCGGAGGTTGGACGCTCCGCATCAAGGGGATGGTCGACAACGAGGTCGAACTCACCTTCGACGACCTCATCGCGATGGATCACATCACCGAGTTCGTCACCTTGAGCTGCGTGTCGAACGAGGTCGGCGGTGACCTCGTCGGCAACGCCCTGTGGTCGGGCGTCCCGCTCGCCGCGCTGCTCGACCGTGCCGGGCCGGATCCCGACGCCACGCAGATCGTCGGTCGCTCCGTCGACGGATGGACCGCGGGCTTCCCGACCGCGGTGCTCAACGGCAACGATGCGTGCATGGTGGCGATCGCGATGAACGGCGAGCCATTGCCGGTGCGCCACGGCTTCCCCGCGCGCCTGGTCATCCCCGGTCTCTACGGCTACGTGTCTGCGACCAAGTGGCTGAGCGAGATCGAGCTCACGACGTGGGATGCGTTCGACGGCTACTGGATCCCGCGGGGCTGGTCCAAGGAGGGCCCGATCAAGACCCAGTCCCGGATCGACGTGCCTCGCTCGGGCGCCGACCTCACAGCGGGACCAACACCGATCGCCGGCGTCGCGTGGGCACCGACTCGCAGGATCGAACGGGTCGAAGTGCGGATCGGCGAGGACGGTGACTGGCACGATGCGAGGCTGTCAGGCGCTCTCTCGGGTGCAGCATGGGTGCAATGGCTGTACGAGTGGGATGCCCGCCCGGGCTCATACCGCATCTACGTGCGCGCCACCGACGGCACCGGCGAGACGCAGACCGACGAGCGCACGCCGCCCGCCCCCAATGGTGCGTCGGGCTACCACTCGATACGCGTCGAAGTCAGCTGAGCGCCGGATGAGCGCGCCGCCGGGCGTCGTCCTCGTCGTCGACGACGAGCCGATGGTGCGTGAAGTCATCGCGAGCTATCTGCAGCGCGACGGCTGGAAGGTCGCGGAGGCGCCAGACGGAGCAACTGCGCTTCGCATGCTCGATTCGACGCGACCCGATCTGGTCGTGCTCGATCTCATGTTGCCGGAGGTAGACGGCCTGTCGGTCCTGGCACGGCTGCGCACGACGACCGACGTCCCGGTGATCGTCGTGACGGCGCGCGACTCCGAGGCCGATCGTGTCCTGGGTCTCGACCTCGGAGCCGACGACTATCTGGTGAAGCCCTTCTCGCCGCGTGAGCTCGTCGCGCGAGTGCGTTCAGTGCTGCGCCGATCGCGCCCCGCGAATCCGACCGCGCCGAGTCGCATCGTGCACGGCGGCCTGGTGATCGATGGGCAGTCGCGCGAGGTCGAACTCGACGGCGAACTTGTCTCGCTGACCGCCCGCGAGTTCGACCTGCTCGCGTTCCTCGCGGCCGCGCCGCGCCAGGTGTTCAGTCGCGCCGATCTGCTCGAGCAGGTCTGGGACTCGTCGCCCGCATACCAGGATCCCTCGACGGTCACCGTGCACATCCGCCGGTTGCGCCACAAGATCGAGGCCGATCCCGAGCAGCCGCGACACCTCGTGAACGTGTGGGGCGTCGGCTACCGGTTCGACCCATGAGGCGCGTCGTTGCCGCGAGCGCCGTCGTCGCGATTGGAATGGTGGTCCTCGAGATCGTGATGGAGCCGACGAGCGCCGATCGGCGTGAGGTGTTGGTGCTCTTCGTCGCGATGGCGAGCGTCACCCTGATCGCCGCGTACCTCGTCCCGAAGCTCGGCCTCCAGGCGCGCTCTCTGAGCCACACGGTCGCGGCGGTCGGCCTCGTGGCAGCGGCGCTCATCGCGCTCGCGGTAGCGGCGGGTTCGTGGCGGATGTTCCTCTCGGTGCACGACCTTCATTTGGTGACTGTCGTCCTCGCTGTCGCCGCCGGACTCAGCGTCGTCTTCGCGGTAAGCGTCACCCGCTCGCTGCGCGACGACCTCGACGCGCTCCGGCGCACGACTGATGAGGTCGCGGCCGGCGATCTCACTGCCCGCACCGGCGTTGCCCGCAGCGACGAGCTGGGCGCCACCGCGGTGGCACTCGACTCGATGATCGAACGGCTCGCCGACGCCGATGAAGCCCGGAGGCGTGACGACGAAGCACGCCGCGTGCTGCTCGCGTCGATCGGGCACGACCTGCGCACACCGCTAGCCGCGCTGCAGGCTGCGATCGAGGCGCTGCAGGACGGGCTCGCCCCCGATCCCGATCGTTATCTGCGGTCGATGAGCCACGACGTGGCCCATCTGCGCGGGTTGGTCGATGATCTGTTCCTTCTCGCCCGCATCGAGGCCGGTGAGCTCGCGCTCGATCGCCAATCCGTCGACCTCACCGAGCTCGCCGACGAGACGATCGAGGCGATGGAGCCTGTCGCGCGGCGCCAGCAGGTCGAGCTGCGCCTCGAGTCGGCGGGACGCATCCCCGTGGTGGGTGGCCCTGAGGCGCTGGGCCGAGTGATGCGCAACCTCGTCGACAACGCGATCCGCCACGCGCCCCCCTCGTCGAAGGTCGTCGTACGGGTGACGAACGGCGAGAGTGCGACAGTCGAGGTGCTCGACGATGGCCCCGGCTTCGATCCAGACCTCGTGCGGGGGGCCTTCGAGTCGTTCGTCCGCGCGGACGCGTCGCGCAGCCGCGAAACGGGCGGGGCGGGGCTCGGGCTCGCGATTGCTCGAGGCCTGATCGAGGCTCACGGTGGATCGGTGTGGGTGCTGCCTGGACCGGGCGGCAAGGTCGGCTTCCGGTTGCCGGCGTCCGGCTGAGACTCGAAGGCCGCTCCTCCGGGCACCATCCTCCTGTGCGCTGGAGGCGGGGCCGTCCGCGGAAGCAAGTCGCTGGCGCGCGCCGCTTGCTACGACTGCCATAGCAACGAGACGGACTGGCCCATCTACTCCTATGTGGCGCCGATGTCGTGGTTGGTGCGCCGCGACGTCGACGCCGGCCGCGACGAGCTGAACTTCTCCGCGTGGGATCGCGACAGCGACGCCAACGAAGCGGCCCACGAGATCGAGGACGGCACGATGCCGCCGCGCCGCTACACGCTCTTACATCCCGACGCGCGACTGAGCAACGAGGAGGAGGCCGAGCTGACTGCGGCGCTCGAGACGATGCACGACGCGAGGTGATAGATGAACGACAGCGAACGCTTGATGAGGCTCATTGACGGCTTCGTGCCGACGCAGCTTCTGTATGTGGTCGCGAAGCTCGGGATCGCCGACGCTCTGGCCAACGGCCCCAAGTCGTCGACCGAGCTCGCGGCTTCGGCCGGTGCCGATCCGGCCGCCCTCCACCGAGTGCTGCGCGGTCTCGCCGCAGAGGAGGTCTTCGATGAGCTCGACGATGGACGTTTCGCGCTCGGTCCGCTCGGCGAGGCGCTCCGCCCGTTGCAAGGTGCGGCGATCGCTCGCGGCGAGGTGTACTACGACTCGGCCGCCGGCCTTTTCGAAGCCGTGATGCGGGGCGGCGTGCCGTACGAGCTCACCCACAAAAATGGGTTCTTCGATCACCTCGGCCAACATCCCGGTCGCGAGGCGGCATTCCAGGGATCGATGGCCGGTCGGGCCGAGCTGGAGGCTGAGGCGGTCGTCGACGCGTACGACTTCGCGCGGTTCGAGACGGTCGTCGACGTCGGCGGCGGCCGGGGCGTGCTCCTTGCCGCGATTCTCGAGAGTGCACCCCGCGTCCGCGGCACCCTTCTCGATCGCCCCGCCGCGATCCCCGACGCACGCGTGTACCTCGACGAAGCGGGACTCGCCGATCGAACCGAGTGCATGGCCGGTGACTTCTTCACCGAGCTGCCGAACGGAGCTGACGCCTACGTGGTCTCTCGAGTCCTGCACGATTGGGACGACGCCGACGCCACGCGCATCCTCGAGACGTGTCGCCGGGCGTTGCGCCCCGACAGCGCGGTGGTGATCGTCGACGCAGTGCTGCCGGCGCGTGCCGCGCGACAAGCCTGCGGCGATCCGCATGGACCTCCACATGCTGTTGCTGCTCGGCGCCCGTGAACGCACCGAGACGGAGTTCGGCGACCTCGCCGCCGGTGCCGGCTTCGCGGTGAAGGGGGTGACGCTCACCGCGTCGCCGGCGGGCCTCGGTGTGGTCGAACTGCGACTGGCTCAGTAGGAGAGCTCAGTAGTAGATGGGACCGCGGGTACCGCCGCCGCAGGCGATCGAGTCGCCGGTGATCGCAGCGCTCTTGGGTGAAGCGAGGAACGCGACGAGGTAGGCGACCTCGTCGGCTTCGACGATGCGGCCGATGGTGTTGCGGTTGAAGCCCGCAGCGGCCTCGTCAGTCGTGCGCTCGGTGCGGGTGAGGCCCGGATGCACGCAGGTGACGTTGATGCCTTGCGGGCCGAGCTCGTCGGCGAGGTTCTTCGTCATCGCCGCGACCGCCACGTTCCGGATCGATCCGAGCGTCGAGCCGGACTGCCGCGCCGCCAGCCCGCTCACGTTGATGATTCGGCCCCAGCCGTTCTCGATCATGCCGGGCGCGACCTCGCGGGCGCACCTGAGGTAGCCCATCACCTTCGTGTTGACCTCGGTCCACAGCGCATCGGTGGTGACATCCGCGAGCTTGGGCGGCGGTTGCAGACCGCCGGGCATCGCCGCGCAATTGACGAGGATGTCGACGCCGCCGAGGCCCCGCGCGAGCTCAGCGACCATCGCTCGCACCGACTCGTCGTCGGTCGTATCGCAGGACTGGCCGATGACCCGTCGCCCGGTCGCTGCTGTGAGCTCGGCGGCCGCGGTCGACAGCCGCTCTGGGTCGCGGGCGGCGATGCCGACGTCGACGCCTTCCACCGCGAGCTGGCGCGCGATCGCCTTGCCGATGCCGCGGCTGCCGCCAGTGACGATCGCCTTCTTGCCATTGAGGTCGAGGTCCATCAGCGGCCGAAACCGTTCCGCAGTTGCTCGAAAACGTCGTCGAGGATCGTGTCGAGGTCAGGCGCATCGCTTGCAACCCACGTTTCGACCGCGACTTGCAGCGCGGTCGTGGTCGCGGCGACGACGAGTCGTAGCTCGAGGTCGCTCATGCCATCGGCGCGTCCGGAAGTTCGCAGCTGGTCGATGACCTCGCCCTCCCAGCCCTGCCTGCGCTCGGCGGCCCGGGTCGAGAGCGACGGCGTCGAGGTGATGATCCGGTGGCGGAGGCGGAGCAGGTCGCGCTCCTGTGCGTAGTCCGTGGAGACGAGTCGGAGCGCGGCCTCGAGTGCCGGAAACGGCCGCACGACCGGATCCTGGTCGGCGAGCGCCTCGAGCAGGCGGGTGCGACGGCGGTCGCCATCGGAGAACAGGACGTCTTCCTTCGACGCGAAGTAGCGGAAGAACGTGCGGGCGGACAGGTCGTGCGCCGCCGCGATCTCCTCGACGGTGACCCGATCGAATCCCCGCTCGGCGAAGAGGCGGAGGGCCGACTGGGCGAGGGAGTCCCGAGTCTTCTCGCGCTTTCGCTCCCTCAGACCGGTCGCCGGCATGCCTTGAGTCTCGCACGGTGACTCCAATGACATGAAATGACGTTTGTCACGTTGTGTCACGGCTCCCGACGCGGCAGAGTGGCCGGCAATGAATGACGAGGCGATTCAGGCGCGCCGCTGGTGGACCTTGTGTGTGCTCTGTCTGAGCCTCGTGATCGTCACCGTCGGCAACTCCAGCTTGACCGTTGCCATCCCGACGTTGTCCGAGGACCTCCACGCGACGACCTCCCAGCTGCAATGGGCTGTCGCCGGGTACTCGTTGGTGTTCGCCGGCCTTCTGTTCACCGCCGGTGCGATCGGTGACCGCTTTGGTCGCAAGGGCGCCCTGCAGCTCGGTCTCGTCGGTTTCTTCTTTGCCGCGTTGCTCGCCACGGCTTCGACAGAGATGTGGCAGATCATCGCTTCGCGGGCCCTGATGGGGGCGTGCGCCGCGTTCATCATGCCGTCGACGCTCTCGATCCTCGTGAACGTCTTCGGCCCGCACGAGCGGACCAAAGCCATCGCGATCTGGGCCGGAATCGCGGGCGGTGCGGGCGCCCTCGGTCCGCTCGCGACCGGTTGGCTGCTCGGCCACTTCTGGTACGGATCGGTCTTCCTCGTCAACATCCCGTTGGTGCTCATCGCGCTCGTTCTCGGCGTGTTCCTCGTGCCGGCGTCAAGGGATCCTGAGAAAGCCAAGCTCGATCTCGTCGGCGCGGGATTGTCGATCGTCGGGATCTCGGCGCTCGTCTACGGCCTCATCCAAGCGCCGGACGTCGGATGGACGAACGCCGAGCCGCTCGCTGCGTTCACCGTCGGCGTGATTGCGCTCGCCGCCTTCGTGTGGTGGGAGTCGCGCGTCGACGAACCCATGCTCGACATGAAGTACTTCCGGAACCCCGCGTTCAGCGCCGGGACCGCGGGGCTCACCCTCGTCTTCCTGTCGATGTTCGGCGTGATGTTCCTCTTCACGCAGTACTTCCAGCTCATCCTCGGCTACAGCGCGCTGTCCGCAGCGGTGAGGTTCTTGCCGATCGCGCCGATCATGATGATCGTTGCTCCTCTCACGCCGCGGATCAGCGCCCGTTTCGGCTCGAACCGCACGGTCGCCGCCGGGATGACGTTGGTATCGATCGGCTTCCTCCTGTTCGCCTTCATCGAGGTCGACACCCAGTACCCCTACATCCTCGGATGCATGGTCGTCCTCATCTCCGGCATTGCGCTGACGATGTCGCCGATGACCGCGGCGATCATGTCGGCGGTGCCGCCCCGCCGTGCGGGCGCGGGCTCGGCGATGAACGACACGACGCGTGAGCTCGGCGCGGCGCTCGGCGTCGCGGTGCTGGGCAGCGTCGCGGCATCGCGCTACAGCGCCGGCATCGCCGACGCGATCTCCGGACTCCCGGCCGCGGACCAAGCGGCGGCGGGTGCATCGCTCGGCTCGGCGTTGCAGACAGCCGCCCGGCTTCCGCAGGAGATCGGCGCCGAGCTGGCCAGCGCGGCCGAGCACGCGTTCGTCTCCGGTATTCACCTCGCCGCGATCACCGGCGCGGTGCTCGCCGCCGGCGCCGCGCTGATGGTGCTGCGCTTCCTCCCGCGTCACATCACGCAGCACGGCGCCATGCACGACTCGGTGTCGGCCGCCGGAGACGTGGCCGAGCTCGGACTCGGGGGAGCGTTGCCCGTGTTCGCCGACACGCCAATCGGCCGTGAGGATCCGAGAGAGGTCGCGCCCGCTCCCTGAGGCTCGGCCGAACGACCCTCAGCCGAACACGCGGACGAGCTCGGGGAAGATCTCCGCGACGGGGCCTCCGGTCGCGTCGAACGATCCGGTCGAGTTCGTGATCACCACCAGGGTGTCGCCCGTGTCGGTGTCGTACATCGCGAGCGACGTCCATCCGAAGATCTGACCGCTGTGGCCGATCCAGCCGTAGCCGTAGTCGTCGATGCCGAGGCGATAGCCGCCGACGTCCTGATCCGAGGGGGGCGATGCCAGGCGCGTCGCGGCCATCTCGGGCGTGAGGAAGCTCGTGCCCATGCCGCCGGCGGTCCACGCGCCGAGGTCTCGGATGGTCGAGTACATGGCGCCGCCGGCGCCGGCCGACGACACGCTCCAGTCGGTGACGTCCTGCGGCGTGGCTCCCTCGACTCCGAGCTCTTCGAGCTGGTCCACGCCCGGCTGGTCGAGGTAGCCGTGCGAGAACGGATCGGGCATCGCGCTGTCGCTGCCGGGTGTGAGCGCAGTGCTGCTGAGTCCGGCGGCCGTCGCGACCGACGTCAGGATCACGTCGATCGGCACGCCCTCGATCTTCTCGAGCATCTCGCCGAGGATGAGGTAGTTCGTCGTCGAGTAGTCGAAGGTCCCGGCCGGTTCGAGCGGCAAGCTCGTGAGCACGAGGTCGATGATCTCGTCGGCCGTCCACACTCGCGAGGGATCGGCCACGACGTCATCGAGGAGGAGTCCGGTGTTCGCGTAGTCGGGGATGCCCGACGTCATCCCGAGCAGCTGCTCCACCGTGATGTCCGCGATGTCGGGATACGAGCCGGCGAGGTCGGGCAGCACGTCGGCGATCGTGTCGTCGAGGGCGAGCGCGCCGGCCTCGACGAGCTGGAGGGCGCAGGTCGCGGTGAACGTCTTCGTGATGCTGCCGACGCGCGAGTGGTTGTCGACGGTCGCGTCCGCTCCGCCCCGCTCCGCCTCGCCATACGCGGCGATGTGCTCACCGTTCTCGGCGTGCCAGACGCCGATCCAGATGCCGGTGAGATCGTCCGGATGCTCAGCGAGCACGTCATTGAAGCTCTGGTCGATGGCGGCGGCGAGCTCGGCGTCCATCGGCGTCGTGTTGCGCTCGATGCCGGCGAACTCCACGGACTCGGGTGCGACAGCGGTCGTCGACGGTGCCGCCGTCGTGGCGGTGGTCGACGAGTCGTCACCACACGCGGCGACGAGCAGAGCGATCGGGACGAGGAGGGCGCTCGCGCGGAGCCGCATCCGAGGAGTCTCGCATCGCCCGGGGCGCGTAGGTCCTGGGAGTCGTAGTGTCGCCGACCAGGAAGGACAGGAGGTCGCCATGCAACAGCTGAGCGGACTCGACGCCTCGTTCGTGTACAGCGAGTCGGCCCACACGCCGACGCACGTGACGAGCATCCTGATCTATGACCAGTCGACGGCTCCGAAGGGCGAGGTCACCTTCAAGGGGATCCTCGAGCACATCGAGCAGCGGTTGCACCTGGCGCATGCGTTCCGACGACGACTGGTGCGCGTGCCGTTCGATCTCGACCATCCCTACTGGATCGAGGACGGCGAGTTCGACCTCGAGTACCACGTGCGCCACATCGCGTTGCCGAAGCCAGGCGACTGGAGGCAGTTCTGCATCCAGACCGCGCGGCTGCACGCGCGCCCGCTCGATCTCGCACGGCCGCTGTGGGAGATGTACGTGATCGAGGGACTCGACGGCGTCGAAGGAGTGCCGAAGGGGAGCTTCGGCGTGGTGCTCAAGGTGCACCACGCGGCGATCGACGGCATGGCCGGTGTCGAGCTCATCACCGCGATCCAAGATCAGACGCCCGATGCGGGGCCGCCGCCTCCGCCCGCAGAACCGTGGGCGCCCGAGCGGGTGCCGACGTCGGCCGAGCTGCTGTCGCGAGCGGCGGCGAACAACCTCACGCGGCCCGCGCACTTCGCTCGGGTGATGGGACGGGTCGTGCCCGGCATGGGACGCGCCGCTGGGCAGCTGCGGAGTGCCGGCGGTACCGCGCCGCAGACTCGGGCGCCGCGCACGCGCTTCAACGGCCCAGTGACGCCGCACCGCGTAATCGACGCGTTCTTCACGACCATCACGTCGGCGAAGGGCATCAAGTCCGCGGTCGCGGGCGCGACCATCAACGACGTCGTGCTCACGGTGTACGGCGGCGGCCTTCGCACCTATCTCACCGCGAAGGGCGAGCTGCCGGACACGTCGCTCCTGGCGATGTGCCCGATCTCGCTTCGTTCGGCGGTCGAGGCGCGGGCCGGCGGGAATCAGGTGTCAGCAATGGTCGTCCCGCTCGGCACCCACATCGCCGACCCACTCGAGCGGCTCAAGTCAGTGCAAGCGGCGAGCCACAGCTCGAAGGAGTTCGCCGAGGCGTCCGACGCGCGGTCGTTGTCGGAGCTGAGCCAGTTCATCCCCGGTGGGCTCGTCGGCATCGGCATGCGCTTTTCGTCGCGCTTCGCCCGCATCGCTCCGGCGATGGCGAACACGACGTGTACGAACGTGCCGGGGGCGCGTGAGCCGCTCTACTTCGCTGGCGCGAAGAACGTTTCGGCGTTCGGAGCCGGTCCGGTCGTCGACGGCATGGGCCTCATCAACGTGATCACGAGCTACTGCGACGAGCTCGTGCTCGGCTTCACCGCGTGCCGCGAGATGATGCCGGACCCGGCGTTCTACCGGGAGTGTCTGGCCGAAGCGTGGGTCGCGCTGGAGGATGCTGCGGAATAGCGCGTCATCGCCTCAGTCGCCTTGTCGGGGCCGACGCATCGGCGCGGCTTGCCAGTCGGGGCCGAACTCGAACTCCTCTGCCGGCTTGCCACCCGCGGGCCCGGGCGCCGCGCGCATCCCCGTTGGCTTCACCAACCCGGCCCGCGTCACCGTGCGATGGAAGTTCGCTGCATCCAGCTGCGTCTCCCATACGGCCTCGAAGACGTTGCGCAGGTTTGTGAGCGTGAACGTCGGGCCGACGAACGCCTTCGCGAGGCTCGTGGTCTCGAGGTCACGCCTCGCCCGTTCCACCGCGTCGCGCAAGATCTGGGCGTGATCGAAGGCGAGCTCGACCCGGCCGCCTAGAACCTCGTGCACGGCGAACAGCTGCGCGTCGTCGGCATCGGTGCCCGCGGCGAGCACGCCGACATCGCGCAGGACCGCGAGGAAACCGACGCTCACCACGTTCGTGCGGGGATCACGGCCGGGGTCGCCGTAGGCACCGAACTGGCTGAGGTGAGGGGCGGCCTCCACGCCCGTCTCCTCCCGCAGCTCGCGTGCCGCGGCCTCCTCGAGGGTCTCGTCCGGACGCTTGAAGCCGCCGGGCAGCGCCCACGCACCGCGGTAGGGGTCGTCACGGCGCCGCACCAAGAGCACCTGGAGCTCGTCGCCCACGATCGTGAGGATCACCACGTCGACGGTGACGGCGAACTGCGGGTACTCGCGGCCGTCATAGCCCTTCGGCGCCTTGTGTCCCGGCCGGCGCTTCGCGGTCACAGCCCCACCTTAGGAGGAAAGAGTCAGTCTGAGAAGAACTAGTTATAGTCTGATAGACTAAATCCACGCCAACCAGGAAAGTCGAGGCCGCCCATGACCGATGACCTGTTCGCCGAACTCGATCGAGCCCTCGGGCCCGTCGCCATGATGAGCCTCCAGAGCCGGGGCCTGCTGCCCACTCCCGGCGCGCCCACAGACGAGCGGCTGGCCGCACCCGATGTCTTGCTCGATCGCGTCACCGGCGCGCTCCTCGGCGCCGCCGCGGGGAATGCACTCGGCCGTCTCGGTGAGCAGAAGCAGCGGCGGAAGGGCTCGGCTCAGTTCGTCTCGGCTGACGCCCTCGCCCGTACGACGTTGACGGGTCCGTCGCGCAAGGTCCGCGCCGGCGTGCAGCAGCTCTTCATCTCGATCAATGCGCTGCTCGAGGCCGGCGAAGGCGCGCCGCCGGTGGTGAGCGACCGGATCGTCGATCGTGTGCGCAGCCTTCGGGTCCCGGGCCGCGCCCTGCTTGCGACCGTCGAGCAGCGTCGCGCCGGCATGCCCTGGTTCGAAGCGGGAACCGGCTCGTTCGGCGAGGGCGCGCTCTGCCGCGCCATCGCCGCGGGCCTTGTCCTTGCTGATGATCCGGTGCGCCGTCCCGTCATGGCGGGGCTCGACGCCGCGGTCACCCACGCGTCGCAAAGGGCGGTGCACGCCGCGACGCTCGTCGCCGGGTCGATCGCGACGTTGGTGCGCCGCACCGACGCGCTGCTGCCCGGTAGTCCCGACACCTCCGAGCTCGACACCGCGCTCGCCAACGTCGGTCTCGATCAGGAGGCGGCGACCACCATCGCGACCGCGCTGGGCGTGCTGCATGCCCATCCCGGTGATCCGACGCGTGCCATCGCTACCGCCGCTTCGGTCCCGGGCAATGCCGACACGTTCGCCGCGATCACCGGAGCACTCGCCGGTGCGGCCTACGGGGCGGCCTCGCTTCCCGATCGGTGGACCAGCGACATCGAGTTCGCCGGCGAGCTGCGTACCCTTGCTGCCCGAATCGTTTCCCGCCTGGTCGGCGACGCCGAACCGTCGGGCGTCGCCCGCATCTGGTTTCTCCTCGACCGTTCCGGCTCAATGGGCTCGATCAGCGAGGCCGTCGTGGGCGGCTGCAACCTGTTCTTCTCCGAGCAACGGGCTGTGAGCGGCGAGGCGACCGTCACCTTCGTGCAGTTCGACGACCAGGATCCGCATGAGGTGGTGCTCGACAACGTCCAGGTCGCGTCCGTCGTGCCGTTGGGTGCGCACGAGTTCCAGCCCCGTGGCAACACACCGCTGCTCGATGCCACCGCTCTGCTGCTCGACCGCGCCGAACCGCGGGGGCGGCGCCCACCGACAATCTCGTCGTCGTGTTCACCGACGGCCACGAGAACGCGAGCCGTCGCTGGACGCGGGAGACCCTCTTCCGCCGGATCAGCGAGCTGCAGTACAAGGGTTGGACGTTCGTCTTCCTCGGCGCCAACCAGGACAGCTACGCCGAGGGCGGCAGGCTCGGCTTCTCCTACGGGAGCACGTCGAACTTCAAGGCCGATCGTGCGGGCGTCCAGGCGGCGTTCAGTGGGCTCAACCGGGCCGCAGGCGAGTGGCGGGGCAAGGCGAGCCGGGTCCGGCTCGCCGACCGCGAGCGCTTCTGGGGCGAGCGCAAAGAAGCGGAGGAGCTCGACGACTGACGGTCGCCCGGGAATGTCACACCCCCACGGTACAACGGAGGGTGGAGGAGGGCGATATGGCGATGACCCGGCCGGCGAGGGCGCTGCACCTCGTCGACATCGACAACCTGTTGGGCGATCCGGCCACCGACGACGAGCTCGAGATCGGCTGGACGATCTGCACGTACAGCACACGGCCGCCTTCGTCGAGGGCGATCACGCTGTCGTGGCGACGTCACCGTTCGGTAGGCACGCCTTTGCGATCGGCAACGCGTGGCCGGGTGCGCAGCACCTGTGGCGCAAGGGCCGCGACGGGGCCGATCTTGCCCTCCTCGATGAGGCCGCCTGGGCGGTCGAGACGCGTCATTTCAGTCGGGTCGTGATCGGTTCCGGCGACCGGATCTTCCTCACCGCCCT
>CAVTEI010000003.1:0-3371418 GCA_963733765.1 uncultured Acidimicrobiales bacterium
ACGCAAACGTTGCCTGGCGCAGCACTAGGAGGCGACGGCCTGCGCGGGACGGGCGAACTCCCGGTACGCATCCCATGCCCTGGGGCCGTAGGTCGAAGCGGTGCCGCCGTCCATCAGCAACGCGACGCCCAGGGCTTCGGCAACCTCATCGGGGGTCGCCCCTCGGCGAGCGGCTGCCTTGGCGTGGTACGCGATGCAACCATCGCATTGCTTCACCACCGCGATCGTCAACGCGATCAGCTCCTTGGTCTTGGTGGACAGCGCTCCGTCCGCCATTGCGGCGTTGTGCAACTGGCCGAATCCCGCCCATACATCGGGCGACGCCTCCCGCAACGACTTGGTCGGCTCGCCCAGATCCGCGATGACCTCCGCATAGTGCGTCATGGCTCCTCGCAATCTCGTCGGACTCTCACCGCAAGCAAACCGCGCCCGCCACGCGAGCGATAGGGCCGAAGGTCACCGCGATCACGCGCTGTCGGCCGGCACCATGAGCACCGGGATCTGCGCCTGGTGCAAGACCTTCAGAGCGGTGGAACCCAACCGCAGCCCGGTGACTCCGCCAACTCCTCTCGACCCGACGACGAGCAATCCCGCTTCCTCCGAGATGGCGACGTCGGTCAGCGCGTCGACGGGATCGCCTTCGAGCACGAGCGTCCGCGCCCCGAGACCCGACTCGCGCAGAGGCGTCACCCACTTCTGCATGTCGTCGAGCGCAGCCTGGAACCAGCTGCTGGCATCGGTGCGGGGCACCCACTCGGCGAACGGCCTCTGCGCATTCACTGCGAACACATCACTGGTCAGCGGCGTACCGAACGACACGAGCCACTCGACCGCACGGAGAGAGCCGGGCGATCCATCCACGCCTACGACGACCGTCGCCGGCCACGCCGCCTTCGATGCGGGCGGGATCGCAGCGAGCGGGACGTTCGTGTGGTGCACGAGGTGATGGGTCGTGCTGCCGAGGTGCAGAGCGTGGCGATGGCCACCGGTGCCGCGGGCGCCGACCACGATCAGGTCGGCGTTCTCGGCCTTGGCAGCGGCGAGCAGCTCCTCACGGGGGTCACCCTCGAGCAACAGCTCACGGAACGGCACCTTCGAATCACGCGCGGGAGCGCACCACTCGTAGAGCCGCTCCGCAGCCACGCCGCGCCCCGCCTCGATTTCGGCGTCCGTGACGTCGAAGAAGGCCCGGTTCCGCACGGTAGAGACGACGAGCTCGCCACCTTCCGCGTGCGCCAGGCTCAGCGCCCAACGCAGGGCGGCCTGGGCGCCGACGGATCCATCGGTACCAACCAGGACGCGCATGGCGCCTCCCTTCGTCCAGCTTCCAGATCGAGCAGACCACCCCGACGGATCAGCAGGTAGGGCCGAAGGTCACGCTCCTGTCGCGGCTGCGTGTCCGCTCAGGCGAATGCCAGCTGCGGGCCGCCGAGCCACGGTCCGGGTGGGCATCGGGCTCGGATCGATGATCCGGGGCCCCCGTGCGATCAGGTACACGAACACGCCGAGATAGGGCGTGACGATCACGAAGAGGACCCAGAGCGCCTTCGCCCACCCGGGGTCGTCGCTGCGGAAGATGATGGCCCGGAACACGATGAACAGCAGCCAGATCCAGATGACCCAGAACGTGAGCCACAAGAGCGACCAGAAGACCTGACCCGTACCGAACTCCGCTGCAAGCATCACGCCCCATCTTGCATCGGCGCGTGCGCCTCAGACGGCCGCGAGCTTGTCGAGGATGTGGTCCATCACCGCGCCGTGCTCGTCGCGAGGACTGAACAGGATCACCTCGGCGTCGCGCTCAACTCGGACGCTGTGGCCCGGGGGCCAATGGAACACGTCGCCGCCCGCGCAGCGCTCCGTGCCTCCGTCGCGATAGGTGACCACGACCTCGCCGGTGATCATGTAGCCCCAATGAGCTGAGTGACACGCGTCGCCGTCGAGCCCGACGAGGAGCGGCGCGAGGTCGGTCCCCGCGTTCAGCGTGAAGTACTCGGCGCCGAGCACTCCGTCGGCCTTGCCGAAGTCGGGAAGCTGGCGAGCGACGGCTCCGGGAGCGTCGATCTTGACCGGGATCTCTTCCTTGGCGATGTGCACGCGGCCCTCCTTCGACATCTACTCACATTGCGAGTACACTACTACTCGCATTGCGAGCAATCAAGAGTGGCGGGCCCTCACCGCTTCGAGCCGGGCCCGCGTCGCGGCCGTGTTGCCGGGGTCGGTCGCGTCCCGCCAGCCACGCGTCTCATCGGCCGTCGCTCGCGCGAACGATCTCGACGTCGGCGAGCAGACGAGTGGTGGCGTCGATCACGAGCGCAACGACATGCAGTCGTTCCGGGAACATCGGCCGGCCACCGAACTCCAACCGAGCGTCATCGCCGCCGACTCCGTGTTCGAGCATCCACAACGGACCGCCTTCAGCGAGGTACTCGTCGACGAAGCCGAGCATCTCGTCGAGCATCGACCGCGCCGCGTCCGCGGTCGCTTCCATCGCGTTGGTGATGTCGTCGACGGTGCCGTGATCGCCGAAGAACACGCGCAGCAGACCTTCGACCTCGAAGTGCGGTTCCTGCGGCGGCGTCGACAACCACTCGCGCAGCGCCCGCTCGCCGGCCTTCGTGATCGTGTATCGGTTCCTCGACCGGCCGCCGGTCTGGTCGACCACGACCTTCGCCCAGCCGAGCTCGACCAAGCGCTTCTGCTCTCGGTAGAGGTGCCCCTCCGACGACGACCACACGAACCGCAGCGAGCGCCGCATCTGCTGGGTCAGCTCGTATCCGGTCCAGGACCTGACGGCGAGCAGCCCGAGCAGTCCGTACGTCGTCGGCGATGTCTTCACGATCGCAGCGTATGCTCGCAATGTGAGCATCGGGACGATGCGCTGCGTCGTGATCAACGTCACCGACTTCGCGGTGGGCTACGAGTTCTGGTCCGCGGTCACCGGCTACGAGGTCCTCGGCCCCGAACAGGGTTGGCACGGATGGCTCGGATTCCTCGGCACGCGCGAGCCCTGGAAGCACGAGATGATCCTCATCAAGTCCGACGCCGCCCCGATCCAGAGCGAGCCACCGACTCACCACCGCACGAACAGCGTGCACATCGACATCACACCCAACGACGGTGTCGACGTCGCGATCGAGCGCATCCTCGAGCTCGGCGGATCGGTGAAGAAGCCGCCGAGCCTGTATCCCCGGCCGGGCGCGTACGGCGACGACGAGCCGCAGATCGACTGGGCTGTCATGCAGGACCCGTTCGGCAACGAGTTCTGCCTCGTGTTCGACCTCACCCCCGAGCAATCGGCCGCCGCGATGCAGGCGTTCGCACAGGGAGCGACCAGCGACCGCGACCTCCGCGCCGCTGCAGGACAGACCGCGTCGACCTGACGTCGCAAACCCACGTCAACGGGTTGGTGGAACGACGTCAATCCGTCTGCCGTTTGCACCAGCCGTCACCTCGCGCCGCTCGTTCGCGGTGAGCCACCGTTTGCCGCCCAATCTGGTCAACGTTAAGATCATCAAACCTCTTACAAGAGATCTGAACGCCACCTCAGTCGGGGAGAAGCCATGAAGGTTCGACGTCAACGGTTGAGGATTGCCGCGCTGCTCATCGCTCCGGCGTTGCTCTTCGCCGCGTGTGGGGACGACGACAGCGAGAGCGCGGCCACCACTGGTGCGGCCACCACTGGAGGCGCCGCGACGACCGCCGCTGGCGCGGGTACCACCGCCGCGGCCGAGCCGACCGGCGAACCGGTGAACGTCATGGTGATGGGCTCCTTCACCGGCCCCTTCGACACCTCGTTCGCGTTCGACACGGCCCAGGCCGCTGCCCAGGCGGTCAACGAAGCCGGCGGCGTGCAAGGTCGTCCGCTCACGATCCTCACGTGTGACGACAAGTTCGACCCCAACGCCACGCTCGACTGCGCCCGGCAGGCGGCCGACGCGGATGCGGTGGCAATCATCAGCGGCCTCGTGCTCGCCGGCGACTACCTCGACTTCGCCGCCCAGGAAGGCATCCCGGTCATCCCGGCGGTGGGCTTCCAGTCGGCCGAGTTCCAGAACGACATCTCCTTCCCGATCACGGCGGGCGGCGCCGGCCTCGCCACGGCGGCGATCGCCGAAGTGCTCGCCCAAGGCGTGACCGTCATCAGCCTCGTCTACGACGAGAGCTCCGGCGTGGCCAAGCCGGCCGCGGAAGCCGCAGCCGCCGGCCTCGCCGAGCAGGGCATCAACGTCGCGAACGTCATCCCGATGCCGCTCGACATCGCCGACGCGAGCTCGATCCTCGCTGCCGCCGAAGCCGGCGGAGCGGAGGGCGTCGCCCTGCTGGTGCAGGGATCGCAGGCCGCGAAGTTCATCACTGCCGCTGACCAGGCGGGCTCGACGCTGATCATCGGCTCGTACGACCTCAGCCTCGAGCCGGCGACGATCGAGACGCTCGGCCCCGCGGCCGACGGCGTGCTCATGGCCAGCTCGTTCCGGCCGCTCACAGACACGACTAACCCAGGCGTCGAGCAGTTCTTCGACGAGCTGGAGGCCTACGACTCGACGATCACGATCGACGAGTGGTCGATCCCCGGCGTCGGGCTCGGCACGTACGCGGCGACGCACCTGGTCGCTCAAGCCGCCGCGGAGGCCGCGACGGTGGACGCCGCCGGTGTGCTCGTCGCGCTCCAGAACCTCACCGACTTCGACATCGGCATCATGGCCCCGATCGACTTCAGCGCCCCGAACACCACCTTCATCCCGACGTTCACCCGGGTGTTCAACACGTCGTACTTCTTCAGCGAGATCCAGGACACCGAACTCGTTCCGCTCTCGGACGAGCCCGTGAACGTCGCGACCGTCCAGTAGCACGCCCCCGAGGGCATGGAGTTCCTCCGCTTCGCGCTCCTCGGGCTCGGCGCGGGCGGCCTCTACGCCCTCGGTGCCCAGGGCATCGTCCTGATCTACCGCGGCTCAGGCGTCATCAACTTCGCCCAAGGCGCGATGGGGATGATCATCGCCTACACCTACTACGACCTGCGCGACGAGTCGGGCTGGGCGTGGTACCTCGCGATGCTCACGTGCATCGTGATGGCCGCGGCAATGGGGGTGCTGATGCACCTGCTGATCATGCGGCCGCTGCGGAAGGCCACCGTCCTCTCGCGCATGATCGCCACGCTCGGAGTGCTGCTGTTCCTCCGCGAGCTCGCGCTGCGGCGATGGACTTCGGCGGTGCGCGTGGTGGGGTCGGACTTGCCTCGTGGCGTCTTCCACACGATCGCCGACACGAACCTCGGCAAAGCGCAGCTCTACCTCTTCATCGCCGCCGTCGTGCTGACCGTCGGCCTGTCGTGGTTCTACTCGCACACCCGCTTCGGCCTCGCCTCGTCTGCGGTGGCCGAGAACCAGGAAGCGACCTCGGCGCTCGGCTGGTCTCCGGACGTGATCGCCGCAGCCAACTGGGCCGCGGGCGTTGTGTTGGGCGGGCTCGCCGCGATCTTCCTCGCCCCTTCCGCGGCGCTCAGCCCCGAGCTCACGCTGCTCGTCGTGCCGGCATTGGCCGCCGCGCTCATCGGGCGCTTCACGTCGTTCTGGCTCACCTTGGTGTCGGCGCTCGCGATCGGCGTCGCCGAGTCGGAGATGGCCAACTACGTCTCCGAGCCCGGTTGGGCCAAGGCCGCGCCGTTCCTCGTCGTGATCGCGGTGCTCGTCGCGCGGGGACGGTCGCTCCCCGAGCGCGGCGAACGCGCGGTGCGCCTCCCCCGCGTCGGTCGCGGGCGAGCGCGCCTCGTGCCCGTGCTCGTGGTCTGCGGGCTCACCGTCGCGCTGATCTCCTGGGTGTCAGTGGGCTGGGTCGAAGCGCTCACCTCCACCTTCACCTACGCGGTCGTGCTCCTCTCGCTCGTCGTGCTCACCGGCTTCACCGGTCAACTGTCGCTCGCGCAGTACACGATGGCCGGCATGGGCGCCTACATCGCGGGACGCCTCGTCGCCACGACCGGCATCAGCTACGAGCTCGCCATCCTCGTCGGCGTGTTCGGCGCCATCCCGCTCGGCCTCATCGTCGGCCTTCCCGCGCTGCGCACACGCGGCGTCAACCTCGCGGTCGTCACCCTCGGCATGGCGCTCGCGTTCGAGCGCCTCATCTTGGCGAACGCGGACCGCACGGGCGGAGCCGGGGGCACGCTCGTCGGCGAGCTCCGCCTGTTCGGCATCGAGTTCGGGTCGCTGCGCTACCCCGAGCGCTACGCGTTCCTCGCCCTCGCGTGCTTCGCGATCGTCGGCGTCATGGTGTCGAACCTGCGCCGCGGCCGATCGGGGAGGCGCCTGCTCGCGGTGCGGGCCAACGAGCGCGCCGCGGCTTCGCTCGGCATCAACGTGTACGGCGCCAAGCTGTACGCGTTCTCGCTGGCGTCGGGCATCGCCGCCCTCGGCGGGATCCTCATCGCCTTCCGCAACCAGCGGGTCCTGTACACGAACTTCGGCGTGTTCGACTCGATCTTCGCGACCGTCCAAGGGGTGATCGGCGGCATCGGCTTCGTGTCGGGCGCGGTGCTCGGCGCCGCCGGCTCGGCGGGCGCGATCATCCCCGAGCTCTTCGGGAGCGTCGGCGACATCGAGCAGTGGGTGCGGCTCATCTCCGGCATCGGCGTGATCCTCGTGCTCATCCAGGCGCCCGACGGCCTCGCATGGCTGAACATCGAGGGCTATCGCCGGCTGAGCGCGAAGGTGCAGGCGAAGCTCGGCCGCGGGCCGAAACGGCGCACCGTCCACGAGCTGCCACCAGTCGAGGCGCAACGCGTGCAACCGGCGACGCTCGAGGTGCGCGATCTGACGGTGCGCTTCGGCGGGGTCATGGCCGTGAGCGACGTGAGCTTCGCGGTGCACCCGGGCGAGGTCGTCGGCCTCATCGGTCCGAACGGCGCGGGGAAGACGACGATCATCGACGCCATCACCGGGTTCGTGCGGCCGACGGCCGGGTCGATCCTGCTGGACGACGTCGCCATCGAGTCGTGGGGACCGAGCCGTCGAGCCCGCGCCGGCATCGGCCGCTCGTTCCAGTCGCTCGAGCTGTTCGACGACATGACCGTGTACGACAACCTGCGGGCCGGCAGCGAGGCGCGCGACGCGTACGCCTACCTCACCGACCTGGTGCACCCCGGCGACCCGCCGCTCGGGCCCGCTGCGGTCGCGGCAGTGAAGGAGCTCGACCTCGAGGACGACCTCGATCGGCTGCCGACCGAGCTCGCCTTCGGCCGCCGCCGCCTCGTCGCCATCGCCCGAGCGATCGCCGCCGCCCCGTCGGTGCTGCTGCTCGACGAACCCGCGGCCGGCCTCGACGACACCGAGACCCGCGAGCTCGGTCACCTCATCACCCGCCTCGCGAAGGACTGGGGGATCGCCGTACTGCTCGTCGAGCACGACGTCGGCCTCGTCCTCAGCATCTGCGATCGCGTCGAGGCACTCGACTTCGGCCGCTCGATCGCGTCGGGCACGCCCGCGGAGATCGCGGTCGACGACGCCGTGATCACCGCCTACCTCGGCGCGCAATCGGTGCACGTCGTCGGTGCGGCCGCGACCGACGAGCCGAGCGCGGGGGCGTGACGTGAGCGACGCACCACTGCTCGAAGCCGTCGGGCTCTATGCCGGCTTCGGTGGGGTGTCGGTGGTGCACGACCTTTCGTTGGAGGTGCGAGCAGGCGAGGTCGTGGTGCTGCTCGGCGCCAACGGCGCGGGCAAGTCGACGACCTTGCGCACACTGGCAGGCGCCATCGCGCCGATCGACGGTGAGGTGCGGTGGCAGGGCGCGCCCACCCACGCGCCGCTGCATCGCAGAGCTCGCCGGGGCCTCAGCCTCGTCACCGAGGAGCGCTCGGTGTTCATGGGCCTCACGGCCGAAGCGAACCTTCGGCTCGGGCGCGGGCCGGCCGAGAGGGCGCTCGATCTGTTCCCAGAGCTGCGGCCTCTGGTGAAGCGCCGCGCAGGCCTGCTCTCCGGCGGCGAGCAGCAGATCCTCACTCTTGCCCGCGCGCTCGCGACCGAGCCGAGCGCACTCCTCGCCGACGAGCTCTCGCTCGGCCTCGCGCCACTCGTCGTCAACCGCCTGCTCGCCGCTGTCCGCGACGCGGCCGACCGCGGCGTGGGCGTGCTGCTCGTCGAACAGCACGCCGCGCAGGCGCTCGCGATCGCCGATCGCGGCTACGTGCTGCGCCGCGGCCGCGTGGTGCTCCAAGGCACCGCGGCCGAGCTCTCGCGAGACTTCGACGAGGTGCGGAACTCCTACCTGACCGGCGCGCCGTCGCCATTGCCCGAGGAGGCAGAGCCATCCAACGACTCCTGATGCTGCTCGTGACCGAGGCTCCCCACGCGCTCGAAGGCTCACTGCGCGACCACGAGGCGGCGCTCCGCGAGATCGCGGAGTCGGCCGGGGCGAAGGTGCGCCTCGCCGTCCGCCTCGACGACGATCCGCTCGCGGCGGAAGCCGGCGGCGAGACGAGGGCGATCCGGCCGCTTCACGGCCTCGTCGAGCTCACCGTCGACGGCGACGACGCCGCGCCACTGCTCGACGTGGTGGCGGCCCTGACCGCCGAGCTCGGTGACGCGGCCGACTGGTCTGCGTCGGCGGTGTCGATCGGAGTGGTGCATCAGGTCGTGCCGCCCAGGGACGACACGCTGCTGCTGACGCTCGCCGCGACTCGACTCCCCACCCTCGATCGCAAGGGCTTCCACGACTACTGGCTCGAGCAACACGCCGCGTTGGCGATGTCGCTGCTCGACGACGAGCAGAAGGCGAAGATGGGCTACGAGCAAGTGCATGCCGACGAGGAGGCCACGGCTGCGGCGACGGCACTGGCCGGCACCGCGCTCGCACCGTACGACGGGATCTTGGAGTGCTCGCTCGCGGCGATCACCGACCTCCCCCATCTCACGGTGCCGGGCTTCGCCGACGCGATCGTGAAAGACGAGGAGAACTTCGTCGACCACACCGCCGTGATGTTCGGTTCGTTCCTGCGCACACTCCAGCAAGGAGCTTCGTCATGACCTATTCGATCGTTGCCCGTGACCCTGAGACCGGCGACCTCGGCGTCGCGGTCCAGTCCCACTACTTCGGCACCGGCAGCGTCGTCACGTGGGCTCACGCCGGCGTCGGCGCGGTGGCCACGCAATCCATTCCCGAGATCGCCTACGGCCCGAAGGGCCTCGAGCTCATGCGCGCCGGCGTGCCCGCTGACGAGGCCCTCGCCCAGCTCGTCGCCGCCGACCCGATGGAGATGGTTCGGCAGGTCGGGTTCGTCGACTCGACCGGGCGGACGGGCACTCACACCGGAGGCGGTTGCGTCGGCAAGGCCGGCCATTGCGCCGGTCACCAGGTGAGCGTGCAGGCGAACATGATGGCGAGCCACTCGGTGTGGCCGGCGATGCTCGCCGCCTACGAGGCGGCCTCCGATGTCGACCTCGTCGAGCGCTTGCTCAGGGCACTCGAGGCGGCCCAAGCCGAGGGTGGCGACGCTCGCGGACAGCAGTCGGCCGCGCTGCTGGTCGTGTCGGGCCCCGCGAGCGACGCACCGTGGGACCAGAAGCTGTTCGACCTTCGGGTGGACGACGCCGAACTTCCTCTCGTGGAGCTACGGCGCTTAGTCACGACCAACCGCGCGGTGCACCGCATGACGGAGGTCTTCGACAGCGGTGTGCTCTTCGCTCCCGAGCTCACACCCGATGCACCCGAGCTGGCCTCCGCGCTCGAGTCGCTCGCGGCCGCGCAGGCCGGCCTCGACCCGAACCGGGAGCCGTCCTTCTGGTCAGCGGCCCTGCTCGCGAAAGCCGGCCGACTCGACGAGGCCCGCGAACGGCTCGCCTTCGCATCGGAGACCAACCCCGGTTGGGGCCAGTTCCTCCAGAGCGTCGCCGCGGCCGGTGTGCTCCCCCCTGACAACCCGCTCGTCACCGGCGCGTGAGCAGACGCTGCGGCCGTTGACCCGTTGAAACCGTCAATCCTAAGATGATCAAACTTCATACCGTCCGTCGGTAGGAGTGCGCGAGGAGGGTCCGATGCGGTTGAGCGTTGCCTTCAGTGGATTCGGCGGGCTCGCCGACACGTTGCCGATCGTCGACGCGGCCGAGGAGCACGGCCTCGACGGCGTGTGGAGCGCCGAGCACCTCGGCTTCCACGATGCGGTCGTGCCGAGCGCGCTGTACCTCGGCCGGACCAGTCGCATCCAGGTCGGCCTCGTCGGCCTCAGCACCGCGAGTCGCCATCCCGCGCTCACCGCGATGGAGCTCATGTCGATGTCCGAGGTGGCCCCAGGCCGCGTGCGAGTGCAGGTCGGTCTCGGTGACGACAGCCTGGTGGCAAAGCTCGGCCGCACGATCTCGAAGCCGATCGCTTCCACGACAGGTTTCGTCAACAGCCTTCGCGAGTCGATGCAGGGCCGCGACATGAAGGTGAGCTATCCCGAGTTCACCTTCGACGGGTTCCGCTTGGCGCCTCTCGGCCCGGTGCCGCCGATCGACGTCATGGCCATCCGCCCGAAGATGGTGCAAACCGCGGCGCGTGTCGGCGACGGCCTCTCGATCAGCGTCGGCGCGTCGCGGCAATACCTCACCGACGTGGTGAAGGACGTCGAGCGCGACCTCGCCGAGGCTGGACGCGACCGCAGCGCGTTCCGCATCACCGCCCTCGCCATCGCGGTCGTCGGCGATGACCTCGAGACCGCACGGGCCCCCATCGGGGCGATGCTCTCGGGCTTTCCGCAAGTCACCGCGGCCTTCCTCGCTCGAGGAGTCGTCGACCCGGACGAGCTGACCAGGATCGAGCGCGAAGAAGGTCCGTTCGGCGTCATGAAGTACTGGACGCCCGAGCGGGTCGACCAGATCGCGTTCGTCGCCACCCCCGACACCCTCGGCGAGCGGCTCGCGAGCTACGCAGCCACCGGCATCGACGAGCTTGCGCTCATGATGATCAACGCTCCAAGCGAGCAGCCCGAGATCGTGAAGCAGCTCGCCGCCAACCGTCCCTGAACGAGGAGACCTGATGACCGACACGACCCTCTCTGCTGACGAGGAGAAGATCTCGGAGCTGCACCGAGGCTTCGCCGAGGCGAACAAGACCGGCTTCCATCCGTTCCTCGAGGAGCACATGGCTCCCGGGATGACGTTGATTTGGTACAACCTCAACCAGAGCAACTACTACGGCGTCGACCACATCGTGGAGTTGTGGAAGATGCTCGCCGCCGTCTCGCAGGGTCGCGAAGCGCTCGTCGAGACGCGCGACGACGAGGTCACCGTGGTCGGCGACATGGCGCTGGTGACCTACCTCTTGAATTTTGCCGCCGACTTCGGCGCACTCGGCAAGTTCGTGCAGGAGGCCCGCTGCACCGAGGTCTGGCAGCGGATGGACGGGGCCTGGAAGATGATCCACTTCCATTGTTCCAACTACGTCCCCGGGGTGATGGGAGGAAAATGACGACGTCCGAGCTGTTCGGCGCGAACGGCCCCGCGGGGTCGTTGGCCGGCGTCGACCAGGCCCCGGCTGGCGGCGGTCACGGCCTGCCGGTGCTCCTCATCCACGGCATCAACATGAGCAAGGACGTGTGGGCCGATGTCGCTGACCGGGTTGCCGAGCGCCGGCGGGTGGTGAGGTTCGACCTCCGGGGTCACGGCGAATCGGCGACACCAGGCCCATACACCGAGAGCGACTACGCGGACGACGCCCTCGCGGTGCTCGACGCGAGGGGCATCGAGCGAGCCCACATCGTGGGCACGTCGTTCGGCGGCAGCGCGGCCGCCAGCCTCGCCTCGCGCCATCCCGAGCGGGTGGCCTCGATCGCGTCGTTCGGCGGCGCGCTCGTCGGTGGGCGAGATCGACCTCGAGGGAGCCGCGGGCTTCCTCCGCCAAGTCGGGGTCCGCGACTTCTTCGCGGGGATCTTGCCTCAGATGAGCTTCGCTCCTGGCACCGACCAAGCCCTGATCGACCGGGCTCTCGACGCGGCCAGCAACGGCCGTGATGTCGAGACCGTCGTCGCGGTGACCACCGCGGCGCTGTCGGCCGATACCACGGCGACCGCCGAAGCGATCGACATGCCCGCGCTCGTGGTCACGGGTGAGCTCGACATGACGTGCCCTGTCGTCGCCGGTGAGGCGGTGGCGAAGGCTCTGGGCACCGAGCTCGTGGTGCTCCAAGGACGCGGGCACGTGGTTTCCATGGAAGACCCCGAGGCAGTGGCCGACCTCATCGAAGCCCACGCCGCCGCCCAGGACGGCTGAGCGCCTAGCTGATCTTCTCGGCGGGCTCGGCCTGGAGCGCTCGCGGAGTGATGCTCGAGCAACCGGCGCAAGGTCGCGTTGAGCCGCTGCAGCTGCGTCTCGGTGAGCGTGCCGAGCCACGCCTTCTCGATCTCATGCTGACGGCGGTAGCCCTCGACGACAGCCTCGCGCCCTCGTTCGGTGAGTTCGATCGTCACGACTCTTCGGTCGCCGGACTTCCGCACGCGCGTCGCGAAGCCGTCGCGCTCGAGGGTGTTGAGCACGGCGGAGATGCTGGCCCGCGTCACTCCGGCGAGCCGGGCGACTCGAGCCGGCTCGAGCGGGCCCGCCACGGCGACGACGAACATGATGCGGAAGCCCGCCCAGCTCCACCCAAGGGGCCGGTGGACGTTCGTCTCGAAGTCGTTGATGAGCCGGTTCGAAACGCGGACGAGGTCGAAGCTGGTGCCCAGGACGTCGAGGTCTGTCTCAGGCGCGAACTCCGCGACCCGCTCCTTTACGAGGGCCTCGAACCCGGCGGGCGTGAGCGCATTCTTCACAATGTGTCAAAGGCTATATCATCAGACTTGATACGATCAACGTCTTCGCACCAGCCCGCATCGAGGCGCACGCGGGCAGCCTCCCCCGTCCCGATTGTGCATGATCCACGTTCAAGAGGTCGCTCTCGATGTAGTCTTTTCCTTGACTCTCGATGTAGTCCTTGACTCTCGATGTAGTCCTTGAGTGCCCATCGCAGAACGCAAGCGTGCCGGGTGGGCAGTCCCGGTCAGGGACGCGTCACGTGACAGGCTCACCGCATGACTGCATTGCAGAAGGGCGGCGTCGTGGCGGTGACCGGCGCCGCGGGGTTTGTCGGCGGACATGTGGTGCAGGAGGCGCTCGATCGCGGCTATCAGGTGCGAGCGTGCGTCCGCAACGTCGACGACGACACGCGGGTCGGGTTCCTCAAGGCGATGAACCCCTACGCCTCGGGCCGTCTCACGCTGCACGCCGCGGACCTCGACCAGCCCGGCTGCTTCGACGAGGTCTTCCGGGGCTGCGACGCCGTCGCTCACGTCTCCCACGTCAGCACCTACGACGATCCCGAGTACGTGCGCAGGACCTGCGACCACATCGTCAACAGCATCGAGTCCTCGGGATCGGTCCGCCGGGTCGTGGTGACCTCGAGCCTGGCGGCGATCATCTCGGAGGCCGACATCACCGAGCTCGTCCGGCGGCCGATCGTCGACGAGGACCGCGAACCCGACGAGTCGAATCCGAAGCGGACGCCCGAGCGGGGGCAGGGTTACTCGATGGGGAAGGTCATCGCCCAGCACGCGTTCTCAGACGCTGCGGCGAAGGCGGGCACGTGGGACGCGATCACGGTCTGCCCGAGTGACAACGTCGGCCCGATCCTGTCTGCCCACCACAAAGCCGGCGGACCCTGGCAGCACCTCATCGGGCGGATGCTGGAAGGCCACTGCGAGATCTTTCAGGGCACCGGCCCCTACCGGCCGTGGATGACCGTCGACGTGCGTGACGACGCGGCGTGCCACATCGGGCTGCTCGAGAGCGACAAGGTCGCGAACGGCGAGCGCTACCTCGCCATGTCCACCGAGACGCGCAGCTACGAGGACATCTGCACATCGATCGACCGCGTGTTGCCCGAACTGCACCACGACCCGGGGCCCATCGTCGACCGATCGCCCGACCGTTGGAAGGAGCGTGAAGACGAGTTCCGCTCGATCTGGGGCGGGCTGCAGCTGCGCAACGACCGCATCCGGGCCGCGGTGCCGATCACATTCCGGCCTCTCGACGACTCGATCCGCGACTGCGTCGAATCACTGCTCGCCGTCGCGCACGTCGTTGCGAACCGGCGAGCCGACTGAGCGGCCTAAGCCCCGCTCCGCGTCGCGGGCGATACTCACGCCATGCGCAGAAGCACCGACGCCATCCTCACCAGCCACGCCGGGAGCCTGCCCCGTCCGGACGAGCTCATCGAGCTGAACCGAGCGCGTCAGTCAGGCGAGGACGAGGCGTTCGACGAAGCAGGCTTCCAGCGCGAGCTCACCGACGCGGTGCGCGATGTCGTCGCTCGCCAGGTCGCGGTCGGCGTGAGCGTCCCCGGCGATGGCGAGTTCGGGAAGGCGATGGGCCACAAGGTGAACTACGGCGCCTGGTGGAGCTACTCGTTCAGCCGCCTCGGCGGTCTCGACCCTGATGGTCCCGCGCTCTTCGAGATGCCGCCCGTGCGCTCGAAGCCCGGCGAGGTCCACCTCACGAGCTTCGCCGACCGCCGCGACCGCTTGAACTTCCAGGCCGCGTACAACGACCCGACCTCGGGCGTGTCGCCCGGCCGCGGCGGCATCACCTGGCCGCGCTGCGTCGGGCCGGTCTCCTACATCGGTCACGACGCCATCGCCGCCGACATCGCGAACTTCAAGGCCGCGCTCGCAGCGGCGAACGTGAGCGAGGGCTTCATGACTTCGGTCGGGCCGGCCAGCGCGGCCCGCGTGGCGAACGAGCACTACAAGACCGAGGAGGAGTTCATCTGGGCGTGCGCCGACGCGATGCGCGAGGAGTACCAGGCGATCATCGACGCCGGGCTCGTCCTCCAGATCGACGACCCGTTCGTCGCCGAGGCGTGGGACCAGATCAACCCGGAACCCACCGTCGAGGACTACCAGCGCTTCACGATGACAGCGGTCGACGCGCTCAACCACGCGCTGCGCGGCTTCCCGACCGACCGCATCCGCTTCCACCTGTGCTGGGGCAGCTGGCACGGCCCGCACTCGACCGACATCGAGATGCGCGACATCGTCGACGTCATGCTCGCCATCGACGCGGGCGCCGTACTCCTTCGAGGCCGCGAACGCCCGCCACGAGCACGAGTGGGTCGTGTGGCAGGACAAGAAGCTGCCCGAGGGCAAGGTCATCCTGCCGGGGATCGTGAGCCACGCGACCAACGTGCTCGAGCATCCCGAGCTCGTCGCCCAGCGCATCGTCCGCTTCGCCGAGCAGGTCGGCCGGACCAACGTGATCGCGTCGACCGACTGCGGGCTGGGCGGCCGCATCCATCCCGACATCGCATGGGCGAAGCTCGAGACGCTCGCCCTCGGCGCGCAGCTCGCGACGAAGCAGCTCTGGAGGTGATCCCGCGGAGAAATCTCGGGACCGCTGTCGATTCCGGGTAGTTCCGTTCGTAGAGGGGATGAGGCCAGCGACGAAGCCGGCCGACATCGAAGGAGATCGCCATGACGCAGTACCTGCTTTCCGTCCACGGCCCCGCGCAGGACACCCCCGAGGACTGGGGATTCTCCGAGGAAGAGATGCAGAAGGCCTACGCCGACACCGAGGCGCTCAACGCCGAGATGCAGAAGGTCGGCGCGTGGGTGTTCGGCGGCGGACTGCAGCCCGTGTCCTCGGCCACCGTCGTCAGCAACACCGACGGCGACGTCAAGATGACCGACGGCCCGTATGCCGAGACCAAGGAGTACCTCGGCGGCTTCTGGATCATCGAGGCGAAGGACCTCGACGTCGCGTTGGAGTGGGCGGCGAGGGCCTCGGCGGCGTGCCGGGCGGCCATCGAGGTGCGCCCGTTCCAGGACGAGCCCGCTCAGTAGCCGTCGGACGCGCGCAGAAGGGGTCGCGCGACCCATCCAGAGGTCCCGGAAATCGCCGACGGAGATGCATGGGACCGCTCTGCGAGTACGGCCTGTCGAGCCCGGTCGATCAGACCTGGCACTCCCTGCGCGAAGCAGTGCTCGCGCACCCACGCATTTCGGGCGCGAGGTTCGAACACGACATCAAGCGCGTCGACCTCCTGACAGAGAAGAGCGTTGTCGGCCCCCGTCGACGGATCTCCGCGATGGTCGTCGACGACGCCGACGGCGCTCGGGTCGTGATCGCCGGCGCGGGCAAGCGAGGGCTCTCCCAGCAGGTCGCAACCGAGCTACTCGCCGACGTGAGCCATCGCCTTGCCGCCCCGCGCCCGCGCCCGAGGAGGCCTCGCCGGCCCCACTCCCAGCCCCAGCCGTCTCGGACGACGTCTGGGAGCGCAGGCTTCTGCGCGCGCCCAGATCCGTCACGCCCAAGCGCGACGACCAGGAGAAGCCGCACGTGTCTCGCACCGATCGCACACCGAGGACACCACCGGCACCCCCGCCGCCCCCGTCACCAGCCGCGACACCCCGGCCGCCTGCCGCGCCGCCACGGCCGACCGCAGCGCCGCCCCTCGCCGCGCGAACCAAGGGCCGCGAGACCCCAGCTCACGACGCGCTCTCGGAGCTCGCCGACGGGAACGACTGGGTCTGACCCAACAGCCTGGCTACACGAGGCGGAAGTCGACGTTCGCGATGCGCTTCGACTCGCCCGCCCGGGCGCGGTCGCGGGCCGTGAGGTGCAGCGCGTTGAGGCCCCGCTCCCCGTCCACTGGCGTCACGAACTCGATACGGCGATCGAGGAACTGCACCGTGTCCCCGTCGCGGTTGCCGAGGAAAACCGTCGACGTGAGCTCGGCGACCGATCCGGGATCGTCCACCGCGACGCTCGCACCCACGATGTCGTCGACCGCGCCGGGATCGTTGTAGGGGCCGTTCAGCGGATCGCCCCACCAGTTGTCCTCGGGCGTGTACAGGTAGTGCTCGAACCGAGTGCCGAGCACCTCGTAGTCGAACTGCATCAGGTGCTGGCCGAGGAAGTCGGGGATCTCGAACCGCAGCGCGAGCCCAGCGTCCTTGGCCCGGGCGAGCAGTGCATCGTCGTCGTAGGTCTGCATGACGACCATGAACCCGCCGTCGCCGCCCTGCTCGACGAAGAACTTCTGCAGCTCGTGTCGCTCACGGATCGGCGAGACGACCTCGAGCATCGTCGTGCCGACGCGCATCATGTGGGTGCGGAAGCCGTACTGCTCGGTGACCTGCGAGCCGTCCTCCCGATGCTCCTGCGGCGCGGGTTCGAGCTCGAGGTACGCGTAGATCTCGTTGCAGACCGCCTCGAGGTCGCGCGCCGCGATCACGTAGTGCCGAACCCGGCCCGGGCGCATGGGTGGGCACCGTACCGCCGCCGACCGTTTGCGGTGGCTGGTGTCGATTCCGGGTATTGGCGTTCGTAGTAGGGATGAGGCCGGCAACGGCGCCGGCCCAGACCGACAGGAGCCAACGATGACGCAGTACCTGCTTTCCGTGCACGGCCCGATGGACGACAGCCCGATCGGTGGATACGCCTCCAAGGAAGAGATGGAGCGGTCCTTCGAGGCGACGGGCGCGGTGAACGACGAGATGCAGAAGGCCGGAATTTGGGTGTTCGCAGGTGGCCTGAAGCCCATCGCCAACACGACGACGGTCAACAGCAAGGGCGGCGAGGTCACGATGACCGACGGTCCCTACGCCGAGACCAAGGAGTACCTCGGCGGCTTCTGGATCATCGACGCACCCGACCTCGACGCCGCGCTGAAGTGGGCGGCCAAGGCGAGCGAGGCCTGCATGGGCGCCGTCGAGGTTCGGCCATTCCAGGGCGAATGATCGCCTGTGTCCGTCGAGCGCCCTGCTGTCGACCCCTCGGCTGTCGACCCCACTGATCTCGAGCGGATCTTCCGTGCCGAGTCTGGACATTGCGTCGCCATCCTGGTCCGCGTCTTCGGTGACATCGACATCGCCGAAGACGCGGTCCAGGAGGCGTTCGTGGTCGCCACGCAGAAGTGGCGGGAGACGCGGGATCCCTCCCAATCCCGGTGGATGGATCACCACGACTGCCCGCAACCGAGTCATCGACCGCCTGCGCCGTGAGTCATCCCGGGACGACCGTCATGCCCAAGCCGCCTTGCTCCACTCCGAGTCTCAACCCATCGAGGAGGTGGGCGCCGTGCGCGACGACCGTCTCCGACTGATCTTCACGTGCTGCCACCCCGCGCTCGCGCCGAGCGCGCAGGTTCCGCTCACGTTGCGCCTGCTCGGTGGACTGCAGACCGACGAGATCGCCCGCGCCTTCCTCGTGCCCGAGGCGACGATGGCGCAACGGCTGGTGCGAGCGAAACGCAAGATCCGCGACACGAAGATCCCCTACCGCGTGCCTGAAGGGTTCGAGCTGCCGGATCGCCTCAAGCCGGTCCTCGCCGTGCTGTACCTCATCTACAACGAGGGCCACACCGCGAGCTCGGGTGAGTCGCTCGTGCGTACCGACCTCTGCGCCGAGGCCATCCGGTTGGCGCGGTTGCTCGCCGACCTCATGCCCGACGAGCCCGAGGTGATCGGCCTCTTGGCTCTGGTGTTGCTCACGGACTCGCGGCACGCGGCGCGCACCGACGCCACCGGGGATCTCGTGCTGCTGCCCGACCAGGACCGAACGTTGTGGGACCGGGCCCTCATCGAGGAGGGCCAGTCATTGGTGCGCGCGTGTCTGCGGCGCAACCAGCCCGGTCCGTATCAGATCCAGGCCGCGATCGCCGCGGTGCACAGCGACGCGCCAACCGCAGCGGACACCGACTGGGGCCAGATCCTCGCACTCTACGACCAGCTGATGATCGTGCAGCCGAGCGACGTGGTCGCGCTCAACCGGGCGGTCGCAGTTGCGGAAGTCGACGGCCCCGCGGCTGCGCTCGAGATCGTCGACACACTCGACCTCGACACGTACGTACCATTGCACGTCACCCGCGCCGACCTCCTGAAGAAGCTGGGCCACAGCGATGACGCGGCGGCGGCCTACGACCGCGCGATCGAGCTCACGACGAACGAGGCTGAGCGCAAGTTCCTCGAGGGCCAGCGGGATCGCCTCCGCTCCTGAGGCGGCGACGTGAGGGTCAAGTGCGACAATGCGCCCCGCGGCCAGCCGGTCGCGCAGCGGAGGGAAGTCGCCTTGCAACGATCCAGCGAGCTCACATCGGTCGTCGAGTCCATCTACAACGCGCTCAGCACAGGCGACGCCGACACCGTGGCGAGTCTCCTCACGACTGGCGACGGCCTGACGTTCATCGGCACCGACCCCACCGAGTGGTACACCGATCGCGAGTCGGTCCTCACCCTCGTGCGGTCGCAGTCGGGCGCCGGCGTGAAGGTGCGGGCCGGCGACATCCAAGCCTTCGAAGAGGGCACCGTCGGATGGGTCGCCGACAAGGGGACGTTCATCCTTCCCGACGGCACCGAAGTCCCCTTCCGCCTCACGGCCGTGTTCCGGCAGGAGGATGGCGGATGGCGGATGGTGCAGGAGCACGCATCGATCGCGGTCGAGAATGAGGAAGTGATCGGCACCGAGCTCGAGACGAGTCCGCACGCGGGCTCACGCCATCTCTCGACCTACGTGCAGACCTTCGCTCGCGGCCGCAGGTTTCCGGCGTGTGGTCGTTAGAATGACCATATGACCAGAACAATGACCGCTACCGAGGTCAAGGCGAAGATCCTCGCACTGCTCGACGAGGTCGCGGACGGCGACGAGATCGAGATCACCAAGCACGGCCATGTGGTCGCTCGCCTCGTGCCCGCCAATGGACCCCACGCGCTCCGTGGACGGCTGACGGGTGTGGCGAGGAGCGTCGCCGACGACGAGGCGCTGTTCACCACGGGTGCCACCTGGGATGACTTGACCACCGTCCTGCTCGACTCGCACGTCGTGCACTGGTGGTCGGCGGAGCCCGAGCGACTCAGTCGACGAGCGGCACCGCGATCTCAGCCGCGGATGAGCTCGCGGTCGCGTCGATCTCGTGGTTCGAGCTCGCCTGGCTCGCGAGGCACGAGCGGATCGCCGTGACGATGCCGACGCGCTCGTGGCTCGAGGAGATCTCTGAGCAAGTGCGAACGGTCGGCATCACACCGGCCATCGCCGCCGGTGCGGTCGCCCTCCCGGCGTCGTTCCCGAGCGATCCGCTGACCGGCTCATCTACGCGAGCGCGATCGAGCTCGGGTGCCAGCTCGTCACGAAGGATCAGCGGATCCGGGACACCCTCATCCCCGATCGATCACGGTCTGGTAGAGGTCGGGTCACTACTCGGCCTACTGCTGCAGCACCTTCGCCTTCGCGGCCGCAAAGTCTGCGTCGCTGATCACTCCCCGGGCCCGCATGTCCTCGAGCCGATCGATCTCGTTGGAGGCGGACTCGTAGCTGACCCCCATCTTCTTCGCCGCCCTTTGCCCCTCGTGCTGCTGCATCTTGCCGCCGCGAGCGATCAGGTAGACGAACACGCCGAGGTAGGGCACGAGGATGACGAAGATCACCCAGAGCCCCTTGGCCACCCCCGACAGGTCATGGCTGCGGAAGATGTCGGCGAAGATGATGAACAGCAGCCAGATCCAGATGAAGAACACCGTCAACCAGATCAGCGACCAGAAGAACTGGCCAGTACCGAACTCAGCGAGCACCACGGCATACCTCCGACATCAAGTTGACGTGATCATCTCACTGAGTGCGGGTCGGCGTATTCAGCGCAACAGCTGCGCGTCGATGTCGGCGCCGTGGTGGACGAGCTCGTGCAGGGTGTGGACGGCGACCCACCGCAGGCTCCGGTCCGCGACCTCGGGATAGGTGTAGACGAGCACGCGCTCCCAGTCCTCCGTGTCGAGACGCGCGAGCACGTTGGCGAACAGCGCCGCCGCATCCTCGAGCTGGCGGGCGACATCCTCGGGATCCTGCAGTGAGTATCCGTCGTGCTCGACGCGCTCGTCGCGCCCCATCGGTTCGGGCGTCGGGCGGTCGGTGCGGCGAACCAGCAGCACGCGCTCTCGCTGCACCAGCAGAACGTCACGGAGATGACAGCCGTACTCGAGCGACGACCAGGTCATGGCGTCGGGCCGCGTCCGCACCCTCGCCGTGGGTGTCGATCGCAGCGCCAAGACGACACCCTGCGCGCGCTCCACGATCAGCCGGCCCGACACTCTCCGCGTCGGCCAGGTCGAAGGAGAACCCGCAGGCAGCGCACTCGTACATGCGGGCATTCCTACCGCCTGATGGGGTCTACGGTGGCGCTCCCAACACTGGCGGGTCTGCACGGAGGGAGTTCCGCATGCCGATCACCGACCGCGAGAAGTCAGAAGTCGACGCCGCCAATCTGTCGGGCAAGCAGCCCGTCGTCTTCATCCACGGACTCTGGTTGCTCCCGAACAGCTGGGACGCATGGCGGTCTCACTTCGAAGACCTCGGCTACTCCACTCTCGCACCGGGATGGCCCGACGATCCCGACACCATCGAGCAAGCGCTCGCGAACCCCGACGCGTTCGCCGGCAAGTCGATCAACGACATCTGCGGGCATCTCGCCGAGGTCGTGAAGGGCCTCAACCGAACGCCGATCATCATCGGCCACTCTTTCGGCGGCCTCCTCACCTTGAAGCTCGCCGGTCTCGGCTACGCCACCGCCTCGGTCGCGATCTCGCCCGCCCCGCATCGCGGCGTGCTGCCGCTTCCGATCGCGGCTCTCAAGTCTGCGTTCCCCGTACTCAGGAACCCCGCCAACAAGGACAGGGCGATCCGCCTCACCTACGACCAGTTCCGCTTCGGGTTCGCGAACGAACTGTCGGAGGAAGAGGCGAAGGCGCTCTATGACAAGTACTCGGTGGCGGGCGCAGGCAAGGTCCTGTTCCAAGCCGCCTTCGCGAATATCAACCCCGCGACGGAGGCGACGGTAGTGAAGGACCATCCCGACCGCGGCCCGATGCTGATCATCTCCGCCGACAACGATCACACGGTGCCGTGGGCGATCGCGAACGCGTCCTACAAGAGGGAGGCGAAGAACCCGGCCCCGACCGAGATCGTCAAGATCCCAGGCCGCGGCCACTCACTCACGATCGACAGCGGATGGCGCGAGGTCGCAGACGTGGCGGACGCGTTCCTCCACCGCAACGACCTCAAGCCGTAGCGCTCCCCTTAGGGTGCCGGTTGGTGGGGCCGCTGACCGACGACGAGCGCTACTCCTTCGACCTGCAGGGCTTCCTCGTGCGTCGCGGGGTGCTGGCCCCAGCCGAGCTGGCCGCCCTCCACGAGGCGATCGACGGCCTCGGGCTGGCGCCACCGGGCGAGACGATCCAGAGCCAGCGGTTCAGCGGCCACCTACCGCGAGCCGTGGCATTTCAGCACCTCATCGATCATCCGGCGGTGTTCGACATCGTGGTCGAGCTGTGCGGTGTGCACGTCCGCCTCGACCACGCCTACGGCATCGTGATGGCGCCGGGCACCAGCGGCCTGGGGTTGCACGGCGGCGCCACCCCGTTCGATCCCGCGCAGTACTACCTGGTGCGGGACGGGAAGATCCGCTGCGGCCTGGTCGCGGTCCAATGGGCGCTCGTCGACCATCCGGCCGGAGGCGGCGGCTTCTGCTGCGTGCCGGGGAGCCACAAGGCGGGCTTCGCCCGGCCCCAGCGGCCTGACGGCCGGCTGGCGGCGGACGTTCCGCTGGCCGCCGGCGACCTCGTGGTGTTCACGGAGGCGCTGACCCACGGCACGGTGGCCTGGCGGGGCCCGGAGATCCGGCGCACGCTGCTCTACAAGTATTCCCCGGGGAGCTCGACGTGGGCGGAGGACCAGCGGTGGCCGGCGGCGCTGCTCGAGCAGCTCACCGAACGGCAACGGCTGCTGCTGCAACCACCGTCGGTCGCGTACCACCAACCGGTCATCTGACGTCTACCAGTCCTGGGCGGCGAGTAGCAGCGCGGCGAGCGGCTCGAGCGTGGCCATGAGCTCATCGAGCTCGGCCGGCTCGAGGCTTTCGTAGGGCTTCGCCGCGAGGTCGTCGGTGAGCGCCTCGACCCGCTGTTTGACGAGCGCGACCCTGTTCGCTGAGCCAACCGTCATCGCCGATCAGGCCGCGATCACGCATTCCGTCGATTACAGCGGCGAGCTGCGCTGCCGGGAGGTGGTGGATGCGTCCGAACTTCTCCGCGGGCATGCCCATGTCGAGGGCGAACAGGACGTGAGCCTCGAGGCCGCCGACACCCTCGATCATCAGGGCTGCGATGTGTCCGTCGCCACGGTGCTCGCGCAGCAAGGAAGCGGCATGGAAGAGGCGGGCCACCACGTCACTGGGGATCGGGAGCGCGCGCAGCGCGGCGTACATCGGCCGGCCCTCGAACGGTGCGCTGGTCGCGGCCTTGGTCAACAGTTCAGCGGCGCGGGCGAAGCCGCGGGAGTCGACGTGATCGCCGAGGATCCGCCGCAACGCCTTCACGCAGCCCGCCTGGCGAGCGGCGATCGCCGCTTCGGGTGTGGTGGTGCGCCACACCTTCGGAATGTGTCGGGCCACCTCACCGGGAGCGAAGTTGTAGAAGAGCGCGTCCACCACCTCCGCCGTGACGAGGCCCAGGGGCGCCGCCCGTCCGGCGAAGTAGGTGTCCCAGTAGTTGGTGAACCCGAGGGCGAACATCGCTTCGTTGGGTTCGTCGGCTGAGTAGGGGATGACACCGATCGGCTCGACGAGCTCGAACATCCGGCGTGCCATCGAGTTCATGGTGCACACCTCCTGCTGGATCCCCGGCGCCCCTAGGCGGCGACCTCGGCGAGCAGGGCGTCGATCTGGGACGTCCAGGCCTTCATGCCTTCAACGACGCCCATGGCGATCGCTTGCTCCATCCCTTCGAGCGAGTCGAAATGGGTGGTGAGGATCATGCGGGTCGTGTCGCCCGCCGCTTCGATGTCGATCTCCATGCGAGTCATGGAATTGCCGTCGCTGGGCGTTCCGTCATCTTCGACGATGGCGTCTTCGACCACGAGCCTGGTCGGGGCGTCGACCTCGACCACGTTCCAGGTGCCGTCGAACCTGTCGCCGCCGTCGGGGCCGGACATGAAGTAGGTGATCGTGCCGCCCGGCGTGAGGTCGTGATGCTCGAAGGTGGCCGGGAATCCCGGCGGGCCCCACCACCGCTCGAGGAGGCGCGGGTCGGCCCACAGCTGCCACACGTTGGTGATGGACGTCTTGAACTCCGCCGTGATGACCATGGTCTTGGCCTCTGCGTTCTTGTCGACATTCCAAACGGTCATTGGTCTTCCCTTCGAGTGGTTTCGTTGAGGACGTGTTCGAAGCGTTCGAGGCGGGCCCGCCACAGCGTTTCGAGTTCATCGAGAAGTTCGTGGGCGCGGCGCAGCTGGTTGACCTCGCCGCGCACGAGTTGTTCCCGTCCGCTGCGGTGCTTTGAGACCAGACCGGCGTCGACGAGGACCTCGACGTGCTTTTGCACCGCGGTGAGGCTGATCGGATACAGCCGGCCGAGCTCGCTGACGGAGCGCTCACGGTCGAGCGTCTGGGTGACGATGTCGCGCCGTGTCGCATCGCTGAGCGCGAAGAACAGCCGGTCGGTCTGTTTCTCGCGCTCCGAGAGTACCTACAACCATTTGGTTGTAGATTACACCTCCCGCCGACGATGTCAATCGGGCTCTGCTAGCTGTGTTCGTCCGAGAGGTTGTCCCTGGAGGCGTGGCCTTGGGTCCGCGACCGATGCCACGCATGAACCACGCTCAGAGCCGGCGTTCGGGGACACTTCCGACGAGCAGCGATCACCACGACCGCCATGCGAGCATTCATCGCGACTTCGCTGTAGTTAGCGGGCCCGTTCTGCGAGCGTGATTCGCCAGCGGAAGTTCGGCGCGATCGCCACTTGGTTGTCGACCGGAATGGAGTCGTTCGACCAACGACCCAAGTCCGGATGATGGCGCTCGAAGTACTCGCCGTACTTCATGTGGCGGTCGAGAAAGGCTGCCGAGCACGCGAGATGCAACGCCGCCGGGTCGTCGCCGCTCGCGACGCCGCATACGACGTGCGAAGCCGGATGCTGGAACTCGGTGGGCCCTCCGTAGGCGAAGACGACGACGCTGTCCGATGAGATCGCGCTGCAGATCGCCGCGATCTCAGCGGACGGGCTGAGCTTGTCGAGCGTGAACCTCTCTCCCGGGTCGCTAAACGCTTCCAGGATGCCTCCGATGAGGCGCACGGCCTCGTCGTAGCTCAACTCTGTAGCGCCCGCCCCGCCGAGGAACGCCGCCGGATCTGGGAGACGCGAGATCGCGCGATTCCGAATGCTCGCGAGTCACCCGCTTGCCCGTCAGCGCCTTGTACGCGTTCGCCTGCGTGTAGAGAAAGCAGGCTGAATCCAAGGGAGCCTGGAAGTAGATCTGCAGGCGCGCCGTCGGGTCGACCCACCGCGAAGGAAACTCCGCGGTCAAAGGCGACTCGTCCGCGTCGGGCATCGCACACCGCTCCCCCTGGTTCCGCTTCACATCTAACCCTCGGGGCAGGGGCTAGACAACACTCGCACCCCGCCGTGCAAGCTCACCACCGCCGCCCGCGATCTGCCGGCACTCGGCACGCTGCTTCCCAAAGTCCCGCTCCGGTCCGGCGTTCAGGGACGCTGTCAGCCCGCCACGACGGCGCGACCACGGCGCTGTTCGTAAGGTGAGCCGATGGGCCTCCCCGACGCGATCAAGGATCTCCAGATGCAGACCATGAACTTCGTTCACCGAAGTGTGCTCGCCGTGTCGGGCGGCCGGATCGGTCGGACCATGGGCAACATGCCGGTCTATAAGGTCACCACGACGGGTCGTACCTCGGGCCAGCCCCGGACGGTGATGTTGACCGCCCCGGTCCGCGATGGCGACACCTTCGTGTTCGTGGCATCCAAGGGCGGCGATGACCGCGATCCGGACTGGTATCGCAACATGGTCGCCAACCCCGAGTTCACCATCGAACCCACCGACGGCAGCAGCCCGACGACCCTCGTTGCCCGGACGGCGTCCGCCGAGGAGAAAGCCGAGCTCTGGCCACGGATCGTCTCGGCCTACAACGGCTATGGCGGGTATCAGCGCAAGACCGACCGGGACATCCCCGTCGTGGTGGCTGAGCCGGCGGCGGGTTGACACCGGCGCCGGCCACAGCCGCCCCGCCACCGGAACGTGGCTGGGCCCGCGCGAACGATCGTGGGCCTGCGACCACGTCATCGTCCCAGCGTTGGAGGGCACTCTCGCCGTGACTCGGCGCCGCGCGTTCTGTGACACCATCGAGATGGTCGTCACACTGCGAGCAGATCGCCGAATCGGTCGCGCGCTCGGTCTGCGGTCTGGTTCGCACCACGACGGTGTTGAGTAGGTGCGATCGGGGCGCCGATGAGAAATGGCGCCGGCAGTCGTCTGCGTACGGTCCGGTGAACGCGCGGCGCGCATCAAGGGAGAGCAACGAGATGAGACCACTTCGATACTCGATCAACGTCACGCTCGACGGCTGCTGCCATCACGAGGCAGGGCTCCCCCCGGACGAGGAGTCGATGCGCTACTGGACCGCTGAGATGGAACGAGCCGATGCCCTGCTGTTCGGCCGGGTGACCTACGAGATGATGGAGTCGGCGTGGCGGCAGCCGGCCACGGGCACGTGGCCTGACTGGATGGATGAGTGGGAGATCCCGTTCGCCGAGACCATCGACCGGGCGAAGAAGTACGTCGTGTCGAGCACGCTGAGCGGGGTCGATTGGAATGCCGAACTGGTGCGAGGCGACTTGGGGCAAGCGGTTCAGCGGCTCAAGCAGGAGCCAGGCGAGGGCCTGTTCGTGGGTGGCGTGACGCTCCCCCTGGCGTTGGCAGATCTGGGACTGATCGACGAGTACGAGTTCCTTGTGCAGCCGGTCCTTGCCGGACACGGGCCGACGTTGCTCGCCGGTCTGCGCGAGCGCATCCAGCTCGAGCTCGTGGATCGCCATGAGTTCCGGTCGGGGGCGGTCGCCCTGCGATACCGGCCCACGCGAGTTACGGCTTGACGTGATTTGTCCTGGCACGTTGGCCGCTGCCTCGCGACGGAACGACGGAACTGGTGCAACGGGTTGGGGAACAGAATTGCGCTCCGACGACATCGTTGTCCCCCTGGAAATCGGGAGCCCCGGTGGCGTATGCCGGTGACGTACCCGGGTCCCTCGACGATGGGAACACCAACCCCGCGACGTGCCTCACAAGCCGGCAGCGGCAGCTTCTTCGGACCCGAACTCCTTGCGGTGCCACCGCAGCACGCGGGCGTCAATGTCGACGATGAGCCACCAGCTCGCCGCATCGCGAGGGTTGCCGCAGACCGCCCCCGGGTTGGCCATGCAGGCGCCCGCCGCGAGCCAGTCGTAAGACTCGCCGGGGACGGGCCGCATCGCGCGCGTAGCGGCGCCGTCGTAGGCGAAGAGCGCCGGTTCATGCGTATGGCCGACGAGTCCGAGCGAGCCCAGGGGGCGGCCGGGCAGGATTCTGGCGGCAGACGCCTCGGTGAGGAACCCGAGCAGGGGGTGGCGCGGCGAGCCGTGCCAGCAGTCGATGCCGTGACGGCTGGCGATTGCGCGGCTCGACAACCTGAACACGTCGCGTCCGCGGGCGACGACCCGGTCTGGTCCGAGCGCCCAGGCGTCGTGGTTTCCCGCGATGAGTAGGTCGAGTTGGCGAGCCGCGCCTAATAGCTCAGCCGTGGGCGGCTCGCCTCCGACCAGATCACCGAGGCACCAGCGTTCGTCGACCCCGGCTGCTGCCATGGCGCCGAGCACAGCCAGGAGCCGGTCATGGCGACCGTGCACGTCGGAGCAAACGCCGATCCTCACCCGAGCATCATTCTGGCTTGCTCCACCTGAAGGTTGGCTTGTTCCGACTGAAGGCCGTCGTGCATCCTCGACGCCCCTGCGTGCTCACTCATCGCGCCGGATGACCACGCGTCGCGGTCGCCACTCCCATCCGCGACAGAACGACGGCTCGGGTTGCACCACCAGCTCAGTCGGCTGTGCCGGAACGTGCGCCCATATCGCCGCAGGGCAGGCGCCTGAAAGTGCCGGGAGGTGACGCGCCAGATCGGCCGATCGGTGTTTGACATGGTGCTTGTGATCGGGCGTACCGCGCTACGTGAGAAGGTCAGTCTCCTTGCGTCTGCGGCAGTTCAGGCGGGAGCTCCGGATGGTGACAGCGATCGCTGGAGGAAGCGTTCGACGTCGGTTCTCCAGAGCCAGACGGCATTGTTGAACACGCCGTGGCCGTCCCCGCGCTGTTCGCCGATGGTCTCGTAGATCCTCGTCTGGTGCGGCTTACCGAGTCGAGCAAGCTCCCCGCCAAGCACGTAGCTCGGTGTGAGATTGAAGTCGTCACCTGCTTGGATCAACATCAACGGCACCTCACAAACGCCCATCGCGTCGAGCAGCACCGTTTGCAGCGCCGGCGCGTCCGGCCAGGTGATCGAGGGGCCAGCGAAGCTGATACCAGCTCGAAACGGCGCACGCCGACCGGCGGCGAGCATGACCATCACGCCGCCATAGGACGATCCGATCATCGCCACCCGGGCGGCGTCAACCAGCGCGTGCGCACGCAGCCAGGTCAACGCGGCGACGGCATCGTCGCACTCGCCAGCGAGCGCCGCGGTGAGTTGCGGTCCCATCTCCGGGCTTCCCCAGGGAGCCGTGATCAATGATTCCCAGAACGGCCCAGGGTTGTTGTTGTGACCCCGGCGAATCGCGACGAACACTGCGTGACCCATCGCGACCAGCGCTTCGATGCCCGGCTTTGCGGCCGGGAGCAGGCCGCCGCTGCCGTGATGGAACACGATCCCGGGAAACGGCCCAGGTCCGTGCGGGGCAACGAAGTATCCCTTCAGCGAGCGACCCGCGCTCTCATACGCAATAGTCGTCCACTCGCCGAACACCGATGGTTCGCCACCGTCCGGCGGGACCTCCATGGCGCGGACTATATGAGCGAACCGCGCCCCGAGCTCCCGAAGTCCTGACGACGCCGAAGCGTCTGAGAGCGACAACGCGGATGGTTCCGACACCCTCGCCCCTAGCACTGAACTGCCGATCTGCTCGCGGTGTCGGGTGAGAGAGCGCAGGAAGAAGGGGGGAAATAGCCATTCGGCCTGCAGACCAAGCGCATACCGGGCATTCGGCGCTACCTGGGTTAGTCGCCTTCCCGGCGATCAGGGTCACCCAACCACGGGAGTGGCGCCGGGAACTGCACCCGTCATCAGAGGACCGCCGGCATGGCGCCGTAACGTCGGAGACCGTGGCGTTCTTAGACACTCCGCTACCGGACATGGGCGCAGCAGCAGCTGAGGCTTGGGGTATTCACAACTGGTCGCCCCAGCGATGAAGGAGCCCGAGGCGGAGACGCACTGGCTCGACCAGCACCGCGACCCGACGGAGGCTGCCGTCGTCTGGTCTCTGGCTGCCCAAGTCGTCGCCCAGCACGGCGGTGATCTCCGCGGGATGCGGCGGGCTCTCGGGATCTCGAACGCGACCTGGGTCGGTGGTGGCCTCGCCGTGCGGATCGCGAACACGTCAGTCGTCGACGGCATGGCCGCCGAGGTCGCGCTCGTGCGCGCGCTGCCGCCCGAGGTCGGACACCCGAAGATCCTCGGGGCGGGCACGATCGAGGGTCATGACTGGATCGTGACCGAGGAGGTTCGAGGCCAGAACCTGCACGAGGCGTGGCCCACGCTGACACCCGAGGAGCGGCGTCGAGCGATCCGCCAGCTGTGGGCGCGCGTGCGGGTCGTGCACGACGCCACGCCCTCGCTCCGTCTGCTCGTCGGATCGCACGCGGGCTTCATACCGGCAACAGCTGACGACGCCACGGCCGCAGCCGATCGCGTCAGTGCTGCGTTGGGTCTGCCGGATGTGCAGCGGTCGCGGTTCCACGAGATCATCGGCGACTACTACCGAGCCGCGCCCGTCGTCGAGCAGGTCGTCAACCACGGCGACCTCGCGCTGATGAACGCGCTGTGGGACGGCGAGGTGGTCGCCCTCCTCGACTTCGAGTTCGCCGTGCTGGGCCCGGTGGAGATCGACCTGTGCCGGTTGGTGTGCGAGGCCCTCGTGTCCGAGGATGGGCAGCGGTCCGACAACGACGCCGGCGCCGGCCGCGTTCGCCATCGCAGCTCGTGAACGGGATCCAGTCCACGGTCGCGCGCTGCTCCTGGGCGCCGCGGTGCTCGACCAGCTCCGCGATCTCGAGATCTGGCTCGGCCGCGACCGGACCGAGGACCGGTTCGAAGATTGGCGCCCGGACCGGCTGCTCACCGGCTTGCTCGAGACCGACGGCGGCTACCTCGAACCCGCGCTGACATGAGCCGCAGGTCCTCCGTCGGGCGCGGCGACCTTGAGCAGGTGGGTCAGACGGCACTCGCTACGGCGCCGCGTGACTCGTAAGACCGCGAGATCGGGCTCGCTGGGGTAGCCCAGAAGTGCCTTACGGGGGCACCCACCGGCCGAGGCCACGAGTCACGGCCGGAGCTGCGCGAGGTCGCGGACGGGGCGGACGCGTTTCTCCACCACAACGACCTCGAGCCGTAGCGGCGTCGGCTCAGAAGTCGCGCGACGACAGCACGCAGAACTCGTTGCCCTCGGGATCGGCGAGGACCTCGAACCCCGCGTCGTCGGGCTGACCAACGTTGATCTTCGTCGCGCCCATGTCGAGTAGCCGCTTGATCTCCGCATCGCGATCGTCGCTGATGTGCGGCGCGAGGTCGATGTGGAGCCGGTTCTTCACCGTCTTGCCCTCGGGCACAGGCACGAACACGAGCCCCGGACCGATCTGCTCCCACGGTGTCGATTTCGCCGCCTCGACCGACGCGTGTTGCGGCACGATCACGACTTCGTCCTCGGACTCGTAGACCTTCTTCCAGCCGAGCGCGTCAGCCCACCACTGCGCCTGGGCCTTGGTGTCCCGGCAGTCGACCACGATCGTGTACCAACGAAGCGCCATGTCCCGGACCGTACCCACCGGCGGAGGCCACGAGTCACGGCCGGAGCTGCGCCAGCCCCCGTTCGACGTCATCCAAGTGATGGAGCGCGTCGTGCAGGGCGTGCTCGAGCATGCGCCGCACTTCGACCCGGTCATCGCCAAGGGTGATGCCTCGCGACCAGGCCGACGTGCCCTGCGTCCTCTGCCAGGGCCGCGAGCCGCGATGCCTGCGTCTCGATCTCGCCCGCGACCACTCCGACTTTTGCATCGCCGTACGCCACCGCGGCGGCATCCGCCAAGCCGGGGTCGACCGGTGGGAGCACCGGCTCCGTTCCGGTGAGCGCCTCCTTCACCCCGTACACGTGGAGGGCGACGATGTCACGGGTGTGCTCGGCGTACTCGATCGCCGACCACACCTCGGGCGCCGGCCGCATCCGCAGCTCGGAACCAGCCGATTCGAGCAGTGCACGCCACTGCGATCCGAGTGATCGCAGTGACGCCAACAGCTCCGGGTCGTCATACGTCGCGCCGTCGAACCGGCACGCGTCGCACCGTTCATGATCGGGCACCGGGCCATTGTTGTTCTCTTGGCGCCGCGGGGTCGCCGGGCCCGCCGCGCCAAGAAAACCAGCGGGGGCTAGGTGTTGGGGCCGCGGGTGATGCGGCCCTCCACCTGCGGGTTGACCGGTGAGTTCGCGGTGATGTAGTCGATCGCCACCGTGAGCAGATCGTCGCCGGGCTGGGCGACGTTCGTCCCCTGGGCGAACACGGTGTAGCCGTCACCGCCCGTGTACATGAAGTCGTTCGTCACGAAACGAACCGAGTCGGTGGGCCCGATCGGCACATCCGTACCGGTTGCCGTCTTGAACATCGAATCGATCACCGGGACCAAACCGGCGCAGTGATACGTCACCTTGAGCCCGGAGATCTGCGGGAAGCGCCCGGTGTTGATCGCGATGTTGCACACCGCGCTGAACCCGTTGACGAACGCCTCCTGCAGCTGCGCACCGGTGAGCGTGATGATCGTCGTGCGGTTGCCGAACGGCAGCACCCCGAACATCTCGCCCCAGGTGATCTCGCCCGGCTGCTCGCCGGCGCTCGGCGGCGTGAACGGCAGGTTCTGGCGGAGCCCGCCAGAGTTCGTCAGCGCGCCGTCGACACCCGGATACTTCAGCCGCATCGCGTCCGCGACGAGGTTGCCCATCTCGGATTCGGCGTCACGGTTCGGTGCCCGGGTGATGTCGTCCACCTGCGTCCCGATGACCTGGTTGCGCAGAACGGCCGTCTCGTCGTTTGCCTTCTGGACGATCGCCTGCACGTCGGCACGCGGGGCGACGCCGAGGGTCTTGGCGACGCGCGTCGCACCACCAGCCCAGTCGACGTCGTTCCCCTGCACCATCAGCTGCACGACCGAGTAGCTCGCGCCCGCGTTGATGCCCTCGACGACGAGGATGTGGCCGCGCATCAGGTTCGACACGCGGTGGGTGTGACCGGCGATGATCACGTCGACCGTCGTTCCTTGCAGCGCGTCGGCGATGGGAAGGATCGGCCCGTCCCACGGCACGCCCGCCGCGTTGCCTATCGGGTTCTGCCCGACCGCCGTGCCCTGGTGGATCACGACCACCTGCACTTGCACACCCTGCTTGCGCAGCCGCTCGGACTCCTCGGCGATCCGCTTGGCCTCGTCGAGGAACAGCAGGCCCTCGGTGTTGCCCGCGGCCACGATCTCGGGCGTGCTCTGCAGCTCGGCGCCGATGACGCCGACCCGCACGCCGTTCACCGTGAACACCGGCGAGGGATCGACGAACGGCGGCGCCAGACCGGTTGCCTCCTCCACGATGTTCACCGCGAGCCACGGGTAGTTCGCCACGGCCTGCTGCGTGATGATGCGCGTCACGCCGTAGTCGAACTCGTGGTTGCCGAACGAGGTGGCATCGAGGCCCCATGCGTTCTCCACTTCGATTGTCGGCATGTCTTGCAGCAATGCCGAGTTCGGTGGCGATGCGCCGACGTTGTCGCCGGCCGCGAGCAGCAAGCCCTCGCCACCCAGCGATGCGAACTCCTCGTCGAACATCGTCGCGAGCTGTGCGGCGCCGCCCACCGGGATGTTGCGGCCGTCGAACAGCATCGTCGTCGGATCGAGCTGCCCGTGGAAGTCGTTCAGCCCGATGATGTTCACCGGCCGAGTGAAGCCGCCCAGCCAGAACACGTCGGTGAGCACGCGGCCCTGGCTGTGCTGGGGCTCGGGGATGCCGAGCAGGTAGGCGAGCGTCGGCGCGAGGTCGATCGAACGGGCCTCGACCTGGTGGAAGAGCCGAATGCCCTGTCCGCCGGCGAGGAACGTCGCCCGCATGTTCACGTTCGCGTTCAGATCCTGGAGATCGGGCACGTAGCCGTGCTGACCGAAGAAGTGCGACGGCGCGACGAGCTCGCCCGGCGTCTCCGCGTCGAATTGGTACGGCGGATGCGCGAACACGACGAGGTCACCTGTGCGCGTCGGATGGGCCATGTCCGTCGTCGTTCCCGGCCCGTTCGGGATGTAACGGGCTTCGGCCTTCGTGAACGCGCGGTCGATGACCTTCCAGCCTTCCGCCGCGCCGTCACCGTTCCAGTCATGCGTGTCTGTCAGGCCGAGGTACGCCGCTTTGATCTCCGCCACCTTGGCGTCGACCATGTCCGCGGGGATCTGCTTGATCGTGCTGCTCACCCCCGGTGCCGGGTCTCGACCGGCGACGTTCAGATAGATCTGCAGCGCACCACCCGCCCAGCAGGCCTTCGCGCTGCCGATCGTCTCACCGGTCGCGGGGCGGCAATTCGAAGTCTGGTTCGCCGACAGCAACCCGAGCTGCTTCAGCGGTTCGCTCGCATCGACCGCCAGGAACTGCGGTGCGAAGCCGTGATCGGAAGACACGAACGTCGTCGGGTTGAAGCCGATCAACCGGCGGGCCTTGGCCAACACCGCGTCGGCCTCGCGATAGGCGTCGCGGATGAAGCCCTCGCGCTGGCGCACACGTCCGTCGGGTACGCCGTTGAGATCCACGTCGTCGTACGCGGGGTTCGGCGCGCCACCGGGAACCGTCTGGGTGATGAGACCGAGGAACTGATGCTGGAACTCGTCGGTCGTCGGCATGCCGACCATCAGGAGGTCGGGTTGGTACTTGTTCGCCACGTACTCGAGCATCGGCACGTGCGCGGTCGACCAGTACTTCCCCTGCTCGACGTAGGTCTCCTCGCTCACGACACCGGCCTCGAGCACCGCGAAGTCCGCCGCGGTCGACGTCGGGAACCGCTGGGCGAGGAACTCGTCGAACGTGCCGGTGAACCCCGGCTCTCCGGTCCAGCTCGGCCACGTCGCGATCGCGCGGCTCACGGAGGTGTGGAACAGGCGCACGCGCGACAGGTCGGACGACAGCACCTCGACCTTCACGAGGAACCCGGCGGTCTTCCCCTCCAGCGCGCCGCCCACGATCTTGACCTTCACGTCTGCTGTCTCGCCCTGGCGCAGGTTCGCGACGGCGTCCGCCGCGTCCTTCGAGCGCGAGAACAGCACCCGGTCGTAGTCAGTTCGGCGGTTGTTCGTGCTGTCGTAGATGTACGCGTTGAGGCCGTACTTGTCGACGCCGAAGTCGAGGACGCGCATCCGCATCTCCATCGGCGTGCTGAACGACTGCGGCAGCGCGCCGGTCCAGCCGGTCGCCTCCACCGGCGCCGCTCCGGGGAACGCAGCCTGACCGGCGTAACCCTGCGGATGATCGAACTGCAGCCCGAAGGCCTGGATGAACGGAGCGTCGTCAAACAGCGGCTCACCCGCCGCGCCAATGAAGTTCGTGGTCACGCCGCGGCCGGACAGGAAGGTACGGAAGTCGATCGTCGGGCCGTTGATCGACGCGTTGCGCCCACCGGCCCACTCCACCTGCGCGACCTTGAGGCCGCCGCGCTCGGCGGCCTGCGCGATCGACTCGGCCTGCAAGACGTTCGGATCGAACGCGGCTGTGCGGTTGCCGAAGGGTTGCCCGTTGATGTGGAACGTGTTGTTCGTCGAGCCGTGCACGCCCGGCCACGCACCGGTCGCGAGCGAGTACCACCCCGCTCCGGTGTTCGGCGGCGCCTGCGTGAGCAGCCCATCGCCCGACGCTTTCGTCCCGAACCGGTACAAGAGATTCATCGTCGAGAACAACCCGGTGTACTTCGGGATGAGGTCTTGGCGGAGGCCGTCGGCCGCGAAGAACACCGCCTTCGGGGTCTTGGCGTTGATCGGCGCCCCGGTAACGGGCGCCGCGGCCGGCACGTCGGCCGACGCGCGGCCAAGTGGCACGGTGAGCAAGCTGGCGGCGAGCGCCAACGCGAGGAACGGAACGACACTGCGGGAGCGGACAGACACGCGACGGGAAGCCACCGGGTACCTCCTCGGGCGCGACCCACCTCGGGTCGCCGACCGTTTGGTTGTACCCCTGACCGGAAGCCCCTAATCCCCCGCCGCTCGGAGCGCTACGGACGCCGCAACCAGCGCTACCAGGACAAATGAGGCGATCAGCACCGGCTCGGGCGTGAAGCTCGCCAGAAGAATTCAGGACGGCGGCAACCGGCGCGCCGAAGTTGCGCAACGGAGTCGACACTTTGTACGGCGCGTGCAGCATCCACACCATGACCACGAACACGACGACCGGGACCGTGAACGCGAGAGCCGCCTGCACGTCGGTGAGGTCGGAGTGGTCGGTGACTTGGTCGACGGCGACGACGAGACCGGCCCCCATCGCCGCCGCTGCGCCGAACACGAAGTAGTGCCCGTAGCCCCACGCGAACGCGCCGCTGCGCCCGGCGTCGGACGACTCTCGCGCCCGCTCGATGAGACGCTCCGTCGGCATGTCGAAGTACATCCACCACATTGCGAACAGGGTGAGCAGGCCGCCGACGACGACCGTCGCGACGTCCTCGAAGTGGGCGTCGAGGTCGAGCGCGGTCTGCACGCCGACCGTCGCTCCGAGCACCGATTCGCCGAGCACGATGATCGTGAACAACCCGTATCGCTCGGCGATGTGCCCCGGGTGCCAGGTCGTCCGCCCGGTCGCCTCTGCCCATGCCGGCACGGAGAGCTCGAGCGCGACCAGCACGAAGTACGCGACGAGGCCGGCGCCCTCGGGCAGGGCGAGGCGCAGCACCCAGCCGACCTGGAGCACCGCGATGCCGAGGGCGTAGCGCAGCGCGCAGGACCGGCCTTCGGGATGCTGCGCGGCTGCCCGCAACCACAACCCGACCATGGCCAAGCGCATCACCACGTACCCGAGCGTGATGACGCCGAAGTCTTGATCGTCGAACGCTCTCGGAACCCCCGCCGCCAGGATCAGCACCCCGGTCATCAGGACGAACACGGTCAGCCGGTAGGCGACATCGTCGTTGTCGTAGGCGGAGGCGAACCAGGTGAAGTTCATCCAGGCCCACCAGATGGCGAAGAACACCAGAGGGAACGACAGGAGCGCATCGCCGGCGTCACCGTCCACCAGCCCGTGGTGGAGGCTGTTGCCCGCCTGGGCGATTGCCACGACGAAGGTCAGGTCGAAGAACAGCTCCAGCGGGGTGGCCGTCCGGTGTTCCTCGTGGGTGTCGCGGGGCGGCATCGGTGCGAGCAGCGGCATGTCAGAAAGTCTCCCGCGCCGTTCGCACGGCCGGGAAAGACGATGAAGATCGGCTGAACGAGCGGTTCACACTTTTGAGTACCGACTACCGATTCCTCGTCGAGGCGGCGTCGGTACCGTCGACTTCGTGACACCCGAACAGCTCCGTCTCCTCGACGTCACGGTCGGGCTGATCGAGTCGCACCGCGAGGCGTTCGTCGAGCGCTTCCACGAGGAGCTGGACCGCCTGTCGCCGACCACGCGAGCCCTGTTCTCCGCCGCGGAGGACATCCCCCTTCTGGCGGGCGCGGTACGTCAGCTCGACTCGTTCGTCGACCGGGCACGCGCGCTGGGCATCCGCTACCGCCAACAGGGGGTGCGGGTCGAGCACTACGAGGCGATCGAGACCGCGCTCGATGCGAACCCTCGCCACGTTCCTCGACGCCGGATGGGACACCGCTACCGCCGCCGCCTGGCACCGGATGTTCCGGTTGATGGCCGAGACGATGCTCGAGGGTTCAGCGACTGCTGCCTTCCGCACCCGGAACTGAGATCCCGAGCGACGTGGCGAGGCCCTCCCGGCCCTTGACCCCCAACTTCACGTACACGTGCTGCAAATGGTTGTCGACCGTGCGGGTCGAGAGGAAGAGCCGAGCGCCGATGTCCCGGCTCGACAGCCCGTGTGCGGCGAGCAGCGCGACCTCGCGCTCGCGCTCGCTCAACGGCTCGATCCCTTCGCTGCGCGCGAGTGCCGGCGTGATGACCCATTCCCGCATCGCGCCTCGGAGGGCGGCGACTCGAGCGCGCGCCGCGACAGCGCCCCGCTGATCGCCCTGCGCGGCGAGGCAGTCGGCGAGATCAGCAGCGGCCTCCGCCGCCAGCACGAGCGCGCCCGACGCGACGAAGCCCTCGATCGCGGCGTCGAGCTTCGCGGCGTCGCTGGTCGAGACGCCAACGGCATGTGCGAGTCGGGCCTGCACGAGCTGTCCGTGGACGCACTCGGCGAGGGTGCGCAGTCGTTCGACCACGCTCGTCGCTCCGCCGAACCGCACGATGTCGTGGCGCAGCCCCGCCTCGAACGCGTACTTGCCGAGGCGCGCCGCGTCCTCGGCCGCAGCCTCGAGCCGCTCGCGCGCCGCGGGGAGCCCGTCGCGCTCGGCGGCGAGCCATGCGTGCGCCCGATCGATGTCGGTGTGGAACACGCCGCGGTCGTCGTCCTCGAGTGACGCGACGCGCTTCAGATCGGCTTCGGCGCCGAACCGATCGCCCTGCTGGAGGCGAGCGCACGCGACGAGCGCGAGCGCCCAGCGCTCCGAGGAGCCGTGCCCGAGCGAGCGCGAGGTCCGCACGAGTGGCGCGAGCTGCGACCGGATCTCGCCCGGCCGTCCGGTGATCAGGTTGATGCGAGCCTCGGCCAGCCCCAACCAGCTCGTGGTGGTCGCTTCCGGGCGCTCGACGCGGTAGTGCCGCGACGTCGCCAGCGCCTCCTCGATCCGGCCGAGCTCACCGAGCGCGACCACCTTCGTGAACATCAGCAGCGACTTGCCGGGCTTCGCGAGGTCCGGCGGGAGCGACGCGTGCACGTCGCGTCCTTCCTCGACGAGGGGCAGCGCGTGCTCGCCGCGGCCGGCGGCGGCGAGTGCCAGCGCGCGCCCCGCAGCATCTCCAACCTCGGGCCGAGCATGGGAGCCGGGGGCGCACCGTCGGAACGGGCGATCGCCTCGCTCACCCGGCCGGCCATCGCGAGCAGCAGCACGTGGTACGCCTCGATGTTCTGCCGTGGCTCGGGCTCGGTCACCTCCTCGAGGGCGCGGATCAGCAGCCAGATCGGCTCGGCGATGCGACCGGTGCCGAAGAACATGTTGTTGGCGCGGCGGCGCACCACCTGCGCCCGCACCGGATCGTCGAGCTCGCAGTTGTCGATGTTCGAGAGGAGTCCCTCGACGGCGGCGGTGTCGCCGAGGCGGAACTTCATCTCGGCCTGCAGCTGCACGACCTCGGGGGTGCGATCGAGCTCGCGGGCCTGGCTGAGGATGCGATCGGCCATCGCATCGTCACCTTCGACCAGCGCGAGGCGGGCCGCCTCGGCGAGCAGATCGGATTCGACGTGCCCGCCGCCCTCGAGTCGCCACGCCACGACCCGCACCCGATCGCTGGTGCGGCGCGCGCCGACCTTCGTGATCGCATCGGCAAGCGAGCGACGAATGCGCCGGCCGCGGACCTCGGGGATCTGCTCGTGGATGACCTCCGCGAAGAGCGGGTGCACCAGCGAGACATTGGTGCGACGCCCGCTCTTGCACACGGACAGCAGGCCCCGCTGCTCCAGCTCCTCGAGCACTTCCCCGTCGACCATCGACTCGAGCAGGCCGAGCCCGAGCTCGCCGGCAACTGAGAGCAGCTCGACGACTTCGCGCTCCTCAGTGCCGAGCCCGGCGAGTCGCTCGGAGACGAGCAGCTCCAACGTGGGCGCTGCGTGCACGAGGCGCTCGGTGAGATGCCACATGCCGTCGGTCTCGACGAGCCGGCCGGTGTCGAGCGCGGACTCGACGAGCTGGCGCAGCACGCCGGGGTTGCCCGTGGCCGCCCCGGCGAGCTGGACGAGGCTTTCGTCGTCGATCGGCGCGCCGAGCACACGGTGCAGCAGCGCCGCGATCGTGTCGTCGGCGAGGAGCACCGGCTCGACAGTGTGGAGGTGCCCGTCCTTCACGAGCAGCTGCACCGCATCATCGGGCGGAGTGTCGCCGCCGGTGCGAAGGGTGCACACCACGAACGCGGTGCGGGCGTGCACGAGCGACACGAGCAGCGCGCGGGACAGCTCGTCGAGATGGTTGACGTCGTCGGCCATCACCACCCAGCGCCGCCCGTCGCCGATCTGTTCGAGCGCGGTGCGGGCGCGGTGGAACAGGAGCCCCCGCTCGAGCTCGCCCTCCGGTCCGGCGCTATGGGTGACGTCGGCCGGCAGGAGATGCGACAGCGCAGCGAGCGGCACTCGCTTCGTCTCGGGATGGCCGGCGACGCGTGCGACCGGGAAGCCGGCGTCGGCCGCCAACCGCAAGCACTCGTCGGCGAGCCGCGTCTTTCCGACGCCCGCGCCTCCGGTGAACAGGACGCCGCCAGTATCGGGATCGTTGAAGGCCGCGGCAGCAGCCTCGATCTCGCCCGTTCGGCCGAGCAGCGGCCACGGCGAGACCGCCGTCGACACCGAACCGCCGCTCGTGAACACGTTCACGGCGGACTCGTCGCGCGAAAGCGCACGCGGCGGACCCGCGGGGGCCGGCACGTCGATCGCAACCAGCTCGATCTCCTCCACCGGCGCGACGAATCGGTACCCCCGCCCGTGGATCGTGCGCACGATGTGCTGGCTCTGCCCGTCGTCGCCGACCGCCCGCCGCGCCGTCTTGATGCGCGTCGTGAGCGCCGATTCGCTCACGAACCGGTCGCCCCACACGTTGTCGAGGAGCTCCTCTTTCGTGACGAGCCGATCACGGTTCACCACGAGGTAGCGCAACACGTCGAACACCTGCGGCTCGACTGCCGTGACGGCGCCGCCCGCGCGGAGCTCAAACAGCGTCGTGTCGAGCTCGATGTCTCCGAACCGATAGATCACCCGTGCGCCTCGCGAACGGGCGCTGCCGACCGAGGGCTCGGCGCACCCGCGGCCGAGGCTATCCAGATCAGCCGGCAACGGGCATGGGATCGAGCGCCGCCAGGTGCTCGACCTCGTCTTGCATCGCCGCGCTCACCTGCATCAGCAGCGCACCGATCACCGTCGCGTCCCACTCGTACGAAGCGATTGCATCGGTCGTGACCCAAAGGTCCTCTGCCAGCCGATCGCGCACCGCCTGGTACTCAGCGAGGGCGGTGGCCTCGTCGTCGCCGTCGATGACGTTGGCGATGATGGCCCTCGCGAGCAGCTCGGCATCTCGCAGCGCGTCGGTGAGGCCGTGGGCCGTGATCGGATCCTTGAAGTAGCCCGCGTCGCCGACCAGCGCCCAGCCCGGACCGAATGCCCGCCGCATCCGGCCCGGGCGTCCGGGAAACCTGGTCAGCGGCGTCGTCGGCCCGAACGCTGCCGGCAGGCGATCGGCGAGCTCCGGGGCGGCGTCGCGCATGATTCCCATGAACCCGCTCATCGGGTCCTTCATGAGCTCGCGGCGGAAGCGGTGGGGTTGGGTCCCCACGAACACGCAGGTCGCGCCGTCGTTCGTCGCGACTGCACCCGCGGATGCGCCCGGACGGAAGTACAGCTCGAAGCCCTCCGTCTCCATGCCGGTCCAGTAGCCGTACGCGAACGCGCTCGCGCTGGACGCCGAGCGCTCGACTGCAGCGTCGACCCAGCGGGCGACGTTCGACCCGAGACCGTCGGCGCCGACGACGAGCGTCGCAGTCGCTTCGAAGGGCACGCCGCGATCGTCATGAGCGACGATGCCCCGCACCCGGCCGTCAAGCCGCCTGGTCAGCCCGCGCACCGTGACGCCGAAACGCACGGTGGCGCCGGCGGACACCGCCGCGTCGGCGATGATCGGGTCGAGCACGGTGCGGCGAGGCGCGTACAGCGCGTCGACGCCGTGAAGAGACTTCAATCCGATCGCGAACTTCTCGTCTCCGACGTGGAACGTGGTCTGGCGCACCGCGGGGGTGCCGGCCGCGATGACGTCGTCGAGCAGGCCCCAGCGGTGCAGCTGGAGGACGCCGCCCCGCATCAGCGAGTGCGTCGACGTCGTGTCCTGGCCGTACTGCATGCGGTCGACGACGAGGACGTCGAGCCCGGCGCGCGCCAGCAACATCGCTGTTGCGGCGCCGGCAGCGCGAGCTCCGACGACGATCACGTCGTAGTGGGGGGGACGGGGTGCGAATTCATTGCGAGCTCCTGGGAGGTTCCGCACGCCGGCCGGCCGCGGTGGCACGCGGCCGGCCGGACGAACGGGGGTGGGAGGCGGAAGCCTCAGTCCGTCTCGATCTCGATGGAGACCGGGACGCTGTTGGTGATGATGTCGAACACGGCGGAACGAGCCCGCGAGCGCTCGACCACGTCGCGCAGCTTCGCCGGGTCGTCGCCCTTCAGCTTGAACGTGACGTTGATCTGCTCGAACCCGTTGCGCACGCCCTTGTCGAGGCCGAGGAGGCCGTTCAGGTCGATGTTGCCCTCGACCGTCGACTCGACCTCGGAGAGGTTCACGCCACGTGCCGCAGCGATGTTGGCGAGGCCGGCCGTGAGGCACGCGGCCAGCGCGTGCAGCAGGTACTCGACGGGGGTGGGTCCGTTGTCACGGCCCGACCAGCACGGCGGGGTGATCGGCATCGAGGGTCCAGGGCTGGTCGTGCGTCATCTCCTGCATGGCGCCGTAGAAGCCGTGGATCGTCGACTGGTTGTGGGTGCCACTCACCCAGCGGTTCGTGGCGCGGAACTGGAACTTGGCGATCTCAGGGTTGCCCTTGACGGCGTCGAGGGTGGCGAAGAGGGCCGCCGTGTCCACGCCGTTGCGGGTCGAGGTGTCCATCGTGGTCATTTCGGTGCTCCCTTTTCTTTCATTTGGGCGAGGGTTGGCTGCTTGGTTGCAGTTCGACCGTAAGAAATCGGGCGTCCGGTTCCTTGGAGACGATGTGGAGGTCGCGTGGAGACTCCGGTCAGCGGATCTCCATGCGGTCTCCAAGGCTTTGACCAGCCCCTCGGCGCACGATCGAGCCATGTCCACGACCGTGGTCCACCCCGGGTCCCGCCTCGAGAGCGAGACGGCCAGCGCGGCGCGTGACGGCGCCCTGGCCATCGCGCCCCTCGTCCTCGGGTTCGCGCCGTTCGCCCTGGTGATCGGCGCATCGGTGGCAGCGAGCGCCCACGAGGGGCCTGGCTTCGCGGGGAGCTGGCTGATCTACGGCGGGTCCGCCCAGCTCGCGGTCACCCGCACCCTCGAGTCAGGCGGCGCCGTCCTCGCGGTGATCACCGGCCTGCTGATCAACACCCGCCTCGCCGTGTACAGCGCCTCGCTGGCCGCGCAGTGGAGCGACCAGCCCCGCTGGTTCCGCATCACCGCGGCGCCGCTGGTCGTGGACCCCGTGTTCGCAATCGCGGAGCGCCACGCAGTGACGGCGCCGAGTGCACGTGCGCTGCGCGCGTACTACTTCGGCTCGGCCATCACGCTGTTCCTCGCGTGGAGCGTGCTGATCGCGATCGGTGTCGCGGCCGGCAATCAGCTCAGCGGGATCGGCCTCGAGGTCGCCGCGCCGCTGTGCCTGCTCGCGCTCGTCGGGCCGAAGCTGAAGGATCCCCGTACCCGCGCCGTCGTGTTCGCCTCAGCAGCCGTCGCGGTGTTGGGACGAAGCCTGCCCGCGGGCACCTCGATCCTCGCGGCGATCGCCTGCGGCATCGCCGTCGGTGTCTCGATGGACAACGCCGCGAAGAGGAGCACGTCATGAGCGCGTGGATCGCAGTGATCGCCGTCGGCGTCGGCAGCCTCGTGTTTCGCATCGTCCCGCTCGCCTTCGCCGATCGACTGGTCGGGATGACGGGCGTCGACCGCGTGCTCCGCCACGCCGGCACGGCCGCCGTCGCGGCGATGGCGGCATCATCGCTCGACCGCGCCGCCACCACGAACTACGTGCCCGCGGTCATCGTCGCCGCGGGAGTGGGCCTGGTGCTGACCCTGCGCGGGAAGTCGATGCTGACCGTCGTTGCCGTGGGTCTCGTCCTCTACCTGGTGATCGCCGACGGCCTCGACTTCCTCCTCTGAGCGGTCGCCGCCTGCGTTTCCTCGGCAAGTAACGCGTCACCGGTGACGCGTCACTTGCCTGAGAACGCTGAGGGCGAGAGGCTGCCCTCGTGGACCTCAAGAAGAAGCTGCTCGACATGGCGATCGCGGCGACGGGCGACAAGACGGTCACCGTCGCCGGAGACTTCGAGCCGAAGGGACTCGCCTGGAAGCGCGCCGCCGGCGCGACGGCGGGGGCGTTCATCGGAAGCGAGATCGGCGACGGATGGACCGGCATCGGCGCCGTGGCCGGCGCCCACGCCGGCCAGAGGGCGGGAACGTCGGGTGACTTACCCCCGGTGGTCGTGCTGGCGGCATCGCCGACGACGCTCTATGTGCTCACGACGAACAACGCGAAGGGCATCATCTCGGCGAAGAGCCTGATCAAGATGGGCGAGCACGCCCGCGAGGACCTCACGTTCGAGATGAAGCAGAAGGTCACCGTGCGCACAGTCGTCATCCACGACGAGGCGACCGGGGCCCAGATGAAGATGGAGGGCCGCCGCATCCTCTTCCATCACATGAACGACATCCTCGATGTCCTCGCCGGTGATGAGGAGGACGTCACACCGGCGCCCACCGAGGCGACCTGACCGTACACTCCGACCATGTTCCAGGACGTCGTCGAGTCCGAGACTGAGCTGCGTGAGCTGTACCGGATGCCGTCACCCGTGACGGCATCGAAGGTGCTGAACCAGCTCGATCAGCACGCACGGACCTTCATCGCGCACGCGCCGTTCGTGCTCATCGGCAGCGCCTCACCGGACGGCACCGGGGACGTGTCCCCGAAGGGAGGTCCGCCGGGGTTCGTCGTCGTGCTCGACGACGAACATCTCGCGATCCCCGACCTCGCCGGCAACAACCTCCTCGACTCGATCACGAACATCGTGCAGGGCTCTGGCGTCGGCCTGCTGTTCCTGATCCCGGGTGTCGAGGAGACCCTTCGCGTCAACGGAACCGCATGCATCACGACCGACGACGCTGTGCTCGATGCCTGCGCGGTGAAAGACAAGCGACCGAAGGCGGCCATCGGTGTCACCGTCGTCACGCAGTACATGCACTGCGCGAAGGCGTTCCGGCGCAGCGAGCTGTGGCAGCCCGAGACGTGGCCCGACCGGGCGAGCCTGCCGACGCTGGCATGCATCGTGAAGGACCAGATCCCCGCGGTGCGCGACATCGACGTCGACGTGATCGAAGCCTCCCTCGAGGAGGACTACCGCACGTCGCTCTGGGAGCCGGGCGGCAAGCGGTGAGCACCGGCGCGTTCGAGGTCGCCGAGGTCGCACCTCGGCCGATCGCGGTCGTGCGCGCCGAGACCACCTGGCCACGAGCTGTCCGCCACGATCCAACGCCTGATGGACACCGTGTGGACGGTGATGCGCGTCGGAGCCGTTGCCGCCGGCATGCGCCTCGGCTCGCCCACGACACGTTCGGCGAGAACGTCATCGTCTACCTCGACCGGCAGCCCACGGTCGAGGTCGGCGTGCTCGTCGAGGACGAGATTCGCCCCGTACGAGGGACTCGAGCCGTCGAAACTGCCTGGGGGACGAGTCGCTCGTGGCATCCACCGCGGCGGCTACGACGGCCTGGGTGGCGCGTACGACACGCTGCACAAGTGGTGCGCCGACAACGGTCACGTCGCCAACGGGCGTGGGGTGGGAGCACTATGGACACTGGCATGACGACCCCGAGCAGCTGCAGACGATGATCGCAGTCGTCTTGCAGCCGTAGAGGAGGAGAGATGTTCGACCTCGATCAGTTCGTGACGGATTGCAAACAGGCACTCACCGAGTCCGAACAGCAACTCGCGATCAAGGAGGTGCTCGAGCGCGCCGTCCGCAACCCCGAGCAGGTCGCCTCCGTGTTGCCTCCGACGAAAGCGGAGATCGTCCCGCTCTACGCCGCGCCCGACCTGAGCATCTTCAAGGTCGTGTGGGCGCCCGGCATGGACATCCCCGCGCACGACCACTTGATGTGGGCGGCGATCGGCCTCTACGGCGGCCAGGAGAACAACACGCTCTACCGCCAGCAGAGCGACACGATTGTCCGCTCGGGCGGCAAGGAGCTCCGCACGAAGGACGTCGGGCTGTTCGGCCGCGAGACCATCCACTCGATCCACAACCCGCTCGGCGCGCTCACCGGCGCCATCCACGTGTACGGCGGAGACCTCACGACCAAAGTCGGCCGCAGCGAGTGGGATGTGGAGAGCGGCACGCAGTCGCCGATGGACTTCGCCCGCACGCGCGAGATCTTCGAGGACGCCAACGCGCGCTTGGCTGTTGCTGACGCTCTTGGCGGGATGGCGCCGTAGAAAACCGCTAGCTACCGCTCGGTCGCCGTCAGGGTCGCCCGTCCGCTCACCTTCACCGCCGTCCCCTCGAGCGAGACGCAGATGACGGTGAGGTCTCCGGCGCGGAGATCGACGAGCGCCTCGGCCTGACTCTCGTCGGTGGGCAGGAAGGCGGCGAGCTCGAACCAGGAGGGTGGCCCGGTCGGTGCTGAGGCGAAGAAAGCCTCGATATCGGCGTCGGTGCGCGTCGGGTCGATGACGCCGATCGCCGCCGCCGTCGATGACGAGGGCGACTCGAGCGCGAGCACGCTTGGCCCCGTGTTCACCTCCGACGGCGAGACCGCGCAGCCGCCCTCGGTGACGATGGAAGCATCGGGCACGCGCGACACGCTCACCGGTGATGTGCGCGTATCGAGCGTCGCCATGTACTCACTCAGGAAGTCGTCACCGTCGATCACTGTCGCGATCTCGCCGACCGCGCTCCCGCCGAGCGACGTCCACCCCGCGCGCCGGCCGCCGGACTGGATCGACATCGCCTCCTCTCGCGTCGTGAACAGCTCGGGCTCGGCCACCGCCGCGGCCGCCAGCGGATCCCACATGAAGAACTGGCCTGAGGCGAAGAAGGGATCCGAACCCAGCAGCTCGGCCACCGTGGTCGCGGGGGGCGTGTGAGCCGCCCGCCCGATGTCGCGGATCACGTAGGCATCGACGGGCACCTGCGTGTCCAACGGGACGAAGGTCATCTTCACGCCGCTCTGGAGCAGCTGCTCCGCGGCGACCGGATCGGCATAGATGTTCCACTCGGCGATCGAGGCTGCGGGCATTGAGTCGAGGAACACGTTGCCCGGCACCTCGAACGCGCCGCCCATCACGACAACTCGGTCGATGTGGTCGACCAGCGCCGGATCGACGTCGAGCGCCGCTGCCACATTTGTCAGCGGGCCGAGCGTGAGGATGGTGACCGGACGATCCGCCGCTCCGATCGTGGCGCTGAGCAGCTCGACCGCATCCGCGCCGTTCGACTGCGCCGCGCTCTCGGCGCCGGCGGGGAGGATGCCGCCGTACCGGCTGTCCGCCTGCGCACGCCACTCGTCGGGAAACGCTCGATCCCCCTCGAGGGGCGAGCCTGATCCGCAGGCGATCGGGATGTCGAGACCCGGAGCCGCGAGCTCGACCACCCCGGCGACGTTGCTCGCACCGATTGGACAATGGACGAGCCCCGCCCCGGTGACCGTGATCGCGGCCACCTCCACATCGGGGTGCTGGAGGAGGTAGAGCAGCGCCATTGCGTCGTCGGACCCACCGTCGGTGTCGACGACGACAAGTCGGGGATCGTCGTCCGAACCGGATCGAGCGGAGTCCGCCTGGGAGTCGCCGCCGCAGGCGGCGATCGGGCCGGCCAACAACAAAATGACGGCCACAACCGGGTGAGCACGGGCGCGCATCGAGAACATCGTGTGGGTCGGGATGACGCTCCGCCAGAGGACAAATGTCCCAAACATCCCAGCCGAACGTCCCGCGAGACGTAGCGAACGAGGACCTTCGGCCCTAGGCGCCACGACCGCTGCGCCGCATGCTCGAACCATGCGAGCACTCATCGTCTACGAATCGATGTACGGCAACACGCACGTCGTGGCCGACCACATCGCCGACGGCCTCCGGTCGCACTTCGAAACCGAAGTCGTGCCCGTGGAGCAGGCCACCCCGGAGCGGATGCAGGACGTCCAGCTCGTGGTGGTCGGCGGTCCCACGCACGTCCACAGCCTGTCGAGCGAGAAGACCCGCGAGGCCGCGATGGAAGCCGCGCACAAGCCCGACGCCGACGTTGCGCTGGATCCCGACGCCGAAGGCGAAGGGCTCCGCGAGTGGTTCCATCACGTCGCGGAGGTCACCAACGCAGGAGCGGCCGCGTTCGACACCCGCATCGACGCCCCTTCGTGGATCACCGGCCGCGCCTCGAAGGGCATCGGCCGGCGCCTCACCCACCTCGGCTACGACCTCGTGGCCGACCCCGAGAGCTTCCTCGTCGACAAGCAGAACCACTTGCTGCCCGGCGAGGCCGAGCGGGCCGTCGCATGGGGCGCCGCCCTCGCGCTGAGCCTCGCGGCGAACCCGTGAGCATCTCCACGGAAGAACCCGAGGTCCATGTCGAGCGCCTCGATGTCGAGCGCCTCGATGTCGAGCGCCTCGATGTCGAGCGCCTCGAGGAGCTGGTCAAGTCCCGAGAGCGCCGCCGCGACTGGTGGACGTTGCTCATCTGGGCCTTCGCCGCTGTCGCGTTGTTCGCGAGCGCGATCGCCGTCGGCTTTGGCATGCGTGCGATCGACGAGTCGAACGACGGCGGGAGCGCACCAGCAGGCGGGGCCGCGACAGCCGTCCCGCAGGTGACGCTCACCGAGTTCTCGATCACACCGGAGATGATCTCGGCGTCGCAGTCGGGCGGGCTCGACATCGTCAACACCGGCACCGTCGAACACGACTTCTCCATCCAGGGCACCGACCTCGCCACGCCGCTGATCGCGCCGGGCGAGACCGCCCATCTCGATCTGTCGGGGCTCGACGCCGGTTCCTACACAGTGATCTGCCAGGTGGCGGGACACGAGGCGTCAGGCATGACGGCGATGCTCCACCTCGGCGCCGGCGACGAAGTCGGTGGCATCGGCGCAGAGGTCGGCGGCGGCACAGGCGGCGGCGCGGCGATGACGCCCGAGCAGATGGACCAGGCGATGAAGGACTCGATCACCGCCTTCCCCGCCGCGACGGCGGGGCTCGGCGCGCAGGTGCTCGCGCCGACCGTGCTCGCGGACGGCACCAAGCAGTTCGAGCTCACGACGTCGATGACCCAGTGGCAGGTCGCACCCGACCGCACCGTCGAGGCCATGACCTACAACGGCACCGTCCCCGGCCCGACGATCAAGGTCGATCCCGGCGACAAGGTGCGCATCGTGCTCACCAACGAGATGCCGGAGTCGACGTCGATCCACTTCCACGGGCTGATCACGCCGAACTGCGATGGACGGCACGACCTACGTCACGCAGGATCCCGTGAAGACGGGCGAGACGTTCGTCTACGAGTGGACGGTCCAGGACACGCCTGCGGTCGGGATGTACCACTCCCACCACAACGCGGTGGAGCAGATCCCGAACGGGTTGGCCGGCGCGTTCATCGTCGGCGAACTGCCTGTGCCCTCCGGTGTCACCGTGAACCAGGAGCAGGTGATGATCCTCGACGACTCCGGCGTCATCGGGTACGCGCTCAACGGCAAGTCGTTCCCCGCGACGACGCCGTATCGTCGCAAAGCAGGGCGAGTGGGTCGAGCTGCACTACATGAACGAGGGCAGCCAGATCCATCCGATGCATCTGCACGGCATGCCGCAGCTCGTCATCGCCAAGGACGGGATGCCACTGACGACTCCGCAGTACGAGGACACCGTCACCGTCGCGCCCGGTGAGCGCTACACGGTGCTCGTCCAGGCGACCGAACTCGGCACCTGGGTCTGGCACTGCCACATCCTCCCCCACGCCGAGAACGAGAACGGCATGTTCGGCATGGTCACCGCGCTGGTCGTCCAATGATCTGGGTCGGTGTCGACGGATCGGAAGGGGCGGCCCTCGCGCTCGAAGTGGGCCGTCCACGAAGGTGAGCTGCGCGACATCCCGGTCACCGCGGTCGTCGCGTTCGGACCTGCTGAACCAGTGGACGCTAGTGCCGAGCGACACGTTCGATCCGGCGTTCGACGAGCGACGATGCGCTCGAGCTCCTCGAACGGCTGGGTCGTGCGGGCCGCTCGGCGAGGATGCCGCGAAGCAAGTCGAACGCCAGGCGGTGAACGACCTCGCGTGGCGTGCGCTCGTCAACGTCTCCGAGGGCGACGACCTGCTCGTGGTGGGTGCCCGCGGCAGCGGCGGGTTCCTCGGCCTGCGCCTGGGCTCGGTGAGCGAGCGTTGCCTGCACCACGCGAAGTGCCCGATCGCGATCATCCGCGACGTCGAACGCGATCCGGTGCCAACGGAGGAGTGCATCCTCGTCGGCGTCGACGGATCAAGCAACGCGCGACGAGCCCTCGCGTGGGCTCTCGACGAGGCACGAGCTCGGAACGCACCGGTGCGCGCGGTCACTGCTTGGAACACCGCTCCAATGGCCGCCTTCGCCGGCGGTGTGATCCTCGACATAGCCACGTTCGAGGACAGCGCTCGCGACATCCTCACGAATGCGCTCCTGCAGGCCGACACGAGTGGGCTGACCGAGCCCATCGAACCTGTCCTGGTCACAGGGGGCGCGGCCGGGGCGATCCTCGACGAGGCGAAGGAGGCCACGCTGATCGTGGTCGGCGCCCGGGGCCTCGGCGAGCTCAAGAGCCTGCTGCTCGGCTCGGTGAGCCATCAGGTCGCGCACCACGCGCCCTGCCCGGTCGTGATCATTCCCGGTGAGCGGGGCGACTGAGATGGCGACCGCGGACACGGACCGCAGCGGGCTCGAGGTGCTCGACCAAGCCGAGTGCCTTCGCCTGCTCGCGCTGGCGACCCTCGGTCGGGTCGCGGTCTCCACCAAGGCGCTGCCGATGGTGATGCCCGTCAGCTACCGCCTCGTGGACGAGCAGATCGTGTTCCGCACTCGCCGCGATACTCACCTCGGCCTGGGAACCCACAACTCCGTCGTGGCCTTCGAGGTCGACGACATCGACCCGGACCATCACACCGGTTGGAGTGTCGATCGTCACGGGGATCGCTTCCGAGCTACGGGACCCGCAGCATGGCCGACGCACTGGACGCCATCGAGCTGCCCGAGTGGTCGCGGGAAGACGAGACCCGGTGGTCGCGATCGCCGTGAGCATGATCTCGGGGCGTCGCATCCTCACGCGAACAGGAGCCATGCCATGAGCACTGACTGCCGAGCGCACTGCTCGAAGAGACTCGACCATGACGAGTGCCTACAGCTGCTCGCCGCCTTCTCGGTCGGGCGGATCGCGGTCGGCGACGGCACCCGACAGTTCGCCGTTCGTCGTGCCGGTGAACTACGTGCTCGACGGCGATGTCGTCGTGTTTCGCTCGGCGCCCGGGAGCGAAGATCCAGGGAATCGACCGGCACGCGGTCAGCTTCCAGATCGACTACATCGACGGGTTCCACCACTCGGGCTGGAGCGTGCTCGTCCGTGGCACGGCCGATCGGTCGCCGAGCCGCACGAGATCGCCCACCTCGACCTCGAGTCGTGGACGTCCGGCGCCGAAGCACTACTGGGTGCGAGTGATCCCCCACTCGATCACCGGCCGCCGACTGCGCGCGATCGACCTTCCTTGGGACGAGAGGGGGTACCTCTGATGCTCGAGCATCTTCCCGAACACGAATGCATCACGCTGCTCGGCACCGGCTGCGTCGGACGCGTCGGCTTCATCGTGGACGGCGGTCCCGAGGTGCTGCCGGTGAACTACGCCTGCGACGCGACCGGACTCGTGGTGTTCCGCACGATCAGCGGCACGTTGCTCAGTCGGGTCGACGGGCAAGGCGTCGTGTTCGAAGTCGACGGGTTCGACGAGGCCGCGAAGGCAGGATGGAGCGTGTGCGTCCATGGCGGCGCGCAGGAGGTCTTCCTTTCCACCGCCACCACCGCCCAGAAGCTCGCCGATCGCGGCCTCATCAGCTGGGCACCCGGACCACGCGATCGCTGGTTCTCGATCACGCCGGCGGAGATCACGGGCCGCCGCATCAGCTTCACCGGGGACGTCACGAAGTTCGAAGGCTGGTTCGAGGGGGTCGTGTCATGACCGCCACCGAAGGCATGGAGGTGCTCGACCCCAGTCAGTGCTGGGCGCTCGTGCGGGAGGCGGATGTCGGTCGGCTCGCCGTGTCGGTCGCGAACCGACCCGACATCTTCCCGATCAACTTCATCGTCGACCACGGCACGGTCGTGTTCCGCACCGCCGAGGGCACGAAGCTCGCGGCCGCGGTGCTCGGTACATCCGTCGCGTTCGAGGTCGACGGATACGACTACGTCGCCGGGGATCGCTTGGAGCGTCGTGATCAAGGGCAGGGCGACGGAGATCCAGCGGATGCAAGAGCTGTTCGACGCCGCCGAGCTGCCGCTGTTCCCATGGCACGCGGCGCCGAAGCACCGCATCGTCCGCATCATCCCCGACGAGATCACGGGCCGCCGCTTCCACGTCATCACCCGGGCGAGGTGAGCACGGGCGCTCAGGCCGGGGCGCCGACCAGGGCTGCGAGCTCCGCGAGCCGGTTGGCGTAGCCCCACTCGTTGTCGTACCAGCCGAAGACCTTGACCAGCTTGCCGGAGGCGAGGGTGAGCCCGGCGTCGAAGACGCAGGACGCCGGGGACCCGACGATGTCGGTCGATACGAGCGGCTCGGTGCTGTACTCGAGCACGGCGCCGAGCGGCCCCGCAGCGGCGTCGGCAAACGCCTTGTTGACGTCCTCGGCTGTCGTCGTGCGATCCAGAAGGACGACGAGGTCGGTGATCGAACCATCGGCCACAGGCACGCGAAGCGCGGTGCCGTCGAGGCGCCCGGCCATCTTTGTGATGACCTCGCTGGTGGCGCGGGCCGCGCCGGTGGACGTCGGGACGATGTTGAGGGCCGCGGCGCGGGCCCGGCGAGCGTCCTTATGGGGACCGTCGACCAACGCCTGATCGCCTGTGTACGCGTGCACCGTGGTCATGAGACCCTGCTCGATGCCGAAGCAGTCCTCGAGGACCTTGACCATCGGCACGAGACAGTTGGTGGTGCAGGAGGCGTTCGACACGACGTGATGCCGGCCGGGGTCGAAGTCGTGATCGTTGACGCCGATGACGAACGTCGCGTCGGCGTCCTTGCACGGTGCGGACACCACGACGCGCTCGGCACCGCCGACGAGATGCGCAGCAGCGGCGGCGCGGGTGCGGAAGCGTCCGGTCGATTCGACGACGACGCTCACGCCGAGATCACCCCAGGGAAGCGCCGTCGGGTCGGGTTCGGCGAACAGCCGAACCCACCTCTCGCCGATCATGAGCCCGCCCTCACCGACGGTTATCGCCGGCCGCGAAGCGACCATGCACAGAGTCACGGGCGAGGAGGTTTGCCATCGTCGGTGCCGGGGCCGAGCTCGTTCACCGCGACCACCTCGAGATCCAGGCCTCGCTCCTCGATGACGCGGTAGAGCGCCCGGCCCATGCGACCAAATCCGTTGATGCCGATACGGGTTGTCATGTCGCAAGCGAACCGCGCCCACGCCGTACGAGCCAGGGCCGAAGGTCCCCGCTGATCTCGATCGGGACCTTCGCCACTACCTGCGCGCTCATCGACTGCTCATGATCGAAGTGACCTCTCACGGAAGGAGTGAGCGATGAAGGCTGCAGTCGTCCACGAATATGGAGCGCCCCTGCGCATCGAGGAGGTTCCGACACCGGCGCCTGGTCCAGGCGAGGTGCTCGTGAAGATCGAGACCTCCGGCCTGTGCCACACGGACATCCACGCCGTTCACGGTGATTGGCCGGTGAAGCCCTCGCTGCCCCTGATTCCGGGCCACGAAGGCGTCGGCATCGTCGAGCGGGTCGGCCCCGAAGTCACCCGCGTCCGCGAAGGCGACCGAGTCGCGGTGCCTTGGCTCGGATGGGCCTGCGGGGAGTGCGAAGCGTGCACATCGGGGTGGGAGACGCTGTGCGAGCGGCAACGGAACACGGGGTACTCGGTTCCGGGCGGATACGCCGATTACGTCTTGGGCTCAGCCGCGTTCGTCGGCTTCGTGCCCGATGGGATCGATCCGCTCGATGCGGCGCCGTTGACCTGCGCTGGTGTCACCACCTACAAGGCGCTCAAGGTGTCGGGCGCACGTTCGTCCGACCTGGTCGCGATCTTCGGAGTGGGGGGCCTCGGCCACCTCGCGTTGCAGTACGCGAGAGTCGCGGGAGCCACCGTGGTGGCAGTCGACGTGACCGACGACAAGCTTCAGCTCGCGAAGGAGCTCGGCGCGTCGTACACCGTGAACGCGTCGATGGAGGACCCGATCGAAGCCATCCAGGCGCTCGGCGGCGCCGACGCCGCCATCGCGCTCGCGGCCGCACCGAGGCCGTTCGAGCAAGCGTTCGGGTCGCTCCGCCGCGGCGGCCGGCTGGTGCTCGTCGGCCTGCCCGCTGAGAACGCGATGACGCTCCCGATCTTCCAGACGGTGCTGAAGGGCATCACCGTCGTCGGGTCGATCGTCGGCACCCGGGTCGACCTCGCCGAGACGTTCGAGCTGCACGCGTACGGGCACACGAAGGTGATCCGCGAGACGCGGCACCTCGACGACGTGAACGCCGCCATGGCCGAAGTCCTTAGCGGCCACGCCCGTGCCCGGCTCGTGTTCGACATGCGCTGACGAGCGCCGCGACTGGCAGCTCGAGAGGAGGATCGACGATGAAGGCAACAGTGGGCGATCGAATCGTCGTCAAGGGCCACCGGGTCGGTGAACCCGATCGTGACGCCAAGATCCTGGAGGTCCAGGGTCAGGACGGCGAGCCGCCGTACCTCGTGGAGTGGGCCGACGACGGGCACGTCGGGCTCTACTTCCCGGGCTCGGACGCGATCGTCGAGCACTTCCCGGCTCAGAACGGCTGACGCCCAGCATGCGTGTCGATGCTCGGGTCTTCGACTCTTCCCGTGGTCCGGCTGACATCATCGAGACGCACATCTCGACGGTGGCCTTCGACGGCGACGTGGCGCACAAGAGAAAGAAGGACGTGCGCTTTGCCTTTGTCGACCTCAGCACGCCCGAGCGGCGCGAGGCGATCTGTGAGAGGGAGGTGGAGCTGAATCGCCGCTTTTCCCCTGACGTGTACCTGGGCGTTGAAGAGGTCGTCGACGACCTCGGTGCGGTGATCGACCACGCGGTGCGCATGCGGCGCATGCCGGCCGAGCGGCGACTGTCGACCTTGGTGCGCAGCAAGGTCGATGTTGCGCAGTGTGTCCGGCAGATTGCGCGCCTCCTCGCAGTCGCCCACGCCGAGGGCGTCACGAGTGCGGACATCGCGTCGGTGGCGAGACCCGCTTCGTTGCTCCGTCTCTGGGAGCAGAACCTCGAGGAGCTCGAGCCGTTCGTCCCCGAACCGCTCGATGGCGCCTCGCTCCGCGAGGTTGGGCTGCTTGCCGCTCAGTATCTGGAAGGCCGGACCAAGCTGCTCGACGAACGCATCCGAAGCGGCTGCGTGGTTGACGGTCACGGCGACCTGCTGGCCGACGACATCTACTGCCTCGACGACGGTCCTCGTATCCTCGATTGCCTCGAGTTCAGTGACGCCCTCCGCTGGGGCGATGTGCTCTACGACGTCGGCTTTCTCGCGATGGACTTCGAACGGCTCGGTCGGGCCGACCTCGCTTCCGCGTTCATGGACTGGTACCGAGAGTTCTCTGCCGAGGTTCATCCCACGTCGCTCGAGCACCACTACGTGGCGTATCGAGCCCTGGTTCGCTCGAAGATCTCGTGCCTCAGGGGGACGCCCGGCGATCGGGACGAGGCGCGCGCCTACCTCGCCCAGTGCCTCCGCCACCTGCGCACCGGTCAGATCCGACTCGCCCTCGTGGGCGGGCTGCCGGGCACCGGCAAGACCACGATCGCGATGGAGCTCGGAGACCAGCTCGGTTGGCCCGTGCTGCGCTCCGACGAGCTGCGAAAGCAACGCGCCGGCCTTGCGCCCGAAGCTCGCGCCGCGGCACCCTTCAAGGAGGGGCTGTATTCGCCCTCGACCAGCGACGCCACGTACGACGCGCTCTTCGAAGAGGCGCAACTGCTCCTCGAGAATGGGCAGTCCGTCATCGTCGACGCGTCGTTCTCCCGCTCGAAGTGGCGAGCAGCAGCAGCGGCAATGGCCAGCCACGCTTCGGCTGTGCTCGTCGAACTGCGCTGCACCGTTCCGAGCGACATCGCGGCCGATCGCTTGCGCGAACGGGGCATCCGCGGAGCCGACGCCTCCGACGCCGACGCCAGCATCGCCACCGCGATGCAGAGCGAGTTCGACGAATGGCCGACCGCCACCGCCGTCGACACCCGATCACTGCCACCACTCGTGGCCGCACGGGTGCGTCAACTCGTGGACCCCGGACGCGACTGACGGGCTCGCCCACGGAGGAAGCGAGCCCGTCAGCGTCAAGCCGATGTCACCCTCGGGTGACCTCGACCTTCCTTCGGCGCCATCTCGGTGGGCACCTTGTAGGGGCACGTCACCTCGAGGATGCCGTCTTTGTACGAAGCCTTCACATCGTCCATGACCGTCTCGCGCGGAACCCGAACGGCCCGCTCGAACGAGCCATAGCGGAACTCGGAGAAGAAGGAGCCTTCCTTCTCTTCCTTGGTCTCGGTACGACGCTCAGCCGTGATGCGCAGCACACCCTCTTCCAGCGTGATCTCGACGTCCTTGTCAGGATCGATGCCGGGCATCTCCGCCCGTACGACCAGGGTGTCGTCCTTCACTTCCTGCTCGAGCCGCATCCGTTCGAACCGCCCGAAGAACGGACGGACATCGAACCAGCGACCGAAGTCAGGAGCGTTGAACCACTCCCAGAGCCCGGGGGCGTCGACCTCGGACTGCACTGCAACTCCAGTGCCCTGTTTGATCATGTGTGCACACCTCCTTCAACTGCACTCCTGGATCACTCGCCAATCGAGTGACCTCCACGATCAACGGTACGACCGCGAGTCCCGAACCCCAAGGGTCGAAGGTCCCCTGCTACCCGTGATCAAAGTGATGATGACGGGCGATGTGCTTCTGTGCCGCGTCGGCGATGAGCACTGCTGGGATCGCGAGCACCGCAACCGCGAACCCTGCGACCGTGGGACCGGCCTGATCGAGCAAGTCCGCGATCGGAGGCACGTAGAGGAAGACGACCAACATCGCCAGCTCCGCCAGGACTCCGCCGACGAGGAGCGGATTGGTCCGCAGCGGGATCCGCCACGCCGGCCGGACGGTGCTGCGGCATGCGAACGCGTTCGCCGCCTGACCGAGGACGATCGCCGTGAACGCCGCTCCGGAGGCCGCGAGCAAGATCTGCCCCTCGGGGAACGAATCACCCGGCCGCCATCCGGCCACGACGAAGGTGACCAGGAACGCGGAGAGGGACACGAGCGCCTCGGTGGGTCCGAGCACACCGAAGGCCCGGCTCACCAACCGTCGGTCGAGCAGATGCCGGTGCGTGGGGGGGTTGTCGAGGACGTGCGCGGCGGGGCGCTCGGCGCCGAGTCCGAGGGCGGGAAGGATGTCGGTTCCGATGTCGAGCGCGAGGACTTGCAGCACGCCGATGGCCAGCGGGAACCGCCCCCCGGACAGCGCCCACACGATGAACGGCGTGAGCTCGGCCACGTTGTCCGTCAAGTGATACGTGAGGAAGCGACGGATGTTTGCGAACGTCGACCGGCCCTGCTCGACGGCCGCGACGATCGTCGCGAAGTCGTCGTCGAGCAGCACGACGTCGGCCGCCTCGCGAGCAACGTCGGTGCCCGATCGGCCCATGGCGACACCGATCGAAGCCTCCCGCAGTGCCGGTGCATCGTTGACTCCGTCGCCAGTCATCGCGACCACGTGCCCCCGGGCCGCAAGCGCCTGAGCGATCCGCAGCTTGTCCTCCGGTGTCACCCGTGCGACGACAAGTCCGTCGTGGTCGACCAGCGCGCCGAGCTGCGCCTCGTCCGAGGGAAGGTCGCGTCCGAGCACGACGAGGTCGTCCGGGCCGAGCAGACCGACCTCGGCCGCGATCGCACGCGCCGTCAGCGGGTGATCCCCCGTGACCATCGCGACCTTGATGCCCGCTCGCCGGCACGCGGCGAGCGCGTCCGCGGCATGCGGCCGCGGCGGGTCCTCGAGCCCGACGAGTCCGAGCAGCGTGAGATCCGACTCTGCGTCATCGACGGTCGAGGGGATGACGTCGACGGGGCGAGCCGCGATCGCCAGCACGCGAAGCCCGCGCCCGGCCATCTCCTGCAGTGACTCGGTGGCGCACGGTGGGACCAAGCAGCGGGGGAAGACGGCGTCCGGCGCGCCCTTGACCATCACCGTCGCGTCCCGCACCACGGACATCCGACGCCGGCGCACGTCGAACGGGAACCGCGCGGTCTCGGTCGTGCGGTCCCGCTCCTCGTCGATGGCGACGCCGATGCGGCGCGCGAAGGCGTCGAGCGCAGCCTCCATGGGGTCGCCCCTCGCGACCCACGAACCCTCGACCTCTACAGCCCGGCCGGACGAGCAGAGCGCTGCCGTACGAGCAAGCTCTCTCGCATCGGCCGAGCAGGAGGGCGGCGTGCACGTGATCTCTGCCTCCGGGGAATAGCCCCCGCCGTTGACGACCGTCGTCCCCGAGGGCATCCACACCTCCACGACGGCCATCTCGTTACGCGTCAGCGTTCCGGTCTTGTCGGTGGCGATGAAGGTGGTCGAACCGAGGGTCTGCACCGCCTCGAGGTGGCGTACGAGCGCGCGGCGCGCAGCCATGCGTTGGGCCCCGATGGCCAGCGACAGCGTCACGGTTGGAAGCAGCCCTTCGGGCACGACGGCGACCGTGACGCCGACCGCGAAGAGAAACCCGTCCGACGCCTTCGTGCCGACGAGCAGAGACAGGACGAAGAAGCCGACCCCGACGCCGATCGCGATCGCGGCAAGCACGCGAGAGACGCGGGTGAGCTCGAGATGCAACGGCGTCGGTGTGGATTGCTGCGCGTGCGTGAGCTCGGCGATGCTCGCCAGACGGGAGTCGGAGCCGGTCGCAGTCACGACGGACCGAGCCTCGCCCTCGACGACGAAGCAGCCGGCGAACACCGTCTCGCCCGCGTCCGGATGATGCGCCACGCTCTCGCCCGTCAAGGCGGAGGAGTCGACGGCCAATGCGTGAACGGACTCGAGGGTCAGATCCGCCGAGATTCGATCTCCCTCGGCCAGGAGGACGACGTCTCCGACAACCAGGTCCTCAGCCGGGATCTCGACGCGCTGGCCGTCGCGAACGACCGTCACCCGGCGGGGCAACAGGTCGCGCAGACGCTCGGCCGCGTGCTCGGCCCGCTCCTCCTGCACGAACGCGAAGACACCGTTCAGGACAACCACGAAGAAGATGGCGACACCGAGCTGGGGCAAACCCGCCACGAACGCGAGGGCTCCGGCGACCCAGAACAACAGCGCGAAGAAGTGCACCATCTGGGAGGCCAAGCGCCGCCATCGCGGTGTCCGCCTCGGCAGGGGGAGCTCGTTCCGACCGTCCCGCCGGAGCCGAGCCGCGGCTTCGGTCGCGGTCAAGCCGTCGACGAGGTCGAGGTCCTCCTCGCCGGATGCGACGGCCATCTGTCCACGATGCCCTACCTCGCCCCACGCCCGTAGAGCACAAGGTCCCCCGGCCCTAGAGGGGACCTTCGACTCTTTGCGCGGTCGTGCAGCGGTCTCAGTCTTGGGGGGTGGAACCTCTCCTCGTCGCTCGAGGACGTGCGCAAGCTCTACCGCTCGACGGGTGGCGCGGTCGTCGCGCTCGACAGCATCAATCTCGAGGTCCAGCGCGGCGAGCTCGTTGCCGTGATGGGGCCATCGGGCTCCGGCAAAACCACGATGCTCAACTGCCTCTCCGGTCTCGACGACATCGACAGCGGCCACGTCTTCGTCGAGGGCCGCGACCTCTTCGCCATGAGCGACGCAGAGCGGACAATGCACCGAGCTCAGGCGATGGGCTTCATCTTCCAGGCGTTCAACCTGATCCCGGTGTTCAACGCGGTCGAGAACGTCGAGCTGCCGCTGCTGCTGCGGGGAACGTCGCCAAAGGAGGCTCGACGGCGCGCCGTCGAGATGCTCGACCGGGTCGGCCTCGGCCACAGAGCAACCCACAAGCCCAACGAGATGTCCGGCGGCGAGCAGCAACGGGTCACGATCGCTCGCGCCCTCGTCGGCCGACCCGCGATCGTGTGGGCCGACGAACCCACGGGCAACCTCGACAGCACGATGGCCGACGCCGTCATGCAGCTCCTGCGTCAGCTGAACGAGGAGGAGCAGCAGACCATCGTGCTCGTCACCCACGACTCCGGCATCGGCGCGGCAGCGGGGCGTGTCGTTCGCATGCGCGACGGACGTCTGGAGTCCGACGAGCGGCGCGAGGCCTCGCGCACCGCCCTGATCTCGGCGGGATAGCGATGTATCCCGAGCTGACCCCTGTGCTGCTCGTGCTCCTCGCGATGGCGCTCGGCGTCACGCTGATCCTCGTCGTCGGGAGCCCGGTGCTGCGCCGACTGGCGTTCCGTCAGATCGCCCGGCGGCGGACCGAGGCCGTCCTCATCATCAGCGGTTCGATCCTCGGGACCGCCCTCATCGTGAGCAGCCTCTCCGTCGGCGACTCGCTCGACACTTCAATCAGGCGAGTGGCCGTCCGCTCGCTCGGACCGATCGACGAACGAATCACCACCGTCGATCCAGTGCGCGGAGCTCAGATCGCCGACCGCCTCGAGGCGTTGAAATCGGATCCGAACGTCGACGGCGTCCTGACCGTGCGAAACACCGTCGCGGCAACCACGTTCACGCGCGACGGCGTGCCGAGGGCGGAGCCGATCACCCTGCTCTGGGACCTCGAGTTCGAGGAGGCCGCTGCCTTCGGTGGGACCGGATCGGGCTTGTCCGGTCCCGAACCCGGCCCGGGCGAGGTCGTCATCAATGACGAGCTCGCGAGCCGGCTTCAGGCGCGCGCCGGGGACACGGTCACGTTCTTCATCTTCGGCAAGCTCGACACCGATGCGCGTCGCACGCGTCGTGCCTCGCCACGGCTTGGCCGGTGCCGGGCTCGGAGCAGTCGTCAACGCCGACGCGTTCCTCGCCCCTGGAACCCTCGAGCAACTCGCCGCTGCGTCCGGCACGACTGCCCATCCGCTGACCACCACGCTGATCTCCAACCGGGGCGGCGTCGAGGCGGGAGCGCCCTCCTGACCGACGAGGTCCAGGCCCGCATCGAAGAACTCCTCACTCCCGCGGGGCTCTCGAGCGTGGTCGCGGCGGCGAAGCAGGACGTGCTCGATGCGGCCGAGGAGACGTCGGGCGTGATGGGATCGCTGTTCCTCTTCATCGGGAGCTTCAGCATCATCGCGGGGATCCTGCTCCTCGTGAACGTGTTCGTCATGCTCGCCGAGGAGCGCAAGAGCCAGCTCGGCATGCTTCGCGCCGTGGGACTCACTCGCCGCCGCCTCGTCGGTGAGTTCGCCATCGAAGGCGCCGTGTACGCACTGATCGCTGCGCTCATCGGCCTCGTCCTGGGCGCACTGATCGGACGCGGAGTCGTCGGGATCGCCGAAACGATCATGAACCAGTGGAACTCGAAGTCACAGCAGCTCGACCTGACGTTCGGGATCAGCGCGACGAGCATGATCAACGGGTTCGCGGCCGGGTTCGTGATCGCGTTTCTGACCGTCGTGCTGACGAGCGTGCGTCTCAGTCGCTTGAACGTGATCGCGGCGATCCGCGATCTTCCCTCTGCAGGTAGTGGCCGGCTCGCCCGCCGCTGGGTGGTGCTGTCGTCGATCGCATGCGCGTTCTTCGCAGCGGCCGCCGTCGTCGCCGTAGCCAGCAGCGCTGGCGCCGCCGCCTACGTGCTTCCCGCTCTCGCCGCACTGACCGCCGTGCCCGCGCTCCGGCTCGCGCTGTCGCCGAGGGCGGCGTGGACGAGCGTCTCACTCGCCATCCTGCTCTGGTCGCTGACCGCGAACCTCCTCCGACCAGACGTGTTCGACAGCCCGTCGATGACCGTGTACATCGCGCTCGGCGTGCTCGTGACGTTCTCTGCCGTGCTGCTCATCAGCCAGAACCAGAGCATCGTCCTGTGGCCGGTGCACCGCCTGTTGGACCGACCGAGCGAGACCGCGCTGACCGCACGGCTCGCGCTCGCCTACCCGACGACACGTCGATTCCGCACCGGAGCAACGCTGGTGATGTACAGCATCGTCGTGTTCGTCGTGGTGCTCCTCACCCAGATCGGGGCGATCCTCAACGCCTCGAAGGACCAGGCCGTCGCGGACTCGGGAGCGGGATGGACGCACCGTGTCGACGTCAACGGCACGCTGACCCAGGGCAACCCGATCGACGTGCTGCGCTCGGGGCCGTTCGCGGGCCGTGTCGTCGATGTGATGCCGCTCGTGATCGGCCACGCGACAGCCAGCGATCCGGGCCACCGCACCGAGGATCCGCTCCCGGTGACCATCGTCGGCCTGCCGGACCTCACCAAGGGCGCACACGAGTACCTCCTCGATCAACGCATGGCGGGATTCGACGACGACGAGGCGGTGTGGACGGCAGTCGCGAGCTCCCCTGAATACGTGGTCGTGGACGCCTTCTTCGGATCAGGTGGCGGACCCCAAGGTCAGTCGTTCCAGCCCGGCGACAGGTTCACCATCACCGATCCCGCGACAGGGACCGCCCACATCAAGACGATCGCGGGCGTGATGTCGAGCGCAGGCGCCTTCTACAACATCGGCGTCGGCGAGTTCGGGTTCCCCGTGCTCACGAGCGCCGCAGCCGCGACCGCAGACGTCTCCGACGCCGGCGTGACGAGCTTCATGCTCGATGCGCCCGGTGTCGACCACATCGAGCTCGTCACCGAGCTGCAAGGTCGGTTCTTGGCTGCCGGGCTCGTCGCCACGTCGATCCAGCAAACCGTCGAACAGAACCTTGCCGCGAGCCAGAGCTTCTTCCGCCTGATGCAGGGCTTCCTCGCACTCGGGCTGCTGGTCGGCATCATCGGCCTCGGGGTAGTGATGGTGCGTGCAGTCCGCGAGCGGCGACGCACGATCGGCGTCCTCCGGGCGCTCGGGTTCCGCGCCACGTCGGTCCAGCGCGCCTTCATGGCGGAGAGCACCTTCGTCGCTGCGGAGGGGATTCTGATCGGCGCGGTCCTCGCGGTGGTCACCACCTATCTCCTCTATCGAAACAGCGCCGCCTTCCAAGGGCTGCACGGCCCGTACCCGATCGCCTGGCGGGACGTGATCGTGATCCTCACTGCGACATTCGGGGCATCGATCCTCGCCACGCTCGGTCCGGCGAAGCGGGCTTCGAAGATCCTGCCCGCCGTCGCCGTGCGGGTCGCCGACTGACCCGTGTCGTACGTTGCAGCCGTGCGCTTTTCCGCCGCGTCGGCCGCAGTAGCGGTACTCGACCACATCGGACCTGGCGCGGATCTCATCGTGCCCCTCGCGAACGGCGAACCAGTCACGCTGCTCGACGCGATCGAGGCCGGGGCGAATGACCTCGACGGAGTGCGCGTACACCAGATGCATGTGCTGCGCGATCGTCCCTACTTGCACGCCGCGTTCGGCGACCACCTTCGCCATGTGTCGTACTTCCTCTCGCGATGTCACCCGGCCCTGCTTCCGCGAGGGCACGATCGACCTCGTCCCGAACAACTTCAGCGAGATGCGCAACATCCTGCGCGCCCGTACGAGCGATCCGCTGATCCTCGCAACGGCGTCACCGCCCGACCGTCACGGCTACTTCAGCCTCGGATTGAACGCGGACTACGTCGCATCGTTCATCGGGAAAGCGCGGTTCTTCCTGGAAGCGAACCCGGCGGTGCCCCGGACGTTCGGCCGCAACCAGGTGCACATCAGCCAAGTCGTCGGATGGAGTGAGGCCGACTACCCGCTCGTCGAGGTCGCTCCCGTGCGGCCGACGGAGATCGACGAGCACATCGCCGCGCTCGTAGCCGACCGCATCCCGGATCGGGCCACCATCCAGACCGGCATCGGGTCGATCCCGAACGCGATCCTCTCCGCGCTCGTCGATCACCGGGACCTCGGCGTGCACACCGAGCTGCTGTCTGACGGCGTCATGGACCTCGTGGACCGCGGCGTCATCACCGGGGTCGCGAAGCAGCTCAACCGGACCAAGGCGGTCGGGACGTTCGCGCTCGGGACCCGTTCGCTGTACGACTTCCTCGACGAGAACGCCGCGTTCGAGCTGTGGCCGGTGCGTTACGTGAACGACCCGAGGGTGATTGCGCAGGAAGCCGGCTTCGTCTCGATCAACGCGACGATCGCCGTGGACCTCCTCGGACAGTGCGCCTCGGAGACGGTGCACGGCACCTACTACTCCTCGAGCGGTGGCCAGGCCGACTTCGCTCGGGGGGCGATGTACTCGGAAGGCGGACAGGGCTTCGTGGTGCTCCACTCGACGACGCGAGGACGGCACGATCTCGAAGATCGTCTCGCAGCTGGCACCAGGCGACGTTGTCACCACGTTGAAGAACACGGTCGACAAAGTCGTGACCGAGTGGGGCGTGGCGGAGCTGAGAGGACGGTCGATCCGGGAGCGCGTCACCGCGCTCATCGACGTCGCACACCCGGACCACCGGGACCGGCTGCGGTTCGAGGCAGCATCGTTGGGGTATTGCTGAGAGCCCTAATCTCTGCGCGTGCCCGATGAAGGTGTCGCTGGCCCGAGGAGCCTCCGCAAGCTGCTCCGCGCCGTCGTGGCGATCGGCAGCGACCTCGATCTCAGGGCCACGCTCCAGCGAATTGTCGAGTCCGCGACCGAGCTCGCCGACGCGCACTACGGCGCGCTCGGCGTGCTCGACCCCACGAGGACGTTCCTCGCGGAATTCCTGACCGTGGGCATCGACGACGAGACGCGAGCCGTGCTCGGGGATCTGCCGAAGGGCCACGGCATCCTCGGACTGCTCATACGTGAGCCGCGCCCGATCCGGCTTCCCGACCTCCGTGAGCATCCCGACAGCTTTGGGTTTCCCCCGAACCACCCACCGATGCGATCCTTCCTCGGCGTGCCCGTCTTGGTGCGTGGGGAGGCCTTCGGCAACCTTTACCTGACCGACAAGCGATCAGAGGACGCGTTCAGCGACATCGACGAAGAGCTCCTCGTCGCGCTTGCGTCCGCTGCCGGTGTCGCGATCGACAACGCTCGGTTGCACGCGCGAATGAGGGATCTCGTGTTGCTCGAAGATCGCGAGCGCATCGCGATGGATCTCCACGACACGGTCATCCAGCAGCTGTTCGCGGTCGGCCTCTCCCTACAGGCGACGCTCCGTGTTCTCGATCCCGAGGTAGCCCGGCGAGTGCAACTCGCCGTCGATGACCTCGACACCACGATCAAGCGGATCCGGTCGACGATCTTCGCTCTCGACGCACCCGTCCAGCTCGCGGGCGCCGAGAGCCTGCGCCGCCGAGTCGTCGCGCTGACTTCCGAGGTCACGCGGACGCTGAGGGTCGAGCCGAGAACCTTCTTCGACGGAGCAGTCGACGCGCTTGACGGACGAGCGCATCGCCGACGAGCTGTTGACGGTGCTGCGCGAGGCGCTCTCGAACGTCGCCCGTCACGCTGAGGCGAGCGAAGTCGATGTCCACCTCGTCGCGTCTGGCGGGCCGGCTGACACTGCGGGTCGAAGACAACGGCATCGGTCCACCGGACGCACCGGGCGAGGGCATGGGCCTACACAACATGGACGCTCGCGCAAAGCACCTGGGGGGCACCTTCACGCTGACACCTCGCGTGCCCACCGGCAGCCGCCTCGAATGGTCGGTGCCGCTCACCTAGCAGCGGTCGCGTCAGTGCTCGGGATCGAAGATGGCGGACCGCGTAGACGGCGGCTTCGGTGCGCCGAGTCATCCCCAGCTTCGACAGCACCGAGGTCACGTAGTTCTTGACGGTCTTCTCAGCAAGGTGGAGCCGATCGCCGATCTGACGGTTGGTGAGGCCCTCCGCGACCAGCTCGAGCACCTTGCGCTCCTGCTCGGTGAGGCGCGCCAGCCGTTCGTCCTGGGGGTTGCCCTTGCGAATGCGCTCCAGCACGCGAGCCGTGACGGTCGGATCGAGCAGGTGCTGCCCGGCGGCCACGCGCCGCACCGCGTCGACGAGGTCGTTCGTGCGGATCTGCTTCAGGAGGTAGCCCGCCGCCCCGGCAAGGATCGCCTGGAACAGCGCCTCGTCGTCGGCGAACGAGGTGAGGATGAGGCACGCCGTGCGGGGATGAAGCGAGCGGATGTCGCGACACGCTTCGATGCCGTTTCCCTCTTCGAGCCGGACATCGAGCACGGCTACGTCAGGGTCGAGCGCATGAACCCGTCCGACTGCCTGGTCCGCGGTCGACGCCTCGCCGACGACGACGATGTCGCCTTCGGCTTCGAGTAGGTCTCGGATGCCGCGCCGCACGATCTCATGGTCGTCGAGCAGGAACACCGTGATGCTCTCGGGCTCAGGCACTGTCTTCATCTTCGCGTGACCTTCGGCCCTACCGCGGCGACCGAGCGAAGAGCACCTGAAGCCATGCGAACCCTCAGCCTCGACCTCGTGGCGCCGCCATGAACGGTCAGGCACAGGCCGCGTCAGTCGAGCTCACGCGCGAAGAGTGCCTCAGGCTGCTCGGCGCGTTCACTGTCGGCCGCGTCGCGGATCGCTCCCTCGTCCGGCTCTGTGCTGGTGGTGCCGGTGAACTACATCGTCGACGGGGAGATCATCGTGTTCCGCTCGGATCCGGCGAGAAGCTCGGGTTGCTCCACGAGAGGCCGCGTCAGCTTCCAGATCGACTGGATCGATCCCTTCCACCACACCGGCTGGAGCGTCTTGGTCCGCGGCACCGCGTTCCGAGCCACCGCTGCGCGAGGTCGAGCACCTTGACCTCAGGCCGTGGGCTGCGGGTGACAAGCGACATTGGGTGCGCGTGGTGCCGGGCGAGATCACGGGCCGTCGCTTGGTCGCTCCTGCTCTGACCGAGGGAGTCGTGTCGTGACCCGAGTGACCGTCGTCGGCGCGGGAGCGTGGGGCACCACGCTCGCATCCCTGCTCAGCGCGCGCGCCGAGACCACCTTGTGGGCCCGGGAACCCGAAGTCGTCGCGTCGATCGAGCGCTGGCGCGAGAACGAGCAGTTCCTGCCTGGCTTCCTTTGCCTGGCGGCGCTTCGGGTGACCAGCGAGCTCCAGGCACGCGGTGGCGGGTGCCGAGCTCCTGGTCTGCGCCGTGCCTGCGCAGCACCTGCGCTCGCTCATCGTATCGATCGAACGTCGCCGCGCCACTCGTCCTGAACGTCGCCAAGGGACTCGAAGAGGGCACGTGCATGCGGATGAGCGAAGTGCTTGCCGACGCGCTGCCTCGGGCGGACCCCTCGACGATCGGCGTGCTGAGTGGGCCGAACCTCGCCAGGGAGATCGTCGCCGGGCAGCCAGCCGCGACATGCGTCGCGTTCCCAGACCCCGACGCGGCGGGCTCGGTCCAAGAGCTGCTCATGACTCCCACGTTGCGCGTGTACACGAGCGAAGACGTCGTCGGCTGTGAGATCGGTGGTGCGTTGAAGAACGTCATCGCCATCGCCGCCGGCGTCGCCGACGGCTTGGGGTACGGCACGAACACGAAGGCGGCACTCATCACTCGCGGTCTCGCCGAGCTCGCCCGCCTCGGCACCGCCGCCGGCGGCCAACCGCTCACGTTTCTCGGGCTCAGTGGAAACGGCGACCTCGTGGCGACGTGCTCGAGTCCACAGAGCCGGAACTACCGGCTCGGACAGCGAGCTCGCGCAGGGCCGGTCGGCCCAGGAAGTCCTCTCCAGCCAGTCCGCCGTCGTCGAGGGAGCGGCAACCGCTCCGGTCGCCGTCGAGCTCGCTGCGCGACTGAACGTGGAGGTGCCAATCGCACCGTTCGGTCGTCGCGCTGCTTCGCGGCGAGCGCTCCGCACCGGAGCTCGTTTCGCAGCTGATGGGACGAGAAGGCAAGGCCGAGTTCGCCGACCTCGGTGTCAAACAAGCCTGAAGCATCGAAGGAGACTCGAATGAAGGAACTGGTGTTTCACAGGATGTTCTTCCCCGCCATCGAGAGGTTCTCATCGAAGGTGGGCTTCCACGACGGCGTCTATCACGCGACCTTCGAGACACACGCGGACCGTGTGCTCCGTCTCCACGACGCCATGCGCCGAGAGCTCGGTCTCCAGCCGGACGATCGGTTCGGGATCATGGCATGCAACGGGCACGAGTTCCTCGAGCTGTATCACGCGGGGTTCCTAGGAGCAGGCATCGTCAACCCCTTGAACCTGCGCTTGGCGGGGAAAGAGCTGCAGTTCATCCTCGCCGACTCCGGCACCGAGGTCGTCTTCGTCGACGCGGTGTTCGCGGACCACTTCGCCGCGCAACATCGCCGAGGTGCGCGCCGACTTGCCCCTCCGCCACGTCGTGCTCATCGGCGACGGCGATGGACCGTGTGACTTCCGTTACGAGGATCTGATCAAGAACGGAACGCCGACCATCCCTCGAGAGCCGGAGGAGGACGACGCCGCGATGCTCATGTACACCGGCGGGACGACGGGACTCCCCAAAGGAGCGGTCCTCGAGCAGCGCGCCGAGATCCTGAACCTGTACCACATCGGGCTCACGGTCGGCTTCCGGGAGGACCGTGTGTACCTGCACCAGACACCGATGTTCCACGCAGCCTCGATGGGCGGCGCGCTCGGCATCCCAACGACGGGCGGAGTCTCGACGTTCGTGTCGCTGTTCGAGCCCGGAGCTGTGCTGTCGACAGATCGAGGAGTTCGGGGTCGACTGGACCGTGATGGTCCCGACGATGATCGCGATGACACTCGACCATCCTTCGTTCGAGCCCCAAGCGGATGGCGTCGATGCGCGATCTCGTCTACGGAGCATCGCCCATGCCCGCCGCGCTGCTCGATCGCCTACAGGTGACTCTTCCTGACGTGAACCTGTGGCAGGGATACGGCATGACGGAGTGTTCGTCGGTGCTCACGATTCCTCTCTGCCGACGACCACGCGAAGGGCGGCGACATCCTGCGCTCGGCCGGGCGGCCCGTCGTCGGCGTCGAGCTCACGATCCAGGATGAACACGGAGCCCCCGTGGCACGCGGGAAGGAGGGCGAGGTGTGCGCCAAGGGCGGAAACTTCCTCCGCGAGTACTGGCACCGCCCCGAACAGACAGAGCACGTGATGCGAGGCGGCTGGTATCACACCGGCGACGTCGGCCACATCGATGCCGACGGCTACATCCACCTTGTCGACCGCCTCAACGACATGATCGTTTCCGGCGGCGAGAATGTGTACTCCATCGAGGTCGAGAACGCGATCTCGACTCACCCCGCCGTCGCGCAGGTCGCCGTCATCGGCATTCCCCACCCGGTTGGGGCGAGCAGGTGCACACGATCGTCGTGCTGCGGCCCGGGATGCACGCGCGACCGATCGCGAGATCATGGACCACGCCGAAAGAGTCGATCGCTGCTTACAAGGTGCCCAAGACCATCGACTTCCGGACCGAGCCGCTTCCCGTGTCGGGAGCACTGAAGCCCTTGAAGCGCGAGCTGCGAGCGCCGTATTGGGATGCACACGAAGCGTGAAGGGATCAACGGTCGCGCTCCTGGACGGCACACTGGTCGACCTGCGTCAGATGCGGGCGAGCGATGCCGCTGACTTGGTCCGCTTCCACCACACGCTCTCGACGGAGATCGACTTACCTTCGGTTCTTCTCGGTCCATCCCGAGCTCAGCGTCGCTGAGGTCGACCGGTTCACACATGTCGACCATCGCGACCGCGAGGCGATCGTCGCGAGGATCGGCGGCGCCATCGTCGGCGTCGCCCGCTTCGACCGGATCGATGACAGCGATCAAGCAGAGGTCGCCTTCGTCGTGTCCGACCAATGGCAGGGCCACGGCTTGGGAACGACGATGTTCGGGGCGTTGGCGGCCCGGGCGCGTGAGGTGGGCATCGCCTGTTTCGTGGCGGACACCCTTCCCCACAACGCAAAGATGCTGCGGGTCTTTCACGATGCGGGACTGCCTGTGTCCTCCCAGTTCAGGGACGGCGTGGTCCACCTGGTGATCCAGCTGGGCGTCGCAGGGACCTAGGGCCCTTCCTGGGCGCCTTCGCCGGCGCGCACGATGATCAGGTGCTCGGTACCGATGCGGACAGCCAGAAGCGGCGGTGGAGAACACCGACGGGCGAGCCCTGTCCCCGGTCGCAGCATTTGGACGGCCGTGTCGAGGGATCGGGCGACTGCCACGGATGCGGCTTCTGCCTTCTGCTCGCTGGACTCGTCGAGGAGGTCATGCTTTCGGGATGGACGATGCCCGCGATGACCCGAGAGGACGGCAGAACACGGCCGCGATACGCCTGCGTCGACGGGAACGAGGCCGCCGCACGGGTGGCTTACGCGCTCAGCGAGGTGATCGCGATCTATCCGATCACTCCCGCGTCGCCCATGGGCGAGTACGCCGACGACTGGGCCGCCGCCGAATCGACCGAACCGGTGGGGGCTCACTCCGGAGGTCATCGAGATGCAGTCGGAAGCGGGCGCTGCGGGAGCGCTCCACGGCGCGTTGCAGAAGGGGGCACTCGCCACGACGTTCACAGCGAGCCAAGGCCTGCTGCTCATGGTCCCCAACATGTTCAAGATCGCGGGCGAGCTCACCCCATGCGTGATCCACGTCGCCGCCCGGACGATCGCCACGCACGCCCTGTCGATCTTCGGTGACCACTCCGACGTGATGCATGCCCGCACGACGGGCTGGGCGATGCTGGCCGCCAGTTCGGTGCAGGAGGCGCACGACTTCGCGCTCGTCAGCCACGCCGCGACGCTGCGGCGCGCGTGCCGTTCCTCCACTTCTTCGACGGCTTTCGTACCAGCCACGAGGTCGACAAGATCGTGTTGCTCGACGACAGCGATCTCGCAGATCTTGTCCACGACGAAGACGTCGTCGACCATCGACTGCGCGGGATGACGCCGGACGCCCCGACGCTGCGCGGCACCGCGCAGAACCCCGACGTCTTCTTCCAGGCACGGGAGGCCGCGAACCCCTACTACGACGCGGTGCCCGGCATCGTCACCGAGGTCTTCGACGAGCTCGCCGCGCGCACCGGGCGCCGCTACGGGCTCGTCGACTACGTCGGCGCGACCGACGCCGAGCGGGTGATCGTCCTCATGGGCTCGGCGGCCGGTGCGGCGACCGAAGCCGTGGAGACACTGACCGCGACCGGAGAGAAGGTGGGACTCCTCACGATCCGGTTGTACCGGCCATTCCCCGCGGCAGCGTTGCTCGACGCCCTGCCGCCGACGACTCGCGCGATCGCAGTGCTCGACCGCACCAAGGAGCCGGGCGCCGTGGGTGAGCCGCTCTATCTCGATGTGTTGGCTGCGCTCGCTGAAGCGGCCGCGTCGGGCGATCTGTCGCTGACTGCGGGCATGCCTCGGGTGATCGGCGGCCGATACGGGTTGGCGTCCAAGGAGATCACCCCGTCCCACCTCGCGGCCGTGTTCCAGGAGCTGGATGTCGCCCACCCCAAGCCGCATTTCACCGTCGGCATCTTCGACGACGTCACCCGCCTCTCGCTGGACCCCGACCGCGCGGTCCGCTACGCCCGCCCGGCGGGTGAAGTACAGGCGATGTTCTTCGGTCTCGGATCCGACGGCACCGTTGGTGCGAACAAGTCGTCGATCAAGATCATCGGCGAAGAGACGGACCTGTTCGCCCAGGGCTACTTCGTCTACGACTCGAAGAAGGCGGGATCCGTCACCGTGTCGCACCTGCGCTTCGGTCCGGAGCCGATCCGCTCGACGTACCTCATCGACGACGCCGACTTTGTCGCCTGCCACCAGTTCGGTCTGCTCGAAAAGCTGAAAGTGCTCGAGTACGCGCGGCCGGGCGCGACATTCCTCCTGAACAGCCCGTGGGGACCCGACGAAGTCTGGGACCACTTGCCGATGGAGGTGCAGCGCGAGCTCATCGCCAAGCACATCGACATGTGGGTCATCGACGCCCAGCGCGTCGCCCGCGAGGCGCAGATGGGCAACCGGGTGAACACGGTCATGCAGCCCTGTTTCTTCGCGTTGTCGGGCGTTCTGCCCACCGAGCAAGCGATCGGCTTCATCAAAGCGGGGATCGAGAAGGCGTACGCCGCGCGCGGCGAGGCGATCGTCCAGCGCAACTTCGCCGCGATCGACGCATCGCTCGGGGCGCTGCAGCGGGTCGAGGTGCCCGCCACGGTGACCGCCACCACTCGGCGCGAGCACCGCGTCCCCGACGAGGCCCCCGAGTTCGTAAAGCGGGTCACGTCGCTGCTGCTGGCCGGCGACGGTGATCTGTTGCCCGTGTCGGCGCTCCCTGTCGACGGCGTGTTCCCGACAGGTACCGCAAAGTACGAGAAGCGTTCGATCGCCCAGGAGATCCCGATCTTCGACCCTGACATCTGCATCGACTGCGGTCGGTGCGCGGCCGTCTGCCCGCACGCGACGATCCGGATGAAGGTGTACGACCCGACTGAGCTGGCCGCCGCGCCAGACGGATTCAAGTCCAAGGCCTTCCGGTCGAAGGACGTGTCCGGGATGGCAATGACGATCCAGGTCGCGCCCGACGACTGCACGGGATGCGGCGTGTGCGTGGACGTGTGCCCGGCAAAGTCGAAGTCCGAGGTGCGGCACAAGGCGATCAACATGGAACCGGCCGCCAGCCATCGCGAGACCGAGCGACAGTCGTGGGACTTCTTCCTGACGCTTCCCGAGATCGACCGCGACGCGCTGCCTCACGATTCGGTGAAGGGCTCCCAGGCGTTGCAACCGCTGTTCGAGTTCTCGGGCGCCTGCGCCGGATGTGGCGAGACCCCGTACATCAAGCTCGTCACCCAGCTGTTCGGCGACCGCATGATCGTCGCGAACGCCACGGGGTGCTCGTCGATCTACGGCGCCAACCTGCCGACCACACCGTGGACCACGAACGCCGAAGGCCGGGGCCCGGCCTGGAACAACTCCCTGTTCGAGGACAACGCCGAGTTCGGCCTCGGGATGCGCCTCGGCTATGAAGCCCAGCGCCGGCAGGCTGAACTGCTCGTCGAGCAGCTGGCCCCCGTCGTCGGCGTCGAGCTGGCGGCCGAGATCCTGGCGGCCGACCAGGCGAACGAACCGGGGATCAGGGCCCAGCGCAAGCGCGTCGCCGAGCTGAGAGCCGTGCTCAGTAGCCTTCGGGACACCGACGAGCACCGCAGCGCGGCGATCCACTTGGCGTCGGTTGCCGATGCCCTGGTGAGCAAGGGCATCTGGATCATCGGCGGGGACGGGTGGGCCTACGACATCGGCTTCGGCGGGCTCGACCACGTCCTGTCGAGCGGTCGGAACGTCAACATCCTCGTCCTCGACACCGAGGTGTATTCCAACACCGGCGGCCAGGCCTCCAAGGCCACTCCACGCGGCGCGGTCGCCAAGTTCACTGCCGCCGGCAAGAGCGTCGGCAAGAAGGACCTGGGCGCAATCGCGCGGGCCTACGGCAACGTCTACGTCGCCCAGATCGCCATCGGGGCGAACGACATCCAGGCGACGAAGGCGTTCGTCGAAGCCGAGGCCTGGCCCGGCCCGAGCCTCGTCATCGCGTACTCGACCTGCATCGCGCACGGCATCGACATGTCGCAGTCGATGACGCACATGAAGGACGCCGTGCGGTCCGGCTACTGGCCGCTATATCGCTTCTCGCCATCCGATGCGGAGCACGGCACGCCGTTCCACCTCGACTCCAAGGAACCGGCCATCCCGGTCGCAGAGTTCGCGGCCACCGAGGCCCGCTTTGCCGCCCTGGCGCACACCCATCCGGAACGGGCGGCCGAGCTCGGGGCATTGCTGCAGGCGGACTCGGACGAACGCTGGCGCTACTACTCCCAGCTCGCCACGATCGAGCGCACCGTCTCACACGCGCCGGCGGCGGATGCGACGGGTGGGGACGAGATCGAGGTCTCGGAAGGACGCGACCGATGACCGATCTCGCCACCCGCTACCTCGGTCTGGATCTGCGGACGCCCATAGTGGCGTCGGCGGGACCGCTGACCGGCGACATCGAGATGGTCCGCCGGCTCGTCGACGCCGGGGCGTCGGCCATCGTTCTGCCGTCGCTGTTCGAAGAGGAGATCGTCCACGAGGAGGTAGCGCTCACCCGTGCGCTCGAGGCGGGGTCGGAGCACTTCGCCGAGGCGCTCGACTACTTCCCGGGCGCAGCGTCCACTCGGCTGCCGGCGCCGGTCGATCGTCACCTCGACCACCTCGCCGCGGTGTGCGAGGCGGTGGACGTCCCGGTGATCGCCAGTGTCAACGCCACGTCGTCGGGCAGCTGGATCCGCTTCGCCTCGCTTCTGGCCGATGGTGGCGCGTCCGCGATCGAGCTGAACGTGTACGACGTGGCTGCCGACGCGTCCCGGTCGGGCGCGCAGCTCGAGGCGGACCACATCGATCTCGTCACCGATGTCTGCGCGGTGATACCGGTGCCGGTGGCGGTGAAGCTGTCGCCCTACTACTCCTCGCTCGGCCACCTCGCGGGATCCTTCGCCGCCGGGGGCGCCGCTGGGCTCGTCTGCTTCAACCGCTTCTACCAACCGGATCTGGACGTCGACACCCGGGAAGTACTCCCCCGTATCGAGCTGTCGTCGCCGTGGGAGCTACGCCTACCCCTGCGATGGATCGCCATCCTGCGCCCGCTGCTGCCCGACCTGTCCCTGGCTGCCAGCTCCGGCGTCGAGTCCGGGCGCGACGTCGCCAAGGCCTTGCTCGTCGGCGCGGACGTCGCGATGACGACTTCGGCGGTCCTCCGCCACGGACCCGAGCACATCGCGCAGATGGAGGCGGAGCTGCGGTCGTGGGCCGCCGAGCACGAGTACGAGTCCGTCGCGCAGCTGCGCGGCAGCGTGAGCCATGCGACTACGGCCGACCCGGCGGCGTTCGAGCGGGCCAACTACGTGCGCACGCTCCACTCGTGGGGGTCACCCGAAACCCTGACGCCGGGCGGTCCCTCGCGGTAAACGGGGACTCGTTGCGCGGTGAGGGAACGAGACCATCATGCAGCGCGTAGGCGCCCGCATGACCGCAGCCCGATGATCAGTTTGTGCAGCGGGTCGCGTAGCGGCGCAGGACTCGACGGCCGAGGGCGGTCTTGTGGACTTCGTCGGCGCCGTCGTAGATCCGCGCCGCCGCGCTCGTGGCGGTACCAGTACGACAGCACGGTGTCATCGGTGACGCCGAGGGCACCGTGCACCTGGATGGCCTTGTCGACTGCGTGCAGCATCGTGGCCGCGACCGAGAACTTGATGGCCGAGATCTCGTCCCGCGCGGCCGAAGCACCGTGGCGGTCGATCATCCAGGCCGCGTGAAGTGTGAGGAGACGAGCCCCGCGGATCTCGGCGTCGAGCTCTGCGACCCAGTGCTGGATCACCTGGCGATCGGCGAGCGTGTCACCCTCGGGGGTGATCACCCGCGCGTTGGCCCGCTCGCACATCAGGTCGAACGAGCGCCCCGCGATGCCGAGCCAACGCATGCAATGGTGGATACGCCCAGGGCCGAGCCGCTCCTGAGCGATGACGAAGCCGTTGCCCTCGGCGCCGAGCAGGTTCGCCTGTGGAACCCGACAGGAGTGGTACAGGATCTCCGCGTGACTGGCGTGGCCCTGACCGGTCTCGCCCATCACGCTGATGTTGCGCACGAGGTCGAAGCCGGGGGTGTCGGTGGGCACGATGATCATGCTGGCGCGTTGGTACGGCGGGGCGTCCGGGTCGGTCACGGCCATCACGATCGCGAAGTCGGCGCCATCGGCCGACGAGGTGAACCACTTCTGGCCGTTGATCACGTAGTCATCGCCGTCCTTGACCGCCGTGGTCCCCATCATCGTCGGGTTGGAGCCCGGCATCTCGGGTTCGGTCATCGAGAAGCAGCTGCGGACCTTTCCCTCGACCAGAGGCCCGAGAAACCGCGCGCGCTGCTCCTCAGTCGCGTGCGCGTGGAGGATCTCGATGTTGCCGGCATCGGGTGCTTGAACCCCGAAGACAACATGGCCGAGCGGGCTCCGACCCAGGACCTCACTGAGGAGTCCGTGCTCGACCATGTGGAGGCCGAGGCCCCCGAACTCCACCGGATGGTTGGGGGCCCACAACCCCATCTCGCGAACTTTGCGCTGTGCTCTCGCTACCCCCGCGTCCAAGGCCGCGCGGTCGCCGTGCAACATCTCACCCTCGAGCGGCACGACCTCGGCGTCCACGAACGACCGGACCATTGCCAGCATGGTCTCCGCTTCCTCGGAAACGCCGAAGTCCATGGCGAGCAACGTACGAGTCGGTTCCCGCGGCCACTAGAGGCGAAAGACCCGAACATGGAGCTCGCCGAGTCGCACGATTCGTGGCGGACACCCTGCCGTGCAACTCCAACGTGGTCGGGTGCTTCCACCTCGAGGAACGACACGTCGAGAAGCGGCTCGAAGGCTGTCTCCATGTGTGTACGCAACTGGTGACTAGTGACCAAATCCCCTACCGAGTTGCCGGCTTCGCCACGACGATGACAGTGACGGTTGCGGCCTCCTCGGCTCGTGACGCCAAGGCGGCTTCCGTGCAACCGAGATCGGAGGGCACGATGGCGAGCGTCGGTCGATTCGTGCGGTTGTCCGCGATGTGTGCCGCGCTGTTCACCGTGGGGTGCGGGGGAGACGACAGCGACACCGTCCAGTTCCCGGTGACTTCAGCGGTGGTATCAGACTCGACGACGCAGGACATCCACGTCTTCGCCCCGAATGTCGAAGGAACATGGCCCATGGTCGTCGCTCTCCACGGGATCGAAGGAACTGGCCTTGACATGGGCGAGCTCGCGACAAGACTCGCCGGCAGTGGCACGGTCGTGTTCGCTCCGACCTACCGCAGCGACCTCACCACACTCGACGGGTTCAACCAAGCCAGCCAAGACATCGTGTGCGGGTACCAGCTTGCTCGCACCATCGCTCCGCAATACGGCGGCAACCTCTCTCAGCCTGTGACCGCCGTGGGATGGTCGTTGGGCGCGGACTTCGTGGTGCTCGGGGGGCTGTCACCAGCGACCGCCCCCTCCGCGGACGACCCCTGCCCTGACGACGAGACTCGCCCAGATGTCATCGTTGGCATCTCCGGCTGCTACTACGAGAACGAGGGCAAGCCGGTCACGTGGTTCGACGACGTGTCCACCCTCGGTAACAAGAGCGCCGATATCTATCTGCTCGCCGGTGACCGGGACGCGAGATGCCCGGCATGGCAGTCAGAGAAGCTTTCCCGCGCCCTGCAGGCCGCGGGCTACCACGTCGAGCTGGTTGAGCTCACGGGCGCCGATCACTACGCCCCGGTCTTCCATGAGGTCCGCAACGGCCAGTTCAAGGTGAAGATGGACGAGGCGGCCGGTCAACGCGCCGTCGAGGTCATCATGGATGCGATCGACCGCTCCGGCACACCGTGAGCGCTTTCTCCCGCCCGGCAAGTCGATGACGACCGCACCCGATGACTCGAGCGCCTGAAGTCCTGCGTCGACTCAGGACCTTCGCCCCTAACCGGGCCGTCCCGATCGTGCGAAAAAGGTGGAAGGTCGATCGAGAAGGAGCAAGCCATGAAGCGCAGAACGCTCGACATCATCTTCAGCATCGGCGGCTTGATGCTCGCCGTGCTCGTACTCGTGTTGGGAGTCGTGTTGCGGTCCAACGCGGTGTTCGCGAAGGACTATGTGCGCGACCAGCTGACCGAGCAGCGCATCACGTTCACGCCCGCGGAGAACCTGTCTCCCGAGGAGCAGCAGTCGGCCGGACTCGTCCGCTATGCCGGCCAGCCGCTCGTCACCGGCCCGCAGGCGCAGGTGTATGCGAACGACTACATCGCACTCCACCTCGCTGAGGTGAACGAGGGCAAGACGTATTCGGAGACCAGCGGCGCCGCTCGGGCGGCACGGGCCGCGGCGACCGAGGCGACGGACACGGGTGCAGCCAACGCAGCCGACCTGGGTCAGGAAGCGACTGTGCTCGAGGGCAAGGTGCAGACCCTGTTCCGTGGTGAGACCCTCCGAGGGCTGTTGCTCACCGCCTACGGGTTCAGCGTCTTCGGAGAGAAGGCGATGCTCGCGGCGTGGGTGTGCTTCATCGCCGGGTTCGTCCTCCTGCTGGCAGCGGCGGCGGGCTTCGTCCACGCCTTCCGGACCTCGAAGAGCGAAGCGTTTGCTCCCGTCGAGACCCCGGTCTCGCAGTCGGTGGCAATGGCCTGACCTCTCCGACCGACAAGAAGCGAGGGGCCGCCGAGGGGCGGCCCCTCGCTTCGCGCGATCAGGCGTTGTGAGCAGACTGGCGCGGTGACCGACCTCTACGCCGCCTTCCCCGACCTCACCTTCGACCGACCGGCCGCAGGCGTTCTGCGCATCACGCTCGACGCGCCCGGTCTCAACGCCGTCAACCCCGCGGTGCACCGACAGCTCGCCGACGTGTGGCGCACGGTCGACCGCGACCCGGAGACGAACGTTGCGTTGCTTCGCGGCGCGGGCAAGGCATTCTCGGCGGGAGGGAGCTTCGATCTGCTCGAGTCGCTCGTCGAGGACAAGTCGGCGCGGACGGAGGTGATGTTCGAGGCTCGTGACCTCGTCTTCAACGTGATCGATTGCTCGAAGGTGATCGTGTCGGCGATCCACGGGCCGGCCGTGGGCGCGGGGCTCGTCGTCGCGCTGCTCGCCGATGTGTCAGTGGCCGCCCGCACGGCCCGCATCATCGACGGCCACACCCGCCTCGGTGTCGCCGCCGGTGACCACGCCGCTATCTGCTGGCCTCTGCTCTGCGGGATGGCAAAGGCGAAGTACTACCTGCTCACCTGCGAGGCCATGTCGGGCGAGGAGGCCGAACGCATCGGGCTCGTCTCGCTCTGCGTCGACGATGCCGACGTGCAAGATCGGGCACTCGAGATCGCGACGCAGCTCGCGAGCGGAGCGCAGCAGGCGATTCGCCTCACGAAGCACGCGCTCAACAACTGGTACCGCGCACAAGCGGCCACGTTCGACGCCAGCCTCGCGTTCGAGTTCCAGGGCTTCGCCGGCCCCGACGCGAAGGAAGGGCTCGCCTCCCTCAAAGAGAAGCGAGCCCCTCGGTTCACCGGCGCCTAATCGCACGACAACTGGTCGCGGTAGGCCATGCTGTTACGACCCGCTGGTACGACCGCGGCCCAACTCGGGAGGACTCGTCATGGCAGGAAAGACACCTCAGAAGGCTGAGGGCAAGAAGACCGGCAAGTCGCTGAAGGAGAAGCGAGCCGAAAAGAAGAAGAAGCAGAGCGAGCGCAAGCCGATCTAGCGCCTCGCCGCGTGGCCCACACCCGGGTGTACTGCAAGGGAGTCCTCGAAGCCGAGGACTTCCCCGTCGCGGACATCTCCGACTACCTGGAACGCTCCGACACGGTCGTGTGGGTCGACTACTGCGCGCCTTCTCCCGAGGAGATGGAGGAGCTGAAGGTAGGAGCTCGGCTTCCACGAGCTCGCGGTCGAGGACGCCCTCGAGGAGCACCAAAGGCCCAAGGTCGAGCGCTACCCCGGCCACCTGTTCATGGTGTGCCACTCCGTTCACCTCGACGAAAGGCACGGCGATCTCGCCAGCGCTGAGATCGACGCGTTCATCAACTCGCGCTGGCTCGTCACCGTGCGGAAGGACGAGGGCTTCCCGCTCGACCTCGTGCTCGCCCGATGGGACAAGTCGCAGTCTCTGTCTTCTCACGGCGTGAGCTTCCTGCTGTACGGGCTGCTCGACGTGGTCATCGACGGCTACTTCCAGCCGATCGACGCGTTCAACACGTACTACGACGGAGTCAGCGACAAGCTCCTGGACGACCTGCCCTTGCGTCAATCCGACGAGGAGCGCACTCGCTGGTTCAGGACGCGCAAGGCGTTGATCGAGTACCACAGGATCGTCATGCCGATGCGCGAAGCCGTGAGCTCGCTCATGCGCCACGAGCAGGGGCTCGTGCCCGACGAGCTGTATCCGTACTACCAAGACGTCTACGACCACATCCTTCGCGCCACCGATTCGTCCGAGGCGGTGCGCGAGTTCGTGAGCACCATCGTCGAGACGAACATCAACCTGCGCGACTACCACAGCAACCAGATCGTGAAGAAGGTCACGAGCTGGGCGGCGATCATCGCCGTGCCCACGCTCATCACGGGGTGGTACGGCATGAACGTGCCGTATCCCGGGTTCGCTCGACATTGGGGCGTCTGGGCCGCCACGCTGCTGATCTTCGGGCTTTCCCTCGCGCTGTACGGGCTGTTCAAGAAGAACGACTGGCTGTAGCCGTTGGTCACGATCGACGACGTGCGGCCGCTGGCGTTGAGCCTTCCGCGGGCCTACGAGGCGTTGGTCCGAGATCGAGTCAAGTTCAGGGTCGGACGCATCGTGTGGCTCGCCTTCTCACGCGACGAGACGCTGATGGGCTTCGCGTTCCCGAAGGAAGAGCGCGAGGCGCTCGTGGCGTCCGAGCCGCACAAGTTCCTCATGCCGAAGACAGTCCGACCTTCGCTACAACTGGGTCGTCGTCCGTCTCGATGCGATCGACGAGATCGAGATGGAGGAGATCGTCATCGAAGCGTGGCGGATGGTCGTGCCGAAGAAGGTGGCCGCCGAGCATCTCGGCGAGTAGCGATCAGTGGCGCTTCACGCCGCCGTACTTCATGCGGGTGTCGTTCATCGACGCCGGACGAGCCTCGTCGTCTCGGATCGCGGCGTCGACGACCTCTCCGACGAACAGCGTGTGCGTGCCGAGGTCGAGCGTGTGGCGAACCTGGCAGTCCATCCACGCGACCGCCTCATCGAAGATCGGCGCGCCCGTCGTCGCCGCACGCACCGGGCGGGCGTTGAGCGTCGAACCGTCGTCGGTGGCCGGCTTCGAGAACTTCACGAACACCTTCGTGTCCTCCGCATTCCACAGGTTCACCGTGAACGACCCGCCCTCGGTGATGAGCCGGTGCGTGACCGCGTCGTTGTCGACACCGACGCCGACGAGCACAGGCTCCATCGAGAGCTGCGTGACCCAGCTCGCCGTCATCGCATTGCGCTCCTCCCCGCCCGAGAGCCAATGAGCACGAGGGCATTCGGGATCTTCCACGTGACTTTGTTGAGGAGCTCGTCTGCGACAGCCATGATCCGAGGGTAATGAAGACCGACCTCGTGTTGAACCCGATCGACGTCAGCGCACCGATGATCGTCGAGGCGGCCCAGATCGCGGAGGCGGTCGGGTTCGACGCCGTGTGGACCTACGACCACATCTCGGCGGTCGCGTTCCGCGGCCGGGCCGTCCTCGACTCGTGGACCGTGTTGGCGGGCATCGCCGCGTCGACGACGCGTATCGGCGTGGGACCGCTCGTGATCAACGCGGTTGCGCGACATCCCGCGCACGTGGCGGTCGCGACGGCTGCGCTCCAGGACCTGAGCGGCGGACGGGTGACGCTCGGGCTCGGCGCCGGTGCCGGGCCGGAGTCGCCCTACTCGCGGGAGCTCTCCATGGTGGGGCTGCCGGTGTACGACGCGGCGACGCGGCGAGGGATGGTCACCGACATGGTGACGTTCCTCCGCGCTCTGTGGGCGGGCGACGAGCACTTCGACGCGATCGCCGTGCCCGATCCACTCCCGCCAATCGTGATCGCCGCGAACGGCCCCAAGATGGCCGCGCTCGCTGGGCAGATCGCGGACTGGGTGAACTTCCACGACTGGCAGCCCGGCGTGGACGACCTGATCGAGGTCGCCTGCGATGCCGCTCGGAACGCAGACAATGACGGATTCGAAGTGACGATCGAGGCCGCGTTCGACGACGAGTGGCTGCGGCCCGAGGCCGGCCGACGCGTCGACGCGGAGGAGCGCGGCGTCACTCGGATCATGGTGCGGTGGAGCGCCGACCTCGGGCTCGGTGCGATCGAGAGAGCCGGGAAGCTGTTGTCAGGTTGACCGCGGGCGGTGCACTGACACCGCGTAGTCCGAGGTGGGCGTGAACGGCTCGCGATCCCAGGTCGCCCATCGCTCCGCCAGCTCGAGACTGGCGGCCGCGCAATCCTCGTCGTAGGCATCGAGCGAGTAGCGGTGATCGAGTTGGAAGCCGGCGACGAGGGCGCCGCTCACGTCGACGTGCCGAGCGCAACCCGCAACCAGCGCCGGCTGCGTCCCCTTCGGCGTGAACAACGGAACGTTGCCGGCCATCAGCACGACGTCGAACGACCGACCGAGGTCGAGGTCGCGGAGGTCGGTGACGACCCACGTCAGCTCGGGACTCAACCGGCGTGCGGTCGCAACCATCGACTCGTCGACATCGGCTCCCACCACGTCGACGCCTCGACGGGCGAGCTCGCGGGCCGCCCTGCCGGAGCCGCAACCGGCGTCGAGCACCGATCGGGGAGCCCAGGCCATCACGAAGTCGACCTCGCCGTGGACGCCGACGCCCGATGCCGCGAGGTCGTCGAACCGTCGCTGGTAGTCGTCGCCGTCCCAGCTCACCCCGCCATCATGTCCGCCAAGGCTTCCTGTTCGAGTAACCGGCCAAAGGTGGCCGGTTACTCGCGCGAGAAGCCGGGGGGGAGGGGGAAGGGGGGTGAAGGGTCAGCTGGTGGGCTTGCCGCCCTCGGGGTCGTCGGGCACCTCGCCGCCGCGGGCACGGATCGCCTCGTGGCTCTCGCCGAAGTGCCAGCGATGGCCTTCGAGGTCGGTGGCTTCGTAGCGACGCTCTCCGTAGAACGCGTCTTCCAACTCCATGGTGACGTCAGCGCCGGCGGCGACCGCGTGTGCGTAGTGGCTGTCGATGTCGTGGACGTTGAGGTTGAGCATGACCGTGGTGTGCCCGAGCTCGCCGGGTGCATAGATGCGGTGGACGTCGTGGTTGGCGTGGCCGATCATCACGATGCCGGTGCCGAGCCGCAACCAGGCGAGCATCTGCTGACGGCCATCCCACTCGTGCTCCATGCGGGCCTCCCGCAGCTCGGTGAAGCCGAACACCCGCACGAGGTAGTCGAGCGCGGCGAACTCGTCGGCATACGCAAGCCGGGGATACAGATCGGGCATGCGGATGGTGGTCTCGGGCTGGTCGTCGATGAGTGACATGAGCTGCTCCTTCTGGCGCGACAAGACAGTGGGGTCGCCCGGTTCGTCGGGCAGGACGTTGTCGGGGCGGAGTCGACGCAGGGGTTCGAGCTCGTCGCTCATGACGACATCCTCCCCTCGACGACGGGCGCGATGCCTTTCAGGTGCGTGCGGGCCCGATTGATGCGCGACCGCACGGTGCCGATGGGGACATCGAGCGCGAGCGCGATCTCCTGGTAGCTGAGGTCCTCCCAGACGTAGAGCAGGAGCGTGTCCCGCTCCCCCTCCGGGAGGTCCGTGGCCGCATCGGCGACGCGGGCCCAGTCCTCCACCGCGTCCGTCGAGGCCGCGACGCGTTCGGCCATGTCGTCAGCGCCGAAGCGCTGCGCCGCGAAGCGCGCCATCGCCTTGAGCCGGCGGGCCTCGCCCCGCCAGTGTCGAGCGACGAGGCGGGTCGCGATGCCATACAGCCACGGTCGAGCATCGGGCCGGCACTGCTGATAGGTCTCTCGACGTTCGAACGCGACGCGAAACACCTCACCGAGGAGGTCATCAGCCTCGGGGCCGACACGTCGCACGAGATACCGGAAGATCACGCGGGCGTGACGGTCGAACAGCTCGGCGAAACGGCCCGCATCGGCGAGCGAGGCGGCGATCACCTCAGCGTCCGTGCTCTCGTCCATCACCTCTTCTTGCCCGCAGCCGCCTCCGGGTTCGCGGCAATCCACTCCGCGGCGTGCGAACCGAGCGGGGTGGTCGGCAACGCCCAACGTGGCTGCGTCGCACTCATCCGCGTGACCGGGGCCAGGTGACGGAGCTCGCCGAAGGGCGTGTCGGTCGTGACGAGGAACGGCTCGACATCGCCGAATCCGGATGCCGCCTCGCGGTCGACTCGCGGCTCGCTCGCGAACCAGCCCGCGGTCTGGCAGAGCGAGGCGCGTACGTGATAGCTGCCGCCCTCGTGGCTGCGTCGCCACAACGCCGCGACCGTGCCGAGCGCGGCGAGGTAGCCCGTGGTGTAATCGCACGCCGCGGCCGGGATGAGCGTGGGCGGCCCGTCGCCCCCCTGCACAGCGGCAATGCCGCTCACCGTCTGCGCGAGCTGCTCCCAACCAGGACGCTGCCGCCACGGGCCGAGGTCGCCGTAGCAGTTCATCGTGACGTAGACGATGCCGGGACGGATCTCCGCGAGCTCGTGTGGACTCAGACCGCGACGTTCCATCGCGCCGCTGCGGTATCCCTGCGCGAACACATCGGCATCGGGAATGAGCGCACGCAGGCGGGATGCAGCCTCGGCGTCGTCGAGATCGAGGAACGTCGAGCGCTTGCCATGGCTTGTGTCCATCACGAAAGGAAGCACGTTGTCGAGCGCGGGCGAGTTGACGAGCAGCACGTCGGCACCGTGCTCGGCCAGGGTGCGCCCATTGGCGGGGCCGGCGAGGATGCGGGTCAGGTCGAGCACCCTCACGCCGCCGAGCGGACGGAACCCATCGCTCACCCGCTCCGCGGGCGACTCCCCGATCTTGTCGACCTCCACGCGGGCGAGCGCGCCAACAGCCGTGCCCTGCGGATGCTGCGACCACTCCTGCGCAGTGCGCACCACCGCCCCGCAGGCGCGCTCCTCAGCGAGGGTGTCCTCGAGCGCCTGGGCATCCCACTTCGCCACCGCGGCCGAGACCGCGGCAAGGTCAGCGCCGTCCGAGATCCCGAGCACCGCGGCGCGTGGGATCGGCCAGACGCGGGAAGGCGCCGTGGAGGTGGACCCACCGTCCGTCTCGGCACTCGTGCAGGGCGACCAGTGGGTTGTCGGCGATGCGCTGCGGGGTGGGGCCGTCGAGGAGCCGCTGAAACACGAAGCTGAGCAGTGACGCACCGGCGCGGCGCGTGTCGACAACGACGGATTGGGCCGCGCCCGTCGTCTCCTGCCACACGAGCGCCGCGGCCGCACCGACCGCGCCGAGCGCGACCGCAGCCGACGAGGCAACTGGGAACGGCGACGCGTAGACCGGGTCGTGTCCTTCGACCGTGACGGCGCCGGCGGCGCTCGCCGGGAGACCGACCTCGGCGAGCAGCGCGGCGACGCGCTCGTCGGCCATGCGACGGCTCAGCTCTTGGCAAACTTCGGCGCGAGCGGTAGCCAGGTCCGTTCGAGCGGCTCGTCGCGACGCTGCACAGGACCGTGGAAGAGCGCGCTGATCGCGCGACGCGGCCGCTCGCTCGTGTTCGGGCCGCTGTAGTGGATCGTGCGGCAGTGATGCACCGTCGCCCCCCCCGCCCGAATGGGACACGCGACTGCGCCCGACAGATCCGGAGCGTCCTCGAGCACGAGCGGCTCACCGAGCCCGACGTTGCGGTGCTCGATGATCTCGCTGCGGTGCGACCCGGGCAGGAACTGCATGCAGCCGCTGTCGACCGTGACGTCGTCGAGCGGCATCCACACCGAGAGGCTGTGCGCAGTGACGCCCGGCTGATCCCAGTAAGCCTCGTCTTGATGCCACGGCGTGTCGCGACCGGCGGTCGCCGGCTTGAAGATCATGTGCGTGCCGCTGCCGGTGATCTCCGACTCGTCGATCTCGAGCAGTGCGCACACGATGCGCCGCGCGTTCGCGAAGTAGGTCGTCTGGAGAATCTCGGGGATCGTGAGCTCGGGCCCGAGGATCTGGTCGATCACCCCGGTCGATCCGTCGTCGCGCTCGCCGTCGAAGTGGAGTCGGAGCACCTTGGGGTTCTCGAAGATGTCGTCGTAGATCGTGCGGAACCACGCCAGCTCGTCGGGCGTCGTGATCGGCTCCTCGATCCGCAAATAGCCGTTCTGCCAGAACGACTCTGACTGGTCGGGACTCATGTCGGACGACGCCAAGAAATCGATTTCAGGACGCTACCGCACCGGCTCGTATGCTCGCCGTGTGTCGACCCGGGCCATCACCATCGACGACGTCGCCCGAGCCGCGCAGGTGTCGACCGCGACGGTCTCACGCGTGCTCAACGGCACCCGCGACGTCTCGACCGACCGTGCCGCACGCGTCCGTACCGCAGTCGCGGAGCTCGGCTACCAGCCCTTCGGGCCGGCCCGAGCGCTCCGGCGGCAGGCCACCGATGTGTGGGCGGTCATCGTCGCCGACATCGAGAACCCGTTCTTCACTTCGATCGTGCGGGGCATCGAGGACGGCGGCCGCGAGCACGGCTTCCGAGTGATGTTGTGCAACTCCGACGAGGACGTGCGCAAGGAAGCCGACTACGTCGACGTGGCGATCGCCGAACGCATGACCGGCGTCGTGATCGCCGTCGCGTCGACTCGGACGTCACGGATCGAGCCACTGCTCGACGCCGGCATCGCGGTCGTGGCCGTCGACCGGCGGCCCGGCGGGCGCAAGGTGGACTGTGTCCTCGTCGACAACGATCGGGGCGCGGCCGAGGCAACCGCACATCTCGTCGCCGCGGGCTCGACGCGCGTCGCGTGCATCACCGGACCGCAACGACTGAGCACTGCGAACGAGCGGCTCGCCGGATACCGGCGCGCGCTGCGCGAGGCCGGGCACGGCAACGATCCGTCTCTGGTCATCCGTCAGGACTTCCGCGAGCCGGGCGGCTACAAGGCGATGTGTGAGCTTCTCGATCTGCCCGAGCCGCCCGATGGCGTCCTCGTCACCAACAACCTCATGACCCTCGGTGCGCTCGAGGCGCTGCGCGAGCGAGGCGTGCGGGTGCCCGGCGACATGCGGATCGTCGGATTCGACGATGCACCCTGGGCCAAGCTGCTCCAGCCCTCGCTCACCGTCGTCGCGCAGCCCACCTACCAGATCGGTCGGCGCGCGGCCGAGCTGCTCCTCGCGGCGCGGACCGTGCCGAAGCCGCCGCCTCGCGAAGTCCTGCTTCATCCGAACCTGATCGTCCGGGAGAGCACATGACCGCGACCACGACCTATCGCGCCGCCACCGCGGACGACATCGACTTCTACCGGACGCACGGCTACATCGTCGTGCGCGACGTCATCGACTCCGACGAGCTCGATGCGCTCACCGCGCTGTGCGACAAGATCATCGAGCGGAAGGAAGTGCTCGCCTTCGACTGGGCGTGGGAGAAGGACAAGTCGCGCGACGAGCGCGAGTTCAAGATCCTCCAGTCGAGCCCGACGATGCTCTGGCCCGAGGCCGTGAAGGACGCGCCGTTCCGCAAGTGGGCGGTCGAGTTCGGCTCCGCGCTGATGGGCTTCCCGCTCGAGTTCTGGTACGACCAGTTCCTAGCCAAGCCGCCGATGAAGGGCGCGGCGACGCTCTGGCATCAGGACGAGGGCTACTGGGGACGCAACCTCGACGATCTCGGCATCACGTGTTGGATGCCGTTCCACGACGTCGACGAGGCGAACGGCTGCATGCACTTCATCAACGGCGGCCAAGCCGACGGCGTGCTCCCCCACCGCCAGCCGGACAACGTGCAGAGCGACTTGCTGTTCTGCGAGCCCGATGAGTCACGCGCCGTCGCCTGCCCGATCAGCCGCGGCAGCGTCACGTTCCATCATTCGAAGACGCCGCACATGACCACCGCGAACTCGACAAACGCGTGGCGCAAGATCCTGACGCAGCACCTGCGCGCGGTCGACGGCCCCGACGAGGGCGACCACTACCCGTGGAAGGTCTACGTCAACCAGATCACCGGCGAACGCACGATCCCCCCGTCCCGCTAGACCGAGATGGCGTCGGACATGCCTTCCATGGGATGCGGGGTCTCCCACGGTCGGCGCTCGATGTCCGCGAGCGCGGCGGCGAGGTCGAGCCGGGGCACGGCCTGCGGCCAACGGCAGTACACGTACGAGGTCGCGCAGTAGTCGTCGACGCGCTCGGCGATGCCCCACGCGAGATAGCGGCCTCTCGTGTCGTAGAGCCAACCCTCACCCGCGACGGGGTTCGCCTGCTCATAGGCCGCGAGCTCCGCCTCGCCCCCGAGCGCAAAGAACTTCGCGCCGATCTGCTGGATCGTCACCTTGAGATCGCTCGTGTACATGATCGGGTCGAGCACGTGCCATCGGTAGAACGAGACGAACTCGGGTTGGTCGGGCCGGTCGGGCCCGATGTTGAGCGGCGCGCCGCCGTAGGGCGCGTGGTGCGAGCCCATCCCCCACGCGGTGCCGACGTAGTCCTCCAAACCGGTGCCGCAGATCGTCGGGAGGTCGGTGTCGCCGTCGCGGTACACCTTCACCTCGCCCTCGCCGTACCAGTCGCCGGCATCGATGACGCGCACGCCGACCGCGCAGCCGAGGAAGCGACCGGGGCCTTCGAGCCCGTCGACGATGACGAAGTCGTCCTTCATCACCGTCGGGTTCTGACGGCGGAACCCGACGTGGAGGTAGCCAGCGCCTTCCTCGCGCTTGGCCTCGACCGTGTAGTCGACTTGGTAGTAGAGGACGGTGGAGCGCTCCGCGCCGTTCGTGACGACGATGCGGACGTGCTCCTCGAACGGCATGGGCAAGTAACAGTTGAAGCCGCGCCCTTCTTGCACGGAGACCAGTGCGGAGTGGTACTCGACGGGACGGCCGTGGGGCAGACCGAAGAAGTCGACGAAGGGCACCGAGATGCTGGGTTCCTTCAACCCGTCGTAGAAGACCTCGATCCACAGTGCTCGCATGCGCTCGGGCGGAGCCGGCGGGATCGTCATCCAGATGTGGCGGATCGTGCCGGGACCTTCGAGGTCGGCGAGCACCACTGACTCGCCTGCCTTGATGCGCATGTTCGGCGCACCCTTGCGCCCCCCGTGCGCGCTGCCGCCCGCGCCCCGACCACCGGTCGGGTTCTCGAATGTCACGGCGCGGCTGTCGAGCGTCGGATCGATGAACGCCGGGTTGGCCAAGTTCTGATGGAGCGGATTCATCAGGTGATTGTGCGCGCGTCCCAGGCTTTGCGGCCTTCGTCGAGCCATGGGCGCTCGTCGGCCTGCGGCGACCTGATCGGCGCGAGTTGGAACTCGTTGGCGTACGCGCGTCGATCGCCGCCGGTGGTGTTCGGGCCGGCGTAGTGGATCATCCGCGGGTGATGGAACGTCGCTGCACCGGCGGGGATCGGCACCGCGACCGCGCCCGAAGTGTTGGGGTGGTCGGCCTCGAGCCCGTGCACGGCGGGGTCGTTGCCGATGTGGTGGTGCGACAGCACTGGCCCGCGGTGCGACCCGGGCACGAAGTGGAGGCATCCACTCTCGACCGTCGCGTCGTCGAGCGGCATCCACGCGCCGACTGCGGTGTAGGACTTGTCCGGAGGCCAGTAGGCCTCGTCCTGATGCCACGGCGTCTCATGCCCGCGCTGGGCCGGCTTCAGGATCATGTGGCCCCACCCGTGGAGCTGTGCCTCGTCGGCCCCGAGCAGCGCAGCCGCCACGCGGCGGGCGTTGCGGAAGTAGACGGTGTCGCGCAGCTGTGGGTGCTGATACTCGGGCATCAGCACTTGCGGCAGCAGGTCGTCACCTTCAACGTCGTACGGTCGGGACAGGTCGAAGTACCCGCCCTCGAACCCGCCCCGCTTGTCCGCAAACAGCTGGTCGTAGACGAGACCGAGCCACTCGACCTCCTCGTCGGTGGTGATGCGGTCGATCGAGACGTAGCCGTTCTCAGCGAAGGACGCGACCTGATCCGGTGTCGCCGTCACGTCGAGGGTCGCCGCGGGGAGCGGCGGAAGCTCGGTCGCGCTCATGCCGGCTTGGGCTCGGACTTCGCGCGGGGCTTCGGGAACTTGTCGCGCATGTGCGTGAAGCCCAGGGGCTGATAGCTGAACAGCAGCGCCCGCCGTTCTGTGTTGGAGGTGTTCGGTGCCGACTGATGCACGAGGAACGGTCCGAACGCCACGAACGAACCGGCCTTCAGCTCGAGCGGCACGAGCTCGGCGTCGGAGTACGCGGTGGCGTCGATCTCGTTCTGCCCGAACTCGTCGGTGTCGGTGCGCTTCGACCACTCGCCCGACTTGTGGCTGCCGGGCGCCACGTGGAGACAACCGTTGGCGAGCGTTGCGTCGTCGAGCATGAGCATGATCGTCATCACGCGGTCGGCATCGTCGGCGGTGCCCACCCAGTACGGATGGTCCTGGTGCATGGGGTTGACCCCGCCGTGGTGCGGCCGCTTCAGGTTCAGCTTCTCGGTGAAGAGCATCACATCGGTGCCGAGCACGTCCGACGCCAGATCGAGGAACCGCGGGTCGTGCGCCCACTTGTCGAGCGCGGGGCTGAGATGTGCGAACGGCTCGATGCCGTGGACGATGTCGCTGTCGCCCTCCCACTTGATGTATGTCTGACGAGTGAGGTCAGGGTCGAAGACGTAGCTGCCGACATGGATGCGCCGACCCTGCCGATCACGGACGAGGTCGTCCAGGAGTTGCTCGCACGCAACGATCATCTCGGCGATCTCGTCCGGTGAGAACACGGCTTCGCGCACGACGAAGCCGTCGTCCTCGTACTGCTGGCGCTCCCGATCGTCCACGGTCCCCCGCTGAGAAATCCCAAGCTCGATATCGCGGAAAACGATTTCCTGCAGAGCCTCACGCTACCGCGTACGTTCGTCGCGGTGTCCCAACAGGACGAGGTGCGCGCCGAGCTTCGAGGGTGGCTTGCCACCCACTGGGACGCAGATCTTGCCCTCGTCGAATGGCGCACGATGCTGGCCGACTCGGGATGGGCGTGCCCGTCGTGGCCACAGGAGTGGTTCGGTCGAGGGCTGCCGGCCTGGTCCGACGGCATCGTGCACGAGGAGCTCTCCGACGCCGGTGCGGTCGGCCCGCCGGTGGGTGGTGGCATGGCCCTCGCGGCGCCGACGATCTTGGAGCACGGCCCCGACGCCCTGCGCGCTCGCCTGTTGCGACGCATCATCACCGGCGAGGACACGTGGTGCCAGCTGTTCAGCGAGCCCGGCAGTGGGTCCGATCTCGCCGGACTGACAACCCGTGCCGAGCTCGACGGCGACGAGTGGGTCGTCAACGGGCAGAAGGTGTGGAACACGAGTGCGCATCACGCCGACTACGGCATGCTCCTCGCCCGCACGGACTGGGACGTGCCCAAGCACCGCGGCATCAGCTACTTCGCGCTGCCGATGCATCAGGCCGGGGTCGAGGTGCGGCCACTGCGGCAGATGAACCGCCACGCGTCGTTCAACGAGGTGTTCCTCACCGACGCTCGGATCCCCGTCGATCTGATGGTCGGTGAGCCCGGCGAGGGATGGCGCGCCGCGCTCGACGACCCTCGCCCACGAGCGGCGGTTCGCGACGATGCACCGTCCACGCCTACCGGGAGTCGAGGGGCGAGCCGTCCGGGAAGCGCGGGCCGAGGCCGACGCGTACTTCGCCACCTACTCGTGGTACCCGCAACGAGCGGGGCGCGCTGATCTCCTCATCGACTCGGCCCGGGATCGGGGCCGCAGCGGCGACCCGGTGGTGCGCCAACAGATCACCGAGGTGCTTGCGCTCGTGCGGGCGAACCAATGGACTGCGCAGCGGGCTCAGGCCCAACGTGCGCTCGGCCGTCCGCCCGGCCCCGAGGGCTCGCTCGGCAAGCTGGCCGCCAGCGACGTCGCGCGCGGCGCGGCGATCGCTCACGCGCTGATCGGCGAAGCCTCGGCGATGCTCGACTACGAGGACGGTGCGCTCGACGGCGTCGTCGCGGAGGTGATCGTGTCAGTGCCCGCGGTCTCCATTGCCGGCGGCACGGATCAGATCCAACGCAACATCATCGGCGAGCAAGTGCTCGGGTTGCCGAAGGAGCCGCAAGTCGATCGCGACATGCCGTTCCGCGACGTCCCTCGCAACACGTCACGCTGACGTCCATCGGCGTACGGTGCGCCGATGGCGATCCACATGATCGAGATGAAGCAGACCGCCCGACTCGTGAACAAGGTCGATGTCGTGTTCGTTGTGTCGAGCGACGAGGAAGGCAAGCTCGGCGAGCTCCACCTGTCCAAAGGCGGTGTCGACTGGTGGCCGAAGAACTCCAAGAAGTACTTCCATCGCCTGAACTGGGAGCAGTTCCGCAACGTCATCGAGGAGTCGGCCCCGCGGCGGCGCCGACCGGACGAAGACTGAGTGATGCCGGAGAATCGGGCGCCGAATGGATGGTGGCAGTCGTTTGTCACCGCCCTTCCCGCGCACACCGCCAAGCTCGCCGTCGTGCGAGCCGATGGCAGCCCGCATGTGGCTCCGGTCTGGATCGACCTCGACGGTGACGACGTGATGTTCATGACGTCGGCACGGTCGATCAAGGGCAAGGCGATCCTGCGTGACGGTCGGGTGAGCGTGTGCGTCGACGACGAGCGTCCGCCGTTCAGCTTCGTGACGATCGCGGGCACGACGAAGACCTCGACCGATCCCGGTGAGCTGCTGCTCTGGGCGACGCGCATCGCCGGTCGTTACATAGGCGCCGACCGCGCTGACGAGTACGGACGGCGCAACGCCGTACCGCCCGAGATGCTCGTGCGCCTCACGCCGACGAAGGTGGTCGCGGTTCGAGACCTGGCGGAGTAGGCGCCACCGTCAGCGCCGCGAGCAGAGAGACGGGACACCCCGCGGCGTTCAGCGTCTCCTGATCGGCCTCCAGATGTCGTGCCGTCGGCGCCGCGCGCCAGAAGCCGATCATCGTCAGTGCGAGCCCCGGCAGGTAGGCCACTGCGTCGTGAACGACGAAGGCCATGACGAAGCCCGCGAACGCGCCGATCTCAGCTCCCGCAACCCGGAGGAAGAATCGGGTCCGGTATGCCGCCGCCAACCCTTGAGCGTCGGTGCAATCGAGAGGTTTCTCCAGCAGCTTCGCTCCCACGAGCGCTACCAGCCCGATCGCGACAACGACCGCCACCGCGACCCCGCTCATCGATGCCTCGTCGTTCCCTGGCGGCACGACGAAGAAAAGCACGACCCCGAAGAGCACGACCGACACGACGTACGCAACGAACGAGAGCCGGAGAGTCGACAGCATCGAGCGGGCTGAAGCGCCCATCCGCACGACACCCGGGATCAACGCGCGCCAACTCCCGCCCCACCCCGGATCCCCGATTCCCACCGCTGTGGTTCTATCCCAAGGACGCGAGCTTCTCGCGGAGAGCGGGCTTGAGCTTGTGGTCCGCCGGAAGGCGGGCGTTGACCGCGTCGATCAGATCGTCGTCACTGAGCGTTGCCTCGTTGCCGTCGGCGCGCACCCACGTGCCGCCGCTCATGATCTGCACCTCGACGTCGGGCTTGCTCTCGGCCAGCGCGAACCGGGCGAACCGCACGCGCCAGTCGCGGCGCGCGTCCTCCTCCCGCTTGTGGGTGACGGGGACGTTGACGTCGTCGGCGTGAGTAGCCAGCTCGGACGCCAGGTGCCACGCCTGCCACCGAACCGGATACTGGCCGACCGCGGTGGGCATCTGCTCACCGTCGCGGTGCCGCATCTCGGACCGGGTCTCGCCGTTCTCCCGACGCCACTCGTCGAGCAGGTCAGCCGGACGCTGATCCTTGCGATCGCTCACGCCGAGCTCGTTGAACGAGTTCACGTCAGTGGCACCGCGAGATGTGTACCGCTCGAACATCGCGCCGATGGAGTCGGTGAGACACGCCCGGTTGTACTCCTCGCCGCCGGCGAGGTGCGCCAGCACGTCCTTCACCGACCATCCCTCGCACGCCGACGGCTGGTCCCACGCGTCGCCGGTGAGGGAGGCGAAGTAGAACTCGAGCCGGGCGGCCTCCGACTCCATGAGGTCGTAGGGGTTGATGTCCGAGAGCTCGCGGTCATCAGGCATGGGTCGAGTGTGCCACCGGTTCGCCACGACGACTACCGAAAGCGCAGCCTGACCCCGGAGAACCGAAGACCGCTCACTACGACGAGATCCCAGAAGCTCGTGAGGTCGGGCATGAACCGAAGCTCGATGCCCGCGCGCACATGAAGGTCGAGCAGATCACCGACGGGGCGTACACCGATCGGCTCCACCGGGTCGCGCGCCGTCCACTGCCCCTCGGCCGCGGGCCACTCGGTGAACGGGGTGGGGTCGAGCTCGTAGACGAAGAGCCGCGCATGGCGGATCCGTTCGAGCCAATCGAGCCTCGTGGCGTGCACCCGGTGAGCGGTGGTGTGGAACAGGTCGGCGAGCACGAGTCGTTCGGCCTCGGAGTTGGCCCACACCGAGCCACGAGGGCAGTCCCGCGGGAACCAGTACACGGGTGCGTGCTGCTCGTCGATCGCCCATACCGCAGGCTCGTGCGTGGGGTTCGTCGCGGGCACGTGCGGCTCGAAGCGCGTAATCGTCGGATCCTCGCTGAAGTGGAGGAGCACCTCGGGCGACATCGCAGCGAGCATGCAACACTCCAGCCGTGCGGTGCACAACCGACGACGGCGTCGAGATCGAGTACGACCGCACTGGCGCCGGACCGCCGATCCTCTTCGTGCACGGGCTCACCGACTCGCGCTCGGATTGGCGTCCGGTCATCGATCGCCTGGCGCCCGAGTTCACGTGCGTCGCCCTCGACCTGCGGGGCCACGGAGAGTCCGGCGACGCGCCCGACTACAGCGCGCTCGCGATGACCGCCGACCTCGCGGCCGTCGTGCGAGCCGAGGACCTCCACGAGCCGGCCCTGATCGGGCACTCGCTCGGCGGCGCGGTCGTCACCGCCTACGCCGCCGAGGCACCCGTCACCGCGGTCGTCAACGTCGACCAGCTGATGAAGTTCAGCGACTTCGCCGCCGCTGTCCGCCCCCTCGAGCCCGCCCTTCGCAGCGATGCGTTCACCGAGACGATCGGGATGGTGCTCGAGTCGATGATCGGACCGATGGCCGACGCCGACCTTCGGGCCGAGCTGGCCACGCACCGCGCCCGCGCTCGACAGGACGTCGTGCTCGGCGTGTGGGACCTCATCTTCTCCGCGCCCGACGAAGCCCTGGACGGAGTCGCCAACACGCTTGCCGCGACGATCAGCGCTCCGTATCTCGCACTGCACGGGCTCGATCCCGGCTCGCATTACGCGGAGTGGTTGCAGGCCCGCATTCCGCAGGCGGTCGTGGAGGTGTGGCCCGACCACGGCCACTGGGTGCACCTCGTCGCGCCCGATCGCTTCTGTGCGCGGGTGCGCGAGCTGCTCAGTTAGGGGGTCATCTCGCGGGCACGCGCCCACAGGCGGGCCATCCCGCGGATCCAACGGTCGGTGTCGCCGGCCTTGCGCGTCATGTACTCGATCATCTCGGGATGCGTGAGGATCAAGAACCGGTCCTCCCGCACGCCTTCGAGCACACGCGCCGCCGCTTCGTCGGCGGAGAGCACACCACCTCCGCCGATGAACGCGCTGGCGTTGTCCGCCGCGTTGTCCGCGTTGCCCAGTGCGCCGCGCAGCATGGGCGTGTCGACGGCGCCGGGACAAATGCACGACACCTTGATGCCGCGGTCGGCATAGGTGATCGCCGTGAGCTCGGCGAAGCCCACAGCGGCGTGCTTCGTGGACGAGTACACCGTGTCGCCCAGCGATGTGAGGATGCCAGCCATCGACGCCGTCGTAACGAGATGCCCCTCGCCGCGGGCGAGCCACCCCGGCATCAGCGCCCGCGTCGCGTAGACGTGGGCCATCACGTTCACTTGCCACTGCCGCTCCCATGCCGAGTCCGGCGCGTCGTACTGACCACCTCCACTGACGCCGGCATTGGCGAACCAGAGATCGACCGGGCCGTGCCCGGACTCGATCTCCTCGACCAGAGCGCTCGTCGCGGCTTGGTCGGTGACATCGAGGGCGCGAGGCAGCACCTTCGAGTCGGTCGAGGTCGGCGCCGAGATGTCCGTCGCCACCACGAGCCTCGCTCCCGCCCCGACGAGCGCACGAACGAGCGCACTGCCGATGCCGCCGGCCGCGCCCGTGACGACCGCGATCCTGTCCTTGGGGTCCATGCCCGGACGTTAGGCCTCGCCGAGCGACGCCTGGTCGTAGAGGCCCTTCTCCCACGCCTCTCGGATCGCGAACTTCTGGACCTTCCCCGAACCGGTGAGCGGGAACTCGTCGACGAGGAACCACTGCGACGGGGTCTTCTGTGGTGAGAGGTGCTCCCGCAGGTACGCGCGCAGCTCGGCGACCTTCGGCGGGGCCGACGCATCCGCAGGACGAAGGAATGCCGCGACGATCTCGCCCCACTTCTCGTCGGGGAGACCGACCACGGCGACCTCGGCCACCGCGGGGTGGCGGAAGAGCACCTCTTCGATCTCTGCGGGGAACAGGTTCTCCCCGCCGCGGATGATCATGTCCTTGAGACGGCCAACGATGCGGCAGTAGCCGCGTTCGTCCATCGTCGCGAGGTCGCCCGTGCGCAGCCAGCCGTCGGGCAGCAGCGTGTCAGCCGTCTCGGTGGGCTTGTCGAAGTACTCGATCATCGTGCAGTAGCCACGGGCCCAGAGCTCACCACGCTCACCGACCTGCACGGTCTCGAGCGACACCGGGTCGACGATGCGCACCTCGGTGTGCGGCAGCGGCGGACCGACGGTCTGGCCCTTGTCCTCGGCCGTGTCGGTCGGGAACGTGTTGGTGAGGACGGGCGAGCACTCGGTCTGGCCGTAGATGATCGTGAAGTCGACCCCGAGAGTGTCCTCGATACCGCGCACGAGGGCCTCCGGCACCTGCGCACCGCCTGAGAACACCCCGCGCACCGACGACAGATCGCGCGTCGCAAGATCGGGATGCTGCATCGCCGCGATGATCATCGTGGGCACGCCACCCATGACACCTGCTCGCTCCGACTCGGCGAGAGCGAGCATCAGGGCGGGGTCGAATCCCGGCATGAGCACCAAGGTTCCGCGGCTCCCCAGCGCACCGAGCACCGAGACCACGCATCCGCCGGTGTGGAACAGCGGCATCGGAGTCAAGAAGGCCGCGCCGTCGGGGATCCCGACCCGCTCGGCCCACAGGACGGCGTTGTTCACTACGCCCATGTGGCGCAACACGGCTCCTTTCGGGAAGCCGGTCGTGCCGCTCGTGTACTGGATCTGCACGGGGTCGTTCGGGCCGACCTCCGGCAGCGGCTGGTCGCTGGGCGCGGCCGCAGCGAGCTCACCGAGCTGGTCGAGCCGTAGCACTTCCCGCAGCTCGGGAAGATCGGCGCGGATGGTCTCGATGTGGGCGGCAAGCGGGTTCCCTCGCACCTCCGGCACGATGAACACACCGACCGACTTCGACTGCCCGAGCACGTACGAGACCTCGGCCGGTTGGAACGACGGGTTCACGGTGACGAGCGTGAGGCCGGCGAGCGCGGCGCCGTACTCGAGCACGACCCACTCGGGAAGGTTGTGGGCCCAAACGCCGATGTGTTCACCCGGCTCGAACCGGGTGAGCAGCGCGGCCGCACACTTCTCGGCGTCGCGCAGGAGCTCGGCGTACGTCCACCTTCGGCGGGCGGCAGGGTCGGGCAGACCCTCGACAAGCGCGATGCGATCGGGCACCTCGGCGGCGACCTGTCGGAGCGCGCTCCCAACCGTGACGTGCGGACGGAGCGGAGGGCCGCTGTCGTCGGGGATCCAATGCGACGTGGTGAGCGGAGCCGGCATGCGCGGACGTTAGGTCCGCGGGAGCTCCACGTGCCGCGGACCACGTGAATCGTGGAAACGTGGTGCGGTGAGCCCGAAGCGCGTCGACCTGCTCGGCAACGTGCGCAAGATCTGCATGGCGTTCCCCGAGGTGACCGAGCGGCTCAGTCACGGCGCTCCCAGCTGGTTCGTCCGGGGCAAGTCGACGTTCGTGATGCTCATGGAGGACGGGCACCACCACAACCAGTTCGCGCATCTGTGGTGCGCGGCGCCGCCCGGAGTGCAAGGCGAGGTGGTCGAGGCCGAGCCCGACCGGTTCTTCAAGCCTCCGTACGTCGGCGGACGAGGGTGGCTCGGCGTGCGCCTCGACGTCGACATCGACTGGGACGAGATGGCGCAGATCCTGGAGGACGCCTACCGGGTGATCGCACCGAAGAAGCTCATCGCCGAGCTCGACGCCCGAGGACGATGACCCGGGCCGGAGGTTCGCCCTGCTAGACGTTTCGCCATGGCTGCACCACGGAACTACAAGCTCCTGAGTGGCGCGTTCGCGTACGCGGCGGATTGGCACCGCGAGGACGTACGCAAATCGACAGACATCCCGGTGCTCGCGCACCTCCTCGACGTCGCGTCACTCGTGCTCGAACACGGCGGATCCGACGAGCAGGCCGCGGCGGCGCTGCTGCACGACGTGGCGGAGGATCATGGCGGCAGAGCTCGCCTGCGTGAGATCCGCAAGAAGTTCGGACCGAAGGTCGCCCGGATGGTCGAGGACTGCTCGGACAGCCTCAAGAGCGATCCGAAGAAAAAGGACAAGTGGAAGAAGCGCAAGGTTGCCTACATCAAGCACGTGCGTACCGCCAAGAAGGACGCTCTCCTCGTGTCGTGCGCAGACAAGGTCTACAACGCGCGTGCCACGGTGAAGGATGCTCGAACGATCGGGCCGAAGGTGTGGGACCGGTTCAACGCCGGCGCCTCGAAGCAGGCGTGGTACTACCGAGAGCTGTCGACGGTGTTCACCACGAGGATGACGAAGGAGCCCGCCGCGGCGTTGGCCCGGGAGCTGGCCGAGATCGTCACCGAGCTCGAAGCCGAGGCCGCGAAAGCCGGATGAGCCGCGGTCGTGAGGGTGCTCGGGGTCGACGGGTGTCGCGGCGGTTGGGTCGGCGTCGCGCTCGACGACGATGAGGAGCCGGTCGCGATGTTCGCGGCGTCGATCGGAACGCTGGCAGAGTGCGGTGGGACCGGTGGCGGCGATCGGCATCGACATCCCGATCCATCTCAACGACGACACTGACCGTCCTTGCGACGCCGCCGCGCGGAAGCTGATCGAACCGTGTGGGAGTCGAGTGTTCAACGCTCCGGTGCGCGACGTCCTCAGCGCGAAGACCTACGACGAGGCGCTCCGCATCTCTCGCCAAAGGTGCGGCAAGGGCATCTCGAAGCAGACCTGGCATCTGGTGCCCAAGATCGCCGAGGTGGAAGCGTGGTTCGTGGGCGCGCCATGCCCCGTCTACGAGGTCTTTCCCGAGGCCGCGTTCGGTGCGATGGTCGGTCGTGTCGTCGTCGAGCCAAAGCGCTCGCGAGAAGGTGAGGAGATCCGGCGCCGAGCGCTCGACGAGCACGGGGCTGCGGTGCCCGCCCGCCTGAGCGGTGTGGGCCGCGACGACCTGCTCGACGCGTGCGCGGTGGCGTGGTCGGCCCGACGACTGGCCCATGGGGAGGGCGTCTGCGTTCCCGAGGCGCCGCCGGTCGTGCGAGGCCACGCCCAGGCGATCTGGTACTAGCGCAGGCCTTCCCACGCCTCCTGACTGCGATCGAGAGCGACATAGCGGACTCGGAACTCAGCGAGCCACTGACGCTCGGCTTCGCTCTCGGCAACCGCGTCCCAGGCATCGATGAGCCAGTCGAGCGGCCAGGCGCGGAACATGTCGTCGGGGAACGTGAGGAACGAGCGGTACTGATCGACGACGGGCGAGATCGCCGCATCGCCCGGGTGGTGCACGAGCACCAGCCGGCCGCGCGTGCCGTGCACGGGTGTTCGGTGGCGGCAGAGCGACTCGACCAGCAGGTGGTTGCGCCAGAGCTGGTTCCACCGCGAGTCGGCGAGGTACGGCCACGCGTCGCGGCGCCAGAGCGACGGCTCGCACTCGGTGAAGCGCCGGTAGGTGGGGCCGTCGTACTCACGCTCGGAGAACGCGTCGGTGAGCTTCGTCTCGATGCCGAGGAAGGCGGGCTCGCCCTCAGGCCGCACGTATGCGACGAATGCATCGAACGAGGTGCGGTCGTCGAGGTACTCCGCCTTGGGACTCGGCGCGTACTCGATGCGCACATCGGTGACCTCGCCGACCTCACCTGGCAGCGTGGCTCGCATCACCCGCGTCGCGAGCGCGTGGTCGTGCACGAGCGGCCCGAACAGGTTGAAGCACATCGGCTGGCTCGAGAGCATGTTGTGCAGGCAACGAAATGGCTCCACGCCCGGACCTTGCGCGATACGGCCGGCGCGCCACGTCGAAGGTCGCGGGCGTGAGGAAGTTCAGCCCTGCGGCGCCCGCCTCGGCGTCGAGCATGTTGCCGAACCGGCTGCGGTGATGACGGCTGCGGGCCCGTGCCGTAGCCGATGCCGAGGACGGTCGCCCGGTACCAGCTCTGGTGAAACCGCACGCCGCGCCGTGAACGGCAGGTCGGCCACGTACTGCGGCCCGTAGTCGATCGTCATCGACGTGCCGTACGAGGCGTGTGTGACCCGAGCTAGCCCGGCGGGGGAAGGGGTGCGGGCGACCCCAGCGTGAGATTGACGACGGTGCCGAGGCCGGGGATTCGGTAAAGGGCCGGGTCGTCGATCACTCTCTCGACCGCCTCCTTCGCGTTGCACCCGCACCGCGTCATCTCGCGGACAAGGGCCGCGACGACAATCGGCACCGCGAACGAGGTGCCGCTCCACGTCGCCCACCCCGCGAAATGGTCGGCATCGCCCATCACATCGAGGCGCGGAACCGGCCCGTTGAAATCATCGAAGAACGTGCTCACGAGATCGGTCGACGGCGCGCACGCCCGCACCCAACGCCCGTAGTTCGTGGTCGGCGCCGGACCGTAGGGGCCGAGCCCTCCGACCCCCACAACGTCGCGAAAGGCCGCGGGGTAGCGCCGGCGGTGCGAAGCGTCGTTGCCGGCTGAGGCGACGACCACGGCACCCTGGTCCTGCGCGGTCCGGATCATCTCCCCGAGAAAGGACATATTGGGGTTCTCGTCCATTTCGCTGCCGAACGAGAGGCTGATGATCACGTCGGACAGGTCCGCCGAAGCGAGCGTCCCGATGCGGTAACCGGCGTTCAGGACGTCAACGTCGCCAAACGACGTGACGACATGCTCTACGTGGACCGTCCCCGGGTTTCCGATCAACTTCACCAGGCCCGCAATGAATGTCCCGTGGCCTGCGACCGGATCGAGGAAGTTCCCGCCGAACGACGCGATCTCGACGTCGCCCGTCACACCAAGGCCCGACAGCAGCGCGTTGGCCAAACCCGTGTCGAAGATGAACACGTGACCGTCGCCGGTCTGGCCCGGCTCCTGCGGGCAGTACGGCGGAGCGGCCGACGGGCGAGCCCAACTCGGACGAACGCCGGTCTGCTCGTAGGCCGAATAGGCGATCGGGTTGCCCAAGATCAGGTTCGGCATGACTGGCATGTCGAGGTCGAACATCGCGTGAGCAAACCCGGGATGAGCGAACCCGGGATGAGCGAACCCGGGATGAGCGAACCCGGGATGAGCGAACCCCGGATGAGCGAACCCCGGATGAGCGAACCCCGGATCGGTGAACATGACGTGGTTGACCTCGGCTCGAAAGCCATCCGCGCGGATGCGCTCGGCCCAGTAGATCTCCTTCCCCGGAGGGACCTCAACCGTCCACCACGCGTCAATGAGGAACACGGGAGTCAAGTCGTAGGCGTTCAGGGCGTCTTCCAACTTTTCCTGGTCCATCGATCGCACGAGAATCTGATTCGGCCGAAACTTGATCTCACGCCCGGCAACGCGCGCGCTTGACACCCGCCCCTGCCACGGCCCTTCGGGCACGGGCGGCTCGTTGGGTGTTCCTTGGTTGATGATGGGCATGGCTCCCGCCTTTCTTCTCTTGTGATGCCGTTCAGATCGCCGGCCGCGGATCGTTCATCGCCCGTTCGGGAACGGCGGCGAGCACCTCCTGCGCCATCGTTACGGCGTCGCCCGTCCTCGACGTGCGGCCCGCCTCGGACGCGGCCTCGAAGGCCGCGTCGCCGAGCTCGACTCGGGCGTCGCGCATGACCGCGTCGCTGAGCTCTTGGTCGGCCTCGTACAGCCGATGACCAGTCTCCTCGAGCATCGCCTCCGCGTGGCAGTAGAGCTCGACAGCGTTGCGCCAGCCGCCTGTCGCCGCCGTGATGCGCGACGCCATGATCAATGAGTAAGCGATGGGCACCGGTTGTCCAAGTGCGAGGGCGAGGTCGAGGCCAGCGAGCTGATGACGCGCGGCGGTCGCAGTTCGCCCGACTCGCATCGCGGCCTCTGCCAGGTTGCCGTGCGCAGTGCTCAGGATCCCCTCGTGGCCGTCCACGAGCAGCACCTCGAGCTCTTCCTCGAACGCCGCAAGCGCCGCGTCCAGATCCGATGCGAACATCGATGCGAGTCCGAGAAGGTTCAACATGCGGGCTCGCGCTCGCGAGGACAGATTGCGCTGGAGTGCGTTCTCGGCGATCACGATCGCCCTATCCAGGTCGCCGACGCGAAGCGCGATCTCGCCGCTCGTCCGCTCGACGCAAACCTCATCCCACGCCGGTACCCCAACGGTGTCACGCAGCTGTTCCGCTTCAGCGACGGCCTCTTCGGCGGCCTTGATGTTCGCCGTGCGCAGCTCGATGTCACCGAGCGTCGTCAGCATCGCGACTCGGGTGGGCGTCGGGAGGGTGAGCTCGTCGACGTAGTGCGTCATCTCTTCGATGCCGCCACCGAGCCCCTGGGGCAGGTAGTGATAGCGGCCGATCGCGCAGGCAAGCTGCTGCGCCACCTCGGGTTGGGTTCCCGCGAGCAGGGGGATCAGCGCGCGGATGTTGGTCAGCTCGAGCCCCATGTCGCCCAGCCACGTACGGTCGAGCGCTCGCCACGGACCAAGTCGCTCGAGGAGCCAAGCCGCGAGTTTCACTGCGACATCGACCGTGGCCCCCTCCTCAGCCAACAGGTCGCGGCCGTAACGCTGCACCGTCTCGAGGAAGCGATAGCGGGTGCCGTTCGCGGCGAGATCGGCGATCAGCAACGACTGATCCACGAGCGACCAGACCAGTTCGGGGACATCCTCGCCATCAAGGTCGTCGGCGGCAGCGGCGGCCGTCGCACCCGCGAGCGAGAACCCACCACCAAACACCGACAGCCGGCGAAGCGCCGCACGCTCATCCTCCTCGAGGAGCCTGTAGCTCCAGTCGAGGAGCGCCTGCATTGTGCGCTGCCGCTCTGGGAGGCTTCGGTCCCGGCTGCGGAATTGACGCAGGCCTTCGTCGAGGCCCGCCAAGATCTCGTTCGAGTCGAGCACGCCCACGCGGGCGGCGGCGATCTCGATCGCCAACGGCAACCCGTCGAGGCGCGAGCAGATGTCGGAGACCGCGCTCTGCGCGGGATCGTCGTACACGAAGTCGTTCCGAACGGATTTTGCGCGTTCAGCGAAGAGCTGCGCCGCCGCCGCCTCCGACAGCGGGGCGATGCGCACCACCCTCTCGCCACCGACACCGAGTGGCCGGCGGCTCGTTGCCAGCACTCCGACGGCCGCGCAGGAGGTGACGAGCTCGGCCGCGAGCTGCGCACACGTGTCCAACTGGGTCTCGGCGCTATCCAGGACCACGAGCGCGGAGCGCGTACGAAGGCGATCCATCGCGTCCGCCCAGCTGTCGGCGCCCACTGCCTCTGCGATCGCATCACCGACGAGCACCCGGTCTTCGACCTGCGAGATGTCGACCAGCCAGACACCATCGCGCCAGTCCGGTGCGAGGGCGATCCCGACCTCCGTGGCGATGCGGCTCTTGCCCACCCCACCGGGCCCCGTGAGCGTGACAACACGTCCCGGAGCGATGAGGAACGCGACCGCTGGGATGTCGTCCTCGCGACCGATGAACGACGTGGCCGGGCGTACGAGGTTGTGCCCTTCGGCCGGTATCGCCCGCACCGCGGTGATGGAGGGATCGATGTACGGGGAGCGCAGCTGGAACAGCTGGATCGGGTTGTCGAAGTCGCGAAGCCGAAAGGTTCCAGCCGGCGCGAGGCTGATGTCCGGTGCGTCGTCGACTGGGACCGCGGATTCCTCGGACACGAGCACCTGCCCGCCGTGCGCCGCATCGGAGACACGCTTGGCGCGGTTCACCGCAAGAGCGAGGTAGTCACCGTTCCGCGGGGAAGCCAGCCCGCTGTGAATGCCCATCCGCACTCGCACGACACCGTCGTCGGGCCACGGCTCGGCCGCCAACAACCGTTGCCCGTCGGCACAAGCCGCTATCGCGTCGGCCGGGTTCGTGAACGCGACGAAGAACGAGTCGCCTTCGGTGTTCACCTCATGGCCCCCATGCGCACGCCATGCCTGCCGCAGGCGCTCGGCGTGGCGCTCGTAGAGCGCGTCGTAGCGGTCGCCGAGTCTCTTCAGAAGGCGCGTCGAACCCTCGATGTCCGAGAACACGAAGGTGACATCGCCAGACGGAAGGCCCACCGATCCTCCTTCCACGCGCGGAGTCTCCCAGACGGCGTGACGTGGTGTCTATCGAACTGAGGGGGTGTGGTGAACGCCACATCGCCTTGTCATCCGGACGCCGGCGCGCGACGAAATTGATCCATGGGCTTCAACATCGACAGCTACAAGCGGCGGTCGGGGCCGGTCGCCCTCGACGGTGTCGACTTCACCGTGTTCGAGCGTGATCCTCTCGACCACGACTCACTGCGGTGCATCCGCTACATGCACGACATCGAGCACCACACGATCTGCTACCTGCGCGACCTTCTCGTGACGCCCGCACATCGCGACCACGAGATGACGACGTTCCTCACCATGTGGGCACTCGAGGAGTACTGGCACGGCGAGGCACTCGGCGCGGTGCTCGCCGCCCACGGCGAACCTTGCGGCGGGGATCGCGTGATGCCCATGCGCACCCGGCTCAAGGTCAAGGAGAGCTTGTCGCCCGTGTTCTTCGGGCTCGGTTCGGCGATCGCCGGACGTTCGTTCGCGGCGATCCACATGACCTGGGGTGCGATCAACGAGTGGACCGCACAGGCGGCGTACGGCCGCTTGGCCCAGCGCGCCGCGCATCCGACGCTCGCTGAGCTGCTCCGGCGCATCATGCGCCAGGAGGGCGGGCACATCGACTTCTACGCGTCACAGGCCGCGAAGCGCCTCGAGGGCGACCGGCTCGTGCAGCGCGCGACTCGTTTCGCGCTACGGCGGTTCTGGACACCGGTCGGCTCGGACGTCATGCCCGACGACGAGGTGGTGTTCGTCGGCACTCACCTGTTCGGTGGGCCCGACGGTCGGGCCGCGGCGGAGCGGGTCGACCGCCACATCGATCGACTGCCCGGTCTCGCCGGACTGCACCTCGCAACACGCGCGAACGAACGGCTCGCCGCCTAGGACGTCGCGGACCAGCGCGTGTACTGCGGCGGCCACGAATTGACCTCGTCGTACACCGCGAGGAGCGCGCGCTCGATTCGGAACTCGAAGAGCGTCTCGTCCGACGGCGTCTGGGTCGGCGCCTCGTAGGCCCCGCGAACGGCCGCAATCACGGTCGAGTCGTCCGTCGCGACCGCGCGGCCGTCGACGCAGAACTCGTCATCGCCGTCTGTCTTCGGGAACGCGTGGATCGCGTACCGCCCGTCACGCTCGAGATCGGCACCCTTGGGCGAGCCGTGGTTGATGAACCCCCAGAGCCCGCCCACGGCAAGGATCGGGCAGAACGGGTGCAGGCGTGGCCCGCCGTTCGGTCGGATCGTGGCCAGGTAGCCGAGGCCGAGGCCGTGCTGGTACAGAAGCGTCCGGCCCTCCGCCGCCATGTCGGGCACGGCCACCTCGAACTCTTCCCACCGAACGCTTCTCATCGAACCTCGGTCGCCATCAAGCGCGATGCTCGCGCCATGGCATCGATCCGGGAAGACGCCGAGCGGCATTGGCAGGGCGGCGGTGATCTTGTCGACGTCGACCACCCGGTCAGCGCGACTCACCGAAACGGGGAGGAGATCGTCGACGGCGTCTTCTGCCTCAAGTCAATCGCCAGCGTGAACGCCGTCGATACGGGGGACGGCCTCGTGATGCTCGACACCGGCGGGGAGTTCGACATCAACCTCGTTCACCGCGAGATCCGGGCCTGGCGACCCGAGGCTCCCGTGCGCGCCGCGGTCTACTCCCATCACCACGTCGACCACGTGTTCGGAACGAAGCGCTTCGAGGAGGAGGCGACCGAGCGGGGCTGGCCCCAACCGGTGGTGTACGCACATGAGGAGCTGCCGCAGCACTTCGACCGCTACATCCACACGCTGGGCTGGAACACGGCCATCAACAAGCGCCAGTTCGGTCTGCCCGTCGACGGCTTCAAGTGGCCCGAGAGCTACCGCTACCCGGATGTCACCTACAAGGACCGCCTCACGTTCACCCGCGGCGAGCTCACCTTCCACCTGCACCACGGCCGGGGCGAGACCGACGACGCCACCTGGACGTGGGTGCCGGAGCGACGCGTCCTGCATCCCGGCGACCTGTTCATCTGGGCCGTGCCAAACGCCGGCAACCCCCAGAAGGTGCAGCGATACGCATCGGACTGGGCGACTTCACTGCGGCAAATGGCCGGCCTCGAGCCCGAGGTGCTCCTCGCCGGCCACGGCCTGCCGATCTTCGGCGCCGACCGCGTGCGCGCCGCCCTCACCGACACCGCCGACCTGCTCGAGTCACTCGAGGCCCAAACGCTCACGTTGATGAACACCGGTTGCTCCCTCGACCGCGTGCTCCACGAGGTCGAGGTCCCGCCCCACCTGCGCGACAAGCCCTACCTGCGCCCGGTGTACGACCATCCGCAGTTCATCGTGCGCAACGTGTGGCGTCGCTACGGCGGCTGGTACGACGGCGAGCCCGACAACCTCCTTCCTGCGCCGCGCGCCGAGCAGGCGCGGGAGTGGGTTCGCCTCGCCGGTGGCGTCGACACGGTGCTCGCCCGTGCCCGCGAGCTCGCCGACGAGGGAGACCTCCGCCTCGCATGTCATCTCATCGAGCACGCGGTCGTCGCCGCGCCGGATGCGAACGAGGTGCACGAGACCCGCGCCCACATCTACGAGACCCGTGCGGCCCAGCAGGAGTCGTCGATGGCCCGCAACCTCATGCGCCACGCCGCGGAGGCCAGCAAGCGCGGAAAGCGCGACCTCGCCGGCGACTGGTAGGAACCGCTGATGGCCTACGACTACGACTTGATCCAGGTGACCGTCGACGACGGGGTCGCGGTCGCAACTATCGACGCTCCTCCGATGAACGTGATGACCATCGCGCTCTATCTCCAGCTGGCCGGATTCTGCGCCGAGGTCGCTAGCGACGACGGTGTGCGAGTGGTCGTGTTCCGAAGCGCGGATCCCGACTTCTTCATCGCCCACTTCGACGTCGAAGCGATCCTGCAGTTCCCGACCGAGGGTGATCCGGTGCGCGAGATCACCCCGAACCCGTTCCACCGGATGTGCGAGCAGGTGCGCACGATGCCGAAGGCGACCATCGCTGAGATTGGTGGGCGCGTCGGAGGCGGCGGCAGCGAGTTCGCCTCCTCGTGCGACATGCGCTTCGGGGCAATCGGCCGCACAGTGGTGAACCAGATGGAGGTCCCGCTCGGCATCCTCCCCGGCGGCACCGGCACCCAGCGCCTCCCCCGCCTCGTCGGCCGTGGACGGGCGATGGAGATCGTGCTCGGAGGAGTCGACATCGACGCGGTGACCGCCGAGCGGTGGGGCTATCTGAACCGCGCCCTCGAGCCCGGTGACCTCACGGCACACGTCGACGCGCTCGCTCGACGCATCGCCGGTTTTCCCGCTGGCGCGATCGCCCTCGCCAAGCAGTCCGTCCTGAATGCCGAACGTCTGCCGCTCGACGAAGGCCTCGCCGAGGAGGCGTACCTGTTCCAGCAAACGTTGCGCGATCCGCAGGCGCAGGCCGCGATGCGGCGGTTCCTCGAGCTCGGCGGCCAGACCCGCGAGGCCGAGCTGCGCGTGGGCGACCTCGTCACCGAGATCTAGATCGAGCTCTACAGCCCGTACGCCTCCAGCAGCCGCAGCCACACTTCGCTGACCGTCGGGAACGACGGCACGGCGTGCCACAGCGTGTCGAGCGGGACCTCGGCGACGACTGCGATCGTCGCCGAGTGCAGCAGGTCCTGCAGGTTCGGCCCGGTGAACGTCGCACCAATGATGACGCGACGGTCTTCGTCGATGACGAGCAGCGACGTCCCCTTTATGTCGTTCCCCGATGTGTAGGCGCCGGCGACGTCGCCAGTGCCGTACTTCACGACCTTGACGTTGAGGCCCTTCTCGCGTGCTTGTGCCTCGGTGAGCCCGACCGCGCACACCTGCGGATCCGTGAACGTCACTCGCGGCACCTTGTCGTTGTCGGCGATGTCGACGACGTCCTTGCCGAGGATGACATCGCCTGCGATGCGAGCCTGGTACTTGCCCATGTGGGTGAGCAGCGCGCGCCCGTTGCAGTCACCAATGGCGTAGAGCCACCCGCCCGCGACGCCGACCGCGCGGAGCTGATCGTCGACCTCGATGTACTGCCCGGGCGTGAGGCCGACCACCTCGAGGCCGATCGTGGATGTGGAGGGCCGGCGGCCGACCGCGACGAGCAGCTCGTCACCTTCGACCTCACTACCGTCGTCGAGGGTCAGGACGATCGGACCGTCGATGCCGGCTCGGCGCACACCCGTGGCGTGCACACCCGAGCGCACCGTTATCCCCTCCTCCTCGAACGCGGCGCACACTTCGTCCCCGGCGAACGGCTCCTCACGCGCCAACAGCCTCGGGCCACCCTCGACGACTGTGACCTCTTCGCAGCCGAGGCGCTTGAATCCCTGCGCCATCTCGGCGCCGACCGTGCCGCCGCCGAGCACCAGGAGATGACGCGGTAGCTCCTTCGCGGACGTGATGCCCCGGTTGTCCCACGGGGCAACGTCGGCGAGGCCCGGGATCGGAGGCATCACCGCGCCAGTGCCCGTCGCGAGCATCACGGCACGCTCGGCGGTGAGTGCGGTCACCGTGCCATCGGCCACCGTGACCTCGACCGCGCGCTCGCCCGTGAGTCGCCCTTCGCCCCGGTAGAAGTCGATGCTCTTGCCCTGCAGCCACTGCTGCTGACCATTGTCCGTCCAGTTGTTCGTCATGTAGTCGCGCTGGGCAAACGCGGCGGCAACGTCGATCTCGCCGGTGATCGCCTCCTTCGCTCCGGGCACTCGACGCGCCGCGGCGATCACATCGCCCGGACGGATGAGCGTCTTCGACGGGATGCATCCCCAATACGAGCACTCGCCACCAACGAGCTCCTTCTCGACGAGCGCCACCTTCAGGCCGTTGTCCGCGCACCGACCGGCGCCGTTCTCACCCGCCGGCCCGCCGCCGATCACGATCACGTCATAGGAGCTCATCCGCGTAGCGTCGCGCGTGTGCGACGACCCCTGCGCCGGCTCGCCACCGCGGCAGGGCTCGCCGGACCAGCCGCCTTCACCGCGGCATGGGTCGTGAGCGCCCGGCGCCAGGACGGATACTCAGTACGGAACGAGCACATCAGTGGTCTTGCTGCGCCCGACGCCCGATATCCCGAGATCCTGATCACGGGCTTCCTCGTGCTCGGCGCGGCCACGATCGGGTTCGCCGCGGCGTTGCGCGAACGCCTCGGTGGACGGGAGGCGGGCCTTGGCCCCTATCTGCTCGGCGTCACCGGCGCGGGAGCCATCGCCGCCGGCCTGCTGCGACGCGACCACATGCTCCTGCATCCGCCCGACGAGCCGGACGACTGGCAGCAGTCGTGGCGCAACGACGGACACGACCTGTCCGCGGGCGTCATCTACACGACATCTGTCGCGGCGCCGCTGCTCCTCGCGCGCCATCTCGCGCGTGACCCGCAGCTCGCGAGGCTCGCGCCGGTGGGCCTCGGCCTCTCCGCCACGAGCCTCGCGCTCATGGGCGTCTTCGCCACACAGGTCGACCGCCGCGGCAACGGCATCGTGCAGCGCGTGATGGTGAGCCTGCCGATGGCGTTCATGTCCGCCCTCGCCTGGAGGATGCTCCGCGACGACAGCTGATTCTCTTGGCGGAACCGGGTCGCCGAGACCCGGAAGCGCCAAGAAAACCAGTCGAGCCCGTACGATCCGGCGATGGCCCCGCCGGCGCTTCCTCCCGATGCGCCGCCCGCGCTCGTGGAGTTCGTCCACGGAGAGCGCGACAACGTCACGTTGTCGTCGGGTCGCCTGTCGTGGCTGCCGACGCCGAGCGCGGTGCGCCTCGTGATGCGGACACCCGAGACGACGTTCTCGCGAGATGCATCGGGAGACGTCGGCATTCGCGTGAAGTGGGGACCCGCGTCGGCGCGCCTCGTCGCCCGGGTGAACGACGACGGTGATCTCGTGATGGACACCTCCGGGGTGCCGAGCCTCCTCGGCCTGCGAGGACCCATCGACGACTGGGTGGCGTCGTTCAACGCGCACTTCCGGGCCACGGGGCGCCGGCTCGAGCCCGCCGAGCTGCGCGGCAGCGATCTCACCCTCACGGCGGCGCCCCGTTGATCACGTACCGATGAACAAGTACCGATGATCAAGTACCGATGATCAAGTACCTGGGATCGAAGCGCCGCCTCGTCCCGGTCTTGAGCCAGATCGCCGCGTCGTGCAACGCCCGGACGGCACTGGACCTGTTCACCGGCACGACCCGAGTGGCCCAGGCGTTCAAGCAGCTCGGCCTGCACGTGACCGCGGTGGACACCGCCCGGTACGCCGAGGTGTTCGCCCGCTGCTACATCGAGATGGACCGTGATGCCGTCGACCCCGGACTGCTCGCTGATGAGCTCGCCCGGCTCGACGACCTCAGCGGGCGTCCCGGCTACGTGACTGAGACCTTCTGCGAGCAGGCCCGCTACTTCACGCCGGAGAACGGCGCCCGCATCGACGCCATCCGGGACGCCATCGCCGCCAGCCACGCCGGTTCGGCGCTCGAGCCGATCCTGCTCACCAGCCTCATCGAGGCCGCCGACCGTGTGGACTCCACGACCGGCGTGCAGATGGCGTACCTCAAGAAGTGGGCCCCCCGAGCACACAACCGATTGCAGCTGCAACCTCCGGCGCTTCTGCCGGGCGGGGGCCGGGCCGTGCAGGGCGACGCGCTGAAGATGGCGGGCTCACTCGGCTCGTTCGACGTCGCGTATCTCGATCCGCCGTACAACCAACACCGCTACTTCACGAACTACCACGTGTGGGAGACGCTGGTCGCATGGGACGCCCCCGCTCACTACGGCGTCGCGTGCAAGCGGGTCGACGCCCGCGACGACGAGTCCACCCGCAGCCCGTTCAACTCCCGTCGCACGATGCCCGCGGCGCTGGCATCGGTGATCGCGGCGGTCGATGCCGAGCTCGTCGTCGTCTCCTACAACGACGAGGCATGGCTCACCGCCGCCGACCTCGTCGACATGTGCGCGGTCGGCGGGCGCCACGTCGAGGTGCTCTCGTTCGACTCCCGCCGCTACGTCGGCGCCCAGATCGGCGTCCACAACCCGAAGGGCGAACGGGTCGGCACGGTCTCGCATCTTCACAACACCGAGCTCGTCGTGGTCGCCGGCCCGTCCGACCTGGTCAGGCGGGCGATCGAGCGGTCGGCATCCCCCATCGCGGTCACAGCGCCACTTAACGTGACCGTCCGATGACGATTCAGCCGATTTCACACTCAGAACGCCACCCATCGTGCCGATATCTGAAAGGTGAGCCCCGTCGGCCGCGACTGGTGAGCGCACCAGAGGTGATGAACGGCATGACCGCCCTCAGCCACACGCTCCTGCGTGAGCGCCGGCTACTGGAACTCCTCACCTACCGGTTGGAGACCCAGCACCAGCTGCTGTCGTCGGGTCAGGCCCGGTGGATCTCGTTCGCCGCGCGTGAGATCGAGCAGGTCCTCGACGAGCTGGGTCACACCGAGCTCGAACGGGCCGTGCAGGTGAGCGATCTGGCCGAACGGCTCGGGCTTCCCGACGAACCTTCGCTGGCCGAGATCGTCGACAAGGCCGCCCCGCCGTGGCGCGACATCCTGGCCGAGCACCGCACCGCCCTGCGTCGGGCCACCGTCGAGATCGACAAGCTCTCCACGGCCAACCGTGGTCTCCTCGAAGCCGCCTACCTCGCCAGCGCCGCCTCGGTGGCCACGGCGGAGGCGTCGCACACGTGACGCCGGCCGACGACCCGAAGCGCCCGAAGCGGACCGTGCGCCGGCCGACGAGCCTCGACGACACGCGGCTCACCGAGCTCCGGGACGAGGAGCTCGCGTGGCTGGCGGCGCTCGCGACGAGCGCGCGCGGCTTGCAGCCGTCGTTGCGAGAGTTCCTGCGCTAGCTGGATTGCGCTCGCTGGGATTCAGCGAGCCGCAGGGGCGAGCGGTGCTCGCCTGCCGGTCAGGCGGTGGCGAGGCTGACGAACGGCTCGGTGGTCGTGACCTGGTCGAGCCGGCTCTTCCACGAGCTCTTCGTGGCAACCGCCGCCGCGTACGACTGCTTGCGCTTGGCGACGCGGGCGTTGCCCTTGGCAGGCACTTCGTCTGCATCGGCAGCGGGGCGGTACTGCGCCTCGATCGCTTCACGGAGCATCTCGAGGGCTTCCGAGCGCAGCTGCGAGATGCGACTCTCGGTCACGGCGAGGAAGCGGGCCAGCTCCTCGGAGGTGCGACCCTCGAGGAAGTAGCCGGTGATCACGAGGCGATGCCGCTCGGGGAGCAGGTGCACCGCATCACGGAGATAGGCACGCATCTCGCGGGCTTCGAGCTCCTCGGAGGGCTCCGGCACCGTGCGGTCGCACAGCACGTCCACGAGCGTCAGGTCCTCTTCCGCCTCACCGAGGCGGTAGTCGAGCGCGAGCACCACTGAGCGGAACACCCGATCGCGGAGCGCCGCGAGGTCAGCGGGGGTTGCCCCGACCTCGGTCGCCAGCTCCTCCATCGAGGGCATGCGGCCCAGCTTGCTGGCGAGGCGCTGCTCCGCCGAGTCGGCCTTGCGGGCCAGGGCCCGGACCGAACGCGGCGCCCAGTCAGCGGAGCGCACGGCGTCGAGGATGGCGCCACGAATGCGCCGAGAAGCGAACTTGTCGAACGGAACTCCCTTGGCCTGATCGAAGCGATTCGCTGCTTCGACGAGCCCGAGCACACCGGCCCGGACGAGCTCGCCTCGGTCGACGTGCCTGGGGAAGTTCACCGCCACCTGCACGACGATCTGCTCTACGAGGGTCAGATGCCCCTCCACGAGCGACCGGTCCGGAGCCGCCTTGGCCGCCGCGCCACGGGTGGTGGATTGCCGATCCTGCACCTTGGTTTTCGCCATTTCGCCCGACTCCCTCCACGGATGTCCCCGCAGTGATCGGCACCTTGAGTGGCGACATTAGCACTGAGGGTCGTTTTCCCGAAGGGGCCGTTTGGCCCATTTCTGCTGCTCACGCCCGGTGACGCTCGCGTAGCACGGACCGTGACCGGAACCAATCTTGACGGGCCTTATCGACATTCCGGCAGACTGATCACCTCATCCAATTCCAGCGAATGCGAAGGTGCATCATGGCCATCCGATTGGGCGACACCGCCCCCGATTTCACGGCCGACTCCACCGAAGGGACGATCAACTTCCACGAGTGGCTCGGCGACAGTTGGGGAGTTCTCTTCTCCCATCCGAAGGACTTCACACCGGTCTGCACGACCGAGTTGGGCTACATCGCGAAGATCAAGCCCGAGTTCGACAAGCGCAACGCGAAGGTGATCGGACTGTCCGTCGACTCCGTCGCCGATCACGGCAAGTGGGCCGCCGACATCGAAGAGACGCAAGGCGCCGCGGTGAACTTCCCGATGATCGGTGATCCCGACAAGAAGGTCGCGGACCTCTACGACATGATCCACCCGAACGCGAGCGACACCGTCACCGTGCGCACCGTGTTCGTCATCGGCCCCGACAAGAAGGTGAAGCTCACGATCACCTACCCGCAGTCGTGTGGCCGCAACTTCGACGAGATCCTGCGCGTCATCGACTCGTTGCAGCTTTCGTCCGGCTACAGCGTGTCGACGCCGGTCAACTGGAAGGACGGCGAAGACGTGATCATCATGCCGTCGGTGTCCGACGACGACGCGAAGGGAAAGTTCCCGAAGGGTTGGAAGGCGATCAAGCCGTATCTGCGCCTCACGCCTCAGCCCAACAAGTGAGCCGTCACCCACGCGCGCACTGGCGGCGCGAGCCGATCGAGGTGCGCGCGTGGGTCGGCCCGGATCATGCTTGCTGAGATCGGCACTGTCGTCCGCTCCGGGTCGACGTCGATCGCGCGGGCACCGAGGCGACGCGCGATCTCCGCTCCGTACGCCTCGGAGGAGAAGTAGACGTCGGGGCCCGACTCGAGTGGCCAATGCGACCGAAACAGGTCGATCCATCGCTGCCAGAGATCTTCGTCATCGAAGTCTGTGTCGAGGTCGTGCGCGACCTCGATGACGGTGGTCGCGGGATGGAGCTCGGTGAGCCACTGCGCCCGCAGCGCACCGGGGACGGGTTCTCCCTCGCGCGTGTTCACGTACACAACGAGCTCGTCGACGTGTGATGCGGCCGTGTCGATCAGGTGGGAGTGGCCGAGGTGTGGTGGGCAGAAGCGGCCCACGATGAGCCCGCTCGAAGACGTGCTCAGCCTCAGCCGCCTTCGCCCCCACCGCGACCGAGGGCCGCGAGGCGGAATGCCGTGCTCCATCCGCGGGCAGGTGCGCCCAGGACGTCGAGCTCGGTCTGCGTCGTGACGCGCAACTCGTCGGCGCCGGCGGCCCCCAGGCACGAGAGCGCCTCGGCGCCGGCGAGCCGAATGACCCGCCGCGCGACCTGATCGTCGGTGGCGTCGAGGATGTCGGTGGTCTCGTCGATGACGCGCCGCGCCGCCGCCTCGTCACCGAGCTGGGCGTAGGAGAGCATGCGAGCGGCGCCCGCCATCATCTTGTCGAGATAGGAAGCGCCCTTGAGGCAGGTCGCCCGGTCTCCGAACTCGATCGCCTCGCCCGGTTGCCCCACCGCGGCGGTGGCGAGCGCCAGCGCGGCGAGTGCATACGGCGTGTCCGGCGACTGGTCCACCGCGCCCTCGAGCAAGACGAGCGCGTCGTCGACCTTCGCGAGCTGCAAGTAGGCGATGCCGGTGCCGACCATCCACTCGAGATCGCCGAGTACCAACTTGTCGCTCGGATCGGTGACCGCCGACATGGCCGCCGCCAGCGCCTTCTCGCCCTCCCCGAGGTGCGCGAAGGCTGCGGTGGCGATCGTCGCGCCCATCTTTTCGTTGGCGATGGAAGCCGTCGCGGCCGCTGCCTCCTCGAGCAGCTTCTCGACCTCGGCCACGTCGCCGGTGGCGACGAGCGAGCGAGACAGCGGGGCGATGGCCATCGCGAGCCCGTAGTGGTCGCCGATCGACTGGAACAGCCCACGGGCCTCACTCGCCAGCGGCACCGCCGCCTCGGCCCGACCGCGCCACAGGCGCAGGTTTGCCAGCAACACCAACATCATCCCTTGCGCCCACTTGTCGCTTGCCTCGGCGCTGATGGAGAGCTCGGCGAGCGACTCCGCCTCTTCGAAGTCGCCCTCGTTGAAGCGCACCCAGGCGAGCAGCCCGCGTGACCAGCCCATGCCGAACTGGTCACCGAGCTCGCTGAACATGCGCAGCGACTCCTGAAGACGGGGGTTCGCCTCGTCGAGGTCGCCGCGCGAGAACGCCATGAACGCGAGGTACTGGATCGCCCAGGCCTCACCCCGACGATCGCCGAGCTCGCGGAAGAGGTCGCGCGCCTCGACGAGCGCGGCCTCACCGTCGGCATAGGTGCGCAGGAAGATGCTCGTGAAGCCCAGGTACCGAAGCGCCTCGGCGAGCCCTTCCTTCTCGCCGAGCTCACGCCACAACGCGATCGCGTCCCACAAGGTCGCAGCGGACTCCTCGAGATGGCCCTCGCGCTCGAGGAGCTGACCGAGCACGCTCATCGCCTGGGCGCGAGCCGTGTGGTCGCCGGCACGATCGGCGTCCGACAACGCTGCCATGACGTCCATGCGGGCCCCGGGGAGGTCGCGGTGCGCCGACCGCGCCCACGCCCGCAACGTGAGGAGGCGCCGTCGCCACTCGCCGGTCTCCTCGTCGCTGGGGTCGAGGAACGACAGCGCGCGATCACTGAGACGGAGCGCGGTGCTCGCCATGTCGTGCGTGTAGGCGCGCTTGGCCGCCTTCGCCAACCATCCGGCGGCCCGAGCCCGCACATCGTCGGGCACCCCGGGCAGGGGCCCGAGCTCGCTGACGATCTCGCTGGCCGCGGCAAGGTGCATCGCGACCTGCTCGAGCCGCTCACCCTTGCCCATCGCTTCATCCGCAACGAACAGCTCGGCGATCGCCGCGTGGCGTCGGGCGCGCGACGCCTTCGTGAGCGTGTTGTACGCGACCTCGCGGACCGACTCCGAACGGAACGTCCACCGGTCGCCTTCGAGGAACAGCATGTCCTTGGCGACGAGCCCCGCGATCGCCTCACTCCCGTCCTCGTCGTACTTCGCGGGCGCGTCGGCGGGCACGCGTGAGGCCGAGAGCGTGTACAGCGCGCTCACAGGCCCCGAGCCGCCGAGCACAGCCGCGTCTTCGAGCGTCGCGCGCTCCTCCGGCGTCAGCGTGTCGAGGCGAGCGGCGACGAGGCCGCGGATGTTGTCCGGCAGATCGGGCAGCGCATCGGCCGGGTCAGCCGTATCGCACACGAGCGACGCCAGCTCCTCGAGGAAGAACGGGTTGCCCCCGCTGCGGTCGAGGAGCTGGTCGGCGATGCGACGCGGCAGACGCGACTCGGCAACCGAGTCGAGGAGCTGTCGGGCGGCGACGCGGTCGAGCGGATCGAGGTTGAGCACGACCGAGTTGTGCCGTCCCGTCGGCCGCCAGTGGAAGTCCTGACCGGCCCGTGCAGTCGCGACGATGACGAACGGGAGCGACCCGAGAGCGCGCAGCATGCGATCCATGAGATCGAGCACCAGCTCGTCGGCCCAGTGCAGGTCTGACACCACCACAAGGACGGGACGCACGCGCAGGTATGCCTCGGTGAACGCAATCAATGAGAGCGCCGCGTCGTCACGAGCTCTCGACGGGTCGAGCTCGTCGAGTGCGGTGGGGAACCCCATGTAGAAGAGAAGGCCGTCGGCGATGCGGGCGACCCGCTCAGATGTCGCGGCTTGTTCGAGCACCGCAGCGACCGCGCCGAGACAGCGCCGCTCGGCCACGTCGGCGGGATCGTCGGGATGGATGCCGGTGCCATCGCGCAACGCCTCGCCGATCGGCCACCACACGTTCGCCTCGCCGTAAGGCACGCACCGGCCCTCGAGCACCGCGGCCTCGTGCGTCGCCTCGGCCAACGACGAAGCCTCTTCGGCCAGCCGGCTCTTGCCCACCCCCGCCTCGCCGATCAGCAGCACGAGCTGGGCGCGACCGTGCTCGACCGCCATGTCGACGCTGCGCCCGATGAGGCCGAGCTCGGTGCCCCGGCCGACGAGCGGGGCCCGCAACCGGCGAGGCCGGTGCCCCGGCGGCGCGATCGGCTCGAGCGCGATCCAGGCTTCGACGGGCTCCTCCCGACCACGCGCCTGCACCGGGCCGAGATGGTCATACCGCACGACCTGGTGGGTGGCCGCGTGGGTCGCGGGACCCACGAGCACCTGACCCGGATGGGCGACCGACTGCAGCCGGTTCGCGGTGTTCACGACGTCACCCATCGCGGTGTAGTCGCCACCAGAGCGCAGCGCGCCCACCAGGACCTCGCCGGTGTTCACGCCCACTCGCATCTTGATCTCGAGCGGCAGCTCGGCGGTGTGCTGAGCGATCGACTGCTGCATGCGCAGCGCGGCCCTCACCGCGCGCTCCGCGTCGTCCTCGTGGGCGATCGGCGCACCGAAGAGAGCGAGGATGGCGTCACCGATGATCTTGTCGACCTGCCCACCGAAGGCCACCACGTCGGCAACGAGGCACTCGAAGCAGTCGTCGATCAGATTCTTGAGCTGCTCCGGGTCCATCGTCTCGGACAGCCCCGTGAACCCCACCAAATCGGCAAACAGGACAGTGACGACGCGCCGCTCGTCGGATCTGGCCAGGAGGCCATGCCCACAGGTGGGGCAGAACCTGGCCGCAGCAGGCGCGATGGCGCCGCACGACGGGCACGTCATCGACTCATCCTACGGCCCGCCGCCCTCATCACTGGCGGGGTTCCGAAGGTTCGCGCGGAGTTCGCGTGGCACCCAGCACCCCGGAGGGTCGTAGCGTGGTGCGCTGACCTTCCCAAGGAGCTCACCCCCCGATGTCGACGCTCAGTGAGGCCACGCCCGCCACGCCCTCAGGGCGCACCGTCGCCGCCCGCGCGGTCGACGCCGTGAAGATCTACGGCAAAGACGAGAGCGAGGTGCGCGCCCTCGACGGGGTCACCATCGAGTTCGCCGCCGGCGCGTTCACCGCCATCATGGGCCCGTCGGGGTCGGGGAAGTCGACGCTCATGCACTGCTGTGCGGGGCTCGACACCCTCACGTCGGGCGAGGTGTGGATCGGCGAGCGCGCGCTCAACACCATGAGCGAGCGCGAGCTCACCGTCATGCGACGCGATCGCCTCGGGTTCGTCTTCCAGGCCTACAACCTCGTGCCGACGCTCACCGCGCTCGAGAACATCACGCTTCCCGTTGCCCTCGCCGGGCGCGACCCCGAACAGGCGTGGTTGGACAGAGTGATCTCGAGCGTGGGGCTCGGCGACCGGCTGAAGCACCGTCCGAGTGAGCTCTCGGGCGGGCAGCAGCAACGCGTCGCGGTGGCCCGCGCGCTCGCCAACCGACCCGACCTGATCTTCGCGGACGAGCCCACCGGCAACCTCGACAGCCGCACGAGCGCCGAGATCCTGAAGTTCATGCGCGACGCGGTCACCGAGCTGGGTCAGACGATCGTCATGGTCACCCACGACCCGATCTCGGCGTCCTACGCGAGCCGGGTGGTGTTCCTCGCTGACGGCAAGGTCGTCGACGAGATGCTCGAACCCACCGCCGACCGCGTCCTCGACCGGATGAAGCAGTTCGGGGACTAGGAGCTCCCGACATGTGGCGCGTCACCATCCGAGGTCTCCTGGCCAAGAAGCTCCGCCTCTTCACCACCGCGCTCTCGGTGATGTTGGGAGTCGCATTCATGGCCGGCACGCTCGTGCTCACCGACACCATGGGCAAGGTCTTCGACGACCTCTTCACCGACGTGAACGCCGGCACCGACGCGTACGTGCGCGGCGAGACAGTGTTCGAGAGCGACTTCGGCGACGTGCGCGCTCGCATCCCGGCTGCGCTGATCACGAACGTGGCCGATGCGGAGGGCGTGGCGGTCGCGGAGGGATCGGTGCAGGGCTACGCGCAGCTCGTGAAGGCCGACGGCGACGCGTTGAGCACCGGTCAGGCGCCGACGTTCGGCGGAAGCTGGGGCACTGTTCCCGAGCTCAATCCGTTCACGATCGTCGAAGGCGGACCGCCCACCGCTCCCGACGAGATCGTCATCGACAAGGGCAGCGCGGAGAACGGCGACTTCAGTGTCGGTCAGCGCGTGAAGGTGCTGCTGAAGGGTCCGACCGAGGAGTTCACGATCGTCGGCATCGCGAAGTTCGGGACCGCGGACTCGCCCGCGGGCGCGTCGTTCGTCTCGTTCGAGTTCGAGACCGCGCAGCGGCTGCTCGCGGAGCCCGGTCAGATCGACTCCATCTCCGCCGTCGCCGAGCCGGGAGTGTCTCAGGAAGAGCTCGCCGAGAACATCCGGGCGGTGGTGCCACCGACAATCGAGGTGCTCACGGGTCAGGAGATCACCGAGGAGAACCAGAGCGACATCCAGCAGGCGCTCGAGCTTCTTCAACACGTTCCTGTTGATCTTCGTGCTCGTGTCGATCTTCGTCGGCATGTTCATCATCTACAACACGTTCTCGATCATCGTCGCCCAGCGCGGACGCGAGCTCGCTCTCCTGCGGGCGGTCGGCGCGAGCCGGCGTCAGGTGTTGACGTCCGTCCTCGCCGAAGGGTTGGCGGTCGGGCTCATCGCGTCGATCGCCGGGGTCGTTCTGGGGGTCGGCGTCGCGATCCTGCTCAGGGCGGCGCTGGCTGGTTTCGGGCTCGAGGTGCCGAGCGGTTCGCTCGTCTTGCTGCCCCGCACGGTGATCGTCTGCCTCATCGTCGGTGTGCTCATCACCGTGGCGTCCGCGTTCTTCCCCGCTCGGCGGGCGGCGCGGATCCCGCCCGTCGCGGCGATGCGGGAGGTCGCGATCGACACGTCGGCCGGCTCGGCGAAGCGAGTTGTCATCGGGATCCTGGCCCTCGTGCTCGGTGGCATCCTCCTCGTCGGCGGGCCTCGCAACCGGAGGCGGCCAAGGGGCGCATCCAAGTGGGCATGAGCGCCCTCGTCGTGTTCGTCGCCGCGACGATCCTCGGCCCGGTCATCGCCCGCCCGATCAGCCGCGCGCTGGGCGCGCCGTTGCCGGCGCTGCGAGGGATGAGCGGCACGCTGGCGAAGGAGAACGCGGCGCGCAGTCCGCGGCGTACCTCTTCCACGGCCGCGGCGTTGATGATCGGGGTCGGCATCGTCGCGTTCATCCTCGTGCTCGCCGCGTCGATCAAGCAGTCGATCAACGAGATCACCGACAACCAGCTGCGGGCGGACTACATCGTCAACTCCTCCGGGGGCTTCACGAGCATGGGGTTCAGCCCCGACGTGGCGGCGGCGATCGCCGAGCTCCCCGAGGTGCAGAGCGTGTCGGGCATGCGGTTCGGCGCCATGCAGGTCGACGACAGCGTGAAGTTCGCCTTTGCCATCGATCCCACGACGATGGAGGACGTCTTCGAGGTCACCGGTCGAGGCCGGATCGATCCAGGACTTGAGTCGACCCAACACCGTCGCCGTCGATGCCGAGGTGGCCGAGAAGAACGGCTGGACCATCGGCAGCACCGTCGATGCCACGTTCGCGAGCGGTTCGACACCGTTGGAAGTCGTCGCGCTCATCGACGGAGCGAAGTCGCCTTCGAACTGGGCCCTCGGCATCGGCACCTACGAGCTGCACTTCGCGGACCAGTTCGACTCGCAGGTGTTCGTGAAGCTCGTGCCCGGAGCCGACACCGCGGCGTTCGAGCAGCAGGCCGAAGCGATCCTGGTGGACTACCCGAACGCCGAGCTGCAGACGCCCGAGGAGTTCAAGGACTCCGCGGCGAGCCAGATCGACCAGATCGTGCAGCTCATCTACGTCGATGCTCTTCCTCGCGATCTTCATCGCGCTGCTCGGCATCGCGAACACCCTCGCGCTCTCGATCTACGAGCGCCGTCACGAGATCGGCCTGCTGCGCGCGGTCGGGATGACCCGCGGGCAGGTGCGCTCCTCGGTGCGCTGGGAGTCGGTGATCATCGCCCTGTTCGGCACCGCCCTCGGGCTCGTCATCGGCATCGTGTTCGGAGCGGCGATCGTGCGGTCACTGAGATCGGCCGGGTTCACCGGGTTCTCGATTCCGGTCGGACAGCTCGCGATCGTGGCGCGTGATCGCCGCCGGTGCAGGCGTGATCGCCGCGATCCAGCCGGCCCGCAAGGCCGCGAAGCTCGACATCCTCGCGTCGATCGCCACGCAGTGACCGGTGGCGGGCTACTCCGGCACTCCGCTCGCCAAGAAGCTGGGGGTCAAAGAAGGCGACGAGGTGGTCACGCTCTCGGCGCCGGCCGACTTCACTCCCGCGCTCGAACCACTCCCGGCCGGCGTGCGGCTCTCGGCTCCGGCACGGTTGCCCCGCCACGCCGATGTGGTCGTCGCGTTCTTCACCAAGCGCACTGATCTCGCCCGCCGCATCACCGCGTGCGGCAAGACGATCTTCCCGGACGGAGGGCTGTGGGTGGCGTGGCCGAAGCGCGCGTCCGGGGTCGCCACCGACATCACCGAGGACGTGGTGCGCGAAGTCGCCCTCCCCCTCGGCCTCGTCGACAACAAGGTGTGCGCGATCGACGACATCTGGTCCGGCCTCCGCGTCGTCTGGCGCAAACAGCTCCGCTGACCGGGCCGTTCCTCCACCCCACCCCGACCGCTTCTGTAGGGCTTCCGGGCGGGAGTGTCCCACCCCCATGCGATCCTCGGCCGATGTCCATCCAGAGCGCTCTCGATCGCTTCACTCGCCGGCAGTACGGCCTCATCACCCGATCGCAGGCGCTGTGGTGTGGGTTGACCCCGGCCCAGATCCGAACGCGACTCGAGACCGGCCACTGGGTGGAGATGCGCCCCTCCGTCTATGCGGTCGCAGGCGCTCCTCAATCGCGGGAGCAGGCGGTGCTCGCTGTGCTCTTGGCGCACGGCACGACGAGCCTTGCCTCGCACGGCACCGCCGCTCACCACTGGCGGTTGAAGAACTGCGAGCAACCCGACGAGATCGAGGTGGTGTCTTCCCTCGCTTCCGGGGTCCGGCTCGACGGAGTCCGCGGTCATCGGTCCGGTGCTCTGTTCGACGCTGACCGCACTGCGAGTCGAGGCATCCCGATCGTCACCGCTGAACGGTCGCTCATCGACATCTCGGGCCGACTCTCGCAGCAGGAACTCGGCAAGATCCTCGACGATGCACTGCTCAGGAAACTCATCACTCTCGAGTCGTTCCGTCGTTGCGCGCAACGCCTCGTGCCTGCGCCGGGTCGGTCAATGAGTCGCGTTCGTAACGTGCTTCACGAGCGACTCCCCGGCTACTCCCCCACCGAGAGCGACCTGGAGACACGAGCGCTTCGCGCCCTGGTCGCGGCCGGACTGCCGCCGCCGCGTCAGCAGTACCGGATGAGGCTGGCCGGAAAAAGCGTCCGCATCGACCTGGCGTACCCCGCAGCAGAAGGATCGCGATCGAGCTCGACTCCTGGGAGTTCCACGGAAACGGCAACCGCACCGCATTCGACGTCGACAAGGCGCGCTTCAACGATCTCGTCGTGATCGGGTGGTCGCCGACCGCGTTCACGTCGACCATGACCGACGAGTACCTCGTCTCCGTAGTCCGCGAGCTCCTCCGACGGGCCCTGGACCCTGGGCTTGAGCACCAGAGGGCGATATAGGACCGCTGGCGCTCAAGCGCTCGGGGCGGAGGCGGGGCTGGGACTAGGGGGCGGGGCGGAGCTGGCAGCCGGGGCACCAGTAGGTGACGCGGGCGTGGATGCCCTGGCGGATCACCTCGATGGGTGTGTGGCACCGCAAGCACGGCTTTCCGGCCCGGCCGTACACCGCGACTCCGCCGGTGACCGTGGTCCGTTCGCCGCCGCCAAGGTTCGCCTGCAGCAGATCGGCCGCGGTCTCGACGAGCACGCGGCGGCCGCGAGGAGCCAACGCGCGCAGCTGCGTGCGCGGATCGAGTCGGCACGCCCACAGGACCTCGCTCTTGTACACGTTCCCCACGCCGCAGCAGATCCGCTGGTCGAGCAACACGTCCGCGATCTCCTGGTGGTCGTCCGCGTACTGCGCCATGCGGTCGACGCACGCATCGAGATCGGCGGATCGGCCGGCACAGGTCGGGTCCGAGTGAACCGAGCCCGGGGTGCCGGCGCCGATCCTCGGCCCGGTACACCTCGACGAGCGGAGCGTTGAAGCAGACCGCCATCCATCCTTCGACCTGCACGACAACGCGTGCCGATTGAAGGCGCCGCCGCCACGTCTCGCCTGGGCGGTAGAGGTGCCATGACCCCGCCATGCGCATGTGCGTGTGCAGGATGATGCCGTCGTCGAAGCCGATCTCGAGGTGCTTGCCCGTCGCCTCGACCGACTCGATCGTCGATCCGATGCGGGGTCGCAGACCGACGAGACGGGGTGCTTCGAACTTCTCGAGGCGGCGGCCGATCAGCGCCGGTCGCAGGCGCGCCGCGGTGCGGTGGATCGTGTCACCTTCAGGCACGGGCAGCGCGAAGGCTCGGAGGCTGAGAGCCATCCCCCTCAGGACAGCAGATCCGAGCGCCGTCGCGGTGGATCACGGCCGCAGGACGAGACCTCGGTAGCCGTCGACAAAGCCGACCGCCCGCAGGCGCGGTGCGAGCGCGGAGGGTATCGCGGGCTCGCCGTCGATCTTCTGGAGCTCGAGCGAGCGGGCGCGTCCGTCCTTGACGATGGCGGCAAGTGCGTCGATCCACCGGTCGTCTTCGGCGGCGGCGGGGAATGTGAGCAGGCCCCGACCACCGCGGTCGAGGTACGCGGCCGCCTCGCCGTCGACGACCACCACGAGGGAGCCGGCAGCGCGCGCCGGTCGCCCGGCCGACTCGGGCCAGGGCAGCGCTCCGCCGTAGACCTGGGCGGGGTCGGTGGCGGCCAGCACCACGGCGGCGGCGCCTTCGCCCACCTCACGCTCAGCCCGCAACCGGTCGACCGCGCCCGGGAGTGCGAACTGTGCGGCGCCCAGGCCCGCGACGAAGTAGCCGCGACGAGCGTGGCCGCGCTCCTCGAGCGCTTTGAGCACGGGATAGATGCCGGCGAAGCCTCCCTCGACTCCCTCGGCGAGCACCGACTCGCGCGTGAGGACACCGTTGCGTTCGAGGAGTTGGAGGGCGAGCGCGTGCGCGGCCTCCGTGGGCGATGCGGCCGGCTGCGCGAGTGGCGCCACGAGCGACCACCGCCCGGCGCCGGCAGGAGGACCGATGCGCGTCAGGCGCCCCGGTCGCGGTCGTGCTTTCGGCGCGGTGCGACGCGGCTTGCCGGCCACGAGCGCGCGCAGTGGAGCGAGCGAATCGTTCGTCACCTCGCCGGCCCACACGAGATCCCACAACGCGGCGAGAAGCTCGGGTTCGGTTGAGCTCGTATCGGCTGCGCGCAGCTCGGACCAGAACGAAGCGCCGCGCGCCCCGAGATGGTCTCGAAGGTTGTCGTGGATCGGGCCCGACGGTCGGTCGAGGTCGGAGTCGCCCGTCAAGAGCAGGCGGACCTGGTCGCGGAAGTACAGCCGCACGCGCCCATCGGCGGTGCCGATCGCCCCCGACCCCACCCAGACGACGTCGCCGGACGTGCAGAGCGCATCGAGGTGGGCCGGCGAGTAGCCGCGCAAGCGAGCGGGAAGGACGTCGAGCTCGAGCGCGCTGGCGGTGATCGGCGCGCCCTGCAGCTGACCGAGCACCTCGACCAGCCCGTCGACGCCGTGTCGTTGCCCCGTCTGGATGCCCTGCCAACCCATCGCGAAGCGTGCGAACGCGTCCGCCTCGACGGGTTCGACCTCTCGGCGCAACGAGGCAAGCGATCGGCGCCGCAGCTGACGCAACACCTCGACGTCGCACCACTCGCGCTCGGCGCCGTCGGGCCGGAACTCGCCGTGCACGACTCGGCCCGCGGTGACCAAACCCGACAGCACCGACCGCATCCGTTCGAGGGGAACATCGAAGCGCGCCGCGGGCGCGCCGGGAAGGAATGGTCCGTGGCTCGCGGCGTACCGCGCGACGAGCTCCTCGAGTGCGTGCGGCGCCGGCTCGGTGCAGGCGACGGGCAAGCCGAGGGGTATCGCCACGCCCAGGCCGTCGCGCAGCCGGCCGGCGTCGTTCGCGTCCGCAAACCGCTGACTTCCGCCGATGCGGACTTCGATCGCACGTCGCGCCGAGACCAGCTCGCCGAGCAACGCCGCCACGTCGACGCCCGGCGCGCAACGAGCGGCGATCTCCTCGAACGACAGGTCGCCGAGGAGTCGCAGCAGGTCGTGGACCTCGTCGAGATCACGGGCCTGGCGGCGCGGCGAAAGGCGCTGCAGGTCGAGCTCGAGATCGGCGAGCACGCCGGGATCGATGAGCTCGCGCAGCTCCTCGGCTCCCATCAGGTCGCGGAGGAGGTCGCGGTCGAGCGACAGGGCGGCGGCGCGACGCTCGGCGAGCGGCGAGTCGTACTCGTACATGTACTGGGCGATCCAGCCGAACAACAGCGACTGCGCGAACGGCGAGGCCTTCGGCGTGTCGACCGACACCATCCGGATCGTCCGGGCTCGAAGCTCGGTGAGCACCCACTTGAGAGCGGGGACGTCGAACACGTCCTGCAGGCACTCTCGGGTGGTCTCGAGCAAGACCGGGAACGAGGGATGCTTCGACGCCACGGCGAGCAGATCGGCCGAGCGCTGGCGCTGCTGCCACAGCGGGGTGCGCTCGCCGGGCCGGCGGCGCGGCAACAGCAACGACCGAGCCGCGCACTCGCGGAACCTCGAGGCGAACAGCGAGGAGGTGGGCAGCGTGCTCACCACCACGTCGTCGATCTCCTCCGGGGAGATCAGCAGCTCTTCGATCGGCACCTCGTCCGCGGCCTCGGGCAGTCGCAGCACGATGCCGTCATCCGCCCACATCACCTCGACCGGCAGCCCGAGTCGCTCGTCCAGTCGCGCCCTCACCGCGATCGCCCACGGCGCGTGCACCCGCGCACCGAACGGAGTGAGCACGCAAACTCGCCAATCGCCGATCTCGTCACGGAACCGCTCGACCACGATCGTGCGGTCGTCGGGCACCGCGCCGCCCGACTCGGCCTGCTCGCGCACGTAACGCAACACGTTCTCGGCGGCCCAGCCATCGAGGCCCATCTCGCCGGTGAGGCGCTCGAGCGCGGCGGTCGGTGACGCCTCGCGGATCTCACGAACAAACGCGCCGAGCGCCCGGCCGAGCTCGAGAGGGCGTCCCGGCTTGTCGCCGTGCCAGAACGGCATCTTCCCGGGTTGACCCGGGGCGGGCGTGACCACGACACGCTCGAACGTGATGTCCTCGATGCGCCATGTCGACGCGCCGAGCACGAACGTCTCACCGGCGCGGCTCTCGTACACCATCTCTTCGTCGAGCTCGCCGACGCGCTTGCCGTCGGGGAGGAACACACCGAACAACCCGCGATCGGGGATCGTTCCGCCGTTCGTCACCGCCAAACGTTTCGCGCCCTCCCGTGCCCGCAGCGTGCCGGCGACGCGATCCCACACGAGCCGGGGACGCAGCTCACGGAACTCCTCCGACGGATAGCGACCGGACAACAGCTCGAGGACCGACGTCAGCACCTCGTCGGAGAGCTCGCTGAACGGCGCGGCCCGCCGAACCAGAGCCGCGAGCGCATCGACGGTGACGTCGCCGGTCGCGCAGTGCGCCACGATCTGCTGCGCGAGCACATCGAGGGGGTTGCGCAGGTAGCGCGTCTCCTCGATCTGTCCTTGCCGCATCCGATCCACGACGACGGCCGCCTCGAGCAGATCACCCCGATGCTTCGGGAAGACCTTGCCGCGGCTCGGCTCGCCGACCTGATGCCCCGCCCGCCCGATGCGCTGCAAGCCCCTCGACACCGCCCCCGGCGACTCCACCTGGATGACGAGATCCACGGCGCCCATGTCGATGCCGAGCTCGAGGCTGCTCGTCGCCACGATCGCCCGCAGCGCCCCGGACTTGAGCTGATCCTCGACGAGCATCCGCTGCTCCCGGGCCAGCGACCCGTGGTGCGCCCTCACGAGGTCCTCACCACCGGGCGGGGTGACGCCTTCCTCGATCGCGAGCTCGTTGAGCCGGGCCGCGAGGCGTTCGGCCGACCGGCGGGCGTTGCAGAACACGATCGTCGAACGGTGCTCGAGGATCAGCTCGAGCAGGCGCGGATGCATCGCGGGCCAGATGCTGCGTCGGAGCGGACCCGCGGCGGCGGGGCCACTCATCGGTTCCTCGATCACCTCGCCGAGCGCGCCCATGTCCTCGACGGGAATGACGACCTCGACGTCGAGCGGCTTGCGAATCCCCGCGTCGACGATCGTCACCGGTCGGCCCCGCCCGTCGACGCTGCCGCCGAGGAACCGGGCGATCTCGTCGAGGGGACGCTGCGTCGCCGACAGACCGATCCGCTGGAACGGCCTGTCGGTGATCTCCTCGAGCCGCTCGAGCGAAAGCGCGAGATGAGCGCCGCGCTTCGTGGCGGCGAGCGCGTGGATCTCGTCGACGATGACCGCGTCGACGCTGCGCAACGTGTCGCGCGCCGACGACGTCAGCATCAGATACAGCGACTCGGGCGTCGTGATCAGCAGGTCGGGAGGATGACGGATCAGCGCGCTGCGGTCACGGCTCGACGTGTCGCCCGTGCGCATCCCGACGACGGGTTCGGTAAACGGCACACCGAGGCGCTCGGCCGCCAGCTTGATGCCCGCCAGCGGTGCCCGCAGATTCTTCTCGACGTCGAATGCGAGCGCGCGCAACGGCGAGATGTAGAGCACCCGGGTCCGCACCGCGCGGTCGGGCAGGGGCGACGTGACCAGCCGGTCGATCTCCCACAGGAACGCGGCGAGCGTCTTCCCCGAACCCGTGGGGGCGAGGATCAGGGTGTGCTCGCCCCGCGAGATCGGGCCCCACCCCAGGCTCTGAGCGGGCGTCGGCTCGGGGAAGGACGAGGAGAACCAAGCCCGGACGGCGGGCGAGAATTCCGTCAGCGCCACCTGTTCGAGGCTACGGCACGACATCCGTCATCGACGCGGTCGAGACCAATCCCCCGACCTGCCCGATGGCGAGGTCGGCGTAGATGTCGACGCCGCTGTCGATCGGCGATATCTGGAACGTGAGGGCCGTGGGGTCGGCGCGCAGCTGCGCGCCGCCTGCAATCGACGTGTCGCTCACCTTCACGAACTTCAATGCACCGTCGGCTCCGAGCCGCGCGACGATCGGCACGAGCACGCCATCGGGATCGAGGATGAAGCCTGAGGTGGCGAGTCCGACCCCGGCGTCGTCCGTGTCGCTGACGATCTCGGTTGGGTCCTGCTTCACCTCGTAGTACGTGCGCTGTGACTTGCCCGTGGTCAGATCCACGATCGCGTTGCCGAACACGGTGAGCACCGTGGGCTGGTCGATGCCGTCGGGGTAGTAGGCGAACGGCGCTGTGAACGTCAGCGTGTTGGCGTCGGGGTCGACGGTGATCTTGCGATACACCTCCGAGCTCACCAGGCCGTCGCTCACCTTCAGGGCGCTGAGGTCCCAGGCGCCTCCTGCGAGGCCTTCGCCGGCCTGCGAGAACGCTCCCGGGTCCTCACCGATGAGCACCGGCGACCCATCGGCGTCCATGAGGCCGTAGCGAATGCGGACAGCGGAGATCGTCTCGGCTTCGGCGACTTGGAACGGGACGGTGAGGAAAACACCCTGCTCGGTGAAGTCGTAGTCCGCCGACGAGGTTGCCTCCCCCTCGTCCTCGAACGTCACAGGGCTCGCTTCGCCTCGGCTCGCGCCACTCGTGTAGTACGCACCCAAGAAGCGGCTCCATCCCGCGACCGCGGGCACGTTGTCGTACGACTTGCGGTACGTCGTCGAACTCAGGCGGGTAGTAGAGCGACACGCCCGACGACGCGGCGAGAGCGGAGCCGACGACCTTGTACGCGACCGCGGCCTGAAGCGTGCTGGATATGGCCGCCATCTCCGGGGCCGGCCCCGAAAGGGAGCTCGACAGGACACCGAGATCGACCAGGTGGAAGTCGAGATTCGGATCAGGGTTCCGTCCGTAGCTGAGGATGTTGGCGCGGGTCGAGCTGAAGGCCGGGGCCACGGTCGCGGCGTCACCAGACAGCTCGTTGCCAGCGCCGTTGACGGCATCCATCAGCGCGGGGACCTTCGACCCGTCGACGACCGCCAACGTCACTCCGGCATCGGTGTTCTGGCTCTTCGCGTACCGCATGAACGCGTCGGAGATCGCGCGGCCCAAGTCGAGTCCGGAGCCGCCGCCGCCCTTGATCGCGCTGAAACCGGAGTAGTCCCACCCATGCCCGGGCTCGAGCTCCGCTGACCCAGTGATCCAGTTCGCCATCGGGGCGAGCGTGCCAAGCACCGCCGTGTTCGACATGAGGCACGAGTCGAAACCGAGCATCTCGTACTTCGCCTTGCCGGCGCCGGTGAGCCCGGACTGCAGCGCTTGCTGGAGGCTCGAGAGGCTCATCATGTGGTTGGTCTGCTCGTCGAGCGCGGTTCCCAGCCAACCGGCCCCGTGATCCCAGATGATCACCGCGAGCTTGTCGGACGGATGGCGCTGCGCACCCCGCGTGATGAACCCGCTCAGGGTTCCGGGATCCCCGCTGTCGACCTGCCCGAGGTTCTCGACCTCGGCGAACGAGCCCGCGTCGACTTGCAGCACCTTCGCGCCGGTGAAGTCACCAATGTTCCCGAGAGGAGCGTTGGAGTACGCGGGCGAACGGTCGATGAAGACCTCGATGTCGAGCCCGGGCCCGCTTCCGACGCTCGCCAGCTGCTGAAGGTTGGGCATCGCGAACGATTCGAGGTTGTTGTCCGCAGCGACGTACACGAGAACGGTCCAACCGGGTTGCGCGGCGGCGACAGGTTGCGACACCACCAGCCCACCCGCGGCGACACCAGTGACCGCGCCGCAGACTGCTAGGGCGGCCAACCAGCGCTTCGCACGACCGGTCATTCGCTCCCCCTGCCCCTCAGGGCACCCGCCAATCGTGTGAACGGTACCGTTCTCTCGTGGGTCGGGCCGCAAGACGCTGGTCGTGCGTTGCGCTCACGGCCATGCTCGCGATCGCCGCCTGCACCTCCGGCGACGACTCCGGCGCCAACGACACGCGCGGCTCGGCAGCGACCACGAGTGCGGACCAGGCCGCGGATGGCGAGGTCGTCTTCGCCGGGTTCAACTTCACCGAGAGCACGATCCTGGCTCACCTGTACGCCCTCGCGGCTGAGGCTCGAGGCATCCCGACCGAGGTGCGCGAGTCAGTTGGGCCGCGCGAAGTCGTGCAGGGGATGTTGTTCGACGGCGAGCTCGGCGTCGTGCCCGAATATCTCGGCGGCGCGCTCATCGGAGTGGGCGGCGACGCGACCGAAGACTCCGAGGACTCGCAGGAGGATCTGCGCCAGCTCATGGAAGACCAAGGCGTGGCCGTCCTCGATCTCGCCGATGCCACGAACCGAGACGCCGTTGCCGTCACGCTCGATACGGCGACGGAGTTCCAGCTCCGCTCGATGAGCGACCTCGACGCGGTCGCGCCGGACCTCACCTTCGGTGGCCCTGAGGAGTGCCCGGACAGGGAGCTCTGCATCCGGGGTCTCGAGGACACCTACGGCCTCACGTTCCACGACTTCGTTGCCCTCGAGCCCGGCCTGCCGACCGCGTCGGCCCTGGCGAAGGGCGACATCGGTGCGGCGGCGGTATTCACGACCGACGCGACGATCTCGGTGTTCACGCTTGTCGTGCTCGATGACGACAAGGGCCTGTATCCCGCGCAGAACGTTGTGCCGGTCGTGCGCCAAGACGTGCTCGAGGCGTACCCGGAGCTCGAGGATGTGCTCAACGACGTATCGGACCAACTGACCACTCGTGAGCTGCGCGCCCTGAACTACACCGTCGCGATCACCGGGGAGCAGCCGGTGAGGGCCGCTCGGACCTGGCTCGAGGACAAAGGCATCCTCTGTAAGCGAGGAGCGGAAAGCGTGACGCAGGGCGGCGCAATGCGCCGCCGGTGCGCGAAGCACCGATTGTCGAGCGAAGCGAGCAGGAGCCGCTCGAAGCGCAGCGGAGAGCGGCGACGAGGAGGAACGGGCGGCGCAATGCGCCGCCGGGTGCGCGAAGCACCGATTGTCGAGCGAAGCGAGCAGGAGCCGATCGAAGCGGAGCGGAGAGCGGCGACGAGGCAAACGAGTCATAGACTCCGGCCATGGCCGAGTGGCATCCCGCAGAATGGCACCCCGCGTTCGAGGAGTACTGCGAGACCATCTACGAGCTCGCCGAGGATGACGTCGAGGTCATTCAGGCACGGATCGCCGAGCGCATGGGGGTCTCGCGACCGGCGGTTTCGGAGATGATCAAGCGGCTCGAGCACGAACATCTCGTCGACATCGACGGTCGCATCCGGCTCACCAGCCGAGGTCGAGCACTGGCCGAGCAGGTCGTGCGGCGGCACCGGCTCGCCGAGCGGTTCCTCACCGACATCCTCCAGCTCTCATGGGCCGACGCGCACCACGAGGCCGGCAAGTGGGAGCACGTGATCTCCGACTCGGTCGAGGCCGCGATCAGCCGGGTGCTCGGGGCGCCGACCACCTGTCCGCACGGCAATCCGATCCCGGGCTCGAGCTACAAAGCACCCGACGCGCACCCGCTCTCGGGGCTCGACGTCGGCGCGAAGTTCACCGTGAGTCGCATCCCGGAAGAGCTCGAGTTCACACCGGGGCTGCTCGACTTCCTCGAGGAGAGCGCGATCACTCCGGGGCGCGTCGGCAAGGTGACGGCCGCTTCCCCCGACGGCACCGTGACTGTTGAGATCGAGGGTCACACAGTCGGCGTCGGCGCGTTCGCCAGCGACCGCATCCTCGTCACCGCCTGATCGTCACTCAGCCAACGCGTCCGGCAACGGATCGGCGTGCACGATCACGAGTCGCTTCGTCGCTCGGGTCAGCGCGACATACAGGGCGCGCAGGCCCTGGTGCTCCTCGTCGACGATCCGGCCCGGCTCGACGACCACGACGCCGTCGAGCTCGAGTCCCTTCACGAGCCCGACCGGAACGACGGTGACCTGTGCGTCGAGCGCCTGGCGCGCCGCGCGCCCCACTGCGAAGCCGCGTGACTCGAGCGCGCTCGCGACGAAGTCCGCCTGCGATCCGGGAGTCACGACCGCCACGGAGCCGTCGCCGAGAGCGGCGAGCAACGTCTCGACTGCAGACGCGACCTCCGAGGCGAGCTCGGCGCCGGCAACTCTGCGGATGATCGGTGGCACGTCGCCCTCCCGCACGGAACGGGGAGGCACGAGCGCGGGCGCCGCGACTGAGAGCACGCGCGCGGCGAGCGCCATCGACTGCGCGGGAATGCGATAGCCGATCGTCAGCTCTCGCACGCGCGGCGGCTTGCGCGCGGGCAGGTGAGCGAGGATGTCGTCCCAGGACGACGGCGCGATCGCGCCGGTGGCTTGTGCGAGATCGCCGACCATCGTGATCGAACCGTTGAGAGAACGGCGGCTGATCATCCGCACGGCCATCGGCGTGAGGTCCTGTGCTTCGTCGATGACGATGTGGCCGTAGGTGCGAATCTCCTCGGCCTCTTGCCCGGCGCGCGCCGGCTTCGGGCCCGAGCAACGCGAGTGCTTCGTCGAGGAGCGGGATGTCGGCGTCGGTCCAGGGCACCTCCTCGACCGTTTCGGAGCGGGGCCGGACCAATCGCGCGACCTCGTCGTCGTCGAACGAAGTGCGGGCGGCGAGCCTGAGCAACGCCGCGGACCCGAAGAGATCGTGGAGAAGCTGCGCGGGGGTGAGCACCGGCCACATCCACTCGAGCGCCGCGCGCACCTCCTCGGTGGAGCGCACCCGCTCACGCACTGTCCCGGAGTCGACGGTGTCGCGGGCGCTCGCCGCGAGGGCATCGAACAGCGCTTGCTCGACGAAGCGACGCGCCGCGTTGTGTTGATGAGCGCGGCGAGTCGCGGCGCGGACGATGCGCTGTGACGTTGGCACGTCGACCCGCAACGACGTGAGGCCGAACGGCACCACCAGGTCGCGCGTGAGCGGACGCTGCCGATCGCGCACTGCTCGGGCCAGCAGCGCCGCCATCCGGACCTCGCCCTTCAGACGCGCCACGGGCAGGCTCTCGGCCGCGTGCACACGGACACCGGGCACGAGGTCGGCCAGCACGACCTGCTCGACGCCCGTCTCGCCGAGCGAGGGAAGCACCCGGTGGATGTAGCGCAGGAAGACGCGGTTCGGTCCGATCACGAGCACGCCCTGGTCCTCGAGCGGGAACCGGTAGGTGTAGAGGAGATAGGCGGCGCGGTGGAGCGCGACCACGGTCTTGCCGGTGCCCGGCCCGCCCTGCACGACGAGCACGCCGCCCAGCTCGGAGCGGATGATCTCGTCCTGCTCCGCCTGGATCGTCGCCACGATGTCGCCGAGCTGGCCCGTGCGCGACTGCTCGAGCGCGGCGAGGAGGGCACCGGGCCCGACGAGATCGCTGTCGGGCGTGACCGACGCGTCGAACACCTCGTCTTCGATGCCGAGCAGCGTGCGGCCTCGCACCGCGAAGTGACGCCGGCGGGTGAGACCCATCGGCGCGCGTCCCGTCGCCCGGTAGAACGGCTCGGCGACCGGCGCTCGCCAGTCGACAACGACGGGTTCTTGTCGCTCGTCGGCGACCGCCAAGCGGCCGATGTGGAAGGCCTCGCCGGTCGTCCGGTCGATGCGGCCGAACACCAGGGCAGCGTCGCCGATCTCGAGGTGGGCCAGACGGCTCCGGACGGTCTCCTCGATCACGTCTCGCTCGTAGCGGGCCTGGTGCGTGCCGCCGCGGCCGACCTCGGTGAGGCCCCTCAGACGCTCGGCCTGCGCCTTCGCCCGATCGAGGCAGTCGTACGCACGCTCGATGTAGGCCTGCTCTTCGGCGAGCTCGGGGTGCTGCGACATCGACCGTCCCGAGGGGGTTGGAGCGGGTGGTGACCGAGACAATCCGCAAGAAGCGGAGGATCCATGGTATCTGGCCCATCTCGGAGAACTACGGCACCATGTGAGGGGCGGCGCAGTGCGCCGCCCGGGTCGCGCGAAGCACCGATTGTCGAGCGCAGCGAGCAGGAGCCGGCGGAAGCGAAGCGGACGACGGCGACGAGGATTTGTCGATGGCGACGGAGCACACGAGCCCCTACGGAGCACTGGTCGAGACCCGCCTCCGCGTCCTCTCGTGGAACCTTTGGGGCCAGTTCGGCCCCTGGCGGGCGCGCCAGCCGGCGATCGCGGAGACGATCCGCGCGCTCGATCCGGACATCGCCTGCCTCCAAGAGGTCTGGGCCTCCGACGAGGCCAGCCAGGCTGTCGAGCTGGCCGGGATCCACGGCGTGCACCACGCCTACGCGTTCCGCGACGACGGCCCGGTGCACTGGGGCAACGCGATCCTGAGCCGGTGGCCGATCGCCCGCACCGAATGGCGTCCGCTTCCGACAGCGGGCGAGCCCGACGAGCTGCGCACCGTGCTCTTCGCCGAGATCGACGGCCCGCGCGGACCGATCCAGGTGTTCTGTACCCACCTCAACTGGCGGTTCGATCACAGCGCGGCGCGCGTGGAGCAGGTGCGAGCGATCGCGGCGCTGGTCGAGGAGTGCCGGCCCCGCACCTTCCCGCCGATCCTCGCCGGCGACATGAACGCCGCGCCCGACAGCGACGAGATGCGGATGCTGACCGGGCGCGCGGTGGTCGCCGCGCCCAAGCTCGCCTTCCACGACGCGTGGGAAGTGGCCGGCGATGGCGCCGGCATGACCTGGTCGAACGACAACCCCTACGCCGCGCTCGATCTCGAGCCGTCACGACGGATCGACTACGTCTTCGCCGGGTGGCCGAAAGAGGGCGGTCGCGGCCACGTGGTCAGCGCCCGTGCGTCGTCGGTGCCGAGCCCATCGACGGCGTCGTGCCGTCCGACCACTACGGGGTGGTGGCCGAGCTGCGCTACTGATCGGGTTCGATCGCGCCGATGAGCTCGAGGATCCGCGCCTCCGCGTCCCGCGCCCGAATTGTTGCGCCAGCCGCCCCTATGGGGCGGTTCTCGCAACAGTTGCCCACGGGACGGGCCGCTTGCCCGGCGCGCCGGCTACTGATCGGGTTCGATCACGCCGATGAGCTCGAGGATCCGCGCGGGGGCAGGTGCTGCTCGGTGATCGTGACGCCGAATGGCGCGAGCGCGTCCTCGATCGCGTTGCACAGCGTGGGAGGCGACACGATCATCCCGCCCTCCCCGACCCCGCGGAAGTTCACGTGAGGATCGAGCGGCACGGTCTCGAGGTGATGGATCTCGATCCGCGGGATCTCCGTGGCCGTCGGCAGCAGGTAGTCCATGAACGTGCCCGCGAGGAACTGCGCGTTCTCGTCGTAGGCCGACCGCTCGAGCAGCACCGCGCCGATGCCCTGCGCGACGCCGCCGCGGACCTGGCCTTCGACGATCGCGGGGTTGATGAGCGCACCGCAGTCCTCGACGACGACGTAGCGCTCGATCGCGACATGGCCCGTCTCGACGTCGACGTCGACGATCGCGCAGTGCGTGCCGCCCGACCATCCGCCTTCGCCACCGTCGAACGCCTGCTGACTGCTTCGAGACGGCTCGCGGGCGCGCCGCGACGCGACCTCGGCCAGGCTGATCGCGCTCACCGGGACGCCCCGCACCGACACCTCGCCCGTCGACGAGATCGAGGTCGCCGGGGCTGGCCTCGAGGAGGTCGGCCGACACGTCGAGGATGCGTTCGCGCAACGCGCGCGCCGTGTGCAGCGTGGCGCCGCCGGCCATCGTGGCCGCGCGGCTGCCGCCGGTGCCGAAGCCCGATCGGCGCGGTGTCGCTGTCGCCGACGACGACGCGCACCTGCTCGAACGGCACGCCGAACTCGTCGGCTGCGATCTGGGCGAACGTCGTCTCGTGGCTCTGGCCGTGGGGCATCTGCGCGGTGAACACCGACACGATGCCGTCGGGCTCGAGCCGCATGCGCACCTGTTCTCGGGCCCATGATGCCGCCTCCCCCGCCTTCCGTCGGGGCCCGGGAGCGGCCTCGATGTAACGAGGCGACGCCGAGGCCGAGGTAGCGGCCGTCCGCCCGGGCGGCCGCTTGCCGCGCGCGGAACGCGGGGAGGTCGACGATCTCGGCCATCCGCTCGAGCGACTCGCGGGTCGTCACGCCGGCGAGGCTGCGACCGGTGACCATCGCGCAGCGGTGCCTCGCCGCGCGTGGCGACGTTGCGCAGCCGGAGCTCGAGCGGCTCGATGCCGAGCTCATGGGCGACGATGTCGAACAGTCCGCTCACGCGTGAACACCTCGGCGGCCCACGGACCCCGGTACGCGACGTAGGTGGCCTTGTTCGTGACGGTCGCGGTGAACGTGAACTCCAGCGCACCGACCTTGTACGGACCCGGGAGCATGCGTCTCGATCAGCCCGCTGATCATCGCGCCCATGCCCGGGTAGGCACCGGTGTCGACGGTCATCGTCGACCTTCATGCCGAGGATGTCGCCGTCGGCGGTCGCGGCCGCCTCGGCCACCATGCTCTCCTCGCGGGCGTGACCCGACGCCATCAGGTGCTCGCGGCGATCCTCGATCCACTTCACCGGGCGACCGAGCGCACGTGACGCCGCCGCACACGGCGATGTCCTCGCGCGCGACGCGCCGATCTTCAGGCCGAACGACCCGCCGATGTCGCCGCAGAGCACGTGCACGCTGTCGGCCGGCAGGCCGAGCTGAACGCTCAACACCATCTTCGCCAGGTGCACACCCTGGTTGGAGGCGTGGACGGTGAGCTCGCCGGTGGTCGGGTCGAAGCTCGACACGCTGCCGCGGCACTCCATCGGCACGTTCTGGTGCCGGTGCTGGTCGAGCTTCACCGAGACGCGATCGGTCCGCTGACGCGAACGCCGCCGTCGACATCGCCGTAGGAGTTCCGGCGCGAGTCGACGAGGACGTTGCTGCCCGCGTCAGCGAAGATCGGCGTGCTCGCCGGATCGAGCGCGTCGGCGGACGACGCAACCGGGGCCAGCTCCTCGTAGTCGACCTCGACGAGCTCGGAACGCATCCTCGGCGAGGTACTGGCACTCGGCGACGACGAGGGCGACCGGGTCACCGACCAGCCGGACCTTGTCGGTCGCCAGGATCGTGAACGCCGGCGACGGCATCCCCGGCATCATCGTGGGCGGTGGCGCACCCGGCGCGAGCAGCGCCTGCAGCTCTGACCCCGTGTACACGGCGACGACGCCAGGGAGAGCACGCGCCTCATCGGCGTCGACGCGCGTGATGACGCGCGTGCGCAACCGTGCTGCGCACGAACACGGCGTGCAGCATGCCGGGCAGCTGGATGTCGTCGACGTAGGTGCCTGCGCCGGTGAGGATGCGACGGTCCTCGGAGCGGGGGACGCTCGAGCCGACGAACCGTTGCGCGGGAATGACGTCGGTCATCGTGTCGCCTCCTTCGTGACGCCCGCGGCTGCCAACGCGCCGTTGACGATCGTCTCGTAGCCGGTGCAGCGACAGAGGTTGCCGGAGAGCGCTTCCCGGACCTCCGGCTCGGTCGGCGCGGGGTTCTCCGACAGCAAGGCGGTGATCTGCATGACGAACCCGGGTGTGCAGAACCCGCACTGGAAGGCGTGGCTGTCGCGCAACGCCTCCTGCAGCGGGTTCATCGCCCCGTCGAGCGCGAGTCCCTCGATCGTCGTGATGGCTGCGCCCCGCGCTTGGACCGCGAGCATGAGGCAAGAGCGAACGGGCTCACCGTCGAGCAGCACGGTGCATGCCCCGCACACACCGTGCTCGCACCCGAGATGAGTGCCGGTGAGGCCGAGGTCCTCGCGGAGGAAGTCGGCGAGGGTCTTGCGGGCCTCGGCGGCGCCCTCGCGCGAGACGCCGTTCGCGGTGAGGCGGATCGGGATCGTGTCGGTCACACGGGTTTCGTTCACACGCGCTCGTGCCTCTCGCTCGTTCCGATGCTTCAGTGAGTGCTCGGCGCACGAGCACGCCGGCGACCTGGCGCCGGTAAGCCGCTGTCGCGTGAAGGTCCGCCGCGGGTTCGAGGCCACGGGTGGCCAACGCCACGACTTCTTCGATCGCGACGCCGCTCTGCATCGCGGCCTCCGCCTCGGTCGCGCGCACCGGCCGGTCGGCGACATTGATCAGAGCGATCCGGACACCGCCGTCGATGGTCACCGACGCCACGGCGGCGACCATCGCAAAGTCACCGTGGCGGCGGGCCATCTCCTGCACGGACACGCCGGTACCGGGGGCGACGTTCGGGAACGTGACGCGGGTCAGGATCTCGTCGGCCTCGAGCGCGGTCGTGAAGTAGCCGGAGAAGAAGTCGGCGGCGGCGATCGTCCGCGTGCCGCGAGTGCTGCGGGCCTCGAACGTGGCGTCGAGCGCGAGCGCGACCGCAGGGAGCTCCGCGGCGGGATCGGCGTGGGCCAGGCTGCCGCCGATCGTGCCTCGGTTCCTGATCGCGGCGTGTCCGATGTATGGCGCCGCAGCTGCGAGCAGGGGCACTCGCCGTGCGATCTCGGCCGAGCGTTCGATCGTGCGGTGACGGGTCATCGCCCCGATCGCGGTCTCTCCGTTGACTTCGATGGACGAGAGCTCGGAGACGCCGTTCAGGTCGATGAGCGCCGTCGGGCGCGCGAGCCGGAGCGAGAGCAGTGGGATGAGGCTCTGGCCTCCGGCGAGGACCTTGGCGTCGTCACCCTGCTCGGCGAGCGTGGCGACGGCCTCCTCGAGCGACTCGGGAGCGTGGTAGGCGAAAGGGGGAGGCTTCATCAGGGGCCGGTCACGCCACCCGCAGCGGCATCTTGGCCATGCCGCGCAGGGAGATGCGAGGCGCCCACTCCGGTTCGCCCGCATACTCGATCGTCGAGAAGCGCCGGACGAAGCGACCGATGGCGACCTGCGCTTCGAGCCGGGCGAGCGAGGCGCCGAGGCAGAAGTGGACGCCCGACCCGAGGGCCATGTGGGAAGCGGCGTTCGGGCGGTCGAGGATGAGCGTGTCGGGATCGGTGAAGTGCGCGGGATCGTGGTTCGCCGCCCCGAGCACCGGCATGACGACCGATCCCTTCTCCACAACGTCGTCGCCGAAGTCGACGTCCTCGAGGGTGGCGCGCGCGGTGAATTGCACGGGGCCATCCATCCGCAACAGCTCGTCGACGGCCGACGCGTCGAGAGACGGATCGGCGCGGAAGCGGGTGAGGACGTCGGGATGCTCCATGAGCAGGCGGGTCCCGTTGCCGATGAGGTTGACGGTGGTCTCGTGTCCGGCCACGAACAGCAGCAGCACCATCGCGACGAGCTCGGCGTTCGACAGGCGGTCGCCTTCCTCCTCCGCGGCGATGAGCGCTGACAGCAGGTCGTTGTCACGGGGCGCCTTGCGCCGTTCGTCGATCACGCCTTCGACGAACTCGCGCATGTGGGTCGCCGCCTCAGTGGCCGCAAGACGTTCCTCGGTCGTGATCAACGGCTCGAGCGTCAGCGTGATCGCCTGCGACCACGCCCGCAGCTGCTCGCGTTCGTCGGTCGGCATGCCGAGGATCTCGGAGATGACCTGGAACGGGAGCGGAAACGCGAGGGTCGGGACCAGATCGCACCCACCGTCCGCCGCGACTCGATCGAGGATCTCATCGACCATCTCGACGACCCGCGGGCGCCACGCCTCGATCGCCTTCGGCGTGAACGCCCGGGCCGCCAGGCCCCGCACACGGGTGTGCTTCGGCGGGTCGATGTTGAGAAGCGACTCGTTGAAGCCCTCGTCGCGCGCCTCGCTCTGCTCTTGGTTGCCGAACAGGCCGATGCCCTCCGAGCGGGCGTTCTCGGCGATGTTCGCACTGAACCGCGCATCTCGCAGCACCTTGGCCACGTCGTCGTAGCGCGTCAGCACGACGAGACCGAACGGGCTGCGATGCACGGGATCAGCGGCCCGCAGCTCCGCGTAGTGCGGATACGGGTTCGCTCGCACATCGGGATCGAGGGGATTGAAGAACACCTGAGCAGTCGACACATCGGCATGCTCTCACGATGCCGAGTTAGGCACGAAGTGACCGCCGTGCGAGCATTGAGCGGTGACCTCAGTCGGCCTCGTTCTCGGTGCCGGCGGCGTGGTCGGCCACGCCTACCACGCCGCGGTGCTCGGCACCATCGCCGAGGTGACGGGCTGGGATCCCCGCACGGCCACCATCGTCGTCGGCACATCGGCCGGCTCGGGCGTGGGCGCCGTGCTGCGCGCCGGACTCCCAGCCCGCGATCTCGCGGCTCGCATCACGGGCGACCCACTGTCGCCGGAAGGCGCTGCACTCCTCCGGGGCATGGAACGGGTGTCGCCGCCGCGGATGCGTCCGGTCGTGGGCGGGCGGGTGCCGGTGCCGGAGGCACCGATGCTCCTGCTTCGCGACCTCGTCGCGCCCTGGCGATTTCGACCGGGACGGGCTCTCGCGGCGCTCGCCCCGGAAGGACGCGTGCCCACCACCGGGATGGGCGATCGGATGCGGAGACTGCACCCGACGCGGTGGCCGGCCGAGGCACTTTGGATTTGCGCGCTCCGCCTGAGCGACGGCGAGCGAGTGGTGTTCGGGCGAGACGCGCGACCCGAACCGGACGTCGGCACCGCGGTCGAAGCCTCGTCCGCGATCCCTGGCTACTTCTCTCCCGTCACGATCGACGGTGAGCGCTACGTCGACGGCGGCACGCACTCCCCGACCAACGCCGACCTCGTCGGGGGCGTCGGCCTCGACCTCGTGATCGTCAGCTCACCGATGTCGGCACAACGCGACGCACTCGTGTTCAACATGCGCGCCGCGGCCCGCGGCTTGCACCACGGCGCGCTCCGACGCGAGCTGAGCACGTTCAGCAGGGCGACGACCGTGCTGTGCTTCGAGCCGACGTCTGTCGACATCTCTGTGATGGGGATCAACGCGATGGATTCGAGCCGCATGCTGGGCGTGCTCGCGCAGGCGCGCCGGTCGGCGCACGCGGTGCTCGAGCACGATCGGGCCGCCGGGGCGATCGAGATGCTGCGGACGGCCGCGTGACGTCACCGAACTCCGCGTTCATCGCCGCATGCCGGGGCGAGGCCCATGACCACACGCCGGTGTGGTTCATGCGCCAGGCCGGACGGTCACTCCCCGAGTACCGCGCGATCCGCGGCGAGGGCAGCATCCTCGACGCCATTCGCAAGCCCGAAGTCGCGGCCGAGATCACGATGCAACCAGTGCGGCGCTATGGCGTCGACGCCGCGATCTTGTACAGCGACATCGTCGTGCCGGTCGCGGCGATCGGGTTCGGCGTCGACGTCGCTCCTGGTACGGGTCCGGTGACCGAGCGCCCATTCCGGTCGACGGCAGACCTCGACCGCCTGCGTCCGCTCGAACCCGAGCTCGACATTCCCTATGTGCTCGAGACCGTGAAGATCCTGTGCGCCGAGCTCGACGTGCCCGTGATCGGGTTCGCCGGCGCGCCGTTCACGATCGCGAGCTACCTCGTCGAGGGCGGGCCGTCGCGCACGCACGCGGCGCACGAAGGCATTGATGTATGGCGAGCCGGCGTTGTGGCACGCGCTGCTCGACCGTCTCGCCGACCTCGCCATCGCCACGTTGCGAGCGCAGGTCGGGGCGGGGGCCGCCGCCGTCCAGCTCTTCGACAGCTGGGTCGGTGAGCTGAGCGCTCCCGACTACACGGAGTTCGTGCTGCCCGCGAGTCGCAAGGTGTTCGCCGGCATCGCCGACCTCGGCGTGCCGCGGATCCACTTCGGCGTCGGCACCGGCGAGCTCCTCGAGCTCATGCTCGCGGCGGGCGCAGACGTGCTCGGCGTCGACTGGCGGGTGCCCCTCGACATCGCCCGCCAACGAGTGGGCGACAGCGTGACGCTGCAGGGCAACCTCGATCCTGCGGTGTGCCTCGCCGAATGGAGCGTGGTCGAGCCGCGTGCGATCGATGTCCTGCGTAGGGCCGGCGGAGGATCGCGGCACATCTTCAACCTGGGCCACGGCGTGCTCCCCGAGACCGATCCCGCCGTGCTGGGTCGTCTCGTCGAGCTCGTGCACAGCTTTTCGTGACGCACGTCGTCGTCGTCGGAGGCGGCATCACCGGGCTCGCGTGCGCGCTCGAACTCGCCGACGCGGGCGCGCGGGTCACGCTGCTCGAGGCGAGCGATCGGCTCGGAGGGAACATCCGCACCTCGCGCTTCGCGGGGGTCGACGTCGACGAGGCTGCCGACGCGTTCCTCGCCAGAGTGCCCGAAGCAGTCGAGCTGTGCCGGCGGCTCGGGCTCGAGGGTGACTTGGTGTCGCCCGCGATCGGGAGTGCCTACGTGTGGGCGCGGGGCGCGCTCCGCCGCCTGCCGACGGGGCTCGTGCTCGGCGTGCCCGCCGAGCTCCTTCCGGTCGCCCGCTCGGGCATCCTGAGCACCGGTGGCATGGCCCGGGCTGCCCTCGAGCCACTGCTGCCCCGCCGACCGGTGCCGAATGACGCGCTCGGGCCGATGGTGTCGAACCGATTCGGTCGCGAAGTGCTCGAGCGACTCGTCGATCCCCTCATCGGCGGGATCAACGCCGGCGACTCCGAACGGCTGAGCGCGAGCGCCGTGACCCCACAGATCGACAGTGCCGCCCGGCGCTCCCGGTCGCTGCTCCTCGGCCTGCGCGCGGAGCGCAAGGCGAACCCCCCTGATCCCGACGCGCCGATCTTCTTCACGGTGCGCGGCGGCGTCGGACGGCTGGTCGACAGGCTCGTCGACGCCCTCGGGTCCTCGCACCTCTCGCCGGTCGAGATCTCACTCGACAGCCCCGTGGCGGGCGTGGAGGTGGACTCGGCCGGCGTGACGGTGCTCGCGGGCACATCGCCGGGGAATCACCGTCGAATCGCCGCCGATGGAGCGGTGATCGCGTGTCCGGCCGGTCCCGCGGCGTCGGCGCTCGCCGAGCTCTCGCCGGCAGTGGCCGCGACCCTCCGCTCGATCGATTACGCCTCGGTCGCCCTCGTCACCCTCGCCTTCGACGACGCGGCCATGGGCCGCGACCTCGATGCCAGCGGCCTGCTCGTCCCGAAGCCCGAGCAGAAGACCGTCACGGCCTGTTCGTGGGCGTCGAGCAAATGGAGCCACTGGCGAGTGCCTGGTCAGACGATCATCCGGGCCTCGGCAGGCCGCGATGGCGACGACCACGCCCTGGATCTCGACGACACCGCCCTCGTCGACGCCGTGCTCGCGGACCTTCGAAGGCTCATGGCGGTCCGGGCTGATCCGACTGAAGTGAGAGTGAGCCGCTGGATCAAATCGTTCCCGCAGTACCGACCCGGGCACCTCGACCGCGTTGCCGAGGTCGAACGGGCGCTCGCGACCGAAGTGCCTGGCATCGTGCTCGCGGGAGCGGCCTACCGGGGTCTCGGCATCCCGGCTTGCATACGGCAAGGCCAGGGCGCGGCCCAAACCGTGCTCGCGCGACTGCGCGAACGCGCGGCGAGTGAGTGAAAATGAGGCCCATGGATCGGCGGACCTTCCTCGTCGCTGGCGCCGGCGCACTCGTCGTCGCCGCGTGCGGAGGCCGATCCGGCGTCGATGACGACCCCAGCATCGCCGCGCCGGCGACCGATGCCCCCACGACTTCAGCATCGACCACCGCCCCGTCGACCACTGCGGCGCCCACTACCGCAGCCACAACCACAGCTGCGCCGACGACGACTGCGGCGGCGCCACTGCCGACACCGGCGCGGACGCCCCGCAACGCCCACGCTCCTGAACCCGAGCTGCGCATCGGCACGATCGAGATCCCGAAGGTCGGTCTCAACCACGTGCTCTTCGAGGGCATCACCCTCACGACGCTGAACAAGGGTCCCGGCCATTGGCCCGGCACTGCGCTGCCGAGCCAGGACGGCAACGTCGTGGTCGCCGGCCACCGCGTCACCCACAGCCGCCCGTTCCGCCACATCGACACGATGGGTCCTGGCGACGAGGTCATCTTCACGATCGGCTCGGGCCGGCACACCTACACGTTCGCTCGCAACGAGATCGTCCCGCCGACGGGGATGCACATCGTGCAGCAGACCCCGGACAAGACGGCGACGATCTTCGCGTGCCACCCGCCGGGATCGGCCCGCTTCCGCTTCGTCGTCCACCTCACGTACGTGGGCTCGGTCACGGTCTGACGGTGGCCGCGGACAGCTCCGTGCGCACCGACGCACCCGAAGACAACACCTCGGCGCGCCCGCGTCGCAGCTCGATCCGCAGTCGGCTTCCGATCCTCGCCGCCTGTCTCGGCACCGGCGCACTCATGACGTTCTCGCTCCCGCCGTGGGGATGGTGGCCACTGCTGTTCGTGGGCGTCTTCTGCCTCGACCGCCTGTTGGCTGGACGTCCTGCGGCGAGTCGCTTCTGGCGAGGTTGGCTCGTCGCCGCCGCCTGGCTGTTCCCGGGGATGGGCTGGATGGTGTTCCTGAGCGCGCCGGGTTGGGTCGCGGCCACGGCGATCTCCGCGACGTACTTCGGTGCCGCGTGTGCGATCGCGCCCGCCAGTCGGTGGCGATGGGTGGCGCTCCCGGGTGCGGTCGTGCTGGCCGAGGTGCTGCGGTGGTCGTGGCCGTTCGGCGGCTCGCCGCTGGCGTCGTTCGCGATCAGCCAGGCCGCGAGCCCGTTCGCCTTCGTCGTGCGCGTCGGCGGCGCCCCGATCCTGGTGCTTCTCGTCATGATCATCGGTGTCACGCTCTCCGCGACCTGGGAACGGGCCTGGCGCGCCGTCGCGATCGGCGCCGCGTTCGTGGCTGTGTTGCTCGGAGGAGCGACGATCGCCCCGCGCGGGCATGACACCGGCTCGATCGACATCGCGCTCGTGCAGGGCGGAGGACCGCAAGGCACCCGCGCCCGCGACACGAGCTCCCGCGTCGTGTTCGAGCGTCACCTCGACGCGACGGACGGCGTGAAGCTTCCGGTCGACCTCGTGGTGTGGCCGGAGGACACGGTGCACGTCGAGGCGCCGATCGGCACGACGCCGGAAGGCGCGGAGCTTGCCGCGCTCGCCCGCCAGCTCGGCACGACGTTGTCGGTCGGCGTCATCGAGGGCGACGGCCCGAAGGATCGGTACAACTCGCAGGTCGCGTACGACAGTGCCGGGAACGAGGTCGCGCGGTACAGGAAGGTGCGACGGGTGCCGTTCGGCGAGTGGATGCCACTGCGCGGCTTCCTCACCGCGATCGGAGCGCCGACCGACCTCGTCCCCCGCGACGACGTACCCGGCACCGGTCCGGCCATCCTCGACACTCCGGCCGGACGCCTCGGCGTCGTCATCTCCTGGGAGGTGTTCTTCGGCGGACGGGCGCGCGACGCGATCGGGCACGGCGGCACCGTGCTCCTGAACCCGACCAACGGCGCGTCGTACAGCTGGACGATCCTCCAGACGCAACAGATCGCGTCGTCGCGGCTCCGGGCGCTCGAGACCGGTCGTTGGGTCGCGCAAGTAGCGCCCACCGGGTTCAGTGCGTTCATCGACGACGACGGCGACGTGATCCAGCGGTCTTCGATCAGCGAGCGCCGGGTGCTCCAGGCCGAGGTCCGCACGCGAGAGGGCGAGACCCTCTACGTGCGCTGGGGCGACCGCCCGATCGTCGCGGTGGGCTTGCTGCTCGTCGCGATCGGCCTCATCGGGGATCGAGCTCGAGCATCACGGTCACCGGCCCGTCGTTGACGAGCTCGACCGCCATCTCGGTGCGGAAGCGGCCGGTGGCGACGCGTGCGCCGAGCTCGCGCAGCGCCTCGACGACGGCAGTCGACCAGCGGCTCGGCCGCCTCCGGCTGAGCGGCGGCCAGCCACGACGGGCGGCGCCCCTTGCTCGTGTCGCCGTAGAGCGTGAACTGGCTGACGACCAGCACCTCCTGGCCCTTGTCCGCGACCGAGCGGTTCATCACGCCGTCGTCGTCGGCCAGCACCCGCAGGTTGTAGATGCGCTCGGCCATCTTCCGCGCGGTGGGCTCGTCGTCGGTGTGCGTGACGCCGACCAGCACACACAGACCGGGCCCGATCTCGCCGACGACCTCGCCGTCGACAGCGACCGACGCTCGTGTCACCCGTTGCACCAGCGCGCGCACGAGCGCCGACCCTACGGTGTCGCTTCGTGTTGACGCTGACGAGTGACGAGCTGGCAGTGACGATGGACCCGCTGAACGGCGGGCGCATCGCGTCGATCGTGGCGTTCGGCGAGGAACGCCTCGTGAGCGAAGTACCGCGGCCGAGCAGCTGGGGGGCGTTCCCGATGGTGCCGTGGGCGGGCCGCATCCGCCATGGCAAGTTCACGTTCGACGGCGTCGATTACGAGATGCCGATCAACCATCCGCCCCACGCGATGCACGGCACCGCGTACACGTCGGAGTGGGAAGCCGTCGGGCCCGACACGATGCGACTTGAGCTCGGCGACCCGTGGCCGTTCGGCGGGCACACGATCCACCACGCTGTTGTCGACGGCGCGACGGCGCGCTTTCGACTCGAGGTGCATGCCGGTGATCGTGCGATGCCGGCGATGGCGGGCTGGCACCCGTGGTACCGCAAGCCGGTCGAGCTGACTTTCGCCGCCGGGCAGATGTACGAAAAGGACGACGAGGACATCCCGACCGGCCGGCTCGTCGACCCTCCGCCGGGTCCGTGGGACGACACGTTCACCGGTCTCGCGGGGCCGCCCGTGTTGCGCTGGCCTGACGGCGTCACGCTCACGGTGACGTCGACCTGCGAGCACTGGGTGATCTTCACCGAACCCGACCACGCGCTCTGCGTCGAGCCCCAGACCGGCCCGCCCGACGCGTTCAACCTCGCCCCGCAAGTCGTCGAGCCCGGCACGCCGCTGGTCGCGGAGATGACGCTCGCGTTCACCCGCTGACCCGCTGCCGAGATTGGTCGTTCGGGGCACGCATGGTGCCTCGAGTGACCAATCTCAGGGGTTGATCGTGGCGAGAAGGTCGCGAGCGTCCCGTTCGACGCCCCCGAAGCCCTTTCGGGACGCCAGCGCAAGCCGATCCCTCCAGCAGCTCTCATCGCACACCACCACCCATCCGTAGGCGTGCTCGGGCGACGTTAGTCCTGGCAGTGCGGCTGGACACCGGCCCTGACCGAGTGGTCAAGGCGACCGATAGGCTGCTCCGATGCCTCCCCCCGGCGATGGTCCTTTGCGCGTCGCGTACCTGTCCTACCGGGGGAAGCCCCACGTTGGCGGCCAAGGTGTGTACACCCGTCACCTCACGAAAGCATTGGTCGACCTCGGCCATCACGTCGAGGTGCTCGGCGGGCAGCCCTACCCGGTGCTTGACGATCGGGTGCCGCTCGTCAAGCTTCCGAGCCTCGACATCTTCAACGACACCTACCCCGGCCGCTTTCCGGCGTACTGGGAGATCAAGCACTGGCAGGACCTCGTCGAGATCGCCCAGTTCTCGACCGGCCGGTTCAGCGAGCCGCTCGCGTTCAGCCTGAGGGCATGGCGCTACCTCGAGCCCCGCCAGCTCGACTTCGACCTCGTCCACGACAACCAGTGCCTGGGTTACGGCATCTTGGCGATCGACCGGTTCCTCCCGGTGCTCGAGACCTTGCATCACCCGATCACGAAGGATCGGGCTCTCGAGGTCGCCCACGCTCCGAACGCGAAGAAGCGCCGCTCGGTCAACCGCTGGTACGGGTTCGTGAAGATGCAGGCGCGGGTCGCGCGCCGGCTGCCCCGCGTCGTCGTCGTGTCGGAGAACTCGATCAACGACATCCACACCGACTTCGGAGTGCCCCGCCAGAACATGCGCCTCGTGCCGGTCGGCGTCGATCCCGAGCTGTTCAAGCCTCTCGATCACGTCGCCCGCGTGCCCGGCCGCCTCATCACCACCGCCAGCGCGGATGTCGCGTTGAAGGGTCTCTCCTATCTGCTCGAAGCGCTGGCCAAGCTGCGTACCGAACGCGACGACCTCACGCTCACGGTGATCGGCCGGCCCAAGCCCGGTGGCCGCAGTGCAGAGGCGATCGAGCGCCTCGGTCTCACGAACGCGGTCACGTTCGTCAGCGGCGTGTCCGACGAACGCATCGTCGAGCTCTACGCGGAGGCCGAGCTCGCTGTCGTGCCCTCGTTGTACGAGGGCTTCTCGCTTCCGGCCGCCGAAGCGATGGCCACTGGCATCGCGGTAGTCGCGACCACCGGCGGAGCGCTGCCCGAGGTCACCGGCACCGACGGCGAGACCGTGCTCTCGTGCCCGCCCGGCGATGCCGACGCGCTCGCCGCCACGATCCGGCGAGGCCTCGACGACCCCGCCCTCCGGGCCAAGATCGGTGCCGCCGGCCGCGAGCGCGTGATCAGCCGCTGGAGCTGGACCCACACAGCGAAGGCGACCGTCGAGCAGTACCGCGAGCTCCTCGAGATGCGCGCGGCCCGAGGGCGCACGACCTGATGCTCACCGTCGACTACACGAAGCTCGACGTACGCGCGGGCGACCGGTTGCTCGACCTCGGCTGCGGCTTCGGCCGCCACGCGTTCGAGGCCGCACGTCGCGGCGCACGCGTCGTCGCGTGCGACATGAGCGACGCGGAGCTCAAGGAGGTACGCGCCACGTTCGGGGCGATGGCCGAGGCCGGCCAAGTCGCCGAAGAGGGCTGCACCGGCGCCGTCAACGGCGACGCAGTGCACCTTCCGTTCAACGACGGAGCCTTCGATCGCGTCATTGCTTCCGAAGTGATGGAGCACATCCCCGACGACGCCGGCGCCATGGCCGAGCTCGCACGCGTGCTGCGGCCGGGCGGCACCATCGCTGTCACTGTCCCCGCGTGGCTGCCCGAAAAGGTCTGCTGGCTGCTCAGCGACGAGTACCACGCCCCGTTCGTCGAGGGCGGCCACGTCCGCATCTACACCCTCGACGCACTGCGAGCCCGGATGCGCGGCGCGGGCCTCGTCCCCGGCGCATCGCATCGCTCTCATGCGTTGCACAGCCCGTACTGGTGGCTGCGCTGCGCGGTCGGTCCCACGAACGACACGAACAAGGCCGTCGTCGCCTACCGCAAGTTCCTCGAGTGGGACATCACCGAGGCGCCCGTGACCACCCGCACCGCCGACCGCGTCCTCAACCCGGTGCTCGGCAAGAGCCTCGTCGTCTACGCCCGCAAGCCGGAGGCTCCGTGATCCGCCTGCCCGAGGTCGAAGGTGTGCTGAGCACCGATCAACTCGCCGCCACGGTCGACGCGATCGCGGCGGATCAGCTCGCGTCCGGCCTCATCCTCTGGTACCCGGGCGGTCACTCGGACCCGTGGAACCACGTCGAAGCGGCAATGGCGCTCACGGTGGGCGGCCGCTGCACCGAGGCGGAACGCGCCTACGAGTGGCTGATCGCGCACCAGCTCGAGAACGGGGCGTGGCACAACTACTACCTCGCCGACGGCATCGAGGATCACAAGCTCGACACGAACGTGTGCGCGTATGTGGCCGCGGGTGTGTGGCACCACTTCCTGATCACCGGTGACCGCGGGTTCCTCGATTCGATGTGGCCGGTCGTCGAGCGGGCGATCGACTTCGTGCTGACGATGCAGACCGCGCGGGGCGAGATCATCTGGGCCCGCCACACCGACGGCACGCCGTGGTCGTACGCGCTGCTCACCGGTTCGTCTTCGATCTGTCACAGCCTGCGCTGCGCGGTTGCCATCGCCGAAGCACTGGGCGAGGAGCGCCCCGACTGGGAGCTCGCGGCGGCGAACCTCGCGCACGTCGTCGCCCACGTTCGCGATGCGTTCGAGCCGAAGGACCGCTGGGCGATGGACTGGTACTACCCCGTGCTCACCGGCGTCGTCACCGGCACCGCGGGCGCCGCTCGCCTCAGCGAGCGCACGAGCACCTTCATCATGGAAGGCCTCGGCGTTCGCTGCGTGGCCGACCGCCCATGGACGACTGCCGCGGAGACCTGCGAAGCGGCGATGGCCTACCTCGTCGTCGGCGACGACCGGACGGCCCTCGACCTCTTCACGTGGGCACAGGCGCATCGCGAGGACGATGGTGCGTATGTCACGGGCATCGTCCATCCCGACAAGATCAGCTTCCCCGACGGGGAACGCACCTCGTACACCTCGGCCGCGGTTGTGCTCGCTGCCGACGCGTTGAGCGGGGCCTCGGCGGCCTCCGGACTGTTCCTCGGCGATCATCTCCCCGCCGTGATCGACGCCAGCGATCCTGTGACGGATTAACCCGAGCTGAATCTCTTGGCGCCAGCGGGTGCCAGAGCCCCGAATGCGCCAAGAAAAGCGGGCGCCACGTGGCCGCTTTAAACGCGGCGGAGCACGCGGAGGCTTCCCGTCGCGCTCGACCTCCTCGAACTGCCCGGACGCAGAGCGCGGGAAGGTAGATCTGCTCGTACGGCGGGCGGCCGCCGTCGTCGGGATCAGGGAACACGTCGTGAATCGCGAGGGTGCCCCCGACCGCGACCTTCGGCGTCCACGCCTCGTAGTCCGCGGTGGGCGGGCTCGACTCCGTGCCCGCCATCGATGAACAGCAGCGCGAGCGGCGTCTCCCAATGCGTGGCGATCACGACGGACAGTCCGAGGACGCCGACGACCACACCTTCGAGCTGCGCCTCACGCATGTTGCGCAGGAACTCCGGAAGCGTGTTGAGGCGGCCGGTGGCCGCATCGACCAGCGAGTCGTCGTGGTGCTCCCATCCCGCCTGGTTCTCCTCTGAGCCGTGGTGGTGATCGACCGTGAACAGCGCCGTCGCGCGCTCCGCCTCGAGACAGGCGGCACCGAGGTAGATCGCCGACTTGCCGCAATAGGTACCGACCTCGAGCAGGGGCGCGCCGGGAACTGCGCCGGTCGCAGTAACGGCCGCGTCGTGCAGTGCGAGCCCCTCCGCCTGAGGCATGAAACCCTTCGCTGCTTCAGCCGCCGCCTGCAGCCGCTTGTCCACTCACGCCTCCGCCGGCTGGGGTTTGAACAGGACCTCGTCGAGGATCAGGAACTTCGCGACCCACAAAACACCGAATCCCGCGAGGTTCGCAAGACTCACGATGATCGTCGAGTCCGACCACTGCGTCGCGATCGCCACGAAGAGGGTCGAGAGGACCAGGCCCGCGATCGTCATGCCCCAGAACGGGGCGATCTCGCCCCAGAAGCGGTTCTTGTCGTTCTTCCCCCAGACCCAATACCGATTGAGCAGGTAGGCGGGGATCGATGTCATCGACACGGCGAACACGTTGGCGACCACGGCGTTCCACTCGAGCTTGCCGTGCGTGATCCAGAGGACGATCTGGGTCGCGATCGTGCAGACGACCGACACCGTCACGTACCGCAGCGCCTTGCCGCGGAAGCGCCCGATGATGGCCCGCGGCGTTAGGTCCATCAGCGCAGGGTACGCCTCTGTCAGAGCTCGATCGCGTTCGCGCCGCGCGACGGATCCGAGCCACCGAGCGCTCGGCTTCACAGTGCGCTCCTGGGTGACGCGGTCGACGCCGATCAACCCGAACGTGGGCCCATACCCCGAGGACCACTCGAAGTTGTCGAGCAGGCTCCAGTACGTGTAGCCCCGCACGTCGATGCCGTCGTCGAGGCACGCCAGCACACCCTTGAGGGCGCGCTGCACATATTCGATCCGCCGGGTGTCGTCCGTCGCGGCAATGCCGTTCTCGGTGACGAGGATGGGCGTCTGATTGGTCACGTCCCACGCGCGGCGGATCGTCGCCTCCAGCGCCTCCGGCCAGAACTCGTAGCCCATGATCGTGGTCTCGACACCGTCCTCGGGGCCGAGCGTCCCCTCCGGGCCAACACGGCTGCGGCTGTAGGTCTGCACGCCGATGTAGTCGTCGTCGATTGCCGCGTGGAGATACACGTCCTCGAGCCCGTCGAGGATGCGCGCCGCCCGCTGGGTCGCGACGTCGAGGGCCTCAGGAGTGTCGCCGACCGGCCACATCTGCTGCATGGCCAGGGTCAGGCCCGCCGGAACCTCCGGGTAGCGGCCCTTGATCTCGGCCATCGCCTTGTGGTGCGCGTCGACGAACACATCGTTCGCCTGGCGCCGCTTCTCGCGGTCGCCCTGCCCGCCGGGCGGAAATCGACCGGCGAGATAGCCGATCGTCGCAACCATGTTCGGCTCATTGAACGTGCAGAAGCGGGTGGCGATGTCGCCGAGGTGCTCCGCGACGCGATCTGCGAACCGGGTGAACAGGTCGGCGGTCGCCGGCTCGATCCAGCCCCCCATGCGCGCGACCCACCGGGGCGTCGTGAAGTGGTGGAGCGTGACGGTTGCGTCGAGACCGTGTTCACGGCAGCTCGCGCACATGCGCCGGTAGTGGTCGAGCGCGGCTCGGGAGAACTCGCCATCCTCGGGCTCGATGCGACTCCACTCCACCGAGAAGCGGTACGAGTTGAACCCCAACCCGGCCAGCAGCCGTAGGTCATCGGGATAGCGGTGGTAGTGGTCGCAGGCGTCGCCGCTCGGCTCAACGCAACTCGAGCTCGGCGTGTGCTCCCACTCCCACCAGTCGTTGTTCCAGTTTCCACCTTCGACCTGATGAGCAGCCGTGGCAGTGCCCCAACGAAACCCTTCAGGGAAGCTGCGCGTCGTCATCCGCGGCACGGTACCTGCCAACATGACCCAGTGCCGACGGACGCGGGGCCGAGCCCCCTCGACGACCTCCTCGAGCTTCTCGATCTGGAGGACATCGAGGTCAACATCTTCCGCGGGCACTCACCCGACGAGAAGCGCCAGCGCGTTTTCGGGGGCCAGGTCGCCGGCCAGGCGCTCGTCGCAGCCGCTCGAACCGTCGAGCACGCCCCCGACGATGGTCCGCCCCGCTTCGTCCACTCATTGCACGCGTACTTCTTGCGATCGGGCGATCCGAACGCGCCGATCCTGTACGAGGTCGACCGCATTCGCGACGGAAGGTCGTTCACCACCCGTCGCGTCGTCGCCATCCAGCACGGCAAGGCGATCTTCAACCTGCAGGCGAGCTTCCACGTGCACGAGGGAGGTCTCGACTACCAGCTGCCGATGCCCGAGGGCGTGCCCGACCCCGAGACGCTCCCCGACTTCAAGACGCGGATGGCACCGTTTCAGGAGGCACTCGGCGACTACTACGACCGGCCTCGCCCGATCGACTCGCGCCACGTGGGCCCGACGCCCGAGGAGCGGCGTGACGGCGCGGAGCCGTTTCAACGAGTGTGGCTGCGCGCCGACGGCCGGCTGCCCGACGACCCGGTGTTGCATGCCTGTGTCTTGACGTACGCGTCGGACATGACGCTGCTCGACACGACGTTGCTACCCCACAAGGTGCGCTGGCCCGACGATGGCCTCATGATGGCGAGCCTCGATCACGCCATGTGGTTCCACCGGCCGTTTCGCGCCGACGAGTGGCTGTTGTACGACCAGGGCACACCATCGAGCTCCGGTGGGCGCGGCCTCGCCTACGGATTCATCTACACCCAGAAGGGCGACCTCGCGGTGACCGTCGTCCAAGAAGGTCTCATCAGGGTGACGCGATGAACGGGCCCGTCAAGCTCTTCGCGGTGGTGGGATTGGTCGTGGGCGTCGTACTCGGGATGGCCAGGTGCAGCCCGGCGCCGAACCCCGGGAACCCGGCGTTCTCCCTCACCACCGTCGCGACGCTCGATGCGCCGGTCGCGATGGCGACCCGCGCCGGAGACGAGTCGCTGTACGTCGCCGAGTGGGGCGGCCGAATCATGGCGATCCGCAACGGCGCCGTCGACCCCACGCCGGTGATCGATCTGTCCCGGCTCACGCGCGCTCAGGGCGAGCGGGGCATGCTCGGCTTGGCGATCGCACCGGACGGTGCGCATCTTTACGTGAACTACACCGACCTCAACGGCGACAGCCACGTGGACGAGTTCGCGCTCGGGGCCAACGGCCGCGCCGATCCCGCGTCGCAGCGGCCCCTGCTCCAGCAGGCCCAGCCGTACCCGAACCACAACGGCGGTCACCTCGCCTTCGGGCCCGACGGCTACCTCTACATCGGCTTCGGCGACGGCGGCAGTGGTGGCGATCCGCAGGACAGGGCTCAGAACATGAGCACCTGGCTCGGGAAGATGCTGCGCATCGACCCGAGCAAGCCGTCGGGGGGGCGGGCCTACGGCATCCCTGCAGACAACCCCTTCCTCAACGGCAGCCATCCCGAGATCTGGTCAATCGGACTGCGCAACCCATGGCGGTACACGTTCGACCGCGAGACCGGTGATCTCTGGATCGCCGACGTCGGCCAAGGGGAGTACGAGGAGATCGACTTCTCGGCCGCGACCGGCGGACGCAACGCCGCCAAGGGGGCGAACTTCGGATGGAATTTCTTCGAGGGCACCCACGAGTACGAAGGCGGCAGCACCGCCGGGCTGACGATGCCGGTGTTCGAGTACACGCACCGTGACGGCTGCTCGGTCACCGGTGGATACCGCTACCGCGGCACCGCGGTGCCGGGCTTGCGAGGCGCCTACCTGTTCGCGGACTACTGCAACAACACGATTCGCGCGCTGAGCTACGACGGCAAGGTTGCGACCCAGATCGTCAGCCAACGAGAGGAGCCGTCGCCGATCGTCTCCTTCGGTCAGGACAACAACGGCGAGTTGTACGTCCTCGCGTTCGACGGCACGGTGTCGCGGATCGACCCGCCCCCGGCGCCGTCCGGCTGAGTCGCCCCGGAATCAGCGGCCTTTGAACTGAGGCGGACGCTTCTCGAGGAACGAGCGCACGCCCTCGCGGTGGTCCTCGGTCTGGAAGAGCTGACCGAGGTTCGTCATGACCCACGCGCCGAGGTCGTTCCAATCAGGGTCGAGCGCCTTGCGCAAGCCGCGCTTGATCGCCTGCACCGCGAGTGGAGGGTTCGCAGCGATGCGCTGGGCGAGGCCGAGCGCAGTGGGCATCAGCTCGTCATGCGGAACGACCCGCCCGACGAGACCGATGCGCAGCGCTTCCTCGGCGGGGATCACTTCGCCGGTCATCAGCATTTCGGCCGCCTTCTCGCGGCCGACGAGCTGGGCGAGCCGGCCGAGCCCGGGCGCGTCGCTCACGAGCCCCCGCAACACGAACAGCTCGCCGAACTTCGCCTTCTCCGACGCGACCCGGAGGTCGGCCATGAGCGCGAGCTCCATTCCCCATCCGACTGCCGCGCCGTTGACGGCCGCGACGACAGGCACGTCGGTGTGCAACAGCGCGTCCGCAGCAGGCGTGAGGCGAGGGCCGGTCTTCGCTGCGCCGACATCGGGGACGCTCACCCCCGCCCATGACGACCTTCACGTCGTCGCCGGAGCAGAACGCGGGGTCAGCCCCGGTGATCACGAGGCACCGCGTGGTCGTGGTGCGCACCGCGTCCTCGAGCTCCGCGTAGGTGCGGAACGTGAGCGCGTTGCGGGCCTCGGGTCGGCGCAACGTGATCACGCCCACTTCGCCCTGCTCGTCGTAGGTGAGGTCTTCGTACACGAGTCCCCCTCTTAGGCTCAGGTGGTGCGCCGGCTTGCCCCCATCCTGGTCGCGTTGCTCGCCGCCGGCTGCGGCGGATCGAGCGACGACACGAACAGCGGCGGGGCGAGCAGCGGCGGCGCCAGCACCACGACCGCCGTGAGCACCACTCCGGCGCCCACGACAACCGTGCCGACCACCACGACGTTGCCGTCGCCAGCGGACGATCCTGCGGCTCTCGCCGCCCAGGTGACCGCCGCGGAACGAACGTTGCGGGATCCGGCGACGCCTCCGGAGGTCGCCGAGTCCACGGGCACGTTCCAACAGCTCGCCTACCGCCGCCTGTCGGCGCATCCGGAGTGGGATGCCGCGTTCTTCGCCGCGATTGAACCCGACGTCGCCGCCGCGGCCGCGAACAACGTGGCCGCGTTCCGCGCCTTTCAGCGCCCGCCCCACGGCCCGCCTTCGGACACGCTGCCGGCGTGGCGGATCGTGCCGCCGCGGCCAGTCGACGAGCTCATGGGCTACTACCGGGAGTCGGAAGCCGCGACGGGAGTGCCGTGGTACTACCTCGCGGCAATCCACCTCGTGGAGACGCGGATCGGGCGCATCGACGGGCTGTCGACCGCCGGCGCGCAAGGACCGATGCAGTTCCTGCCCTCGACGTGGGCCGAGTGCTGCACCGGCGACATCGAGAACCGCGCGCGACGCGATCATCGGCGCCGGTGTGTACCTCCAGCGATCAGGGGCCCCCGGCGACATGGACCGAGCGATCCTTCGGTACAACCGTGACACCCGGTACCGCGACGCGATCAAGGCGTACGCCGCGAACATGGCCGCCGACGAGCGCGCCTACCTCGGCTACCACGCGTGGGAGGTCTTCTACGCCTCGTCGGCCGGGAGCTTCCACCTCCCGGTTGGCTACGAGGAGCCTGAGCCGGTGCCGGTGGCCGAAGCGTCAACGACCGCCGCCCTCCCCGGCTGACGTCAACTACTCGGGGGCGTGGCAGACGGCTTCGACGTTGTTGCCGTCGGGGTCGCGCACGAAGGCGCCGTAGTACGTGGGGTGATACTCGGGCCACACGCGGGGCTCGTGGAGGACCTCTGCGCCGGCGGCCTTCGCCGCTTCGAACCACGCGCCGACAGCGGCGCGGTTAGGAGCCTCGAAGGCGATGTGCGCCTCGCGGTTCGGCTCACCCGTCGTGAGGGGACCGATCCAGAACGTCGGCCGCCCGCCAACCCCGTAGCCGATGACGTCGCCGAACCGCATCACTTGCTCGCCGCCGAGGGTGGCGAGCACCGAGTCGTAGAATGCCGCGCTCGCCGCTGGGTCTGCACACTGAATTGAGAGATGGTCGAGCATGGCGGCGATCGTAATGTCGCCCACCTGAGAGCGAGACCGTACGTCGACCAGGATCTGCCGAGGGTGCAGACTGCGCTGGCCGAGTGGGCTCGCGACGCGGGTTTCTGCGGCTACTGCCATCCGGGTGATCTCGTGCATCGCATCTACGCGACGCCCCTCGGACCGCGTCCCGCGCAGCTGTGGGAGGACGGCAATCACATCGCCGGCGTCGAGATCAACGCGCGGTTCGGCACCGTGTTCGATGTGTTCGCCGCTCCGGCGCTGCGCGGCACCGACGCCGAGCGCACGATGCTGCGTGCCGCGCGCGAACGAGGCGGCACCGAGACCGACGTGTTCACGTGCGACACGGTCCGTATCGCGTTGCTCGAAGAGCTGGGGTTTCACGACTACCGCGCCTGGGATCACGTCACCGAGCGCGCGCTCGGCGATCGACTCCCCGACTCACCGATCCCCGACGGCTACTCGATTCGCTCGCCCACGCCCACGGATCGGGCCGAGCTCGCCGCGGCGCGCCGCGACGTGTTCGACGAGCAGTGGACGGGTCCCGAGGTCGACGGTGAGATCGTTGCGGTCGCACCCGACGGTCGAGTCGCCGCGTTCACGGTGATCTGGTTCGACGGCGTGAACCGCGTCGGCTTGTTCGAGCCGGTCGGCACCCGCCCCGAGTACCAGCGACTCGGCCTCGCCCGTGCCCTCATGGCCGAGGGTTTGCGGCGGATGAGCCGAGCGGGCATGCGACGAGCGATCGTCGAGCACCAGGCGGACAACACTGCGGCCGCCTCGCTCTACGCGGGGCTCGGCGTTCCACGCCCGATACGAGACGCACGGATACAGACTGTCTGACTAAAGTCAGGGAATCGACCGAGCCACGATCGACCGAGTGCGCCGCTTCAACCGCCTCGTGACCCAGCGCGTCGGCGCGCTCGATGATCACTACCTCTCGCGCGATCGTCCTCTCGGCGAGGCGCGCTTGCTGTGGGAGATCGGCACCGCGGGTCGGGACGTCCGGGAACTGAGGCGGCGCCTCGACCTCGACTCTGGCTACGCAGCGCGGTTGCTGCGCGCGCTCGAAGCCGACGGCCTCATCTCCGTCGAGCCGAGCGAAGCCGACGGTCGCGTCCGCATCGCGAAGCTCACGAGGGCCGGTCTGGCCGAGCGTGCGGTGCTCGATCGACGCGGCGACGCCCTCGTCGCGCTCGATGCTCGAACCGCTGGGCGAGACCGAGCAGCAGCGACTCGTGTCGGCGATGGCTGAAGTCGAGCGACTGCTCACCGCGGCTCTGGTGCGCATCGACCTCATCGATCCCGCACATCGCGATGCTCAGCACGGCCTGCAGGCCTACTTCGCCGAACTCGACCGCCGTTTCGACAACGGCTTCGACGAGGGCACGTCGCGGCCCGCCGGCCCCGAGGTCTTCCGACCACCCGCCGGCGTGTTCCTCGTCGCGACGCTCTGGGGCGAGCCCGTCGGATGTGGAGGGCTGAAGCTTCCTGCCCAGCAGCCGGCGGAGATCAAGCGGATGTGGGTCGCCGAGTCCGCCCGTGGGCTCGGCATCGGGCGCCGGTTGCTCGACCGCGCTCGAGGACGAAGCGCGCACCTCAGGCAGGCGTCGCATCCGACTCGACACGAACAAGAACCTGCGCGAGGCCATCGCGATGTACCGAGCCGCGGGCTACGAAGAGGTCGCGCCGTTCAACGACGAGGCCTATGCCCATCACTGGTTCGAGAAGCGACTGACTCGGTCGTCCTACCGCGTCACGTCTTCGCCGGCACCGACCACACGACACCCGGAGGGTCGACGCGAGCGCACCGCGGACCGCCGCGGTCATCAGTCAGGTCGACCACAGCCTCGAGGCGGCCCGCCTCGATCGCCGACTGCATGAGCTCCGGCTCGACTCGATCGAGCATCAGCTTGGCTCGCCGGAACATCTCGAACTCGTGGTTTGCGCCGACATCGCCCCACGTGAGGTAGATGAACCGATCGCCGCGCTGGCCCTGTACTGCTGGTCCGCGGAAGTCGAGACCACCCTCCTTTCGCACGACGTCGACGTCGATCTCCCAGCGCGCCTTGGACTCGTCTGCTCGGACCAGCTCAGCCGGCTCCCGCTTGAGCTGAAGCCCGACATGGACGTTGTCCATGGAGGAGCCATCCGGACGACAGAACACCCGGCCCGGCAAGTTCACACCGCGGATGGACACGCGCACATGCCGATTATTGATCACTCAGCTTGCGGAGCACCATGTCGAGCCCCGGCCACGGCACACCGTCGCCCAGGCTCTCCTCGACGCACCGCGCAAACAGCCACTGCCGGACCCGCTCGACGTCCAGACCGGCCAAGTCGGCGACCTCGGTCAGCAGCCCGATCGGGTCGGCCTGCAGCGATGCGTTGCAGTTCAGCAGGTGCTGGAGGACGTCGTAGTGCGGGTCGCCGACATACGGCTTGGGGTCGATGAGCAGCCAGCGGCGGCGCTGGCCGGACAGCACGTTGCCGGCGTGCAGGTCGGTGAACAGCAGCACCTCGGTCGGCCCTGTTCGCGACAGCTCGCGAAACAGCGCCAGCCCCTCGCGAGCCAGCCCCGCGTCGAGGCGTCGCGGGTCGGCAGCGAGCCGCGCTTCGGCCTGCGTCACCCACTCGTCGGCCATGACCGATAGCGGACGGAACGGGTGGTCGACAGCCAGGTCGACGGCCCAGACCGATCGGAGCAGGTCAGTCACGACGACGTGCTGCTCGGCCTCAGGGCGTCCGCGCAGCTCGGTGCCGGGGAGGCATCGCTCGAGCAGCAGCGCCGTCGTGTCGTCGGCGAGGTGTTCGTACGCGTACACCTCGACCGCTCCTCGGCCGCCGAGCGCCGCGAGCCCCTCCGCCTCATGCAGCGCCTCGGTGTGCTGCCACGCCACCTTCAGCACGACGTGGCGTCCGTCGGCGTCACTTCCCGGTGCTACCCATGAGCAGTTGCCGCCGGGCTCGAACGGTTCGCCGAGATGTAGACCCCAGCGCGCGGACAGCTCCTCGACCCGGTCCGGCAGCGCGGCCAGCCATGCCTCCCTCGCCGGTCCGCCGAGGTCGGTCGAGGCCTGCAGGAAGGTGGGCACGCGCAGCCTCGCGGTCATGCGACTCACCGTAAGTCGTTCGCCGGGCCGTAGGCGCGTGCTTACGATCGGACGACGATGCATCGGCTTCCTGCTGTGACGGACTTCGACGGATGGGTCGCGCAGCTCGCAAACTCAGAGCGGCGCAGACGGGCCAAGATCCACCTGCGCGAGGCGGGTCAGCCAGCCCTGCCCGCCGTGCGGCGCGGCATGCACCACCCGAAGGCGATCGTCCGTCGTTTGTGTGCGTCGATCCTCGACCATCTCGCCGACGAAACCGCTCTCGTCGACCTCGTCGCTGCCTTGGATGATGACGACCCCGGAGTCCTGAAGCGTTCTCTGCACGCATTGGCGTGTGACCGCTGCAAGGAGAACGAGTGCCGTCCCGGCGAGGAGCTGTTCGTGCCGCGGGCACTCGAGCTGCTGCACCATCACAACCCCGATGTCCGGGCCAGCGCGATCGACACCCTCGGCAAGGTCGTGGCCCGACGGCCGGATGTCGTCCACGCGCTTGCCGACGTCGCCCGCCACGACCGGGACGCCGGCCTGCGCGGCATGGCGCGTCACCGTTTGCCGAGCAGACGCGACGCCTACCTTCCTGAGCCAGAAGCGACGATGGCCGTGACTGTCTTGCGATCGAGCCCGGACACCTCAGCAAGCTGACGCAACGAGGCGCCGGCTCGGCGCGCGACGCGAATCATGTCGTCGCGGATCGCCGTCTCCTTCGCTACACGCTCGGCGCTGAGGCCGACGACGGCGAGAGCGGCTCCGAGCTCACCGGTCTCCCCGCCGCGGTACTTGTCCATGGAGGCGAGGGCGGCCGCCACCTGGGCCTCGGTGTAGCTCATAGCTCCTCCCTAAGGGTTGCGGCGAGCTTGTCCCGGATCGCCATCAGCAACGGGACACGAACGGACACCTCACCTCTCGCCTCGGCGTCGTTGAGGTGCGCCAACGTCATCCCGAGCAACTCGAGGGCTTCAACCCGTTCGAGCTCGAGAGTGATCATGGTCCAAATGTAACCGGACGCAGACCTGAACGGACCACTCCGGCATGTCCGCACGCGAGCTCAGGCCGCACCACGTACGGCTCCGTTGCGCACAGGAACTGTTCGACCCGCACGTACGCTGCTGCCCGCGATGGGGATCGATCACGTTGGTCTCGGCGTGCCCGACGTCGATGCCGCGAAGGCGTACTACGACGAGTTCATGCCCCTCGTCGGGTTCGTGCGCGAGTGGGAGATTGGGTACAGAGCGACCGACTGGTACGGGGCCCAGATCTTTCTCTACCCGACCCTCGAAGACGGCGACTACTCGCGCCATCGCATCGGGCTACAGCACATCTCGTTCTCCGTCCCGACGCGGGCGGATGTCCATCGCGTCCACGAGTGGGCGAAGGAACGCGGTCACGAGATCGTCCACACGCCGAAGCTCTTTCCGGAGTACCACGAGCAGTTCTACGCGACGTTCTTCCTGGACATGCATGGGTTCATGCTCGAGGCCGTCACCTACGAGAAGGTCGACGCAGCTCACGCGAGCCCAAGGGCGACTTATGACTCCAGTTCAAATCGGTAGACGTTCGTGTCGCGGGCCTTGAAGCCCAGACGCTGATACAGGCGGTTCGCCGCCTCGCGTGACGGACGCGACGTGAGCTCGACCGTCTTGGCCCCCTGCTCGGCCGCGAGCCGCAGCGCTTCGCGGTTCAGCGCCGCACCGACACCCTGTCCCCGAGTCGCTTCGTCGACGACGACATCCTCGATCCAGGCACGCACGCCGCTCGGGATGCGAAACACGACCAGCGTCAGCGCACCGACGACGTCGCCGTCGATCCGCGCGACGAGCAGCTGCGTAGCGGGCGACGACACGATCTCTTCGAGCTGCGCCGGCGTGGGCGGCGGCGCAGACGACGAGAGCTGCGGAAGCAGCCGCGTCACTGCCGCGACCAGGTCCGGCGTCGCGGCGTCCGCGACCGTCACAGACACGTTCATCGCAGGCGAAACTAACGCCTACACTCCCGCGACCTACATGCTCCGGGGGATTCATGCGTGACGAGGAGGTTCGGGCGAAAGCCCGAAAGCTGCGAGACCTGGTCGAGGTGGTCGCGGCGAGCGTTTACTTCTTGCCTGAGGCCCACAAGGCCTACAAGGAGCTCGGGCTGCCCGACTTCGGGCCCGGCGTACTTCACGAGCCGAGGCGCGTGCATGGGGCAGGTGCCGGGCGAAATGGTCGTCGCCGCGTTCGGCGTCTTCAACCCGGAGATGGTGATCCCCGCTGTAGACGAGGGCTGGTCGAAGACCGACCGGGATTCGATCCTCGCGGCGCGCGGAACGCGGCGCGGTCGAGGGCATCACTCGGCTCGCCGGCCCGGACCCCGACGGCCTCGCGCGCGCAACCGAGATCCTGAAGCGCGCGGGAGCGGCGGCGAGCGGCGAAGGTCGTGCCCTCTACTCGGGGCTGCTGTCGCTCGGCTTCCCGGGATCGCCGATCGGCGACTTCTGGCGGGCCGCCGACCTGGTGCGCGAGCACCGGGGCGACTCGCACATCGTCGCCTGGGTGTCCCACGGGCTCGATCCGATCGAGGCCACGCTCACGACCGAGCTGTGGTGGCGACTCCCGTTGAAGTCGTACGTCGCGACACGCGGCTGGTCCCCGGAGCAGATCGACGGCGCCGTCGACCAGCTCCGCGACCGCGGGCTCATGGAGGGCGACGCGTTCACCCAGGCAGGCGAAAACCTGCGGGCGGAGATCGAGCTGTGCACCGACCTGCAGGAACGATCGATCGTGCGGGCGATCGGTGACGACTTCGAGGAGCTCTGCATGATCCTCACACCCATCAAAGACAAGCTCGTTGCCGGCGAGGCGTACCCGGTCGATCCGGCGAACATGACGCGGCCATGAGCGACGAACCGATCCCGAAGGCCCGCATGCTCGCCGGGTACCTCGAGCCGATCGTCGGCTCCGTGTACTTCGCACCCGAGTGCCACCAGCGCTACGCGGCGCTGGGCTTCAACGCCAGCGCGGCGAAGGCGGGGGGCGTCGAGCTGCCCGACGGGCCCGCCTACTTCACGAGCCGCGGCTCGTGCCTCGGCCAGGTTCCGGGCGAGCTCGTTGCTTCCGCGTTTGCGGTCTTCAACCCGGCCGCCGTCGTCCCGAGCGTGTCCTACGGGTGGACGCTCACTGACGCGCCCACGATCGCGACTGCCCGCACCGAAGGAGCGGTTGCGCAGCTCGAGCGCATCCTCGGGCCCGAACCCGAGGGGCTGGGTCGCGCCACCGAGCTGCTCCGTCGTGCGACCGAGCCGTTGCGGCCCGAGGGCCGCCCGCTGTACTCGGGTCTGCTCAGCCTCGGGCTGCCCGGTACACCGATGGGCGACTTCTGGCGTCTCGGCGACTACTTGCGTGAGTTCCGGGGCGACTCCCACACCGCTGCGTGGGTGGCGTTCGGCATCGACGCGACCGAGATCGGCCTCCTCACCGAGCTGTTCATCGGCCTCCCGATGCGCAGCTACATCCGCACGCGCGCGTGGAGCGACGAAGAGCTCGACGCCGCGGTTGAGCGCCTGCAGAGCCGAGGCCTGCTCAACAAGGATGGCGACGGTTTCACCGACGAGGGGCGAGAGCTGCGCGAAGGCATCGAGCTCGCCACCGACCTCTCGATGGCACCGACGATGGCCGCACTTGGCGACGACACCGACGAGCTGTTCGCGCTGCTCGCACCATGGGGACAGCAGATGCGGGCAAAGGGCGGGTACCTCAGCGCGGGCGCGGCCGACCTCGCTCGCTGACGCTCACAACTCCGGCGCGTTCACGTACTTCTCGCCGCCACCGAGCCGTACCACGTCGGCATACCAGCTGCCCTCATACACGTCGTTCGGCGGCTGCAGCAGATCCGGAGGCTGTCCCTCCTGTGTCGTGACGAACGTCCACGCCTGGCGCTTGTAGGTCCAGTTCTCGGGGCACAGCCGATGCGCCTCCCGCCACCACGGCACCGCGTCTTCCTTCGCGCCGCGGTGCCACAGCTCTTGGCCGAGCTCGAAGCAGGCGGCCGCCTGCGCGCTCTCGATCGGCCTCGGCTGCGATCGGGCGACGACCTCGTCGGGGCTCAGCGCGTAGCGGCTCGCCGCGCCCTTCTCGGCCCAGTCGACGATCGCCGCTCGATAGGCCAAGGGATCGCCGGGGATCTTCTTGACTTCCTCCATGATCTGCCGGATGTCGTCGGGGAACCCGGAGATGTCCATCGTGCGCAGCGGCGAGTCTTCGATCGACGCGCCCTCGGGAGGCCGTACGAGCACGCCTTCCTCGTCGATCCACACGGCCATGGGAACGTTCCAGAACCCGAGCACCTCGTCGAGCAGGTGCGCCGAGTCGATCAGCGAGGGATGGTCAGGCGCGGCGACGTCGATGAACGGATGCGCGAACGTCGGATCGACATCGAGCGCGACGGTGACGACCTCGAGCGTCGGGTAGAGCTCAGCTCGCAGTGCCTGCCACCCGGGCAGGCTCGTGCGGCACCCTCACCAACTTGCCCACGCGACGAGCAGCACCTTCTGCCCGCGCAGAGACGACAGCGAGAACGGATTGCCGTTGCGATCGGGCAACGTGATCTCAGGAACGACGGCCGTGGTGAGCGCGTGCCCCCCGCTCTCGGGACCGAGGGCCCAGAGGTGGTGCTTCTCGTCGTGCACGAGCGGCATGCGCAGGCGCTCGGCCACCGTCTCGAGTGAGACGGTGCCGTCAGCAGCAACCCCGCCAGGTAGCGGAACGCACAAGTCGCCCTTGCACAGCCCCTCGGGCTTCGCGACCCAACCGGTGCGAGCAGCCAGGTCCTCGACGGGCACCACGAGGTCGTCAACGATCACGAGTTCACGCTATCCACCGGTAGGGTCTTTGGCCATGGAGCACGTGCGGTGGTCGTCGAGACCGCGCTTGCGGTCGCCGATCGTCATCGCCGCGTTCGCGGGATGGAACGACGCGGGAGAGGCGGCATCGACCGCAGCGCGCCACCTGGCTGACGTGTGGGCGACGCGTGAGTTCGCCACGATCGATCCCGAAGAGTTCTACGACTTCAGCACCACGCGTCCGCAGGTGCGCCTCAGTGACGGTGTGCATCGCGAGATCGTGTGGCCCGCCAACGAGTTCTCCGCGTCTTCGGTCCTCAACTCCGATCTCGACGTCGTCGTGCTCATCGGCACCGAGCCTCAGCAGCGTTGGCGCACCTTCTGCGAGGAGGTGCTTTCCGTCGCCACCGATCTCGAGGCGCGCATGCTCATCACGATGGGCGCCCTTCTCGCGGAGGTCCCCCACTCCCGACCTGTGTCGGTGATCGGCACGGCGGCCGACGGCGAGCTCATCGACCGGTACGGGCTGCAGCGGTCGCGCTACGAGGGCCCGACCGGCATCGTGGGAGTGCTCCACGACGCGTGCGGCACGGCCGGCCTCGCCTCGCTGTCACTGTGGGCGGCAGTGCCGGCGTATGTGCAGGGTGCTCCTTCGCCAAAGGCGGCGCTGGCCCTGGTCGAGCGGGTCTCCGATGTGCTCGAGCTGGCGATCCCCACGACTTCGCTCGAGATCGCTTCAGCGGCGTACGAGCGCGAGGTCGACGAGGTCGTGACCAACGACGAGGACCTCACCGGCTACGTGAACCGACTCGAGGCGATGGTCGACAGCGGCCAGCCGTTCGGCGATGACGACGATGACGACGAGGAAGGGGATTCGGGCGACACGGTCGACGACCTCGTCGAGGAGCTCGAGCGCTTCCTCCGCGATCAACGCGGCGACTGAGTCGGGCGACTCAACCAGTGGCCCTCGTGCCGTGCTGCGTTTGGCGAACGACGGCCGCGTTGGTGATCGCGCTCGACGATCGCTTCGGGGAGCCGGTCGACGCCTATGTCAACGGCTCGCAAGTCTGGATTCGTGACGACGGCCCCGGCGGTGCCGCGCTCGAGTGGCGATTGCATCCCGTCGCCGGATACCGGCGTCCTACCGATCTCGACACGCACGAGGTTTTCGCCGGGACGGCACTCGCTCTCGCGAACGGCACCGCGCTCGCGGCTCCGCTCGATCAGCTGTGGGACGGGCTCGAGGCATTCCCGATCGAAGGCGACGAGATGGAGCCCGCGCCCCTCGCCGCGGCTGTGACTGAAGCGCTCGGCATCGCGCCCGACGCAGCCGGTCTCGTCGACCACGACCACATCGGCGAGGAGTGGGAGGCGCGCCGTGGAGAAGTCTCGATCGTCGACGCGCTGCTGAAGCAGCTCGACGCCTGACGGTCAGTCGTCGCCGCGCCACACGGGGCGCGCGGCGCGTCGAACTGGACCTCGACGGGCTCGCCCCGGATCGCCGCAAACGCAGCCTTGCCCCAGCGGTCGAATCCGACGATGGGGAACGGCAGGTCGTCCTGGCCGAACCAGCCGACGTCGGACGTTTCCAGCGGGTGTCGTTCGAGCTCGCCGCCCGTGGCACGGCAGTGGAACACGAGCGAGTAGAGCGGCACGCGGGTGAACCCCATCCGCAGGCCATCGATGACAGCGATGAGACGGAGCGGCTCGCAGTCGATGCCGGTCTCCTCCTTGACCTCCTTCATCGCGACCTCGGCCGGCGAGTAGCCGATGTCGGCCCAGCCGGTGGGATACAGCCAGATCCCCGAGTCCGAGCGCTGCACCAGCAGGATCTCGCCCAGCTCGTTCCCGACCACAGCGCCGACGGCGACCTTCGGGGTCACGTATCCCGCCACGCCTTCACCGACGCCGTCGAGCCATTCCTGCACGAAGTGCCCGGCCTCTCGGCGCACCTCGAGGTCCTCGTCGGCCGCCGTGCGGATGTCCGCTGCGACCTTGAGCACCTCCTCGAACCGCTCTCGCTCGTAGAGGCTCTGCGTGAAGCCGAGTCCCGTCCGCGCGATCCCCGACAGCGCCTCACTCCAACGCAGGAGGTCCTGAGTGAAGTCCGACGAACCGGCGGGAGGATCAGCCATCGCGCGGCAGGCTAACCCTGCTCACCCTCCGCTCACCGCGCCGTGAACCGCGGCGCTGGCCGCCACCCGCGCCGCGACGAGGACCGGATCCCAGACCGGTGAGAACGGCGGCGCATAACCCAAGTCGAGATCGATCATCGCCTGCACGGTCATGCCAGCGGTGAGCGCAGTCGCGAGCACGTCGATGCGCTTCCCCGCTCCCTCCTCGCCCACGATCTGTCCGCCGAGCAGCCGCCCGGTGCCCTGCTCCGTCACCAGCTTCACGGTGACCGGTGGCGACGTCGGCAAGGTAGCGAGCGCGTGTGCTCCCTTCGATCACGGTGCTCTGGAACAGGAAGCCCGCCTCGGTCGCCTCCCTTTCGGACAGCCCGGTGCGCGCGACCTCGATGTTGCAGATCTTCGTGATGGCCGTGCCGACGACGCCACCGAACGTGGCGTACCCGCCGCCGATGTTGATGCCCGCGACCGCGCGACTGCTTGTTCGCCACGGTGCCGAGCGCGACGTGGATGGGCCGTCCGGAGACGAGATGGATGCTCTCGCAACAGTCGCCCGCCGACCACACTCCCGACGCTGACGTCTGCTGCCGTCGATCGACGCGGATCGAGTCGCGCACGCCGAGCGTCAAGCCGGCGTCGCGCGCGAGTGCAGAGTTGGGCTGCGACGCCGAGGCCGAGCACGACGAGGTCGGCGGGCACCACCCCTGCCTCGGTCTGCACTTGCCCGTCCTCGAAGCTCTTCGCTCCCTCTTGCAATCGCACGTCCACGCCGAAGCGGCGGAGGGCCGCGAGCACGAGCTCAGCCATGTCGGGGTCGAGCGTCGCCATGATCTGAGTGCTCGCCTCGAGGAGCGTGACGTGCGCGCCGCGACGCACGAACGCCTCCGCCATCTCGAGACCGATGTACCCGCCTCCGACTACGACGACCTCGCGCACGTCGCCGCCGGTGACCTCGGCGAGCAGCCGCTCGGCGTCGCCCAGCGTCTGCACACCGTGCACGTGAGGGTTGTCGATGCCGGGTAGGTCGGGGCGCACGGGGTTGCCCCCGGTCGCGATCAGAAGCTGGTCGAACCCCATGCGTAGCGTTCGGTCCTGGTCGAGAGCGCGGACTTCGACGGCTCGATCGTCGAGGTCGATCGCCGTCACCTCGTGTCGAGTGCGGACGTCGACCCGTAGCCGATCACGGAACTCCTGCGGGGTGCGCGCGATCAGCTTGTCGAGGCTCTCGACCTCGCCGCCGACGAGGTAGGGAATGCCGCACGCCGAGTACGAGGTGTACCGACCCCGCTCGAACGCGACGATCTCCATGTCGTCGCGGAGCTTGCGGACTTGCGAGAGCGCGGCCATGCCCCCGGGGTCCGCGCCGATGACTACGAGCCGTTCCGACACTCGGCGCAGGATAGGGGCGCGATCATGGAGCCATGGCCGTGCGCCCCGACTGTCGCCACTACTCCACGCGATCCCTGCCCACTGGCGATCTCGTCGAGAAGTGTCGGCTGTCGGTGAACGACGACGCACCCTTCGGATGCCCGGAGGATTGCCTCTTCTTCGAGCCGCGGGCCGGGATGTCGGTGGGCTGGACTGTCAACGATCCGGATTCCGATCCCGACGACGGCTGAGGTGCGTGTAGGCCTTCCAGGCCCCCCACGTGATGCCCGGATCCTGGAGGGACGGGTCGACGTCGGCCCAGGTCGCCGGCGCGAGGTCGTACTCGTCATCGGGGAAGGCTCGGACCGCGAAGTCATCCCGACTCTCGCCGGGCACGCCGGCCTCGCGGAGCACGCCTGTCGGGTAGCGCACGGCGTCGCGGAGGAGCGAAAGCGGGTTGGTGCGCTGCTCGTCGATGTCCTGCGCGAGCAACCGGCGAACCCGCGCCCCGACCTCGACCCGTGCGCGTTCACCCGCGGCCGAGGCTGCTCGCACCAGGTCGCGATCAAGGGCACGCCCGGCAGCCGCCGCTCGTCGCGCCACACACCTCTCGACCCAGCCGGGGATCGCGGCCTCGATGGCGTCGGCCAGTGCCGTCGCCGGATCGGTCGCTTGCTCAGCCATCAGAGCTCAGTCATCACAGCTCAGCCATCAGAGCAGTGCGTTGAGATTCCCCGAGCGCAGCCCTTCGAGGTCGAGCGTCACCCACTCGTACCCGGCGGACTTCACCGCCGCGACAACCGCGTCGCGCTGCTCCACCGCACGCGCGAGCACATTGACCGGTAGCTCGAGACGCGCGACTTTGCCGTAGTGCCGCACCCGCAGCTCGGGGTACCCGAGAGCGCGCAGCGCCGCCTCCGCGCGTTCGACCTGACCGAGCACGCCGATCGTCACCGGCGTCCCGTACGGCACGCGGGACGCGAGGCACGCAGCTGCCGCTTTGTCCCACGTCCGCAGACCGAGCTCACGTGACACGGCACGAACGTCGGCTTTCGTGAATCCTGCGTCGACCAGCGGGAACCGTGCGCCCCGTTCCGCGGCCGCCTGTTGTCCGGGACGGTGATCACCGAGGTCGTCGACGTTCACGCCGAGCACGGTCGTGGCGCGCTCCACGTCGGCGATCGGCAGCAGCGCGTCCATCAGCGCCGTCTTGCACCAGAAGCACCGCAGGCCATCGTTGGCCACGTACTCGTCATGCGCCAGCTCGTCGGTCTCGACTTCGGTCCACCGCAGCCCCCACTCGCCGGCCGAGCGCGGCGCAGTCGTCGCGTTCGGATGCGGCAAGCGAGCTCGACACCGCGGTCACGCAATGCACTCGCTCCGCGCCCAACGTACGCGTCGCCACGGCAGCGAGGAACGCGGAGTCGGCCCCGCCCGAGAACGCGACGACCACACTGCCGAGAGCGCGCAGCTCGGCCTCGAGGCGAGCGAGCTCAGGCATCGACGACCTCGAGCCGGATGCGCTTGTTGGCTTTTCCTTTGGATTCGGTCTTGACCACGCGGATCCGGCCGACCTCGCCGGTGGTGTGGACGTGCGTGCCGCCGTCGGCCTGCTTGTCGAGACCGATGATGTCGACGACGCGGATCTCTTTGACCGTCGGTGGGATGAGGCTGACCTTCGTGCGGATGAGATCCTCGTCCAGGACGGCGACGTCGCGAGGCAGGAACGACACCTCGATCGCGCGATCGGCCTCGAGCTCGGCGTTGACGAGCTCCTCGACGCGTGGACCGAAGCCCTCGGGGAGGGGGTCGAACTCGAAGTCCATGCGCGCGGCCAAGGGCTCCATGTTCCCTCCCGTCACCGGAACTCTCCATTCGTTCCAGATGACGCCGCACAGCACATGGAGTGCGGTGTGGGTGCGCATCAACGCGTGACGCCGCTCCCAGTCCACCTCGGCCTCGACGACGTCACCTACTGCGGGCGGCGTCGCCGTCCACCGCGTGCCACACCACACCGTCGTCCTTGCGCACGTCGGTGACGGCAGCGGCACCAAGCCGCCCGGTGTCATGGGGCTGGCCTCCACCGGTCGGGTAGAAGGCGCTTCGGTCGAGCGCAACGAAACCGTCACGCACCGCGGTCACGGTGGCCGAGAACCTGCGGAGATACGCATCGCGGAGGTACAGGGATTCGGTCTCCGCGGGCTTGTCCATGGAGCACGATCATGCCCCGTTCCAACCCTGTGACGGAACCGTGACAGGACTACATCGGGCCGCCAAGCAGCCCCTATGCTCGTCCCCCAACGTTTACGAGCCCGGTCGATGACCGGATGTGGAAGGTAGGGACATGCGAGCAAGCAAACTCTTCGGCGCTGGCGCGCTGTTGGTTTCGCTGAGCCTGTTCGCCGCGGCATGCGGTGACGACAGCGACGAGGACAGCAGCGCGGCAACGACCGGTGGCGGCGCCGCCACGACGGCCGAGGGCGGCAGCGAAGGAGGGGTCACCTGCGACGGACTCGCGCTTGGCTTCTTCGGCGCGCTGACGGGCGACACCGCGATCCTTGGCATCAACATCAAGCAAGGTGCCGAGCTGGCGGTCGAGCAGTTCAACGAGGCGAACCCCGACTGCCAGATCGAGCTCAAGGAGTACGACAGCCAGGGCAGCCCCGACCAGGCCCCCGCGTTGGCCCAACAGGCCATCGACGACGCTTCAGTGGTCGGCATCGTCGGCCCCGCGTTCTCGGGTGAGTCCCGGGTCGCCAACCCGCTGTTCGACGAGGCGGGCCTTCCGATCATCACGCCGTCGGCCACGAACCCCGGCCTGGCCGAGGAAGGTTGGACGATCTTCCACCGCGCGCTGGGCAACGACGCCGCGCAGGGCCCCGGCGTCGCGCTCTACATCGACTCGACGCTCGGCGCGGAGACCGTGTTCGTCATCGACGATGCGAGCGAGTACGGCAAGGGCCTGGCTGATCTCGTGGCCGAGGCACTCGGCGACAAGGTCACCGGCAGAGACACGATCGACCCGGCCGCGACCGACTTCTCCGCGACCGTGACGGCCGTCAGCGCCGCTCAGCCGGACGCCATCTTCTTCGGCGGGTACTACGCCGCCGCTGGCCTACTCTCGAAGCAGCTCCGTGATGCCGGTGTCACCGGCACCCTTATCTTCGGCGACGGTGTCCTCGACCCCGCGTACATCGAGGCCGCGGGCGCTGCCGCTGCCGAGGGTGCGATCATCACGTGCCCGTGCGCCCCGATCGACCAGATCGAGGGTGGTGCCGACTTCGCCGCTGCATACAGCGACGCGTTCGGCCAGGACGCCGGCACCTACTCGGCCGAGGCCTACGACGCGGCCGGCTTCTTCCTCGCCGGCATCGCTGCCGGTGCCCAGGACCGCGAGTCGCTCAACACCTATGTGAGCGACGAGACCTACGAGGGCATCACCAAGACGCTCACGTTCGACGACAAGGGCGAGGTCGAGTCCCTCGCGATCTACGCGTCGACGGTCGAGGGCGGCGCAATCGTCTCGGTGGGCCTGATCGAATAGGCTCCCGAAATTCACACATCACCGCTGTAGCCGAAACCGGGAGCGCACCGTCGCTCCCGGTTTCGCGCGCAAGCACCTCTTGGGGGAAAGGGGCGGATGCTCGCATTCCTGGGTGACTGGGAGCTGCTGTTCGATCAGTTCTGGAGCTTCACCATCGGCGGGATCACGGCGGGCTCCATCTACGCCCTCGTCGCACTCGGCTACACGATGGTGTACGGGGTTCTGCGGCTGATCAACTTCGCGAACTCCGAGATCTTCATGCTCGGCACGCTCGGGGCCCTCTTCGCCACCAAGTGGATGGGCATCGAGCCCGGGGCCGACTCGGTGCAAACGGGCCTCGTGCTCGCGGCCGTCTTTCTCGGCTGCCTCGTTGCGGCGATGGTGTTCAGCGGCGCTTCCGCGGTCGCGCTCGAACGCGTCGCGTACCGCCCGTTGCGCAAACGAGGCGCGACCCGGCTCGCGGCCCTGATCTCGGCGATCGGGGCGTCCTTTGCGATCGCCGAGTTCGTCGCCCTCCGACGGGGCCGCGACAACGAGGACTTCCCCCGCCTGATCGAGCGCGAGGAGGTGTTCAGCCTCTTCGGCACTCCGGTCCGCACCGACCAGGTGATCATCATCGTGGGAGCGCTCGTCATGATGGTGGCGCTCGACCAGTTCGTGAACCGCACCCGCCTCGGGCGCGGCATTCGGGCGGTCGCGCAGGACTCGGAGACGGCAACGCTCATGGGCGTGAACATCGACCGGGTCGTGATGCTCACGTTCCTCCTCGGCGGCATCATGGCGGGCGCGGCGGGGCTCTTCTTCATCTTCTTCTTCGAGGTCACTCGCTACAGCATCGGGTTCGTCATCGGCATCAAGGCGTTCACCGCCGCGGTCCTTGGTGGCATCGGCAACCTGCGCGGGGCGCTCTTGGGTGGATTGGCGCTGGGGCTCATCGAGAACTACGGCTCCGCGCTGTGGGGGGCCGAGTGGAAGGACCCGATCGCATTCGTGACGCTCGTGCTCGTGCTGATGGTCCGTCCCACCGGCCTTCTCGGCGAGTCGCTCGGAAAGGCCCGAGTATGAGCCGGGTCACGAACGCCACGGCCAGGCTGAGAGAGCGGAGCACGCACTACGACGTCCGCAACACGCTCGGCAAGAAGTGGGCGGCACTTCCTCGAGCCGGGCGGTGGGCGATCATGCTCGCCCTCATTGCGTTCTGCTACCTGTTGCCCAACCTCACGATCCCCATCCTCGACACCGAGACACCCTGGGCGAGCATCCTGTTCTCGCCCGTCGCGCTCTACGTCCTCGCCGCGATCGGGCTCAACATCGTCGTCGGGTACGCCGGCCTGCTCGACCTCGGCTACGTCGCGTTCTACGCGATCGGCGCGTACACAGTCGGCGTGCTGACCTCGGCGCACGGGAGCCTCGGGTTCTGGGAGGCCCTCCCCATCGCCATCGCCATGGCGATGCTGGCGGGCGTGCTCCTCGGCACTCCCACGTTGCGACTACGAGGCGACTACCTCGCGATCGTCACTCTCGGCTTCGGCGAGATCATCCGCATCGCGGCCCGCAACAGCGAATGGCTCGGCGGACCACGGGGCATCAGCCAGATCCCCCGCCCGCCCGACATCGGTCCGCTCAAGTTTGAGGCCCTCAACGCGAAGCCCTACTACTACCTCGCGCTCACGTTCATCATCATCATCATCATCATGGTCCGAGCACTCGAGCACAGTCGGGTGGGTCGGGCCTGGACGGCGATCCGGGAGGACGAGGACGCAGCCGAGCTGATGGGCGTGCCGACGTTCAAGTTCAAGCTCTGGGCGTTCGCGATGGGTGCGGGAGTCGGCGGGCTCGCGGGTGCGCTGTTCGCGTCGTACCAGACATCGATCACGCCAGACAGCTTCAACCTCGTGCTCTCGATCCTGTTCCTCGCCGCGGTCGTGCTGGGCGGAGCCGGCAACGTTCCCGGCGTCGTCATCGGCGCCGTGCTCGTTGCGTACCTCCCCGAGCGGTTCCGATTCCTCGACGAGAGCCGCGTGTTCTGGTACGGCGTCGCCTTCGTCGTGATGATGATCTTCCGACCTCAGGGCATCTTCCCGAGCCGACGGCGGGCCGCCGAGCTCGCTGACCCGGGCGCGGGCGAGGTGCTCGCGGCCGTCACCGAGGCCGACGCCGAGCTCGCCGACGAGGCGCTCGGCGACGTGGAACTGCCGCACGGCGACCACGAGCTCCAGGACTCCCTCCCCCTCGAGGACCCCACCGGCGGAGGGAGTCACGATGGCTGAGGTACTGCTCCAGCTCAACGGAGTCACCATGCGGTTCGGTGGGGTCACCGCGCTCGGCGACGTGACGCTGCACGTCGACCAGGGCGAGATCTTCGGGCTCATCGGCCCGAACGGCGCTGGCAAGACGACGGTCTTCAACGCCGTCACCGGCGTGTACCCGCTGACGGCCGGAACGATCACGTTCGAGGGCAAGAGCCTCGCTGGACTGAGCCGCAACGCGATCACGCGGGCGGGCATCGCGCGCACGTTCCAGAACATCCGCCTGTTCCGCGAGATGACCGCGCTCGAGAACGTGATGGTCGGCGCGGATGCGCACCATCGCACGAGCGTCATGGGCGCCATCGTCCGCGTGGGAGGCCACCGACGCGAGGAGCGCGACGGCCGGGGACGGGGAATGGAGCTCCTTGAGTTCATGGGCATCGCGCGACGGGCCGACGAGGCGAGCCGCAACCTTCCCTACGGCGACCAGCGCCGGCTCGAGATCGCCCGCGCCATGGCCACGAACCCCAGACTCCTGTTGCTCGATGAGCCGGCCGCCGGCTTCAACCCCGCCGAGAAGCGCGATCTGATGGATCTCATCCTGCGCATCCGCGACCTCGGGTACACGGTGCTGCTGATCGAGCACGACATGAGCCTCGTGATGGGCATCTCTGACCGAATAAACGTCTTGGACTTCGGCAGACTGATCGCCGAGGGGACTCCCGCCGAAGTGCGTGAGAACCCCGCTGTGATCGAGGCCTACCTGGGAGCGCCATCCGATGCTTCTTGAGCTCACGGACATGCACGTGTTCTACGGGCGCATCGAGGCGCTCAAGGGCCTCTCGTTCAACGTGGACGAAGGCGAGGTCGTGACGCTCATCGGTGCAAATGGGGCCGGCAAGACGACCACCCTCAAGGCCATCAGCGGAGTGCGACCCATGTCGAAGGGCAAGGTGATGTTCGACGGGCGCGACATCACCCGCATGCCGGCCTGTGACCGGGTGGAGCTCGGCATCTGCCAAGCTCCCGAGGGTCGGGGGATCTTCCCGGGCATGACCGTCATCGAGAACCTCGAGATGGGCGCGTATGCCCGCAAGGATCGAAAGTCAGCGGCCAAGCAACGGGATCTCGAGCGAGTCTTCACGCTCTTCCCCCGCCTGTCGGAACGCAAGTCCCAGGTGGGCGGCACGATGTCGGGCGGCGAACAGCAGATGCTGGCGATCGGCCGCGCGTTGATGGCACGTCCCCGCGTGCTGCTGCTCGACGAGCCATCGATGGGCCTGGCGCCGATGCTCGTCGCGCAGATCTTCGCGATCATCGCCGAGATCAACGCACAGGGCACCACGATCCTGCTCGTCGAGCAGAACGCCGCGCAGGCACTGCAGCGCGCCGCACCGCGCCTATGTGTTGGAGACGGGACGGATCGTGCGCTCTGACGATGCGAAGGCGTTGCTCGGGGACGAGTCGGTGCGGGCGGCATACCTCGGCGGGGACGTCGGGACCTGACCGCGTGAAGCCTCGACGCATTCTGGGCGCGTCACTGGTCGTCGCCGCCCTGCTGGCCAGCGCGTGCAGCGGCGACGACTCGCCGGCCGCGCCCCCGAGCACCGACCTGGTGGTGCCGACAATCCCCGATCGCGGCAACGTCGACGGAGTGCTGAAGATCGGGTACCTCCTGCCCACCTCCGGGGACGCCGCGAACGTCGGACCCCCGATGATCAGCGGCATCGAGATGGCGATCCGCGACATCAACGCGGCGGGCGGCGTCAACGGGCAGCCGGTCTCGCTCGTCGGCGGGCGACGAAGGCTCCGACGCGTCGGTCACCGGCGTCGGGGCCGATCAGCTGCTCAACTCCGAGAAGGTCGACGTGCTCATCGGCCCGGCATCGTCGACCACCGCACTGAGCGTCCTTGGGCGCATCACCGGCGCCGGCGTGCTCGATTGCTCGCCGTCGAGCACCGCACTCGCGCTCGAGCAGTTCCCCGACGACGGGTACTACGTGCGCACCGCCCCGTCCGATCGTCTGCAGGGCGTCGCGCTCGCAGAGGTGATCGCCGAAGGCGGCTACCGCACCGTCGCGCTCATGAGCCCGAACGACGACTACGGCCAGGGCATGGCCGACGTGCTCGTCGACGAGCTGCGCGAGAACGGCATCCGGGTGACCATCAGCTACGCCTACGACCCGAGCGGCACGAACTTCGCCCCCGACGTCCGGCAGGTGCTCGAGACCGACCCTGAGGCGATCGCGGTCATCGGCCTGCCCGACACCGCCGGCCTTATCCTCCGCAAGCTCATCGACCTGGGCGCCGGGCCCGACCGGCTCCCGACGTTCGTACCCGACGGCCTGCGCGTGTCGAACCTGTACCAGCACGTCGACCCGAGCCGGCCCGAGTCGACCGCGGGGATCAGGGGAACCGCCGTCGCGACCGTGCCCGAGGACTCGGCGAGCCTCTTCCTCGAGGAGTATCGCCCGGTTGGCCCCCGGCGCGGCCACGACCTTCGCGCCCTACGCGTACGACTGCGCGGTGGTGCTCGCCCTGGCGTCGCAGGCGACACGTTCGGACGACTCGGCACTCATCCGCGACGAGATCATCAATGTCACCCGCGGCGGCGTGACCTGCCGTACCTATGCCGACTGCAAGCGGCTGCTCGACGCCGGCCGCAACATCAACTACGAGGGCGCGTCGGGTTCGATCGACTTCACCGACATCGGCGACCCCAGCACGGCCACGTTCGACGTGTTCGTCTACAACCCGGACGGCACCGACACGACCGAACGCCAGATCCAGGTCGGCCCCTAACGGTCGAGTCAGGTGAGGCCGAGCCGATCGACGAGCTCGTCGATCGGGCAGACCATCCCGACGAAGAAACGTCCGAACTCGGCGTAGATCGCGGACGCTTCGTCGAAGCGCATCGTGTACACGACGTCCTTCAGGTCGTCGGGATGCACCGCGAACAGCGTGACGCCCCACTCGTAGTCGTCGAGGCCGGTCGAGCCGGTGATGAGCTGGAGCACTCGACCGGCGAACGTGCGACCCGTCTTGCCGTGGCCGTGCATCAGCTCGAGCCGCTCGTCGTACGGCAGCGAGAACCAGTTCTGGCCGACGTTGCGACGCTTCGACATCGGGTAGAAGCAGAAGGCGGGCTTGCCCTCCGGGGGCAGCTTCGGGTGCAGCCGGGCCTCGATCATCTCCGTCGGGCAGGCCCTTCGCATACTCCGACACCTCGGTCAGCGACACATAGGAGTCGACCAACGAGAGGCCGGCGGCCTGCAGATCGGACTGCAACGTGTGGAGGCGCCACATGTCAGGGCCGACGGCCAGCACCGCAAGGTCGGCCTTGTGGCCGAGCAACGCCGCCGTCACGACCTGATGGTCGCCCTCCTCGGCCCGCTTGACGGCCGCGACAACCGCCGAAGCGTCGGTGCTCGGCGTGACCTTGCAGAACAGATGCAGGACGCCCCACCCCACGGTGGGGGTCAGCGCTTCGGTCACCGTTCGGCAGGCGGTGGCAGCGGTTCGCCGGTCGATGCGCGCGACGAGCCGTTCTCATGGCCGTTCTCGTGCGCGACGCCCGCGACCTCGATCAGCTCGTGGACGTGCCCGTTCAGCTTCGGCAGCGGGATCTCGACACTCGCGTGATCCCGGTGCGCCGAGACCGCCATGGCGTGATACGCCTCGGCCTGCTCCGCGAATGCCTCGGTCTTGTACGGACGACCGTCGACGATGGAGCCTTGGCGTCCCTCGATCACGGCGACGACGTCCTCACCCGCCAACGTCTTGTGGGTCTCGAGGGCGTGCGCAACCGCGAGCACCTCGAGCCGGTGCTCGGTCAGCAGCCGCTCGGCCTGGCGGAGCAACTCAGCGAGGTTTTCCTCGATGCGCTCACCCAGCGACCCCTTGAGGAGCTCGCGCTCCTCCTTCTCGTCGCCGCCACCCGGACGTCCGCCGCCTCCCACGCCAACCTTCTGTGTGATCGCGTGCGACGCGACGGTCGAGCCCATGCCCCAGTAACCCTCCATGAGCGTCGCGATCGTTGTCGCCGACTCGAGGTCGCCAGAGACGCCGGAGGAGTTGTCGCCCTCGAAGAACATCCGCTCGCCGGCGAGCGACGCGAGGCTCACGATGATGTCGGACTCGTACTCGGTACGCCAGTGGGTGAACTGGTCCTCAGGCTTGATCGAGCTCACCATGCCGAGGTAGGTGCCGCCCTTCTCGATCGTCGCGAGATCGATGGTGAGGTGATGGCGGATGCGGTACGCGGCGACTGCGTGGCAGGCCTCGTGGATCGCGACCGCGTGGCGCTCACGGCGGATGTACTCGACGTCCTCCGGCGGGCCGAGCTCCTTCAGGTGCTTCGCTTTGATCACGTCGGGCCACGTGATGGTGTCGCGGCCGTTACGGATCGCCGTGATGAGCGCCTCGTTGACCGTGTCCTTGATGATGGCACCGGTCGCGTACGGCGTGATCGTGGCCAGCTTGTCGACGTCGGCCTCGGTGAGGGCGTGCTGCACCTTGTCGAGGTAGCCCCAGTACGTCCGCTTGCGGCCTTCCTTGGACGGGTAGCCGACCTTGTAGATGCGATCGAGGCGGCCAGGGCGCAGCAATGCCTCGTCGAGCGCCTGCGGCATGTTCGTCGCCATCATCGTGAGGATGCGGTACTTGGGCGGAGGCTTCGGCCGCATGCCCAGGGCGCGTCGCACGTGCCGGTTGATGAACCCGCGCGGCTTCTTGAGACCCGACATCTCGGTGAGCAGGGCCTGCAGCGTGCCCATGCCGCCGCCACCCATGCCCATACCGGCGATGATGCCGTCGCGCCTGCGCCCCGGCGTGTCGTGAGGCGTGCTCGAAGACAGCGACGACCGCAGGATGATCTGCTGCGACTCGGGGGACAGCCAGCGGAGGTCGTCGTAGCCGTCGCCCCACGCGCTCGGCGACATCACCTGGCCGCCGAAGCCGGGGGTCATCGAGCCGCGGTTGCCGAGTGAGTCGGCCTCGTCGTAGAAGACGATCACGCCGCCGTAGCGCAGCGCGAGCTTGCGCAGCTTCCGGAACAGCGACTTCACCTTGAGGATGCCGACACCCATGAACATGTTGGTGAACGCGCCGGGATCGACGAAGACGTAGGGCTTACCGGTCTCGCCGGCGACGGCTTCGGCCATGAGCGTCTTGCCGGTGCCCGGTGGGCCCCACAGCAGGATGCCGCCGGGAACGTAGCCGCCCTTCTCCTCGATCTTCTCGGGCTCCTCGAGGATACATCATGTTCTCCTTGACGCGCTCGAGAACTGCGTCCTGGCCCCATACATCCGAGTAGCGCGTCTTGATGTCGTCGGGGAAGTAGGTGTCGACCCCGCCGCGGGACAGGAACCAGAAGATCGCGGCGAACTGCCCCACTGCGAACAGCAGGTAGAACGACATCTGCAGGATGAACGGCAGCGCATCGAAGAACCGCGACGGCAGCTCGAAGAGCGCCGTGGCTGGCGGCAGATCGAAGAACTGCCCGAGGATCAGCGACAGGATGACGAGGAAGGCGATCGCCTTGAACACACGCGCCAGCCGGTAGCGGGTGTAGTCCTTCAGCCGACCGGTCCGACGGGCGATGCCGCCGAACACCTTCTCGGTCCAGAACCGGTTGTATCGGGCCCAGTGCTCGGAGATCAGGTAGTGGATCTGGCGGATGACCTCGACGCCGAAGAGGACGAACAGGTACCACTTGTGCTTCGCGGTCTCGCGCACCGCGTCACCGAACGGCAGGATCGGGTTGTCCGAGATCTCGGCCCAGACGAAGAACCAGAACAGGCCGACCAGCAGGATGAGGAACTTCACGCGGTCCCAAAGCTGCATCTTCTTGCGCTTCGCGGGCTCGCGGTCGTCGACGACTGGCACGTGAATCGGCGCCGGTGGCGGCGGGGGCACCACGGGATCGGGCCAGTCGAGGCTCATGTCAGCTCTTCTTCCTGATCTGCCAAGAATCGACGACGGTGTCGATCTGATTCCGGTTCTCGAGGTAGCACGTGGACGAGCACTTCACGAGGAGGCGATACAGGGTAGTTGTGCCCGGGTCGACGAGCGCGATCTGATCGATGGTCACGTACGTGCCGTCCGCGACCAGCTTGTTGAGCACGACCCGGTTGCCGCGGAGGCCGTCGGCGGTCGTGATGTCCTCGTAACGGACGATCTCTACTTCGTTGCTGCCCTGCTCATAGAGGGCGATGGGGTCGGTGCCGTCGAGAGCGAGCGAACGGAGGTCGACGTTCGAGACGGAGTCACGCACATCCATCCGGATCGAGCCCACCTCGGCCTGTCCGACGACCGCCACGGGAACCTCGGCCTCGATGTGCGCCGCGTCAGGTGCGTCGTCGGCGTCGAAGACGACGCGCCATGGCCCGTCCATGAGGGCACCGTCGGGCACAGGCCGATCTTCTGGGAGGCCCTCCTCGACCTTGAACAGCTCCCAGTCGTTCGGCACCTTGAAGTAGGCACCCTCTTCGGAGTTCTTGACGTACTGGTATCCCGAGGAGTCGCAGGCAGTAGCGCCGAACGCAAGGCCGCCGACGACTGCGAGCAGCGCGGCGCGTCGTCCCCCGGAGGCCATACCCCATTATCGGCCCAAACGCAGGTCGCTGGTACCGCGCCGGGGCGAATTACTCGGGGCGCGGGCGGGCGGCGCCCGGCCAGGGGCCGGGAGGCGTTTCCGGGAGTTCCGCGACGTCCGTCTCGATCGAGAAGATCTCGAAGCCCCGAGCTTGGTAATTCCCGAGCGCCGACGGGTGATCGAGGCTGCACGTGTGCACCCAGACACGGCGGGTGGCGGGGAGCTCCCATGCCTGTGCGATCGCGACCGTCAGGAGAAAGCCGCCGAGCCCCTGCCCGATGAATTGAGGCATCAGACCGAAGTACGCCACCTCGACATCGCCGCCATCTTGCTGCTCGAGCTCGAAGTAGCCGGCGGGGCTCCCACCGCTCCGGGCGACCCACGTCTCGACCTCAGGACGGTCGAGCCACGCCCGCCAGCGCTCGTAGGTCCACGGGAGCCGCCCCGTCCAGTACCAGTCGCCGCCGACCGCGGTGTACAGGAACCGGTTCAGCTCGGGCTGCACGATCTCGGTGCGCTCGACCGCGAAGGATGTCTCCGGAGGGCGAGCAGGAGTGAGCTGTGCGCGGTCGCGCATCTCCAGCGACCAAGTCGTGACCTCGACTGTGGGCACGCCCTGCCTATGCCCGGTGCAGCTCGGCCGACAGGTGGTGCGTGAGCGGCTGGCCCACCGCGGCCATGCGCAGCGTGTACCGCATCACGTCGCCGTCGATCGTGAACGTGCGCTCGACACCCGTCACGACTTTGGCGCTGGGCGTAGTGACGATCGACGTCGAATGCAGGTCGATCGTCGTCCCGGACAGCGTGCCGACAGCGACCTCGGTCGCCCCGAACGGGTGCGCCATCACGAGCTCCACCGAGTTCGGCCCGGCGAGACGCCAATAGCCCGACTCACCGTGCAACGGCCGTCCGTCGTCGGCCGCAGTCGACTTCTGCATGTAGGCGAGAAACGGCTTGCCGACGTGCGAGAACGTGACGGTCTCCGAGTACCCAAACGAAGCAATGGTCGGATACTCGCCAATGCCGGTGCCCGTCCAAGTCCCCAGCAGAAACTCGAGCCCCTGAATCGCCGGGTGCAGTTCCACTCCCCCATCATCGTTCCGAAAACGCAAAAGGTTGGGTGGATTGATCAATCCACCCAACCTTTTGCTCACGGTTCTTTCCTTCTAGAAGTCCTCCATGCCTCCGCCCGGCATCCCACCGCCGTGGGAGTGCTCTTCGGGCTTGTCGGCGATGACGGCTTCGGTCGTGAGGAACAGAGCCGCAATCGAGGCTGCGTTCTGCAGCGCCGAGCGGGTCACCTTCGCGGCGTCGATGATGCCGGCCTTGACCAGATCCTCGTAGGCGCCCGTTGCCGCGTTCAGACCCTCGCCCTTGCCGTCGAGGCCCTTCACCTTCTCGATCACCACGCCACCCTCGAGGCCGGCGTTCTCGGCGATCTGCTTGATCGGGCCCTCGAGCGACTTGGCCACGATGCGGGCACCGGTCGCCTCGTCGCCGCTCAGCGAGTTCGCCCGCTCGATGACCTTGGCCTGGCTACGCAGCAGCGCGACGCCACCGCCGGGCACGACGCCCTCCTCGATGGCGGCCTTGGTCGTGCTGACCGCGTCCTCGATGCGGTGCTTCTTCTCCTTGAGCTCGACCTCGGTGGCCGCGCCGACCTTGAGGATCGCCACGCCGCCCGACAGCTTCGCGAGGCGCTCTTGCAACTTCTCGCGGTCGTAGTCGGAGTCGGTGTTGTCGATCTCGGTCTTGATCTGGTTGATGCGGCCCTTGATGTCTTCCTCGGAACCGGCGCCCTCGACGATCGTCGTCTCGTCCTTCGTCACGACGATCTTGCGGGCCCGACCGAGCAGGTCGAGCGTGACGTTCTCGAGCTTGAGGCCGACCTCCTCGGTGATGACCTGGCCACCCGCGAGGATCGCCATGTCCTGCAGCATCGCCTTGCGGCGCTCGCCGAAGCCCGGAGCCTTGACGGCGACGGACTTGAACGTGCCGCGGATCTTGTTGACGACGAGCGTGGCCAGCGCCTCGCCCTCGACGTCCTCGGCGATCACGACGAGCGAGCGACTCGATTGCATGACCTTCTCGAGCACCGGCAGCAAGTCGCGCACCGAAGAGATCTTCGAGCCGACGAGGAGCAGATACGGGTCCTCGAGCACGGCTTCCATGCGCTCGGGGTCAGTGACGAAGTACGGCGAGATGTAGCCCTTGTCGAAGCGCATGCCCTCGACGAGGTCCATCTCCATGCCGAACGTCTGGCTCTCCTCGACGGTGATGACGCCGTCCTTGCCGACCTTGTCGATCGCCTCGGAGATCATCTGGCCGATCTCGTCGTCCGCGGCCGAGATGGCTGCGACCTGCGCGATCTGCTCCTTCGAGTCGACCTCGACCGCCAGGTCCTTGATGCTGGCGACTGCGGCTTCGACCGCGGCCTCGATGCCCTTCTTCAGCGACATCGGGTTGGCGCCGGCGGCCACGTTGCGCAGGCCCTCGCGCACCATCGACCACGCCAGCACGGTGGCAGTGGTGGTGCCGTCGCCGGCTACGTCGTCGGTCTTCTTCGCGACTTCCTTGACGAGCTCCGCACCGATCTTCTCGTACGGATCCTCGAGCTCGATCTCCTTGGCGATCGATACGCCGTCGTTCGTGATGGTCGGGGCGCCCCACTTCTTCTCGAGGACGACGTTGCGGCCCTTCGGGCCGAGCGTGACGCGCACCGCGTCGGCGAGCTTGTTCATGCCCGCTTCCAAGCCCCGACGAGCCTGCTCGTCGAAAGCGATGATCTTGGCCATGTGGTGTCCCTCCGTTGGGATGCCGTCGATTGCTCTGTCGCCGAGGATGGGCCAGAGCGGCTGGTTAGCACTCTCAGGTCGTGAGTGCTAACAGCAAACCACGGTGGGGCCCGTCCCGCAACCTGAGGCCGGTGCCAGAACTCAGGTTCTCGGCCAGTACTTTCACGCCGTGCCGAATGACAACGCGGGGATCGTGGTGGTGGGCGCCGGCGTGTCCGGGCTGGGGGCGGCCCTGGCGCTGAGCCGGGACGGGCACCGGGTGACGCTGCTCGAACGAGACTCGACTCCCCTTCCTCCCGATCCGAGCTCCGCCTTCCACTGGGACCGCCGGGGCGCGCCGCAGGTCCGCCACAGCCACGCCTTCCTGGCCCGGCTCTACGGCTTGCTGCGCACCTCGTACCCCGATGTGCTCGCCGATCTGCTCGAAGCCGGCGCCACCGAGCTGCGGATGACCGAGAACCTGCCCCCGCAGATGACCGATCGGACGCCGCGGCCCGGCGACGACGAGCTCGTGATGCTGGCGTGCCGGCGAACGACGTTCGAATGGGTGCTGCGGCGGGCGGTGCTCGCCAGCCCCGACTGCTCGATCCTCGACGGCGTGGCGGTCGAGGGCCTCGTGGCCGAGCCGGTTTCGAACGGCGACGCGCCGATCGTCACGGGCGTGCTCACGAGCAAGGGTCCCATCGCAGCTGACCTCACGGTTGTGGCGGGTGGCCGCCGCTCGACGCTGCCCGACTGGCTCGCCGCGATCGGCGCCGACCCAGTCCCCGAGGAGGTCGAGGACACCGGCATCGTCTACTACTCCCGCTTCTACGAGCTCGTGGAGGGAGCTGAGATCCCGCCCCGTGACGGGCCCATCGGCGGCGACCTCGGATACCTCAAGTACGCGATCTTCCAGGGTGACAACGGCACGTTCTCGATCACGCTCGCCACCCCGACCGACGACTCGGTGCTGCGCGGCGCGTTGTCGACGATCGAGGCGTTCGATACGACCGCCGCGCTCTTGCCGGCAACGAAGGCGTGGGTGGACCCCGCAGTGTCGCGACCGATCACCGAAGTGCACCTCATGGCTGGACTGCTGAATCGCCTGCGCACGTTCGTCGTCGACGGTCGACCGCTCGCGCTCGGCGTGCACGCGATCGGCGACGCGAGTGTGTGCACGAACCCGCTCTATGGGCGCGGTTGCGCCACCGGCTTCTGGCACGCGGACCTGCTCGCCGGTGTCGTGCGGCAGCATCCCGCTGACCTCGTCGCCCAAGCAGTCGCGCTGCATGAGCTCACGACCGAGCACCTGCTGCCGTGGTACCGCTCGTCGGTGACGCAAGACGCCGAAGCGCGTCGCATCGCCGCGGCGATCCTCGCCGGGGAAGACCTCGACGATCCCAACGACCCTCGGGCGTTCATGCGATCGGTGCTCCGCGAGGGGCTCGCACCCGCGATGCGCACTGATCCCGAGGTGTTCCGCGCGTTCATCCGCACCTTCAACCTGCTCGTGCCGCCGGACACGTTGCTCAGTGACGCCGACATCGGCGCCCGAGTGCTCGCGGTGTGGAACGACCGAGAGAACCGCGTTCCCGAGCCCGTGCTCGGACCGCGCCGCCCCGAGCTGCTCGACGTGCTCGGCTTGGCTGCCTAAGCCGCTGGGGTCAGCCGCCGGCGACAGCGGGGATGATCGAGACCGTCTCGCCGTCAGGCACCGGGGTGTCGAGCCCCTGGAGGAAGCGCACGTCGTCGTCGGCGACGAACAGGTTGACGAACCGCCGCAGGTTGCCGTCGGCGTCGAAGATGCGATCGCGAAAGCCGGGATGAGCGGCCTCGACACCGTCGAGCACCTCACCGAGGGTCTTGCCCTCGACGCGCACTTCCGACGCACCCCCTGTCGCAGGTCGCAGGGTCGTCGGCACTCGCACGATCACGCTCATCGGGGCGGCAGCGTAGCGGCCACCTCCCTCGCTTCCCTCACACCCTGGCTCAACTTGCACCGGAGCGGCCCTATGAGGGCTGGTTGCGTGCGAGTTCCCCGAGATCGGCGCGCTCGGTATGAGGCGGGCCCGCCTTGCGGTGTCTCCGCCCTGCAAGGGACGATGGCGCGGTGCCAGCCCCCATCGTGCGCGCCTTTCACTACCGCGACTTCGATCTGGCGCGCCTGGTCGAGGCCAAAGACGACGCCACTGTCTCGGTCTGCCTGCCCGCACGCGACGAGGAGGACACGATCGGCGCGATCGTGTCGCTGATCCAGCGCGAGCTGGTCGAGCGCCGACCGCTCGTCGACGAGATCCTGGTGATGGACGACCGATCGGTCGACGGCACCGCCAAGGTCGCTGCCGACGCGGGCGCCCGCGTGATCAGCACCGAGGATGTGCTGCCGAGCTTCGACGACCTCGGCGGCAAGGGCGACGCGCTGTGGCGCTCGGTGTTCGCCGCCGAGGGCGACTTCATCGTGTGGTGCGACTCGGACATCCGGAACTTCGGCGCCCGGTTCATCATCGGCCTGCTCGGACCGTTGCTCACGCGGAGCGACGTCGGCTTCGTGAAGGGCTACTACGACCGACCGCTCGACGGCCGCCACGGCGAAGGGGGACGCGTCACCGAGCTGGTTGCTCGCCCGCTCGTCTCGTTGCTCTTCCCCCATCTCTCGACGATCGTGCAACCGCTTGCCGGCGAGTACGCCGGCCGACGCGACATCCTCGAGCAGGTGCCGTTCGCGACGGGCTACGGCGTCGATCTCGCCTTGCTCATCGACATCAGCGCACGTTTCGGGATGGAGTCCATCGCGCAGGTGGACCTCGGGACGCGCATCCACCGCAATCGATCCCTCGATGAGCTGTCACCGCAGTCGATGGCGGTGATGCAAACGGTCCTCGCTCGCGCCGGGGTCACCCTCCCGCACGGTCCCAGCCGCCCGCTCGTACGCCCCGGGGCCGAGCCGGTCTCGGTCGACCGCACCGATCGACCGCCGCTCATCCAGCTCCCGTCGTACCGCCGACGCAGCGCCTGATCGCGGAACTACGCTGCCGGCGTGGGTCAGCTCGAGCCGCAGAAACCGGAGCGCCCCTCCTTCGGTGTGGGGCTCATCGTCATCGGCGTGCTCGCCCTGCTCGGCGCGATCTGGCTGCTTGAAGACGATCACCGGCCTGGTGTTCAGCATCATCCCGCTGCTGCTGATCGGCGTGGTCGTCTACGCCGCGGTGCGTCTCGGGATGGGCCCCCGCGAACGCCGCTAGCGCGGCCGCTTTCGCGACATCCGCCCCAGCACGACCTCCTCGATGCACGCAAGCGTGTCGCCCAACGCGCGCTCGCGGCCGCAGTGGTCGACCAACGAGATCGCGTCGATCTCGCCGCTTGCGTCCTCGAACACCTCGCCGGCCACCACAACGACGGGGACGCCGACCGACGAAGCGAGCTCGAGGACGCCGCCGACAACCTTGCCCTCGAACGACTGCGCGTCGAGGAAGCCTTCGCCGGTGACGATCAGGTCCGCGCCTTCCAACGCGTCGAGCAGGTCCGTCTCGCTCGCGACGAGGTCGAAGCCGGAAATCAGCTCCGCGCCGAGCGCCGCGAGCCCACCGGCCAACCCGCCCGCGGCCCCCGCTCCGGGGATCATGCGTACGTCGACGCCGTACTCCTCGACGTAGATCTGCGCGAGCCGCTCCAAGCGCCTGCGCAACAGCTCGACCTGCGCGGGCGTCGCGCCCTTCTGAGGCCCGAACACCTCGGCGGCGTCGACGAACATCGTGCGGACGTCACACGCGACGAGCAGCTCGACGCCGCGCATTCGAGCGGGGGGAAGATCGCCCGGATCGCTCCGAGCCCGCCGTCGGTCGTCGCGGATCCGCCCACGCCGACGATCACCCGGTTCGCACCCGCTTCCAGCGCCGCCGCAACGAGCTCCCCTGTGCCGTGCGTCGACGCGGCGATGGGATCGTTCCCCTCCGCGCCGCCGACAAGCGCGAGCCCCGATGCACGAGCCATCTCGATCACGGCCGTCCGCTTCGACAGGCGCCACTCGGCCTCGACCGGATCACCGAGTGGTCCCATCACGATCGTGCGTCGGTTCGGGCCCCCCAGTGCCTCGAGCGTGCCCTCCCCGCCGTCCGCCATCGGACGGACGTCGCACTGCCAACCCGCCTTCGCGGCGGCGCGGCGCACCGCGGCCGCGGCGTCGACTGCGCTCGCTGTCCCCCTGAACTTGTCGATGGCCGCGACGACGCGCACGCCGTCATCGTGTCATTCAGGCAGGCGCCACCGGAACGGCGCCACGAGATCGTGGATTGCCTTCGGTCCCCACGATCCCTGCGCGTATGGCTGCACGGGGGGAGGATTGTCGAGCAGTGGCATCGAGATCTCCCAGAGCCGCTCGATGCCGTCGGACCGTGTGAACAGCGACTGATCGCCGAGCATCGCGTTCAAGATCAGTCGCTCGTAGCCCTCGAGGTTGTTCGCCGCCGCCCACGAATCCGTGTAGTGGAACTGCATGTCGACCTCGGCGAGGCGCATATGGGGACCGGGTTCCTTGGTGAGGAAGCTCGCGCTGATCGAGCCCGGATCCTTGAAGTCGATCACGAGCTCGTTGCGTCGCGTCCCGTGCGTCGCCGCGACGTGAATGGGGAACATCTTCAACGCCGGAGCGTGGAAACCCATCGTGATGACCTGCCGATTCTGCGCCATGCTCTTGCCCGTCCTCAGGTAGAAGGGCACGCCGTGCCAACGCCAGTTGTCGACGGCGACCTTCAGCGCCACGAACGTCTCGGTCTGCGAGCGCTTCGCGACGCCCGGCTCGTTCCGGTACCCCTGGTACTGGCCGCGGACGACATGACGAAGATCGAGCGGCTGGATCGCCTCGAACACCTTGACCTTCTCGTCGCGCAGCGGCTTGGCGTCGAGCGAAGTCGGCGGCTCCATCGCCACGAACCCGAGCACCTGCAGGAGGTGGGTGACGATCATGTCGCGATAGGCGCCGGTCTTGTCGTAGAAGGCGGCCCGGCCCTCGATGGACAGCGTCTCGGGGACGTCGATCTGGACGTAGCTGACGTGGTTGCGGTTCCAGATCGGCTCGAAGAGACCGTTCGCGAACCGGAAGGCGAGGATGTTGTCGACCGCTTCCTTGCCGAGGAAGTGGTCGATCCGGAAGATGCAGGATTCGTCGAAGGCCTCGTGCACGGTCGCGTTCAGAGCGCGAGCAGAGGCGAGGTCCGTGCCGAACGGCTTCTCGATGATCACGTGCGCGTCTTTGTTCAGCCCGGTAGCGCCGAGCATCCCCGTGACCGAGCCGAACGCGACTGGTGGGATCGCGAGGTGGTGGAGGAGGCGCGGACTCCCACCGATCGCCTTCTTCGCCTTGTCGACTGCTTCGACGAGCGGTGCGGGGTTGTCGGGATCGGCGGCACCGAAGTCGAGCGCCGCCTCGAAGGTCTTCCAGGTGTCACCCGACGGCTTGACGATGCCGAACTCGCGGATCGAGTCGCGGGCGTGCTTGCGGAACTCCGCCGGCGAGATCGCGAACGACGCCGGTGACGTGCCGATGATGCGGTACCGCTTGGGGAGCAGTCCGGCCGACGCGAGGTGGTACAGGCCGGGCAACAGCTTGCGTTTCGCGAGGTCGCCAGTCGCGCCGAAGAGCACGATGACATGATCGGCAGGGGTCTCGGTCTTCGTGGGACTCATGCTGGGCTCACAATCGGTCCGGTAGGTTCCCGCCGTCGAGGGGCGAGCACATGGCAAACGTGGAAGAGGAGAAGCGACTCGCGGCCGAGGCTTCGGCCGAGCTCGTCGAGGACGGGATGACGGTCGGGCTCGGCACCGGCTCCACTGTTGCCTATCTGCTCCCCGCACTCGCGCGCCGCAAGCTCTCGCTGCGCTGTGTTGCAACATCTCCGCGTACCGAAGCGGCGGCCGAGGCGCTCGGATTGCGGGTCGAGGCATTCGACACCATCGAGCGGTTCGACATGACGATCGACGGTGCCGACCAGATCGCGCCCGAAGGATGGCTCGTGAAGGGCGGCGGAGCAGCGCACACGCGAGAGAAGCTCGTCGCAGCCGCGGCTGACCGCTTCGTCGTGATCGCAGACTCGTCGAAACCGGTCGAGGCGCTGCACGGCCCAGTGCCGCTCGAACTGCTGGAGTACGGCCTGAGCGCGACGGTGGCCCGACTGAGCGATGTCGTGCTGCGCGACGTGCCCCGCAGCCCCGACGGCGGCGTGATCGCGGATTATCACGGCTCGTTCACCGACCCGGCGACGCTCGCCGAGTACTTGTCCGCGACGCCAGGCGTTGTCGAGCACGGTTTGTTCCCGCCCGAAATGGTCGCGGCAGTGATCATCGCTCGCGGGAGCGATCTCGAGCATCGCGAGCTCCGCGCCTAGCGCTTCAGCGCGCGGTACTTGCGGATCAGCGCGTTCGTCGACGAGTCGTGCTTCAGGTCGGGCTCGCTCTCGCTTTCGAGCTCGGGGATGATCCGCGCGGCGAGCACCTTGCCGAGCTCGACGCCCCACTGATCGAACGAGTCGATCCCCCAGACCACCCCCTGCGTGAAAACGCTGTGCTCGTAGAGCGCGACGAGAGCTCCGAGCACGTGGGGTGTGAGCACCTCGGCGAGGATCACGTTGGTTGGTCGGTTGCCCTCCATCACTCGATGGGGCACGACATCGTCAGCGGTGCCCTCGGCGCGCACTTCGTCCTCGGTCTTGCCGAAGCCGAGCGCCTCCGCCTGCGCGAAGACGTTCGACGAGAGGATGTCGTGATGGTCGCCCAGCTCGTTCAGGGTCTTGCCGAAGCCGATGAGGTCGACCGGTATGAGCTTCGTGCCCTGGTGGATGAGCTGGTAGAAGCTGTGCTGCCCGTTCGTGCCGGGCTCGCCCCAGAAGACCGCTCCCGTCTGGTAGTCGACGTGCCGGCCTTCGAGGGTCACGTGCTTGCCGTTCGACTCCATCGTCAGCTGCTGCAAGTACGCGGGGAAGCGCTTCAGGTACTGCTCGTACGGCATCACGCCGACCGTCTGGGCGTCGAAGAAGTCTGAGTACCAGACGACGAGCAAGCCCATGATCGCCGGCAGGTTCTGTGCGAGCGGCGTCGTGCGGAAGTGCACGTCCATGTCGTGGAACCCGGCGAGCATCTCGCGGAACCCCTCGGGCCCGACCGCCAGCATCGTCGACAGGCCGATCGCGGAGTCCATCGAGTACCGACCGCCGACCCAGTCCCAGAATCCGAACATGTTCGCTGTGTCGATGCCGAACTCCGACACACGCTCGGCGTTCGTCGATACCGCGACGAAGTGCTTGGCGATCGCCGACTCGTCGCGCAGGTGCGAGAGTGCCCATGCTCGGGCCGAGTGCGCGTTCGTGAGCGTCTCGAGCGTCGTGAACGTCTTCGAGGAGACGATGAACAGCGTCTCGTCCGCGGCGAGGTCGCGGGTCGCCTCGGCGAAATCCGTGGAGTCGACGTTCGAGACGAACCGGAACGTCATGTCCCGGCGCGTGTAGTGGCGAAGCGCCTCGTAGGCCATCACCGGTCCGAGGTCGGATCCGCCGATGCCAATGTTGACAACGTTCTTGATCGGCTTGCCGCTGTGACCTTTCCACTCGCCCGATCGCACCCGGTCGCAGAACGCGCTCATGCGGTCGAGCACTTCGTGCACGTCCTTCACGACGTCGACGCCGTCGACGACGAGCGAGCTCCCCTTCGGCATCCGGAGGGCGACGTGCAGCACCGAGCGGTTCTCCGACACGTTGATCCGCTCGCCGGTGAACATCTTCTCGGTGTGCTCGGCGAGCCCTGACTCCTCAGCGAGCTGGATGAGCAGGCTCAGCGTCTCATCGGTGACGCGGTTCTTCGAGTAGTCGAGGTACAGACCCACGCCCTCGGCGGTGAGCCGCTCGCCGCGGCTCGGATCCTCGGCGAAGAGGTCGCGGAGGTGGCGGCTCTCGATCTCGGCGTGGTGCTTTTCGAGCGCCTTCCAGGCGGCGCGCTCACGGAGCGGTGTGGGCATTGTCTCTCCGATCCTCAGGCGACCGACGAGCTCTGCTCTTCGATCCGCGTCATCAGGTCGCCCCACGAGTCGACGAACGACCGGGCGCCGTCGGATTGCAGCTTCGCCGCGAGCGCGGTGAGGTCGACCCCTGCCTTCTCGAACTTCGCGAAGAGCTCATCGCAGCTCCCGCCATCGGGGGGCATCGGATCTCCGGCGTCCCCGTGGTCGTAGAAGGCCTCGAGTGTCTTGTCCGGCATCGTGTTGATCGTGAACGGCGCGGCAAGCCCGTGGACGTACAACGTGTCGGGCGCGTTCGGGTCCTTCGTCCCCGTGCTGGCCCAGAGGAGACGCTGCATCTTGGCTCCGGCGTTCTCGAGGCGTAGCCAGCGATCCGACGCCTTCAGCTCGCGGTAGGCGCGGTACACATCGAGACCGACCGCGAGGCCGAGGTCGTTCTTGAGATCGTCGGGAACGCTGTCGCTCACCGAGCTGTCCCACCTCGAGATGAACACTGACGCGACCGATCCGACGAAAGGATCCTGGCGCCGTGCGACGCGCCGCTCGATGCCCTTCATGTACGCGTCGGCGGCCGCGCGGTAGTGCGCCTCGTCGAACAGCAACGTGACGTTGACCGGCACTCCCGACGCGATGCACTCCTCGATGGCCGGGAGTCCCTCCTCAGTGCCCGGGATCTTGATGAACAGGTTTCGCCGGCCGGCCCGTTCGTGCAGGTCCTTCGCGGCCGCGACGGTCTTCTCCGTGTTGTACGCCAGCTCGGGCGACACCTCGAGCGAGCACCACCCGTCGATGCCATGAGTGCGCTCGTGGATGGGCAGGAAGAGGTCGGCGGCCCGCTGGAGGTCCTCGATCGCAAGCTCGAAGAAGAGCGACTCGCCGTCGAGACCCGCCGCCGCCTTCTCGCGGATCGCGTCGTTGTAGTCGCCTGATGCGATCGCCTTGTCGAAGATCGAAGGGTTCGAAGTCAGCCCGGTGACCGAGTACCGATCGATGTAGCGCTGCACGACACCGTTGTCGAGCATCGACCGCGTGATGTTGTCGAGCCACAGGCTCTGACCTTGGTTGTGGAGTGTCTCTGTTGCCTTCATGCGCGTTCCCTCTCTTCGGCCACGCGTTCGCGCGCGACCTCCGATACACGGTCGGGCGTGAACCCGAACTTCTCCAGGAGGTGCTTCAGCGGCGCGGAGGCGCCGAAGGTGTCCATGCCGATGATCGCCCCACCGTCGCCGACATAGCGGTCCCAGCCCAAGGTCGATGCCTGTTCGATGCCGACCCGCGCCTTCACCGACGGTGGCAGCACTTCGTCCCGGTACTCCCTCGGCTGGCGGTCGAAGAGCTCCCAACACGGCATGCTCACGACGCGCGCGTGGATGCCAGTCGATGCCAGCTCGTCGCGGGCCGACAGCGCGAGATGCACCTCCGATCCGGTGGCGAGCAGGATCACGTCGGGCTCGCCATCCGGCGCGTCGGCGAGCACGTACGCGCCCCTCGCGACGCCCGCGGCCGGTGCGAAGACCGACCGATCGAGCGTCGGCAGGTTTTGCCGCGACAGGATCACCGCGGACGCCTCGTCGTGGAGCTGGACGAGAAGCCGCCAGGTCTCGACGACTTCATTCGCATCGGCGGGTCTGAACACGAGAAGGCCGGGCATCGCGCGCAGCGAGGCGAGCTGCTCCACGGGCTGATGCGTCGGCCCGTCTTCGCCGACGCCGATCGAGTCGTGCGTGAAGATGTGCACGACGGGGATCTCCATGAGTGCGGACAAGCGGATCGCACCGCGGGCGTAGTCCGAGAAGATCAGGAAGCCCGACCAGTACGACCGCAGCTTGGTGAGCGCCATACCGTTCGCGACAGCCGCGGACGCGTGCTCGCGTACGCCGAGGTGCAGGTTGCGCCCCGAGCGGCTCTCGGCCTGGAAGCTGCCGGCCCCCTCGAAGGTCAGGTTCGTCTTCGTCGACGGAGAGAGGTCGGCGGAACCGCCGACGACCCATGGAATCGCCTGCGCGACCGCGTTCAACACCTGCCCGGACGAGTCGCGGCTGGCGAAGCCCTTCGGATCCGCGGGGAACGTCGGCAACGCGTCCTCCCACCCGACAGGGAGGTCCCGGCGCTGGATGCGGTCGAGCTCGTCGGCGAGCTCGGGGAACTCGGCGCGGTAGGCGGCGAACAGCTTGTGCCATTCGTCGCGGGCCGCTTTGCCCCGCGCTCCGATGCCCGCCGCGAAGTGGTCATACACGCCGTCGGGGACGTAGAAGTCCTCGTCCTCCGGGAAGTTGAAGAAGCGCTTGGTCGCCTTCACGCCCTCGACACCGAACGGCTCCCCGTGGGCCTTCGGCGAGTCCTCGACCGGCGAGCCGTACCCGATGTGGCTGTGCACGACGATGATCGTGGGCCGATCGCGCTCGGCACGGAACGTGTGGAACGCGCGCTTGATGGCCTCGAGGTCGTTCGCGTCGGCGACGGTCGTGATGTTCCAGCCGTAGGCCATGAACCGCGCCGCCACGTCCTCGGTGAACGCGATGTTCGTGTGGCCTTCGATGGTCACGCGGTTGGAGTCGTAGATCCAGCACAGGTTCGAGAGTCGCTGGTGCGCGGCCAACGACGCTGCCTCGGACGCGACGCCTTCCATCATGCAGCCGTCGCCCGCGAGCGCGTACACGTCGAAGTCGAAGAGGTCGAAGCCCTCACGGTTGTAGCGAGCCGCGAGCCACTCACCGGCGATCGCCATGCCCACCGACGTCGCCACTCCCTGGCCGAGAGGCCCGGTCGTCGTCTCGACACCGCTCGTCCACCGGTACTCCGGATGACCCGGGCAGCGCGAGTCCAGCTGGCGGAAGGTCTTCAGGTCGTCGAGCGAAACTGACGGTCGGCCGAGCACCTCGTAGTCAGGGTCGACCGCGCGTACGCCAGTGAGGTGCAGGAGCGACCACAGCAGCGCCGACGCGTGACCCTCGGACAGCACGAAGCGATCACGGTTCGGCCAGATCGGATCGCTCGGATCGAACCGCATCTCCCGTTGCCAGAGCGAGTACGCGACCGGAGCGATGCCCATGGGCGTGCCCGGATGTCCTGAGTTGGCCTTCTGGATCGCATCCATGCACAGGGTGCGGATGGTGTTGATGGACAGCAGGTCCAAGTCGGTCGTCACGAGCGCCTCCGTGCCCAGCTACGCGACCGGGACGTCCCCGCCCGGGCGTCCGACACTGCCACACCGCGCAGCGACGTGACGGAGTGGCGGGAAGCGCGGGTCAGGCAGGCGTGGCGATGTCCGGCCCGAGCACCACGAGGACCTGAGAGCCCTCGATCTCGGCGACCGGCGGGGGCGTCGGCATCGGCTGCACCGAGGTCGCGGGTACACCCAGCGTTGCCGCAACCGCCTGGGCCTCGGCCTCGAATCCCTCGGTGTAGTAGATCGTCGTGGCTTCGACCCGGGTCGGCGAGTTGCCGGGTACTGCGACGTAACCCGCCGCGATCAATGCGTCAGCCGTGCGACCGGCCGCACCCTGCACCCCAGCGGCGTTCGCGACGAACACCTTCACCTGGTTGGGCGGGCGTACCGACACCGGAGTGGTCACCGCGGTGGTGTTCGATCCGTCGGGGGCGCCGGTCGTGTCGGGCGAGGCGGTCGTGTCGGCTGACCCGCCGCCGTCGGTGGTCGGGCTGGCGGAGCCACCATCGTCGAACCCGGCCCGCAGCAGCAGGACGCCCGTGATCACCGCGACCGCGATCAGGAGGAGGCCGCGGCCCGCGGCCCCACCTGCGGACTTGGCAAAGGACCCGTCCGACGCCGCGTGGCGACGTTGACTCAACGGCCCGGGGGCTCGGAGACCGACGGCCCCTCATAGCGGGCCCGGCGCCGCCGATCGCGCTTGCGACGCAGCCGCCGGACGACGAGCGGGTCGTACTCGAGCGCATCGTCGGAGTCGACCAGCTCGGCGAGGAGCTGGTAGTAGCGCGTGGCCGAGAGGTCGAAACGCTCCCTGATGGCGAGCTCCTTGGAACCGGGCTCGATCAGGCTGCTGCGCTCGTAGTCCAGAATCGAGCGTTCACGATCGGTGAGCGTCATCGCGGGCAGCCTTGTCGCCCACCCCACGCGAATCAAGCATCCTCGGCGGCAGGGACCATTGATGGGGCACCCTGACCAGGCAGAATCGGGGGTCACCGCCCGAGTAGCTCAGCCGGAAGAGCAGGCGCCTTGTAAGCGTCAGGTCGTGGGTTCGAGTCCCACCTCGGGCTCGCCGTCCATCCGGAGCCCGCCTGCTCAGCACCTACTCGAGCGACGTGGCGAAGAGCGCGTCGAACCCGAGCCCCCACGGTGGCCGCAGGAAGCCGAGGGCGCGGACGTCCTCGAACCAATGCGCGAAGGGGGATCGCTGCGAGAACGTGCCCCCGCCGATCACACGGGTCAACCTCGACAGGATCTCCTCGGCCAGCTCGGCGACTGCCGTCTTGCCGCGGATCACGCCGTAGGACGCCGAGTCCGGCCCCCCCTCCAAGCTGCGCAGCACGCCTTCGTACGCCTGGGCGGCGAGCCAGTGATCTCGTTCCGCCCGGGTCCACTCGACCTGTTCGTACGGACGCAGCTGCTCCGCTCTCGCGCGCACCTGCTCACGTGCGACCGCGATCGCCTCGTCGAGCACGCCGACGATCACCGCGGTGAAGAGGGCGGAGAAGAAGGGGCCCGCCGTGCGAACGAGCGGGGCCAGTGGCCCGTCCCACGCGAGCCGAACCGCCCGAGCGCCCTCGAGTCGCATCGCGTGGCTCTGCGTTGCCGCCATCCCCAGGCCGTCCCATTCAGAGACGAGCTTCAACCCCGCGCTGCCGTCCCATGGCACATCTCGCACGTCCAACACGAAGATCGTGGGCTCGGACTCCCCCTCGGGGATCGCAGTGGTGATCATGCGGTCGTTGATGCCCAAGCCGCTGCCGAAGTGCTTGTCGCCCGTGACGGCGAAGCTGTGGCCCGGAAGGAACGGCTCGACATCGAGCGGTGACGCGGTGGAGCGTGTGCGCGCCATGTCGCCGCCACTTCCGGGCTCGGAGGTGATCGTCCCCCACTGCTCGCCGGCCAGCGCACTCGCGAAGACCGCGCGTCGTTGCTCCTCCCACGCGCGCTGCGACGGATCGGGATTGAGCAACCAGAAGCCGATCACGCCATGCATCGACGACACCAATGCGACCGACGGATCTCCGGCCGCGAGCACTCGGTACACCTCGCACACCGAGCGGGCCGAGGTCTCCATGCTCTGCCACAGCCCGCCCATGTCGGTGGGAACGACCAGCTGCAGGATTCCCGTTTCACGCAGGGCGTCGAAGTTGGCTCGATCGAGATGACGCCGAAGCTGACGCTCGGGTCGATCGGCCCGCCACTGTGACGCGATGTCTGTCGCCGCATCCGTGACCTGCGCGAGCGACTCCGCCACGGAGGTCGAGGGTACTGCGAGCGCTCCGGGTCGGCCGACCCCGGGACGCTCGAGGGCAACCCCCGTTGCTCGAGTTGTGGGAGCCGTTGCATGCGTGGGTCTCCACCGCGCATCCCGACGACGCCGCCGCCATGTACGTCGATGACACGCGGGAACGGATCACGGCCGACTCGATCCCCCTGTGGGAGCAGCGCACTCAGGAGTACGGGCGGGTGGCGCAAGATCCCTACGTCGCGGAAGCGACACAGATCTGCGGAGCGGCCACCGACCGGCTTGTTCGTTCGGGAGACGCTGACGGACCAGTTGGACACGATGGTGCCGGGCCTCACCGGATGCCCGATCCGGCTCGCGGGATCGACGTCAGTCGCTGACCGTGGTCGTGCGTTGGCGGGCGACCTCGTAGCACGCGAGGGCGCCCGCCGCCGCGACGTTGAGTGACTCGAGCGGTCCGAGCAACGGGATGCGAACGACGACGTCGCACCGCTGACGGGCCAGACGAGAAAGCCCTCTGCCCTCGGCACCGAACACCAAGGCGATCGGCTCCTGTGCGACCGGCCCCAGCTCGAACAGCGTCTGATCGGCGATCATGTCGAGCCCGACGACCCACACGCCGAGCTCCCGCAGATGCGCCAGCGCGTTGGGCACCCCGCCAACGAGCGCCATCGGCAGGTGCTCGATGGCTCCGGCCGCCGCCTTAGCGACAGTCGGCGTGATGTGCACGGCGCGGTGGCGGGGCAACACGACACCAGTCGCACCTGCGCACGATGCACTGCGCAGGAGGGCGCCGAGGTTGCCGGGATCGGTGACACCGTCCGCGCAGATCAGGAATGGTGGCGCGCCCGCAGGCGACCGGCCCCGGGCCAGCTCCTCGAGTTCGACCTCGCGCAATGGAGCCGCCTTCGCGAGCACGCCCTGGGGCGAGTCGGTGCGCGCCTCGGCCGCGAGCTTGCTACGACCGACCTCGCGCACGGTCACGCGCAGCTCGCGCGCCAACTCGAGGATGTCGGAGACCACGTCGGCCTCGTCGACGTCGGTCGCCACCCAGAGCTCGCGGACGCGCCGGCCTCCGAGCAGCAACTCGCGCACAGCCTGGCGTCCTTCGACCTGATCGCCGCCGAGCCCCTTCACGTGCGCCGGCGCCGCCCGGCGATGGTCTCGCACCGGCTTCGCGCCCCGTGTCGAGCTCGCCCGGCTCGACTTCGCGCTGCTCGACTTCTTGGCGGGCCCGCCGCCGCGTCGGGGGGGCTTGCCGCCGCGACCGCCTCCCGCTGCACCGCCTCCGCGCTTGGCCGGACTCATCGGTCGCCCTCCCGCACGACGAGCGCGACGGCGAAGCACGCGATGCCCTCTGAGCGCCCGATCGCGCCCAGCCCCTCAGCGCGCTTTGCCTTCACGCTGACGGACGCGCCCACCGCGGCACTGAGCTTCTCCTCCATCTCTGGTCGCGCGCGGCGCGAGCTTCGGAGTTTCGGTGATCACCGTGCAATCCACGTTGACAGGTGCCCAGCCGGCGTTGCGTACGGCGCTCAACGCCTGCCGGAGCAGCTCGAGCGAATCGACCCCGGCCCACTTCGGATCTGTGTCCGGGAAGTGGGTGCCGATGTCGCCGAGGCCGGCCGCGCCGAGCAGTGCGTCGGTCACCGCGTGCGCAACCACGTCGGCGTCGCTGTGACCGCGAAGTCCCGGGGCGCCGTCGAAGACGACTCCGCCGAGCACGAGCGACCGCGTGCCGTCGCGATCAAACGGGTGCACGTCGAACCCTTGACCGATGCGCATGGACGTCATCGCGGCGCCACGAGGTCGTCGGGAGTCGTGATCTTGCGATTTGTCTCCTCGCCGGGAACCACGACGACGCGACCACCAATCGCCTCGACGAGCGCCGCGTCGTCCGTCGCGTCCGCGTCGCCGCTGTGGGCCTCGCGCAGCGCGGCGAACCGAAACGCCTGAGGGGTCTGCACGGTCATGAGGCGAGTGCGGTCGAGCGTCGCCGTGATCGTGCCGGACTCGTCGACCTGCTTGACCGTGTCCGTGACGGGAAGGGCCGGGACCGCGCCGTCGGCGCCCGATCGCACGGCACCGATCACGGACTGGAAGAGCTCTGACGTCGCAAACGGCCGTGCCGCGTCGTGAACGACGATGACGCAGTCGTCACCGGCGTCAGGTGCGACAGCGGCGAGACCGGCGCGCACAGACGCCGACCGTGTCGCCCCCCCGACGACGACGTGGTCGGCCGCGGGCTCGGCGAGATGCTCATGATCGGCAGGAACGACGAGCACGACGGAGCCGCACGCCTGCCGCGCCGCTGCCAACGACCAATCCAGCACCCGCTTGCCGCCGAGCGTGGCGTACTGCTTCTCGCCGCCGAAACGAGACCCGGCACCGCCCGCGACGACGATGCCCCATACCTCGAGGTCCGCCGCGGCATCGTCATCGAACGCCGCCGCAGTGCTCACTCACTCAGCCTGCCATGGGTCGGGGGTAACCTCGCCGACCGATGGTCGACAGCGCCCTCCTCACGGAGACCGACTTCTTTCGTGATCTCACCGAAGCCGATCTTGGTTTCCTTCTCCCGACGTGCACGATCCGCACGTTGCGGCGCGGTGATCTCCTCTTCGAGGAGGGGGACGATTGCACCGAGCTGTTCATCGTGTCCTCGGGTCTGATCGCGATCAGCAAGAAGTCAATCGATGGCCGTGAGTCCGTGGTGGCGCTCATGGAGCGGGGCGAGCTGTTCGGCGAGATGGGCATGCTCGACGGACTCGGCCGGTCGGCCGAAGCGCGTGCACTCGAACCATCAGAGGTCATCGCGATCCCCTATGTGCCCGTGCGTGAGCTCTTCGAGCAGCAACCCGCGTTGCTGTGGGGCACGACGGCGATGCTCGTCGGGCGGCTGCGCGCGATGGACGAAGCCCTCGCCGACTCGGTGTTCCTCGACGTCACCGGCCGCACCGCGAAGCGTCTGCTCGAGTTGGCCGGCGATGCCGACGAGTTCTACCTGCCGGTGACACAAGAGGAGCTCGCCGGCATGGTCGGAGCGTCGCGTGAGCGAGTGAACAAGGCGATCTCGTCGTTCATCCGTCTCGGCTGGCTCGAGCAGGCCGACCGGCGCTACAAGATCATCAACCGGGAGCGTCTGGCCCAACGATCACGCTGACCGCCGCGCACAGTCAGCCGGTGATGAAGGCGATCGCGCGCTGCCAGGCGTCGGCCGCGTCCTCCGGGCGATGGGCAGGGCGATCGGGGTCGTGCACGAAGCCGTGCTCGGCCCCGGGGTAGCGCACGACCGTGACGCGTGCGGCCTCGAGCGCCGCGACATCCTCAGGCGGTGTGTACGGATCTTGCTCACCGATGATCGCGAGCGTCGGCGAGGCCAACGCGTTCTCCAGCTTGTCGAGCGGCTCGGCGTGGCCGAATCCCTTCCACGCCTCGGGAACCCGGATCATCCCGTAGAAGGCGACGACGCGGCGGAAATGCGACAGTCCGGCCGCCTTCAGCGCGTACATCCCGCCCATGCAGAACCCGATGAGCGCAACATCACTGCACTCGGTGGCGGCGCCGGCGGCGACGAGGTCGCCGATCACGCGGTCGTCCTGGAGGTTGCGCACCTCCTCGAAGCGCTCGTCGACGTCGCCGAGCTCGCGGCCGGGGAACGGCTCGGGTGCGCAGACCACCCAGCTGTTCTCGTTCGCGAGCCTCGTGCAGATGTCGACGTACAACGGTCGCAGGCCGAAGATGTCGGGCGCGACGACCACGCCGAGGGTCGGTTCGCCGGGCGGTCGGACGAGCTCGGCGGGGGTGCCGGACGGCAGGTCGATGCGCATGACGGAGAGCTCTCCTTACGTCGCGGTCAGGAGTAGCGGTCCAGGATGCTGCTCTCGGCCAAGCGGGACAAGCCGTCCTTGATGGCTCGGGCCCGGGCGGTGCCGACCCCTTCGACGTCGACCAGGTCGTCGATGGTGGCCCGCATGATCTTGTGCAGCGTGCCGAACCGCTCGACCACGCTCTCGATGACCGGCTCCGGAAGGCGGGGGATCTTGCTCAGCAAACGGAACCCCCGCGGTTGCACGGCTGCTTCGAGGTCGGCTAGCCTCACCGTCGGGATGAACGGCCGTCGCAATCGCTCGGAGGTCGAGCAGCTCGTCGGTGTCGAGAGCGCCCAGTGCCGTCATCACCGCGTCGAGCGAGTTTCCTTCGTCGGCCGAGAAGTAGTCGAGCACCACGAGGCGACGGTCGTCCTCGATCGTGCCGAGCTGCTCATCGAGCTGGAGGCGCACGAGCCGGCCGTCGACGCCCAGGTCGACGATGTAGCCGCGGATCTCGTCGGCGATGCGCATGACCATCTCGGTGCGCTGCAACACCGACAGCACATCCCTCAGCGTGACGAGGTCTTCGACTTCGAGCGCGGAGAGCGCACCCGACACCGTGTCGAGCCGAGTCTTGTAGCGCTCGAGCGCCTGCTGTGCTTGGTTCGCGCGGTTGAGCAGCCGAGGAATGTCCTCGAGCGGATGCTTCTCGCTGCGCATGTACACCGCGATGATCGACAAGTCCTCCGAGACGGAGATCACCGGGACCCCGATCGAGCGGGCCACTCGCTCGGCCGTGCGATGGCGGGTGCCGGTCTCGGACGTCGGGACGTTCGGGTCGGGGACGAGGTGGACGTTCGCGCGGGCGATGCGACTCGCGTCTGAGGCAAGGATGATCGCGCCGTCCATCTTTGCGAGCTCCGACAGACGCTGGGGGCTGAACGAGGCGTCGAGCAGGAAGCCACCCGAGCAGATGTTGAGCACCTCGGGGCCGTCGCCGACGACGATCAGCGCGCCCATCTTCGCCTTCAGGACGCGGTCGAGCCCTTCGCGCAGTGCGGTGCCGGGCGCCACGGCCCGCAGGGCCTTGACCAGGTCGGGGCTACGACGCTCCACCACGGCGCGATCGTACCGGTGACGATGGGGTCACCTCGGAGGTGAGGACGTGAGCGCAGCGAGGCCGAGGCCGACGCACTCGAGCGCGTCGGCGACCGACGCGACGCGCACCACACCACCGCCATCGATCGAGGCGGGCGCTGACTGCGGCACGAGCAGCTGCTCGAACCCGAGCCGGCGGGCCTCGGTCACTCGGCGCGGTGTCTGCGCCACTTGACGGACTTCGCCGGCGAGGCCGATCTCGCCGCACACGACGAGGTCGCTCGGGAGCGCGCGGCCCATGACCGCCGAGACGATCGCCAGTGCGATCGCGAGGTCGGAGCCAGGCTCGGTGACCCTCACCCCGCCGACCACGGAGACGTAGATGTCGAGCGACGACAGCGGGATGTCGACCCGCTGCTCGAGCACGGCGGCGAGCAGGGAGAGGCGGCTGGCGTCGACGCCCTGCACCGACCGTCGGGGGCCGCCCGGACCGGCCGGCACCACGAGCGCCTGCACCTCGACGAGCAAGGGCCGATGCCCTTCGAGCGCCGGCACGACGATCGAGCCGGGCATGCCGCCCCGCCGGTCGGCGAGGAACAGCGAGCTCGGATCGGGGACACCGATCAGGCCCTGCTCGCCCATCTCGAACAGGCCGAGCTCGTCGGTGGATGCGAAGCGGTGCTTCACGGCGCGGAGCAGCCGGAGGGCGTGGTGCCGGTCGCCGCCGAACGACAGCACGGTGTCGACCGCGTGCTCGAGGACGCGCGGGCCGGCCAGACCGCCCTCCTTGGTGACGTGGCCCACGAGCAGCGTCGCCACGCGGCGCTGTTTCGTGGCCTCGATGAGGACCTGCGCGCATCCGCGCACCTGGGTGACGGTGCCCGGCGGCGAGCTGAGCTCGGGATCGTGGGCGGTCTGGATCGAGTCGACGATCAGCAGGTCAGGGTCGACCTCGTCGAGCAACGCGGCAACCGCGCGGACGTCGGTCTCGGTCGACAGCCACAGGTTCTCGACGAGGGCGCCGATGCGCGCGGCGCGACCTTGCACCTGGGCGGCGGACTCTTCGCCGGTGACGTAGAGGCAGCGGGCACCGTCGCTCGCGAGCGACGCGGCGGCCTGCAGGAGGAGCGTGGACTTGCCGACGCCGGGTTCGCCTCCGACGAGGGTGACCGACCCGGCGACGAGCCCGCCGCCGAGCACCCGGTCGAGCTCGGCGATGCCGGTGGCCCGGGGATGCCACTGCCGCGGATCGACGCGAGTGATCGGCACGGGTGGCGCGCTCTTCGGTGGCGGCGTTGCGCGGGTCGGCTCGACCTCCTCGATCAGCGTGTTCCAGGCACCGCAACCGGGGCAGCGCCCCGTCCACTGCGGGGACCTCGTTCCGCACTCGCTGCAGCAGTGAGAGGTGCGTTGTCGACCCATGAGCGGACGGTACGAGGGGGGTGGGACATTCCCTGCCCTTCGAAAGACGGCGTCAGCCGGGCGTTCCCTCCGCGACGAGGTTCGGCGAGCGCTGTGCTCGCACGAGCGTGTGGTACAGCTCGGAGTACAGGCCACCCAGCGCGATCAGCTCCTCGTGGCTGCCCCGCTGGACGATGCGGCCTTCGTCGAGCACCAGGATCTCGTCGGCGTTCGTGATGGTCGACAGCCGGTGCGCGATCACGATCGACGTGCGGTCGCGCAGTGCGACGTCGAGCGCAGCCTGCACCAGGGCCTCGTTCTCGGAGTCGAGATGGCTGGTCGCCTCGTCGAGGATCACGATCGCCGGGTTCTTCAGCAGCATCCGCGCGATCGCCAAGCGCTGCTTCTCGCCTCCCGATAGCCGATACCCGCGCTCCCCCACCAAGGTGTCGTAGCCCTCGGGCAGCGCGGCGACGACCTCGTGGATCTGCGCGGCTCGACACGCCGCCTCGAGGTCCGCCTGCGTCGCATCCGGACGGGCGTAGCGCAAGTTGCTCGCGACCGACTCATGGAAGAGGTGGGGGTCCTGCACGACGACGCCGATCGCCGAACGGAGCGACTGCTGGGTCAGGTCGCGCACGTCGTACCCGTCGATGCGGACGGCTCCACTCGTCACGTCGTAGAGCCGAGGGATGAGCGACGCCAGTGTTGTCTTCCCCGCCCCCGAGGGCCCGACGAGGGCGATGAGCCGGCCGGGCTCGATCAGTGCGGATACGTCGTGCAGCACCTCGACACCGGGTGTGCTCTCGAGAGACGGCATCGCGCCGTCGCCCTGTCCGTTCGCGAGCTCGAGGCTGGCAACGGAGAACGCTGAGCCTGCCGGATAGGTGAAGCTCACGTGGTCGAACTCGACCCGCCCGGCCGGCGACGGAAGGTCGATGGCACCAGGCGAGTCCTCGAGCGGGTTCGGCGCGTCGAGCACCTCGAAGACCCGCTCGAACGAGACGAGCGCTGTCATGACGTCGATGCGCGCGTTCGTGAGGCTCGTCAGCGGGCCGTAGACACGCCCGACGTACGCAGCGAGCGCGACAAGCGTGCCGATCGTGATCGTGCCCGAGATCACCATCTGCGCTCCGAGGCCGTACACCACCGCGGTGCCCACCGCGGCGACGAGCCCGAGCGCTACGAAGAAGACCCGGCCGTACATCGCACCCTTCACGCCGATGTCGCGCACGCGGCTGGCGCGTCCGGAGAAGGAGGCGGCCTCCGCGTCGGCGTCGCCGTAGAGCTTGACCAACATCGCTCCGCTGACGTTGAACCGCTCGGTCATCGTCGTGTTCATCGACGCGTTCAGGTTCATCTGCTCGCGGCTGATCTTCTGAAGGCGACGACCGACGCGCTTCGCCGGGATGACGAACAGGGGCAGCACGAGCAGAGCGATGAGGGTGAGCCTCCACTCGAGGGCCAGCATCGCGATGAGCGTGAGCGTCAGCGTGATGACGTTCGAGACGACCGTGCCAAGCGTGCCTGTCACCGCGCTCTGCGCGCCGATCACGTCGTTGTTCAGCCGGCTGATCAAGGCGCCGGTCTGCGTGCGGGTGAAGAAGGCGATGGGTTGCCGCTGCACCCGGTCGAAGAGCGCGGCGCGCAGCTCGTAGATCAGGCCCTCACCGATGCGGGCCGACCACCAGCGTTGGGCGATCGAGAGCAGCGCATCCCCGAACGCCGCGATCACCGTGAGCCCCGCCAGGATCCAGACCTGCGTGCGGTCGCCCGAAGGAATGGCATTGTCGAGCATCGAGCGCAGCAACAGCGGCGGAGCCAGGATCAACAGCGAGTCGAAGACGATGGTCACGAGGAAGCCGACGATCATGACGCGGTAGGGCCGCGCGAAGGTCCATGCACGCCGCAAGATCTGCGTATCGACCTTCGCACCCTCGACGCTCTCGGGGTCGTGGCCGAGCATCCCGTGGGGACCACCCATCATTCGCACTGCTTGCGAGGCTACGGGTCGCGCGTGCGGGCTCCACGCCCGCCCCTACCATCGCTGGGTGCGCCGGTTCGTCGCTTTTGTCGTCGTCGCGGTGCTGCTCGCCGCGGCGTGCGGCGGCGATGATGGTGCTGACGGCGCCACGACGTCGGGGGGTTCGGCAACGACCTCCGAGGGCGAGCTCGACTGGATCGAGTGCCCCGATGCCGGCGACGACGTCGAGTGCGCGACGCTCGCCGTCCCTCGCGACTACGACGAGCCCGACGGCGAGACCATCGACCTCGCGCTGATGCGCGATCGCGCGGGCGACGACGACGCTCGCATCGGATCACTGCTCGTCAACCCGGGTGGCCCCGGCGTGCCCGGCACCGACCTCGTGCCCGCCGCGGACCTCATCTGGCCGAGCGAGATCCGCGACCGGTTCGACATCGTGGGCTGGGACCCACGGGGCACGGGTGGCAGTGCGCCCGTCGACTGCATCGATGACGTCGACCATTACTTCGCCGAGCCCGATCCTTCACCCGATGACGACGCCGAGAACGAGGTGCTCGTGGATCGGGCGCAGGAGTTCGACGATGCCTGCGAGGAGGATGCGGGAGACCTGCTCGGCCACATTTCGACGGTCGACACCGCCAACGATCTCGAGCGCATCCGCATCGCACTCGGCGAGACCGCGATCTCGTACATGGGGTTCTCTTACGGCAGTGAGCTCGGCGCCACGTACGCGACGCTCTTCCCCGAGAGCATCCGGGCGATGGTGCTCGACGGCGCGATCAATCCCGATCTCGACAGCATCGAGACGTCGCGTGCGCAAGCGATCGGGACGGAGCACGCCCTCGATGCGTTCCTCGCCGACTGCTCGTCGCACAGCACGTGCGCGTTCCACAACGACGGCGACGCGGAGGGCGCGTACGACACCTTGATCGCGGGGCTCGACGCAGATCCGCTTCCTCCGCCCGAGCGCGGTCGGCCCGAGGTCGGTGAGGGAGTTGCCCTCAACGCCGTGTTCCAGGCGCTTTACAGCACTGACTTCTGGCCTCTGCTCGCCGAGGCGCTGGATGACGCGCAGCACGGCGACGGCGACGGCCTCCTCGCCCTGAATGACACCTACCTCGAACGGGATGACGACGGTACGTGGACGAACACGATCGAAGCATTCATCGCGATCAGCTGCCTCGACGATCCCGCGCCGCGCGACCTCGACGCCTACGCCGATCTTGCCGACGAGCTCGAACAGGTCGCGCCGCGACTCGGACGCTCATTCGCGTCCGGCTACTACTGCGCGCTGTGGCCAGTCGAGGCCCGGCCCGGTCCTTCGGTCGACGGAACGGGCGCGCCGCCGATCATCGTCGCGGGCACGACGGGCGACCCCTACACCCCGCTCGAGCAGTCGGAAGCGCTGGCGGACGCGCTCGCGACCGGAGTGCTCTTGGTACGCGAGGGCGAAGGGCACACGGGCTACGGCTCGGGCAGCTGCATCGACCCGCTCATCGACGACTACCTCATCGACCTCACCGTCCCCGAGGACGGCACCCGCTGCTGACGTCATCGCAGCGAGTGCGCAAACGGTCCGGGGTCAGGGGGTGAGGGCGGCGGCGAAGCGGCGCACGCCTTCGTCGAGCTCGTCGGGCGTCGCGGTGGCGAAGCTGAGACGAAGCGTCGAGCGGTCGGGCGGACCCGAGTAGAACGGCTCGCCCGGCACGAACGCCACGCCCCGCTCGACAGCACGCGGCAACAGGTCGACGGCGGACTGCCCGTCGGTGAGGCGTCCCCACAGGAACATGCCTCCGTCGGGCTTGTCGAACGCGAACCGCTCGCCGACACGAGCCGCCAAGGAGTCTTCCAACGCACGCGCGCGGGTGCCGTACACGCGCACGAGTGCCTCGATGTGATCGGACAACCACCCCCGTTCCGCGACGAGTGCGGTGAGCAGCACTTGACCCCAGCTCGACGTGTGCAGGTCCGCGCCCTGCTTCACCTTGGCGAGATGCTCACGTGCCCATGTCGGCGCGACGGCGTAGCCGACCCGCAGCCCCGGCACGACGAGCTTCGAGAACGTGCCCAGCGAGATCACATTGTCGGACCACGTCGCGATCGACGGCAGCTGCTCGCCGGCGAAGCGCAACGCCCAGTACGGGTCGTCCTCGACAACGACGAACCCGTACTGCTCGGCGAGCTCGGCGAGGTGCATTCGTCGTTCCAACGCGAGCGTCGCGCCCGTCGGGTTCTGGAAGTTGACGACCGTGTAGACGAGGCGAGGCCGGTGCCCGGACGCGAGCAAGTCGGCGAGCGCGCTCACCACCAGCCCGTGCTCATCGACCGGCACCGGCAGCAGCGTGGGCTCGAACACCTGCAGTGCTTGGATCGCTCCGATGTAGCCGGGCTCGTCGATCGCGACCTCGACACCCGGCTCGACGAAGACCTTCGAGACGAGATCGAGCGCCTGCTGCGAGCCGTGCGTGACGAGCACCTGGTCCGGGCTCACCTCCCGCCCCCGACTGGCCGCGGCTTGCTCGGCGATCCAGACGCGTAGCTCCGGAAAGCCCTCCGTGGTCGAGTACTGCAGCAACGACGTGGGGTCGTCGCGCAGCAGTCGTTCGGTCACCGCGCGGATCTCGTCGACGGGGAATGCGTCCGCTGCAGGAAGTCCGCCCGCCATCGAGATCACATCGGGGCGCTGCGTGACCGCGAGCAGATCGCGAATGGCGTTGGACCGCAGCTTGCCGATCCGACCGGCGAGCGGAACCGGCGAGGGGACGTCGTCCATCGCCACAGGATCACACGGACGACGACACCCGACTGATTTGTTTGGCGGCATCGGGTGTCAGGGACCCGCTGGCGCCAAGAGAACCAGCCTGGGGGCACGAAAAGCTGGCCGAGGTCGCCCAGGGCCCTCCCCAGGCGACCTGACCAGCCTCTGGGCATCACCGAGTCGCGAGCCCCCCAGCACGCGCTGCATCGATGTAGCCCTCGGTCTTGTCCCACGCCACTCCGCCGCCGACGAGCACCGTGTCCATCCCGACGGACCGTCGGATCCAGCGGATGCCGTCGCCCGGGAAGTCGTCGGAGGCCACCTCTGGCCCCCGGTCCAACGCATCCGCGTCGAACACGGCGACATCCGCGACATAGCCCTCCTTGAGGAGACCGCGCTCGGGCAAGTCCCAGATCGTGCACGGATCGGCGGTGATCTTCTTCACTGCCTCCTCGAGCCGCAGCGACTTCGTGCCGCGCACATAGCGGGACACGAGGTACCCGGTGTCGCCGTAGGTGGCGAACGAGCCGACGTGCGCGCCACCGTCGCTCGCGCCGACGTGCACGTACGGATGGGCCAGCAGCCCGCCGACGGCATCAGCGTCGTTGTGCCCGATGTCGGGGCGCATGAACCAGGTGCCCAAGTCCTCCTCGACGGCGAGGTCGACGAGGAGGTCGCCGGGGCCCGTGCCCCGTTCCTCCGCGATTTCACCCAATGTGCGACCGACGAGGTCACGGTTCTTCTCAAGGGCGACGTCGCGCACGAGGAAGCTGTTCGGATTGAGACCCGAGTTCGGGATCGACCCCAGCATGTTGATGCCGCCGACCAACGATTCCCGGGTCTTCGGGTCGGCGAACGCAGCGATCTTCTCTTCCTTCGTCGAGAGGGAGAGCACCTGCCACCAACCGGGGATGACGAGGAACATGATGCTGCGCTGGTCGAGAGTCCAGCTGATGTCGATCGGGCGGGTCTGCACCTGCGGCCACACCCGACCGCCGGCCGCCCACTCCCGGCTGACCGCCTCCATCACCTGGTCAGTCGCGTGCGGAGCGGCGCCGCTGTGGAAGAGCGGCGACAGCGTCGTCGGGATGCCGTACTCGCGGGACAGGCGACCGAGCATCTCGACGCGGGACACCGTGAGCCCGGCGTCGAAGAACTCGTGGACGATCTGCAGCATCCGTCCGCGTTCTCCCAGCACCGCGCACAGTGCCTCGATCTCACTGTGCTCGGCCCACCGGCACGGCACGGGCTGGAAGTCCTCCTCGATGTCGACATAGCTCGTTGACATGCCGACCGCGCCGGCGTCGATGCACTCGCGGAGCAGGTCGCACATCGCGGCGACTTCCTCGGACGTGGACGGACGGCGGACGTCGTCGCCGAGCACTGCCATGCGCAGGACGGAATGCCCGACCAGCGGCGCGAGGTTGAGCGCGAGGTTTCCCTTCAGCGCATCGACCATCCCGCCGAACGACTCTCCCCAGCGCCAGTCGACACCCTTTGCGAATGCCGCCTCGGGCATCTCCTCGATGAGACGGAACATTCGTGAGAAGCGGTCACGATGATCGGCCCGCACCGGCGCGAGGCTCAACGAGCAGTTGCCGGTCACCACCGTCGTGATTCCGTGCTCGATCGCCGGAAACGCATACGGGTCGAAGCACAGCTGCGCGTCGTAGTGCGTGTGAGGGTCGACAAAGCCCGGGGTGACGACCTTCCCGCTCGCGTCGATGACCTTGGCCGCATCAGTGAGCGGCCGCCCGACCGACACGATGCGGTCTCCCTTGATGCCGACATCGCCGAGGTAACCAGGCAGTCCCGAGCCGTCGACGATCTTGCCGCCGCGGATGATCACGTCAAGCATCAAAGTGCTCCCATCTCGTCAGGGTCGATCAACACAGTCCACGGCTGCCCGTGGAGATCTTCGAGGCGCTGGACGCCGGCGACGTCGAGCGCGCGAGCCATCGCTTCCTCGGTGACGCTCAGCTGAGTCCGCGCGCCGTTCGGGTACGCCAGCTCGAGCACGATCTCTGCCCGTCCGTCGTGACCAGCTGCAAGCGCGGTGCTCGCGATCAGCGGTTGCTCCGGCCCCGGTTGGTCCGTCACGGCCATCACGCGACCGGAGGCTCCACGTAGACGATGTCGGTGCAGAGCAGCTCGCCCGGACCGCCGATCGGAAACGGGCGCATTGCCAGGTGCAGGTTCCACGAGAGCAGGAGCTGCGCGCCGTCGTCGACATCGGGAAGCACCCGCTTGGCGAGCAGCCCGATCGTGTCCCCCGGTTCCGGGAACACGTAACGCCGCGAGTCATCGCGCTGCCTTGATTCAGACATCACGAGTCAGACATCGATCTTGAACAGCTCTCGGCAGTTGTCGCCAAGGAACCTGCGGCGGGTTTCGTCGGGGAACATGCCCGCGAGCTCGTCGAGGTCGTGGATGTACTCGGGCGTGTGGTCCGCGTGCGGGAAGTCGGAAGCCCACATGAAGCGGTCCGCACCGAAGAGGTCGGCCATCGCCGGGATCGAACGCTCGTCCGGGTCGCAGCTGATCCAGCACCGCTCGCGGAAGTAGTACGACGGCGGGTTTTCGAGGGGCACCCTCTGCCCAATCGCAGTGTGGCCGTAGATGCCGTCCATGCGGTCGAGCCAGTATCCGATCCAGCCGCCGCCTGACTCCAGCACGAGCACCTTCAATCGGGGGAATCGATCGAAGACGCCATAGTCGAAGAGGGTCGTGAACTGATGACGCACGCCGTCGGCTGCCTGCACCGACGCGGTGAGCCTCAGCTCGCGCACGTTCTCCCACGCACCCATGCGCGCGCCCTTCGTCCACTGCGGCTCGAACGTCGGGTGGATGGCAAACGGGATGCCGTGGTCCTGCGCAGCAGCGAACACGACGTCGTGGTCGCGATGGCCGAGGGGTTTGGCGGTGTGCGTGAACGGTGCGACGTACACGCCGCGCGCGCCCTCACCCACTGCCCGCTCCAGCTCCGCGGCCGCGGCCGCGGGGTCGCCGAGCGACAGGTGCGCCGTCGGGATCAGACGGCCGCCGCTGTCCGAGCACCACTCGCAGATCCACCGGTTGTACGCGCGGGTGTAGGCCTGTGAGAGCTCGGCATCTTGCAGCTCGGCCTCCCACAACAAGCCTGTCGTCGTGTAGATCACCGCGGCATCGATGTGCTCAGCATCGAGCACCTGTAAACGCTCCTTCGGGTCCTGAGACCCGAACGCGGCGTGGTTGTCGTAGGTGACCTCGGGGTCACGGGCCATCGCGCCGAGATCGAGACGGCCCATGGCCGCCAGCGTGGAGGGCATGCCCCGGCGCGCCATCATCGACGGCTTGCCGTCGATCTCGAGCTCGTCGAGACCGTTCTCGTCCTTCACGACGCGCAGTGCCCGGTCGCGGTACTTCGGCTCGATGTAGCGCTCCCACAGGTCGGAGGGCTCGAGGATGTGCCCATCGGCGTCGACGGCGCCGTCCCACGACAGTCGATGCGTCTCGTGCAACGAGGCTCCTCTCTCCCGGCTCCCGCGAACTATCACAGTGAGCCGACACTGATGTCAACTTCTTCCACTCGATGCCCCCGAGCGCTTGATTTCCCTGATTTCTCCGGCTCGACACGAGTGTCGGGTTCTGCCAGACTCCGCTCGCTCATGGCGACAGAACGCACGACGACGGCCCGGACTCCGCGGGGCGAGGAGACTCGCCGGGCCCTGCTCGACGCCGCCGCCCGACTGTTCGCCGAGCACGGCTACCACGCCACGAGCGTCCCCGACATCGTGAAGGCGGCCGGCGTCGGCCACGGCACGTTCTACGAGTACTTCGGCAGCCGTCACCAGATCCTGCTGGCGCTCACGCAACAGGCCGCGGCTTCGCAGCAGCGCCGCCCGACGCTCACGAGCCCCACGCTCGCCGAGCGCGTCCGGTCCGAGATCTTCTGGTACCTGTCCGACCACGTCGAGCACCTCACTTTGTCGAAGGTGTGGCATGAGGCCGCGAGCTTCGACGAGGAGATCGCCGCTGCTCGCCGAATCGAGCGGGCCCGCAGAGTGGAGCGCGTCCGGAAGGGCATCGAAGCGGCGGGCCCGCCGCCCGGCATCGATTCCGCGATCGCGGCGACTGCGCTCACCGCCATGCTCGAGGAGTTCGCGCACCGGTGGTTCGTCGACGGGGCCGGCCCGGGTACGAGCGCCGCAGACGTCGTCGCCGCGTCGGAGACGGTCGCGACGATCTGGCTCGGGGCCATCGGCGCCAACACGGCCAAGGAGGACTGATGACCGACCCCTTCGAGATCGTCGAGGAGGACGTGCGGGGGGTGCGCCTCCGCGTGTTCAAGAACTCGCCACCGACGTTGCGGGCGGTGTGGCTGGCGAGCGCCGCCCACGGTGAGAGCGACTACCTCGTGTACCAGGACGAGCGCTACACGTTCGCCGACGCGCACCGCATCGTGGCGTCCCTGGCTCGCACTCTGGTCGAGTACGGCGTGCAGCCCGGCGACCGGGTCGCGATCGCGATGCGCAACTACCCCGAGTGGGCGTTCGCATTCTGGGCGGCCATCTCCGCCGGGGCGACGACGGTGCCGCTGAACGCCTGGTGGACCGGCCCCGAGCTCGCTTACGGCCTCAGCGACTCGGGCGCGGTCGTGCTGTTCGCCGACGAGGAGAGGGCGGAGCGGATCGCTCCGCACATCGGCGACACCGCGGTGCACCACGTCGTGCTCGCCCGCACCGACCGCTACATGCCGAACGCGGAGCCGTTCGAGGCCGCGCTCGGCGCGCTCGACTCCCCACCCCTGCCCGATGTCGAGCTCGCTCCCGACGATGACGCGTCGATCATGTACACCTCCGGCACGACCGGCCGGCCCAAGGGTGCGGTCGCGACGCAGCGAAACTTCGTCGCCCATCTCATGAACGGCATGTACCGCGCCGCAACAGCCGCGGCCGCGGCGCCGCCGGCGGCTCCCGACGCGCCACCACCGCTGCCTCTCGCGACGCTCCTCACGTTTCCCCTGTTCCACGTGGGCGGGCTGCAGTCGTTCCTGATGCCGTACACCGCGGCCGGCGGCAAGATCGTCCTCATGTACAAGTGGGACCCGGTCGAAGCGGTCGAGCTGATCGAGCGCGAGAACGTGACCGCGGTCGCGGGAGTGCCCACCACCGTCTTCCAGATGCTCGAGGTGGCGCAGGCCCAGGGTCGGGAGCTCCCGTCGCTCTCGGGCGTCGCGTCAGGCGCGACTCTGGTGCCGCCCGAGCTCGTGCGTCGCATCGATGATCAGTTCGCGTCTCGTGCCGCGCCGACGAACGGGTATGGCCTCACGGAGACCTCGGGCGCGGCCATAGCGAACATCGGCAGGGATTACGTCGCCCGCCCGGACAGCGTGGGCAGGCCGATCTCCCCTGTGATGGAGGTGAGGATCGTCGACGCCGATGGCAACGACGCGCCGACCGGTGAGGTCGGCGAGATCTGGCTGCGCGGCCCGACCGTGGTGCGGGGGTACTTCAACAATCCCGAGGCCACGGCCGCTTCGTTCCGCGACGGCTGGTTCCTCACGGGTGACCTCGGCCGGCTCGACGCCGACGGTTACCTCTACGTCGTCGACCGGCTCAAGGACGTCATCATCCGCGGCGGTGAGAACATCTATGCCGCCGAGGTCGAGGCCGCCCTCTACGAGCATCCCGACATCACCGAGGCCGCGACCATCGGCATCCCCGACGAGCGCATGGGCGAGGAGGTGGGCGCCGTGATTCGTGTGCGCGACGGCGCCCAGCTCTCGGACGACGAGGTCCGCGCCCACGTCGCGGCCCGGCTCGCGTCGTTCAAGGTGCCGACGAGGATCTGGATCGTGCAGGACGAGCTGCCGCGCAATGCGGCAGGCAAGGTGCTCAAGCGCGAGCTTCGAGAGACGCTCGGCGCATCGGACTCACAAGCGAAAGGCTGAAGACGTGGACTTCGACATCCCCAAGGACCTCGCTGAGTACCTCGACGAGCTCGACGAGTTCATCGAGCGGGAGATCAAGCCGCTCGAGCAGGAGAACGACAACATCCGCTTCTTCGACCATCGCCGGGAGGACGCCCGCACCGACTGGGAGCGCGGCGGCCTGCCCAATCACGAGTGGGAGCTGTTGCTGCGCGAGGCGCGCCAGCGCGCCGACGCCGCCGGACACCTCCGATACTCGCTTCCGAAGGCGATGGGAGGCAAGGACGGCACGAACCTCGGGATGGCGGTGATCCGGGAGCACCTCGCCCGCAAAGGCCTCGGGCTCCACAACGACCTGCAGAACGAGCACTCGATCGTCGGCAACAACCTCGGCGTCATCCTCATGACGCTGTACGGCACCGATGCGCAGAAGGCGGAGTGGACCGACGATCTGCTGCACGGTCGGCGAGGGTTCGCGTTCGGCATCACCGAGCCGAACCACGGGTCCGACGCGACCTGGATGGAGACGCACGCCGAACGTGACGGCGACGAGTGGGTGATCAACGGGGAGAAGACCTTCAACACAGGAATCCACGCCGCGCAGTACGACATGGTGATGGCCCGCACGAGCGGCAACGCCGGAGACGGCATGGGCATCACTGCGTTCCTCGTGCCAACGAACAGCCCGGGCTTCGAGGTGCTCGAGTACCTGTGGACGTTCAACATGCCGACCGACCACGCCCACATCCGCCTCACCGACGTGCGGGTGCCCGACACCGCGATCTTCGGCGGTGAGGGCAAGGGCCTGCAGGTGGTGCAGACGTTCTTCAACGAGAACCGCATCCGGCAGGCCGCGTCGAGCCTCGGCGCCGCGGAGTTCTGCATCGACCAGTCGATCGAGTACGCGAAGGAGCGAAAGCCGTTCGGAAAGCCGCTCTCGACGAACCAGGGGATCCAGTTCCCGCTCGTCGAGCTGGCGACACAGTGCGAGATGCTGCGTGCACTCATCCAAAAGACGGCGTGGTCGATGGACAAGTACGGCGCGTTCTCTGTGTCGGACAAGGTGTCGATGTGCAACTACTGGTCGAACCGCCTGTGCTGTGAGGCGGCGGACCGAGCCATGCAGGTGCACGGCGGGATGGGGTACTCGCGGCACAAGCCGTTCGAGCACATCTACCGCCATCACCGCCGCTACCGGATCACCGAGGGAAGCGAGGAGATCCAGATGCGCCGGGTCGCCGGCTACATGTTCGGGTTCATGAAGCAGCAGGCGCCCAAGGGCGTCATCGAGGAGACCGCAGCACGATGACGCAGTGGCCAGAGCGCAACGTCGTCGACCGCATCACGGCGACCGACGACGAGATCCGCCAGGCGGTCGCCGAGGCCGAGGTCCCGCCGCTGTTGCCCGCGCTCGCCTACCTCACCGGCGACTTGTCGTTGCTGCGCGACGACCTGAGGCCCGATCCCCTGCTCATCGGGATGGAGCAGGGCGGGCTGACGGAAGATCAGCTAGCCACCGCTCGTGCGCTCGCGGTCGAGACGTTGATCACCTACCGCGACAACGGATCGAAGCCGGCGCCGGTGCCCGGAGACGACGTGTTGCTCCGGATCATGGAGTACGCGGTCGGGGGCGGGGACATGGCCGCGTACCTGCCACTGCTCGAGGAGGAACTCTCGTATCGCGGTGAAGATCGACGCGCGCCGGGGTGGCACGTGCCCGACGGTGGCACCGACTTCAAGGTCGTGATCATCGGCGCGGGGATGTCCGGCCTGCTCACGGCCCACCGCTTGCAGCAAGCCGGCGTGTCGTTCGTGGTCCTCGAGAAGGACCGCGATGTCGGCGGCACGTGGTGGGAGAACACGTATCCGGGTTGCCGCGTCGACAACCCAAACCACAACTACAGCTATTCGTTCGCGCAGCGTCACGACTGGCCGCTCCACTTCTCGACGCAAGACGTGCTGCACGGGTACTTCCGCACCTGCGCGGATGCATTCGGGCTGCGCGAGCACATCCGCTTCGAGACCGAGGTCCTGTCGGCCGCGTGGGACGACGATCACGACCGGTGGGAGGTGCGGGTGCGTATCGCCGGCGGCGCCGAGGAGACCCTCGAAGCCAACGCCGTCGTGAGTGCTGTCGGCCAGCTCAACCGTCCGAAGCTCCCCGACATCCGCGGGCGCGATCGCTTCGAGGGGCCGTCGTTCCACTCGGCACGATGGGACCCGAGTGTCGATCTGGCCGGGAAGCGGGTGGCCGTGATCGGCACCGGCGCGAGCGCGACCCAGTTCATCCCCGAGATCGCTCCCGAGGTCAGTGAGCTGCTCGTGTTCCAGCGGACGCCGGCGTGGCTCGGCCCGACCCCCGACTACCACGACGAGGTGTCCGACGGGCTGAAGTGGCTCTACGCCCACGTCCCTTCGTACAGCGAGTGGAACCGCTTCTGGATCTTCTGGCGGATGGGCGACGGTGGGCTGCCCAACTTCCGGGTCGATCCGGAGTGGCAGTCAGGCGGCGAGTCCGTGAGCGCCATCAACGACTTCGTTCGTCTGGTGCTCATCGAGTACCTGAAGGCCGAGTTCGGTGATCGGCCGGACCTGCTCGAGAAGGTGATCCCCGACTATCCCCCCGGCGCGAAGCGAATGCTCCGCGACAACGGCATTTGGGCGCGCACGCTGAAGCGGGACAACGTGCGCCTCATCACGGACGACATCAGGGAGATCACGCCAAAGGGCATCGTCACCGCGGACGGCGAGGAGCATCAGGTCGACGCGCTCATCTACGGCACGGGGTTCCACGCGTCGAAGTTCCTCACGCCGATGAAGGTCACCGGCCGCAATGGCACCGACCTGCACGAGCAGTGGGGGGGCGATGCCCGGGCATATCTCGGTGTCGCAATCCCGCACTTTCCGAACTTCTTCTGCCTGTACGGCCCGAACACGAACATCGTCGTGAACGGCAGCATCATCTACTTCTCGGAGTGCGGCGTGCGCTACATCCTGGGGCTGCTCGAGCTGCTGTTCGAGAGCGAGCAGCGCACCGTCGAGGTGCGCAAGGACGTCCACGACACGTTCAACGAAGCCGTCGACGCCGAGAACAAGGTGATGGCGTGGGGATGGTCCGACGTGAACAGCTGGTACAAGAACGAGCACGGCCACGTCGCGCAGAACTGGCCGTTCACGCTCCTGGAGTACTGGCAGCGCACGTTGCGCCCCAATCCCGACGACTACGTGCTGAGCTGACTCGCCCGCTGGGGCTGAACCCCTCACGAGCAGGACGGGATACGGTGCGCCAATGCGCGCTGTCGACCCGCGGCTGCTGCGGCTTGGCAGGGCTACGCGCCGTTATCTCGCGGTTTCGGTTCTGCTCGGCGCGCTGACCGCGCTGCTCGTTGTTGCACAGGCGTGGTTGCTCGCCGACGTCGTCTCGCGTGCATTCTCCGGCGACCAGAGCGCCACAGACCTGAGGACGCCGCTCAGCGTGCTGCTCGCGGTCGTGCTCGCCCGAGCGGCGATTGCTTGGTACACCGAGGTCGCGGCGAACCGGTCGTCGAGCCGGGTGAAGTCGCAGCTGCGACAGGCGTTCGTCGAGAAGGTCGCCGAGACTGCGCCCTCCGCGGACCGCCAACCGGTCGGCGAGCTCGCGACGCTGGCGACGCACGGCATCGATGCACTCGACGGCTACTTCTCCCGCTACCTCCCTCAGCTCGTGCTCGCCGTGATCGTGCCGATCACGGTGATCGTGGCCGTGGCGGCCACCGACTGGATCTCTGCGATCACGCTCGCGGTGACCGTGCCGCTCATCCCCGTCTTCATGGCGCTGATCGGGATGCGAGTCCGCTCCCGTCAGGACCGCCAGCTCCGGACGTTGCAGGTTCTGTCGGGCCACTTCCTCGACGTGGTGCGCGGGCTCGCGACGCTCAAGGTGTTCGGCCGCTCGAAGGCGCAGGTCGAGACGATCCAGGCTGTGACCGACAGCTATCGCCGTTCGACCATGTCGACGCTGCGTCTCGCCTTTCTTTCGTCGCTCGTGCTCGAGCTCGTCGCCAGCGTGGCGGTCGCGCTCGTCGCCGTGGAGGTCGGGCTACGTCTCCTGCACGGGCACCTCGACCTGCAGAGCTCGTTGTTCGTGCTCGTGCTCGCGCCGGAGGCGTATCTGCCGTTGCGCCTCGTCGGCACCAACTACCACGCCAGCGCGGAAGGACTCAGCGCGGCCGACCAGATGTTCGCGGTGCTCGAACGGCCCTCACCCGCGCGGGGCGATCGGAGCGACGTTCCCGATCCCGCGACGCACGACATCGAGTTCGATCGGCTTCTGATCGGCTATCCCGACCGCGCCGGTCCGGTGCTCGACGGATGGTCGCTCACGATCGAGCCCGGTGAGGTCGTCGCACTCGCCGGACCGAGCGGCTGTGGCAAGTCGACGGTGTTGAAGGTGCTGCTCGGCTTCCTCGCGCCCCAGGGCGGGACGCTGCGGGTCGGCGGGGTGGATGTCGCGACGCTCGATCCGGATGCGTGGCGCGCGCACATCTCATGGATGCCCCAGCATCCTCATCTCTTCGAAGGCACGATCGCCGAGAACCTGCGGCTCGGCCGGAGCGACGCGACCGACGACGAGCTCTGGCATGCACTCGCCCTCGCATCGCTCGCCGACCGCGTGGCCGAGCTGCCCCAGAAGCTCGAAACCCGACTCGCCGAACGCGGTGCCGGGCTTTCTGCTGGGGAACGGCAACGAGTCGCCCTCGCGCGGGCGTTCGTCCGCGACGCGCCGCTCGTCCTGCTCGACGAACCCACCGCTCACCTCGACAGCGCGACCGAGGCACGAGTCACCGAATCGCTGAGACTGTTCGCGTCCGGGCGAACGATGGTGGTGGTCGCGCACCGGCCGGCGTTGCTGGCGATGGCCGACCGCGTCGTAGAGCTCGCACCGGCGATGGCTCTCCGATGACCGATCCCCGCACTCCGGTCGCCTCAGTCGGGCAGACGATTCGCCTCGCCCGCCCGACGACGGGGCGGCTGGCGCTCGCCATCGGTCTCGGCGCGGCATCAGTGGCGGCAGGCATCGCGCTGCTCGCCACGTCGGCGTGGTTGATCTCGCGAGCGTCGCAGCAGCCGTCGATCGCGGACCTCGGCCTGGCGATCGTCGCGGTTCGGTTCTTCGCACTGTCCCGCGGCCTCTTCCGCTACGGGGAGCGGCTGGTCGGCCACGACGCGGCCTTCCGGATCCTGGCCGACGTGCGCACTCGCATCTACGAACGCCTCGAGCGGCTGGCCCCTTGCGGGCTCGGGGTCTTCCACCGCGGCGACCTGCTGACCCGGTTGGTGAGCGACGTCGACGCCCTGCAGGACGTCGCGTTGCGGGTCATGCCCGCGTGGATCATCGCCGCCGTCGTCGGTCTCGCCACGGTCGGCGTGCTGTGGTGGCTGCTTCCCTCCGCGGCGCTCACCGTCGGGCTGCTCTTGCTCGCATGTGCCACCGTCGTGCCGGCCGTCGCCCGGAAGCTCGCGCAACGTACCGAGGCGCGACGTGCGCCCGCACGAGGCGAGCTGAACGCAGCCATCGTCGATCTCCTCGACGGCGCCCCCGACCTCGTTGCGTTCGGCGCGACCCCAACGCAACTCGGGCGAATCGCGGCACGCGATGCCGAGCTGACTGAGCTCGCTTCGGCGTCGGCCCGCACGGCGGGCGTCGGATCCGGTCTCACCGCGCTCGGGGCAGGGCTCGCGATGTGGAGCGCTGTGGCGCTCGGAGTGTCCGCGGTCCATGACGGTCGCCTCGACGGCGTGATGCTCGCCGTCGTCGCGCTGATCCCGCTGGCGGCGTTCGAGCTCGTCATCGGCCTCCCGACGGCCGCGCAATCGCTCGAGGGCGCGCGTCGATCGGCCGCCCGGATCGACGCGGTGCTCGACGCCCCCGTGCCCGTCCGCGAGCCCGAGCGCCCGGCTCCGACCCGCAGGTCCGGGGAGCACGCCGTGCGTATCCGTGGATTGCGGGCCCGCTACGGCGCCGAGGCTCCCTGGGTCCTCGACGGCATCGACCTCGATCTGAGCCCGGGCCGGCGCGTCGCCTTGGTCGGACCGAGCGGATCGGGAAAGACGACCCTCGCGGCCGTGCTCGTGCGCTTCGTCGAGTACAGCGGCTCGGTGACGCTCGACGGAACCGAGCTCCAGGCGCTCGCCGCCGACGACGTTCGGCGGATCATCGGCCTGGTCGAGCAGGACCCGCACATCTTCGACTCCACCATTCGCGAGAACCTGCGACTGGCGCGCCCCGCGGCTTCTGACCGCGACCTGCGAGCCGCGCTCGACCGGGCCCGGTTGCTCGACTGGGTCGACACGCTGCCCCTCGGGCTCGACACTGCTGTGGGCGAGCACGGCGCCCGGCTCTCCGGAGGTCAGCGCCAACGGTTGGCTCTCGCGCGCGCCGTCCTCGCCGACTTCCCGATCGTCGTGCTCGACGAGCCGGGAGAGCATCTCGATGTCGAGACCGCCGACGCGCTCATGACCGATCTGCTCTCGGCAACCGAGGGTCGCACCACGCTCATCATCACCCACCGCGCTTCTGGTCTCGACGAGGTCGACGAGATCGTCGTGCTCGACCGCGGTCGGGTCGCGGAGCGGATCGAACACGACACCTCATCCCCCGCTTTGGCGCTCGCGGGCACCGCGAACGGGAGGTCCCCGCAGTGAACGTCGACCTGGCGCGGATCCAGTTCGCGTCGACGACCATCTACCACTTCCTGTTCGTCCCGGTCACGATCGGGCTCAGCTTCCTCGTCGCCGTGCTGCAGACGATGTGGCATCGCTCGCGCGACCCGGAGCACCGCCGCCTGACGAAGTTCTTCGGCACGTTGCTCGTGATCAATGTCGCGATCGGCGTCGTCACGGGACTCGTGCAGGAGTTCCAGTTCGGTATGAACTGGTCGGACTACTCGCGGTACGTCGGCGACGTCTTCGGCGCTCCCCTCGCGATGGAAGGCCTCGCTGCGTTCTTCTTGGAGTCGACGTTCCTCGGACTGTGGCTGTTCGGATGGGATCGACTGCCGCCCCGCATCCACCTCGCGTGCATCTGGGCTGTCGCGATCGGCGGGATTCTTTCGGCGGCGTTCATCATGGCGGCCAACTCTTGGATGCAGAACCCCGTCGGCTACACGATCGACCCCGAGACCAATCGACCCGTGCTCAACGACATTCTCGCGGTGTTCACGAACCCGGTGTTCGTGTGGGGCTACCTCCACGTGCTCCTGGCATCGCTCGTCACGGGCTCACTGATCATGCTCGGAGTCTCGGCGTGGCATCTTCACCGGGACAGCGAGTCGACGGCGTTCCAGCGCACGGCGAAGGTCGCGCTCGTCGTGCTGGTGCCGGCCATCTTCATGAACCTGGTGGTGGGCAGCAAGCTCGGCGTCATCGAGACCAGGTACCAGCCGATGAAGATCGCCGCTGCCGAGGCGCAGTGGAACACGTGCGACCCGTGCTCGTTCTCGGCCTTCCAGATCGGGGGCGGCAACAACGACCCGACGCCGACGAAGATCATCCAGATCCCCCACCTGCTCTCGGTGCTCGCCGACGGCACCTGGGACGGGCAGGTGGTCGGGCTCAACGAGCTGGAGGCGCAATACGAAGCGCAGTACGGGCCGGGCTACTACATCCCGAACGTGTTCATCCAGTACTGGTCGATGCGAGTGATGGCGTACCTCGGCGCGTTGACGTTCCTCTTCTCGCTCTGGGGAGCGTGGCTGCTCTACAAGCGCAAGCTGGCAACCGCGAAGTGGTTCCTGCTCGCGGCGACGTGGGCGATGGTCACCCCGTTCCTGATGAACACGGCCGGTTGGGTGCTCACCGAGAACGGGCGCCAGCCCTGGATCGTGCAAGGGCTCATGACGGTCCAAGACGGCGTCTCGCCCTCGGTCTCCGTCACCGAGCTGTGGATCAGCCTGATCTTCTTCATTGCGCTCTACGCGGCGCTCGGCGCGGTCGACGGCACGTTGATGTTCCGCTTCGGCCGGCAGGCGCTCGGCGAAGGAGACGAGCACGGACACGGCGAGCCGACCTCCGAAGAGACACCGTCACCCGATGACGAGCCGGTCCCGGCTCTCACCTACTAGGGGTCGATCATGGGATTGCAGATCGTCTGGTTCGGGATCATCACGATCTTCTGGGTGGGGTTCTTCGTGCTCGAGGGCTTCGACTTCGGCGTGGGCGCCCTGCACACGTTCGTCGGGAAGACCAACCTCGAACGCCGAGTCGCCATCAACACGATCGGGCCCTTCTGGGACGGCAACGAGGTGTGGCTCATCGTCGCTGGAGGCGCGACGTTCGCCGCGTTCCCCGATTGGTACGCGTCGTGGTTCTCTGCGCTCTACCTCGCGTTCGTGCTCGTGCTGTTCGCGCTCATCATCCGAGGCGTCTCGTTCGAGTACCGCGGCAGGATCGACCAGCCGAGATGGCGGACGACGTGGAGCCTGGCCCTGACCACGGGCAGCCTCATGTTGCCGCTCTTGTTCGGCATCGGGATCGGCGACCTGCTCTACGGGCTGCCCATCGACTCGAACGGCGACTTCACCGGCTCGTTCATCGACCTGTTGACGCCCTACGGCGTCTGGGTGGGCCTGACCCTGCTGTCGCTCACGTTGCTGCACGGTTCGATCTTCCTCACACTCCGCACCACGGGCATCGTGCACGATCGGGCGCGGCGTATGGCGGGGCCGTTCGCGCTGATCGCCATTGCGACGGTGGCCGTGTTCACGGTGTGGACGCAGGTGCTTTCCGACCAGGGCGACATTCCCGGGCCGCTCGAATTCATCCCACTGCTCGCGATCGTGGGCGCGGCCTGGGCGGTGCGCGACGGGCACGACGGGTGGGCGTTCGCCGCGACATCGACGGCCATCGGCCTCGCAGTCGCGTCGATCTTCATCGCGCTCTACCCCAACGTCATGATCTCGAGCACCGACGAGGCGAACAACCTCACCGTCGAGAACGCCGCATCAGGCAGCTACGCCCTCAAGGTGATGACGGTCGTCGCCGTGGTGCTGTTCCCTGTCGTGCTCATCTACCAAGCCTGGAACTTCCACGTGTTCCGGCACCGCATCGCCAGCCCGAAGGCGACCGCGGACGACACCGCCAACTGACGATCGGAGCAAGAGCGTGTCAGCAAAGAAGGCAGAGAAGAAGGATACGAAGCCGTCAGTGGTGATCGTTGGAGGTGGCTTCGCTGGCGTCGGTTGCGCGAAGAAGCTGGCCGACCACGACATCCCCGTCACGTTGCTCGACCGTCACAACTACCAGCAGTTCCAGCCGCTGCTGTATCAAGTGGCCACAGCCGAGCTGGCGACGACCGACGTCGCTCGGCCGCTGCGGGCGATCTTCGCCAAGGACAAGTCGGTGACCATGAGACAGCTCGCCGTCACCTCGGTCGATCCCGAGACGCGCACCGTCACGACCTCGGACGGGCAGAAGTTCACCGGCGACTACGTGGTCATCGCGGCCGGCACGCAACCCAACTTCTTCCACACCCCGGGCGCCGACAAGTTCGCGTTTCCTCTCTACTCGGTGCAGGACGCGACGAACTTGCGGGCGCAGGTCTTCGAGGTGTTCGAGGAGGCGGCCGACAACCCGGCCCGCATCGAGCAGGGCGCGCTCAACTTCGTGATCGTCGGTGCCGGACCGACCGGCGTCGAGACGGCCGGCGCGCTGGCAGACCTGGTGAACCAGGTGATGCCGAAACGCTTCCATACGATCGCCGTCGACCGCGCCCAGATCTACCTCGTCGACCTCGGCCAGGTCGTGCTGCGCGCGTTCTCGGAGAAGGCTCACGCCTACGCCGCGGAGCGGCTGCAACGAAATGGCGTGAAGCTGCTGCTGGGGGTCGGCGTCAAGGAGGTTCGCAAGGGCAAGGTCGTCCTCACCGATGACACCGAGATCCTCACCCGCACCGTGATCTGGGGCGGCGGCATCCAGGCGTCCGCGATCGCCGCGAATGTGGGGCTGCCGACCGGGCACGGTGGTCGACTCGCGAGCGAGCCCGACCTCACCGTCGAGGGGCACGAGCGCGTGTACGTGATCGGTGACATCGCGGCGATCCCCGATCCCGACGGCAACGACCTGCCTCAGCTCGGCTCGGTCGCTCTGCAGTCCGGGCACTGGGCGGCCGAGAACATCCTCGCCGACATCGCGGGCAAGCCCCGCAAGCCGTTCCACTACAAGGACAAGGGCATCATGGCGATGATCGGCGACGGCGCCGCGGTCGCCGAGATGGGCAAGCACCACCACGAGCTCCATGGCCATGTCGCCTTCGCCGCGTGGCTCGGAGTGCATGCGTGGCTCATGAGCGGGGTCCGCACTCGCATCGACGCGTTCGTCGCGTGGGCCAGCGACTTCGTCGGTGCGAGCCGCGCGAGCTCGATCATCGTCGATCCCGACACCGCATGCCTCGACTGGGGCGATGAGGAAGGCGCGGACGAGCCGCTCAGCCACGAGCCGCCGGTCTAGGTGTACATCTAGGCCGAGATCGCCGCCACTTCGGAATCCACTCGGTGGTAGCCGTCGATGAGGGCCGTCTCTTCATCGTGCTTCGGGAAGAGGAAGAACACGATCACGGCGCCGAGGACGATCGCGATGCAACCCGCCAGGTAGGCCCAGTCCTGCCCGTCGACGAACGACGACTTCGCCGCCGCGGTGATCTGGCTCGCGTACTGCGGGTATTGCTGGGCCGTCGCCTCCGCGCTGGCGAACGACTTCGTGAGCTGTGCCTGCACGCTGTCGGTGACCTCGCTTGCGTCGGGCGAGCCCGCGATGGCCGCGGAGATCGCCGCTGCGTATCCCGCGGTCAGCAACGCGCCGAAGATCGACTGCATGATCGCGCCCCCGAGATCGCGCTGAAGGTCCGCCGTCCCCGATGCCATCCCGGCGCGCGACACCGGCACCGAGCTGGTGAGCGAACGCGACGCCGGAGTGCCCGCGAACCCGACTCCGGCGCCGATGAACGCGTAGCCCAGACCGACTTGCCAGTAAGGACTGTGGTCGGTCCAGAGCACGAGCATCGTCAGGAACCCGAGAAAGCAGAAGACATAGCCGCAGAGCAACGTGAACCGGGCCCCTTGCGCCTCGACGAACTTGGCCGACCGCGGCGCGATGAGCACCATGAACACAGCCGCAGGAAGGATCGACGCGCCGGCCTCGAGACTCGAGTACCCGAGCACGTTCTGCAAGAACTGCTGGCCGACGAACATCGCTCCCATGAGCGACCCGAACACGATGATGCCCGCGATCGCCGCTACCCAGAACGTCCGTCGAGCGGCGATCTTCAGGTCGTAGAGGGGTACCGCAGCCGACCGCTGTCGAAGGAAGAACGCGATGCCGGCGCCGATCGCGATGGCGGCCAACGTGAGCACGAGCGTCGCCTCGTTCGGCACCGGCGCGAAGTTGATCGCGAGCACCATCGAACCGACGAAGACCACCGAGAGCACGCCTCCGAGGTTGTCAACGGACTCGGTCGTCTCGTTGACATGGCTCGGCACGAGCAGGAACGCCAGCACGAACGCCACCGCCGCGAGCGGCAGGGTCACGAGGAACACCGAACCCCACCAGAAGTGCTGGAGCATGAAGCCGGAGACGAGGGGCCCGAGCGCGGCAATCGCTCCTCCGAGCGCGGACCACAACGCGATCGACTTCGTACGCGCCGGCCCGGACCACAAGGCCGTGATCAGCGCGAGGGTCGTCGGGTACGCCATTCCGGCGGAGAGCCCACCGACGATGCGGGCGAGGATGAGCACCTCGATGCTGCCTGCCCACGCCGCGACGATGCAGGCGGGAATCGAGAGACCGATGCCGAGAAGCAGCATCATCTGTCGGCCGTAGCGATCACCGAGCGCGCCCAGCCACAGCACCGAGGCCGCCAGGCCAAGCGAGTACCCGACGGCAACGAGGTTGAGCTGCGTCTGAGACGCATCGAACGCGATGCCGATGTCGGGAAGCGCCACGTTCGCGACGGCGAGGTTCAGGTTCGCGACGGCCGCGACCAGGATGAGCGCAAGCAACACCATCCCGCCGCGCTCGGGAGCGGTTGACACTCTCGTCGGAGCAGCCGTGTCGGTCATTCGGCCGGACCTTATGCGAGGCGCCCGGAGTAGGTCATCGGGCTCATTTCATACGTACGCGGTGTCGAGCACCGCCACGGCTCCGACAGGAACAACGGTGGCGGACCAGGTCGACACCGATCAGCGGACGGCGGACCGCTGGCACGCACGGCACGGCGCCGCGCTCGCAGTGCGCGTCGCGGCCGCGCTCATCCCCGTCGTCCTCTCGATCGCCGCTGCGTGGACGGTCGCACACTGGATCGGCCCGCAGGAGCTCGGCGCGATCGGTTGGGTGCTACCCGGTCTCGTCGCCCTCGCCGTCGTCTTCGTCACCGAACGCTTGTGCCGCCGGCTGCTTCCTCTCGCGAGTCTTCTCAAGCTCACACTGACATTCCCGGACCAAGCCCCGTCTCGTCTCTCGGTCGCGATGCGCACCGGCACCGTGCGTCAGCTGCAGCGGTGGGCGAACACCATCGACACCTCCGACGCCGCGACCGACGTGACCGCTGCGCAGGCAGCCGAGCGAGTGCTCACCCTCGCCGCCGCGCTCAACACTCACGACCGCCGAACACGGGGTCACAGCGAACGGGTCCGGGCGCTCACGGACTTGATCGCGACGGACATGGGGTTGAGCAAGCACGACGCCGACCGCCTCCGGTGGGCCGCGCTGCTCCATGACATCGGCAAGCTCACTGTGCCCGCGAAGATCCTGAACAAGCCGGGGAAGCCCGACGCCCGCGAGTGGTCGTTGCTGCAGCGGCATCCCGAAGAAGGGGCCAAGCTCATCGGGCCGCTCGCCGCGTGGCTCGGCGAGTGGGCGTCCGCCGTCGACAGTCATCACGAGCGCTACGACGGAGCCGGATACCCCCGAGGTCTCGCCGGCATCGACATCCCCCTCGCGGGACGGATCGTCGCGGTGACGGACTCGTTCGAGACGATGACCGCGGTGCGGTCGTACAAGCGGGCGATGAGCTTCTCTGACGCGAGGGAAGAGCTGCAGCGCTGCGCGGGAACGCATTTCGATCCCGCGGTCGTGCGGCTGATGTACGGAGTGTCGCTTCCCCGGTTGCTCGGCGCCCTCGGTCCCCTCGCTGCCGTGGCGCACATCCCCGTCGTCGCGCTCGTGAGCCAGGGCGGCTCGGTCGTGCCGATGATCAGCGAAGCGGCGAGGACCGCCGCACTCGCTGGCGTGGCATCGGTTGCGCTGGCCGGAATCGTCGCGGTGCCACCCGCCACGACTGCCGCTGCGACGCCCGCGCCGTCGGACGTCTCCCCCTCGACGACGAAGGCCGAGCCTCCGCCTGCGGCGCCGACAGCGGCGGCCCCGCGTGGCGGCGACTCCCGATCAGCTCGGCCCTCGGCGAGCGCGGTTCCGGCAACGCGACCGACCGACGCGCCATCGACGACGATCTCGACGACTGCCACCGCCACTCCGGCGGCGCCGCATCAAACGCCGCACGAGCTCGCGGCACCCCCATCGCCCACGACGCGTCCGACCGGCGCGCCAACATCGACGATCCCGACGACGACGGTGCCCGTCACCCTGCCCGTCACCCCGCCGGTCACCGTCACCGTGAACCCGATTGATACGACGCTGGCGCCGGTCGTCGAGCCGGTGGTCGAGGTCGTCGACGACCTGGTCGACGGGCTGGTCGACGAGCTGGACGACGCGCTCGACGGGGTGGGCGACGTCGTCGGTGGACTGCTCGGCAGCTCGGGTCACGGGTCGAGCGGCTCGGGGTCCAGCGGCTCCGGGTCCAGCGGCAGCGGCGGCGGCTCCGGTTCGAGCGGGCCGGGCGGCGGCGGGTCGAGCGGGCCGGGCGGCGGCGGAGGGTTGCTCGACATCCTCGGGCTCTGAGCAACGCCCCCGCCTACCGCGGTGCGTCAGTGGTCAGCTGTTCCTCGGCTCACGCCACATGTTCCACAAGGGGGGGCAGTCGTCGACTCGCAGCACCTCGATGACGCCGAAGCCGTGCCGCTCGTAGAGCTTGCGGCTTCGCTCGCTCGTCGACACGAGGAATGCGGCCGTGCCGTCGCGGTCGCACGCGGTGAGCATTGGCGCCATGACTGCGGAGCCGATGCCCTGGCCCTGACGGCTGGCCTGGACCCCGACGAACTGGAGGTACGCCGCCGGGTCGTGGGGATGATGGCTGTCGATCGTCGCGACGACCGCCTCCATCCGCGCCGCGTCGACGCCCGAAAGCTCCATGAGCGTGCCGGCGAAGTCCTCTGCCTCGGAATCGGATGGGATGGCCACACCCGTAGGCGCCCACATCGCCACTCCTGCCTCGGTGATGTAGGTCGCCCCGTGCGGGATGAAGGCGTTGGCAAACAGCTCGAAGCACGGGGTGATCGCCCGTGCGCGGCGAACCGGATCGGGATACACCCACGAGAAGATCGGATCGTCGTAGAACGCGCTGCTGAGGATGGAGGCGACTTTGGCGCGCTGCGACAAGGTCGCGGGTGTGATCACGGACGCGGGGGACGAGAGGGTTGACATGGGAGGTCCTTTCTGTCTGCGGAGTTCGGGAAGAAGAGAGGTCAGATCGCCGCGGCGAACTGGCTGCGGTAGGACGCGGCGGCCTTCGCGTACCGCTGCGCGTTGACGAGATCGGCACGGGCGTTGGCGATCTCGGCGAAGCGGGAGAGCGTGTAGACGCTCGATTCGCGAGTCGCGAGACGCTCGTTGACCAGCGCTGTCGCGAGATCGAGCTCGCGCGCACGGATCGCCGAAGTGAGCAGCGTGCGCTGGAGCGCGTCCCGCTGTGCGTGCGAGCCGCCGAACACCTGGAAGGTCGCACGAATCGGAAGCAGTTCGTCGATGACCCGACGGTCGTTGCCTTCGGCGAAGGCCACTACGGCCCGCGACGCCGGCAGGCCGACCTCCGCGGTCATCGCCAGGTTGCTCGCGCTCGCGGCGGCCCCGGCTGCGGCGTACCGCTCGAGCCGATCGACGACGGCGCGGGCTTCGGTCATGCGCCCGGCGCCCACGAGCGCCATGACTGCGTGCATGTCGTTGAACACGTACCAGGGCTCGTCGACGGTGCGACTCACCCACGCGTCGGCCAGCTCGCTGAAGCGCCCTCCGGTGTCCTCGCCTTCGAGGTAGAGACGCCACAGCAGCGCGCTCGCGTCGAGCATCTCGAGTGGCACGCCCGCGGACTCGCGATTGTGCACACGTGCGTCGTAGATGGCGAGGGCTTCGTCGACCTTGCCCGCCTCCAAGAGGTAGAGCGCGAGGTGCCACCAGTTGTGGACCATGAACAGGTTGCCGTCTCCCCAGTCGGCTTCACGGGAGCGCAGGAACCGGATGCCGTCCGCGACTCGGCCTTGCATCTCGTACACGTGCACGACGGCGTGGGTCGCCCAGACGTCGTCGGGATGCGCCTCGACGGCGGCGAGGCCGTGCGCCTCGGCTGCCTCGTAGTGGCCAGACTCCTCGAGACCGAACGCGAACATGCCGCGGACGAACCCGTAGTGCGGCGACTCGGGGTCGATGCTGCCGATCGAGCGAGCGACGCGGTCGCGAAGGTTGCGGGCGTCGCCCGTGAAGAAGTCGAGCAGATGCCCCGAGAGCAGCGCGAGCAGGTCGGTCGGCCACGCGATCAGCAGCTGGTCGAGCTGCCGTGCTGCGCCGTGCCAGTCGCCCACCATCCACTTCTGGATCGCGGCCAGATGAGCAGCCTCGCGCCGGTTCAGCTCCAGCGCCGCAAGGGCCTCGGCGGACTCGCGGGCGCCCGGCAGGTCGACCGTGTCGGTCGAGCTGAGCGAGAGATAGGCGGCCATCGCATGCCCCATCGCGAACTGAGGTTCCTCCGTGACGAGGGCGGTGGCGACGTCGATGACGTCAGGGTGGTACCGGAGGTACCGGTCGAGGGCCAGGTCGTATCGGTCAACCCCGTGTCCACTCGACACTGGGTTGCCGTGAGCGTCAGTGCGGCTGTCGATGAGTGTCATGCGTACACCTTGAACGGGGGCACTCGCGTGCGCCTCGCGGCGGCTCGCGTGCCGGCTCGCGGGCGTGTCAGGGCCCGAGCTCTGACGCGGCCAGCGCTGCCGCGGCCTCGACGTCGAGACCCGCCCCCTCGACCCGGGCGATGGCGAAGTCCTCGCCCAGCTCGGCTTCGAGCCGGGCCGCCAGGTCGGCGAGCAGGAGCGCGTCATCGCCGAACACCTCGTGCCCGGACCCGGGGGCGGTGACGGCACCCAGGAGCACCGCAGCAGCTCGCGGCTTCTCCAATCGGTGGAGCAGCTGCGCGATCGAGCGCAGCAGCGTCCAGAGCACCGAGTACTCGCCCGACCGACGCCACCACGGCAGCAGCCACCGGTAGGCCGCCACCGCCGCGTCGACCTCACCGTGGCGGGCGTCGATCGAGGCCGCCAAGGTGCCCGCGATCCCGGTGACGAACCACGCCCCGGTGATCTCGGCCTCGTCGAGTGCGCGCTGGGCGCGGCGCCGCGCCTCCAGCGGATCCTCGTTCATGATCGCCTCGCCCGCGCCGTGCCAGGCGTACGCGCCGTGCGGGGTCGGACCCTCCGGAATGCTCGCGATCAGCTCCTCGACGAGCCGCGCGGTGTCGGGAGAACCGGAGTAGGTCGCAGACAGGACGCGGTCCGTCATGGTCATCAGACGTTGCACGGGCTTGCTGTCCGCGTCGTGCGTCTCCAGTGAACGGGCCAGCCATTCCTGGGCTTCGTCGAGCCGTCCGGTCACCATCGCGTGCACGCCGATGAGGTTCGCGACCGTCAATGCGAGGGGCACGCCGAGCTCCGCGGTGACGTCGAGCGCCTCCTGCCCGAATCGCTGCATCACGAGGAGGTCACCGCGCTTCCACGCCCCCAGGCCGGCGCTGGCAAGTGCGTTTGCGGTCAGGGGATGGCCAATGGCGAGGCCGAGGGTGGCCGCCTCCTCCCCCCATCCGAGGACCTCGGGCTTCATGCGCATGAAGCCGTAGTCGTACAACGCGTCCACCATCTGCAAGTCGCTGTCGGCGTCGCCCGTCTCGATGAGGAATCGGTGCGCGGCGCGCAGCTCGACCAGCAGACCGTCGAGATGCGCGAGGGCCGCCGCCGAATCTGTCGGGATGCGCGCGGCGCTCTCTGTGACCATCTCGAGGGCGCGAGCGGCGTGCCGCTTCCTCAGGTCGTCGATGCGTCCGGTCTCGGCGAGACGCTCCAGCGCGAACTCCTTCAGTGTCTCGAGCAGGACATAGCGACCATCGGCGGTCCGCTGCACGAGGGAGCGCTCGACGAGCGCGACGAGCATCGACTCGTCCTCGAGTCCGGCGACGCTGGTGCCGTCGGCCGCCGAGAACGGTCCGGAGAACACACCCAACGAGTCGAACGCTCGCTGCATCTCGTCGTCGAGGAGGTCGTACGACCATGCGACAGCAGCGGAGAGCGAGCGCTGACGCGGCGCGGTGCGCATCCCGCTGGTGAGCAGGCGGAATCGATGGTCGAGGCCTGCCGCGACTTCGGTGAGCTCCATCGCCTGCAGCCGTGCCGCGGCCAGCTCGATCGCGAGCGGAAGACCGTCGAGTCGTCGGCAGATCTCGGCGGCGACGGCCAGGTTGGTCTCATCGAGGGTGAAGTCCGGGCGCACGGCGCTCGCCCGATCAGCGAAGAGCTGCAGGGCGGGGTCCGCCGTCGATGCCATCTCGGCCACGGTGAACGGGCTCACGGGTGAGAGGTGCTCGCCTTCGACCGCGAGACGTTCTCGACTCGTCACGAGCACACGGACATCAGCGCATCGGCGAAGCACCGCTTCGGCGAGGCCCGCGGCGGCGTCGAGGACGTGTTCGCAGTTGTCGAGCACCAGCAGACCGTGATCGGGCCCGAGCACCTCCGTGATGCGACCTCGGAGAGACACGCCGGCACGCTCCTCGACACCGAGGGTCTCGGCGACGACGACCTCCACCGTGTCGACTGATGCCGACGCGAGCTCACAGAGCCACACACGCGTACCGGTTCCCTCGACCTGGCGGCCCACCTCCAGGGCGACGCGGGTCTTGCCGACGCCCCCCGGACCGATCAGCGTCACGAGCCGCTGCTCGCGCAGTCGCGCAATCACCCGAATGACGAGCTCGTCCCGACCGATGAAGGTGCTCGGTGGCGTCGGCACGGAGGGCACCGCGCCCACCCGGGGCTCCGCGGTCGGACGGATCGCGCTCGAGTCGACGGGTCCGCCCGCGAGCACCTCCATGTGCAAAGCCCGCAGCTCGGGCGACGGTTCGATGCCCAGCTCTTCGGCGAGCCGCCGGCGGAAGTCGTCGAACACGCGAGAGGCCTCCGCAGTCCGACCCTGTGCGGAGAGCGCTCGCATGAGGAGCTCCGCGGGCCGTTCGCGCAACGGATGCTGGCCTGCGAATGCGATGAGGTCAGGGAGCACATCGCGATCTGTCCCGATCTGCATCAGTGCGACGAGGCGCTCCTCGCGGGCCAAGGTCTCGAGCTCACGCAGTCGCGACGCCTCGATGCGAGCGGCATCAAGGTCGGCGAGCTCGTCATATGGCTCGCCCCGCCACCACGACAGAGCGTCGTCGAGCATCTCGACCACGCGATGCGGTTCGTCGGCGCGGATGCTCATCGCCTCCGCCACGACTCGGCCGAAGTTGTGCGCGTCGACGTCGTCGGGCTCGGCGTTCAGGCGGTAGCCGGCCCCGGCCGTTTCGATCGCGCCCTCGGGCAGAATGCGACGAAGCCGAAAGACGTGGGTCTGCAGGGCCGCGGCCTGGTCCGCAGGCAGCCGATCCGGCCACAGCAGGTCCACGAGGCGGTCCGACGCGACGACCGAGCCCCGCTCGAGCACGAGGGCCGCGAGCAGCCGCCGCTGTCGTTCGCCTGGTGGCCCGGTCTCGTTCCCGGCCTCCGCGATCCGCAGCGGTCCGAGGACCCGGTACCGCACGTCGCCACTCCTTCGACCTGGTTGAAGTCCGAGCTGTGAAATCACGCCTGTGAAGTCACGCAGCGTAAGGGAACGGGCCGCGATGCCCCATCGGATAGCGGCTGTTCTACGGTCGCGCGCGTGGCGCTGGAGAACTATCTCGCAGAGGAAGTGGCACTCGACTGCGCAGAGGGCCTCATGTCTCGGCGGGAGGCACTCCGCCGGCTCGCCTTGCTCGGTCTGAGTGCGACGGCGGCGACGACACTGCTCGCCGCGTGCGGCGACGACTCGGGCGACGACGCCTCGGGCGCGGCGGCGACGACCGCCTCCGTCGCCTCTTCGATCCCCGCCGACACGGCCGCGGCGACGACCGCCGCGCCCTCCACGACTGCCGCGCCCGCCACGAGTGCCTCGGCAACCGAGGCGCCCACGGCCGAGGAGATCCGCTTCCCCGGACCCCGGGGTGAGCTGATCGGCGTCCTGGCCACCGCGCCAGCAGCGAAGGGCGCCGTACTCGTGATCCACGAGAACCGCGGACTCACGCCCCACATCCGGACCATCCCGGGCCGCCTTGCGTCAAGCGGTTACACGGCGCTCGCGATCGACCTGCTCTCGGAGGAGGGCGGCACCGCGAGCCTGGCGTCAGAAGGCGACGCGACCGCCGCACTCGGTGCCGCGTCGCAAGAGCGGCTCGTCGAAGACATGCGGGCGGGCATCGACGAGCTCGAACGCCGCGCGCCGGGAGCGGGACTCGCGATGATCGGCTTCTGCTTCGGTGGAGGCATGACATGGCTGATGCTCGACAGTGGTGAGCCTCGACTCGGGGCAGCCGTCCCCTTCTACGGGCCGGCCCCGGCCGAGCCCGACTTCAGCGGGTCGAGCCAGGCAGCGGTGCTCGGCATCTATGCCGGAAATGACGAGAGGGTGAACGCCAGCCAACCAGCTGCACGCGCTGCACTCGAGGCCGCGGGGATGACTCACGAGCTCCGAACTTTCGAAGGGGTCGACCACGCGTTCTTCAACGACACGGGGCCTCGCTACAACGCTGAGGCAGCCGCGCAGGCCTACGACGCGATGATCGGCTGGTTCGACGAGCACCTGAGCTGACCCACGCGAGAGTGAGCGGATGACAAGCGAAGGTCGTCGGCTCGAGGATGCTCGTGACGGTGTGCCGTGGCGCATCTGGGGCCCGTACCTCAGTGAGCGCCAATGGGGGACCGTCCGCGAGGACTACAGCGAGAGCGGCGACGCCTGGTCATACCTGAGCCATGACCACGCTCGATCTCGTGCGTATCGCTGGGGCGAGGACGGCCTTGCGGGAATCTCCGACGATCAGCAGCGCCTCTGCTTCGCGATCGCTCTCTGGAACGAGCGCGATCCGATCTTGAAGGAGCGGCTCTTCGGCTTGACCAACGCCGAAGGCAATCACGGCGAAGACGTGAAGGAGTACTACTTCTACGTCGACAACGTGCCGACGCACAGCTATCAGCGGTGGCTCTACAAGTATCCGCACGCTGCGTTCCCCTACGAGGATCTCGTGCTCACGAACCGGTCGCGCTCGAAGCGCGACACGGAGTACGAGCTCGTCGACACCGGCGTGTTCGACGAAGGGAAGTACTTCGACGTCGAGGTCGAGTACGCCAAGATCGAGCCCGAGGATCTGCTCTGTCGCATCACCATTCACAACCGCTCGACCGAGCCCGCCTCGCTGCACGTGCTTCCCCATCTCTGGTTTCGCAACACGTGGTCGTGGTCTCCCGACCGACCGAAGCCCCGTCTGTTCGTGGCGGATGCACCAGCGCCGGTGGTCAAGGCCGAGCACGACGCGCTCGGAGACTTCTACCTGTACTCGGAAGCGGGCGGGGAGCTGCTCTTCTGCGAAAACGAGTCGAACGCCCAGCGCCTCTGGGGCGTCGAGGGCCCCGCCTTCCCGAAAGACGGCATCGCCGATCACGTGGTGCACGGCGCGGCCACGGTGAACCCGGCGCGCGTGGGCACGAAGGCCGCGGTGCGTCGCCGGCTCACGGTCGATGGTGGCGGGCAGCAGACGATGCTGGTGCGACTCACGCTCGCGGCGCCCGAGCAGCTCACCAACCCGTTTGACGACGCCGCCGGCTATCTCGCCCTTCGCCGCTCCGAGGCGGATGAGTTCTACGAGTCGATCACGCCGCCGGAGGTGGACGAGGACTCGCGGTCGGTGATGCGCCAGGCGTTGGCGGGCATGCTGTGGTCGAAGCAGTGCTACTACTTCGACGTCGACGTGTGGCTGCGCGAACGCAAGTCGCACCCGTTGCGCATGCCGGCCCGGCGCGGCAGCCGGAACGAGTCGTGGTTCCACATGATCAACCACGACGTCATCTCGATGCCGGACAAGTGGGAGTACCCGTGGTATGCCGCATGGGACCTCGCGTTCCACTGCATCCCGCTCGCGATGGTCGACCCTGACTTCGCCAAGAACCAGCTCCACGTGATGCTCTCGCAGCTCTACCTGCATCCGAGCGGCCAGATGCCGGCATACGAGTGGAACTTCGGCGACGTGAACCCGCCCGTGCACGCGTTCGCGACGCTTTTCCTTCACGGCAGGGAAGCGCACGTCGGCGCTGAGGACATCTCGTTTCTCAAGGAGTCGTTCACGCGGCTCATGTTGAACTTCCAGTGGTGGGTGAACCGCAAAGACCCATCCGGTCGCAATGTGTTCGAGGGCGGCTTCCTCGGCCTCGACAACATCGGAGTCTTCGACCGCAGCGCGAAGCTGCCGACGGGCGGCAGCCTCGAACAGGCGGACGGCACCGCGTGGATGGCGATGTTCAGTCAGAACATGCTCGAGCTCGCCCTCGCCGTAGCCGAACACGATTCGTCGTACGAGGACCTAGTGCTGAAGTTCATCGAGCACTTCTTCTGGATCGCAGCCGCGGTCGATCCGATCGGTGACCATCCCGACGAGCTGTGGGACGAAGAGGACGGCTTCTTCTACGACGTGCTCCGCCGTCCCGATGGCAGCGGCCAGCGGCTCAAGGTGCGATCGCTCGTCGGGCTCCTGCCGATGTGTGCGGTCACGGTCGTCGAGCCGTCGGTGATCGCCCGATACCCGCGACTCGCCGCTCGCATTCGCGACTACCTCGAGCGCAACCATGACCTGCTCACCACCGTCGCCGACCCACTCGTCGACGGCGTCAACGGCCGCCGCATCCTCTCTCTCGTGAACGAGTACAAGCTGCGGCGCATCCTGACGCGAGTGCTCGACGAGGAGCGGTTCCTCGGTCCTCACGGCATACGTTCGATCTCCCGTTGGCATCTCGACAACCCGTACCGGCTCGACGTCGACGGCATCGTGTACGAGGTGCAGTACGAGCCCGCGGAATCGACAACGGGCATGTTCGGAGGCAACTCGAACTGGCGGGGTCCGGTTTGGTTCCCGATCAACCTGCTCGTCGTCCGCGCGCTTCTGCAGCACTACCGGTACTACGGGGACTCGTTCAAGATCGAGTGCCCTACCGGTTCAGGTGTGCAGATGACGCTCTTCGAGGTGGCGCAGGAGGTGTCCCGCCGGCTCGTGTCCACATTCCTGCGAGACGCCGACGGCCATCGCCCGGTGTACGGCGGCACACGGTTGTTCCAAGAGGACCCACACTGGCGCGACCTGATCCTGTTCTACGAGTACTTCCACGGCGACAACGGCGCCGGCTTGGGTGCGTCGCATCAAACGGGCTGGACCGGAGTCGTCGCCCGCTTGATCCAGGGCCTCGCCCAGATGACACCAGAGTCAGTGCTCGCCGACACGCTGCCGATGTCGCGGCTCTATCACCGTCAGGAGTGAGGGGGCGCTGCCACGACGTCGGCGAGCACGGAGCCCGGATCGCGTCGGCGAGCGAGATCGCCCATCGAGATCACCCCGACCGGGCGATCGCCGTCGACGACAACGACACGGCGCACGGCGTGCTCCCGCATCAGCTGTACCGCGACCTCGACCGGCTCATCCGGACCGACCGACACGACCTTGTCCGTGCTCACGACGCTCAGCGGCGTCGCGGCGACGTCGCGGCCCTCGGCAACCGCCCGCAGAACGATGTCGCGGTCGGTGACGATGCCGGCAGCCGCGGCGTTCTGCGTCACGACGACGGAGCCAACATCGTTGTCGCGCATCGCCGCACCCGCCGACTGCAGCGATGCGTCGGCGCTCAGTGCGACGACGTCAGTCGTCATGATGTCGCGAGTCCTCTCGGGTCCGTCCTTCACCGGCGACATCCACCACCTCGAGCTGATTGCTGACGTCGGTCACGCCAAGGGTGTCCCAGCAATCGTCGCCCGCCGAGCGCTTGGCAAGACGCGAGTCCACGAGCCCTCGAAGGATGACCACCCCGCGTTTCACATCGACGGCGAGGTCGCAGTCCTTCGTGAACAGGTTCTCGCGCAGCCGATCGACGACAGCGGCCTTGATCACGCCATCCGTCGGTGGTGGCGGATCCATCGGCACTTCGCCCTGGTACCAGTCGTAGTAGTAGCGACTCTCGGGATAGATGAACGCCATCAGATCCCCTCCTTGCTGTTACCTATATTCGACCCGTACCCGCTCTGGCCGACCCGATGCACGATGGGGGTTCACCGACGAGACGGGTACGTACATCGACGTGACCATGGCGGGGACCGCGGAGCTCGTCGCGCGCGCGTTGGATGGGCGCGCCATCGCCTGTGCCGAGTCGTGCACGGCCGGCCGGATCTGTGAGGCCCTCGCCACCGTCACGGGCGCCTCCGACTGGTTCCGCGGTGGAGTCGTCGCCTACCAAGAACCGGTCAAGCGCGCCCTACTCGATGTGGAGGCGGCATCGGTGCTCAGCGAGCAAGCCGCTGCTGAGATGGCCACGGGGGTTGCCGAGCTGCTCGAAGCCGACGTCTCCGTCGCGACCACCGGGGTCGCGGGAGACGAGCCCATCGACGGTGTCGACCCCGGCACGGTGTTCATCGCCACCTGCGTTGGTGGAAGTGTGCGGGTCGCCATGCACCGCTTTGATGGTGACCCCGTCGCCGTCTGTGAGTCGGCCAGTGACTGCGCGCTCACCTCGCTCCTCGCCCACCTTCGCTCGGAAGGTGGGCGACCTCGCATCCCCGGATCTAGGGTTTGAACCCGGCGCAAGCCGGGAATGAGGGACGCGCCAGGGTGGCAGTGACGGTCGGGAGACCGGTTGAGCGGGTTTCGACACGAGGCGCTGATGTACGACGGCCCCGCGGAGTTCGTCGCGCGCACCCTGCCCATCGTGCAACGCGCCCGCACGGACGGTGCGGCGGTGCTCGTCGTGGTCCCCGAGCCGCGGCTCACGGCATTGCGGACCGCCGTCGGCGACGCGACGACCGACGTCACGTTCACGGACATGACCATGGTCGGGCGCAACCCAGGGCGCATCATCTCGGTCTGGGACGACTTCGTCCGCGGCCAAGCCGGCGGCCGGGTCGTCGGCATCGGCGAGCCGATCTGGTCGGGACGCTCGCGGACGAGCTCGTCGAATGCCAAATCCACGAGGAGCTGCTCGACACCGCGTTCGCTGAGAGCGAGGGCGTCGAAATCCAGTGCCCCTACGACGTGGGATCGTTGAGCGGCGACGTGATCACCGAGGCCTGCCGCGCGCACGGGCCGTCCGCATCTACCAGCGATCGCAACCCGTTCTGGAAGCCACTGCGCGCCGCCCCGGAAGGCGCGTACCTGCAATCGTTCGACGAGCGCGGAGTACGCGGCCTGCGCGGCCTGATTGCCGGCCTCGCCGAGCACGTGGGCCTCGGGGCCGAGCGCACGGCAGACCTCGTGCTCGCCGTCGACGAGATCGTCACGAACAGCGTGCGCCATGGTGGCGGCGCCGGGACACTCCGAGCCTGGATCGACGGCGATGCGGTGGTCTGCGAAGTGAACGACGACGGCTACCTGCAAGACCCGCTGGTCGGTCGCCGTCGACCAACGCCCGATGCCATGGGCGGACGCGGGCTGTGGCTCGCGAACCAGCTGTGCGACCTGGTGCAGGTGCGCAATGGCGTCGAGGGGTGCGTCGTGCGGGTGCGAGTCGAAGGATGCCGAGTACGTTGACGGCGATCTCGTGCGGGGGTGGCAGGGGACGGCGATGATGGCGACACCGAGCGAATCAGCCGCCATACGGGCATTGACACGGAGCGATCTCGTGCTCGACGCGCTCCCCCATGCCGTGGTGATCGCCGACCTCCAGGGAACGATCCTCGCGTGGAACAGCGTCGCCCAGCGGACGTACTCGCTGAGCGCTGATCAGGCTGTCGGAAGGTCGATCCTCGAGTTCTTCTCCGCCGGCGACAGCGAAGACGTGCGCCACATCGTCGACCTGGTCCTCGCGGGAGAGACCTGGAGCGGCGCCGTCCCCGTGAGCATGCCGGACAGCACCACCGACTGGGCGTACGCATGGGTCGCGCCGCTCCGCGATGACAACGGGGCCGTCGTCGGCATCGTGGGAGCGGCCGACGAGACGCAGTCCGAGCTGCGCGTGCTCCAACGAAAGGCGTCCGATCTTGGCGAGCATCTCGTGCTCGCGCTCGCGGCTGGAGAGCTCGGGACGTGGCGCTGGGACATGGCGAGCGGCAAAACGGAATGGGACACCACCCTCGAGCGCGTCTTCGGCCTGCAGGCGGGCGAGTTCGACGGTCGGTTCGAGTCTTGGGTTGCGCTCATCCATCCGGACGACGTCACGGACACCCTCGCGACGCTCGAACGAGCCGTGGCTGAGAAATCGGGGTACGAGGTCGAGCATCGCGTCATGTGGCCCGACGGCAGCGTGCACTGGGTGCAAGGGCGCGGCACGGTGACTCAGGATCGTGACGGCAACGTGACCGGCACGATCGGGTGCGCGTCCGACTTCACCGCGCGCAAGCTGCTCGAGCTCGACGCGGCCCGGCGGGCCGATCAGGCCGAGGAGGCCGTGCGTCGTGAGCGCCTCCAGCGGGAGCGACTCGAGTTCTTGGGCGAGCTCAATCGCGTCGCGGCGGGCGCGCGCGACGTTCGGTCGCTCATGCGGGCGGTGACGGCGGCTGCCGTGCCCCAGCTCGGCGATTGGTGCACGCTCCACTTCCTTCCCGAACCGGGCGCGGCGCTCGAGACGGAGGTGGCGCACAGCGATCCCGCGAAGGTCGAGTGGGCGGTTGCGCTGCGCCAGAGGTACCCGTTCGACCCGGATGGCCCCCGGGGCGTGCCTGCGGTGATCCGCACGGGCAGGCTCGAGTTCCTCCGCGAGGTGACCCAAGAGTTCATCGACGCCGCCATCGACGAGGCGGGGGTGTCCGACCTCCGCGAGGAGCTGCTCGATCTCATCGAGAAGCTGCACCTCACGAGTGTCATCACCGTCCCGCTCAACACGAAGCGACGCACGATCGGGGCGATCCAGTTCGTGAGCGCGGAGTCGGCGCGGGTCTACGACCACGATGACGTCGCGCTCGCTCAGGCGGCGGCAGGACGCATCGCCGAGGCGCTCGAGAACGTGTGGCTGACCGAGCAGCACCGATCGATCGCCACGAAGCTCCAAGCCGCCCTGTTGCCTCCTCGCCTCCCTGCGATAGCCGGGCTGAGCATCGCCGCTCGGTACTGGGCCGCCGGGGAGGTCAGCGAAGTAGGCGGTGACTTCTACGACGTCTTCCCGATCGACGACCATCAGTGGGCGTTCGTCATCGGCGATGTCTGCGGCACCGGGCCAGACGCGGCCGCCGTCACCGCGATCGCCCGGCACACGATCCGAGCGGCGGCGACCCACGGGTCGAGTCCATCGGAGGTCCTCCGTTGGCTGAACGACGCGTTGCACGCCGGCCACCGCGACCTCTTCTGCACCGTCGTCTACCTGACGCTCGACAGGGCGGACGACGGACGCTGGGAATACACGACCACCGCCGCCGGGCATCCTCTGCCGCTCCGCATCAGTCGGGACGGGACGACAACCGCGATCGGGGTACCCGGCACTCTGGTTGGTGCAGTCGAGGCAATCTCGGTCACCACGACCACGGGTGAGCTGACGACGGGTGACACCGTCGTGCTCTACACCGACGGCGTCACCGACGTCTCTCCTCCCCACGGACTCGACCCCGCGGCGCTCGCCGGGATCGTCCGCAAGGCGACCGAGGGCGGCGGCTCGGCGGAGGACGTCGCGGGCAGGCTCGGCGACACCATCGAGGACCTCTTGCCGATCATCGAGCGCAACGACGACGTCGCGCTGGTCGTGCTCCGCGTGCTCTGAGGGGTCAGCCGCCAGCGGCCCGCCAGACCCAAGTCCCCGGTGTGTAGCGTCGTGGTCACGCTCGTTCCGTCTGGAGGAGAACATGGCGCTGAACGATGAGGCGATTTTCGAAAGCCTGGCTGACAGTGTGGTCAACTCGGCGGTCGCGGTGAGCTCGAAGAAGCGGGCGATCGCTGTTGTCGTGATCATCCTGGGTGTGGTCGCGGCGGTGTTTCTCGTGCAGCGAAGCCGGATGCAGGCGGGCGAAGCACCCGTCGAGGAGCCAGCCTCCGTCGCCGCCTAGCGCGACTGAAGGCACACAGCGGATCTCCACGTTCTCTCTCGATCATCTCCAAGGACCGGGAGAGCGGAATTCGTACCTTCGTCGGAGTGGCCGCACCGGTCACTTCGACGAAGGAGACACCACCATGCACTACCTCCCGATCATCTTCGTGTCCGATCCCGAGAGCTACCGCTCCGGCAATGACGGCCACCTCGCGCCGCTGCATGGGCGCGGCGTGCCGACCTGGATCTGGGAATCCCCGAGCGGCGGTCGCCGCCGCCGGCGGGCGCTGAAAGCCAAACAGAGGCGATAGCACGGACGCTTTGGAGGTCGTCAGGCCTCGATGGCAGTCGGCGTGCCGATCGGCAGCCACCTGAAGACGTTTCGGACCTCGGCGGGGGCGTCGGCAAGGCGGCGCTCGATCGCCGCTCGGCCCTCGACGAAGTGCGACCAGCCCTCGTAGTGCACCGGGAACACGACCTCGGGCCGGAGCCGTTGGCACAACCGAACGGCGTCGTTCGCAGTCATCGTGTAGCGGAGCGGGCCGGTGACCGGGAATCGCACACCGCCGAGGTGGAGCACCGCGACTCCGACCGGTACCCGGTCGGCGAAGTCGAGGACGCCGCGGTACAGGACGGTGTCGCCAGAGATCCAGAGCGCGCCGTGCTGTTGGCCCAGCCATGTGAGGGCGAAACCGATGACGTCTCCGACGATGGGTCGAAACAGCGGTGGCCCGTGCCGGCACGGGGTCGCCGTGACCACGACCGGCGGCCGGACACCGTCGGAGAGCGTCACTGCTTCTCCCGGCGCGAGTCCGCGGACCTTGCCATCGAGCCGGCCGGCGCCCGGACGGGTGGTCACGACGGTGGGCACACCGGCGAGCAGCGCACGACCCGAGTCGTCGAGGTTGTCGGCGTGGTGATCGTGGGTGAGGAGGATGGCGTCCACGGCGCCGACCTCTGCAACCGACATCGCCGGCGCGCCGACCTTGGTGGACGCCGTCCCCCACCCGAACTTGTATCGGCGTCCCGGTGCGTCGAACGTCGGGTCGGTCAGGATGCGCCAACCCCCGACCTCGATCAGGACCGTCGGCCCGCCGATGTGAGTCAGCTGCAGGGGCGGCGCGCCGTCGGTCACGACCCAGGCTCGACGCCGCCCTCGTCCGCGGTGCGTCCTGCGTTCGCGAGGGCCCAGTCGAGGGCGTAGTCCGCTACCTCCTGCCACCCTTCCTGAGCCGTGATGAGATGCGCCCGACCCGGGAACTCCTTCGCCGCCGTGATGGTCTTCGACTTGTAGTGCTTCGCGTTCGACCGCTGGACCTTCGGCGGCATGATGTGATCCTCTTCGCCAGAGATGAAGAGCAGCGGCGGACGCGCGTCGTTCTTGTAGTCGACCCAGGTGTCTTGAGGACCGGGCTCGAAGTTCGCGAGCACGCTGTTGAAGAGGATTCGCCCGGAAGCCGGGATCGCGTAGCGCTCGTACAGCCGCCGCGACTCGTCCTCGGGGAACGTGTTCGTGAACGCGTACTGCCATTGCTCATGGGTGAAGCCGACGGCCTTGTGCCGGTTCGCCGGGTTCTTCAGCGCCGGGAACGTCGAGCGCACCTGCGACAGTGGCGTCGCGCGCACGCCCTCCGTCGGTGCCGAGCAGATCGCAACGCCCGCGACGCCGCAGCCGTGATCGAGCAGGATCTGCGTGAACGCGCCGCCCGCGGAGTGGCCGATGATGATCGGCGCCGTAGGCAGTGACTTCACGACGCCCTCGAGGTGTTCGATGATCGAAGGCACCGTGAGCGCCTCGATGGGCGACGGGTCAGCGTTGAGCGCCTCGACCTCGACCTCGAAGCCGGGATATGGGGGGGCCACGACGGTGAAGCCACGGCCTTCGTAGTGGGCGACCCAGTCCTCCCAGCTCCGCGGGGTGACCCAGAAGCCGTGGACGAGCACGATCGTGTCGGGTGCGGCAGGCATGCGTCGATCGTCCGCTGGATCGCGCTCCGCGTCGCTCCGCATGCAGCCACGAATGCGCCAGAATGCGCCATGACGGGATTGGGGCGCCGCCACTCGATCGCGATCGCGGTTCTCGACGGCACCCTTGCGCTCGACGTGGCGGTGGCCATCCAGGCATTCGGACCCCGCCCGACCGCGTTCCTGGCCATGCGGGACGAGCTCGAATCCCCCTACGACGTGTACATCTGTGGCGGCGAACAGGTAGAGCTGCGGACGATCGGCATGTCCTTCAGCGATGTGCAGCCGTGGACGAGGATGGCCTCGGCCGACACCGTCATCGTGCCCGGTCTCGATGAGCCCGATCGCCGTCGCGATCCCGAGGCGCTCGCCGCGGTCGCGGAAGCCGCCCGGCGGGGGGCACGGCTGGTGGCGCTGTGCACCGGCGCCTTCGTGCTCGGGTTCGCCGGCGTGCTCGACGGCCGCCGGGTCACGACGCATTGGGCGCTCGCCGAGCAGTTTCGTGAGCTGTTCCCCGACGTGAAGCTCCTCGACGACGAGCTGTTCGTGGACGACGGAGATGTCCTGAGCTCCGGCGGCATGCTCGCCGCCGCCGACCTTTGCCTTCACATCCTCCGGCAGGATCACGGGCAGAGCTACGCGAACGATGTGTCCCGGCTGCTCGTGAGCCCGCCCTTCCGCACCGGCGGACAAGCCCAGTACCGGGTGAACGCGAACGGTCGAGCGGCGGGCTCGTTGGAAGCACTGCTGGAATGGACGGAGGCCCATCTCGACGAGGCGCTCACGCTGCGCGTGCTGGCGTCCAAGGCTCACATGAGCACCCGAACGCTCTCGCGCCGATTCGAAGCGGAGACGGGCCGCGGCGCGCTGCAATGGATCAGCGAGCGCCGCGTCCAGCGCGCGCGCACGTTGCTCGAGGAGACGGACCTCAGCGTGACGGAGATCGCGTTCGCCACCGGCTTCGGCTCACTCGGAGCGTTCCGGCGGCAGTTCGCCCGAGTCACCGGAGCGACACCGCGGAGCTACCGCCTCACGTTCCGCGATCACTCAACGGCCGACTCCTCTTGGCGTTCAGAGCGACCGTCGTAGGCTCGAGTCCAGTGAGCTACGCCGCGGCATCAGACCGTTACGACGCGATGCAGTACCGCCGCTGTGGTCGGAGCGGGTTGCGCCTCCCTCCCATCTCACTCGGTCTGTGGCACAACTTCGGCCATGACCGTCCGTTCACGGTGCAGCGCGACATCTGCCGTCGCGCGTTCGACGTCGGCATCACTCATTTCGATCTCGCCAACAACTACGGGCCACCGTATGGAGCCGCTGAGGAGACCTTCGGCCGCTTGCTGGCGACCGATCTGGCGGACCACCGTGACGAGCTCATCGTCTCGACCAAGGCCGGATACGACATGTGGCCCGGTCCGTACGGCGAGTGGGGATCGCGCAAGTACTTGTTGGCGTCGCTCGACCAGTCGTTGCGCCGCCTCGGACTCGACTATGTCGACATCTTCTACTCGCACCGCTTCGACCCTGCCACGCCTCTCGAAGAGACGATGGGCGCCCTCGCCAGCGCGGTGACGCAGGGCAAGGCCCTCTATGTCGGGATCTCGTCGTACTCGTCGGCTCGCACGGTCGAAGCCGCCCGTCTCTTGCACGAGCACGGCGTCCCGCTGCTCATCCATCAGCCGTCGTACTCGATGTTCAACCGCTGGCTCGAACACGACAGCCTGCTCGACACGCTCGAGTCGGTGGGAGCCGGCTGCATCGCGCTTCTCACCGCTCGCACAGGGCTTGCTCACCGACCGCTACCTCAACGGCATCCCGAACGACTCGCGCGTCGCGACCGGGGGCGCGATGTCACGCGCCATGATCACCGAGGAGCGGCTCGCCAACGTGCGCGCGCTGGCCGCCATCGCCACACGCCGAGGGCAGAGCCTCGCCGAGCTCGCGCTGGTGTGGGCGCTTCGAGACCCGCGGATGACCTCGGTCGTCATCGGTGCGAGCAGCGTCGCTCAATTGGATGACAACGTCCGTGCTCTCGATCGCCTGACCCTGACCGCCGAGGAGCTCGACGGCATCGACGCGTATGCGGTCGACGAGGGCATCAACCTGTGGGCGGCATCCTCGGACGGGTGATTGCAACGTCGCTGAGTGCGGCGGTCGCTGCTGAGCGGAACTGGGTTGCGCCGACCTGGTCTTCGTTGGCACACTATCTTCGTGTCTGCGAAGGTAGTTGAGGGTCCTTCGGGCGAAGAGTTCGTCGCTGCGGCCGAGATGCTGAAGCTTCTTGCCGACCCGACGCGTCTGGCGATCGTCTGGGCGCTCTTGCACGGCGAGCACTCGGTCACAGAGCTCGCCGCTCACGTCGGTGTTCGCCCGACCGCGGTGTCACAGCACCTCGCGAAGCTTCGTCTCGTCGGCGCAGTACGGACGCGACGCGACGGCAATCGCATCTTCTACGCGGCGGAGAACGAGCACATCGAACGTCTGGCCTCAGAAGCCCTCCTCCAGGCCGACCACCTCGTGACGGGTGGACGCCACCACGCCAAGAGAGACACCGCGTGACCCACGAACACCGAGACGGTCCCCACGCGGATCACGATCACCACCACCACCACGACGATGACAACGAGCATGGGCATGACCACGAGCGCGGTCTCCGGAAAGTCTTCGCGCAGATCTTCCGCCCGCACAGTCACGACGCCGCGGACTCGATCGACGACGCGCTCGAAGCCAGTGAGCGTGGGGTGCATGCGGTCAAGGTGTCGTTCATCGCTTTGATCCTGACCGCGCTCGTGCAGCTGACGATCGTGGTGCTCACCGATTCCGTCGGGCTGCTCGCGGACACGATCCACAACTTTTCCGACGCGCTCACCGCAGTGCCGCTATTCCTGGCCTTTCGACTGAGCCGCCGTCCCTCGAACCGCAGGTACACCTACGGCTATCACCGTGCCGAGGACCTCGCCGGGGTGTTCGTGATCCTGATGATCACAGTGTCGGCGGTGATCGCGGCATGGGAGGCGATCAGTCGCCTTGTCCACCCCCGGCCTGTCAGTCACGTAGGGATCCTGTTCGTCGCCGGCATCATCGGGTTCGTCGGGAACGAGCTCGTCGCCTTGTACCGGATCCGCGAAGGCAACGCGATCGGGTCTGCCGCGCTTGTGGCCGACGGCTACCACGCCCGCACCGACGGCTTCACGTCTCTGGCTGTTGCACTCGGTGCCGTCGGCGTGTGGGCGGGCTTGGAGCGAGCCGATGCCGTCGTCGGTCTCGGCATCTCGATCGCGATCTTCGCGGTGCTGCGAGGCGCTGCCCGGCAGGTCTACTACCGGCTCATGGACGCGGTCGATCCCGCGATCGTCGGGCTCGTCGAATCCGTCGCGGCCACATCGCCCAGGGTCGTTGCAGTGAGTGCGCCGCGGGTTCGGTGGCTTGGGCACCGGCTCGTGGCCGACCTCGACATCACCGTGCCCGCAGCGGTTCCGGTGAGCGATGGGCATTCGATCGCCGAAGACGTACGCCACCGACTGCTGCATGCCGTCGCCCACCTCGATGATGCCCACGTGCACGTCGATCCCGACGACGCGCACGCCCACGAATCAGCCGGTCACCACCGACACTGATTGCGTGGTCGTCCGCGACGATCAGCCCGGCACGGGGCCCACCCCTGTGCGAGCGGAAGGAGTGGGATTCGAACCCACGGAGGCCCGAAGACCTCAACGGCTTTCGAGGCCGTCCCATTCGTCCGCTCTGGCATCCTTCCGGGTCGCACGCTAGTGGGCGCCCCGTGCGACAATCCCGCCGATGGATGTGCCCGACGTTCAGTACGCGCGCGCCGGCGACGGGCACCGGCTCGCATGGCAGCAGTGGGGTTCAGGCCCCGATGTGCTCGTCGTCCCTCCCCTGATCTCGAACTGCGAGCTCATCTGGGAGCAGGAGCTGTTTCGCCGCTCCCTCGAGTACCAGGGCGACCACACGCGCGTCACCGCGTTCGACAAACGCGGGATCGGACTGTCCGATCGCTTCGACGCCGCGCCGACGCTCGAACAGCGCTGCGACGACATCTTGACGGTGATGGACGCGGCGGGCCTGGAGCGCGGCGACGCTCGTCGGCTTCTCCGAGGGTGGCCTGATGTCTCAGCTCTTCGCCGTCCTCCATCCCGACCGCGTCGAGCGACTTGTGCTCGGGAACTCCAGCCCGGGGGTCGCAGCCTCGGTCGAGTTCGACCCCGACTTGGACACGACGCTTCGCAAGTTCGGGCGTCTCATCGATGAGTGGGGGACGAACCCGCAGTGGTTCGTCGAGTGGTTCAACCCCTCGCAGAAGGACAATGGGGCGTTCGTCCGGTGGTGCGGCCGATTCCAGCGACTGAGCGCGACTTCAGCAGACATCGGACGTCAGGCTGCGAGCTTCGCCCCGCTCGATGCCCGCGACCGGCTCAGCGAGATCGCGGTGCCGACGCTCGTCACGCACGACGTCGGCGACGCGGTCGTCCCCGTCGCCGCCGGCCGATGGCTCGCTGAGCAGATCCCCGGCGCGATCTACACCGAGACCGCCGGCAGCGACCACATCACGCTTGTCGGACCGGAGTGGCGAACGGTGTCGGACGTGCATCTCGAGTTCATCTGCGGCTCGATTGCACCGGCGCGCAGCGAACGTACGCTCGCGACAGTCGTCTTCACCGACATTGTGGGATCGACGGCGCGCACGGCGGCTGACGGCGACGAACAGTGGCGACGCACACTCGACGGCCACGATCGCGTTGCGTGGGCGATGGCGAACCGCCACCGCGGCGTGATGGTGAAGGCCACCGGCGACGGGTTGCTGTTGCGTTTCGACTCGCCGTCACCGGCGCTCGACTTCGTGCGTGACTTCCGTCGCGAGGTATCGAGCATGGGCGTTCCGATTCGGTGCGGGCTGCACATGGGGGAGATCGAGGTGAGAACGGACGGCGACATCGCCGGGGTCGCGGTCAACATCGCGAAGAGAGTCGAGGAGGCCGCGGTCGACGGCGAGATCTTCGTGTCGTCGACCGTCCGCGATCTGCTGCTGGGCGGCGACGTCCGCTTCGACGACCGCGGCGAGCACAGCCTCAAGGGCTTCGACTCGCCGTGGAGGCTGTACGCGCTGGCGAACTAGGCCTGGGGCCAGTCTTCGTGGTCAGTCGAGCGGGCGTCGCGCGAGGACGGCGGGTTCCCGGCCGGCGAACGCCCACCCTGCGGCAAGTGCCACGAGCGGAGTGCCCACGGCGATGACGGCGAGGTGACCGAGCGGGAGGGGTGTGAGGTTGCTGAGGCGACCCGCCGCCAGCGCGATGTACGCGCCGCCGATGCCGAGCAGCGCTCCGAGCGCGGCAAGTGCACCCGCCGTGACGGCGCTGATGCTGCGACGCGTCGATGACGTCCCACCCGTCGCGGTGAGCGTGCGCAGCTCCCCCGTCGACTCACTGCGGATCAGCCCGACGGTCATCGCCAGGATCGCAAGCGCGAGCAGCATCCCGGCGGCGATCGCGCCCCGACCCAAGTTCGCGAGCCGGGCCTGATCGTCGCGACCTTCGATCTCGATGCCGTACTGCGTCGCGATGATGCGCGCCGCCCTGAGCTGGCTCGAGGACAGCGGCGTCGCTGTCTCGATCAGCCACTGCCCTGACGGCGCGGCGCTCCATCCCCGCTCGGTCAGACGTTCCGGAGTGATGAGCGCGCTCGGGAGCGACGAGTACGTCTCGTGCAGGCCTCCGGTAGCAGTGAAGCGTTCGCCGGGAACTCGACGATCGGGCGAGGGGCGACCTGCACCCATGATCTCGACCTCGCCGGACTGCGTGGTGAGGATGTCCTTGCCCACGAGGTCCCCGGAATCGAGTCCGTAGGTGGCGAGCAGCGTGGGTGATGCGACGTACACCGCACCGGCGTAGGCCGAACCCGTCCGAGACGGGCCGCGCGAGCGCGATCGCGGGCCTCCTCGTCGGAGGACGCGGGCGTGGCCTGCGGATCGATCGCGAGGTCGAGGCGCGTGGCGACGGCGCCCGGCAGCGACGCGGAGATCTCATCCACTCCGGCCTGGAGCCGGTCGAGGGTCGCCTCGTCGGCGATGACGAGACCGAACTTGTCCGCGTTGTACACCAGGAGCTGGGTCGACGACAGGTTGCCGGAGCCCGCGTTGTTCTCGGCCGCTGCAGCCGTCGCGACGATCGCCACCGCGATGCCGAGAGCGAGCGCGATCGCGGCGAGGGCTGCGCCCGATCGCGATCGGTAGCGACTGAGGTCGCGAAGGGCTAGGCGGGCGGCGACGGGGACGCGAGCAGCGAGCCGCGCGAGCGCTTGGATGGCGAGGGGGCTCACCAGGAGCACGCCGGCGATCACCGCGAGCATGCCCGACCGCGATGAGCGTCAAGTCGATCGCCGACGCTGCGCCCGTCTTGCTTCCGACGGCCAGACACACAGCGCCGCCGACGAGGCACCCGATGGCCAGCAGCGAAGACCGATGGAGCGCGGGCCGCTCCGGAGGCCGGCCCGACAGAGCGAGCACGGTCGGGATGCGGGACATGGTGCGGCCCGGCCACCACGCGGCCGCAGTCGCGGCAACGACCGCGAGCAACATCGCCGCGAGCACGAGCCACCACGGGATGTTGAGCGCATCCATGCGATGCCCGACCGCGTTGCTCACGCTCGGAGCGAGCGCGATCCACCCGGCCAAGCCGAGCACCGTGCCGACGACCGCGGCCACGACACCCGTCACCGCACCAGTCGCGAGCATGGTGAGGCGGAGGTGCTTCTCCGTAGCACCGACCGCCGACATCATCCCGAGCTGTGGCAGTCGCCGCTGCGCGATGACCGTGAAGCTCGAGGCGGCGACGAGCCCGACCAAGGTCAGCACGAGGGTGCTCACGACGAGGATCAGCACCGCGGCAAGCACGTCCTCAGGGAGATCACCGCGCGAGCTCAGGATGCGCCCGGTGTCACCGGGCGGTCGAAAGTCGTCGACGCGGTCCTTCGCTCGCGTCGACGAGCATCTCCACGTACGTTGATTGCGCGAGGGCCGACGCGGGCAGCAGCGCGAAGTCGTCGCCGAGGTTGCTCGGGTTCTCGACGATGCCGACCACATTGCGGGTGACGCCGTCGAGGTCGATCGTTGACCCGACACCGACGCCGAGGGCATCGACGACGCCATCGGCGACGGCGACCTCGTTCGTCCGCCACCGGATAGCGGCCCGAGCGCAGGCGCAGCAGCGGCTCCCCGAACGGTCCGTCAGGTTGTTGCGATCGGTAGTCGATCTCCTTGACCGTGCCGGGCACGGGTACCGGACGGTGCCCGATCGCCTCGATCTCGCCGAACCACTCAGTCCCCGCGTCGAGCTTCGCCTGCAGGGTCGCCGGGTCGGGGTCGTTGAACGTGAAGTAGTGATTGGCGTCACCGAACTCGGCCTGGCCCGACACCGGAGCGATGTTGAACGCGGCACACGTGAACCCGACCGCGGCCGCGATGGCGACGGTGAGCAACGAGAGGATGAGGAGGTGCTGGCGCCAGTCGCGGCGGAACACGCGAGAGGCCCAGCGCACGACGGCACGCCGTGCGGGCATGCCTCCGTTGGCGTGCCCGGCGCTCATCGTCCCGGCGTGGGCGAGAGCAGCGACTCGGGGCCCGCGACGGGCGCGGACTGGTCGACCACTCGGCCGTCGCGCAAGAACACGACCCGGTCCGCCCATGACGCGAGCTGCGCGTCGTGGGTGACGAGCACGCCGGCCACGCCGCGCTTGCACGCCGATCGCACGAGACGCATGACTGCCTCGCCGTTCACGGAGTCGAGTGCGCCCGTTGGCTCGTCGGCGAGCAACAGCCGGCGATCCCCGACGATGGCGCGGGCGATCGCGACGCGCTGGCGTTCGCCGCCTGACAGCTCGTCGGGATAGCGGTCGGCTCGATCAGCGACACCGAGCTCTTCGAGAGCCGCGAGCGCGGCCGTCCGCGCCGCCTTGGCTCGAGTGCCATCGAGCTCCAGAGGCAGCGAGACGTTCTCTGCCGACGTCAGGCCGGGGAGCAGGTTGAAGTCCTGGAAGACGTAGCCGATGACCTGTCGGCGAAGTCGAGCGCGGTCGTTGCGGGACATCGCGGAGGTGTCCTGCCCGTCGACCGCGACCTGACCGGTCGTGGCCTCTTCGAGCGTTCCGGCGATGGTCAGCAAGGTGCTCTTGCCGGAACCGCTCGGGCCCATGATCGCGACGAGCTCGCCGGGGAGCACGGCGAGATCGACGTCCTGCAAGGCGAGGACGGCGGTGGGCCCCTCTCCGTACGACTTCGACACCTGCGTCACCTCGAGCACTGCGCTCATCGCCGCGCTCCGATCTTGCGACGCGCCACCCGTGGCGCCGGTGCCGTGCCCTGCCCGCCGATTGCCGGCATCCGCCTGATCCGCGCCTCGGCCGCATCGAGCCACCGCACGACGGCGTCGAGGCGGTAGATCTCCGCGTCGGCGACAAGGAGGAGGCTCGTGTCGTCCTCGTGCGCGTCCTCCTTCAACCGCGTGTATTGGTGCATGGCTTCTATTACGTGCCGGCGGTAGGACTGGGTCAGCTCGGTCACGTCGACATCGGGCACACGCAACGCGACGAGCACCTTGATCACCAGCTCGTCGCGGGGCGGACTCCCCGTATCGGGGGGACTGTGCAGCCAGGCGTCCAGCTCCGCCCGGCCGGACTCCGTGAGGCGATATCGATTCTGCGCGCCGCTCTCGGCGGTGTCGTCGGACTCGACCAGCTCATCGCGCTCGAGACGTTGAAGCGTTGTGTACACCTGCCCCGTGTTCAGGGGCCAGACCTCGCCGGTGCGGGCCTCGAACTCCTGAGCGAGCTGGAAGCCGTGCTTCGGACCCTCGCTGAGCAGGGCCAACAACGCATGTCGGATCACCATGCCGAGTACTATACTCAGTATAGTACTCGGTTGCTAGCGGAGAGCCGAGAAGAACTTCTGCAGCATCGCCGCCGACTCCTCCGCCATCACGCCGTGTTGCACCTCGACCTCATGGTTCAGTCGAGGGTCGACGCACAGGTTGTAGAGCGACCCCACGGCACCGGCCTTGAGGTCCGGAGCGCCGAACACGACCCGACGCAACCGTGCGTTCACCAGCGCGCCCGCGCACATCGCGCACGGCTCGAGGGTGACGACCAACGTGACGTCGTCGAGCCGCCAGCGCCCGAGCGTCGCCGCGGCGTCGCGCAGGGCGAGCAGCTCGGCGTGAGCGGTCGGGTCGCCGGTGAGCTCGCGCTCGTTGTGGCGCCGGGCGACGACCTCGCCGTCTACCAGCGCGACCGCGCCAATCGGGACGTCGCCGTGCGCGAGCGCGGCCTCGGCCTCCGACAGAGCGAGAGTCATCGCTTCCCGGTCGTCCATGAGGCGGAACTGTTGCACGCTTCAGCGCGAGCGAGGCGCCGTCAACTCGCTCGTATTGTGGTCGCCGTGCCAGAGCTGCTCGTCGACTTCATCACTTCGCTCGATGGCTACGGAGCCGCTGAGGGCTGGCCCGGCTGGTGGGGATTGCAAGGTCCGGAGTACCTCGCGTGGTTGGGCGAGCAGCCGGAAGCAAGTCACACCGTCCTGATGGGCGCGAACACCTACCGCATCATGTCGGGCTACGCAGCCGAAGGGGAGCCGGCCACGGAGGTGCTCGCGGGCCTCTCGAAAGTCGTCTTCTCGAGCACGTTGAAGGAACCGCTGCAGTGGCCGAACACCAAGCTCGTCACTGAGGATGCCGTCGAGGCCGTGGGGAAGATGAAGGACGACGAGGGCGCCAGCTCCATGCGCACGATGGGCAGCCTCAGCCTGTGCCGCTCCCTCCTCAAAGCCGGTCTCGTGGACCGCTTCCGTGTTGTCGTCTTCCCGGTCATCACGGGAAGCAGCGGTCAGGAACGGATCTACGACGGGTACCCCGACGTTGCACTCGACATGATCAACAGCCGTACCTTTGACGGTCGCATCCAGTTGGTCGAGTACATCCCCAAGGTTCTGGCTGGTCCACCCGGCGTCGACAACGCCAACGCCTAGACCAGGTCGTTACTGCGAGCGGAACTAGTGAGACGTCTTTCGAATTCGGACGTTCTCCAAGCCGTCTTCGCCGAGATCCGGGGCAGGCGCGACTGACCCTTGTCCTGCCCTCAACCCGGCGATCTGGGGCAGGTTCAGCTCGGAGCGATACCGTGCGGTTCTCTAGCCTCAGAACTCCAGTCACCCTGGCGCGGCCGCCGGACTACGACGAGAGTTCAGCCCGGCGCGACCACCAGGCCTCGGCGGCGGTCATCGCGCTCTCGGCCTCGCGGATGCCGTCGCCCACGAGCCCTGCGGTGGCAGCCCAGTGCAGGGGCACAAGGGCTAGAGCCCCGGGGAGCCACACGTACTCGCCGCGAGTCAGCGGTTCCGGAGCCGTGCTTTCGTAGGCGTCGAGCAGTCGTCGCGGCTCGAGCAATTCGCCGCTCGGTGCGACGTGGTGCAGGCTGGCCGCGATGTCATACAGCCGCTCCCTGACCCTCACGAAATCCAGGTCGAAGGTGACCCATGAGCCGTCCGACAGTTCTCCCGCGTTGGCCAATTTGTAGTCCCCGTGAATCGGAGCGCATGGCAGTTCGACCTCCTTCCGGAGCTTGGAGAGCTCGCCAGTCAGTTGGCGCATCCGATGCACGACCGGCTCGCTGCGGTGTCCGAGCCTGCGGCGTGTGAAGCCGATCGAGTAACGCAGTTGGTTGAAGGTTCTGTGGTCGTCGAGGGGTTCGGGCGGACTGGGCTCCCAGACTGCTTTGAGCGCAGTGTGAACGCGTCCGAGCTCCTCGAATAGGCGGACGTAGGAGTCCTCGTCCGCCCGTGGCTGCACGTGATCGATGAACTCCTCAAGCTCAGCCCAACGATCAGCGACCCTCAGGAGGTCGCAGCCGGAAATCGGAATCGGCCGAGCGACGCGGACTTGCGTCCGCTGGAGCCGTTCCCGCAGGCGCCGCAGTCCCGCGACCCGCCCGCGGCTGACCCAGGGCCTGTGAACCCGAAGGACAACCGGCGGCTCAGCGTCTATCCGCAGGTTGAGGTTGAGCCGACCGCCGATGTCTGCCCATCCGGCCCCGCGCGCGACGCGGTCGATCAGGGCCGCGACGGCCGGATCATCTGAGCTGGCTCTAGGTCCAAACCAGCGCGGCAAGGCAGGGGGAGAGGTCGAAGCTTCGATTCCGGTCATGGCAATGGCCCACCAGCGCACCCGACGAAGGGTCCGCCCGCCGAACCCACCCTCCTTGACGCGGGTCGATCGTGCCACGCATGTGCCGGTCGGGGACACTGCGGAGCGGACGCATGACTGCGTCGCGAGCGGTGCCTTCCCTCACTGAGCGACTGGACGGGCGACCGGACACGCGACGTGCACCCCCATCAGGGCCGATGCTGCTGTTGTGGCAACGGCCGAGCGGAACTGGTGAGACGTCTTTCGAACCTACCGGCCAACACCCATGAGGTCATCGTGCTCGACTGACATCGAGCGCGAATGACGTCCGCGGTCGAGTCCCGGCGGAGAGGCTGCCTATGGGAGCATATTGAGGTCTGCGGTCTCGGACGCCGAAACAGCTACATCGGCCTGAGTTTGCGGCACTCCTGCACACTCTTTCGAACCGGTCGTCTCAACCCGTGGACGTTGTGCGGCGGGCTCATTTCGACAAGGGGTGTGACTGACGTGTCGAACAGCCGTTACGAAGCCACGGTCGCCGGTGCAGCACCACGAGGCGAGTACTTGATCAGGGGCGCGCACGTGGTAAGCGTCGACCCGGCGATCGGCGATCTCCCCGTAGGCGACATCCATGTGCGCGACGGCGTGATCCTCGCCGTGGCATTGCGGATCGACGCACCCGGAGCCGAGGTGATCGACGCGGTCGGCTGCATCGCCCTACCGGGCTTCGTCGAGGTCCACTGGCACATGTGGAACAGCATCTGGCGCGGACTGGCCCACGATGGCGCCCAGTACTTCGCGCTCCACCAACTGGCCCCGTCCTACACCGCCCGGGACCACTACGACGCGGTCCGCTACGCCGCCCTCGAAGCGGTCAACGTCGGGATCACGACGTGTCACAACTGGGCCCATGCGGTTCGCGACTTCGATGACGCCGAAGCCGAAATGCAAGCGCTCGTCGACTCCGGGATCAGGGCTCGCTTCGGCTACGGCGACTCCTGGCCGCTCGTCCAGGAGCCTCTCGGTGTGAGCGAGCTCCGCCGTGCCCTCGACTGGATCGACGACAACGGTGACGGACGGCTCAGCCTGGGCATCGCGATCCACAACCCGGTCGCGCTCGCCGATGAGATCGATGCGGCGCGGCAGCTCGACTTGGCGACGATCGCCACCCACGTCGACTACTCCCGACAGATCCACCTGCTCGGTCCTGACGTGCTGTTCACCCACGGTGCGGGTGCCTCTCCCGAACTGATCGCGCTCATCGCCAAGACCCGGATGAAGGTCGGGCTCTGTCCTTCGACGGACCCGCTCATCGGCGCTGGCTTACCCCCCCTGCAGGAGCTGATCGAAGGCGGCGTCCAGTTCAAGGACCTCGGATTCTCCGTCGACGTCACCTGCCAGACCCCAGCGGACCCGTTCAGCGCGATGCGCACGCTGCTCAACTCGGCGCGAATGCACCAGCGACGCGGCGGCTCGTTCGAGAAGGTCCTCGCCGAGGATCTCTTCGGCAGTGGCCCACCCACGCCGCTCATGCGCCCTCGGCAGGTCCTTGAGCTCGCCACACTGAACGGCGCGCACGTGCTCGGCCTCGATCACGTGACCGGCTCGCTCACCCCCGGCAAGCGCGCCGATCTGATCCTCGTCCGCACTGATCAGCCCAACATGCTGCCGGTACCGGACACCAACCCGACCTTCCAGCTCGTTCAGTGCGGACAACCCGCCAACGTCGACACGGTGCTCATCGACGGTCGGATCCTCAAGCGGTCCGGCGAACTGCTCCACGTCGACGGGCGAGACGTGGTCGTACGGGCCGCAGCTGCTCAGTCCGCCATCCGGGACCGTGCCGGTCTCGCCCCGATCGATCTCCTGCAGTAGCGCGCTCGGCCCCGAGGCCGTGCGGGGACCGACTGGCGGTGCTGGGCGGAACTGATGGGATGTCTTTCGAACCTCCCGCCACCACGCGTGACCCTTCTCTTGGCGGCAGGTCGCCCCGGAGACAACCACGGGCCAAGAAAACAGGCCGGTCGGCGGAGGGAGTGGGATTCGAACCCACGGTGGGTTGCCCCACACACGCTCTCCAGGCGTGCCGATTCGTCCGCTCTCGCATCCCTCCGGACACGCCCACCCGACTCACTGGCGAGCGTGACGCGCCCGCCATCTCACGGCGACGGCCAGGCGATCTGCGGCACACAGCAGTATCCGCTGAGAGCTGCTGCCTCCCGGCCCTGACTCGGTTCACGGGCTGCCGTTGCACAGGACCCGGCCGCCACCTGACATGGCGGGCGCGTGCCCAAGGGTAGCCGGGCCGCCCGTCGCGAGGCGCCCGGTAGTGTCGGCCGAATGGAGGGTCACCAGGCGCTGTATCGCCGGTATCGCTCCCAGCGGTTCGACGAGGTGCTCGGGCAAGACCATGTGGTGCGGGCCCTTCGCAACGCCGTTCGGGAGGACCGCGTCTCGCACGCCTACCTGTTCAGCGGCCCGCGAGGCACCGGCAAGACCTCGACAGCGCGCATCCTCGCCAAGGCCCTCAACTGCCCGAACGTGGCCGACGGCGAGCCGTGCGGCACCTGCGAGGTGTGTCGGGCGATCGAGCACGGCACGTCCTTCGACGTGTTCGAGCTCGACGCGGCTTCGAACAACGGCGTCGACAGCATCCGCGAGCTGAACGAACGGGCGGCGCTCGGCACGGCCGGCCGGCGCAAGGTGTACATCCTCGACGAGGTCCACATGCTGTCGAAGGGCGCCTCGAACGCGCTGTTGAAGACACTCGAAGACCCGCCCGGGCACGTCGTCTTCGTCCTGGCGACGACGGACCCGCAGAAGGTCGAGAAGACGATCAGCAGCCGGACGCAGCACTTGCAGTTCCATCTGCTGCCGGCCGACGTCCTCACCCAGCACGTCGAGTACATCGTGAAGGACGCGGGGCTCGACCTTCCTCCCGACGCGCTCGACTACGTGCTGCGCGCGGGAGGAGGCTCCGCTCGCGACACGCTTTCAGCACTCGACCAGGTCGTGGCAGCGGGCTCGGTGCCCGATGACGGCCCGTCGGTCGAAGACCTCGTCGATGCGCTCGCCGACCGCGACGCCGCACGAGCCCTCGCCGGAGTCGCGGCGGCGGTGTCGGCGGGCACCGACGTGCGCAGCCTCACCGAACGACTCGTGGCCTGGCTGCGCGACACGTTCCTCGTTGCGATGGCGCCCGATGTCGTCGAGCTCGCGGAGTCGGCTCGTGCACGCGCCGCGAGCCAAGCCGAGCGGCTCGGCCCCGCGGCGACCGTGCGGGCGCTCGAAGTCCTCGGCGGCGCGCTGGTCGAGATGCGGCACGCGACTGACCCGCGCGTGTTGCTCGACGTCGCGCTCGTGCGCATCGCCAACCCGGCCACCGACGACAGTCCGGGCGCGCTGCTCGAGCGCCTCGAGCGCCTCGAGCGGGCCGCGGCGAATGCCGGTCCCGCCGCTGCAGTGGCCGCACCCCCGCCGATGACTTCGGAGGGACGCGCCGCGCTCGGCAGCCACGCGCGCAAGACGGCCCCCTCTGCGGAGGCGCCCCCGACCGAGACGCCGCAGCCAGCGTCGACACCCGACGAGCCGCAGAGCGCTCCCGTGCCCGCCGGTGACTTCCCCTCCCGCGACGAGCTCACGGTCGCCTGGGCCGACGTCGTGCTCCCGCAACTCAAGGGGATGGTCAAGGCGCTCTACGCCGCGGGACGGTTCCTCTCCGCCGACGAGAGCGGCGCGGTGTTCGCGCTCCCCACGGCTCCCCACCGGGCGAAGTGCGAAGAGCGCCGCCATGAGGTGGAGGCGGTGCTGGCCGCGCACTTCGGTCGACCGGTTCCGCTTCGGCTCGTGGTCGACGGCGAGGCCGCGCCCCCTCCCAAGCCCGTGGCGGCGCCCGTGGTCGAAGAGCCCGTCGACATGAGCGAGCTCACCGACGCCCCGTCGGCTCCGACCTCCTCGATCGATCGGATCACCGAGGCGTTCCCGGGGGCGGAGCTCCTCACCGACGAATCCTGAGAGGTGGCCGTGTCCGGCGACGACGACTTCATGGGGAACCTGCTGAAACAAGCCCAGGCGATGCAGGAGCAGATGCTCGCGGCCCAGGAACAGGCCGCGGCCCAGGAGGTCGAAGGGCAAGCGGGTGGGGGGCGGGTGAAGGTTACGGCAACCGGTTCCCTCGAGTTCACAAGAGTGCGCATCGATCCGAGCGTCGTCGACCCGCTCGAGGTCGAGCTGCTGGAGGATCTCGTCCTCGCTGCGGTGCATGACGCGGTCGCCCGCGCGCGGGAGTTGCAGAGCAACGCGATGGGTGGACTCCCGGGGCTCGGTGATCTCGGGGGTCTCCTCGGCGGTGGGGAACCGGAGTGACTGTCTACGCGGGGCCGGTGCAGTCGCTCATCGACGAGCTCGGTCGGCTCCCCGGCATCGGCCCGAAGTCCGCGCAACGCATCGCATTCCATCTACTGAAGCTCCCGGCCGAGGATGCCGCGCGGCTCACGCGCGCGATCTCCGAGGCGAAAGAGCGAGTGACGTTCTGCGCGCGGTGCTTCAACGTCTCGGAAGGATCCGAGTGCGGGATCTGCGCGGACCCTCGGCGCGACACCACCACGTTGTGCGTCGTCGAGGAGCCCCGTGACATCGTCGCCGTCGAGAAGACGGGCGAGTTCCGCGGGCGGTACCACGTGTTGCAGGGCGCGATCAGCCCCATCGAGGGCATCGGCCCCGAGCAGCTGCGAATCAAGGAGCTGCTGACGCGACTCGAACCCGAAGCGGTCACCGAGGTGATCCTGGCGACGAACCCGAACATCGAGGGCGAAGCGACGGCGATGTATCTCGCCCGGTTGCTCAAGCCGCTCGGATTCAAGGTGACACGGATCGCCAGTGGCCTGCCGGTCGGCGGCGACCTGGAGTACGCCGACGAGGTGACGCTGGGGCGGGCCCTGGAGGGTCGTCGCGACGTGGAGACCTGAGCCGGAGTCCCTGAGCCGGAGCCTGGGCCGGGACGCGGCTCGGGGTGTCGTCTGCACCGGTGCGAGGCGGGCGGACACCCGTACCGGCGAGGCGACACCCCGAGACATGAGGGACCCGAGGGGGGCTGCAGGTCCATCTGTTGCAATGACGTTACAACAGTGACGATCCCGTGACAACGACCCCCGGATGAACAGCAGGGGAACCTGGTCAGTGACCCGCGCCCACGGGCTGGGGAGGCGGGGTGGGGTCGAGCGCCTCTGCGACCTCGGCCGTCTCGACGGGCTTGCCGAAGCGCAGCAGCCAGCCGCCGAACGCAATCGAGCAGACCGCGAACCAGGCCCACCCGAGGGCGAGGCCCGCGAGGACGTCGGTGAACCAGTGCACGCCGAGGAACACCCGGCTCGCGGCGACCGCGCCCGCGGTGCCGACGGCCAGGGCCGCCCCGAGAACCTTCACCTTGCGTCCGTGACGCCTGGTCAGCAGGAGAGCGAACGCCGCCAAGCTCGCCGCTGCGGCCGTGGAGTGACCCGATGGAAAGGACGTTCCCGCGAAGCCAGTGAGCGGGAGGATGTCGGGCCGGGCCCGCTCCACTCCGATCTTGATCAGATTGGACAGGGCGAACTGGCCGCCGACACACAGGATGAGGAAGCCGATCGTGGCGAGTGCGTGGCGTGACCTCAACTCGATGATCGCGACGACGACAGCCGCGGTGACGATGAACGCGGTGCCGCCCAGGAGCGAGACGGTACGCAGAAAGTCGGTTCCAACCGCTGAGGACTGCTCGGCGCCCCAGTTCGCGAACGTGGAATCCAAGTCGGCGAGCGCCTCATGCCGACGGACCATGATCAGAAGCACGCCGACGGCCACGGCGCCCGCCGCGACGAGCGCGAGAGCGACAGTGAGTGCGAGACCCGTCAGCGTGGAGGCGTCGAGGCGGCTGCGCACGACACGACGCAGCGTCGGATGCTCGTGCACAGTCTCGGCCACGGTGGCGGGCGCGACCGCCGGCGCCTCGATACGCGGCCAGCGACGCACGACCAAGGTCGCGACTGCCGCCAACGCCGCTCCGGCCGCCAGGGTTGCCACGATCACCATCGAGACGGCATTTTCCCCGATTTCGCCCGCGATAGACGCAGCGTTTCCGCTGGGTGACGCGTGGGTAGACATCGGTCACCATGTTGTCCGAAGCGGAAACCCATCCGGCCCAGGCGGCGCCGTCCCCTGAGGTCATCCCGTCCGATCTCGACCTGCTCGAGGGGCGCTCCCGTCTCCCCTTATGGGCGCTGCCCCCGGTGCAGTGGCTGCTCATCGCCCTGCCGCTGATCGCGCTCGGCTGGCTGCTCGACGGACCACTCGCCCTCACCGGTTCCGAGGACAACATCAATCGATGGTTCGCGGACCGTCGGCAGGACTGGCTCGATGATCTCACTGTCATCCCGACGAAGCTCGCGAGCACCGAAGGCATCGTGATCGTCGCCGGCCTGGCGGCCGTGTTCTTCGTGGCTCGAAGGCGGTGGCCGAGCCTCGTGCTCATGGGCTGGGCGCTCACCGCCGAGCTCACGATCTTCCTCTTCACGAACTTGGTCACCGGTCGTCCCCGCCCCGATGTGGTCAAGCTCGATTCCGTCCCCGCCACGTCGAGCTTTCCGTCCGGCCACGTCGCCGCGACGGTGGCGCTGTACGGGTCGCTCGCTTTGATCGTCACGTTGCGAGACCGGCGCCCGGTGGCCGCAGCCGCGCTGTGGGTGTGGGCCGTGTTCGCCACAGTCGCAGTCGCGTTCGCCCGCGTGTATCGCGGGGCTCATCATGTGAGCGACGTGATCGGCGGCGCAGCGCTCGGCGTGGCCTGCGTCATCGCGGCGACGATCCTCGCCCACCGCGCCGCCGAGTGGATGCGCGACCGCGGTTATCTGGTCGAAGCCCAGGATCTGTCATGAAGCCGGTCGCGGTGATCGCGCACACGAAGAAGACGATTGGCGGCGGTCTCGGTGATCTTCGCCGCTTGCTCGACGAGCATGAGATCACCGACCCGATGTGGTTCGAGATCTCGTCGAGCAAGAAGGCCCGGAAGTGCGCTCGGCGCGCGTTGAAGGACGGTGCCGAGCTCGTCATCGCTTGGGGCGGCGACGGCACCGTGCAGCGGTGCGTCGACGCGCTCGCCGGCACCGGGGTGACGCTTGCGGTGATCCCCGCCGGCACCGCGAACCTCTTCGCCACCAATGTCGGCATCCCCATCGACCTCGAAGGCGCGGTGAAGGTCGCCGCGGAAGGTCAGGTCAGCCATGTGGACGTCGGCGTCGCAAACGACGAGCACTTTGGTGTCATGGCCGGCGTGGGCTTCGACGTGACGATGATCGACGCTGCCGATCGTTCGGCCAAGAAGCACTTTGGCCGCGCCGCCTACGTGTGGACGGGCGTGCAGGCCGCTCGCCGAGAAGCGATCAAGATGCGCGTCGAGGTCGACGGCGAGCAATGGTTCTCCGGGAAGGCCACCTGTCTGCTCATCGGGAACGTGCCGAACGTGATCGGCGGCCTCACGGTGTTCCCGTCGGCGAGCCTCGAGAGCGGCACCCTCGAAGTGGGTGTCGTCACCGCCGACGGACTGGTGGAGTGGGGACGCGTCCTCACCAAGGTGGTGCGCAAGCACCCGGACGCCTCGCCGTTCGTCAAGATGACGAGCGGTCGCTCGATCACGCTGAAGATGAAGGGCAAGCACCGCTACGAGCTCGACGGAGGAACACGCGACGCGGTGAAGCGTCTCGAGTTCGCGGTCAAGACCGAGGCGCTGCGCGTCATGGTGCCGCGGGAAGCCGCGTCGTGAGCACCGCCCACCTCGTCCCCGAGACTCGTGACCTCTCCGGCGACGACGCGTTCGAAACGCTGCGCCGCACCGGACGACGTCACCTGCTGGCCGACGCCTTCCGCCGCCTGCGCGTCTCCGACGGCTTCAGCCACGCACGTTCGCTCGCGTACTTGAGTGTCCTCATCGTGGTGCAGGGCACGATCGCGTTGGTGGGGCTCGCGGTCGCGTTGAACAACGATGCCTTCAGCGACGCGGTCACCGCCGCGATCGAGGGAGCGCGCCCGGCCCGTCGGGCGAGTTGCTCACGGCGGCGGCCCACCAGGCCCGCACGGCCGGTGGCAACCACGCCTTCCTCGCACTCTTCCTTGGTCTCGCCGGATGCTTGTTCGCCGGTACCACTGCTCTCGGCCAGTTCGAGCGCGCGCTGAACCGGCTCTACGGAGTCGAAGCGGATCGGCCAACGGTGCACAAGTATGGGTTCGCGTTCATCCTCGCCGTTGCCATCGGCACCTGCATGGTCGCCGCATTCTCAACGGTCGCGGTGGGCGGTGCCTACACCGTGCATCTTGATGGCGGAGTTCTGGATGCCGCGTGGTCGATCGTGCGGTGGCCGCTCGCCGCGTTGCTCGTGACCGGAGGCATGGCGCTTCTCTTCCGCTGGTCTCCCCGGCGGCAGCAGCCGCGGTGGTCATGGCTCACGTTCGGCGCCACGATCGGCGTGGTGCTGTGGCTCGCGGCCACCGCACTCCTCGCGTTGTTCTTCCGGTGGAGCTCCACCTTCGGCGAGACCTACGGCCCGCTCGCGGGGCTGGTGGCGCTGCTGATCTGGGCGCTGCTCTCCACCATCGCCCTGCTCTACGGTGCGGCGGTGAACGCGCAGCTCGAAGCAGTGCGTGCGCACGCGTCGACGCCGCAGGATCAGGAGAAGGTGTCCGAGTCGGAACCCTCGGCAACCGAACCGGCCTCATCCGAACCTGTTCTCGCCACCAGCGGCCGCTGACGATGACCGAAGAGCGTGACGTCGAGATACAACTTCGACGCACCATCGAGGGGATCATCGGCGTGCCGGCGACCGAAGGCAACCAGATCGAGGTGCTGCACAACGGCGTCGAGGTGTTCCCCGCGATGCTCGAAGCGATCGACGGCGCCCAGCGGTGCATCGACTTCCTCACCTTCGTTTACTGGAAGGGCGCAATCGGCACGAAGTTCGCGGAGCGGCTCGCGGCCCGTGCCAAAGAAGGGCTTCGGGTCCGGCTGTTGCTCGACGGGTTCGGTTGCAACCCGATCGACCGCGAGCTCGTCACGATGATGGATGACGCCGGAGTGCACGTCCGTTGGTTCCGGCCGTTGCCCCGATTCAGGCTCGGCTCGGTGAACCACCGCACTCATCGCAAGGTGCTCGTCGTGGACGAGGGCACCGGGTTCACCGGCGGCATCGGCATCGCTGACGAGTGGGATGGCGACGCTCGGAACGAGCACGAGTGGCGCGACACGCACTTTCGCATCCGCGGTCCCGCCGTCGACGGGCTCCGCGCCGCGTTCCTCGACAACTGGGCCGAGACCGATCCCGTGCTGTTCGATCCGGCTTACGACCACTTCCCCGACCAGGCGAAGCACGGAACCACCACGGCGATGTGCGTGCGCGGCGCGTCAGAGACCGGGTGGAGCGACATGGCCACGCTCTTCCGCGCTCTGATGCAGGTCGCCGAGAAGTCCATCAAGTTGACGACCGCCTACTTCGTGCCTGACGGCGAGCTGATGGACCGGCTGTGTGATTCAGCCGATCGCGGCATCGAAGTCCAGATCCTCCTGCCTGGGCCCCACGCCGACAAGCGGTTCGCGCAGCTCGCGGGCGAGAGCTCGTATGCCCAGCTCCTCGAACACGGTGTGCAGATCTGGCGGTACCTGCCCACGATGCTCCACGCCAAGGTGATGACCGTCGACGGCATCGTCGCGAACATCGGCTCGGCCAACTTCAACAACCGATCGGTCGCGCTCGACGAGGAGATCAATGTCGTCGCGTTCGACGCGGACCTCGTCGCGACGCTCGACCGACACTTCGACGAGGACCTCGAGCGCAGCGCCCGCATCGAGGAAGGTCAGTGGGACGACCGATCGCTCCGACAGCGGGTGCTCGAGTCGGTTGTGCGCCCGTTTCGCCGGTTCTCGTAAGCCCCCGCCCTGAGTTTCGGCTCTAGAGCGTGCGGACGAGTAGCGCGTCGCCTTGTCCACCGCCGCCGCACAGAGCCGCGGCGCCGACACCACCCCCACGCCGGCGCAGCTCACCGAGCAGCGTGAGCGCGAGTCGGTTACCCGACATGCCGATCGGGTGGCCGAGCGCGATGGCACCACCATTGACGTTGACGATCTCGTCGGTGATGCCGAGGTCGTCCATCGAGGCGATGCCCACGGCGGCGAACGCTTCGTTGATCTCGAACAGATCGACGTCGCCGAGTGCCTTGCCCGCGCGCTCGAGTGCCGCCTGAATCGCACGCGACGGCTGACTCAGCAGCGAAGGATCGGGCCCGGCGACCTGGCCGTAGCCCACGACCTCGCCCAGTGGGCTCACCGCGAGACGCTCGGCCGCTGCCTTCGACGCGACGACTACCGCGCTCGCACCATCGGACAGCTGTGAAGCATTGCCCGCGGTGATGTTGCCCGCGGCGTCGAAAGCGGGCTTCAGCGCGCCGAGCGACTCCGCGGAGGTGCCAGGGCGCACACCTTCGTCCGTGTCGAACAGCAGCGGATCACCCTTGCGCTGGGGGATCTCGACGGGGACGATCTCGTCGGCGAAACGACCGTCCTTGATCGCGGCGGCCGCACGCTCGTGGCTTTTCGCGGCGAACTCGTCCTGAAGCTCGCGCGAGATGTTCCGTGACGCGGAGTACTTCTCGGTGCCCGCACCCATGAGGCAGGCGTCGAATGCGCACCACAAGCCGTCCCGGATGATCGCGTCCTGAAGTGTGGCGTCGCCGTAGCGGAAGCCGGCACGGGAGCCGGGAAGGATGTGCGGCGCGTTCGTCATGGACTCCATGCCGCCCGCGATGACGATGTCGGCCTCCCCCGCCTGGATCATCTGGTCGGCCAGGTAGATCGTGTTGAGCCCCGACAGGCACACCTTGTTGACGGTCGTCGCCGGCACCGTCATCGGGACGCCGCCATTCACCGCCGCCTGACGCGCGGTGATCTGACCTTGGCCCGCGCCGAGCACCTGGCCCATGAACACGTAGTCGATCTCGTCGGGCGAGAGGCCGGCCCGCTCCAGCGCGGCCTTGATCGCGAAGCCGCCCAGCTGCTGCGCGGAGAACGGCGCGAGACCTCCCGAGAGCTTCCCGATCGGTGTGCGGGCACCGGTCACGATCACGGATCCGGCCATGACAGCTCCTCTCGACGCTGGACGATCCAGTGTAGGGGTGGGTCTCAGCCAGACGAAAAATCAAGACGGCGAAAAACGCACCGGCATGTGGCGGACACCCGCGATGAAGCTCGACGCCATGCGCTCGGGTTCGCCCGCCGGCTCGAGGTCCGGGCACCGAGCGAGGAGCTCGCGCAGCAGCGACGAGATCTCGATGCGGGCGACGTGCATGCCGAGGCACAGGTGGGGCCCACCCCCACCGAACGCCATGTGCGGGTTCGGAGTGCGCCCGACGTCGAATCGATCGGCATCGGCGAACACGTCCGCGTCACGATTGCCCGAGCCGTAGAACACCACAACCTTGTCGCCCGCCGCGATCGGCTGTTCGCGGATGACGGTGTCGTCCATCGCGGTGCGACGGAAGTGAGCCACCGGCGAGGTGTACCGGAGCATCTCGTCGACCGCAGTGGGAAGGAAGCCGTCGAGATCGCCCTGCAGGCGGGCCCGCTCGTCGGGATGCTCGAACAGCAGCTGCACGCCGGCCGCGACGAGGTTGCGGGTCGTGTCCCCTCCCGCGTTCACGAGGAGAAGGAAGAACCAGTTGAACTCGGCGTCGGTGAGCCCGTCGCCGTCGATCTCGGCCTGGACCAGCACGCTGGCGATGTCGTCCGCGGGCTTGGCCCGTTTGTCGCGAGCGACCTCGTCGGCGTAGCCGAGCATCTCGATCATCGCGGCGACTCGCCGGTCGGGCGGAGCGATCGTGTCGTCGGTCGTGTGCATGAGCTCGGTGAGCTCGTAGAGGTGCTCTCCATCGGAACGCGGGATGCCCATCAGCTCGGCGATGAGACCCGAGGGCAGTCGACCGGCGACGTCCGCCACGAGGTCGCACTCGCCGCGTCCGGCGACGTCGGCGACGATCTCGCGGCTGAGCTCGTCGATGCGATCGCGAAGCAGCTCCGCGTTCTTCGGTGTGAACCCGCGGCTGACGAGCAACTTGAAGCGGTCGTGCTGCGGCGGGTCCATGTTCAGCATCATCTGCCGCGACGCCTCGAGCGCACCGGGGTCGGGCTCACCGATCATCGTGCCCCGCTCGTAGGAGCTGAAGAGCTTCGGCTGACGGCTCACCATCTTGATGTCGTCGTACTTGGTGAGCGCCCAGAAGTCCGGGCCGTCAGGGTCGGAGTGTCGAAAGACCGGCGCGTGGTCGCGCAACCAGGCGTACTGCGCCCACGGGTGGCCGTTCGCGAACGCCGCGGTCGAGATCAGGTCGATGTCGGTCGACTGCACGCGCCGACCGTAGCGTCAGCCCGCTCACCCCGGTCCGGCTTGGAAGCCGAAAGTGACCGACCGGTAGCCTGCGCTCATGCAGGCCATCCTCGATGCCATCCTCGCGGGCGCCCCGGCCGACGAGCTCGCCGCTCTCCCCCTCCCCGAAGCTCACCGCGCAGTCGTCGTGCGCAAGGACGAGGTCGGGATGTTCGAAGGCATGGAGTCGGCGGCGAAGGATCCCCGCAAGTCGCTGCACCTCGAGGAGGTGCCGCTCCCCGAGCTCGCTCCCGACGAGGCGTACGTCGCGGTGATGGCGAGCTCGATCAACTTCAACACCGTCTGGACATCGATCTTCGAGCCGTTGCCGACGTTCATGTTTCTCGAGCGCTACGGCAAGGAGAGCACGTGGGCGAAGCGCCACGACCTTCCGTACCAAGTCGTGGGCTCCGACGCGTCGGGTGTGGTGCTGCGGGTTGGCTCGGCGGTCCGCAACTGGAGGGTCGGCGACCGCGTGACGGTCCACTGCAACTCGGTCGACGACCAGGACCCCTCGGCGCACGACGATTCGATGCTCGCGACCAACCAACGCATCTGGGGCTTCGAGACCAACTTTGGCGGCCTCGCCGATGTCGCACTCGTGAAGGCAAACCAGCTCATGCCGAAGCCCGCCCACCTCACCTGGGAAGAGGCGGCCGTGAACGCGCTGTGCAACTCGACGTCGTACCGCATGCTCGTCGGCGAGCACGGTGCCCGCATGAAGCAGGGCGACACCGTGCTGGTGTGGGGAGCGACGGGGGGCATCGGTGGCTACGCGGTGCAATACGTGTTGAACGGAGGTGGCACCCCCGTCGGCGTCGTCAGCTCTCCGGAGAAGGCCGAGCTCCTGCGCGACCTCGGGTGCGACGCGGTGATCGATCGCAACGCGGGCGATTACAAGTTTTGGAAGGACGCGACGACGCAAGACGAGAGCGAGTGGCGGCGGTTCGGCAAGGATGTACGGGCGCTCGTCGGTGACGACCCCGACATCGTGTTCGAGCATCCCGGACGGTCGACGATGGGCGCGTCGGTCTTCGTCGCCAAGCGAGGCGGCACCATCGTGACGTGCGCGGCGACGTCGGGGTACATGGTGGAGTTCGACAACCGCCACTTCTGGATGAAGCTCAAGCGCCTCATCGCCAGCCACTTCGCCAACTACCGAGAGGCGTGGGAGGCCAACCGGCTGATCAGCCGCGGTGCGATCCAGCCTCTGCTGTCGGCGGTCTACCCGTTGGGCGAAACCGGCGAGGCCGCGTACCGGGTGCACAAGAACCAACACGAAGGCAAGATCGGGGTGCTGTGCCTCGCGCCGTCTGAAGGACTCGGCATCGACGACCCGGAGCTCAGGGCAAAGGTCGGGGAGGACCGCATCACGGTGTTCAGGAGGCATCAATGAGCCCGCAAGTCGCACGCGGCCCCAACGACACTGGGCAAGCTGGACAAGCGCACAGCGGCCAGGGCTACGGCGAGGGCCTCGCGGTCGGCGCGCCGCTCTTCACCGAGATCGATCACATCGCCATCGCCGTGCATGACCTCGACGCCGCGATCGACTACTACCGCGACGTCTTCGGCGCGACCGTCGAGCACCGCGAGATCGTCCACCATGACGGCGTGGAAGAAGCGCTGTTGAAGGTGGCCGAGAGCTACATCCAGCTGGTCACGCCGACGACCGACGAATCGCCCGTCGCGAAGAGCCTCGAGAAGCGGGGCGAGGGATTGCACCACGTCGCCTACCGGGTCGCGGACTGCGCGGCAGCGCTGCAAGCAGTGAAGGACGCCGGCGGCAGGGTCATCGACGAAGAACCCCGACCGGGCTCACGCGGCACCACCGTCGCGTTCATCCACCCGAAGGGGGCGTTCGGCACGCTCATCGAGCTCGTGCAGGAGTGACGCTCCGCACCGACCTGCTGCTCGATCCCTTCGGTGGCCGCGTCGCTGACGCGGTGCGCGCCGCCCGCGCCGCAGAGGACGCTGGCTTCGACGGCATCTGGACCTGGGACCACCTGGCGGGTCGCGTGCACGGCGCCAGCCATGTCCTCGAGTGCTGGACGCTGCTCACGACCATCGCGGCCAATACCGAACGCGTCTCGATCGGCCCGCTCGTGCTGAACGTCGCGAACCGTGAGCCGGGCGTGCTCGCCGTGATGGCGGCGACCCTGCAGGAGGCATCGGCAGGCCGACTGCTGCTCGGCATCGGTGCAGGGGGCGGCAACGACACGCCGTACGCCGGCGAGCAACGAGCTCTCAATCGCGACGTCGCTGGTGATCCGCAACGCCGGGCCGCGGTCGAGCACGCCATCGGCGTGATCCGCGATGTGTGGTCGGGGCGCGACGGCTTCCTGCGTCCCGATGTCCCGCCACCCATCGTCGTCGGCGGGTTCGGCCCGAAGATGGCCGAGCTCGCGGGACGCCTGGCTGATGGCTTCAACGCGCCGGCGACCAGCCCGGGCCTGGCAGCTCTCATCGAGACCGCGTTGGCCGCTCGTCGAGACGGCGGCTCCCGCGACTTCCTCGTCACCGCGAGCGCTTCCTTGGCGCCGCGTTGGGTGTCCGAGGACAGCGGCCAACGAGCGCGGCTGCGTGACCGCGGGGTCACCCGCGTCATCCTCGGCGTGACTCCCCCGTACGACACCGCCCAGATCACCGCGCTGGGAGGCATGCTCAACCGGTGAGCGCGACGTTGGCGAAGTTCTTCGACGACGTCGCAGCCGGGATCGGGCTCGGCCCGACCGTCGACCGAGCGACCGTCGAGGCGCTGCGCGGCGAGCTCACAACCGTGCTCGACGCCATCGGTGACCACCTCCCCGCCGATGCACCAACGCTCACGCTCACGAAGGGCCGTATCCGAGCCATACTCGCCTGCGAGACGGGAGCGCTCGCCGCCAACGAAGTCATCCCGCAGGTGACGGCGCCGATGATGCTCGGCCATCTCGTCGATCGAGTGGTCGCGTCGTACGTGCTCACCGGCACGGTGCCCAACGACCCGTTCGAGCACGCGGTCGACGCGCTTCGAGCGGAACGGGACGAGCGCGCGATCTCGTGGCTCGACGCTGCCGACACCGACGTCATTGCCGGGCTGCGCGCCGATCTCGCCAGCCGCGCCGCGCGGGTCGAGTCGTCGTGGCCGCTCGTTTCCTCGGAGTGGTGGCCGCGTCTCGAGGATCCCGCGCGCATCCCGTTCGCCCGAGGACGACTCATCCTCTCGGGGCGGTTCGATGTGATGCTCGGCGGGCGTGCGACCCCGCTGCCGCGCGTGATCGTCGAGATCAAGGCCGGGGCCGCGACCGCCATCCATCAACCCGACCTGTACTGGTACGCGCTGCTCGGGGCACTGCGCGACCACGTCACGCCGCGCGTCGTTGCCGTGTGGTCCGCGGCTGACGGGATCACCACGACCGCACCGATCACCGCCGACGCGCTCCACTCGGCGGCGATGCGCGTGGTCGCCGCTGCGGAACGTTGGATCGAGGTGCTCTCGGGCCGCGAACCGACGATCACGGCGCATCCCGGCTGTCGGTGGTGCGCGCTCCTCGAGGTGTGCGAGACGGGCCAACGCTGGAGCCCCGACGCTGCGCTCGACGAAGACTGGCTCGACGACGAACAGGACACTGGAGACGATGCCTGACTCGGGACGCGGGCGAGCTTGGCGCGCCGAGGCGCTCGATCGACTCGGTCCTCTCGTGGCCGAGGTCGAGCCGAAGCGGGCGACGCTCGGCTGGTTCGAGATCCAGCGTCTGCTCGGTGAAAGAGGGGACGGGAACGCCGCGTCGCCGCCATTTCGTTGGTCCGCGCGATTCGCTCGTCGCTCGATCGGACTGCCGGCGCTTCAGGAGCTGGCCGCGGCAACCGCGGACCACCGCAAGATGACCCCCGTCGAGGCGGTCACACTCGTGCTCGATCGACTCGTCGGGGCCGGCCGCGAAGGATGGGCGGAGCGGGACGACGCCTCGATCGAGGACTGGCTCTGCAGCATCGGCGAAGGGGGCCGAGCCGCGGCGACACGCGACGCGGTCACCTGGGTCACCGCGTGTCGGACGCAGATCCGCTGGCCGCCACATGACGTGAGGGCGGCACGAGACGGCAGCTGGTTCGCGACGATCCGCAAAGACGTGCTCGCGTTGCGGGCCCGCATCGACCTCGGTCCGGCGAAGGCGCCAGGCGTGATCGAGGCGAGCCTCCCCCACCCGAAGACGTCGCTCGCGCTCGGCTACCTCGCCCTCGTCCGCTCGATCGATGTCGGGGTGCTGCCCGACAGCGTCACTGCTCTGCACCTCCCATCGGCCGACCGGACACAGGTCGTACCCACGGACGAGCTCTTGGGCGAGGTGCTCGATCTGTGCGCGGGGGCAATCAGCGCCTGGGCGGACCAACAGCAGCCGGGCTGAAGCCGCTCACCCCCAGCGGTCGTCGGGCGGGGCGGTGCTCGGCCCGACATGCTTCGTCAGCCACGCGTTGATCTCGTCGGACGCTCGCCACGCCGCGACGATGCGATCCTTCGCCCTCGCGGTCTCGAACCACCTCGCCGGCGACCACTCCTTCCCGACGGTGAGCCCCTTGAGCCGGAGCAGCTCGATGCGGGGATGGTCCTTCGCGTAGCCCTTCGGCGCCGTCTTCAGTCCGTCACCGCCGCACTGGTAGCCCGCCTTCCGAGCCATGGCCACGGCCCGCTCGAGCGCCTTCCCCGCAGTGTCGTCGTCGATGGCCTCCCGCATGCGTGAGATCTGGTCCGGCGCCGGACGGTAGAAACCCGACCCCGCGAACAAGCCCGCGGCGGACAGGGCGACGTAGTAGATCGCCCCCTCCTCGCTCTCCGTGACCGCGCCCTGTCCCGTCTTGTAGGGCGACTTGTCCTTGCTGAACCGAACGTCGCGGTGCGGCCGGAACAGACGCAGCGGCCCGAACGTGTCGGCCACCTCATGAGAGAGGGCCCGGAACGGCGCGACCACCGCCGACTCGTAGACGTCCTTGTTGGCCGTCCAGTAGGTCTTGGAGTTGTCGGCCTCGAGGCCCTCGTAGAAGGTGATCGCCTCGGCCGGCCACCCACGAAATGACATGCGGCGCACGCTACCCAGCGGGCCTGCTGGTGCACACTGGCGCAATGTCGCGCGCTGACCGCGCTGTCACTGCCGTGTTCGGCGCCGAGCCGTACCGGCGCCTGGTGGTGGCGAACTCCGTTGGGGTCACCGGCGACGCCCTCTTCACCGTGTCGCTCGCGGGTTCGCTCTTCTTCAACGTGTCGGCCGACGCCGCCAGGCCCACGATCCTTCTGTATCTCCTGCTGACGCTGGCGCCCTTCGCCATCGTGGGCCCGTTCGTCGGCACGGTCATCGACCGATTCCCCGGCAGCCAACGCGGGTTGATAGCGGCGACGAACCTGGGTCGAGCGATCGCGATGCTGCTGATCGCTGTCGAGCTGAAGAGCCTCGCGTTCTTCCCGCTCGCGTTCATCGTGCTCGTGCTCAGCAAGGCGTCGTCGATCGCGAAGAGCTCGCTCGTCCCGTGGCTGGTCGCCGACGACGACCGCCTCGTCGCGGAGAACGCGCGCCTCTCCCGCGCCACTGCACTCGTCGGCGGTCTGGCCGGCGCGGCGGGTGCTGCTGCGCTTGCCCTGGGATCAACGGAGGGCGTGCTCGTCGGCGCCGCTGTCATGCACGTGATCGCGATCCCGTTCGCGATGAGGATTCCGAAGATCCACGTCACCGGTCGGCTTCCGATCGTCGAGGACGTCGAGCTGCGCGGCGGCGCGGTCACGTTTGCTGCGAATGCGCAGAGCGCGATGCGGGCTGGCGTCGGGTTCCTCGCATTCTTCATCGCGTTCAACTTGAAGGTGGGCGGCGAGCCGGCGTGGTTCTTCGGCCTCGTGATCGCGGCGGGCGGCGCGGGGGGCTTCTTCGGCACCTACATCGCCGCGTTCCTGCGCCGCCATCTCAACGAGGAGATGCTCCTCGCGTTGGCACTCGGCACCGCGGGGCTGGCGGCGCTCGTCGCTCCTGTGCAGTACGAGAGACCGGCGGTGCTCCTCGTCGCCCTCACCACCGGCGTCGCCGCCAGCGTCGGTCGCCAGGCGTTCGACAGCCTCACGCAACGCCTTGCTCCCGACGCCGAGAAGGGCCGGGCGTTTGCTCGGTTCGAGACCCGGTTCCAGATCGCGTGGGTCCTCGGCGCGGTCGTTGCGGTGCTCGCCCGGCCGGGGAACGCAATCGGTCTCGCCGCCCTCGGCGTGGTCCTGTGCGGCGCGGGCGTCCTCTACCTCGTCAGCCTCCGCGCGCTGCGTCGCCACCAGCTCGTGGTCCAGACGTCGCTGGATCGGAGGGAGGAGAACCTTCCCCGGTCGCTTCTCGCCATCGCGAGCGCGCTCCACGCCCAGGGTGCCGATCGCTTGGCCGTGACGACTGCCGCCGACGCGGTGAGGGTCACGCACGCGGCCTCCGGGAACGGGAGCGACGGGCTGGGACCCGAGCTGACCGAGATCTGGACGCTCGCGGTGAGCGGCACGGGCGCCTTCGACGTCGACCTCGCCGCTCGGGCACTCGAGCTCGCGCAGTCATCGGTCGACGCCGCGACTAGCCCGAGCTCGCCTCGCTCGCCGACCGGGCCTGAATGACGACCCACCCGTCCGCGGTCTCGTTCACCTCGTACTCGACGGCCGAAGTGTCCGCGGCAGTGCGGTACAGCTCGCCCGGCACGTGCACACTCGAGCCGTCCGGAGGCACAGATCCGAGGCTTACCAGGAGCCCGTCATCGAACACAGGCTCGCCCTCCCCGTCCTGATCGATCGCTTGCTCGGCCTCATCGACGAAGCGCACGACGGCGACGTCCGCTATCGCGTCGACCACTGACACCTGCACGTCGAGAGGGATCGGCTTCTCGTTGCCGAGGGGGGCGACGTAGAGGAGCGGGGTTTCTTCATCCTCCACGGGTTCCTCGGCCGCGACCGTGTCGAGGATGGCGCTGTACACGTCGGAGTCGCGGGACGAGGAGTCGGGGGTCTCGTCGTCATCGCCGCATGCGGGCGTCGTCAACAGCGCGGCGCTGACGAGCGCAACCAGAGCCCCCCGGGCGATCGAACCGACCTGCACCACAGTCAGGTTCCCACAATTGGGAGGGTCAGCATCCCCAGCTGGCAGCCGGTTACCGTCGTCGCGGTGGACGTCCATGTCGTCGACGGCACCTACGAGCTGTTCCGGCAGCACTTCGGCCGGCCCCAGCCGGGCCCTTACGGCGCGACCATCGGTGTCCTCGGATCGACGCTGGCACTGTTCGAGGATGGCGCGACCCACGTCGGCGTCGCCTCCGACCACATCATCGAGTCGTTCCGCAACGACTTGTGGCCGGGCTACAAGACGAGCGCGGGCATGCCGCCCGAGCTGCTCGCGCAGATCCCCGTGATGGAGGATGCACTCGCGGCGATGGGCGTCACGGTCTGGGCGATGGTCGAGTACGAGGCCGACGACGCGATGGGCGCGGCGGCCGCGCTCGCCGCCAAGGACGGTCGCGTGACACGCGTTTTCCTGTGCACCCCCGACAAGGACCTCGGCCAGTGCGTGGTCGGCACCCGCATCGTGCAGCTCGATCGACGCAAGGGCGTCGTGGTCGACGAGGACGGCGTGAGGGAGAAGTTCGGAGTCGGCCCGGCGTCGATCCCCGACTACTTGGCCCTTGTCGGTGACAGCGCCGACGGCTTCCCCGGCTTGCCCGGCTTCGGCGCGAAGACCGCGTCGGCGATCCTGGCGCGCTATCCCCACCTCGAGGACATCCCGCCTGTCGGTGCGAAGTGGGAGATCCCCGGACTGCGCCATGTCCCCCGCCTCGCCGAGACGCTCGCCGAGAACCTCGAACTCGCATACCTCTTCCGCCGCATCGCCACCATCGAGTGCGATGTCGAGGTCGGCGCCGTCGACGAATGGTTGTGGCGCGGTCCCACGCCTGGCTTCGCCGCCACCTGCGAGGAGCTCGGCAGCAAGAGCCTCGCCGGCCGCGCGGCGCGCGCCGGCAAGGGCCGCTGACCGCTACCGCAGCCGACCTAGCGCAACACGGCCTGCGCCTGAACGACCCGGTACCGCGAGGTGACGGTGGGTCCGGGCACCGACGAGATCGTCCCGAATCTGACAGCCGCGCCCGTCTCGTTCACGAGGGCCCACTCGGCCATCCACACCACACGGACGGTGAGCTCGTGGGTGCCCGATCGCCGAAACACGAACGGCCCGACCGCGTCGAGCGGCGCTCCCGGCACCGGGCTGAGGCTCACGGGCTGCCTCTCTCCGTCGATCCTCACCTCGACGGCCACGGGCCTCGCGACCGCGTGCAGCTTGTATCCCCCTACCGCCGCGGAGACCAGACGCTCGTCGGGCATCGCCACGTGCAACCAAGTCCGCAGCCCAACGAGGCCTCGCACCTTCGGGTCGAAGCCTGCGGTCGGAAGCTCGAGTCGCGCCGCTTCGCGTACTCGAGCCGAGGCAGCGAGGCGCGCCTCCGCGGCGTCGACAGTGCTGGACTCGCACTGCGCGACGAGCGTGTCTTGTCCGCCGTCGCGACGCGTGCCGGTCATCGTGACGTACACGTCGCCAGCGCCGGCACACTGGCCGCCGGGTGGGGCGTGCGCCACGGTGACCATGACGTATTTGTCCGGGTCGACGAAACGGTCGTCGTCGACATCGCGCACCGGCCCGTGATCGGACGCCGTCTCCACCGAGAGCAGCGCCTCGACCGAGGTCGGCCGGAGGTGGACCTCGTCCTGCCATGCCTCGACCGCGCCCACGGGCGCTTCCATCGTCGCGACGCTCACCATCCCCATGAGCGTGGCGCCCACCGTCACTCCCAACATGCGCCGCGCTCCATCGCACCCGTCCCACGTCCACAACCTCCGCCGTCTCCGCCGTCTCCGCCGAACTTGCTGAGAAGTGCGGAGCAGCATACCGGATCAGGATGGGCGGAAATCCACTGAAGTATCCGAAGACGGCGCTCGTCGCTCCCGCACGCGTAGTTCACCCGGATGAACGAAGGCAGAAACGCTGCGGAAACAAGTTGGCGTGAATCTGTCAGCTGTCCCGTAGGCGAGGAGGAGCTCGACGCATGGATACCGGAAACACCGCCTGGGTGTTGGCGGCCACGGCACTGGTCTTGTTCATGACGCCAGGCCTGGCCCTCTTCTACGGAGGCATGGTCCGCGGCAAGAACGTGCTCGGCATGCTCATGCAGAACTTCTTCGCGATGGGCATCCTCGGCGTGCTCTGGCTCGCGGTGGTGTTCAGCTTGGCGTTCGGCGACGCCGGCAACGGCGGGTTCATCGGCAACTTCGAGTTCGCATGGATGAAGGACGTCGGACCTGCACTGCTCAGCGAGTCGCAGCCCGACAACTTCCTCGCGTTCCTCACCATCCCGTTCGTGCTGTTCTGCGCGTTCCAGATGACGTTCGCGATCATCACGCCCGCGCTGATCACTGGAGCGACGGCGGACCGCATGAAGTTCTCGGCGTATGCCGTGTTCATCTCGGTCTGGCTCGTTCTCGTGTATGCCCCGATCGCCCACATGGTCTTCGCAGGTGGGTGGCTCGCTGAGCAAGGTGCGCTCGACTTCGCCGGCGGCGCGGTCGTGCACATCAACGCCGGCGCCGCGGCACTGGCGATGGTGATCATCCTCGGAGCCCGTCGCGGCTATCCCGAGCGGCCGATGCCGCCGCACAGCCTGCCGCTCACGATGATCGGCACCGGCATCCTGTGGTTCGGGTGGGCAGGCTTCAACGCTGGATCCGCGCTCGCGGCCGACGGCATCGCCGCTCAGGCGATCATGAACACGTTCGTCGCCGCCTCCGCCGCGATGCTCGGATGGCTCCTCGTCGAGCGGTTGCGGGCCGGTCACGCCACGACGTTGGGCGCGGCCTCCGGCGCCGTCGCGGGCCTCGTCGCGATCACGCCGTGCGCAGGGTTCGTCGGCGGAATGGCACCGGTGTACATCGGGCTCGCTGCCGGCGTCGTCTGCTACCTCGCGCTCGGCATCAAGAAGGCCGCAAAGCTGGACGACAGCCTCGACGTCATCGCCGTTCACCTCGTCGGGGGCCTTCTCGGTTCGCTCTTGCTCGGCTTCTTCGCGGACGCCGCGATCAATCCGGCCGTGGTCAACGAGGGTGTGTTCCTGGGTGGCGGCGCCGAGCTGCTCGGCGACCAGGCTCTCGCCTCGGGAGTGACGCTCGTCTACTCGTTCGCCGTGAGCCTCATCATCGGGCTCGCCATCCACAAGACGATGGGCCTGAGGGTCACGCAATCGCAGGAAGAGGAAGGGCTCGACCTCAGCCAGCACCGAGAGACCGCGTACTCGACGGCCTGACCCGCACCTTCGTTGGCCACCGCTCCGGCCTGACAGGCTGGGGCGGTGGCCACGAAAGGCGCTCACGTCGACATCGAGGTCGACGGCCGCACCGTCAAGGTGTCGAACCCCGACAAGGTCTTCTTCACCGAGCGCAGCGAGACCAAGCTCGACCTCGTCAACTACTACCTCGCGGTCGGACAAGGCGCGCTGAAGGGCGTCTACAGCCGGCCCACCGTGATGAAGCGCTACCCGAACGGCGCGGAAGGTGAGTTCTTCTTCCAGAAGCGGGTGCCCAACAGCCGGCCCGATTGGCTGCAGACCGTCACGGTCGCATTCCCGAGCGGGAGGACCGCGACCGAGCTTTGTCCCGTCGACGTCGCTCACCTCATCTGGGCGGTGAACCTCGGCTGCCTCGACCTCAACCCGTGGCCGGTCCGTCGGTGGGACGTCCACCATCCCGACGAGCTGCGCGTCGATCTCGATCCGCAGCCCGGCGTCGCGTTCTCGGCCGTGCGCACGGTGGCGATGCACGTCCGTGATGTGCTGGCCGAGCACGGCATGCAGGGCTACCCGAAGACATCGGGATCACGTGGCATCCACGTGAACGTTCGCATCGTCGCCAGCTGGGGGTTCGACGACGTGCGCCGCGCCGCGCTCGCCCTCGCTCGTGAAGTCGAACGGCGCATCCCCGAGATCGCGACGTCGAAATGGTGGAAGGAAGAGCGTGGTGAGCGCGTGTTCCTCGACTACAACCAGAACGCGCGTGACCGCACTGTCGCGTCGGCGTACTCAGTGCGCCGCGAACCGGTCGAGCCTTGGTGTCGTGCCCGATCACCTGGGACGAGGTGCCCGACGTCGAGCTGCAGGACTTCAACCTCGTGACCGTCCCGGCGCGCTACGCGGCTCTGGGTGATCCGGGTGCGGGCATCGACGAGCCGTCGTTCTCGCTGGAGCCGCTGCTCGAGCTCGCTGAGCGCGATCAGCGCGAGGGGCTCGGCGACGCGCCATGGCCTCCGCACTTCAAGAAGCAACCCGGGGAGGCCCGACGAGTCGCGCCGAGCCGAAAGGCGGACCGACCCGACGATGGCTAATCGGCGGCGCAGTGCGCCGTCGGGTGTGCGAAGAACCGATTGCCGAGCAAAGCGAGCCGAGCCGATCGAAGCGAAGCGGAGAGCGGCGAGGATGCACTAAGGAACGAGCACCGGTGCGAGCGTCGTCGCCGGGCTGTTGAGCGGCGGCATCGTGTGGGGGATGCGGGTCGGCCGCGCCGAGAGCGCTGTCGGCGCACGCGGGGCTTCCCGGGGCCGGAACGCAAACATGCGCGCGATGCCACCGGCTTGGGGCTCATAGGCGACCACCCGGTCGGACGTGTCGCGCACGAGCAACGCGCCGCCAGCCGACCAGGTCATCGCGACCGGAGCAGTCGACCGGATGTCGGGCGTGGCGACGGGCCCTGGCGAGGGCGCGGGGCGCCCAGGGATGCGGCGGGGCGGGTCGAGGTCGACCACGGTGACACCGTGGACGACCGCGCCGGCACCGCCGCCCGGCCAGCTTCCCGTGATCGCGAGCGCAAGGAAGCGGCCGTCCGGCGAGAACGTGCCCGGCACGCTCGGGTCGTGGTTGGAGATCCCGTTGACCACCCGCATGACGCCGTCTCGGCGCACATAGATCCCGCACGACTCGCACCCATTGCGTATCCACGCGATCCGGTTCTCGCCGGCAGCGACGAGCGTTGCCGCGCGCGAGGAACTCGGTCGTGCGGGTCGCAGGATCCCACGTCACCAACTCGTAGGGCTCGGAGAGATCCGTTCTCACGGACAGCACCAGCTCGCCGCCCGCGACCCCGACGACCGACGAGTTGTCAGGCAGCGCGATGAATCCGGTCGCGAGCTGGGGTGGCACGGTGCCGTCGACGGGCATCTCTTTCACCGCTGACTCCCCGTCGATCACGCCCGTGAGCCAGACCCGGCGCGGATCCTGCGAAGGGAACACCGCGCGGGCGCTGCCGAGGTCGATGCCTTCCGGGTACATGCGCGAGTAGGCGCGCACGAGGCCATTGGTGAGGGTGACCACGGTGGCGGGCGGTCGCGCGACGTATCCAGCGATCGTGTCGGGGGCTTCGGCGACGTCGACCTCGAACGCGCCACCCTCCGAGAGCACGAGCAGCGCGGTCGCATCGGAGGAGATGAGCACAGCGGGGTAGGCACGCCGTTGCGCTTCGGCAGCCCGGCGCGCGGTGGGCACCGTCGTCGGCGCCGGCGGGAAGAGCGTGCTCGGCGACGGGGGCACGGTCACCTGTGCGGCGGTGTTCGCGCTCGACCCTTGACCGGTCGCCACGATCGCTCCCGCGACGAGGATGCCGACGAGCGCGACCGGCCACCACCGCTTCGACTTCACCTCGACGGTGTGCGCTCTCGGCGACGGCTCTTCTTCGTCGAGGGTGATGAGCTCGAGCTCGGGCAGGCCGCTGGCGCGGGACCGCATCACCGTGGCTCGGTCCAGTTCTCGACGGCGATCCTTCGAGTTGGGCCGAGCTCCGGGTTGTACTCGGTCACACCGCGAGCGCCGAGCAGGTAGAGATTCGAGTCGCTGGACCACGCCATCGCGAGCGCGTCCTCCCCGCTCACAGCCCGGAGCGGGAAGACCGTGCCGCGCTCCAGATCCGCGATGGCGACGCCGTCGTACGGCCGGTGCTCCTGCGCGTACCGGATGACGATCCACCGACCGCTCGGCGAAAACCAGCCCCGCGACACCGGTTGAAAGCCGGCGAACGACTCGATGACCTGCACGAGCTGTCCCTCGCTGGAGCTGATACGCAAGGCGCAGTCGGTGCACTCGCCTTCGACCGTCGCGATCCGGTTCTCCGACGCCGCAACGAACCGACCGGCGTCGTCGACGACTTCGAGGCGCGCGCCGCCGCCCCAGATCTCCACTGGAGGCCCGGCGCTCGACGAGGGGACGAGCACGATCGAGCGATCGAGCACGGCGACCGGCCGGCGGCCGGAAGGCAAGCCGCCGAGCGCCGGAGCCACGACATTCGGCGTGGCGACGGCGAGCGGGTTGATCGCTTCCTCAGAACGGGTCGCGAGGCGGAGCGCTCGACCGCGTGGGTCGACGACGACGATGTGGCCCGACACCTCGTCGGTCATCACGACACTGAACGCCGCGTTCGGCCACTCCTCGTCACCTCGGACTGCGCTCGGCTCGGGCGCCGGTGCCGCCAGAGGAGCGGACGTCGTCGTCGGCGCTGCCTCCTCCGCGGGCCTGCCACCACGCCCACTCGCGACGATCGCCGCGACGAGCGCGACGGCACCGACGATCAACACCCATGGCGACCCTCCGGTGTCGACCCGTTCGCTTGTCGCCTCCCCGTCCGGCGTGCTCACGTCGAGCAGCTCCACGTCGGGAAGGACGAAGGTCACGACCCGGAGCCTCCGAACACGCTCGCGAGCTCGAGCGGTGCGGCGACCTCGAGCTGGTCGTAGGTGCATGAGCTCGGCTCACGGTCCGGGCGCCACCGCACGAACGACGTGGCGTGGCGGAACCGCCGGCCTTGCAGCTGGTCGAACTGCACCTCGGCGACACGCTCGGCACGAACGGCCGTCCACGACAGATCCTTCTTCGCGTTCCAACGGCTCACGGCACCCGGCATGCGACGCCCCTCGGCCTGTTCGCGCTCGACCGCTTCCGCCCAACCCTGCCACGGGTGGCCATCGAGCGCACCGTCGAGCAACGGGCGCAGCTCCTCGAGAAGCTCGCGGCGGCGCTTCGCCGTGAAGCTCGAGGCGACGCCAACGTGCTGCAGGTCACCGCTGTCGTCATAGAGGCCGAGAAGCAGCGAGCCCACGCCGTTCCCGTCCTTGTGGATTCGGTACCCCGCGACGACACAATCCGCGGTGCGGCGATGCTTCACCTTCACCATGACGCGCTCACCGGGACGGTACGGAAGGTCGGCGCGCTTCGCGACAACACCATCGAGACCCGCCCCCTCGAAGCGACTGAACCAGTCTTTTGCGGTCGCGATGTCGGTCGAGATCGGCGTGACGAAGATCGGCGGCCGTGTGGTCGTGACCGACTCGAGCATCGCTCGCCGTTCGGAGAGCGGGAGCTCCGTCAGGTCACGATCGCCGACCGCGAGAAGATCGAACGCGACGAACGACGCGGGGGTCTCGGCGGCCAGCTTCTGCACCCGACTGTCCGCAGGGTGGATGCGCTGCAGGAGGGCGTCGAAGTCCAATCCCACCGCGCCGGGGATCAGGATCTCGCCGTCGATCACACACCGGGCCGGGAGATGGCTGCACACGGCGGCTACGACTTCCGGGAAGTAGCGCGTGAGCGGGCGCTCGTTGCGGCTGCCCAGCTCCACCTCATCGCCGTCGCGGAACACAATGCAACGAAAGCCATCCCACTTCGGCTCGTAGATCCAGCCCTCACCCTCGGGAAGCTCGTCGGCGGCCTTGGCGAGCATCGGCGCGACAGGCGGCATCACGGGGAGGCGCACGCGGCCAGCATTGTCCACTTGGCGGCGGAGCGTGCAGCGCCTGTTGCTTCGGTGGCTGCGCGAGGGTAAAGACATGCCTGAACCCATGGGACCGCCCACGATCCGGGTGGCGGCCACCGGCGAAGCGACCGGGCGGCCCGACCGCTTGACCATCGATCTCGGAGTCGTCTGTCGCGCTCCGACCGCCCGGCAAGCCCTGGGCCGTGCCAACGAGCGCGCCGCCGAGCTCATCGAGCTGCTGGGGCGGGAAGGCATCGCGAAGAACGACATCGCGACGCGATCGATCTCGATCCATCCGCACTACGACGACAAAGGCAAGGTCGCCGGCTACGAGGCCTCGAACGATGTCGTCGTGGTGCTGCACGACTTGGCGCGCGCGGGCGAGGTCATCGATGCGGCTGCGGGCGCGGTCGGCGACGACATCCGCATGGGCGCGCTCACTTTCGGCATCGAGGATCCGGGTGAGTTGCTCGCCGACGCTCGCCGTGAAGCGGTGGAGAAGGCGACGAGGCAGGCATCCGAGCTTGCGCTCGCCGCGGGCGTGACGCTCGGTCCGATCCGATCGATCGTCGAAGGACCCGCGGGGCCGTTGCCGGGTCCCCGTCCGATGATGCGCGCGATGGCCGCCGCCGAAGCCGTGCCACTCGAACCCGGGAGTCAGCGGCTCTCGGTGACCGTCGAGATCGAGTGGCAGATCGCCGGCACGCCCGCGACTTGACCGCCAGCGCGCCCGAAAGGGCGCGCTCCGCGTCGAGTCCGCGGCGTCAGGCCAAACGCTTCGCCATGCAGCGGCTCCATGGGGCGTGCTCGTAGACGCCCCAGCACCGAATGAGCTCGTAGCCCGCCGAGGCGTAGAGCGCGAGGGCTTCAGGCTGCAGGGCGCCGGTTTCGAGACGGAGCTCGCGGTATCCCCGATCGCGGGCCTCGGACTCGACGCGAGCGAGCACGAGCCGAGCGACGCCGCAGCGTCGCTCCTCAGGCAGGACGTACATGCGCTTCACCTCGCCGATGCCGTCGTCGAAGTGCTTGAGCCCCCCGCATCCGATGGCAGCGTCGTCCTGGAACACGACGAAGAAGATCCCCGAGGGCGGCGCAAGGTCGTCGGCGGATGGCGCGTCGTCGTCCTCCGCGTCGTATCGCGATCGCAGCTCGTCGAGCAGCGCGTCGACGAGCGACAGACCGGGCTCGACGTCGATGCGGCCCTCGACCACCCGGATCACCGCGACATGGTGCCCGGTAGTCTGCGGCCATGACCGATCACCCGCTCCGAGAGCGGATCGCCGACCTCGAACGGCGGAAAGCCGAGGCGTTCACAGCCGGTTCGGCCCGAGCGATCGAGCGTCAGCACGCGAAGGGCAAGCTGCTCGCCCGCGAGCGCGTCGACTTCCTGCTCGACCCCGGGTCGTTCAACGAGCTCGACCTCCTCGCTCGCCATCGCGCCCATGCCGCCGGCTTGGAGGAGCACCCCTACACAGACGGCGTGATCACGGGCTGGGGCACGATCCACGGCCGCAAGGTCTTCGTGTTCAGCCAGGACTTCACGGTGTTCGGCGGTGCGCTCGGCGAGGTGTTCGCCGAGAAGATCCACAAGCTCATGGACGTCGCGCTCAAGGTCGGCGCGCCGGTCATCGGCTTGAACGACGGAGCCGGCGCCCGCATCCAGGAGGGGGTGGTCTCGCTCGCCTCGTATGGCGGCATCTTCTACCGGAACGTGTTGGCGTCGGGTGTCGTCCCCCAGATCTCGGTCGTCCTCGGCCCGTGCGCCGGAGGCGCGGTTTACAGCCCCGCGATGACCGACTTCATCTTCATGGTGCGCGAGAGCTCGCACATGTTCATCACCGGCCCCGATGTGGTGCGCACCGTCACCGGTGAAGACGTCACGCTCGAGGAGCTCGGCGGCGCGATGAGCCACGCCACCAAGTCGGGCGTCGCGACATTCGTATCGCCCGACGAGAAGGCGTGCCTCGAGGACGTGCGCTACCTCCTCTCGTTCCTGCCGGCGAACAACCTCGAGGATCCGCCGTCGTTCCCGAGCGGTGACGATCCCGAGCGACTGTGTCCCGGGCTCGTCGACCTCATGCCCGACAGCCCGAACAAGCCCTACGACATGAAGAAGGTCATCACCACCGTCGTCGACGACGGCGAGTTCTTCGAGTACTTCCCTCACTGGGCAGGCTCGATCGTGTGCGGCTTCTCCCGCTTCGACGGGCATCCTGTCGGCATCGTCGGCAACCAGCCGATGGTCCTTGCCGGTGTGCTCGACATCGACTCGTCAGAGAAGGCGGCGCGGTTCGTGCGCACCTGCGACGCGTTCAACATCCCGATCGTGACGTTCGTCGACGTTCCCGGCTTCCTCCCCGGCGTCGACCAGGAGTACGGCGGCATCATCCGTCACGGCGCCAAGCTGCTGTACGCCTACTGCGAGGCGACGGTGCCCCGCATCCAGGTGATCACCCGGAAGGCCTACGGCGGCGCCTATGTCGTCATGAACTCCAAGTCGATCGGCGCGGACCTCGCGTACGCATGGCCCAGCGCCGAACTGGCGGTCATGGGTCCGCAAGGGGCCGTCGAGATCCTTTACCGCCGAGAGCTGCAGCAGGCGGCCGATCCGGTCGCCCGAAGGCGCGAGCTCGTCGCCGAATACACCGAGAAGTACGCCAACCCGTACAGCGCGGCCGAACGCGGCTATGTCGACGACGTCATCGATCCCGCCGAGACGAGGGTCAAGCTCATCGCCGGCCTGCGCATGCTGCGGACCAAGCGCGAGGAGCTTCCCCGACGCAAGCACGGGAACATGCCGCTGTGACAGCCGCGGCACCGGCACCGCAGATCGGGGACATCCACCCGACGCCCACCGACGAGGAGATGGCGGCGATCGTCGCCGCGATCGAGATGACGTGGCCGAAACTCACGGCAGCGGCGAGCCCCGCTGTCGTCGACGAGCCGACCCCCGCCTGGCGCTTCTCAGGTCGCTGGTGGGCCCGCCCGGTCGCTGCGCGTCGAGACCGCCCGTGGTAGCCGCCCGCCAGGAGCCGTGATGCCGCTCGAGCTCACGTCGGTCTCCGACGACGAAGTCGTGTTCCACGAAGGCGCTGAGGTGCATCGCTTCGACGGGCTCGCGCCGGACATGGAGCACACGTTGATGGGCGTCGAGGTGCGCACGTTGCCGCGGCCGAGCGGGGAGCTGCTCTGCCGCTTCGCGACCGTCAACGATGTTCATTTCGGCGAAGAGATGTGCGGCATCGACGAGACGTTCGGGTCCGAGCCCGTGTTCCGCTCCGAGGCGGGCGAGCCGCCGTATCCCGAGATGATGAACTCGGGTGCGATCGCCGAGATCACCACGATCGATCCTGCGGCGGTGATCGTGAAGGGAGACCTCACGGCGGACGGTCACGACGAGGAGTACGCCGCCTTCCGCCAGTTCTACGGCGGCGCATTCGGCGATCGCCTCCACACGGTGCGGGGCAACCACGACGGCTACCGCGGGCAGACCTACGAGAGCGGCGATCGCGACATCGTGCTGCCGGGCGTGCGCGTGCTGTTGCTCGACACCGTCATCCCGTTCCAGACGACAGGGCGCATCACCCGCGAGCAGCTCGCGTGGGCCGACGACCTCGCCGCGTCCAGCGATCGCCCTGTCATCGTGATGGGCCACCATCATCCGTGGAGCCCCGACTCGTCGAAGCGGAGCCTCACCTACTTCGGCATCAACCCCGACGACTCCGACGGCCTGGTCGATCTGATCGCGCGGCAATCGTCGATCATCGGCTACTTCGCCGGGCACACCCACCGCAACCGCGTGCGGAATTTCAGCGCGACGGGCGCGGTTCCGTACGTGGAAGTGGCGTGCGTCAAGGACTACCCCGGCACGTGGGCCGAGTACCGAGTGTTCGAGGGTGGTGTGATGCAGGTGCACCGTCGGATCTCGACGCCCGAAGCCCTCGCGTGGAGCGAGAAGACGCGTGCGATGTTCGCGGGGCTCTATGCCGAGTACGCGTTCGGCGCGCTCAGCGACCGCTGCTTCGTCTTCGGATGCCGCCCATGACCGACATCCGACTCGCCTTCAGCGAAGCGGCGGCCGGTTTCGTCGACGCCGTACTGTCGGTGCCCGACGACGCGTGGTCGTCACCGGCTTTGGGCGTGTGGACAGTCCGCGATCTTGTTGGCCACACCAGCCGCGCGCTCACGACGATCGAGACCTACCTCGATGCGCCCGATGTCGACGGCACGATCTCGTCGCCCGTGGAGTATTTCCGGCGGGCGTTGGGTGGCGTCACTCCTGCGGCCCACGACGCGATCGCCGAGCGGGGACGGCAGGCGGGCATCGACCTCGGTGGAGATCCCGTCCCCGCGATCCGCGCGCTCGCGGAGCGGGTATTGGCGCGCATTGCGGCGGAGCCTGACGACGCCCGCTGCAACACCTTCGCCGGCGCGATGCGGCTCATCGACTACCTGCCGACCCGGATCGTCGAGCTCACGGTGCACTCGCTCGATCTCACCGACGCGATCGGCGCGCCCGCCACCGTGCGCTCGACCTCGGTCGCGTTGACGATGGACCTCATGCTCGTGTCCGTCGATCCGCTCGTGCTCATGAGGGCGCTCGGGGGCCGCCGCTCGCTTCCCGACGGCTTCTCCGTCTTCGGGTGACGGCTCCCCTCGCCGACCTGCGGGTCGTCGACGTCTCGTCGGTGGTGGCGGGGCCCGCGTGCGCGCGATACCTCGCCGACTTTGGCGCCGACGTCGTCAAGGTCGAGCGCCCCGACGGCGGCGACACCGCGCGTGCGCTCGGCTGGGGCGACCCCCGGGATGGCGTCACCTTGTGGTGGAAGCTCCTCGGGCGTGGCAAGCGGACGATCGCGCTCGACCTCAAGGACGCCGACGATCTCGCGGTGATGCTGCGGCTCTGCGACGAGGCCGACGTGCTGGTGGAGAACTTTCGTCCCGGCACGCTCGAGCGCCTGGGACTCGGCCCTGACGTGCTCCTCGCCCGTAACCCTCGACTCGTGATCACTCGCGTCACGGGATTCGGCCAGGACGGGCCGTACGCGTCGCGTCCCGGGTTCGCCACGATCGCCGAAGCGATGAGCGGCTTCGCTGCGATCAACGGTGAGCCCGACGGCGGTCCGTTGCTCCCGCCGATCGCACTCACCGACGAGGTCACGGGGCTGGTCGCCGCGTTCGCGACAATGGTCGCCCTCCACTCAGGCGTCGGGCAGGTCGTCGACGTGAACCTGCTCGAGTCCCTGTTCCAGCTCATGGGCCCACTCATCGCGGCACAGCAGATGCTCGGCTACGAGCAGCCACGTATGGGATCGGGCATCCCGTATTCGGTGCCGCGTGGCACCTACCAATGCGCGGACGGCGAGTGGGTTGCCGTGTCGACGTCAGCCGAGTCCGTGGCGGGCCGCGTGATGGCGCTCGTCGGCGTCGAGGGCGACGCGCGATTCGCTTCTTTCGCCGGCCGCGTCGAGCACAGAGACGAGCTCGACGACATCGTGCGGGCGTGGATCGCCGCGCGGTCGTCGGCGGACGTGCTTGCCGCATTCGATGCCGCCCAAGCGGCGATCGCGCCAGTGATGACGATGTCCGACATCGGCGCGGACCCCCATTACCGCGCCCGCGGCGCGATCGTCGAGGTCGATGGCGTCACGATGCAAGGCCTGGTCGCCCGGTTGTCGGCCACGCCCGGGCGCATCCGGTGGGCGGGCAGACCCCTTGATGCCGACGGCGACGCGATCCGCGCCGGCGGCTTCTAACCGATCTGCTCGCCCGCGGGCGAGAGCACGTACCAGACGTCGCCGAGGGCCTGACCGTTTGCGTCTCCCGGCGCCGCGTCGCCGGCGAACAGGTACAGCAGGTGGCCGTTGTAGGCGAGCTGCTGCGCGCCGTCGGGCTGCGCCGCGACAGTGAGGAGCGCGGCGTCGACCCCGGGCCCGACGTCAGAGGCACCGGTCTGGATCACGGGCGGCCAGTTCGCCTTGATGGCCTCGGGCACCGCACTCGTCGTCGCCGTGCCGTCGGGCACGAACAGGTAGACGGTCATGCCGGCCGAGTCGACCAGGATCTCCTGCCCGATCGTCGCGTTTTCCGCCACCCCGAGTATGCCGCCCTCAGCGGCGGTCGTCTCGGCGGCTGCCGAGGTCGATGCCGCTGCGGTCGTGGCCGGAGCCTCCGTCGTCTCGGCCGCAGCCGTGGTCGCCGCGGCTCCGGTTGTCGCCGCGGAACCAGAGTCGTCGTCGTCACCACACGCCGCGAGGACGATCGTCCCCGAGAGCACAACGGCTGCCAAACCCAAGGCTCGCTTCTGCACGATGGTCCTCCGTTCGATGCGGGATGCGTTGCGAATTCCCGTATGGATACGGATGCAGACCCTCGGCGGGTTCAGAGCTAGTCAGAAGCCCTAGTCCGTGGCGGTTGCCACCTCGATGCGGTCCTGCGGCCAGTCGCGGGCGGCATCGAACGCCTGCTGGGCCTTGGCGAGGGTCTCCGAGGCCGAGAATGCGTGCGCGGGATAGCACGCGATGCCGGCCCACCGCGTCTGCGGGGCGTCGGGATCGGCGCCGTCATCGGTGAGGGCACGGCGGAGACGCTCGACGGTCCAGATCGCGCCGTCCTCAGGGGTGTCCTCGAGCACGAAGCCGAAACGTCCATCCGCGAGGCGACACGCCGTGTCAGCCTCACGCAAGGTCGTCCTGATCGCCTTCACGACGGGTTCGGGCGCCACTTGCTTCGGGCTGCCGCTGCGCACCCCTTGCACGACGTCGAAGAGCACGACCGCCACAGGCCGGAGATGGCGACGGGCGGCTGACACGCGTGTCTCGACGGCGATGTGGAAGTAGTCCTCGCTGAACAGACCGGTCGAGTCGGTGATCGGCGACGTCATCACGGTCTCGGCCTTCCGAGCCGGATCGGCCTGCGCACCTGCGCCGTCCGCGACCTCGATCGGCTCGGGATCGGCGTCGGACACGACAGGCAAGTCAGCGGGCAGCTCCGCGACCCGCGGCGCCTCGCTCACGACACCCTCAGGCACAAGGTCGGGCTCGGTGACCCGTTCCGCGACCGAGAGCGACGAGACCTCATCGATGGCGTCGGCGTCGGCCGCATCGCGGCGCCGCCGGGCGGGCACCACCTCGGGATCCGGTTCGGGTTCCGGCGGATGCGCAGGCCGCCGGGCGACGAGGGCCGCGACGACAGCGCACACGCCTGCGATCAACCCAAACGCGGGTCGATCCAAGACGAGCGCGGCGACGCCCAGCCCCAGGCCTATGAGGCCAGGGACGAGCCCGAGGACCGTCCGCCGATCAGTCATCGCACCACCATCGGCCCGCCGGTCGCACAATCAAGGCGCGAATCGCCCGCTGAGCCGAACGACCCAGTCGTCGCGTCAATCATCGACGCGCTCATCGACACGGTCATCGCAGGGCCTCCCGCCGCTTCTCGACGATCCCGGCGATGTCGTCGATGATCCGCCCCAGCTCGAAGTCCTTTGGGGTGTAGACGGCCGTGACTCCGGCGTCGAGGAGACGGGGACGGTCCTCCTCGGGGATGATGCCGCCGACGACAACCGGCGCATCGACACCCTCCGCCCGCAGCCGTCGCAGCACCTCGGGAACGAGCTCGAGGTGGCTGCCCGACAGGATCGAGAGGCCAACCACGTCGACGTCCTCGTCTCGAGCCGACGCGGCGATCTGCTCGGGCGTCAGTCGGATGCCGGAGTACACGACCTCCATGCCGGCGTCGCGTGCCGCCACGGCGATCTGCTCGGCGCCATTGGAGTGGCCGTCGAGCCCCGGCTTCGCCACGAGGAAGCGAGGCGGGCCGCCCCGCATCTTCCGCACCCGATCCACGAGGTCTCGCATCTCACCGTTGCGATGGCCGACCGCCGCACCCACGCCCGTCGGGGCGCGGTACTCGCCGAAGACGTCGCGCAACGTCTCGGCCCATTCGCCCGTGGTGACCCCGGCCTTCGCGCAGGCGATCGTCGGAGGCATCACGTTCGCGCCCGACGCCGCCGCCGCCCTCAGCTCACGGAGCGCGGCCGCGGCATCGCCGGCGGAGCGATCGCGCCGCCACTTGGCGACGTCCGCGATCATCTCGGCCTCCACGGCCGGATCGACCCGCAGGATGCTCTCCTCGCTCGCGAGCAGCGACGGCGCCGACTCGGTGAACGCGTTGACCCCGACGACGATCTGCTCGCCCGACTCGATGCGCCGGGTGCGGTCGGACAGCGATCGCACCAGGCGACCCTTGATCTCCTCGATCGCCTCGAACGCGCCACCGAGCGCGAGGACATCCTCCAGCTCAGTCCAAGCGGCGTCGGCGAGCTCACGAGTCCGCCCCTCGATCACCGTCGAGCCGTCGAAGATGTCCTCGTGCTCGAGCAGGTCGGTCTCGTAGGCCAGCACTTGTTGCATCCGCAACGACCACTGCTGATCCCATGGGCGAGGGAGCCCGAGCGCCTCATTCCACGCCGGCAGCTGGATCGACCGGGCCCGGGCGCGCTTCGAGAGCGTGACCGCGAGCAGCTCGAGGATGATCCGCTGCACGTTGTTCTCGGGCTGCGCTTCGGTGAGCCCGAGCGAGTTGACCTGCACCCCATAGCGGAACCGGCGCAGCGCAGGATCGGTGATGGCATAGCGCTCGAGACCGATGCGGTCCCAGAGGTCGGTGAGCGCCCGGAGCTTGCACACCTCGTCGACGAAGCGGATGCCCGCGTTCACGAAGAACGAGATCGAGCCGAAGACGGCAGGGAACCGTTCGGCTTCGACCTGGCCCGACTCCTGTACCGCGTCGAGCACACCGATCGCCGTCGCGAGCGCGTACGCGATCTCCTGCACGGGCGTCGCGCCCGCCTCCTGCAGGTGGTAGCTGCAGACGTTGATCGGGTTCCACTTGGGTGCGTGATGTGCGCACCACGCCACCATGTCGACGATCAGCCGGCGGCTCGGCTCGGGCGGGAAGATGTACGTGCCCCTCGACAGGTACTCCTTCACGATGTCGTTTTGGGTCGTGCCCCTGAGGTCGACCGGTGCGACGCCCTGCTCTTCGGCGTTCGCGACGTACAGGCCGAGCAGCCACGCCGCCGTCGCGTTGATCGTCATCGATGTGTTCATCTGCCCGGGTGGGATGCCGTCGAGCAGCGTGCGCATGTGACCGAGATGCGCGACCGGCACGCCGACCTTGCCCACCTCGCCTTTGGCCATCGGCGAATCGGGGTCGTATCCCGTCTGTGTAGGCAGGTCGAACGCGATCGAGAGGCCGGTCTGACCCTTCGCGAGGTTCGTGCGATACAGCTCGTTCGACGCACGCGCGGTGGAGTGGCCCGAGTACGTCCGCATCAACCACGGCTGGTCGCGCTCGGGCACACTCTCAGGCATCGACGGCATTCTTCCTCACCACGCCACTTCCACCTCGGTTGTGAGCGCCTCCTGCAGCGCGACCACGTAGCGCGGTCGCGACATTTCGACCACTCCGAGTGTCCGAAGGTGGGGAGTCGCCCACTGCACGTCAAGCAATCGGTAGCCCGCGGCTCTCAATCGGCCGACGAGGTCGACCAAGGCGACCTTCGACGCGTCCACCTTGCGCTGGAACATCGACTCGCCGGCGAAGAAACCACCGATCGCGATGCCGTACAAACCGCCGACGAGCTCGCGATCTGTCCAACACTCGACGCTGTGGGCCCAGCCGAGCTCGTGCAAGCGCGTGTAGGCGACGACGAACGGTTCGGTGATCCAGCCACCGGCGCGGTCTCGAGCTCCGCACGCGCGCATCACCCGTTCGAACTCGGTGTCGACGCGGATCTCGTAGCGGCGCAACGACCGGCGCAGCGACCGGCTCACGATGAGCCCATCGAGCGGAAGCACGCCCCGAGGGTCAGGCGACCACCAGCCGAGCGGCCCATCTCTTCCGACCGGCATCGGGAAAAGACCGGTCCGGTACGCGGCGAGCAGCGTGCCCGGTTCGAGGTCTGCGCCGACACCGACGAGATCCTCCTCATCGGCGTCGTCGAGCGGCGGGAACTGCCACGTCGTCGGAAGCGGCTCAACTGGCTCCGACCTCATGGGCGGGGCGCGGCCTACTTGCGATAGTCGTAGAAGCCCTGGCCGGACTTCCGGCCGAGCCGGCCCGCGCTCACCATCCGACGCAGCAGCGGTGCGGGCGAGTAGTTCGGATCACGGAACTCGTCGTACAGCGCGTCGAGGATCGCGACCGAGGTGTCCAAGCCGACCAGGTCGAGAAGGGCGAACGGCCCCATCGGGAAGTTGCAGCCACCCTTCATGGCGGTGTCGATGTCGTCGCGCGACGCCGTGCCGGCCTCGAGCATCCGCACCGCGTTGTTGAGGTAGGGGAACAACAACGCGTTCACCACGAAGCCGGCGCGATCGGCGACGACGACCGGATCCTTGCCGCAGTGCTCGGCGAACTCGCGTGCCGCCTCGATCGTCTCGTCGGACGCGACGAGCGGGCGGACGATCTCGACCAGACCCATCGCCGGCGCAGGGTTGAAGAAGTGAATGCCACAGACCCGCTCGGGGCGGCCGGTCTCGACCGCCAGCTCGACGACCGGCAGCGTGGATGTGTTCGTGGCCAAGATCGCATCGGGCCGGCAGAAGTGGTCGAGCTCGCTGAACAGGTGCTTCTTGACCGCGAGGTCCTCGATGACCGACTCGATGACGAGGTCACAATCCGCCAGGTCGCTCAGCACCGTCGTGGCGGTCACCCGGGAGGCGACCGCTGCCCGCTCGGCCTCGTCGAGCTTGCCTCGCTCGACCTGCTTGGCCAGGGACTTCTCGAACGCCGCGACCATGCCGTTCGCCGTCGCCTCGTGCCGAGAGCGCAGGACCACCTCGAAGCCCGCCTTCGCCGCGACCTCCGCCATGCCCGCGCCCATGATCCCCGAACCCACGATGCCAACCCGCTTGATGGCCATCGACCGAGGTTACCGGTCGGTAGTAAGCGGAGGCCAGACGGCGGCGGACGGGGACGCGACGGGGAGCCGACGGTCGGCGGGCACCCATCACCGCAAGTTCACGTCGCCGAGACCGGGAGGTCACATCGCGCCGATACCGTCGAAGACATGCCGACGTCGACCCCCAGCACCGAGACGGCCGAGCCCACCCGGCACATCGAGCTGGAACGGGTCTTCAACTTCCGCGACCTGGGTGGATATCCCACCCGCGACGGTCGCACGACGAAGTGGCAGACGCTCTTTCGGGCCGACGGCATCCACCGTCTCTCCGAGGCCGACGTCGACACGCTGCGCCCGCTCGGGCTCCGCACGATCATCGACCTGCGCACTCCCGACGAGATCGAGGAGCACGGCCGGTTCCCGCTCGACGCGTATGCCGCCTCCGCCTCCTACCACCACCAGCCGGTGCTCGACGTCATCTGGACGCCGGAGCAGATCGAGAGCTTCGCGGAGTCGCCCACGTTCCTCGTCGACCGGTACCGCGAGATGCTCGTCATCGGCGATCGCGCCCTCGGCGAGTCACTGCGACTCTTCGGCGCCGGCGAGACCTACCCAGCGGTGTTCCACTGCGCGGCGGGGAAGGACCGCACGGGCATCTTGGCCGCGCTCGTGCTCGGCCTCCTCGGCGTGCCCGACGAGGTGATCGCGGAGGACTACGCACTCAGCCGCGACGGCATGGTCCGCATGATCGAGTGGGTGAAGGAGAACGTTCCCGAAGCACGCGAGCGGCTCAGCGCAGCACCGACCGCGCTGATGAGCGCCGAGCCCGACACCATCCTCGCTCTGCTCGACCACATCCGCGCCGAACAGGGCTCGCTCGAGGGCTACGTGCTCACCCTCGGCGTCGAGGCCGACCACATCGCCGGCATGCAGGCCGCGCTCCTCGTCTGACGCGCGGCCAGCCCATTACGGTTGCCGCGTGAGCGGGACCGTGGCCCTCGTCGGTGGTGAGGAATTCTCGCCTGCCTGCACCTTCGATCGCGAGCTGCTCGACGTCTCGGGCGCCAGCGAGGTCCTCGTCGTGCCGACCGGAGCGGCGTACGAGCATCCCGATCGCTCAGTGAGTGCCGCCGAGGGCTACTTCGACGCACTCGGCTCCAAGGCTCGGGGGCTGATGCTCCTCGCCCGTCCCGACGCGCTCGACCCCGCGAACGTCGCCGAGCTCCGCGCCGCCCGGTTCGTCTACCTCACGGGTGATTCACCGATGCACGTGCGGTCGGTGCTGAAGGCCACCCCCTGCTGGGAGGCGATCCAGGAGGCCTGGCGCGACGGCGCGGTCATCGCCGGCTCGGCGGGCGGTGCGAGAGTCCTGTGCGATCCGATGGTCGACCCTCGCGGCGGCGCCTTCACACTGGGGCTCGGCTTGATCGGACAACTTGCGGTCGTGCCGCACCACGATCAGTGGACACACGACCGATCACGACGCACGTTCGAGCTCGCCGGCTCACAGTTCCCGGTCGTCGTGGTCGACAAGCAGACCGCAATCATCCGGTCACCCGACGGCGGATGGCGCACCGCCGGTGCCGGGAAGGTGCAGATCATGTTGGACGGCGTCGAGGTCGGGCTGGACGCTCTGCCCTGAAGTTCAGGCCGTGAACGCGTGGCGATCACGTCTCGGTGATCGTCACGCTCTGGATCTGCACCGGCTGCGACGGCGTCTCGTCGGCCTGACCGAGCGCGGCGATCGTCGCGATCGTCGTGTCGAGACCCTCGGTCACCTGCCCGAACAACGAATACTGCGGCGGCAGCTGCGTGCCGTCGGGCCCGCTGATCACGAAGAACTGGCTGCCGTTGGTATTCGGCCCCGAGTTCGCCATCGCGAGCGACCCGAGCTCGTACTGCCCCTCTTCCGGGAAGCTCGTCGTCGAACTCGTACCCCGGCCCCCCTGCACCAGTGCCCTCGGGATCGCCGCACTGGATCACGAAGTTCGGCACGACTCGATGGCACGACACGCCGTCGTAGTAGTGGTAGCGGGAGAGCACCACGAAGTTGTTGACCGTGTTCGGCGCCTGCTCGGCGTCGAACTCGATCGTGAAGTCACCGAAGTTCGTCTTCACGTCAGCCGTATAGGTCTTCGAGGGGTCGATGCACATCGGCGGCGCTTGCTCGAAGGTCGTGATCCGCTCCGCGGAGCCATCGGCCGGCGGACACGGCGTCTCGCCGGTGATCGCGGCCCCGGGGATCGTGGTTGCCGTCGTCACCGTGGTGCCGCTCGTGGTCTCGCTCGATGCCGCGGTCGTGCTCGCACCTGGCGGCCGTCGTGCCTGCGCCTGCGGCAGTGGTACGTCGACACTGCCGTGTCGTCGTCGTCGCTGCCGAACACCTGGCTCACGAGGAACGCCCCGGCGATGAACACGACGAGGAGGATCGCCCCGCGGATGATCAGGCGCTTGCGGCGCGCTGACGCTTGTTCGGCCTCCTGGGCCTCGAGGCGCGACTGACGGCCGGCCTTCTGACGTTCACGCTTGGCAGTTCCCACGAGCGGGCAAACCTACCGTTTCCGGTCGTCGGCTCTGCAGTCAGTCCGGTACCGTCGCCAGGCGTGGCCCTCCTCGTGCAGAAGTACGGCGGGACGTCGGTCGCGGACGCCGACCGCATCCGCGCCGTCGCCGACCACGTCGCCCGCACACACAAGCAGGGCAACGACGTCGTCGTCGTCGTGAGCGCCATGGGCAAGGAGACCGACGAGCTCATCGCCCTCGCGAACCAGGTCTCGAGCACGCATCCCGGCCGCGAGATGGACATGCTGCTCACCGCCGGTGAGCGCAAGAGCATGGCGCTGCTGTGCATGGCGCTCGCCGAGCTCGGCGTCGAGGCGTCGTCGTTCACGGGCAGCCAGGCCGGCATCGTCACCGACACCACCCACGGCAAGGCCAAGATCCTCGAGGTCAAGGGCGATCGCCTCCGCACCGCGATCGCCGCCCGCCAGATCCCGGTCGTCGCCGGCTTCCAGGGCGTGTCGACCGCCAACGATGTGACGACGCTGGGACGGGGTGGCTCCGACACCACCGCGGTGGCCCTCGCCGCCGCGTTCGGCGCCGACGCATGCGAGATCTACACCGACGTCACGGGCGTGTTCACCGCCGACCCGCGCCTCGTGCCGAACGCCCGCCGGCTCGCCCGCGTGTCCTTCGACGAGATGCTCGAGATGGCCGCCACCGGCGGTCGAGTGCTCGCGCTGCGCTCGGTCGAGTTCGCCCGCAACCACCACGTGCCGCTGCACGTCCGCTCGAGCTTCACCTGGGAGCCGGGCACGTGGATCACAGAGGAGGATGCCTCGATGGAAGCCCCCATCATCTCCGGAGTCACCCATGACACCTCGGAGGCGAAGGTGACGATCACCGGGGTGCCCGACAAGCCCGGCATCGCGGCGCGACTGTTCCGCGCCCTCGCCGACGAGTCGGTGAACGTCGACATGATCGTGCAGAACACCTCGATCGGCGGCGCCACCGACATCTCGTTCACGGTGCCGAAGGCGGACCTCGTCGCGAGCGAGCGGGTGACCGGTGAGCTCGTCGCCGAGATCGGCGCGAGCGGCGTCACCCACGACGAGGACATCGGCCGCGTCTCGCTGATCGGCGCCGGCATGAAGACCAACCCGGGCGTCGCCGCGACGATGTTCGAGACGCTGGCGAACATCGGCGTGAACATCGAGATGATCTCGACCTCGTCGATCCGCATCAGCTGCGTCGTCGCTGCTGACGACGTCGATCGGTCGGTGCAAGCGCTGCACACCGCGTTCTCGCTCGACGCCTGACGCGCCGAAACTGCGGCTTCTCGCCGAAGGGCCGCCGGTAACCTTTCGCCCATGCGTGTAGGTGTCGTAGGAGCAACCGGCCAGGTCGGAAGCGTGATGCGGGCGATCCTCGCCGAGCGCCGCTTCCCCGTTGACGAGCTGCGGTACTTCGCCTCGGCCCGTTCGGTCGGGCGCACGTTGCCGTGGAACGGCGAGGAGATCGCGGTCGAAGACGCCGACACCGCCGACCCGACCGGCCTCGACATCGCGCTGTTCTCGGCCGGCGCGACGGGCTCCCGTGTGCTCGCGCCTCGCTTTGCCGCCGCGGGCGTGACCGTGATCGACAACTCGTCGGCGTGGCGGATGGATCCCGACGTGCCGCTCGTCGTGGCCGAGGTGAACCCGCACACGCTCGACAACCTCCCCAAGGGCATCGTCGCCAACCCGAACTGCACGACCATGGGAGCGATGCCGGTGCTGAAGCCGCTGCACCTGGCCGCCGGCCTGAAGCGGCTCGTCGTCAGCACCTACCAGGCGACGTCGGGCGCCGGCCTCGCCGGCGTGGCCGAGTTCGACGAGCAGGTGCGCAAGGTCGTCGACGGCGCGGCCGCCCTCACGTTCGACGGCGACGCGGTCGACTTCCCCGCGCCCGCCCAGTTCGCCCGACCCATCGCGTTCAACGTGCTGCCGTTCGCCGGCGCACTCGTCGACGACGGCTCCGACGAGACGAGCGAGGAGCAGAAGTTCCGCAACGAGAGCCGCAAGATCCTCGAGATCGCCGAGCTGCCCGTATCGGTGACCTGCGTGCGGGTGCCGGTGTTCACGGGACACTCCCTGTCGATCAACGCCGAGTTCGAGCGGCCGATCTCGCCGGCCGAGGCGCTCGACATCCTCAGTGGCGCGCCAGGCGTCGAGCTGTCCGACATCCCGACCCCCTGCAGGCCGCAGGTCGCGACCCGAGCTACGTCGGCCGCATCCGCCGCGACCCGACCGTCGAGCACGGCCTCGCGCTGTTCGTGTCGACCGACAACCTGCGCAAGGGCGCGGCGCTCAACGCCGTGCAGATCGCAGAGCTGCTCGCCGCCCGCTGACCGCGCGGCCCGTTCACGGGCACGCGCACGGCTTGACCCCGCACTTCGGGCACCCGTCGATGAAGTGGCCCACTGCTTCGTCGAAGTCGATGTCGAGCTGGTTCGCCAGCGACGCGACCCATGCGAGAACGTCGCCCAGCTCGAGCACTTGTTCCGCCCGCGTGCCCTTGCGCACCGCGCGTGCGAGCTCGCCGACCTCCTCGGCCAGCCACGCGATCGTGACCGCCACACCCCGCTCGCGATCGCGCTCGAGGTACGTCTCGCCGATGACGTCTTGGAACTCGCGCAGCTGCATGGCTCCACCATGCCTGACCCCGCCCGCATCACGCCGCCCTCGCCGGCGGCCCCGTCGTCATCACGGTGCGATCAGGAAGCGTGACCGTCAGCGTGCGGTCGGCCGCGAGCTCGACCTGCCAGCCCTCGTGGTGGATCGCAGTGTGGTGCCGAACGCAGACCGCCAACAGGTTCTCGAGGTCGGTGCGGCCGCCGTGCCGCCACCACTTGACGTGATGCACCTTGCAGAGACCGAACCGCACCGGGCAGTCAGGGACCGCGCAGGTGGGGTACAGCGCTCTCAGCGCCCGCCGCTGCCAGCGGTTCGCGAGCCGGGTGCTGCGCCCGAGGTCGAGACGGCCCGGCGCGTGGAGCACCGCACCACCGCGCACGATCACCGCTTCGACATCCGCGTCGCCGAAGAGATCGGCGAGCACGCTCGGTGGGACGTCGACCGGCAGTCCCCAGTCGATGACCGGTCGTCCCTTGTCGTCGAGCGATCGGGTGTCGATCACGATCGTGAACTCGGGCCGCGCCATCGCCGCCCCTCGCCCTTCGCACAGCGCGACGAACGCGAGCGCGCGCAGATACGCCTGCTTCTCGATCGGATCAGACGGACAGCCCTCGGGCGTCTGCTCGGCGAACAACGCCTCGACGAGGGCGTCAATGCGGTTGGAGACCTTCACGAAGCTCAGCGGGTCGAGCGATGCCCACAGCTTCCCCATGCCAGTCACTCGATCGACTCGCGACGAGAGGCGCATCGCGGCGCGCTGGCGGGCGTGCCGCTTCTCACCGTCGTCATCGTCGACCTTCTGGATCTCGGCACGCACTCGGCGGGCCCACTCGTCCGGCGTCGCGACGCTCGCGACGCCAACGAGCCGATCGAGTCGCGTCGCGAGCTCTCGCCGTTCCTCTCCGTCGAATTGCCGCAGCGCCGTACCGACGACGTCGAGGTGCGCGGCGCCGACCTGACCGGCGGCCATCGCTCATTCGAACGACGGGACCTCGTCGAGCGTCGTGGCCCGCTCCATGACCTTCCTCGCGTCGCGCAACGAGCTACGGGCCGCGTCGGCCATCACCTTCTCGGGATACGCACACTCTCGGACGAGCAGCCGCCCCGCCCTCACCTCTCGGCTGTCGCACCAGGCCCGGAGGCGGGTCAGCTTCTCGCAGCCAGCGGTGATCTCAGCGCGGTCGGAGCCTTCGTCGAGCCGTGCGACGGCGCGCACCAGGTCGAACAGTTCGTCGAGATCCACCACACACCTCCCCGAGCATCAGTGTGAGCATCAAGGGGAAGGTACACGAACATTAGTTCGTCATGTCGCGGATCGCAACCCCCGGAACAGGATTTTCTCGGAACTTGACGAGCAGATCGGAATGAACGATCATTCCGCAGTGAGTGCGACCACCGTGACGCCGAAGCGCGATGCCATCCTCGACGCCGCGCTCGAGTTGTTCAGCGAGCGCACGTTCGCGAGCACGTCGATGCCCGAACTGGCCCAGCGCGCCGGAGTCGGCGCCGGGACGATCTACCGCTACTTCGACAGCAAGGACGCGCTCGTCAACGCGCTGTTCCAACGTTGGAAGACCGAGATGACCGACACGGTGTCGGGTGACATCCCCGCCGGGCTCACGCCGCGCGAGCAGTTCACGTACTGGTGGCGGGGACTGTGGACGTTCGCGACCGAACATCCCGCGGCGTTCCTCTTCCTCGAGACTCACCACCATGCGGCATACCTCGACGCCGCGAGCAGAAGGGCGGGCGCAGAGCTGAGCGATCGGGCGATCACCTACATCCGCGACGGGCAGCGGCGTGGCGCGATCCGCAAGGGCAGCCCCGAGGTGCTGATGGCGCTGGTCCTCGGCGCGTTCACGGGCCTGGTGAAGAGCGCGACCGAGCACGGCCGGGCGCTCAACCGCACGACGCTCGAAACATCCGAAGACGCGGTCTGGGCACTGCTCGCCGCGTGAGATCCGACAACAAGGAGCATCACCCATGGCCAACGTCCTGATCACCGGATGCAGCAGCGGCTTCGGCATGCTGGCTGCACTCGAGTTCGCCCGCCGCGGAGACAACGTCTTCGCGACGATGCGCAACGTCTCGAAGGCAGGCGCGCTCAACGAGGCCGCCGCTGCGGAGGGTCTCAAGGTGAACGTCGTCGTCCTCGACGTGACCGACGACGCCTCGGTGCGCTCGGCCGTCGACTCGGTCGTGGCCGATGCCGGCACGATCGAGATCCTCGTCAACAACGCCGGCATCGAGCTCATCGGCGCGATGCATCTCGTGAGCGACGAAGAAGCGCTGTGGCAGCTCGACACGAACGTGCTCGGGCCGCTGCGCACCATGCGCGCCGTCGTGCCGGTGATGCTCCAGCAGGGTGGCGGCACGATCGTCAACGTGTCGTCGGTCGCCGGCATCGCCGCCGTTCCGTACACCGGGATGTACGCCGCGAGCAAGCATGCGCTCGAAGCGATGACCGAAGTGATGGTGTACGAGCTCGGACACCGCGGGATCCGTGTGGCGCTCATCGAGCCGGGCCAGTTCGCGACCGAGTTCGGCGGGAACGCGCGGCACGCCGAGGCGATGGCCATGGACAGCGACGCAGAGACCCGCCGGCTCAAGTTCCGCGAGTCGATGGGCGCGCTGCTCCCGTCCGACGGCCCTCCGCCCGATCCGCAGACCGTCGCGCTCGCGATCGTCGACACGGCGCACGCCGGCGCACCGAAGCTGCGGGTGCCCGTTGGGGCCGATGCGGACCTCGTCGTCGGGGCGCACTCGAGCATGGACTTCGAGAGCTTCGAGCAGGCGATGCGCCAGGTCCTCAACTGGTACGACTGAGCCCTCGGCCCACGCCCCTGCCCATGGTTCCTCGGCAGATAACGACGTCATCCGTGACGCGTTATCCACCTGAGAACGCCGATGGAGACGCTTGCGGCTGCGGCTACGCTCTCCGGCCTACCGGGAAGTAGCGCAGCTTGGTTAGCGCGCAGCGTTCGGGACGCTGAGGCCGCGGGTTCAAATCCCGCCTTCCCGACCAAGTCGCGGCTCGCAAGCCGATGGCTACCTCAGCTCGTACCGCATCGCCACTGCCCCCGAGCCGAACTCCAGCCGGCTCACGAGCTTCAAGTCGACATGCTTCGACAGCCCCGCGAACAGCGTCGGCCCGTGGCCCGCGAGCCGGGATGCACCACGAACTCGTACTCATCGATCAGTCCCAGCTCCGTCAACGCCAGAGGGAGCTGCACACCTCCCACGAACAGTCCCTTGCCCGACTCCCGCTTGAGTTGCTGAACGGCCTCGCCGAGATCCGCCGACGAGTCCGCGTTCCAATCGACCTGCTCCAGGGTGCTCGACACGACGTACTTCTTTGCCGCGTTGATCGTCCGGGCGAAGGGTTCGTCCAGTCAGGTCTCGCTCCCGTCGCCGCCGACGGCCGGAACGCTGATTCCATCATTTCGTAAGTCACCGGCCAAAGAGAAGGGCATCGGCCTGGTTGAACCGTGTGCTCGATTCCCGTCGTTGGATTCGATGATGACGGTCTTCGGCCGCAGATCCACGGCGACACGAGTGGCAACGTCGCAACCCGCCGTCCAATGTGACGATGATGGAGGTCACCGAAGGGCCGACCATATCGCAAGCGTACCGGCCGTCTGTCAACGTGGCGGCGTGGCTGAGCAGCCGCTCGATGGCGGGATCGCGAACGCGGGCCTGGTCGTCCGCGACGGTCGCCATGTGCTTCGCCCCTCGGGTCCGCACACGGGTTCGATTCACGCGTTCCTACGCGCGGTGAGGCACGCCGGGTTCGAGGGTGCCTCGTTGCCGGTCGGCGTCGACGAGGACGGACGCGAGCGGCTCGAGTTCATCGACGGCGACGTCCCGGTGCCGCCCTATCCGGACTGGAGCCAGTCCGACACCGCGCTCGCGTCGATCGCCAGGCTGCTGCGCGGGCTGCACGACGCCGCCCAGGGGTTCGATCCTCAGGGTCTTACCTGGTCCGACGCTCTCGCTGACCCTGCAGGCGGGACGATCGTGTGCCACAACGACCTGGAGCCTTCGAACGTCGTCTTCCGTGACGGAATCGCTGTCGCGCTGCTCGATTTCGAGTTCGCGGCCCCTGGCCGGCCGGTCTACGACCTCGCCCACCTGGCGCGCTTTTGGGTTCCGATCGACGACGAGTTCGACCAAGCCCGGCTCGGCTGGCGGCCCGCCGACCAGCCGGCGCGGCTACGACTCGTCGCCGACGCGTACGGACTGGACCATGACAGTCGGGCCGAGCTGCTCGCCGCCATGAACGATGCCATCGACCGCATCGAAGCCGCCGTCCGGCGCAGCGTCGCCGCAGGTGACCCGAACGCCATCGCCCTGTGGAACCGGACCGGTGGCAGCGAGCGCTTCAATCGCCGGCGCCGCTGGTGGACGGACCACCACGCCGAGTTCGCCGCCGCTCTCCTCTGACGCTGCCGACGTTGACCTGCTGACGCCATGCTTGCCCGATGCCCGCGACCGACGTGAGCGAGATCTCGATCAGGCCCGATCTGCTCGCTGCGCAGGCGGACGCATGGCGTCACGTCACCTCGCCGGGAGCGTCGTGGACGGGCAGCGAGCGAAAGGCGATGGCTGAAATCGCCCTGGCGGCCCTCGACGACCCGAGCCGCTGCCTTCGTGGGAGTCACCGACGCAGACCGGGCGAGCGATGCCTGGCGCCGAGCTCCTGCCGGACGCGGTAGTCGACGCGATGTACCTCATCGCCAGGCATGCCGCGACGCTGACCGACGACTGGTATCGAACCCAGCTCGCACGCGGCATCGATCCGTTCGCGTACGTGGAGATGGTCGGCGTCGTGGTCGCCGTCGCCGCGGTCGACGGGTTCTTCCGCTCGGTCGGCCTCGAGCGGCCAGCGCTGCCGCCAGCGGTGGCGGGCGCTCCGCACGGCCGTCACCCTGAGGTCGAGGCGGCCGAGTTGAACTGGGTGCCCGTCGCTGTTCCCGCGGATCAACAGGCCGCGGTGGTGCAAGGCCTGAGCGCGGCGCCGGCCGAGTGGGACAACGTCAAACGACTCGCCGCGGCGCAGTACGTCCCGGTCGACGAGATGGGCGAGCTCGCGTGGAGCCGGGGAACACTGAGCCGAGCGGACATGGAGTTCGTCGCGGCACGCCTCTCGGCAGCGCGCGAGTGCTTCTATTGAACGACCGCCCACATGATGATGCTCCGTGCGAGCACCGACGCCGCAATACCGAACCCGAGCGCCGACGCCGAGGCGGACACGCGGTCGGCGATCCTCGAGGAGTTCGTCGCCGCAGTGGTTAGTGACGATCCGACACGTGCCGACGCGGCCCGGGCGACGATCGTCGACCAACTCGGTCCGGACTGGTTGATCGACACCGCCGCAGTGGTCGCGAACTTCGAGATGATGACCCGCCTCGCGGACGCCACCGGCGCGCGTCTCACACCGGGGCGGATCGAGGCTGCCGCCTCGATCCGTGCGCAGCTCGGTCTCGACGCCTTTCCGTCAGCCAGGACATGAAGGATGTGCTCGGGTAGACCGCCTGACCTTCGGAATACGGTGGTCGGTGATCACGATGATGACATCCCGACGGCGCACACTTGTCGCCTTGATGATGGGAGCCGCTGCTCTCGCTCTGACCGGGTGCGGCGACGACTCTGGTGGCGGCAGTAGCGACACCGCGGTCGTCACGATCCGGGTGATCGACGAGGAGTACCGGATCGAGCTCGTCACGCCGGAATCGATTGAGAACGCGCGCATGCTTCTCGACGGCGAGGAGGCACCGAGCATCCCGAACGGGCTCGTCGTGCGCGACAGCGACGGCGGGTGTGAACGAGCCGTGGACCTGGCACATCGACCCCGCGTCGCTCGAGTGGGCCGACGCCACGATCGAGGTGTGCGACGGGCTGCCCTCCGACGTCGAGGACGACACCATCACCTCGGATCGATACTGCCCGTGGAGCGCCGAGGTCATCGCCCTCGACGGCTGACACAAACGCCCTAGCTCGTCACATCCCGACGCGACACCAGCACGAGCGTGACGCCCGCGGCGATTGCGGTGTAGAGCGCGGCGGTCAAGCCGGCCCGGCCGATCCCGAGCTCGACGCTCCCGCCCTGGATCAACGAGCCGAGCACCTGGCCGGGGAACCAGCGGTATCCGGCCTGCCACGAGTCCACGACGATGTTCTCGAACGGTCCGGCCCACGCGAAGCCGACACCGAGCGCGAGCGGCACCGACCGGAAGATTACGGCGAGGGTCGTGCCGAAGATCGCCCAGCCCGCGACGCCCGCCAAGACCGTCACGTAGTCGGTCAGCGCCGCGCCGAGGCTCGACGCGGTGAACCACTCGGTCGTCGCGATGTCCTTCGTCGGCGCGACGACGAGCGAGAGCACGAAGGTGAACACCTCGGCCAGCGCGACGATGCCGGCCGCCACGACGAGGATCGCCGCGAGCTTGCCGACGATCACCCGCAGCCGACGCGGCTCGCGAAGTAACAACGCCCGGAACGTCCCACCCGAGAACTCGCCTGCGATGAGCGCAATCACCGTGACGAACACGAGGAAGCCGACGAACGACGCGCCAACAGCGAACGCCTCTGTGCCTCCACCGGTCCCAGTGAGCGAAGCGAGCGTCGTCGCTGCCCTCCGCGACCGGAACCCCGTCTCGCGAGCAGTCGAGAACACGGCGAGGCTCGCGATCACCGCGAAGATCGCAGCGGCGGCGATCCCGGCGAGCATCGTGCGGCGTCGCACGAATCGGAACAGCTCGGCTTGCACGATCCTGGTCATCGGGCACCTCCATCAACCATGGCGAGATAACGGTCTTCGAGCGTCGTACGCAGCGGGCTGAGCTCCGCGAGGACCATCCCGGCTTCGAACGCGACGCGGTTCACAGCGGCGGCAACCGTCGCGACGTCTCGCCCGTCGACCGCCACCACGAGGCGCTCTCCGTCGAGCGCGAACTCGAACCCTTCCGAACGCAACACCGACTGCAGCACCGGCCGCTCCTCTGCGCACGCCGTCGAGACAGCGACGCCGTGGACGACGCCGTCGAGCAGCTGGCTCGTCGGCCCTTGGTAGAGCGACCGGCCGGTGTCGATGAGCACGAGCCAGTTGCACACCTGCTCGAGCTCGCTCAGATCGTGCGAGGACACGAGCACGGTCCGCCCGGTGCCGGCGAGATCACCGACGAGTGAGCGCATCTCGCGCACGCCCTGCGGGTCGAGCCCGTTGGCGGGTTCGTCGAGGATCAGCAGCCTCGGATCGCCGAGCAGCGCGGCAGCGATGCCGAGGCGCTGCTTCATGCCGAGGGAGTAGCTGCGATAGCGATCATCGCCTCGGTCACCGAGACCGACCTCATCGAGCAATGCCGGAATCGATGCGCTGTCGTGGCGACCAACCGTCGCGAACATCCGGAGGTTCTCCGCGCCGGTGAGCGAGGGATAGAAGGCCGGGGTCTCGATGAGTGCGCCGACCTCGTGCAGGTAGGCGGCCGGCTCTTCGATCGACTCGCCGAGGACCGCTCCGGTCCCCGAGGTCGGACGTACGAGGCCGAGCAGCATCGCCATGGTGGTCGTCTTGCCGGCGCCGTTCGGGCCGACGAAGCCGGCAACCACCCCCGACGGCACCTCGATGTCGAGGTGGTCGACGGCGAGTCGCTCACCGAACCGCTTGGTCAGCCCAGCTACCGAGATTGCGTTGGAGTGCATGCGTTCATGGTCTCGACAACAGCACTCCCAGTCGTCGGCCAACCGGAGGCTTGTCGACTACTCCAGTGGGAGTATCAGCGCTGCCAGCCGGGCCGCACGAGCCCGCTTTCGTACGCGAACACGACGAGCTGGGCACGATCGCGGGCGCCGAGCTTGATCATCGCCCGACTCACGTGCGTCTTCGCCGTCGCCGCGCTCATGATCAGCCGCTGCGCGATCTCGTCGTTCGTGAGCCCCTCGGCGACGAGGCCGACGACCTCTCGCTCCCGCTCGGTCAGCAGGTCGAGGTCGGGTACTCCCTCGGGCTCCTTCGCTCGCATCGCGAACTCCTCGATCAGCCGTCGAGTCACGCTCGGCGACAGCAGGGCGTCGCCGGCTACGACCGACCGCACCGCACGCAGCAGCTCCTCCGGCTCGGTGTCCTTCACGAGGAAGCCATTCGCGCCCGACCGAATCGCTTCGAACACATACTCGTCGAGGTCGAACGTCGTGAGGATGACGACCTTCACGTTCGCGAGACGTTCGTCGGAGACGATCCGGCGAGTCGCGGTGAGCCCGTCCACACCGGGCATGCGGATGTCCATCAGCACGACGTCGGGGCGCACGTCCAACGCGACCCGCACCGCCGCCTCGCCATCGGCTGCCTCGCCAGTGACGGTGATGTCCTCCTGCGCGTCGAGCAACGCTCGGAAGCCGCTCCGCACCAAGGTCTGGTCATCAGCGATGACGACGGAGATCACGGCGCGTCCACGGGCAGACGCGCGACCACGCCGAACCCGCCTCCCGGCCGCGGGCCGGCGCGGAAGGTACCGCCGAGCGCGGCCGCTCGCTCGCGCATGCCGCTGATCCCGTTTCCCGGCTCGACGGCACCGTCACCCACTCCGACGCCGTCGTCGTCGACCTCGACCGTCACCCCGTCGTCGTATCCCACCCGCACCGTGACCGCGTGCGCGTGCGCGTGCCTGGTCACGTTCGTGAGCGCCTCCTGCACGATGCGGTACGCCGCGAGCTCGACCGCGGCAGGAAGCGCCCCTGGCCGACCTTCCTCCTCGAGTCGCACATCGAGACCGCTTGCCCGGACTCCCTCGACCAGGCTGCCCAGGTCGGCGAGCGAGGGCGCGGGGGTGAGCGGAGCTTCTTCGCCGCGCCGAAGGACGTCGAGCGCCGCCCGCAGCTCATGCAGTGCGTCACTGCTCGCCGCCTTGATGTTCGTCAGGGAGTCCCGTACCTGCGCGGGCTGCTCATCCATCAGATGCAGCGCGACGCTCGCCTGCACGTTGATCAAGGAGATGTTGTGGGCGAGCACATCGTGGAGCTCCTGGGCGAGGCCGAGCCGTTGCTCACCGAGGCGCCGCTCCCGCTCGTCACGCGCGGCCTGAGCTCGCGCCGCCGCCTGCTCCCGCCGCGCCCGCACGAGCTCCGACACGACCAGCACGACGATGAGCCATCCCGCGACCAGCGCGAAATGAAGCACCGCGTTCGACTGGTCAGATCTGGGATCGAGGGCGTACGCGACCATCAGTCCGGCGTAACCGGCCGCGGCAAGTGCCCATGTCGCCCGACGATGACCGGCCTGGATCGCGAGGAACAGCGCCACGATCGGGCTGAGGAAGATCGGTCCGTAGGGATAGCCGAGACCGACGTACACATCGGCCGCCGCCATGCTCAGGGCGACGGCGACCAGCGGCCATCGGTCTCGCACGGCCAGCGCCGCGGGACCGACGAGGAGCAGCACGATCGCGAGCGCATCGAGGGAGCGCCGGTCGGGTTGCCGATCGGCAGCGCCGAACGACCCCATGACCTGCAGCAACGCGACGACGAGCGCGGTCAGGAAGACCGGCGTCCTCGACGGAGTGCCCACACCGGCACGGTACGCGGGACGCCACCATTCGTCGTCCGCCCACCGGTGCAGCTGCGGCTACGCCCGACGGGGTAGACGTAGCCGGTGTCGACCGACGACGAAGACCTCCGGCTCACGATCTACCGCTCGTTCGCCGCGACGGGCCGGCCTCCCGACCTACCCGCCGACGCGGCGACCCACGCGGCCCTGCACCGGCTCGCCGGTGCGCGCCACGTTGTCCTCGATGCGGAAGATCGCATCGTCATGGCGCATCCGTTCGCCGCGATCCCGCTCGGGTTTGCCGTCATGGGGCACGACACCTTGTGGTGGGGAGGATGCGCATGGGACTCGTTCGCGCTTCCGCATCTCGTCGCGGACGACCCTGAGGTCTTGGTGGCGACGACGTGCCCGGGCTGTGGCACGGCCCACGCCTGGACCGTCGGCCGCGACGCTCCGCCCGAAGGGGCGCAGGTCGCCCACTTCCTGGTGCCGGTCGCGCACATCTGGGACGACGTCGTGCACACCTGCGGGCACCAACGCCTGTTCTGTGACGAGGGGTGCGTCGACCGTTGGCTCGCCTCGACCGGCAACGCGAAGGGTTACGTGATGGATCTCGCGACCCTGTGGCGACTCGCCCGAGGGTGGTACGCAGGGCGCCTCGACCGCGGCTACACGAGGCGCGATCCGTCCACGGCTGCCGCCTACTTCCGAGAGGTCGGGCTCAGCGGTCCGTTCTGGGGGCTTGCGGACTGACCCAGGTGAGCACCGAGCCCTCACCTCGCATCATCACCGTGCCCGGCATCACCCGGAGGCGCCACGGGACCACCTCGAGGATGCCGAAGTTCGGCGAGGTCGGTGAGTCCCAGCCCGGGATGATCGCGGGGTCGTAGCCCACCGGCGCCGGCGCGTGCTTGATGCGGTCCCACCCGGCGACCCGGCTGTCGTCGTCGAGCTTCCACGCCGTCGTGCACTCAGCCGAGCAGGTGTCGTGGTTCGGCTGCCAGTAGGAGAGCGAGACAACGGGGTGGGCGTCGAGGTGGGCGCGCTTGGGCGAGTTCGGGCTCGTTGCGATGATGCCCTTGAGCACCTGGCCATCCCACTCCCAGAGCGGATGCAGGATGCGAGAGCGCGGGCGCCCTGACGGATCGATCGTCGCGGCCGAGCACCACACGATCTGATGGGCCATCTCCACGAATGCCGGAGCGACGACGGCGAGATCGTCCACGAGGTCCTCCTCCGAGGTCGAACAGGTCAGGGAGTGGTCGGCGCGACGCCCAGGAGGCTGAGCTTGGCGGCGCGTGCCGTGCTGTCGACGAGAGCGGCGTCACCGGTGAGGTTCGCGGCGGCAGGCGACTGCGTGCCCGGCGGCGCCAACAAGACTTGCGTGAGACCGGCATGCAGCGTGTTCGCAGCGTTGATCACGGGTACGAGGGCGTTGCGCTCGACCGCCGACGGACCTCGCTGGTGGACACTCGCCAGCTGCCCGTTCAGGGCGACGAGCCGCGACTCGATGCGAGGTGCGATCACCGGCAGCGCCGATGGCTGCGCGGCAGCGAGGTTGATGCCCGACGTCGGAGAGCTCGTCGAGCAACGCAGTCGCCTGACGGTGCCAATCCGACTTGGCCTGTTGCGCCCGGGAGCGGCCGACGAACCAGGCGATGATGCCGCCGACGACGACCACTGCGATCAGGATGAGCAGCCAGGTGTCGCTGTCGTTGTCTTCGTCAGTCGGCGCTCCGGAGATCGTCGCGGGCGCCCCTGTCGTGTCCGGCGCCGCTGTCGTGTCGGGCGGGGCGGTGGTGGCCGCTGCGGTCGTCGCTGGCGCCGCGGTCGTGGGTGGCGCCGTCGTCGCGGCCTCGGTCGTCGGCGCGCCGGTCGTGGTGGTCTCCTGCGCGGACGCCACGCCTCCAACCGTGCCGACGACCGCCACTGTGAAGGCGGCGAGCAGTACTCGAACGGTGCGCGGCATGCGCGAGACCGTACGCGACCTAGCCGACTTCCGCGTCCGCCTCCGCAGGTTCGATCTCTTCCGCAACCTCCGGGGACGCGACCTCGGGCTCGGCCGGAACGCCCTCGCGATAGGTCTCACCTCGGATGATGGCGTCGGCGGCCCGACGCAGCCGGAACGCATCGAGCGGCTTGATCAACCAGCCGTCGGCTTCGCACCGCTGCGCCAGGAACACGTCGGCGGCCCGATCGAGCAGCATCAGCACGCCGGGATCGCACAGCCGGCCTGCGCCGGCTTCGAGGTGGATCTCCATGCATGTCGCCATGCCTCCCATGTTGCCGATCTGCAGATCGAGCACCACGAGGTCCGCTTCGCGCGCGCTGAGAGCGGGCACGACGTCCTTGCCGTTGCGCACCCACCTGATCGTGGACTCGCCGTCGGCGAGTGCGGCGCGGACCTCGTCGAGGATCCAGTCCGCGTCGGTGGCAACCAGCACTTCAGACATCGCGGCTTTCGGACATCACGGCTTTGGACATCACGGCGAGGCTACCGAAACAGGTGTCCGGCGATCTCATCCAACCCGTCGAGATCGTGCACGTCCGTCGTGAGGAAGGGCACGCGCACGACCGGTGCGGGTGCGACTCGACCGGCCAACCCGGCGAGATGGTCTTCCTCACTCGCGGCAACGAGCTGAAAGTCGGCGAGGTTCGCGTACAGCTCGCCGAGGTCAGAGCCGCTGAGCGTGCGCGCCCTCTCACGCGTCGCCTCCGGACGACCGGTGCCGAAGTGAGGATGCATGCGGTTGACCACGAGCGCCGACACGGAGATGCCGCCCTCCGCGAGGCGGTCGGCGAAGTACGACGCCTCACCCACCGTGTCGCCGCGCGGTGACGCGACGAGCACGAACGCGGTCTCGGGAGCCGAGAGAAGGTGCAGCACCCGTTCGGCACGGTCTCGAAAGCCCGCTTCCATGCCCTCGAACGCTTGGAAGAACGCGATGGCGTCGTCGATGACATCGCCGCCGACGACCTTCGAGACCGTGCGAAGGAACGCTTGTGCGGCCACGTTCACGGCGCGCACGTACGGCGCGGCCGGGCGTCATCAGGATGCGGTACAGCCGGTGGTCGAGGAAACGGGTGAGGCGGCGAGGGGCGTCGAGAAAGTCGAGCGCGTTCCGCGTCGGAGGCGTGTCGACGACGACGAGGTCGAACTGCGACTCCTCGTGCAGCTCATACAGCTTCTCCATCGCCATGTACTCCTGCGTTCCAGAGAGGCGACCGGAGATGTTGCGGTAGAAGCGGTTGCCCAGGATGCGATCGACTTGCGACGCGTCCACGGCGTTGCGGGCGACGAGCTCGTCGAACGTGGTCTTCGTGTCGAGCATCAGCGCCCACAGCTCACCCGACCACTCCCCCTCGATGCGCGACGGTGTGTTCGTCAGCCCCTCGAGCCCGAGTGCATCGGCAAGACGCTTGGCCGGGTCGATGGTCACGACGACGCTGCGACGACCCGCTCGCGCGCCGTGCATCGCGATCGATGCGGCGGTGGTCGTCTTCCCGACGCCACCCGTGCCGCAACACAGCACGATGGAGCTGCGCGTTCAGGACCGCTTCAAGCGTCGGCGCGGGAGTCACGGCATCGCCGCGAGGTCGGCGATGCCGGCGAGCGCGGCGTCGGCCAGCACGTGCACGTCGGCGAGGGACAGGTCGGTGCTGAACACGAACGGAAGGTGGATCTGCGGCAGCGGCAGGCGGTCGGACAGCCGGGCGACTTGCTCGCGTTGCACGACGAGCCGCGCGGCGCGAAACGACGCGGCTGCGGCGAGCGCGTCGGCCTCGCCCGGCATGAGCGCGACCTTCGCCGCTTCGGCGGCTTCCACCGGGTCGGCATCGATGCCGGGCCGTTCCGGGTAGAGGCCGTTGACCACGACTGGCCCGAGAGTCACGCCGACGCGATCCTCCAACGAGTAGGCCGTGTCGACCAGCTCGTTCACCGGCGTCTCCTCGGGCAACGTCACGAGCAGCACCGAACAACGCTCGGGGTCGGTGAGCAGCTCCATGACGTCGCGCGCCTGCGTGTTGATCGGGCCGACGGTCACCGCATCGAGCAGCCCGCGGGCCGACTCCAGGAACGTGATCGCATGTCCCGCGGCCGGTGCGTCGAGCAGGATGAGGTCGACACCTCCGCTGCGCTCGAGCTGCTTCACCTTCCCGAGCACGAGGATGTCCTCGATGCCGGGTGCCGCGGTGGCGACGACGTCGAGCGCGCCTCCGCGCACCAGGCGATTCGAGAGCCGGCGCATGCCGTGGTCCTCGAGGTATTCGAGCAGCGCGTCGTTCGGCGTGATCGTGCGAGCCACGATCCGCCCGGTCTCGTCCGCCTCCGCGGCCTCGAGCAGGGCCAACTCGTCGTAGCGGAGCGGCCCGACCCCGAACAGGCGGCCCAGCCCGCTCTTGCCCTCGACTTCGACGATGAGCACACGCAGGCCAGACTTGGCTGCAGCGGCCGCCAAGGCCGCGGTCACCGTGGTTTTGCCCACCCCGCCCTTCCCGGCCACGATGACGAGACGGGATGTGGCGAAGAACGCCAGCGGATCCAACCATCCCCCTTCGGAGGCTCGGTTTGCGCAGACTACCCAGCGTGTGCGCCGCCCTCGGCGCCGTGCTGTTCCGCGCCGTGCTGCTCGGCGCAATGCTGTTCCGCGCCGTGCTGCTCGGCGCAATGCTGCTCGGCGGCGCGCTGCTCGCCGCACCCCCGCTCGCGGCGCAAGAGTCGGACCAGCCGGCGCCGCTCGACGTGGTCGAGGTGAGCGGACTGCTGGATCCCGTGGTGGCCGACTTCATCTCGAAGTCGATCGATCGCGCGGAGGACGACGGGTGCGCAGGCGCTCGTCATCCAATTCAACAGCCGCAAGGCCGTCATCGACGACAACGACCTCGCGGACTTGGCCGACGAGATCGCCGACGCGGACGTGCCGATCGCGATCTGGGTCGGGCCGAGCGGCGCCCGGGCCTACGAGGGCAGCGGGCAGCTCGTGCTCGTGGCAGACGTGTCGGGCGTGTCGCCGGGAAGTCGGATCGGCAACTTCGGCGACCCGATCGAGGCGTCCGCGATCACCGCGGCAATGGAGAGGACGATCGAGGACTTCTGTTGCTCGTCGCTGGGGGCGGCCGAAGCAGTCGCGGAAGGCGTCGTCGATCTCAACGCGCCCGTGCTCGGGCAGTTCGTCGTCGGACTCGACGGCATCGAAGTCGACGGCGTCGTGCTGGAGACAGCAAGGACGGTGTCGAGCGCCGACGGGCCTCGCATCGAGCCGAACGCCCAGGTGCGCTTCTTCAAGCTCGACCTGCTGCCGCGGCTGATGCACACCGTGGCCAGCCCGCCCGTCGCCTATCTCCTTCTCACGATTGGCCTCGTGCTGTTGGTGTTCGAGTTCTACGTCGCGGGTGTTGGCATCGCTGGCGGCGTTGGTGCCATGTTCCTCGTGCTCGCGGCGTACGGGCTCGCGGTGTTGCCGACTCGGCCGGTGGGGCTCGCGCTCATCCTCCTCTCGATGCTCGCGTTCGCGATCGACGTGCAGACCGGAGTGCCACGGGTCTGGACAGGCATCGGCACGGCAGCGTTCACCGCCGGTTCACTGCTGCTGTACGACGGCCTCGCGCTCTCGTGGATCACGCTCCTGGCGGGGATCGCCGGCGTGCTGCTCGCGATGCTCGCGGGGATGCCCACCATGATCCGCACTCGCTTTGCGACGCCCACGATCGGGCGGGAGTGGATGATCGGCGAGATGGGCGAGGCCACCGCCGACATCGACCCCGACGGCGTGGTCCGGGTACGAGGCGCATTGTGGCGAGCCCGGACCAACCGGGCGACGCCTCTGCGGACGGGCGACTCGGTGCGCGTCGTCGACATCGACGGACCCGTTCTCGAGGTGGAGCCCGAGGCGGGCGGTGCTCGCGACTACCGCGAGCAGCGGCGTCGAACCCCGGACGCGCCGCCTCCCGACGCCCCGGAGAACCCCTCCGGCCTTGCTGACGGGGCGTAACCCGGCCCTGACCTGCGGGGCTTTGGCCGTCGGCGAGAAATTGCCCGTTGTCAGGTCGCGAGCGGCGGTTGTACGGTCGCTGTCCGACAAGGGGGTCAACCAGCGTGACCGCTCAGCGCAATGAAGAGGCCTGGCAGGCCAAGGCAGCCTGTCGCGGGCCTCAGGCGGTGGTGTTCTTCCCTCCCTCGCAGTTCGAGCGCAAGGAAGAGAAGGCCGAACGAGAGGAGCGGGCCAAGGCCATCTGCGCGCAATGCGGCGTGCGGGAGCCTTGCCTCTCGTATGCCCTACGAATCCGTGAGCAGCACGGGATCTGGGGCGGACTGAACGAGCTCGAACGAAAGCAGCTCCTGGCGCACCGTTCGGGCTGACAACCCCAGCTGACACACTCCTGCAACGGTTCCTTCTGCAATCCAGCGTTAACCGCTGGGTAAGGTGTCATTGGTGGCCAGCGTCCGTGACGCCTCGGCCGAGGGCGAGCGGGGCCCGACGCCGGGCGACGCGGCACCTCTCGATGACCTTCTGAGTGCGCGCGCCCCGGTCGTCTGGAAGCGCACCTGGGTCGACGAGCGCCCCGCGATGTACGGAGTGGCCGGCGAGGGACTCCCCGTGGTCATCCTCCACGGCTGGGGACTCGCACATCACGCGTACAAAGGAACGATCCAGCGGCTGGTCGCGCTCGGTTGCCGTGTGTATGCACCCGCCCAGCCTGGCTTCGGCGGCACCGCCGACCTGCCGAGGCGCGACTTCTCCCTCGCCGGCTACGCGCGTTGGGTCGAGCACTTCCTCGACGCGTTGCAGATCGACGAGCCCGTCTTCCTGATCGGTCACTCGTTCGGAGGCGGCGTTGCGATCCGGGTCGCGCACGACTACCCCGAGCGGGTGCGCTCGCTTGTGCTTGTGAACTCAATCGGTGGCTCGGCGTGGAAATCGGGTTCCAAGCTCAAGTCGCTCGCCGATCGCCCGCTCTGGGACTGGGGCCTGCACTTCCCGAGCGACATCTGGCCGATCCCACAGGCCACCAAGGTGATCCCGATCATGCTCGAGGATGCGCTGCCGAACTTGCTGCGCAACCCGCGGGCGATGCTCAAAGTGGGCTTCCTCGCGCGCCGCGTAGACCTCACGTACGAGCTCGAGGCACTCAAGCAACGCTCGCTGCCCGTCGTCGTGCTGTGGGGCGCCCGCGACGGCATCATCCCGCGAGAGTCCTTCGACGCGCTCTGCGCCGCGGTCGGCGCGGAGGGGCAGGTCGTCGACGGCTCACACTCGTGGCTGCTCGCCGATCCCGACGGATTCGGTGAGGTCATCACGAACGCCGTCGAGGTGGCCCGGGTCGCGCGCGAGCTCGAGGCGAAAGCGCCGCCGCGGCGGCACGGCTTCATGGGGAAGGACCGCAAGCGAGTGCGGGCGTTGCGCACCGTGGTCGGCTCGAAGCCCGCTGACGAGTCCTAGCCCTCCTCGCCTAGCCATCTCCCGGTTGGGGTAGTCGGGGTCCGGCAATGCGCAGATCCCCGCGGCGCCGGGTGACACCCCGTGCGTCGAGCTCCGCGACCAGCGGCATGGCGTACTTCCGCGACGTGCCGAGCGCCTCGCGAATGTGGGCGACGGTGATGCCGTCGGGAGTCGCCCGCAGCAGCGCACTCACGATGGTGCCGGCCTGATCGACGGCCTCGGACGCGAACCACACGCCGTCGCGCTCGACCACCCATCCCCGCCGCACCAGCTCTCGCAGCTCACCCCGGTGAACGTCGTCGGGCGAGGGTGGCGCGAACGGGGCTGCGCGCAGTGCTTCGAGGTAGGGGTGGTCGGCGAGGGGGTCGGCCTGCTCGGCGGGACGGGCCCGACCGCCATCGACGACGACCCCCGCGACGGTCGCGAGCACCTCACGCTGTACGTCGTTCAGCGTCGCGATGTCGAGGCCCAGGGGGCCGGCCTCGGAGATGTCCCGCTCGAGTTGGGTGTGAACGGCGGCGACCTGCTCGGGAGCGACAATCCAACGGCCGACGGTCGGGGCCCGTCTCTCCCCCGTGAGCGCCTCGAGGTCCTCCGGTGAGATCGGGCCGCGCTCGCCGATGACCCTGTCGACCGATCGGTCCGGCCGCGCCTTGCTCACCGATCGGACGGGCGCGACCTCGACGACCTCGCCGCCGCCGACTGTCTCGGCTCGCCCGCTCTCGCGGAGGACGAAGCGATCGCCGGGGAGGAGGGGCACCGGCTCCGGGACGCGCAGGCGAACCCATCCGGATGCGCCGGGCTCGATCGCGTCGGCGCCGATCACGCGCAGCTGCGTCGGATGCTCACCCGATCCAATCGCGGCGACGTAGGCGCCCCGCCGCGAGACCGTGTGTCCGAGGTCGCCGAGCGCGGTGAGCTCCGCGTCGAACACGCGCGCTGGGCGCCACTGCTGGGCACGCACCACCGCCATGCCACGAGTCAGGGCGTGACGATCGACTCCCGCGATGTTGACGGCAACACGGTTACCCGGGCCGATGCGACTCCGCGACTCGCCGAACGTCTCGAGCGCGCGGACCCGACCAGCGGTGTGCCCGGGCTCGATCACGATGTCGTCGTCGACGGCGAGAGCGCCGCCGGTGAGGGTGCCCGTGACGACGGTGCCGGCACCCCGCGGCGCGAAGACACGATCGATCCACAGCCTCGGCCGGCCTCGATCCACCGCGCCGGGAGCACTTGCGACGAGTCGATCGAGCGCCAGGAGCAGCTCGTCCACGCCTGCGCCGGTGGGCGCGGCGGTCTCGATCACTTCCGCCGATTCGAGGAACGTGCCTGCGACATGGTCACCGACGTCGAGACGAGCCAGCGCGGTGTGCTCCGCGTCGACGAGATCGACTTGCGTGAGTGCGATCACCCCGTGGGTGATGCCGAGCAGCTCGAGGATGCGCAGGTGCTCTTCGCTCTGCGGCTTCCATCCTTCGGTCGCGGCGACAACGAACAGGCAAGCGTCGACCGAGCCGACGCCGGCGAGCATGTTCTTGATGAAACGCACGTGGCCAGGGACGTCGACGAACGCGACGCGCGCGCCCGACGGCAGCGGCGCCCACGCGAACCCGAGGTCGATGGTGAGGCCGCGTCGCTTCTCCTCCTCGAACCGATCGGGGTCGGTGCCGGTGAGCGTGAGGACGAGGGTCGACTTGCCGTGATCGACGTGACCGGCGGTCGCGATGACACGGCCGGCCGGGTCATCGACGGGGTCATCGGTCAAGGCAGCGCCTTCAGCGCATGGCCCAGCGCGTCGTCGTCGTGCGGGTCGACTGTCCGCATGTCGCAGATCGTGTGGTCGTCGCGCACGCGAGCGATGACCGGCGGCGTGTGCCGCGCGGAGAGCCGCGGTGTGGTCGCCGGTGATTGCGATGCCGATCGAAGGGATCTCGGTGCCCGGGAGCGAGCCCGCGCCGGCAACCGCCTCGGTGTCGACGACATCGCCGGCTCCCAGCGCTTGTGCCCGCGCGTGCAGCTCGTCGAGGGACGTCGTGGCCATCCTCCAGAACGGGATCGCCTGCCCGTCACGGCGGAGGTAGGCCAGGGCGACGCTCTGGAGCACCGCGAGCGTGAGGCCGCCGAGCGCGAAGCGCCCGCGCGAGCGGGTGGCGCGCACACGCGTCGATGACTTCCTGCCGGCCGGCGATGATGCCGGCCTGGGGGCCGCCGAGGAGCTTGTCGCCCGAGAACGTGACCGCTGCTGCGCCCGCCTCGAGGGTCTGTCGCGCGGCGCGCTCGCCTCGCACCCAGGGCGGCGGGCCGTCGGGCAACCAGGGGCACGCGGCATCGAGGAGGCCCGAGCCGATGTCGACGACAACGGGCGGGCCGAGGGTCGCGAGCGTGTCGACCTCGACGCCCTCCGTGAAGCCCTCGATGCGGTAGTTCGAGGGGTGGACCTTCAGGATCAGGGCAACATCGGTGTTCGGATCGGCCGCTGCTCGCTCGTAGTCGGAGAGACGGGTGCGATTCGTCGTGCCGACATCGACGAGGCGAGCGCCCGACTCCCTCATGACCTCCGGAACCCGGAAGCCTCCCCCGATCTCCACCGCCTCGCCGCGCGAGACCACCACGTCGCGCCCTCGCCCGAGCGCCGCGAGCACGAGCAGCACCGCAGCGGCACCGTTGTTCACGACCAATGCGGCCTCGGCACCGCAGGCTCGGGCCAGAAGCGTCGCCGCGTGGGCGTGGCGCGAGCCTCGGCGTCCGGTCGCGAGGTCGAGCTCGAGGTTGACATAGCCCGCGTCTTGATTCCATGCGACCGGCGCGCGTCCGAGGTTCGTGTGCAGCAGCACGCCGGTTGCGTTGATCACGGGTTTCAAGAGCGCTCGAGCGGTGGCTTCCGCACGCTCCCGGGCCGTGTCAGGGTCGCCAGCACTCACCGCCGCGCGCGCCGCGTCGACGAGGAGCGGGTGGGGAAGATCCACGTCAGCGATCGAACGTGCGATTGCGTCGATCGACGGCGGACGCGTACCCACGGCGCCGAGCATAGGGATCAGACCTCGCCGGTATCGTGGGCCGATGTTCCTCCTCCTGCTGATCGGGCTGCCGATCCTGGAGATCGCGGTTGCCATCTGGGTCGCGAGTGAGATCGGTTGGTTGAACACGATCGGGCTGCTGATCCTCCTGTCGATCATCGGGCTTTGGGTCGTCAAGCGGCAGGGCATGGGCATCGTCATGACGCTGCAGGAGACGGCGCAGCGCCGCGAGAAGCCGGCGAACTCGCTGATGGATCGGTTCCTGATCCTGTTCGGCGGCGTGCTACTCGTGATCCCCGGCTTCGTCACCGCGGCGGTGGGGTTGCTGCTCTTCTTGCCGCCGGTGCGTGCGGGACTGCGCGGCATGGCGGCAGCGCGAGTCGAGAAGAAGGTCTCGACGGGCAGGTGGGCCGTTCGGCACGGTCGCCGGCTTCGTGCAGGATGTCGACTCCACCGAGGTCCGCCGAGACCGAAAGCCGCCGCCGAGTCCGCCTCCGGGCCCTCCCGAGATCGAGAACCTCTGACATGGTCGAAATCCGTGATGCGGCCACCGTGATGCTCGTGCGCGATGGTGAAGAGGGCATGGAAGTGCTCATGCTGCGCCGCAACCTCAACTCCGACTTCGTCGGCGGCGCGTACGTGTTCCCCGGCGGCGCCGTCGACGAGCACGACCGCCACGAAGACCTCGATCCCTATTGCTTGGGACGAACCGACGCCGAGGCGAGCACGCGGCTCGAGATCGACAAGGGCGGGTTGGCGTACTGGGTCGCGGCGGTGCGCGAGTGCTTCGAGGAATCCGGGCTGCTGCTGGCGTACGACTCGGAGGGTGCAATCGTGCGCCTCGACGATCCGGCGGTAGAGGAGCGGTTCATCGGGCACCGCGCGGCAATCGACAAGAAGGAACGACGGCTGATCGAGGTGTGCGCCGAGGAGAACCTCAAGCTCGCCGTCGACAGCATCCACTACTTCAGCCACTGGATCACCCCCGAAGGCCCGCCGCGGCGCTACGACACGCGGTTCTTCGTGGCGCGTGCACCGGACGCGCAGGTCGCGTTGCACGACGACCGCGAGGCGATCGCGAACATCTGGATCCGTCCGCAGGACGCGCTCGACCGCGGCGAGCGGCGCGAGCTCGAGATCATCTTCCCGACGATGAAGAACCTGAGCGCGATCGCCCGGTTCGATTCGGCGGATGAGCTCGTCGCGGCTGCCGCCGCGAGTCCGGCAGTGCCGACGGTGCAGCCCCGCATCGTGCAGGAGGGCGAACGCATGCGGATCCTGCTTCCCGGAGATCCTGGCTACTGAGGACGCTCAGCCGGTCAGCTCGGCGCCGGTTCCTTGGGGCCGAGGGCCTTCTCGACTTGCTCGAGCAGGCGGACGCTGCAGCCGGCCATCTGCACGGGCGGGACCGTGTGGTCGACGATGCGGCGAGCGATGGCCCGGAACGCGTCGGCGGCGGGGCCTTCGCCACTGGTCGCAACCGGCTCGCCCGCGTCGCCGGCAGCTGCGACGGTGGGTTCGAGGGGGATCTGACCGAGCAGCTCGACGCCGATCTCGTCGGCGAGCGTCTGGCCTCCCCCCGATCCGAACAGCGCGTACGTCTCACCGTGATCACAGGTGAAGGTGCTCATGTTCTCGATCACACCGGCGACCCGCAGGAAGCTGCGGCGGGCCATGTCGGCGGCGCGGATCGCGACCTTCTCGCGCGCTCACGGCGGGGGTCGTGACGATGATCAGGTCGGTGCGCGGCATCATCCGCGCGAGACCCATCTGCACGTCGCCGGTGCCGGGGGGCATGTCGATGAGCAGGTAGTCGAGGTCGCCCCACTGCACATCGCGCAAGAACTGCTCGACGGCCTTCGTGAGCATGAGGCCGCGCCACATGAGCGCGGTGCCTTCGTCGTCGACGAGGTTGCCCGTGGACACCACCTTCACGAGCCCATCGCCGATGCGGCGCTCGTTCGGGAGGATCTTGCCGGAGCCGTCTTCAGCGCGGACTCCCTCGAGGCGGCCGGACATGCCCAACATGCGCGGCACCGAGAAGCCCCAGATGTCCGCGTCGAGCACGCCGACGGTGAGACCCATCGATGCCATCGCCGCCGCGAGGTTCACGGTGACCGAGCTCTTGCCGACGCCGCCCTTGCCCGACGCGATCGCGAGCACCCGCGTCGTCGCGGGGATCTCCGTGTCGGGAGCGTTCTCTCGCGCGTTCCAGCGCGCCTTGAGCATGACCTCCGAGCGCTCCTCGCTCGTCATCTCGCCCCACTCGATGCGCACCTCTCGGACGCCCGGATGCGTCGCGATGCGAGTCTCGATGTCCTTCTTGATCTGCGCCCTCAGCGGGCAGCCGCCGATCGTGAGCTTCACCACGATGGTGACGAGGGCGCCGCCATTGCCGTCAGGATGCGGCTCGACGGTCGCGGACGGGATCATCCCGAGGTCGACCACGTTTCCGCCGAGCTCCGGGTCCATCACGCCGCGGAGCAGCCCGAAGATCTCCTCGACCGAGGGCGCCGAGTGCGGCGGGGAAGGGGGGCCGGAGGGCATCACGTCCGATTTTACCGGTGTTGGCCGTGTAATCTTGATGTCGTGACCGACACCCGGTTGCCGATCCTGAAGGCGCTCGGCGACAACACCCGTTACGCGATCTATCTGGAGCTCGCGCGAACGCCCGTGCCGCTCTCGACGTCCGACATCGCGGAGTCGCTGGGGCTGCACGCCAACACGGTCCGGCCGCACCTCGAGCGCATGCGCGAGGTCGGCCTGCTCGATGTGCGTACGGATGCCAAAGGGGGCGTCGGGCGCCCTCAGCACCGGTATTCGCTTGCAGCCGAGGCCCCGTCGCTCGGGCTCGAGCCCCCGTCGTACCCCCTTCTCGCCCGACTCCTCCTCGAGACCGCCGCCGCGGCGGGGGTCGGCGCAGACGAGGCGGCCGAGATCGGCCGCGAGCAGGGTCGCCACCAGAGCGCCCGCTACGCCGACGCCCCCTCGTGTCTCGAGGCGCTCGTCCGAGAGCTCGAGGTGCTGGGCTTCGATCCGGCGGTTGACGGCACCGACGACGGCGAGATCGCGGTGATCGCCTTCACCCACTGCCCGTTCCGCGAGCTGGCCGAGGCGCATCCGGAGCTCGTGTGTGCGCTGCACCGGGGCATGGTCGAGGGCTTCGTCGAGCAGGCGGGCGAAGGGTCGGTCGACGACTTCCACACCCTCGCCCACCGCGAACCCTGTCAGGTAACGATCTCCAGCCGATAGCCTTTCTCGTACCACCCTTTCTCCTGGGAGGAAGCCAGCCGTGATCACGCTCACCGACGCAGCCACCGACAAGGTCCGCGAGCTCATCGACGCAGAAGGCGACCCTGGCTTGGCCTTGCGCGTGGCCGTGCGCCCGGGCGGATGCTCGGGGTTCTCGTACGAGATGTTCTTCGACAGCGACGTCGCGGGCGATGACCAGACGCTCGACTTCTCCGGTGTGAAGGTGATCGTCGATCCGATCGAGCGCGCAGCTCCTCACCGGCGCCACGCTCGACTACAAGGACGGCCTGCAGCAGGCGGGGTTCTCCATCGACAACCCCAACGCCACCCGCACGTGCGGGTGCGGCCAGTCGTTCAGCTGACCAAAGTCGCAGATCAGTTCAACTGACGAGCTTCGTCAGCTCCCCGCGCAGCTCCGCCACGTCATAGATGCTGTCGAGGCGCGACGTGATCACGCCGTCTGCATTCGCGAGGTACAGCACCGGCTCGAACGCCAGGTTGTAGTCCTGCACGGCCGTGGTCGTCGACTCGAGGCTGGTGTCGGTGTACACCTCCGCGTGCACCATCCGCACGTCGCTGAACTCCGGCTGCAGGGTCAGCAGCACGTCGAGCACCGGCCCGCACGCGGCGGTCTGGCAGAACGCGGGGGTCGCGATCGAGAACGCGATCGGGCGGCCCTCGGTCAACGCTGAGGTGAGCGTGACGTCGTGCAGGTCGCACGCGGGCTCGCGGGTGCAGATCGGGTTCACGCCGTGCGCGTCGTCCGTGGTGGGGGTCACCACCGGGACGAGCGGATCCTCGATCTGCGGGATCGGGACCTCGCCCGGCTCGACCACCGTGAACGCTGTCTGCAGGTCGACGCCGTTGACGGTGCCGGTGAGGGTGTACACGCCGGGGTCGCTGAGCTCGGTGATGACGGGGTAGTACGGCCGGGCCAGTCCTTCGGCGTGCCGGGCCACCGTCATCGGTTCGCCCACGGGCCCGCTGTCGGACATCAGCTGCAGGGTCAGCTCCGGTGGGGTGTCGACGAGAAGCAGGCCCGCCGCGTCAGCGAGCCCAACGGGGATTCGTTGCGGAATCCCTGCGCCCAGGACACCGTCGATCGTGAACCGCACCAGCACGAGGTCGGGGCGATTCGGGTCGCCGCTGTTGGGCGCCGAGGTCGCGTCGGGGAGATCCGAGCTCTCGGAGCTGTCGTCGGAGCCGCACGCGGCGAGGACGAATCCGGCGGCGCCGACGGCGAGACCACCCGCGAGAAAGGTGCGGCGGGACAGAGCAGGCACGGGGGTCGAACCTATCCTCGAAGTCGTGCCGGCTGGGATCGCGCTCCGGGTCAACGGGGAGCCGGTGACCGTGCCCGAGGACGCCGGATCGCTGCTGGACGCGCTACGTGACCACCTGGGACTGCGCTCGGCGAAGGACGGCTGCAGCCCACAAGGCCAGTGCGGCTGCTGCACGGTGTGGGTCGACGGAGCCCCACGAGTGGCGTGCGTGACGCCGGTGTCGCGCGTCGCCGGACGTGAGATCACGACCCTCGAGGGACTGCCAGAGCCGATGCGCGACGAGTGGACGAACGCTTTCACGGCCACGGGTGCGAGCCAGTGTGGCTTCTGCACGCCCGGGATCATCATGCGCGTCGCATCGCTCGCGGCTTCCGACCTCGGAAACGAGACCGTCGTCGGGCGCGCGCTGCTCGCCCACCTCTGCCGGTGCACGGGGTGGCGCACGATCTTCGAGGCCTGCGCGCTGGTCGGCAGCGGCGAGACCCCCGAGAGCCGGTCTCGAGCGCTCGCCGCCAACCGGGCCGAGATCGAGGGAGGCGTACCCCAACGCGTCGGCGCGGACGTCGCCGCGGGCGCCGGCGGATTCGCCGACGACACCGCGCCCGGCGACGCGCTGGTCGCGGTTCCGAGCTCCTCGGGGTGGGTTGTCGGGCGGACCGTCGCGGCGGCGCGCGCGGCATCGGGCAAGACGCAGGGCCGGCGGTCGACGGTCGCGCTCGGGTGGCCGCTCGAGGTGCCCGACGGCGAGTGGGCGCTGACGCTGCGCACAACCTGGGTGGAGCCGGCCTACCTCGAGACCGATGCGTCGTGGTGTCGACCGGACTCGACGCCCGCCGATCCCGTTGCGAACGGTGGCGCGTTCGGTGGCAAGACCACCTCGCCGCTCGCGGACATCGCGCGTTCGCTCGCCGACGAGCATGGCCGGCCGGTGCGCGCCCTGTGGTCGCGGGAGGACACGGTTCGGTGGGGGCCGAAGCGTCCACCCGTCGCCGCGGGGGTGCGCGCCGACGGTTCTGGCGTCGTCCGCGTGGTGCGCACCGCGGGCATCGCCGATGCGATCGCCTCTGTCGCGCCGTCGTTCGAGGTCGAGGAGGTCGACGTCGCTGGTCCGCCGACCTCGGCGGCTGTGCGCGCCGCGGGGTGGGCAGAGGCGGCCATCCTGCTCGCCGGACTGCGCGGTGACCCTGACGTCGAGATCACCGCACCGAACGGTGCACGCGCGAGAGCCACCGTCACCGACGATCTCATCCGCATCGCCATCTCGTGCGGCGATCCGCTCGACGAGGTCGTGCTGCGCAGCTACTGCATCGGTGCGGCACACATGGCGTCGGGTTGGGTCACGAGCGAGGGCATCAGCGTCGGCACGGACGGCGAGCCGCACGATCTCACCATCCGCTCGTTCGGGATCTTGCGCGCCACCGAGATGCTCCCGGTCGAGGTCCAGATCGAGCATTCCGAAGGCCCGGCGGTCAACGGGTCCGACGCGGTCTTCGCGGCAGTGGCGGCCGCAGCGTGGATCGCGCAAGGCTGCCCGCAGGACTGGCCGACCCGGAGGGCCCAGCTATGAACCCCACGATGAAGAAGCGCAGTCGATGAGCAAGCCCGTGGGCCCGTACACCCCGGTCGTGCGAGCCGGTGACTGGTTGGTGATCTCGGGGCAGGTCGGGGCGATCGACGGCAAGCTCGTCGACGGCGGCATGGGCGGTCAGCTCGAGCAAGTGCTGACGAACCTGAGCACGTTGCTCGAAGGCGAAGGTGCGTCGTTGCAGGACGTCGTGAAGTGCACCGTGTTCCTTCGCCACATGACCGATTTCGCGGCGATGAACGAGATCTACAGCGCTCGGTTCGGTGACCACCGTCCAGCGCGAAGCGCTATCGGCGTGGCCGAGCTTCCGCTCGGTGCGCTCGTCGAGATCGAAGCCTGGGCATACACCGGCAGCTGACGGCCTGGGTAGGGTGACGCCGTGGCTGGAGGCATCCTGATCGTCGTCATCCTCCTGCTCTTCCCGACGCTCATCGCGATCGGATCGGCCGTGATCGCGGCCTTGCTCGGGCTGGTCTTCAAGGAACGAGCCGAGGCGACCCACGAGGGCAGCGAGCTCATCGCGCTGAACGACTGACTCGCGAACAGTGCACCGCTTCGACGAGCGCACCGAGGCGATCGCCCGGGCGATCATCGACTATGCGCTCGAGCGGGTGCGGCTCGATCCTCCTCCGCTCGACGGCACCCGAACGCCCGACGAGCTGCGCGCCGCGGCCGGGCAGGCGATCACGCCCATGGGCATCGGCGGGATCGAGGCCTTGCGTGTCTTCGCTGAGGTGCTGGCGCCCGCGACGATCTCGGTCGACCACCCTCGGTTCTTGGCCTTCGTGCCCGCCGCGCCGACCGAGGCTTCGGTTCTGTTCGACCTCGTGGTCGGCGCATCGTCGATCTACGGCGGCTCGTGGTTGGAGGGCGCGGGCGCCGCGTTCGCGGAGAACCAGGCCCTCCGATGGATCGCCGACCTCGCTGGCTTGCCTCCCGAGGCGGGTGGGGTCTTCGTGTCGGGCGGCACGGCCGCGAACCTCAGCGCGTTGGTGGCGGCTCGACACGCGTGGCGTTCCCGTCAAGGAATCACATCGGAGGATGCGACCCGCTCCGTGATCGTCGTCAGCGACGCCGCGCATTCGTCGGTCGCGGCGGCCGCACGAGTCATGGACGCATTGATGCTCGTCGTACCGACCGACGAACGAGGACGCCTCACCGGCGAACGATTGGAACAGACGGTCGCCGAAGCAGACCTCAGGGGCGTGTTCGCAATCGTCGCGACTGCAGGGACGACGAACGCCGGGATCGTCGACGATCTCATGGGGATCGCAGACGTCGCCGCAGCGAAGGGGTTGTGGTTGCACATAGACGGCGCATACGGGCTTGCGGCCCTGGCAGCCGAGAGCGCGCGGCCGCTGTTCCGCGGGATCCACCGAGCGGACTCCTTGTCGGTCGATCCCCACAAGTGGCTCTTCGCGCCGTTCGACTGCGCTGCGCTGCTCTACCGCGATCCCGATCTCGCGCGGCAGGCGCACACGCAACACGCTGCGTACCTCGATGTGCTGCAGTCCGGCCCGGACTGGAATCCATCCGACTACGCCTTCCACCTCTCGCGTCGCGCGCGCGGGCTTCCGTTCTGGTTCTCACTCGCAACGCACGGCACCGACGCGTACGGCGAGGCGATCGAGACGACCCTCGAGCTCGCGCGCGACTGCACGTCTCATCGAGGCCGATCCTCATGTCGAGCTCCTCGTGGAGCCCGAGCTGTCCGTCGTCCTGTTCCGCCGCGTCGGCTGGGCCCCCGCGGACTATGCCGCGTGGTCGGACCGCGTGCTCAACGAGGGACTCACGCTCACGGTGCCGACGACGTGGCGCGGCGAGACCTGCCTACGGTTCTGCTTCGTCAATCCCCGCACGACGATCGACGACGTCGCGCTCATCCTCGCCACGCTGGGCTGAAGCTCGGGTCAGAGCGGCGGCGGAGGCGTCGGCGTCGGACGTCGAGGTGGAGCGGAGCGCTCCGGCCGCAATGTGGAGACGGCCATCGGGCCCCACTGGACGCCGCACACGAGGAACGTGCCCGACAAGCCTTTGAGCTCGACCTCTTCGGGATCGTCGAACGCCAGGTCGTCGGCGCCGGCGACGAGCTCGCGGACGAGGTGCGACACGAGGATCTGGCCTCCCTCGGCGTACCCAGCGATCCGTGCCGCCAGGATCACGTGCCGGCCGAACAGGTCCCCGCCTTCGGCGATCGCCTCGCCGGTGTGCAGCCCGATCCGGACGCGGACCCCCTCGGCGGGGTTGGCCCGCCCATGTCGGTCGACCTCCTGCTGGATGGCCACCGCACACATGAGCGCTCGGCGCGCGCTCGGGAACGCCAGCATGAAGCCGTCCCCCTGCGACTTGATCTCGTTGCCGCCGTAGGTGCGTAACGCCTTCCGCACGATCTCGTTGTGGGCGCGCAGCACCTGCATCCATTGGCTGTCGCCGTACTTCTCAGCGAGCATCGTCGAGTTCTCGATGTCCGTGAACATCACCGTGACCGTGCAGTCGAGCTGGCTCAGCCGCGACATGTTTGGGTCCTCGGTGCTCATGCCCGATGCGACCCGATCGATGGAGGTGAACCGGTCGCCGCTGTCGCGAGCCTTCACACGGCCATCGGGCGACAGCGTGGGTGGACCGATGACCGTCCCACGCGACCCGCCAGGGTCGGACCCGACCATGGGAGGCGCGACGACGACCGTGATCATGGTGTCGCCGACCTCGATCCGGTCGTCCGGCGCCACCGGCGTGGGGCCGACAACGCGTGTTCCGTTCAGGAACGTCCCGTTGGAACTGCCCAGGTCAAGGACTGTGAGGCCGCCCGCATTCGCCATGAGGGTGGCGTGCCGTCGCGAGGTGCGCGGATCGCCCAGGAGCAGTCCGTCGCAGTCGCGCCCGACCTCGAGGTCGCCGCGCACGACGACCCTGATCGGCTTGCGTCCCGGTTGACGGACTTCCACGACCACTTCGGCCACAGGTCCAGCCTTTCACGCCGAGGCCGCCAAAACCGGCCCGTGCCCCGACGGCTACTCTGGGTAACGGAGTTCGCGGCAGCGAAGAAGGGGCAAGGGCGATGCGGGCGGCACGACGCATGATCGTGCTCGCTGGGATCCTCATGATGACGGTGCTCGCGCCGCTCGGATGGAACCAAGCGGGCGCCGAGACACAGAACGCCACCTTCACCTTCGTGAAGGTCTTGTGCGCGGACTTCGGTGCGATCCCCGGGAACCACTTCGAACCAAACGGCGCTCTCCGCGCGCCCGCTCGGCACGACGCTCGGTGAGCCGATAGGGAGTCAAGAGGTGTCGGCCGACGAGCCGACTCCAGACGGCTGCGTCAGAGCCGAGGGGTGGCAATTCCTCATCGGCGGCGAGAGCGACATGGTCGAGAACCCGCCAGGCCGTCAGGTCAGCCCGACGCAGCCGTTGGAGAGTGGAACCTGGTCAGCCACCGGGCCGACTGGAGCTGACGGCACCGTCACCATCGCCCTGACCCCGGCGCAACAGTCGCTGCTGGCACAGGGGGGGTTGCGGCTCAGCGAGTTGCAGCAACAGGGGTTCGCATTCGGCACGTTGCGCTGCGGCCTCGACAATCGCAACGGCGACAACGCCGAGCACATGGGCGCGGGTCGCACCGCGTGCGTCGCCTACAACGTCGGCGCTCCCGTGACCGTCACCAAGCGTCGTCGAGGGGACGATCCCCCAAGGCCCGTTCGAGTTCACGATCTCCTGCGGCAACACCTCGTCGACGTTCACGCTCGACGGCGGCGCCACCACGACGTTGTGGATGCCCTACGACACCGATTGCTCGCTCGTCGAGACGAACGACGGCGGCGCGGACAGCGTGTCGTTCGCGATCAATGGCGAGGACGCGACATCCAATGGCGAAGGCGAAGGCGAGGAGGCAGGTTCGGTCCTCGAGTTCACTACGCCCGATCTCGATGTCGAGCTCAACGGCGTCGCGGACACGAACATCGAGGTCACGAACATCGGTGCGTCGGCCGATGTCTCAGTGACGAAGGCGGGCAGCCCCGCGACGGTGGCCCAAGGCGCGCCCGTGTCGTTCACGCTCACCGTGACGAACGGCGGAGCCGACCCCGCCGAAGGGGTCGTGCTCACCGACGAACTCCCTGCCGGGCTCACGTGGAGCCTCCCGGAGCCTGTGATCGAGGAGCCTGACGTCGAAGAACCCGGCGAAGGCGAAGTCGTCGAGGAAGAAGTCGAAGCAGTGGTCGAGGCGCCCACGTGCGCGATCGATGCGAACACCCTGCGGTGCGACATCGGCATGCTCGAGCCCGGCGGGTCCTTCACCGTGACCGTCACGTCGAACGCGACCGTGCGGTGCGGCGTCGTCACGAACGAGCACGCAACGGTGACGTCCGATACGCCCGACCCCAACCAGGACAACAACGCCGCGGCGGCGTCGGTCGGTGTCACGTGCCCCCCCGCCCCGGCCCCGCAGAACGTGGGCACGAGGACAGTCGACGAGACGACGACCACCACCACCTCGACCACTACCACGACCATCGCGCGCGTGATCGAGGAAATTCCCCCGCCCCCACCGCCCCTCGAGCTGCCCCCGCCGCCTCCCCAGGTGCTGGCCACTCCCGTCGTTCGAGCCTTTGTGCCGCCGCCGGACCTGCCGCCACCGCCACCGGAGCTGCCGCCGCCTCCGCCTCCCCAACGGACCCGTTCCGCCCCTGCCCCCGAGGCTCCGGCCGTTGTGGTGCTGCGCACGGTGAACCCGTCGGCGACGCCTGGTGGGGTGCTCGGGGTCACCGGCGAGGGCTGCGACCCGAATGCCGACATCGAGTTCACCATCGACGGCGAAGTGGTCGGCACGGCGACCGCCAACGCCGACGGCACGTTCCAATCCGACCTCGAGCTCCCCGTGCTCGACATCGGGCGTTCAGTGCTGCACGCTGAATGCGGTGGCGCCACCGATACGAACTTCGACGTCGTGCTCACCACCAGCTCAGTGCCGGCGGGCTCGTTGGGCATAGGCATCATGTTCCTGTCGATCTTCGCCGTCATCGCGTTCGCCCATCCGCTCGCCGCCACCAAGAAGGGCTGAGCAATGCGCTCCCCGACCGCTCGCCGCAGCCTCCTCGCGCTCACGGCGATCGTGGTCGCGTTGATCTCGAGCCTCGGCTTTGCGTCCGTCGCGTCTGCTGAAGACTCGGTGAGCTTCGTCATGACGATCGACGGGAAGGACGTCTCGGAGTCCTCCGGATCGGACCCGATCGAGATCGACGGCGAGGTGCCCCTCGAGGTCACGATCGAGAACATCTCGGACGAGACAGTGACCGTGCAGGCGATCCGGCTCGTCGGACGGTCGATCGGAGCAACGGTCTTCTCGAGTGAGATCGCGATCGGCGCACAGATCGATCCCGACGAGAGCGAGTCCCGCACCATCGAGCTCGACCTTCGCGGCATCACCGATCAAGCCAACGGGCTGTTCGAGGGCGAAGTGCAGATGCTCGACCCCGATCGCAACGTCATGGCCTCGCAGGATGTGGTGTGGGACGTGAAGGGCTCGATGACCTCGCTCTTCGGCCTCTTCGCCATCATGCTGCTGGTGGTGACGATCATCCTCACCGCGTTCTCTTTCCGCGATCTCGCGACGGGTCGCCTGTCGAGGAACCGGTGGTGGAGAGGCGTGCGGTTCGCATTAGTCGGCCTCTCGATCGGGGTGACGATCCTCGTCTGGCTGTCGGTGCTGCGACTCGTCGCTCCCACCGCCGTGATCGCGTACCCCTTGCTGCTCGTGCTCGGCATTGCCGGCTTCGTGCTCGGGTCGTTCTCGCCTGATCCCACTCGGGGGCTCGAGGACGAAGACGAGGACGAGGACGAGGAGGAGTTCGAGCGCGACACTGCCCGGATGGATGCAGCGTCGAACGACACCTCGGTCACGACCCCGGACCCGGCAGTGACAATTCCGGGAAATCACGATCGGTGACGACCGACACCGACCTCGACAAGGTCGCGCACGCCCTTCCCGCATACGACATCGGCAGCGAGCTCGGTCGCGGCGCGATGGGCGTCGTGATCTCCGGACAGCACCGCCAGCTCGGACGGCCGGTCGCCATCAAGCAGCTGCCACTGGGCTTCGGGCAGGACCCGAGCGTGAAGGTGCGCTTCGTGCAAGAAGCGCGGCTGCTCGCGTCACTCGACCATCCGCACATCGTCCCGGTCTTCGACTTCGTCGACCAGGACGGGCTGTGCCTGCTCGTGATGGAGATGCTCACCGGCGGCACCGTGTGGTCGAAGTTCACGACGACCGGCCTCACCAACGCCGAGTCGTGCGGCATCGTGATGGCCACCGCCGGTGCGCTGCAGGCCGCGCACGGGCGAGGCATCCTCCACCGCGACATCAAGCCTGAGAACCTCATGTTCTCCGGCTCGGGCGCGTTGAAGGTCACGGACTTCGGCATCGCCGCGGTCGTCGGCGGCGACCAGACGTTGGCGAACGAGAACGGCGAGGTCATCGGCACGCCCGCTTACATGGCGCCCGAACAGGCCCTCGGCCAGGCACTCAGCCCCGCCACTGACGTGTTCGCGGCCGGCGTGTTGCTGTACGAGCTGCTCACTGGCCAGCTTCCGTATCCCAGCGACGGTGGGCCGGTCGAGGTGCTCCAGCGCCACGCCTACGACGAGCCGATCCCGATCAGCGACGTCGCACCCACGATGCCTCCCGCGCTCGCCGCCGTCGTGATGAAGGCGCTCGCGCGCCGGCCGGAGGACCGCTACGCGACAGCCGAGGAGTTCGGCGTCGCGCTGGCCGAGGCCGCGACGAACTCGTGGCAACCCGGTTGGCTGAACCCCACCACGGGTCGTCTCAGCTTCGGCACCGACCCGCTCGGAGCGGCGGCTCAGCGCGGCACGATCGCCGGCGCCGGCACCGCGGCGGGAGCGACGCTCGTGCCGGGCGCGGAGCAGCAGGCGACGCCCACCGCGAACCCCACACCAACCGTGGTCGTGGGAAGCGCCGGCGGCGAGGGCCGGCGAGGCGCGGCACTCGACTCCGAGGCGAGGCCGGACAACTTCGTCAACGCCGGGCGTGTGGTTGCGGGCAAGCGCCCGCTCGTTCCCTATCTCCTCGGCGTCGTCGCGATCGTGCTGTCCGCTCTCGCGCTGCTCGTGTGGCCAGAGAAGGAGCTGCCCGAAGGCCAGCCGCCTCAAGGCATGCGAATCAACGGCGTCGCGGCGACCGAGGACCCGCCCAAGCTCGACCTGCAGGACCCGGTCGTGATCGAGCTGCCGCCGGCCGACTTGCCCGCGCCGGGCAACAACATGGAGGCCACGCTCAGCCTCCTCGGCCGAGAGGTGTTCACGGCCGACGCCGTGGTCGAGGCGACTCCCGCGGGTGACGGCTCGATGAGCTTCGACTTCAGCGGGGCACGCTTCGTCGCCGCCGGGCCGACAGACCTGAAGGTGACGCTCGCGGATGCGCCATCAGATGCCGAGGCTCTTGCGGAAGCCCGCATCCGCACGGAGCTCCCGATCCTCACCGCGCCGGTGATCGGCGCGATCCTCCTCGCGCTCTACGCGCTGTTCACGCTCGAAGCGACCAACCGCAGCCTGGCCCGGCGCAAGAAGCGCAGCATCGGCAGCATCATCGGCGCCGGCCTGTTGGGCGTGCTGCTCGCCGCGTCGTTCGCCGTGCTCGTGTGGGGGCTCCTCGGCCGAGTGCCGCTCGCGCCGGGCGTCGGTGTCGCTCTTGCACTCGGCGCCCTCGGCGGAGTCGCCATCGCGATCGGCGGAGTTCGACGGGGCCGGCGGCGGAGGGCGGAGCGGGCGCAGGCTCGTGCCGCTGCTCGCGCGACGAGTGCCCGGGCGCCGGTTTAGGAACTACCCAACTCGGGCTCAGACGCCCCAGCGACTCTGACCGAACCGGTACCCGACGGAGCGCACGGTCTGGATCAGGCTGGCGTGCTCCTCGCCGAGCTTGGCGCGGAGGCGCCGGATGTGGACGTCGACAGTGCGGGCGCCGCCGTAGTACTCGTAGCCCCACACTCGGGACAGCAGCGTCTCGCGGGTGAACACCTTGCCCGGGTACGACGCGAGGAACTTCAGCAGCTCGTACTCCATGTACGTGAGGTCGAGCGGCCGGCCCGAGATCGCGGCTTGGTACGTCTCGAGGTTCAGCACGAGCACGCCGTACTCGATCAGCTCCGGACGAGTACCGCCCCCACTGCGCCAGAACAGGTGCTTCAGGCGGGCCTCGAGCTCGTCGGCGCTGGAGGGCGTGACACAGAAGTCGTCGAACAGGTCCTCGCGCAGCTCGAGGTCGCCGAGATGCTGCGCGGGGACGAGCAGCAGGAGAGGCTCGAGGGGGATGTCGCGCTTGCGCAGCGCGTGGCACAACGCGAACGATTCCTCGGCGTCACGACTCGCGTCGACGACGGCGCCGGCCCAACCATCCTCGGGCTCGATGCGACTCACCATGTCGATGGAGGCCGCCCCCTTCCAGGGGTAGCCGGCGCGATCGAGCGTCTGGGTCAGCACGCTGTCGGGCGGATCCGGGAACAGGACGAGCGGTTCCATCGACTCTCTCTCCTCCAAGCCCCGGCTACAAGTTCCGGAGGTACCGGTCGAGCTCGAACTGGGTCACCTGAGTCTTGTACCCCAACCACTCCTGGCGCTTGTTGCGCAAGAACCACTCGAAGATGTGCTCACCCAACGTTTCGGCGACGAGCTCCGATTTGCTCATCAAGTCAAGCGCCTCGGCCAACGACTGCGGCAGCTGCACGATGCCCTCCGCCGCTCGCTCCTGGTCGGTGAGCTCGAACACGTTCGACGACGCTTCGCTCGGCAGGTCGTAGCCCTGCTCGATGCCCTTCAGGCCAGCGGCGAGCATCACGCTGAACGCGAGGTAGGGGTTCGCCGCGGGGTCGGGAGCGCGGTACTCGATGCGGGTCGAGGCCGCCTTGCCCGACTTGGTGATGGGGATGCGCACGAGAGCAGTGCGGTTGTTGCGGGCCCACGCCACGTACACCGGCGCCTCGAAACCGGGGATCAGTCGCTTGTAGGAGTTCACGGTCGGGTTGGTGATCGCGGTGATCTCGCGACCGTGCACCAAGAGGCCGGCGATGAATGCACGCGCGATCTTCGACAGCTTCAACGGATCGCCGCCTTCGAAGAACGCGTTCTCGTCACCCTCGAAGAGCGACATGTGCGTGTGCATGCCCGACCCCTGCACACCCTCAAGGGGCTTCGGCATGAACGTCGCGTACACGCCCTGCGAGGCGGCCGCTTCGCGCACGACGAGGCGGAACGTCATCACGTTGTCGGCCATCGACAGCGCGTCGCTGTGCCGCAGGTCGATCTCGTGCTGGCTCGGGCTGTCCTCGTGGAACGAGTACTCGACCGGGATGCCCATCGTCTCGAGCGTCTGCACGGTGCGCTTGCGGAGGTCGCCGGCGACGTCGGCCGTGGTGAGGTCGAAGTACGAGCCGTTGTCGAGCACCTTGAGGGGCTTCGAGGGATCGCCCTCGGCGAAGTAGAAGAACTCCATCTCGGGCGACACGTAGAACGAGAAGCCTCGCTCGCGAGCGCGGTCGAGATTCCGCTTCAGGACCTGGCGCGGGTCTCCCTCGAACGGGGAGCCGTCGAGGTTGGCGATGTCGCAGAACATTCGCGCTGCCGGAGCATCCGGATCGACCCAGGGCAGCAGCTCGAAGCTGTTGGGGTCGGGCCGGGCGAGCACGTCGCTCTCCTGGACACGCGAGAAGCCGTCGATCGAGGAGCCGTCGAACGTCATGCCCTCTGCGAAGGCGTTCTCGAGCTCGGCCGGGGTGATGGCGAACGACTTCAGCTGGCCCAGCACATCGGTGAACCAGAGCCAGATGAACCGGACTCCTCGCTCCTCCACCGTCCGCAGCACATAGTCCTGCTGGCGCTCCATGCCACTAGTTTCCCCTGCCGGACTGGCAGGAATCGAACCCGGGCGGCTAGTTCATAGGCCGTTCACAATCAGGCAACGGCCGAGAAATGGCTGCCCGCAATCGTTGCAGCCGCCACTACATCTTCAGGAGGAACTTCGTGGAGCAGCGCACGTCAGGCGAGGTGCTCTCGCTGGTGCAGAGCGAAGGGTGCGACTTCGTCGACCTGCGGTTCTGCGACCTGCCCGGCATCATGCAGCACGTCACCATTCCCGCCGACGTGCTCAGTGAGAGCACGTTCGAAGAGGGTCATGGCTTCGACGGCTCGTCGATCCGAGGGTTCCAGGAGATCCAAGAGTCGGACATGATCCTGATCCCCGATCCGGGGACGGCGTACATCGACCCGTTCATGCAGCACAAGACGTTGGTCATCCACTGCTTCGTGGCCGATCCCGTCACGGGTGAGAGCTACAGCCGCGATCCGCGGTACATCGCGTCGAAGGCCGAGGCGTACATGGCGTCGACCGGCATCGCCGATCAAGCCTTCTTCGGCCCCGAGCCCGAGTTCTTCATCTTCGACGACGTGCGCTTCGACTATCAGCCGAACAAGGCGATGCACTCGGTCGACTCGGTCGAGGGCATCTGGAACACCGGCAAGGACGAGGGCCCGAACCTGGGCTACAAGCCGCGCACGAAGCAGGGCTACTTCCCCGTTCCGCCAATGGATCACTACCAGGACCTGCGCTCGGAGATGGCGGCCAAGCTGATGCAAGTCGGCATCGACGTCGAGCTGCACCACCATGAGGTGGCCACCGCCGGTCAGGGCGAGATCGGGACGAAGTTCAACACGCTGCTCGCGATGGGTGACCAGCTGATGACGTTCAAGTACATCCTCAAGCGCACCGCCCATGCTGCGGGCAAGACGCTCACGTTCATGCCGAAGCCCATCTTCCAGGACAACGGATCAGGCATGCACACGCACCAGTCGCTGTGGAAAGACGGCAACCCGCTGTTCTTCTCCGAGACGGGGTACGCCGGGCTCTCCGACATCGCCCGCTGGTACATCGGCGGTCTCCTGCATCACGCGTCGGCGATCCTTGCCTTCGCGGCGCCGACGACGAACTCGTACAAGCGGCTCGTGCCGGGCTACGAGGCACCGGTGAACCTCGTGTACTCGCAGCGCAACCGCTCGGCGGCGTGCCGCATCCCGCTCGCCCAGAAGAGCCCGAAAGCGAAGCGCGTCGAGTTCCGCTGCCCCGATGCGTCGTCGAACGCGTACCTCGCGTTCTCGGCGATGCTCATGGCTGGCCTCGACGGCGTGCAGAACCGCATCGAGCCGCCGCCACCGGTCGACAAGGACCTCTACGACCTGCCGCCGGAGGAGCTCGCGAAGGTGCCGCAGGTACCAGCCTCGCTCGACGAGTCGTTGAATGCCCTCGAGGAGGATCAGGCGTTCCTCACCGCCGGTGGCGTGTTCACGAGTGACCTCATCGAGACGCACATCGAGTACAAGCGCGTGAACGAGATCGACGCGTTGCGGCTCCGCCCGCACCCGTACGAGTTCGCGCTCTACTACGACATCTAGGTCCGAGCTGGGCTCCCGCGGGCGCCCGTAATCCTGAGCACTTGCATCTGGCGCCCGCCTTTCGGCGGGGCGCCACGCGCGAGTGGGTGAGAGCTAGGTCGGGAACGGGGTGGCCATCCACCAGCTGTGACCCTCGGGGTCCTTCACGCCGTACTCGCGCTGGCCGTAGTCCTGGTCGGTCGGCTCGCTGAGGACCGTGGCGCCGGCGGCCTTCGCGTGGGCGAAGTGGGCATCGACGTCGTCGACCAGCACCACGATCCCACCCGTCTGCGCGTTCGCTTGGTTGGGCGTCGACAGGCCAGCGGCGGCCGCGTGGAGCCAGATGCGGCGATCTCCGAGCTGCACCTCGCCGTGGATCACAGTGCCGCTGCCATCTTCGATGACGCCGGCCGAGGTGAAGCCGAGTGCGGTGACGAGGAAGTCGTGCGCGGACTTGATGTCTTCGTAAGGGACAACGGGGATGATGTCGGTCATGCGCTGAGCGTAAGGGCGTCGTCGCCGTCCGGTCTTGGACGAATGTCGGCGAGCAGCTCGCCAGGCGTGCAGCCCGCGAGGTCCCGGACGTCGCGGTTGAAGTGCGGCTGGTCGGCATATCCCGACTCGGCGGCAACCTCCGCAAGTGAGCTGCCGCCCGTCGCCATCCGATCCAGTGCGGAACGGAAGCGGGCGACCCGTGCGAATCGCTTGGGCGTGAGCCCCACCTCCCGGCGAAACCGGTCGACGAGGTGACTGCGGCTCCAACCGACCTCGTCGGCAAGCGCGGCGATTCGAATCGAAGGCTGCCGCTGGAGTTGCGCGTAGACCCAGTTGACCTCGGGCGACACCGACGGACCGCGCGCCACCGCCGTCGCCAGCTCGTCCGCCGCCGCGGCGCCGCCGGTCTCGAGTAACCGATCGATGTCGAGCACGTCGAGCTCGCCGACGTCGATGACCCGGTTCGTCAGCTCGTCCATCCGTCCGGCGACGAGGGCGTAGGCCACCGCCGGAGCCAGATCGATCTGGATGCCGTGCGCGTGACCATCGTGCTCGGTGAGTGCCGGCTTGTCCCACATGCCGACGAGGAACGACGAAACGGTCTCCCCGTCGACCCGCATCGTCGGCCCGAAGCTGAGGATCAGCGCGACGTCGAGCGTGGGCACCTCGACGCGGCTCATCGGCGCGTTGTGATCCTCGTACTCGACACACCGCCGGATCATCTCTACCACTTTCTCACCTAGGTCGTTCGACCAGCATCAAAACCCGTGGCGGACGGCGCATCGAGACGAAAACGTGGAGTCATGCGGTCCCGCATCATGTACATCGAGTCGAAGGCTGAGGGCCTGACGGGTCCCGCGCGCATTGGCAGAGTGACGTTCTCAAAGACCGGGCGCACGATCTACTACCGCGGGCGGTCGTACCGGAGTCTGCGGGGCGCCGGCTACAAGGCCAACTACTGCGAGGTCGAGTCGGGGGCACGACTTCTGGATCTCGGGGCCGAAGGTGCGGGGCGGAGACCGTCTTTACGGCGAGCCTGTGCGTGTCGAGATCGATGAGGATGTTCGCGAGGAGTACTGGCGAACGATTCGGTCGCGGCCCAGCCGCGTGAACGAGACCGACGCGAGTTAGCCGCTCGGACTCTTACATTGGCGTCGTGAGCGACGCCGTCACCCACGTGAAGGTTCGCTTCCACCTCACCCCCGACGAGCACGGCTGGCCGCCTGTAGAAAGCGAAGGGCTTTGGGCCGAGCCGCTCGGAGGTGATGAGTACCGCATCGACAACATCCCTTGGTTCGCCCGCGGCCTGGCGTCCGGTGACGTCGTCGAAGCGAAGGCCGACACCGACGGTGTCCTCTGGATCGTTCGGAGGCTCAGGTGGTCGGGACACATGACGATCCGGGTCATGTGCCAGCGTGACGAGGACGCGTTGTCGGCGCGCGACAGCTTCAAGGAGTTCGGGGCGGACGTCGAGGTCGCTGGGCACTGGGGACTCTTGGCCTTGGAGATCCCGGCCGGAGTCGACCCCCATCCCATCAAGGTCCTGTTACGGGCGGGCGAGCAAGACGGACGATGGGGGTTCGAGGAGGGTTGCATCACAGACGAGTGGCGTGCGCTCTGAGGGAGGCCGAGCTCGTCTCCCGTCAAGCGACGAAGGCAGCGAGCCCCTTCAGGTACCTCTCCGTCATTCGCGACTGCACGAGTCGCGTGACCGGTCCTCCGAGGCGGGTGAGAAGAGACCCCGGTCGTGACATCGCGACGACGTCGAAGTGCACTGTGCCGTCGACTCGGCGGACGAGGAACGATTCCTCACCCTTCGCGGGATGACCCTCCAGAGTGCCGTATGCGAAGCCGAACACATCCGCGTCGTCGGTGACGTACACGACGCGACATGGGGCGACCATCGTGCAACCGGGCACCGAAAGCGTCGCGAGCACGGTCGTGCCTTCGAGGATCGAGGCGTCCGGAGGAACGACGTGCGCTCCCGCAGCTCGGTGGGCCTCCCACAGTCGCAGTCCGGCCACTGCGCGACCCCACGTGTCCTCGTCGGCACCGAGCATCACTGAACGCATCTCGGCCCGATAGCCGGTGGGCGCGTTGGTACGGGTCATGCCGAGTCCGGAGTAGGAGAAGTCGGCCCGCTTTGCGTCGTCCAACGCGGCGGAGAGCTTCTCGTCGGTCAACCGCCCCCACAAGATCGGCACGTCAACTGCCGCTCGCGAGACGCGCAAGGCACGCTTCCGCATCGGCGCGTTGCTCGATCAGGAACTGCTCGTGCCGGCAGATGACACCGTCTCGAAGTCCGCTCACGATCCACGCGTCCTGTGCGAAGTACCCACCGTCTCTCCGACCGCTCATCCGAAATCGGGTCACGAATCCCCAGCTCTCCGCGACCGCGATCTCGAGAGGCCGCACCCTGGCGTCGTCGGTCAGGTCGAACAGGGACTGGCAGTAGGCCAGGTACTCCGCTGTCGTGAACGATGCCCACCCCGCAGGCAGCGTGGTTCACGAACGTGCAGTCGGCGTGGAACCATGCGCCGAACCGGTCTAGGTCGTGCGTGTTGTAGTCGGCGACGGCCCCGACGAGCGGCCGAAGGATGTCGCCCTCGATCTCGAGGGCGCGCGCATCGAGCTCGGCCCAGGCGACGTCCTCGTCCTCCGGGTCGAACATGACGGCCAGCTCCAGCAGCTCGCCGCTCTCGTCGACCTGGTGCACGGTCACGCTCTCGACCACGGCGCGGCTGCGGTGCACGAACCGCTGTCGAACGAGAACGAGGCGTTCACCGCGAACTGCGACGGGCTCGCCGGTGAGGGTGAGTCCTTCTAGCTCGGCAAGGAGCCGGGCGCTCTCGAACGACGACGCACCGCTCATCGTGATGCCGACGAGTCGCCTTCGATCGTCGACGACGCTGCCCGGTCCGAACAGCCGCGTGATCTCATCTGCATCGCCGGCCGAGACCGCCGCAGCAAAGCGCTCTGCGTGCCTCGATGCCGCGTTCGAAGCCAGCTCGTGCTCGTGCGCAGCCAGTGACGCGAACCGCGCTTCGGCCTCGACACACGCGTCGATCGGAAACTGTTCGAGTCGTGTGAGCAACCCGTTGCGGAAGACGCCGACCGACCAATCCTCGTTCTCGAACGCGCTGCCGTCGACCGTTTCGCCTCGGGCGCGGATTCGCCAGAGCGTGACGGGACCACGGGACCGCGCGATCTCGATCACGCGATACACAGTCGTGTCCACCAGCTCGAAGAGCGTTCGCGCCCGAGACACGAACTCCTCGCCACTCGCAGTCCCGAACCGCGCCGGTCGATGGTCCACCATCACCGCGTTTGACGCAACACCGGCACGGAGCTCGTTGGCATCGCGAGTGTTCATCGGCGCGACGATCCGAGAAAGAGCCCTCAGGTTGACGGCAAGTGGCTCCTGCAGGGCAAGGGCGCGATCGTCGAGCTCGGCGAATGCCGCGTCCTCGTCCTCGACGTCGAAGATCACGCCGCGCTGGGCGAGCGCGCCGTCGGCGGTGACCTCGTGGAGCGCGATCGCCTCGACCTGAGTCAATGGGTGGCGGTACTCCTGGCGGGCGAGCGCAAGACGATCGCCCCGCGTCGCAAGCAGCACGTAGTGGATCTCGAGGTCGCGCCTGCCGGCCAACCACGCCGCGTTCGCAACGGTCTCCGCCGCATCCATCACCGAGCCCACCAGGCGGCGACGATCGACGGTGACCACATCCGGCGTGTGGAGCGCCCCGATTGCGTCCACGTCTCCCCGATTGATGGCATCGCACCATTGCTCGAGGTGCCGAGCCGCGGCGTTCGGGGACGGTCCGTTGTGTCCACCAACGAGCTCGCGGAAACGGGCCTCGGCCTCGGTGCGCGCGTTCGCGGAGAACAGCTCCAGGCGCTCGACCCGACCGTCTCGGGCTATGCCGACCGACCACCTCTCGCTCTCGAAGACGCCGCCATCGGGCGTGGTGCCGGTCGTGCGCACACGCGAGACGCTCGCCGACCCTGACGCGATCGGGATCTCGATGACTCGCGACCTCGTCGACGCGGTGAGTGTGTAGAGCGACGACGTTCGCTCGACGAACTCCTCCACCCCTTGCGTGCCGAACTGCGCGGGGCGGTGATCGACGATGACGGCATCCGGCGCGAAGCACTCACGGAGACGTTCCCTGTTTCCGTCGTCGTAGGCGGCGACGACGGAGATGGGGAACAGCACTCCGAGGTCACCGAGCTCGAGGGAGCGGCGGTCGAGCTCCGCGTACGCGGCGTCCTCTTGCTCGGGCTCGAAGGCCACCGTTCGCACGAGGTGCTCTCCGGCTTCGTCGGTCTCGAAGAGGTTGAACAGCTCGACGCGATAGCCCCCGCCCACGTACGCGGTCCGCATGAGCATCAATCGGTCGCCGCGGGTCGCGACGGGCTCGCACTGAACATCGATGCCCGACTGCTCAGCCACGAGCATCTTGGCTGTGACCACCGCCTGTCGACCGTCGACTCGTCTCTGGAGAAGGGGCCGGCGATCCTCCGCTACCACATCGGGCGCGTAGATCGCGCCAATCTCCTCGGCGTCCGCTGTCACCATCGCCTCGCGCCACCGATCCGTCAACCGCGTGGCGGCGTTCGGCGAAGGACCTGACCCGACCGACGCGATGACGCTGGCCTCGGCGTCAGCTCGGCCTTCCGGCGAGAACAGCTCGAGCCGTGCGAGCCGACGCGCATCGAAGACTGCCGAAGCCCAGCTCTCGTTCTCGAACGAGCCGCCGTCCATACGGCCGGTCGTGCGCATCCGGAACACCGCCGCCCGTGGCGTCGCCGCGGTGACTTCGATGATTCGCAGTGCCGTTGACTCGGCGAGTGCGAAGAGCTCCGACGCCAAGTCGACGAACTCGTCCACGGTGGCGGCGCCGAACCGGGCAGGCCGGTGGTCGACGATGACTGCATCGGGAACGAAGCAGTTCCGGAGGCGCTCGACGTCCCCGGTGCCGTAAGCAGCAGCCCACGAGGCAATCACTGTGAACCCCGCCCATTGCTCACCGCCGCGCTCGACGGCACGCGCGTCGAGCTCGGCGTAGGCGGCGTCCTCTTGCTCCGGCTCGTAGATGAACGCCCGCACGAGGTGCTGTCCGGTCTCGTCGGTCTCGGCGACGTTGAGCATCTCGACGCGGTTGCGCCGTCCGATGTAGGTGAGGCGCCCGAGCGCGAGGCGCTCCCCACGAGTTGCCAACGACTCACACCGGATGTCCACACCAGCTCGCGGCAGGATCAGCATCATGTCGGCCACGTGAGCCGCTCGCCCCTCGACACGGCTCTGAAGTGATGGTCGACGATCTTCGATCACGATGTCGGGCGCGGCGATCGCCGCGATCGCCTTCTCGTCGGCGCGCGTCATCGCCTCGCGCCAGGGCCCCTCCATGAACCGGGTCGTCGCGGTCGGAGTGGGCGCGGACACTGACGGGGCGCGCCCAGTGAGCTCGTCCACGAGCGCGAGCGCCTCGTCGAGCTGCTCCGGCGCGTAGATGTCCGATCGGGTAACCAGGCCGTCGTGACCGAACTGCTGCACCGTGACCGTCGGTCGGGTGAAGACACCACCATCGCGCGTGCCTGACACGTCGAACCTGGTGACAGCGACGTCGGCCGTGAGCGCGTAGACGTCGACGAGCTCACCCTGCACATCGTCCACGAGGGCGGCAAGCGCCGTCGCTTGTTCGGCAACGGCGGCGCGGCCGTGCAAGGTCCCCCATCCCGCAGGTCGATGGTCGACGACGATCGTGTCGAGCGCGTGATACCGCGCCTGCCAGTCGCTCCCGAACCCGTTTGGCGACAGCCAGAACTCCCGAGTGGCAAGCGCCCGCTCGCGTTCGGCGCCGCCGAGCTCACCCTCCGCCCACAGGTCGACGAGGAGCACCATGGCGGGGCTCAGCTGGTCACTGGCAAACGGGTGAATCTCCTTCAGCAGACCTGCGGCGTCAGTCTGCGTCACACAGATGCGCTGATCGTCGACGCGGTGTACGGCCTGGCGACGGCCGACCGTTGCGATCGGCTCGATCGAGTGCCGCGTGCCTGCGGCAAAGAGCCCTTGGACCTCGCGCAGGTCGGAGGACTGCAACCGCTCCACGGCACCCGTGTCGCCCGCGTGCATCGCCGCGACCCACGCCTCGAAGTTCGCGGGTCGCGAGATTGGGCCCGACGCGACGGCGGTCGGCGATCGGCGCCGCGACGGGTGCCGCAACAGCGGGAGCCATCCCGGCCCAGCGAACGCCGACCAGTGATCCCTTCGCTTCGTAGAGGTCTCGCGCCCGTGCCGCCTCCGACGCCGCTTCGGCCTCTCGGCCGGCAAGGGCGAGCACCCGCGACAGAGCGAGGCGGGCATCCGCGTGATCGAGCAACGCGTCGGTGCCCGACGCGATCTCGACTGCTCGGCGGGCGAGGCGCTCTGCTTCGACAACACCGCCCTGCCGGGCGAGGACCTCGGCTCGTGCGCACAGGAGACCGATCGTCGCCTTCAGGTCGTCACCACCGACCGCGGGGTCCGCAAGGTCTGCCGCCTCGTCGAGACGATCGAGCTCGAGAAGAGCGCGTGCGAGCAGCGCCGTCGCCCGGGCCGCGCCGACGCGCGAGCCGAGTTCGTTGAAGCCGTCACGCGCCTTGCGGAGATGTGGTTCTGCTGCACCGGCGTCCCCGGCGAGGAGCTCCACGATGCCGGCGTGGGTCTCGACTTCGAGAAGGCCGAGCGGCTGCCCGAGGTCGGCGAAGGTGCGTCGCGCAGACTCGATCATCCGACGAGACGCTTCGGGTCGGTCGCGGAGGGCTTCGAGCACGGCCTGGGCACGAAGTGCGTGCGCCTCGACGTGCGGCGCCCATGAGGTGATCCTCAAAACGCGGATGACGTCGAGGCACCGTCCGCTCGCGCGGGCCACGGGCGAGGGCCCCCACAGCGCCGCGAGCGGAGCAATCGCGAGCACAGCGTTCGCGCGCCGGCGATCGTCGCCCCGCCGAGCGGCGGCGAGCGCGCGGTCCAGCGCGGCCTCACATGCGGCGACCTGACCGAGCGCGGCCATCGCGCTGGCCAGCACGAGCTCGGTATGGGCGACACCCGTGTCGTCGCCGTGCTCCGCGAACACCTTCGCCGCCCGTGCCGTGCGTTCGGCAACGGACCGCAGCTCGTCCGGGGAGCGCTGACTGGCGAGCTGGGCGTCGAAGACATCGGCAATCGCGGCTGCGTGATCTGTCGTCGCTGAGGCGACGAGCTCAGCGACCGCTCGTGATGCTGCTTCGATGTCACCGCATGCGATCAGCGCGTCGCAGTGCCCTCGCATGAGCCCGAGCCGGCGCGGGTCGTCGACGGGCACGAGCGAGAGTGCGCGGCCCAGCAGCGAGGCGGCGCTCGAGACGTCGTCGCGATCGAAGGCCGCGCCTCGCCGCGTTCGCGAGATGGGTGCTGGCGCGTTCGGCGAGCCGGCCGGTCTCCTCGTCGTAGAGCTGGCCGAGCTCGACCCGGAAGCCGTGCGCCTGTTCGAGGTGCCACCCGAGCGCCTCGTCCTGTTCGGAGACAGCTTCCGCAACGGTCTCGAGCCACGTCGAGTACCGCGCGTGGAGATCGGCGCGCACCTCCTTCAGCACGCGGCGGTACGCGGCGTCCCGGATGAGCGCGTGATGAAAGCGATACAAACGATCGTTCGCCCACCAGGTGCTCTCGGCGTCGACGAGCTCGCGCCGCCGGAGCGCGTCGAGATGGGTGTCGAGGTCAGCGGCCACGTCCTCGGGGAGCAACGCGAGGAGGGCGCCGCGAGGGAAGTGACGCCCGATGACGGAGGCCGTCTCCAGCAGCGTGCGCTCCGCGGGACGCAGCTGCTCGATGCGCGCCGCCGAGCGCGGCGTGGATCGTGGCGGGCAGCTCGATGCCGCCCTCGTCGACGGTCGCTCTCCACCTGCCGTCGACCCGAATGAGGACGCCGTCGTCGACGAGCAAGCGGAGCAGCTCGCGGAGGAACAGGGGATTGCCCTCACTCGCGTGGAGCGCCCGAGCGAGCACGCCACCCGGAAGCTCGTCGGTCGCAAGGAGGTCCAATGCCAACTGCCGGCCTGCCGTGTCGTCGAGCGCGCCGAGCACGATCACGGCGGACGAAGGGCCACCCGCTTCGACGAGCATCGGTCGTCGGTCGCGGAGCTCGGGCCGGGCGAGCGCGAGCAAGAGCATCGGGCCCCGCGCCCACTCCGCGACGTGCTCGACCAAGTCGAGCAAGGCGGGCTCGGCCCAGTGCACGTCATCGACGAGCAGTACGACGGGGCGATCTTGGGCGAGCGCCTCGAAGAGCCGGCGCACCGACCAGAAGAGCTGCTCGGAGGAGCCGGCAGGAGACCCGGTGAGGAGTGCCGCGACCGTCACGGCGACCCGTTCAGTGTCACCAGCCAACCGTGGACACCTCGCCGTGATCGCCTCGCGAACCGTGTCATCGAGAGCTGCTTCGTCGAGCCCCAACGCTCGACGGATCGCGTCGACGATCGGCCCGAACGAGCTACCGCCGGACGGTGTGCACCGCGCCTCGAGGACCGTCGCCCGGTCGGAGAGGCGCGCCGCGACCTCCGAGGCGAGCCTGCTCTTCCCCAGCCCGGGTGACCCGACGACCGTCACGAGCCGCGCCTCACCGACGGCGGCGGCATCGTCGAATGCGGAGACGAGACGTTCGAGATCAGCCTCGCGACCCACGAAGGCCGTCGCCACCACCGACGTCTGCAGCTCACTCGCGGCGATGCGCATCGCCGCGACGGGTAGCTCCTTGCCCTTCAGTGCAAGTGCGGGGACGGCCTCGACGGAGATCACATCGCGCACGAGGCGGCCCGTCTCGACTCCGATCAGCACCTCGCCGACCGCGGCGGCGGCCTCGAGCCGGGCCGCGACGTTCACGGGATCGCCGACGATGTCGTCGGTGTCGGGCGAGACGACCACTTCACCGGTGTTGATGCCGACCCGGAGCCCGATATCGGCGCCGAGGTCGCGCTGCAGCTCGGTCGCAAGCGTCGCGAACGACTCTTGCATCGCCGCACCGGCACGCACGGCTCGGAGGGCGTCGTCCTCCCGGAGCACTGGAATGCCGAAGACGGCCATGAGGCCGTCGCCGGTGAACTTCACCACTCGGCCGGCGTGATTGGCGACGGCATCGGCGAGAAGCCGATGCACCCGGTCCATCACGCGACGGGTCGTCTCGGCATCGAGTCGTTCTTGCAGCGCAGTCGAGCCGGACAAGTCGGCGAACAGGATCGTGACGACCTTGCGGACCGCGGCGGCCGTTTCGGGACTCCTGGTCTCCCCGACCGGAGCGCCGCACGCGTCGCAGAACCGGCCGCCGTCCGCGAGCGGGGCGCCACAAGCTCCGCAGCCGGCGGGAAGCCGCGCCCCGCAGCCCGCGCAGAAGGTGGCGCCCTCCCGATTTGCCCTGCCGCACCCCCCACACGTCATGCGCTGACCTCGTCGCTTCCGGGCGGCAGCGTACGGGAACCAGGCCCGGCCGACGTTCGTCGGAAGGGCATGAAGGCTCCTTCCCTTGCCCTCGCCGCGGCGCTCGCGCTCGGCCTCGTCGCGTGCGGAGATGAGACAGTCAGCACCGGCGGCTCGAGCCCCGGCTCCACGGCGACCACGGCCGACGGTCAGATCACCTACTCGACCGACCCCACCGCGCTGCTCCTGCGCATCGACGTCAGCGGCGGCTTCGTGCCCGTCGAGACGATCTTCACGAGCCTGCCGCAGATGAGCGTCTACGGCGACGGCACCGTGATCACGCAAGGCCCACAGATCGCGATCTATCCGGGACCGGCCGTCCCCAATCTGCTCGTGCGCACCCTCGACGAGGAGGGCATCGCGACGCTCCTCGAGACCTCGCTCGACGCTGGACTCGTCGGACCGGCGCCCGACTACGGACAGCCGCCGATCGCGGACGCGCCCGACACCGTCGTGACGATCAACGTGAACGGGGACACGTACGAGCACCGTGCGAACGCGCTGGGCGACTTCGGCACCGGCGACATGGGCCTCACGCAGACGCAAGCGGACGCGAGAAAGGCGTTGGCAGGATTCGTCTCCTCATCGACGGACCTCGCAACGCTCGTCGGTAGCGATCACATCACGGTCGACGAGCCCTACGAGATCACCGGATGGCGCGTGCGCGCAACGGTCGCTGACTCATTGCCCACCGGCGAGCCCGCGCCAACCGTGACGCCGTGGCCGGTGCTCGGCTTGGCACTCACATCGATCGGTGAATGCACTGCCGTCACGGGTGACCAGGCCTCCGCGGTCACGGCCGCTATGGAACAGGCGAACCAGCTGACGTACTTCACCGAGGGCGGCGTGACCTACCAAGTGCTCGCGCGTCCACTGCTCCCCGACGAGATCGGCTGCTAGGCGCTCCTGCTAGTCGCGGCCGTAGAAGATCCGCTCGACCACCGCACGGCTACGGCGGGTCACCCGCCGGTAGTCCTCACGGAGATCCGCCGGCGACGTGTCGAACGCCCTTGCGAGCACTCGCAGACGATCGGGTTGTTGAGGAAGTGCGTTCGAGCCGGCCCCGGTCAAGAAGAGCCGGTTTCGCGTGCGCTCGCAGAACCGGTACGCCTCGATCAGCGCGCCATGGTCGGCGTTCTCGAGCAGTCCCTGGCTCCGCAACCGGTCGAGAGCGCCGATCGTCGCCGTCTCGGGCACGCCGTGTTCCAACTGCAACAGCTGGGCCGTGAACTCGACGTCGGAGAGCGAGCCCCGTCCGAGCTTGAGATGGAATGTCGGATCATCGGTGGGCGGGATCCGCTCCCGTTCGATCCGGGCCTTGATGCGGCGGATCTCGCGGACCTCGTCGTCGGTGACGTCGCGGCCCCACACGAAGTCGTCGAGCAGCGCCATGAACCGCTCCGCGACGCGCATGTCGCCGGCGACTGGACGCGCTCGGATCATCGCCTGGCGTTCCCAGACGAGCGCCCACCGCCCGAAGTAGGTCGAGAAGCCTTCGACGCTGCGGGCGAGGGGGCCCTGCTTCCCCTCGGGGCGCAGGTCGGCGTCGACCTCCCACATGCGGGCCGCCGGCGTCGACCCGCCAACGAACCGGCGCACCGCGGTCGCGATCCGCTCGGCCTCGGCAAAATCGGCCGGAGTTTCCCCCTCGTACACGAACAACACGTCGAGGTCGCTCGCGTAGGACAACTCCGCGCCGCCGAACCGCCCGAGCGCGATCACCGCGAAGGGAAGCGGCGGAGCCAGCGCTTCGAGTGCGACCTCGAGAGACGCCTCCGCGAGCGCACTCACATCGCGTCCGACGACAGAGACGTCGGCGCCCTCGAGCACATCGCGCGCCGCGATGCCGACGAGGTTCCGTTCCTTCCATCGGCGCAGGCCGGCTTGGCGCTCCTCGACGTCCTCACGCCAGGCAAGGGCCTTCCGGGCGCTCTCGACGAGCATCGGCTTCGGCTGCGTGCGTAACCGATCCGAATCGGGGAGGCGAGCGATGAGATCGGGATTGTGTAGCAGCGCGTCCGCGACCATCCGGCTCGTTCCCACCAGCACACACGCACGCCGCGCGGCTTCCGGTGAGTCACGAAACAAAGAGGAGAGCTCGGTCGAGCGTTGCGAGCCCGATGACAAGTTGCGCAGGCACAGGAGACCCTGATCAGGGTCGGGCGAGTCAGCCAGCCAAGCCAGAAGGAGGGGCAGCATCTGCTGCATCAAGCGCGACGAACGGGTGAGCCCGCTCGTGAGCTCGCGGACCGCTGCGCGCGTGCGATCCGCGGCGGTGAACCCGAACGCCGCGAGCCGTGCCTCGGCGGCACCGGGGCGGCCGAGCAGCTCGGCTTCGCCGCCGCCCGACGGAAGGGCCGCGAAGGCCTCGAGCAACGGCCGGAAGTACAGGCGCTCGTGGATCGTCCGCACCGTCGCCTGGTGCCTGGACAGATCGGCGAAGAACCGCTCGAGCGCGTCAGCCGACCCCGTGTCTCGGTACCCCATCGTGCGGGCAAGCCGGGTCTGGGCGTCCGGTGACGCCGGGATCTCGTGCACCTGCAGCTCGTCGACGAGCTGCAGCCGATGTTCGACCGTCCGCAGGAAGCGGTACGCCGCGGCGAGGGCGTCCGCATCCTCCGCGTCGACATACCCCCCGTCGGCCATCTCGCGGAGCGCGTCGAGCGTGTTCGGGCTCCGGAGTGCGGCATCGAGCCCGCCGTGCACGAGCTGCAGCAGCTGGATCGCGAACTCGATGTCACGGATGCCACCCCGACCGCGCTTCACCTCGCGATCCTCGAGCCCGCGCCGCACCATCTCTTGCTCCGCGCGCGCCTTCATCGAGCGCATCGCGCGGAAGTCGTCGGGGGTGAAGGTCTTGCCCCACAGGCGCGCCGCGGACGCCTCATCGAATCGCCACCCGAGCTCGCCGTCGCCGGCGACCGCTCTGGCTTTGATGAGGGCCTGGAACTCCCACGCGTCGGCCCACCGCTCCCAATAGGCCTCATACGACTCGAGCGTGCGGACGAGAGGGCCGTCTCGACCCTGTGGTCGCAGGTTCACGTCGACGCGAAAGCAGCGTCGAGCGATCTCGAGCATCGCACGGGCGCGCTGAGCGGCTTGGTGGCCGTCACCGTCGCCGACGAACATCACATCGATGTCGCTCGCGTAGTTGAGCTCGTCTCCGCCGAGCTTTCCCATGCCGATGACCGTGAGCGGGTGCTCGGTCTCGATCATGTGCGTGGCCGCGGTGAGCACATCTCGAGCGAGAGCGGAGATCGACGCAACTGTGACCTCGAGCGAGTCGCGGCCGAGCAAGTCGCGTGCCGCGATGCGGAGGAGCTCACGCGCCTTCCAGCGCTTGAGCTCGTCGGCACTCGACTCGTCGACGGGCAGTCGCACGTCGAGGTCGGCGAGCACCGCGACTGCGGTCGGGTCGACCGCGACCAGTGTCGTGAGTGATCGGCTCGCTCCGCAGACGGCGATCACGGCGTCTCTCAGACCCGTGTCCTCCTCGATACGGTCGGCGAGGCCGGGCTGGGCGCTGTCGCTCCGCTGGATTGCGATCCGCACCGCCAGGGGATCGGCCGACCGCTCGATGGCGTCGTCGAGCGCGTCATGCGCGCGTCGCCGCGACAAGGGATCGGTTCGGCGATCGACCATCGGAGCAAGTGTCGCATCTCGGTACGCTGGCCTCATGGCCCGCATGAGGGTGGCGCTCGCCCAGCTCAACACGGTGGTCGGAGACCTCGACGGCAATGTGGTGCGCATCCTCGACGCGCTCGACGAGGCCGAACGGGCAGGCGCCGACCTCGCTGTGTTTCCCGAGCTGGCAATCACTGGCTATCCACCCGAAGACCTCGTGCTGAAGCCCGGATTCGTCGCCGACAACCGCGCCGCGCTCGACAAGGTCGCCGCCCGCACCGGAAGGTGCGTCGCGGTCGTGGGGTTCGTCGACGCCGCCCGCGACCTCCACAACGCCGCGGCGGTGTGCGCGCACGGCGAGGTCCAGGGCATCTATCACAAGCGCCTGCTGCCCAACTACGCCGTGTTCGACGAGCAGCGCACCTTCGTACCGGGCGATGAGCCGCTCCAGCTCTACGTCGTCGCGGGCATCTCCGTGGGCGTGTCGATCTGTGAAGACGCGTGGAGCCCGACCGGACCGATCGCAGCGCACGCGGCCGGAGGCGCCGAGGTCGTCGTGAACCTCAACGCGTCACCGTTCTATGCCGGACGCCTTGCCGAGCGCGAGCGCATGCTCGCGACCCGCGCGGCGGACGCGTCGTGTGCGCTGGTATACGTCAACCAGGTCGGCGGCCAGGACGAGCTCGTCTTCGACGGCGCGTCACTGGTCTTCGACGCGAACGGGTCGCTGGTCGCCCGGGCGCCCCAGTTCGCCGAAGGAGTGACCGTGGTCGACCTCGACGTCGATCCGGTGTACCGCAAGCGGACGCTCGATCCCCGAGGCTGGCTCAAGGGCACCCTCCTACCGAAGGTCCCGCTCAGCCAGACACCCGAACCTCGCGACGCACTTGCGCCGGTCGTCGCCGCGGTCCTCGCCCGCGAAGCCGAGATCTACGACGCGCTGGTCTGCGGCACGCACGACTACGTCCGCAAGAACGGGTTCTCCGACGTGGTGATCGGTCTGTCGGGTGGCATCGACTCGTCGCTCGTCGCGTGCATCGCCGCGGACGCGCTCGGCCCCGAGCACGTGCACGGCGTTTCGATGCCCTCGCGCTACTCGAGTGAGGGGTCACGCACCGACGCGCAGGACCTCGCCGAGAACCTGGGCATCGACCTCCGCACGATCGCGATCGAGCCCGCTCACGCCGCACTGCTGGACATGCTCGCCCCGTCCTTCGCCGACCGCCAGCCGGACCTCACAGAGGAGAACCTGCAAAGCCGCATCCGCGGCGTCCTCCTGATGGCGCTGTCGAACAAGTTCGGCTGGCTCGTGCTCACGACCGGCAACAAGAGCGAGATGGCGGTCGGATACTCGACCCTCTACGGCGACACCGCAGGCGGCTTCGCTGTGATCAAGGACGTGTTGAAGCTGTCGGTCTATCGACTGTGCGAATACCGCAACACCCTCGGCGCTGCACCGGTGATTCCCGTCGACGTGCTCACCAAGCCGCCGTCGGCCGAGTTGCGCCCGGACCAGCGCGACGACCAGAGCCTTCCGCCCTACGAGGTGCTCGACCCGATCCTCGCGGCGTACGTCGAGGGGGACAGCACGGCGGCCGACCTCATCGCCGAAGGCTTCGACGAGGCCGTCGTGCGGCGCATCACCCGCCTCGTCGATCTCGCGGAGTACAAGCGCCGGCAGTCACCGCCGGGCGTGCGGGTCACCTCGAAGGCGTTCGGGAAGGATCGGCGGCTCCCGATCACGAACGCCTACCGCGGCTGACCGCCGCATCCGTTCGTGCTGAGGTCTGCGCGTCGCACTGAGCTCGTCGCGGCGGCCGCCCTCGTCTTCGTCGCCTTCCTGTTCGGCACCAGCTTCGTGATCGTCAAAGGTGCTCTCGACGACATCGAGCCGGTCCCGTTCCTCGGCCTTCGGTACCTGTTCGCCACGCTGGCCCTCGCGCCGTTCGCCTTCACCCGGCCGGCGCGACAGGGCGAGGTTCGCGCCGGCATCGTCACCGGAGTCACGTACCTCGCCGGCATGCTCGGCCAGACGATCGGCTTGCAGTACACCACCGCGGCGACATCGGCCTTCCTCACCTACCTCCTGATCGTGATCGTGCCGTTCGTCTCGTTCGCCGTCGGGCGCACCCGCCCCTCGCGCTCCACCGTCTCGGCGATCGGGATCGCCGTCGTCGGCCTTGCCCTGCTGACCGGCGCAGGCGACGGCTTCGGGCGGGGGGCGGTGCTCACGATCTTCGGCGCGGTCGCGTTCGCAGTGCACATCGTCCAGATGGGCGAGCTCGCGCCGCGCTACGACATGTTCCGGTTCAACGCGATCCAGACGGCCGCGGTCGCGGTGCCGTGTCTCGTGCTCATGCCGTTCACGGGTGGCCTGCCCGCGGGCAGCGAGTCGTACGCCATCGCGCTCTACGCCGGCGTGATCGTGACCGCGCTCCCCCTGATCCCGTGGACGTGGGCGCAACGCCACATCCCGCCGACGCGCGCCTCACTGATCCTGCTGACGGAGCCGATCTTCGCGACCGTGACCGCCTACATCGTCGACGACGAGCGGTTCACCGTGGGAGCTGCGCTCGGGGCGCTGCTCATCCTCCTCGCTGCCGTGCTGGCCGAGCTCGGACCTGTCTTGACCGCGCGGTCAGGGCTAGATTCGGGGCGTCCATTGGGGGCTGCTGCGCGAGGGGAATGACACGACATGGCCGATCCGAAGAAGCCGAGAGCACCGTTTGCTCCGTGGGACCGCCGGGAGCTACCGGGCGCATTCGACGTCGACGAATCGGCTCGCCGGGTCGGCAATTACAAGTGGATCGAGATGAAGCTGTTCGAGGCGCTCGGCGGCTGGGTCGCCACCGTGCCCGAGCTCGACGTGAAGATGCGTCTCGGCACGCACTGCTACAAGCACGCGTGGCACGCCGAGCTGTGGCACAAGCGGCTGCCCGAGCTTCGGGAGATGAACCCCGAGCGCCTCACCGTGCCCGCCAACGACGAGCTCGTGGCGTTCGTGGATGCGATGACCGAGCCGGAGGCGCCCGAGCTCACGATCGAGAAGCTCGTCGGCGTCTATCGGGTGCTCATCCCTCACAAGATCGCGGCGTACACGTATCACCTCAACAACACGTCGACGATCACCGACGCGCCCACGATCCGCTCGATCAAGCTCATCCTGCAAGACGAGTTCGAGGACTGGCGCGACGGGGAGATGCTCATCCAGTCGCTCCTCGAGACCGATGATGAGGTCGACCGCGCTGCGAAGCATCAGGCTCGGCTCGAGAAGCTCATGCTCGCGGCCGGCGGCATCACCGGCCCTGGTTCGATCGGTATGCAAGCAGCACAACCCGTGGAGGCAACTGCATCATGAGGAAGTCACTCCCCGTCGAAGACCTCGCACGCGATCCCCGGTTCGTCCGGGTCGAGATGCGCGAACGCCTCGCCGACCCGCGACCCCGTCCGACCGCGGGTGAGGGCAAGCGCAACAACAACCGGCTCACGCCGGCGCGCCCCGACGCCCCCGACGCGGCTCGTGCGCTGATGCACGGCATCTTCGTGGGCGAGATCCAGGCCCTCGAGGGCGCCGGCCGCACCTGCTGGGACTTCACGACCGGCGACGGCGACGACGAGGCTCCGTTCGCGCTCAAGCTCGACATGGCCCGCCAGTGCTGGGACGAGGCTCGTCACGTCGAGATCTCCTGCAAGCTCTCCGATCACATGGGCTCGGCGATCGGGGAGTTCTCCGAGAACACGTTCCTCTATGAGGCCGCCTGCAATCCCGACCCGGTCCTCCGTCTCACCGGTGTGAACCGCGCGCTCGAGGGTCTGGCGATCGACGTGTTCACGACGATGAAGGAGTTCGGCGACATCTCCGGCGACCCCGTGCTCGAGTTCTGCGAGGACTGGATGCTGGCCGACGAGGTGACCCACGTGAAGATGGGGTCCGACTGGCTGCGCCGACTGACCATGAACAACCCGGATCGGCGCAAGGCCGCCCTCGAGTTCCAAGCGATCGTCGACAAGCTCTTCGCCATCGGCGGTTTCCGGTCCGAGTCCGAGGAGTCGCCGGTGAAGCTGGCCCGGCGCTTCCGCGAGCTCGCGGGCTTCGACACCGAAGAGATCGACGAGATCGCGCGGCTCTCCGAGGAAGCGCTGCGGGAGGCGGACGACAAGCGGAACGAAGTCCGCGCCCAGGCGCAGGCGGCCGTCGCAGTCTGATGACCGTCACCGTCACTCCCGAGAACTTCACGATGGTGAACTTCGACGCCGATGCGATCGCCGGGATCACCCGGAAGCTGCTCGACCAGATCGGCCTCCCCGATCTCGACGTGCAGATCAAGGTCGACGAGACGAGCCCTCTCGGACGCACACACGTCACCTCACTCGACCCGGTCGTGATCGAGGCCGAGAGCGGTGCGCTCGAAGATCCGAAGGTGCCCCGCGGCCTGTCCCAGCACGGCGCGGCCGACGTCCTCGGCCGCGCGCTGCTTCGGGTCGCCGACCGGCGCGAGCCCGGGTTCGCCGACGCACCCGACGACGCCAGCTTGACGCTTCCGCAGTCCGTCTCGTGGGCGGTGTACGCGAACGGGCGGCTCGAGCGGTTCGGTTATCCGCCCCAGCGGCAGCGGTGGCTGTACCACTTCCGCAATCGGCACGGCTTCACGGACGCGGCCGATGCGGCGTTCGATCGCCTGTGGGCCGGCCCGTCCTTCACGTGGGCCGAGATCGTCGCGATCTCCGACGACGCCATCGCCCGCCAGCCCGCCGCCTGACCCGCCGATGCCTTCCACAGAGATCCGCCACCGCCAGGTGGCCACCAATGGCATCGAGCTCCACGTCGCGGAAGCAGGCGAGGGACCGCTCGTCGTGCTGTGCCACGGCTTCCCCGAGAGCTGGTACTCGTGGCGCCACCAGATCGAGCCGCTCGCGGCGGCCGGCTACCACGTGATGGCGCCCGACCTCCGCGGCTACGGCGACTCCACGAAGCTCCCGAACGTCGACGACTATGGCATCGAGAAGCTCAACCACGACTTGCTCGGCCTGCTCGACGACGCGGGTGAGGAGCAAGCGGTCTTCGTCGGCCACGACTGGGGCGCGCTGATCGTCTGGGACCTCGCGCGGTTGCATCCGGAGCGCGTGCGGGGCGTGGTCGGCGTGAGCGTGCCGCTCATGAACTGGCCGGTGCCACCCGTGCCGATGATGCGGGCAGCGCTCGGAGAGCGCTTCTACATCGTCTTCTTCCAGGAGGTCGGTCCCGCCGAGACGGAGATGGAGCGGGACGTGCGCGGCACGATGACTCGCACCCTCTGGGGCGCGTCCGGTGACTTCGCTCGGCTCGTCGCGGAGGGGAAGGCGACGCCCGGCAGCGGTGGCTTTCTCGACGCGATGCCCATGCCGCCCGCGCAGCTGCCCGCCTGGCTCACCGAGAAGGACATCGACGTGTACACCGCGCAGTTCGAGAAGTCGGGCTTCTTCGGTCCGGTCAGCTTCTACCGCAACCTCGACGCGAATTGCGGAGCTGACGAACGTCCTCCCGATCGAGCGGATCTCGATGCCCTCGGCGTTCATTGGTGGCGATCGCGACGGGGTCGTCACGATGTCGCAGGGTCGTATCGACGCGATGCCCTCCGAGCTCCCCGACTACCGCGGCTCGACGATCCTCGAAGGTCCCGGCCACTGGACCCAGCAGGAAGACCCCGACGGCTTCAACGCCGCGCTCCTGAAGTTCCTCGGGGGGCTGTAGGCCTACTTGAGGTCGTGGGCGCTGATGCTCTCGAGCAGGTCGATCGCCGGCGGGTGGGCCAGCAGACCTCGGCAGGCCGTGGCCATGTCGACCATGACGTCAGCGTCGAAATGGGCTTGCTGGGCAGCGGGGCTGTCCCATTTCTGAATGATCACGAACCGCCCGGGGCTGGTCACCGACGCGCAGAGGTCGATGTTGCGACAGCCCGGATCCATACGGGTCAACACCGTGTACTTGGCGAGCACCGACTGCAATGCGTCCGGATCGGAGGCATCGAACTGCATGGTCACGATCGTCAGCTCGACCTCGGACATCTGGCCCCTCTCCGGCTTGGGAACAAAGGCCCGAAACGGCTCAGGACCGCCTCGGGCCGTGCCGACACACAGCGTGGTTTCCCAGCCACGGTCAGCCGCTGAAATGGCCCTGTGGAAGGGGTTGACCTCCTCGTTATCGTAATAGCCGACCCTCTGGGCGCCCACGCTTCGCGCGGGAGCGACCTCCGAGCCAGCCAGTCAGGAGCCACGTTGCCCAAGGAACGTGTCGAACGGGACGAAGAGGACCTCGTTCGCCTGTACCTGACTGACATCGGGCAGTATCCGCTGCTCACGAAAGACGACGAAGTTCGTCTTGCCAAGGCCATCGAGGTCGGCAACGAAGCGGCGACTTCGCTCCTCGCCGCTGGCAAGGACGTCACCGCCGCCCGCAAGCGTGAGCTGCGACGCGCGGCCCGCGATGGTGAGGACGCCGAGCGCACGTTCGTGCAGTCGAACCTCCGGCTCGTGGTGTCGATCGCGAAGAAGTACCAGGCATCGGGTCTGCCGCTCCTCGATCTCATCCAAGAGGGCAACCTCGGCCTGATGCACGCCGTCGAGAAGTTCGATTGGCGCAAGGGATTCAAGTTCTCCACCTATGCCACGTGGTGGATCCGCCAGGCGATCACCCGCGGCATCGCGAACACCGGTCGCACGATCCGTCTGCCTGTGCATGCGGGCGACACCCTTGCTCGCCTGCAGAAGGCGCGAGCTCGGCTCGAGCTCAAGCTCGGTCGTCCGGCCACACTCGCCGAGCTGTCGGCCGAAGTCGAGATGCCCGAGGACAAGGTCACCGAGGCGCTGCGCTTCGCGGCCGAGCCACTGTCGCTGTCGGAGCCGTTGCGCGAAGACGGCGATGCCGAGCTCGGCGACGTCGTCGAGGACCGCTCCGCCGAGTCGCCCTTCGAGGTCGCCGCCACCGCGCTGCTGCCCGAGGAGATCGCCCGGCTGCTCGCCCCGCTGGACGAGCGCGAGCGCGAGATCCTCAAGCTGCGGTTCGGCCTCGACCGCGGCGAGCCACGCACCCTCGAAGAGGTGGGCGAGCACTTCAACCTGACCCGCGAGCGCATCCGCCAGATCGAAGCGCGGGCGATGTCGAAGCTGCGCCACCCCTCGAGCGACACGGGCGCGCGCGACCTCCTCGCCGTCTGAGCGCTGACCGCGGGAGACTGCTCCCGTGGAGCCGGAGATCCGGTACGTCCGGACGAGCGACGGGGTCAACATCGCGTACTACGCGTTGGGGCAGGGCCTCACGCTGATCGTGGCGCCGCCGACACCCGGCGAGACCATAGAAGGCGAGTGGAACGTAACGGCGATGCGTTCGATCGCCGAGTTCGCATCCCGCGTTCTCCGTTACGTCCGCTACGACCCGAGGGGCGTCGGGTCGTCAGACCCTCATGCCGGTGCCTTCACGATCGACGTCCTGCTGCGCGATCTCGAAGCCGTCGCGGACGCGCTCTCACCGGACGAGCAGATCGCGATCTGGGGATCGGGGCGGTCGGGGCCGGTCGCGATCGCGTATGCGGCGCGCCATCCAGAGCGCATCGCGAAGCTCGTGCTGTGGTCCACCGGACCGGCCGGCGCCGACATGCACACCGACTCGTTCCGGCGCCTCGCTCGAGCTCGGGAGTGTGGACTGGGATCTCGCGATGGAGAGCGTCTCTCAAGCGGTCGCGAATTTCGACGATCCCAAGATCGCGCGCGAGTTCGCCGCGATGTTCCGCTCGCTCACGCCTAACGGTCGCGACACCTATTTGCGTTTCGAGACGGACTTCCTCACGTGGGATGTCACGAGTCTGCTGCCCGCAGTGCAGTGCCCGACGCTCGTCATGCACCCGAGCGGGAGCCGAATCAATCCTGGTGACGAATGCGCGCCGGCTGGCCGCCGGGATACCGGGGGCACGGCTCCAACTCATTGACAGCAGCTCCTCATTCATCACCCACCCCGACGTGCTCCGGATCGCCGGCGAGTTCCTCCTCGGGCGGGAGACCGACTCAACCGCGCGGTCACAGCATGGTCGTTGTCTTGTTCGCGGACATCGTCAACTCGACGGGGCTGACGGAAGAGTGGGGCGACGCAGTCTTCCGGCAGCGGTCCGGCGAGCTCGATCGCACGCTGCGCGCCGTCATCGAACGCGCGAACGGACGAGTGGTGGAGGGCAAGACCCTCGGCGACGGAGTGCTCGCGACGTTCCTCTCCGCCAACGACGCTCTCGCCGCGGCTCGGCAGTGCGCGACGCAGGCGACGACGCCGGTCTGCCGCTGCATCTCGGCCTGCATGCCGGGCGACGTGATCCGCGAGTCGGGCAACGTGTTCGGCGGCACCGTGAACGTCGCTGCTCGCGTCTCCGCGCTCTCGGGCCCGGGCGAGGTGCTCGTGTCGCACACCGTGCGCGACCTCGCACGCACATCCTCGAACGTCACCTTCGAAGATCGCGGCGAGCATGAGCTCAAAGGCGTGAGTGACGCGGTCCGGGTCTTCGCAGTGCGTGGCGGAGGTGGACGGGAATCGAACCCGCCGGACGGGGATCGCCCGTCCCAGCCGCTTTGAAGGCGGTGGAGCCCACCAGGTGCCCGGACACCTCCGCATCGCAAGATAGCCACCCAGAAAGAGCGGCTCGCGCGCACGGCTAACATCCGCCGCCGGACACAAGTCGAGGTGCATCGAATGACCGACATGGAAGACACCGGAGCGATCGACTGGCTGCTGGTCGAGGCGCCCGGGAAGCAGATCAACGGCGAGATGGTCCCACCGCTGCTCGATCTCGTCGATCGCCGTCTGATCCGCATCCTCGATGTGCTGGTGCTGGTCAAGCGCGCGGACGACGACTTCGACGCTCTCACGACCTCGGACCTCGACCCCGAACAAGTGGGTGACCTCGGCGCTCTGGCAGGTGCATCGTCGGGGCTTCTCTCGGACGACGACGCGGCGACTGCCGCTTCGGTGCTCGCACCCGGCAGCATCGGCCTGATGATCGTGTACGAGAACCTGTGGTCGCTCCCGTTCGCGACCGCCGCACGCAAGGCAGGCGGGCAGCTCGTCGCTCAGGGCCACATCCCGATCCCGGCGATCGTGGCGGCACTCGACGCTCTCGAAGACTGACGAAAGGACCTTGCCATGGGACTCATCGGTGGAATGGCACGCACGGCCGTAGTCGCGGGAACCGCGACTGCCGTCGGCAACCGCGTCTCGCGCCGTCAGGCGAATCGTTGGGCCGAGAAGGATCAGGCGGCTGCGTACAACGAGCAGCAGCAGTACGCGCAGCCGCAGTACGTCCAACCCCAACCGCAGTACGCGCCACCGCCGCCGCAGTACGCCGCGCCCGCTCCTGCGCCCGCCGCGGCTCCCGATCCGATCGCGCAGCTCAAGGAGCTCGCCGAGCTCAAGAACCAGGGCATCCTCACCGAAGCCGAGTTCGCGGCTCAGAAGGCGAAGCTCCTCGCGTAGGAGGTCTACCCATTCCGTTCGGGAGGGGTTAGGGTCACGGCCATGAAGAAGCTCCTCGTGCTCCTCGTGCTGGTCGGCCTCGTCGCCATCGCTGCGAAGAAGGTGCGCACCGTCTGACGGTGATGCCCGGCGCTCGCTTGCGCCTTTAGAGCATCTCGTGTAGTTTCACGCAACTCCCCTCGTGTCGCTGCTTCGCGCCCGAGGAGTTGTCGTGCTCATCGCTTGCTGGTCCGCCAAAGGCGGCAGCGGAACCACCGTGGTGGCCGCTGCGCTGGCGCTGTCCTTTGCTCGATCGCCCAGCGGGGCCGTCCTTGCTGATCTCGCCGGCGACGCCGCGTGCGTCCTCGGTCTGCCCGAGCCCGAGGGTCCCGGGCTGCACGATTGGCTCGGCGCCGGTGACGATGTGCCGGCCGACGCGCTGTCGAGGCTGGCGGTGCCCGCTGCACCCGGTCTGGTGCTCCTTCCGCGTGGCACCGCGACCGTCGACGCGCCGGCCCGCGCGGATGTGCTCGCCTCGCTGCTCCTCACCGAGCCGCGCACGGTCGTCGCCGACTGCGGCGTGCTCGCTACGGGCGCAGCACGGGCTGTGGCCGCGGCGGCGTCGGCCTCTCTGCTGGTGGTGCGGCCCTGCTATGTGGCGCTCCGGCGCGCGCTGGCCGCGCCGCTCCGCCCGAGCGGGGTCGTGTTGGTGAGCGAGCCGGGGCGAGCGCTCGGGCGTCGCGATGTCGAGGACGTGCTCGGCGTTCCTGTGCGCGCGGAGATCGACGTCGAGCCCGCAGTCGCCCGCGCCGTCGACGCCGGGCTGCTCTCGAGCCGTCTCCCGCGCTCGCTCGAACGCGCCCTTCGGAACGCGGCGTGACGGCCGTGGAATCGAGCGGAAGCGATCTCGAGTCGCGTGTCCACCGTCAGCTGCTGGCGGGCGCGCAAGCCGGCGAGAGCGCACCCTCTCGCGCCGCGATCGTCGAGCTCGTCCGGCGCGAGGCGCCGCTCATCGGAGGACGCGAGCTCGAGTCCACGGTCCGCCACATCTCGGCGAGAGTCGGCGGCCTCGGGCCGCTCGACGCACTGCTCGCCGACCCCACGATCACCGAGGTGATGGTCAACGCCGGTGCGGGCGTCTGGATCGAACGCGAAGGACGGCTCGAGCGCACACCGCTCGCGCTCGACGCTGCGACGGTGTCGCACCTCATCGAACGCGTGGTCTCGCCCTTGGGGCTGCGCGTCGATCGGTCGAGTCCGGTCGTCGACGCGCGGCTCCCTGATGGCTCGCGGGTGAACGCGGTTGTGCCTCCCGTCGCGATCGACGGTCCCTGCCTCACGATCCGTCGGTTCGGCGCCCGCACGCTCGCGCTCGAGGAGTTCTGCAGCGCACCGGTTGCGGCGTTGCTCCGCGAGGCAGTCGTCGCCCGCCTCAACATCCTCGTGAGCGGCGGCACAGGCAGCGGCAAGACGACGTTGCTCAACAGCTTGTCCTCCTGCCTCGGGCCTCACGAGCGCATCGTCACCGTCGAGGACGCGGCGGAGCTGCGTCTTCCCGGCGAGCACGTCGTGCGCCTCGAGGCGCGGCCCGCCTCGGCTGAAGGAGTCGGTGTCGTGACCATCCGAGATCTCGTGCGCAACGCGCTCCGCATGCGTCCCGATCGCATCGTGGTCGGCGAGGTGCGGGGCGCCGAGGCGCTCGACATGTTGCAGGCCATGAACACAGGTCACGAGGGGTCACTGTCCACGTGCCACGCGAACAGTCCCGCCGACGCGCTGCGCCGAGTCGAGACGATGGTGCTGCTCGGTGATGTGCAGCTCCCGCTCGATGCCGTCCGCGATCAGGTGCACGCCTCCATCGATCTCGTGGTGCACGTTGCGCGTCAAGCCGATGGCAGCCGGCGCATCGTCGCCGTTGCCGAGGTCGGCGACCCTCACGACGCGAGTCGCATCGAGCTCCTCGCGGACGGTGTGCGCGTCCATGCGGCTCCAAGGCGGCAGCGCCGATGAACGCACCAGCGGGACTCGCCGCAGCCGGGCTTGTAGTCGGCGTCGCCAGCTGCGCAGCGCGTGCGCTGCGGACCACGCGGCAGTGGCGGGTGCGCGACCGGGTCGCGGCGCGGCCGGCACCCGCCGGCGCGAAGCGGCCCCGCCTCCGAGCTCCGAGCACGGTGCGCGCACGAATCGCCCAGAGCGGCGTTGCGCTCGACCCCGACGCAGCGTGGGTCGTCTGGGCGGCCGGTTCGGTGCTCATCGTCGGCGCTATCGGTCTGGTCGTCGGTGCCGGAGCCGCGGTGCTCGCCGCGGTGGTGATCACTGCAGGACCAGTCGTGGCGATCGCGGTGGCCACCCGCCGGCGCCGCCAGCACGTAGGCACGACGCTGCCGGGGGCACTCGACGAGCTGGCTCGATCACTGCGCTCGGGCGCGTCGCTCACTCAGGCGATCCAAGACGCGGGGGCGGCCACCCCCGGCCCACTGGGCGACGACCTCACCCACATCGCCGCGGCACACCAGGCGGGCATGCCGCTCGACGAGGCCCTTCTCGCCTGGCCGCGCCTCCGACCGGTGCCCGGCGTGCGGCTCGCGTCGGCCGCGCTCGTGCTCGGCCTCGGCGCCGGCGGCACCCACGCCCGCGCGGTCGACGGCGTCGCCGCGACGTTGCGGGAGCACCTCGCCGTCGCATCCGAGGTGCGAGCGCAGGCGTCCCAGGCGCAGGCGTCAGCACTGGTGATCGGCCTGGCACCGCTTGGCTTCACCGCGCTCGCCTGTCTCGCCGATCCTCGCACCGCCACCTTCCTCTTTCAGACGACCGCGGGCTTGGCGTGTGTGGCCATCGGCTTGGCACTCGACGCCGTGGGTGCGGTGTGGATGGCCCGCATCACACGGGTCGAGCGATGAGCACATGGCTGCTCGGCATCCTCTGGGCCGGAGTCGTCGCCGCGCCCGCGTGGACGGTCCGTCCCACGCCGGCGCGCGCCAGGGCGCTGGCACCCGCGGCAACCGGGCAGCGACGGGAGCGCACGCGCTCGGTGTCCATGAGCAGCATCGGCCGGTCGGTGCGGGCGCGGCTCGGGCGTCGTCCGGATCCGGATGCCGATCGGCACCTCGCGTGGGCGCTGCTCGTGGCGCTCGTCGTGCTGCCACTGTCGCCGCTGCTCGCGCCCGTTGGTGCCGCGGCAGCGTGGGCCGCGGGCGTGTGGCGTGCTCGCCAGCGGCGGCGCGCTCACGCGGACCTTGTTCGGCGCGGCCTGCCCGAAGTGGTGGACCTCTTCGTCGTGGCGATCGGTGCCGGGCTCACCGTTCCCCTCGCGCTCCGAGCGGTGGGGCCCGTGGCACCGGCTCCCTTCGGAGAGGCGATCGAGGGCACGCTCGCGCAAGTCGACATGGGCCTGCGCACTGCCGACGCGCTCGAGTCGTTTCCGTCGCGGCTGGGCGAAGCCGTCCGCCCGCTGTCGGCCGCGTTGATGGCCTCCGAGCGCTATGGGGTGCCTCTCGCCGCGTCGCTCGAACGCTTGGCCGACGAGGTTCGTCGCGAGCGTCGCCGCCACGCCGAGGCCGCGGCCCGACGCGTCCCCGTCAAGCTCCTCTTCCCCCTCGTGTTCTGCAGCCTGCCTGCCCTCGCCTTGCTCAGCGTCGCACCGCTGATCGCCGGCGCGCTGCGGGCACTGCGCATGTGACGAACGGAGAAGAGATGCAACGACCCACTACGACCATGCAACGCGTCGGGAGCCAACTCGTGGCCCGGCGGTTCGGCGACAGCGGCCAAGCGACGGCCGAGTACGCGCTCGTGCTGTTGGGCGCGGCCGCGATCGCCCTCCTCATCGGCATCTGGGCGACGTCGGGAGGCGGCGCGGGCAAGGTCGGCGATCTGCTCGACGCCGTGTTCTCGTCGATCAAGAAGAACATCTCGTGAGGTCCCGGGACGACGGGGGCCAGGCGACAGTCGAGCTGGCCCTCGTCCTTCCGGTCGTCGTGTTGCTGCTGCTGCTCCTCGTGCAGGTGGGCGTGCTCGTGCGCGACCAGGTGCTCGTCATCCACGCGGCGCGCGAGGGAGCGCGGGCGGCCGCCGTCGCGGGTGCCGACGCCGATGTCGCCGAGCACGCTGCGCTCGCCGCCGCCGGTTTGCCGCTGCGAACGACCGACGTGATCACGACTCCACCGACGACGAAGCACCACTTCGTCCGGGTGCAGGTCCACTACACCGACCCGACCGACGTGCCGGTCATTGGCCGGCTCCTCGGTGACGTGGAGCTCTGGGGATCGGTTTCGATGCGACTCGAGCCCGAGTGACTAGGCGAGCACCGCCCGGAGAAGCGCGACCGCGCCCGCCTTGTCGAGCGGCTCGTTGCCGTTGCCGCACTTGGGGCTGTGCACGCACGACGGGCAACCGTGGCTGCACGGGCACCGCTCGACCACGGCGAGGGTCGCTTCGAGGTGACGCCGTCCCGCGCCATAGCCGAGCTCGGCGATGCCGGCACCGCCCGGGTAGCCGTCGTAGATCACGATCGTCGGGCTCATCGTGTCGGCGAGCAGCGCAGTCGACACCCCGCCCACGTCCCAACGATCGCAGATGGTGAAGAGCGGGAGGATGCCGATGCCGGCGTGCTCGACGGCGTGGAGGGTTCCGGGCACCTGCTCGGGCGAGAGGCGCGCGGCGAACAGCACCTCGGGTGCGACCGTGTACCAGAACGCACGGGTCACGAGTCGCGTCGGGGGCAGGTCGAGAGGCTCACGGCCGAGCGACATGTGGGTACGCACATCGCGGCGGTCGTAGCCCGTGACATGGCTGGTGACTTCGACCGCGCCCAGATGCAGCTGCATCTTGCCGATCGCGCGCGTCGCCTCGGTCGACAGCACGTGCACCGAGGTCTCGGAACGGACCTGCGTGTACTCGTCGCCGTCCGCGGGCTCGACGATCGCGGCACGATCGTCGAGATCGAGCGACTCCACGCGGTACGTCTGACCTTGGTGCAGGTAGATCGCGCCGGGGTGGACCGCCTCGAACGCGCGCGACCCGTCGACGGTGCCGACGAGCCGGCCGTCGGCGTCGGCGATGCGGTATTCCTCGGCCGCGCCCGAGCGCAGCCCGATGCCGGGCGCAGGCGCGCCCCGCCCGGCCCAAACCGCTCGGCGGTTGCGCAGCACCAACCGGTCATCGAGGACCAGCCGCCGCACGCCCTCGCCGAGGTCCTCGCCCCACCACCGTTCGTCGTCGAGGCTCAGCGGCGCTTCGTACGCCGCGCACGCGAGGTGAGGGAGCAGCACGAACGGGTTCGACAGGTTCACGACCGCAGGCTCGGGCGGACGGGTGAACACCTCGCGGGGGTGAGCCATCAACCACTGATCGAGCTGATCGGATCCGGCCACGAGCACCGCCAACGAACGTTGGGTGGTGCGCCCCGCGCGTCCCGCCTGCTGGCGCAGCGAAGCGACCGTTCCGGGAAAACCGTCGATCACGCACGCGTCGAGCCCGCCGACGTCTATGCCGAGCTCGAGGGCGCTCGTGGCGACGACGCCGGCAAGACGGCCGTCGAACAGCTCGGTCTCGATCTCGCGGCGCTCGGTCGGGAGGTAGCCGCCTCGGTACGAGCGCACCTTCTCGGCGAGGTCGTCGCCGACCTGTCGTCGGACTGCGCCCGCCACGATCTCGGTGGCCTTGCGGCTCCGGCAGAACGTGACCGTGCGCGAGCCCTCCTCGAGCAGCGCCGCCGTGAGGGCGGCGGCCTCGACGTTCGGCGAGCCACGCGTCCCCGTCTCGATGTCGAGCAACGGTGGGTTCCACAACGCAAAGAGCCGTTCGCCGTGCGGCGACCCGTCGTCGAGCACCGCGTCTACCGGTAACCCGCACAGAGCGGAGGCGAGCGCGGCCGGCTCGCCAACGGTTGCCGACGTGAAGATGAACACCGGCGACGCCCCGTAGCGCGCGCACAGCCGACGAAGCCGGCGAAGCACGTGCGCGACATGCGTGCCGAAGATGCCGCGAAACACATGGAGCTCGTCGATGACGACGTAGCGGAGCCGGCGGAGGAACGTCGCCCACCGCGCGTGGAACGGAAGCATCCCGACATGCAGCATCTCCGGGTTGGTCAGAACGACGTTCGCGTGCCTGCGCACCCACGCCCGCGCCGGCGCCTCGGTGTCACCGTCGTAGGTCGCCGCGACGAGACCGGGAAACGAGGGCGCCGCGATCCCTCGCAGCTGGTCCTGCGCGAGAGCCTTGGTCGGGAAGATCAGCAACGCCGACGCGGGGTCGACACGACCGACTGCCTCGGCGATGGCCGCCTGGTAGACGAGCGACTTTCCTGACGCAGTTCCGGTGGCGACCACGACGGAGTGGCCGTCGCGCACGAGGTTCAGCGCCTCAGCCTGGTGACTCCACAGGAAGTTGATGCCCAGTCGCTTCAGCACCTCGTCGGGCAGGGGCTCGGCGAGAAGGGCGGTGCGGCTCGGGCGCGCGGGCTGTTGTTCGACGTGCACGAGCTGGCCTTGGGACGCCAGCGACTCGAGCAGCTCCTCGAACACCTCCCCATCCTGCCCGTGAGCGAGGCGGTTACCGTGGGGGGTTCATGGATCTGGCGCTGCAGATCTTCGAACAACGCGGCTGGCAAGTCGTGCTCGTCTCCGGCGAGCTCGACGTCGCCACCGCCCCGCGCTTCCATGAACAGCTCTTGACGCTGGCAAGCCAGGGCCACCGCCGCATCGCGATCGACCTCGATGGCGTGACGCTGTTCGACTGGATGGGGCTCGGCGCCGTGCTCGGTGTGCTGGCCCGAGTGCGCGCGCTCGGAGGCGAGCTCGTGCTCATCTCACCGACGGCGGTCGTGCGTGAGCTCCTCGAGCTCACCGAGGTCGACGGTGTGCTCCCCATCCACGAGACGCTCGACACCGTGTCAACATGAGCGACGAGGACCCGGACGAGATCGAGGAGTTCGAGACACCGATCCCGAAGCCCGACGAGTTGCTCGCACTCGGCAACATCACGGCCGAGATGTTCGCCATCCTGCGGACTTGGTTCGACGTTCCGCCGCGGGTGACACTCGATCTGATCGACGTCGACTCAGCGGTCACCGAACTCGGCGATCCGGTGATGATCGCCGCACTCGCGATGCGCAAGCTGCAAGCGCTGAACCTCCTGGCCACTCCCGGAGTGCGTACCACGACCGACGTGGTCGTCACGATCGTGTCCGACCTGGATCGCGCCCTGTTGCAAGCACCCGTGATGCGGTTGCGCCTGGCCGCGGAGGTCACGGATTGGGATGCCGAGCTCGAGTGGCTGGGGGGCGAGGAGGCCGCTGTCGACGAGGCGCCCACCGCCCCCACCGAAACCGATCCCGAGGCGGCGCACTTCCGGGTGCTCCACGCAAAGCTCCACGAGGCGGCCGAAGCAGTGGTCGAGGCGACGGGCGGCGAGATTCGCGAACTCGAGTGAACCCCGAACGGGCCCCTCTGACCTGCCACGACGCGGGCCAGCGAGCACCGCGGCTTGACACACCGGCCCTGCCCTTCTTACCTAGCGCCGATGCCCAGGTCTCTTGTGATCGTCGAGTCGCCCGCCAAGGCGAAGACGATTTCGCGCTTCCTGGGCGACGACTTCGAGGTCAAAGCATCGGTCGGGCACGTCGCTGACCTGCCCAGCAAGGGCCTCGCGGTCGACGTCGACAACGGGTTCAAGCCGACGTACGAGCTGACCACGAGAGGCAAGGAAGTCGTCAAGGAGCTGCGCGCGGCACTCAAGGACGCCGACGAGCTGTACCTCGCCACCGACGAAGACCGCGAGGGCGAGGCGATCTCCTGGCACCTGCTCGAAGCCCTGAAGCCGCGCGTGCCGGTGAAGCGCATGGTCTTCCACGAGATCACTCGCAGCGCAATCGACGCCGCCGTCGCCAGTCCTCGCGGCATCGACTACGGGCTCGTCGACGCGGCCGAGACCCGGCGCATCCTCGATCGCCTCTACGGATATGAGGTGTCACCCGTCCTCTGGAAGAAGGTGAACGCGGGGCTGTCGGCCGGTCGTGTTCAGAGTCCGTCGACGCGGCTCGTCGTCGAGCGGGAGTGGGAGCGGATCCGCTTCGTCGCCGCTGGCTATTGGGACATCGACGCGACGTTCGCGACCGATCCCGGATTCACTGGCACCCTCGTCGCGTTCGACGGACAGCGGGTCGCGACGGGGCGCGACTTCGACGAGAACGGCCGAACGAAGCGTCAAGACGTGCGTGTGCTCGACGAGCCGACCGCGCGGGGCCTGGCCGACCGTCTGGCCTCGTCCGATTTCGCGGTGCGAACGGTCGAGGAGAAGCCGTACCGCTCGACCCCCAAAGCACCGTTCATGACATCGACGTTGCAGCAGGAAGGCAGCCGCAAGCTCAACATGAGCGCATCCCAGGTCATGCGCGTCGCGCAGGGTCTGTATGAGCGGGGCTACATCACCTACATGCGCACCGACTCGACGCTGCTGTCGGAGGTTGCGATCGGCGCGGCGCGGGCGCAGGTCACCGAGCTGTTCGGGCAGCAGTACCTCTCCGACACGCCTCGGCGATGGGAGGGGAAGGTCAAGAACGCCCAGGAGGCGCACGAGGCGATCCGGCCCGCCGGGGAGTCCTTCCGAGCTCCGGCCGACCTCGCCGGTGAGCTGTCCGGCTCTGACCTGCGCCTTTACGAGATGATCTGGATGCGGACGCTCGCGAGCCAGATGGCCGACGCGACCGGTCGCACCGTCACGGTGCGGATCGGCGCGACGTCGTCGAGCGGTGAGGACGCGGAGTTCTCGGCCAGCGGCACCACGATCACGTTCCCCGGCTACCGACGCGCGTATGTCGAGGGAAGTGACGATCCGGATGCGGAGCTCGCCGATCAGGAACGGCTGCTGCCCGCTCTCGAGGTCGGCCAGCGGGCGCCGCTCGGCGCGCTCGAGCCGAAAGGGCACACCACGACGCCGCCTCCCCGCTACACCGAAGCGTCGCTCGTCAAGCGACTCGAGGAGCTGGGCATCGGCCGGCCGTCGACGTACGCGTCGATCATGCAGACGATCCAGGACCGCGGATACGTCTGGAAGCGGGGCGGCACGCTCGTGCCGACGTGGACCGCGTTCGCGGTCGTGAACTTGCTCGAACGCCACTTCGAGACGCTCGTCGATTATGCGTTCACCGCGCGCATGGAGGACGACCTCGACGCGATCGCCCGCAACGAGCTCGCGAAGGCCGAGTGGCTGTCGCGCTTCTACTTCGGCAACGGAGACCCCGGCCTCAAACGCATGGTTCACGACAACCTCGATCTCATCGACGCCGCGGAGATCAACTCGATTCCGCTCGGACTCGACGGCAACGGCGAGCCCGTCGTCGTGAAGCCCGGTCGCTACGGCCCGTATGTGAAGCGGGGCGAGGACACCGCGTCCGTGCCCGAGAACCTGCCACCGGACGAGCTCACGCTGGATCGTGCGCTCGAGCTGCTCGCCGCGCCGAAGTCGGACGAGCCGATCGGCACGGACGACATCAGTGGGCTTCCGATCTACGCGCGCAACGGACGATTCGGCCCGTACGTGCAGCTCGGCGACGCCGACACGCTGCCCGCTGGCGAGAAACCGAAGATGGCGTCGCTGTTCAAGACCATGACCCTCGAGGCTCTCACGCTGAACGACGCCCGCGACCTGCTCTCGCTGCCCCGTGGTCTCGGCGTCGACCCGTCCGACGGTGAGCCCGTCGAGGCGAGCAACGGCCGGTACGGACCGTTCGTGCGCAAGGGCAAGGAGTACCGGTCGATCGACACCGAGGAGCGCCTCCTCACCATCACGCTCGACGAGGCGCTCGCCCTGCTGGCCCAACCCCGGGTGTACCGGGGCCGCGGGGCGCCCAAACCGCCGCTGCGAGAGTTCGGCGAGGATCCGGTGTCGGGCCGCCCGATCGTGGCGAAGGAGGGGCGCTTCGGCACCTACGTGACCGACGGCGAGACCAACGCGTCGCTCCGCCGCGGCGACCTGCTCGAGGAGATCACGGCCGAGCGGGCTGCGGAGCTGCTCGCCGAGCGACGGGAGGCCGGCCCGAGCAAGCCACGCAAGACCGCCGGCAAGACCGCGAAGAAGGCAGGTACAACGAAGACCGCTGCCAAGAAAGCAGGTGCAACGAAGACCGTGGCGAAGAAGACCGGTACGAAAAAGGCCGCCGCGAAGAAGAGTCCCGCGAAGAAAGCCACAGCCGCGAAGACCCCGTCCGCCGAAGCGGAGTGACCCCCGCGTAAGCCGAGTGGCCGTTCGCACGGGTGCTCGTTGAATACGCTGACCGCCGATGGGCGAGCGAAGGGACAGCCCCACCGCGACGCGCGCCGCCGATGGCCTCGGCGACGTGCCGACCGCTCCCTTTCCGCCCGTCCCTGACGACGGGCCGGTCCTCCCCGGCATCAACGCCCAGATCCCTCCCGCCGAACACGTCCGCGTCTTCGGCTCGCGGGCGTACTTTCGGCTGTGGCTCGCCCAGGTCGTGTCGTCGCTCGGCGATTGGATCGGCTTCGTAGCGATCGTCGCACTGGCCCAAGCCATCGGGGGATCCTCCCCGGAAGCGGCAATCGCACTCGTGATGTCCGCCCGGCTCATCCCGGGCTTCTTCTTCAGCCAGTTCGCGGGCGTGCTCGTCGATCGGTGGGACCGCAAGAAGGTCATGGTCTGCTGCGACATCGGTCGCGGCCTCGTGCTCGCGACGTTGCCGTTCATCGACACCGTGTGGGGCCTGGTGGTTGCGTCGCTGTTGCTCGAGATCGGCACGCTGCTGTGGGCGCCGGCCAAGGAGGCATCGGTCCCGAACCTCGTGCCGCAAGATCAGCTCGCCACTGCGAACTCGCTCTCGCTCGTGGCGGCGTACGGCACGTTCCCCATCGCGAGCTTCGTGTTTGCGGTGCTCACCGTGGGCGCGGGCGGCCTGGCCGAGGTGCCGGGTTTCGGCTTCCTCGACGTCAACCGCGAGACGCTCGCCATCGGCGTCGACGTCTGCACGTTCTTCCTCTCGGCCGTGATGATCGCAACGCTGCCGCTCACCAAGCCGAAGCGGGAGCCCCCGGCCAGCGGCAAGGTCGGTTTCGGGTCGGTGGTTGCCGACCTCAAAGAGGGCTGGCACTTCATCTTCATCAACCCGAAGGTGCGAGCCGTCATGGTCGCGCTCAGCACCGGCATGATCGGCGGGGGGATGGTCGTGCCGTTGGGGCCGGTCTTCGCCGAGGAAGTGCTCGGGTCGGGCCCCGCGGGCTTCGGTCTGCTGCTCACCGCGCTCGGCACGGGGATGGCGATCGGTGTCATCTTGCTCTCGGCGTTCCAACGGAAGATCCCGAAGGCGACGGTGTTCACCGCGTCGGTGCTCGGCGCCGGCATCTCTCTGTTCGTCGCGGCGTCGATGTCGACCCTCCCCCCGGCGTTCCTCGCCATCCTCGGCATGGGCATCTGTACGGGAGCGGTGTACGTCTTGGGATTCACGATCCTGCACGAGACCGTCGAGGACGATCTGCGCGGGCGAACTTTCAGCGCGCTGTACACGCTCGTTCGGTTCTGTCTCCTGCTCGCGTTCGTGCTCGGCCCGCTGCTGTCGGGTGTGCTCAACCGCTTCTCGATGCGAGTGTTCGACGGCTCAGTCGAGATCCTGACGTACACGATCAGCTTGCCGGGCGTGCGTCTCACGCTCTGGTTGGCGGGGGCGATCATCGTGCTCGCCGGATGCCTCGCGATCTCGTCGCTTCGTTCCGCCAGCGCCACCGGACGCACTCGCGACCTGTGACGGGTCGCTTCATCGCGCTCGAGGGCGGCGAAGGATCGGGGAAGTCGACACAAGCTCGATTGCTCGCGGACGGGCTCGGCGCGGTCGCGACGTATGAACCGGGCGACACGGCGGTGGGCGCGGCCATTCGCGCCCTGCTGCTCGATCCCGCCACGTCGGGCCTCGACGATCGCGCCGAAGCCCTCCTCATGGCGGCCGACCGCGCCCAGCACGTCCGCGAGGTGATCCGGCCGGCGCTCGCATCGGGCCGCCACGTCGTGTGCGATCGTTTCGTCGCGTCGTCGATCGCGTATCAGGGGTACGGGCGAGGCATGCCTCCCGACAGCGTCGCCGACCTCTCGGCCTGGGCGACGGGCGGCCTGCTCCCCGACCTCACCGTGCTGCTCGACCTTCCCGTTCACCTCGCTGCGACCCGGCTGTCGACCACGCCGGACCGCTTCGAGGCGGCCGGCGCAGACTTCCACGAGCGCGTGGCGAACGGGTACCGAACGATGGCCGCGAACGACCCGGCGGGCTGGGTGATCATCGACGGGACGGGGTCCATCGAAGAGGTGGCGGCCGCGGTGCGGGCGGCGGTGCGCGAACGTCTGGGGCTGTGAGCGCACCCGCGGTCTCTGACATCTCGCCCGAGCTCTTCGCCGAAGTGATCGGACAGGACCGCGCCGTGGCGCAGCTTCGTGCCGCCGCGGTGAGCCCGGTGCACGCCTACTTGTTCGTCGGCCCGCCGGGCAGTGGACGCAGAGCCGCGGCGCGAGCGTTCGCCGCCGCGCTCCTCGCGCCACCAGGCGCTGGTCGCGACGACCGCGCCGTTCGTCTCGCGCTCGAAGGCCACCATCCCGACGTCCTCGAGGTCGAACGAGAAGGCGCGTCGATCTCCACGAAGCAAGCCGACGACATCACCCGCGCTGCATTCCTCTCGCCGGTGGAGGGCGAGCGCAAGGTGCTGATCCTCGACGAGTTCCACCTCATGACCGCGGCGGTGGCGCCCAAGCTGCTCAAGACGATCGAGGAGCCACCCCCTTCGACTGTCTTCGTCGTGCTCGCCGACGACGTCCCGCCCGAGCTCGTGACGATCGCCTCGCGGTGTGTGCGTATCGACTTCGGCCCGGTACCCGAAGCGCTCATCGAGTCGACGCTCGAAGCCGAAGGCGCCGAACCTTCCGACGCGCGCCTGGCCGCTGCTGCTGCCGGTGGCGATCTCGACCGTGCTCGTCTGCTGGTCACCGACAGCGGTCTGGCCGCTCGGCGCGCGGCGTGGCACGAGATCCCGCGGCGGCTCGACGGGAACGGCGCCACCGTCTTCACGATCGTCTCGGAGCTGCTCGCGCTGATCGAGCAAGCCGCCGAGCCGCTGACGGAGCGTCAGGCGCTGGAGGAGGTCGCGCTCGAGACTCGCATCAAGGAGATGGGCGAGCGCGGCTCGGGCCGCAAAGACCTCGAGGATCGGCACAAGCGTGAGCTCCGCCGCCACCGCACCGACGAGATCCGGTTCGGGTTGGCCACGTTGGCCGGCGCGTACCGCGATCGACTTGTTGCCGGAGGCGGGCGCGAAGACGCGCTCGCGGTCGCGCGCATCCACGAGCTCCTCGACGACTGGCTACGAAACCCGAACGAGACGCTGCAGCTGCAGGCGCTACTGCTTCAGCTGCCCGGCTGAGCGCTCGTTCCGACTTCAGCCACCGAGGCGAGAAAGCGGCGCACACTTGAAGCCGATTCTGCTCGCCACATCGAGACGACGTCGGTGGTTTGTCCCCGCTCGAGCCGCGTGAGCACGGGCGCGAGACGACGCTGCTGCGAACGGACCAGCGGACCGAGGTCGAGGCCACGACGCTGTCGCAACACCAGCTTCACCAACAGCTCGGTGCGAACGTCGCGTACATGGTCGACGGGGGTTGCGAGCCACCGATCGACGACCCGAGCACCGCTTGGCGTCGCAGCGACGAGCTTCCGCGATGGCGCGCTGCCCTTCTCGATGCCACGTGGCATGGCGAGCTTGGCCACTTCGAGCCGGTCGATCGCGCGATACACGAGGGGACGACTCAGCGACCAGACGGTCCCGACCTCGCCGTCGCGTGCAAGCAGCTTCACGATCCCCCAGCCGTGGGTGGGCGTCTCGCGCAGCAAAGCGAGCGTCACCCATTCGCCGAGCGAAAGGTCGGGCAATGGAGCGGGAGCCACGCCGCGAGTGTGGCCGATCGGCCCGAAGACGGCGGTCGGCGTGGGAAGGCAACCGGATAGGCTCTGCGACCCGTACCACCCCGCCCGGGTAGCTCAGTCGGCAGAGCGGCTCACTCGTAATGAGCAGGTCAAGGGTTCGATTCCCTTCTCGGGCTCCACACACGTGTGTTCCTTCGGCTGATGCCCGACGTTGGGGCTTCGGCTGATGGTTGACACTGTTCCGGTTGATGGTTGACAGCTGCTTCGGTTGATTCTTGACACTCTGATCCATGAGGGAGATGAGTGTGAGCGAGTGCTGGCGGTGATCAGCGAGGGGCACACGGTGATCGAGGTGGCGGCTCGGTTTGGGGTGTCGCGTCAGACGATCCACGCGTGGCTGGCCAAGTACGAGGCCGGCGGGCTCGAGGGCTTGGGTGACGGGTCGCATCGGCCCAGGTCGTGCCCGCATCAGATGTCGGTCGAGGCTGAGGTGGTGTTGGCCGAGCTGCGGCGGGCGCATCCGTGGTGGGGGCCGCGATCACCTATTTCATGTCCGGTCCCGACGGCGGCGACAGGTTCGACGGCACCTGGAACGTGGTCGAGGTCGACGCCCCGACCAGGCTCGTGGTCGAAGACGCCATCGTCGAAGATGACGGAACGCCCAGCGACGGCAACTCCATGACTCGCATGGAGATCGACACCGAAGCGGCCGGCGACACGACCCGCATGACCCTCACCACACATTTCGACTCGCTCCAAGGGATGGAGCAAGCGATCGCCATGGGCGTCGCTGAAGGCATGAAGGCCTGGACGTCCCAAATCGACGCCCTGCTCGCCGAGGTCGCCGCCTAGGCGATTACTCCCAGCGGAAGGAACATGACCGCGCCGCCCAGGCCGAATGGGTCGGTGGCGTTCTTGGATAGCGTCCGGCTCCGTCATGTCGTCTGCGCTGCGGTTCTCCGTGATCATCCCCCTCGAGTTCCACCGCGGACAGGCCGTCCGGTGCGTGCGGGGCTGGGCGGAGGGCCAGCTGTTTCCGCGTGAGCAGTTCGAGATCGTCATCGCGACCCCGGCTGGCTATCCGAGAGCCGAGCTGGACGAGATCCGGGGCCTGCTCGGGCCGCAGGACCGGGTGCTCGAGTTCGATCGTCACCATGACATGGACCTCTGCGCAAAGGCCGCCGAGAGCGCGAGCGGCGAGGTGCTGTTCTTCACGGAGTCGCACTGCCTGCCGGAGCCCGGCACGCTCGCCAGCGCGGATGCCATCACGCTCGAGAACCCGGAGTGGGCTGGATTCAGCGGCCGCTCGATCCCGATCACCGGCAACTTCCTGTCGGAGATCGAGGCGGCATGGTACGGGCCGGAAATCGAGTTCGGCATGGAGGAGCATCCCTGGCGGAACGTGCTCGACCAGTGCTTCGTCGTGCGTCGGTCGGCGTACTTCCAGGCGGGCGGCTTCGATCCGGCATTCGGGCACTTCGCCGAATGGGTCATCGCCGCCCGCTTCTACGCGCTCGGCCTGAAGATCGGCTACGCGCCGACCGTCCGAATCCACCACCTGTACATCGGGGATTTCGGCGAGTGGCACCGCTTCACGGCCGACTTCCTGCAGGGACAGATGGCGTATCTCGCCCTGGAGCCCGGCGATCCACTCGCGACGATGTTCGACGAGGTGCCGGAGTGGTCGCGCCGACACATGCTGCGGCGCAGCGTGGCGCGCCGGGTCTGCCGCCTGCTGCTGCAGGACCTGCGCCGATCGATCGAGGTCGGGAGCGCGACTCACCCGCGTGGCAGCCTCTCGTCGCTTCGACGCTGGCACTGGTGGCTGCTCAGATCGTGGCTCGTACGGGCAGCGGCCGGACACTCGATACTGCTGATGCGTGCGCAGCGCCGGCTCCTCACGACCCGAGTCGCGCTGCAGGTGGATCTCCTGACCCGCCGCCGAGCCCGCGCAGAGGTGCACCTCGGGCGCTGCTGCGAAGCGATCGCAACGGTGGAGCGCACCCGGTTCCTGCGAACGTGGGCTCGCAATCTCGAGCGCGACAAGGCGAGCCGCCCACCTCTCGACGACGCGCGCACCGGTGACTCCGGCCTCTGGGAGCCGGGACAGCTCGACGAAGCCCATAGCGTCGGATTCCATCCCGCCTCGGCCGCAGGTGGGGAAGCCATTCGCTGGTCTGAACCCGCTGCGTACGTCGAGCTACCGCTCGCCGCCGGACGCTACGTAATCCGGCTGAACTGGCTGTTCCCTCTGCGGGTCGACGGCGAGCCGCGCTTCTACCTCGACGAACGGCCGATTCCGGCCGAGAACGTGTCCATCCGGCGAGACTTCGTCGAGCTCCGCGTGGACGTTCCCGAGTCGTCGTCTCCGCCGCGCCTCGGGTGGGTCTGCCCGGCCACTCGTGCGGACGGCGACGACAGGGCGCTCGGCCTGCCGGTCGTCAGCCTGGCCTGGACCCGCGAGGACGCGCGCACGAGCCACGTGGACGAGCGGACCACGAATGGAGTCGAGTTCGCCCACCTCACTTGACGGACACCCCGCGTCGCTAGCGAGGTCGACGCTGGAAGACGTAGGGCGCGAGCGTCTCCTGGGCGTCCTTGCACCGCCGCTTCCAGCCGGAGCCGCCGTAGTAGGCGAGGCTGCCCGGCGGCGCTTCGCCGTGGCCGTTGTAGTACGAGAGGCAGTCGCGCAGCGGTGCGGTGGCGATGTCGGCCTCGCGGCAGTGCTCCGCCTACGCCTCCTCGTCTTCCTGCTCGACGTCGACGACCTCGTCGCCCGCTGTCGCGCATCGTCGAGAGCATCCACACGACGTAGTCGCTGTGCGTGTCGATGGCGTCGGTGAAGTTGAAGCTGCCGCCGCCGCCCTGCGGGCCGGTGATGATGAACAGGTTCGGGAAGCCGTGGCTGTGCAGGCCGAGGAACGTCCTCGTGCCCTCGGTCTGCCACTTCTCGCTCAACGATTCGCCCGCCGCGGCCCGACGACCATGTTGAACGTCGAGGTCGCCATCCACTGGAAGCCGGTCGCGTAGATCAGCACGTCGAGCGGGTACTCCACGCCGTCGTGGACCACGCCGCGCTCGTTGATCTCCGCGACGCCCATCGGCGCGGTGTCGACGAGGTGCACGTGCGGCAGGTTGAACGTCGGCAGGTACTCGTCGTGGAACGTCGGGCCGCTTGCAGCCGTACGGGTAGTAGGGCTTCAGCGCCTCTGCCGTCTTCGGGTCCTCGACGATGGCGTCGACCCGGGCGCGGATCTGCTCCATGATCCGGAAGTTCGAGTCGAGCTGCTTCTCGACCAGCTCCTCGGGCGTCAGCTCGCGCTCGTGCTGCTTGCGCTCCTTGTAGTCCGGCGACCTTGCCGGCGAGGTAGTCGTCGTTGGCCTGGATCGCCGTGCGGCCCTGGCGCGATCTTGGCGAACCGGGCGCGCCGGGCTCGCGCCCAGCCGGGCTCGTTCGCCCAAGTGTCGCGCTCCTCGTCCGTCGTCTCCCGCTGATCGCGCACGTCGATGGTCGACGGCGTGCGCTGGAAGACGTAGAGCTCGCCGGCGACCTTGGCCAGCTCGGGGATCGCCTGCACGGCCGTGGCGCCGGTGCCGATGATCCCGACCCGCTTGCCATGCGAGATCGACGTCGTAGTTCCACCGCGAGGTGTGGAACGAGTCGCCCTCGAACGTCTCCATGCCGTCGATGCGCGCCAGCTTCGGGGTGGTGAGGATGCCGTTGGCGAGGATCACGAAGCGCGCCCGCATCGCGTCGCCGCGGTCGGTGAACACCGTCCAGCGGCCGGTCGTCCTCGTCCCATTCGGTCCGCTCGACCGTGGTGTGGAACAGGCAGTGGTCGTAGAAGCCGAACCGCTCGGCCATCGCCTGGCAGTACTCGAAGATCTCGAACCCCGACGCGAACTTCATCGTCGGGACGTAGCCCATCTCCTCCAGCAGCGGGAGGTAGCTGTAGGACTCGACGTCGCAGGCGATGCCCGGGATAGCGGTTCCAGTACCACGTGCCGCCGACGTCGCCGCCCTTCTCGCAGAACCGGACGTCGTCGAAGCCCGCTTCGCGTGAGCTTGTGCCAGAGCAGCAGGCCGGCGAACCCGGCACCGACGACGAGGATCTCGCACTCGTCGGTCAGCGCCTCCCGCGGCACCGGGTCCGCCGAGTAGACGTCCTCGCAGGTACTTGGCGAACTCGCCCTCCATCGCCATGTAGTCGGCCGCGCCCCGCCGCGCCTCCTTGAACGCCCGGTACTTGGCCTGCTCCTCGGCGTCGAACACCGCACCGGCGGGCTGCTCAGGCAGCACCTTCAACGACTCGTCCGTCAGCACCCCGTACCCGGACCCGGTGATGTTCCCGTCCGGCGCCGCTCGCGTGTCGAACACCTTCAAGCCGCTCGCGGGATCGACACGCACTGCGGCTCGCTGTTCATCCATCAGCTCACGACGATAAGGGGAATCGGGCTCACGGTGCGCGGTCCTTGACCTTCAAGTTGGGATGAAGGTTTACGGTGGGGGCGTGAGCACCTACACGATCGGCGAGATCGCCGGACGAAGCGGCTTCACCGCCTCCGCGCTTCGCTACTACGAAGGCATCGGACTGCTCGAACCCGCGACGCGCACCGAGGCGGGGTACCGGCTCTACGACGAGTCCGCGCTGTCCCGCCTCGCGTTCATCGGACGCGGCAAGCAGCTCGGGTGCTCGCTGGAGGAGATCACCGATCTTGTCGGCATCTGGGACGGGGAGCACTGCGGCCCGGTGCAGCGACGCTTCCATGAGCTTGTGACAACGAAGCTGACCGAAGCCGAGCGCCAGATCGCGGAGCTGACGGCGCTCGCGGACCAGCTGCGACATGCGGCGGCGCAACTTGCCGGACCCGCAACCGACGGCCCGTGCGACGAGACGTGCGTCTGCCTCACCTTTTCGATGAGCAGCAAGAGCGCACGGTGAAGCAGCGCTCGAAGGACAGCGTCTCTGTCGTCGGCATCGGCGCCGCCGCGTGTGTCGCCTGCTGCGCGGGCCCGATCCTGGCGTTGCTCGGCGGCGTCTCGCTTGCTGGTCTTGCGAGCACCCTCGTGATCGGCCTCGGCGGACTCGCGATTGCCGCCGTCGCTCTGATCGCCCTGCTCATCGTCCGTCGCCATCGCGCGGCGGACCCAATGGCCACCAAGCTCACCCGTCCTCGTGGCCGCGCCGACCCGCCGACCCGCCCCACGACGGAGCACTCCATGAGGCTGATTCCGATCTACGACGCATCCGCACCCATCGTCTGCACGATCGGCGACGACGAGGCCGCCGAGCGAGTCGCGCTGCTGGAACGACTGCGACAAGCACTCGACCACGTCGAGCGCACCGAGCACGGACTGTTGCTCCGGTTCTCCGACGAACCCGCGATCGCAGCCGACGTACGCCGGTTCTCCGTCGAGGAGAAGCGTTGCTGTCAGTTCTGGGGCTTCGAGGTGGGCTCGAGGTCGGGCGAGCTCACGCTCCGATGGGATGGGCCGCCGGGCGCCGCCGATGTCCTCGACCGGCTTCACGCCTACTTCCTCGGGGACGAGTCGCTCACCGCAGTGACCGGGCTGCTCTAGCTCGCCCGGTCGACCGCGGCCGCGATCAGTCCGACGACCCCCAGCACGGTGCCGACGGCGCGCCCGGCTGTCGGTGACGTCCCCGCCCCTCCCACACTGAGGATCGCCCCCGCGGAGCCGATCGAGAGGATCGACCCTGCAGAACCGATCGACAGGATCGAGCCACTCGAGCCGATGGAGCCGATCGACATCGCGGATGCGAGCGAGCCGACTGACGCAAACGACAGGGCCGATCCGACGGACGCGGCGGACAGCACCGAGCTGACCGACCACCACGACAGCAACGAACGATGACTCATCAACGCTCCCATCGACGACTGGCCGCGAGGGCAAACACGCCGAGCGCGGCGGCGATGCCGATCATCTCAGCCGCAAGGCCACCGGGGACGGGCAGCGTGCCCGCGTACAGCACGAGCGCGGCGACGGCGGCGCCCGCGATCGACACCAACAACACTCGCACCCCGCGCCTTGCGATGTCGCGACCTCGCTCGACGGCACCGGTCACCGCGTCGAGCGACCACGCCACGAGCTGGTCGACGATCAACAGGAGAAACGCGGCGCCAACGATGGGCGCCGACGCGCTTTCCTGCCCCGGTAGTGAGAACGCGAAGGCAGCGGCGATACAGACCAGTCCGGCGGCGTAGGCACCGCTGCTCGCCGTGAGTCCGGCGACAAGCGCACCAACACCGACGACACCGAAGACGACCGCGCCGCGCCGGCTGTCGCCCGTCGCCAGAGAGATCGCCAGCGCGAGGACGAGCAGGCCGGCGACCAACGCGCCCGCGGCGGTGAGCCACCGGATGACACGTACCTCGCGCGTGATCGCGATCATCGCATCCGCCGCGTGGGACGACGCCGGGCGCGCACGAGCGCCAGCACGTCACCGGGATCGCCGCCCGAGGTCGCGACGACGGGGATGCCGAGCCGCTCGAGCTCGCGGCGGCGCTCACGGAGCTGCAGCATCCAGAGACGGCGCGCGAGCGCGGCCGGCTCGATCCCTGCCGTCTCGCCGACGTCGACGCTCACCACCACGACTGCGGTGTCGTGACCACGCCGAGCGAGGTCGGCAATGGCGCCGGTCATGCGTTGGTCGTGCAGCCCGGACACCGCGAGCACCTGCGCCCCCGCCGGAAACACTGGCCGCGGCAGATAGGCGACGGATCGCTGCGCATCGCTCCACGACGCGTGCGACTCGAGCAGCCGGTCGATCACCGCGAGCCGGGCCCGCTCACCGCCACCCGGAGTCACCCAGCTCGGGAGCCCACCGAAGCCCACGACGCCGACACGGTCGTGCGCGGCGAGGTGCGCCATCGCGACCTGCCAGGCGACTCGCACACTCCGTTCGAGCGACGCCGACCCACCACTCGGACGATCGGCGAATGTATCGACGAGCACGACCAAGTCTCCCGACTTCTCGGGATGGTGATCGTTGACCCACAGCTCGCCGCGCCGCGCCGTCTGGTACCAGTTGACCGAGCGGAGGCGATCACCCTCTCGGTATTGGCGCACCTCGGCGAACTCGAACCCCTCGCCGCGACGTCTCGCCACATGCGCACCGCTCGCCGCACGCGGCTCGACGTTCGGGAGGAGCGCGCGCAGGGTTCCGTCATCGGGCAGCACCCGGAGGGTCGCTGTCGTCGGCAGCGCACCGGTCCAGCGCACCAACCCGAACGGCCCGGCCGCCTCCACGCGCAAGGGGCCGAGTGCCTCGATCCCCCACCGGCGACTCTGCAATCGAGCGACGAGCGACACCGGCTGGCGGCCGATCGCAGCCACCCAGACGAGCCGACCATCCGACGGCTCGACGACCTGGGCGAACCCTTGATGGGGGAGCCAGACCGCGAGGCGCGACAACGACACGGAGCTGGAGATCGTGACGCGCACGACGATGTCCTCGCCGGCCACGACTCGGTCGGCGTCGGAGGCGACGTCGACGATCAGCCCCGGCCGCTCGGCCATCACCACGGCGCCGACAAGCATCACCGCGAAGGGCGCGCCGAGCGCAACGAGCTCGACCCGGCCTGTGAGGATCCCGGTGAACACGCCGGCGACAGCCAACGCCGCGACGGCCACGAGTCGAGCGGTCGATCGACGCTGGAGCTCGACCGTCGCGCTCACCGAGCCGACGGTGCCGGCACGCCGGCGACGAGCTCGGCGAGCACCTCGTCCGCGGACACCCGACGCACCCAGAGGTCACTGCGAAGGACCACACGGTGCGCGAGCGCGGGGATGACCACGTCCTTCACATCATCCGGCGTCACATAGTCGCGGCCGGCGAGCGCGGCGCGAGCCCGGCTCAGCTTCACCAGAGCGAGGCTGCCGCGCGGGCTTGCCCCCACCTGCAGCTGAGAGGCCTGCCGCGTCGCATCGACGATGGCGACCACGTAGCGGCCGATCGCTTCCTCGACGTGCACGGTCTCCAACGATGCCTGCATCGCTCGAAGCCCGGCTGGGTCGGTGATCGGCGACAGGACGACCTCGTCAGTGCCCCGCTCCATGCGGCGGGCGAGCAGGTCCCACTCGTCATCGTGCGAGGGGTAGCCGACGGTGGTTCGCAGCATGAAGCGGTCGAGCTGCGCCTCGGGCAACGGGTAGGTGCCCTCGTACTCGATGGGATTCTGGGTGGCGATCACGAGAAACGGCGGGTCGAGTGGATGCGTCGTTCCGTCTGCGGTCACCTGCCGCTCTTGCATCGCCTCGAGCAGAGCGGCCTGCGTCTTGGCCGGTGCACGGTTGACTTCGTCGGCGAGTACGAGGTTCGCGAAGAGCGGCCCGTGCCGGAAGGTGAACGTCTGCGTGCGTTGATCGAGGAGGGTCGCACCGGTGATGTCCGACGGCAACAGGTCCGGCGTGAACTGGATGCGACAGAACGACAAGCCCGTCGCCGTAGCAAAGGAGCGAGCCATCAGGGTCTTGGCCACGCCCGGCAGGTCGTCGAGCAGCACATGGCCGTCGGCGAGCAGGCCCATGAGCACCAGCTCGAGCACCCCCCGCTTTCCGACGACCGCGCGCTCGACTTCGTCGAGGATCTCGTTCGCGGTCTTCACGGTCGCGGCAAGATCCATCACGAGGCCTCCACACGATCGAGGAGACTCGACCAATCCGACGACGACGTGGGCAACTCGCCGCTCTCGTCGGGCACTCCCGCCGAACGAAGCGCCTCGCGAAGCTCGATCTCCGCGTTGCGCCGAACCCGAGGGTGCGTCGACGCTGCGAGCGAGAACGCGAGGCTCAGCTCTTCCACAGGGGCGGGATCGGCCGACAATGGCTCGGGCTTCCGTCGACGTGCGAGGGGATCAGCGCCCGAGGGCAGGCGACGACGCACAAGGTGAAGCAGCGCGAGCCCGACGAGCACAGCGAGCACCCAGATCTCGAGGCGTGCGGTGGCGGTGCGCTTGGTCGGAGCGGCGACAACAAGCGCACCCGTGACGACCAGGCTGAACACCGCGGCTTGGAGGAATCGCCGCATCACGCACCCACCTCGGAGACATCGGCATCGCGGCGCAGATCAGCGCGCGCGGCAGTCAGCGCTTCGATCGCGCGCCGCCGATGCGCCGCGCTCATCGGGTGATCGCTGAAGCGGGCCTCGGCGAACAGGGTCGTGAGATCGGTGAGGGGCTCGGGCCGCACGTCGAGGCGGCGCAGCACGCGGGTGAGGTACTCCCCTGGCGCCTCGTCGGGCCGTCGCGGGTGGCCAGCGGCGGCGAGCCGCTGGAGGAGCGTCGCGTACGCGGCGAGGATCGCCGCCCGATCGTCGCCGCCGTCGAGGAGGTGCTCGAGCGACTCGTCGATCGAGCTCACCGCGCCATCGCGCACGTCGGCCTGGTCGTCGCTCCCGTCCTGACTCACCATGTGGCGACGCGTGAGCGCCGCGGCCGCCAACACGGCGAGGACACCACCACCGAGGACGATCGCCACCCACGGAGGGTCGCCCGGCCGATCAGCTGCCTCCGCTTGCGGCTCGCTCGACTCGACGTCCGCAGCTTCGGAGGCGTCGTCGTCACGGGATCCGCGGGAGGTTTGCAGCACGAGCGTCGCGGCGAACGCGACGATCATGACGAGCAGCAGCTTCAGCAGGCTTGGCCGCCGAGCGGGCCGCCCGATGGTCGGTGAGCGCCGCGCCGTCATGATCAGGACGAGACCGGCGGCGGCGGTGAGCACGAAGAACGCGACGAAGATCGCGCCGATCCATTGCGGCGCCTGGAGGGTGCCCGTGTCGTCGCTGACGTCGAACGGCGCCTCTTCGGACGCCAGCCCCACGAGGGCGAGCAAGCCAAGCGTTCCGACGATCACGCCCGCCCCCCATACCTGTCGCGGGCGGAGGCGCATCGCGCCCACCGTACTGTCGAGCCCGCTCGAGACCGGGCGCAGCCGTCTCGGGAACTATGCCTTGTTGACGGTTGCCGTCGGGGCGCTGCCGTTCCATTCGTATCCGGCAGGCATGGACACGCTCATCACCACGAACTGCACTTGATCGACGCTGTCCCTGCCTGACCGCTTGTAGGGGCCCGCGCTGCTCGACACCTGACCCAACGCGTTCGCGGTGAGGACGACCGTCCCCTCGATCCACTGCTTGCTGCTCGAGTCGTTCGTCATCTGCTGATAGCGCCGAACCTTCATCGTCACGACTGCACCGGGTACGGGCTGACCCGAGGTCGACCGCACGACGAGCGCCGACTGGGCGGTCCAGGTCCCACCGTCGCGCACGCCGACCGCGGAGGTGAACTCGATCCCGCCCTGCGCCGCGATCGTGGTCGGTGCGGCAATGGTCGCCGGGGCCACTGTCGTCGGCGCCGCGGTCGTGGCTGGCGCCGCCGTCGTCGCGGAGCCCCCGCCTCCCCCACCTCCGCCCCCGCCACCGCCGCCACTGGGTGCCGCGGTCGCGGGCGTGGAGATGCTGCCCCCGGCAGTCTCCAGGCTGTCGGACGATCCCCCGCCGAGACCTCGGATGGCCGTCGTCGCCATCACTGCAATCAACGCCAGCATCAGCGCGTACTCGACCATCGTCGCACCCCTGTCGCGCCTGGCGCGTCGGAGGAGCGAAGCGAAAATCATGCGCTCATCTTCGGGCTTTTTTCGACTACTTCCATGGGTCGTTTTGCCCCTTTGGAGACCCCGCGAGTCGCCCCACTACGGTGCGCCTCCGTGGCGATGGTCCGCCGACCTCCGATCGACGTGACGGATATCGCATGAGCTCCGCGAGCGACGCCCGAAAGGTGCGGGTCGGCGAGGTCATCGCGGTGCTCGGCGGGGCGATCCTGCTGGTCGCCAGTTGGGTCGCCGTCACCGCCGCCGACCGGCTTCCAAAGTGGGAAGCAAACGTGTTCAAAGCCGTCAACGGTCTGCCCGACTGGATCTGGCCCGTGCTCTGGACACCGATGCAGGTCGGCAGCTACGTCGGATCACTCGTCGTGGTCGCGCTGACGGCGCTCATCAGCCGAGACCTCCGACTCACCCTCGCGGCGCTCGTCGCCAGTCAGCTCGCGTTCTGGTTGTCGAAGGCGGTCAAGGGGTCGGTGCTGCGGGGAAGGCCAGCGTCCTTGCTTCCCGACGTCCATCTCCGCGAGGACGCCCACGGCCTCGGCTACGTGTCCGGTCACGCGGCGGTGGCCTTCGCGCTGGCCGCTGTGCTGGCGCCCTCGCTCCCCCGAAGGTGGCAGATCGTCACCGGAGTGGTTGTCGTCACCGTGGCGTTTGCACGCATCTACGCCGGCGCGCATCTCCCTCTGGACGTCGTCGGAGGAGCGGGGCTCGGGTTGCTCGTGGGAACCCTCAGCCGGTGGGCATTCGGGCTCGGCGGCGAGGGGCTGCCGGTCGAGCACCCCGCCGCGGTGGAGTCCGCGGAACGTGCGACCTAAGCGCGCGACCTAGATGAGGTTGCGGCGCTCCAAGAGGTGGAAGCTCGCCCAGCCGGGCAGGATCGGCAGCCAGAACGTCACCAGCCGGTAGCTCAGCACCACGGCGACCGCCACGCCCGACTCCATACCCAACCCGGTGAAGCCCGCGACCAGAGCGGCCTCCATGGCGCCCAGCCCACCCGGGGTCGGCGCAGCAGCCGCCAGGAGGGACGCTCCCGTGTAGACGGCCCCCACCTCGGCGAACGACACGCCCCCGTCGTAGGCCGCTGAGGACGCCGCGAGCGCACCGACGTAGGCGAGGGTCACGCCGAACGACCCGCCGAACAGGAACAGAAGCTTCGTTGGTGACTTCGCGAGCGACGCGATGCTCGTCACGGACTGGCGAAGGAACGTCAAGACGTGAGTGCGCACGAGCTTTCGCCCTCGCCGTGTTGCGGCAACCACGCCCGCGACCACGAGCAGCACGACGATGATGACGAGCAGGCGGCTGCTGCTCGGCAGCTTGAAACCGGCGTTCCCCTTCCCCGCCCAGAAAAAGAACACGAAAAGCAGCACGAAGTGGACGATGCCACCGGCCAACACGTTCAATCCCATCCCGGCAACCGCTTCGGCAGGCGGGATCCCGGCCTTCTGCATGTAGCGCACGTTGAGCGCCATGCCGCCGACGTTCGCGGGCGTCACCCGGTTCACGAAGGATGAGGCAAGAGCAGTCTCCGTCGTCGCCACGAGCGGCAGCGGCTCGTGCACACCGCCCATGAGGCCGACCGCCGACGCGACGTAGGTGAGAAACGACATCACGACCGCGACGGCCAACCACGCGTAGTTCGCCGAACGAAGCGCGGTGAAGCTGTCGTCGACGTTGGCCAGCTGCGGGAGAAGGATGTAGAAGGCGCCGGTGAGCGCCGCAACCATGAACAGCGTGCGCGGTCTCACTCGAACCAGTCGCTCGAGCGGCGCCGGTTCGGTGCCCGTGGTCTCCGCGATGCCCGACCGGAGCTCCTGGAGCATCGCCTTCGGCGCCTTCCTTCGCGTCGAGACCGCGAGCGCGAGCGGCTGGAGGTAGGGGGCCGCGCTCGCGAGAGCGTCAGCGTCGATGACTCGTGCGGCTGACGCGAGAGCTCGTTCGGGTCCGACCAGTGCGGCGAGCGACGCGAGAAGCTCGGCGCGATCGATTGCCTGCGCACGCGGCGACGCGGAGCCCTGAGCCGCGGCGAAGTCGACGATGACCGGCGCCCCGGCCGCGATGAGGATGTTCGATGGGTGCAGCGCGCGATGAGCGAGACGGTTTCGGTGCAGGAGGTCGGCTTGCCGCCACACCGCGTCGAGCAGGTCGTCGTCGATGGCTTCGGGCGCGAGCTCGGACAGCGGCCGTCCTTCGACATGCTCGGTCGCCAGCGCCATGGAGCCATCGGGAAGCGCAGTGAGCACCTCGAGATCGGGGCACGCCGATCCTCCCCGTCGGGCCACGAGCAAGAGCAAGGCTTCGTGTTCGACTTCGCGTTCCAGCGTTCCGCTGGACCACTCGTCGGTGGGGTTCCGGAGCAGGAGGGCCCGGTAACCGCGGTACAACACGTCGGCGTCGCGGCTGTCTCGGTCGTAGACCTTCACGAACGACCGGGCGCCGTTGGCCTTGGCCACCGTGTACAGCTGCGCCCGCCCACCGTCGGCGCGCTCGAGCGTGAGGTCGGCCACGTCGAGGCCCGCCTCGTTGAGAGCGGTGACCACGGCGACTGGCGTCGGACGCCGGTTGGGCGCGCCGAACGCGATCAGCAGCACGAGCCCCCCGACGAAGCCCGCCGCGACTGCGAGAAGCAGGCCGACCAGGCCCGCCGTGCCCGCGATGGCGATGACGAGCACGAGCGCCACGAGCCCGAGATCGCTCGCACGCCGCCAGGGCCGTGACAACCACGGCTTGCCCACGACTGTCGCCCCGGCCACCGCCGCGACATAGGCGAGCGACGGAAAGCGCGACGACGCCACCCATGTCTCGGTGTCGACCGCGTCGGCGACCCGTCGCGGGATGTCGAGGGCCATGTCGAACACCACGAAGACGAGCAGGCCGGCCGCGGCGCCGAGCAGCCCGACGCCGATGCGCCGCCATCGGCGTTGCCATACCAGCAACGCCGCGATCAGGACGGGGACGAGCACGCCCCCCACCTGAGCGACAGTGAGAAAGAACTCGCGGACCGCGTCCGGAAGCTGCGACGCCACTCGTCCGAGGTCGGTGCTCACGCCCGCGCTCGTCGCGTCCGCGACGCTCAGGAAGATCGCGACGAGCACGAGCACCGTGCCCCACAGGACGAGGCGCACTACGTCGCCCGGATGACGGAAGTACCGATCGCCCGGAGGACGCGCGTGGGCAAGAGCGTCGCCGTTGAGCGGCATCCCGATCTGGACTTCAGGAGCGGTCGCGGTCACGTGGTGCCGTCTCGCGCGACGGCGCCGACGACCCGCAGTAAGAGAACGGTGCCCGCGACGAGCCCCCCGTATCCGAGGATCTCGAACAGGCCGACCTCGTCGGAGAGCATCGGTCCTTCCTCGGCAGGTATGAGCAGCAACGCGGACACCAAGAGGAATGTTGCCCCGACAACGGCCAGCAGTGCTCGATTCGCGAGCGTTCGCAGGATCCGTCGGGAATCCTCGTCCACGATGTGACGAATCCGCAGGTCACCGCGTCCGGCGAGCATCAGGATCCGATCGAGGCGGTCGGGAAGGCGGCGGAGATGAGGGAGCGCCGACACGAACGCGTCCTTGACCATGGCGTCCCGATCGACGAGTGGCTCCGTCGTCGAGCCCATCATCTCGACCACGCTCCCCACCAGCGAGACGCCGGGTGAGATCACCCGCAATGTCCCATCGAGGGTGGCGAGGGCTCGCGACAGGAGCACGAGGTCGCCGGGAAGCCGGATGCCGAATGGCGCCATGACCGCGACGAGCTCCTGCATGACCGCCGGATCGATTACGCCGTTGGCGTGCACGTGATCGGCCACGAGCCGCGCGAGCACACGTTCCAGGCGCTCGGGTGCCACGCTCTCGGTGACGTCGGCGACGCGCTCGAGGCTCTCGCGAAGCAGACCGATGTCGCGCAGCGCGATCGCCGCGAACATGTCGACGATCGCCGCTTGCTGGATCGTGTCGAGCCGACCCATCGCGCCGAAGTCGATGAGCCCCAACGCCCCATCGCTCAGGATGAAGACGTTTCCCGGATGCGGGTCGGCATGGAAGTAGCCGTACTTCAGGATCTGGTCGAACATCGAGCGGCAGAGCTGCTCGGCGAGGGCCCGTCGTTCGTCGTCGCTCGCGCCGAGCCGATCGGGGGTGGCGTCCGCGATCGTCGAACCCTCGAATCGCTCTTGCACGAGCACCCGTCGAGTGCAGAGCTTCCGGTACACCTTCGGGATCCGCACTCCGTCGGCGGTCCCGACGAGCCTCGCCATCTCCTCCATCGCGTTGGCTTCTCGGAGGAAGTCGAGCTCGGCGCGCAAGCTGCGTCCGAACTGACCGAGCACGTCGGCCACCCGCACGTCCTGACCGAACGGCGTGCGGCGCTGCACGACGTCGGCGAGGTGGGCGAGCGCCGCGAGGTCGCGCTCCATCACGTCGACGATGCCGGGCCGCTGGATCTTCACCACGACGGCCTCGCCCGTCCGTAGTCGAGCCTGGTAGGTCTGGCCAATGGAGGCAGCGGCGAGACACTCCCAATCGAAGTCTGCGAAGACCTCGCTCATTTCCCCGCCGAGCTCGGCCTCGAGCACCGGCCGGATGCCCTCGATCGGCTCGGGCGCCACGCGGTTCTGCAGCTTGGCGAGCTCCTCGCACACCTCGGGCGGGAAGATGTCGATCCGAGTGGCCGCGATCTGTCCAAGCTTCACATAGACCCCGCCCGCCTCCTCGAGGACCCGACGGAGACGCACACCTTCGGGTTCGACGCTGCGCTCGGCGCGCCGCTGAGCCGACAGCAACGGGCCGAAGCCCTCGCGTCGGGCGAGGCGAACCAGCTCTTGGTAGCGACGCCATACGGCGATTCGACGGCCAACTGCCCGGATCGGACGAGGAGCCACGACGAGCCCGGCGCGCTCGCCGATCGCCAGCGATCCGGGGCGGGCGAGCAGGTCGAGCGTCACCGCCGTCGCCATCGTCAAGGGGACGCCGATGGCGAGGATGTGCACCACCAGACCGTCCGCGCCCCAGTTCCAGTCGGACAGCGTGAGCGCGAGGAGGCACGCCGCGCTCCATCCGATGACCGCAGCGAGGAAGGCCGTGCCCCAGCCCCGTCTCGCGCCAAGCAAGCGCAGCGAGAGCACCGTGGTCGCCACGATGAGGATTCCCGCGATCACGACGCGCACGGCGATCTCCACGAAGGACGCCGCGAGAACGGTCATGGGCCGCCCGGGCACGGGGGCGCCAGCGCCCCACAAAGCGACAGACCGCCGGTGCGCCGATCGACATCTTCCACGAGGACGGCGCGTGACTCGAAGGACAGCGCGGTGTCCGCCTCGAACAGCAGGACCGTCGATGCGTCCCCGCCGAACGAGAACTCATAGGTGACGCAGCCGCCCTCAAATGTGTAGTACCGGGTGGTCACGAGGTCGGGCGTGAGCTGTTCGGGGCGCTCGAAGCGACGCATGCCGACCTCGTCGCTCGGCACCTCGGTTGCCCCTTCGGTCGTGCACGCCTCCGGCGGCCGCAACACCGCTTCGACCGCGTGCTTGCCCGCGAGCGCGGAGTCGAGCCAGAACCGTCCCTCGTCGCTCTCCACCTCGGTGCCCCCCACGCTCCAGCCCGCGGGGAGGTTCGCGACGCACGGCACGGAGGTCGCCGTCGGCACTGTCTGCGCCATGAGGATCATGATGTTGCTCGTGCCGCACGAGGGGCTCTTGCTGATCTCGGCCGTGTTGGCATTCCCAGGTGCGAGTACGGACGTGAGCGCGGAGATGATGAGGGCGGCGCCGGCCGCCAGCGCCGCGATCGTGAGCACGCGCTTGGCGCTCCATCGCTGCAGCGCGATCGGCTGCCGCTGCGGCGCCAACGCGCGGAACTCACCGATCAGGTCACGTCCGTCCTGCTTCATCACGGAACGGAGCTGCGATGGGCTCGCGACTCCCCGAGCTGCTGCGAAAGCCTCCGCGATCTCGTCGGGCGTGAAGAACTGGAGCGCCCTGTCGTAGACGCGCTGCGAATCGGTGCGCACCGCAAGGACGAGCATCATGTTGGCGAGATCGATCGCCTGGCGCCACGGCGAGGGTCGCACCTGTGCGAACGCGACGTCGATCACCAGGACCTGCTTGTCCCGGACGAGGAGGTTCGCGGGCTTGATGTCGCGGTGCGCAAGCCCGGCGTCCCAGAGGGTGCGTATCAAGGTGAGCCCGTGGTCGATGATCTCGTCGTCGATCTCGAGCTCCGGGTCGCCGATCTCCTTCGCTCCGTCGAAGAACTCAGCGACGAGCAGGTACTCGCGCTCCGGCGTGAGCTCGACGATGCCGTACGGCGCGGCGGTGAGGATGCCGTAATCGCAGAACAGCCTCAGGGTGTAGTCCTCGTACTGCACCAACCGCCGCACGGACGAGAACGGCGCCTCGTCCTCGAGGCGCCCGTAGATCACTGTTCGACCGAGCTTGTACCAGCGGTCGGCGCGGACATGGCTCATCGCGTAGAGCTTCCCGAACAGGTAGGTGTCGGGATCGCCCGCCACGCGCAACCGGAGGGGGGTGGAGCCGCCCGAGCCGGCGAGGCCAACGGGCTTGAGGTCGACCACGGTGAGACCGAGCTGCTCTTGAAGCGCTCGACGGATCGCCTCGCCTCGCTCGCCGCCCACATCGAGATGGGCCTTCTTCCCGCCGCCGTACGTGACCGGGAAGATCTCGTTCGGAGTGAACAGTCGGAACGCGGTCACGCCGAGCGCGACGGCCATCGTCACGCCGACCGCGACGTCGAACGGGTGGACGGTCGCGAGGTACAGCTCGGCTGCCGCGTACACACCGACGACGACGGCGCCTGCGACCTTGGCGATCGTGCGGGGACGACCGGGCACGACGAGCGTGTAGACGATCGCGACGACGAGGAGAGTGAGGAACGCGAGCACGGGCGGGGGCAGCGAGTAGCCGGCCCACTCGCCGACGATCGTCACGTCGAACGGTCGGGGCCGGGCGACGGCTTCCCAGATCGGCTCGCCCACGAGCTGAAGCACCGCCATGCACGCCAAGAACGTGAACAAATGGCGCCACCGCCGGAGGGCTACCAGCACGAAGCCGAGCACGACGAACAGGACGATCACCGTCCAGTACGAGACGGTCGCATCGATCGCTCGCGTGACATCGGTGAGCCACTCGGTTCGGAGCCGGACGATCTGTCGGAGAAGGGCCGCGTCGACACGATTCGTGAAGCGGATGACTCGGTCGGAGATGGACCCAAGAATCAGCCAGGCGCTCAACACGACGATGGCGACGATCCAGCCCGTCCCGGTCGTGCCGATGTGCTTCGGGAGCGGCGGAGGTGCACCGGACGGACGGCGGCGGCGGCGTGTCCGTTCGGCGGTCGGCGGCGTGACCGGCCGCACACCCGGCTCGTGGGGCACGGTGGTGCTGACGTCGCCTTCGATCGTCATCGCGGCACGTGCTGACGAAGCCAGATGGCTGCGATCTCGGCAAGGGCGTCGGGCTCCTCGCTCACACGCGCGTTCAGCTCTCGGAGCTCGGTGGTCGTGAGATTGATCGAGACCGCGTCGACGATGTCGACGAAGTCCTGACCCCAACGCTCGATGACCTCCTTGCGCACGAGCGGTGTGATGTTCTCCGGAGGCTGCAACGCCCGATCGTCGGTGAGCTCGACGAAACCTTCGGCGTCGATCGCGGGGTCGGTGGTGAACAGCAACGCGATGTCGATCGCTCCGTCGCGCAGCGCCTGACGCGTGACGGGGCCGCCGGTGTCGAGCTTGATCACCTCGTCGAACGTGATGCCGTACACGTCCTCGAGGCCGATGAGGCAGAGCGGTCGCGACGCGCACTCGGGCGGACCCCCGAACGTGAACTGATCGGCAACCGCGGCTACGTCGGAGAGCGTACGCAGGCCCTCACGCTCGGCTGTCTCGGGAGTGACGTAGAACGCGTTCGAGTCTTGCGCGGGCGCTGAGCTGAGCGCGACGAATGGTCCGGTGTCGAGCGTCGACGTGAGGTCGCGGAAGGTGCGCGCGGGGCCGGGGGTCTGCTCCGCCGCCCCGAGGCTCAGGAACTGCAGAGCGGTTCCGAGGTACTCGGGCACGAATTCGATGAACCCTGCCGCCATCGCGGGAAGCACGAGCTCGCGCGGGCCGACGTCGAAGAGTCGATCGACATCGAACCCGCCCCGCTCTATGGCTTGGCTGTAGATCTCGGCGAGCAGTGAGCTCTCGGGAAAATCGAACGAGGAGACAGTGATGGTGTTGTCGCCGAGCGCCGACTCGGTTTGGGGCACCGGCTCCGAGGAGCTGCAGGCCACGAGGCTGCCGAGCAGCGCGACGCCAGTAACAGTCGCCCACACCCTTCTCCGCATGCCTATCGCCCCCAACCCCGCGGGTAGCTGGCCCGCTGGACTGTTCCGTGAATGAGACCAATGATGCCCTAGAGGCCGGGGGTGGCCAAAGGAGGGGTGCGAGGAGGTCCGTGACCAGATCAGCGGAAACCGTCGAAGTTCGATTCGTGCGGCGTCGCCAAGACGCGATCGTCGCCATCATCGGTGTGGTCATCCTCGTCATCGGGATGCTGTTGGTCCGCGATGGCGAAGTGTCCGACTTCGAGGAGTCCGTGTTCCACGCCATCAACGATCTCCCCGAAGCGCTGTACCCACTGATGTGGCCGTTCCAGCAGATCGGGGCGTTGCTGATCGGACCGATCGTGGCCATCGTCGCGTTCGCTACCCACCACCGACGATTGGCACTGGCCGCTCTCGCAGCAACGTTCTTGAAGCTCGTCACCGAAAGAATCGTGAAGGTGATGGTGTCAAGGGAGCGTCCGGGCACGTCGATCGGTGCCGACATCCACATGCGCGGCGACGTCAGCGCTGAAGGCGAGAGCTTCGTCTCTGGTCACGCCGTGATGGTCGCCGCGATGGCTGGGCTCATCTCGCCCTACCTGAGCGGGCGCTGGAAGATCATTCCGTGGGCGCTGGTGGTGATGGTGATGATCGGGCGGGTGTATGTGGGGGCGCACAACCCCCTCGACGTCGTGTGCGGCGCGGCGCTGGGCGTCGCGATCGCCGGTGTGCTCAACCTCGCATTCGGCGTGCCCGCGCCATCAGGTGCCAGCGAGCCGAGCAACGACGGGTGAGAACGCTTCGAGCTCGTGGACGGTGTAGTAGCTGAGCCCTGCCTCCTCGCGCAGGGCAATGAGACGGTCCGTCAGCTCGTCGATGGACGCGTAGCCGAAGTACGGGCTCTCCTCGACGACGTCGGGTGCGACTCCGATCAGGTCGCTGGTCGCGGCGATCGCCGCCTTCGGGTCGTCGACGTTGACACGCTGAACGAGGACCGACAGCTCGGGATCACGCCCCCGGGCTGCAACGGTGACTTGTCGCGCCTGGGCGACCGCGGTCGCGCGCGAAGCGTCGCCGAACCTCACGCCGCCGTGACCGTCCAAGGTCAGGCCGGTCAGCTGCACGATCTCCGCGCGGCGCGCCGCGATCGCGAGGACCCTGGGTCGGAAGCCGCCAATGAGGATCGGGGGGCGCGGCGATTGGACACACGACACACCGAGGTCGTCGACCGCGACGCGGTACGCGCCCTCCGAGCGGGCTGCGCCGGTCTCGAGCAAGGAGAGGATGATCCCGAGCGCCTCCTCGAACCGATCGACCCGCACGGGCGGTGGCGGCAAGGGGATGCCACTCGCGTCGTGCTCCGCTTGTGCCCAGCCGGTGCCCAGCCCCAGCTCGAGCCGGCCGTCGGTGAGCAGGTCGACGGTCGCCGCCTGGCGGGCGAGCAACACCGGATGGTGCAACGCGTTGTTGATGACCAGCTGCCCGACGAGCAGGGTCGTCGTGACGTCGGCGGCACTCACGAGGGGACTGAACGGGTCGACGATGCCGAGATGGTCAGGCACCTGGAGCGTGCTGTAGCCCAGGGCCTCGGTCTTGCGGGCGAGGTCCTGCCACTCGCTCCGCGACCCCCGAGGAACGGCCTGCAACGCGAAGCGGAACGGCTTCACAGTGAGCGCAACTGTTCGCCAGCTTCCACGGCGACGGAGAGCCGATTGCCTTGCGGCGCCAGCGGGCAGCTCCACCTCGGATCGAACGCGCACGAAGGCGAGTACGCAAAGTTGAAGTCGATCACGAGCTTGTCGCCGGCACCTCCGAGATCGGCCCCCTTCGCCGTGTCGAGCACGTAGCGACCTCCTCCATAGGTGGTGCGACCGCTCGTCAGGTCATGAACAGGGACGAAGACACCTCCGCCGTAGACGTCGATCCAGTGCACTTCGAGCGTGCCGCCCGGGACGGCGACGATTCCGAGCCGATCGAGATCGAACGTCTCGCCGGTGCCGCTCTGCACGGTCAGACGTTGCGCGGGGGCGGGCTGCACCTCGACCTCGACTCGCCACGTCGCGTCGTAGGGAAAGTACGAGAGGCCGTTGAAGGCGGCGCGGTCCGGGACCGGGCTCTGCTCGTGCGACGCGAAGAGGCCGTCACGGCGCCCGCGCCAGACACGATGCGCCTCACACGGGTCTTCCATCGAGAGGCGGCGCACGTCCGCGTAGAGCTCGTTGACTCGGCGTCGCCAATCGAGCAGCGACAACGCCCCGGTGCCCACGGAACTCATCGTGACACGATGCACGAGATGCCCGAACGCCCTGCAGTGATCGACGTGCTCGAGCCGGGGTACGCCCCGCTGTTCGATCGTGCCGTCGAGGTCTTCGCCGCCGACGAGCGCGTGCGAGCGCTGTGGCTGTCCGGTTCGCTCGGGCGGGGCGATGCGGACGCGGTGTCTGACCTTGATCTGCTGGTCGCGGTCGACGACGACTCGATGACGTCGTTCAACGACTCCTGGCGTGACTGGCTAGCCGAGATCACGCCGACGCTTATCGCTCGGCCGCTGCCCTTCGCTCCCGGAAGCTTGTACGCCGTCACCCCAGAGCGTCTGCGCATCGACGTCGTCGCCGAACCGGTGTCGCGTGTGTCATCAAGCTTCTTCCGGCACCGGCTCGTCGTGTTCGATCGCGACGGACTCGACGCGGCCGTCCCGGAGCCGAGCGGGCCGGGGCCCTCCGTCGACCGCGTCACTGCACTCGTCGAGGAGTTCTTCCGCGATTACGGCATGTTCCCTGTCGTGCTGGAACGTGAGGACTGGCTGTTGGGCCTCGAGGCCATCCACCTCTTCCGGGGCCTGCTGTATCAATTGTTCGTCGAGATGAACGCACCGCTGCCACCCATGGGCGTGAAGCAGTGGAGCACGAAACTCACCGCCGAGCAGCGCTCCGCGCTCGAGGCGCTCCCGACAGGCACCGCGACCCGCGACGGTGTGGTCGAGGCGCACGCGACCGTTGGTCAGGCCTTCATCGAGCACGCTCGGCCCGCCGTCGACACGCTTGGTGGCCGATGGCCTGACGAGCTCGAGGTCGCGACTCGCAAGTACCTCCATGCACACGGAGTCACGACGTGACGACTCCGATGTGGATCCGCGAGCAAGACGTCATCGACACCGTTGATCTTCCCGCCGCGATCGACGCGGTCGAGGCCGCGCTGCGCTCGGCCGCGCGCGGCACGGCGCACGGCATGGAGAAGACCCACCTCGCGTGGGGAGACGGCCACACCCTCCACGCGATCGGCGCGGTCGACGATGCCGCCGGCCTCGTCGCGACGAAGACGTGGGCGCACACGGGCGGAGGTGCCACCCCGTTGCTCGTCGTGTGGGATGCCGAGGCCGGGCTGCTCGTTGCGATCATCGAAGCGTTCGCGCTCGGTCAGCTCCGCACCGGCGCGATGACCGGAGTCGCGACCCGTTGGCTCGCGCCGACCGACGCGACGAGCGCCGCGCTGATCGGGACCGGCAAACAGGGCGCGGCGCAGCTCGCCGCCATGGCGGAAGCGCGCGCTCTCGACGTCGTCGCGGTCTACAGCCCGAACGGAGCCCGTCGTCAGGCGTTCGTGGAACGAGCACAAGCCGAACGGTGGCCGTTCGAGGTGCGCGAGGCCGAGTCGGTCGAGGATGCCGTCGCGGGAGCGCAGGTCGTGACGACCGCGACCCGGGCCACCGAACCGTTCCTTCACTCCGCGGCAGTCGCGCCGGGCACGCTGATCAATGCGGTCGGAGCGATCACGCCGGAGCGTGCCGAGCTCACGGCCGATCTCATTGCCCGGTCGGACCTGGTCGTCGCCGACAGCCCGACGGCCGCCAGGCGGCTCGCCTCTGAGCTGCGCGGCCGGGACGACGTCGTCGGGCTCGACTCGGTCGTCGCGGGCGAACAGGTCCGACCGCCCGCGCAGCTCACGGTGTTCAAGGCCATGGGGATCGGCCTCGCCGATCTGGCCATCGGCCGTCTCGTGCTCGAACGCTGCCGCGCCGACGGCCGCGGCGCGAACATTGACCATCCCCAACGCGCCGCGCCGCGACTGCGAGCGGGAGACGGCTAAGGAGACACACGATGAGCGACAGCCCCGGCAAGCGGTTCGTCGACATCTCCGGTCGTGCTCCGGACGACCCGGACATGTGGGATCCGGTGTTGTTCACCGCCGCCGAGATCGACGCCGAGATCGAGCGCCTCGCCTCGCTGCCCGCGCCGCCGGACGGCCGGCGCGAGTCGCTCTTCGTGCATCCCCGCGCGACGCATCCTGGCCTCGGACTCGCGCCGGGCATTCGCGTCGCGCTCTGCGTCCTGCTTCCGGGGGAGTCGACTCGACCCCGTCGCCAGAACTCGACCGTCGTCGGCTTCGCGATCCGCGGCAGGGGCGCGGCGGTCGTCGGCGGTCAACGCATCGCCGCCGGGCAGTACGACGCGTGGAACATCCCGTCGTACCGGACGAGCTGGCACATGAACGACAGCGACGAGCCGCACGTGCGGTTCGAATACTCGAACGCGCCAGTGCTCGAGAAGCTGAACGTGCACCTCGTTGACACGACCCCTCCGGAAGAGCCTCTGCATCGCGCCCCGGATGAGGAACACGAGGACGACCCTCGCCGGCGGAGCCCGTACGGCACGTTCGAGCTCAACGACAGTGGCGCGTCCTTGATGCCCTACGAGCGCCTCATCAACCCACCCGCAGTGGAGTCACGTGCCTTGCATTGGCCCTGGCCGGACGTGAAGGCGCACCTCGACAAGCTCGAGGCCCTCGGCCCTGACTACGTGGGCCGTCGGCTGTACCTCCTCTACAACCCGATGACCGGCCGCACGAACGGCACGACGCCGAGCTTCTTCGCGACGATCACAATCCGCCCACCCGGGATCGTCGATCGCCCCCATCGCCATGTGTCGGCCGCGATCAACTACTTCTTCGAAGGCTCGGGATGGAGTCGCATCGCGGGCCAGCGCTACTCATGGAGCGCGGGCGATCTCATGCTCACCGCTCCGGGCTGGGCGATCCACCATCACGCGAGTGACGATGCTCCCGTGTACGAGCTGACCGTGCAGGATCAGCCGTTTCACATCGGACTCGAGTCGTTGTTGTGGCAGGAGGATCTCCGTCGACCGGCGGTCGTGCTCGGTGCGCAAGAAGGCTTCTCGACGAATCGCGTGTGATCTCGGCGCGCTCCTCCACGCGCGTCGTTGGACTACGGTGACCACTGGTTGCGGGCGAGTGGCCGATCAATGGCGAGGTCGAGTGCCGTGCCCGTACAGGAGCCCTCCGCATGACCAATCGACGCCGACACCTCTGTGGCGCCTTAGCGGTCATCGTCGCCCTCGGAGTCAGTCTCGCCGCGATGCCGGCGGAAGCCGATCGCAACAGCATCAACGACAAGAAGCGACAGCGCGAGCAGGTGCGTCAGCAACGCGCGTTGATCTCGTCGCAGATCAACACCCTCCAGGCCAGCGACCAGCAGATCGAAGCCGCGCTCAACGCGATCAATGCGAACGTCGTGGGAACGCAAGCGCAGCTCGAGGCCGCCCAGCGCGCCCTTGACCAGGCGAACCGGGACGCGGCCGTCGCCAACCAGGGCATCGTTGATACAAGCGCCTCGATCGAAGGCCTGCGCTCCACGCTCGCCGGGCTCGCCGTCGACAGCTACGTGCACCCCCTTGGCGACACGATGCTCGTCATCTTGAACACGAGCGACATCAGCGACGCCGCGCAGAAGCGTGCGTTCCTCACGGTCGTGCACCAGCGCGATGCCGATGTCGCCGACCAGATCCGCGAAGCGCGCGAGGACCTCACCCTGCAGCGGGAGCAGGCCGAGGACGCGGCCGAGCGCGCTGACGCCAGTCGCATCGCCATCAGCGCCGAGCTCGAGAAGCTCGAGGCCGCGCCGCGCACAGCAGCTCGCTTTCGAAGACAAAGTCGAGCGACGGCTCGACGCCGCTCTCGCCGAAGCCGCGGTGCTCGAGTCGCAGGACAAGCAGCTCGCGACGGAGATCGCGCGCGAGCAAGCTGCACTCGCGGCGCAGCTCCGGAGGCGCGGGGGCGGACGGGGCACCGCGCTCCCGCCGATCGGGAACATCAACGTCGCCAGCGCATCCGGCATCTACGTCAACGTGTCGATCGCCGACAACGTGCGCGCGCTGCTCGCGGCCGCCGATGCGGCGGGGGTACCGCTCGGGGGATGGGGCTACCGCGACACGAGCGCCCAGGTCGCCCTTCGCCGTGCCCACTGCGGATCGAGTGACTACGCCGTGTACGCAATGCCGTCCTACTCGTGCAGCCCACCGACAGCGCCGCCCGGCGCCTCAATGCACGAGCGGGGGCTGGCCATCGACTTCACCTACAACGGCGCCACGATCGGGAGCCGCAGCAACCCGGGCTACCAGTGGCTTGCGGCCAACGCCGGCCAGTACGGGCTGTACAACCTGCCGTCCGAACCCTGGCACTGGTCGACCAACGGCAACTAGCTGCGACTGCTCTGCGAGCGTCGTCAGGGGAGATTGAGCTGCCAGGTCACCCCGTGGCGATCACCGACCCAGCCAAAGCGGGTGCTGAATCCATACTCGTCGAGGGGCATGAACACCTGGCCGCCATCGGAAAGCCGATTGAAGAGTCGCTCGAGTTCGTTGTTGTCGTCGCAGTCGATCCAGAGTGACACCGCGGGAGTGAACCCCCATGCATGATCGACGGGGCTGTCGGCACAGCTGAACTCGCTGCCAGCGAGACGGAACCTCGCGACCTTCACCGTGCCTTCCGGTCCGATGTCCCCCGGGCCGTAGTGGTCGATCTCGATGAGTTCGAAGTCGTCGAACACCTCCTCGTAAAGACCGAGTGCCGCGGTAGCGGCGCCGTTCTGGAAGGTCAGGAACGTTCGGAGCCCCTGGGTCATGCAACGACCCTAGAAGCGCCCACCGACTGCACGGGCGCTCGCGCGCGAGTGACGGGCGGCACGGGGGGCTAGCCCCACCCCGAAGACACCGGCGGGCGGGATGGGATCAGGAGCCGGGCTCCTTCATCGTCGAAGGCATGGTCGAACGCATTGCCACTGCCTGTGCCCGCCACCGTGGGAGGACCGTCCTGGTCTGGGTGATCGGCGCGATCGCGCTCATCGCCGTCGCCGGTCGCCTCACGCCCAAGGAGATGGACGGCGAGCGCCTCGACGGCACCGACGCGCAGATCGCCTACGACTTGGTCGCCGCGCACCTGCCGCAGCACGACGACGAATCGGCCACCGTGGTCTTCCACTCCGATGCCGGCCTCCGGTCTGTGTCGGGCCAGGCGGCCATGCAGGACGTGCTCGCGGACATCGCCGTGCTGCCGCGCGTCACGACGATCGCGTCCCCGCTCGACGACGCGTCGCGTGTGTCCGAGGACGGCACGATTGCGTTCGCCACCGTCGAGTTCAGCCCCGGCGGTCCGCCGTACCTCGAAGACATCGCGGTGGAGATGCGCGAGGTCGCCGACACCGCGTCGATCGACGTTGCCTTCGGCGGGGAGATGTTCACCGAGGAGGAGATGCCGGCCACCGAGCTGCTCGGCCTGCTGGCCGCCGCGGTGATCCTGCTGCTCGCGTTCGGGTCGGTCATCGCAATGGGGCTGCCGCTCGCGACCGCCATCGCGGGCATCCTCGTGTCGCTCACAACCGTTGGCATCTGGGCGACCGTCGTCGACACGCCCGACTTCACGGGTCAGGTCGCCGCAATGATCGGCATCGGTGTCGGCATCGACTACGCACTCTTGATCGTCACCCGGCACCGCGCGGCCCTGAACCGCGGCGCCACGGTGCCTGCGGCGATCAGCGAAGCCATGTCGACGGCCGGACGTGCCGTCGTGTTCGCCGGCATCACGGTGATGATCTCGCTGCTCGGCCTGCTGCTCGTCCGTCTCGACTTCCTGCGTGGTCTTGCCTTCGGCACGGCGACCGCTGTCGCTGTCGCAGTGCTCGCGGCGGTGACCCTGCTTCCCGCCCTGCTCGCGCTCGTCGGCACTCGCATCGACCGGCTGCACGTCGGTCCCCGCCGGCGACACGAAGGCCCGACACTGAGCGCGCGGTGGAGCCGTGCTGTGAGCCGCCGTCCGCTGCGGAGCGCACTGCTGGGCGGTGGGGTGCTCGTCGCCCTGGCTCTCCCCGCGGTGGGCATGCGTCTGGCCGTCGCCGACGCGGGCAACGACCCCTCCGGCACAACCACGCGTGAGGCCTACGACCGGCTCGCCGACGGTTTCGGTGCCGGGGTGAACGGTCCCTTGTTCCTCGTCATCGACACGCCGACCGACGAAGCCCGCGCCGCTGTGGCCACGATCGTCGACGACGTCGCCGCCACGCCTGGAGTCGCGTTCGTGGAAGCCGCGCAGTCGAGCCCCGACGGGGCCATTTCGACGTTCGCCGCCTTCCCGACGACCGCCCCTCAGTCCGAGGCCACCGAGCAGCTCGTCAAGGATCTCCGCGAGGAGCTGCCGGACAACGTCCACATCGGCGGTGCCACAGCCATCAACATCGACTTCTCGAGCACACTCGCCGCTCGGCTGCCGTGGTTCATCGGCGGTGTGCTGGTGTTGAGCTTCGTGCTGCTGCTCTTCGTCTTCCGCAGCGTGCTCGTGCCGCTGAAGGCCGTGCTCATGAACTTGCTGTCGATCGGAGCTGCCTACGGCGTGATGGTGATGATCTTCCAGTGGGGATGGCTGGGTTCGGTCTTCGGCGTGGACCAGGGCGCTCCGATCGAGCCGTGGGCGCCGATGATGCTCTTCGCGATCGTGTTCGGACTGTCGATGGACTACGAGGTCTTCCTTCTGTCGGCGATCCGAGAGGAGTACGACCGCACCGGTGACAACCGCACCGCCGTCATCGACGGCTTGGGGTCGACGGCAAGGGTGATCACGGCCGCGGCTGCGATCATGGTGTGCGTGTTCGGCAGCTTCGTCTTCGCCGACGTCCGTTCGCTCAAGCTCATCGGTCTCGGACTCGCCGTCGCCGTGCTGATCGACGCGACGCTGGTCCGGATGGTCTTGGTGCCCGCGACGATGGAGCTGCTCGGCGAGCGCAACTGGTGGCTGCCGCGCTGGGCGAACCGAGTGCTGCCGCGGCTGCAGATCGAGCGGCCGGCGGCAAGCCCGGTGGACGAGCCCGAGTCCCGAGAGCTCGTCGAGGTGGGGCGCTGACCATGGGTGCCCTCTTTCGTCCGCTGATCCAGGCTCGCACCTGGAAGCAGACGCTCCATCTCATCCTCGATCTCCCGCTCGGGATCGCCTGGTTCACGGTCATCGTGACCGGCTTCTCTCTCGGGCTCGGCCTCATCCCGCTGATGTTCCTCGGAGTGGTCGTCGCGTTCGCCACGTTGCAGTTCGTCCGCGTGGTCTCCGCGATCGAGCGAGCGCGCGCCGGAGCACTTCTCGACGCGGAGATCGCGAACCCCTTCGTACCGCTCTCCGACATCGACGGCTGGTGGGCTCGACTCAAAGCAGTACTCACGGACGCGGCCCTGTGGAAAGGCGTCGTCTACTGCATCGTCATGCTGCCGATCGGCATCTTCACCTTCACGATGGCCATCACGCTGTGGTCGATCGCCTTCGGCGGCATCACCTTCCCCTTCTGGGGGTGGAACGACAACTGGGTCGGCGATGACGGCGGCCCCAGCGGGTGGGGCCGCGCCGGCATCCTCGCCGGGTCGTTCGCTGTCGGCGTCCTGTTCCTCATCATCACGCCGTGGGTCGTGCGCGGTCTGGCAGCGATGTGCCGCGGACTCATTCGGGGCTTGCTCGGCGCCGACCCGAACGCCCAGCTTCGCCAGCGGGTGACGCAGCTCGAGGTCAGCAAGAGCGCATCGCTCGACGTCGCGATGGCCGAGCGCACGCGCATCGAACGCGACCTCCACGATGGAGTCCAGCCTCGGCTCGTCGTCGCGGCGATGGACTTGGGGCTCGCCCGCGAGCGCATCGAGTCGGGGGGCGACACGGCGGAAGTCTCCGCGCTCATCGACCGGGCGCAGGGCGAGACGAAGCAGGCCATCGCCGAGCTGCGCGAGCTCGTGCGGGGCATCCAACCCGCCGTGCTCACCGATCGAGGCCTCGACGCCGCGCTGTCATCGCTGGCTGCCCGCTGCCCCGTGCCCGTCACCGTCCACGTGAACCTCGACGAGCGGCCGCCCGCGCAGGTCGAGTCCGCGGCCTACTTCATCGTGGCGGAGGCGCTCAACAACGTGGCGAAGCACAGCGAAGCCCGGCACGCGCGGGTGAGCGTGGGCCGCGACGACCGCACGCTGCGCGTCGAGATCAGTGACGACGGCGTCGGCGGCGCGCGCATCGAGCCGGGAGGCGGCCTCAGTGGCCTCGGCGACCGCGTGCGTGCAATCGAAGGGGAGATCCGCATCGCCAGTCCCGTCGGCGGTCCGACCACGATCCTGGCTGAGCTGCCGTGCGGGTCGTAGTCCTCGAGGACACCGTCCTCTTGCAGGAGGGGCTCGTGCGCCTGCTCGGCGGATACGGCCACGAGACCGTCGCGCAACTCGTCACGGCCGACGGGCTCATCGAAGCGGTCGAAGAACACGAGCCCGACCTCGTGATCGCCGACGTCCGGCTGCCACCGACGTTCACCGACGAGGGCATCCAAGCCGCGGTCGCGCTGCGGGCGATACGTCCGAGCCAGCCGATCCTGATCCTGTCGCAGTACGTCGAGGAGCGATACGCAAGTGAGCTGCTCGGCGGCGACGCGTCAGGCCTCGGCTATCTCCTCAAGGAGCGCGTGGCCGACGTAAAGGACTTCATCGACGCGTGCACCCGCGTGGCCGAAGGAGGCACGGTGCTCGATCCGGAGGTGGTGGCCCAGCTGTTGGCGCGCCGCCGCCGCGAACCACTCGACATGCTCACCGCGCGCGAACGCGAGGTGCTCTCGCTCATGGCCGAGGGACGGTCGAACGTCGGGATCGCGCGCAAGCTCGTGATCTCCGAGGGAGCAGTCGAGAAGCACATCTCATCGGTGTTCGCGAAGCTGGGCCTGACGGCGACCGTGACCGAGCACCGTCGTGTGCTCGCCGTGCTCGAGCACCTCCGCGCGACATGACGACGATGACGACAAGTCGGACGACCGTGCCGATGTGGCCGATAGCGTGGGCTCGTGGCTGACCAGGCGCGGTTCGCGGAGCAGGCGATGGAGTACATGCCGTCGCTGTACTCGGGCGCGCTGCGCATGACCCGCAACCCGGCCGACGCCGAGGATCTCGTGCAGGAGACCTACCTCAAGGCCTATCGCGCGTTCAGCAGCTTCGAAGAGGGAACGAACCTCAAGGCGTGGCTGTTCCGCATCCTCACGAACACCTTCATCAACTCGTATCGAGCCAAGCAGCGCCGTCCCGGAGAGAGCGACCTCGACGACGTCGAGGATCTGTACATGTACCGGCGGCTCGGCGGCCTGGAGGCCGCTCTGGCCGGTCGAAGCGCAGAGGACGAGCTGCTCGAGCGGTTCACCGACACGGAGGTGAAGGAGGCGCTCGAGGACCTGCCGGAGCAGTTTCGGGTGGCCGTGCTCCTCGCCGACGTCGAGGGCTTCTCCTACAAGGAGATCGCTGAGATCCTCGATATCCCGATTGGCACCGTGATGAGTCGCCTCCACCGGGGAAGAAAAGGGTTGGAGCGTCGGTTGTTCGGGTTCGCCACCGAGCACAACCTGCTGCCCAACGCGAGCGGCGAGGGCGGCTCGGACCGACCGACAGACCAATCGACAGACGAGGCCGAACCGATCCATGGGTGACTGCGACGACGTCCTGCGCGAGGTGTACACGTACCTCGACGGCGAGAACGAGGGCGAGCTACGCGAGCACATCGAGCGCCATCTCGACGGTTGCATGGATTGCCTCGAGGTCTTCGACTTCGAGGCCGAGCTCCGCCAGGTCATTGCTCGCAAGTGCAAGGACCCGGTCCCCGACTCACTGCGCGCCAAGGTGTTGGAGTGCCTCGAGGGCGAGCAGACGAACACACCGTCCGCCGGTCCGCTGCCCGACTGACCAGCGCACGGACCAGCAGAACGTCCGGCACGCACCACGATCGTCGGGCTCGCGATCTCTGCCGATACCATGCTCGCCATGCTCCTCGCCGCTGAGGTCTGGCACTACTGGCTCGCGGTCTTCCTCTCGATCGGCTGCGTGCTCACGCTGCTCGCGCTCCTGGTGGGGTACCTCCACAAGGTCGAGTCGCCTCGATTCCCGAAACGGCAGCTGAGGTAACGACGTGGCCAATCTGGTCGACTGGTCACTGGCTGAGCGCATCGCCACTCGCCTGGCCCGGCGCCAGGACCCGTTCGCGGGTTCGTACCACTACGCGTCGCTGCAACCCGACTTCGCGGAGCTGACGGCCGAGGCCGAGGAGCTCGTCGCCGAGTGCACGGGTCTGCGCTCGCAGGCCGGGCCGGCGCGAGCGCGGGTCACTGATCGCGCCGGATGGGTGCAGGCGAACATCGCGTCGTTCCAGCGACTGATCCGCCCGATCATGGATCGGCTCGAAGAGCGGATGCCCGAACGTGGCGCGCCGCCGCTCGCTTCGAAGGTGGCAGGCGTCGAGGTCGGGACATTGCTCGGGTGGATGTCGGCCCGCGTGCTCGGCCAATACGACCTGCTCGTCGTCGAAGACAACCCGGCCGACCAAGACCTCGTCTACTACGTCGGTCCGAACGTGCTCGCGCTCGAGAAGCGATTCGCGTTCCCGCCTCGCGAGTTCCGGCTGTGGCTCGCACTCCACGAAGTCACCCACCGCGCACAGTTCACCGGCGTCCCGTGGATGCGGAGCTACTACTTGTCGCTGGTCGAGGAGACCCTGCGATCGGTCGACCCCGATCCCAAGCGGTTCGTCGACGCAATCCGCAAGGCCGCCGCAGGCACGCGAGCGGGTCAGAACCCGCTCGACGACGGCGGCGTGGTGGCGCTGCTGGCCACACCCGAACAGCGCGCCATGCTCGACAAGATCGGCGGGCTGATGAGCCTGCTCGAGGGCCACGGCGACGTCACCATGGATCGCGCCGGTGCTGATCGCATCCCGAGCGCCGGCCGCTTCAGCCGCGTGCTGCGCGAGCGGCGGCGACACGCGAGCCCGATGGCGAAGATGGTGCAACGGCTCATCGGCCTCGAAGCGAAAATGGCGCAGTACGAGCAGGGCGAGAAGTTCATCGCCGCTGTCGAACGCGCCGGCGGGCCGAGCCTGCTGGAACGTGCGTGGGAAGGCCCCGAGAACCTGCCGTCGCTCGCCGAGATCCGCGACCCTGGCGCGTGGATCGGGCGGATGCGCATTGCCGTGGCCTGACCTGCTGACGCGCTGCACCTTCCCCCCGCCGGGGACGGCGGTCACGTGCGCGGTGTCGGGCGGCGCTGACTCCCTCGCACTGCTCGTCCTCGCCGTGGAATCCGGCTGTGAGGTCACCGCTGTTCACGTCGACCACGGCCTCCGGCCGGGCTCGGCCGAGGACAGCGTGGTGGTCGCAGACGTCGCCGCGAAGTGGGGAGCGAGATTCCAGACCGTCCGGGTGCAGGTGCCACGCGGCCCCAACCTCGAGGCTCGCGCTCGGACCGCTCGGTACCAAGCGCTCCCCGCCGATGTGCTCACCGGGCACACCGCCGACGACCAGGCCGAGACGATGCTCCTCAACCTGCTGCGAGGCGCCGGGATCGACGGGCTGGCGGCCATGCGGCGGGACCGACGGCCGCTCCTCTCACTGCGGCGGGCCGACACGCACGAGCTGTGTGCTCAGCTCGGACTCGAGCCCATCGACGACGAGACGAACGCTGATCGTCGCTTCCGGCGCAACCGCATCCGACACGACCTGCTCCCGGTGCTCGACGCGATTGCCGAGCGCGACGTCGCCGACCTCCTCAGCCGCCAGGCGGATCTGCTGCGCGACGAGGCCGACCTCCTCGACGCGCTCGCGCGCGCGGTCGATCCGACCGACGCCCGCGTCCTCGCCGTCGCGCCGGTCGCGCTCGGGAGACGCGCGGTCCGCCTGTGGCTGGGCGGAGAGCATCCGCCCGACGCGGCAACCGTCGAACGCGTGCTGGCTGTCGCGCGGGGCGAGGCCGTCGCGACCGAGATCGGCAAAGGTCGCCGCGTCGTCCGGCACAAGCAGCGCCTGGCGATCGAGCCGGGAAGGGCAGCGCGGTAGAGGGCAGGCAGTAGGGTCCCGCCCGGTGCACGCCGGCAACCCCGATTTGGGCGAGATCCTGGTGTCCGAGCAGGACCTCGCACAGCGGGTCGCCGAGCTCGGGGCGCAGATCACCGCCGACTACCGCGGACGGGACCCGCTCCTTGTCGGCATCCTCAAGGGCGCGTTCGTGTTCATGAGCGACCTGGCCCGAGCGATCTCGATCCCGGTCGAGTTCGACTTCATGGCGGTCTCGTCCTACGGCAGCTCGACTCGCACCAGCGGCGTCGTGCGCATCGTGAAGGACCTCGACCTCGACCTCGCCGGCCGCCACGTCCTGCTCGTCGAAGACATCGTCGACAGCGGCCTCACTCTCAGCTACCTGCGCAAGAACCTTCTGTCGCGTAACCCCGCCAGCCTGGGAGTTTGTGCCCTGCTGGTCCGCGACGAGCTCGTCATCGACGAGTCCGACCTCACCTACGTGGGCTTCCGGATCCCCCCTCAGTGGGTCGTCGGCTACGGGCTCGACGCCGGCGAGCGCTACCGCAACCTCCGCGAGGTGCGGTCGTTCACCGGCGCGACGGGCTGAGCGGCACAACTACGCTGGTCACCGTGTCGCCGCAGGTGATGGGGGTGCTGAACGTCACCCCCGATTCCTTCTCGGACGGCGGCCTCCACCTCGATCCTGACCAGGCGATCGCCCGCGGCCTCGAGATGATCGGAGAGGGTGCCGACATCGTCGACGTCGGCGGGGAGTCCACCCGGCCGGGCGCGGAACCCGTTGCCGAGCCCGACGAGCTCGCTCGGGTCGTGCACGTCGTCGGCGCCTTGTCCCCGCACGTCCGGGTCTCCATCGACACCACGAAACGCGCCGTGGCCGAGGCGGCGGTCGAGGCCGGGGCCACGATCATCAACGACGTCTCGGCGGCGCTCTGGCCGGCGGCCGCCGAGGCCGGGGTGGGCTGGATCGCCACGCATTGGTACGGCAGCGGTGCCACCGAGGTCGGCGAGCTCGGCGATGTGGTCGCCGACGTGCGCTCCATGCTGGTCGAGCGCGCCGCGATCGCCCGCGAGGCCGGGGTCGACGAGGTCTGGATCGACCCAGGCATCGGCTTCGGCAAGTCGCTCGAGCAGAACATGGCGCTCGTGGCTCGCATCGACGAGCTCGTGGCGACGGGGCTGCCCGTGGCTGTCGGCGTCAGTCGGAAGGGCACCCTCGGCGCCCTGCTCGCCGCGTCCGATGCGCTCGTCGCCGAACCGGCACTGCCCGGGATGGCCGCTCCCTCGCCACTCGACATCGCGAGCTTCGACGAGCAGGTGCCCCTCGCCGACCGCATCGAGGCTTCTCTCACGATGGCGACGTACGTGCTGATGCAGGGAGCCGCGCTCGTCCGAGTCCACGACGTCCGGGCGACGGCCCACGCGGTGACGCTCGTGTCCGGAGCGGTGGCGGCATGAGCCGGATGAAAGGCAAGTGGGCACAGGGGATCAAGCCTCGGAACTTCGCGTGGATCATCCGTGACCGCCTCGCGATCTGCGAACGACCGGGCGGCTACGGCCCCAACCACCGTCGCGTGCGCAGGCAGGAGGAGATCATCTGGCTGCGCGAGCAGGGCTTCACGTGTGTCGTCTCGCTGATCCCTTCACCGCACAACCTCCACAACTACGACGAGCTCGGCCTGCCGTACTTGCATCGTCCGTTCGGTCCTCACGAAGACGCCCGCCAGGTGCTCAGCGAGTTGTATCCCGAGATCAAGGAGATGCTGGCCACGGGACAGAAGGTCGTGGTGCACCAAGAAGAGGTCGGCGACCGACTGGCCGGTGTGGTGGCCGGATACATACGGTGGTCAGGAATGGTTCCCGAGGGGCCGGAGGCCATCGCCATCATCGAGCAGATCACCGGGCGCCAGCTCGGCCCGGTCGGACGGTCCCTTGTCGCTCTCGCTGCGCAGCTCGGCTGACGGCGACTGCCTGACACGACCGGAGTACGACGTGACCGACCAGATCGAGGGGCCCGATCTCATCGAGGTACGCGGCATCCGTGCCCTCGGAATCATCGGGGTCTGTCCGGAGGAGCAGGTACGACCTCAACCGTTCGAGATCGACTTCGATGTCGAGACCGACGTCTCCGCGGCGGGTGACACCGACGATCTGGCCGACACGATCGACTACGGCGCACTCATCGCGTTGGTCACGCGCATCGTCGAGCAGGAGCAGCACCTGCTGCTCGAGAAGGTGGCCACCCGCCTCGCCGACGAGCTGCTCGGGTACGGCGAGCGGGCGCTCGCGGTGAGGGTCACCATCCGCAAGCTGCGGCCGCCCGTGCCTCAGGACGTCGCCTCGACCGCGATCACGGTGCGGCGCCGGCGTTAGGGCCGACTCGTTCCCATGCGGGCGTTCCTCGCCCTCGGATCGAACGTCGGCGATCGCGGCGAGCACCTCCGCACCGCCGTCGGTGGCCTGCCCGACGTCGTGCGGCGATCGAGCGTGTACGAGACCGCCCCCGTCGGAGGTCCGGACGCACAAGGTGCCTACTTGAACATGGTCGTGCAGCTCGACACCGGGCTCGGCCCCCGCGAGCTGCTCGACGCGTGCCGGCGCGCCGAAGCCGAGGGAGGGCGTGAGCGCACCGTGCATTGGGGACCGCGCACCATCGACGTCGACATCGTCTGGATCGACGGCGTGAACGTGGATGAGCCCGACCTGCGCATCCCCCATCCCCGCATGGGGGAGCGCGCGTTCGTGCTCGCGCCTCTCGAGGAGCTGGCAGCCGACGTGGTTCCACCGGGATGGCGCGACGCGCTCGGGGATGACGGAGTCGTTCGTCTCGGCGATGTCGGGGACGCACCGCCGTGATGAGCGGGAAGGGACGAGCGCATACGCTCGCTCTCGATGACCGAGGTCGTGCGCCGTGTGGCGGAGCTACGTCAAGCGATGGCGCGGCGCCGATTTGCCGGGTCACAGATCGGCTTCGTGCCCACGATGGGTGCCCTCCACGAGGGGCACGTGTCGCTGATGCGTCGCTCGGTGACCGAGTGCGACGCCACGGTCGTGTCGGTGTTCGTGAATCCGCTGCAGTTCGGTCCTCGGGAGGATCTGAGCGGCTATCCGCCGCGACCTCGATCGAGACGTCGCGCTCACCGAGTCCGCCGGTGTCGGATTGGTGTTCGCACCCTCGGTCGAGGAGATGTATCCCGTGCCGCTGCTCACGACGGTCGCCGTGAGCGACATCTCGCAGCCCTTCGAGGGCGAGAGCCGGCCCACCCACTTCGCCGGCGTGACGACGGTCGTGGCGAAGCTGTTCAATCTCGTCGGGCCGTGTCGCGCGTACTTCGGCGAGAAGGATTGGCAACAGCTCACCGTGGTGAGGCGGATGGTCGCGGACCTCTCGTTCGACGTGGAGGTCGTCGGCTGCGAGACCGTCCGGGAGCGGGACGGCCTCGCGCTGTCGAGCCGCAACGCGTACCTCGAACCGGCCGAGCGCGCTGCCGCGCCAGTGTTGCACCGGGCGTTGCGAGCGGGGGCGAACGCGATCGAAGGCGGCGAGCGCGACCCGGCCCGCGTCGTGGCGTGGATGACGAAGGTCATCGACGCGGAGCCGCTCGCTTCTCTCGACTACGTCGCGGTCGTCGACGCCGCGACGCTCGCGGTCGTGCCGAAGCCGCTGACCGGTGAGCTCCGGCTGCTCGGCGCGGCTCGCTTCGGCAAAGCCCGCCTCATCGACAACGTCGGCGCGAGCGTGCGGTGACGGGAGGCGAACGTCGATGACCACGGATCCCGAGCTCGATCTTCTCGTCCTCGGCAGCGGCGTCGCCGGCCTGTCCGCCGCGGTGCGAGCCGCCGACGCGCTCGGGCTGCGGGTCGGCGTTCTCACCAAGGCCGAGCTCGATCAAGCCGCGACGCGGTGGGCCCAAGGCGGCGTCGCCGCCGTGCTCGCGGGCGATCCCGACTCGACCGATCTGCATCTCGCGGACACGCTCTCCGCGGGCGCGGGGCTGTGCGACGTCGAAGCGGTGCGGGTGCTCGTCGACGAGGGACCGGGCCGGGTCACCGAGCTCATAGCCATGGGCGCCGCGTTCGATCGCTCCGCCGACGGCCGGCTCGAGCTCGCACGTGAGGGCGGGCACACCCTTCCACGCGTCGTGCACGCGGGTGGAGCCGCAACCGGTGCCGAGATCGAACGCGCGCTCGTCGAAGCGGTACGGCGCACCGCAGTGGCGGTGTTCGAGAGGTCGTTCGCGCTCGACTTGATCGTGGAGGGTGGGCGGTGCCGAGGCGTCACCGCCCTCGCCGCCGACGGCCGCATGAGCGAGATCCGGGCAACCCACGTGTTGGTCGCGACGGGCGGATCGGGCCAGGTCTTCGACGTCACCACGAACCCACTCGAGTCGACGGGGGACGGCCTCGCAATGGCGCTGCGGGCCCGCGTCGCGGTCGCCGACATCGAGTTCGTGCAGTTCCATCCGACCGCGCTGCACCATCCGGCGGTGCCGCGGCCGTTGCTGTCGGAGGCGCTCCGGGGCCACGGCGCGCTGCTGCGCGACGCCAAAGGCGAACGGTTCGTCGACGAGCTGCTGCCGCGTGACGCCGTCTCCCGAGCGATGACCGCACGCATGCTCGAGCAGGACGTCGACCATCTCTGGCTCGATGCGACCGGGCTCGACCACTTCGACGAGCGCTTCCCCACCATCGCCGCTGCGGTGCGCGAGGTCGGACTCGACCCGGCCTCCGACTGGTTGCCGATCGCGCCCGCGGCGCACTACCAGTGCGGCGGCATCGTCACCGACCTCGACGGCGCGACGTCGCTGCCCGGGCTGTGGGCCGCGGGCGAGGTGGCCTGCACGGGCATCCACGGCGCCAACCGCCTCGCGTCCAACTCGCTCCTCGAGGGCATGGTGTACGGGCCCCGTGTGATCGAGGCGATCGAGCGGGGTCAGACCGAGGCCAAGGCAACCGGTGCGATGCGCTCCGTGATCGACGACGGCGTGCCCGACCTCATCGGCGGCCGGGTCATCACCGTCGGGTTCGACACGGCCGGGCTCGCGGCGCTCCCCAGCTCCTCGACGGCGCTGGCGCGCGAGCGCCTGCAACGAGCCATGACGACCGGCGCCGGCGTGCTGCGCTCGGCCCCGTCTCTCTCCGAGACGTCGGTCGTCGTCGATGAGGTGCGGTCGTCGTACGGCGCCCCACCGACCGATGCCGAGTCGGCCGAGAACCGGAACCTGGCCGATGTTGCCCGCGGCATCCTGGCCGCAGCCACCGCGCGCGAGGAGAGCCGCGGCGCACACACACGGACCGACTTCCCGGCGCTCGATGAGGCGATGCGCGTGCGCCTCGTGCTGCGATGAGCCGGGTGGGGAGATGACCGTATCGCAAGCCGTGGTGCGCGACGCGGTCGCGCGGGCGCTCGCCGAGGACCTCGGACCGCTCGGCGACATCACCGCCGCATTGCTCGACCCCGGCGAGCGTGGAGTCGCCGCCTTCGTCCCTCGCAAGAACGGTGTGCTGGCTGGTCGGGCCTGCGCGACGGAGGTGTTCGCACAGGTCGACGCGTCGGTCGACGTGCAGTGGCAGGCAGCCGATGGGGACGCGGTCAGCGCCGGCGCCGTGATCGGAACCGTCGACGGCGCACTGGCGTCGATTCTCACCGCGGAACGCACCGCGCTGAACTTTCTCTGCCACCTCAGCGGCATCGCCACGTTGACGCGGCGCTTCGTCGACGCTGCTGCGGCGGCGCCCGACAGTCGCGCCCGTGTGTGGGACACCCGCAAGACGCTGCCGGGCCTGAGAGCGTTCGAGAAGGCGGCGGTGCGAGCCGGCGGTGGCGTGAACCACCGCGGGTCGCTGTCCGAGATGGTCCTCGTGAAGGACAACCACCTCGGCCGGCTCGGCATCAGCGAGGCGATCCGTCGCGCGCGCGAGCGCTGGCCCGGCCGCTCGGTCGAGGTGGAGTGTGAACGCGTCGAGCAAGTGATCGAGGCCGTCGACGCGGGTGCCGACCTCGTGATGCTCGACAACATGTCACCCGAGGACGTCGCGAAGTGCGTCGAGGTCGTCGGCGGCCGCGCGGTCGTCGAGGTGTCGGGCGGGGTGACTCTCGAGACCGTTGCGCGCTACGCGTCGACCGGCGCTGACCTCATCTCGACGAGCGTCATCACTCAGAGCGCGCCCGCCCTCGACATCGGCCTCGACCTCCAACCCTGAGCCGAATTTCTTGGCGCAATCGGGTCTCGGCCACCCGCTGGCGCCAAGAGAACCAGCTGGGGTCAGTCTTCGTAGAGGGCTTCGCCGCGGCGGAGGCGTTGGGCGATGCGCACGACGGTCGGAAGCTCGCGGCGTGTCGGCGTGTGCGCGGCGAGGAAGCGGGCGAGGCCGGTGAGGATCAGCGCGGCTTCCTCGGAGCCCTCGGGCCAGCCGGCGAGCTGACTCATCGAAGCCTCGTACACCTGGAACCAGTGGAACTCGGCGTCTTCCGCGAGCAGCGCGTGGCCGAGTGCCGCGCACAGGTCGGCTTGGCGACCGCCTCCCCGGATGAAGCCGTAGGCGATGCGCCCCGCATCGTCGACGCGACCTTGCACCTCCCAGCACTCGGCGAGCTCGGCGAGGTCGCCCGACTCCGACGTCGGCAGCCGAGCCGCGGGCACGTTGAGGAAGCGGTCGAGGTAGACGCGCAGCGCGCCGTGGACGAGGCCGCGCATGAGCTCGGGGGACGGCGCCCGTTCGAGCGCGTGGTGCAGACCGTTGGCCGCGGTGAACGCGTGGTGCACGGTGTTCCAGTCACCGAAGTCGTTCTGCACGTGGAAGCGCACGATGCGCAACGACGCCGCAAATGCCACCGCGCGGCCGAGCTGCTCGGGCGACGCGCCCGCGCGCATCGCGTCGAGCAGCGCATCGACGACAGCTTCGGGATCCTCCTCGAGCAGGCGCCAGCCGAGACCGGCGACATCGTCGAACGAACCGCCGCTGCTGTCCCTCGGTCTGCGCCGCCGGCAACGCCGCTTCGGCGCGGCGAATCAGGGCCACCAGGTCGTGGGGATGCCGCCACTCCGAGAACTCCTCGGACCGCTGTGCACGAACGGTCTGGTGCACCAGGGTCGGGAGGACCGTGGAGGCCGCGTCACCGCCCACCTGCGCGAGCGCCTCGAATGCCTTGTTGGTGAAGTCGAGCGTGTGACCCTCGTCGATGAACACGTGATCGGTGATCGCCGCGTCCATGAACTCCTCGATCTCGGCGAGGGGGGCGCCGCCGTGGATCGCGGTCGCGAGCACCCGCTCGGCCGCGTCCTCGGCTCGGGTCTCGACGAAGCGGCGGTACCAGTCCGCGAGCCGAGCGACATCGAGCTGATCGGTGCGCAGCGGCTCGATCGCGAACCGTGGCGCGCGACCGAGCGTGTCGCGGCTCACGAACGCGAGGGCGTGCACGAGTGCGAGCGCCTGGTCGTCGGGATGAAGCCGCGGAAGCACGTTCGCCATCGCGACGAGCGTGGTGAGCCCGGCCCCCCATCCGTCGGCGCGGTAGGTGCAGCCGAAGTCGAGACCGGTGCGCACGATCTCGGCGGGCGATACCGAAGCCTCGAGCAGACCCTGCACCGCCTTGGCGGTGACGAGTGTGAGTCCCTGCTCGAGCCCGTCTCGCAGGCGCTGCTGCAGCCGCTCGACCCGATCACCCGCTGCCCGGGTGTGCACGATCACGTCGTCGCCCGCGAGCTCGACGTCGAAGGCCTGCGCGTCGTCGGCCCATGGGTCGAGCGTGCAGCCGGACACGAGGTCGAAACGTGCGTGGTGCCAGTGACAGGTCAGGAGGCCGGCCTCGACGGTGCCCTGATGCAGCGGAAAACCGAGATGAGGGCACCGGTCCTCGATCGCGAACGCGCGACCCTCGTGCCAGACGACCACGACAGGAAGCGCGCCGACCTTGCCCAGCAGCCGCCCTTCCTTCTCCAGTTCAGCGAACGACCCGAACCGGGTCGACGGGGCGAGCGTGTCGGTCATGAGTGCACTTTCCGCCTACAGCGTGTTTCTGTCCACGTCTGACAGAGTGAGCGGCGCATGCTGCTCGCGATCGATGTCGGCAACACCCAGACCGTGGTCGGGCTCTACGCGGCCGACGAGGAAGGAGTGACGAGTCCCGAGCTGCTCGACCACTGGCGCATCGCGACGAACGCTGAGCGCACCTCCGACGAGCACGCGCTCGTGATCCAGGAGTTCCTCGCGTTCCACGGCTTCTCCTTCGACGAGCATGTCGGCGGGCTCGCGGTGTCGTCGGTGGTTCCTCGCGTCACCGGTGCCATCAGGGACATGAGCGTGCGCTACTTCGGGTTCGCTCCCCTGATCGTCGAGCCGGGGGTACGCACCGGCATGCCGATCCTCTACGACAACCCGAAGGAGGTCGGGGCCGACCGCATCGCCAACGCTGTCGGCGCCTACGACCTCTACGGCGGGCCGACGGTCATCGTCGACTTCGGAACCGCGACGACGTTCGACGCCGTGTCCGCCAAGGGCGAGTACCTCGGCGGCGCGATCGTGCCGGGCGTCGAGATCAGCCTCGACGCGCTGTTCGAGCGAGCCGCGGCGCTCCGTCGCGTCGAGCTCGCGGAACCCCGCAACGTGATCGGACGCAGCACGGTGGAGTCACTGCAGTCCGGCGCGGTGTACGGCTTCACGTCGCAGGTCGACGGCATGTGCGAGCGCTTCCGCGACGAGCTCGGGCCGGTGACGGTCGTGGCGACGGGCGGTCTCGCGACGCTCATCGCCCCGCTGTCGCGGTCGATCGAGCACCACGAGCCCTGGCTCACGCTGCACGGCCTCCGCCTCATCTACGAGCGGAACAGAGCGAAGCCGGGCTGAGCGACGTCACTGACTCCTCGTCGCCGCTCTCCGCGTCGCTTCGATCGGCTCCTGCTCGCTTCGCTCGACAATCGGTGCTTCACCCACCCGGGCGGCGCACTGCGCCGCCCACGTCACTCCTCGTCGCCGCTCTCCGCGTCGCTTCGATCGGCTCCTGCTCGCTTCGCTCGACAATCGGTGCTTCACGCACCCGGGCGGCGCACTGCGCCGCCCACGTCGTCTACTGATTGCAGCGGAGCACGCGCGCCGAGGTCGGTAGGTTGAGCAGATGGCTGAGCCCCCGTTTCGCTTCGAGCGCACGTGGGATGCCGCCACCATCCAGAAGGACTTCGCGTCGCTCGAGCCGGGCGAGGAGTGCCCAGTCAGCGTGAGCGTCGCCGGCCGCATGCTGCTGCGTCGGGTGCAGGGAAAGCTCGCCTTCGCCACGCTCGCGGACTCGAGCGGACGGGTGCAGCTCTTCGCTCCTGCCGACACGACCCCCCGCTTCGCGGAGTTCTGTGAGCTTCACCTCGGTGACTGGGTGGGCGTGAAGGGCGACGTGATGAAGACCCGCAAGGGCGAGGTCTCGATCAAGGTGCGCGAGTGGGTGCTCCTCGCCCACGCTCGGCGCGCGTTCCCCGACAAGTGGCACGGGCTCACCGACGTCGACACCCGATACCGGCAGCGCTACGTAGACCTGTGGGTCACCGAGGATGCGCAGCGCACGTTCGCGTTGCGCAGCAAGGTGATCTCGCTGACGCGCCGCTGGCTCGAAGACCGCGGCTACATGGAAGTCGACACTCCGGTCTTCCATCCCATCCCCGGCGGCGCGACCGCGAAGCCGTTCACCACCCATCACAACGCCCTCGACCTCGACCTCTACCTGCGCATCGCGCCGGAGCTCTATCTCAAGAGACTGGTAGTGGGCGGGTTCGAGAAGGTGTTCGAGATCGGGCGTGTCTTTCGCAACGAGGGCATCTCGCCCCGGCACAACCCCGAGTTCACGATGCTCGAGTTGTACGAGGCGTACGCCGACTACGGCGACATGATGCGGCTCGTCGAGGATCTCGTGTCCTACCTCGCGATCGAGGTCACCGGTTCGACGAAGCTCACCTATGGCGGCCGCGACCTCGATCTCGCTCCACCTTGGCGCCGCGCCACGATGGTGGATCTCGTCGAGGAGCAGATCGGCGTGCGCGTCGACCTTCGATCACCCATCGAGGAACTCCGCGCGCTCGCCACCGAGCACGGCGTCAACGTCAAAGACGACGACGGCCCCGGCAAGCTGCTGCTCGAGATCTACGAGAAGACGACCGAAGCGCAGCTCTGGGGACCGGTCTTCGTCATGGACTATCCCGTCGAGGTGTCACCGCTCGCCCGTGACCACCGCGAGGTGAGCGGCTTCGTCGAGCGCTTCGAGCCGATCGTCGGGGGACGAGAGCTGGGCAACGCGTTCTCCGAGCTCGTCGACCCCGACGTCCAACGCGAGCGGTTCGAGGCCCAATCGCGAGCCCACGACGCCGGAGACGAGGAGGCGATGGTCGTCGACGAGGACTACCTCCGCGCGCTCGAATACGGCCTCCCCCCCACCGGTGGCCTGGGAATTGGCATCGATCGGCTCGTGATGCTCCTCGCCGACGCCCCCTCGATCCGAGACGTCATCTTGTTCCCGACCCTGCGACCGGAACAGGATTGAGCGGGTGCGACTCCTGATCACCGGCATGGGCGGCGAGCTCGGCACCCGCGTTGCGCAACTGCTCGAGGTCGATCGGGACATCAGCGAGATCGTCGGACTGGACGTCGATCCGCCGCGCCGGCGGCTGCGACGCGCCGAGTTCCATCGCATCAACCCGCGCGACCGCACCCGGTCGGTTGCGTTCGTGCGGGCATTCGATCCCGACGTCGTCGTCCACCTGGGCGTCTACGAGCCCAACGCCCGCTCGTCGCCGCGCAGCGCCGCGGAGCGCACGCGCGCCGGCACGATGTCGGTGCTCGGCGCCGCGGGCGAATGTCCGTCGCTGCGAGCGATCGTCGTGCGATCGGGCATCGAGGTGTACGGCCGTCGCCGTGGCTGCGCGACCGTTCCCGACGAGAGCGTCGCCCGCGACCCGACGTCGCCCTTCGGTGCATCCCTCGCCGAGGTGGAAGACATCGCCGCGGCGGCCGGGCGCGCCGCCGATGTCCCCGTGACGACGCTCAGGATGGCGCCAGTCGTCGGTCCTCACGTGCCGAGCCCACTGGGGCGGTACCTGCGCATGGGACCGGTCGTGCCGATCAGCGCGTTCGCGGACCCCACCTTCTCGCTGCTGCACCAGGAAGACGCGGTGGCCGCCGTCATCGCCGCCGTGAAGGTGACCACCTTCGACGGCCCGCTGAACGTCGTCGGGTCCGGCGCGGTCACCGCGTTCCAGGCAGTGCGGCTGGGTGGGCGCATCCCGCTCCCGATCCTCGGCCCCGAGCTGCGCCTGATCCGCCCCGTCGCCGAGCTGCTCGGCTCGCCCGTGCCGCCGCACGTCCTCGAGCTGCTCCACCGCGGACGCACCGCGGACGGGTCGCTGACCACGGAGGTGCTGCCGGTGACGCCGCGCTCCACTGTCGACGTCGTGAAGGACCTCTACGAGTGGGCAACCGTGACGCACTTGCGGGCGACGGAGGCCGCCGCGTGAGCGACTTGCCGCTCTCGACGCTCGTGCAGCGACGCATCGACGGCGCCTACACGGTCGACGAGTGGGGATTCGACCCGGACTTCGTCGAGCTGCTGAGCCCGTTGCTCGGCGCGCGATGGTCGATCAGCGTCGAGGGCGCGCAGCACATCCCGACCGAAGGCGGCGCGGTGCTCGTCGCCAATCGTCGGTTCGGGGTGTCGGAGCCGTTCGTCGTCGCCGGTGCGGTGCGGGCCACCACCGGCCGGGTGCTGCGCGTGCTCGGCATCCCCGACATTGCCCCGGTCGGGCCGTTCTTGCGGCGGCTCGGCGCCGCGCAGTGCCGCCCTGACGAGCTCGCGGGACTGTTGCGCGCCGGTGAGCTCACGGTGCTGTTCCTCGATCGGCAACCACGGCGGGGTGCGCGTGTCGGCCATCTCGACCACGAGCTGCTCTCGCCTGCGATCGAGATGGGCGTGCCGGTGATCCCGGTGGCGCTGATCGGGCGGGAGCTCGGACGACGGTGGGTCGCGTCCGTGGGCGAACCTGTCGTTCCCCGCACCGCGACGGGCTTCGGGCCTCTCGCGGTAGCGGAGACGATCGACGGCGCCCGGCGTGCCATCCAAGAGGCGCTCGACGACCGATGAGTCGCACGACGGCGGAGGATGGCACGCGTCTCTCGTTCGACATCCTCGGCCGGCCCGGTGCTTCGCCGGTGCTGATGATCCAGGGGTTGGGCGCCGATCGCACCGCGGGACTGCTGCAGCGCCTGGCGCTCGCGCCTCGGCATCGCACGATCGCGCTCGACAACCGGGGTGTCGGTCGGTCGGACAAGCCCCGCGGCCGGTACTCGCTCGACGAGATGGCCGACGACGCCATGCGTGTGCTCGATGAGTGCGGGATCGACGCCGCGCACGTGATGGGCCATTCGATGGGCGGCGTCATCGCGCAGCTGGTCGCTCTCCGTCATCCCGAACGCGTGCAATCGCTGGTCCTGAGTGCCACCGCATGCCACCACCAGCTCTGGCGGCGCGAGCTCCTGGCCGAGTGGGCGTCGATCGCGCTCGAACAAGGAATGGGAGAGCTGAGCCGGCGATCGATGCGGTGGCTCGTCGGGCCCCGATCCCTGCGGCGGTACTGGCCCGCCCTTGGCGTGCTGAGCCCGCTCGCGCTGAACGTGCCCGCCTACGCGTTCGCGGCGCAGGCACGGGCGATCCTCGATGCCGACGACACGATGCGCCAGCGGCTCGGCGAGGTGCGCGTGCCCACACTCGTGGTCTCGGGAAGTCAGGACATCCTCACGCCTGTCGCCGATGGCGAGGAGCTCGTCGAGCGCATCCCCGGCGCCGAGCTCGTGATCATCGGCGGCGCCGCGCACGGCTTCCCCGTTGAGCACGCCCGCGCGTTCAACGCCGCCGTCGGCGCATTCCTCGGGAGGGTGACGGCAGACCAGCCCGTCGCTTAACGGCGCTCCCGCGCGGCCCGCTCCGCTTGGCGCATGACCTCGCGATTGCCCTCCTGTCGCAGCAGGCGCAGCTTGACCGTCGTGAGGCGCCACCCGGCCGTGGTGCGGACGCACTCGTCGAGATAGGTGCCGAACATCGTGTATCGATCGCTGCCGTGCGCGGTCGTGGCCCAATGCTCCGCACGGAAGTGCGCGGTGACCATGGCCTGATCTCCGTCGATCGCGAAGCGGTGCGTCCCGATGAAGTGCTGCGTGGCCTCGAAGCCCGCGAAGAGCCGGCTGACGTACGACACATAGACCTCGACCGGCAGACGCCGCGGGGGCGGCTCGGGCTCGTAGTCACTCGTGTCGATGAGCACCTCGTCCGTGAAGATCGACCGCCACAGCTCCCAGTCCCGAGTGTCGAGACCGAAGGCGTAGCGATGGATCAGGTCGCGGAGATCGGCCTCGTCGTTGAGGCGCCGAAGCGTGTCGATGTCGATCGTGTCAACCTACGTTCGTGGCGAAACGCTTGCTCTTCGTGAAGCGCCGCGGCGCCCTCGACGTCGAGACGTTCCGCGCCGGGCTCAGGAGCAGCGCCGCTGCTACCGCGCATCTGCACTTCACGCACGACTCCGGCTACCGGCTTCACGAGCCGGTGTACGACGCGGTCGTCGAAGCCAGCGAGTCCGGCGAAGCGTTCGACCCCGCGCTGGTCGACGAGGCCGGGAGCGGCTCGCTCATCGCTGACGAAGTCGTGATCGTCGACGGGACGCCCCCGCCCGACGCGGTGACGATGTTCGCGTTCTTGAACCGCCTGCCCGGCACCGAGCGGACCACGTTCCAGCAGTACTGGCGAGACCACCACGGTCCGATCGCGGGTCGAGTACCGGGCCTGCGCCGCTACGTCCAGAACCACACGATCGGTGACCGCGACGATTCGTACGACGGCATCGCGCAGACGTGGTTCGACGACCTGGACGCGATGCGGACATCGGCGACGTCGGCGGAGCTCGCCAAGACGAGAGCCGACGAGCCGAACTTCATGATCTCGGGCCGGCTGCCGTTCGTGGTCTGCGTCCCGGTGCGCTGAGGAGGCGTCGATGCAGTCGGTTGAAGGGAAGGTCGCGGTCGTGACCGGGGCAGCCTCGGGCATCGGGCTCGGGATGGCCAGGGCGTTCACGGGCGCCGGGATGCGCGTGGTGCTCGCGGACGTGCGCGAAGACGCACTCAGGGAGGCCGCCGACGCGCTGCGGGGCGACGGCCATGACGTGATCGGCGTGCCCACGGACGTCTCGAAGCTCGCCGAGGTCGAGGCGCTCGCGTCGGCCACTGTCGATGCGTTCGGCGCCGTGCACGTCCTGTGCAACAACGCCGGCGTCGGCCTCTTCTCCCCGATCGCCAAGTCCTCGATCGACGATTGGGAGTGGGCGCTGTCGATCGACCTCTGGGGCCCGATCTATGGCGTCAAGACCTTCCTCCCGCTCATCGAGCAACAGTCCGAAGGGCACATCAACTCGACGTCGTCGCTCGCCGGTCTCGTCGCTGGTGCGACCGCCGGCGCGTACAACGTCGCGAAGCACGGCGTCGTCGCGCTCATGGCCACCCTCGAACGCGAGCTGCGAGCAGCCAAGTCGCCGGTCCGAACGTCGGTTCTGTGCCCGGCCGCGGTGAACACCGACATCAGCATGAACAGCCTGGAGAGCCGCCGCGCCCGCCGCGGTGTTGTCGCGCCACGCACCCGAGAAGGCGACAAGGTCGGCGGCAAGCTCCAGGAGGCGCTCGCTCACGGCATGGATCCCGATCAGGTCGGCGAGCTCGTGCTCGACGCGATCCTGAACGACACGTTCTGGGTGTTCACCGACCCGCGTGTGTTGCGTCACCTCGAGGAGCAAGTCGCCGCGATGACCGACGACCGCTCGCTCACCCGCCTTCGTCTGTTCTGACGCGCCGACCGCCGCGCAGCTGGTCGCAGGACGACCACGTGCGCGGCAGTGAAGTGAGGAGCCGTGGGTTGGACTCGTCAGCGCGTCTGCTCCTCGGCGAGGCGGAAGTCCGCCGGCGACGGCACGTCCATGGCGTGCAGCTTGTCGAGCTCCTCATGGATCCGGAACTGCGCCGGGCTACCCGGCGTGGCCGAGGCGTACAGCGAGCCGAGGCGGGCGACTTCGGCGCGCACGGCCCGGCTCTGGGCGCTGGCCGGCGCGACGGAGGCGAGGAGTACGGCGATTCCGAAGACGACGCCAACTCGGGTCCGGTTCTTGCGGTTCGAAGGCTTGCGGTTCATTGGATTCCCCCTGGCTTGACGGTGTACGTCGAGCATGCGGGAGCTGCCGACTCCCGCCATCCGGGGCAGTACCGAACCCGGTACTGATCTCTCTCGCTCGGGTCGTCTAGGTAGTGGAGTCGAGCCCCGTACGCACCGCCCAGGCTGCGATCTCGGCGCGCGACGTGAACGACAGCTTCGTGAGGATGTGCTGCACGTGGCTCTCGACGGTGCGCTCGGACAGGACGAACGTCTCGGCCATGTCGCGATTCGACAGCCCGCGCGCGACGAGCCGGGCCACCTCGACCTCGCGAGGAGTGAGCCCGCCGGGGAGCTCTGACCGCCTGTCAGCTCCTCTGAGCTCCTCCACGCGCTTGGCGAGGGCGACCCAGCCGCGTCGAGCGCTCGTCTCGCCCGCCGCTTGTAGGAGCTTCGGGGCGGCGCGTCGATCTTCGTCTGTGCCTCGACGCAGTCGCGCCGCGGCTTCACAGACGTCTGTGTGGGTGATCCAGATGTCGGCCCGATAGGCCCGATCGACCAGCCGCGCTGCCTCGAAGTGCGCGAGCGCGTCATCTGTGTGCCCGAGGAGGGATGCGAGCTGCCCGAGCGGGCGGTGGATCGAGCCGCAGGAGATCTCAGCGGAACCCATGCCGACGAACGGTGCATAGGGGAGCAAGGGCTCGTACAACCGCGACGCGAGCGCCTCGTCGTCGACGCGCTCCGCGGTCTCGGCGAGCATCGAGACGCCGAAGAGCCACCCGTTGTCCATGGGCAACATGTGGTCCGCACCCGCGACGATTTCTGTGGCGAGACCACGAGCCTCGTCGGGCCGCCCTGCCTCTAGGCACGCGAGTGCGAGGACGCATCGGAACAACCGGTATCCCGGATACACGATCTGGGCTGAGACGAGGGACTCCTCCACTTCGGGAAGGCGACCCTGCTCCCATCGCAGCATCGCGAGAAGGAGGAGGTTCGTCGCCCCTGCGTCCCACGACTGGGCGCGCTCCCCCGCTGTCCGAGCTCGGTCGAGAAGGGCCTCTGCCTCGGCGAGTCGGCCTTCGATCAACATCACAGAGGCCCGGACCACATCGGAGTACCAACGGTGCGACGGCTGGCGCAGCTCCTCAGCCATGCGGGTGTAGTCCTCGAGCGCCGGACGGACCGCTTCGCCCGGACCAGTCGACGCGACCGCGAGAAACCGAAACAGCCGCGCCGCGGCGGCATGCTCGGCGTGGTTGGCGGATTCGGCGAGGTCGATCGCGCGCTCAGCAAGCTCGAGCTGCTTCCACGACGTCTGTGGGCTGTTGATGGCCAACCCTCGAGCGATCAGCGCGTACGCCAACGTCGCGGGGTCATCGAGCCGCTCCGCGATAGCGACGGCTTGCGCGCTGAGCTCGTCCCTCGCGTCGCCGGATACTTCATCGCGCTTGGCCCCCGCCAACCGCGCGAGCAACCGAACCCTCACCTCGCTGTCCTCTTCGGGCACGGCAGCCAACGCTTCGAGCAACAGCGGGATGAGATGCCGATCGGTGCCGGCTCGCATCCAGACGAAGCGGCCGCCGTACTCGAGCGCCGCATGCGCGAGTTGGTCGGCGTTCCCGGCCCGGCGTGCGAGATCCGCCGCGTCAAGGTACGTCGCCTGCGCGGCCGCGATGTCTCCGCCCTTGCTCAGCGCATCACCGAGAGCGAGGAGTAGCTCGGCCCGTTCGCTGATCGAGAGCGTGGCGCCGGAGCCGTCGAACGCGCGAAGCGCCATGCGAAAGAGGCGAGCGCCCTCCTCGTACGCGAGCTGCTGCACCGCGCGATCGCCAGCGAGCCGCGCGTAGGTCACCGCGCGATCGAAAGGCCCGACCGGGAGGCTGGCGCAGCAGTGCCGCGCCAGGTCGGCGAGACGCGGCCCGAGATCGCGGCCATGGAGCACCTCGAGCGCTCGGCCGGCCTCGTCATGGAGCCGGCGGCGGCGCAGCGACGGGATCTCCTGGTACAGGGCTTCGGACATGACAGCGTGCCCGAACCGCAAATGGCCTGCGCGCCCGGGGCTGTCGACGATGGTCGCCGCACTCGCGGCTTCATCGAGCGCCGCCGCGACGTCCACGCTTTCGCCGGCGAGCACGGCGAGGACGTCGAGTGGGAAGTCGCGCCCGAGCACCGACGCGAGCTCAAGCACGCCGTGACACTCGTCCGACAGCTGGCCGAGTCGACGGAGCACCGTCTCGCGGACATCCCGCGGGATGAGCAACCGATCCAGCTCGGCGGGCTCGTCGAGACCTCCCTCGGTCACGAGCAGCCGCGCGGCCTCCCCGACGTAGAGCGGGTTGCCATCGGTGAGCTCGCGGACCCTCGCAGCCAAGCGTAGCGAGGTGTCGGCGCCGGTCGCCGCTCCGATGACCTCCGCGACGCTCACTTCGTCGAGGCCGCCGAGTCGCAGACGCGTCGTGCTGCGCTCACGTATCAGCTGCGCGACCACCTCGCCGAATCCTTCGCCGGTCGCCTCGGCGTCGCGATATGTGGCCACGACAAGAAGTCCCAACGAATCCAGATGTCCAGCGAGGAATTGCAACAGCAGCAGCGAGGACGGGTCGGCGACATGCACGTCGTCGAGCACCGCGACCATCGGCGCCTGCGCGGTGGCCACTCTGCACAACCGCGCCACGGCGTCGAAGAGGCGGAAGCGCGCGGTGTCGGGAGCGAGTCGCGCGTCGGGGCCCGCGCCGTCAGCGAGCGAAGGCACGATCTGGCCCAGGTCGTCGACTGCAGGCCCGAGCGCATCACGAAGCGCCGCGACACCAACCCGCTCCACGAGGACACCGAGCACTTCAGCCCACGGCCAGTACGGCGGAGCGCCGCCCGCCTCCCAGCACCGACCCCAAGCAACCTGCGCGCCCGCGTCGCCGCGCTCTTGTCGTCAGTTCGGCCGCGAGGCGGGACTTTCCGATTCCCGCCTCTCCCGCGACCAGGAAGAGTCGCCCGCGACCGGACCGCGCGTCGTCCAGCCCCGCGTCCAGGGCCGCACTTTCCGCGTCGCGCCCCACAAACGGATCCCGCACCACGGCGCATTCAACCAGTTGGCGGCCATCGCGACCCCGGGGAGGTCAGGCGATGGTACTGACGAGGTGCATCGCGCCGGCGCGGAGCGCGTCAGTCGCCGGAGTGCTCGGAAAGCTCTCGAGCGCAGCGCAGGCCGCGTCGGCCTCGGCCTTGGCGGCGATCACCGCGTCGGGGACGCCCCCGTTGGAGCGGACGATGCCGAGCGCCTTCTCGAGCTCGACCCCCTCGATCGGGTGGCCGAGAAGATCGCGCAGCTCACCGCTCGCCGCGGTGTGGTGGGCGAGCGTGCGCAGGACGGGAAGCGTGTAGACGCCTTCGTAGAGGTCGTGGCCCGTGGGCTTGCCGAGCTCGGCCTCGCTCGCGGTGAGATCGAGGACGTCGTCGACGATCTGGAACGCGACCCCCAGACGGTGGCCGTACACGGTGAGCGCGTCGATCATCGGCCGGTCGTGCCCGGCGACGATCGCTCCGATGCGGGCGGAGGTCGCGAACAACGCCGCTGTCTTGCCGTCGATGGACGCGTAGTAGTCGGCCTCGGTGCGCTCGACGTCGAAGGCTGACTGGAGCTCTCGCACCTCGCCGTCGCACAGACGCCCGATTGTGGCGGCGAGGAGCCCGGCCACCTCGGTGCCCAAGCTCGCCGCGATCTCCGACGCCTTTGCGAGGAGGAAGTCGCCGGCGAGGATCGCCTTGAGGTTGCCCCAGCGCGCGTTCACGCTCTCGACCGTGCGACGAGTCTGGGCTTCGTCGATCACGTCGTCGTGGTACAGCGATCCGACCTGCACCAGCTCCACCGCGGCGGCACCCATGATCACGTCCTGAGACACCGGACCCGCCTCGGACGACGTGACTGACGCGGCGGCAATTGCGAGCGCCGGGCGCAGACGCTTGCCTCCGGCGAGGATCAGGTGGCTCGCGATCTCAGTGAGGAACGCGTTGTCCGAGACGACTGCCTCGCGGAGCGCTTGCTCGACGCGACCCAGGTCAGCACCCATGGAAGGGAGCGTGAGCAGGGGGCTGGCCACGGCGCCACGCTACGTCAGGGTCTCACGGGCGGGAAACCGAGCGCGCGTCCCCTCCATCCGGAGTCGAATCGGCCGACGAAGAAGGGCCAAACGGCGCAACGCCCGGCCGTGTCTTCCAAGACCTCACAGGTAGACTCGGTCTACGTTCCACCGCTGCGCGAAAGGCGGATTCCTTGTTCGAGCGCTTCACAGACCGGGCTCGCCGAGTGGTCGTCCTGGCTCAGGAGGAAGCACGTCTCCTGAACCACAACTACATCGGCACCGAGCACATCCTCCTCGGCCTCATCCACGAGGGCGAGGGAGTCGCCGCGAAGGCGCTCGAGTCGCTCGGCATCTCGCTCGAAGCAGTCCGCAGCCAAGTCGAAGAGATCATCGGCCAAGGCGGCCAGTCGCCGTCCGGCCACATCCCTTTCACTCCCCGTGCGAAGAAGGTCCTCGAGCTCTCGCTGCGTGAGGCGCTGCAGCTCGGCCACAACTACATCGGCACCGAGCACATCCTCCTCGGGCTGATCCGCGAGGGCGAAGGCGTCGCGGCGCAGGTGCTCGTGAAGCTCGGCGCCGACTTGTCGCGCGTGCGCCAGCAGGTCATCCAGCTGCTGTCGGGCTACCAGGGCCCCGCGGGCGGCAAAGAGCCGTCGGGCGGCTCAGGTTCGAGCAGCCAGGGCGAGCCCGCCCAGGGCGGCTCGTTGGTGCTCGACCAGTTCGGTCGCAACCTCACCCAGCTCGCTCGCGAGAAGAAGCTCGATCCGGTGATCGGCCGTCATCGTGAGATCGAGCGGGTCATGCAGGTCCTGTCCCGCCGCACCAAGAACAACCCGGTGCTGATCGGCGAGCCCGGCGTCGGCAAGACCGCCGTCGTCGAGGGCCTCAGCCAGAAGATCGTCGTCAACGACGTACCCGACACGCTGAAGGGCAAGCAGCTCTACACGCTCGACCTCGGCGCCCTCGTGGCGGGCTCGCGCTACCGCGGCGACTTCGAGGAGCGCCTCAAGAAGGTGCTGAAGGAGATCCGCACGCGCGGCGACATCATCTTGTTCATCGACGAGCTGCACACGCTGGTCGGTGCGGGTGCCGCCGAAGGCGCGATCGACGCGGCGTCGATCCTGAAGCCGATGCTCGCTCGCGGCGAGCTCCAGACCATCGGTGCGACGACGCTGGATGAGTACCGCAAGCACTTGGAGAAGGACGCCGCGCTCGAGCGGCGCTTCCAGCCGATCAAGGTCGAAGAGCCGACGGTCGCGCACACGATCGAGATCCTGAAGGGTCTGCGCGATCGCTACGAGGCGCACCACCGTGTGACGATCACCGATCAGGCGCTCGTCGCCGCGGCGAACCTCGCTGACCGCTACATCTCCGACCGTCATCTGCCCGACAAGGCGATCGACCTCATCGACGAAGCGGGCTCACGCCTGCGCATCAAGCGCATGGAGACGCCGCCCGACTTCAAGGAGCTCGAGAACAACATCGCGCAGGTCGTGCAGGCGAAGAAGGACGCTGTCGAGGCACAACGCTTCGAGGAGGCGGGCCGTCTCCGCGACCAGGAGAAGTCACTGCTCGAGGAGAAGGCGCGCAAGGAAGACGAGCTCAAGGATCGCGGCGTCGACCTGTTCGACGAGGTCGACGAGGAGTCGATCGCCGAGGTGCTGTCGATCTGGACAGGCATCCCCGTTTACAAGCTCACCGAGGAAGAGACCGCGAAGCTCCTGCGCATGGAGGAAGAGCTGCACAAGCGGGTCGTCGGCCAAGAGGACTCGATCCGCGCGGTGTCGCAGGCCATTCGCCGCACGCGTGCCGGTCTGAAAGACCCGAAGCGCCCGAGTGGCTCGTTCATCTTCTTGGGCCCATCGGGTGTCGGCAAGACCGAGCTCGCGAAGACCCTCGCCGAGTTCCTGTTCGGTGACGACAACGCGTTGATCCAGCTCGACATGAGCGAGTACATGGAGAAGCACACCGTGTCGCGCCTCGTCGGCTCGCCCCCGGGCTACGTCGGCTACGAGGAGGGCGGCCAGCTCACCGAGGCCGTGCGGCGCAAGCCGTTCTCGGTCGTGCTGTTCGACGAGATCGAGAAGGCCCATCCCGACGTGTTCAACACGCTCCTCCAGATCCTGGAAGAGGGCCGCCTCACCGACAGCCAGGGTCGGAGCGTCGACTTCCGCAACACCGTGCTGATCATGACGTCCAACCTCGGTACGCAGGACCTGCGGAAGGCCAACCTGGGCTTCGCCAAGTCCGACGAGGCGATCACCTACGAGCGCATGAAGGAAAAGGTCAACGATGCGCTCAAGCAGCACTTCCGCCCGGAGTTCCTGAACCGCATCGACGAGACGATCGTGTTCCACGAGCTGACGCTCGACGAGGTCACCCAGATCGTCGACCTGATGATCAAGCGGGTCACCACGCAGCTCGAGAGCCAGGGGCTCGGGCTCGAGCTCACGCCGTCGTCCAAGATCTTCCTCGCTGAGCGGGGCTACGACCCGACGCTGGGCGCCCGGCCTCTGCGCCGCGCCATCCAGCGGCAAGTCGAAGATCCGCTGTCGGAGCGCATCCTCCACAAGGAGTTCCGCGCCGGCGAGATCATCGTCGTCGACACCGAGGACGATCCCGATCACCCGAATGACAAGCGCATCGTCTTCCGGGCGATCGAGGGTTTCGAGCCGCCTCCGATGGAGCTCGCGGGCGCAGCCGACGGCGGCGACTGACCCGACCCTTCGGACGACTCGCGCGTGGCGCCCGCCAAACAGCGGGCGCGAGGTGCAAGTGCGCATGATGGCCGCGGAGTGGCCCAACTCGACCTGACGACGGAGCGAACGTCTGCCGGACGCCGGAACCGGCAAACTGACATCCGTGGACTCCACCGCTGACGCTCGTCTCGACGCGGCTATCGAGCAGGTCGCCGAGACCGCTCCGATCGCATCGCTCGTCGGGAAGGCCAAGGACCTGCCGGCATCGACGTTGCGGGCGATGTCCGACATCGGCGACCGGGTCACCGAACGGATCATGACAACGCCGCACCGCGTCGACTCCGCCCAGGACGCGCTCGAGCTGCTCAGTGAGCTCGGCGACGGCGCGAAGGCGATGCAGGGCATCCTGGCGACGGGCCTCGTCACCATCGGCACTCGGCTGATCCGAATCGGGCGGATGAGCAAGATGCCGACCATCGCGCTGCTCACTGGCACAGCGGCAGTCGCGTCGTCGGTCCGCGGCGGAGTCGGCGAGGTGCAGGTCCTCGGGTCCTACCTCACGTCGAAGCTCGAGGACGCGGGCATCAAGGCCGACCCGGATTTCATCCGCAGAGTGACGCTCGAGGTGTACCTGAACCCCAGTCGCTCGGTCGACATCAACTCGCGAGACGACCTCGGAGCATCCCGGCTGTTGACGTTCTGGCTGCGACATTCCGGTGCAATCCCGATCTTGCTCAAATCGCGTACCGACCGGCAGCGGCGCGCGTGGATCGACGCCATCGACCGTCTCGATCTCCCGGCTCTCTGGGCCGAGTGGCAGTCAAAGCCGCGCCCCGCCGCCTGACACCCCTACGCCGGTGGGTGGCGCTCGCGGGCGCGGCGCTGCTCCTCGTCGGTTGTCGGATGGACGTGACCGTCGACATCGACGTGAACGACGACGGCAGCGGGACGGTGTCGGTGGGAGTCGGCGTCGACGACGACTTGCTGTCGCGCGTTCCCGGCGCGGCCGACCGCGTGCGGCTCGGCGACCTGGCCGATGCCGGATGGCAGGTGAGCGGGCCGGACAAGGAAGCGGACGGCCAGACGTGGGTCCACATTGAGAAGCCATTCGCCAACCCCGACGAGCTGAACGAGATCCTCGACGAGATCAACGGTCCGTCCGGCCCGATCGGCGACTTCGAGCTGACGATCACCGAGGCGTGGGATGAGACCACCTGGCAGCTCACCGGCACCGCCGGCTTGACGGGCGGCGTCGCAACCTTCGTCGACGCGGAGCTCGCCGGCGCGTTCGGCACCGCGAGGCCGCTGGAAGACCTCGTGGCGGAGAGCGGCGTCCCGATCGAAGAGGGCCTCAACCTGACGGTCACCGTGACGATGCCCAACGAGGAGACACCCGTCGTCGTGCGAGTGCCGCTCGACGGCCGCACCGTGCCCATCGAAGCCACCAGCAGTCAGACGGACGAAAGCGTGCGGGTCGCCGCGATCGTGGCGGGCGTGTGCGGGGCCCTGCTCGCCGGATGGCTGGCCTACTGGCTGACGCGAGCCTTTCTCCGCGTGGGACGGCGAAGGGATGCCTTCACTCGGGGATGACGGCCCCGAAACGTCGCAGAAACACGCCATCCCTACCGTGACACCGTGACCTATCGAGCACGGCTACGCGTGGAGCTTCCGGACCGGCCGGGGGCGCTCAGCCGGGTGGCGGGCATCATCGGTGAGTGCGGCGGCAACGTCGTCAGCGTCGACGTGCAGGAGGTCGAGGGCGCGGTCGCGATCGACGAGCTGGTCGTCGACCTGCCCGACGACATCACCGCTGATCACCTGCGGGCTCAGCTCGACCAAGACCGGGCGGGCATCCTCCTGTCGATCCACGGAGCCCGGCCCTACAGCGACATGGTCCTGAGGGCGATGCAGTGGACCGAGGCGCTGCTCGAGTCGGGCCCGAGCGAACGCAGCGACGTGGTGGCGAGCGCTCTGGCGGACCTGTGCTCGGCCTCGGGTGCGTGGGTGGCGGACTCCATGAGCGAGGCTCGGCAGTTCGAGGCCGGACGCTTCGCTCTCGAACGCGGGGCACCGGTCGCGCACCGCACGAACGACATCCCCGTGGGCGTGGCGCCCGATCTGTCGGATGGGGCCTGGCTGCTCGCTGTGCCCGACCATGACACCGAGCCACTCCGGGTGGCATTCCTGGCCCGACCGCTGCGACTGCGGTTCACGGCGACCGAGATCGCCCGGGTCGTGGCGCTGCTGCGGACCTGTCGCATGCTCGAGCAGCGTCACGACGAGCCCGCGTTCGGGTTCCTGACCGAGGTCTAGCCGCCTTTCACCTGGTCAGCTGCCCAGGTCAGAGGGGACGCGGCTGCCGCCATCCCCCTCGAATGTCCCACCCCCTCGTCATGATGACGGCCATGACAGCTCTTCTCGTTGCCGCCATCGTGGTGGCCGTCATCGCGCTCGTCGTGGGCGCCGCCGCGCTGGTCGCGCTGCTCCGTCGCACTGCTCCCACCGACCCCGAGCAGGTGGCGGCGCACACTCGCCGCCTGTTCGACGAGGCCCGCGCACAGGCCGCCATGGAGCGCGACGCCGCGATCCACGCCGCCCTCGAGCAGTCCGCGGTGCTCAACCGCGAGGCGCTGGGCGCTCAGTCTGCGGCGACGCAGGCCGATCTCGAAGCGAAAAAGACGCTGATCGAGGCCCGGCTGGGCAAGGTCCAAGACGACGTCGGGGCCACGCTCGCCCGCGTCGAGACCCAGCTCACGGACCTCACCCGCACGAGCGAGGTGTCGCTGGGCAAGGTGAGCGAGCAGCTCGAGTTCCACGCGTCCCAGACCCGCAACCTCGCCGACACCGCGCAGGGCCTGCGCGAGGCGCTGGCGAGCAGCAAGACCCGTGGGCAATGGGGCGAGCGCATGGCCGAGGACGTGCTCCGCCTCGCCGGCTTCGTCGAGCACATCAACTACGAGAAGCAGGTCGCCGTCGAGGGTGGCCGCTCGATTCCCGACTTCACGTTCAAGCTGCCGAAGGACCACGTCCTCTACATGGACGTCAAGTTCCCCCTCGCCGCGTACATGCGCTACCTCGACGCGACGAGCGACGAAGAGCGCCGCCGCGAACGCGAGCAGTTCGTCCGCGACGTACGGGTGAAGGTGCGCGACCTGGCGAGGCGCGACTACCTCGACCGCTCGCGCCTGTCGTGCGAGCAGCTGCTGCTGTTCATCCCGAACGAGACGATCGCGGGGTTCATCTACGAGTCCGACCCAACCGTCATCGACGACGCGCTCAAGCAGAAGATCGTCTTCTGCTCGCCGCTCACCCTGTTCGCGATGTTGGGCGTGATCACTCAGGCGTTCGAGTCCGTCATGCTCGAACGGACTTCCGACGAGGTGCTTCGGCTCGTCGGCGCGTTCCGCACGCAGTTCGAGAAGTACACCGAGACGGTCGACAAGCTCGGGAAGCGCCTCGACGCGGTGCACAACGCGTACGACGAGCTGACCGGCCCCCGCAAGCGTGCGCTCGAGAAGCCACTCACTCGCATCGATGACCTCCGGAGCGAGCGCGGACTCGCGCCCAGCCCCGATCTGTCGATCGGTGCCGACATCGTCGAGCTCGGCGACGCCCTGGGCGAGTACGACGAGCTCGGCGCGTAGCGCGCCCGTGCTCAGTGAGGATGCGTGGCGCCGTGGGAGTGGTCGTGCGTCCCTCGGGTCTCGAGCCATCGGCGGAAGCCAGCCGCGTTCGAGTGCACCCCGTTCAGGGTCTCGAGCTTGGTTCGATGCTCGGGGTCGGTGCCGCTGAGCTGCGCGCTGAACGCGAGGTCGAGAGCCTCGGCGATGTCACGACCCTCGCGGAACGCGGCCTCGGCTACTTCGGCCCACTGCCGCAGAGTGCCCTCCGCCTCCCGCAGCGTGTCGATGGGGTCGGGCACGAGCCCGTAGTGAGCGAGGGCGACCTCGGCGGGGCTGCGGTCGACGAACTTGCGCAGCGATGTGATCGCCAGATCGAGATCGAAGTCGGGCGGTGGAGTGGCCGGTCGAAGGATGCCGGTATCCGGCAGGCGGACACCCACCGCGTCGCCCACGAACAGGATGCCGGTGTGCGAATCGTGCAACGCAAGGTGGTGCTTGGCGTGGCCGGGCGAGTCGACGGTCGCGAGCGTGCGGTTCGGCGAGACACGCACCTCCTCGCCGTCGGCGAGCACGTGCAGGCGTTCGGCGGCAGTGGGCTCGAGGCGTCCGTAGAGCGAGTCGAGCAGAGGCCCGTAGACCATCCCGGCGGAACGTACGAGGCGGGTCGGATCGACGAGATGGCGAGCCCCCTTCTCGTGCACGTACACCGTGGCCTTCGGGAACGCCTTCGCGACGTCGCCGACGCCGCCGGCGTGATCGAGATGGATGTGGGTGACGGCGACGCCGGCCAGGTCTTCGGGCCCGACGCCGAGGTCGTCGAGTGCGGCGAGCAGCACGGGGATCGAGCTCTGGCTACCCGTCTCGACGAGCACCGGGGCGTCGCCCTCGACGAGGTAGCCGGCGGTCACGCGCTCCCAACCCCCGAGCAGGGTGTCGATCTGGATGACGCCGTCGCCGATGCGCGAGTGCACGTAGTCCTCCCTGCCGTTGCCAACGGGCAGTATGGCGGAACGCCATGAGCCAGCCGTCACTCGACCTCGACGTCGACCCGTCCCCGACGCTGCGCGTCAGCGAGCTGACTGCCGCGATCGGGGCAGCGGTGCGCCGTGGGTTTCCGACCGAGCTCTGGGTGCGCGGCGAGATCGACTCGCTGAGCCGCTCGGGTGCCGGCCACATCTACTTCGACTTGGTCGAGGGTGTCGGCAACGAACGGGTCGCGGTGCGAGTCACGCTGTTCCGCTCCGTCGCGGTGGCCGTCGAGCGTCACCTCGCCCGACACCACATGAAGCTCGAGAACGGGCTCGAGGTGCGGTTGATGGGCCGCGTCGAGCTCTACGAACCGCGCGGTCAGATCAACCTGCGCATGACGGGCATCGACCCGACCTACACGTTGGGACGCCTGGCGCAAGACCGTGACCGTCTCGTGAAGGTCCTACAGGCCGAGAGACTGCTCGAACGCAACGGCAAGCTGGTCATGCCTCCGGTGCCGCTGCGCGTCGGGCTCGTGACCAGCCGCGGATCGGCTGCCCACCGAGACTTCGTGCACGAGCTCGAAACCAGCGGCCTGTCGTGGCACGTGCTCTTGGCCGACAGCCGAGTGCAGGGCGTCGAAGCGGTCGAGTCGGTCGTGCGCGCGCTCGCTGCGCTCGGCCGATGCTCCGTCGACGTGATCGTGCTCATCCGAGGTGGCGGCAGCCGCAACGAGCTCGCGGTGTTCGACGCCGAGGCGATCGCACGGGCCATCGCAGCCCTCCCTGTCCCGGTCGTCACCGGGATCGGTCACGAGGTCGACCGGGCCGTCGCCGACCTTGTCGCGCACACCGCGCTCAAGACGCCAACCGCGTGTGCAGGCTTCCTCGTCGAGCGGGTGCGGGGGTCGCTCGCCGTGCTCGGCCGTTCCGCCGTCGCGATCGCCCGCTGCGCAAGGACGGCGCTCGATCAGGGCGATCGGCGCATCACGCACCTCGCGACGCTCGTGCAACGCGATGTCGATCACGCGCTCGACGCCGCCATGCACCGCAGCGATGCGGCGGCGTCCAGAGTCGAGCAGGCCGCCACGGTGCATCTGCACACCGCTCGCCAACGGGTCGACCGCGCCGCTGGCAGGGTCGGGGGCCGGGCGCCGCGGGTCCTCGCGGACGCCGAACGCCACCTCGATGCCATCGCCGCGCGCGTCACCGCGCTCGATCCTGCCCAGGTGCTCGCACGCGGGTACTCGATCACCCGCGATGAGTCAGGTGCGCTGGTTCGCTCCGCGCGAGCCATCCAGGTCGGCCGCCGGTTGATCACGACGGTCGCGGATGGCGAGATCGCGAGCGAGGTCGTGAACGGAGACGGGTCATGAGCGGCGAACACGAAGTGGATCCCTCGGTCGGCTACGGCGCGGCAGTTGCCGAGCTCGAGCAGATCCTCGAGCAGCTCGAGCGGCCCGATGTCGACATCGACGTGTTGGCCAAGCAGGTGCAGCGCGCCGCGGAGCTGATCCGCATGTGCCGCAACCGCATCGCGTCGGCACGCGTCGAGGTCGAGACCGTGGTCGCCGATCTCGAGGATCTCGGGGACAGCACGGCCACGTAGGCTCGCGAACGATGGGCACCGCGCCTGCGAGCCTCGCCGTGATCGCTGCCCGGGTGGACCGGCGACTCCGCGATCTCCTCGAGTCCGAGATCGCGCGGTGGACAGCCCTCGATCCCGAGCTCACGGCGCCGCTCGAGTCGCTCGCCACCCTCGTGCTGTCGGGCGGGAAGCGTCTCCGCCCGGCGTTCTGCCATTGGGGTTGGGTCGGGTCGGGCGGCGATCCCGACGATCCAGTCGTCGCGGACGCCGGCGCGGCGTTCGAGCTGCTTCATGCGTTCGCGCTCGTGCACGACGACGTGATGGACGGCTCCGATACGCGCCGCGGGGCCCGCACCGCGCATCTCGACCACGCGGCGCGTCACGCGGTGAGCGGGTGGCGGGGTGAAGCCCGGCGGTATGGAGAGGGCGTGGCGATCCTGATCGGCGACCTCGCGTTCGTGTACGCCGATCAGTGCTTGGGCGGCGCGAATGCCGAGGCGCAGAGCGTGTGGAACGAGTTGCGCATCGAGCTGAACATCGGCCAGTACCTCGATGTCGTCGGGACCGCACGCGGGCAGACGAACCAGGCTGCGGCGGAGCGCATCGCGCGCTACAAGTCCGGCAAGTACACCGTCGAGCGACCGTTGCATCTCGGCGCGGCATTGGCGGGACGGTTCGGTGAGCTGGCGCCGGCACTCTCCGCGTACGGACTGCCCCTCGGCGATGCGTTCCAGCTGCGCGATGACATGCTCGGCGCGTTCGGGGACTCGGTCCTCACCGGCAAGCCCGTGGGCGACGACCTCCGCGAGGGCAAGCCGACGCCGATGCTTGCGATTGCGGCGAGCCGGGCCGGCAAGCAGCACGCCGAGCTCCTCGACCGCGTCGGCGCGCCCGACCTCGGCGAGGACGAGGTCGCCGCGCTGCAAGCCGTCCTCGTCGACACCGGAGCACAGGCGGAGATCGAAGCGACCATCACCGCGCTGACCGATCAAGCCGTCATGGCGATCGCACGCGCCGACATCGTGCCCGTCGCGCGTGAGGAGCTCACCGCGCTCGCGTACTTCGTAGCCTGGCGCGACCGCTGAGACCTCAGCTGGCGGCGTACGACGCGAGCGCGTCCTCGATCGAACCCTCGGCGACTCCCGGCTCGCTCGCCACGGCCTCGAGCCACGGCGGGCGCCACCGCGCGCAGACAGTGAGCGGCGTCGCCAGCTCGGCCAACGTCGACGCCTGACGGGCAAACGCCGCCGCGTAGTCGGCCGGTCGCACGTCACGGGCGAGCTCGGCCAGTGCGAACGGATCGGGAGGCGCGAGGGCGTCGCCGTCCGCGACACCGACGAGCATCGTGGACGACGGGCCCGTCCCCCCGCCGGCGATGCCTGGGCCGTCGCAGAGCACGACACCGTGGACCATCTGAGGGCGCGCGCCGGCGATCAGCAGCGCGACGTAGGCGCCGAGCCCGCGGCCGAGCACTGTCGACGGGCCGATCTCGGCGAGCGCCGCGTCCGCGTCGCCCATCAGCACCTCGGCCGTGTAGCCGCCTCCGCTCGGGATGTCGGAGTCGCCGTGGCCCGTGAAGTCGAGACCCCACACGGGACCGGGCCACGCCGACGCGTATCCGGGCACCTGTGCCGGTGTGCGTTCACCCAGGCCGTGCAAGAGGAGCAGGGGATGGCCCGCCCCGTCCTGCAGCTGATGCAGGGCGAGGTTGATGCGCAAATGGTGGACCCAGCGGGTGGGAGTGCTCACTGCGCGAGGAGCTCGAGGATCAAACCAGCGACAACGTCGGGCTGCTCGATGTGCACGAAGTGCCCGGTGCCTTCGAGCGGCACGAACCGCGCGCCAGGAGGCAAGTACCCCATGACGTCCTCGGGCTTCGTGCCCCAACCCATCTCCTCGTACTCGAGACCGAGCACGCCCAGGAAAGGCATCGCGAGGCCCGGCAACCGCATGAGCGACCACTCCGGACGCCACGGACCGAACCCGCCGAAGCGCATCGACGGATCGAGCTTCCAGCGCCATCCGTCGGCATCGTGGCGAGCGCCGATCGTGACGATGTAGCGCAACCAGTCGAGCGACAGACGCGGGTTCATGCGCGCACGGCGCTCGGCGAGCTCGTCGAGTGTGCCCGGACGGCGCTGCGCGTCGATGCTGCGACGACGATGGTCGAGCCACGCTTCCAGGTCCTTGGCGAGGAGCCGGGTGCGTTCGTGGTTGGCGATATCGGGAGGGAGCCGCTTCGACGGCAGCCCGTCGAGGTTCGCGAGGTGGCTGATGCGATGGGGCATGGCCTCGGCGAGCTGCATCATCAGGCCGCCGCCCTTCGAGTGGCCGACGACGGGCGCCGGACCCCTGGTTGTGCTGTTGAGCACGGCCAGTGCGTCGCGCACGTCGGCGTCCCAGGAGTACAGCGCGGCGTAGTCGGAGTCGCCATGGCCACGCTGGTCCCACGCGACGACACGCCAACCGGCGTCGGCGAGCAACGGCGCGATCAGATCGAACGTCGCGGCGAAGTCCATGCCGCCGTGACAGAGCAGCACGGGCGGCGCGTCGAGGTCTCCCCACTCGTAGGTGGCGATCTCGATGCCGTGGGCGTCGACCCGCCGGCGCCGATCCGGGCGGCGTGCGCCCGGATACGTGAGGGTGTCCTCGGTTGCGGCGGTCACGCGCCGAGACTAACGGTGCTGCGTCGTGGGTTGATCGGCCTCGTAGGGTGATCGGCGGGCCGGAGGGACCGGAGGAGAGAGATGGGGACTCGAGCTCGGCGACGCGTGTTCGCTCGCCTGCTTGCTGCAACCGCGTCCGTCGCGTTCATCACGGCGTGTGGAGGGGGCGATGACAGTGAAGCTGCCCCACCTGAGACGACGGGCGTGCCGACGACCACCACGACGATCGCGACCACGACGACCGTGACCGAGGTGACCTACATCATCCAACGGGGAGACTCGTTGTCGAGCATCGCCGACCAGTTCGACATCACCGTGGCGCAGCTCATCACGATCAACCAGATCGAGGACGCCGATCACATCGAGGAGGGCCAGATACTGGTCATCGTGCCCGCCCTCACCCCGGTGAGCACCACACTGCCGGCGACGACCGCAGCCGCGGTCCCGGTGACGTGACCTCGGGCATGACCCGACCCGCGACCTGACCCGGCACGTTTCATTCCGCTCGACCCAGGGGTACGGTCCGGGCATGCCGTACACCCTGCCGGACCTCCCCTACGCCGAGAACGCTCTCGAGCCGCACTACTCCGCGGAAGTGCTGACGCTGCACCATGGCAAGCACCACAAGGCGTACGTCGACGGCTGCAACAAGACCCTCGAAAGCCTCGCCAAGGCGCGCGCCAACACCGACTGGGAGAACATCGTCGGGCTCGAGAAGGCGCTCGCCTTCAACCTCTCCGGCCATGTGCTCCACACCCTCTTCTGGCAAAACCTCAGCCCGGACGGTGGTGACAAGCCGACGGGCGACCTCGCTGCCGCGATCGACGAGCATTTCGGCTCGTTCGACGCGCTCAAAGCTCAGATGAGCCAAGCGGTCGTGACGGTGCAGGGGTCGGGCTGGGGTGCGCTCGCATGGGAGCCCCTCGGTCAACGCCTCTACGTCGAGCAGATCTACGACCATCAGGGCAACGTCGGGCAGAGCGGACAGAACCTGTTGGTGATCGACGCGTGGGAGCACGCGTACTACCTGCAGTACAAGAACGTTCGCCCCGACTACGTCAAGGCGATCTGGAACATCGTGAATTGGGCCGACGTCTCGGAGCGGTTCGAGCGCGCCCGCAAGATGGAGTTCTAGCCCGGGCAGTTCGTGGCATCCTGACCACAGCGAGGGGGTTCCCGCGTGGTCGAGATCACGATGCCGCAACTCGGTGAGACCGTCACCGAGGGAACCGTGCTGCGGTGGTGCAAGCAGGTCGGCGAGCGCATCGCCGTCGACGAGGCACTGCTCGAGGTGTCCACGGACAAGGTCGACGCGGAGGTGCCCTCGCCCGTCGCCGGCGAGATCGTCGAGATCCTCGTCGCCGAGGGGGACACGGTGCCGATCGGCGCGCGGCTTGCTGTGATCACGGAGTCGGCGGAGATCACCGAGCCGGCCGGCGCCCCGGCCGCAGCGCCATCCGCCGCGCCGACACCGCCGACACCACCAGCGCCGACACCGCAAGCTCCGGCACCACCAGCGCCGCCTCCGCAAGCTCCGGCATCACCGCCGAAGGCCTCTCCTGCGGCCGCGACGTCCCCGGCCGAACCCGCGGTCGTGCCGTTCACGAACATCCGAAAGCGAACGGCCGCGAACCTGACCGAGTCGCTCCGCACATCGGCTCACACGCTCGTCGCCGTCGAGGTCGATTACGACGGCGTCAACAAGGTGCGGCGATCGAGCTCGGTGCGTCTGACCTATCTCCCGTTCGTGGCCCGCGCCGTCGTCGACGCGCTCGCCGAGTTCCCGAAGCTGAACGCGTCGGTCGTCGGCGACGATCTGGTCGTCCACGGCGACGTTCACCTCGGCATCGCCGTCGACCTCGACTTCGAGGGGCTCGTGGTGCCCGTCATCCGAAACGCCCACACGATGTCGCTGGTCGATCTCGCCGCCGCGGCGACCGACATCTCGCAGCGGGCGCGCGCCAAACGCCTCACGGCTGACGACCTGGCCGGCGGCACGTTCACGATCACGAACGCCGGCGGCTACGGAACCCTGCTGACCGGACCGATCATCAACCAGCCGCAGGTGGGCATCGTCTCCACCGATGGCGTGACGATGCGTCCCATCGCCATCGCGACGCCGGAGGGCGACTACGGCGTAGCCGTCCACCCGATGGGCAACATCGCGATGTCGTTCGACCACCGCGCGAACGACGGTGCCTACGCCGCGGCGTTCCTCGCCCGGGTGAAGGACATCCTCCAGAAGCGCGACTGGCGGGCGGAGGTCCCCGCCGGCGATGGCGTGACCGCAGTGCGGCCAGCACCCGCGCCCGCGGCACGCGCTCGATCTGCCCCCACGACTCCTGCACCGCCCGTCGAGTTTCCTCGCGACGAGCTCATCGAAGACTTTCGGCATGCGTGCATCTCTCGTGCGATCGACGACCGCGAGATCAACCTGCAGCGTCAGAGCCGAGTGTTCTTCCAGATCGCGGGAGCCGGACACGAGGCCCTCCTGCTCGGCCTCGCCCGCCATCTCCGGCCCGGCTACGACTGGTTCTTCCCCTACTACCGCGACCAGGCGCTCATGCTCGGGCTCGGGATCAGCGCCTACCAGATCCTGCTTCAGGCTGTCGGGTCGGCAGACGACCCCTCGTCGGGCGGACGCCAGATGCCCTCGCACTGGGGAAGCGTCGAGCAGCACGTCGTCACTCAGTCGAGCCCGACGGGCAGTCAGTGCTTGCCGGCCGTCGGATGCGCCGAGGCGGCGCGCTACATCTCCCGCCGGCCGCACCTCCCGGGCTGCTCGGCGTTCGGCGACGAGGTCACCTACGTGTCGCTCGGCGAGGGCGCGACGTCGGAGGGCGAGTTCTGGGAGAGCCTCAACACCGCGTGCACCCTCCATCTGCCGGTCGTGTTCCTCGTCGCCGACAACGGCTTCGCGATCTCGGTGCCGTCGAGCGATCAGTCGCCGGCGCCGGTGTCCGAGCTGGTGCGTGGCTTCCGGGGGCTCGATATCCACCGGCTCGACGGCACCGACTACTTCGAGGTGCGCGAGCGGGCCGCCGCGATCATCAGCCACGTGCGCGCGGGTGTCGGCCCCGCGCTGATCCACGCGACGGTCACGCGCCCGTACTCGCACTCGGGCGCGGACACCCAGGCGAAGTACCGATCGACGGAGGAGCTCGCCGACGAGACGAGTCGTGACCCGATCACTCGGATGGCGGGCCAGCTCGTCGCTCGGGGTCTCGTCACTGTCGAGGAGGTCGATGCGATCAAGTCCGAGGCGACCGCGCATGTGGCGGAGGCGGCCAAGCAGGCCCTCGCCGCCCGCCGGCCCGATCCGGCGACGGTCACGCACAACGTGGTGGCGCTCCCCCGCATCGCATCGCCGGCCCGGCCGTCGCCGTCCTCCGATGACCCGGATGGCGATGTCGTCGCGTTCGGTGAGGCGATCAAGCGCACGCTTCACGAGCAGATGGCTGGCGACGAGCGCATCCGCGTCTTCGGGGAGGACGTCGCGGACGCCGCGTGAGACGGTGCTCGCCAACGTCGAGGGCAAAGGTGGCGTTTTCGGCACGACGCACGGGCTGCAGCGCGCGTTCGGCATCGCCCGCTGCTACAACACCCCGCTCGCCGAAGCCAACATCATCGGGCGCGCCGTCGGGCAGGCGCTGCGCGGCCTGCGGCCGGCGCCCGAGATCCAGTTCTTCGACTACATCTGGCCGGCCATGCAGCAGCTGAAGAGCGAGGCGGCCACGATCCGCTGGCGGTCGAACGGTGCCTTCACCTGTCCGATGGTGGTGCGGGTGCCGATCGGCGGGTATCTCACGGGGGGCTCGATCTGGCACAGCCAGTCGGGCGAGTCGATCTTCGCTCACATCCCCGGGTTGTTGATCGCGTTCCCCTCGCGTGCTCGGGACGCTGCGGGACTGCTGCGCGCGGCGTTTCGCTGCGAGGATCCGGTGCTCTTCCTCGAGCACAAGCACCTGTTGCGACAGCCCTATACCCGCGATCCGTATCCGCCGGCCGACTACATCGTGCCGTTCGGCGTCGCGGACGTCCGGCGTCCGGGTCGCGACCTCACGATCGTCACGTGGGGGGCGACCGTGGAGAAGTCACTGCAGGCGGCCGAGAAGGTCAAGGAAGCGCACGGCCGCGAGGTCGAAGTGATCGATCTCAGGACGATCTCGCCATGGGACCGTGAGTGCGTCGGCGAGTCCGTGCGGCGCACCCATCGACTGGTCGTCGTGCACGAGGACGTGCTCACCGCCGGGTTCGGCGGCGAGGTCGCGGCCTGGGCTGCCGAGGAGCTGTGGGGTGACCTGCAGGCGCCGATCAGGCGCGTCGCGGCCCTCGACACCCACGTCGCCTACGAGCCGACGCTGGAGCAGGCGATCCTGCCCCAGGTCGACGACATCGTCGGTGCGATCAACGCCACAATCGCAGCCGACTGAGCGGCGCCGTAGGCTGAGATCGTGCGCGCCGCTCCCTCTGCTCCCACCGTTCTGCGGTCCAACGATCCGTGCTGGTGCGGGAGCGGGCGGAAGTACAAGCGATGCCACAAGGAGCTCGAGGGACGCATCCAACCGGGCGTGATCAGCCCCGCCCGTCCGGTTCCACCCGAGATCGTCCGTCCCGACTACGCGGACAGCGGCGTCGCGATCCGTCGCCCCGAGCCCTACGTGAAGTCACCGGACGTGATCGAACGCATGCGCAGGACCGGGCGAGCCGCCGCCGAGATCCTGGCGCTCACCGGTGCCGCGGTGCGACCCGGCATCACGACCGACGAGCTCGACGCGATCTGCCACGCCGCCTGCATCGAGCGCGACGGCTACCCGAGCCCGCTCAACTACAACGGCTTCCGCAAGTCGCTGTGCACCTCGGTCAACGAGGTCATCTGCCACGGCATCCCCGACGATCGGCCGGTTCAAGACGGTGACATCGTGAACCTCGACGTCACGCTCTACCGCGAAGGTGTCCACGGCGACACGAACGCGACGTTCCTCGTCGGCGACGTCGACGAAGGCTCGCAACGACTGGTGCGAGTGACCCACGAGTGCTTGATGCTCGCAATCGAGGCGGTGCAACCGGGACGACCGCTGTCCGACATCGGCCGCGCCATCGAGCGACATGCCACCAAGCACTCACTGGGGGTCGTGCGGTCGTTCATCGGGCATGGAATCGGAGAGCAGTTCCACACCGATCTGCAGATCCTCCATTACTACGAGCCCGCGCTCACGACACCGATGCAACCCGGCATGACCTTCACGATCGAGCCGATGATCACGATGGGACGGTGGCAGCACCGCATGTGGGACGACGGCTGGACCGCGGTCACGGTCGACGGACGGCGCACGGCGCAGTTCGAGCACACGATTCTCGTCACCGACGACGGCGCCGACGTCCTCACGCTGGCTGACTGATCCTGCATCGCCGCTCAGGCTCATGACTCGCAGCCGATGACTCGTATCACGGCGGTGGACGTCTTCGATGTCCGGTTCCCCACCTCCGACGCGCTCGACGGCTCCGACGCGATGCACCCGGATCCGGACTACTCGGCCGCGTACGTCGTCCTCCGCACCGACGGACGTGACGCGGACGATCCCTCCCGCCAAGGGCACGGTCTGGCGTTCACCATCGGTCGCGGCACCGAGATCGTCTGTCGCGCGGTCGACGCGCTGACCCCACTCGTGCTCGGCCTCGACGTCGAGGAGCTCGGACGCAGCCTCGGCCCCTTCGCGCGCCGGCTGACCGGGGACTCGCAGCTGCGCTGGATCGGGCCGGAGAAGGGCGCCATCCATCTGGCGGTCGCGGCGATCGTCAACGCGGCATGGGACCTTCGCGCCAAGCGAGAGGGCCAGCCACTGTGGCGGCTCCTCGCGGGCCTCAGCCCTGAACAGCTCGTCGAGCTCGTCGACTTCACCTATCTGACCGACATGCTCACTCCTACGGCCGCCGTCGAGCTGTTGCGCGCACAGGAACCCGGGCGAGCGGAGCGCATCGCCCATCTCGAACGCGAGGGTTATCCGGCGTACACGACGTCGGCGGGCTGGCTCGGGTACAGCGACGACAAGATCCGCACGCTGTGCCGCGAGGCGATCAGCGACGGGTTCAACGCCATCAAGATGAAGGTCGGCGCCGACCTCGACGACGACCAGCGTCGGGCCGCGCTCCTCCGGGCCGAGCTGGGACCCGACCGCCTACTCATGACCGACGCGAACCAACGCTGGGATGTCGGCCAGGCCATCGACTGGATGCAGGCGCTGCTCCCGCAAGATCCGTACTGGATCGAGGAGCCGACGAGCCCCGATGACGTCCTCGGCCACGCCGCGATCGCTCGGGCGCTCGCACCCATGAAGGTCGCGACGGGCGAGCACGCCCACAATCGCGTGATGTTCAAGCAGATGCTGCAGGCGGACGCGATCGGCGTGTGTCAGGTCGACGCGTGCCGACTCGGCGGTGTGAACGAGGTCCTCGCGGTCCTGCTGCTCGCCGCGTCCGCCGGTGTACCCGTGTGCCCGCATGCCGGAGGCGTCGGGCTGTGTGAGTACGTCTCGCACATCGCTCCGTTCGACTACGTCGCAGTGTCGGGCTCACTCGACGGACGCATGTGCGAGTGGGCCGACCACCTTCACGAGCATTTCGTCGATCGCGTCGTCGTCGAGGGAGGTCGCTATCGGCTGCCGACCGCACCCGGCTACGGCATCACGATGAAAGCCGAGTCGATCGAGCGCTATCGCTTCCCCGACGGGCCGGTTTGGAGTCAGCGCATCACGAAGCCGTAGGCCCGCTCGGGACGAAGTCGCGCGACGAGTCGGCGGTCGCTCACCATCGCGGCGTTGTACTCGTCCCAGTCCGGATGCTCCTTCCCCTGCACCGCACGAAACAGCTCGATGAGCTCTTGGCCGGCTGCGTCTCCGGGCGCGGTGCTCACTGCGGACAACTCGACCGTGCCTTCGACGACCACGTACGCGGAGAAGTCGGGGCGGCCGACGTACAGCGATGCCCGCGGATCGCGTCGCAGGTTCTTCGTCTTGGCCCGGCCGTCGGTGATCGAGATGCGGATGACGTCCCCGTCAGTGACGGCGTAGGAGATGTTCGAGAGCTGAGGCCGGCCGTCGCGTTTCAGGGTCACCAGCACCCCGTTGTGGGTCGACCGTACGAACTCGAGCGCTTCGGGGAGCTCCATGGCGGAGCTCACCTTTTCATATCCCCAGGTACGGCCGCTTGCGCTCACTCAGCGTGCAACTTGCACGAAATGCAACCACGTGCTGTGCTCACGGCGTGGAGGGGGCGGGCGACCCCAGGGCGAAGGTTGACGGGCGCACCCAAGCAGACGTGCGCGGCCTCCTCGCGGGCGTGCTCGTGGCGCTCCTAGTGGCCTCGCTCGGGCTCCCGATCGGCGGTGCGGTGGTCACCGGAGGCAGCGCCCGCCGCCTCGTGCTCCCGGCCGAGAGCACAGATTCCGACCCCGGCGCATTCCTGCTGGCTGCGGCGGAGGTTCGTGAGCAGACGCTCGGGCAGTGGGTGTGGGGACACACGTTCGGGTTCAGCGGCGGCTTGTTCGGGACCGCGAGCTCGGTCGCCGCGAGCCCACGGTCGGAGTCACTCAGCGAGACCGCGAGCGGAGCCTGGCTCACCGCCGTCGCGGTCGTCGGCCCCGTCCTCGAGGTGACCGCCGTACGAGCCCGCACCCCGGCCGAGCAGGCGGGCCTGCTCACCGGCGATGCGATCATCACGATCGACGGTCGCCCGCCGATGCGCCAGACCCTCGACCTGAATCTCGCGACGGGGATGACCTCCCGGCTCCGCGTCTACCGCGGCGGTCAGATCTTCAACGTCGACCTCGTGCCGAAGGCGCCGTGGCCCCAACCCGCGGGCGGTGGTGCGACCTATCTCCGGCGCCTGCTGACGAGCCCGCCTCCCGAGCTCGAGCTGGGCAAGGTGCGGGGCGGCTCCGCGGGACTCGTGCTCGCTCTCGCGTACGTCGACGTGCTGACCGTCGGGGATCTCACCGGCCACCGGCTCATCGCGGCAACCGGCGCGCTCGGCCCCGGAGGCAGCGTCGACCCGGTCCTGGCCTACGACGCCAAGGTCGACGCCTCGGCACGCGCGGGCGCGAACTTCTTCCTCATGCCCCGCGCCGACCTCCCCACGGTCGAGCCGTTCGCGCGGGTCGCACGAACCTCGTCGGCGTCTCGTCGGTGAAGGAAGCCGTGCTGTGGCTGTGCGCCAACGGCGGGATGAGCAGCGTCTGCGCTCGCTAGTCAGCGCGCCTGGTCAGCGCACGTAGTCAGCGCGCCCACCGGGACCCATCGGTGACACCATGGCCGAGTGCAGGCACCAGAGGACCCGCCTGTCGACGGCGAGACCTCCCTCTGGAGAGGTTTGATCGAGCGCGGACAGAACAGGGTCGCCGCGGGCCGAGACCAGGCCGAGAAGACCTACGAGCGGTACAAGCACCGGCCGCTCGTCGACGTCGCCGTGCGGATCTATCACCGCGACCGCGAGTCGGCCGGGACGGTGGTCGAGCGCGGCGGTCGCGTTTCGGCTGTTCCTGTTCTTCGTGCCCCTGCTGTTGTTCCTGGTCGGCATCCTCGGCTTCTTCTCGAGCGCAGTGAGCGAGCGCGACGTGAGCGACGCAGGGCTGAGCGGGGGAATTGCCGACCAGATCAACACCGCGCTGAGCCAACCGAACACCACCCGGTGGATCGCGGTACTCGTTGGACTGTTCGGCATGGTGACCACAGGTCGGACCCTCAGCAAGACCATGGTCGCGGCTAGCTGCCTGGCCTGGCAGCTGCCGATGCGACCAAGGGCGTCAATCAAGGCCGTGGGCGCGATCGTCGGGCTGATAGCCGGCGTCGGGCTCGTCTCGTTGATCGTCGGCCGCATCCGCCAGGAGCTGGGCGTCGCTGTCGCCGGCATGTCGTTCTTGGTCGCGCTTGCCATCTACGTCGTGGCATGGATGCTGGTGTCGATCCTGCTGCCCCGGTCTCCGTCGACCGATGCAAGCGCCCTCCTGCCGGGCTCGGTGCTCGTCGCGTTGACCGTGGCGGGCCTTCAGCTCGTGAGCCAGCTCTACCTGCCGGGTCGATTCGATCGCGCTTCGGAGCTTTACGGCGCGGTAGGCACCACGATCGTCGTGCTCGGTTGGTTCTTCATCATCGGTCGGATGATCATGGTCTCGATGTCCGTGAACGCAGTGATCTACGAGCGGTTCGGCAGCATCTCGCAGTTCGTGTTCTCGCTCCCCGTGCTTCGGCTGCTGCCTCAGCGCTTCCCGAAGCTGCGCAAGCCATTCGGATTGGAGGAGGACGCCCCCGAGACGCCAGAACCTTCCTGATCAGCCGACCTCGGTCCACGCCCAGTCTCGAATCTCCGGCATGTCCTCGAGGTGCTCCCGGACGTAGTCGTGATGGCGAGCGAGCATCTCGTGGCAGTGGTCGAGGAGCGCGCCGGCACCCGCGAGGGGGCTGCGTGACCGGTGGACCGCGTCCGCGGCGAGGTGGTACCGGCTCATCTCGTTCAACACGACCATGTCGAACGGTGTCGTCGTGGTGCCCTGCTCCTGGAAGCCATGCACATGGAACCGCGCCGGCGACGGTCGGCCGTGCAGGATCTGATGGAGCTCACGCGCATACCCGTGGAAGGCGACCACGACGTCGGTGTCCGCGGTGAAGAGTCGGACGAAGTCGTCGCTCGGCAGGCCGTGCGGATGCACCGAGTTCGGGAAGAGCACGGTGAGGTCGACGACGTTCACGAGCCTGACCGCTGCTTCCGGCAGGAACTTTCGGATGAGCCACGCCGCCGCCACCGTCTCGAGTGTCGCGACGTCGCCGGCGCACGCGAGCACCACGTCGGGATCGCGCCCAGGAGCGTCCGTGCTGGCCCACTCCCACCGCGAGGCGCCCTTCGCGCAGTGCTCACGGGCCGCATCGAGGTCGAGCCACTGCAGCTGTGGCTGCTTGTCGATGACGATGCAGTTCACATAGTCGCGACTGGCGAGGCAGTGGTCGGCGACCGACAGGAGGCAGTTGGCGTCCGGTGGCAGGTACACGCGGGCGACCACGCCCCGCATCGACAGCATGGTGTCGATGAACCCGGGGCCTTGATGGCTGAACCCGTTGTGGTCATTGCGCCAGCACGTCGACGTGAGCAGCACGTTCAGCGAAGCCACGGGTGCCCGCCACTCCAATGATCGACACTCGCCGAGCCACTTGGCGTGCTGCACGGCCATGGACACCGGCACCATCGCGAACGCCTCGTAGGTCGCGAACAGGCCGTGGCGTCCGCTGAGGAGATAGCCCTCGAGCCACCCCTCGCAGCAGTGCTCGCTCAAGACCTCCATGACGCGGCCGTCGTGAGCCACATGGTCGTCGTACGGCCCGATCGGATCCATCGAGCAGCGGTTCTCGACTTCGAACACAGCGCCGAGCCGATTCGACAGGGTCTCGTCCGGGCAGAAAAGCCGGAACCGCTCCGGGTTGCGGACGTAGATGTCGCGAAGCATCTCGCCGAAGCGACGGGTCGACTCCTGGATCACCGTTCCCGGCCGCGGCACATCGACGGCGTACGAGCCGAAGTCGGGGATGTCGAGCGGTTGCAGCAGGCGTCCTCCGTTTCCGTGGGGATTCGCGCCCATCCTCCGATCGCCCGTTGGCGCGAGCGCTCGGAGCTCGTCGACGAGCGCACCCTTCTCGTCGAACTGCGCCTCCGGCTCGTAGCCGTGCAGCCAATCCTCGAGCATGGCGAGGTGGTTGGCGTTCTCCCGCACTCCCGCGAGGGGCACCTGATGGGCGCGGAACGTCCCCTGGACCTGGACACCGTCGACGACATCGGGCCCGGTCCAGCCCTTCGGCGTGCGCAGCACGATCGCGGGCCACCGGGGTCGCGTCGTGAAGCCAGCTGCTGCGCGCGTCTTCTTGGATCTCGCGGATGCGCGTGTGCGCGGCGTCGAGCACGCCGGCGAACTCGGGATGCATCTGCTCCGGATCGCTCCCTCTGACGAGCACGGGGTCGTATCCATGCGCGCGCAGCAGTCCGGAAACATCCTCGTCGCTCGTGCGGCCGAGAACGGTCGGCCCGCTGATCTTGAACTCGTTGAGATGCAGGACCGGCAGCACTGCTCCGTCGCGCGCCGGATTCAGGAATCGCACCCCTTTCCACGAGCCCTCGAGCGGTCCGGTCTCCGCTTCCCCGTCGCCGATGACGCACGCAACGATGAGATCGGGGTTGTCGAACGCCGCGCCGAACGCGTGCACCAACGCGTACCCGAGCTCGCCGCCTTCATGGATCGACCCTGGCGTGGGCGCGCTCACATGGCTGGGAATGCCACCCGGCGTCGAGAACTGTCGGAACAGGCGCAGCATGCCGTCCTCGTTCTCGGTCACGTCGGGGTAGATCTCGGTGTACGTGCCCTCCAGGTACACGTTGGCGACGAGCGCCGGACCGCCGTGCCCCGGACCCGCGATGTAGATCACGTTCGCGTCGCGCTCACGAATGAGACGGTTGAGGTGCACGTAAACGAAGCTCAGTCCCGGCGATGTGCCCCAGTGCCCCAGGAGCCGGGGCTTGATGTGTTCCGGGGCCAGTCGCAGGTGCAGCAGCGGGTTCGCACGGAGGTAGATCTGGCCGACGGTCAGGTAATTGGCTGCTCGCCAGTACCGGTCGAGCAAGTTGCTCTGGGCATCCATGACAACGATGCTCGCGCTTACGAAGCCGGTCGTCGTCTACGCACTCAATGCAGGGTCATCGTCGCTGAAGGTTGCGGCGTTCCGGTGCGCGCTGCACGACGAGGAGCCCCTCGGTGAAGATGAACAGGACATGTCCTCGGGGCAACTTTCGCCCGCGCTCGACGCTGCACTCGAGTCACTTCGGTCGCGCGGTGTCGACGCTCCGAGCGCGATCGGCCACCGCGTCGTGCATGGCGGTCCGGACCGGTGGCGGCCATCGCTGATCGACGAGTCCGTGCTCGCAGATGTCCAGGCCGCGGCGGTGTTCGCTCCGCGTCATCAGCCGGCGTCGCTTGCGGCAATCGAAGTTGCGGGCCGGACGTTCCCTGGTCTGCCGCAGGTCGCCTGCTTCGACACGGCTTTCCATCACGACCTGCCGCTGGTCGCCCGAACCCTGCCGATCCCCGCGGAAGCCGGCAGCGTGCGCCGGTACGGATTCCACGGCTTGTCGTACGAGTGGGCCGTCTCCTCAATCGGCGATGCGCTGGGTGAGCGGGCGGTCATCGCCCATCTCGGCAGCGGCGCCAGCCTCGCCGCCGTGCGAAACGGCCGGTGCGTCGACACGACGATGGGGCTCACTCCGATCGGCGGGCTCATGATGAGCACACGGTCGGGTGACATCGATCCGGGAGCGCTGGTGCACGTGATGCGCGAGCACGGCCTCGACGCCGACGGCCTCGAGCGGCTCGTCGAGGACGAGAGCGGACTGCGGGGCGTCTCGGGCTCGACGGGTGACATGCGCGAACTGCTCCATGTCCGATCCCGAGACGCGCGTGCAGCCCTCGCGGTTGAGCTGTGGTGCATGACGGTGCGCAAGCAGATCGGCGCGCTCGCCGCTGTGCTCGGAGGCATCGACTCGCTCGTGTTCACCGGAGGCATCGGCGAACGGTCCGCCGAGCTCCGAGGCGAGATCTGCGAGGGCCTGGAGCACCTCGGCGTGGGCACCGGCGCCGTGTCGGTGCACGTCGTCGCCAGCGACGAGAACCGCATCGTGGCCCGCCATACCGCCGCGGTCGTCAGGCAGATGTCCGGCTCCTGAGCACGCGACCGGCGGCGAACAGCAGCACCGCCGTGAACGCGATCAGGATTGCCGTCCGGCTGGCGGCCGAGTGAGCGAAGGAGTCGCCGTACTCGGCGACGAACCCGTCGACTCCGAGCTGGTGGCCGACGGCCTCGAACCCCCACCGTGCGATCACGAACAGGCTCATGATCCTTCCGCCGACGGCCATCGACGGCACCGGGAGCACTGCGCCGGAGAACAGCACGGCCGGGAAGCAGAGCATCGGCAGCGCGAGTGTGGCCTGTGTCGGGTCGGTGACCGCGGCTGAGGCAAGGAGGCCGAGAGCAAGGGCGGCGACCGCAGTGGCCATGAGCGTCGACGTGAGCTGCAGATAGGTGTCGAGCTCGAGGTTGGGAAGGCGGTCCAGCGCACCCAGCGTGACGAGCATCAACACGACGACTCCGAGCAGGATCGGAACCAGGACCGCCACCTTGGCCGCCAGATACGGACCGATGCGCTGGCCGACGAGTCGCTCCCTGCGCACGATCGCGATCTCCGTGCAGATCTGCAACAGGCCGTAGGTCAGGCCGAAGAAGAACGCACCGAACGCCATCCAGTACGCGATGCTCACCGCGGCGGTCGGCGATGGCGACCTCGGATCGAACGCTCCGGGCTCGAACAACATCGCGAACATCGCGACGACGAGCACCGGTGACCCGGCGAGAATCGCGAGCGTCAACCGGTTGCGACGCAGGACGTCGATGTTGCGCCGGGCGAGCACGGCCCACTCGGTGAGCGGCGTGATGCGTGGGGTGGGCACTACCACTGGAAGGTCCAGATCATCCATCGGGGCCGCGGTCGGCCCGACCCACTGTCCACACGAGGCAGCCGTGAGTCGCTCATAGATCTCCGAATGGCGGGTCACATCGAAGTGCGCGAGCGCTTCGTCCGGAGTCCCCACGAAGGCGAGGCATCCGCCCGAAGCCATGAACACGATCCGGTCACAGTGCTGCAGGTCCTCGGTGCTGTGCGTGGTGAGCACGACCGTCGTGCCCTGCTCGGCGAGATTGCGCAGCGTGCGCATGAGACCCACTGCCGTCGCCGGATCGAGACCCGACGTCGGCTCGTCGAGGAACATGGCTCTGGGTCCAGTCAGAAGCTCCGCGGCGATGCTCGCTCGCTTGCGTTGACCTCCGCTGAGTGACCCGACCCGCAGGGTGGCGCGCTCCTCGAGCTCGAGGCTCCGCAAGGCGCCGCTCACTGCGCGCTCGACCTCCGCCGTGGTCGTGCCTCTCGGAAGACGCAGCTGGGCGGCGTAGCGGAGCGTGGCCTCCAACGGCAGCTCTCGATGCACCACGTCGTCCTGCGGCACGTAGCCGATGGCGTGACCTAGGGCACGGTGGCGCACGTCGACACCGTCGAAGCGAACGCTGCCGCTCGAGGGAGCCCGAACGCCCGCGATCGCGTCGAGAAGGCTCGACTTGCCGGCGCCGCTCGCGCCGACGACGGCGATCACCTCGCCGGGCTCGACCGCGAACGTCACGTCACGAAGCACGGTCTGCCCACCTCGGACAACTCGACTCACGCCGACGACGTCGACGCGCAATCCCCGTTTGGTCAGTAGCGCAGCTTCCATGCCTCGATCGTGCGCCCAGAAGGACAGACGGTCCTGAAGACCACGTGGAGATTGTCTCCACAGGGCTCCAGGCCACCTCCAAGTCTCGAAGGCCTTCCGACCTGGGTGTGGCAGTCGGCCATGCAGGGCGATCGGACCGGATGACCCCTGTCCGATCTTGGTCGCGGCGGTGACGGGCGCGTACCGTCGCGACCATGTCGATCGCCTTGACCGAAGATCACCGCGCCCTGGCCGAGACCGCCGCCGCCTTCCTCGCACGGAGGGACGCCCGCGGCTCGGCCCGTTCGCTCCTCGAAGCGCCCGACGAAGGGCTGCCGTCGTGGTGGGCTGAGCTCGCCGACCTCGGATGGCTCGGACTTCACGTACCCGAGGAGCTCGGCGGCTCCGGCTACACGCTCGAGGAGACCGCCGTCGTGATCGAGCAGCTCGGTCGAGCCGTCGCTCCCGGACCGTTCGTCCCAACCGTGATCGCGAGCGCCGTGTTGGCCGCGTGCGGAGGGACGCAGGCGAAGGACCATGTGCCGGGACTGACCGACGGGTCGACGATCGGGGCGGTGGCGTTGGCGAGTGCCGCGACCGTCGTCGTAAGGGACGGCAAGGCGTCGGGCCCGGCCGGCAACGTGCTCGGCGGCGGCGTGGCCAACATCATCCTCGTCGCGAGCGGCGACGACGTTGTGGTGGTCGACGTCGCCGAAGCCGGCAAGACCGTGACGGTCGAAATACCCCGCAACATGGATCCGACGCGGCGCACCGCGCGAGTGACCCTCGAGAGCGCACCCGTCACCGTGCTGCCTGGCGCGCGACGGGTGCTCGTGGATCTCGCGAGGGTGGTGCTCTCGGCGGAGGCCGTCGGCCTCGCTCGCGAATGCACGGACATGGCGGCCGCGTACTCCAAGGAGCGTCTGCAGTTCGGGCGCCCGATCGCGATGTTCCAAGCGGTGAAGCACCATTGCGCCAACATGGCGGTGGCGACCGAGCTGGCGACGAGCGCAGTGTGGGATGCAGCCAAAGCCGCGAGCACCGGCGGCGATCAGCTCTCCTATGCCGCCGCGGTCGCCGCCACGCTTGCCGGCCCCGCCGCCGATCTCTGCGCGAACCTCAACACGCAGGTCCACGGTGGCATTGCGATCACGTGGGAGCACGATGCTCATCTCTTCATGCGGCGGGCGACCGTGTTGCTCGGCTATCTCGACCCGGAGGCCGCCGCGATCGATCTCACTGACCTCGTGCGTCGCGGCGTGACTCGCGCCAAGACCGTCGAGCTGCCCCCCGAGGCAGAGGCGATCCGTGAAGAGGTACGTACGTTCGCGGAGAGCATCAAGGGCAAGTCGGAGAGCGAGCAGCGCGCTGCGCTCATCAAGTCCGGGTACGTGATGCCGCATTGGCCTCGGCCCTACGGGCGCGAGGCGGGTGCGGTCGAGCAGCTCGTCGTCGAGCAGGAGTTCGCCGCCGCTGGCATCAGCCGCCCTGGCTATGGCATCACGGGCTGGGTCATCCTCACGCTGATCGAGTACGCGACCGACGATCAGGTCGCGCGCTGGGTGCTCCCGGCGCTCAACCAGGAGGTCGTCTGGTGCCAGCTCTTCTCCGAGCCCGACGCCGGGTCGGACGCTGCGGGCATCAAGACCAAGGGCACGCGCGTCGAAGGCGGCTGGCTCGTCAGCGGACAGAAGGTGTGGACGAGCGGCGCCCACGTCGCCGGCATGGGGTTCGCGACCGTGCGCACCAACCCTGACGTCCCGAAGCACGAAGGCATCACGACGATGGTGATCGACATGCACGCCGAGGGCGTCGAGGTGCGCCCGCTGCGCATGACGAGCGGCGGCTCCGAGTTCAACGAGGTGTTCTTCAACGACGTGCTGGTGCCGGACGACGACGTCGTCGGGCCGGTCGACGGCGGGTGGACCGTCGCCCGCGCGACCCTCGGGAACGAGAGCGTGAGCATCGGCGGTGGCCAGGGTGGCATGTCGATGCCCGGCTCGGCGCTGCTCGCGCCGTTCGATCAGCATCCCGACCGCCTTCCCGGTGGTGCGGCGCGCATCGGGCGCTACACCGCGCAGCATCAAGCGATGGGATTGCTGAATTTGCGCAGCACGCACCGCGCCGTCGCCGGCAGCGGACCCGGCCCCGAGGGCGCGATGACCAAGCTCATCCTGTCCGAGCTCGGCCACGAGGCGGCCGCCGTGCTCACCGAGCTGAGCGGCCCCGACGCGGCGTTCATGGACGGCCCCGGCGGCATGAGCAACCTGCTCGTGCTCATGCACCGCGCAATGTCGATCGCGGGCGGCACCTCGGAGATCAAGCGCAACCAGATCGGTGAGCGGATCCTCGGCCTCCCGCGCGATCCCCTCGTCAAGTAGCCCGGGCGCCGCAGGATCCTCACAGGTTGAGATGGTCATATCATATTGACATGATCATCTCAGGCAGTGCATGATCGAGCGGTGTCATTGCGAGATGAGCATCGGGAGCTGACTCGGCGCAAGGTGCTCGCCGCCGTGCTCGACCTCGTCGCTGACGGGTCACTCGACGAGCTCTCTGTGCCGGCCGTGTCACGCGGCAGCGGCGTCTCGGTCGCGACGATCTACCGCTACTTCCCCACGAAGGACGAGCTGCTCGCGGCAGCGGCCGCTGAGCCCTCACGGCAGGCGCTCGGCGGTGTCGAGCCGACGGACTACGCGGGCTTCCAGCGAGCGATGTGGCACGACTTCTCGAAGAACATGGCGCTGCTGCGCCACCAGATCACCTCCGCAGCGGGGCGCGAGATGCGTGAGGCACGCCTCGCGCGCAGCCGCGCCCAGCTCGCAGCGCACATCGAGCAGTTCGGGATCACGCCATCCTCGCCCGAGGGCGAGCGACTGATCTCGATGCTCCTCCTCGTGAGCGGATCGCTCGCGCTCGTGGAGCTCCATGACCGCCAAGGCCTCGACGTCGACGACGCGCTCGACGCATCGCTCTGGGCCGTGCAGACACTGATCGAGGCGACAAAGCCATGACCACGCCAACACTGCTCACGTTCGACCCGCCCGGCCCGGGCGGATGGATGCGACTGGCCGATCACTTCCCGAACGCGCTCACGCCCGAGTATCAACGCCTCTACGCCGACACCTGCCCGGCCGGCATGGGCTCGTACATGTCGCGGTATGGCGTGCTCGCGCGCACGCTCGACGTCGCGTACGTCCACGGCCACCTCTACATCACGCCCGTGCCCCTCGCGGGACCACGGGAGATGAAGCGCACGCCACCCGCCGCTGCCGTGTGGCTGATGGCACGGCTTCATCCGGCGTTCCGCGCCCGCACGAAGGCGGCGCGGCGCGCACTCGACGAGCGCCCGTGGCGGGCAGCGGCCACGCACTGGTTCGAGTTCGAGCGCGACCAGTGGCAGGCACGCGACGAGAAGATCGAGGCAGTCGAGCCAGCGGCGTTGAACGACGACGAGCTCGTCGTGCATCTGCGTGACTGTCGCCAGCTCGCCGTCGACGGCTACCGCCGGCATTTCGAGCTGCACGGCGACGATCTGCTGCCGGTCGGCCTCCTCATCGCTCGCTGCGCGGAGTGGGGCATCGATGCAGGCACGGCAATGCGAGCCCTCGACGGAGCGTCGCCCGTGTCGGCGGGAACGACGACACCACCAGACTGGCAGCTCGTCACGGGCTACGACCTGGACGCGCTCGCATGGGTCGAGCTCCCCACCCGACCCGAGCCCCAGCAGGCTCCGACGGTCGCGCCGATCGACCTCGAGGAGCTCGTGCCAGAGGAGCACCGGGCCGAGCTCAGAGCGCTCGTCGCGGATGCCCGCGCCGCGGTCCCGCTGCGCGACGACAACGGCGCGCTCACGGGAGCGTGGCCCCTCGGGCTCCTGAGGCGGGCGATGCTCGAGGCGGGACGCCGCATCGGGCTCGCCGACCCCGCGCTCGCGGTCGAGCTGACGGTGGATGAGCTGGTCGCGCGACTCGAAGGCGGGAGTGCGCCCTCTCCCGATGAGGCATCGGCACGGCGCGTACAACGAGCCGAGTGGTCTGCGTCGGACGCGCCGCTCCGGCTCGGCCCCGAGTTCGCGATCCCCCCGCTCAGTGCGCTCCCTCGGGCGCTCGCCCTGATGGGAGCCGCGCAACTGGCCACGGCCAACCACATGCTCCCTGCAGACGGAAGCGCGATTGGCGTGGGGCAACAGGCGTACACGGGCCGGGCTCTCGTCGTCGACGACCCAACCGTCGCGATGGGGCTCATCGAGCCCGGGGACGTCGTCGTCACTCGTTTCACCACCCCGGCCTGGAACTCGATCCTCGTGCACGCAGGTGCCCTGGTCACCACGACCGGCGGACTCGTGTCGCATGCCGCTGTCATCGCCCGCGAGCTCGGCATCCCCGCGGTGCTCGGCGATGTCCAAGCGTGCACTCGGTTACGTACGGGCGAGATGGTGACCGTCGACCCGATCGCGGGGACGGCGACCGCGGCTTAGCGGCCCCGCCACTCCGGCGTGCGCTTCTCGAGGAACGCCGAGATGCCTTCGGCGGCGTCCTCGGTCATGGCGTTCATCGTCATGACGGGAACCGTGAGGTCATACGCCTGACGCTCGTCGACATCGATCTGCGCGTAGAACGCCTGCTTGCCGATGGCGACGGTGAGCGCGCTCGCGCTCGCAATCGAGGCCGCGAGGTCGTCAACCGCCTCGGGCAAAGTGTCGAGCGGTACGACCCGGTTGATCAGTCCCCACTCGAGCGCGGTCCCGGCATCGATGAGCTGGCCAGTGAGCAACATCTCGAGCGCCCGCTTGCGGCCGATCGCACGTGAGATCGGCACCATCGGCGTCGAGCAGAAGAGCCCGATCTTCACGCCGGGCGTGCCGAACCGCGCCCCCTCCTCCGCGACAGCGAGGTCGCACGCGGCGACGAGCTGGCATCCGGCGGCGGTCGCGACCCCGTGCACCTGCGCGATGACCGGTTGCGGAATGGTGCGGATCGCGTTCATGAGGTCGGCGCACCCCTCGAACAAGCGCCGATACGCCGCGGCATCGCGCTCAGCCGCCATCTCGGCGAGATCGTGGCCCGCCGAGAACGCGGGGCCAGCCGCGGCGATCACCACGATCCGGCACTCGCTGTCATGGCGCACGGCCTCGAGCGCCGAGGTGAGCTCGGCCATCAGGTCCAAGCTCATCGCGTTTCGCTTCTCGGGCCGATTCAGTGTGATGCGGGTGATCGGACCGTCGGACTTCACGAGCAGGTTCGTGGGTTCCACCTCTCGATCCTACGTCTGAGGCTCCCCGTGGCGACCAGGGCAGCAAAACCGCACGCGGCGCCGAGCGCTGCGCCGCCGATCACGTCGAGTGCGAAATGCGCACCGCTGTACACGCGACTCACGGCCACGAGGGCGACGGTGGCAACGGCCGCCGCACCGGCGACCGGGCGCACTCGCCGCGGCACGATCGCAACGACCGGCACCAGCAGCGCCGCAGCAAGCGCCGCGTGAGCCGATGAGTATCCGTACCCGGCGAGAGGATCGCGGGCGGCCGCACCGAGCAGCGCCTCGGTGGGGCGAGCCCGTCCGACGACTTCCTTCACGAGCAACGTGAGTCCCCACGAGGCGAGCGCCGCGGCGGCCATCGCGACCGCGGGCTGCGGGCGCCGCCAGATCAGCGCGGCGAGAAGCAGGTACAGGAGCGCGACGGGTCGAGTCGCCAGCCGCCACACACCCCGCATGAAGTCCGCCCATCCGGCGGGCCATCCGAACACCCACTCCGTCGCCCGCTCGTCGAGCCCTGCACCGGCATCGGCGACGACAAGGAGCGTCACCGCGACAAAGACGCCCCCACTGATGGCGAGCCCGACTCGCCACCACCGCTCGCCTGGCGTCGGCCACGCCGCCCAACGCCAGGCGTGAGCTGTCAATCCGTCTTGTACGTCTCTACGGCGTCGGTCGGTCCCTGCAGGAACTGGTAGAGCACCGCGCCCACGATGGCTCCCGCGATCGGGAAGACGATGAACACCCACAGCTGCTGCCATGCGTCGCTGCCGGCAAACGGGGCGACCGCGATGCTGCGGGCGGGGTTCACCGACGTGTTGTCGACGGGGATGCTGATGAGGTGCACGAGCGTGAGGACAAGGCCGATCGAGACTCCCGCGAAGCCGACTGAGAACTTGCGGTGGAAGCTGGCCACGATCGCTACGAGCAGGAACGCGGTCATCACGATCTCGGTGATGATCGTGGCCGCGAGGTTGTAGCCCTCGAGCGGCGGGACCGCCGAAGGCGAGAACTCACCCCAGCCGTTCGCCGCAAAGTTGTTCGTCGCGTCGAAGCCGTCGATGCCGTTCGCGATCGCGAAGAGGATCAGGCCGGCAATGAGGCCACCAACGACTTGCCCGACGATGTAGTAGGGCACGTCCTCCTTCTTGGTCCGACCGACCACCATCAGGCCGAGCGTGACGGCCGGGTTGATGTGGCAGCCGGTGATCGGACCGATCGTGTACACCATGACGAGCAAGCTCAGGCCGAAGGCGAGCGACACCCCGAGGTTCCCCACCACACCCCCCGCCAACACCGCGGTGCCGCACCCTCCCAACACCAGGAAGCCGGTACCGAAGGCCTCGACCAACGCGATCCGCATCCGTTCGTTCATGTGGCGCAACCTCCTTGGGAAGCGCGCGCACCATACCCCGAGGCCTCGCGGCGACGGCGGTTACCCGTGCGTCACGAACCCGTTGGTCCGAACCTGCGCGGGCAGCACGACGCGGAAGGTCGCACCTTCACCCGGCACCGACGAAACTGCCGCCGTCCCGCCGTGCGCGTCCGCGACAGCCGCGACGATCGCCAGTCCGAGCCCTGTCCCGCCCGTCGCTCGCGCCCGGGCCGGATCGGCGCGGACAAATCGCTCGAACACGCTCTCCGCGATCTCCGGAGGGAGACCGGGCCCGTGGTCGGTGACCTCGAGCACCGCGGTGGCAGCGTCGCGCGACACCCGCACCTCGACCGGTGTGCCCGGTGGCGTGTGCGCCCGCGCGTTGGCGAGCAGGTTCGCCGCGACTTGGCCGAGCCGGTCCGCGTCGCCGAGCACCGCCACACCTGGCTCGACCTCGAGAGAGATCGGACGATCGGGCTCCACCGCACGCGCGTCGCGCACCGCGTCCTCCGCGATGAATCCCAGGTCGACCGGCACGAGATCGAGTGGACGGCCCTCGTCGAGACGGGCGAGCAGCAGCATGTCGTCGACGAGGCGCCCCATGCGCGCGGCCTCGTGCTCCATTCGCCGCATGGCGTCCGCCTGTTCGCCCTCGGTTGCGATCGCCCCTTGCCGCCACAGCTCCGCGTACCCCCGGATCGAAGTCAGTGGCGTCCGCAGCTCGTGCGACGCGTCCGCGACGAAGCGACGGAGGCGATCCTCGGACTCCTGGCGTTCGTCGAACGCCTCCTCGATGTGACCGAGCATGGTGTTCAGCGCGATGCCGAGCCGGCCCACCTCGGTGGCGGCCTCGGCGGGCTCGACCCGTCGCGACAGGTCGCCGTCGGCGATCGCGTTGGCAGTCGCCGCCATCTTGTCGAGCGGACGAACCCCGTGGCGCAGCAGCCACCACGCCGCGACCGCGAGCGTGAGCAGCACGGCGAGGAACGCGAGCACCTCGACGGTCACGATCTGTCGGTAGGTGTTGTCGGTGTCGCGCAGCGACTGCGCCACCGCGATCGCACCGCCTCCGGGAACTCCTTCGAGCAGGACGCGGTATCGGGGCCCGTCCCCTCCCACGGCGTCGACCGTCGTGAACTCCCGATCCATCTGCGTGCCCGGCGCGGGCATCACCTCGACGAGGTCGGGTGGCGAGTCCTCCCCGTAGGTCGGCCCGAACACGCGCATGCCTTCGGACGATCCGACAGCGACGTACAGCTCGGTGAACCGGTCTCCCCCTCGCCACCGGGCCCGGGACCCAACACGTCGGTCGGGCCGACGGCTACACCCGCCTCGAACGCACCGATGAAGACGCCGAGCGGCGGCGTCGCCCGCTCGAGCTGCTGGTCGACCTGGTCGATGAGCGCCCCCCGGATGAGTCCCGCGACCGCGACACCCGCGATGACGAGCACGGCGCCGACGACGACGATCGCCGCGACAAGACGGCGGCGCAGCGACATATCAGTCCTGACGGAGGGCGTACCCGACGCCGCGCACCGTCTTGATCAGGGGTTCGCCGAGCGGGTCGAGCTTCTTGCGCAGGTAGCTCACATAGGTCTCCACGACGGTGGCCTCGCCACCGAAGTCGTACTCCCACACATGATCGAGGATCTGTGCTCTCGTCACCACGCGGCCCGAGTTGACCAGCATGTAGCGGAGCAGCTTGTACTCGGTGGGCGACAGATCCACCGACGTGCCGGCGCGGCGGACGATGTGTGCATCCTCGTCCATCTCGAGATCGGCAAAGCGCAGCACCGAGGTCGGCATCTCACCCGACGCTCGACGCAGGATTGCTCGCACCCGCGCCACGACCTCCTCGAGGCTGAACGGCTTGGTGACATAGTCGTCGCCGCCAAGCGTGAGCCCGCGCACCTTGTCTTCCATGCCGTCGCGCGCGGTGAGGAACAGGACGGGCACGCGCACGCCATCCGACCGCAGGCGACGACACACCTCGAACCCATCGAGATCCGGAAGCATCACGTCGAGGACGATCAGGTCGGGCTTCGTCTCCGCGACTGCGCCGAGGGCTTCGCGTCCGGACGCCGCAAGGTGCACCTCGAACCCGAAGTGGCGAAGGGCGGCATCGAGCAGGAACCGGATGTTGTCCTCGTCGTCCGTGACGAGGACGCGCGCGGTTTGGGGAGAGTCTCGACACTCACGAGACCAGCATGGCCCCCGATTCTGGGAATTGTCTGAGAGCGGCGTAAGAGCGCGGTGAGAACTAGGCCGGCTGGGCGGCCTCGTGATCGAGCAGACGCTGCTTGATCTCGAGGCCCCAGCGGAACCCGCCGAGCCCGCCGCCCGTGCGGACCACCCGATGGCACGGCACGAACAGCGCCGCGGAGTTGCGGGCGCATGCGCTCGCCGCGGCTCGTACTGCCTCCGGACGACCGGCCTTTGCCGCGAACTCCGCGTAGGTGATCGGCGCCCCGGGAGGCACGGTGCGCAGCAGATCCCACGCGATCTCGATGAACGGACCTGAATGCTGTTCCACCGCGATGTCGTCGATCGCAGTGAGGTCGCCTTCGTTGTAGCGATCGACCGCCGCTGTGATCCGTCCGAGCTCGGTGCGCCTCTCGATCGACTCGGGTCGGAGGTTCGAGGCGACCGGCTCGAGAACCTCGTCGACCGAGCTCGTCCACCCACTTGCGATCACCACGTCGTTCGCGACGACAATCGTGAACGGGCCGGCCACGGTGTCGACCGTGGCCACTGCTGCACTCTTCATGATCGTTCCTTTCTGGATCCTTCAGTTCGAGGGGTTCGGGGCGCGCGGCGGGAAGCGACGCCCAGAGATGCATCACGGCGTACGACCGCCACGGTCGCCACGACTCCGAGAGCCTGGAGGCGGCGCGCGGGGAGCTCGGCAGCCCGAGAGCATCCAACGCGTGTCGGACACCGAGGTCGGAGGCGAGGAACACGTCAGGATCACCGAGACCGCGCATCGTGATGTACGACGCGGTCCAGGGCCCGACGCCGCGGATCGCAGTCAGCGCCGCGCACGTCCACGCTCGCTCCGCGCCCGGATCGAGGACGACGTCCCCATCCGCAAGTGCGGACGCCATCGACCCGAGCACGGCACGACGTGATGCCGGCATCCCGATCGCGGCGAGATCCGCATCGGCGAGCGACTCGGGAGTGGGGAACAGGTGCGTCAGTCCGCCGTCCGGCCCCGCGAGAGGCGTTCCCGCGAGAGCTACCAGCCGTGCTGCAAGCGTGCGGGCCGCGGCGACACTGATCTGCTGGCCCAGCACCGCTCGGGTCGCGATCTCGGCGCCGTCGACCGCCCCGGGGAGTCGGAGCCCGGGAGCCTTCGCGACCAACGGCCCGAGATCAGGATCGGTGCCGAGCTGCTCGGCGATGGCATGCGGATCGGCATCGAGGTCGAACAACCGGCGGCAGCGCTGCACCGCCGTCGTGAGATCCCGGAGGTCGTCGAGCCGCAGGACCGCGCGCACGTGGTCGGGTTGCGGCGTCAGCTCGGCGACCCCCGCTCCGTGGGGCAGGCGCAAGGCACGGCGGTAGGTGCTACCCACGATCTCCTCCACGCCGGGGACGGCCCGCGCTCCGAGGAAGTCGAGCAGCGCGTCGCCGTCGAAGGGCACCCGGCACGGGAGGCGCAGCGCGATGGCACCGGGCGGCGCGACATCGCTGGCGCGGCGAGCACGACGGAGGTCGGTCGGCGCCGCCGCGAACACCGCACGGATCGTGTCGTTGAACTGGCGGATGCTCGCGAACCCTGCCGCGAACGCGACATGCGCGAACGGGAGCTCTGTCGTCTCGATGAGCACGCGCGCGCTCTGCGCTCGTTGGGCGCGGGCCAGCGCGATCGGTCCGGCGCCGACCTCGGCCGTGAGCTGACGGGTGAGATGGCGCTCGCTGTACCCGAGGCGGCGGGCAAGCTCACTCACGCCGCCGCGATCGACGACGCCGTCAGCGATCAGTCGCATCGCCCGGCCCACGAGATCGGCGCGCTCGTTCCACTCTGGCGACCCGGGAGTGGCGTCGGGCCGGCACCGGCGGCAGGCGCGAAAGCCCGCCGATTGCGCCGCGGCCGCTGTCGGGTAGAAGCGCACGTTCGCGGGCTTCGGCGTCATCGCCGGACAGCTCGGTCGGCAGTAGATGCCGGTCGACGTGACCGCCGTGAAGAACCAGCCATCGAACCGGGCGTCACGGCTCTGCACCGCTCGATAGCAGCGCTCGAAGTCCTCGATCACCGAGCCATCGTGACACCACGCGCGGCCCGTGGCTGGCGGAAATCGGACATTGCCATCCCGAGCCGATTCTCGTGGCGCGAGCGGGTCTCGGCGACCCGAAAGCGCCAAGAAATTCGACGGGGGTCAGCGCGGCGAGGAGACGCCCCTACGCGAGTGCTCTCGGCGCACCGCTTCTTCCCACGACGACGGCAAGCGAGTCGGCGAGCCCGACCGCAACGCGGCGCTGCTCGCGGGAAACAGCGCGCCCGACGGACGGCGCGAGGACGAGCCGTCCCACCGCCGTCCCCTCTCGTTCGACGAGGATCTCGACTCCGTCGGCCGGTAAGGCGAACCCACTGCCGGTGAAGTGCTTCTCACCCTCGAGCAGGCGGCCGTCGCGCTCGATGCGGGGAAAGTGCCGCAGCCCTCCGCCTGGCTCGAACTGGCACGACTTCAGGCCGAGCTCGACGACGATGCCGTCGCGCACTGCTTCCCAGACCGCGTCTTCAGTCGCTCCCTGGGCGAGGAGGGCGGTGACCCGCTCGAGCTGACGAGCCCCCGTCACGTGCTCGACCGCCACCACCTGGCGCCGCCGCGGCGAGCACCGCTATCTCCCCCACGGCGAGCCCGACGACGAGGAGCAGCACCGCGCTCACGATGTCGTCGCGGTCAGAGATGCGGAGTGTGTAGAACGGCTCGGTCTGGAAGTAGTTGAACGCCAGAGCGGACACGATCGACGTGACTGCGCCTGCGGTACGGCCTCCGAACGTTGCCGCCGCAACGACGACCAGTACGAGAATCAGTGCGACGTTCGTGTTGTCGATCGTCGAGCGCACGGGCACGAGCAAGCCGGCTACTGCGATCGCGGCGATAGCCCCGAATGCACTCCACGCCAGTCCGTCGCTCTCGCGAGACTCCACGAGTGCAGTGTCGCCCTCCCGGCTGGGAATCGGAAGGGGCTTAACGCCTTCCTAGCGCGGAGCTCATGCCCTCAACTCTGCCCTACGCACCCGGGTCCGGGCAGCGGGACAGGTCGGGGGTGCCCGCGACGGGAGGGCACAGCAGAGGGTTCGTCGTCGCGAACTCGCCCCATCGGTTCCCCCACTCCGGAACTACCCACGCGTGCAGCATCCACAGATCGCGGCCGCCGAGGTAGCTGCCCGCACAATCGCTGGGGCCGGCGACATCCTCCCGATCGACCCAGCCGTTCGCGACGCACAGGCCCGAGTGTCGGTGCCACGTGTCATTCGGGCCCGCGAACCCCGTGGGCTCCTCGTCGGAGCGCACCCAGTACGAGAAGCCGGCGAGAGCGGGCGGGTCGGAACGAGGGTCGAACAACAACATCGATGGCGCTGCCGGGTCGAATGGCCGGTCGATCAGCGACCACTTGATCCAATGCACGCCGACGCCGGGAGCGGTAAACGACGCCTGCGTGTAGCCGGCCGCGGCAGCCTCCTCGGCCGAGTCGAGCGCGGGGACCGCGGCCACCGCCGTCTGCCACTCCCGATCGAACTCGGACTGCTGCGCAGCGGTCAGCGCATGCGAGTCGACCTGACCGGTGGCGCCGTGTCCGTGGGCGTGGCCGGCGGGAGGGAACACCTGCGACGCGACCGCGGCGAGGGCGTCGATCGCGGCCGCCTCGGACGCGGGGAGTCGATACGGATCGGTCGGCGTGAGCGGAGCGAGCGTCGGGGAAGCATTCGTGAGCGGGCTGGTAGGCGCGACCACGAGTGGGTCAATTCTGGCTTCGTTCGTAGGGATGGCGCCACGAGCGTCAGCCCCGGCGCATGCGCTGAGCACCAGAATGGCACCGGCGACGAGGGCAGCCTTCGGCTTCATGGCGGGGCCCCGCAGACAGCCCGATCGACCATCTCGACAAGGGAGACCCGCGCCGACTCGGGCGACATCCCGAGGTCTCCAACCATCGTCGCGTACGTCGCGTAGGCCGTCGCGAGGTAACAGACGGCAAGCGCCTCGCGCACGGAGACCGAGAGCGCGCCTGCGCGCTCAGCGGATCGGAGGATGCGCTGCAGCTCGCGCCGGCGCCAGGCCCGCATCTCCTCGACGACCTCCCTGACCATCGGCACGTGCACGCTGCCGAACACGATGGGCAACGTCGCCCCCTGCTCCTCGTACGAAGCGACGTAGGCGGATACGAAAGCGAGCAGGCGCTCTCGAGGTGAGCCGTCGGGAACCTCGATCCGTTCCACCGCTTCGCGCGTGCGAGCCGTCAGGCGATCCATCGCGGCGGCGATGAGTGCCTCCCGCGAATCGAAGTAGTTGTAGACGGTACGCACCGCCACGTCTGCCCTGTTCGCCACGGCCTGCATCGTGAGAGCGTCGAGCCCGCCCTCGGCCGCGACATCCAGGGTGGCTTGCACGAGCTCGCGGCGAGTGGCGTCGAGGTCTTCGGTTCGCTTCGTCATCGTGTAGCGCCGTGGCACAAGTCTCACTTTACATGCACGCCATCATGTAATATATTGCACGCATTGATGCAAGCAAAGGAGAGCCAAATGGCACCGATCCCCGTCCAGCCCGAGCAGATCGCTCCTGACACATGGCTCATCACCGAGCTGTTCCCAGCCGAGCCCGGCACGTACATCCCTGTGCGCTCCGCCGTGATCACCGGCGCCGAGCCGATGGTCGTCGACACCGGCACGCACTTGAACCGCCACGCTTGGATGGACGCACTGAGCTCGATCGTCGATCCCGCTGATGTCCGCTGGGTCTTCCTGTCACACGACGATCACGACCACGTCGGCAACCTCATGGAGATCCTGGCTCACGCGCCGCAGGCAACCCTCATCACGCACTGGTTCAGCGTCGAGCGCCTCGGTGGCGACCTCCGCCTCCCGCTCCACCGGATGCGCTGGGTCAACGACGGCGAGAGCTTCCAGGCGGGTGGGCGCGAGTTCATCGCGATGCGGCCGCCGATCTTCGACGCACCCACCGCCCGCGGCCTGTTCGACCCGCGCACCGGCTTCTACTGGGGCGCCGACGCATTCGCGGCGCTTGTGACACCCGGCGTCATCGAGGCAAGCGATCTGCCTCGCGAGATGTGGGAGGACACGTTCACATTGCTGAACCGGTGGATCTCACCGTGGGCGGCGATGCTCGACGAGGCCAAGTACGCGGCGCGGCTGCACCAACTCCGGTCGATCGGCGCGACGACGGTGGTCGGCGCACATGGCCCCGTGCTGCGCGGCACACAGATCGACCGCGCTTACGAGCTCCTCGCCCAGTTTCCCACCCTGCCCGACGTCGAGTTCCCAGGTCAGGACATGCTGGATGCTCTGCTCGCGCCGATGGCGCCAGCGGCCGCCGCGTGACTCAAATGACGGGAGCGCCGGGGTCCAGGCCGAGCAGGGCTCGGCCGGTTATCTCGAGTCGCGCCACACTCAGCAGCACGTGCTGCGACGCGGTGTGGACATCACGCCAGGCTCGTTCGAGTGCAGAAGGCACGGCGACGCCGTTCATTCCGGCCGCGTCGTGCAACAGGTCGACGGCCCGTGCCGCGAGGCGAACCGACGCAACCACCCGGCTGCGCATCCGCACGCGCGAGTCGAGATCGAAACGGCGCGTGGTCTCGCCTTGGATCCACACGTCACGAACGGCCGCAGCCAAGGTGTCCTCCGCGGCGAGGATCAGACCCTCGGCCTCCCCGACGGCCATCTGCGCATACGCCCGCTCGGCTAGCACCGTGCCCACGCCCGTCGGACGCTTCGCGGCCGCGAGCTCGACGAACCGCTGCTGCGCTCCTCGGGCCGCGCCCACGACAGACGCCGCGAGCGGGGGCCCGAACTGCATGATCAGCGGTATCCGCCCGAACGTGCCGGTGTCGAAGCGCGGCACCGCGTCGAACCACGAGAACACCCGGCTCCCGGGCACGTCGACGCGCTCGATCGTGCAGTCGTTGCTCCCCGTGGCTCGCATGCCGGACACCGACCACGTCTCATTGATGTGCACCTCGGCCACGGGGAGCATTCCCGCAACAAGCTCCGGTCGCTCGTCGACGAACGAGGGTTGCCCATCACGATGCACCCATGCGCCGGCGACGAGCCAGTTGGCGTGCTTGCACCCGCTCGCGTACTGGGCGGTGCCGGTGAAGCGGAAGCCACCATCGACCGGCTCGGCGCGCCCGGTGAGCGGGTTGAGGGAGCCGGCCACGGCGACTCGAGGCTCGCTGAAGATGGTCGTGAACTCGCCCTCGTCGAGCAGGCGGCCGAACAACGGCCCACCGGACATGATGCCGAAGGTCCATCCAACGGAGGCGTCGAAAGTCGACACAGCGCGTACCACTTCGACGCTCTCGGGGAGGGTGAGGCCGAATCCGCCGAGCTCGCGCGGGACCAGGGTGCGGTACAGCTCGCGGTCGTGCATCGCCTCGACGACGTCCTCGTCGAGACACCCGCGTGCCTCCGCGGACTCTGCCCGCTCGACGATCAGCGGGCCGATGCTCTCGACGCGCTCGAGCGCATCCGCGAGCGCGGCGCTGCCCATCAGGTCGAGAGCGGAGCCAGGGCGTCCGCGATCGAGTCGAGCACCTTTGGTTCGTGGGGCGGCGGCAGGTAGACGATGCCGAGATCGAGGCCGCCCTCGCTCCATTCGGCCGCGTCGTCAGCGAGTGCCGTCGCGCCGTTCGCAGGATCGAAGCGCACGTGCGTGGACGTCGTGATCGTCGACGGGTCACGGTCGATCGCCGCGCAATGCTCCTCGAGCACCGCTCGCTTCCGCTGGAACGACGCGACGTCACCAGCCGGCACGTTCCAGTGCTGCGCGTACCGAGCTACCGCGCGCAGCGTGCGCCGCTCGCCTCCGCCGCCGATGCAGATCGGGGGGTGCGGCTTCTGCACGGGCTTGGGCTCACAGCGTGCGTCGGTGAGCTGGTAATACTCGCCTGCGAAGTCGGAGGTGGTGTTCGACAGCAGCGCGATGAGCACCTCGCATGCCTCGTCGAACATGTCGAACCGCTGCTTGAGGGGCGGCAGCTCGATGCCGTACGCGTCGCACTCCTGCTGGTTCCAACCGGCACCGATGCCGAGCTCGAGGCGACCATGCGAGACCACGTCCACGGTCGCGGCCATGTTCGCCAACACCGCTGGGTGCCGGTAGATGTTGCCCGTCACCATCACGCCCAGGCGGATGCGGCGCGTCGCCGACGCCATCGCCGCGAGCATCGTCCACGCCTCGAGGCACGGCCCAGTCGGGTCCGAGAAGATCGGATAGAAGTGGTCGAAGTTCCAGGCCGACTCGAAGAGCTCGATCTCGTCGGCGTGCTGCCACACCGCCACCATGTCGTCCCATGTGGTGTGCTGTGGCGCGGTCTTGATCCCGAAGCGCATCGCCGCAGTCTCCCCGACTACGTGGCGATGTGCAGGCCGTAGGCGAGGATGAAGCCGAGCGTCGTGAGGACGCCGACGCCCTTCCCGCCGTACTCGAAGCCCTCCGGCATCATCGTGTCGGCGAGCATCGTGAGGATCGCGCCTCCGGCGAAGCTCTGCACGAACGCAACGACATCGGGGGACGCGGTGTCGAGGAACACATAACCGGCGAGCGAGGCCAGAGCGGACACGAACACGACGAGCAGCCAGAGCCTCGACAGGCTCGACTTCTTCCAGCCCGAGGTCAGCAAGCCCTGCGTCGCCGAGATCCCCTCCGGGAGGTTCGACAGGAACACGGCGGCGAGGTACGAGACACCGATCGATTCCCCGCCAACGAGCGTCAGCCCGATGACCATCGACTCCGGGATACCGTCGAGCACCGTCCCGAGCACGATCGCGAGCGCCCCCTCGCCGCTCTCGCCTCGGTTGTCGCCTTCCATGGCGCCCGTCGGGTCCTTGCGCTGAGACCCGCCCATCTTCCCGATGAGGTAGTTACCAGCCGAGAAGGTGAGGCACCCTACGAGCAGCCCGAGCGCGACCACCGCGCCGCCGTCCGCCAGTTCGAACGAGTCCTCCACGAGGTCGAACGCGACCGCGCTGATGAGCACGCCCGCGCCGAAACCCATGATGAGGCCGATCACGCGCAGGCTGATCGGCACGACCATCGCGACGACGGCTCCGATGAGCAGGGACGACGCCGCGAGCGCGCCCCACAGAAACGCGCTCATTCGGCCAGCCGGACTAGGTCAGGAGCCGCCCTCGTACTTGAACGAGATCTTGACCTTCGCGCGGTAGGCCTTGATGGCTCCGTCCTCGATCTGCACATCCAGCTCATCGACCTCCGCTATGCGCAGATCCCGCAACGACGAGGCCGCCTGTTTCACCGCTGCAGCGACCGCCCCCTCGAAAGAGTCGGAGCTCGTTCCCACGAGCTCGATGACCTTGTACACGCTGTCAGCCATGCGTGCCTCCTCTTGGGTCGGACCCGCCATCCTGCACCGCGACCGTCAGGCCGTCCAGAAGCCGATCGGCTCGGGGATGTGGTCGGAGCGTGCGTGGCCGCGGTACAGGTCTCGGAGCGCGCCGATCTCGCTGCCGTGGGCGAGGTGCTCGTAGGCGATCGTCCACACGAGTGCCCCCATCATCGCCTCGCCGCCCCAGTGCGTCGGCCTCAGGAGATCGAGGTCGCCGTCGTTCAGCGCGGACACGTCATCGCGGAACTCGGCCTGACACCGTGCGAGACGATCACGCGCGGCGTCGGCGGTCCCGGGAACCTCCACCTCGGCATAGCTCAGCCCACCCGGACCGAACGTGAAGTTGCGGTACACCTCCGTCCAGCCGCAGATGTGGCCCAGCCGCCAACCGATCGAAGTCATCGGCAGCGGATCCGGGTGACGCCACGTGTCCTCGATCACCCATTCACCGAGACCGCATCGCCACTCGGGACGGGTCTCGTCTCGCCGGGCAACTCCCCATGCCGACGGGACCGGGCGCGTCAGATACTCCTCGTCGGTCAGGTCGGCGACCTGCCACGCCGAGACCGCGAAGGCGTGATCGAGCAGTCGACCAAGGAACGCAAGACGATCCACGCTCGGGGAACCGGACGATCTACACCAGGAAGGTCTCGGGGACGGACAACAGCTCACCCCGGTCGGCGAGCTCACGCACCGCCGGCACCGGATCGTGATCCGCAAACTGCGCGCCGTCGCCGTAGTCGGCCGGGCGGCCCGTCGCATCGAGCACCCACCACGAGGCTTCGAGCGCGATGCCGTTCGGGTCGGTGAAGTAGATCGACCGAATGATCTGGTGGTCGACGATGTCGGTGACCTCGCAACCGGCGCTCTTCAACCGCCGCTGCAGATCGAGCAAGGCCTCTTCGTCGGGAACGTTGAACGACAGATGGTCGAACTGGATCGCGAGCGGATGCGGGGTGCCCGCTGGTTTCGCCAACCGCTCATGCTTGACGTTCGCGTATTCGAAGAACGCGACCGTGCACTCCGGGCCGAACTGAAAGAAGTAATGCCGGAAGTCGGGGGTGCCGATCGTCGCGACCAGTCGTGCGCCCAGCGTGCCGTGGTAGAAGCGCACCGTCGCGTCCATGTCGTCGGTGACCAGCGCCAGGTGGTTGATGCCCCGCCATGCCGGCGTTTCAGGCTGTGGGGTCGGCGGGACGTGTTGCGGCTGCTCACTCACGAGTGGCTCCTCTCGACCCGGCCAGCGTACGACCAGAACCGCCTCCAGACACTCGGGGACGCGATCGCGTAGACAGAGCGCCCATGGTCCTCGCGTCGGTCCTCCTCGCCGGCGCGGGCGCGGTGATCCTGGTGCTCTCGATCGTCGGGGCGCGCCACGACAGGATCCCTCCGCGTGAGATCACCGTGTTCCGCTGGATCAATCGTCTGCCGAACTGGCTCTATCCGATCCTTTGGCTCCCGATGCAGCTCGGGAACCTCGTGGTCGGTTGCCTCGCGGGCCTCGCGGTCGCCGTCGTCGAAGGCGACCTCGGCGTCGCCATCGGGGTCGTGGTCGCCACGGGGATGAAGCTGATCGTCGAGCGGGTGGTGCGTCACGAGGTCGCCGGATACCTCACGATCCGTCAACGGCCGGGCACGAGCCAACCGGGTGCGATCCTGCGAGGCGACGTGCCCGAGACGGGCCCGAGCTTCCCCTCCGGGCACGTGATCCTCATCGCGGCGATCGCCTGCATCGTGGCGATCGCCTTCCCTCCCGGCCTGGTCTGGATCCCTTGGGTGCTCGCGGCGCTCGTGGCGATCGGGCGGGTGTACGTCGGCGCTCACAACCCTCTCGACGTCACGTCCGGCTTCGGTGCCGGGATGCTCATTGGCGGGGGTCTGCTCATGGTCGCCGGCTGGCTCTGACGCCGTTTGGGTTCGGGTCACCCGACGGGGCATGATCGCGGTCATGGCCAGCCAGATTCCCCTCGTCTCCTACCTGGTGCTCGACGATCAACCCCACCTCGTCGCCAAGGAGTGCACCGGCTGCGGAGCCCACTTCTTCGACCGGCGCAATGCCTGCGCTTCGTGCTTCGGCACATCCTTCAAGGACGTGTCGGTGGCGACCGAAGGTGAGGTCCGGGCGTTCACGATCGTGTCGATGGCGGCGCCCGGAATCCAGGTGCCCTTCGTGGCTTCGGTCGTGGACTGCGGGGGAATCAGCGTGCGTGGCAATGTGATCAACACTCCACCCGATCCCGAGCACGTCACGCTCGGAATGAAAGTGCGTCTTGCCACCTACCCGGTCGGCACTGATGATGACGGCACCGAGGCCATCGGCTTCGGCTTCGAGCCTCTGGAGGCATAGCCATGGCCAGCGACGACATCTACATCCTCGGAATCCGGATGACGAAGTTCGGGAAGCATCCCGACCTCGACACCGTCGATCTCGCCGCCGAAGCCGCCCAGGGCGCGCTGAAGGACGGTGGCGTGACGATGAAGGACATCGGCGTCCTCGCCGCCGGCAACCTCATGAGCCAGGGCGGCGCGATCGGTCAGGCACTCCAGAAGCAGATCGGTCAGACGGGCATCCCGGTCTACAACGTGTCCAACGCGTGCGCGACGGGCGCTACTGCGCTCCGCACCGCGATCATGTCGTTGAAGGCGGGCGAGTGTGAGATGGGTCTCGCCGTCGGCGTCGAGAAGCTCGCCGGCGCGGGTCTGCTCGGTGCGGGCGGGCGGCCCAAGTCCGACAAGCAGGAGTACACGCCGCAGGGCCGCTACGGCGCCGTTGCCACGACCGACGGACGCATCGGCACCGAGACGATGCCGGGTGTGTTCGCGCAGGTCGGTATGGAGTACGGGCACAAGTACGGCGGCGCGACGTTCGAGCTGTTCGCCAAGATCAGCGAGAAGAACCACTCACACTCGACGCTCAACCCTCTCGCGGCCTACACGAAGAAGATGAGCCTCGAGGAGATCATGGGCGACGTGATGATCGCCTACCCGAACACGCGGCCGATGTGCTCTGCCAACTGCGACGGCGCCGCGGCCGCCGTGGTCGTCACCGGCGAGAAGCTGAAGACGCTCTCCTCCGAGCAGCAGAAGCGGGCCGTGAAGGTGCGGGCGTCCGTCCTGACGAGCGATCCGTGGCAGGAGGCCTGCCAGGTGCTGCCCGATGTCAACACGCTGACTCGGAACGCGGCGACACAGGCGTACGAGCAGGCCGGCGTGAGCCCGGAGGACCTCGACCTCGTCGAGCTGCACGACTGCTTCGCGACCGCCGAGCTCGTGCACTACGACAACCTGATGCTGTGCGAGCCCGGGGGCGCCGTCGACTTCTTCGAGTCGGGCGCACCGTGGCGCGACGGGCGGCTCCCGGTGAACGTGTCGGGCGGCCTGCAGTCAAAAGGCCATCCCATCGCCGCGACGGGCATCGCCAACATCTGGGAGGTCTGCCATCACCTCCGCGGTGAAGCCGGTGATCGTCAGATCGAAGGGGCCACCATCGGCCTTGCCCACGTGATCGGTCTCGCCAGCGCGTGCGGCGTCCACATCCTGGAGCGCAACGCCGCGTAGCCGTGCACCCCGCGCTGGCGAAGGTCAGGCAGTTCGTCCGGCGCAGAGGCTTCGATCTCGTCCGCTACCCGAGCCCGCTCGTGCGGCCGGCGGAGCGATACGCGCACCTCATGACCCAGCTCGGCGTCTCACTCCTCGTCGACGTCGGCGCGAACGAGGGGCAGTTCGTTTGCGAGATCCGGACGGCGGGCTGGGACGGTCCGATTCGTTCATACGAACCTTTGTCCGCCGCGTTCGAGTCGCTACGCCAGAAGGCCGCGGGCGACCCGACGTGGAGGGTCTTCAAGCTCGCGCTGGGTGCGTCACCCGCGACCGCACAGATCCACATCGCGGCTAACTCGAAGAGCAGCTCGTTACTCCCGATGCTCGACACGCATCTCCGCGCCGCGCCGGATAGCGGCTACGTCGGTGGGGAAACCGTCGAAATCGCGACGCTCGACGATGTCCTCACCAATGAGATCTCACCGAGTGACCGCCTCTGCGTGAAGCTCGACTGCCAGGGCTACGAAGGCGAAGTCCTGAAAGGGGCGACAGCGACCCTCGAACGGACCCTCATGGTGGTGATGGAGCTCTCACTGGTCGATGTGTACGAAGGAGCGCTGCGCTTCGACGAGGCCGTACCGAAGATGCGCGAGCTCGGGTTCGTCCTCACCTCACTCGATCCGATCTTCAGCGACCCAGCGACGAAGGAGCTTCTGCAGGCCGACGGGTGCTTTGTGGCACTTCCGGACCGCTGACCCGTCGGAGATCGATCATTCGCGACGATGAAGGGGACATGACCGCCTACCGACTCGACAAGACACCCATCCACATCGGTCCAGGAACCGGGGCGACGCCCGTCGACGGCTTCGAGTTCACCGGCGAGGGGTTCGGGGCCTACATCGAGGCCCACTGCACCCCGGACGAGCCCGGCCGTCTCGCCATGGTCGAGCACTCCCCCGAGCGCTGGGGCGCCTGGGAGTGCCACACGGAGGGCGACGAAGTCGTGATCCTGCTGACCGGCAAGGCCGAATTCATCCAAGAGATCGACGGCGAGGAGCGGCGCACCGTCGTCTCGCCCGGCGAGGCGGTCATCAATCCGAAGGGGGTGTGGCACTCGGCCGACGTCATCGAGCCCTTCTCGGCCGTCTATCTGACCCCCTGCCCGGGAACGAAACATCGTCCGCGCTCATGAATTCCTTACAGATGCCAGCCACAATGGGGGGATGACGCGCACGGCGGAGGTCACGGATCGGTCGCTCCTTGCGATCGCGGGGGCGGCGTCGATCGCGGCTGGCATGGTCCATGCCGCCGCGGCCGGCAGCCACACAGGGGACGACACGCTCGTCAAGCTGTTCGCGGCCACGGCTGCGATCCAGGTGCTGTGGGGCGTGGTGGCCCTGGTGCGTCCGAATCGTCCCGTCGCATTCGCCGGTTTCGCGCTCAACACCGTGTTCGTCCTCGCCTGGGTCCTGTCGCGCACGACCGGCCTGCCCGTCATCGACGCGCTGCGCGACGTCGAGGCAGTGGGCACGCAAGACGTGCTCGCGGCGGCGTTCGGTGCCATTGCGGCTGCCTCGGCGATCCTCGGTGTCTCGCAGCCGGTTCGGCGCACCACAATGGGCGGCGGCTGGGTGATCGGCAGCGTCGTCGTGATGTCGATTGTGGCGGTGCCTGCGATGGCAGCAGAGCACTCACACAGCGGCACCCATGCGCACACCGGTGACGAGACGGCCGCCCACGGCGAACCGGGTCACGTCGACGACGGCCATGCGCACGCTGCTGGCGAGGGTGAGTCGGCCTCGGCGGGCGCATCTGATGCGACCGGCTCAGGCGAACATCAGCACGCGTTGCCCGCCCACCTCGATCACGAGCCGACCTCTGAGCAGATGCAGGAAGCCGCGGCGCTCATCGCCGACACGAAGGCGGCCACCGCGCAGTACAGCAACGTCGCAGCGGCGCAACAAGCGGGGTTCAGGTCGATCGGCGACGGCTTCACCGGCGTCGAGCACTGGGTCAACCCGCAGTTCATGGCCGACTCGGCGATCCTCGATCCCGAGCAACCGGAGTCGATCGTCTACAGGGTCAACCCCGATCGCACCAAAGAGCTCATCACGGTGATGTACATCCTTCCGCGCGGTTGGACGATGGAAGACGTCCCCGACGTCGCCGGCAACCTCACCGTCTGGCACGACCACGACAACCTCTGCTTCGACCCCGAGACGTCCCGGTTGAGCGGTGTGTTCGTCGACGGCAAATGTCGACCCGGGGGCGTGCATGTGCAGACTGCGCCGATGCTGCACGTCTGGGTGACTCCGAACCCGTGCGGTCCGTTCGCAGGCACGGACTCCCAGCAGATGACGGGCTCCTGCATCGCCGACAGCGGCCTGTAGTCGCAGTTCGAAGGGATCGGGCGCATCGCGGCCGGCTGCCCGCCCGGAACGGGTAACACTGGGCGCGGCATGGATCCCTCGCCGGCCTTCGTCCTCGACGGCCTCACCAAGACGTTCGACGGAGGCGTCACCGCGCTCGACGAGCTGACGGTGACCGTGCCGTCCGGATCGGTCGGCCTCGTCGGTGCCAACGGCGCGGGCAAGACGACGATGTTCCGGCTGATGCTCGGTCTCATCCGTCCGACGAAGGGACGCATCGAGGTGCGGGGCACCGATGTCACGCACGATCCGATTCGCGTGCGCTCCCGCCTCGGGTTCATGCCCGAGCACGACTGCCTTCCGCCCGATCAGACCGCGGCGGACCTCGTATCGACGCTCGGGGAGATGAGCGGGCTCCCGCCGCGGGCAGCGCGACAACGCGCGTCAGACGTGCTCGATCTCGTCGGACTCGACGAAGCACGGTTCCGCGCCATCAGCGGCTTCTCCACCGGCATGCGGCAGCGGACCAAGCTGGCCCAAGCCATCGTTGCCGATCCCGAGCTCGTGCTGCTCGACGAGCCCACCGCGGGACTCGACCCGATGGGTCGTGAGGAGATGCTCGACCTCGTGCGTCGCCTCGACGAGTTCGGGATCTCGGTCGTGCTCGCCACGCATCTGCTCGACGATGTGCAGTCGGTCTGCGACTACGTCGTGATGATCGACGCCGGCAAGCTCGTGTTGTCGGGCCCGACGGGTCAGCTGCTCGAGCGGGCGGGGACGGTTCGGCTCGACGTCGGGGGCGTGAACGAGGGCATCGTCGCTGAGCTGGCTCGCCGCAGCCTGACGGCGACAATGCTCGAAGACGGCAGCCTCGAGATCGCCGCCGACGGGCGCAACAGCGACGAGGTGCTCGATGTCGTGCGCGACACGGTCGCCGACCTGCACCTCCCGCTGCACGCCCTGTCGACTCGACATGCCTCGCTCGACGAGGTCTTCCTCCGCACGGCGAGCGAGCGATGAGCAGCACTCCCAGCGCACTCGGCGCCGTCTACGACCGTGGATATCGGCCCTACGAGGGCGAGCGCGGTGGGCGGCGGGAGGCGACCATGGCGCTCTACCGAGCGTCGATACGGCGGGCCCTCGGGATCCGACGGTCGTGGCGCCAGAAGGTCTTCCCGTGGGTGCTGCTGGCGATCGTGACGATCCCGGCGATCATCAACGTGGGCATCGGCTATGTCATGCGCAATGACCCGCCAATCGACTTCGAGTTCATCACCTACCACGAGTACGTCGGCGTCTCGTCTGCGCTGCTGTTGTTCGTCGCCCTGACGGCGCCCGATGTCGTGTGTCCCGACAGACGACATCGGATGCTGCCGCTGATCTTCGCCCGGCCGCTGGTCGGGCAGGACTACGTGCTCGCCAAGGTAGGGGCGATCACCACGATCATCTTCGGCTTCAGCTTCCTCCCCCACGTGCTGCTGTTCGTCGGCCAGATGCTCGTGGACCGCGACGGTGCCCTCGACTACTTCTCCGAGAACCTCGACGTGCTCTGGAAGGTACCGCTGTCGGTGACCGTCCTGTCGATCTACTACGGCGCCGTCGGTGTGGCTATCTCGTCGCTCACGAGCCGTCGGATCGTGGCGGGGGTCGCGATCCTCGGCCTCGCTCTCGTGCCCTCGGCGATCACCGGCGTGCTGCTGAACAACAACAACGACGGGACGAGCCCGGTGGCGGTGCTCAACCTGCTCGCGTTGCCCCTCTACATCCGCGATCTCATCTTCTTCGGCGAACCGGAGAACGGAAGCGCACTCGAAGGGGTGGAGTTCGGCGCTGTGCTCGCCGTGGCCACCTACCTCGTCGTGCTGGTCGCGGCCTTCGCCATCCTGCTGATCCGATACCGGCAGCCCGACGCGTGAACACCGGCATGATGAACAGCAGCGACCCCGCCTTCGCTCCCGATGCGACCGTCGTGGTCGACGACGTGTCCGTGTGGTTCGGACCGAAGGTCGCACTGTCCGAGCTCAGCTGTTCGTTCGGGCCGGGCGTGACCGGGCTCCTCGGGCCGAACGGTGCCGGCAAGACGACGTTGATGCGGGGGATCACCGGATTGCTCGGACCGAACACGGGCGCGATCCGCGTGCTCGGCGAAGATCCGCGGGAGAAGCGCGAGGTGCAGCGATCGCTTGCGCTCGTCCCCGAAGACGAGGCCGTGCCGCCGGTCCTCACGGCTCGACAGCTTGTGCGCTACATCGCGGAGCTCCACGGCGTCGAGGACCCCACCGCGGTCGATCGGAGCCTCGACACCGTGGGCCTCCTCGACGTGGCGCATCGTCGCGTCGGCGGCTTCAGCAAGGGGATGCGCCAGCGGACGAAGGTCGCCGCCGCGCTCGTCACCGATCCACAAGTGCTCGTGCTCGACGAACCGCTCAACGGTGCCGACCCCGTGCAGCGGGCCCACCTCATCACGCTCTTCCGAGCGCTCGGCGCGGAGGGCCGCACCGTGATCGTCAGCTCGCACGTGTTGCACGAGGTCGAACGGCTCGCCGGCCGTCAGATCGTGCTCGTGCGGGGTCGCCTCGCGGCAGCGGGAGATCACCGCGCCATTCGTGACGCGATGGCGGATCGGCCGCGTCGCGTGCTGGTGCGCACGGCCGCCCCGCGTCCGCTCGCCGCGGCACTGCTCGAGCTCGAAGCGGTGAGCAGCGTGTCAGTCGACGGCAGCAGCCTCATCGTCTCGTCCAACCGGGCCCGCGACGTCGCCGTCGCACTTCCCGCGCTCGCGCGCGACATCCGCGCCCGCATCGAGGAAGTGCGACCTCTCGACGATTCGCTCGAGAGCATGTTCCGCGAGCTGGTCCGATGAGTGCACCCACGGCCGTCCTCGGGTACACCCTTCGGGCATGCGTGCCTCCGAAGCGGTGGTGGACCCTCGCCCTGCCGTGCGTCGGCGCGGTGTTGCTCGGTCTGCTCGCGCTCACGAGCGACGATCCCCCCGACGAGGCCTTCGCCACCGTCGCCGACGTCGGCCTGTTCTCACTGCTCATCCCCATCGGATGCCTCATCATCGGTGATGCCGTGATGGGCGCGGAGATGCGGGCCGGCACGTTCCACTTCACGTGGCTCTCGCCCGTCTCCGTGCGCACGATCGTGCTGGCTCGCTGGTTGGGCGGATGGCTGATCGCGCTCGTGACGCTCGTCCCCGCCGTCGCGCTTTCGGCAGTCGTGGCCGACAGTCCCGACAGCGTGGGACCGATCGCGCTTGCGACCGCCGCCGGATCGGCCGCGTACGTCGCGCTGTTCGTGTTCGTCGGGTGCGCGACGAAACGGGCGGCGGTCTGGTCGCTCGCGATCGTGTTCTTCGTCGAGAGGCTGCTGGGCTCCGCGCTCTCGGGCATCGCCCAGCTGTCACCGATGTGGGAAGGACGCGCTGTCTACGCAGGGCTCGGGCCCGACACCGGCGACCTACTTCGAGAGGGCATCCCGCAGGGCTGGGCCGCGGTCGTGCGGCTCGCGATCCTGACGATCGTGGCGCTCGCACTCGCCTCGTGGCGCCTGCGCCACCTCCGGCTCACGGGTGCCTCTGATTGAGGAGGGTCACTCACTGACCGTTTGGTCACTAGGCGGTCATATAGGCCCCCTGGCGACCACACGCTCACTCCTTGGCCAGCATGACCTCCGTGGACTTGATGACCACGATCACCGCGTCGCCCGGCGCGAACGAGAGGTCCTCGGCGGCGTCCTTCGTGATCGCAGCGGTGATCTTCTGACCGTCGGGGAGAGTCACCCGCACGGTCGACATGACCTCGCCGTGCGTGACCGTGTCGACGGTGGCGTTGAGCTGATTTCTGGCACTGAGCTGCATCTTGGCTCCTGCTGGTTCAGTTGACCTTCGCGACCATCACCTCAGTGGACTTCACAATGACGAGGACGGCGTCGCCAGGCACCAGGTCGAGCTCTTTGGCGGCATCCTTGGTGATCGCCGCGGTCAGCGGCTGACCATCTCCGAGCGTCGCCTTGATCGTCGACATGACCTCGCCGTGGTGCACGCCCGTCACAGTCCCCCGAATCTGATTGCGCGCGCTGAGTCGCATCTCGGACCGGGGGATCTCCGCGACGTCCTGCGGATGAAGCACCTGATCGAGGAATCGCCGGACGGCACGCGCGTTCTCGCGCCGCCACACGTCGACAAAGTCATCGTCTCCGTGACTCGAGGTGAGTGCGTCGATCATCGGAGCGAGCAGTGCTTGCTGCGCGATCACCAACGTCTCGCTATCGAGCCCGGCTCGGCTGCGCAGAAGCAGCTTCACGAGAAGCTCCGTGCGCACATCCCGGATGTGCTCGACCGGGCTATCGAGCCACTTCCCGACCGCACGTCGCCCCGCCGTCGTCGGAGCAAGCATCACGCGATCGCGGCCGCGTGCAACAGCCGGGTCGCGCCGCATGACGAGGCCCTTGTCCACGAGGCCGTCGATGGCTCGGTACGTCAGCGGCCGCGACAACGTCCAGATGCGACCGACCTCGCCGTCGAGCGCGAGCATCGTGCCAACCGCCCATCCGTGGGAGGCCCCCTGCACGATCAGGGTGAGGCAGACGAACTCCGCGAACGACGGAGACGCCGCGGCAGGTTGCGCTGACCGCTGGGGCGCCCGGTCGCTTCGGGTGGCTGTACGTGCCATGGAGGCAGCCTAACCATCAACTCCTGAGGCAGATCTAGAAAACTTCTGACTAATGTCGCCGCATGAAGCGACCGTCTGTCCTGCTCATTGCCCTTCTCGCGCTCCTCGGACTCCTCGCTGCCGCGTGCGGTGACGACTCCGACGATTCCGACGCCGCGGCGACAACCGCGGCAGCCGCGGAGACCACGGTCGCAGCGTCGACAACCGCAGCCGCGCCGACGGTGGAGGGCGAGATCACCGTCTTCGCCGCCGCCTCCTTGACCGAGTCGTTCACCGAGGTCGGCGAAGCGTTCACCGCCGCGAACCCCGACGCGAAGGCGACGTTTAGCTTCGATGCCTCGTCGGCGCTCGCCACCCAGATCATCGAGGGCGCGCCCGCCGACGTCTTCGCCTCGGCCGACGTTCCGAACATGACGAAGATCACCGACGAGAGCCTCAATGGCACCGAGCCGGTGATCTTCGCGACGAACCTGCTGACGATCGTCGTGGCCCCGGGCAATCCCACCGGCATTACGGGGGTCGCCGACCTCGCCAATCCCGACCTCAAGGTCGTGTTGTGCGCCGCAGAGGTGCCGTGCGGCCGGTACGCGGCCCAGATCCTCGAAACCGCGGGCGTGACGGTGACGCCCGTAAGCCTCGAACAGAATGTGCGCGGCGTCCTCACGAAGGTCACGGCAGGTGAAGCCGACGCGGGCATCGTGTACGTCACCGACGTGACCGCCGCCGGAGTCGACGCCGAAGGGGTCGAGATCCCTGCGGACATCAACGTGGTCGCCGAATACCCGATCGCCACCGTGGCCGCCTCCGGCAGCCAGGAGATCGCCGAGGCCTTCATCGACTTCCTCCTCGGACCTGAAGGTCAGGCCATCATGGCCAGCCACGGCTTCGGCGCGCCGTGAGCGCATCCACGCCGACAGTGGCGACCTCAGCGCGGCAACGTCGAGTCCCCCAGGAGTCGCTGCCTCTCCCCGCGCTGATCCTCGCCATCATCGCGATCGCGTTCTTCGCGCTGCCGTTCATCGGGTTGCTGTGGAAGGCGCCATGGGGCGATGCGTGGTCGATCCTGACGTCGGACAGCTCCCTCACCGCGTTGCGGCTCTCGATCTACTGCTCGATGTGGGCGACCGGCCTTGCCCTCGTCTTTGGGGTCCCCCTCGCCTGGCTCCTGGCCCGGGGTGCGTTCCGGGGCCGGGGGCTGGTGCGAGCGCTGTGCACCCTGTCGATGGTGCTGCCGCCGGTCGTCGCCGGAGTTGCGCTCTTTTACGCGCTCGGTCGACGAGGTCTCGTCGGCCAATACCTCGACGAGTGGTTCGGGATCACGCTGCCGTTCTCGACCGCCGGCGTGATCGTCGCCCAGACATTCGTAGCGATGCCGTTTCTCGTGCTGACCGTCGAGGCTGCGTTCCGCCAGCGCGATCCTCGATTCGAGGAGGCCGCGCGGACTCTCGGCGGGGGACGCTGGTACATCTTCCGGCGCGTCACGCTCCCGGCGATCCGTCCGGGTCTCATCGCAGGCGCCGTGCTGGCGTGGGCCCGCGCCCTGGGAGAGTTCGGGGCGACGATCACGTTCGCCGGCAACTTCCCTGGCCGCACCCAGACGATGCCGCTGGCCATCTATCTCACGAACGAGATCGAGCCAGATGAAGCGATCGTCCTAAGTCTCGTGCTGATCGCGGTGTCCTTCGCGGTGCTCGTCGCCTTGCGCGACCGATTCCTCGGCGGCGGCGCACCGCCCGCGGCATGAGCCTCGACGCCCACATCGTCCGCACCCTCGGCACGTTCGCGCTCGATGTCGAGCTGCACGCTCGGCCCGGCGAGGTCATGGCGCTGCTCGGCCCGAACGGCTCCGGCAAGAGCACCTTGCTCCGCTGTCTCGCCGGTCTGCTCGCACTCGACGCCGGCCACATCACGCTCGATGGTCAGTGCCTCGATGGACCTGACATCGACCGCTTCGTTTCCCCCGAGCAGCGCCCCGTCGCGGTCGTGTTCCAGAGCTATCTCTTGTTTCCCAGCCTCAGCGCGCTCGAGAATGTGGCGTTCGGGTTACGCGCGCGCGGTGTCCCCAAGGCAAAGGCGCGCACTGCCGCAGCGGCTTGGCTCGAACGGGTCGGTCTCACCGATCATGCGCACCATCGACCGGGCGCGCTCTCCGGCGGTCAGGCACAACGGGTCGCGCTCGCGCGTGCGCTGGCGACCGAGCCTCGCCTGCTGCTGCTCGACGAACCCCTGGCCGCGCTCGACGCCGGCGCCCGCACCGACGTGCGCAGAGATCTGCGGAAGCACCTGGCCACATTCGGCGGCGTTCGGCTGCTCGTCACTCACGACCCGGTCGACGCCTACGCGCTCGCGGACCGCGTGGTCATCCTCGAGGGGGGTGCAGTCGCTCAGGCGGGCACGCTCGCCGACGTGACGGCGCGTCCCCGCTCGCGCTACATCGCCGACCTCATCGGTGTGAACCTCGTCTCCGGTGTGGGCGGCGACGGCATGCTCACGACCGCCGCCGGCGGTCGAGTCGTCCCCGCCGATCCGGTCGAGGGCCCCGCCTTCGCGGTCATCCAGCCTCATGCGGTCGCGCTCTATCCGTCGCCGCCTGCCGGCAGCCCCCGCAATGTCTGGCCGGTGACCGTGGTGGAGATCGACCGTCACGCGGATCGCGTCAGGGTGCGGGTCGACGGCGAGGTCCCCCTCGTTGCCGAGATCACCCCGTCGGCGCTCGAGGCGCTCGCACTGCGCCCTGGCGACGAGATCTGGGCCTCGGTCAAAGCAACCGAGATCACGACGTACGCCGTTTGACAGAGCAGACTGCGTCGCCGTGAGGCGACTGCGGAGGGTGCCGCGATGGTGAGGCGCAGCTGGCGCCACGTCGCGTTGGGCATCGCCCTTCTGGCGCTGATCGTGCTGATCGGGACGATCGGCTACATGTTGCTCGGCTTCGGGGCGCTCGATGCCACTTACCAGACCGTCACCACGATCACGACGGTCGGGTTCCGAGAGGTCGAGCCGCTCAGCTCGGCCGGCAAGGTGTTCACGATCGTGCTCATCCTGGCGGGTGTCGGCACTGCGCTCTACACGCTGACGGTCGGGCTCGAGCTGCTGGTCGAAGGTCACTTCGGCCTCGCAATGGAGAGGCGTCGGATGGACAAGCAGATCGCATCGTTTCGCGGGCACGTCATCGTCTGCGGATGGGGTCGAGTCGGGAAGGCGATCGCGCGAGAGCTGGCAATCGCCGAGAAGCCTGTCGTGATCATCGACAGCGACCCCGCTCGACTCTCCTCTGTTCGTGGGTATCCGTACATCGAGGGGGATGCCTCCGACGACGACGTGCTCCGAGAGGCGGGTATCGAACATGCGTCGGCGCTCGTCGCGGCGGTGGCGACCGACGCGGGCAATCTCGTCATCACCCTGTCGGGACGCGCGCTCCAGCCTGACCTGTTCATCGTGGCCCGCGCCCGAGAGGAGACGAGCGCAGCGAAGCTCGAGCGCGCCGGGGCCAACCGCGTCGTCAATCCGCAGGAGATCGGTGGTGCACGCATGGCGGCATTCCTCGTGCAGCCCCACGTCACCGAGTTCCTCGACGTGGTGATGCACGACCGCGAGATGGAGCTGCGGCTCGAGGAGCTCGAGATCGCTGCGAACTCCCCTCTCGCCCACATCACCGTCGGCCAGGCCCATGTGCGGGATCAGACCGGTGCGCTCATCCTCGCCATCCGCGATCCTGACGGGGGATTCATCACGAGCCCGGGCGCCAGCACCGCGATGGAGCCCGGCCACGTGCTCATCGCGATCGGCACGTCGAGCCAGCTCGCCGCGCTGGAAGCGGCGGCGAGCCGCCCGGGAGCGACGGCGTGACCGCAACCGAGATCGTCGCGCAGATGACCGACGACGAGAAGCTCTGGTGTCTCGACGGCGATGCGCCGTGTTGGGCGGGCCTCACCTACCTCGGCACCGGCGGCTACCACCGAAGCCCGTTCTACGCGGCTCGCGTCGAACGGCTGGGACTCCCGGGCTTCGCTTTCTCCGACGGACCGCGGGGAGTCGTCGTCGACCGTGCGACGTGCTTCCCCGTGAGCATGGCCCGCGGCGCGACCTGGGACCTCGATCTCGAAGAGCGGATCGGCGAGGCGATCGGCCGGGAGCTGCGGGCGATCGGCGCCACGCTCTATGGCGGCGTGTGCGTCAACGTCCTGCGCCACCCCGCCTGGGGTCGGGCGCAGGAGACGTACGGCGAGGACCCCCACCATGTGGGTGAGATGGGTGCTGCGCTCACCCGCGGCGTGCAGCGCCACGCGATGGCGACGGTGAAGCACTTCGCCTGCAACTCCATGGAGAACGCTCGCTTCCGCGTCGACATCAGCGTCGACGAGGTCGCGCTGCACGAGGTGTACCTGCCCCACTTCAAGCGCATCATCGACGAGGGCGTCGCGGTCGTGATGAGCGGATACAACAGCGTGAACGGCGTGTGCTGTGGCGACAACGGTGTGTTGCTGACCGACATCCTCCGCGACGAGTGGGGCTTCGAGGGGTTCGTGATCAGCGACTGGATCTTCGGGATGCGCGATGCGGCCAAGTCGGTGAAGGCCGGACTCGACGTCGAGATGCCCTACCGCATGGTGCGTGCGTCGGATCTACGTGAGGCCCTCGGTCGGGAAGACGTGTCGTGGGAGGAGGTCGACCGCAGCGTCGAGCGGATCGTGTCGACGTTGCTGCGGTTCGACTCGGTGTTGAGCACGCCCGCACCGGCGTACGACGTGCTCGCCTGTGAGGAACATCGGGCGATCGCACGCGAGGCGGCCGCGAAGTCGGTGGTCTTGCTGCGCAACGAACCCGTCGGCGGGCAGCCGGTGCTCCCGCTCGATGCGTCCGCGCTACGCCAGGTCGCCGTCATCGGCGAGCTCGCCGCGATCACGAACCTCGGTGACGGCGGGTCCAGCGACGTGTGGGCACCGCAGGTCGTGACGATCCTCGACGGGTTGCGCGCCGCCCTCCCGGACGCCGAGGTCGTGCATGACCCAGGATCAGACCCGTCCGCCGCCGCCGAGGTCGCTGCGGGAGCCGATGTCGCGTTGGTCGTCGTGGGGTACACCTACGTCGACGAGGGTGAGTACATCGGCGACGCCGGCACCGCCCATCTGCGTGACCTCTTCCCGGCGGCCGACGACCCTGAGCTCGTCGAGCGGTTCAAGACTGAAATCGCGACACGTCGGCCGGTCGAGACACCTGCACATGTCCAAGCGCGGGGCAGCGGGTTCGCGCTCGGGGGCGACCGTTCGTCGTTGCGTCTGCACGACGCGCACAGAGCGCTCGTCCGCGCGGTCGCCGACGCGAACCCGAAGACCGTCGTGGCGGTCGTGGCGGGCAGCGCGGTCGTGATAGCGGAGTGGGACCAAACCGTCCCCGCGATCGTGCAGTCCTGGTACGCAGGGATGGAGGGCGGACACGGACTCGCCGACGTGCTGCTCGGTCGCGTCGATGCGATGGGGCGCCTTCCGTTCTCGGTGCCGGTCACGGAGGCGCACCTGCCCCCGTTCGATCGCGACGCCGACTCGTTTACCTACGACCGGTGGCACGGATGGTGGCACCTCGCACATGAGGGCAACGAGCCCGCCTATCCCTTCGGCTTCGGGCTGAGCTACACGACGTTTGCGCTCGGCGAGGCGTCAGCAACGATCGACGCCCACGCGATCGCGGTCAGCGCGGCCGTTCGCAACACCGGGGGGCGGGGTGGCACTGATGTCGTACAGGTCTACGCACATCGGGCGGAATCAGATGGTCCTCCACGTCTCGTCGGGTTCGCCCGCTGCGAGGTCGACGCCGGCGAGACGTACGTGGTCGAGATCTCGATCCCCCTCGACCGGCTGGCCGAGCGCGACATCGACGTGCACCGGATGGTCGTCCGCCCGGGCCGCTACGAACTGCGCGTGGCGCGGCATGCCACCGATCCCGGCATTCAGGTCGGGGTCGAGATCACGCGAACTGCTTGACCGCCGGCATCACGTCAGAGGCGAACAGGCGCAGGTTCCGCTCGGCCTCGGTGGGCGCCATGTCGCCGTATGAGCACACCGCCATGAACGTGTCGTTCCCGACCATGCCCTGGATGTCGCGGATCTTGTCGACGCACTGCTCGGGCGTGCCGATGACGTGCAGGTCGGTGAACGCCTTGATCGCCGGCGCGCTGCCGTACTTGTCGAGGAAGCCTGAGAGCTTGCCGTAGAACTCATAGCCCTTGGTGCCCGCGAGGTGGTCGCTCTTGAACTCGTAGTGGGTGATCACCGTCTCGTAGTAGCGCCCCACGTACTCCTCGCCGAGGTCGCGGGCCCGTCCCTCGTCGGGATCGCAGAAGACCCAACCGGCACAAGCGGGTGGCGGTGCCTCGCCGCCCGTCGCGTCCCGGAAGAGGGTTCGATACTCCTCGAGCTCTTGCGTGACCTGATCCCAGGGCTTCTGCGGCACGATCATGATCCCGACGCCGAGGTCGGCCATGATCCGCACCGATTCGGGGCTCACCGCCGACGCGTACGTGCGGTCCTTGAACGACTTGAACGGCGCCGGCCGCAGGTCGCGTGGGCTCTGCTGGTAGTAAGTGCCGGCGAAGTCGACGTGGCCCTTTTCGAGACCTTGGAGCACGAGTTGGGCGCTCTCGATGAACCGCGCTCGCGACTCCTCCATGTTGACGCCGAATCCGCCGAACTCGATGCGCCCGAGACCGCGACCGATGCCGAGGATCACCCGTCCTCCGGAGAGGTTGTCGAGCATGGCCACGCCCTCGGCCACCCGCACCGGGTCGTGCCAGGGCAGCACCACGACCATCGTCCCGAGCTGCAATCGCTCGGTGCATCCGGCCATGTAGGTGAGGAACTGGAGCGCGTCGGGGACCATCGTGTAGCCCGTGAAGTGGTGCTCGACCGTCCAGATCGAGTCGAAGCCCAACGGCTCGGCCATGCGCGCGAGGCGGACCTCGTCGGCGTAGACCTCGTGGTCAGGACGCGTCGCCGAGCCCTGGAAGATCATCGAGAGTCCGATCTGCATGTCAGCCGCTCCAGTTCGAGTAGTCGTTCGTGCGCCACCGTTCAGGGGTGATCCGCACGAGCACGCTGACGTGGTCGGCTGACTGCTCGACGTACCCCTCGGCCAGCTCGTCGCCCAGGTAGCGCTGCGCCATGCGGAACTGGAGAGCGCGATCGACTGTGTCGAACGTCGCGGGTCCCTCGACGGTGACGAAGCGATACGGCAGACCCTCCTGTTGCGCGCACAGCGACGCGCGCCCGGCGGCCTTCACCAGCGCGGCCTTCTGGCTCGACTCGCCCACGATGACCTGAACGTCACCGCCCGGCTCGTACAAGTACCAAACCGGCGTCGCGAGGGGGGCGTCGCCGTCGCGGTTGACGCAGAACACGCCGACGTGGAGATCTGCGAGGAACGCCTCGCGCGTTGCCTTCGACATCGTGAGCTCACTCATGCCTCCAGCCTCCCACCGTTGAGGATGCGGTCGATCATCTCGTCGAGCGGCGGGGCTTCGGGCACGTCCTTGTAGGCGTCGAGGCGCTCGTAGATCTGGGCGGCGGCGAGGAACGCCCCCGGTGGAACACCGGAGGTCTCGAGCGACGCGGCGATCTCCTCCATCTCGGCGACCCACCGCCACGTCTTGCCGGCCGTTGCCGGCACGCGGTTCGACCACTCCAACGCGGAAGGTTGCGAGCGCTGCCACTCGACGATGAGCGCGTCCTCGATGCCCTCGGCGCGCGCCATCGCCCGGATCGCGATCACGAGCGCGGTCGTGCCCTTCGTCCAGGCGGCGTAGGCCATCTTGATCGCCGACGCCGCCGCGGGTTCCGGACCCAACCACGTCACTTGGATCTCCGGTGTCGCGAGCATGTCGACGATCTCATCGCCGCCCGCGCCCGACAGGTACACCGCGGTGGGGCGTTGGGTGGTCGGGGGACCGCCGATGATGCCGCCGTCGACGTATCGCATCCCCGCCGCGTCGACGGCGGAGGCGATGGCCCGCGCACGCTCGGGGGAGATCGCGTTCGCGTCGACGAACACGGCCGCGGCGTCCCCGCCCTTGGCCGCAACGGCGACCTCCTCGGCGACCGACGAGGCCACGCCCGGCGGAACGACTGACAGCACGATGTCGCTCGCGCCCACGAGCTCGACGAGGTCTTCGACGGGTTCGATGCCGGCGGCCGTTGCGCGCCGGCGCGAGTCCTCGCTGCGCCCGTCGAGCACCGAGATCACCCGCCGACCGGACGTCACGAGCGAGCGTCCGATCTCGGCGCCCATCGCGCCGGCGCCGATCAATCCGATGGTCAGGCCTGCCATGCCGTCAGCCTCCCACCTCACACCCCCGCGACCTCGGTAGCGAACGGGCCACGAATGGCCCGTTCCTTACCTGAGAACCGGAAGGCCGGGGGTCAGTCGGCGAAGACGTCGCGACTGAGCTGGATGAAGAACGTGTGGTCGTGGCCCTTGTTGGGATCCTGCGCCTGGTAGTGAGTCTTCCCCTTGCCGTCCGGGACGTCCTCCTCGGAGTAGATGGCCCCCACCGGACAGACGTCCGGTTGGTAGCACGCCGTGCAGGAGGTGCACTCCTCCGTGTTCACGTAGAGGATGCTGTCGCCGAAGATGGCGATGGAGTCGGGGCGCGGGGTGTGCGTGTTCTCGATCTCGCCGCTGCCCGCTTCGTCCTCGGAGAACAGCTGGTTCTTCGCGGGATCGAACTCGTAGATGCACTGGACGGGGCACACATCGACGCACGCCCTGTCCTTCACGTCGATGCACGCTTCGGTGATGATCGCTACGCCGGCCATGTTGCCCTTTGTACCCCCTCGGCCCTGGGTCAAGCCGCCTACATTGCGGCGATGCCCCAGGCCGCGACGTCGCACACCCTGCGAGGCCAGGCGGCGATCGTGGGCGTCGCGGATCTGGCCTCACCGACGGGTGAGCTCGAGCTGCATGGCCGGGCACTCGAGGCGGCGATGATCACCGCCGCGCTCGCCGACGCCGGACTCACGCTCGCAGACGTGGACGGGGTCTGCCATGCGCAGTCGTCGATGGCGTTCGCCGAGTTCCTCCGGATCACTCCTCGGTGGACCGACTCGACGATGACCGGGGGCTCCTCCTACGAGGTGTACGCGGAGCACGCCGCGGCGGCGATCAACGCCGGGCTGTGCGAGGTGGTGCTCTGCGTCTACGCGAGCACGCCCCGCTCGGATCGAAAGCGTGGCCGCGGCGGCGAGGGCCGAGGAGGACGGGGACGAGGCGGCGGCGGTGATCCGGCGGTCGAGTTCGAGGCGCCCTACGGCTTGCGTCCGCCGATCGCGCCCTATGCCCTGGCGGCGAGCCGTCACATGTACGAGTACGGCACCACCGCCGAGCAGCTCGCCGCCATCGCCGTGCAGACGAGGCGCTGGGCGGCGATGAACCCGCAGGCGCGGTACCGCGACCCGCTCACCGTCGAGGACGTGCTGGCGTCGCCGTACCAGGTGGCCCCGCTCCACACACTCGACTGCTGCCTCGTCACCGATGGCGCTGGTGCGTTCGTGATGACGACGGCCGAACGCGCCCGCGATCTGCGCAAGCCGCCGGTGTACGTGCTCGGCGCCGGCACCGCCCATGACCACGCGTCCGCGATCGCCGAGATGCCGAACCTCACCACGACACCGGGCGCGATCAGCGGGCCGAACGCGTTTCGCATGGCCGGCATCACGCCCGCTGACGTGGATGTGCTCATGGGCTACGACAGCTTCACGATCACCTCGCTCCTGCACCTCGAGGATCTCGGCTTCTGCAAGAAGGGGGAGGGCGGGCCGTTCGTCGAGGAGGGCAACACGGGACCAGGCGGCTCGTTGCCGATGAACACGAACGGCGGCGGCCTCTCCTACACGCACCCCGGGATGTACGGGATGTTCTTGCTCACCGAGGCGACGAAGCAGCTCAGAGGCGAGTGCGGTGAGCGACAGGTCGACGGCGCGGAGATCGCGGTCGCACACGGCGCGGGATTCATCCTCTCGTGCATGTCCACGATCGTGCTCGGGACAGAGGCCGCACTGTGAAGGTCCGGTTGTGAAGGTCCGACTGTGAGCGACCGTCCGCGTCGATTCGAGCCCCAACCGGGCGAGGCGAGCACGCCCTACTGGGAGGGCACCCGCGCGCAGCAGCTCGTGCTGCAGTGGTGCCTCGACTGCGAGCAGCCCGTCCACTACCCGCGCGTCGCGTGCCCGAGATGCCTCGGCGACCGGTTCGCGTTCCGTCCTGCTTCGGGGAATGGCATCGTGCACGCAGTCGTCGTCGACCATCGACCCCCGTCACCGTTCGGCGACGATGCTCCCTACGCAGTCGCGCTCGTCGACCTCGACGAAGGCGTGCGGATGATCACGAACGTCATCGGGTGCGAGCCACACGACGTCACGGTGGGCATGCCGGTGCGCGTCACCTGGCAGCCGCTCTCCGACGGCCGGAACCTGCCGCTGTTCGAGCCCCGGCGCTGACAGCCTCTGAGGTGCCTGGGATCGTGTCGCCTTGACCGAGGTCCCGCGTTCCACGTCGCCTCGAGTGCGAGCGATGGTCGGGCGCGACCGCGAGCTCGAGGCGCTGCGCGGCGCAGCCAGCAGCGGCGGGAGCGCCACGATCGTCGAGGGCCCAGCCGGCATCGGAAAGAGCCGTCTGGTCCGTGAGCTTGCGGCATGGGCGCGCGGCCGGGGTGGGGTCGTGCTCGTCGGGCGGTGCAGCGCGACCTCGGCCGACACGCCGCTGCGCCCCATGCGGGAAGCGCTGCTGAGCGCGGCGCGTGCTGGGATCAGGCCTCCCGAGTCGATGCGGTCGTTCCTTCCGACCCTTGCCCGCGTCGTACCGGAGTGGTCCAACGTCTCAGTCGACGACGCGGATCCCTCGACGCTCGTCCTCGGCGAAGGGGTGCTTCGCTTGTTGCACACCCTCGCTCGACCCGAAGCTTCAACCGTGCTCGTCGTCGAGGATCTGCAGTGGGCCGATGCGGAGTCGCTCGCAGTCGTCGAATACCTCGCGGACAACATCGCCGAATCAGCGGTCGCCATCGTCGCGACGCTGCGGACGGGCGTGGACACGGCCGGCACCTCACTCGCACACACCCTCGTCGCCCGCCGAGCCGCGGACGCCGTCATCCTGCGTGCTCTCGACGCCGACGACGTCATGACGATGGCGCACGACATCGTCGGCGAAGAGCTGCCTCGCGACGCGGCAGCCACGTTGCAAGCCCGGAGCGAGGGAGTGCCGTTCCTCATCGAGGAGCTGCTCGCTGCCGCGGAACCAACGGGTTGGTCTGCGATCGACGACGCGATCCCCGGGTCGGTCACCGCGCCGGTCACGCTGCGGCTCGCGACCCTCCCCCCCGAGGCGGTCCGCCTCCTTCGGCGCGCCGCGACGCTCGGACGCGACTTCGACTGGACCGTCGCCGCCCGCTCCGCTGGCGTGGACGAGAGCACCGCAGCCGAGCTGCTGCGAACGTGCGTGCACGCGCAGCTCGTGGATGTCGAAGGCTCGGGGTTTCGGTTCCACCACGCCCTGACCCGAGATGCGGTGCTCCTCGCCGCCGGTCCGGTTGAGCTGAAGACCGCCGCCGCGGAGGCGCTGGCCGCGCTCGAGGAGATCGATCCCGACCTCGAGGGCGAGCGCTGTCACGCCGCGGCGATGTTGGCGAGCCGCGCGGGACAACCCGAGCGCGCCGCGAGCCTCCTGCTCATGGCGGCGACACGCGCCGTCGACCAAGGTGCGCTGGCCTCCGCCGAGGCTCTGCTGCGCCGGGCGGACGCAGTCGCGTCCGCCGAGCACCGCTTCGCGATCGACGCGCTGCTCCTGCGCATCTCGGCGCTCTCCGGCCAGGTTGACCGGGCGTCCGTCCTCGGCGAGCGGCTCCTGAACAGCGCCGGTTCGCCAACCGAGCGAGCCGACATCCACGTCGAGATCGCACGTGCTGCGCTCACGGCCGGCCACTGGCCGGTGGCCGAGGATCACGCCGGCGCGGTCGCGGCGCTCGTTCCCGAGGACGAGGCGAGACGGGCCCGGGCCACGGCGATCTCGGCCCTCGCCGCGATGGGCCGAGACGACGGGGCGACTGCGCTCCCGATCGCCGAGCTCGCACTCGCGCAAGGTCGAGCAACCCGCCAGCCCGTTGTGCAATGCGAAGCCCTCGAGGTAATCGGTCGAGCACAGCGGGTGCACGACACGCAGGCCGCGGAGGCCGCGTTCGGGGAGGCGCATCGTGTCGCCACCGACGCCGGTCTGGCGCTGTGGCGTGTCCGCGCGCTGCAAGAGTTGGGCACGATCGACTTGTTCGAGAGTCTCGCCACGGAACGTCTGACCGAAGCGCGTCGAGCGGCAGGTGAGGTGGGAGCACTCGCGCTCGCCGCGGTGGTCGATCTCCAGCTGGCGGCGGTGCACGACGAGCGGGGCGAGGCCGACCTCGCGCTGGTCGCCGCCCGCCGGTGCGAGGACGCTTCCCGAAGGTGGGGCCTCGCGACGTTGCCGATGAGCCTGACCCTCCAGGCGATGGCTCACGCGCGGCTCGGCAACGAGGTTGAGATGAACGCGGCGGGCGCTGCCGCGCTCGCCACTGGCGAGGACTCGATGAACGTCGAGATCGGCCTGTGGGGCAACGCCTATCCGATCTGGCACCTCGCGAAAGGCGACCTCACTGCCGCCGCACATGCTTTCGATCGCGCCATCGCCGCGCTGCGACAGCTGCCCGGCGGTGCATATCCGTGGCCGGGACTCTGGGCACTCGCTCGGACAGTGGCGGACGAACGAGGGGCGGAGGCCCGACGCGACGTTCGGTCACTGCCCGCCGACACCCCCGTCAGCCGCATGATGGCGCTGGCCGCGGACGCGGTCGCAGCGGGCCGAGAGGGCGAATCGAGCCGCGCCAAGGTGCTCTTCGCTGAGGCTGACGGGTGGCTGGCGCGCATGGAAGGCGGGTTCCGGCGGGCGATCGTCCGTCTCCTCGTCGCCCCCGCTGCACACGAGGCCGGCTGGGGAGAGCCCGAGGCGTGGTTGCGGGAGTCGCTCGCCGTCTTCGATCGCAACGGGCTTCATGACTTCGCGGCGCGCTGTCGCGAAGCGCTACGTGACATGCACGCGCCGGTCCCCCGGCGGGGCGGTGGGAGCGCCGTGCCGCCCGAGCTCGCCGCGCTCGGTATCACGAGCCGCGAGGTCGACGTGTTGTCGCTCGTCGCGGGAGGCCTCTCGAACAAGCAAGCGGCCGAGCGGCTCGTCATCTCGGTCCGCACCGTCGACAAGCACGTCGAGCGCCTGCTCATGAAAGCCGGGACGAACCGAGCTGGGCTGGTCGAGCTCGCGAATCGGGCCGGCTTACGTACGTAGTGCGCGCTGGCCAAGTGTCGCAGCGGCTGCCGATTCGCCCGTGGGCCCGTTCACCTCACCATGGCCGTGTCCACACGATTCATGGAGGAAGAGATGTACGACGCAATTGTCATTGGAAGCCGCTGCGCAGGTGCGCCGACCGCCATGCTCCTGGCCCGCAAAGGCCGCCGGGTGCTCGTCGTCGATCGAGCCACCTTCCCGAGCGATGTGCTCTCCGGGCATTCGATCCAGCCCGCGGGAGTCGCGCGGCTCGACCGGTGGGGCCTGCTCGACCGAGTGCGGGCGACCGGAGCGCCGTTCACGTCCGCGGTGAGGTTCGATTTCGGTGCCGTGGTGCTCGAGGGCACCCCGACCGCCGTGGACGGCATCGACTCGATCGTGTGCATCCGCCGCACGATCCTCGACGCGCTCCTCGCCGACGCCGCTGAGGAGGCCGGCGCCGAAGTGCGCACCGGCTTCACCGTCAAGGAGCTCGTCGTTGAAGACGGCCGAGTCGTCGGCATCCGGGGCCGGGATGCGTGCGGCACTGCGGTCGAGGAACGCTCGTCGGTCGTCATCGGTGCCGATGGCGTCCACTCGTTCGTCGCACGCACGGTGAACGCACCCACCTACCACGAGCGTCCCGCCGCAGGCGGTTGCGTGTACTCCTACTGGAAGGGCGTCGACATCCAGGCGACGGAGCTGTACGTGCGACCGCGCCGTTTCATGGTCGCGCTTCCGACGAACGACGGGCTCACCATGGTCGCTCAGAACGTCGCTATCGACGACCTGGCTGCCTACCGACAGGACATCGAGGCGGCGTGGGACGCCGACCTCGCGACCATCCCCCACCTGGCGAACCGGCTGCGCAACGCGCAGCGGGTCGAACGCTTCCGGATGACGCCGGAGACTCGGGGGTTCTTCCGGGTGGCGGGTGGACCGGGGTGGGCGCTCGTCGGCGACGCCGGCTACCACAAGGACCCGATCACGGCTCAGGGCATGAGCGACGCGTTCCGAGACGCCGAACTGCTCGCGGACGGGGTCGATACGGGCCTCGCTCGTGACGACCTCGACGCCGCTCTCGTCGGGTACCAGCAGGCTCGCGACGAGGCCGCCCTCCCCATGTACGAGCACACCTGCCAGCTCGCGCGTGTCGAGCAGCCGCCGCCGGCCGAGGTGCAGGCCCTGATCGGCGCGCTGGCCGGCAACCCCGCCCAGATCAGCCGGTTCCTCGGGATCATGGCGGGGTCGGTGCCGGTCTCTGAGTTCTTCTCGCCCGAGAGCATCGGCGAGATCTTCGCCGCCGCCGCGTGACGACGAGCACAGGTGGACAGGCGGCGGCCCGCGGTCTGGAATGCACGCATGTGCACCCGGACCGCGGGCTGACCGCCGCAGTGGCTTCGTCGATTGCGGACCAGTACTCGTCAGGCCACCTCGGCGCGTCGATCCTCGATGCGTTGCGCGCCGCCGGCCACGATCCTGACGACCTCGACCTCTCCGCGCTCGCGCCGTTCGAGGAGTTCCACACGCTCGGGCGCGTCGCGAGCACCGCGCTCGCCGAGGCGGCCGCGATCACGTTCACCGACCTGGTGCTCGACGTCGGATGCGGCATCGGCGGACCCGCACGATTCCTGGTCGCGAAGTTCGGGTGCAAGGTCACAGGCATCGACCTCACGCCGGAGTTCATCGACGTCGCCCGTGACCTGAACGCACGGGTCGGGCTCGGCGATGTGATCGATCTCCGAGTCGGGGACGCGCTCGACCTGCCCTTCCGGGATGCCAGCTTCGACGTGGTGTGGACGCAGCACGTGTCGATGAACATCGCCGACAAGCCGGGGCTGTATGCCTCGCTCGGCCGGGTGCTCCGACCCGAGGGTCGGCTCGCGTTCTTCGACCTCGTCGCTGGCGAGCACGGCCCGCCGCACTTCCCCGTTCCGTGGGCGGACGAGCCCGACCGCAGCTTCCTCGCCAAACCCGAGGCGATCCGCGAGTCGCTCGAATCGACAGGATGGACGATCGCCCACTGGGAGGACCTCACCCCCGCGGCGCTCGAGTGGTTCACCGCGATCGCCGAAGCCCCGCCGAGCCCCAGTCCGCTCGGCCCCCACCTGCTGATACCGAACCTGGCGACGAAGATCGGCAATCTGCGCCGGAACCTCACGGAAGACCGCATCAGGCTGCTCCGATGCGTCGCGACCCGTCAGGCCTGAAGCGCTCGGAGGGCCCCGTTCGCGGCGCGCAGGCGGCGCGACAGCGTCTCGGCGAGGTTGCGATAGAGGGCCGACACGAGATCGGGTCGTTCGGCCTCGAGCTCCTTCAGTGCCGACAGCGTGAGCACATGACAGACCGCATCGCTCTCGACGTCCACGTTCGTGGACCGCAACCCACCGTCCACCGTGGCCATCTCGCCGAAGCACGAGCCGGGGCCGATCGTGGTCAGCCGCTCGGCTCTCCCCTCCACCTCCAAGCCGACGCTGACGCGTCCTGAAATGAGGAAGTAGATCGCGTCGGCGATGTCACCCTCGGCGAAGACCCGGGCGCCAGCACCGAACTGCTCGGTGATTGTCGCGGCAGCGACGAGCGCAACCTCGTCGGGGGCGAGACCGCGTAAGAGCTCTTGATCGGCCAGCGTGGAGGAGTCGGCCTCCGGCAGCACGCCGAGCAGCTCGAGGATCTCGTCCTCGCACCTTTCCAACGCGATGTCGAGCGAGCGATACGTCGCCACGTCGGCGACGGTGAGCGTGTCGACCACCTGGCCCGCGATCACGACCGTGACCCGGCCTTCGACACCTCGAATCGTCGCCGTGACCACGGGGACGGCACCCGGATCGACGGATGTGACCCGCGAGAGGTCGAGTACGAGATGGGAGGCATCGGCGGACTCGGCGGCGAACGCACGGCTGAACGACTCCGCCGAACCGAAGTGCAGGGGGCCCTGCAGCTCCATCACCTTCAACCGGTGACCACCCGCCCGGAGCACGTCTGCTTGGGCCACCGGTCGACCTCGCTTCGACGACACCACCGACGCGTCATAGACGCGCCGAACGACCGGCGCCGAGGGACGCCCGTCGAACACATGCAAGCGGTACCGGCGCGCGAGCTCCTCGCACGCCCGGATTCCCCGCACGCTGTTGCCGCGCGCATCGAGCGGCGGCGAGTACGAGGCGATGGCGAGCACGCCCGGTAGCACCGCGACGACGCCACCCGACACGCCGCTCTTCGCCGGGAGACCGATGCGGTACAGCCACTCGCCGGCGTAGTCGTACATCCCGCACAGGCTCATCACGCTGAGCACCCGCGGCACGTGCTCGTGATGCAGCGCGCGTTGTCCTGTACGCGGGTTGACTCCGTCGTTCGCCAGGGTCGCGCCCATCATCGCGAGATCACACACATCGACGAGCACCGAGCACTGACGGAAGTACGACTCGACGGAGATGTCGACGTCATCCTTCAGCATCCCGAACGTACGCATGAGATACGCGATCGCACGGTTTCGATCGCCGGTGAGGCGTTCGGCATCGAACACGACTTCGTCGACCTCGAGGGTTCGTCCCGCGAACTCGGTGAGACCGCCGAGGAGGCGTGCGTCTCGTTCTTGGGCGGTCGCGCCGAGGAGGCTCGTCGTGACGATCGCGCCGGCGTTGACCATCGGATTGAAGGGCCGGCCGCTCGCCTCGTCGACGGTGATGGAGTTGAACGCGTCACCGGTGGGCTCGACGCCCACCCGGGAGAGCAGCGCGTCGACGCCGAGCTCGTCGAGCGCGAGACCGAACGCGAAGGGCTTGGAGACCGACTGGATCGTGAACGCGGCTTCGGTGTCGCCCGCCGCGTAGCAGTGGCCATCGACGGTCACGATCGCCAGGCCGAACAGGGACGGATCGGCGTCGGCGAGCGGCGGGATGTAGGTCGCCAGCTCGCCGTCGCGGATGTCGCGCAGGTTCTCGTAGAGATCCTGAAGCTCGAGTGTCAGCGCCAGCCCGCGTGACGCCGCTCCGTGATCGCCCACATCTCCCCTTCCAGGGACGACAAGATCAGGTGAGCGTCACCTCGGCATTACTCGAACGTTTCAGGCGTGTGAAGTGTCAGGCCGCCCGAACGAGGAGCAGCTGCATCTCGACGATCCCGTGGTCCTCGACCGAGACGACGACCGGCGCGCTGGGTGTCTGGACGCCGAAGTCAGAGAACACGATGTCGGTGGAGCCGACCACGACGATCGTTTCGCCGACGAGCTGAGCCTCGAGAGCGAACGTGACCGGGTTCGTGACGCCGTGGATCGTGAGATCGCCGACCGCCGAGACGCTGACGGCTTCGCCGGTCGTGGCCGCGACGCCGAGCGAGACGGGCTCGGTGAGGGTGAACGTCGCTGTCGGGAACTGCCCCGACTCCAGCGCGCTTTGCACGTTGTCGTCCCGGCGGGATTCGTTCGTCGTGATGGTGCTGACGTCGACCGTGAACTCGGCGGCGACGAGGGTGTCGCCCTCGATCGTGATCGTGCCGGTGACGTCGCCGGTGCGACCGACCGCGGTGGCCGAGCCGATCGACGCCAGCTCTTCCTGGATGCGGAAGCCGGCGAACGTGCCGGTGGCGCTCTCGTAGTCGAATTCACCGGTCTCGGTGTCGACCGTCCAGGTGCCGTCGACACCCTCCGCCGCAGCGGTCTCAGGCGCGGAGGTGGTCGACCCGGTGCTCTCTGACGCCGCTGAGGCGGCGGTGTCGTCGACGGACTCGACAGCCGTCTCGAGGCTCACCGCCGCCGGTGCGTCGTCCCGGAGGAACCACCAGATGCCGGCCCCCGCAATCGCGACGAGCGCGACGGTGGTGACGAGGAGGATTTTGACGATGCGATTCATGGGAGTTGACGGTACGAACGCTGTGCAAGGCCTCGGGAAGGCCCCGCTGTGAGTTTGCTGTGAGTGGGCCGGTCAGCTGACGCCGGCACCCACGGGCTCGCGCTCGAGCTCCTCCTCGTCCTCCTCGTGCTCGGCGTGACCCTCCACGTCGATGTTCGGAAGGATGCGGTCGAGCCAGCGCGGCAGCCACCAGTTCTTGTCGCCGAGCAGCTCCATCGTGGCGGGCACGAGGATCATCCGGACGATGGTGGCGTCCAGGAAGATCGCCGTTGCCAGCCCGACACCCATGAGCTTGAGCGAGCGGTCGTTCTCGAACAGGAAGCTGCCGAAGACCACGACCATGATCGCGGCGGCGGCAGTGATGACCTTGGCCGTAGCCGCGAGGCCGTCAGCCACCGAGCGGCGGCTGTCACCGGTGCGACGCCACTCCTCGCGGATGCGGGAGAGCAGGAACACCTCGTAGTCCATCGACAAGCCGAAAACGATCGCAAACAACATCATCGGCGCCCATGGCTCGACCGGGCCGGGTTCGAGGTTCGTGAGGTCGCTCAACCATCCGTACTGGAAGAGAAGGACCACGACGCCGAACGCCGCGCCGATCGACAGGAGGTTCATGATGACCGCCTTCAGCGGCACCAGAAGCGATCGGAACACGACCATGAGCAGTAGGAACGACAGCAGCAGCACCGCACCGAAGAAGTACGGCATGCGCTCGGCCAGGTAGTTCGAGAAGTCGACGTTCACCGCCACCGTGCCGGTGACCGCCACGTCGACTCCTTCAGCCGCCTCCGCGGAAGGAAGCACGTCGTCGCGCAACCGGTTGACGAGCGACGTCGTCTCGCGGTCCTGCGGGGAGGTGGTCGGGACGACGGTCCACACCATCGCCGTCGGGTCAGCAGGATCGTTGGGACGGCCTGGCGAGACGAACGCCACGCCAGCATCCGCGCCGACGGCTTCGGTGACGCTCGCTGAGAGCGCATCGACGTCGGTGCCTTCGGGTACCTCGGTGACGAGCAGGAGCGGGCCGTTGAACCCGGGACCGAAGCCGTCGACCAGCAGGTCGTACGCCTGCTTCGTCGTGGTGTCGGACTCGAAGTTGCTCTCGTCGGAGAACCCGAGACGCAGGTTCAGGAAGGGGATGGCGAGCAGGATCAGCACGACGGCGCTGGCGATCGCTGCCGGCCACGGACGACGCTGGATCACACGGCTCCAGCGATACGCGGTGGTCTGGCGCTTCGGCTTCTGGGGACGCTGCGGCACTTCCTTCTTCAGGAAGCTGACGAAGAAACCGGCGATCAGCACGACAATGGCGAGCAGGAAAGCCACCGACAGCGCCGGCACCTTCAGGCCGACTCCGACCAAGCCGATGGCGACCAGCGTCGCGGCGATGAGCCCCCGCCAGCGGGTCATCTCGATCTTCTGGCCGGCGAAGCCGAGCAGTGCCGGCAGCAGCGTGAGCGAGGCGAGGACGGTCATCGCCACGACCACGGCGGCACCCACCGACAAGCCCTGGACGAACTTCACGCCCATGAGCAGCAGGCCGAGGAGCGAGATCACCACCGTGGTGCCCGCGAACAGCACGGAGCGGCCGGCCGTGTCCATCGCCACGGCAATCGACTCGCGCACGGGGTGCCCCGCGTGGAGCTGCTCCCGGTATCGAGTGACGATCAGCAGCGCGTAGTCGATACCGACACCGAGGCCGATCATGATGCCGAGGAACGTCGTGAAGTCGGGGACCGCCAGCACGTTGCTCAGCAGGGTGATCAACGCCGTGCCGATGCCGATGCCGAAGAGCGCGATACCGACGGGCAAGCCCATGGCGAGCACGGAGCCGAAGGCGACGATCAAGATGATGATCGCGAACGCCAGGCCGAGCACTTCGGTGGACGGCGGCTCGAACTCGGCGAAGAGCATCCCGCCGAGCTCGACCTGCACACCGTCGATCGCAGGCGCGAGCTCCTCGATCTCGCTGCCGATCTCGGTGGCGCGGGTGAACGAGATGTCCTCTGGAAGCTCGACGTTCGCGAACGCGATCAGCCCGGCTTCGGGACCTTCGAACGCGATCTGAGGCGCACGGGTGTCCTCGTACGGGCTGTCGACCCGCACGACATCAGGGATCTGAGCAACCTCGTCGAAGTACGCCTCCATGGCGGCCTGGACTTCGGGATCCTCGACGCCCTGCTCTGCGCGGAAGACGATCGTCCCGACCTGGCCGGCACCCTGTCCGCCGAACTCGTCCTCGAGGATGTCGAAGCCCCTTCGGGATTCGACGTTCGGAAGGTTGAACTCGTCGCGGCTCGCAGAGCCGACCGTGCCGGCGACCACGCCGACGAGCACCAACATCCCTATCCAGACGCCGAGTACGAGCCTCCGGCGGTCGTGGCACCAGGGTCCAAGTCGCGCAAACACAGCAAAAGCCTCCCTTTCCCCAACCACGAACGCTAGGCCGCGAGGCGGACACCTCCTGCCCGTGAGTGGGGTGAGACCTGTGTCACTTCACGAAGTGTTCACCTCTCGTCACCTCGGTACCGCGGGACTACGCCACGCGCAGTCCGGGTAGTCAATCACCAGCGGCGATGGTGGTCATCGCCTAGTGCATACGGAGGACCCGCCATGCTGCTCTTCATCATCGCTGCAGTCGTCGCCATCGTCGGCATCGTGCAGCTGTTCCAGGGCCAGATCCTGTTCGGGATCATCCTGCTGGTCGCTGCCTGCCTCATCGGTCCTGGCGGCTACAGCATCTTCCACGGCCGAAGCCGGAACACCGTCTGACCTAACGCGTCACGACGAACTCGACCAGCACGTCGAGCGAGCGGTCGATACCCATCGGTGGTGTCGACATCGATCGACGGAGCATCGAGTGCGACACGACTGAACGATTCGTAGAACCGGGTCGCTGACCCATGAGCCTCGAGGAGCGCACGATCATCGTGCGCTCCTCTTGCGTCACCTCGGGACTCGAGGCGTGCCCAGGCTGTTTCGGGGTCGGCGTGGCACTGCACGATCTTGATCTCGGCGATCTCCGCGAGCGGGGCGAGTCGGGGACTCCACACCTGGTCCTGAAACGCCGCCTCCGCCACCACCGTGACTTCTTGCTCGAGAAGGATCCGCAAGACGTCGAAGAAGACGCCGAGGGTACGGAGCTGGAGTGCGTCGCGTTCGGCGGCAGACGCCGGCCGAGCGGTGAGGACCATTCCCTCCTTGATCTCGTCGCGGCAGATCGCCGGGCACCCGATGGCGCCGGCGAGGCGGTGGGCGAGCGTTGTCTTGCCCGTACCGGCTGGCCCGCTGACGACCACGAGGATGGGGAGAGTCACGGGCATAGCATCCCGCTTCATGGCATGGGACTTCAGCACTGACCCCGAATACCAAGCGAAGCTCGATTGGGCTGACGCGTTCGTGCGCGAGGAGGTCGAGCCACTCGATCTCGTCTGGGGTGGCGAGGCGTACAACCCGCCGAACGAGGAGCGACGCAAGGTCGTCGGTCCGCTCAAGCAACAGGTGCGTGACCACGACCTGTGGGCGTGCCATCTCGGCCCCGACCTCGGCGGCCAGGGATACGGCCAGCTGAAGCTCGGGCTGCTGAACGAGATCCTCGGGCGATCGGGCTGGGCCCCGATCATCTTCGGATGCCAGGCGCCCGACACGGGCAACGCGGAGATCCTCGCCCACTACGGCACGCCCGAGCAGAAGGAGAAGTACCTGCAGCCGTTGCTGAACGGCGAGCTCTTCTCCTGCTACTCGATGACCGAGCCGCAGGCCGGCGCCGATCCAACCGAGTTCACGACCACCGCCGTGCGCGACGGCGACGAATGGGTCATCAACGGTTGGAAGTTCTTCTCGTCGAACGCGAAGTCGGCGTCGTTCTTCATCGTGATGGCGTACACCGATCGCGAGGCGGGGCCCTACAAGGGCATGTCGATGTTCATCGTCCCCAAGGAGACGCCCGGCGTCGAGATCGTCCGCAACTTCGGCCTCTTTGCGGAAGCGGAGGGCGAGGGTTCGCACGCCCTCATTCACTACGACGACGTGCACATCCCCGCGGACAACCTTCTCGGCGAGGAGGGCGCAGCATTTGCTGTCGCGCAAACACGTCTCGGTGGTGGGCGCATCCATCACGCGATGCGCACCGTGGGCATGGCCCAGCGCGCGCTCGACATGATGTGCGAGCGGGCGCTCAGCCGGCACACGAAGGGCACCCTGCTCGCCGAGAAGCAGGCGGTGCAGCACGCGATCGCGGACTCGTACGCGCAGCTCATCCAGTTCCGGTTGCTCGTGCTGTACACGGCGTGGCAGATCGACCAGTACCACGACTACCTGCGCGTCCGGAAGGACATCGCGACCATCAAGGTGCTCACGCCGACGGTGATGGAAGACATCGGGCGCCGCGCGATCCAGATCCACGGGGCGCTGGGCATGACGAGCGACATGCCGCTCGGCCGCATGCTGATCGGTGGCATGTCGCTTGCGCTCGCCGACGGCCCGACCGAGGTGCACAAGGACACCGTCGCCCGCCAGCTGCTTCGTCAGTACAAGCCGGCCGACGGGCTCTGGCCCACCGCCTATCTCCCGCCGCGCCGCGAGGCCGCCCGCGAAAAGCTCGCTCTCCTCGTCGACCTCGAGGCCGCCGAGCTCTGATCGCCCTCCGATCGTCGGCATTGAAATATATCGGCATTGACATATTCCGATATCGGAATACGATGTCCCGATGGCTCGTGCCCCGACGACGGCAGATGCGTTCAACGCTGTCGCCGAGGCGAGCCGCCGTGACCTCCTCGACGCCCTGGGCACCGAGGAGGCGACGGTGGGCGACCTCGTCGACCGGCTCGGTCTCAGCCAGCCGCAGGTGTCGAAGCACCTCGGCGTGCTCCGGGCCGTCGGTCTCGTCGTCGTCCGCGTGGACGGACGGCGGCACTGGTACCGGGTGAACGGTCCCGCGCTGAAGCCCATCCACGACTGGGTCGCCACGTTCGAGCGCACCTGGAACACCCGTCTCGACCGGCTCGACGATCTGCTCGCCGAGCTCCAATCCGAGGAGTGATCACCATGACCAGCGACAAGAACACCCTCAGCAACCGCCACGGCTCCGCCGTCATCACGCTGCCGTCCGACACTGAGATCCTCATCACGCGTGTCTTCGATGCGCCCGCCGCACTCATCTTCAAGGCGTGGACGACGCCCGAGCTCATCAAGCGGTGGTGGGGGTTCGATACCTCAGAGTGGCTCGTCTGCGAGATCGACGTCCGAGTCGGCGGCAAGTGGCGCTACGTCATCCGCGACAGCGACATGGAAGTCGGCTTCCACGGTGAGATCCGCGAGCTCGACGCGCCGCATCGCATGGTGTCGACAGAGGTGTACGAGGGCTTCCCCGACGCGGGGTCTGTCAACACCATGACGCTCGACGAAGTCAACGGCGTCACCACGATGACGACGCTCATCCAGCACGAGTCGCAAGAGCACCGCGACATGCAGCTCGCCTCCGGGATGGAAGGCGGCATGCAGGTCTCGTACAACCGACTCGAAGACGTCGCCCGCTCGATGGCGTGAGCGTCAATCGTCTTTCGTGAGCACGGCGAGGTCGCGGATCGCGTACTGGTGATGCGCCCACTCCTCGAAGATCACGTTCTGGAGTGCGCCAAGCACCGTGAACCGTCCGTCGAGCGGTGTGCAGGCACGATCGATCTCGGTCGGCTCGAGGCCGGTCAGCACTGTCCGGACGCGGGTGGCGGCACGTTTGCGTGCCGCCACCACCGCGTCGAGCGAGGGGTGGGCGCCGGCGTCGAGACCGAGCTCGACACCGTTCGTGACGAAGTGGGGCGGCAGCCCGATCGGGTCGTACGGCTGCGGCTCTTCGAGGATCATCCAGCCGACCCACGCGTCCGACACAAACACCAGGTGGCGAAGGTGTTCGATCAACGACCAGCCGTCACCGACGCGTTCGTCGAGCACTTCCGCCCGCAAAGTTGCGGCTTGATCGATGACGTCCGACCACGTGGCGTCGACCGATCTCCAGACGCGCCGGAGTCCGTCCGGCTCGTCCGCGAGCAACCCCATGGGACGGATCAGCGCCGCCTGATGCTCGGTGAGCGGGGCCGCGACACGCGTCACGCCTTCGACCGTAACGCTTGAGCGCCAGAAGTCGGTATGGGACCTCTGGCGCTCAAGCCGTAGCCGTTCTGCGGCGGGCGTTAGCTGACTGCGGCGCGCTCGAGCTCGGCGAGGTCGATCTTCTTCATGCCCAGCATCACGCTCATCACGCGCTGGGCCTTCTCTTGGTCGGGGTCACGGATGAGCTCGTCGAGCCTCGTGGGAACGATCTGCCACGAGACGCCGAACTTGTCCTTCACCCATCCGCACGGCCCCTCGTCGCCGCCCTCCGACAACTTGGTCCAGAACGTGTCGATCTCGGCCTGCGACTCGCAGTTCACCTGGAACGAGATCGCCTCGTCGATGGTGAATTCCGGACCACCGTTCAGGGCGACGAAGTCCTGACCCTCGATCTGGAAGTGCACGACCATGACCATGCCCGCGGGCCTCGGTCCCGCCGAGCCGTAATGGCTCACGTGCACGATGCGTGAGTTCTTGAAGATGCGCGTGTAGTGCTTCGCGGCATCCTCGGCGCACGTGTCAAACCACAGGCAGGGTGCGATCTTGTTCTTGTAGAGCGCAGCCATAGGTTGCCCCTCTCCTCGACGACAATTACGCGTACCCGAAGCTCAACGGGAGTAGACGGAGATGACGTTGTCGCTGTTCACGGTGAAGGCCTGCCGGTGCCAGCCGCCCCACCGCTCACGAAGCCGAAGCCCCGCGATGCGGGCCATCAGGTCGAGCTCGGTCGGCCATGTGTAGCGCTGCATGACCGGATTGAACGTGACACCGTCGGCGGTCACCCGCACATGGTTCTCGGAGAGGACCTGCGTCGAGGGGTCGAGCCGCAACAAGTCGAAGCGCACCGAATCGACGCCGATGCCCTCTGCGTCGACGTACTGACCCGCACGCAGGTGCTGCACGAAGTTGAACGTGCAACCCCCTTCGACGACGAACGAGCCGTCGTCGGTGAGGTGCGCGGCCACGTTCTCGAAGCAGCGGACCTGATCGTCCTGGGTGAGCAGGTTGAAGAACGAGTTGAACACGACATAGATGAGGCGGTAGGAGCCCGAGACAGCGACATCGGCGAAATCGCCGATCACGACATCGAGGTCCTCGCCTCCCGGCTTCGTCCGAAGCTGGGAAACCATCGGCTCCGAGAAGTCGATGCCGTCGACGCGCACGCCCGTCGCCGCAAGGGGAAGTGCGATCCGCCCCGTGCCGATCGCGAGCTCCAAGGCCGGGCCGCCGTCCGCGAGCGTCACGAGGCACGAGACCGTCGCGTCCTCGTCGCCGCGTTGCGCGAGGCGGTCATAGATCTTGGCGTTGGATTCGTCGAACGTCATCCGCGGGTCGTAGTCCTTCACGGCCGTGATGCCACTCGGCGGACACGCCCGACGCAATCGATATTCAGCGCTGCTTCTAATGTCCGACCCCGTGCAAGCAACCAAGCCGCTCGTCTCGCTCCTCCTCCTCCTCTGCGCGGTGGGGTGCAGTTCGAACTCGGAGTCCTCTGTGCAGGCCGTGGCCGCAGAGATCGTGTCCGAGGGTCATGACGACGGGGACACCGACGGGCACGACCTCGCCGTGGGAGGCAACACCCCGACCGACTCGCTGGGCCGGTTCGTCCTGCACCACGGTGACCGCGGTCCAGATGTGCTCACACTGCAAGAGCGCCTCGTTGCGCTCGGCGCGTCACTCGCGGAAGACGACGACTTCGGCGACGAGACGCTTCATGTCGTGCTTCAGTTCCAACGAGCGGAAGGGATCACGCCCGATGGCGTCGTGGGCCCTGCGACGTGGGCGGCGCTCGATGCCCCAACCACCACAGTGGTGTGGGAGCAGCCGAACATCCCTGACTCGCACGCCACCGACGCCCCGACGGGGACGGTCCCCGAGACGCCGACACCGGCCTCAGCCCCGCCGCTCGAGGGCGACGCCGCGACAGTCGATCCCCAGGCTCCGCCAGACGACGATCCCGCAAAGGGCTCGGGCTCGTGGGCCAAGGCGGTCGTCACGCTGTCAGACGAGACGGCCACGTTCTACGACGCAGGGGGCAACGTCGTGCTGCAAGCACCCGTCTCCTCGGGGCACGATGGCTTGACGCCGATCGGCACGTTCCACGTGCAGTCGAAGAGCGAGCGGGCCTATGCAGGCGGACGAGGTGGCGTGTACATGAATTTCATGACTCGGTTCAACGGAGGAATCGGCTTCCACTCGATCCCGAAGACTGCGCAGGGCGAGGACCTTCCGACGCCGTTGGGGCAACGAGCGGTGAGTCACGGCTGCATTCGCATGGCCGACGACCAGGCACAGCTCGTGTTCGAGAACCTCCCAATCGGAGCGCTTGTCGAAGTGCACGCCTAGTACGTTTCGCCGGGTTGAAGGAGGTGACGGATGCCCGAACGCCGTCGACCCACGATCACCTCCCTTGTCCGCGGTCGGCGCACCCCCGCTCCTCCACGCGAGCACCCACCTGATGGGCTGACCGACGACGACGCCGGCGCGCCGTCGGGGCGTTCGCGGCTCGTCGACAGCGCGATCTACGTGGACGGCATCCGGGTCGCCTCCCCGTCGTCGCTCGTCGAGACCTACGCAGCCCTCAGCGAACGGCCTGACGGAATCGCGTGGATCGGCCTCTACCGGCCGGAAGAGCACGAGGTCGCCTCGCTCGCCGACGCATTCCAGCTGCACGAGCTCGCCGTCGAGGACGCGATCGTCGCCCACCAGCGGCCGAAGCTCGAGCGCTACGGGGAAACACTGTTCGTCGTCCTTCGACCGGCGCGGTACCTCGACGAGACCGAGGAAGTGGAGTTCGGCGAGGTCCACGTCTTCGTCGGCACGAACTTCGTCATCACGGTGCGGCACAGCGAAGCACCCGATCTCGGTGCCGTTCGGCACCGGCTCGAGAGCGACCGCGACCTCCTGCGTCGTGGCCCTGAAGCCGTGCTCTACGCGATCGTCGACCGCGTCGTCGACGGGTACTACCCCGTCGTCGCGGGTCTCGCGAACGACATCGACGAGATCGAGATCGAGGTCTTCGGCGGCGTTCCCCAGGTGTCTCGGCGCATCTACGAGCTGTCCCGCGAGGTCACCGAGTTCCAGAGGGCGACACGACCCCTCACCACAGTGCTCTCGTCCCTCACCGCGGGATTCGCGAAGTACGGCATCGACGACGAACTGCAGCGATATCTCCGAGACGTCGACGACCATCTCACCCAAGTCATCGAGCGCATCGAGGAGTTCCGCCAGCTCCTTCGCGACATGCTCACGGTGAACGCCACCCTGGTCGCGCAGCAGCAGAACGACGAGATGCGCAATCTTGCTCTCGCGAGCAACGTGCAGAACGAGGAGGTGAAGAAGATCTCCGCGTGGGCGGCAATCTTGTTCGCTCCCACGCTGATCGGCACGGTGTACGGGATGAACTTCGAGAACATGCCCGAGCTCGGCTGGCGCCACGGATACCCGGTCGCGATCGTCCTCATGCTGCTGACTTGCGTGACCCTGTACACGGTGTTCAAGCGGCGCGACTGGTTGTGACCCTGGTTGTGATCGAACAGTTCAGCGCGCGATCACGCCGCGCAGCACCTCGGTGTCACTCGGCCGCGGATCGCCATCTCCTTTTCTGCCGTGACGCTCAGCTCCGGGTACTTGCTCGGGTCGACCGCCGCAGTGAGCACCACGTCGGTGCGCCCGAGTTCGTCGGGGTGGAACGTGCCGGCGGAGATGCGGTTCGGCGAGAGCGGCGAGTCGCCCGGTCCCACGAACCAGACCTCGTAGTACTCGCCGGTGGGGAGGATCGGCAGCTCGTCGGTGCGGAGCCCGAGCACTCTTCCGATTCCGGTCCTTGTGCCAGTCACTACGGCCGTCGCTCCCCCGTCGGGAGCTTGCAAGGTGGCGCTGAACTCGCGCACACCGTCGGCGACCTGCTGGGAGCCTGGCCGTCGCGTCACCAGTCCGATGCCGAGCCCGACGACGATGGCCGCGGCTGCGCCAAGAACCAGGGCGCGCGGCGCTGATCGCCGCGCATGAGGAGGGGGTGTCGTGGAAACGGTTGCCCGCGCGTCTGCCGCGGCCTCGCGAAGCGCGGTGACACGCGCCGTTTCGGGTGTGCGGTCAACGACAAGTGCGTCGCCGAGGCGCCGGAGCATCTCGTCGTCAGCGGACATCGGTCGCCCCCTCGTAGAGGACGCGTAGGCGCCCGAGTGCACGGGACTGCGCCATCCGAACCGCACCAGGCCGGCGGCCGAGGATCTCCCCGGCTCCCTCCGCCGTGAGTCCCGCGACGACCCGAAGCTCGAGCAGCTCCTGGTCTTCCGGCGTGAGACGGGCGAACGCCTCCCGCATGAGCGAACGGTTCGTCGCCTCGATGATCGCCCCGAGCGCGTCACACGAACCGTGTTCGGCGGTCTCGGGGGGTTCGGCGACACTCACGAGCCGAGCGCGATGCCGATGGCTTTCGCGCACCACGTTGCGCAGGATGCCGAACAGCCAAGCATCGAATCCGGCACCTCGCCAGGTGAACGTGTCGATGCGATGCAACGCGCGCAGCATGGTCTCGCTCACCACGTCGTCAGCAGTGCCATCGGAGGGCACGCGGCGCCGCGCGTACGCGAAGAGTCGGGAGTAGGACCGGCGATACAGCTGCTCCCATGCCTCCGGCTCGCGAGTGCGAGCACGCATCACGAGTTCGCGGACATCCGTCTCGACTCGTTCGGTCACATCACTGCCCCACGTCGCGTTCAAGACGACGGGTATACGGCGGAGCCGCACGCGGTGGATGGTTTGAATCGGGCTGTGACGCGCGCCCGACTCCGCGCATGAGAACGATCAGACGTCGGGACCTGCCGACGCACGATCATTCGAGGAGTCCAAATGCGCAATCTCAAGAAGGCATTCGCCGCGGTCGCGGCCGCGGTCGCAATCGGTGCCGTCGGCGGCACCGCCGCCGCGCAAGGCGACAACGGCGGTGACGGCTTCGGCATCGGCGGCCTGTTCCGTGACCGTGACGGCGGGGCATGCGCGAGCTCGTTCCCCGGCTTCCGCTTCCGCCTCAACGTCATCGGACTCACGAGCGACGGACGGTTGATCTGCTTCTCGGAGAACCGCCCGGACAACGCGCGTGACATCGGCAATGTCACGGGACTGGTCGGAGACACCTCGCTCGTCGGCATCGACTTCCGCCCGGCGAACGGTGAGCTCGTCGGCCTCGGCAACGCGGGTGGCGTCTACGCCGTCGACCCAGCCTCCGGCGCGGCGACCAAGAAAAGCCAGCTGAGCGTGCCAATGACCGGCACTTCGTTCGGGGTGGACTTCAACCCGACCGTCGACCGCCTGCGCATCGTCAGCGACGCCGGCGAGAACCTGCGAGTGAATGTCGACACCGGCGCGGCGAACGTCGATTCGTCGCTCACCTACACCGCACCGCCCGCCGCGCCTGTCACCGCGACGGGCGTCGTCGGAGTGGCGTACACGAACAACGACGCTGATCCGAACACCGCGACGACGCTGTACGACATCGACTCGATGCTCGACCAGGTGGCGATCCAGTCCCCACCGAACAACGGGATCCTCGGTGCCACGGGCAAGCTCGGTGTCGACACGAGCCCGGTCGTCGGCTCCGACATTTACTCCATCGTCCGCAACGGCTCGACCGTCGACGTGCTCGGGTTTGCGTCACTCACCACAAGTGATCGCTCGGGCTTCTACTCGATCACCCTCGCCACAGGGCGGGCTACCCCGCGCGGCACGTTCGCTCCCAACAACCAGGTGATCGGGATCGCGATCCCGCTGAACCAGCTGTAAGTCATCCGCCCCAGCGGCCGCCCTGCTTCCGTCCCGTGACGGAACTCGGGCGGCCGCGCCGGCGCGTGGTGCGGGCATGAGCGCCCGTGGTAAGCGTGGGTCATGACGGCGCTGCCGCTCACGTCGCTGCTCTCACAGGTGCTCGTCGCGCTCACGATCGAGACCGACAACGAGTACGAACACCGCGCTCCCCGCGGCGCGGGCGCGTGGCTGACCTCGACCGCGATGTACGTGAACTTCCTGCGGTTCGTGCCGCCCGAAGGTGTGCGGATGGCCGAGGTCGCCGCGAACGCCGGCGCACCGACACCCGTCCACACGGCGTTTCACGGGATGCGCCGATGGGGCTACGTTCGCTACTCGCCCGACATCACGGGAACACCGAAGGTTCGCGACGGCGAAGCGATCGTGCACCTCACGCCGGCGGGCGCTCACGCGCAGCGACTCTGGCAACAGGTCATCACGGATGTCGAGGCGCGCTGGGCGGATCGGGAGCTCGACACGCTCCGCGCCGCGCTCGTCCCAGTCGCGGCAGCCATCGATCGACCCCTGCCCGAGTACTTCCCCGTTCTCGGAAGCGACTTTGGTGCGCCTGCACTGGCCAACCCCATGAGCCGTCCCGCCGCCGAGCTCGGGCTCCTCGGCCTGTTGTCTCAGGTGTCTCTCGCGATGACGTACGACTTCGAAGCGGAGTCGGGACTGTCCCTCGGGATGTGCGCCAACCTGCTGCGGCCGCTCGGATCCGACTCCATACCGCTGCGGGACCTCCCGGACATCAGCGGAGCAGCCAAGCGGGTGTGGAGCGCGGCGGTTGGGCGTCTCGAGAAGCTCGGCCTGCTCGTGTCGGAGACGGCCGCATCTGGCCGCGGCAAGTCGCTGCGGCTCACCGACGACGGCATCGAAGCGCAGCACGTGGGCGTGGTGTTGCTCACCGAAGTCGACGAGCGTTGGCGCAAGCAAGGCGGTCTCGACGTCGCCAAGCTCCGCGCAGAGCTCGAAGCGATCGTCGGCGACGGACGACCCGGCGCGCCGGTGTTCGACGGGCTCACTCCCTACCCCGAGTGCTGGCGAGCAAAGCTCGAACCCATCAGCGCACTCCCCCATCAACCGCTTGTGATGCACCGCGGCGGCTACCCGGACGGCAGCTGACTCACTCCTCCTCCGGCGCTCTCGCTATGAGCGCGATGCGAACAACCACCGTCGGTTCGACCCGCAGCATCAGGATCCTCGGAGGGTTCAGGCCGAAGTCGCGGATGTCGAACGTCGACTCGCCTTCGAGCCGGATCGTCCGAGCGTCGACGGGAGTGATCCGCATCACGTCCTGGCACGGCCTCGAGACGCCCCGCAGCGCCAAGTCTCCGGAGATCCGGTAGCGCTCACCCTCCACTCGCTCCATGGCCGTGAGCACCCCGTCGATCGTCGGGTAGCGAGCGATGTCGACGAACTTCTGCAGCTCGCGATCCTCCAACGAGTTGCCGGATGTCAGTCGCCGCACCGGAAGCGACAGCCGCCCTGCCGGCGGCTTCGTGGGATCGATCCCATCACCGTCCATGAAGTCGAGCTCAACGAAGCCGTCGATGCCGTCCGCGGTCGAGTGGATCTTGTGCACGCTCGACCGCGCGTCGACCCACACACGGGACTCGTCGGGCACGATCCGGTAGTGGGTCACATCCCGCGCATCTTCAGGTACCGCGCGACGTCGGGGAGGGACTTCACGATGAGCACTGCGACAGCCGCCATGACGACCGACGTCACCATCTTCCGTATCGCGCGCACCAGCAATTGACTACGCCACATCGATGTCCGTGTAAATCGGTGCGATTCACACCGATGGCGCCACTCGGAGTCGTGTCGTACGGTACCGAGCAGTGGAGGAGGCCTCGTCGACGACTGGTACGGACAGCCCACTCGCGTCGAGATTCGAGCTCGCCCCACCCCGCCGGTTCGTGCTTCCCGCTGTGCTCCTGCTCTTGTCGGAGCAACCAGGCCACGGGTACAGCCTCGACAAGGACCTGCGCGATCTCAACTTCGGGAAGATCGATCGACCAACGGTCTACCGCGCCCTGGCGCAGCTCGAGAAGGACGGCCTGGTGCAGTCCCGCTCGGAGGTCCCCGCGGCCGGGCACGAGCGGCGGGTGTACGGCGTCACGCCGCTCGGCGAGCGTGCCCTTCGCGTCTGGATGAGCGTGATCAAAGAGGAGCGCGACCTGCTCGGTCGGGTCCTGCGGCGCTACCAAGCGACGGGCACCCTCGACGCGATGCTCTCTGAGGTCGAAGGCGGATGGGCCGCCGGTCTCGGGTCCGGCTGGTCGCCGGTGTCTCCGACCTCGATGGCACCGCGGCACCTCAGACCTGTCGTCATCGATCCGGACGACCTCCTGAGCGCTGACTTCGAGGACGCTCCGCTCGAGGTCGAGACCATCACCGTGACGGCGCCGGCGGAGAACCGGGGCACCGACTCGCCGCGGCGATTCGCGCTGACACCCGATCGTTCGGTCGCGTTGATCGAGGTCCGCTCAACGGTCGGGCCCATCAGCTTCGGGGCTGTTGGCATCACCGGTCACGTCGAAGCGGCCGTCACCGAAGGCAAGGTGAACCCCGAGCCGCCACCGTCGGCGCACATCGAGATCGCGGTCGACGGCTTGCGTTCCGGCAACAGCCTCTACGACGCGGAGCTACTGCGACGCATCGACGCCCGCCGCTTCCCGACGGCAACGATCGACCTTTCCGAATGCATGGTCAGCAGTACGAGCGGCCGCTACCGCGTGTCCGGTGAGCTCACCTTCCACGGAGTCACCCGCTCGGCGCATGGAACCGTGAACGTCGCCGAGCGCCCGGGCGGAAGGCTCGTCATCACCGGCGAACAGGTCTTCGACATTCGTGACTTCGACGTCCCGTCGCCGACAGTGCTCATGCTGCGCATCTACCCGGACGTGCGAGTCCACCTTCACGTCGAAGCCGAACTCGAGGAGGAGTAGCGATGATCGCGTTCGTGGCGCTGCTGGTCGGATATGTCATCGGAGCAAAGGCGGGCAGCAAGGACCTCGACGACGTGGTCGGGGCCCTGAAGCGGCTCGGCGGAACCCAAGAGTTCGCAGATGTCGTCACCGCGACCCGTAGTCACCTCGGTCACACGTTGCGCGAGCTCGCGTCAGTAGTGGACTCACCAGGAGCGGCGACAGAGGAAGCCTCCGACCTCGTCGACCGGGTCAGACATCTCTTCGCTGGAGACGCCCAGTCCGTCGGCTAGGCGCGGTCCGTGACGTCCTGGCCGATGCCGCGCAGTCCGACCACAGAGCCATCCGACCCGATCATCGGTTGACCGCGCGCGTGGACGGTACGGACGGCCTCGTCCGGTCGGACAACGCGGTACTCGTGCTCGAACGCGCGGCCTGACTCGACCGACGCCTCCATAGCGGCTCGCACCGAGTCCCGGTCGTCAATGTGGATGGCGCGGAGATGAGCATCGAGCGTGCCGTCGAACGACAGCGGGTCGACGCCGTGAATGCGGTGGTACTCGTCGCTCCACTGCACCGCCCCGGTCCGGAGGTCCCACAACCAGCTCCCGACGCTCGCCAACGACTCGCTCTCGCGAACCCTCGCCTCGACCTCAGCCAAGCTCGCCTGTGCGAGACGCTGCTCGGTGATGTCGCGCGCGATGAGGACCGCCGCCGCCGGTACGCCATCGTCGCCAAACACCGGGCAGAGCGAGAGCGAGATCGGCACGGGCATGCCATCCTTGCGCAGGATCTCCGTCTCGAAGTGGTCGACGCGATCCCCCGCCATGGCGGTCTCGATCATGGCCTCCACCTCGCCCCGGAGATGATCGGCGAACACGTCGATGCACTGGTGGCCAACGATCTCTTCGGCGCTGAACCCGAAGAGCCGCTCGGCAGTCAGGTTCCACGTCATCACCCGCGCGGCTCGCGTCCTGGCTCAAGATCGCGTCCTCGGACGTCTCGAGCACCGCGTCGAGCACGGCTCTCGCCGAGACCGCGGAGACCGACGTGGACGGGCGGGGCTTGGTCATCTGGGCGTCATGCTCTCAGATGGAACGCCTATCGTCCGGCGGCTCCGAGCCAGGCGCACCACTCGTCGACGCCCTGCCCGGTCTGCGCGCTGACCTCGATCACGCGGACATCGGGGTTCACGTCTTGCAGGTGCGTGAAAAAGCGATCCAGATCGAAGTCGAGGTGCGGAAGCAGATCGACCTTGTTCACCAGCACGACGTCGACCGAGCGGAACATCACCGGGTACTTCAGGGGCTTCTCCTCACCTTCGGTCACCGCGTACACCATCGCTCTTGCGTGCGCTCCGACGTCGAACTCCGCGGGACATACGAGGTTGCCCACGTTCTCGATGAGCAAGACAGTCAATGGCGTCGAGCGGCAGCCTGCTCAAACCCGAGCGCACCATGACCGCATCGAGGTGGCACTCGCCACCGAAGCCTGCGCTGGTGTTCACCAGTGAGATCGCGGCCCCGAGCCCTGAGAGCTGGTCGGCGTCGAGGCTGGTGGCGATGTCGCCCTCGAGCACACCGACCCGACACTTCTCGCCGAGCGCGACGAGTGTTTGCTTCAGCAGGGTCGTCTTGCCCGCGCCGGGAGACGACATGAGGTTCACCGCCCACACGCCGCTTCTGTCGAGGTCGGCGCGGTTCCGCTCGGCAACCCGGTCGTTCTCGGACAGGATCGACTGGAGCACGGCCACTCGGGATGGGCCGGTCTCGACATAGCCGCTGTGGTCTCCCACGTCCCGATGGTCGTGCTCGTGCTCGGGGTCGTCGTGCTCGTGCTCGGTGCCGTCAGCGTGACGATGGAAGCGCCCCATCAGCGATCGCCCCCGACGAGATCGAACGAGGCGAGCTGGAGCTCGTCTCCGCTCACGAGCTCGACGTTGTGGCTTTCACATTCCGAGCAGGCCAGGACCGGCCACGAGAGCGTCGTCTCGGCGCCGCACTCTCGACAGCACACAACCGCCGGCACGTGCTCGATCGCCAGCGCACAGCCCTCCAGCTCGGTGCCCTGCGTGAGCATCTCCCACGAGAACTGAAGGGAGCCGGGCACGACCTGTCGCAGGTAGCCGATCCGCACGTCGACGCGGCGAACCGGTCGGCCTGTCGCGCGCTGGCCGACCGTGTCGAGGATGGCCTGGCACAGAGACAGCTCGTGCATCAGCGCCACCCCATCGTCACACCGACGCCCGACCGAGGGTGACCGCGGCCTCGCGATGTAGCCGTCCGAAGTTGTAGTACGCGGCGCACGCTCCCTCGGACGACACCATGCACGTGCCGATCGGCGTCTCGGGTGTGCACGCGGTGCCGAAGACCTTGCACTCCCACGGCTTGATCACACCCTTCAGCACTTCGCCGCACTGGCACGCCTTGGGGTCGGCGACGCGAACTCCGGGCACCGCGAAACGCAGCTCCGCGTCCCACGGCGCGAACTCCTCGCGGAGCTTGAGCGCGCTCTGCGCGATGAAGCCGAGGCCCCTCCACTCGAAGTGCGGTCGTAGCTCGAACACCTCGGCGAGGAACTGAAGCGCGCGGGGGTTGCCCTCGTCGCGAACGATCCGCGTGTACTGGTTCTCGATCTCGCAACGCCCCTCGCGGATCTGAGCCAGCAACATCGCGATGGCTTGCAGGATGTCGAGCGGCTCGAAGCCGGCCGTCACGAGCGGCTTTCCGTAGTCACGCGCCACGAACCGATACGGGTGGTTGCCAACGACGGTCGAGACGTGGCCGGGGCCGAGGAAGCCGTCGAGACGCAGGTCGGGCGAGTCGAGGATCGCCTTGATGGGCGGCACGATCGTCACGTGGTTGGAGAAGACGCTGAAGTTCATCACCCGGTCATCGCGGGCCTTGACGAGGGTGACGGCGGTGGAGGGCGCCGTGGTCTCGAAGCCGACGGCAAAGAACACAACCTGCCGGTCGGGGTTGTCGACCGCCACCTTCAGCGCATCGAGCGGCGAGTAGACGAACCGCACGTCGGCGCCGCGAGCCTTCGCTTCGAGCAACGTCCCGTTGCCTCCGGGCACGCGCATCATGTCGCCGAAGCTCGTGAAGATGACACCCGGGGTTTCGGCGACGGCGATGGCGTCGTCGATCCTCCCCATCGGGATGACGCAGACCGGGCAGCCCGGGCCGTGCACCAGCTCGACGTTGCGAGGCAGCACGTGCTCGATCCCGTGCCGGTAGATGGTGTGCGTGTGGCCCCCGCACACCTCCATGAACTTGTAGTGGCACTCGGTGCCGGCGAGCTCGGCGATGGTCGCGAGCACGCGGCGCGAGGCGACCGGATCGCGGTACTCGTCGACGAACCTCATGGCGCGGTGCCTCTCAGCATCTCCATCTCGTCGTCGAGGCCCGACCCCATCAGCCGAAGCGAAGCCAGTGCAACCGCCGCCTCCTCCTCGTCGATCTTCGACATCGCGAAGCCGACGTGGATCAGCACCCAGTCACCGACCTCGAGCGCCTCGTCCTCGAGCAGTCCGATGTTGATCATCCGGCGCACGCCCGACACCTCGACGCGCGCGAGCTGGTCGTTGTCCGGAACGAACTCGACGAGCTGACCGGGTATGCCAAGACACATGTCCGAAGCTCCTACTGCTCGGTCATCGGGTCACATCCGCCGGAGACGGCGATACCGCGAGATGTCCGGTATCGAGATGAGAACGAAGACGATCGCGGCGAGCACCAGCACCACGACGATGCTGATGAAGACGATCCCGAGTACTTCCATGGGTCACATCCTCTTGAGGTTGAGGTAACGGCGGACCTCGGGCGCGATCTCTCTCAACACGACGACGGCACCGGCGAGGAGGGCGAGCATCATCAGGCGACGGAGCACGGGTCACTCCTTTCTGCGAGGAAGTCCTGGACGACGCGGACGGCGGGCTCCACGGCAGCGGCGACGGCCGGCGACAGCCCGATGCCCTCGCCTACGTCGGCGGGCTGACACCCGACGATGACCACCCTGCCGACCCCGCCGCCGAGCTCGGCCACCATCCTGAGCACGGCATGGGGGTCCATCCGGTGGGCGTCGAGCGGTTCGGCGTCGGCGCCTTCTGGGTCGGGCTCCAGCACACACACGGTGCCGGCACCGTCGCCAGTTGCCATCGCGTCCACGAGCACCAAGAGGTCCACGCCTTCAAGGAGATCGAGCGCGAGATGCAGCCCTCGGATGCCGTAGTCGATGACGGTCACCTCCGGGGGGAGAGGACGATCCTGCAGGTGTCGGGCGACCTCGCATCCGAAGCCGTCGTCACGGTTGAAGATGTTCCCGATCCCCGCGACGAGCGTCTTCACAGCGGCTCGACTTCGTCGGGGTGGAAGTACATGTAGCGGCCATGCCACTGATGCAGATCGGCGGCTTCGTCGTCGTCGAGGACGACGGCAACGTGCTGGTCACCGTCGACATCGAAGAAGACACCCTCGACGGTCGCCTCGCGTCCCGCGAGGAACAAGTCCTGCGCATCGGTGCGTCGCCCCGCGACCTGGCCGGGACGGAGCCGCACCTTGCTTCCCTTGCTCACGTCGACGCCGCCGATGCAGATCGAGTCCTCCCACGGGTTCACCGACCCATCCACGGCCGGCTCCCACCACGGCAACGCCGCGTCGGCGGCCGTCGAGAGGCCGAGCGCTCGCATCTCACCATGAAGGCTCGCGAACACATCCGGAGAGAATCCCTCGATGCGGTCGACGATCGCCGCGGCGCGCGGGTCAGTGCTGCGGGCGAGACGCTTCTCGTCATCGGTCAACGTCAGGATGCGCAACGCGAGGATCTCGTCGATCTCGGTGGCGTCGCACATGTCGCCCGGGCTTTGCGCAGCGACCGCGGGATAGTCGTAGAGGATGATCGGCGAGGACAGCACCGTGCTCGCCTCGCCCGGCTCGCCGACGAGGACCGGAAACGTGCCCTCGTTCTTGCAAGTGTCGATCGCGGCCCTCGCGAACTCTGGAGGCTCGAGCAGCGAGATGAAGCGCGCGTCCTCGGAGTGCAACAGCGTGTGGACCGCGACGAGCGATCGGCGCATGGCGTGGTCGCGGGCTACCTGGGGCTCGCACCCGTCGGTGACGTTCTCCACCGTAACCCTCAGCTTGGTCAGCGGGTATGGCCCCGGACAGTGCTCGGTCTCGAGTCGGACCAGACCGTGCACCGGCCACCGCTCGCGCACGACGCGGCCCCGCCCACCGAGCAGCTCGACCTCGCGCCCACCACCGAGCACGATCGGGACCTCGCGCATCCCTGGTCGGGTGAGGTCGAAGCCGGGGACGTCGAGTGAGTGCTCCACGGCCTCGTCCCAGCTCGCCCACAGCTCGCCGTCGACTTCGAGCTCGGCCACGGGCTTGTAGTCAGTGGCGACCGCTTCTTCAACGGTGCGGGCCTGCACCTGGAGGAACCGCAGCCGGATGTCGACCTTGGCCTCGAGCCCGAATTCGAGCACGCATTCGGTTTGCATCGTCCAGCGCTCGTAGCCGTCCGCTTCGCTGAATGCTCGAGGAGCGAGGACTCCGTACTGCCACCGCACCTGGTTCTTCGCCGCTGAGGCGCGGTAGGGATAGAGCACGTATCCCTCCCACAGCACCGCGTCCGCGACCTGCTGCGCGCGAACGAAGAGATCATCGTGGCCGCTCACTCCGCCTCCTTGAGGAGGCGTTCGAACGTGTCCTCCCAAGAGGTCAGTGCGCGCTCGGCCTTGTAGCGAGTGAGCGCGTCGATCGTCTCGCGGCTGACGCGGATCCAACCACTGTTCGGGAAGAAGCTGTCCATCGTCGCCCGCCACACCGCGACCGGCAGGCGGTGCTCCGCCTCGACGTTCCAGGGAACCGGCTGCACGACGAGCCCCCCGTTGCGATAGCTGAACACCGTGCCGCTGAACAGCAGGACGATCGGGATCTCGCCGTCGCCGATCGAGTGCAGGTACTTCGCTGCCGCCACCTCGAAGTCGTACGAGCACGGAACGGGGAGATCGACCTCGACACTGCCCGCGAACTCAGCGACCGTCGTCGACACGTGTGTCCACAGGAACGGCTTGACGGTCTCACCCCAACGAGGCGCCTCGCCGAAGAGCTCGACCATCCGCTGCTCTTCCGCTTCGGAGTAGCGACGGCGCTGCGGTTCGATGCGAATCTGCACCTTCAGCACCATCGCGTGCACAGGCTCGGCTTCAGGTGCCTCGATGCGCAGCCGCAGCTGCAGCGTGGGCGACGCGGCGTAAGGGTCGGGCTGGCTCGACAGCACCGTGACCGCGAGATCGGTCATCGCGCTCGCTCCCGGAGACGCTCGAAGAACGCGTCCATCGCTTCGCGCGCTTCGGTACCCCCGTCGAATCCTTTCCAAAGGCGACGCAGCTCGCCGACGAGCTCGTAACACGCGTCGATCGGAACGAGGAACGCGTCCCCGTGCTTCGCGTCGCGTCGGACCAACAGGGCCTCGACGTCGGCCTCCATGGTGCCGAGCACCTCGTTGTCGGCGACCAGTCGGTCCCAGGCGTCGAGCGGGAGCAGCGACTCGGTTGCACCGGCAGGGCTCGGGTAGAAGGCAGCGACGGAGCCGAGCGTCGAGTTGAAGAAGAAAAACGCGACGCTCACCGGTATCTGCAGCTCGTCCCACGCCCCCGGTGCGATCGACAGCTCGCCGAGCGCCAGGTAACGATCCGGGACGGCGCGGTACTTGCCGCCCCCAGCACCGTGGCTCGTGAACAGCAGCCAGCATCCCCGACACGTGCACATGAGCGAACGGCTCTCGGTGTTGACGACGTGCTCGTGCTCGTCGGGAACGAGCTCACCGCACATGTCGCACCGCTCGCCGGGCCGCGGTCGAGCCGGCGCTTGGCGGATCCGCTGGAGGACGGCGAGCGGGTCCTTCATCGAACCGCCGCCACTGCGATGCGGACCTCGCCACCCTCCTCGATCAGTGGCAGCGGGTCGAGATGAGTGGTGTTGCCGTCGAGGCTGCGCCCGGCGCGGGGCAGGTCGTATGCCGCCCCGCACACGGCGCAGCGCAGGACGGGACCGTCCACCGTGGCCGTATCGAGGACGCTGTCGCAGGTCGGGCAGGCACTGCGATACGCGTACAGCTGCGACTCGACCCTGCACACGATGAGCTTGTTGCCCTCGATCTCCAGCGGCCCGACCCGTCCGGGGGCGAGCGCACGCAGCCCGTAGATCGGTGCCATCGCGGGTGCGGGAGCGGGCTTGCGTCCGAGCGTGACGGGCATCCATCCGTCCGCGGCCTCGCCGGTCGTCGGCTCCCCTCCCTCCACAGAGATCGAGGTGATCTCCGGCGCCGCCTCCTCGATGGCTCGCTGGACGGCGAGCTCGAGCGTGACCGACGACGACGCGCACCCGTCACAGCTTCCGAGCATCCGCAACGTGACCACGCCCGCGTCCGCGTCGATGGAGATCACCTCGACGTCGCCGCCGTGCGACCCGAGATAGGGCCTGACCGACTCGATCGCCTCGTGGACGCGCTCGGCCAGCCCGAGGGGGTGGAGGTCGTGAAGGACGAGCAGAGACGCGACGAGATCGTCCCCCGCCATCTTGTGCAGAAGCGCGTCATCCTCGCCCGCGAGCTCGAGGATGCGGGCGAGTCCGCCGCCGTACAGCTCGGTCACGAGGCTGACGACGTCTTGCACCTGCTCCCAGCTGCGCCCGTCCAGTGACGATTCGAGCTGGTCGAGCATCTGCTCGATTCGGTCACCGATGGCTCGCAGGTCGATCGGTTCCATGCGCTCCTCTCGGCGGCCGGGGATTGCTGGTCAGCTGTCGATGGTGGGGAATGCCGTGGGGGAGTGCTCCTTGTGCAACACCTTGCCCTTGCCGAGATACATGTGCACACCGCACGGGAGGCACGGGTCGAAGCTGCGTACCGCCCGCATGATGTCGATGCCCTTGAAGTTGTCGAGGGAGTTCTCCTCGAAGATCGGCGTGTTCATGACCGCGTCCTCGTACGGTCCGGGCGTGCCGTAGCTGTCGGTGGGATTCGCGTTCCATGGCGTCGGGGGATACGGGTGGTAGTTCGCGATCTTTCCGCCCTTGATCACCAGGTGGTGCGAGAGCACGCCCCGCACCGCTTCGGTGAAACCGCAGCCGATCGCCTCGTCCGGCACCTTGAACTCGGCCCAGGTCTTCGTGTGGCCGGCCCGGATCTCCTCGAGGGACTTCTCCGCGAAGTGGAGGGCGGCCGCGGCGGCGTACGCCTGGAAGTAGGTGCGGGCGCGGTTGCGCTCGATGGTGTTCGACCACTGCGGGATCTTCCACTCGAGGGAGACCTCGGGCTTCAGTGCCGTCTTCGGAAGATGGATCTCGACGCTGGTGCCGGTTGCCTTGATGTTGTTCGTGTTGACCAGGCCGGAGAGCGCGGTGGACCACAGCCGTGCGATCGGTCCGCCGCCGGTGTCGAGCGCGAGGTGATCCGTGCCGTCGAACCACCGCGGTGACATGACCCAGCTGTACTTGTCGGAGAAGTCACGCTTCTGCGGGTGCGGGTTCGTGTGCTGGTTCCAGGGATGGCGCCGGTCGACCGGGTTCCCGAGCGGATCGGTCGTCACGAACATCTCCTGGCCTTCCCAGTCGTCGTAGTACGACGAGCCGAGAAGGATCCGGATGCCGAGGTTGATGTCGACGAGTGAGTTCGTCACGAGCTTGCCGTCGACGACGACGCCGGGCGTGACGAACATCGCCCGACCCCACCCGGCCATGTCGCGGTACTCGAAGTTGCAGACGTCGGGGTCTTGGAACGCGCCCCAGCAGCCGAGCAGGACCCGGCGGCGGCCGTTCTCCTCGTAGCCCGGCATCGCGGTGTAGATGAAGTCGAAGAGATCGTCGTGCATGGGCACGACCTTCTTCATGAACTCCACGTACCGCATGAGCCGCGTGATGTAGTCCGTGAAGAGCTGGATGGTCGCAGTGGTGCCGACCCCGCCCGGATAGAGCGTCGATGGATGAACGTGCCGTCCCTCCATGAGACAGAACATCTCCCGCGTGTACCGCGACACCTGCAACGCCTCGCGGTAGAACTCGCCAGAGAAGGGGTTGAGCGAGCGCATGATGTCGCCGATCGTGCGGTAGCCGTGCGCCTCGAAGTGCGGCGACTCCGTCCGGTTCGCCTGCTCGAGCACCCCTGGGTTGGTCTCGGCGACCATCTTCTCGCAGTAGTCCACTCCGACCAGGTTCTCCTGGAAGATGTTGTGGTCGAACATGTACTCCGCGGCCTCACCGAGGTTGACGATCCACTCACCGAGGTTCGGCGGACGCACTCCATACGCCATCTGCTGCGCGTAGCACGAGCACACCGCGTGGTTGTCGCCACAGATGCCGCAGATGCGGCTCGTGATGAAGTGCGCGTCGCGCGGGTCCTTGCCCTTCATGAAGATGCTGTAGCCGCGGAAGATCGACGAGGTGCTCTGGCACTCGGCGACCGTTCCCTTGCCGAAGTCGATCTTGGTGTAGATCCCGAGACTCCCGACGATTCGGGTGATCGGGTCCCACGCCATCTCGACGAGGCCGTTTGCGTCCGGGGTCTTGGTCATCGCCATGGCGTCAGCTCCACGTCTTCGTGTGTCCGGAGGTCAGCTCTCGACCCTTGACCCGCCACGACGGCTCCTTGTTGACCGTGCGATTCGTCATCGACCGCAGTCGGCGCACCGCCGAGCCGTACAGCCCGCTGGCGACCGTCGAGACGCGAGCGCCCGGCGGCTCGTCCATGAAGGGCATGAACTTGTCGGGGAAGCCCGGCATGGTGCAGCCGATGCAGATGCCTCCGACGTTCGGGCATCCGCCGACACCGTTGATCCACCCGCGCTTGGGAACGTTGCAGTTCACGACCGGACCCCAGCACCCGAGCTTCACGATGCACTTCGGCGAGCCGTACTCCGTCGCGAAGTCGCCCTGCTCGTAGTACCCGGCTCGGTCACAGCCCTCGTGCACGGTCGCTCCGAAGAGCCACTGCGGTCGAAGCGCGTCGTCGAGCGGGATCATCGGGGCTTGGCCGGTCGCCATGTACAGCAGGTACAGGATCGTCTCGGAGAGGTTGTCGCCTTGCACGGGGCAGCCCGGTACGCACACGATCGGGATGCCGGCCTTCGATTTCCACGACCAACCGAGGTAGTCGGGCACGCCCATTGCGCCGGTGGGGTTGCCGGCCATCGCGTGCATGCCGCCGTAGGTCGCGCACGTGCCGACTGCGACGACGGCGAGAGCCTTCGGCGTGAGGCGGTCGAGCCACTCGCTCGTCGTCATCGGCTGATCGGTTTCGGGGTTGTTGCCGAACCCGCACCAATAGCCCTCGCGCTTGATCGCCTCGTTCGGAATCGAGCCCTCGACGATCAGCACGAACGGCTCGAGCTCGCCTCGATCCGCCTTGAAGAACCACTCGAGGAAGTCATCCGCACCGCCGTTGGGCCCGCACTCGAAGTCGATGAGCGGCCAGTGGACAGCGATCTTCGGCAGACCTGGGAGAGCGCCGAGCGCGATCTCCTCGATGCTGGGCTGCGTCGCCCCGGTCAGCGCGACGGAGTCTCCATCACAGCTGAGGCCCGCATTGATCCACAAGACGTGGATCACGGTCTCCTCGGGTGGGGCTTCCTTGGTCGCAGGCATTGGCGAACCTCCCCCGCGCTGGTGAGTCGGCTCCCCGAGCGCAGTGTCACATTGCCCCCATCCGTGCAGCAGGTAAATGAGTGCATTTCTCACCTAGTGCCCGATTCGCGACGTCGGCGTACCGTGGCCGGGGATGGCTCCGGTCGCGATCACGGCGGCCGAACGCACGGCGTTCAAGCGCTGCCGGCGCGCGTGGGACCTCGGAGCGCGCTTGCGCCGCGGCCTCGAGCCTGTCGGGACGGGACCCCGAGCCACCGACCATCCCGCTCGGGAGGCACTCGCGGTGCACTACTTCCCCGGCATGTGGCTGTGGGATCGCTCCATCGTGCGCCCGCTGGTCCTGAAGGCGGCCGGCGAGTCGGCGGCGTTCGTCGAGCGCTACGTCGACTGGGCCGAGAGAGTCGACGACTTCGAGCCGCTGCGGGTCGAGTTCGACTACGACGCCCGCGTCCCGGATCCGAGCGGCAACGGCGACCTCGCCGCACCGGATGGACGCGCGGTGCACTACGTGGGTCGCGCGCACGCTCTCGTCATCGATGATGATCGCGCGCGCTGGTTGCTCGTCCACCGTTTCGGTCCGTGGTCGTCACCCGAGGTGCTCCAACTCGACGAGGAGGCCGTGACCGCGGCGTGGGCCTGGGAGCACACGTTCCTCGACGCCAGGATCCAGGGCGTGCTGTACAACGAGCTGACGCTCGATGCCCGCTTCCGACGCACGCGGGTGCGGCTGTCGCGCGGTGCCATCGCCCTCGCGGGCGAGCAGCTCGCGCGCGAGGCGGCCGAGATGCTCGACCCTGACCTTGCCGTCTATCCGACTCCCGCAACGGATTGCGAGAGCTGCGCGTTCGTGGCGCCGTGCATCGAGATGCAAACCGGAGGTGATGCGGAGGACCTGCTCACGCGCGACTTTCGCGCCCGGCCACCCGAAGAGCTCGAGGAAGGCCGCCTCGGCGGGAGCACTTGGAGCATGGGGCGGGGCGCGATGCCCGTCCGGTTCAGCGGCGACGGTCGCTGAAGTTCAGCCCTGCGGTGCAGCGGTCGAGGCCGCCGATCAGGTGGGCCGGCCGCTGGCGATCAGACGATCGCTGCAGCGACTGCGGCTTGGCCGATGCTGATGCCGCCGTCGTTCGGCGGGACGATTCGGTGGACGAGGACCTCGAGGCCGGCCGCGGTGAATGCCTCCTCGACAATGTCGCTCAGGCGCGGGTTCTGGAACACCCCGCCCGTCAAGGCCACGGTCCGCAGGCCGTACTCGCGGGCCAGGTCGGCACCAGCCGCCGCCGCCGCCCGACCGATCGATTCGTGGAAGGCAGCGGCGAGCACCGGCGTCGACACGTCCCGTGTCCGCCCGGCGACGAGCTCGGCAATGAGCGGCGACGGGTCGATCACGAGCGCGCCTGACGCGTTCCGGCCGATCTCGACCGGGAACGTCGGCGCTTCGGCGCGTGGCACCGATCGGGCCAGCGCCTCGAGCTCGATCGCTGCCTGCGCCTCGTAGGTGACGCGCGGACGAAGACCGAGCAGCGCGGCGACCGCGTCGAACAACCGTCCCATGCTCGTGGTCACGGGTCCGTGCCCGCGGGCAACGAGGTCGTGCACGGCGTCGCGGCGGGAGTCGACGAAGGAGTCATCGACACCAGCGCGATGAGCCCACGCGACGCCCATACGCCACGGCTCCAAGATCGCGGCGACGCCACCAGGCATGGTGACCGGGGCGAGATGGCCGACGCGCTCGAAGCCACGGAGGTCGGCGACGAGGAGCTCGCCTCCCCACAGGGTGCCGTCGGTGCCGTAGCCGAGTCCGTCGAAGGCGAGGGCGAGCACCGGGCCGGTCCGGCCGTGCTCGGTCAGGCACGACGCGACGTGGGCATGGTGGTGCTGCACGCCGATGGACGGAAGGTCGAGGTCCGCCGCGAGCTTGGTCGAGAGGTACTCGGGGTGCAGGTCGTGGGCGACGAGCTCGGGGGCCACGGCGTAGAGCGCGCAGAGATGGTCGATCGCCTGCAGGAAAGAGCGGTACGTGGCGAAGTGCTCGAGGTCACCGATGTGGTGGCTCGCGACGACGTCGTCGCCCACCGTCACCGCCACCGTGCTCTTGAGCTCGGCCCCGACGGCCAGGATCGGCCGGCTCGCAGGCGTCACCATCGAGAGAGGCTGGGGAGCGAACCCGCGCGAGCGACGCAGCACCTGAGTGCGCCCCGCGCTCGTGGCGCGGACAACCGAGTCATCGCAGCGGATGTGAATGCCGCGGTCGTGGCCGAGCACGCCGTCCACAAGAGCGGCCAGACGCTCGGACGCGTCGGCGTCCTCGTGCGCGATCGGCTCGTCGCTCACGTTTCCACTTGTCATGACGAGGGGTCGGCCGACACCGCGCAACAACAGGTGGTGCAGCGGCGAGTACGCGAGCAGGACTCCGAGCTCGGGCAGGTTCGGAGCGACACCGCTCGCGACGGGAGCGTCTTCTCGACGCGGCGCAAGCACGATCGGGCGCCCAGCTGAGGTCAGCGCGTCAGCGGCGGCATCGGAGAGCGTGCACAGCGTGCGCGCCTCGTCGAGGTCGTGCACCATCACGGCGAACGGCTTGTCGTCGCGGGCTTTGCGTCGGCGCAGCTCGCCCACCGCCTCCTCGTTCGCAGCATCGACCGCGAGGTGGAACCCGCCGATTCCCTTGACCGCGACGATCCCGCCGACCTCGAGTGCAGCGATCGCGGCCTCGAGTGCGGCATCGCCCTCGAGGTGACCCCAGAGCAAGCGAGGCCCGCACTCCGGGCAGGCGTTCGGCTGCGCGTGGAAGCGGCGATCGAGCGGATCGTCGTACTCGGCCTGGCACGCCTCGCACATCGTGAACCGGGCCATCGTCGTGCCGGGGCGGTCGTAGGGCACGCTGCGGACGATCGTGTACCGGGGACCGCAGTCGGTGCAGTTCGTGAACGGATAGCGGTACCGGCGGTCGGTCGGGTCGTCGATCTCGGCGAGGCACGCGGTGCAGGTCGCAGTGTCAACGCTGACCGCGGCCGTGGGTGCGCCCCCACTTTCGCTCTCGACGATCGCGAACTTCGTGTCGCCCTCGACGGGGACAGGAGTGGCGGTGATCGTTCCGATCCGTGCAAGCGGAGGAGGGTCGTCGACGAGCAGGCGCGACACCTCGAGCACCGCACCCTCGTCCCCTTCGATCTCGATCAGGACGCCCGCGCTGTCGTTCTGCACCCAACCGGCGAGGCCCAGTCGGGTGGCGTGGCGGTAGACGAACGGACGGAAGCCGACGCCCTGGACGGTGCCCGTCACCCGGATCTGACGGCGGACGGTCAACAGATCCGCGGGAGTGGATCGCCGACGAGCATGTCGACGATGCGCGTGCCTCCGAACGTCGTGAGCAGCACGACGATGCGTTCGTGATCGGCGTTGATCGATCCGATCGCCGCGGCCGCCCGGCCGAGAGGGTGACCATGGAGAGCGGCGAGCGCGGCTTCGGCTTCATCGGGCGCGACGACCGCAACGAGCTTTCCTTCGTTCGCGACATACAGCGGGTCGATGCCGAGCAGGTCGCAGGCCGCGGTCACCGCCGGATCGACCGGGATCGTGGCCTCGTCGAGCACGACCGCGAGGTTCGTCGCTTGCGCGAGCTCGTTGCACACTGTGCCGAGCCCACCCCGCGTCGGGTCGCGCAGCCATCGGGTGCTCGGGGCCGCGGTGAGCAGCGTCTCCACGAGGTCGCCCAGCGGCGCGGTGTCGGAGCTGATGTCCGCCTCGATGGCAAGGTCACCGCGGGCGAGCATCACCGCCATGCCGTGATCGCCGATCGTCCCCGACACCAAGACGACGTCACCCGCCTGGACATGCTCGGGTCCGAGGTTGCGGTCAGCCAGCAGCACGCCGACCCCCGCGGTCGTGATGTACAGGCCGTCGGCCGCGCCCCGATCGACCACCTTGGTGTCTCCGGCCACGATCGTGACGCCCGCGGCCCGAGCGGCTTCCGCCATGTCGGCGACGATGTCGCGGAGCTCCGTGATCGCGAACCCCTCCTCGATGACGAACGCGGCGGAAAGCCAGGTCGGGCGCGCGCCCATCATGGCGACGTCGTTCACGGTGCCGTGGACGGCGAGATGTCCGATCGAGCCACCGGGGAAGAAGCGGGGACGCACGACGAAGGAGTCGGTGCTGAACGCGAGGCGGTCACCGCCCGGCAGATCGAGACGGGCAGCGTCGCTCAACGACGACAGGGTGTCGTTTGCGAAAGCCTCCACGAACACCGCGTCGACGAGTGCGGCCGACGACTTCCCCCCGGCACCGTGAGCCAACGTCACGATCTCATCGGTGAGGCGCGGGCGACGCCGGCGGAACGCCTCGATGCGCTCGAGCACCTGTGCTTCGCGCGCCTCAGTGGCCATGCGCGCCGACCGGCTCACTGAGCGACTGCACGAGCTGCCAGAGCTCGAACACGACCGCGCTCTGCACTTCCTGGATGCGATGGACGCTGTCCGACCTCACCACGAGACAATGGTCGACCGTGCCCGCGGCTGCCATCGAGCCGCCGTCGTAGCCCGCCAACCCGATCGTGAGCAGTCCCAGCCTGCCGCGCTTCAGCGAACGCGCGCAGGAGGTTGGCCGAGCTGCCGCTGGTGGACAACCCGAATGCGATGTCGGTCGAAGTGGCCATGGAGATCAGCTGGCGCGAGAAGACGAGCTCGTAGCCGACGTCGTTGGCAAGCGCGGTGAGCACCGCCTGATCCGCCACGAGCGACCGAGCGGGGAAGGATCGGCCCGATGGCGGGCGGCTGAAGAGCGCGGCGACACCCGCCGCGTCGGTCGCGCTGCCGCCGTTGCCGAAAGCGTAGAGGCGGCCCCCGCCCGCGAAGCGCTGGGCTATGGCGTCGGCAGCCGCATGGAGGTCGGTGGCGAGTGTCGCGAGCGTCGACTGCCGCAAGGCGACACTCATCTCCATCTTCGTCTCGGCCGACCGTGCGAGATCGTCGACCAGTGCTCCGCCGTCGCGCTCGTTGCGCTCGATGAACGGGTACAGGAAGTCCGTCACGGCTCGACCACAGTGATCGCACTCCCTGCGTGGACGAGCACGAGATCACCGGGCTGCACTGGTCCGACGAGTGTGGTGTCGACGGTCTCGACCCCCACGGACGTCCGCACCGCCGCTGTCGCCCCGGCGTCCAACGCGCCGATGACCTCGGCCAGCCTTCCCTCGTCCGAGCATGTGACGCAGGCAGTGGGCTCGGCCGCGGTGTCGAGCAGCCCCGGATGTTCGAAGCACACGTGCGTGAGCTCCCAAAGCACGTGATAGCCGCGGACGACCCGCCCGTCGTGCCGAGCGCACTCGTCATCGCCGACCCACAGGAGGTGATCCACGGCGACTTCAGCTGGCTGCGGACCCCAACCCATCCAGACAGTCAGGAGCCCCCACACTGCCGCTCGGCGCATCGTGTCGGCGACCGGCGCGCCGGCGTCGGCGACGACGAGCAGTGCATCGCCGGGGCGGGCGCCGACCCGGAGGGCCCCGACCGCGTCGTCGTCGCCGAGCGCCACAGCAGGGAGCGCACGGGTTCCGACGATGACGGGGTGGACGAACTCGACGGCCACGTGCTGCGCGTGGTGAGGCGCTCCTGGTGCCCAGCACCACAAGGTGCCGCCGTGAGCGAAGCGGCGCGCGAGCGCGAGCGCGGCAGTCGCGAGAGAGGCGGCGACGTCCCCGGGGGTCTCCTCGCGGCGAGCTTCCGACATGTCGCTCCCCATGCGCCCCTCTCCCAGGACAGGCGCGCATGGTACGTCGTGGTGACGAGGCGTCAATCGGTGCAATCGGCACCTATCGACCCACGGCCGTAATGTCAGCGCCCGTGGTGGGGGCTCAGACGCAGTACGCGAAGAGCGGCGACCGGTACATCGGCTATCGGGTGCTGGGCGACGGTCCCATCGACCTCTTGGCGCTGAACAACGGCAGCAACATCTGGATCGATCGCGACGACGAACCGCACTGGGCTCGCTTCGACCGCCGCTTAGCCTCCTTCACCAGGCTGATCCGATTCGACCCGAGCGGGGTCGGGCTCTCCGACCCGCTCGGCGGCGGCGAGCTGCCGACGGTCGAGCTCTGGACGCAGGACGCCCTGGCGGTGCTCAACGCGGTCGGGTCGGGACACGCGGCACTCCTCGGCGTCTCCGACGGAGGTCCCGTCGCGATGCTGCTCAGTGCCATGTACCCCGAGCGCATCTCTGCGCTCGTCTTGATGAACAGCTCCGCGCGGATGGCACGCGACGACGACTATCCGTGCGGAATTCCCCAGCATCTGCTGGATCGATTCGTGAACAGCGTGAGCGACCCGGCACGGGGCGACGACGGTGTGGACGACCTTGCGCTCTTGGCTCCGAGCCTCGCGGGTGATCCCGAGTTCCAGCGGTGGTGGAAGAGTGCGGGCGAACGTTCCGCCGGGCCGACGATGGCGAAGGCATTGGACGCGCTGGCGACCGGCTTCGACGTGCGGGGCATCTTGCCGCTCATCAGCGTGCCCACACTCGTGATGTACCGGGCCGACCACGTATTCATGCGACCCGGCCATGCGCACTACCTCGCCGAGCACATCGCCGGCGCCAAGCTCGTCGAGCTTCCGGGGCGCGATCACCTCGCCTATGTCGGCGAGACCGAGCCGCTGCTCGACGAGGTCGAGGAGTTCCTCACGGGGACACGAGGAGGGTCGGACACGGAGCGGGTGCTCGCGACGATCCTGTTCACCGACATCGTCGACTCGACGAGAAGAGCGTCGATGGCCGGGGATCGGCTGTGGCGTGAGCAGCTCGACAACCATGACCAGATGGCCGGTCGGCAGGTGCAACGGTTCGGCGGCCGGCAGGTCAAGTCCACTGGTGATGGCCTGCTCGCCACGTTCGACGGGCCCGCCCGAGCGATCCAATGCGGCCTGGCGATCTGCGACGGCGCGCGCCAGCTCGGCATGGAGGTGCGAGTCGGCGTCCACACCGGCGAAGTCGAACGACGCGGCGCTGACATCGCCGGCATCGGGGTGCACATCGCGGCGAGAGTCCAGTCGTGTGCCGAGCCGGGCGAAGTGTGGGTCTCGCGCACGTTGACCGATCTGCTCACCGGATCGGGCATGACCTTCGCCGACAGAGGCGAATACACGCTCAAGGGCGTGCCCGGAACCTGGCACCTGTTCATGGTCGAGGGCCAACGACAAGTCGAGGGGAACCGATGACCGGGGACGCGAGTTGGGAATTCCTCAACCCTTCGAGCAAAGGCCGCGTCCTCGAGGTGCTCGACCGGCAAGCCGAGGCGATGTTCGTGCTCGCCGGAGACCCTGCGCACTGGCAGATCCCGACTGCGTGTGCCGGTTGGGACGTCGGCGACATGGTGGGGCACCTCGTCGATGCGACGGAAGCGTCGCTGTCGGCTTTCGACCTCGCTCGTCGGGGCACGCCAGGCCCCGAGGCCGTCGGCGTGGCCGGCATGGCCGCCTCCTCCGACAACGCCGCCCGCGCCATGCGATCCGTCCCGCGAGAGGATCTCCTCGCTCGCCTTCGCGACAAGACGGCGCAGCTCATGGCGGAGTTCGAGTCGTTGTCCGACACCGACTGGTCAGGACACGTGATCCCGGACCCGTACATGGGCCCGTTGCCCGCCTCAGTGGTTGCGACGGGATTGCTCGGCGGGTACACGGTGCACGGCTGGGACGTGCGCCAGGGCCTCGGTGCGCCTCACGAGATCGCCGGCGATGCGGCCGACCTCCTGGTGCCTTTCGTCTACCTGCTCTGGTGGGCGACGGCCGACCCCAGCTCCGTCGACGAGCCCTATGCGATCGGGATCAGGACGACCGGCGTGAACGGAGGGGAGACGAGATTCGACGTGTCACCCACCGAGGTGCGATTCGCCGCGGGCGCCATCGATGACTGCGCCGCGATCCTCGAGCTCGATCCGGGGAGCCTGGTGCTCACCGCGTACAACCGCATCAACAGCGGCACGATTCGCGGTGACGAGCGTGCGGCGACCCGCTTCAGATCGTTGTTCGTGGCGATCTGACGGTCAGGTGTTGCCGGGCTCCGGGATGTCCGGCCCCGGGTCTCCACCGGTCGCCCGAATCGAGAGCCGCTCGAGGTAGTGGTCCCATCCCTTCGTGTGGTCACTCACCGCGTCCGCGGGAAGCCCGCTGTGCACGAGGCGCAGGCGCGTCTTGCTTCCCTCCGCCGCCAGCGTGATCTCCACGCGCGTTGAGCCCGGCGTGATCGGGTTGCCCTCTTGCTCCCACCCGAACGTGTAGACGACCTTCTGCATCGGGACGACCTCGACGAACTCTCCCGCGGCCATGTGCCGGCCGGCGACGAGCACGCGATAGATGCCGCCCGGGCGAGGGTCGAGCTCGGCTTCGGTGCCGTCCCACTCGATGTGCTTCTCGGCCTGGGTGAGGTACGGCCAGATCGTTTCGGGGGTTGCGTCGATCATGATCTCGCGCACGAGCTCAGCCATCATCTGTCTCCTTCTCTCGTTGTGCGGTCTCAGCGACGTCTCGCAGTCGCTCGAGGCCCGTGGTCCAGTACTCGTCGAGGAACTTCCGGAGCTTCCTCATCTCGTCACGCTCGGCTCGGTAGAGCCGGCGCGTGCCATCGCGTCGTTCCGACACCAGGCCTGCCTCCTTGAGGACGCCGAGGTGCTGCGAGATCGCGGAGCGGGTGACCTCGCTGAAGTGCTCGGCGATCTCGGTGGCCTGTCGCTCCTGCGACCAGACCAGCCGCAGGATCTCGCGCCGCCGGGGTTCGGCGAGTGCTTTGAGCGCGGCGTCCACCCATCTATTTAAGCATCGCCTTACGTAAGTGTCAACTGAAATACTTGGCGGAAGCCAACATGACGCCCCGCTGATGCCCGCTGATGCCCGCTGATGCCCGGCGGATCCCGGGCGGTACTGTCACAGGACCGCGCCGGGTCACTCCGGCGCACTTCGTGCGGCTCTAGCCCTTGGTCGCGTGGTCCGTTCCGGCTCGGAACGGACGGAATCGTCACCAGGAGCGCTCATGCCCACCGACCTTCTCCCGGCACCAAGCACGATCGCCGCGCTCCCCGAGCCTCCCCCGGGCGCTCCCGCGCCGGTCGGCGGGGCCGAAAAGTGCGTCACCGCCCTCATCGTGGCCGCGCCATTCGGCGCGTTGCTCTACGCCGTGGTCGCCCTCTGGGGACACGGGATCCACACCCGCGACGTGGTGCTCGCGGTTGTTCTCTTCTTTCTCGTCGGCCACGGCATCACGATCGGCTTTCATCGATTGCTCGCGCATCGTGCGTTCGTCGCCGTTCGTCCGCTCAAGCTCGCGCTCATCGGAGCGGGTTCGATGGCCTTCGAGGGCGGCCCCATCGGCTGGGTCGCGGACCATCGCCGCCATCACGTGTTCTCCGACGCCGACGGTGATCCCCATTCACCGCACGGAGCTCGGCCCCCGTTGCGCGGGCTGTGGCACGCGCACGTCGGTTGGCTCTTCCACCACGAGCCGACCTCGTGGCCGCGACACGCGAGCGACCTCATGGCCGACCGCGATCTCGTCGTGATGAACGCGCTGTTCCCCGTGTGGTGCGTCGCCTCGCTCGCCATTCCGTTCGGGCTCGGTTGGATCTTGGGCGGCAACGTCGGAGCCGCGCTCAGCGCGCTGCTGTGGGCCGGTGGTGTGCGCATCTTCCTCGTGCACCACGTGACGTGGAGCATCAACTCGTTGTGTCACGTGTACGGTCGCCGACCGTTCGTCACGACTGATCGCAGCACGAACGTCCCCGCTCTCGCGGTGTTCACGATGGGCGAGTCGTGGCACAACGGCCATCACACGTTCCCGCGATCGGCGCGACACGGCCTGCTGCCACACGAGTGGGACACATCCGCTCGCGCGATTCGATGCTTCGAACAGCTCGGTTGGGCGACCGATGTTCACTGGCCGACACAGGCCGCACTCGCACGACGCCGATCGTCAGGCTGAGCCGGCCTCGATCTGAGCGACGAGCGCCAGGATCTGCTCGACGACCTGCTCGCTGCGCTCGAAGGGCAACATGTGTCCCGCGCCTTCGAATACCTCCATGCGAGCGCCGGGGATCAGCGCGACCGTCCGTCTCGAATCGGCGGGGGGGACGACCGCGTCGGCCGCTCCGACCAACACGAGAACGGGCACGTCGACTCGTGACAGCGCCCGAGTCAGATCGATCCCGAGCAGGCGACGGGCGAAGCCTCGACGGCGTTCGACGGGGCTGTCGATGCCGATCGTCAGCGCCGCGTTGACATGACTTCGTGTTGGCTCGGGCCCGAAGTTGGCGCGCGCCAGCACGAGCCCGTGACGAGGATGGCGTCCCAGCCGCTCGAGAAACCGCAAGTCGAGTGCGGTCACCTTCGCGCGGGTCACCGGCCGGTCCGCCGGCCCGCGTCCCGAGCTGTTGACCAGCACGATCGCGGCGACTCGTTCGGCGACGGTCTCGGGGGAGTCGATCGCGAGGCCGAGGGCGACGCCGCCCCCCATCGAATGGCCGACGACGACCGTGTCGCGGAGGTCGAGCGCGTCCAGAACGGTGGCCGTGTCTCGGACGAGCCCCGAGAACCCGAACAGCGGTGGTACCGGAGACGACCGGCCGAAGCCCCGTTGGTCCATTGCGATCACACGGGCAGCCCGCGGCCGCCAACGGGCCGGCCATCAACGAGAACGTCCGCATCGACGCGCCGTGTCCATGGAGTAGCAGCACAGGGCGACCCGACCCACATTCTTCGACGTGGAGGTGTCCGCCATCGCCGGTGTCGACCACATGCGTCTGCGCACCGGGAAAGCGGAACTCGCGATCAGCGTCGGGGTCGGGCCTGGCAGAGAGCTGGAGCAACACCCGGAGCTCGTAGAGGACCAAGCACCCGACCACGATCGCGGTGGCACACATCGGCACCATCACGCGTCGTCGGTGCACCAAGCCATCCTCTGCGGCGTCCTCGGGAGCTGTCCGCTCGACGAGCCCGCACGCGGGCACCGACGCTATCGGCTAGCCATCAGGTACATGAGAATTGGTGTCGTCTTCCCCCAGACCGAGCTCGGCGGCGACGTTGGTGCCGTACGCGCCTACGCCGAAGCGGTCGACGGTCTCGGCTACGAGCATGTCCTGGCGTACGACCATGTGCTCGGCGCCGACCCGTCGGTGCACGAGAACTGGCGCGGGCCCTACGACCTGTCGACGACGTTCCACGAGCCGTTCGTGCTGTTCGGATTCCTCGCCGGCATCGTCCCGTCACTCGAGCTCGTCTCGGGCGTCATCATCCTCCCCCAGCGACAGACCGCCCTCGTGGCGAAGCAAGCGGCTGAGATCGACCTCCTCACCGGGGGTCAGTTCCGGCTCGGGGTCGGCGTGGGCTGGAACCACGTCGAGTACGAAGCGCTCGGCCAGCGCTTCGACCAGCGCGGCCGGCGCGAGTCGGAGCAGATCGAGCTCATGCGGCGACTCTGGACCGAGCCCTCAGTCACGTTCCGCGGCGAGTTCGACACGATCACGGGCGCTGGTCTCGCACCCATGCCGATCCAACGCCCGATCCCCGTGTGGCTCGGCGGTCGGTCCGACCCCACCTACCGACGCATCGGTCGCCTCGCCGAGGGATGGTTCCCACAGGTCCGGCCGGGAGAGGACCTCGACCACGCCCTCTCTGTGATCCGCGAGTCGGCCTCGGCCGCCGGACGAGACGCCTCGGCGATCGGCATGGAAGGACGCGCGAGCTGGAGCGACGACGACCCCGACAAGTTCGTCCGCCAGGTCGAGAGGTGGCGGGCCGTCGGGTCCACCCACCTCGGCATCGACACGATGTATTCGGGCCAGGTGACCGTCGACGATCACATCGCCGCGCTCACGCGCGCCGCGGAGCTCGTCGGTGTCAGCTCACGCTGACGCGACTCACTGCTGGTAGCCCTCGACCATGCCTTCGGGCCGCACCTGTGCTCCCTCGGGATCCTCGCCTGCGTTCCGCCGCGCCCGACGCTGGCGCAGTAGGTCCCAACACTGGTCGAGCGCGACCTCGATCTCCTGAAGGCGCCGAAGCTCTTCGTCCGACGGTGCCGTGCCCGCGTGGGCACGTTCCAACGCGTGTTCGTCTTCGACAAGGGCGCTGATACGCCGCACGATCTCGGTCTCATCCATGGCGCGTCTCCTCAATGTCGGGGGCAATGTGCGACCGGCCGAGGACTGCGCCGTCGCGCAGCACCGACACGGGTCCGTCCTCGCTCACCGCGATGACAGTGGCGGCCGGGTCGTCGCGGCTGTAGCGGCGACCGGACGTGTGACGAGTCCCGCCGAGCGCGTCGACGGTCTCCTCCGCGGTCGTGCTCGGGATGAGCCGCACGCCGAGGCGACGCAGGACACCGCGTTGATCGAAGATCGCCGCGCCGTCGACTTGCGAGAGCGAGTGGCGGAGCGCGGCGAGATGCGTCGGACGGCGGATGTCGAGCGGAGGCGGCGTCGGCAGACGGTCCTCGACGGGCGGGCCGCCATCCGCCTCCGGTCGGTACACGAGGAGTGCCCCGATGCCCATCGATCCGAGGTCGTGGACCGCGAACTCGAGCATCGCCGTCAGCACATCGGGATCACCCTGCGCGCCGCCCGCCGTGACTGCCGCGATCCAGGTGTCGACGGGAGGTTCGTAGTGCCAGCCGTAACCGTCCCAGCGCGCGACGCCGAACGGGCCCACGACCCGGACGGCCCCCCCGGGGTGGCGTTGCACGAGGGACGCTTCGAACGCGTCGGCCAAGACGACCAGATCGCGCTCCGATCCGGCCGGCCGATCGAAGATCACCCACTCGTTGTCATCGTCGACGCGGCGCAGCAGCCAGCTCGACAGCCCGTCGGCGAACCGACGGGCTGCGGGCAGAGGCTGATGATCGAGGGGCTTCCGGGTGATCTCGAGCCCACTCGTCTCTGACCAGTGGCTGGGATCAGCGAGCGGCTCGACGATCGTCCCGCTGCTCGGCACCCGGCGCTCGTGCACCGGAGGCCTCAGCGCGAGGTCGATCTCTTCGAGCAACAGGTCCCGGACTCGGCCCGACGTGTCCCAGCGGACACCACTCTCCTCGAGCTCCTCGGCGAGACGGCGGCGCCGCCTCGCCCCGGCGTCAGGCATGGCCGGGACGCTATCCCCGAGATCGGGTGGCACCTACCGGGCGTCGCGCCGCTTCACTCGGCCGCGGGAGCGACGAACTGCACGTCGAGTTCGATCTTGACGACGTCGGCAAGGGCGAGGCGGTCGCCGCCGAGCGGCAGGAGGCCGAAGTCGATACCGAACTCGCTGCGGCGCAGCTCGCCTTGCCCGCTGAAACCTGCGTGCAGCTCCTTGCCCATGTACTCCTCGACGCCGTGGAACTCGACCGGGAGCTCGAGCCGGCGGGTGATCCCGTTGAGCGTGAGGTCGCCCGCCATCACGTAGCCGTCATCAAACGGAGTGACCGACGTGCTCACGAACTGCATCTGCGGATTTGTCTCCACGTCGAAGAAGTCGGTGGAGCGGAGATGGGCGTCGCGGTCGGGGTGGTTGGTGTCGACCGAGCTCAGATCGACGGTGGCCGTCACCCGGATGTCGCTGGGATTGGGGCCGACCTCGAGGGTGGCGTCGAAGCGGTCGAAGCGGCCGCGCACCTTGGAGATCCCGAGGTGGCGGATCGAGAAGGTCACGGCGGAGTGGCTGGGGTCCAGCGTCCACGTGCCGGTCGTCAGGGCTGGGCGGTCAATCGTGCTGGGGGTAGTCATCGTTCCTCCTAGTAACTGAGTTCATAAACAGAAGTCAGTTCTCTCTTGTTCCTGACCCCATCATCTGTCACTATTGAGATCGATGGAAGACGGCACTTCTGCGTCACCGAGTCACACCGAGGGAACCCGCGAGGGAACCAACGACTGGTGGGAGCGAGCGCGTCTCTCGGGCGCGTGTCAGACCCGGGGAACCCTCGACCTGATCGGTGACAAGTGGTCGTTGCTCGTCATCGGGCTGCTCGGGCAAGGCCGGCGCCGGTTCAGCGAGCTCAAGCGCGAGATCGAGGACATCAGCCAGCGCATGCTGACCCTCACGCTCCGCCACCTCGAACGGGAGGGGCTCGTCGAACGGACCGTCTTCCCTGTCGTCCCGCCGAGGGTCGACTACGAGCTGACGGATCTGGGACGCACACTTCTCGAGACGGTGCAATCCCTCATCGACTGGGCGATCGCGAACAACGAGCGCATCGTCGCTGCCCGGGCGCGGTACGACGCCGAGCACGCGGCACCGGGCGACTCACCGGCGGCGCAACGATCGGCCTGAGTCCGGCCCCCTGATCAGTCCGCGCTGACGGCGTTCGGGCGCGCGATCTCGTAGGTCCGCACCGACTTCACGTCCGCGAGCACGCGGTCGATCGTCAGGTCTTCGAGGCAGCCGACGAGCTTGAGCTCGCCGTGGCGGCCGAGCGCGGGCCGGAGACGCACGCGGTAACGATCTCCACCGAGCGACTCGAGGCCGCTGTTGCCATCGACGACCCTCGACGAGGTCTGCGCGGCGCACACCGCCCACAAGGCGTCGGCCGCCGCATCTTGACCGGGGCCGAACCGGTCCTCGTTGACAGCGACAACGAGCTCGGTGACCGAACCCTCTCGAACCGGATCAGGGCGGCTCTGCGTGAGATCGCTCAGCTCGCCGATCGCGACCACCGCGACGACGATCACCGCCACGACGATCGCCAAGCGCTTCATCGCGGTCGGTACGGGTCCACCGGTGCCTCGCCGAGGAGGCCGCCGGGCAGGGGATGGAGGGAGGACAGCTGGCGAGCCAGGCGCTTGTCCAATCCGGGACCGGCCGTGGCCCGCGCGATGCGGTCGACCATCCACGCGAGCGCCGACAGCACGGCGCCGGCGCCGAGCAGCACCGGGATGAAGACGTTGGTGTGGGTGCCGTCCATCCACGCAAAGGGGTTCGCGGGCTCGGACGGATGAGCGCGGAGCTGGCGCAGCACGCGCTCCTCCGTCGCCGCGTCGCGGCGGTCGAGCTCGTCCATGCGATGCCCGAGCTTCGACAATCGGTCGACAAGCGCAGCACCGAGCAAGCCGATCTCCGCCGCAAGGAAGATGATCCCGGCGACGATCGCGCGGTTCCACTCCCAGCGGTACAGGTACACGAAGACGTACCAACCCGATACGGCCATCACCACGCCGGCGAGTGCCACGCCCACCTTTCGCCCGTTCATGCCGCACCCCACTCTCCGTCGGTCAGACCCGACACCTCACCCGTCGTACCGTCGACCACCACCCAAGCTCCGGTGCTGAAACGTCTCGGTTGCGTTCGCGAGCCCGACGACCGTTGGCACTCCGTACTCGCGGGCGAGGATCGCCAGGTGCGACAGCACGCTGCCGGTCTCCGAGACCAAGCCAGCGAGACCGGGAAGAACCGCGGCGAGGCCGGGGTCGAGCGTGCGGACCACGAGCACGGCGCCTGGCGCCGGAGCGATGTCGGTGTCCAAGTGGACCGGACCGGCACCGCGCCCACCGCCGGCACCTTTTCCGGCTTCGTCGTCGCGCTGTTGACGAACGGGAACGACGATGCCGTCGTCGGTCAGGCGGAATGCCGCGGGCAGCGGCGGCCCCGCGCTCGACGCCGCGTCGTAGGTCGAGGGCGACCGTGCCCGGCGAGTCGAGCACCGCCGCCAGCTCGTCGAGGCGCAGGTTGACGACGTCGCTCGGTGATTCCAACACGCCGCGATCGACGAGCACACGACCGAACGCCAGCGCCGCCCGAGATGTGAGCTCTTGTACCCATCGCACGCGCAGTCGCAACGACTCTCGCACCGGCACGTCATCTGCCTCGGTGTCGTTGGTTGCCGGCAACGAGGCAGGAGGCGCCGGGAGCTCGAGGACGGTGCCGATGCGGGGCGGCAGGAGGCTGAGCAGCACGGGATAGCGCGCAACGAGGACCTCGTCGTCGAGGTCGTTGTCGTTCTGGGCGAGGATGCGGAGCGCCGCCGACGCGGCGGTCGGGCGATCCGTGGCTTCGACGAGAAGCAGCCCCGCGAGCGCCTCGTGACCGTGCAAGGACGCAAGGGTCTTGTGGGAGCGACGCAACAGCCGCAGCAGATCCGCTGCGGGCAGGGTCCGCAGGTCTGGCAGCGACCTGAGGTCGCGGTCGACCTCCGCGATCAGATCGTCGGCCAGCGCGGGAAGCGCGACCTTGAGCCGGCCGACTCGCCATGCCGCCTTCAGCCGGCGCGCGGGTGGGCGGGGATCGAGCTTGGCGAGCACCGAACGGCGCCGCCGCGTGAGCCCGAGCAAGCCCAGATCGGCCGCGACCCATCCTCCGACGGTCACGACCACGGGGGAGCTCCGGAGGGGGCGTGCCGGCGTGGCGCCCGCGATCGTGAGTGCCTCACGGAGACCGTCGCGCAGCGGCGCGACCCAAAGGTCCTCCTCGAGCGGACGAAGCGCAAGACCGAACGTCTCGGCGACGGGACCCGGGCCGAAGACCGGCCCCGTTGCGTCGGCTTCGTCGCCCAGCGCGGTGATCGGCCGGCTCTGCAGGAGGACGAGCGATCCGTTCGCTTCGATGGCCCACTCGATGTCTTGCGGAGCGCCGAACGTGAGCCGCGCCTGGCTCGCGAGGCGAGCGAGCGGACGACGCATGCGGCGGCTCCGCAACGCGGCTGGCGCGTCAGCACTGGCGTCGCGCAGACGGCCGCGAGGCGACAGGGTGAGCTGGGCGCCGTCGACGTGACCGCTCACCAAGCGGTCAGGACCGCCGGGCACCGCGGCGACCACGAGTCGGTCCGTGCGTCCGGTGACGGGGTCGGCGCCGAACAGCACGCCACCCCATGCCGGCTGCAAGAAGGGTTGCACGAGCACTGCCATCGGAGCGTTGTGTCCGGAGCGCGCGACTTCCTGCACGGCGTCGAGGAACGACGGCCACCCCTGCACGTCGAGGATCGAGGTGAACATCCCCGCCATCGATTGGGACGCGCCATCCTCCTGCGGCGACGACGATCGCACCACCAGCGAGATCCGGCCATCGTCGGAGAGGTGACGCCATGCTTCATGGACGGCGAACGCGTCGGCGCCCCGAGCGCTTCGCTCGGCGAGCACCCGGGCGCCCTCGACGGTGATGACGAAGCCGGGAAGGGCGGGCAGACTCGCCGCCCGTGCCCGAGCGAGAGATGCGGCCTTGGCGCCGGCCACGTCGGGGTTCTGGGCCCGGTCGTCGTCGAGGTCGAGGACCGACGTCAGCACCGAGGCCCGCGCGGGAGTGGTGTGGACCCACGCTCGGCCATACCGCACACCTTGAGGCTCGGACAACACAGCTCGCCCCCTACGTCTCTCTCTGTTTCCCTCCAAGTCCCGGCGACGGCGATTCGTCAGCGAGGTGGCAATTGCAACGTGAATTTTGGGCTACGTCATCCCAAATAGGGGGGTGCGTTCCGTCACAGACGCTCGGTGCGTAACATCACACAGCGATGCCGTCGCCTCCCCCCGCTCCCTCGGCAGCGCCTCCGGCAGGGCTCCCGACCGCATCACAGAACGTCTCAGTGTTGCCCGTGGTCCCCCATGCCCGGCGGTGCCTGCACTGCGATCCTCCCCTCACCCCCGCGGGCTTCTTTGCCAGGCGCCAACCGGCGCTGGTCGGTCTCGGGGCGGTGTTCCTTCTCATGGCGGTGGCCGCACTGGTCAGCGGTGGCGCGGTGCTCCTGACGTGGGACGAACCCATTCAGCGGGCTGTCGAAGCGAGCCGCACGTCTCTGTTCGATGGCATCTTCAGCCGCGTCTCGTTCCTGGGCTCGACCGTGTTCGTCCTCACCTTCGGTTGCGTGCTCGCCGCGGTCGCGTGGCGGCGATGCCGCACGGTCGGCGTGGCGGTGATCCTCGCGATGCTGAGCCGGCCGCTGCTCGAGTTCACCCTGAAGGCCATCGTCGGTCGCGACCGTCCGGATCTCGAGCGCATGGTCGACGGCACCGGTCCCTCGTTCCCGAGCGGGCACGTGATGGCGGCGGTCGCAGTGTGGGGGTTGTTGCCGCTCGTGGTCTCGCTCTACACGAGCAACCGTCGAGTGTGGTGGAGCACGACGGTGGGGTCAGCCGCCTTGATCGTCGCGATCGGCGCGAGCCGCATCTACCTCGGTGTGCACTGGTTCTCCGACGTGATCGGCGGGCTCATCGTCGGCGCGTTCTTCCTCCTCGGCACGGAATGGGTGCTCACGCGCCAACATCGCCGCGACCCCTGCGTGCGGGGTTGCGCGTGCGTGCACACTGAGGAACCCGCCAGGCTCTAGCCCTCCCCGACCATCGCTGCGAGCTGCTCTCGGGTGATGTGCATCTGGATCTCGTGGACCTCGTCGTAGGGGAAGCCGAGGCGCTCGAACTCCTTGATCACCATCTCTTCGCTGTCGGCTTCGTAGAGCGTGACGATGAAGCCCTCGAAGATGTTCACGGTGACGCTGACCATGGTCGCGTGCGTCCCTTTCAACACGTCGGGCGCGTTCTGCATGAACTCCTCTTGAGAGAGGCCGGGAGCGCGGTGGATCGTGGCGTACTGCGGCATGGGTTCTCCTCAGGCTCGACGGGAACGAGTCCCACACTACGTCGTAGCGATATTCAGCACGCTTGACCCGTAAATCGGGACGACTTACGGTCGGGACCATGAGCGCGCTCGCAGAGCGACCCGACCTCGATTTCGCCGAGCGCGACCGCCGTTGGAGTCGCGTGCGCGCCGGCATGGCCGAGCGAGGCATCGACCTCCTCATCGTGCTCCCCCAATCCGACCCCATCGACGTGCTCTACCTCAGCGGTGGCGAACAGGGTGCGGTGCTCTTCCCGGTCGATGAGGATCCGTGGATCCTGCTCGGCGGCGAGGACAGCAACCTGGCGGTGGAGCGGGAAGGCTGGATCACTCAGCGCGAAAGCGCGACGCCGTTCGGCTCGACCAAGGTCCCCTATGGAGCGGCCGTCGCCGACAAGCTGCAGCGGCTGAAGCTGAAGCCGCCGCGGGCGGGCATTGCCGGGCTCGACGGCGACCTGTACTCGCACGTCCGGTCGGCTGACGGCTACGCGGTCTACTCGAGCGTGCATCGGATCATCGGCGCGCTCGACGGCTGCGAGATCGTCAACGGGGCGCCGGTCATGTCGCGTGCTCGCTACGTGAAGAGCGAAGCCGAGATCGCGGGGTTTCGGGCGGGCATCGAGGTCGCCGAGGCCGGCGCTCGTGCCATTGGTGAGGCGTACAGCATCGGGAAGGCACAGGCCGACGCCTACCGCGCCGGCATCGCCGCGATGCTTCAGCCTGGGCTCGGTGTCCCATCGATCGCCTGGTGTCCAGGACCGTGGAAGACCCCACGGCCGCGGATCGTCGGCACCCCGCCCGGCGACATCTTCGACGGCCTCTGCGTCGCGGCCGAGATCATGCCGGGCTCGCGGATGATGACCCAGGTCGCGGAGCCGTTCTTCGCGGGCAGCATCCTCCCCGAACAGCAAGAGGCGTTCGACCTCAATGTCGCCGCGTTCGAAGCGACGCGGGCCGCGTTGGTGCCGGGCGCGACCTGGCGCGACGTCGAGACCGCGGCGCTCGCGGTCGCCGACGGCACCGATTGGCAGGTGAGCTTCCTCCTCCACGGCGGCTTCGACGGACCGCTCTTCATCCCCGTCGACAGCCACGACGACGTTCTCGACGATCGCATCGAGGCCGACACGATCTTCATTGCCAAGCCCACGGTGTTCCCAAGAGATGCGGAGCGTGTCGTCACGCGCAGCCACGACGTCAGCTGGGGCGACATGGTGGTCGTGAAGGAAGGCGGCGCGGAGCGACTGGGCACCCGCCCCCAGCGCCTCATCTCCTACGGCTGAGGCTGCGCTCGGTCCGTTGACCGCAGAGAGGGCTAGACCTACGATTCGGGAACTCAATCCTGTTATTCGGTGCAACCAAGCCGGATCGTGAAACCAAGGGGGACACAGATGACCTGGGAGCGCAGCGCGATCGCGGATCTGTTCTCGGTCGCACAGAAGGCAGGGCCATACGGTGATCTGCCGGCGACCCCCGCCGGCCTGGATCCCCAGATCCACGTGTCACGCAACGAGGGCGTCCAGCCCTTCTTCCTCACCTGCGAGCGTGACTCTCTCGTGGTGACGCTGAGCGGCGAGGGCTTCGTCGAGTTCCGCGACTCGAACGTGCTGCACTTCCGGATCACCCCGGGCGACTTCGTCTACGTGCCGGCAGGGACGCCGCACCGCATCCGGGCCGAACGCTCGATGGTGCAGCTCCGCTACAAGGCGCTCGACCCTGGCAAAGAAGTCGTGTCATGGCACTGCCCCGAATGCAACACGGAGCTGTGGCGCCGCGAGTTCGACGCCACGAGCGAGATCCCTCAGCGCGTGTATCTCGAGACGACTGCCGAGTTCAACGGCAGCGATGATCTCCGCCGCTGCGCGAAGTGCAGCGCGGTCCACCCCCCCGTCGACGTCTCGGGCGCGCAGTGGGGAGAGATCGCAACATGGCTCGACGCCGAGCGCGCGGACGCACCTCCCCGCGCCACCAACAGCGATCGTCTCCCGCCGGCGAACGACCGCGAGCCGCTGCGCACGAACGTCTTCGAGCTCATGCGCACGACGACCACGCAGCTGCTCCCTCTGTTCCCCTACCTCGGCCCGGGGGCGATGCTGCCCGCGGGCGCGCTGTTCCAGGGGCGACCCGGAGCGCAGTACGGACGCTTCTTCCACCGCAACAGCGAGGAGGAGGTCTCGGTCTGCTTCGGTGGTCAGAACGCACTCGGGGCCGCCGGCGTGATGTTCATCGGCGGGAAAATGCACGAAGTGCAGGCGCCGCTGCTCGACACGAACGATCCCAGCGCCTTCCTGATCTCGGTGATCACCCAGCGGCAGCAGGACGAAGGACGCGAGCAGCGTGAGTCAGTGATCTTCCGCTGCTCCGAGTGCAACAACAAGCTTCACCAGGTCGACTACTCGGCCGAGCTCCCCGACCCCGACCGCCCCGACCTCGTGACCGGAGGACAGGCCGACGACGAGTACGAGATGTTCCCCACCATGTGGGGCAGCATCCTCTCCACTGACTCGTTCAACTCCGACGAGAAGGCGCGCACTTGCACCCGGTGTGGCCACGTCAATCCCCCCTTCCCCGCCGAGGCCTGGGGCTGGCAGAACTACGTCGACCGCCACGGGGTCGTCAACGCGGCGCGCCATCTGCTCGACGAGACCGCGAGCAAGGCCGACGCCGCGGCGTCAGCTGTCTGAAGCCGAGCGCGGCCTCGCCCAAGTAGCTCACCTCGAGCAGGTCGCGCCGGTCGCGGAGGTCTTCGGCCCGGCCTTCGAGCACGAGCTCGCCGTGGTTCAGCACATACGCGCGGTCGGAGATCCCCAACGACAGGTGGGCATGCTGCTCGACGAGCAACAACGCCGTGCCGGTGTCAGTGACGACCTGCTTGAGCAACGCGAGCAGGCGCTCGACGATGAGCGGCGCGAGGCCGAGACTCATCTCGTCGACCACCAGCAGACGAGGTCGCGCCGCAAGCCCGCGCGCGATCGCCAGCATCTGCTGCTCTCCGCCCGACAGCAGACCAGCCTTGCGCTTCGCGAGCGCTGCCAGCTCCGGGAAGAGCTCGAACATGTGGGCAGCTGCACTCTTGTTGCCACGAGCGCCGAGACGGATGTTCTCCTGCACGGTGAGGTCGAAGAACAGCGCGCGATCTTCGGGCACGAGTGACACGCCCATGCGCGCGATTGCGCTGGCGTGGATCGAATCGAGCTTGGTCCCGCCGATCCTGATCTCGCCGGCGATGGGCGGCAGCAACCCACACGCCGTGAGCAGCGTCGTCGTCTTGCCGGCGCCGTTCGGGCCGAGGAGGGCGACGACCTCGCCTTCCGAGACGTGGAGCGAGACGTTGCGGACGACCGCGAGCTGCCCGTAGCCGGCGAGGAGGTCTTGCACGGCGAGCAGCTCGTTCACGCCGCACCGCCGGCAGGCTCGACCCGGGCGGGATCCTCGCCTAGGTAGGAATGCAGCACATCGGCGTTGCCGCGGATCTCGGCCGGCGTGCCCGAGGCGATGAGACGTCCGGCGTCGAGCACGTGGATGTAGTCGCAGACCGTGAGCACCAGCGCCATGTCGTGGTCGACGAGGAGCAGACCGAGCCCCGACGCCGCGACCTGACGGAGGCGAGTCCCGAGCTCCTCGGTCTCGATCCGGTCGAGCCCTGCAGCAGGCTCGTCGAGCATCAGGAGAGTGGGCCGGGCGACGATCGCGCGCGCGAGCGCCACCGACTTGCGCTCGGCCTGTGACAGCGAGCTCGGCAGACGATCGGCGACGCCGTCGAGGCCGAGCAGCGACAGGGCACGGGCGACGTCGTCGCTGTCCTTTCGCGCGCCACCGGAGGATCACGTCAGTGAGCGACCTCCACCACTGCGGGCTCTCGGTCGTGACCCGCACGTTGTCCGCGACCGTCATGTCCTCGAACAACTCGAGCGACTGGAACGTACGTGCGAGCCTGCTCAGCGCGCGCCGATGGGCGCGCATCCGAGTGATGTCCCGGCCTTCGAACCGGATCGAACCGCCCGCAATCGGCGCGAAGCCGGTGACCGCGTCGATGAGCGTCGTCTTGCCCGCGCCGTTCGGCCCGATCAGGCCGGTGATCCCCTCGCAGGGCACGCGCAGCGACACGTCGTCGACCGCTCGAAGACCGCCGTACACGACGCAAAGCCCCTCGATCTCGAGAAAGGGCGACGCGCTCACGGGCTCACTCCCACCGTCGACCGCTCGGGCGCGGGCACCTCGCCGTCGGACGCCGCGGGCTTCGACCCCCGCGACGTCACCGCCGCCTTGATGCGGCGCAGGCCGCGCTCGAGAGAGTCGGACAGGCCGTCGGGATGGAGGATCGTCGTCGCGACCAGCCCGAGGCCGCCGATCAGGTAGGCGTACCGGCCGATGCCGAACCACTGGTCGAGCAACGTCGGGCCGAAGCCGTTCGGCGCGAAGAACAGGCCGGCGACGATGGCGCCCGAGATGCGGGCGACGCCACCGATGTAGATGAGTGCGACGAGGAGCAGCGAGGTCAGCACCGAGAACTGCTCACCCGAGAGGTTGCCCGTGAGCAGCCCGGTCATCGATCCCGCCGCGCCCGCGATGAAGCCGGAGGCCGCGAACGCGAAGAGCTTGGCGCGCCCGAGGCTGACGCCGGACGCGACGGCGGCGCGCTCGTTCGCCCGGATCGCGAGCAGCTGGCGGCCGATCCCGCTGTTGCGCAGGAAGGCCACCAACACCCCGAGGAGCACGGCGACGATCAGCACCAGGACGCCGAACTGGGGACGCGGATAGGCCGTCGCATCGGAGGTGCGGATGTTGAAGTCGATGCCGAACAGCTTCACCGCGGGGATCAGGCGGCCGGAGGCGCCGCCGGTGAAGGTGCCGCTGCTGAACAGGAACGCATCGAGCGCGACCGCGGCGGCGAGCGTGAGCACGGCGAGGTGGATGCCGCGAGTTCGAAGTGCAGGCAACCCGACCACCAAGGCGAGCGGCGCGGTGGCCAGGCTCGCGAGCAGCAGCGCGAGTGGGAAAGGCACGCTGAGCTCGGCACTCAGGATGCCGTACATGAATCCGCCGAACCCGGCGAACGCCATCTGCGCGAGCGAGATCTGGCCGGCGAACCCGGTGACCACGACGAGCGACAAGCCGAGCACGATCACGATCAGGCTCTGGATCAGCCCGAGCCGCAGGCTGCTGCCGAGCGTGAAGAGCGCGACCGTGCCCGCGGCAAGGCAGAGCACCGCCGAGAGCACGACCTGCTTCGGGCGCCCAGCGACCGGCATCGCTCGATCGATCAGCGTGCCTCGCCACGGGATCGACCGTCCGAACACGACGAGGGCGACGATGATCGCGAGGAACGGCAGGCCCTCCTGAAGGCCGCTCTCGGGCAGCCAGTCGAACTCGAGGGTGAGCTTGGTCACCTCCGACTGCGCCATGCCGATCGCAAGACCCGCGATGACGGTCACCGAGAACGACGTCATCCGCCCGAGGAGCGCGGCGCCGAGCGCGGGGACGATGAACAACGTGAACGACGTGGGGTTGAGGCCGGAGATGGGTGTGATGAGGATGCCGGCGAACCCGGCGAGCGCCGTCGCCACCATCCAGTTCACCGCGCCGAGACGAGTCGACGAGTAGCCGCACACCGCCGCGCCCTTCTCGCTCTCCGCCGCCGCGCGCGTCGCGAGGCCGAACGTCGTGAACTTGAACACGGCCCACAGCGCGACGCCGATCGCGACAGTGAGCGCAGCGAGGTAGAAGCGATCGCGCGGAACGCTGGTGCCGAGCACGTCGAGCGGATCGTTCGGCAGGATCGTGCCCGCGGTCTGGCCGGAGATGTTGAAGGCGTCGTCGCCGAGGTTCAGCACGACCATGGCCTGCACGACGATCATCAGGCCGACCGACGCGACGAGGCGCGCGAGCGGCGGCGAGTTGCGCAGCGGCCGGAAGATGACGAGGAAGATGACGAGGCCGAGCCCCGCCCCATAGAGCAGCGCGATCAGGAGCGCGGGGATCGGTGGAGATGCCGTCGCCGAAGACCCGAACCCGAGACGGGATGCCGACGACCGGCAACATGAGGTAGCCGGTCGTGCGGAGGTCGATGTACGCGTACGCGATGAACATCGCGATCGCGCCCTGAGCGAAGTTGATGACGCCCGAGCTGCGGTACTCGAGCACCAGCCCGAGGCCGAGGATGGCGTAGACCGCGCCCGCGCCGAGCCCGAGAAGGAGGAAGAGGACGTACTGCGACATCCGCTACCGCTCAGGAAGCGACAAGTCGGCGATCAGCCCGCCGCACCCCAGAGCGTGTCCATCGCCACGTAGTCACTGAGCTTCGTGACCGTCCCGTCGACGAACTGCACGAGGTACGCGGACCCTGCGCAGATGCCCGGGAAGTTGGCCACCGGCGGCGCCGAGCACGAGTAGGGCACGTTGAGGAAGCTCGGCTGGTCGGCCGTCGCCTTGAACGCCGCGAGCACGCTCTCGTGGGTGAGCGACGCCGGGTCCATGTCGTCGAGGAGCTCGTGGATGTTCATGATCGTGCCGAAGCCACCACGGGAGAAGTCGGTGTCGGCGGCGTCGGGAGCCTCCTCCGCCATGACCTCGTTGTAGAGCACCACGTCGGGATCGTCGGGGAAGACCTCGACACCCTTGTAGAGCCCGACGAAGTACACGCCGTCCGCAGCATCGCCGGCCGCGGCCAGGGTGTCGGGGTCGCCGCAGTTGTCAGGCATGATCATCGGCACGTCGGTGCCGAGGCTCGAGTACGCCTGGAACGCCGGCTGGCACGGCAGGCCGTAGGCCAGCAGCGCGTCGGGGTTGGTGTCGAGCGCGGCTGCGAACGTCGCGGTGAGGTCCGCGGAGCCCACGGGCGCGTTCACGGGAGTCGGCGCGGGGATGCCGGCCGCCGTCGCAGGCGCGTCCATGAACAGCGCCCGGATGAACGCGTTGGACGGAAGGTCGAGGGCAAGCGCGGCGAGGTTCGTCGCCTGCAGCTCAGAGATCGCGAAGTGCACCATCGCCGGGAACAGCGACGCCGACCACCCGTTGAACAGGGAGCGGGTCGGTGACGTGTACTCCGGCGGCGTGAACGACGCGCCGCCGATCAGCGGGATGCCGGTCGCGTCGATCGTGGGCTGCACGGAGAGGGCGCCCGCGTCGGGGCCGGGGATGATGATCAACGGGTCCTTCTGGAAGAGCTCGTTCACGCACGCCGTCAGCCCCGGGGGCGTGTAGTCGGTCGTGCACGACTCGAGCTGGATCGGCCGACCCCCGATGCCACCGAGCTGGTTGTTCACGTACTCGACGGCGGCCTCGGCCCCGTCGATCAGCTCGGGCGCCGTGAACGACTGGTTGTCGGCCGGCGTGTAGATGCCGATGACAATCGGTTCGCCGGTGGCCTGCTCGCCGGCCGCAGTTGTCGCCGCGCCCGCGGCGGTGGTGGCTGCGCCCGCGGCAGTTGTCGCCGCGCCACCGGTGGTCTCAGAAGCGTCGCTGCCCGAATCATCGTCGCCGCAGGCGACCAGGGTCATCACGCACACGGCAGCAACGAGGCCACCGACCACCCGCCTAGGTGCCCGCTTCCTCCGCGCTCCAACCCGTGCGCCCATCTGATCCCCCCAGGTAGCCGATTACCGAATAACAGGACTCGAGTGCCGAATATTAGGCACCTGTGCCGAGACGGGCAAGACGTCAGACGACGGCGCCACTGACCGCCGCGTGGATGTCGAGCAGCGGGAGCACTTGCTCGGGCGGCCGGCGACCCATCCCACATTCGGTGGCCACCCCGAACGACGGAACGACTTTCGATGCCGCGGCGATGCGGCGCTCGGTGCCCTCGACGCCGTCGGTGAAGTGCACCAGGCCGAGGTAGAGCTCGGTGTCGTCATGCAGCGCGAGGTCGCCGAGCGGCGCGAAGTAGCCGACGTCGTCGCGGTCGCGCGGCACCGGCAGATGGATCCACGTGAGGGGCCGGTTCACACCTGCGCTCAGCGCGTTCGCGATGTCGGCGAGCTTGCCTGCGTCGACGGGCTGCTTGAAGTGCTCGTGCTCATAGTCGCCGTAGCAAAGGTGGTATCCGAGCTCGATGTCCGGGGGCACCCAGCTCGCATAGCGGATGAGACGATCGAGCACTCCTTGGCGAAGGTCACCCTCGAAGTAGGGAGGGAAGACCTCCTCGAGGATGCCGAACTCGGCCGCGGTGTCCCACTGGAACGCGAGCTTGTCGTGAGGCACGACGGCCGCGATCCGTTCGATCTCACGCTCCATCGCCATCTCGTACGCGGCTTCGAGCGTCAGTTCGAGGCCGGGCACGACGAACGCACTGATCGGCGCGAACGGGGTGGGGAGACTGACCTGGAACCGCCAGTGCGACGGAAGGTCCCCAGCGGCCTGCAGGTCCGAGAAGAGCTCCCATGACGAGACCGCGCTCTCCGCGTAGCCGAGCGCTCCGAAGTCGACGTCGTCGGGAGACTCCCCCTCCCTGACCGCGATCCGCGGGTTCGGGGCGTAGTTGCGCGGACCGGGCGGGATGACCTCGAACTGCGGGTCGGCCATGAACCGGTGCAGCTGCCACACGATCCAATCGAGCCGTGGCCCGGTCTCCCCGTCGGTCACCCGGCGGAGTCGATCACCGAGCCGCTCCGCGCACGCGCGGAACACGGCCTCGGCGTCGGGCAACGACACCGAGCCGACGAGGTGCGCGCCATTCGGATTTCCAGCCATGTCTCCCCCTGTGTCGTGAAGTTACGAACCGAGCTCGTCGTAGACGCGCGCCGCCGCGGGGTGCAGCGGGATCGGCGTCGCACGCATGTGCTCGGGCACGAATGGATAGTTGAGCGGGCTGCGCTCGGACGGGATGTGGTGGTACTGCCGCTCGATCGCGTGCGCCGTGTGCACCATGCACCAGGTGAGCAAGTACGCGACGTCGTCGGGCATGTCCTCGTGCACGAGCACGAGGAAGCTGCTGAAGTCGAGCGTCAGCAGGTCGTCGTCGCATCCAGGGAGGTACCCACCGCGAAGGATGGCTCGCGGCCAGCGCAGCTCGTGCTCGAGAGCGCTGAGAGCGGCGTCCTCCATCGGGACGAAGTTCGTCTGCCGGGCGACGCCGACCTCCTGCCAGGGGGGCGTCATGATCGCCTCGTGGAACACCGCGTCGGCGAGGCCGTCGCGGTACCAGTGGAGCGGCGGGAACGGGCGCTCGTCCTCCAGGAAGCTGCCACCCCACCCGAGGAACTCGTCGCGCGAGATGCCGTGGGCGGCCATCACGCGGTTCACTCCATATCCGACCGTGTTCACTCCGTCGTTTTGGGAGGTCGCGATCTTGAGCGGCACCTTCTTCTCACGCAGATCCTCGAACGTGCGCACGCCGTGCTCGGCCCCGACGGCGAAGACCAACCGATCGTCTTGGGGCATCACGCCCAGCGCCCGCACCTCGGGGAGGGGTGTGCCCTCGAACATGCCGACACCGGCAACGGCCGAGTAGCCGACGTAGGCGGGGACGACCATCGAGAGATCGACCTCGTGCTTGACGATCGCGTCGACGGCGTCGGTGCCGCCGCGACCACTCCAGATCGCGGTGCGCGACCCGGGCCCCGCGCGATCGTTGAACTCCTGGGCGAGCCAGCCGCAGATGCGATGAAGGTTCGCCTGTCCCCAGTCACCTTGGAACTGGAGCGTGACGGCGCGGTCGATGTGGGGCTGCCCCGGCTTGGGCATCACGCGGTCCGGATGGCCTCGGCGACCTCGGGCCAGCGAATGCCATCGAGCTCGACGACATCGTGGACAGTGCCACACGACCCGCAGCGGCGGAGGTCGACGTCCGCGTTGAAGGCGTTGCACGCGCGCCAATAGGCGTCTTGCGGCAGCTCCTGCTCGGTGTCGAACTCGTCGCGATGCACCTCGGCGCCGCACGCGGAGCAGAACCACGCCACGGCCTCGAGGCCCGCGTGCAGCGCCTTGTAGCGCACGTGAATCGACGGCTCGTCGGGGCGGATGCGACTCGCGGTGCCGGCCGGCAGGTAGACGAGGTCACCCGGCTCGAGGCGGTGGTAGCGAACCGGTGAGTGCTCGAGGTCGAGCGTGGCGGTGCCCGACACCTGCGCGAGCACGCTGTCGGCCGAGCAGATCAGAAAGAAGGGCTGCGGTCGATCGTTGCGCGAGACGTGCACCTGCGGGTCGCGGCCGTCGACGAGCACCGGCAGCTCGTCGTAGGGCCCGCACTCCTTCGCGGCGTCGAACACCTGCACCAGCTTCTTGCGAGTGAGCTCCATCGGTCAGGCCGTCGCTTGCGACTCGGCCGCCTTTGCCAGGAAGACGGCGCGCGCGTCGTTCACGGTGCGCTGATGCATCGACCACTTCGCCCAGCCCCACTCGTCCATCGGGAACGGCGGGTTCAGATGGCCGCATTTCCCGCACGTGCGCAGGGACTCATCCGAGTTGAAGCGGGCGACCGGCTCGACCGACTCGTTCAATGTGGGGAACGCGGGGAAGCGATCCTCGTGGTCCTCAGTGGGGCGATCGGTGAACTCGTGCGCGAAGAGGTGCTCGTGGCACTTCACGCACTTCCAGATCAACCGCTCGGTCTGCGCGTCGGTGTCGCTCTGCCGCTGCACGATCGTCACGAGCAGGAAGCTGTCGGGCGACTGAGGATCGCGCAGGAAGCTGTTGACGCCGTGCAGGTTCGGCTGCGCCATGATGCGACCGGTCTCGAGCAGCGCGCCGTTCGCACCCCACACGAACGTGATCTCGTCGACGGTGTTGAAGTGAAAGAAGTGCCCGACGTCGTAGCCCGGGCCACCGCGGAAGAGCGCGCCGGAGTACACGATCGCCCCCGGCCCGTAGTAGGGGAACAGGGGCACGAGTTGGGTGTTCGCGTGCTGCATCCGCTCGTAGACGTTGACCTTCAGCGGCTCGCGCGCACCGGTCGGCGGTGGGATGCGGTGCTCCTCGGCGGGTGCCGTCGAAGTCCGTGTCATCGAAGCCCGTGTCATCTGCACCATGGGTTCCCCCTCGGGCCGTGAGCTGTCCTGATTGTCAGGATGTCTCTCTTGTATTTCAGCACTCGTGGGTGGAACGTGCAACGCCCGAGGTCAGCCGATCTCGGCAAGGCGATCGGTCACGCGTTTCGCCGCCGCCTGCGCGGCCTGAATGACCGCGGGAAAGTCGTCCTCTGTGATTTCGAACGCCAGGCACGCCACGCTGATACCGGCGGTCAACTTGCCGTCAGGCCCGAAGACCGGGGCGGCCACCCCTCGCACGCCGACGTCGCGCTCGCCATTGCTCAGGGCATAGCCGCGCTCTCGAATGTCAGCGAGTTCGCGGCGCAGATCATCCGGATCGGTGATCGTCGTGGCGGTGAAGCGCTCGAACGGCGCAAGCGAATCGACGACGCGGTCGGCGTCCTCTTCGTACGCGAGCAGCACCTTCGCCGGCGCTCCCGCGTGCAAGGGGAGCAGGTGGCCTCTCTCGTAGCTCAGCCGGATGGGCCGGGCGATCTCGACGCGCTCGACGCACACCGCCATGTTCCCGGAGCGTCGGGTGAGGAGCACCGTCTCGTCGACCTCACGGGCGAGGTCGCGCATGATCGGCAGCGCGATCTCAGAAAGGCCGAGTCCCTCACGCGCGATGCGAGCGAGCTCGAACACGCGCGATCCGAGCCGAAAGCCACCCCGCACGGCGTCTTCCTCGAGGAGGTTCGACGTCCGCAGGCTCTGCAGGTAGCGATAGGTCGTGCTGCGCGACATCCCGAGCCGCTCGGCGATGTCACCCGCCGAGAGGACCGGCGTGTTCAGGTCGAACAGGAAGAGCACGTCGATCGCACGATCAGCGGTGCTGTTGCGCCCCGTCGTGGATGCTCCCGTTTCACTGGGCACCTGTCCCATCATATGGGTCAGCCATCTGGGCGAGCATCTTCACGATATTCAGGACGCTTGACCCGTTTTTCGGGAGTCGTTACCGTGAGATCGACCTGAGGAGGATCGATGGAGTTCGGTGTGCAGTTCTTCCCATCGGTCGGGCCCGAGACGACGCCGGCGAGCCAGTACTTCGCGGAGGCGCTCCGGCTCACCGAGCAATCGGAGGCCCTCGGGTTCACGAATGTCCGCACTGTCGAGCACTACTTCCATCACTACGGCGGATACTCGCCGAACCCGCTCATCTTCCTCGCGGCCGCGGCAGAGCGCACGACGACGATGCGTCTCATCACCGGCGCGGTGCTCCCCGTCTTCAACCACCCCCTGAAGCTCGCCGGCGAGATCGGCATGCTCGACGCGATCTCGGGCGGTCGACTCGAGGTCGGCTTCGCACGCGCGTTCCTGCCGCACGAGTTCCAACGCTTCGGGGTGAGCCTCGACGAGAGCCGCGAGCGCTTCGACGAGGGCATCGCGATCGTCGACCGCCTGCTCTGCGAGGAAGACGTCGCGTTCGAAGGTCGGTTCCACCGCTTTCCCGCAACGACCTCACTGCCCCGGCCGACCCAACAGCCGCGGCCTCCGTTCTGGGTTGCCGCGCTCGCGACTGAGGCCTCGTTCGTCAGCGCCGGCACGCACGGCTACTCGATCATGGCGATCCCGCTCGCCGGCGCGAAGCTCGCGTCCCTGCTGTCGGCCTACCGAGACGCTTGGCGCAGCGCCGGTCATCCCGGTGATGGGCGAGTGATGCTCGCGTTCCACATGCTCTGCCACGATGACGAAGCAACCGCGCACGATCTCGCTCGCGACCTCATCAATCAGTACCTCGCGAGCCTCGTCGACGGCGCGAGCGGTTGGCTCGACGGCTCGAGCTCGGACGACTACCCCGGGTACGACGCGATCATCCGAGGCCTCAAGGCCGACTCATTCGAGTCGCAGCTCGCGCAGGGCGCAGTGTGGGTCGGCTCCCCCGACTCGATCTCCGAGCAGATCGCCGCGTACGCCGAGGCCGTCGGGGGATTCGAGATCGCCTCGATGCAAGTGAACTTCGCGGGCCTTCCCTATGAGGTCGCCACCCGCTCGCTCGAGCTCTTCGGGCGCGAGGTCTTGCCGAAGTTCAGCCCGCTCGCTGTCACGACGCCGTGAAGCTGGCGCTCTTCGACGACTGGCGGCTCGGAGTTGTCGATGCTGACGCGCAGATGATCTGGGACGTGACTGACGGACTCACCGGACCGCGCGATCCCGATCCCTTTGGCGCCGGATGGTGGGTGCGCATGTGCCGCGACTTCGACCGGGTGCGGCCGAAGATCGATCGCTTGGTCGCGTCGAGCGACGCCCGTCCGCTCGGCGATGTCACGCTCCGTGCCCCCGTGCTGAACCCCGGCAAGGTGCTCGCGACCGCATCGAACTACGGCGAGCATGTCGCCGAGATGCGCGAGGTCGTCCTGGACCGCGTGGCTGGGCACGTGGACGGATGGCTCTTGAGCTTCGACGTGTTTCTGAAAGCGCCTTCGTCGATCGTCGGTCCGGGCGACGCGGTGATCCTCCCCGCCTCGGAAGTCGAGAACGGCCGCGAGATCCACCACGAGAGCGAGCTGGCGGTGGTCATCGGCCGGGAGGCCTCGCACATCCCTGAGGCGGATGCCCTCGAGCACGTGCTCGGCTACACGGTCGCTCTCGACATGACGGTGCGCGGCGAGGGCGATCGCTCGCGTCGCAAGAGCTACGACACGTTCACTCCGATCGGACCATGGTTGGTCACGAGCGACGAGATCGGCGACCCGGGTGGGCTCGACGTTCGCCTCGACGTCGATGGCGAGTGCCGGCAACGAGCACGTACCGGCGACATGCTCGTCAGCGTTGCTGGGATCATCTCGTACGCGTCTGCGGTGATGCGCCTCGATCCCGGTGATGTCATCCTCACGGGCGCACCCCCCGGAGTCGGCGAGGTGCACGCGGGAGAGGTGATGGTGTCGCACATCAGCGGCATCGGCACGATGCGCAACCCAGTGCAGATAGGAGCGCGATGAACGGCCCCCGAGACGACCCCCGAGACCTGCAAGACCGGCTCGACTCCTTCTACGCCGACCTCGCATCGGTCGACCTCCAACCCCTCTGGACCCAGACCAAGAACCTGCTTCCGGCGTTCCCCGCTCCCGCCGCCATCCCGTGGTTGTGGCAGGGGGCGACGCTCCGCGCGCTCGCGGCGCAAGCACGCGACCTCATCACGATCGAACGCGGCGGCGAACGACGCGTGCTCGCCCTCGCGAACCCCGGGCTCGGCGGCGCGCCGTTTGCGACGCCGACGCTCTGGGGCGCGATCCAAGCTCTCGGTCCGCACGAACGCGCTCCCGCGCATCGCCACACGGCCTCAGCGATTCGCTTCGTCCTCGAGGGCGACGGCGTGTGGACAACTGTCGACGGCGACGCGTGCCGCATGCATCCGGGCGACCTCGTGCTGACCCCCGCGTGGACATTCCACGACCACACGAACGAGGGCGACGAAGCCATGACCTGGTTCGACGGCCTCGACCTCCCCCTCGTCAACACCCTCGATGCCGTCTTCTACGAGAACCATCCCGACTTCAACCAGCCGGTGCGGGGATACGACCTGTCGGAGCAGACCTATGCCGGCAGCGGCCTTCTGCCGTACGGAACGTCGAACGACGCGCCCCACTCGCCGCTCCTCGTGTACCGGTGGGCACAGAGCGACGCGATGCTCGCCCGCCTGCTGGCCTCCAACGGAGGGGTCATGGCGAGCATCGAGTTCGCCGACCCCACCTCGGGCGGACCGGCGCTGCCGACGATGACCTGCGCGCTGCACCGCGTTGTTCCCGGCGGGCGGTCCATCGCGACTCGCAAGTCCGGCAGCTCGATCTTCGTGGTGTATCGCGGTGCCGGCCGAAGCGTGATTGATGGACAGGCCTTCGACTGGACTGCGGGCGACATGTTCGTCGTTCCGTCGTGGAAGTCCGTCGACCACGAGGCGGAGACGACCAGCGAGCTGTTCGAGGTGAGCGACGAAGCCGCGCTCCGCGCGTTGCGCCTGTTCCGCAGCGAGACGGTCGACGAGCCTCAGGACGTGAAGGCCGTCTTCCGACCCCGGGCCCTCGAAGCGATCAGGACGTGACCCAAGCGATCGACGAGGTGGTGCGGGCAAACCGCGCCCTCGCTGCGGCTGGACAGTCCGATCTGATCTGGGGACACGCGTCGGTTCGTGACCCCGCGGGCCGAGGCGTGTGGATGAAGGCAGCCGGCTGGGGCTTCGAGGAGGTGACGGCGGAGCGAGTCGTGCTCGTGTCCGACGATGGTGAGGTGCTCGCCGGCACCGGCGCGCGCCACATCGAGTACCCGATCCACAGCGAGGTGATGAAGCGACGCCCCGATGTCGGCGCCGTGGTTCACACCCACGCCCTGTCGGCGGTGGCGTTCGCATCACTCGACGTGCCCCTGCGCGCGCTGTCCCACGATGGGGCGTGGTTCGCGGAGCCCGACATCCCGAGGTTCCGCGCCTCTGGGAGCTTGGTCCGGACAGCGGAGCTCGGCGCGGCGCTGGCCTGTGCGGTCGGCGACGGACCCGGGTGCCTCATCCCGAACCACGGGCTCGTGACGGTCGGCGCATCGGTCGCACAGGCCGTGATGGGCGCTGTCGTCCTCGAGCGCGCCTGCAAGGTGCAGCTCGCGGCGATGGCCGCCGGCGGGCCGCAGGTGTGGTCGGACAAAGAGGAAGTCGAGCTCAAGCAGCGCGAGGTGTGGACGCCGGAACAGATCAGCGCCGGCTTCGACTACCTGTGCCGCGCTGCGGACGCCGGCCGCAGCTAACGCCGCGTCTCGACGAGCTCGTGTTCGAACGCGAACGCCGTGGCGCCGGAGCGCGATGTGACACCGATCTTCGTGAATATGTTGGAGAGGTGGCGTGAGACCGTCTTGACGCTGAGGTAGAGCTCACTGGCGATCTCGCTGTTCGACTTCCCCGCGGCAATCAGCCGCAGCACTTCGACCTCTCGTTCGGTGAGCCCCGCCGGCAGCGACCGCCGCTTCTCGACCAGCAGCCGAGAGTCGAGGGACGCGCCGATGTGGTCGAAGAGCGACGCGGCGGCGGTGAACGATTCCGTCGCCCCGGCTTCGTCGCCCGTCGCGCGCAGTGCCTGGCCGAGAAGGGTGCGCACGGTGGCGACCTCGTAAGGCACGTCGAGCGCGACCCAGCACTCGAGCGCACCCTGCAGGCTCGTGCGCGCCGCCTCGGCATCGCCCTGCGCGAGCTCGACACGTCCTCGGGTGGACAACACGGTCGCCGTGAGCAAGGGCGTGCCGAACGCGGCGGCGATCCCCTCGAGCTCGACGAGCCTGTCGTGGGCGGCATCGAGGTCGTCCGCCGCAATCGCGACGTGGACGTAGATGGGCAACAGGGCCGAGCGAGCGAGCCGATTTGTCGTCTCCCGCAGGCACGCGGTCACGATCGCCATCGCGGAGCCCGTGCGACCCTGGGCCAAGCGCAGCAGCGCGAGCTCAGCGCACGGTCGGCCGCACAGCGCTTGTGCGCGCTCGAACGCCTCCTCGGCCCGGTCGAGCTGGCCGAGGCGGCGCCGAATGTCGCCGACCTCGGCGTGGGCGACCGCGCTGTTGCCGATGTGGCTCCCGATCAGCTCGTCGCAGGCCTGCAACGCTTCGCGTTCGGCGGCGGCGAACTCGCCGCGGCGTTTGAGCACCACCGCCCGATGAACTCGACAGATCCCAGGGAATATCGCGAAGGGATGGTCCTGCGCCCAACGCATGGTGGCCTCGGTCCACTCCGACGCGCGGTCGAGATCACCGAGCTCTTCACAGGCGCTGATGAGGCTGCAGTACACCTTGCCCGTGGAATACGGCCCGAGGCGCCCTTCCACCGCGAAGAGCATCGCCTCGTCGAGGTGTGCCATCCCCTCGGTGACCTCACCTCGATCGATCAGGATCCGGCCCACCGTCTGGAGCGCCTCGGCCTCGAGATCGGGTGACCGGAGGCGGCGGCCGAGCGCGATCACCGGTGTCGCGAGCGCTATCGCGGCGGGGAGGTCTCCACCGCCGTGCGCGGTCTCGGCTTCCCGGAGCATCAAGGCCCCGTGCTCGACGCACTCGGTGTCGCTGTCGAGGGAGCGCCGCGCCCGTCGGAGCCACGCCTGTGCCACCGACGGACGCGCGCCGATGGCATGGTGCTCCCACAACCACACCGCGCACTGCCCGGCTCGGCGCTGGTCTCCGAGTTCGTCATAGGCGCGGTAGGCGCGCTCGCGCGCCTCGATGCATTCGTTCAGACGGCCGAGCCACCACGCAGCTTCCGCGATGAGATCGGCCCTCTCCGCCTCGAGCTCCAACGAGTCGACCGTGGCTGCGGACGCGGCGTCGAACGCCGCCTGCCAGTCGTGCCGCGACAGCGCCTCTCGGGCATCGACCAGCATCGGACGAAACCTAGCCATCGGCGATGAGGCCACCGGTCAGCCGAGCGGCAGGAGCTGCGCGCCCACATGCTCGAGCACCGGCCGCAGCTCCTCGGCCGGGCTGAACTCGACGAACGTGACGCCTTCGTCTGTCCAACCTGTGTGGCCGCCCGGCCAGTAGTACATCTCGCCGGCGCGGCTGAGCTCCTCGCTTCCGTCGACGTAGCGGAGGTGCATCGAGCCGGAGATCACGTAGCCCCAGTGCGGGCAGTTGCACACATCGCCCGGGAGCCCCTTCAACAGTGGAGTGAAGTCGGCGCCCGGGGGCAACGTGAGGTGACGGACGAGCTGGCCGCCCCAATCCTCGCCTCGGGTCACGATGTCGCCTACCTCGAGCTCGATCGCGAGGTGGTTCTCGGAAGCGTGCATGGCATGTCCTCCCGTTCGAGCGGACCAGGATGATCCTGGCGCCGCTCCCCAATCGTCCTCCTCACCACTCCCGGTCGCATCGACCGCCGCCACCAACGTCGTGTCTGTTGCCTCGCCGCTGATGGGGTGTTCGTCCCATTCGGGCGCGGTCGCGGCACCGTGAGAAATGGGGCACACGGCGGACGCCGAGCGAGCGCCGTTCCCGGATGATCGAGCCGTGACCAACGACAACCGAACCGACGTGATCGGGCTGATCGAGATCGGCCGCGACCGCGAGGCCGCCCACCGCGGAGCGCTCAAAGACGGAGGACCCATGGAGCCCTTGACCCAGCTCAGCCAGCTCGCGCCGCTCCTCAGCGGTGTGGTCGCGGGCGTGAAGCCCGACCAGCTCGACCTGCCCACGCCGTGCGCCGAGTTCAGCGTGCGCGGGGTGTTCGAACACATGATCGATGGAGCGACCGCGTTCGCCGCCGCCTACCGGGGCGAGGCCCCGTCGGAGCCCGACGTGAGCGATGTCCTCGCGGGCTTCGGGCCGGCGTTGCAGAACCTCGGAGCGGCGATGAGTGCACCCGGCGCTCTCGACAAGACCGTCGCGGCTCCCTTCGGGGACGTGCCGGGCGAGACCTTCGCCCGCTTCGTCGTGCTGGACGGCCTCGTACACGGCTGGGACATCGCTACCGCGACCGGTCAGACGTATGACCCGAGCGATGAGCTGGTCGCGGCGGCCGACGCATTCGCCCATCAAGCGCTCGATCCCTTGCGCGACGGCACGACCTTCGCCGCCGCAGTCCAACCCGCCACCGACGCGTCGCCCATCGAGCGACTCGCCGCCTACACCGGACGTCATCTCTTGACAGGAGCAACCCGATGAGCACTCAGACCGACCAGACCATCGACCTCGAAGCCATCAAGTCGCGTCAGCACGCGACCTGGTCCTCCGGTGACTACGCCGTGATCGGGACCACACTTGCAGATCGTCGGCGAGTCGCTGTGCGAAGCCGTCGACGTGAACGCCGGCTGGCGCGTGCTCGACGTGGCCGCGGGCAACGGCAACGCCTCGCTCGCGGCGGCTCGCCGCGGCGCCGAAGTCACCGCCACCGACTACGTCGATGAGCTGCTCAAGCGAGCAAAGCGCCGTGCCGATGCCGACGGCCTGCTGCTCGAGACTCGCGTGGCCGACGCGGAGAACCTCCCCTACGAGGCCGGCACGTTCGACTGCGTGCTGTCCACGTTTGGAGTCATGTTCACGCCGAACCCCGAACAGGCCGCGTCCGAGCTGGCGCGGGTGTGCCGACCGGGCGGACGCATCGGCCTCGCCAACTGGACTCCCGAGGGATTCGTCGGCCAGATGTTCAAGATCATCGGCCAGCACGTCGCGCCGCCCGCGGGTGTGCCCTCGCCGCTCGCGTGGGGCAAAGAGGATCGGCTCCACGAGCTGTTCGATGGGGCGGCGACGGTCGAGGTGCAGCGACGCCACTTCACGTTCCGCTTCCGTTCCGCGACGGACTTCGTCGAGACGTTCAAGACCTTCTACGGCCCGATGGTCAAGGTGTGGGACGCGCTCGACGACGACGGCCGGGCATCGTTGCGCACGCAGCTCGTCGCACTGGCCGAAGGTGCCAACCGCGGGACCGGGCGCGCGCTGGCCGTTCCGTCCGAGTACCTCGAAGTGGTGGCCACGCGCTCGAAAAGGTGACCTTGGGGCGGGCTTCGGCCCGCCCCAACCCACGCCACGGGCAATCATTCGCGGCGTGGTCACCGACGCACACGAGGAATCGGAAGGCCGGCTGAGGCGGTGGTGGAGTCGATTCACCTCGGCCGTCTCCTGGACCCGTCCCACCTCGACCGAGGTCGGCATCGTCCTGAAGGCGGGCCTCGCCGCCGGACTCGCATGGGCAGTGGCCAGCCTCGTGACCGATGTCCCCAGCCCGCTCCTCGCGCCGCTCACCGCCATCGTCACCGTGCGCGTGTCGGTGCGCTCGTCGGTGGCGAGGGCGGTCGGGCGCAGCGCGGCCGTCGTGCTCGGTGTGCTGCTCGCCCTTGCGATCGGTGACACGATCCATCTGAACGGTGTGACGATCGGACTGCTCGTCGCGGGATCACTGGCCATCGCCGAGCTGCTGTTCCGGCTTCCGCTCTGGGCCGCGACGCAGGTGCCCATCAGCATCCTCGTCGTGCTCGGTGCCGTCGCCTCGCCAGACCGCACCGACGCTCGAAGGCGCGCCGCGGACACGCTGATCGGCGCGGCAGTCGGGGTGGCAGTTTCGCTCCTGCTGCCGGCATCGCGGCGCGTCGACGCCCGACAGACCCTCGACCGGCTCGCCGAGGGGCTCGAGCACACTCTGGACACGATGGGTCAGGGACTCGGCGAGTCGTGGACGAGGGACGACACCGCCGAATGGCGACGGGACGCGCACGTCGCCCGTGATCGATTGGTCCAACAAGCACTCGAAGCGGTCGGCGACAGTCGCGAGGCCGCTCGATGGAATCACCGCGATCGCCGCCACATCGACGAGCTCGGACGCTACGAGGAGCTCGCGCAGCGCGCTGAGCGAGCAGCGATCGGTGTCTCTTCGATCGCGCGCACCTTCGACGAGTTCGCCCACGGCTCGGACGAAGCGCATCAACCTCTCCCGAGGCTGGCCGCGCTGATGCTCGCCTTGGCTCGAGGCATCCGCGCCAACGTCAGCGCGGGACTGGGCCAGATCGACGCCGCGGAAGCGGACGCCGCGATCACCGACGTTCGAGCGAAGCGCGAGGAATGCATGGCCGGCGCGAGGCGTCGAGCGCGGCTGGCGCTCGAGAGCGACGTCGCGTCCGACGACGATCGGTCCGCGGCGGAGTGGCTCGGGTATGCCGCGGTGTTGGTGCACGTCGACCGGATCGTCCACGACCTCACCGGACCTCTCCCGGACTGAAACCACGCCGAGGTCGACACGGGCCTTCATACACTCGTTGCGTGGGTGACGACCGGCGCATCCGATGGGCGCCGATGCTGCCGGCCGGCAAGCTGATCCAGCTCTACGAAGCCAACGCCGCCGGATTGCTCGACGACGAGCTGCTCGATGACGTCGGCTGGCGACTTTGGGAACGACTCGGCGACGTCGTGCGCGTGACGAACGGGCGGGTTCGCTGTCCGAGCTGCGGCACGGAGTTCCAGGTGCGAACGCCCGAGCGACACCGTGATGACCTCGTCCCGTGTCCTGGCTGCGACTGGACGGTCACCCCCCGGGCGTGGCACAAGAGCTGGGAGCATCGCGATCTGAACGGATCGTGCCCGGAGTTCCAGCCGTACGTCGACAAGTGGCCGGCGGCGAGATCCGTGCGCCACCGGATGCTCCTGATCGACGAAGTCGTGCACGCGCTCCACCTTTCGTCGCGAGACGACGCTCCGGGGAACTTCGCGGCGCGGAACTTCCTCGAAGGGTCGCGACCGAAGATCGTCGCGCTGCTCGAAGAGCTCGCCTACGGCCCCGGCAGTCACATCGCGGACGGCGCCCGAGCCCGTTGGCAGGGGGCGCAGCAGCACTACCGATCGAATCAGGTCAGGCGGGGACCGACGCCCTGAAGAACCCGCGCAGCGCTTCGCCCATCTCCGCTCGCACCGGCACGCTCGACAGCACGAGGCCGACCATCGTGAGCGACGTGTGCGTGTGGCCGCGAGCGAACACGTGCTTCGTCGCAACACCGGCCTTCTCCAGCGCCTCTGCGTAAGCCGCGCCTTCGTCGCCCAGAGGATCGAACTCGCTCGTGACGATGACCGCCGGGGGAAGTCCCGACAGATCCTCGGCTCTCAGCGGCGCCACCCTCGGGTCGGTGCGATCGGCACCGTCCATGTAGTGATCGAAGAACCACTCCATGAGCGGCTTGGTGAGGACGTAACCGTCGGCGCACTCGCGGTAGCTGGCTCGGTTCATGTCGGTGTCGGTCACCGGGTTCATCAACAGCTGGCCCACGATCTCGGGACCACCCGCGTCGCGCGCCATGCGCGCCGCGACAGTCGCGACGTTGCCGCCTGCGCTCCAACCGGCGACGGCGAGCTGGCCGGGGATGCCGCCGAGCTCGATGGTGTGGTCGGCGATCCACTGCACCGCGGCGAACGCGTCCTCGGCGGCGGCTGGGAACTTGTGCTCGGGGGCGTGCCGGTAGTCGACCGAGACGATGACCGCGCCCGAGCGATCGCAGAGGTCGCGGCAGAACGGATCGTCGGATTCGTGGCTGCCCAACACCCATCCGCCTCCGTGGAAGTAAGCGACGACCGGATGGGGGCCCGGGGTTGCGGGTCGGTAGAGCCGGTACTGAAGGTCGCCGCCGGCGCCGGGCAGCACACCGTCGACCACCTCGCCGACATCCGGTCCCGGCGGCCGCATTGCTGCGGAGGCGTCCATGAACGCGCGAGCGTCAGCCGGCGACATCGACTCGAGCGGCGGCAACTCGAGCGACGCCATCATGTCGAGCACCATCGCGACGTCGGGCTGCAGCCGGCGGATCACCCCGTCGTTGCATTGCGAACCATCGGCACCGGCCAACTGGAACCCGACGTACCCGGTGGCGACGACCTCGTCACAGATCGCGCGGTATGCGTCGACACCGCCGATGTAGGGCAAGAACACGCGCGGCTTTCCGGGCACGTTGGCGCCCATGTACCAGGAGTTCGCGGTCGGGTGGAGCGTGATGTCGGCACAGTCGTTGACGTGCTGCACCCAACCGGCTTCCGCTTGCGGAGTCGGCTCGATCGTGTCGAAGCCGCGCGCCTTCATGTCCGCGAGGGTGTCGGTGATCCAGTCGACATGCTGTTCGATCGAGACCGACATGTTCGAAAGCACCGACGGGCTGCCTGGACCGGTGATCGTGAAGAAGTTCGGGAAGCCGACGGTGGTGAGTCCGAGATAGGTCACGGGGCCGTCGGCCCACTTCTGTTTCAGCGTCACGCCGTCGCGACCGGCGATGTCGACCGAGACGAGTGCGCCCGTCATCGCGTCGAACCCGGTCGCGTAGACCACGGCGTCGAACTCGAACGAGTCACTCACGGTGTCGATCCCGGTCTCGCTGATCGTCTTGATCGGGTCCTTGCGCAGATCGACGAGACGGACGTGCGGAAGGTTGTAGGTCTCGAAGTAGCCGGTGTCGAGGCACGGCCGCTTCGTGCCGAAGTAGTAGTCCTTCGCACACAGCGACTCGGCCGTCTCGGGATCGTTGACGATCGACCGGACCTTCTCCCGGATCATCTCGGCGACGATCTCGTTGGATTCGGGGTTCACGGCCTGATCGGCGAAGATGCCCAGAATGCTGAAGAGCTCTCCCGCCTCATACGCGGCCTCGAACCGAGCCCGGCGCTCCTCCTCGGCGCACATCGCGGCCGTGAGCTCGGTCGGCACGACGGGGATGCCGCCCCGCGAGCGCTTCGCCGCTTCGCGGTACGCAGTGCGGTCGGCGTCGATCTCGGCGAGCCGGTCGGCCGGCGGGGCACCGTTGAACGCGGGGACGGAGAATGCCGGCGTCCGCTGGAACACGGTCAGCTGAGCGGCTTGCTCGGCAATGAGCGGGATTGATTGCACGGCCGACGAACCGGTGCCGATGACCGCGACGCGCTTCCCGCTGAAGTCGACGCCTTCGTGTGGCCAACGGCTGGTGAAGTACACGTCGCCGGCGAAGCGGTCGGCACCTTCGATGTCGACCTCCTTCGGCATCGACAGACAGCCGGTCGCCATCACGTAGTAGCGGCACGACAGATCGCCGCCGCCGTCTGTGCGCACTCGCCACACCGACGTCGACTCGTCCCATGCCGCCGCGGCGACCCGAGTCGAGAAGTCGATGTCCTTGCGTAGGTCGTACCGCTCGGCGACGAACTGGAGGTACGACAAGATCTCGGGCTGCGTCGCGTACTTCTCTGACCACGTCCAGGCGCGCTCGAGCTCAGGATCGAAGCTGTACGTGTAGTCGGTCGTCGGGATGTCGCACCGGGCGCCGGGATAGCGATTCCAGTACCAGGTGCCCCCGACGTCGTCGGCCGCCTCGAGAAGGCGGGCCGAGAAGCCGAGCTGCCGCAGCCGGCGGAGCAGGTAGAGACCAGAGAACCCGGCCCCGACGACGACCACGTCGTAGTCCGGCCGATCCTGCGAACCGTTGCTTCCAACCACGTTCGTTCCCCCTTGTGCGGGCCTTCAGGGTGTTCTCGCGAGGCGATTCTCACACGTCCGGTCGGGGCGGCGACCCCGCTGGCTTCGCTCGACTGCGAACGCGTGCCCAAAGACGGCGTTGAGCGACCAGCCCGACCACACCCACCCCGAGCAGGATCGCGACGTTCAACAGAAGCTGGATGAGGGATCCCCGGGCCTCAGTCCAGTTCTCGAATGCACTCGACACCCCAATGTCCGCGGCGGCCGGGATCGTGGTCACCGAGATGAACACGCCGATGAGGGCGCCGGCCCGAGCTTCGACGAGCGACACGACACCGACGATGCCCGCAAGGGTCGCGACGGCGATGGAGAAGAAGTCCGGCGTGTTGATCAGGTTGGACACGGGTCGGACTCCCGCCCGGAACAGCTCCGGTTCCAGCCCGAACGCGCGGACCACCAGGCTGAAGGCGAACGTCACGACGATCGCGACGAGGAAGCCGATGAAGAGGGCGACCAAGCCAGCGCGAATCCGCAGGCGGTCGCTCTTGTTGACGCCGAGGGCGACGCTGATGATCGCCCCGTATTCGGGGCCGACGACCATGGCGCCGACGACGAGGATCTGTGAGTTCGTGAAGATGCCCACGGACGCGATCAGCCCGGCAATCGTCATCAACGCGAACCAGCTCAGCGGGTACTGCCCTCCCGCTCGAATGCGAGCCTCCGCCTGCTCCCAGACCGGCGCAAGTCTGAGAGCAAGTGCGCCCGCCGCCTCGGCCTCGTCTGCTCGATCCGACAGCTCGGCGGTGACGTCTTCGATGACGATCGAGCCGCGACGCGCAACACCGAGCGAGCGCATCTCATCCAGCACTTCGTTGGCGTCCGCAGTGACCACGTCGAACAGCACGGCATCACCGTCGGGTTTTCGCGCCACCCCGTCGAGCACGATCATGTTCAACACGCCCGGCTTGCTCGACAGTGACATGACGAGAGCGGGCGTGATTTCGGGTGGGCTCACCGCGCGGACGTGGATCACTCCGACAGGCTCGCGCGGCCTCTGTCGGCGAGTCGGGTGAGCGCACCGACGGCCGCCTCCAGATCAGCTCACAGGTCGTAGGCGAGGACGAACGCGTGCCGGTCGATGCAGTGGAAGAACCGCGTGACTTTGCCGTCGTCCCCGAACGTCCAGAGATGGATCTCCAACGCCTCGACCGCCTTGCCTGTGCTCTTCACGGTCACCTTCACGTTGATCGTGGCCGCGACCTGGTCGCCGCCGACGAGGAAGTTCGTGGGCTCGAAGCGCTCGAACTCGAGCCCTGCTAGTGCCTCGAAGAATCGACCCACGTGCTCTTTGCCCGCACCCGGCTCGTAGATCGGTACGCCGTATCCCGGGGCATCCTGATCCCACGCGACGTCATCTGCGAGCTGGTCGAGAATGACGGGAATGTCACCTCGACCAAAGGCCTCGTAGATCAGCTGCGTCGTCTTGACGTTGTCCACGGCTCTCACCCTCCCGTAGGTCCTGCCGCCTTTTCGCAGCGATCGAGGTCGCCGGATCAGCCGCGGGGTTCGTCGTGCCAGATCCACCACTGATACGGCGGCGTCTGCGGGTAGCCCTCCGGCGAGTCCTCCCACTCCTCTTGGCGCCCCAGGGCAGTCAGGTCGAGGTAGCTCCAGGTGCTCCCCATCGCCTCGTCGCCGCGGACATTGATGAAGTAGGTGCGGAAGACGCTGTCGCCGTCGCGGATGAACGCGTTCGTGCCGTGCCACTCGTCCACGCCGAAGTCGGCGTCGAACGTGTCGGTCAGGGTGTACCAGGGCATCTCCCAGCCCATCCGCGCCTTCACGCGCTCGATGTCTGTCTGGGGCGCGCGGGAGACGAACGCGAGCGTGGTGTCCCGGGCGTTCAGGTGGGCGATGTGGGCGACCTGGTCGGCGAGCATCGAGCACCCGATGCAGGCGTGCTCGGGCCACCCGGACACGCCGGGCTCAAAGAAGGCTCGGTAGACGATCAGCTGCCGGTGGCCATCGAACAGGTCGAGCAAGCTCGCCTTGCCCTCGGGCCCGTCGAACTCGTACGGCTTGTCGACGCTCAGCCACGGCATGCCCCGACGCTGGGCGGCCAACGCGTCACGCGCTCGGGTCAGCTCCTTCTCCTTTACGAGAAGCCGCTGACGCGCAGCCTCCCACGCTTCTGAGGACACGATCGGGGGTGTCTTCATGGTGGCCTCCTCTGTCTCTCTGCGATGTCAGAACTGGTGGCGGGTGTGGGAGAACGGGCCCTTGCCGAAGGCGAGGACCTTGGTCGGCGCGACTGCGAAGACGAGCGCTTCGCCTGCTTCGTGGTGGAACCGGCCTCCGCGCACCTCGAACTGCCAGCGTCCGTCCCACTTCGTTCGCCACGCGTCGGCGAGACGCTGAAGGGTGTGTTCTTCGGTGACGAGAACCGCATCGCCTTCGATGACGACGTCGAGCCCGCGGTCCCAGTCGTTGCAGCCGGTGGTGAGGATCGTGTGCGGGTTGGAGCGGAGGTTGACGGCCTTCTGCTCGGCTTCTCCGGTGGTGAAGTGGATGCGGCCGTCGAGCCACACCGTGACGAGGGGGCTCACGTGTGGTCGTCCGTCGGTGCGGACGGTGGTGATCCAGAACAGCTGAGCCGCCTCGAGGATGCGCACCGTGTCGTTCCAGGAGGTCGCCGCGGCGTTCGGGTCACTGAATCGGGCGTCGAGCGTGGTGGCTGGTTCGCTCATGGGGAAGCTCCTGACGTGTTCCGTTGTCTCATACCCTGACGCGATGGCGGCCAACGCGAGTCGCAAGGCCAAGTACGCCCGCAGGCGCAAGCGCCGCATGGATCGGGTCGAGCACGACCTCAGCGATGCGCAGTGGAAGGCGCTCAAGGCGGCGTGGGGTGGCTGCGCCTACTGCGGAGAAACGGCGAAGCCATTGCAGCGCGATTGTGTGCTCGCGCTCTCGCGGGGTGGGCGCTACACGCTCGAGAACATCGTGCCGGCCTGCCGCTCGTGCAACACCAGCAAGTGCAACGACGAGGTCACCGGTTGGCTGCGCCGGAAGCGGCTCGACGAGCGCACGTTCTTGTTGCGCCACGTCGAGATCAACACGGCGCTGGCACTGCAGCTTCGCACCGACGACATCGATCCAGCGGCGAGCTGACTCTCCTACGCGCTGATCGCCGGACGGACCGTTTCCCAGAACAGCTCCAGCTGGTTGGCCTCGTCGGTGACGGGCCAGACGAAGACGCGCTGGACGCCAGCCCGGGCGAAGTCGGAGAGCTTCTCGGCGAACAACTCGGCCGGACCGACCGGCAGACGAGCACGAAGGACGTCCTCAGGGCGATTGATGGTCGGTACCAGTCGTTCACGCATCACCCTGTCAGCCTCTGCCTTGTCTTCGGTGATGTGGAACCACATCGTCGCTAGTGCGTTCGGAAAGCGCTCGGGGTCCTTGCCCTCGGCGGGGAGGAGATCGCGCAATCGAGCCCATGCCTCGCCGAACGCTGAGGGCGTCGTGTTGTAGGCGGAGGCAAGCCAACCGTCGGCCAGCCGGGCGGTGCGGCGAAGCCCCGCATCCGATCCCCAGCTGCCGGTCCAGATCGGTGGTCCGTCCGGGTGCGCGGGACGCGGGTCGAGGCTGATCCCCTCGGTCGAGTAGAAGCGGCCGACGAACGGCGGGCTGTCGCGTCGCCACAGGGCCCGGAGCGCGCCGATCGATTCGTCGAGGCGGGCCCATCGCTCGTCGAAATCGAGGCCGACGCTGGCGAAGTCCTTCTCCGACGAGCCGGGACCGACCGCGACGACCACGCGTCCGTCGGAGAGCCGATCGATGGCGGCGAGCGACTTGGCGAGTGGCACCGGTCCGCGAACGATGGGCAGTGCAACGGTCGTGGCGAGCGTCATGTCGCCCGAGTGCTCGATCATGGCGGCGAGCGCGGTCGGGCCGTCGAGCCAAGGGACTGAGAACACCATGTGATCGTTGACCGACAACGCGTTGAAGCCGAGGCGCGCCGCGGTGTCGGCGTAGGCAGCGAGATGGTCGAAGGTGTAGGGATGGCCACCGAAGTCCATCAACGGCAGATGGGCACCGAAGTCGATGCTCGAGTCTCCCATCGCAACCCCTGAGGAGCACCATGGCCAAGCTCATCTACTCAGCGATGACGTCGCTCGACGGCTACATAGAGGACGAGAAGGGCGAGTTCGACTGGGCCTTCCCCGACGCTGAGGTCCACGCGTTCATCAACGACATCGAGCGGCCCATCGGCACCCACATCTACGGCCGACGCATGTACGAGACGATGGCGGTCTGGCAGTCGGTGGGCGATGAGCTCGGAGCCGTCGAGGCGGACTTCGCCGAGGTGTGGCGAGGCCTGGACAAGGTCGTCTACTCCCGGAGACTCGACGCTGTGTGGACTCCCCGCACTCGGCTCGAGCGCGAGTTCGAAGCTGAGGCCGTGCGCCGCATGAAGGAGGAGGCCGACCGCGACATCAGCGTCAGCGGCCCTGACCTTGCGCAACACGCGTTCCGGGCAGGGCTCGTGGACGAGGTCCACGTGTGGGTCTTCCCGGTCATCGTGGGCGGCGGCAAGCCGGGTCTGCCCCGGGACGTCAAAGTCGACCTCGAGCTACTGGCCCAGCGGCACTTCGACAGCGGCGTGGTGCACATGCACTACCGCACGCGATGAGCCCGCGATACCTTCGTAGGCGCGCGACCGAGGCGCGACTGGACCGTCCGGGAAGGGCGACGCCCACTCGTTCCACCACTCATGAACGACGACCTCGAGAATCTTCGCAAACGCGCCAAGCACCTCGTCCGCCAGCACCGCAACCGCGACTACATGGTCGGGGAGCGGATCCGTCGGACCCTGCCCCAGTTCGCGGGGCTGACTGACGGCGCCGTGCTCGACACGGCGTTCGCATTGCACGACGCGCAGACACAAACCCCCTGTGAGGAACGGGATTCGTTGTTCATGCCCGCGACGGGACGATCGTAAACGTGGTCGCCGCAGCGTTATGTCGCCTTGGTGTTGACCACATACGTGGAGCACGTCGCGTGATGGACGACGCGACTCGGTACGTTGCCGAGGATGAATCGGGACTTGGAGCCGATCCCTCGATTGCCGATCACGATCAAGTCCGCGTTCACGTCATCCGCAACGTCGAGGATCGCTTCAGCAGGGTTCCCAACCATGGGGTGCGTGATGACCTCGACGCTCGACTCTCGAATCTGCGCTGCGGCATCGTCGAGTACTCCGTGCACCCACCGGTCATCCATCGCTGGCACCGACATTCCTGCCGACAGCGCGAGGCCGTCGGCACCAGTTCGCAGATGTAGCGCACACACAACGTGGAGCGGCTGGCCGAATTTCTTGGCGAGCTCGGTCGCCGTTCGCACGGCAATGGCCGCTGTCTCTGATCCGTCCGTTCCGACGACGATGGGTCCGTTCATGGTGATCCCCGCTCCACAGAAGCTCGACTTGGGCGACCATCATGACTCTCCCGCCGAGCGCCTACCTCGCTAGGTCCGTGTGAGCGTGGCGGCGCTGTCGAGCCGCGCCAGCTTGTGCGGATTGCGCATCGCGTAGATGTGCGTGATCCGACCGTTCTCGACCGCGAGGCTCACGGCAGTGTTGACCTCACCGCCGATGTCGATCCGGAAGGCGGGCGACCCGTTGAGCCAGATGGCCTTCGCATCGAAGTCCACCGAGCGGAGACCGGTGAGCAGGAGGCCGGCTACCCGTTCCGCACCCTCGATCGGATGACGAGCGGCAGCTACAAAGCCGCCTCCGTCGGCCACCAGGACGACGTCGGGGGCGAGGACGTCGAGGAGGCTCTGCAGGTCGCCGTGTCGGATGGCGCCGAGGAACCGGTCCATGGCCTCCTGCTGCTCGGTCGCGCTGACCGCCATCCGCGGGCGGCGAGCCGCGACATGGTCGCGAGCGCGGTGGGCGATCTGTCGGACCGCGGCGGGTGTCTTGCCGACCGCCTCCGCGATCTCCTCGTAGGGGGTCTCGAACACCTCGCGCAGCACGAACACGGCGCGCTCGGCCGGTCCGAGGGTCTCGAGCACCGTGAGCATCGCGATCGAGAGGCTCTCGGCGAGCTCGACGTCGGAGGCGACGTCGGGGCCCGTCACCAGCGGCTCCGGCAGCCACTCACCGACGTAGTCCTCGCGCCGTCGTGCCACGGTTCGGAGTCGGTTCAACGCCTGGCGGGTGACGATGCGGACCAGGTACGCCCGCGGGTCGCGGACTTCGGCCTGGTCGACGTTCGCCCAGCGCAGCCATGTCTCCTGGACGACGTCCTCGGCGTCCGAGGCGGAGCCGAGCATCTCGTAGGCGACGGTGAACAGCAGGCTGCGGTGGAGCGCGAACGCGTCCTCGCTCATGCGGATCTCGCGTACCCAGCCGACCGTTGCGCCAACGGCAGCGGGCACGCCTTGGAGAAACCTTGCGCCTCGATGCCCATCGCCGTGTTGCCTCTCGTGTTCATGTTCGCGAACCCGATCGACGCCGTGAGCTCGACCATGGCCGGCGCACCGAGCTGCTCGAGCAGTCGAGCGAAGAGCTCGTCGGTCACCCGCGGGGGAGTTTCGCTCATCGCTTCGGCGTATTCCATGACGTCACGTTCGAGCGACGTGAACACCGGCGACTCACGCCACCGGGGCACCTCGCTGGCCTTGACCTCGTCGAGGCCCTCGTTGTGGGCTTGGAAGTAGTTGAGGTCGAGGCACCACGAGCAGCCGACCAGAGCGGCGACGGTCATGTGCGCAAACGACTTCAGGTTGGGGTCGAGCTTGTCCCACTTCTGGACCTTGCGGCCGAACCCCATGGCGCTGTTGAGCACGGCCCGGTTGTGCCACATCGCCTCGAGCGGCTCGGGAACGTCGCCGAACATCTTGCGGCTGAATCGCTTCACGACGTAGCCGTAGAAGCCGGTGATCTCGGCCTTGGGCATCCGCAGTGTGCTGGTCATGACTTGGTCCTCCTGTCGACGTGAGCGACATAAAGACACCGGCCGCACTCAGTCTGTGACAGTGCCCGCGAACCACCGCACGCGGCGTACGTCGACGGGTTCTTGCTTTCCCTTGAGCACGAGTGAGTCGGGCACGCCAACGGGTTCGGGAAACAGGCGAGCCAGCCGGGCGGAAAGCAGAACCTCGCCACCGGCAGCGTGGGACTGGAGGCGCGATGCCGTGTTGACGACGTCTCCCACGGCCGTGAAGTCGTGCACGGCGGTATCTCCGATGTTGCCGATGAAGGCCTCGCCGAAGTCGAGCCCGATGCCGATCGCGAAGTCTGGTTCGGCGGATGAGCCGTAGCCCGCGCGCTCGAGCAGCTGACGGGTGTGCTTGAGCATCACATGGGCGATGTGCTGTCGAAGGCGATCGTCGACGTCTTCTGACGCTGGCGCCATGAGCGCAGGCACGTACAGCGCCATGACCTGGTCGCCGATGAGCTTGTCGATGAGCGCCTCGGGAAGGAACACCTTCTCGGCGAGGGCGTAGAAGCGTCGCAGCTTCGCGCTCACCTCGACCGGAGTCTGCGACTCCGACTCGGACGTGAACCCGCGAAGGTCGGCGAACAGCACCCCGATCTCCATCGTCGTCCCACCCGGCGGCGCCAGCTCGACACAGACCGCGCACAAGTTGGGGTTCTTGCGGGACGGCCGGTACCCGAGGGGAGCGATGGCCCGACCGCCGAGGCCGGAGAACGGGGCGCCGCAGAAGCCGCAGCGCGGCGTGCTCGGCATCGCACGCAGGACTCGCTTGAACGCCCGGCTGCCGCGCTGCGACGAGAACCTCCAGTACGCCTCCCAATCAGCCGGCGACAGCGGTTCGTCGGGACGCTTGTTGGCCTGCTTGGCGAGACCCTTCAGTGCCTGCCGCTGCAGAAAGGTGAGCCGCTGCGCTGACCCACCGTGGTCCTCGCTCGGAGTCGCCTCGTCCGCCACACGCTCAGAATGCCCGCTCGGGATCTCGCGCGCTCGAATCACTGAACGTGCGTGCTGGGGCTGAGCAGGCGAGGATCGCTCCGTGACCGAGGCGACAGTTGCGGTCGTTGCGCTTCTCGTCTTGGGCTGGGCGCTCGTTTCGGGCTTATGGGCTCGTCACGACGTCACCGGGCCGTTCGTGTTCGCGCTCGCCGGCTACGTCCTCGGAAACCCGGATTGGGGACCGCTGACAGTCGACGTCGAAACCGTGTCGATCCACATCCTCGCCGAGGTCACCCTGGCACTGGTGTTGTTCTCCGATGCAGCGAGAGTGAATCTCGCGAAGTTGCGGCGCGACGTCGCGATCCCGATGAGGTTGCTCGGCATCGGCCTCCCGCTTTCGGTGGCGCTCGGTGGTCTGCTGGCCGATTGGCTCTTCGACGGATTCCCGTGGGCGCTCGCCGGCTTCGTGGGTGCGGCGCTCGCCCCGACCGATGCCGCGCTCAGCGTGCAGGTGATCAACGATGGGCGCATCCCCGGGCGGCTTCGGCGGGCGCTCAACGTCGAGAGCGGGCTGAACGACGGCATCGCGACGCCGATCGTCGTCTTCATGCTCGCGGTGGCGGCCAGCCAGCTCGGCATCGTGGATGAGAGCGTGACCTTCGAGTATGGCGCGGCTCTTCGCGAGCTCGGTGGCGGCGTTCTCCTCGGAATCGCCTTCGGTCTCGGGGGCGGCGTGCTGCTGTCGGCCGCCGCGCGACGCGGTTGGACCACGACGAGTGGCCAACGACTGGCAACGCTCGCCGTGGCCATCGCCGCGTTCGCGACCGCACTGTCCATCGACGCGAACGGGTTCATCGCCGCGTTCGTCGCCGGCATCGCCTTCGGGGCGAGAGTCGATGAGGATGTCGTCGACCTTCAGGAGGCAGTCGAGCTGCCCGAGCTCGGCGGCGAGCTCCTGGCGCTCGTCGTGTGGTTCGTCTTCGGAGCCACCCTCGTCCCCGTGGCGTTCCACAACCTCGACGGCTCAGTGATCGCGTACGCCGTCGCCAGTCTGACGATCGTGCGCATGCTCCCCGTCGTGCTGAGCCTGATCGGATCGGGGCTCGATCGGCCGAGTGTCGTGTTCATCGGCTGGTTCGGGCCGCGCGGCCTCGCGTCGGTCGTGTTCGCCTTGCTGGCGATCGAGGAGCTCGGCGAGACCTCACCTCAGGTCGCAACCGCGATCGCCACGGTGACCTTGACCGTGCTCTTGAGCGTCGTCCTCCACGGCATCACCGCGGGTCCGGGTGGACGTCGATACGTCCAGCACGAGCTGAAAGGGGCAGGGGCAGAGGAAGGCCCCGTCGGCTGACTCTGAGTCTGTTCAGGTCGACGGGTTCGGATGACGCCTCACGTACTCAGTGGCGAGCTCGGTCCGTGAGTGGAGGCCAGTCTTGGTGAAGACGTGGTCGAGGTGGGTCTTCACCGTGGCACGACCCATGAGGAGTCGCTCTGCGATCTGTGGGTTCGTGAGGCCTTCGGCCGCGAGCCCGACGACCTGCATCTCAGTCGGCGTCAGCGCGGCCCATCCATGGCTCGGCCGCTGGCGCTCGCCGCGCGCGCGACTCGCGTAGGCGGCGGCTTCACGCCATTCCAACGCAGAGCCCTCGGCGGTCGCGGCACTGGCCCGCTCGGGTCCAATTGCCTCAGTGGCGGCCGCGACAGCCGCGTCGAGGCGACCCTGCTCGAACGCGAACCGCCATCGGTACCCGGTCTCGTCGCGCAACCGGGCCGCCGCGGCCGCGAGCCGGAGGCACTCGACCCACGACTCGGCCGTAGCCGCCATACCCGCGAGCCCCTCGAGCGCGTCGACGGCCACCGGGCGAAGCCCGTACTCGGCGGCGATACTCGATGCCTCGTGCCATCGATCCTCGTCCAGCGCGGCTGCGGCTTCGATCGCCGCCCGCCCCGCTCGTCCCAGTGGCGCGTCGGGCGCCCACGCTCGCGCCGCATCGACGGCACGCGCCGCCTCCCCTGCATCGATGGCTTCTCGACACAGGAGCATCACGATGTGGGCCGGCGGAGGGTCGCGGGGATCGATGTTCTCCGGCGAGATCTCGGGGTCGACTCGCGCTGGCCCTCCAGCGAGCAGCGAGCGCTGATGGGTCGCTCCATCCGCGGCGGCCTGCGTGCCGGGAACCTTCGAGAGGCGCTCGTGCGCGACCGCGGCGGCCGCGTCGAGTGCCGATTCATCGCGAGCGAGTAGCCCGGCGGCCCCCAAGACCATCACCGCAGACTCAGCCATCCGCAGGGACCGGCTGGCACAAAGGCCTTGGGCGAGCTCGAGGCACCGCTCGAGATCACCGAGATAGAGCGCGGCCCGGCCCGCAGTCCGGTCGGCCCAGTCGCGCAGGTACCGGCTCTCACGAGCAGCAGCCCGAAAGTCCGCGTCGTCGAGCATGGCCCACGCCGCTTGCGGATCCGCTTCGAGCGCGACGGAAGCCTGGGCCATGGTGGCGACGCACTCGACGTATCGTTGCCCCCGCTCGTGCGCGAGCTGGCGCAGACGCGTGGTGTTCTCCTCCGTGTATCCGAGAAGGAACTCGTTGACGGCGACGAAGTACTCGTCGCCGGCTTTCTCGGCGAGAGCCCGGCCGCGCCGCACAAGCCCGTTCGCTTCCGTCCAGCTTCGAGCGGTGCTGACAAGGACGGCCACAGACGCCGAGGCGGCGGCCCACGGCAACGGGAACCGCTCCGCGTTCTCGTCAGTGAGCAGTCGGTCGACCGCGGTCAGCGCAGCCTGCGGACGACCGCTTCCCTGCCATGCCGCGGGCCAGGAGCCGCAACAGCCGGAGTCCGACGGCTGGGTCGCTGGTGCTCCATTCGAGCGCGGCGGCCACGCTGTCGTGGAACACGTCGAGGTGCTCGATCACGGCGTCGGTGTGCACGATCGGCTCGTGACGCTCGAGCCAGTCCAGCCAGAACGTCACCTGCGCATCGCGGAGCGACCCGAGCTCAACGGCGACCCGGGCCCGCTCGATCGCGTACGCCCGCAACGTTTCGAGCAGCCGGTAGTGCTGATCCCCGCCGGGCCGCTCCTCGGTCAGCACGAGGTTCTTGTCGACGAGCCGGCTCACAACTTCGAACACGGTCACCGGGTCGAAGTCGCCAAGCGCCGCCGCGACGTGCTCCGCCCCTTCCATCGTGAAGCTTCCCGCGAACACCCCCAGCCGGCGGAAGAGCACCTGCTCGTTCTCGTCCAACCGGTCGTAGCTCCAATCGACCGACGCCGCGAGGGTCTGCTGCCGGGGAAGCACCGTGCGCGGCACCGCCCGTGAGGAGATGGAACCGATCGTCGAGCTCCGCCGCGATTCGCTCCACCGACATCTGCCGGCAGCGAGCGGCCGCCAGCTCCAAGGCGAGCGGAATGCCATCGAGCCGGCAACAGATCTGCGCGATGGCAGGAGCGTTCTCCTCCGAGACCGCAAAAGTCGGGCGGGCCCGGCGGGCTCGATCGATGAACAGCCGGACGGCCTCGTACTGCCGAAGGGCTGGCACCGCGACGATCGACTCGGGCGGCGGCGCCGACAGCGAATGGACTCGCCATGTCACCTCGCCAAGGACGCCGAGCGGCTCGCGCGCCGTCGCGAGCACGTTCACGGCCGCGTGCTGCGCCAAGAGCGCGGCCGTGAGCGCGGCGCAGGGTTCCAAGAGATGTTCGCAGTTGTCGAGGACGAGCAGCGTCTCGTTCCTCGGCGAGTGCGGCGATCAGTTGCTCGACGGGTTGCAGCCCGGGAACCTGGTGCGCTCCCATCGCGGCCAACACCGCCGATCCGACCCCAGCCGGGTCGGCCACACTCGCGAGCTCCACGAACCAGACTCCGCCCGGGAACCGCTCGAGAAGCTCGGCCACAACTGCGAGCGCGAGACGCGTCTTGCCCACTCCTCCCGATCCCGTCAACGTGACGAGCCGCTCGTCACTGACGAGCTGGCCGAGCGTGACGACGTCGGTCTCTCTACCGATGAGCGGCGTGAGCTGGACCGGGAGGTTGTGACGGTGCACGTCGAGCGAGCGCAGCGGGGCCTGCCCGGCCGGAAGATCAGGATGGATCACCTGCCACACGCGCTCGAGGACGACCGAGGTCCTTCAACCGATGGCTACCGAGGTCGGCCAGGTGCACGCCGTCGGGCAGCTGATCGACGACGAGCCCCGCGGCCGCATCCGATACGAGGATCTGGTCACCGTGACCGATCGCGCGTAGTCGAGCGCACCGGATCACCGTCTGCCCGAAGTAGTTGCCTTCGTCGCGCAACTGCGCTTCGCCGGTGTGGATCGCCATGCGCACGTGGAGCTCCGCGCCCGGCGGCCACGACTCCGCCATGAACGCTCGCTGGGCATCGACCGCGGCGGCCACGGCGTCGGACGCGCGGGCAAACGCGGCGACCACGCTGTCGCCCTCCCCTTGCTCGATCGGCCGCACGCCGCCATGCCCGGCAATGACCTCATCGAGGATCTCGTAATGCCGCGGGATCGCCGAGGCCATCGCCGCCGGCGCGTGTTCCCATCGTTGAGACGACCCCTCGACATCGGTGAGCAGAAAGCTGACCGTCCCGGTCGGAAGCGCGAAGCCAGCCGAGTCGGGATCGCTCACGTCGTCCACCAGGAGACGTCGGATCGCTGGATCGATCTCACGCATGACCATGGTGTCAGCATCGGAGACCCCAGCCATCGGGACATCCCCCATGTGGTGGACCGGCACCGCCACGTACATGGGATTGCGTACGCAGAGCGTTCCTAGCAGTGCTGCTGAAGCTGGGCGTCGACCTCCTGGGTCCGCGCGTCGACCTCGTCACGCAGCCGATCTCGCGTCTCGTGGTCGTCCTTGTACTGCTTCATGATCTCTCTCTTCTGGGCTGCCAAGTCGGCCTTCTCGGCTTCGAGCGCGGCGCAATCCACCACCGGCTGCGGCGGCGGTGTCGTCGCAGGCGCGACCGTCGTCGGCGGGATGGTCGTCGACGCGACAGCGGTAGTGCTCGGCGCGAACGGCGAATCGTCGTCGCCGGCACGGACGATCAGGACCGCGCCCACGAGTGCTCCGATGCCCAACAGGATCCAGAGCGCCGCGCGCCGCTGCCCTCCGGTGGGCGGGCGAGGCGTTGCCAGGGTCGTCGACGCGGGTGCCGTCGACAGGAGCTCGGTGCCGGCGACCACCATCGAGTCCGTGGGGTCGATCACCATCGGCTCGGTGGCGTCGACCACGGGATCGCTCAAGGCGGCCACGACGTCGGCCGCGTCGGGGCGGTCACCCGGTTGCCGCGAGGTCATCCCACGGAGCAGCGTCGGCCAGGGCGCCGGAACCTCGTCCGGAACATCGGGGTCGCGGGCGAGACGGGTGAGGGCGGCTTCGTGAGCCGGACCTGGGAACACACGCCGGCCTGTCAGCGACTCGAGGAGGACCAGCCCAAGTGCATACACATCGGCCCTCGCGGTGACCTCACTCCCGTCGACCTGCTCTGGGGCCATGTAGGCGGCGGTCCCAACGGTGCTCGAGGTGCCGGTGAAGGTCGTCGCGTCGGTGAAATGGGCGATGCCGAAGTCACCCAGGCGGGCCTGTCCATGCGCGTCGAACATCACGTTCGAGGGCTTCACATCTCGATGCACGACACCCTGGCCGTGGACATAGGCGAGCGCGGCGGCGAGTTGCCGGCCTACCTCCCGCACCTCGCCGGGATCGAGAGGACCCTCGCTGATTCGAGTCGCGAGTGTCGGCCCGTCGATCAATTCGAGAACGACATAGAGATCCTCGCCGTCCTCGCCCGCGTCGAACACCGCCACAAGGTTTGGATGGGCGAGTCCCGCCAACACCCGGGCTTCTCGGTCAAAGCGACGTCGGTCCAGCGCCGAGCCGCTGCGATGCACCTTGACCGCGGTTCGCCGATGCAGCACCTCGTCGTGCGCGGAGAACACCGATCCCATGCCACCGTGCGCGAGGAGCTCATCGAGGCGGTAACGCCCAGCGAGAACCGACCCGACGGCGACCATCACGCCAAGTCTTCACCGTCGACGAGCCATCGACCCGCTCGTCGTGCGAGCATCAGGGCAATGAGTCCCACCTGGCCGGAGCTGGCCTACGACGCGTGGCACGCCACCTGCGACACGCTGCACGCCCACACCCAGGTGCTCGGCAAGCTCGCAGCCCGCCTCGCGCGACCCGAGCCCCAGCTCCAGCACGCGGCATTGCGCCTCACCGCCCGAGGCTGGGACACGGCACCGCTACCCGCGCCCGACGGCTCGGGGGCGCTCGTCGTGGCACTCGACCTCCATCACCACGACGCCGTGATCGAACACAGCGACGGTCGAGCGCGGAGCGCGGCGCTCGTGCCGGACCGCCCCGTCGCCGATGTCACGCGCGAGGTCTTGGCCGCCATCGAAGACCTCGTCGGCCCGGTGCGCATCGACCCCGCGCCCCAAGAGGTCCCATGGACTGCACGGCTCGACGAGGACTATGACCACGCGACGTACAACCCCGAACACGTGGCCACCTACTTCGAGATGGCGACGCAGGCTGCGCTGGTGCTCGCCGAGCTGCGTGCCCCGTACCGCGGGCGCGTCTCACCGGTGAACGCGTGGTGGGGCAGCTTCGATCTCGCCGTCAGCCTGTTTTCTGGGAACGCTGTCGAGCCGCCATCGAACGACTTCATCATGCGCAACTCGGCCAACGCACAGCAGATAGAGGTCGGTTGGTGGCCAGGAGATCACCGGTATCCCCGTGCCGCATTCTTCGCGTTCGCGTTCCCCACACCCGAAGGCTTCGATCAGGCGACGCTCGCGCCGTCAACCGCGCGCTGGGACACCGACCTCGGCGAGTACCTCCTCGACTGGGACGATGCGCGCGCCGCGCCCGAGCCGCGGCTTGCCGCGGTTGACTTCGGGTTGTCGGCGATCCGACACGCATGCATGGTTTGCGGCTGGGACCCAGTCCTCGCCGCCAGCGCTGAGGGCACGCCCCCGCCTCTCACCTAGCGCGCTACGGGCTTGCGCCGATCGGGGGGAGAAGTTGATCCACGAGGGTCCCCGTGAGCCACCGTTCGTACCGCTCGGCCGACCAACCTCGGTCGACGACGATCAGCCCGTAGACCTCGGGGGACATGAGCGCGTGGATGATGTCGGCGGCCTCGCGTTCTCGCATCTTGGGCCGCAGCGCGCCGGCGCGAGCCAGCGAACGCGCGATCAGTGCTTGGCCTTGCTGGCGTTGTCGGGTCAGCTCGTCGAGGAGCGCTGCCGCGTCGGGATCCGAGGCCGCCGCGCTGACGAGGATGCGGTAGATCGACGCCGTCCTCGAGTTCACCTGAGCCGCGATGTCGACGAACCCCGCCAGCTGGTTCTTCGGATCCGGATCGTCGACCAGCGAGCGAACTGGTGGGCGGTCGGCCAGAGCAACCGCCGCATCGTCACCGACGATGGAGACATCGAGCAGGGCTTTGAGGATGCCGCGCTTGGACGCGAACAGCCGATACACCGTCGCCGGAGGGACGTCCGCGAGCGCGCTGATGGCCTCGATCGTCGTGGCTCCGTAGCCGCGTTCGAGGAAAAGGGCCCGGGCGCCGTCGATGACCGCTGCCCGAGCGAGACGAGTCCTGGCCTGGCCGCGCTTGCCGTCGACGGTTCCACGATCTGTGTCGTTCGTCGCCACGCCTTGACAGTAGCACTATCGAAATGAGAGTGTTACTACCACTCGTATTACCCACAAACCCAGGAGAAGCCATGACCGCATCGTCCAATCAAGGAATCAAGACCGTCCTGCATCCCGTGTCCGACATAGGCCGCGCCAAGGCCGTTTATGCCGCTCTGCTCGGCGTGGCGCCGCAGACCGACGGGTCTTACTACGTCGGCTTCGAGGCCGAGGGCCAGCACATCGGGCTGGTGCCGAACGGAGGGCCGCAGAACATGACCTCTCCGGTGGCGTACTGGCACATCGCGGATATCGAGGCGACGCTCGCGGAGGTGACCGCCGCCGGTGCCACGGTGAAGGAGCCGCCGCACGACGTCGGCGGTGGCCGCCTCGTGGCCACCGTCACCGACCCCGATGGCAACGTCCTCGGGTTGCTGCAGGACAGTTGAGGGAGCAAGCGTTGTCGCCGGAGGTGCTTCGCAATGATTGACACGGAGAAGGCACGGAAGAGCACGCCGAAGGCAACCAAGAACAGCTCCGGCTTCACGGCCGAGGAACGAGCCGCGATGAAGGAGCGGGCCCAGGAACTGAAAGCGGAGGCGCGCGCGGGAGCGAAGAAGGCGGACGCCGAAGGCGCTGTGCTCGCGAAGATCGCCGAGATGCCGGAACCGGATCGCGCGATGGCCGAACGGCTCCACGCCATCGTCACGGCCAGCGCGCCGGTCCTCTCGCCGAAGCTCTGGTATGGGATGCCCGCCTACGCGAAGGACGACAAGATCGTCTGCTTCTTCCAAGGCGCGGACAAGTTCAAGTCGAGGTACGCGACGTTCGGCTTCAACGACGACGCGAACCTCGATGACGGCGCCATGTGGCCGACCTCCTTCGCGCTGACGAAGCTGACGGCCGCCGGAGAAGCAAAGATCCGCGCGCTCGTGAAGAAGGCGGTGAGCTGACGATGCCGATGCTCACGGCGCGATGACTTCGCGGCTCGTCGCTCTCTGCTTCGATGCGAACGATCCGCTGCGTCTCGCGCGCTTTTGGGCCGAGGCTCTGCACTGGGAGATCGACGACGAGACCGATGAGGTGATCGGTCTCGTACCAACTGATGGCACGAGATTCCGGCTCGAGTTCGGGCCGGTCCCGGAGCGGAAGGCGGGCAAGAACCGCATCCATCTCGATCTGACGAGCACGTCGCTCGAGGACCAGCAGGCAACGGTCGCGAGGTTGGTCGAGCTCGGTGCCCGCCACATCGACGTGGGTCAGGGGCCAAACGACGAACATGTCGTGCTCGCCGACCCCGAAGGCAACGAGCTCTGCATGATCGAGCCGGGCAACAAGTTCCTCGCTGACTGCGGACGGTTCGGATCGATCACGTGCGACGGCACGCGTGCGGTCGGGTACTTCTGGAGCGAAGCGCTCGGCTGGCCGTTGGTCTGGGATCAGGACGAAGAAACCGCGATCCACGCGCCGGACGGCACTGGTCCGTTCATCACCTGGGGTCCGCCGCTTGCCCCGAAGATGGGGAAGAACCGGATTCATCTCGACATCGCTCCGCCCGGCCACGTTGATCACCAAGCGGAGGTCGACCGCCTTGTTGCTCTTGGGGCGACCCGAATCGACATCGGCCAAGGCGAGGTCGATTGGGTGGTCATGGCCGATCCCGATGACAACGAGTTCTGTGTGTTGACCCCGCGGGCCTAGAGAGCGACGCCGAGCCAACTCGCCGCGTTGGCGGAGAAGAAGCCGGTGACTGCTTCGTCCGCAGCCGGCGTGCCCGCCCATGACCGCTCGAACCGACCGAGCGGATCGCGTCCCCCTTCGGCATGCGGATAGTCGGAGGAGAACAGGTACAGGCGCGGGTCGGACTCGGCTGCGATGCGGCCGATGTCCTCGAACGGATACGGCGTGAAGCGGAGCTGCGCGCTCGCCTGCTCGGACGGAGTGCGTTCGAAGGTCGCGAGCCTCGGCTCCGACCGGCTCCAGATCGCGGCGGCGTGATCGAGCCTGCGCAGCATGTCGGGCACCCACCCCGCACCCATCTCGATCGCTCCACCATGCAGGCGAGGATGGCGTTCGAGCACGCCGTCGAGCACGAGCACCGACAGGAAGCGCGCCGCGGTGTGGTACACGACCATGAAGTCCTTCGAGCCGATGATCTCGGCGCCGCTGAACTGCTCGGCGGCAGGACGCCCGTCGTTGATCCAGTCACTGCCGATAGGCAGGCGGCCGCTTCCGACGTGCAGCACGAACGGGACACCGCGCTCGGCGAGCCGAGACCAGAACGCCTCGTGGTCGGGATGACCCGGAGCTCGACCTCCCGGCGCGCGGGCGGGCAGCCACATGAGGCTGAGACCCATGTCCATCGCGGCATCGAGCTCGGCCACCGAGCGATCGGGCTCGTCGAGATCACAGATCGCGACACCGTGGAGGCGCTCGTCCGCGTCGCAGAAGTCGGCCATGGCGCGGTTGTGCGCCCGATACGCGCCGTAGCGCAGACCGGGGTCGTCGATCTCGAACAGGGGCGCGCAGAACGACGAGTACACCACTTGACGCTCGAAACCGAGCAGGTCGAGCGCTCGGCTCCGCTCGTCGGGATCGACGGCTCCCAACGCGCCGTGCCACTTGGGCCCTCGCCGAACCAAGTCGTCGCCCAACTCGATCAGGCGCGTCCGCTCCTCCTCCGAGTGCTGCCACTGCGTCGGATCGACGCCGTTCGCGACCATGACGGCCTCGATGTTCGGCAGCCGATCGCGTAGCGCTGGGTCCACGTGATCACTCAGGAAGCCGGGCCACTCCATCAGATGGCTGTCCGCATCGATGATGCGGCGACCTCGCGCGTACGTCATCGCGCGCCGAAGTTATCCCTCGACCCGTTCTCGCCGCCGAGGTCGTAGGGGAGAGTTGCATCCAATGGACGCGATCGTTCGGGGACACGACGCGGCAGCGTCTTGACGCCTGCAGCCCGGGACGTCTCTGTTAGGGCTCTCGTCCGAGCCAGGCCATCAACGTCGCGGTGTCGGATGCCCCGGGCGGCAGCGCGACAGCCGGCCCGAATGGCCGGCCGGGGCCGCGGAAGCTCTCATCGATGTCCTTGGTGTTCTGCCACGCCACCTCGTACAGCGCCGGATCGATCTCAGTTGGTTGGCCGGTGGCCTTGGCGAGGTCCCAACCGTGCACGATCGTCTCGACCGTGTGGATGCCCAGCGCGAACGCTCCCGGAAAATCGCCGAAGGGCAGGTGCACAGTCCGCTCCAACAGCACCGGGTCGCTCCACGCCTCTGACAGCGCGGCCGCCGAGTCGCGGTAGGGCGTGAGTGCGTCGTCGTGCACGAAATCGCCGGCCGCCGGGATGGCCTCTCCGCGTTCGCCCTCGGCGATCTTCACGAAGCGGTAGTTGCCGCCAATCATGTGGTTGAGCAGCGCACGCACGTCGAACTCGACACAGGGCGTCGGCGCGCCGAACTGGCCAGCGGCGACGTTGGCCACGATCGTCGTGGTCGCCTCCAGGGCTCGGTCGTGCAGCTTGATGATGTCCATCACGCACCTCCCCCGGGTCCCCGGTCCGGCCCGGGATCGCCGCCGGCCGCGCGCGCCGCTAGCCGCTCGAGGTAATGCGCCCATCCGCTGCCGTGATCCTCGGCCGCCGTGTCGGGCAGTCCTCGGTGCACGAGACGCACGCGGGTCTTGTCTCCCTCGGGGTGCAGCGTGATCTCGACCACCGTCGAGCCGGGCGGGATGGGGTGGCCGTAGTCCTGCTCCCAGCCGAAGGTGAAGACCACCTTGGCCATCGGCACGACCTCGATGAACTCACCGGCCGACTGGTACTGACCGGCGACGAGCACCCGGTACACACCGCCTGGTCGCGGGTCGATGTCGGCGACGGTGCCCTCCCACTCGACGTGCTTGCCGGGGTCGGTGAGGAACGGCCAGATCGTCTCGGGGGTGGCATCGATCATGATCTCGCGAACGAGCTCGGCCATCAGTGCTTCTCCTTGTCGCGTTGGGCGGCCTCGGCGACCTCACGCAGCCGCTCGAGTCCGCTGGTCCAGTAGTCGTCGAGGAATCGATGGAGGTTCTTCATCTCGCCGTGGTCAGCGCGGTACAGCCGGCGCGTCCCCTCGCGACGCTCCGTCACCAGCCCCGCCGCCTTGAGCACCCCCAGGTGCTGTGAGATCGCCGAACGGGTGACCTCCGCGAAATGATCGGCGACGTCGGTGGCGGGCAGCTCTTGAGACCAGACCAGCCGAAGGATCTCCCGCCGGCGGGGCTCAGCGAGTGCCTTGAGGGCGGCGTCCACGCCACTGAGCGTAAGTCATCACTTGCGTAAGTGTCAACTGAACTACAGCGTGGCCGAAACTAGGACGCGGGCTCCTCCAGGAGCGCGAGCGTCTGTGCCAGGTCGCGGCTCACCGTCAATGGCTCGGCGTGGCGGTGCACGACGTACCACTCATCGCCGCGGCGCCGATAGATCTGCGTCGTCCGCAAGTCCCACTGATGTCGATCCTCGATGCCGGCGAAGTTCGCCTCGCACCGCTCGACCATCACCAGGCAGACGATGTCATCGCCCACGATGGCGTCAACGAGTTCGATCTCTGCCGTGCCGTTGCTGAACATGCCCGCGACTCGCGCTGCGGCGCGGATCCCGACCTCGTAGCGCTGGTCCACCGAATGGACCGAAGATCGTCAGCTGCTCGGACGAGAACAGGTCGAGATAGCCGCCGGCGTCGCCAACGACCCAACCGCGTTGCGCTGCGAGCGTTCGGTCGAAGAGCTCTCGGACGATGGGATCGTGGTCGGCGGTCACGGGCGCATTTTGCCCGGCTCCCGTCATCGCCCGTTGCTCGGCACGGCTCGACTCGGTGCAGTTGACTACGTCCGTGATCGCCGAACACCCGGCGGGCCGTCCGGATGTCGTTCCCCGTGTTGGGTCCGGCGACATAGGCGAGACCGAGATCCTGGGGCTCGACCCGAGCCACGACGCGTCAGATCCCAAGGTGGGCCGTTGGCTGCGCGATGTGCTGTGGGATCGTGCGGTGCTGTGCGTCCGGCTCGACGCCAAGCTCACCGACGGCGAGCTACGCGCACTCGTGTCGATGATCGGCGACATCAAGGACCCTGTCGGACACGACAGCGACGGCAACCCGCTCCGTTACGGCGAGGAGCGCCAGATCATCGATGCAGGGTTTGTCCTCACCGATGAGCTACGCGAGAGCCTCGGCGACGTCTCCTTCGGCGGCGATGACCTTCGCCCCGGGCTATTCCAGTTCTTCCACACCGACGACTCGTACGTCGAGCAGCCCGCCGGTGTCACGGTCCTCCACGCCCGAGAACTGCCTCAGGGCGGAGGTGGCGACACGTGCTTCATCGACATGCGCGCCGCCTACGAGCTCCTCGACGCGACGCAACGCTCCCAGCTGATCGGGCTTCAGCGGTGCACTCGTACAACAACCGCGGCGCTTTCCCGCCCCGGCCTGCTGCGGGTGGGCCGCTCGAGGATCTCGTCGACGTCTCGCATCCCGTCGTGCGCGCGCACCCCGTCACCGGCGGGCCTGCGCTCTACTTCGATCTCGACCGCGCGACCCACGTCGAAGGCCTTCCGGACGACGAAGGACGCGCGCTGCTGCAGTCGTTGCAGGATCACGCGGAACAGAACGCCCCGCGATACGAGCACAAGTGGCACCCGCACGATGTGCTGATCTGGGACAACGCATCCGTGCAACATCGCGCGAGCGGTGACTTCGAGGTCGGTCAGCCGCGCCGCTTCTGGCGTTACATGGTCGCGGGTCCACGGCCCAAACCGTTCGGGTTCGCGCCGTGAGGCCGTGGGTGTCTCAGGGCGAGATCACGAGCTCGGCGATGAGGTCCCCCGCAATCCGGAACCGGTACCGCAGATCGACGACTCCGCCCGGGAAATTGCCCTCGAGCCGGTTCGTGACGAGCCAGGTGTCGGGAGTGACGGCTTCGGCTCCGATGAAGGTGCGTGTGTAGGTGAACTGCGTCGAGGCGTGCGCGAGCCAGTCGCGGATCTCGTCGGGACTCGCGTACTCGTGGCCGTCGTCGATCACGACAGCATCGGTGGCAAACGTGGCGAGCGCCGCGTCGGTGTCACGGTGGTCGTGCGCTCGGAAGTAGCGACTGATCATCTCGGGCAGATCGGGTACCCGGTTCGCCTGGAATGCGTTGTCGCCCACGGTGTCAAACCTCCAACTCCGCTGGTCTGATCTCGCGCCAGCTCACGTGTTGCACGAGCCGTTCGATCTTCCACTCATCACCGACGCGGAGCAGGTGGTTGTCGTACCAGCCTCGCAGGATGAGCAGCTCGTGCCCGTCGCCGTCTGTGGAATGGTGCTGCGCGTACATTGCCGACGAGCATCTCGCCCGGTCGGAGTCGTGCGCGTCGAAGACGACGACGTGGTTGGCGCTGAGGTGCTGGGTTGCCGTGTAGCCGCTGACTGCTGAGCGGACGATCTCGACGAGATCGTCACGAACGAAGTCGGCGGCGGGTAGGCCGTTCTGCGAGTAGTCGGCGTGCACGGGGTCGGTGAAGCAGTCCCCGAACAGAGCCAGTCGCGAAGGTCGACCGCACGCCCATAGGTGACCACTCGTTCGCTGATCAGGACACGGTCCTCGAGCCGCCGCAGCCGGGCTTCGAAAGCAGGCGCCACGGGAGTGGCAACACCCCGCGCCTCCGAACCCTTCCGACGACGTGCCGGAAGCGGCTCAGGCGAGCTCGGCGAGCATTCCCCTCGCGCGGAGACACAGGCTCACGTCGGGCGAGTCGGCGAGCAGCTGCTGCACAGTCTGGAGGTGGGCTCGGGCGTCGTCGTTCCGCCGGTCGTGCTTCGCGATCTTGGCGAGCTCGAACTCGACGCTCGCCCGGTCTCCGCTGTTGCCACACTCGTCCAGCGATTTCGCCAGCTCTTCGAGCGCACCTCGCACCTTTGTCGCCGCGCCGACACGCTGGCGAGAAAGGAACGCCCGGTCCCGGATGGCGGCGGGAGACGCGAGTCCCGCCACGTAGTCCGTCGCGAGGCGAGACCGCATGTTCGCCGTGAAGCCGTCGATGGTGTGGACAACCTCTCTGTTCCCGAGCACCTCCTGCCGTTGGCGTTCCTCGGTCAGCCCGGCCATCCCACGACTCGGATGTCCCTCCTGGACGTCGAGCGCATACCCGAAGACAACCAGGGGGCCCTGGACGGCGCTTCCGCCGAGGCTCCGCACACGCGCGTCGACCTGTTCGAAGCAGCGCCGCGCCTCCTCAGGGGTGGATGAGCCGATGGCGAGCCCTGCGGCCCAGGCCTCAGCGAACACCATGTACATCGGGTCGGCGTCACAGTCGATCGCGGCACACGTCGCCGCCTTGGCGGAGTACTCGTCGCCTCGGACGTTGCCCACAACCACGAGCACCATGTGGCCCATGGCTGCCGCGCGCCGGTTCCCGGTGCGGCGGCCGATGTCGAGCAGCTCGTCGGCGTACGCGGTCGCCGACGTCGTGTCGCCGCGGCGGGCCGACGCCTGACCGACGCCGCAGAGCCCTTTGATCTGGACGTACTGGCGATCGTGCGGATCGGCGACTTCGGGAACGAGTCGCGCAAGTGCGGGCCAAATCTCGACGGCCCGAGCGGTGTCACCTGCTGCCGTTGCAACCCAGGTGAGCCAGGTGAGCGCATATGCCTGCGCCGTGGCGTCGTCGCAGCGCCGGCCGAGGTCGAGCGCTTCGGTGAGCAGACGGTCGGCGTCGCTGATGCGGCCCTCCTGCCACGTCACCATGCCGACCCAGGCTGTCCAACGGGCGGTGAGCACGTCGTTGCCCACCGCCGCCGGTAGGTCGCGGTGGCGCTCCTGGAGGTCGCGGAGCCCCGCCAGGTCGCACGTGTAGTAATGGCACTGCGCCCACTCGAGGATCGTCTCGATCAGGAGCCGATCGCGAGTTACACGGTCGACTGCATTCGTGTCGTCGTCGTCGGCGGTGAGGAGGTCGTATGCGGCGCGGTACTGCCGGTGCGCCTCAGCGAGCGCGTACCGGTCGAGCGCCTTCCGTCCCGATCGGCGGAGGTAGTCGACGGCCTCCACCACGTGGCCGCTGCGCTGGTAGTGGTACGCCAGCGTCTCGACGAACTCTCCCGTGCGGTCGCCGAGCTCCGCCTCGACGCCACGTGCGACCCGTTCGTGGAGGAGTTGGCGATCGCGGCGCAACAAGCCGTCGTACGCGACCTCCTGCGTGAGCGCGTGCTTGAAGATGTACTCGAGATCGGCGTCGTTGTTACGCTCGCGAATGAGGTCCGCAGCGGACAGTCCCGCGAGGCTGACCTCGAGGTCGTCTGGTGCACCGGTGACGGACTGCATGATCCGGTAGAGGAACTCGCGGCCGACCACCGACGCCTCGCGGAGCACCCGGCGGGGCTCCGGCGCGAGGTTGTCGATGCGGGCGGCGAGGAGCCCGCGGATCGTCGGCGGGATTGTCAGCTCCTCGAGGCGCGTCGTCAGCACCCACGTGTCGCCTTCACGCGCGAGGACGCCGTCGTCGACCAGGGTGTTCACGAGCTCCTCGACGAAGAACGGGTTGCCGTCGGCGCGAACAGTCACGAGCGACAAGAGCTCGTCGGGCGGCTCGGCACCGTCGAGCAGCGACATGAGCTGCTCGCGGGACTGGCGGGCCGAGAGCTCGCTGAGGTGCAACACCCGTTCATTCGGCGCTCCGAGCTCGAATCCCGGCCGGAAGTTGCAGATCATGACGACCGGTTCGGAGATGGTGCCCACGAGGTCGCGCACGAGCGTGGCGGTGGACGGGTCGACCCAGTGAAGATCCTGGAGGCAGACCACGGTCGGCGCCCGCGCCGCGACGACATCGAGCAGCCTGGCAACCGCGGCGCGCAGTACCGACTGGAACGCTTCGAGGTCGACGGCGCCGTCAACAGGAGTGGTGCCATACAGCTGACCGATCGCCGCCATGGCGAGGTCGTCGCCCGGCAACAGGCCGGTGACCATCCCTCGGAGCTTGTCTCGCACCTGCACTGCGCTGTCGTTCTCGTCGATCGACCGCGGCGCTGTTGAAGAGGTCCACGAGCGGGGCGTAGGGGATGTCCGCGGTGTACGGGATACGCGCGCCCCTCGTACCACTGGACGTCGGCGCCGAGCCGAGATCGCACCTCCTCCAACAGCGCGTCTCTCCCGCGCCGGCCTCGGCGCACACGGTGATCAATGACGACTCACCGTCGCGCAGTTGGTCGACCGCGCCGAGCAGGACGCCGATCTCCTCCTGGCGACCGACGAAGCCGCCCGCTCGCCGCGACGGCCGCGTGCACGCGCGCGCAGGCCGTCCACCCGCGTGACTCGAACCGGCTCGCGCCGACCCTTCAGCTCCCGCTCGCCGAGATCGGTCAGGGCGAACCGGCCCGCCACGAGCGACCGCGGTCTCGGGACCGATGTAGATCTCGCCGGCCGATGCAAGCGATTGCAGTCTCGCCGCGACGTTCACCATGTCGCCGAGTGGCCCGCTCGCCCGGTCGCCCTGCAGGTCGCTCGTGATCACGACGCCGCTGTTGACGCCGCTGTGCATCTCGAAGGAGTGCCCCGTGCGAGCCTCGAAGGTGGGTCGCAGATCGCTGACCGCAGCTGTGGAGCTCGAGCGCGGCGCGCGACCGCCGCGTACCGCGTCGTCCTCGTGGGCGACGGGGTCGCCGAACACGGCGAGGACCGCGTCACCCATGAGCTTGTCGATGCGCCCGCCATAGCGTGACGACGATCTCCCCCGCCTTGTCGTAGACGAGGTTCATCAGCTCGCGAACGACCTCGGCATCGAACCGACTCGGCCATCTGCGTGTATCCGGACGCATCCGAGAAGAGCACCGTCACGAGCCGGCGTTCAGCCTCCGAATGCGCAGCCGGCTGATCGCCAGGGAGGGCATTGCCACATCCGTTGCAGAAACGCGAACCGGGCGGGTTGGCAGCGCCGCACCCCGCACACATGAGGTCCGCCACGGTCGAATGGTGTCACAGACCCGCGGTTCACGGGGGCGCCGTCGGTCGGGTCACCGTCGGCGAGAGCTTGCTGAGAGCCGCGCGTCCGACCCAACGTGCGGAGGCGCTCGGGGAATCTGACAAGCGCTGCGCACTCGCGGTTGCTGCGGCGTTGAGCGGAGCGCTTCGGGCTCCGATCGCGTTCAGCGCCATGACGATCGACTTCTTGACCAGCGGTCGTTCGTCGACCGCCTCCCGCTCGGCGAGCACCAAGGCGTCGACGAACTGGTCATCGGTCGCGTGCTTGTCGTGGAGGGCAAGGCTCCACAGGAGGGCGAATGCGCCGCGCTTGACGAACTCCTCGGGTCGGCGCGACCACTTCGCCACCTTTGGCCAAGCGTGCGGGACGCGGTCGAAGAGGTTGAAGCAGACGGTGTCGCAGATCGCCCAGTTGTCGAAGTCCCGACACCATCGATCCATCTGTGCCGAGCTGACCCGCGCCGGCTCGTCCACCAGCGCGGCCACGGTGCGTGCCTCGTACACCTCGGTCGACCACAGCGCGCCGGCCAGTTCGTGTCCCGGACCGAGCTGCCGGGCGAGGCGCTTCATGTCCGCCATCGACACCCCGAACGCGTTGTTCGTGTGGATCCCATACCGGGGACCCATCGCGTCTCGGATCTCGTCGGATGCATGGCCCTCCAGCCAATCGAGCGCGCCCTGCACCTGGCTGTCGATCACGGCGCTCCGAACCAGGTCGCAAGTGCTCGAGGCAGCGCTGGGTCGGTGAGGTCTCCCGCCCAGGCGACATGTCCGTCGGGTCGGATCAACACGGCCGGGGGCGCAGCGACCTCGCCGAGGACCGGGAGCTCCCACACGCCATCGTGCGTGGCGTCGACCAACCGGACTCGATCCGCCCAAGGAGAGATGTCGAAACCGCCGGGTTCACCGAGGTTGAGGAGCACGGGCCGGGCGTCGTGCAGCAGGGTGAAGACGCGCGTGGGGCCGTCCGCGGTGTGCAGGTCGAGGTCGGGCATGCGCCGCCCGAGCAGCGGGTGTCCCTCGCCGAGGTCGTAGTGGATGTCGAGACCGGAGATCATCGCGGCGATGCGCTTGCGCGGCTCGTCCATGCTCAGCAGTTCGAGCATCGGTGTCGCGGAGGGCCCGGCTGCGCTCGTCGGTGCGGCTGAGCGCGACCTGCGCCATGGTGTTGTGCAACACCCGGGCACCGACCGGATGCCGTTCGGCGTGGTAGGTGTCCAGGAGGCTCTCGGGTGAGGTCCTGTTGACCACCTGGGCCAGCTTCCATCCCAGGTTCACGGCATCCTGCACGCCGGTGTTGAGGCCCTGTCCACCCTGCGGGCCATGCACGTGTGCGGCGTCGCCGGCGAGCAGCACGCGTCCCTCGCGGTAGGACGCCGCCTGCCGGGTCATGTCGGTGAACCGGGAGATCCACGTGGGGCTGTGCACCCCGAAGTCCGTCCCGTAGGCGGCGACGAGCGCCTCGCTGAGGTCCTGCAGGGTGGGCTCGCTGGCGTGTTCGACGTGCTTCTCGAGCAGGACGACCCGGTACGGCCCTCCGCCCTCCTCCCGGTTGACGGGACCGATGCCGCCACCCTCGGGGCGCATGCCGATCTCCGGCTCCTCGTCCATCTCGACCTCGGCGATCAGGTGGCTGGCCGTCGGGTCCCACCCGGGGAAGTCGATGCCGGCCGCCTTGCGGATCAGGCTGCGTCCTCCGTCGCACCCGACGAGGTACTCGGCTCGGAGCGACGTGTCGCCGGACAGCTCGACATCGACGCCGGTGTCGTCCTGCGCGAAGCCCACCACCTCGCGGCCACGAAGGATCGGGACCCCGAGCTCCTCGACCCAGCCGGCCAGGATGCGCTCGATGTCGCTCTGCCAGAGCGCAAGGAGGTAGTTGTGGCGGGTGGGGAAGTCGCTGATGTCCAAGAAGGTCCCGGCGTAGCCCACGAACGGATGCTCCTGGCCCTCCGAGAGGAACCGTTCGGCGATGCCACGCTGGTCGAGCACCTCGATGGTGCGGGAGTGAAGACCGCCGGCTCGCGAGCCGTCGAGATCCTGACTGGTGCGTCGTTCGACGATGACGACGTCGATCCCCGCCAACGCCAGCTCGCCCGCCAACATCAGCCCGGTCGGGCCGCCTCCTGCGATCACCACCGCATGTTCGTGCTGGTCATCGGCGATCCCGACGACGATGCGGGCGATCCGAGCTCACACGTCGCGCCAGTAGATGACGGCCGGCTCGTCGTCGACGGCTCGCGGCACACGACCGATCTCACGCCAGCCGAGACGCTCGTAAAGAGGCCGGGCGGGATTGGACTCGAAGACGAGGTTGAACATGATGGCGTCGAAGCCCGCGGCGGGAGCGCGGGCGATCGAGTCCTCGACGAGTCGTTGACCGATGCCTGCGCCGCGGTGCCCCCTCGCCACCACGTAGCCGGCGTTGGCGACGTGCGCCGCTCGGCCGGGAAAGTTGGGCTTCAGGTAGTAGGCGCCAACGACTTCTCCCGCGTGCCGTGCTACTACGACGACGGGCGGGTCAACCCAGCTCGCTGCGAAGCGATCAGGCTGCAGCGGCGCCGACTCCGGGTATCCGTCTCCGCGCTCGACCACGTCGGTGAAGATCTCGAGGAGTCGGGGCCGGTCTGCCTCGGTCGCATCGGCGAGAACGAGCTCGCTCATCTTGTGATGATTGCATGCGATTCGCGTCACCGAAGCGCCGGTCGCGGGGCACCGAGCACGCGGTGTGCTGCGATGCTCTTGGCAGATCAGTTGCAGGAGCGGCCGAGGGTGACGCGATCGGAAGAACAAGGCGACCTCGAGGGATCGCGCGGCCACGGAGACGGGGCCGGCGCGCGCCTTTTCGTTGGTCGAGACCGCCAACTCGAGATGATGCTGAGGGCTCTCGACGACGCCATGGCGGGCCGGGGCCGCGTCGTGTTGCTGGGAGGCGAACCGGGCATCGGCAAGACCCGGCTGGCCGAGGAGTTCGCGGGCCACGCCGCCGCACTCGACGCTGACGTGGTGTGGGGCCGTAGCTGGGAGGCGGGCGGAGCGCCTGCGTACTGGCCGTGGACGGAGTCGCTCCGGGCGCTCTTCGAACTCGAGCGTCACGACGCTGGTGCCCCCGCGCTGGACATCGACCCCCACATCGTGCAGCTTCTCCCGGAGATGCGGAGTCGTGTGATGACTCCGCCTGAGGTTGTGTCCGGGTCTCCGGAGTCGGCACGGTTCGAGCTGTTCGTGGCGGTGAGCCGCCTGCTCCGCGGGGCCTCGCAGAGGCGTCCCTTGGTGTTGATCCTCGAGGATCTCCACGCCGCCGATGCTCCGACGCTGCTGTTGTTGCGTTTCGTCGCCCAAGCCGCGGCCGAGCAGCGAACGGTGATCCTCGGGACGTATCGAGATGTCGAACTGTCAAAGAGACCATCCGCTGACGACGACGCTGCCCGAGCTCCTCCGAGCTCCGGGGCAACTCGTGATACCCTCCAAGGACTGGCCGAAGGGATGTCGCGCGGCTCATGCGGACGACTCCCCAGCTCCACGCCGCTCCTGATCTCGTGGCGGCGATCCACCAGAAGACGGACGGCAACCCTCTTTCGTCCAGGAGTACCTCCGCCTGTTGGAGTCCGAGAACGAGTCACGAGGCGCCGTCGACGGAACGGCGGTGGCCGGTTCCCGAGGGAGTACGTGAGGTCATCGGTCGTCGACTCGATCGACTCTCCTCCGAGCTGCACCGAGTTGTTGCGGCTCGCTGCAGTCGCGGGCCGGGACTTCCGTGTCGACACCTTGGAGCGCGGCCTCGGGCGAAGCTGGCGACGCCGTGCTCGACGCGCTGCAGGACGCGATCGAGGCACGGCTCGTCGAGGAGGTTCCCGGCGAAGCCGGGACGGCTGCGATTTAGCCACGCGCTCATCCGAGACACCCTCTACGAGGAGCTGGCGCCTGGCGAGCGCTGCCGGCTACACGCCGGCATCGCACAGGCGCTCGAGGCCGCGTATGCGTCAGACCCCGAGTCGATTCGTCGCTGAGCTCGCCCATCACTTCTTCGAGGCCGGTCCGCTGGGTGACCAGGCAAAGACCATCGAGTACGCGACGCAGGCTGGGACCGAAGCGGTGGGGACTCTCGCCTACGAGGAAGCCGTCCGTCTGTTCAAGATGGCGCTGCGGCTCGCTGCAGGAGTCGCCGGACGAGCGGCGCCGATGCTCGTGCTGGTTCTCCTCGGTGACGCGCAGGCGCGCGCGGGCGACCAACTCAGCTCCAAGGACACGTTCCTCGCAGCCGCGGCCATCGGCGGCCGCATCGACGACGCTGAGCTTGCTGGCGCGCGAGCGCCCTCGGGTACGGCGGACGCTTCCCGTGGGCACGAGCTGGGCACCGACAGCCAGCTGATCCCGCTCTCCGTCAGGCACTCGAGCCTGCTCCCGGACACCGACGATCCACTCCGAGCGCGACTCCTCGCCCGTCTGGCCGGCGCCCTCCGGGACCAGCCGTCGACCGAGCCGCGGGCGTCCCTCGGCGCCGAGGCGGTGGCCATGGCGCGCCGGCATCGGCCAGAACGAGACTTGACCTATGCGCTTGCTCGGGATGGTGGAGCGCAGCCCTCATGGGCCCGGAAGACCTGGAGAGCCAGTTCGCGGTGGCCGTCGAGCTCGACGAGCTCGCCGGGCGGCGGCGACCGGGAGCTTCGGTCCGACGCCGTGTGGGTTCGCTACATCGCGTCGATGACCCGAGGGGACGTGTGGGAGGCCCGCAGGCAGCATGCCCTTCAGCTCGAGCCTGGCCGCCGAGCTCCAGCAGGGCCCGCAGCACTGGTACGCCAGACTCCTCGCCACCGTCTTCGCGCTCCACGACGGACGTTTCGACGACGCAGAGAGCACTGATCGAGGAGACCCTCGCCGTCGGCCGCCAAGCGCAGACCTGGGACGCCGACATCGCCCACCTCTTCGCCCAGTTCATCCTCCGCCGCGAGCAGGATCGATTGGCCGAGCTCGAGGACGACCTGCGCCGCGGACTCACCAGCCACCCCGGCTATCGATCGCTGCGGTGCATGTTGCTCACGTGCTCGTCGACGGTGGCCGGCCTCGGACGAGGCCCGCGGCCTGTTCGACCAGCTCGCCGCCAACAACTTCGCCGCCTTCCCGAAGGACAACGAGTGGCTGTTCGCCCTGAGCCTCCTCGCCGAATCCACCGTGTCACTCGGCGATCTCGCCACGGGCCGAAGACTTGTACGCCCAGCTGTCGCCGTATGCAACCTGGTCGCGCTGGCCGGCCTCGGAGGTGAGCGTCGGTCCCGTCGATCGACCGCTCGGCATATTGGCCGCCGCTGCTCGGTCGTGACGCCGACGCGGCCGCGCATTTCGATGCTGCGATCGCTGCGTGCCAGCGGACGGGCGCCCGGCCCTGGCTGGCGCACACCGAGGCCGCGTACGCGGCGATGCTCACGCTCGCGGTCGACACCGAGGACCGAACCCGCGCCATCGAACTGGCGACCGCCGCCCGGGACGCGGCCAACCGGATGGGCATGACCGCGTTGAGCGCGGAGACCGAATCGTTGCTGGCGCAGCCTCGGCTCCCCGACCCCCGCATCGTCGGGCGAAGACCGCTCGCCTCACCCGCCGCGAGCTCGAGGTCGCCGGTCTCGTCGCCGCCGGCATGTCCAACCGCCAGATCGCCGAGCACCTGTTCGTCTCCGAGCGCACCGCGGAGACGCACGTCCAGAACATCCTGACGAAGCTCGGGTTCAGCTCACGGAGCCAGGTAGCCGCCTGGGCTGTGCGCGAGGGAATCGAAACCACGAAGTAGGGCGGCGTACCGAAGCGGTCAGAGCCTCGCCCAGCGACGCCTGGCATGGCGGCCCGGGGTCGCAGATCCCCATGCGAGGGCGAGCACCGCGAGGCCGGCGACGACGAGGGCCAAGCCGAGGCCGGCGACGAGGCCAGCTTGTCCGCCGGTCACCGGCAGGCTGTCCCGGGTGGGTCCGACCGAGGCCGCCGGATCTACTTCGTCCCCGGTGAGCTCCGACGCATGACCGTCGGAGGGCAGCAGCTCGGACGACTCGGGGTCGCCCGAGTTCCCGTTCGAGGTCGAGCTGGTCTCGTCGGCCGCCGCCGTCGTGCTCGCGGAAAGCGTGGACGTCGGCGCGAGCGTCGTGGTCGGTGCGAGGGTGGTCGTCGGGGCCTCCGTCGAGGTGGGAGCGGTCGTGACGCTTTCGCCCGTGATCAGCGACTCGACCGTCGTGGAGGTCGTGGACGTGGTCGTCGTCGACTCCTCCTCGTCGGCGGTGGTCGACGTGGTCGACTCCTCGTCGACCGTCGTGGACGTCGTAGGCGTGGTCGTCGTCGACTCCTCGTCCTCGGCGGTGGTCGACGTGGTCGACTCCTCCTCGACTGTCGACGTCGTAGACGTGGTCGTCGTGGACGCGAGCGTCGTTGTGGACGCGAGCGTCGTCGTGGGCGCGAGCGTCGTCGTGGTGGGCGCAGCGGTGGTCGTCGCGGCCTCGACCTCCTCCGCGAGTCGGTTGGTCACTGTGACGACGATGTCCTCGTCGCCGTTGAAGAACGCGGTGAGGTCCTGGGGCGTCGCGAGCGGGCCGAACGGACCCGTGCCTTCTTGCTCGAAGCCGGGGGTGGCCGACTCCGTGATCGTGTAGCCCGAACCGAAGGGCACGTCGAGGACACGCTTCTCGACCGCGAACTCGCCCTTCTCCTCGAGATCGGCCTTGCTCTTGCAAAAGACGTCGTCCTTCTTCCAAGTGCAGATCAGCGTCTCGATGTCACTCTCGAGCGTCAGCTTCCAGGACTTGGGCACATCCGGCGACTCCAGCTCGTGACCGTCCGCGTCGACCCACCGCTTCACCGGTTGCACGTGGAAAGTGCACAGGTCGGTGTCCTGCTTGGGGGCGAGTTGCTGCTTGCCGTCGGAGTACACCCGGAGGTTTTCGTGGGAAGGCGGCACGTAGAGGTAGCTGTGCCCGGGCGGCGCCGTACCCGATCCGGAGAACGAGGTCTTGTCGATGTCCCACGTGTAAGAGACGTTGACGCTGTTCGTGTTGCCGAGGCGGAAGACCGCCTTGCCTTCGGGCAGGGTGCACAACGCCGTCAGCGTCAAATCGTCGAGTTTCGGCTTCGGCGCCGCCGACGCGAGCCCGGCGTTGGCCGACAGCAGCATCAATGCTGCCCCCACGACCACGCTGAGGTACCCGACGATGTGGCGCTTCGCGCTGCGATCACTCCTGGCGAACATCCCACTGCTCCCGTTGGCTCGTTGATGGTGAGCCTGGGGCCGGGTTCGCTATGGCTCCCCGCCGGCGCAGCGACCAGTTCAGCCGGACGGATCAATACCTCCCCAGTTCGACGAGCCGATGGGCTCGCCGCTCTGTCGCCTTCATGATCGGGAGGCCTTGCGCCCGCGTGATAGGTCGATCGGCCCGTTTGCGAGCGGGCGTCCCGTGTTAACGAATCGCCCCCGTCGGAGCCCTATAGGGGTGATGATGAGCGGTGTGGGCGATCAGGACCGGGTGGAGGCGGTGTACCGCTCGGTGCATCCCCGCTTGTGGCGCTCGCTGCTCGTCGTACACGGGTGACGCCGAGCTGGCGAGCGACGCCGAGGCCGAGGCCTTCGCCCAGGTCCTGCGGCGGGGCGAGGCCGTCGACGATGTGGCGGCGTGGGTGTGGCGCAGTGCGTTTCGCATCGCCTCGGGCCTGCTGGCGGCGAGGTCGCGCTCAACGGTCTCGGGCCGGCGGACGGCTCGACGCCACCGGCCGGTTCTGTGGCCGAGTTCTTGGGCCTGTTGGCCGACCTGTCCCCGCAGCAGCGGGCCTGCGTCGCGTTGCGCTACGTCGGCGAGCTACACGGCACCCGAGATCGGCGAGCTGCTCGGGACCAGTGCGGGCACCGTGCGGGTGCAGCTGCATCGGGCCCACGCCACGCTGCGCCACACGATCATGGAGGCCGAGCATGCGTGACGACTTCGACTCCGTGGTGGCGGACCGATTCAAGGTTCTCGACGACGTGCCCGTCCCGGACACGTGGTCACGCGTTCTCGACCGCGTGCCTGTCTGGGACGCACGGTCGCGCGTTCCGTTCAGCGACGACGCACTGACCATGATCGACCTCGAGACTCCGGTCCCGACCGAACCCCGTCGCAAGGGTCCGAAGCGGGTCGTGGTCGCCGCGCTCCTGGCGGCCGCCGCCGTGGTCGCGATCGCCCTCGTGGTCGATCCGCGACGACGACGACGAGCCCAGCCGACCAACCGGTCCGACCGTGACCGTGCCCCCGACCGCGCCTCCGCGAGCGCTGTTCGGCACACCCGAGGCGAGGCGCTCGTGCCGGGGACGTACTTCATCGACGAGGTCGACGGAACACCGACGCCGCGGATCTTCGTCACCCTCGGCGCCGGGTGGTCGAACTGACCGACTACCGGTCGGACCTCGGCAAGCAGGGGCCAACGACGGCGTCACACTCCTGAGGACGACATCGGCTTCATCGACGTTCAGCCGACCGGAACGGCGTGTACCTGGACGCCTGCCACTCTGAACGAGGGGTATCCACCCGGGGCCTGTGACGACCCTGGACGGTCTCGTCGCTGCGCTCACGTGAGCAGGGCGGATGGGTCGACGTGACCGCCCCGTCGGACATCTCCGTCGACGGCTACGTCGGCAAGACGTTCCAACGCACGGCCCCCGCCGAGTTCACGGACTGCAGCACCATGAGCGCCGGGCGCATGAGAGTTCCGGAGCTTGATGGCGACACACCAGAAGCTGGCTGAACGAACACGACTCGAAAGCGGCGGGTCGTACTACGAACCGGGCGAGGTCGAAACCTTGAGGGTCCTCGACCTCGACGGCACGGTCGTCGTCATCAACACGAATCTGTGGCCGGGGCCAACGGCGGCGGCTCACGCCGAGTTCGCCGCCGTGCTCGACTCGATCCGCATCGACCAGGCATGAGTCCTGCTCATGTCACAAATCGCGCATGGCGAAATCGTCGACGCGGCTCGCGCTGATCTGCGGGCTTCCAGCCTCCGGCAAGTCGACACTCGCTCGAATTGCATTACCTCGCCTCGTCGATCCCCCGTGGTGGGCCGGATTAGCTCGAGACGAACAGTTGCGGCGGTGCGGTGACGCCGGCCTCCTGCATCGTCTTTCCCAGCCCCGGATCAGCCAGCATCTCGTTCATCTTGGACGCGTCACCGTCGGCGACGAGCCACACAGAGTTTGGGTCATCAGCATCGCGGAGAACTCGGACGTTGGTGAGGCCCGCAGCCTCCCGGCGGGGAGCGTCGCCGTCGAACACCGGCCGCCACTTCTCGAAATCGGCCACGGGATGTTGCACGAACATCTTCGCCATCATGGAGTTCCAGTCGCTCGCAGGGTCGGTGGGCGCACCGTATCTCCCGGCGCCGCGCGCGCCGCTTCCCATCCCTATAACTCGGTGTCACTGACGACCCAGCCCCGATCAGAAGTCGTCGAACAGGAGTGTCGGCGTCGTGTCCCACCGGTGGCCGTGGGTCCTTGGGCGCTATCGGGGGCCGACCGTGTCGAGGTACCAGTGCCGGCCGGAGCTCACTATCCAGGAACCCTCGCCTGCAGGCATGAGCACGAAGCGGCTGACCGTGCGCTGCGCGCCGACCTGATCCGTGTACAAGAGGTCGATCGACAGCGGGTCGCGCTCGTCGATTGCACGCACCACGTCGGCAAACACGGGTTCAGTCGGGTCGCGAAGCGCTCCCTGCCACAAGCCGATGTCCCCCGCCGGGATGTACAGGTCCCGGGTGTGCCGACGCATGGCCTCGATGGGTACGTGGTCGACGACCGAGGTTTGCAGGCCGGCAGCAACAGACCATCCCTGCAGCACGCCAATGCCCGATGCCACGTTGCGAAGGCTCATCACGAGGTAGACCACATCTCCGAGGTGCTCCGCGGACCCGCGGCCGCAGTCAACATGCACCCAGTGCTGGTCGACGAACATGATCTTCTGGATCGGGTCGCCGAGGCGTGACGGCATGAAGACGGGTCGCCGTTGCTCTTGAAGCGCCACCTCCGCCGTTCGCGCCGATCGGTTGGCGGAACGGACCGCAGCAAGCGTCACCAACGCGAGGACGAACGTGCTCGCCGCGGTCGCGAGCGAGGCGGTCGTGGCCCAGTCGGTCACCCGGACGACCCTAATGATCGGTCGCCTCCTGCTGCGGGTCCTCCAGTACGACGCGTACACCGAGAAGCCTGATCGGCCGGCCACCCTCGAACCGCGTGAGCACCGCGAGCGCCTTGTCCGCCACGACGGCCGCGTCGTTCGTCGGCTCGGCGAGCTTGCCGCTTCTCGTTCGGGTGAAGAAGGACGCCGTGCGAACCTTGACAGCGACGTGAGTGATTCGACGTCCGAGATCGGCGACCGATGCCGTGACCTCCTCCGCGAGCCGGCGCACGTTCGCGTCGATCTCCGCTGCGTCGGTGAGGTCGCGCTCGAACGTGACCTCGCGGCTTCGTCCTCGCGGCAGGCGCGGCTCGTCGATCAAGGGCGCGTCGTGGCCGCCTATCCCCAGCACCCGCAGGTACGGACCGATGGTCGGGCCAAAGCGACGGGCGAGCTGGTGATGGTCCGACGCGGCGAGGTCGGCGACGGTGAAGATGCCGAGCTCGTCGAGTCGCGCCGCTATGCGCGTGCCGATCCCCGAAATCGCGGACACAGGCTCCGTCCCCATCACAGGGAGCCATGACTCGACGGGTGAGGCTCGCGACCCCGCCGGGCTTCGCGAAGCCGGTCGCAGTCTTGGCCTGCAGCCTCGTCTCTCCGATCCCGACCGCACAGCGGAGACTCGTGCGCGCGTAGACGGTCGCCTGAACAAGGCGTGCGAACCCAACCGGATCGGTTGTCCGCACGCCGACACACGCCTCGTCCCAGCCCCACTCCTCGACGACCACGTGGAGGGATCGAAGCGCGGCCATCACCTCCGCCGATGCCGCCTCGTAGGCAGGCCGGTCGAGCGGAAGGAAAACCGCGTCGCGGGCACCTGCGCGCAGCGCGTGCGAAGGGGCATGCCTGAGCGGACGCCCGCAGCCCTCGCCTCGTAGGACGCCGTCGCCACGACCTGCCGCGCCCGTGTGGGATCTCCATCGCCACCGACGACGACCGGCCGGCCGGCGAGCTCGGGCCGCCTCAGCACCTCGACTGCGGCGAGGAACTGATCCAGGTCGACGTGCAAGACCCACTCGCGTTCCTCCTCGGAGGGGGGCGGCAGCAGGTCGCGCATGGGCCCATTCTCGGCGCGGCGACCTTGACCTGGGAACGATCCAGCGCGCTCGGAGGTGTCCGGTTTCATGAGATCCCGGACAGATGTCGCGAGACATAGCGGACATGAGCATGAAGGGCTGTGCGCATGGATCTGGCTGGCTATGTCATCAACGCGGTGCTGGTCGAGGGTCGCAGCGTCGCCGACGTCTGCGAAGCCACGACATTTCTCGCAGCTGGCTGTATGAGCTGATCGGCCGTTACCGCGAGCTCGGCGAGGAGGGCTCAGGCCTGTGTCGAAGCGGCCTGGCTCGTCGCCGACCCGGGTCGGGTCAGCGATTGAGGACGAGATCGTCGCGTTGCGCAAGGAGCTCACCGACCTGGGGGTCGACGCCGGTGCGCACACGATCCACTATCACCTCACGCGACGCCACCGGCGCGGCCGCCGGGCGGTGCCGTCGGTGACCCGTAGAGGTCCCACAAGAGAGACCCGTACTCATCGGGAAGATCTTTGGACTCGCCGCGACCGAGTCGTCCGTCGCCAAGCAGGCCGATGCCCTCAAGATCTCCGTCTTCGGCTAGAACGCACTGGTCGCAGCGAACTAGCTAGTGCCGCGTCAGGCAACGTCTGCTCCGTTGGCGGCGTGACCCCGAGCCGGCGTTTGGTGGCGGTGGGCACCGACCGGTGTCAGAGCCAGGATTCGAGGCCTGGCGCCGGACCTCGACCGAGCGTCCAGGCCATCAACGAGCGCGGATCCGCACGATTGGCGAGACCTGCAACCAGCCTCGGAAGAGCACGGTCAACCAGTTCCTGTGGCCAGTCGGCCGGAGTGTGGCCTATTGCAAGGTCGACGAGATGGACCTCGACTTCCCACCAGCGATGAAACGGGAGTCGCGCTACGGGATGCTCGTCGCCTCGGCCAGACCGGACAGGTCGGTTCCAGGAGTCGTCGGGCAGTGATACGAAGGTGGCATCAAGCCGCTGTGACCAACTGATGACGTCGTTGATGAGCACGTTTGCTGGTCGTCCTGCGCCCGACTCAATCTCCGAGGCGCGACCCTCGGCACCACCCACGTACTGATCGATGACCTCACCACGTGTGGTGGCTTCGATTCGGTGGAACATCGCCTCTGCATTGCGCGCCAGGTGCGTGAGCACGTGTCCGACACTCCAGGCAGGCAACAGCGACGGTTCTCGGACAACCTCATCGGTCAGGCCCTCGATTCTGGCGGCTAGCCGCGCGTGAGAGGCCCGGCAACCTTCGATCTCGACAGTGAGCATCTCCACTACGCGGCAGGCTACGACCCTGACGTTGTTCGCAGGCCCGCTGCCCCCAAGGTGCCTGCTTGAGACTTCGGGTGGGCGCTGCGACCGTTTCGTAGCGTTCGAGGACATCGCAAACGTTGCCTGACGCGGCGCTAGCCGCACTCGTCATCGCGAGGCGTACGACCAATGCGGTGATCAACCCGAACTCCCGACGCGAGCGGCCACTTAGGGAGCCGATGCTTTTGGTGTCTGCCTGAAATCTGCCTGGCGCGCCCCGGTCGCGGCATCCACACGAGGCGTGCCCTACTGCTGACCTGCACTTTTCTAGCGCGCTCGGAGGGAATCGAACCCCCAACCTTCTGATCCGTAGTCAGATGCTCTATCCGTTGAGCTACGAGCGCTTGGGTTGGTCAGTCTACGGGAGCCCCTCCTCCCGGGAAGTCGGTTCGGCGCCGCGTCAGCCGACCGTTTGGCCGTACATCTCCCCCAGGGGATCGCTGATCAGCTCGAGGCGAGCACCGTCGGGATCGCGGAAGTAGAGCGACGCGCCGCTGATGTGGTCGTAGGGCACGCCAGCCTCGTCGAGGTTGACCTTGAGCCGCGTCCAGGTGTCGGGCTCGACCGAGATCGCGAGGTGGTGGAGCCCACCGAGCACCTCCGCGTAGGCCCCGAGGTCGAGGCCCGGGAAGTCGAAGAACGCGAGCGAGTTTCCGTGCCCGATGTCGAAGAAGAAGTGGGTGCTGCCCTTGTAGTCGCGGTTCTCGAAGAGCTCGGTGAGCGGGAACTCGAGCACGTCTTGGTAGAAGCGGATCGTCCGCTCGACATCGGCGCTGAGGAGCGCGACGTGATGCACGCCTCGAGCTGTGCTCGCCGGTCGCTCGGGCGACTTGCGGAGATAGAGGTCGCGGAGCTCGGCCCGTCGCGCTGCGAGCCGATCGAGATCGAGATCGGTGCTCATGGCAACCACCCTAGGCTCGTGCGATGGCCATCGAGTTGGTCGTCAACGACGACTCGATCGATCTGACGTTCACCGGCTTTGACCGCTTCCTCGCGCTGTCCAAAGGGATGCACGTCCCGATCAACGAGATCACCGACGCCCGGGTCGCGACGGTCGTGGAGATGAGGAAGGACCTCGGCTGGCGGGTCGGCGGCGGCTACTGGCCAGGGCGCATGGCCACCGGGCATTTCACTTGGAAGGGGCGCCAGCGGTACCGCCAGCTCTGGTCTGTGTATCGGGAGGGCGAGGTGCTCGTCATCGACACGACGCGCAAGAACCCAGCGCGCATCGTGCTGCAGCACCCGTACCGCCACGACCTTGCGTGGCTCATCGCCGAGCGCATCCCACCCCGCCCAACGACGGTCGCCAACGAGGACGAGCAGCACGCCGAGTAGCGCGGCTACGCGGCGCGGAAGGTGGCTCGGTAGGCCTGGGGCGTCGTACCGGTGACGCGGCGGAAGTGCATGCGCAACGTCGACGCCGCGCCGAAGCCGCATCGATCGGCGACGTGATCAACAGACAGGTCGGTCGTCTCGAGCATCCGGCGTGCCGCGAGGACGCGCTGTTGGAGCAGCCACTGCAATGGCGTGGTGCCGGCTGACGCACGGAACCGACGCGCGAAGGTCCGCGACGACATCCGTGCGCGCCCCGCGAGCTGCTCGACAGTGAGCTCTTCGTCGAGATGGTGGATCGCCCAGTCGAGCGTCGCCGCGAGATCGTCGCAGTCACACGCCGAGACGGGCGCATCGACGTACTGCGCCTGGCCGCCCTCACGATGGGGCGGCACGATCATCCGCCGAGCGAACACGTTGGCGACCTCGGCCCCGTGGTCTTGTCGCACCATGTAGAGGCACAGGTCGATCGCGGCGGCAGTGCCCGCCGACGTGAGCACGTCGCCCTCGTCGATGTACAGCACCGACGGATCCACGTCGATCGACGGATAACGACGCGCGAGCTCGTCGGTGTACATCCAGTGTGTCGTGGCCCGCCGACCGTCGAGCAATCCGGCCGCGGCGAGCACGAACGCTCCCGAGCACAACGACGCGAGACGCGCTCCCCTCGCGTGCGCCCGCTGTAGCGCCTTGCACACCTCCGGGGGCGTCGGCATGTGCACCGGCCAGGCCGGCACGATCACCGTGTCGGCCCGATCGAGATCGTCGAGCGTGTACGGCATCTCGATGGTGAAGAGGTCGCCCTTCGTCGTGTGAGGACCGGAATGCACCCCGCACACCATGAAGTCGTACGCGGGCATTCCCATGTCCGATCGGTCGAGGCCGAACACCTCGCAGGGCACCGCGAGCTCGAAGACCGACGTCTGCTCGCAGACGATCACCGCCACCGTGTGCTGCACAGATGCGCTCTTACGTCGTGGGGCCATGGCAGGATCCTAACGCATATGGGCAGTCCTGCCACTCGTCGGACCGGGCGTCGCAGCGCACGATCGGGCCATGGACCGAGAGATGCGCGAAGCCCTCATCGAGCAGTACGCGGCCGGCCCCGGAGTGGTGACCGCCGCCCTCGCCGGCGCCACCGAGCAAGAGCTCGACGCACGACCGTCACCGGACGAGTGGTCCGCGCGGGAGGTCGCTCATCACCTCGCGGACAGCGAGGCCACGTCGTACATCCGCATCCGCAAGCTCATTGCCGAGGACGACCCGATCATCCACGGGTACGACGAGGCGGAGTTCGCCCGCCGCCTGCACTACGAACGCCCCATCGCGGCGTCGATCGCCGTGTTGAAAAGCGTCCGCTCCGCGACGGTCGAGCTGTTGCGCAGCCTCACTGAAGAGGAGTGGCAGCGCGGCGGTACGCACACCGAGAGCGGGCCGTACACCGTCGAGACCTGGCTCGCCATCTACGCCGCGCATGCACACGACCACGCGACACAGATCAGCCGAGCTCGATCATCCGCCAACACCAACACTTCGTCGTCGGGAGGACGCCATGTTCTTCGTTGAATGTGCTTCGCACGACAGCGGGTTCGTCCTGCTGAACATCGACCGCATCATCGCCACCCGCAACACGCGTGACGGCATTGAGCTCGACTGGGAGTGCTGGTGCGGGAACCGCGGCACGTGGCGTCCGCGCCATGACGCAGCCCCGGCGGCCGCGTGACTGTCAGCTCACTCGGTAGACGTTGAGTCGCTGCTTGCCGAACTTCTTGCAGTCCGGCCACGTCATCCAGAGGTCGAGGGTGTTGCCCTTGATCCCGCCACCGATGTCGAGCGCGGTGCGGTAGCCGATCCCTTCGACCCAAATTCGGGTGTGCAGCGGAATGACCCTCGGGTCGACGGCAACGACGTCGGGGCCAGTCGGTTCACCCGAATACGTCGTCCCGACGATCACGTAGCACACGACCGTGAACTCGCCGAGCGGCACCGAGCCCGCGGGCTCGCCGTCACCGACGGGAGCGGCGATCGTTGGCGGCGTCGCAGCAGTGGCGAGAGCAGTGGTGACCACGGCGGCTGTGGTCGACGACGCGCCGGCGATGGCGGCCGCGGTCGTGGCAACCGCAGTCGACGGAGGCGCGGTCGGAGCAGGCGCGGCGCGCACGGGAACTGGCGCGGCCGTCGTGGCAATGGACTCGGGCGGGGGCGGTGCCGGTGCCTCCACGACGGCGGCGCCCGGCGCGATTCCCCCGGCCAGCGGCACACCGGCCGCCTGTGCGGCGTCGATCTCGACCTCGGTTGCGGTCACCGAGTAGGCCGCGAGCTCCGGGCCGACCGCGGCGACCGTCTCGGAGCCGCCGCTACCCCTCGTGCCCTGCAATGCGAGCGCGGCCACGGTGAGGAGCGCTGCGACCAGCAGCACCGGCAGCGGCACCCGCGGGATTGGGCGACGTTGCGCGAACACGGGGCGGCGGTGCCGCCAGCGACGCCTCCGGTGGAGGCGCGCGGTTCGAAGATGCATTCTGAGCGGTTTCTCCCTCCCGCCGGGTGGCGCTCCGCGTCATCGAGTGCGCTGGCGTCGCGGGGGAGATCACGACTGCACTCGACCACCGCTCCCGGCACGGGACCTATGGTCTGGAGCCCATGGGTCTAGCCCCGGTGCCCCTGAGGCGCAACTGGAGGGCCAGAAACCCTTCAGATTCGGGCGAAAACTGGCGGAGAGGGTGGGATTTGAACCCACGGACGAGCTTGCACCCGTCAACGCCTTAGCAGGGCGCCCCATTCGGCCTCTCTGGCACCTCTCCGGGGTGAATCGTACTGGTCAGTCGAAGACGCTCAGTCGAAGACGCTCAGTCGAAGACCACCGTCTTGCGGCCGTACACGAGCACCCGGTGCGCGAGATGGGCCCGCACCGCCCGAGCGAGCACGATCATCTCGAGGTCGCGACCCTTGCGCACGAGATCCACGACGCTGTCGCGGTGGCTCACCCGCACGACGTCCTGCTCGATGATCGGGCCCTCGTCGAGCTCGGCGGTGGCGTAGTGGGCCGTGACCCCGATGAGCTTCACGCCTCGATCGTGGGCCTGGTGGTAGGGCCGCCCTCCGGCGAACGCCGGCAGGAACGAGTGGTGGATGTTGATGATCCGGCTCGGGTACTTCGCCACGAACCCCGGCGACAGGATCTGCATGTACCGGGCGAGCACCACAAGGTCGATGTCGTGCTCGGCGAGCAGGGCGAGCATGGCGCTCTCCTGCTCGATCCGGGTCTCAGGAGTGACCGGGAGATGTGCGAATGAGACGTCGAAGTGCGCCGCGACGTCGCCCTGATCGGGGTGGTTGCTGATCACGAGGGGGATTTCGGCCGCCAGCTCGCCCATCCGCCAGCGGGCCAGGAGGTCGTACATGCAGTGGGCCTGCTTCGAGACCAGGATCGCCACCCGCGGCCGGTCGTCGGAGAACCGCACGTCACAGCGCATGCCGAACCGTTCGGCAAGCGGGGCGAGGCCCGGCAGGATCTGCTCGCGGCCGAGGTCGAAGCCATCGAGCTCGAACTCGATCCGCTGGAAGAAGACCCCTTCGCTGGCATCGGTGTGCTGATCGGCGTGGACGATGTTGCCGTTGTTGCGGAACACCCATTCGGCCGTCGACGCGACCAGACCCTTCTGGTCGGGACACGACAGCAGCAAGGTGGCGGTGGCCATCCGCACAAGGATGGCGCAACCCACCGCCGAGTCCGGGAACGGAGACGGGCCGCGCCTACCCTGACTCGCCGTGAAGACGGTGGGGGGCGCGGCGGAGTCAACGTCCGCGGCCGCGCCGACCGAATCCGCGACACCCACCTTCCGACCTGACGGCATCACGTTCGCCGTCGTCGCGGTCGTCGCGTTCGCGACCCTCGCGCTGCAGGTGCTGCTGACGCGCATCCTCGCTGCGCTCGTCTTCTACCACTTCAGCTTCCTTGCGATCTCGCTCGCGTTGCTCGGGACGGGAGCCGGCGGGCTGTACGTCTCGCTGCGGCCTCCGCCGCCGAACCGGTTCGCCCTACGCGTGCTCCTGTCCGGATGGACAGCCGTTCTCGCGGTCACGTTGACGCTCGTCCCGGTCGTGATCGTCCGGCTGAACTTCGACTACAGCGACGGTCTGTCGGCGCACTTCGTCTTCGCGATGACCATCGCCTGCATCGCGTCTGCATTGCCATCGTTCGCGGCGGGCGTGGTCATCGCCATGGCGATCCGGTCGCACGCCGAGGCCGTCAACCGCGTGTACGCCGTCGACCTGGTCGCCGCCGGTCTCGGCGCGCTGCTCATCGTCCCGGCGATCTGGCTCGTCAGCCCTCCCGACCTGGTCGTCACGCTCGGATTGCTTGCGGCGGTAGCCGCTGTCGCGGCGGCGCCCGACCTCCGGGCCCGGCGGTGGGCTGGCCTCGCCGGGGTAGTGCCGGTCGTCGTGCTGATCGCGGCGCCGCTGACCTCGATCGTCACCGTGCCGGTGCCCGGGCTCGATCTCGCCGGCACCCTCCGATCCGAGACGTGGACGCCGCTGTCACGCGTCATCGGCGTGATCCCCCAAGAGGCGAGTGCGTTCGGCCTGGTGTTCTACGACCGGGTCAGCGCGCCGGTGATCCCCTACCGGGTGGGCACACCGTCGCCCGACTGGCGCACGCTGCAGCTCGGACCGCAGACGATCCCGACCGAGCTCGGTCAGACCGGCAAGTCGTTGGTGATCGGCGGTGGTGGCGGACGCGACATCCACAACCTCCGCTCGGCCGGGGTGAACGAGATCGACGTCATCGAGCTCAACGAGGGCATCCGCCAGATCGTCGACGAGGACATGTTCGCGTTCTCGGGCGCTCCGTACGCGTTGCCGGGTGTGCAGACGACGATCGGCGACGGACGGTCGATCCTCGCTCAGCGCGACGACTATGCGCAGATCCAGATGAGCTTCACCGACTCGCTGAGCGCGGGCGGTGCCGCGGCGCTACGCGCTGAGCGAGAACAACCTGTACACGATCGAGGCGTTCCAGGAGTACCTGGATCACCTCAGCCCCGGCGGCATGCTCGCCGTGACCCGGCTGCATCAGCTCGTCGGTGACGAGGCGCTGCGCGCGACCGTGCTCGCGCTCGAAGCGCTCCGCCGCGACGGTGTCGAGAACCCGGAAGACCACGTCGTCGTGGTGCTCGGGCGCGACCTGTTCAACGCGCTGTTCGGCACCGTGCTCGTGCGCAACGAGCCGTTCACCGAGAACGAGCTCGCCGAGATCCGGCTGCTCGCCGACGAGCGCGGCGAGGGCGTCGCGTTCGCGCCTGGTGGGCCCTATCAGCTGGAGTGGGCCGATCTCGCGGCAGCGGAGAGCCCCACCGAGTTCTGCCACTCATACCGACTCGACGTGTGCCCGCCGACCGACGACCGTCCGTTCTTCTTCAACATGAAGCGCCTGCGCGACCTCGGCGACCAGATGGACGGCTACTCCTACGCCGTGGACCCTGTGCTCATCCTGTTTCTCGCGTTCGCGGTGATCGTCGTGTTGGCGACGCTCGGCTACGTGGTGCCGCTGTTGCTCGCTCGCCACGTCGCGCGGCCGCCGCCGAGCGCGCTCGCGTACTTCGTGTTCATCGGGCTGGGTTTCCTGCTCGTCGAAGCGGTCTTCATCCAGCGGTTCGTGCTCATGCTGGGCTACCCGACCTACAGCCTCTCGGTCGTGCTGGCCTCGCTGCTCGCGTTCACCGGCTTCGGCTCATGGCTCAGCGCGCGCTGGCCCGACGCCGCGCCGTGGGTTGGTCATCTCCCTAGCCACGGCGACGGTGCTCATCGCGGCGTCTGCGTTCGTCTTGCCCGAGCTCGTCGAGGCGTTGATCGCGGCGCCGTTCAGTGTTCGCGTCTCCGTGACGGTCGCGGTGATCGCGCCGTTCGGCATCACGATGGGGATGGCGATGCCCATCGGGCTGCGCCGCTACGAGGCACTCCATCCCGGTGGCGTGCCGTTCGCATGGGCGGCCAACGGGTTCGCCTCGGTCGTGGCCGCCGCGCTGGCCACCGTCCTGGCGTTGCTCTTCGGGTTCACCGTGACCACGCTGGCAGGTGCCCTCTGTTACGCAGCAGCCCTCGCGCACGCCGCATGGGGACGCTGGGCGAACACGACCGCCGCGTAGCCTGGAACCCGGAGGGGTGGCAGAGCGGACGAATGCAGTGGTCTTGAAAACCACCGGATGGCGACATCCCGCGGGTTCGAATCCCGCCCCCTCCGCCACCAGCCGATTCTCTTGGCGCCGTGGGGTGTGAGAGACCCTCGGACGCCAAGAAACCAGTTGGCTAGCGGATCTGACTGCGGAGCGACGCGATCCACGACTCGGCGTCGCGCCACGCGTTGTCGGCTTGCGCGCGCACTGCCTCGCCGTGATCGCCTCCTGCGGGATACGACCCGAGGAACTTCACGCCGCCCTGCTTGCTGTGCAACCCACGGAGCGCGTCGGCCACGACCTCGTCGGCGATGTGGCCTTCCATGTCGATGATGAAGCAGTAGTCGCCGAGGCCGCCTGACTTCGTGGGTCGGCTCTCGAGCTTGTTGAGGTTGATGCGGCGCGCTGCGAACTCCTGGAGGATCGAGATCAGGCTGCCCGGCGCGTTCGCCCGCTGGTACACGACGACCGAGGTCTTGTCGTGTCCGGTCGGCGCAGCCACACCGTCACGCGCCACCGCGACGAACCGCGTCTGGTTGCCGTCGTGGTCGGCGACGTCGGCGGCGATGACCTCGAGGCCGTAGAGCTTGCCGGCAAGCGGCGGAGCGATCGCCGCCGTCCCCGGCGGATGCTCCTCCCCCACGGTCTGCGCGGCCTCGGCGGTCGAGTTCGACGCGACCAGCTCCACCTGGGGCAGCTCGCGGGTGAGGAACTCGTGGCACTGCGCGGTCGCGACCGGGATCGACACCACGCGCCGGATGTCGCTCAGCGCGGTGCCCGACGGTGCGAGCAGGCAGAGCTGCACGTCGAGCACAACCTCGCGCTGGATCAGCAAGTCGTGCGTGAACGCAAGGCGGTCGATCGTCGCATTGACCGATCCTTCGATCGAGTTCTCGATCGGGACGAAGCCGAGATCGACCTCGCCCGCCTCGGTCGCCACGAGCACGTCACCGATCGACGTGATCGGCACCAGCTCACCGAGGGCGAGGTCGGGCTGCGTGAGCAGCGCCTGCTCGGTGAAAGTGCCGAGCGGTCCGAGAAACCCGATACGGAGCGCGGACGGACCACCTGAAGTGCCACTCGAGGTCACGACGGGCCAGGATAGTGACGTGAACGAAGCGGACTTGAGAGATCTGCTCGACGATGTCCGGTCGGGCATCGTCGATCCGGACGAAGCCGTCGCGCTGCTTCGGCGGCTGCCGTTCGCAGATCTCGGCTTCGCTCGCGTCGATCATCACCGTGCGATCCGGTCCGGCTTGCCCGAAGCGATCTATGGCCCCGGCAAGACCCCCGAGCAATGCGTCGCGATCGTCGAGGAGCTGCTCGCCGGCGGTGCCCGCCCGGTCGTCCTTACCCGGGCCGATGACGACCAGATCGCCGCGGTGCTCGCGGCCCACCCGACCGGTCAGCGCGACGGCGCGACGATCGTGTGGAACCCGCTGCCCCGAGACCGTCCCGAGCGCGTGATGGTGATCACCGCCGGCACTTCTGACCTCCCGGTCGCCGACGAGTGCGCGGCGATCCTCCAAGCCCACGGTCTCGCGCCACAACGCATCACCGATGCGGGCGTCGCGGGCGTGCACCGGTTGCTCGTCCACACGGAGGAGCTCAGCCGGGCCGACGTCGTCGTGGTGGTCGCCGGCATGGAGGGCGCTCTGGCGAGCCTCGTCGGTGGCCTCACGCCCGCGCCCGTCATCGCCGTCCCGTCGAGCGTCGGCTACGGCGCCGGCTTCCAAGGCATCACCGCGCTGCTCGCGATGCTCTCGTCGTGCGCGGCCGGCGTCACGGTCGTCGGCATCGACAACGGGTTCGGCGCCGCGTGCGCGGCGCTTCGCCTTTGCACCGTGCACGACCGATCTCGCGCGACCTTCACGTGACGAGTCTGACGTGACGACCGTCGCCTGGTTCCACTGCTTCTGCGGCATCGCCGGCGACATGGCCCTCGGCAGTCTCATCGACGCGGGCGCCGACCTCGACGAAGTGCGGGAGCTGTGCGGACGCATCCCCGTCGGAGGATGGGCCCTCGACGCCGAATCGGTGCAGCGCGGCGGCGTCGGCGCGACGCACGTCATGGTCCACACCGAGGAGAGCGGCGTCGTGCGCACGGCCGGGCACATCTCCGCGCTCATCGAAGAAGCCCGGCTGCCCGAACGAGTGCGACGCCGCGCGCTCGGCACCTTCGATGCGCTCGCGCAGGCTGAAGGCCACCTCCACCGCCGTCCCCCTGAACAAGTGCACTTCCATGAGGTCGGCGGCCTCGACGCGATCGTCGACGTCGTCGGCACGTGTGCCGCGCTCGAGCTCCTTGGGGTAGACGAGGTGCACTCGAGCCCCGTGGCGAACGGCATCGGGATGGTGCGCGCCGCGCACGGCCTGCTCCCGAACCCGGCGCCTGCTGTCGTCGAGCTGCTACGCGGTGCGCCGACCTTCGGTGTCGACATCGCCGCCGAGCTCACGACTCCGACGGGAGCGGCTCTGCTCGCGGCGAACGTATCCAGGTGGGGACCGATCCCGATGATGACGATCGCGTCGACCGGATTCGGAGCCGGCACGCGTGAGCTCGACGCCCGACCGAACCTCACGCAGGTCGTCGTCGGCACGCTGAGCGAGTCGTTGCAGGCGGGGCAGCCCGTCACGTTGCTCGAGGTCAACGTCGACGACGCGACAGGAGAGACGCTCGCCCACACGATCGCGATGCTCATGGAGGTCGGCGCACACGACGCGTGGGTGTCGTCGATCGTGATGAAGAAGGGACGACCGGCGCACACCGTGAGCGCCTTGTGCGATCCGAGCCTCGCCGCGCAGATCGCGCGCACGCTCACCTCGGAGACCGGTTCGCTCGGCGTGCGCGGACAGACGCTCGAACGCTGGCCGGCAACGCGGCGCGAGGACGAAGTCGACGTCGACGGCAACATCGTGCGCGTGAAAGTCGGACCCGGCCGGATCAAAGTCGAGCACGAGGACGCGGCGCGCGCCGCACGCCGACTCCGGCTGCCGCTGCGGGAGGTGGTGTCGCGCGCTGAGGAAGAGTGGCGGCGCTCCGATGCCGAAGCCGAGCCGGGTCAGGTGCACCTCAGCTCGGTGCCGCCGCCCGACGACGACGCCGGATGAGCCCCGCCGGTTCATGATCTATGACGCGGTTGTCGTCGGCGCGGGCCCGAACGGTCTCGCGGCTGCGGTGACGATCGCGGAGGCCGGACGGTCAGTGCTCGTCGTCGAAGCGAACGAGCGCCCGGGCGGCGGCGCGACCTCAGCCGAGCTCACGATCCCGGGCGTCGTGCACGACGTTTGCTCCGCCGTGCATCCCCTCTCGACGACGTCGCCCTTCCTGCGCTCGCTCCCGCTCGATGAGCACGGACTCGAGTGGGCGTTTCCCGAGATCGACCTCGCGCACCCGCTCGACGACGGGACCGCCGTCCTGCTGTCGCGCTCGTTGGATCACACGGCCACGTCGCTCGGGCCGGACGGCGACGCGTGGCGCGGCCTCGTCGAACCGCTGATCACGCGCTGGCGAGCGATCACCGATGGCGTTCTCGCCCCGCTGGTTCCCCCGCGCCATCCGCTGGCGATGGCGCGCTTCGCCCTCGCCGGGGCCCGGTCCGCGGAAGCTATCGGCAAGCGGTTCGGTGCGGGACGGGGTGACGCGCTGCTCGCCGGCCTCGCGGCGCACTCGTGCGTCCGCCTCGACCATCCGTTCACCGCGGGCCTCGGGCTCGTGCTCGGCGTCGCCGGCCATGTCGACGGGTGGCCCGTCGCACGGGGTGGGACACAAGCGATCAGCGATGCGCTCGTCTCCTATCTGCGGTCCCTAGGCGGCGAGCTCAAGACCGGTCACAGCGTCACCGCACTCGACCAGTTGCCCGACGCGCGCGTCTACCTTCTCGACCTCGGCCCGCAGGCAGCCGTCACGCTGCTCGGCGCGCGAGCGAGCTCCGCCATCGCACGACGCAGCCGCCGCTTTCGTTACGGCGCCGGCGTGTGCAAGGTCGACTACGCGCTCAGCGCGCCAGTGCCCTGGACCGCGACCGAAGCCCGCCGAGCCGGCACGCTCCACCTGGGCGGCTCGATAGCCGAGATCGCCGAGAGCGAGAAGACCGTCACGTCGGGGCGAGCCGCGACGCGGCCGTTCGTCCTCGTTTCGCAACCGACCGTCTGCGATCCCACCCGCGCGCCTGCCGGCGTCCACACCCTGTGGGCGTATTCGCACGTTCCGGCGGCATCCGGGCTGGACGCGAGCGCGGCGATCGAGCAGCAGATCGAACGGTTCGCTCCGGGCTTCCGCGACATCGTGATCGCGCGGTCGGTGCGCACCACCACCGACCTCGAAGCGTCGAACCCGAACCTCGTCGGCGGCGACATCGCGGGCGGCTCGCTCGACGGCCTGCAGCTGATCGCGCGCCCGCGTCTCACGTTGCAGCCGTACCGCCTCGGCGACGGCGCCTACCTGTGCTCGGCGTCGACACCGCCCGGCGCGGGTGTTCACGGCATGTGCGGCCACCACGCCGCCCGCGCCGCGCTCCGCCACGAGCTGCGTTAATCCTCGTCGCCGCTCTCCGCTGCGCTTCGATCGGCTCCTGCTCGCTGTCGCTCGACAATCGGTGCTTCGCGCACCCGAGCGGCGCACTGCGCCGCTCACTTGCTAGTCCTCGTCGCCGCTCTCCGCTGCGCTTCGATCGGCTCCTGCTCGCTGTCGCTCGACAATCGGTGCTTCGCGCACCCGAGCGGCGCACTGCGCCGCTCACTTGCTAGTCAGCCGCCGATCGGGACTTCGAAGGTCACGGTCTGGTCCTCGAACCGGGACACCTGACCGACCACTTCCATCTCCCAGTCACCTGCGATCGTGAGATCGCTCGTGTCGAGTGACCAGTGGCCGGCGCCCGCCTTCTCGGTCTCGCGCTCGATCGGGCCGAGCCCCTCGTCGGGCAGCGACATGCGGATCGTCACCTTCTCCAACGAGTCGTCAGCACGACCGGTCGAATCGAGCAGATACACGTGCATCTCGTTCGTCCCGACCCGACCAGGGTCGATCACGAAGCTCATCTGCCCGTCGAGGTACGCGACGGTGGACGAGTACACGCCGCCCGTCGCCGCAGCGTCTCGAGCGGGTGTGATCGCAACGAGCGCCGCCGTGATGGCGAGCACGACGACCAGGCCGACGACCTCGGCGCGCACCGTGCCCTCGAGGCGGCGCCACGCGAGGCTCGAGCGCGTCGTCTTCGCCGCACCAGGTCCGCCTGGGCTCGCCACCAGGGCGCCGGAAGCGGTGAGCACAGGGCGACCGGAGAGACGGATGTCGGGCAGCAGTCGCCAGTGGTTGTACGCGGCGATCGCGGCGACGACCGCAACGGCGGCGAGCTTCGCCACGAGCGTCCAGCCGTATCTCGTCGAGAAGAGCTCGTCGAACGAACCGACCTCCAACCAGCTCAGGATCAGGCCGGTCACGCCGAGGGCTGCGGCGGAGCACGCCGCGACCTGAGAGAACCGATCGACCATCCCCGCTGCAGCGACGGCATCGCCCTCGCGCCGCCGGCGCGTCCACGCGGGCGCTAGCAACACGAGACCGCCGAACCAGATGCCCGCCGCGGCGACGTGCATCGCGTCAGCGGGCAGAACGAGCCAAGCGGGGCTCGTGACCCGGGTGTGTCCGGTCAGCGCGAACGAGACGAACGCCACCGCGGCGCCGAACCACCCCACCCACGCCGGCGCCGAAGGGCGCTCCTCGCCCGCGCTGCCCACGGCGATCCCGACGAGTACGAGCCCGACCAGTCCCAGCGCGGTGCTCCATCTCAGTCCGGTGTTCGACAGGACGTCGATCCATCGGCTCGGTGACCACACGGCCGACCACCCGGACTCGGTCGCGATCGCGGCCTGCAGCGGGATCTGCACGAGCAGCCCGACCGCACCCACAACTGCCGCTCCCGTGAGCAGACGCACCACTGAACGCGATGCCCTCCGACGGTCGACGACCGAGATGAAGATGAAACCGCCGGCCGCGAGCAACGTGCCGGCGTACGCCGCAAATCGAGCGATGCCGGCGGCGACGTGCCAACCCGTGTCGTCCGGCGCGTTCAGCAATGACGCGATCTCGTCGTCTGAGGCTGCGAGGCCCTCGCCGACGACGAACGTGAACGCGCCGTTGACGGGGTGGCTGTCGGCGGACACGACGCTCCACGCCACGACGTACGTGCCGTCGCCGAGGTCGTCGCGCAACCCCACCGTGACGACCTCGCCATCGGCTTGCGCATCGTCGTCGTCCACACGCTCACCGTCGGTGTCGAGCACCCGCACTCCACCGAGCTCGAGTGACACGTCCTCGGAGAAGCGGAGCGTCACCACATCCGGCGCGGGATCCACATGCGCGCCGTCAGCGGGAGTTGACGTGACGAACTGCGCGTGAGCGGACGCGGGGCCGGCAAGTGCGACCAGCGCGACAACGGTGACGAGCACCGCCGTCAACCCGAGTCGCAGCCGCCTCATCGCCGTGCGCTAGCTACTGGCTTGCGTCAGCAAGTCCATCGCGGCGTCGAGCTGCTCGGTCGTCAGCTCACCGGTTGCCCGCGCGACGACGTTGCCATCTCCGTCCACCAGAACGAAGTACGGGTACGAGGGCAAGCCGAACGCGTTCGCCGCAGCGAAGTCCTCGGAGTCGGCGAGGATCGGGCTCGGCCAGCTGTACTCGGCGAGCCACTCGGAGGGCGGATAGTTGGGCGCGTCGGCCGACGTGCCGGTCGCGATCGTGGTGAGCTCGACGTCGGCGGGAAGCCCGCCCGCGTTCATCCAGTCGCTCAGCACTGGCACCTCGGCCTGGCAATGAGGGCACCAGTGCGCGACGAACAGCAACATCTGGGGGTTGCCCGTCGGCGCGATGGTCACCGGGGTGCCGTCGAACGACTGCCCGGTCACGACGGGGATGGGCCCGCCGAGTGCCGGATCGGAGGAGGCAGCCTCGTTGCCGGGGAATGCGGGCAACGCAGCGCCCGACACCTCCACCGGACGGATCTGCTCGAGTCCCTCGGTCTCGGCGTTGTTGCTGTCGCCGCCGCCGCTGACCGCGATCGCGATGATCGCAGCGACCAACACGATGCCGCCGATGATCGCGGGCACGAGCCACTTTCGCGACGACGGCTCGTGGGCTTTCCGCACCGTCGCGGCCGACCGGTTTCGGTCGGCTGGGGTCTGGGCGCTCATACGGACTCCTTCGGGGGGGTGAGGGCGAGCACCAGGGCGATGAACGCAAACCCGGAACCGGCCATGTAGGCGAGGGTGACGAACCCCATGCTGCGGAACCACACGATCGAGCACGAGAGGCCCACGGCGCAGACGTCAGTCTCGATCGACGGGAACCACTCGACGAGGTAGTGGTACACGGAGATCGGCAGCGCGACGAGCGCCAGCGTGATGGCGTACGGGCGGATGCCTCGGTCTCGGCGCAACGTCGCGACGAGGAGGATGATCGCCAGGGAGTACATCCCGATCCGCTGGTACCAGCACAACGTGCAGGGCACGTAGTTGGCGACCTCGGAGAAGTAGAGGCTGCCCGCCATTGCGGTGCCGGCGACCGCGAACGCCAGGGGCACACCGAAGCGAGCGAGCTCGACTCGCACCTCGTCGAGGAGCCGGGTCGGCGCCCTTCGACCACCGCGACGCCACCCACAGCACCACTCCCGCGACCACCGCCACGTTGACGACCAACGTGAGGAAGGCGAAGAACAGCTCGGCGGTGGAGGGGGTGATCATGGAAACCTTTGAAGATTCTGCTCGACCAAGAGGTTCCTACGACCGTCGCTGCGCGAAGGTTCCCTGGCCATGGCCCCTGTTGAGCTCGTTCGGACCGCTCGTCGACGCGGTCTGGCTCGCCGCCCATCTCTCGGACGTCCGTTCGGGAGACATCCGATCGGGAGACATGGCGGTGTGCGACGTGCGCTGGTACCTCGACGGCCGCTCGGGCCGCGTCGCCTACGACGCCGGCCACCTGCCCGGGGCGGTGTTCGTCGATCTCGACCGCGACCTCGCGGGCCCGCCCGGCGGGACGGCCGGCCGCCACCCCCTCCCCGACCCCGTCTCGTTCGCGACGGCGATGGGTCACCTCGGCATCGGCGACACCACCACCGTCGTGGCCTACGACGACACCGGCGGCAGCACCGCTTCGCGCCTCGTGTGGATGCTTCGGGTCCTCGGGAGGCGGGCGGCCCTGCTCGACGGAGGGATCGCCGCATGGTCGGGGCCGCTCTCGACCGACCCGGTGACGGCGGAACCGGCGACGTTCACCCCGGCGGCGTGGCCCGAAGACGCGATCGTCGATGCCGACGGCGTCGCTGCGGCGGTCGCGGACGGAGAAGCGGTCGTGCTCGACGCCCGTGCCGGCGAGCGCTACCGGGGCGAGGTCGAGCCGATCGATCGCGCGCGCCGGGCACCTCCCCGGAGCGCGCAGCCTTCCGTGGGCCGATGTGATCGATCCGGTCACGGGGCGCTTCCGCAGTCCTGACGATCTGCGGGCTCGTCTCGCGGAGGCCCGCATCGCTGCCGACACCGATGTCATCGCCTACTGCGGATCTGGCGTGACCTCGTGCATCGACGTCATCGCGGTCGAGCTCGCGGGATACGACCCGGCCCGGCTGTTCGTGTCGTCGTGGTCGGGATGGAGCGCCGATCCCGACCGCGCCGTCGCGACCGGTGCGGAACCAAGAGGTACGGCTCGCTAGCGTCGCCCGGCGGTGACCACGACCCCCCCGGACGACTCGGCGACTGAGACGCCGATGCAGGCGCTGAGCGCGATGCGCAAGGCGCGCCGCCGCAAGCGAATCGAAGAGGTCGACTGGCTCGACGCGATGTACCGCGTCTACGTCACCGCGATCGTCGGCATCGTCGTCGTGCTGTTCATCTCGAGCTTCGTGGGCGACAACGAGCTCACGGCGTCGGAGCTCGCCGACTTCCGCGAGCACGGCCCCGCGGCGATCGGCCTCCTCGCCGCCCTCGCCATCGCCGGTGGGCTCCGGTCCGGCGCCCGAGGCGGGCCGCTCGCGCTCGAGCCGGCTGAGGTGAGTCACGTGCTCCTCGCACCCGTCGATCGCGCGAGCGCATTGCGCAGCCCCGTGCTGAAGCAGCTGCGCTTCGGCATCTTCGTCGGCGCCGTCGTCGGTGCGATCGCCGGGCAGCTCGCCGTCCGCCGGATGCCCGGCGCCCCCTTGGCGTGGGTAGCGAGCGGCGGAGCATCAGGCGCACTCATCGCCCTTCTCTTCATCGCGACCGCGCTGTGCGCGGCCGGATGGCAGCTCCATCAAGCCTGGGCAACGGTCGTCGGAGCGGGGTTCATCACGTGGGCGGCGCTCGACCTGGCCGAGGTTGTGCCGGCACCGACAACGACCGTGGGCAGCCTGGCGTTGTGGCCGTTGCGGGTGCAACCGGACGACCTGCTCGCCGTCGTGGTCGCGGTGGGTCTTCTCGCGATCGGTGTGCGCGCCATCGGCGGCATCTCGGTCGAGGCAGCCGAGCGACGTACCGGCCTGGTCGGCCAGCTCCGTTTCGCGGTGACCGTGCAAGACCTTCGGACCGTGATCGTGCTGCGGCGCCAGCTCGCTCAAGACCGTCCCCGCATGCGGCCGTGGATCCAGCTGCGTCGCGTCGGACGACGCCTGCCGGTCTGGAGGCGGGACTGGTTGGGCATCTTCCGATTCCCCGCAGCGCGACTCGCCCGCCTGGCATTGCTCGGAGTTGCTGCGGGCCTCTGCGTCCGCGCCACTTGGGCGGGCACGACGCCGCTGTTCGTCGTCGCCGCACTCGCGCTCTTCGTGGCTGCGATCGATGCCTTCGAACCACTCGCGCAGCAGGTCGACCAAGCCGACCTCTCTGACGCGTTGCCGGTCTCGACGGGCTCGTTGCTCGAGCGCCACCTGCCGTCGGGGCTCATCGTCATGGTGTTGGTGACGCTCATCGCCGGGCTCGCCGGCGCCGTGGTGCAGCCCTCGAGCACGGCCTTCGCGATCGCAGCGGTGATGGTGATGCCGGCCGCGTTCGCCGCGGCCGCGGGCGGAGTCGCGAGCATCGTGATGGGTGCACCGACCCCCGCGCCCGAAGGCGATCAGATGATGCCGCCCGAGGTCGCCGGCATGAGGATCATGCTGCGCGCGGCGTGGCCCGTCCTCCTCACGTTGCTCGGTGTTGCTCCCATCCTCCTCGCCCGGCTCGCAAACGAGGAGGGCGGGCCGCCGGTCGCCGTTGCCGCAGCGTGTGGCGTCGTCGCGCTGATCGCCGGCGCCCTGACCGCTGTGTGGGTGCGCCGTCGTGAGGATCTCCACCTCTGGTGGAAGAACTTGCTCGAGCAGAGCCAAGCGCAGACGCGGGGTTCGGCGGCATGACCGAACGTCGTCGACCTCGGGCGCGCGGCACTGCGGCCGCGAAGGCTCCGAGCGGTCCTCCGCCTGCACTCTCGACTGAGGGGCTCGCGAAGTCGTACGGCGACGTCGCCGCGCTCGCGCCGCTCGATCTCGCGGATCAAAGCGAACCAGGCCGCTGTCTTGATCGGTCACAACGGCTCGGGCAAGACGACGCTCCTGCGAATGCTGGCGGGACTGCTCGATCAGAGCAGCGGCAACGCGCTCGTCGGCGGTCACGCGGTGGGCACGCTCGAGGCTCGCGCCGCCACGTCGTTTCTGTCGGACACGCCGACCTTCTACGACGACCTCAGCGTCTGGGAGCACCTCGAGTACACCGCGCGGCTGCATGGAATGCACGACTGGGAGCAGCGCGCGGCCGATCTGCTCGGCCACCTCGGGTTGTACGACCGCGCCGACGACCTGCCCACCCGGTTCAGCCGGGGTCTCCGGCAGAAGGCGGCCGCGGCGATCGCGCTCATCCGCCCGTTCGATGTGCTGCTCGTCGACGAGCCCTTCGTCGGCCTCGACGCCACCGGGAAGGTCGCGTTCCTCGAGCTTCTCGACGAGGCCCGGCACGACGGAGCGACGCTGATCGTCGCTACGCACGAGCTCGACTTCGTCCACCGCGTCGACCGTTGCATCGCGCTACGTGACGGTTCCGTCGTGTACGACGGTGTCACCGAGGGGATCGACGTCCTCGCGCTCGTCTCATGACACGTCCCCGCACGCACCGTTGCCGCACGTTGTAGCGTCGCGCCATGCCTGAGTTCACCGCAGTCAGCAGCGCCGACCCGAGCGCCCTCGTCAACGAGCTCAATGCACACGCGACGAATGGCTGGGAAGTCGTCTCGGTCGTCGAGAGCGGTGGGCGCGTGCACGCGATCATGCGGCGAGAAGGCGCCCCGTCTGCGGCCGCGGCGCCCGCCGAGATAGCGACCGAAGCGCCGGCAGCAGTGGTCGCCGCTCCCGCCGAGGTCGTAGCCCCGGCCGAACCGGTCGCGGTCACCCCGATCGAGAGCGCTCAGCCGGTCGCCGCCTCGGCGGCGGGCGCGTCGGCTCCGTCGAACGCGACGGTCGCGATCACCCACACGCCGGCCGGTTGGTATCCCGACCCGTCCGGACGGTTCGAGATGCGCTACTGGGACGGGCTGGCGTGGACCGAGCACGTCTCGCGCCAGGGCCAGCAGTACACCGACCCGCCCACGGCCTGACCGGGCCCATCAGGCAGGACATGCGCCGCGGCCGAGGATCGCGCTCCCCGGCCCGATGCCGAGGTCGTCGAGCTGCCCCTGCGGCACCTCGATCGAGTCCATGAATTCGCCTGCGGCGGCGTAGCTCGGGCAGTCGGTGTCGGGCGGGCACGGCTCCATGTCCGTGGACGATACGAACTCCCCGCCAGCGTCGAAGAATGCGATCGACAACGGCATCACGGTTTGGAACATCCAGAACGTGGCGGTCGTCGGCGCGTCGTATTGGAAGAGCATCCCGTCGCGACCACCGAGATCGGTCACTTGCATGAGGCCCTGTGCGCGCTGCTCGTCTGTCGCCGCGAGCCACAAGCACAGGTCGCGCAGCGCGCCACCGGCGTCGCGCAGCGTGACGCCGATCGTCTCGAAGCCCTCGGGCACCACCTTCGGTTCGGTCACCGCGGGAGTCGTTGCGCCCGTCACGGCCGGAGCCGTGTCGCCGGTCAGCGCGGCGGCCGGTGCAGAGGAGCTCGTCGACTGGGTGCATCCCGCGATCGCGGGAAGCGTGAGGACGACTGCGAGCAGCCAGCGGCGCATCGTCAGAGTCTGGCCTCGACGGCGCCGCCGGCGAGCGCGGCTCAAGCCGTGAGCGCGGTGCCCGAGTAGAGGCCCAGCACCTCGGCGACATCGTCACCGAGCCGGTAGCTCTCGTCGGCGGTCGGGAAGCGGCCCGAACGGACATCCTCGGCGAACGCCGCCACGGCTCGGGTGCCCTCGGCTTCGAGCGAGGCATACCGGCGGACGAACTTCGGCGCGATGCGATCCTCGAGGCCCAATAGGTCGTGCACGACCAGCACTTGGCCGTCACAGCCGCCGCCCGCCCCGATGCCGATCGTCGGGACCGACACCGACGCCGTCACCAGCGAGGCCACCGCATCGGGCACACCCTCGAGCACGATCGCGAAGCATCCCGCGTTCGCCAACGCCTTGGCCTCCTCGACCAAACCACGCGCGGCCTCGGCCGTGCGACCCTGCACCTTGAAGCCACCCATCACATGCAGCGACTGCGGCGTCAGCCCGATGTGGCCCATGACTGGGATCTCGGCATCGACGAGCGCTTCCACCATGGGGACGCGCTTGCGTCCTCCCTCGAGCTTCACGGCCTGCGCCCCCGCACGCACGAGCGCGGCCGCGTTGCGCACTGTGTCTTCCGCAGACACGTGGTAGCTCATCCAGGGAAGATCGCCGACGATCAGCGCGTTCGGTCGCGAGCGCGCCACCGCCGCCACGTGGTGGGCCATGTCGTCGATCGTGAGCTGCAACGTGTCGTCGTAGCCGAGCACGACCATCGCGACGGAGTCGCCGACGAGGATGATGTCGGCGCCCCCGTTGTCGACCATGCGCGCCGTCGGCGCGTCGTACGCGGTCACCATGACGAGCGGAACGCCGCCCTTTCGGGCGCGCACCGCGGGCACAGTCATCGAAACGGCCATGGCCGGTCCTCCTTCCCGTCCAGCGCCACGAGGCTGCCGGCGGACGCGGCCAGCCTACGGAGATGCCGGCGAATCGCGCCAGTAGCCTCGGGGCCCGTGGCGGCCAGTTGTGACAGCTGTGGGCGTGAGGAGGCCGAGCTCAGCCCGGTCCATCGGGTGTACGTGGTGCCCGAGGCGTGGGACACGCCGGGCAGCGAGAAGACGCTGGCCGAACTCGAGCACTGGTGCTTCGCGTGCCTCACTCACTACCCGCACGAAGAGGCCTGACACCGCCTCGGCGGGTCAGCGACGCCGGGCGGCGGCTCGACCCATAGGGTACGAGCGTGTGAGGTGGTGCCAATTGCAGTCGGGGCACACCTCGACCACGTACGCGGTGAGCGCATCAGTGCGTTGGTCGAGCTTGGCCAGCTCGGTCTTCGCCGTGATGCACCGACCGTGGGCGGGGAGCCGCGGGCCGAACACGTAGGTGACGAGCACGAGTGTCGTGCCCTCGCCCGCGTGCTCGGTGCACACAGGACACTCGACCCGTGTCGGTGACCCCACTTCACGTGCCGCGCGCACGAGCTCCGGGTGCGCGTCGCAGATCTGGTGCTGCGCCAACCGACCCTTGCGGAACTCGGTGAGCACGGCCCGTCGCGCGAGGCGATAGTCGATGACGCCGCTGTCGCGACCGGTAGGGGTCGCGCCTCGCAGAGCCTCGGGCCGGAATGTCACGGGATCAGGGTACCCAGCGGCCGCCCTGCGAGGTGCCCTCGCCGTGACATCGATCAGGCGCATCGCCCACGGTCCCCGAATCAACCAGCCCGCGGGGCGAAGATGACGTCGTGACGTCCGAGAATGCCCGCTCCTGGGACCTGCTGTCATCCTGGTACCAGGCCAACGCGGGCATCCCGACCGAGTCCGCGACCTACGGAGCCGAGATCCCCGACGAGGACGAGCTGCGCCTGTGCGGCGACGTCTCGGGCAAGCGGGTCCTCGACCTCGGCTGCGGAGGCGCGCAGAGCGCCATCGCGTTCGCGCGTCACGGTGCAAAGGTCATCGGGATCGACCACTCCGCGGAGCAGCTGTCCTACGCGCGTCGCCTCGCCGAGGCCGAAGAGGTGAAGCTCGAGCTCCGACAGGCTGACCTCGCCGATCTCGCGTTCCTCCCGCCGGGGTCGGTCGACCTCGCGTTCAGCGCGTGGGCGCTCAATTACGTCAGCGACGTCAGCCGCGTCTTCCGACAGGTGCACCGCGTGCTCAAGACCGGCGCGCCATTCGTCTTCTCGCTTCCCCATCCCGCGATCCGACTCATCGCACGGTCGAGCGAGGAGCCCCTTCTCGTGCGGCGCTCGTACTGGGACCGTCAACCCATCACATGGACGTGGCACGACGGCGTCCCCCTCACCGAGTATCAGCACACGATCGCCGATCTCTACGGTGGACTGCAGCGCGCGAACTTTGCGGTCGACACGATCCTCGAACCCGAGCCAACGACAACCGGGCCGCGGAGCATGCACTGGCACGAAGCGAACCGGCTCGTGCCGGTCACGCTCGTGATGCGCGCCCGCAAGGTCGGGCTCTAATGCCGCTGCTCTAGCCCTGTCGCTCCTGCCACCAGGCGTCGAGCCGACGGGTGGCTTCCTCCGGTCCGAGGAGGCCCTCCTCCAACCGCAGCTCGAGCAAGAAGTCGAGCGCGGCGCCGACGTCGGGGCCAGGCGCCAATCCGAGGTGCTGCATGACGGCGTGGCCATCGAGCTCGGGCCGCAGCGCGGCGAGCTCCTCGCGCTCCTCGAGCTCCGCGGTACGAGCCTCCAGCTCGTCCATGCGCGCCGACAGCTGTTGCGCCTTACGGGCGTTGCGCGTCGTGCAGTCGCACCGCGTCAGCAGGTTCAGCTCGTGAAGCAGCGGCCCGGCGTCGCGGACGTACCGACGCACTGCGCTGTCGGTCCACCCCATCTGGTACGTGTGGAAGCGCAGATGAAGCTCGACCAGCCTCGTCACCGCCTCGATGTCGTCGGTCGAGTAGCGCAACGCTTGCATGCGCTCGCGGGTCATGCGCGCGCCCACCACTTCGTGATGGTGAAACGACACCATGCCACGAGCGAACGAGCGGGTCTTCGGCTTGCCCACGTCGTGGAACAGCGCGGCGAGGCGCACGATCCGGAGGCTGTCGCCCGCGGTCTCGGGTGTCACGTTTTCGACAACGGCAATCGTGTGCGCGAGCACGTCCTTGTGCCGGTGGATCGGGTCCTGCTCGAGTCGCATCGCCGACAGCTCGGGAAGAAATTCGTCGGACAGCTTGGTGTTGACGAGCAGCCACAGACCCTTGCCCGGTTTGTCGACGACGATCAGCTTGTCGAGCTCGTCACGGATGCGCTCCGCCGAGACGATCTCCAGCCGGCTCCGCAGCTCCGTCACCGCCTCGACCAGCCCGGCAACGGGTTCGAGGTGATACCCGGCGACGAACCTCGCGGCGCGCAGCATGCGCAGCGGGTCGTCGGTGAACGACTCCGCGGGTGAGAGCGGCGTGCGTAAGCGCGCCGCCGCAAGGTCCACGGCGCCATCGAACGGATCCACCAGCTTCGGGTCGGGCAGTGCGAGCGCCATCGCGTTCACGGTGAAGTCGCGACGCGAGAGGTCAGCTTCGATCGCGTCGGAGAACGCGACGTCGGGCTTGCGAGAGTCCGGGTGGTAGGCCTCGGCGCGATGGGTCGTGATCTCGTATGACCGCTCGCCCTTGCGGGTGCCGATCGTGCCGAAGCGCTCGCCCTGCGTCCAGATCGCGTCCGCCCATCCTTCGAGGACCGCCTTGGTCTCGGACGGGCGCGCGTCGGTCGTGAGGTCGAAGTCGCCGGTGATCGGGCGATCGAGCAGCAGGTCGCGCACCGTGCCACCGACGAGGTACACCCGGTGACCCGCGGCGACAAACCGGTCCGCCAACGGCCGGAGCTCGGCCAAGACCGGCTCGAGCCGCTCGGGGATCACCGAGCGAGCCTAACGGCGCGCTCTTAGCAGCCCGGGAGGAAAGAAACCTCAAGGAATGCGGTAACGGGCGTCGCAGTGCGACGCCCGGGTGCGCGAAGCACCGATTGTCGAGCGAAGCGAGCAGGAGTCGCTCGAAGAGCGACGACGAGGAAAGTGCGGAAAGTACGGGCGGCGCAGTGCGCCGCCCGGGTGCGCGAAGCACCGATTGTTCGAGCGAAGCGAGCACGAGCCGCTCGGAGAGCGAGCCGAGGAAAGTACGGGCGCAACCGGGCGCCGCAATGCGGCGCCCGTGGATCAACGTGAAGGATTGTCGAGCGAAGCGAGCGGGAGGAGCTCGAAGCGAAGCGGAGAAGCGACGACCTAATTCATCGCCATGCCGGAGGTCTGGATCGCGATGCGCAGATCCTCCGGCCGTGATGCTGCTGTGAGCGCGTCGCGCAGGCCGACCAAGCCTTCACGGAACAGCTGGAAGAGGCTTTGGTCGATGGTCTGCATGCCGTAGTACTCGCCTTCGGAGATTGCCTGCTCCAGGCTTCCGTCGCTGCGAGCCGGATCGGCGATGAGCTCGATGATGCGGGGCGTCGACATGAGCACCTCGACGGCGGGCACGCGGCCTCGGCCATCGGCCCGCTCGACCAGTCGCTGACACACCACACCCCGCAAGCACGCCGACAGCGTCTGGCGGGTTTGCCGCTGCTGGTGCGGTGGGAAGAAGTCGATGATGCGGTCGACCGTGTCGGTCGCGGGCGTCGTCGCCATGACAGCGACCACGAGGCGCCCGTTCGAACCCGCGACCAGTGCCGCCTCCATCGTCTCGGGATCGGGCACCTCGCCGAGAAAGATGACGTCGGGGTCCTGGCGAAGCACTCGCGCCGCGCCTTCGGCGAAGCTCGGCGTGTCGGAACCGACCTCGCGCTGAGTGACGATCGAGCGCTTGTCGATGTGGAGGAACTCGATCGGATCCTCGATCGTCACGATGTTCGCGGCGCGGTTCTCGTTGATGCGATCGATGAGCATCGCGACGGTCGTCGAACGACCCGAGCCGGGCGCGCCGGACACGATGATCAGACCGTCGTGCTCCTCCGACAGCCGTCGCAGCGCGACGGGAAGGTTCAGCTGATCGAGCGACGGCATCCCCGGCTGCACGCGCCGGACGACCAAGCCGAAGCTGCCCCGCTGGCGATGCAGGTTCACACGGAAACGCCCGAGCCCGGCGACGCTGTGCGCGAAGTCCACTTGGCCGTGCTCGAGGAGCTCGCCTTTGCGGTCGTCGGGTACGAGCTCGTCCACGATGCGCTCGAGCTCACTGGCCGAGCACGACTCGACGGGCACAGCCTCGAGATGCCCGTCGACTCTGATGTAGGGCGGCGACCCCACCTTCAAATGAAGATCGGAACCGCGGCGCTCCAGCAGGTGATGCATGAGCTGGGTCAGATCGGGCACGAGGCCTCCTCGTGAGATGGGACAGAAGGGGGCGCGGTTAGGAGGCGCCACCCTTGCTATCGGCATCCAAGGCCGCCGACTGGACCCGTTGGGCTGCACCGATCACATGACTTCCCGGACCGCCGCTCGTCGGCCGCTCTGGGTGGTGGACCACGCCGGCGAGAGCCCCGAGGCAGGCAGCGGTCGAGTCGGCCAGCGCCTGCAGGTCATAGCCGCCCTCGAGGAAGACCAGGCGCCGGCCCGCAGGCACGAGCTCGAGCAGTCGTGCGGTGAGGTCGGCGAAGTCGCCGGCGGTCAAGGCGAGCCCAGTCAGCGGGTCACGCCGGTGGGCGTCGAAGCCCGCCGAGAGCAGCAGCCAGGTCGGAGCGAACCGGGCGACCGCCGGAGCGAGCACCTCGTCGACAGCCGCGAGGTACACGTCGCCGGTCGTGCCCGCGGGGAACGGAAAGTTGATCGTGGTGCCGACGCCCGCTCCCGCGCCCGTCTCTGAGAGCGCGCCCGTACCCGGATACAGCGGGTACTCATGGAACGACACGTACATCACCCGCGGGTCGTCATAGAAGCAGTCCTGCGTCCCGTTGCCGTGATGGGCGTCGTAATCCACGATGAGCACCTTCTCGCCGCGGTCGGCAAGCGCCGCGGCCGCGACCGCGATGTTGTTGACGACGCAGAAGCCCATCGCCCGCGTTGCCGACGCGTGATGACCGGGGGGACGCACCGCGCAGAACGCCGCTGTCGCCGCGCCCGCGTCAAGACGCTCGATCGAAGCCAAGCCCGCACCGGCGCCGAGCAACGCGGCGTCCCACGATCCCGTGCTCACGCTCGTATCCGCGTCGATGCGACCACCACCGCCCGCGCACAACCGCTCGAGCGCGTCGAGGTAGCGAGCGGGGTGCACACGTTCGAGCTCGACCCGCGTGGCGGGTCGGGGGTCGACACGTACGAGATCCTCAGCGACCCCCGACCACTTCGCGCCTTCGAGCACCGCATCGAGGCGTGACGGGCGCTCAGGATGACCAGAGCCAGTGTCGTGATCCCGGAACTTCGGATGGGTCGCGAACAGGATCGCCACCAGGTCGAGAGTACCGTTGCGCCGCGTGAAGGATGCGCGACGCGCCGTGAGCGTGATGCCGGACGTCGTGCGCCGTGATGGCTCAGGGCTGCGGATCTCCGCGTGGCCGAACGACGACCTCGTCGTGCCGACCGCGCAGCTCGCGCCTGTTCTCGGGGAGCCACTCCCCAGCGCCTCGGTGCTCGCAGAGCTGACGCGCGAGCTGTTCGACCACGGCTACTCCGAGGCCGTCACCGTCGCGCTCGCGCCTCGCGAGCAAATCCCCTTCCTCACAGCAGGTTTCTCCGTCCGAGAGGAGCTGCACCTCCTCGTGCACCACATGACCCCGCTCCCCCGCCGGGCCGCGCCCCGAACCGGGCCACGCGCTCGGCGCGCTCGGGACGAGGATTGGGAGGGGATCCTGGCCACCGACTCCGAGGCGTTCTCGGACTTCTGGCGGCTCGGCCGTCAAGGCTTGCTTCAAGCGATGGCGGCCACTCCCGTCCGCCGGCTCCGCGTCGTCAGTGGCATGGTCAACGGGGCAGCGAACGCCGACGACGTCGCCGGTTACGCGCTCACGGGTCGCGCGGGCACGGCCGGCTACTTGCAGCGCCTCGCGGTTCGACCCGACGCGCAGGGACAGGGCGTCGGGCGCGCGCTGGTGCTCGATGGGCTGCATTGGTTGCGACGGCACCGCGTCGAACGTGTGCTGGTGAACACCCAGCTCGCAAACGCCCGCGCGCTCAACCTCTACCTCGGCGTCGGCTTCGTCGTCGAGACCGACCGCCTCGCGGTGTTGCGCCTTCATCTCGCTGATGGGGTCGAGCGGTGAGGCATCGGCGCGCCTCCGTCGGCGCCGTCGTCGGCGCCGTCGTCGTGGTCGTCGTGTCGGTCGTCGGGACGATGCTGACCAGCGTCGCAGCAGGCGCAACGGCACCCACCCAAGAGACGGCCGACGTACACCTCACGCTCGTCGAGCAGAACCTCTGGATCCTGCCGGAAGGCCGGCTCGAGGCCACCATCCACCTCGATCAGCTCGCGCCGGCGGGCAGCGAGATCGCCGTCGTGCTCTATCAGAGGCTCCGCTCTCGGTCGCTGTTCCAGGCGTCACTCGAGGGAGATCTCGGCTCGCCGTTGGCGACCGTCTCGCGACCAGTCGGTGAGCTGACACGTGACGCCCGCGGCGACATCGTGGTCACCGCGCCGATCAGTGCGACCAACCAAACCGGGCGCACCCGGATCCGCGTCGACGGCGTCTACCCACTGCGCATCGAGCTCCGGACACCCGACGGCGACCTCATCGACGGCTTCACGACCCACCTCGTGCGCAGCACCCCCGATGCACCGGGGTCGCGTCCGCTCGCCGTGGCGACCGTCGTTCCGCTGGCGGCCGCACCTGCGCTCGCGCCGGACGGTTCCACACGCCTGCTGGACGAGGACCGCGCGGCCCTCGCGACCTTCGTCGGCGCGCTCGGACGCCACCCCGACGTGCCCCTGACGATCGTGCCCTCGGCCGAGACAGTCACCGCGCTCAACGCGACTCCATCGACCGAGGACCGACAGCTGGGCGAGCAGCTCCGCGTCGCGATCGGCGCACGTCAAGTCGTGTCCGGGCCCTATGTCGACATCGACGCCACGGCGATGCTGCACGACGGACTCGCCGACGAAGTGACGACACAGCTCCGCACTGGCAGCGATGCCCTCGCCGCCGCTTTGGCGCCGGCACGACCCGACGGACGCACCTGGATCGCCGACCAGCCCGTGGACGGACTGGCTCTCGCTGGTCTCCGCGACCTCGGCGTGGACCAGCTGATCCTGCGGGAGGACCTGCTCGCGCCGACCGCGCTGCCGTTCACCCTCACTCGACCCGCGTCGCTCGAGGTCGAAGGCGTGACCGTGCAGAGCACGACGTTCGTGGATGACGGCCTCGTCGCCCACTTCACCGAACCGGGCGATCCTGCGCTCGCCGCCGTCCATCTCCTCACCGATCTGTCACAGCTCTACTTCGACAGCCCGAGCATCGAACGCGGGACGGTCGTGCGGCCTCCGGCGGGTTGGGAGCCCTCGGCGGCATTCCTCGACGTGTTCCTCGACGGTCTGGAGACGTCCCCGCTCCTCGCCGCCGTCACCGTCGACGAGTACTTCCGCACGGTCCCGCGCGCCGTCGACGAGGACGGACGTCCCGTGGTGCGGTCCCTCGCCGCCGACTCGACGGCGACGACGACGGCCGGCTTCGGCACGTCGCTGGTGCGCACCCGGCAACGGCTCACCGGGTTCGCCTCGATGGTCGACGAGGACGACGCACTGCTCGACTCCGCCAGGCGCCGGCTGCTCGTCGCGAGCGCCGTGGGGCTCGACGCGGACCGCCGGGACGCGTACCTCGACGCCGTCGACGCCGAGATCAACCAGCAGACCTCGTTTCTCCGCGCTCCGGCTCGTCAGTCGGTCACGCTCACGTCGCGCGACGCGTCGGTGCCACTGACCATCCGCAGCACCTCTCCCGCGCCACTCCGCGTACGGGTTGTACTCACGAGCGCGAAGCTCGACTTTCCCGACGGTGCCGCGCAAGTCGTGACCGTCGACGGCGCGAACAACACAGTGACGTTCAAGGTCCGCGCCCGCGCTTCGGGCACGTTCCCGTTGACCGTCCAGGTGACGTCGCCCGACGGCACGCTGCCCATCGCCACCGAACGGCTCACGGTCCGTTCGACCGCGGTGTCGGGCGTGGGCTTCATCCTCTCGGCTGGCGCAGGCCTGTTCCTCGCCGGATGGTGGGTGCATCACCTGCGCAGCTCGCGGCGCCTGCAACGCAAGCAGACGCGCACGAGCCATCCGACCTCAGCGGCGCCGTCTGCCTGAGCCGCGAGCGCGGGCGTCGGGAGTGCGGGGAGCCCGAGCATGACAAGGGGCGCTGGTTACAGTCCGGGCATCACCAACGCCGACGATCAGGCGCTCGTCTCCGCGGCGCAAGACGGCGATCGGGTCGCGCTCGACACCCTCCTGCGCCGTCACTACGACCGGCTCTTCGCTTTGTGCCGTCGGATCACGGGATCAGACGCCGACGGAGCGGACGCGGCGCAGGAGGCGCTCCTCGCGATCGTGCGTGGTCTGCCCCGCTTCGACGGCCGCGCCCAGTTCTCGACGTGGGCGTATCGCGTGACGACGAACGTGTGCCTCGACGAGCTCCGCCGGCGGCGGCGGCGCCCGGTTGTCGGCCTCGGCGACCGGGACGAGCACGATGACATCGCCGACCCCTCCGACGACGCGCCCCTCCTCGACGAGCAAGTGTCCGACCGCCTCGATCTCGACGCCGCGCTCGCCCAGCTCCCCACTGACTTTCGGGCGGCTGTGGTGCTCCGCGACCTGTGCCAGCTCGACTACGCGGAGATCTCCGACGTCCTCGGCATCCCGCCGGGGACGGTTCGCTCCCGGATCTCACGTGGTCGAGTGGCGCTCGCGAGCCTCATGACCGGGAACCCCGACCCGACTTCCGGACGTCCAACGGACTAGCGATGCCTGACGAATCCCTCACGCCCGACGAGCTGGCCAGCGCTCTCCTCGACCAAGAGGTGGCGCCGCCCGCGCATCTCGACCCCGCCCTCGCGGCGAGGGTCGACGAGTTCGGCGCGGTCGCGGCCCAGGTGGGCGCGCCAGTGCCGGTCGACCCCGACCGCAGAGAGCAGGCGATCGCCGCCGCGCTCGCCGAGTTCGACGCCGGTCGCGCCGTCCCCGCAGCACCGACGCCGCTTCGCCCCCGACGCCCGGTCGCGCTCCGAGTGCTCGGCGCGGCCGCGGCAGTTGTGGTTGTGCTCGGCGCCGTGACCCTGCTGCGACGCGACGAGACCAACTCCACCGAGACCGCGGCCAGCGGAGCGGCGACGACCGCGCAGGGAGAGGCAGGCGGATCCGAGCGACTGACCTCCTCGAACGATGCCGGCGGCGACGCCGCGGCAGCGGAGAGCGCGCCGACGAGCCAATCGGCCGACCTCGGCGCGGGGGCTGCCGCGGGGGTCGCGCCCGAGGCAGCCAACGACGCCGCGTCCCCACCGTCCCCGACGGCACCGGCCCGAGATCTCGGTGAAGTGGACAGCACAACGGCACTGCAGTCGCAGTTCGACACCTTCGCCGCCAGTGCCGACGCCGACAGCACAACGCCGTCGTCGATCTGCGAGCCGGAGGCCAGAGCGGCGTCGACGATCGCACTCGAAGCTCTCGTGGACTCGGCGACGTTACGGTGGCAGGACCGTCCCGCACGAGCGCTCGTCTTTGCCACAGGCGACTCGAGCGACACGGTGATCATCGTGGTGTCCGACCCCAGCTGCGAGGTGCTCGCCCAGATCGATTGACGAGATCCTCGGATACGCTGCCGCGCCATGGCCGACACCGACGATCCCCTCTCGATCCCGGTCCTCGATGGCGATTGGCCGGCGCAAGCCGCCGACACCATCGAGCAAGTCGTCACCACGGTTCGAGATCGCGCCGTGGCGCCGATCCTCCTGGCCGCACGGGTCATCGTTTACGTGGTGGTGGGCGGCACATTGATCCTTGCGGCAGTGCTCATGCTGATCATCGCCCTCATTCGGGCGCTCGACAACTACCTGCCAGGCGGGGTCTGGGTCGCCTACCTCGTGCTGGGTGGAGTGTTCGTGATCGCCGGCCTGATCGTGTGGACCCAGAGGGGGACCGCCACGCTTCCCGACCCGGTCCCCGCCGCCATCACGCCTGTCCCGACGAGCTGAGCCAATGCCTGATCCGCGGCACGTCATCATCATCGGGTCCGGGCCCGCGGGGCTCACGGCCGCCGTGTACGCCGCGCGCGCCAACCTCGCGCCGCTCGTCATCGAGGGCGAGATCTCCTCGACGGGCGATCAGCCCGGCGGACAGCTCATGACGACGACGGAGGTCGAGAACTACCCGGGCTTCCCGGACGGGATCATGGGTCCCGACCTCATGATGAGGTTCCGCGACCAGGCGACCCGCTTCGGTGCGGAGTGCGTGACCGCGAAGGTGACACGCGTCGACCTCACGCAGTCGCCGTTCGGCGTGTGGGTCGGCGACCAGGAGCACCGCGTCGAGGCGGTGATCGTCGCGACCGGGGCGCAATCGGTGATGCTCGGGCTGGAAGCCGAGTCTCGCCTGCTCGGCCACGGGCTCTCCACGTGCGCGACCTGCGACGGCTTCTTCTTCCGTGGTTGCGAGATCGGGGTGGTCGGCGGGGGCGACTCAGCGATCGAAGAAGCGCTGTTCCTCACCAAGTTCGGCAGCAAAGTCACGGTCATCCACCGCCGCGACGCACTCCGCGCAACGAAGATCATGCAGGACCGAGCGATGGCCAACGACAAGATCGAGTTCCTCTGGGACACCGTGGTCACCGACCTCGAAGGCGACACGAAGCTCACCGGAGCGCAGCTCATGAACGTGAAGACGCGGGCGGCCTCGACCTTGCCATTGGACGGCTTGTTCGTCGCGATCGGCCACACCCCCAACACCGACCTCTTCAAAGGCCAGCTCGACATGGACGATGGTGGATACCTGGTCACCCACGACGGTTCGAGGACGAGCGTCGAGGGCGTCTTTGCGTCGGGCGACGTCCAGGACCACGTCTACAAGCAGGCGATCACGGCCGCCGGTTCGGGTTGCATGGCGGCGATCGACGCCGAGCGCTGGCTCGAAGCCCGTCACGGCTGACGCCCGTCCGGCCCGCCGCTGATGGTGCCCGGCGCACCATCCGGAATGTTGCGACCACCCTCGTGGTTCAGTATTCGCAGCCTGCCGCACCCGCTCTGGCCGCTGTTCCCCACTTCGAGAGGATCCTGATGTCCCCGATCACCGCCCTGACCGACGCCACATTCGACGAGACAGTCCAAGGCTCGAGCGAGCCCGTCATCGTTGACTTCTGGGCGGAGTGGTGCGGCCCGTGCAAGATGATCACGCCGATCCTCGAGGAGATCGCCGCCGACCACGAGGGCACGCTGCGGGTCGTGAAGCTGAACGTCGACGACAACCCCGACATCACCCGCCGCTTCGACGTGATGAGCATTCCCACCCTGATCGTGTTCCAGGACGGCCAAGCGAAGAAGCGGCTCGTCGGCGCGAAGGGCAAGGGTCAGCTCCTTCAGGAGCTCAGCGAATTCCTGTAGAAGGCCTCCCACTGCGCCTCGGCGCAGCAGGTGAGCCGGTGCGCGATCTCCAGCGCCGGCTGGCAACCGCCGGTTTCGATCCCGGGAGCGGTGAGCACGGCCGGTTCGGCGCCGCGACCGAGACTGCGGTGAAGGCGTTCCAGATCGCGCGGGGCCTGCAGGCCGACGGCCTCTGTGACCAGCAGACCTGGAGCGCGATCGTCGAAGCCGGCTATCAGCTCGGCGACCGTCTCCTCTACTTGCGCCGGCCGATGCAACGAGGCGACGACGTGGCCGAGCTGCAGGGACGCCTCGGCACACTCGGGTTCGATCCCGGTCGCGTCGACGGCATCTTCGGCCCGAGCACCGCGCAGGCTCTGACCGAGTTCCAGGCGAACGCGGGGCTGCCCGCCGATGGGATCGCCGGCCCGGAAACGGTCGAGGCCCTGACCCGCCTCGGCGCGCGGTCTTCGACACAAGGAGTCTCCGAGGTCCGCGAGCGCGATTCGCTCCGCCACGCGCCCACGACCTTGGCCGGCCGGCGCATCGCGATCGGCGAGCCCGGCGGGCTCGAGGTGCTTGTCCGCGGCGTGCATCGCGCGCTCGCACTCGTCGGCGCAGACGTGCTCGTGCTGCAGCACCCCGACGGATCCACCTTGGCGGCGGCGGCCAACACGTTCGACGCCGAGCTCTATGTCGACCTCACGTTCGACGACGAGCGGTGCCGCACCGCGTACTACGCGGCCACTGGCTTCGAATCGGCAGGGGGCAAGCGCCTCGCCGACATCCTCGAGAGCCTCGTACCACCCGTGCTCGGACAGGAATCGGGTGTCCCCATCGGTATGCGGCTGGCCGTGCTACGGGAGACCCGCATGCCCGCGGTGCACTGCGCGATCGGCCCACCGCGCTCCGCGGTCGCGCAGCTGCCTGATCTGGCGCTGGCGGTCGGCCGGGGCATCACCCGGTGGTGCCAGCAGCCCATCCAGGCCACCTGAGCACATCTCCCTGAGCGCCGCTCAGTTTCCGCGCGTCTCATACCCTTTCATGGAAGTCACCCGGTTTCACACAGGCTGTGCTCAACCTTGTGGATACTAAGCCTCATCGTCAGATTGAGGATCGGACGAGGGCGCGCCGGAGGTGAAGCCGACCGACATCCGTCGATAGATCCGCTCGAGATCCTCGAGGGTGGCGAACTCGATGACGACTTTGCCGCGGCGGGCGCCCATGTCCACCTTCACCCGGGTCTCGAGACGCTCGGACAACAGCTCTTCGAGCTCGAGCAAACCCGGGGCCCGGAGACGCTGCTTCGGTGCGGCGTCACCGCCACCCTCCGGGTCCGAGGTGCCCTGTCGGGTCCGGACCGCTTCCTCCACGGCCCGGACCGACAGCCCCTCCTCGACGATCCTCTTCGCGAGCGCCTCCTGGAACGAGCGATCGGGAGTCCCGAGAAGGGCTCGGGCATGCCCGGCGGACAACCGGCGCTCGGCGATCAACTTCTGGATCCTCGGCGGCAGCTGGAACAGACGCAACGTGTTGGTGATCGCCACGCGGCTCTTGCCGACCCGAGCGGCGAGCTCGTCGTGCGTCAGGCCGAAGTCCTCGATGAGCTGTTGGTACGCCCCGGCCTCCTCGAGCGGGCTGAGGTCCTCCCGATGCAGGTTCTCGACGAGGGCTTGCTCGACTGAACCGAGCTCGTCGGTCTCGCGGATCAGCGCCGGGATCGTCGTCAGGCCGGCACGCTTGGCCGCCCGCCACCGTCGCTCGCCGGCGATCAGCTCGAAGGTGTCGTCGCCGGTCGCGCGGAGCAGCACCGGCTGGATCACCCCGACCTCGCGCACCGAGGCGGCCAGGGTCACCAGAGACTCCTCGTCGAAGTGCGCTCGGGGCTGATGCCGATTGGGGGTGATCGCCACGAGGGGGACCTCGCGATAGGCACCGGCTGACGTGGACGTCCCCTCGCCCGGCGCCTCGGCCGGGATCAGCGACCCCAGCCCCTTACCCAGCCCGCTGCGGCGCGCCACCACTCACCTCCTTGGCCAGCTCCCGATAGGCGATGGCGCCGCGGGAGGTGGGATCAAAGGAGATGATCGGCTGGCCGAACGACGGCGCCTCCGACAACCGAACCGTCCGGGGCACCACGGTCCTGCACACCCGGTCACCGAAGTGGGCCCGAACCTCCTGCACGACCTGATCCGCAAGCTTGGTCCGGGCGTCGTACATGACGAGGATGATCGACGACAGCTCCAGGGTGGGATTGAGGCTCTTGCGCACGAGCTCGACGTTGCGGAGAAGCTGGCCCAAACCCTCGAGTGCGTAGTACTCACACTGGATCGGCACGATCACCTCGCCGGCGGCGGCCAGGCCGTTGACGGTCAGCAGACCGAGGGATGGGGGGCAGTCGATGAGGATGAAGTCGTAGTCGGGGCGCACCACCTCGAGCGCCCGCCGGAGCTTGAGCTCGCGGCTGAACGCGGGGACGAGCTCGATCTCGGCACCGGCAAGGTCGAGGCTCGCGGGGGCGACGAAGAGGTGCCGCACCGACGTGGGCTCGATGCACTGGTCGATCGGAAGGTCTTGCATGATGACCTCGTACATCGACGTCTCGAGCTCCCGAGGGTTCACCCCCAGTCCGGTTGACGCGTTGCCCTGCGGGTCGAGGTCCACCACCAACGTGCGGTAGCCGAGAGTGGCGAGGCACGCCCCCAGGTTCACGGCGGTCGTGGTCTTCCCCACGCCACCCTTCTGATTGGCCACCGCGAGCACCCGAGGCAGAGGCCGCGGCACTCGAGGTGTCGGTTCCAGCGTCTCCGCAGCCTCCGTGAGCTCCGGCGGAGCGGCGGGTGCCGATGGCACCGACGGCGCGCCGTTTGGGGAGGGAAGTCCGGCATCGTCGCTCATGGAGCCCTCCTGCATCGCGGCTGCATCGTCCCCGCTGTGTCGGGCCCGGTCAAGCATCGTTCCACGTGAAACCACCCCTGACTTGTCGTCACGAGCCGAACAACGGTCGGCGCCGAGGCACCCCCGTGCGGCGCGGGAACCGGTCCGGACACGCCCCTACCTGCTCCAGAACCCGAAATGACCCAATCTGGTGACGCACCTCGAGCCCGAGCTCGCCAACCCCGACGGCCGGCCACCGCTCGTTTCCCTGACCATCGGGAGGCTCGGCAACGGCCAGCCGTCCGCCTCGCCGCAGAAGAGGCGAGGCACACTCCGCGGTGGTGGCCGGGGGGCCGAAGGACCGGGCGACGACGAGGTCATGGGCACCCCGATGGGAGGCATCGCGCCCGACAACCTCGGCGGGCTGGGCGACCACCGACACCCGCTCTTCGAGACCGCATCGCCCCACCGCCCGCCGGAGGAACGAGGCCCGGGTAGTGCTGGACTCGACGAGCATCCAGGTCACCAACGGATCCCACACGGCGAGGGGCAGGCCGAGCGCTCCGCCCCCGCTTCCCAGATCGACGGCCGACGTGACGCCGGAGAGCAGCTCCAGGCCGGAACGGGCGACCGCGAGATGCGCCTCAATCGGCCCTGGCCCCGCGAAGCCTCGGGCCTGCGCCTCCTCGAGCACCTCGAGCAGACAAGCCTCGATCACCACCAACGTCTGCCGGCGGGTTCAATCCGCGGCCCGGGTGATGACCACCCGACGATGCGGTTCCTCACCTTCTGACAGCGTGACGACTCCGGCGACCTCCTGGGCCGCGTCGTGGACGATCTTGCGGTCAGCCGCACTCATCGCCTCGAGCGCCCGGGGCTCGCCCGTGGCAATGACCTCTCCCGCGAGCTGGACCGTGAAGCGCTCGAGCGCCTCCTTGCGGCGCTGGCGGTAGCCGCCGACATCAACCCTCAACCATCCCGAACGCTCCGGCATGGCGCGGTGGACGACAGTCCGGGTGAGCTCCTGGACCGCGGCCAGGGTCTGGCCCCGGGGCCCGATCAGCAGCCCGAGGTCGTCACCTTCGAGTGCCACCTCGATCTCGTCTTCGTCAATCGAGGTCGAGACTTCGGCCTCGAACCCGAAAGCGGTCACGAGGCCGCTCACGAACCCCGATGCCACCTCTTGCTCCCGTTCGAGCTGGGCAGGGTCAGACACGGTCGGTACCTCCTGGGACGCACGCTTGGCCGGAGCCGGCGCGGCCGGCTTGGACTCCTTCGGCGTTTTGCCGTTGGTCGACTGGCGCTCACCGGACGGCGGACGCTCACCTTCGCGAGGCGGTCGGCGGCGGCGATCGCGGCGCTCGGCCTTCGGACGTGGGGTGGTCGGCCGCACTCGCACTCTCAACCGGGCCTCCCCCCGCATCCTCCCGAACAGACCCGGGCGCGGTTCTTCGAGGACCTCGACCTCGGCGTCTTCCTCGCCGACCCCCAACCGGTCGAGCGCGGCGTCCAGCGCCTCTTCCACCGTCCGACCGGTGGTCTCCACCCATTGCACCGCGGTCAGCGCTTCTTCTTCTTGGGCGGTGGTGTGGGCGACGGGGGCGACTCGCCGGACTCGGACCCGGTACCTGCCGATGCATCGCCCGACGTCGGACGCGGAGCCGGTCGAGCCGTCATCCCGGACGACTTGGGCTTGGGCCGAGGCGCCGGCGGGGACCCCGAGCCGTTGCCCTTCGGTGCCGGCTTCGGGGCGGGCTTCCCGCTCTTGGCCGCTTGGGCTTGCGCCTTCTTGGCCGCCGGCGGGAGCACCGGTGCCTTCGGCTCTGAGCTCTCGGTCTTCGGTTCAGGCTTGCCCTTCGCCTCGAGCTCGGCGGCCTCCTTCGCCGCATCCTGCCGGTAGAACGCGCGCGTGATGTACGCCTGCTGCGCGATGCGGTAGAGGTTCGACACGAGGAAGTAGACGACGATGCCGGCGGGCAGCGTGAGGCTGATGAAGGCGAAGAAGGCCGGGAGGATCTTCAGCAGCATCGCCTGCTGCGGGTTGATGGGCGTGCCGCTCTTGTTGCGAGCCGAGATCTGCAGCTGCTGGATGTAGCTGGTGGCGGTGACCGCCAGGATCAGGATCAGGTAGGGGAGCGCCCCGACGAACGAATCCCGCATCTGGTTGGCGGCGCTCTGGGACAGGTCCATCCCGAACGCCAGCATCTGGTCGGTGGCGGTCAGGTCCTGCCAGAGCTTCGTCGAGTGATCGAGATAGCTCGGGGCGAAGTTGCCGATCGTCGTGCAGGCGCCGCTCGCCAGGAGCCCGGCGGTGCATGTCCGCGTCAGCTGATGCAACACCCGGTAGAGCACGAAGAACACCGGCATCTGCAACAAGAGGGGAAGACATCCGCCGAGCGGGTTGATCTTGTTCTCTTGGTAGAACTTCATCAGCTCTTCGTTGAGCTTCTGACGGTCCCCCTTGTACTGCTGCTGGATGCGCTTCATCTCCGGCTGGAGCCGCTGCATGGCCAGCATCGACTTGGTGCCCTTGAGAGTGAGGGGCGTGAGCAGCACCATCACGGAGAGGGTGAGGAGCGCGATCGCGATCGCGTAGTTCGGCACCAGGTCGTAGAACCACGCCAGGATCGTGGCGATGAGGTCGAACACGTCAGACCGCCTTCCGCTCAGGCACCGGGTCGAAGCCGTGGCCGCCCCACGGATGGCAGCGACACACCCTCCGCACGGCCAGCGCTGTGCCCCGCACGGCGCCATACGACTCGACGGCCTCGAGGGCGTAGGTGGAGCAGCTCGGGACGAAGCGGCACGGCGACGGTCGACCGGCGCGCACCGTCTGGTAGAGGAGCACGGACCGCCGAATCATCCGGGCACCGGCGCTCATGCCGGCACCGCTCGGCGCACGGCGACCGCGAGCTCGTGCAGGTTGCCCGACAACCCCGCGTAGGTGAGCCCGGCGGCGGACGGGTCGACCCGGAACACGTATGCCCCGGCGGGCAATGGCGTCACGCGATGCTCGTCAGCGAGCAAGCGCGCGAAGGCGGCGTCGCAGGCGGTTGCGGGTGACCGCGGTGCCGACCCGTCGACCGATGGCCCAGCCGACTTCGACACGCGCCCGATCCTGTGCCGGAGAGGCAACCAGCACGGTCACGCTGAGTGGTCCACTGCGCACGCGCTGCCCGTGGCGACGGACGGCAGCGTGGGACGAACGCCCATGGAGGCGGCTCAGGCCGACAGCCGGAGCCGGCCCTTGCGGCGCCGGGCGGCGAGCACCGCGCGACCGGCTTTCGTCGACATGCGGTGACGGAACCCGTGGCGCTTGGCTCGCTTGCGGTTGTTCGGCTGGTAGGTGCGCTTCACTCACTCCTCCTCGACCGGAAGGGCGTCGGGCCGCCACAGCGGCTGATGCGATCCCGTGCCCTCTCGTGCTCGATCGATGCACCTCGATGCGCTCCATAGCTGAACGGCCGTCGGGACACCAGGTCATGACGGTCGGGCGCGCGAAACGAGGATCTTGCGCTGTCCAGGCTAGAGGGGACCGCCCCCGAAGGCAAAGAGCCCCGGGGGTCCTGTGGACGACAGCTCCGTTCATCCTGATCAGGGGGCTTGCGCGGCCCACAGAGGCCAGTGGTAGCGTCCCGTTCCCGGTTTGGGGGGAATCAGGCGACTATGGGGTCCGGTCGGGCACCATGGAACGTCACGGCGTGTGCTGTTCTTGTTATCCACAGGTGTGGACGGGCCTGTGGACGTCACCGTCGATCAGGAGGCTACGACGCAGGTGAGTGAGGCTCAGCACCTGTGGAATGCCGCGGCCCAAGTGCTGCGCGCGCAGGTTTCCGAAGCGGTCTGGCACTCGACGTTCTCCGACGCGCGGCCCACCAGCCTCGACTCCGGCCTGCTCGTGATGGCGGTGCCGAGCACGCTGGTGAAGGAGCGCATCCAGGGCCGCTACGAGGCGATGGTCCGAGACGCGCTGGCGGAGGTCGGGGTGCCCGGCGTCGAGCTGCACATCGAGGTCCTGCCCGATGTGCTCCCGTCTGGTGTCGATGTCGACGGCCTCGACGGCTTCGACTCGATCCTCGGCACGTCTCCCGCGGATGCGGCGCCGACACTCACGCTCGAACCGATGCCGCGCCGCACTGCGGCCGATCTGAACCCCCGCTACCAGTTCGAGGCGTTCGTCACGGGGACGTCGAACCGCTTCGCTCATGCCGCTGCCCTCTCCGTCGCCGAGACGCCGGCACGGTCGTACAACCCCTTGTTCATCTACGGGGCGGCCGGGCTCGGCAAGACCCACCTGCTCCATGCCATCGGCAACTACGTCAAGCAGAACTACGCCCACTACCAGGTGCGGTATGTCTCAACTGAGGTCTTCCTGAACGAGTTCGTCGACGCGATCCGTACGAACGCGAGTGCGGCGTTCAAGCGCCGCTACCGCGAGATCGACGTGCTGATGATCGACGACATCCAGTTCATGGAGGGCAAGGAAGGGCTCCAAGAGGAGTTCTTCCACACGTTCAACTCCCTCCACGGCGCCAACAAGCAGATCGTGATCTCGTCGGACCGCCAGCCCGACGCGATCCCGACGCTCGAGGATCGGCTGCGCAGCCGGTTCAAGTGGGGGCTCACCACCGACATCCAGCCCCCCGACCTCGAGACGCGCCTCGCGATCCTCCACAAGAAGGCCGAGAAGGAGACCATGACGGTCCCCGACGACGTCATGGAGTTCATCGCGGTCGCGATCACCGACAACATCCGCGAGCTCGAAGGCGCTCTGACCAGGGTCTTGGCCTGGGCGAGCCTCACGCACGCCCCGCTGAACACCGTCGCCGCCGAGAAGGTGCTCGGCGACATCTTGAGCAGCCACCAACCGCGCGAGATCACGCCGACCCTCATCCTCGACAAGACGTCGGACATGTTCGGGTTCGGGGTCGACGAGCTCAAGGGCAAGAGCCGACGCAAGCCCCTCGTGACGGCCCGCCAGATAGGCATGTTCGTGATGCGGGAGCTCACTGACCTGAGCTATCCGGCGATCGCCCGTGAGTTCGGAGGCCGCGACCACACCACGGTGATCCATGCCGTCGAGAAGATCGGCACGCTGATGAAGGAGCGTCAGCAGATCTACGACCAGGTGACCGAGCTTCGCCAACGCATCCAGAGCAGCGCGTAGATGTGGAACACCCTGTGGGCGAAGGCCGGTCACCGGTGGATACGACACGCGTTGTCCCCTGAGGGTCCCTCAGCTTCTTCAGGGCCTGTGGAAGCCTGGGGACGGCGCCAGGACAACACGATGCACACTGACCTGCGATGACAGGCCTTGATCCACAATCCCCAGCCCCTATTGCCATTGCTATCTCTTTAAGAACCGAGAAGGGGAAGAGCGGTCGTGAAGTTTCGCTGTGAGCGTGAGGAGCTTGCCGAAGCGCTCGGTACTGCCGCGCGGGCCGCGGTCGGTCGTGGCGCGGCGTTGCCGGGACTGGCGTCGGGAGTCCGGATCGTGCTCTCGGGGAATGACCTCGAGCTCACTGCCACCGATCGTGAGCTCACGTTGCGCGTCACGAAGGAAGTCACCGGGAGCGCCGACGGCGTGACCGTGGTGCCGGCGCGGGTCATGCACGACATCGTGCGCGCCCTCGAGCCAGCTGCGGTCGACGTCGAGCTGGCCGGCGAAGAGGTCCGCATCACGAGCGGGCGCTCCAAGTTCAGCGTGCGCACCGTCGCCGCCGACGAGTTCCCCCGCACGCAAGAGCCGTCCGAGCACACGGTGGTGCTCGAAGCGAAGCCGTTCGAGATCGCGCTCGATCAGGTGGTCCGGGCCGCGAGCACCGACGAAGCGCGTCAGATCCTTACCGGCGTGTTGATGGCGGCCGAGGGACCCGGGTTGCGCCTGGTGGCGACCGACAGCTATCGGCTCGCCGTGCGCGATCTGGACAGCACCGGCGTCCTCGCCGAGGGCCAGAAAGTGCTCGTGCCGTCGCGCGCGCTGAACGAGCTGAAGCGCGTGATCGGCGGCGCCGCAGAGATCACGCTGCGGCTCGGCGAGCACGACGCGACGTTCGATGTCGGCAACGTGCGTCTCACGACGAGCCTCATCGAGGGCGAGTATCCGAACTACCGCCAGCTCATCCCCGAGAAGTATCCGAACCGCCTGACGGTCGAGAAAGAGAAGCTCCTCGCCGCCATCCGGCGTGTGCGGCTCTTTGCGGCCGAGTCGAACAACATCCGCCTCAAGATGGGCGCGGAGGGCGTGCAGCTCGAGGCGGTCAACCAGAACCTCGGCACGGCCGAGGAGGAGCTCGACGAGGCGAAGTACGAGGGCAGCGAGATGGTCGTCGCGTTCAACCCTGGCTACCTCAGCGACGGCGTCGAGGCCGTCGCAGGAGAGACCGTCGTGCTCGAGACGCTCGACGCGCTCAAGCCGGCAGTGGTGCGCTCGCCCGAGTCGACGGAGTTCACCTATCTCCTGATGCCCGTTCGCGTGTCGTGATGTCCGGCGGGCCCCCTCGATGAGGGTGCGCCGGCTATGGCTCACGGACTTTCGAAACTTCGCGACAGCGGACGTCGAGCTCGCTCCCGGCCTCACCGCCATCGTCGGTGACAACGGCCAGGGAAAGACGAACCTCCTCGAGGCGATTGCCTACACCGCGCTGCTCGAGAGCTTCCGCGGGGCCCCGACTGACGCCCTCGTGCGCGTTGGCGCGGCCGCCGCCGTAGTGCGCGCCGACATCGAACGAGAGGGCCGTGAGCTGTTGATCGAGGCGGAGGTCGGATCCGGCCGCGGGCGCGTGCTGGTCAACCGCCAACGCCTGACGCGTGCGCGCGATCTCCTCGGGGCGCTGCGCGTGACGGTGTTCGCTCCCGACGATCTCGAGATCGTGAAGGGAGGGCCGGCGCTGCGTCGCCGGTATCTCGACGACCTGCTCGTCGCCCGCAGCCCCAAGTTCGACAGCGTGCGCAGCGACGTCGACCGCGTCTTGCGCCAGCGCAACGCCCTCCTGCGACAGATGGCCGGTCGCCACGGCGGCGGTGAGGGAGCGCTCTCCACCCTCGACGTGTGGGACGAACGTCTTGCGAGCGCCGGCACGAGCCTTGCTGCGGCGCACGCTGACCTGCTCGAGCTCCTGAGGCCCGCGCTGCGCGTCGCCTACGCGAACGTCGCCGGCGCGGCGGTGGACATCCACGCGGTGTATGAACGGTCATGGCCGGACGATCTCGGTGATGCCCTTCTCGCGGCCCGGCAGCTCGACGTGAAGCGCGGCATCACGTCGGTCGGGCCTCACCGAGACGAGCTCGCCCTGACGATCGACGGACGCGTCGCCCGCACACACGCTTCACAGGGCGAACAACGGTCGCTCGCGCTGGCCATGCGTCTCGCCGGTCACGATGTCGTGGCGCGGCGAGATCGGCGCGGATCCTGTCGTGCTGCTCGACGACGTGTTCTCGGAGCTCGACCCGCGCCGCTCGGCCGCGCTCGTCGAGCACGTGCCGCGCGGGCAGGTGCTGCTCACCACGGCGGGGGGCCTGCCCGCTGGCGCACGTCCGGAGCAGACGCTCCGGATCAGCGCGGGGACGCGTGTCGTGAGCGCAGCGTCATGAGCGACTTCCGCCCCGAGCGTCCCGAGCCCAAGCAGGTGGGGGAGGGCCTCGATCGCCTCACGCGCAGCCTGAGTGGTGTGGGCGCGCAGCCGCTGGCGACGGTCTTCACCGAGTGGTCGGTGGTCGTCGGGGAGACGCTGGCCGCGCACTGTCGCCCCCTCGCCCTCGATGGAACGAGGCTCGTCATCGGGGTCGACGAGTCGGCCTGGGCGACTCAGGTCCGCTTCCTCGAGACCGAGCTCCTGGAGCGCCTCCGGGAGGTCGTCGCGGGCACCTCCGTCCGCTCGATCGAGGTGCGAGTGGCCCCGAATGGGGAGCCTGCGAAAAGGGCCCGAAAAGGGCGTTGAAACACCCGCTTGAGCACCGGATTCCTCCCACCCCTCTGGTAAACTCTACCTATCGAGATTCTGGCCGCTGACCTGCGGTTTTCCCCCGAATCTCCCGCCCGTTCGACCTGCTGAGAGGTACGCGTCCTTGTCGCAAACGATGCCGTCCTACGACGCCCGCGATATCACCGTTCTCGAGGGCCTCGACCCGGTCCGCAAGCGCCCCGGCATGTACATCGGATCGACCGGTCCGTCGGGCCTCCACCACCTCATCTGGGAGGTCGTCGACAACGCCGTCGACGAGGCAATGGCGGGCTACTGCACGCGCATCGACGTCACGTTGCTGGCCGACGGCGGGTGTCGCGTGGTCGACGACGGGCGCGGCATCCCGGTCGACCCGTACCACTCCGGTCCCCACAAGGGGAAGAGCACGGCCCAGGTCGTGCTCACGGTCCTGCACGCCGGCGGCAAGTTCGGCGGCAGCGGCTACAAGGTGTCCGGCGGTCTGCACGGCGTCGGCGTCTCCGTCGTGAACGCGCTGTCGAGCCGCCTCGTGCTCGAGGTCGACCGCGACGACAAGCACCACCGCCTCGAGTTCGCAAAGGGCGGCAAGCCCCAGGGCAAGCTCGAAGTCACAGGCAAGGCGCCGCGCGGCCGAACGGGCACGACGGTCACGTTCTGGCCCGACGCGACGGTGTTCGACGAGACCGAGTTCCGAGCTCAGACGGTGCTCGAGCGCCTGCAGATGATGGCGTTCTTGAACCGCGGCCTCGAGATCCGGTTCGTCGACGAGCGGCCGGGCCACGAGCAGGAAGTCACGTACAAGTACTCGGGCGGCATCCAAGACTTCGTCCGCCACCTGAACCAGGCGAAGGAAGCGCTCTTCAAGAAGGTCGCGTACTTCGAGCAGTCCGAGTCCGATCAGCAGGTCGAGTGCGCGCTGCAGTGGAACACCGGGTACTACGAGGGCATCCACTCGTTCGCGAACGGCATCGCTACCAACGAGGGCGGCATGCACGAGGAGGGTTTCAAGAAAGCCCTCACGAACGTCGTGAACAAGTACGCCCGCAACAAGGGCCTGCTCAAGGAGAAGGACGACAATCTCCTCGGCGAAGACATCCGCGAGGGGCTCACCGCCATCGTCGCGGTGAAGCTCGCCGAGCCCCAGTTCGAGGGGCAGACGAAGGCGAAGCTCGGCAACGTGAGCATGCGGTCGCTCGTCGAGAAGGCTATGAACGAGAAGTTGGCCGAGTGGCTCGAGGAGCATCCGACGGAGGCTCGTCAGGTCGTGCAGAAGTCGCTCAACGCGGCGCGGGCTCGCGTTGCCGCCCGCCAGGCCCGTGAGCTCACACGCCGCAAGTCGGCGCTCGAGGGCGCGGGCATGCCCGACAAGCTGTGGGACTGCAACACGCGTGATCCGCGCGACGGCGAGCTGTTCATCGTCGAGGGCAACTCGGCCGGTGGTTCAGCCGTGAACGCGCGCAACCCGCAGACGCAAGCGATCCTGCCCATCAGAGGCAAGTTCCTCAACGTCGAGCGCGCTCGCCTCGACAAGATGCTGAAGAACCTCGAAGTGCAGACGATGATCACCGCGATCGGTGCCGGCGTCGGCGACGAGTTCGACATCACCAAGATCCGCTACCACAAGATCGTGATCCTCGCCGACGCCGACATCGACGGAAGCCACATCCGCACGCTGTTGCTGACGTTCTTCTATCGACAGATGACGGCTCTCGTCGAGCAGGGCTTCGTCTACATCGCGCAGCCGCCCTTGTACTCGACCGAGGTCGGCAAGCAGAAGATCTACCTCAAAGACGACGCGGCGAAAGCGGCGTTCCTCGCCGAGCATCCCAACCACAAGAAGGAGTTCGGCCGCCTGAAGGGCCTGGGCGAGATGGACTGGGAGGAGCTCCGCGACACGACCATGGACACGACGCTGCGCACGCTGTTGCAGGTCAACGTCGAGCAGGCTGCACTCGCCGACGAGATCATGTCGATCCTCATGGGTGACGACGTCGACAGCCGCAAGCACTTCATCACCAGCAACGCCAAAGACGTCCGCTTCCTGGACATCTGATGACGGACATCACCCCTCCCGGCGACGGCACTCTCGCGTTCGGCTCGATCGAACCGATCGAGATCCAAGAGGAGATGGAGCGATCCTTCCTCGACTACGCGATGTCGGTCATCGTCAGCCGCGCGCTGCCCGACGTGCGAGACGGCCTGAAGCCCGTGCACCGCCGCATCCTCTACGACATGTTCGACCAGGGCTTCCGGCCCGATCGGCTGCATGTGAAGTGCGCGCGGGTCACCGGGAACGTCGCGTCGCGCTGGCATCCCCACGGCACCGGCGCGATCTACGACGCGCTCACCCGCATGGCGCAGCCGTTCTCGTTGCGTCATCCGCTCATCGACTTCCACGGCAACTACGGCTCTCCCGACTTCGACGCCGCGGCCGAGCGCTACACCGAGTGCCGCCTCTCGCCGCTCGCGATGCAGCTCATGGCGGGCATCGACGAGGAGACCGTCGACTTCATCGACAACTACTCGGGGGAGTTCCAGGGCCCCGCGGTGCTGCCGGCGCGGTTCCCGAACCTGCTGGTCAACGGCAGTCAAGGCATCGCGGTAGGCATGGCGACGAACATCCCGCCGCACAACTTGGGCGAGGTCATCGATGCCGTGCAGCACCTCATCGACAACCCGGAGGCCACGCCGGACGAGCTGATGCAGTTCGTGAAGGGCCCCGACTTCCCCACCGGAGGCTCGATCCTCGGTCGCGCCGGCATCATCGACGCGTATCGCACGGGCCGCGGCTCGGTCCGGATGCGGGCGACCGCCGAGATCGAAGAGGTCAAGGGCGGCGTCCAGATCGTCGTCACCGAGCTGCCCTACCAGACCTCGGCAACCGCCATCGCCGCGCGCATCGGCGAGCTCGCCAACGAGAAGTCCGTCGAGGGCATCCGCGCAATCGACAACTTCTCGGCCGGTGACGGCACCCGACTGGTCATCGGATTGAAGCGCGACGCGAACGCAAACGTGGTGCTGAACAACCTGTACAAGCACACGCCGATGCAGAGCAGCTTCGCGATCAACATGGTGGCGCTCGTCGACGGCGTGCCCCGCACGCTGAACCTGGCGACGCTCCTCAGCGCCTACGTGGCCCATCAGGTCGACGTGATCACGCGGCGCTCCGAGTTCCGCCTGCGCAAGGCGCGCGATCGAGCCCACATCGTCGAGGGTCTCCTGCGCGCACTCGACGCGATCGACGCGATCATCGCGTTGATCCGTGGCTCCGAGGATCGCGGGGCCGCCCGTGAAGGCCTCATGGCGGCGCCGTTCGAGTTCAGCGACGTTCAGGCGAACCACATCCTCGATCTCACGCTGGGACGTCTCACGCGGCTCGCCCGCCACGAGCTCGAAGACGAGATGACCCAGCTGCGCGAGACGATCGCCGAGCTCGAATCGATCCTGGCTGACGACGCGAAGCTGCGCGGCGTGATCAAGACCGAGCTCGCCGAGATCCGCGAGGCGCACGCGACACCGCGGGTGGCGCGCATCACCCACGACCCGGGCGAGATGAACGTCGAGGATCTTCTCGACGACAAGGACCTGCTCGTGATCATGACGCGCGCCGGCTACATCAAGACCGTCGAGGCCGATGCATTCCGCACCCAGGGCCGGGGCGGTCGAGGTGTGGCGGGCGGCAAGCTCAAGGAAGAAGACCTGGTCAAGCGCATCCTCCACACCTCTGCGCACGCCTATTTGCTGTTCTTCTCGAACCGGGGGCGCGTGTACCGCCTGCGGGCGCACGAGATCCCCGAACGTGATCGCACGGCCAAGGGAATCCCGATCGTGAACCTGCTGCCGCTCACGCCCGACGAGCACATCGAAGCGGTCATCGACACACGCGACTACGAGACGAACCGTTACCTGTTCTTCGCGACGAAGCTCGGCCAGGTGAAGAAGACCCTGATGTCCGAGTACGACAAGTCCCGTCGCGAGGGCTTCATCGCCATCAACTTGCGTGAGAACGACGAGCTCGTACAGGTCATCCAGACGAACGGCACCGAAGACGTGATGATCGTGTCGCGCAAGGGCATGGCGATACGGTTCGCGAACGACGACGAGCAGGTGCGCCCGATGGGGCGCGACGCCGCCGGTGTGCGCGGCATGAGGCTCAAGGCCGGCGACGAAGTCGTGGCATGCGACGTCGCGCACGACGATGCGGTCATGCTCATCGTCACCGATGCCGGCTTCGGCAAGCGCACCCGCATCAGCGAGTTCAACCAGCAGGGCCGCGGTGGGCAAGGCGTGCGGGCGATCAAGCTCGCCTCGACCCGCGGCACGGTGCAGGCGGCGTACATGGTGAGCAACCCCGACGACGAGGTGATGGTGATCTCCTCCGCCGGCGTCACGATCCGCCTCGTGATCGGCACCATCGGTCACGCGCCGCTCGGCCGCGATGCCATGGGTGTGAAGGTCGTCAGCCTCGACGACGGTCAGACCGTCGCATCCGTCGCCCTCGTCTTGCAGCCGCCCGACGCCGACTGACCTGTTCGCGACTTCCCCCAGAGAACGAAATGAGAAGGGGAAGACACATGTGGAAGCTCGCGCGGTGATGACGCAGCCGATGGGCGTCGCAGTGCGACGCCCGGGTGCGCGAAGCACCGATTGTCGAGCGAAGCGAGCAGGAGCCGATCGAAGCGGAGCGGAGAGCGGCGACGAGGAAAGGGGTCAAGTGACGCCTCTGATCGCCGGTCGCGATCGTGTTGGTGGGCGGCATCGCCCTCGTCATCGGTCACATCGGCGGCATGCTCGTCGCCCACGCACAGGCTCGAGCGGCCGCGGACGCGGCGGCGCTCGCTGGAGCACTCGACGGCCCCGCCGCGGCGGCCGAAGCGGCCGTCGCGAACGGCGCGAGGCTCCTCGAAATCGACTTTGACGACTCCGACACGGAAGTGAAGGTGCAGGTCGGGGACGCGATCGCGTTCGCGCGGGCGCGCCGGGGTCTCAGCCGCGTTGCTTCGGCCACCGCGTTCTCGCCGTCGCGAGAACAGACGGATGGGCCGTGACTCCCCGTCAGGTTCGGATCATCTCGCGTCCGACCAAGTCGCGAGCGGCCCATCTCGTACACTGCACCGCGTGCCGGGTGACGGCTCTGAGAGCCCCCCTAACTCGACGACGGAGCTACCGCCCCGCCGTGCCCGCCGGGTGACACCCGACCCGACGATCAGTGTCGCGAGCGTCGCCGATCCGCTGCTTGCCGCGGACGCCGCGGCCGCGAACGGCTCGCACGAGGCGGCGAGGCCACGGTTCCGGTCGCCGCCGCGGCAACCGATGTCGTCGATCGGCCCGCCACGGCCAAGACGCCGCGGGTGTCCAAGCCGAAGAGGGCCCGGCCCGCCGCGAAGTCAGCGGCCGCGAAGTCGGCGGCGGCGAAGACCGCGGCGAGCACGGCAGTTGTCGAGGACGGGATCAACGGAGACGAAGCCGCGACGAAGCCGGTCGACAAGGTCGTGGCCGAGCCCGGGGCCAACGGGGATGAGACCGCGACGAAGCCGGTCGACAAGGTCGTCACCGAGCCCGCGCCCGCGATCGACGCAAGCGGCGAGAAGGACGAGAAGGACGAGAAGTCGGCGTCGGAGACGCCATCGAGTGGCGTGCCGATGGTGGCACTCGGTCCGCCGGTGGCGTCGCCGTCACGAGCCGACTCGACTGTCGAGACCGCGGCGGCGATCGCGGGGGCGACCACTCTCGCCACGGCAGTCGTGACCGCGCCGACAGCAACCGAAGCAGTCATCGAGACCCTCCCAGCTGCCGCGCCGACGGCGCCGGTGAAGGCACCCAAGCAAGCGAAGCCGCCGAAGGAGAAGCCCGCACCCACTGCGGTGAAGGCGCGGCGCAAGGTGCGGTCGCGTCGCGTGCAGCGTGTCGTGCGGCGCGTCGATGCGTGGTCGGTGCTGAAGATCTCCTTCGTGTTCTTCATCGTGTTGTACCTCGTGCTGCTGGTGGCGGGCGTGCTGCTGTGGGCGTTCGCGGTGGGCACCGGCACGATCGACAACGTCGAGAACTTCATCGAGCAGCTGTTCGCGCTCGACAGCTTCTCGTTCGTGGGCGAGCAGATCCTGCGAGCCTCGGCGCTCGGTGGGGCCCTGCTCGTGGTCGCCGGCACGTTCGCGACAACCGTGCTCGCGGTCCTGTTCAACTTGATCAGCGACCTCGTCGGGGGCCTCCGGTTCACGGTGATCGAAGAGCAGATCCTGCGTCCGGTCAGCCCCGTTGCCGCCCCGTCCACGAAGCCGGCGACCACCCCGTCAACGGTTGACGGTTCGCCGCCGGCCCCGGGTACTGTCTGACCCTCCCGAGCGGAAGACGGGGCTATAGCTCAGCCGGTTAGAGCGCGTCCCTGATAAGGACGAGGTCGCTGGTTCGATTCCAGCTAGCCCCACCATGAAGGCATTGAGACGTGCAGTGCTGGCCGTCTTCGCGGCGATCCTTTTCGCAGCGGCGATCCGAGTGCGCGGCAAAGGGGGCATCCCCCCGCAGGGCGGTGGCTGGCGCGAGCTGTCCGGCCCAGATCTGCGCTGAGGTGCGCGCCGCCGTCATCGGATTGGGGTCGGTCGGCGCGCGTGCCGCGCGCCAGCTCGTGTCCAGCGCCGACATCGACTCGGTGTTCATCTTCGACAACGACCCGACCCGGCTCGCGGAAGTGGGCACCGCCCTCGGGGAGCGGGCCATCCCGCTCGCCGGGCCGGAGGCCGACGGCCAAGGGGTCTCCGTCGCAGTGCTCGCGACTCCGGTCGGCGATCACGCCGATCTCGCGCGGGCCCATCTCGATCGGGGCCACCACGTCGTCTCGGTGAGCGACGGCGTCGAGGACGTGACCGCACTGCTCGCGCTCGATGGCGAAGCCCGCCGGCGCGGTCTGCGGGTCGTCGTCGGCGCCGGGTTCGCGCCCGGGCTGTCCTGCCTGCTCGCTCGTCATGGAGCCGCCACCTTCGACTCGGTGAGCGAGCTTCACGTCGCGAAGTACGGCACCGGTGGGCCAGCCTGTGCGCGTCAGCATCACGAAGCCCTCGGCGGCAACGCGATGGATTGGCGCGGCGGCGCGTGGGTCGAACGGCGCGGTGGGTCCGGTCGCGAGCTGTGCTGGTTCCCCGAGCCCGTCGGGGGCCAAGACTGCTACCGCGCCGCGCTCTCGGACGGCATGCTGCTGGTCCCCGCGTTCTCCGGCATCCAACGGGTGACGGCACGCCAAGCAGCGACCCGCCGAGATCGCCTCACCGCACGCCTGCCGATGTTGCGCCCGCCCCACCCCGAAGGCGTCCTCGGCGCCGTCCGCGTCGAGATCCGCGGTCGGCGGGGCGCGGCGACTGATGTGCTCGTCCTCGGCGCGATGGACCGGCCCGGTGTGGCTGCCGGCGCGGTGGCGGCAGTGGCCGCGGTGCACGTCGTCACCGCACCCGAGCAGCGGCTCGGGGCGTTCGGCCTTGCGGAGGCCGCCGATCCGCTGGCCGTCCTCGCGGAGCTCGCACGCCGAGGCGTGAAGGCCGCGGTCTTCGAGGGCTCGCCGGTGGCGAGCCGGGCCTGAGCCGCTTGTCATCGGGTCTGTAACTGTGTAATCTCGTAACTATGCGACCGGGTGATGAAGTGATCGGATGGTTCCGAGGCCGGATTCCGGGTGAGTGGTTCGCCACCCCCGTGGAGGTCGACGCCGATCGGGAGGAGATCCTGGTCACCGGCACTGTCGCCGAACCGGCGGTCGGTGATGCCGAGTCGCCCGAGGCCAAGAGCGCGGCCTGCCTGGCTCGCGTGCGGGGGTTCCGGGAAGACACCCGCGACCACCGGGTCCGCATCGCCTCCGAGGCCGAGGCGAGGTTCGGGAAGAAGGTGTCGTGGGCGGCGCGCTGTGGCGAGGTCGAGGCGATGTTCACGAATGCGAGCGTCCCGGTGATGACCCGGCTCCGGATGCCCGAACGAGCAGTGCTCGACACGCTCATCGACGCCGGTGTGGCCCGCAGTCGCAGTGAGGCGCTCGGGTGGTGTGTGCGCTTGGTCGGCCGGCATCAATCGGACTGGATCGGCCAGCTGCGCGACGCGATGCAGCGCGTCGAAGAGGTGCGGGCGGAGGGTCCCGAGCTCTGAAGCTGTGACCCGGGGAGCCGCGTCAGACGGCGAGCGCGGCGCGCTGCTCGGCGGCCATCTCGGCGATCACGTCGATTTCGTCTGTGCTGAAGCCAGCCATCTCGCGGAAGCGGCGAGCGAGGATGATGGCTGCGTCGCGATCTTCGCCGCGACGGCCACCGAAGTTGAACAGCGCGTCGACGGTGCGCTGAAACTCGAGTGCGGCGTCCCGCCGCTCCTTGTCGCCCTCGGTGACCTCGCGCAGCCAGCGTGAGCCCATCTTCACGTGGGTCACCTCGTCGGCGAGCATCCAGTCCTCGCAGAAGCGGAGCACGGGGTCGCCCATCTCGTCGGCGAAGTCGCGCATCGTCGTGAACACGTCGATGGCGAGGCCTTCGAGCGCTCGATTCACGCCCGCCAGCCGGAACACCGGGTCGGGATGACACGCGGCCTCGAAGAGGGTCACCGCCTCGGAGTACTCACCGATCTCGGTGCCCATGTGGTCACCGAGCTTGATCGAGATCTCGACGTGGCGGGCTTCGTCCCAGCACTGTCGGGCCATGTCGAGCTTCAGCGCGAACGGGATCTCGTCGAGGTCGTAGTCGTACGCGGTGCGACCGGCGCCTTCGAGCGCTTGGATCTCGCCGACGAAGATGCCGTGCATCTGGCGTCGGGCGCGGTCGGGCACATCTTCTGACTCGACGAACAACTTGCGATCCTCGCCCACACCCGGCCGCGGATCGTCGAAGCGCTCAGCGGTGGTGATGCGGAAGAACCGGTCGTCGCGGGCCAGCGAGTCAGGCGGGATCTGTCGGCGCACGTCCCGATGCTACTGACGTGGGCGGATTCGGGACAGGAGGAGGCAGCTCGTCGCGATCGTCGTCATCGCCGTCCCACTCCTCCTCCTCGTCCTCGTCGATGTCGAGCACCGGGAATCCGTAGTGCCGCAGCACCAGCTCTTCGACTCGGAGGGCTTGGTCGGCGAGGCTCGTGAGGCCGATGCACGCGAAGACCACGATCGCGGGCGGCATGTCGAGGTCGAAGAAGTCGCGGAGCGGCGGAAAGACCAGCACCGCCACGAACGCGCCGAACATCGACAGCACGAGGACCCGGCGCCAGCCCGTCAGCGGGCGAGCCAGGCGGGCGAGGATGACCAGGCCGACCCCCATCAGCACGAGCGCCGCTGTCGTACGGGCTTCCTCCAGGCTGATGTCCTCTTCGAGCCGGGTGACCGCGTAGCCCGTGAACGTGGCGGCCGCCGCGGTGATGCCGGCGGGTATCGCGAACACCAGCACGCGTTTCACGAAGCCGGGCTTTGCTCGCCGGTCGCTCGGCGCGAGGGCGAGGAAGAACGCGGGGATGCCGATGGTGAGCGAGCCAACGAGGGTGAGGTGGCGCGGCAGGAAGGGGAACGGCAGCACGGCGATGCCGACCGCGATCGCCAGCATCATCGAGTACACGGTCTTCGTGACGAAGAGGTTCGCCACCCGCTCGAGGTTGTTGATGACGCGCCGGCCTTCAGCGACCGCGTTCGGCAGCGTCGCGAATCGGTTGTCGAGCAGCACGAGCTGGGCGACGGCGCGCGTCGCCGAGCTGCCGGTGCCCATCGCGATGCCGATGTCCGCGTCCTTCAGCGCGAGGACGTCGTTGACGCCGTCGCCGGTCATGGCGACGACATGGCCGCGGTCCTGCATGGCCTTGACCATCGCCCGCTTCTGTTGCGGAGTGACGCGCCCGAACACCGTCGACGCCTCGAGCACCACTCCCAGGCGAGCCGGGTCCTCGGGCAACGTTCTCGCGTCGACCGGCTCGTCCTCCCAGAGCCCGGCGCGACGAGCAACCGCCGCGACCGTCGCGGGATGGTCGCCCGAGATCACCTTGATCGTCACACCCTGTGCGGCGAAGTACGCCAACGTTTCGGCGGCGTCGGAGCGGATCTTGTCTTCGAGGAGGACGAGCGCGCGCGGCGTGAGGTCGGCGGGTGGGGTGTCCCCGTTGAGCGCGGTGGCCGACTGCGCGAGGAGCACCACGCGCCGGCCGGCTCGAGCCTGCTCCTCGACCCGCTCCCGCACCTTGGCCATGGCATCGCCGTCGACGTTCACGGCGATGGGAAGGAGCACGTCGGGAGCGCCGAGGAACCACGACCCCTGCTCCGTGAACGCGACAGCGCTCCACTTGCGAGCCGACGAGAACGGGATTGCGCCAGTGGCCTGCCACCCCGGTTGCGCGACGAATGCATCGCGCAGCGCGAGTGCCGTTGCGTTCGGGCTCGGGTCCGCAGCGGCGATCGCGCCGAGCGCGTCGGGCACGCCCTGCGCCTGCCCGATCGTCTCGACCGACTGCACCACGATCGACCCCTCGGTGAGCGTCCCGGTCTTGTCGAGGCACAGGATGTCGACGCGCGCCAGTCCTTCGACGGCGGGGAGCTCCTGCACGAGCACGTTGACCTGACCGAGCCGAACGACTCCGACCGCGAACGCGACGCTCGTCAGGAGCACGAGTCCCTCGGGCACCATCGCCACGACACCCCCGACCGAGGTGCGCAGCGCGTCGGACACGCTGTCTTCCGCCTGCAGCTGGCTGATCAGCAGGAGGATTGCGGTGGGCACCATCCCGAACACTGCATAGGTGAGGATCCGGTCGATGCCCGCCGCGCAGCTCCGAGTGCACCAGCGTGAAGCGTCGTGCTTCTTCGGCCAGCGAGACCGCGTACGCGTCGCGGCCGACCTTCGTCGCTTGATAGCGGCCGCTTCCCGCGGCGACGAAGCTGCCCGACATCACTGGCGAACCGGGAGGCTTGGGCACGGTCTCGGACTCCCCGGTGAGCAGAGACTCGTCCACTTCGAGTGCCGCGCTCTCCCCGACCTCCCCGTCGACGACGACTTGGTCGCCGGGCGCGAGCTCGAGCACATCGTCGAGCACGACCTCGTTCATCGGGATCGCGACGACGTCGCCGTCTCTGACCACGCGGGCGTGGGGGGCGTTCACGACCGCCAAACGATCGAGGGTGCGCTTCGCCCGGACCTCTTGGATGATCCCGATGAGCGTGTTCGCGATGACGACGCCGCCGAACAGGGCGTCATTGAGCGGCCCGACGACGAGGATCACGACGAAGAGCGATCCGACGATGAAGTTGAAGCGAGTGAAGACGTTGGCCTTGATGATCTCCGCGACAGTGCGGGTGGGCGCGTCGGGCACGTCGTTGCGCAGCCCCCGGGCGGCCCGATCGGCGGCCTCCGCCGATGTCAGCCCGACGCGGATGTCCGTCGAGGTCACGGTCGTACGGTACGGCCGCTCGCTCGGCGGCCCTGCGTTTCAGCGGGTGGGAACCGTAAGTGAATCTGAGTATGGTTCTCATTCATGGAACTGCGACGCCGCCTGCTCTGGCTCGCGGCAGTCCCGCTCGTCGCGCTGGCAGCGTGCGGGGGCGATGGCGAGGCGGCAGGCGCGACGGCGGGCGCGTGCCCGGGCGATCCGGTCGTGGTGGTGGTGTCGGTGAGTCAATGGGCCGACATCGTCCAGGAGCTCGGCGGGGACTGCGCCGAGGTCACGACCATCGTCAGTGGATCCTCCGTCGATCCGCACGAGTTCGAGCCATCGCCCGCGGACCTTGCCGAGTTCGACGACGCCCAGCTCGTCGTCGTCAACGGGCTCGACTACGACCCCTGGGCGTCGGATGCCGTTGACGCTGTGGCGTCGTCACTGCCGACGATCGACGCGGGGGAGATTGCTGGCCGAACCGAGGGCGACAACCCTCACCTCTGGTACGACCCCTCCGCGGTGCGTGCGGTGGCCGATGCCGTGACGCGTGAGCTGAGCGCGTTGTCGCCGCAGCTGCGCTCACACTTCGACGCCCGCCACGAGGCCTGGACCACTTCGATGACGCCGTATCTCGACGAGGTGAGCAGGCTGGCCGGCGAGATCGACGGCCATGTCACCTACGCCGCGACCGAGCCCGTGTTCGAGTACATGGCCGACGCGTTGACGCTCGTCGACCGCACGCCCGCTGGCTACGCGCAAGCCGCCGCGACCGAGACCGACCCGGCACCGGGAGACATCAACGCTCTCGAACACGTGCTCGAGGACGGCACCGATCTGTTGATCGTGAACCCCCAAACTGAAGGAGCGATCACCGCGCAGATCAGGGAGGCCGGCGAGAAAGCGGGCGTGCCGATCGTCGACATCACCGAGTCGCCGCCCGACTCGTCCTCGTTCGTCTCCTGGCAGCTCGATCAGCTCGCCGCGATCGCCGCCGTGGTGGAGGCGTCGTGAGCGCGGACGTGGTGGTCCTCGATCGGGTCAGTGTCGAGCGGGGCGGACGACCGGTGTGGTCCGATGGCACGTTCGCGATCCCTCGGGGTTCGATCGTGATCGTCATCGGACCGAACGGGTCGGGGAAGACCACGCTGCTGCACCTGCTCCTCGGGGTGCTCGCTCCCACGACGGGCGAGGTCTCGGTGCTCGGTACCGTCCCCGCGCGGTGACGCTCGCATCGGGTATGTGCCGCAGAACTACGCCGCCAATGTGGGCGATGCGGTGCGGTGCCGTGACCTCGTGACGCTCGGCCTCACCGGGCGACGCTGGGGGCTTCGCGGCGCGAGCGCCGACGAGCGGCGGCGCGTCGATGAGGCGCTCGCCGCGGTAGGTGCGACCGAGTACGCCCATCGCCGGCTGTCGGAGCTGTCGGGCGGGCAGCAGCAACGGGTGGCGATCGCGCAGGCGCTCGTCGACCGGCCCGATCTTCTCTTGCTCGATGAGCCACTGGCGAACCTCGACGTCCGCAACCAGCAGGACATCGTGCGAGTGCTCGCCGACCTGCGCGACAGCACCGACGTCACGGTGCTCGTCGTCGCGCACGACATGAACCCTCTGCTGTCGGTGCTCACCGGTGCCGTGTACCTGCTCGACGGACATCCTCACTACGGGCCGATCGGCGACGTCGTCGATGAGGAGCTGCTCACACACTTGTACGGCACCCGGGTCAGGGTCGTGCGCACCGCGCAGGGCGACTTCTTCACGAGAAGCGGCTGACGCCGATGTTCGCGCAGGCCGGGTGGCAGTCCGATTGGCTCGACATCCTCGGCGCGGACTTCATGCGCCATGCCTTCATCGGCGGGAGCCTCGTGGCGCTCGCGGCGGGGATGCTCGGCTACTTCGTGGTCGTGCGGCGGACGGCATTCGCGGCGCACGCGCTCGCGCACATCGGCTTCCCCGGTGCGACGCTGGCGGCGCTCGTCGGTGCGCCGATCACGTTGGGGCTGGCCGTCTTCTGCGTCGCCGGCGGCCTCTCGATCGGCGTATTGGGCCGCGAGGTCGAGGAGCGGGAGATCGCCACCGGCACGATCCTCGCGTTCGCGACCGGACTCGGGCTGCTGTTCAGCTCGCTCGCGACCCGCAACACCCGCACGATCACGAACGTGCTGTTCGGCAACCTTCTGTCGATCACGACCGAGCAACTCGTTGTGTTCGCGCTGTTCACCCTCGCTCTCGCGGCCATCCTCGCCGTCATCGCGCGACCGTTGGCCTTTGCCTCAGTCGACCCTCAGGTCGCCGAGGCGAAAGGGGTGCCGGTGCGCCTGCTCGGCGTCGTGTTCATGGTGCTGCTCGCGCTCGTCATCACCATGGCAGTGCAGGTCGTCGGCACCCTTCTGCTGTTCGCCCTCGTCGTGACGCCGTGTGCCACGGCGCTGCTGCGCACGGCCCGGCCGCCGATGGTCGCGGCGATGGGCACGGGCATCGGTCTCGTCTCGGTCTGGCTCGGACTCGTGCTGTCGGCGATGTTCAACCTGCCCCCGAGCTTCTTCATCGTCTCGATCTCGTTCGTGTGCTGGCTCCTCGCGATCATTGTCGATCGACGTCGCGAGCCTTCGCCTGCCGTGGTCGATCCGCCCGTCGACCGGCATCACCCCGGCCACGCGAGTGTGACCGCATGAGCGGGCAGGAGCCCCAGGCTTCTCCGGTAGCGTCGATCGCCGTGACGGGCGACGTCGACGTCATCGCTTCTGCCCGGCTGCGCCGCGACGGGCAGCGCTACACCGAGTGCCGACGCGTGTTGGTCGCGGTGCTGGTCGAGCACGGGCCGCTCACGATCCCCGAGATCCTGCGTCGCCGGCCGAACCTTCCCCAGAGCTCGGCGTACCGCAACCTGGCGGTGCTCGAGCGGTCGGGCGTCGTGCGACGCATCATCACGGCCGACGAGTGGGCCCGCTATGAGCTCGCCGAGCCGCTCGCCGAGCATCACCACCACCTGATCTGCGCCGTGTGCGGTGCCGTGGTCGACTTCACGGTGTCGAATCGGCTCGAGCGGTCGCTCGACGCCGCGTTCAACCGGGTCGCGCACGAGAACGGCTTCGAGGTGGAAGACCACCGCCTCGACCTTGTCGGTCGGTGCGCGACGTGTGTGGCCGATGACCACGCCCAATGACCATGAGCGATGACCGGTGACCAATGACGGGTGAGCTGAAGCGCCTCAGGCGCTTGATGCGACCGCTGCCGCACCGCGACGCGATGCCGCCCGCGCCGCCCCCTGGCCTGCCGCCGGGGCTCATCGTGCCGCTCAGGGCGCGCGGCGAGACGTTCGTGCGCCATCACGCCGGTCCGCCCGGGGCACCCGTCCTCTTGCTCCTCCACGGATGGACCGCGAGCGCCGACCTGCAGTGGTGCACGGCGTATCCGGCTCTGACCGAGCGCTACTCCGTGATCGCTGTCGATCATCGTGGCCACGGCCGCGGCATCCGCAGCGAAGAGCCGTTCTCGCTGGAGGATTGCGCCGACGACGCGGCGGCCGTGGTCGAGGCCCTCGCCCCCGGCCGGCGGGTGATCGCGGTGGGGTACTCGATGGGCGGGCCGATCACGATGCATCTCTGGCGGAGACACCCCGCTCTCGTTGGCGGCATCGTGCTCGAGGCGACGGCACTCGAATGGCGGGCCGCCCGCGAGGATCGCCTGCGGTGGCGGATGCTCGCGTTCGCGGATCGGATTCTGCGGTCGCGCCGGCTCCACCGATGGGTGGAGCGATGGCTGCGCGAGCAGGTGCATGCAAACCCTGCGCTCGAAGCCTGGATCCCGTGGGTGCTCGCGGAGCTGCGGCGCACCGATCCGATCGCGATCATCGAAGCCGGCCGGGCGTTGAGCGAGTTCGACGCGCGCCCGTTCGCCGCGTCGGTCGATGTTCCTGCGGCGGTGGTCGTCACGACCGAAGACAACGTCGTCCGCCCCAAGAAGCAGCGAGCATTGGCGCACGCGCTCAAGGCCGAGACGTTCGAGCTCCGAGGCGACCACGACGTGTTCTGGGCCCGAGCAGCAGAGTTCTCGGCGACCACCCTCACCGCTGTCGATTCGGTCGTCAGCGCGATCGAGCGCCGCGGAGGCGACTCGTCGCTACGACTCGCGTGAGCCCGAGCGTTCGATCGCCGCGGACAGCCGATCGACCGCGTCGCTGAGGTCGTCGCTCGTGACGACGTCCGAGAGCGCCAGACGCACCGTGGCCACCTCCCTCGCGAGGAAGTCCGTGTCGGCCTGGGTGCGAGCGTTGACGGTGCGGTCTTGTTCCGCTTGGATCCGGTCGCGTTCGGCCTGACGATTCTGCGCGAGGAGGATCAGCGGCGCCGCGTACGCGGCCTGAGTGGAGAACGCCAGGTTCAGCAGGATGAACGGGTACGGGTCCCACTTGCCGAAGAACCCGACGATGTTGAGGGCGATCCACACACCGACGATGGCCGTCTGGATGACGAGGAAGCGGGCGGTGCCCAACGTGCGAGCGATCGCCTCGGAGAACCGACCGAACGCCTCTGGGTCGTAGTGGATGCCAAACGTCGTTTGGCGCGGCGTCGAGAGGTCTTCGCGCCGCCTCATCCGCCCGTGGCCTCCCGTGCGCGCTGCCGCCAGTTGGCCGGCAGCGAACGGTCGAGCACGTCATCGACAGTGACGACGCCCAGGAGGCGCCGGTCGGCGTCGCACACCGCGACCGAGACCAGGTTGTAGGACGCGAGGCGCACGGCGACCTCAGAGTCCGGGAGCTCGGGGGCGACGGGCGGTTCGTTCTCCACGCAGCGCCCCAGCTCCATCCCCGGTCCCTCGCGCAACAGGCGTTGGAAGTGGACGACCCCGAGGTACGTGCCCGTCGGAGCGTCCCACGGCGGCTGCGTGACATAGACCTGCGCGGCGAGCGCGACCGGCAGCTCGGGGTCACGGATGCGGGCCAGGGCCTCGGCGACGGTTGCGGTCGGTCCGAGGATGACCGGTTCGGAGTTCATGAGCCCGCCGGCCGTCTCCTCGCCGTAGGACAGCAGGCGGCGCATCTCATCCGCCTCGTCGGGCTCCATCGCGTCGAGCACGCGCGTCCGCTCCTCGCCTGGCATCTCCCCGAGCAGGTCAGCGGCATCGTCGGGGGCCATCTCCTCGATCACCGACACGAGCCGCTCGAGGTCGAGTCCTTCGATGATGCGCAGCTGCTCGGCCTCGGGCAGCTCCTCGAGCAGGTCGGCGAGGCGCTCGTCGTCCATCACTTCGGCCAGCTGCTGGCGGTGATGCGCGGGCAGGTTGCGCACCGCGGCGGCAACGTCGTGGGGATGCATGTCGCGCAGCGCGGCGACCTCAGCCGCGACCGGGGTCGTATCGAAGAGCGACCGAACCTCGGACCACTCGACGACGCGGACCGTGCGCTTGCGCCGAAGCGGCCCGGCGCGGGTGCCGAGGGCGACGGCCGCCACCTCCCACTCGGAGACGGAGCTCATCACCGCTCGGAGCGCGATGTCGTTGACGTACTCACTGCCCATGCGGCGGTCGAGGATGTCGGCCACCACCATCAGCTCGCCCGGCCGCTTCCGGAAGTGGTTGAGGTCGATCGCCGTGCTGCGCAGCCGCGCTCCCTCGACGTCGAGCGTCGCGACGCGGTGGGCGTTGACGAAGATGCGGCGACGCTGGCTGCTCGCGACGAAGCCCAAGACACGCGGTGGGTCGTCGTCGTGGGGCGACGCCAGCACGATGTCTTCGATGCGTCCGATCGCCGCGCCGTCCGCGTCCTGCAACGGCAGGCGAGTCACGCGAAACGCGTAGATGAGATCGCTCGCCATGATCGCAACCTACCCGCGGAGGCCCGCTGAACTGGGGCTTGACCCCTGTTCGGAACGAGGTCGTCAGTAGCCTCGTTGCGTGTCCGGAGACTCACGTCGAGCGCTGTCGTCGCGTCAGCGACTCGCCGCCCTCGTGATCGTCACGATGGTCGCGGGCGTCGTGGTGTGGCGGACGCAGGACGATGGCGATGCGAACGCGTCGGCCGCCGCGGACCGCTCCGTCTCGGACACGGCCGCGGCCGCGTCGGCCGAGACGACGACGGTCGTCTCGACGGAGGACACCGCGGTCACCCCGACGACCGAGCCAAAGCTCCCTCCCTTCGACGGTTGGGTCGACCCGGCGTCGTTCGGGCGCATGTGGAGCACAGAGGTGCCCGGGATGCTGACGTTCCGAGGAAACCCGACTCGGAGCTACTACGGGCGGGGGCCCGTTCCGGAGGCACCGCGAGTCTTGTGGAGGTTTCCGGCGAGCGGCGGCCTGTGCTCGACGTCCTCAGACGGTGCGGGCTCGCGGGTGTGGTGCGGCACCGGCTGGACCGGCCAAGCCAACGTGTGGGAGAACCCAACCGACAGTCGGCTCTGGCTCGCGTTCGGCGCCTACGACGCGGCGTATCACTTCCTCGACCCAGCGACCGGCGAACGCCGGCTGCCCGACTTCAAGACCGGCGACATCGACAAGGGCTCGGCCACCGTTGATCCTGACGGCTTCCCGCTCTACTACGCGGGCTCGCGCGACAACTACTTGCGCGTGATCGCACTCGACCGTGACTCCCCGACCGAGCTCTGGTCGCTGAACGCGAACGCGGTGTCGCCGACGAAATGGAACAACGACTGGGACGGCGCGCCCCTCGTGATCGACGACTATCTCTTCGAGGGCGGTGAGAACAGCCAGTTCCACATCGTGAAGCTCAACCGTGGCTACGGAGCCGATGGCAAGGTGACTGTCGCGCCGCAACTCGTGTTCAACGCGCCCGGCTGGGACCAAGAGCTTCTGAACGACGTGGGTGACAACGACGTCTCGATCGAGAACTCCGTCGCGATCGTGGGAGACACGGTGTACTTCGCGAACTCCGGAGGCTTGCTGCAGGGGTGGGACATCTCCACGCTGGCTGAGGGTGGCACACCCACGCGGGTCTTCCGGTTCTGGACCGGCGACGACACCGATGCTTCGGTCGTCGCTGACGACGAGGGGTTCCTGTATGTCGCGTCCGAGTTCGAGCGCAAGAACGAGCGGTCGCGGGCGGTCGGCCAGCTGATGAAGATCGATCCGCGGCGGGCCGACAACCCGCTGGTCTGGTCGTTCCACGACGAGCAGATCGGCAACGACAACGCCGCCGGCATCTGGTCGACCCCCGCCGTGCACGAGGACATCGTGGTCACCACGACGAACGCCGGACGGGTGGTCGGCCTCGACCGCGCCAACGGAACCGTGCGCTGGGAATTCAAGCTGCCCGGCCCTGTCTGGCAGTCACCGGTGATCGTCGACGACACCCTGATCCAGGGTGACTGCCTGGGCGTGTTGCGCGCCTACGACGTGAGCGACACGGCGGTTCTCCCTCCGATGAAGTGGCAGCTCGAGATCGGTGGCTGCATCGAGGCGACCCCGACGGTGTGGGACGGGCGCATCTACCTCGGCACCCGTGCGGGCGGGTTCTACGCAGTCGGCGACGCCTGACGCGCCCCCTTTTTGGCCCCTTGATCGGCTGTGGCATCGTTGCGGCGGGGAGCCGGGGGGCCGGCCGGGGAGGTGGGGGGTAGATGACCGCGTTCGACGTGATCGTGCGAGACGGCTTGATGGTCGACGGCACAGGAGGACCCGGCGTCTTCGCTGATGTCGGCATCGTGGGTGACCGGATCTCGGCGATCGGTGATCTACACGGTGAGCGGGCCGTCGAGGAGATCGACGCCGAGGGGCGCTTGGTGACACCCGGCTTCGTCGACATCCACACGCATCTCGACGCGCAGCTCGCTTGGGACCCGATCGGGAGTCCGTCGTGCTGGCACGGCGTCACGACCGTCGTCATGGGGAACTGCGGAGTCACATTCGCCCCGTGCCGGCCCGACGACCGCGCGTACCTCGCTGAGATGATGGAGTCCGTCGAGGACATCCCGGCGGCAGCAATCCTCAGCGGGCTCCCCTGGGATTGGCAGACCTACGGCGAGTATCTGGCGAGTCTCGACCGCATGCCCAAGGGCGTGAACGCCGGCGGGATGGTCGGGCACTGCGCGGTTCGATACCACGCGATGGGAGAGCGGAGCCTGAGTGAGGAGCCGGCGGGTGAGGACGACGTGGCCGCGATGTGCACGCTGGTCGACGAAGCCATGCGCGGTGGCGCTCTCGGCTTCTCTACTTCGCGTACGTTCCTGCACCGCGTGCCCGACGGGCGGCCGGTGCCCGGTACCTATGCCGCACCGGAGGAGCTGCTCGCGATCGGCGATGTGCTCAAGCGCCACCGCCGCGGCGTGTTCGAGGCGGCCGCGCGACTCGGTGAGGGTGACGACGACACGTTGCGCAACACGAAGGCCGAGCTGCGGTGGATGAGCGAGCTGTCGCGCCGCACGGGTCGCCCGGTGACGTTCGGCCTCGCTCAGTCGCATCGACGTCCCGATCTCTACGCCCGCGTCCTCCAGATGACCGAGGAAGGCAACCTCATCGGCGGCCGGGTCCGTCCGCAGACGACCGCGCGAGGCGTCGGCATCCTCCTTGGCATCGCGAACAACACGCCGTACGGCCGCTGCCCCTCGTGGCAGGCCCTCCGCGACGTCCCGCTCGACGGAGCGGCTCGCGGCGATGCGCGACCCGGCCCGCCGCGCCGAGCTCATCGCGGAAGCCGACGCGGAGCGCCACGTGCTCGACCCGGCCTCGGTGTTCGTGCTCGCCGGCGCCGACGCTCGCTACGACTGCACCCCGGATGACTCGTTGGCCGCGCTGGCGTCGAAACGGGGAGTGAGCCCCGCCGAAGCGTTCATCGATCTCTCGCTCGAGTCCGGCGGCGAGGCGGCGTTGAACTTCCCCTTCCTGAACCAGAGTCTCGACGCGGTCGCCGAGATGCTCGGGAACCCGACGGTCGTGATGGGGCTCGCAGACGCAGGTGCGCACGTCGGTCAGATCATGGATGCGAGCCAACCGACGTTCTTCCTCACGTACTGGGTGCGGGAGAGAGGGCTCTTTTCGATCGAGGAAGCGATCCGCCGGCTGACGACGGACACCGCGTCACTCTTCGGCGTGCGGGACCGCGGCGTGTTGCGGCCCGGCGCGTTCGCCGACATCAATGTCATCGACTTCGACGGCCTGCGGCTGCCGCCTCCGACGTATGTGCACGACTTCCCCGGCGGCGCGGGCCGCTACGTCCAGCGGTCCTCCGGCTACGACACCACGATCGTGAATGGCGAGGTGTTCATGCGCGACGGCGAGCACACCGGAGCGCTCGCGGGCCGCGTGGTGCGCTCGACCGACTGAACAGGAGAGGCCATGACCAAGCGAGGAGTCGAGGCGGTCGCGGCGGACAGTCAGGAGGCCCTCGCCCTCGGCGAGAGCTTGACCACTGAGGAGTGGATGGCCGCCAGCGACTGCGCCGGCTGGAGGGTGAAGGACGTTTTCGCGCACTTGTCGTCCGTGTTCCGCCAGGTCGCCGATCCGGCGTCGACGGTCGAGGGCGCGACGGACAGCACCGAGGCGAACCAGGAGCTGTATGTCGCGCAGCGCAAGGACTGGCCGCCTGCGCAGGTGCTCGACGAGTACCGCGAGTGGAGCGAGAAGGGGATCGCCGCGCTCGCAGGACTGCAAGAGCCGCCGACGGCGGACACCGTGATTCCGCTCAACGACCTCGGCAGCCACCCACTCCACCTGCTCGCCAACGCGCTCGCCTTCGACCACTACTGCCATCTGCGCAACGACGTCCTCGCTCCGAACGGCCCGATCAACCGTCCTCCGCTTCCCTCGGACGACCTGCGTGTCGGCGCAACGGTCGAGTGGATGCTCGCGGGGTTGCCGCAGATGTGCGCGGCGGATCTGGCCGGCAAGCTCGATCCCCCGATCAACCTTCTCCTCAGCTGGTCCGGGCGGAGGCGACTACGTCCTCAGCAGCGCGGGGGTGACATCTGGGCGCGACTCTTCCGCGATCGCGAGCGTCACCTCGGCTGCAGCCGACTTCGTCTTGTGGGGCACGCAAAGGCGCCCGTGGGCGAGCTACGTGGAGATCGACGGGGACGAACGCGCCGCCGCACGAGTGCTCGACGCGATCAACATCATCTGAGGCTCAACCCGCGGCGCGCTCCGGGCTGAGCTGGATCACGTTGAACGTGGCGCCTTGCGGATCGGCGACCATCGCGAGCGTGCCCGGTTGGACCTCCATCGGACCCATGTGGACCGTGCCACCGAGCTCCTTGACCTTGGCGGTGGCGGCGTCGATGTCGGCGACGGAGAAGTACACCGCCCAGTGGTCGGGTACCTCGGCCGGCAGGACCGGCGGTCGCGGCAACATGCCGCCGACCGATCGATCGCCGACCTTCCATTCGGTGTACGTCCCCATCGCACCCGCGTCTTGCGTGTCCGCGCCCCAGCCGAAGACCTTGCCGTAGAAGTCCTTCGACGCGTTCACGTCGGACGTGACGAGCTCGCTCCAGCTGTAGCTGTTCGGCTCGTTCACGATCCCCGCGCCGGGCATGACGTTCGGTTGCCACACGGAGAACACCGCACCGCGTGGGTCCGCGAACACGGCCATGCGTCCGGCATCGAGCACGTTCATCGGCTCGACGAACGTCATGCCGCCGTTGTCGGCGACCTTCTTCGCGATGTCGTCGGCGCTGTCGACGATCACGTACGTCGACCATGTCGGTGGGCCCGGGTTCATCGACGGACCGAATCCGGCGGTGGCGCGCCCGCGCATCATCGCGACGCTGTAGCCGCCCGCCTCGGGCGGCCCGGGAGGGATGTCCCATCCGAAGAGCGCGCTGTAGAACGCGCGGGCCGCATCGAGATCAGGGGTGCCGAGGTCGATCCATCCGGGGACGCCGTTCTCGAACTTGTCGACTTCCATGTCGATCTCCTCTTTGGCTGCGGGAAGACGCCGAGCGTATGTCGAGACGCGCGCGTCAGGTTCCGCGGCGGGCCACGGGCGGGGGCGTCAGTCGGTGGGCCGGGGCACGAGGCGCCAATCGGGCGGCCAGACGTGATGGTCGAACGACTCCCGGTACCGAGGTGTCACCGCTATCCCGGCGTCGCGCAAGATGGGCTCCGCGTCTGCGTAGAAGTCGATCGCGTACGGACGGAACCAGCGAGCGGTGTAAAGCAGGGCCACCATCGGTCGCGCCTCGGCGGTGGCGTTCGTCGTGCCGCGATGCCACATCCGACTGTCTCGCAACAGCAGGGCGCCTTTCGGAAGGGGGACGCGCACCGGCGGCGCCTCTTCCCGCCGCGACTCGAGCCACTCGTCAGGCACCAGGAACGGGTCCGGGCGCGGGCCGCCCGTCCGCACGTCGAGGTGGGTGCCGGGCCACACCTCGAGGGCGCCTTTGGCGAGGGTGACGTCGACGAGCGGGATGTTGACGATCAGCGAGGCGGCCGGCGGCGCCTGGGTGAGGTCGGGCCAGAGCTGGGGTTCGTCCCAATGCACCGGCTGCGCTTGGCTCGTGCCGCCGAGCATCGTGTTGCCGGTGTAGAGCGAGAGATGGATGCCCGGACCGAGCATCGTCGTGGCGACCGAGACCGCGATCGGGTTGGCGAAGATCTCGATGTGGAGGTCGGCCGCCCGGGGTGGCGGGTTGTGCTGCACGTGGCCGGGGATGCCCAGGGCCGGGGCGGTCGCCGCCGCCAGGTCGAGCTCGGCGATCATCGAACCACGGAGCTGGTCGACCTTGTCGATGTCGACTGCGTCGAGGACGACCGCCGCACCGTGCGCCCTCAGCGAGTCGATGACCGGGCCGAGACGCGCGTCGTCGAGCGTGCCCGCTCGGCGCTCCGCCGAGGTCGCGCAGACGGTGACGAGCTCGTCCACGAGGGCGCGGCCTACGGCACGGGGAACGGCTCGTAGCCCGTTGCCACAGGCGCCCACGGGGCCGCTTCCTCGATGACCTTGGCAAGGGCGAGGCACATGCCGTCCCTCCAGCGGGGCGCGACGATCTGCAGCCCGAACGGCACACCCGCGCTGTCGTGTCCGATGGGCACGCTCACGACTGGGTGTCCGGTCACGTTGAACTCAGTTGTGTTCACGCAGATGCCCGGGTCGGTGACGCCGCACACGGTTGCGGGCAGCGGCCCCTCGGGCGGCCAGGACTCTGCGTTCGCCGTCGGCGTGATGAGCACGGTGTCGTCACCGAGGAGGCGGTCGTAGCTGGCGCACGTCTCGTAACAGCGCCGGCGCGCGCCGACGTAGTCGTTGACCGAGAGCAGGTCGCCGAACACCAGCATCTCTTGGAGCCCGGCATCGAGCTGGTCCCACTGGTCGCGCACGTGAGCGAGGCTCTGCGACAGCTCGGCGACGCTGATCACGCCCCAATCCAGCACTGCGCCGGGCGCCGGGTTCTCGACCTCATCGATCGCGAAACCGAGGCCCTCGAGCATCGTCGCGATGTTTCGGGTCGCCGCCTCGATGACGGGCTCGACTGCGGGACGGAGCGTGCGGCACAGCAACACCCGTGCTGGTCGAGTCAACGTCATGTCGATCGCGCCCGCGGGCAGCGAGCGAACGTCGCCGACCGTTGGCCCGAGATAGACGGAGGCTTCGGCGATGACGTCGTCGACGCTGTGGCCGGTCGCGCCCCATCCCGAGAAGTCGATCCATCGCGGCGCGCCGTCGCGTCCCACCGCGCCGATCGTCGGCTTGAGGCCGACAAGTCCGCACAGCGACGCGGGGATGCGCACCGAGCCGCCCCCATCCGACGACGTCGCGATGGGAACGAGCCCGGCGGCCAGCGCGGCTGCGGAACCGCCGCTCGAACCTCCGGGAGTGCGATCGCGGTTCCACGGGTTGTGCGTCGCGCCGAAGACGGGGTTGAACGTCGCGGCGGTCCATCCGTATGAGGGTGTGTTCGCCTTGCCGATGGGTATGGCGCCGGCGGCGCGCAGCCGCGCCACGGTCGTGTCGTCCACCGTCTCGGGTGGCCCGCCGGCGCTCAGCGGTGACCCGTAGCTCGTCGGGAGACCGATGCAGCGCGCCAGGTCTTTGACCAGGAACGGGATACCGGCCAATGGGCCCTGTCTCGGTGATCGCTTCGCCTCGTCGAGCGCCTGCTCGGCACCGAGCGCGACGACCGATCGGATCTCGCCGTCGAGCTTGTCGATGCGGCGCAGCGCCTCCTCGACCAGCTCCGTCGGATGCACCCGGCCCTCTCGTACGGCGGTCGCCAGCTCAGTCAGCATCGGCGCATCGTGCCAGCCTTTTTCGGGAAAGGCAGACGGGGAGGGCGCGCGATGAGATTCAGTGCCGAGGAGCTCGACTACCTGCGCTCACAGTCGCTGGCCCGCTTCGCGACGCGCGCTCCCGACGGTCAGCCCGACGTGACACCGGTCGCGTTCGAGCTCGACGACGACCTCGTCTGGATCTGCGGAGCCGGAGAGGCCGTTCTGCGCACCCGCAAGGTGCGCAACGTCGTCGCGGGTGGCCGCGAGGTCGCCTTGGTCATCGACGACCTGGTGTCGTTCGACCCGTTCATCGCCCGGGGCATCCGCATCTACGGCGTCGCGGACAACCCGGTGGAGCGCGTCGGAATGGTCGGCCCGGGCCACTACATCCCCGTCACGCCGACGGTTTCGTGGAGCTGGAACATGGAGGGCGTCCCTGTTGGTGACGCGTGGTATCCCGCCCGTCGCACCGTCCATTGAGGTCCGCGTCTCAGCGCAGCGCTCTTCCCAGCGAGTAGTCGATCACCGCGTACGCCTCGTCGGCGGTGATCTGACCGTCGAGCACGCCCTCGGACAGTCCGGCCACCATCACGAGCAACACGAGCGCCTCCTTCTCGGGATCGACGCCGGAGCGCAGCCGCCCGCGCCGCAGATGCTCGGCGAAGACGTTGCGCATCGAAGTGGGCGCCGCCGCTGCTTCGGGTCGCTTCAGCACCGGGTCGAGCAGCGACGCGGTGAACAGCGCGACGAACACGAGCATCGCGTCGCGACTCTCGTCGTCGACGGGGATGAACGACCGCATGATCGTGCGCAGCACTTCCACAGGCTCGTCGCTGCCCCCGACGCGCAGCCGCTGGATGCGCTCGACCGATTTCTCCGCGACGCGGCGTTGCGTCGCCAGCAGCAGCTGGTCCTTCGTGCCGAAGTAGTACTGCACGAGTCGCACCGAGACGCCGGCTTCGGCCGCAACCTCCCGGAACGTCGCCGCCTGCAGTCCGCCCTTGATCGTGATGCGGCACACCGCGTCGGTGATCTGCCGCTCCCGCGCGTCGCGGTCCGCTCGCTTCGGCATCGGTTTGATGATACAGATGTATCAATGACCGAGAAGCGCACGCCGGGCGGATGGCGCAGCGTCGACGCCGAGGCCCGTTTCCGGGCGATGGAGGACGAGCTCTGGGCCGAGCAGTGGCCCGTGCCGCCCCAGGCTCTCGATGTCGACACCCAGTACGGGCTCACTCGCCTCTACCGGTGGCCCGGAGAGGGCACGCCGCTGGTGTTTCTCCACGGAATGGGCGCGACGTCGCTCGCGCACACGCCGTACGTGAAGCGACTTGCCGGTCGCGCGTGCATCGGCATCGACACCATCGGCGACGTCGGGCGCAGCGTGCCCACTGAGCCGCCCGAGGACGCGGACGCGCTCGCAGTGTGGCTCGACGAGACGCTTGCGGCCGCCGGCATCGACGGCGCCCACCTCGTGGGCACGTCGTACGGCGGATATCTGGCGCTGAACCTCGCTGTCCGCCGCCCGGCGCGCGTCGCCGCGGTCACGCTGATCGAGCCCGGGGGGTTGGCCGACTTCCGCCTCGCTCGTTTCTTGCTGTGGGGCACGCCGATGTTGTTCGGGGCCCTTGCTCCGGGACCTGTGCGGCGGCGGCTCGCGCGAACCCGGCCGCTGCTCGACGATCCCCGACTCATGAGGATGACGCTGCTCGGACAGCGCAAGCACCCGTTCGAACTGCCCCAATTCGTGTTGTTCACCGACGACGAGCTCCCGAGTGTCGCCGTGCCGACCCACGTGTTCATCGCCGGCCGCAGTGCGCCGTTCGACTCTCGCATCGCGGCGGACCGCGCTCGCCTGATCCCGGGTGCGACGGTCGAAGTCGTGGCGGATGCGGGTCACGAGCTGTCGTGGACACATGTCGACCTCGTCGTCGACCGTCTCACGCAGACAGATCGCTGCCCGCCAGGCTGAACACCGCGACGTACTGGGCCAGCGCGGCCAGTACGACGAGGGCGTGGAAGACCTCGTGGTAGCCGAACGTCGCGGGGAAGGGATTTGGTTTGTGCAGGGCGTACACGACCGCGCCCGCGGTGTAGAGAAGGCCGCCCAGCATGACGAGCGCGAGCTCTCCCGCGGTGAGTGCGTCGAGGTAGGCGGGGAGGTCGATGAGGGCCAACCATCCGACGACCACGTACACAGTCGCGACCAGCGGATATGGGGCATGAAGCCAGAACATCCGAATCGAGATGCCAATGGCCGCTGCGACCCATGTGATGACGAGGAGAACAGTTCTGGTGGTGCCCTCGAGGCCGAGGACGATGACCGCGGTGTAGGTCCCCGCGATCGCCAGCAAGATCGTCGAGTGGTCGAGGCGCTTCAGGAGCGCCATGGCCGAAGGGGAGAACCGCCCGCTGTGGTACGTCGCGCTGACGGCGAGCATCCCGGTGACGCAGATGCCATAGACGATGACGGCCGCGACGTCCGCCGGCCCCGACGCCCGGAATGCGAGGACCGCGAACAGCGCCGCGGCGATGGGCACTGCCCACAAGTGAATGGCACCCCGCAGCCGGGGCCGATCGGAGATGGAGTGGTGAACGCCGGAGCGTAAACCGAGTTTGATCCATCAAGTCTCGTCACCGCGAGCGGCGCGCGGCCCGGACGACTCGAAGGGCGAAGGGCGGGCTCAGGAGCGACTCCGGCCTGCGGGTCATGGCGACGACTTCGTTGAAGCGAAGGGCGACGGTGTCGTCGTGTTGTGCGGCGACGGTGACCCTTTCCATGTATCGGTTGATGAGAGCTGTGCCGGGCGGCTTCGGGCCGGTGGTCTCGTCGTAGGCGAAGTCGCTGCCGACAGCGGTGGACCACGCGACGTTGACGATGCGTCCGGCAGCCTTGAAGTACCGGCGGGTCACGCGTGCGTCGATTCGGCGACTCCTGTCGAGCGCGTCGCCGAGCGCGGTTGCCTGCATCGCCGCGGAGGTCATGCCCTGCCCGTAGATCGGGTTGAAGGAACCGACCGCGTCGCCGAGCAGGACCCAACCGATGGGGAAGTGCTTGAGTCGTTCGACGTGACGGCGTTGGCTGGCGGCGAAGCGGTGGGTGACGGCCTCGCCGAGGGGCTCGGAGGCTCCGAGGATGTCCGCGATGACCGCGTCAGGGAAAGTCTTGGCGTAGCGGAGCCGTTCTTCGTCTGACTCCGGCGCGACTTCGCCGTGCAGTCCGCCGAAGAGAACCAGCCAGCGGTCGGCCTCGACGGGGAGGGCCATCGCGAGGCGCCTCGCAGAGGGCCAGTCGATGACGGCCGCTGCCTTCCAGTCGCGCAGCGGCTCGTCGCTGCGTGTCCGTTCCTGGGTGACGTAGCGAGTGTCGATCTCGACCCGCGACAGCTTCGGTTCGGGATAGCCGGAGGAGGCCAGCCATCTGACGCTGTGAGCTTGACGTCCTGAAGCATCGACGACGAAGTCGCAGGAGAGCGTCTCGCCGCCCTCGAGCTGGATGGCGGTGACTCGAGTGCCGCTCGAGTCGAGGTCGAGTCCGCAAGCGGAGGTCGTGTCGCGGATGGTGACGTTGTTGAGACCCCCGAGACGCTGGCGGACCGTCCACTCGAGCAGGGGCCGGGACATGGATGGGCCGAGTAGCGAGGACGGCGGCCGGCGGGCGACGCCTCCGCCCTGGTGCCAGTGGAAGTCGGCTGCGAGGTCGAGCTCGACGGCACCCTTGCCGTAGAGCTCGTCGCTGATGCCGGGAAACCAACCCTCGATGAGCCGGGCGCCAGCGGCGAGTAACAGGTGGGGATGGCGTCCCTGAGGGATCTGCTTCCGCCAGTTCGCTCCGCTCGGGAGCTCGTCACGATCGATGACCGTTACGTGGTCGAAGCGGTCGGCAAGCACTCGGGCGGCGAAGAGCCCGGCCATGCTGGCGCCCACGACGAGCGCTGACTCTCCGACGTACGACGGCTGCTCCTGGGTCATGGCCGGCTCGGGTCGGTCAGGGCCACGGTCCTGTCACGGGTGGTGACGAAGACGGCGTTGCCGGGATCGCCGGGCGCGTCGTGGACATCGACACGGCCGAAACCGGCGTCCTGGAGCATCTCGATGGCGAGCTGCTCGCCCCAGGCGGTGCCGAGCCCGGCTCCTCCGACGGCGAGGGAGACAGTGAGGCAGTGCAACGTGCTCACGGCGTAGGTGAACGGAGCCATCGGGTTGTCGAGGTTGTCCTCGAGCCGGCTCGACACCCGTGGCTCGTCCATGACGAAGATCCCGCCAGGTACGAGAGCGTCGTGGATGCTCCTCAGCGCGGCGTCCGGCCGGGCCTGGTCGTGGATGGCGTTGAACACGAACACGACGTCGAAGGGCTCGCCCACGCGCAGCTCGGCCGCGTCGGCCTTCTCGAAGATGACGTTGGTGAGCCTCTGCTCGGTCGCGGTGGCGCGAGCTCGGTCCAGGGCCGCGCCGTCGAGGTCGTACCCGACGAACCGGGACGCGGGAAACGCGCTGGCGAGCGCCACGAGCGCACGGCCGGTCCCGCAGGCCACGTCGGCGACTCGGGCACCGGCGGCCAGCCGCTCGGGAAGACCGGGAACCAGCGGCAGGTACTCGGGAACGAGCAGCTGCGAGTAGATCGGCCCCCAGAGCGCGTCGAGAGCGTCGTGGATGTCGGGAGCGAACGCGTCGTATGGCACCCCTCCGCCGGTGCGGAACGCGTCGGTGACGCCGGGGACGTGTTCGGCCAGGATGGTGGTGAGCAGAGCGAGGCCGCTCATGTTCCGCGGGCTGACTCCGGTGAGGCACACGGCGTGTTCCCGGGGGAGCCAGAACCGGTGGTTGTCGGGGTCGTACTCGACAATGCCGGCGGTGGCCATGGCACCGAGCCATTCCCGCACGTAGCGCTCCTGCAGCCCGGCGCGGTGTGCGAGCTCCGAGCTGGTCGCCGGCCCGGCGGCGGCGGCGGCGAAGAGGCCGGTGCGCCGGGCGATGTCGATGAGCGCGCTCAGCGCGGCGCCAGTGAACAGCTCGAAGAGTCGTCCGGCAAAGGCCTTCGTGGCCTGCTCGTCGATGTCGATCTCATCTGGTGTCGCGGTAGCGGTCATGGTACGGACGGTACGGAGCCGTCGCGAACCGGTCATGGGGCGCGCACCCCATCTTCCTGCCTCAGCCGTCGTTCGTCGCCGCCAGGAGGTCGTCGGTGCTGAGCAGACCGTGCTTGACCGCGAACAGCGCGGCCATCGCCCGGTTGGAGACGCCGATCTTGGCGTAGATCCGCTCGATGTGATTGCTGGCCGTCTTCCGAGCGATGACCAGCTCCTCGGCGATCTCCTTGTGCGACGAGCCGCGGGCCACCAGCCGGAGGATCTCGACCTCTCGGTTGCTCAGGCCCGCCGGCCACTCGCGGCGACGACGGACCCGATGACCGGCGGCCCGTAAGACGGCGTCAGCGGCGGCACCATCGATGCGCCCGCCACGGACCTCCGCCCGCAGCAGCCCCTCGACGATGCCAGGGGCGGCGGCGGGGCGATGCGGGCGCGGCTCCAGCTTGCTCCGGTAGAAGTCGGCCGCCGCCAGGATCCGACCTTGCACCGACATCGCATCGCCGGCGAGCCCACGGGGGTAACCGGAGCCGTCGAGGCGCTCGTGGTGCTGCACTGCGATCGGCGCGAGTGGAGCAAGCGCGGGGCACTGCGTGAGCATCCGCTCGGTCAGGTACGGATGCATCCGGACCCGCTCGACCTCGGACGCCGTGAGCGGTGCCTTCTTGTCCCAGACCGCGTTGGACACCCCGAGCCGGCCGAGATCGTGCAGCAGCGCCGCCCGCCGCAGCGTCCCGACGTCATCGTCAGGCAACCCCACCTCCGTGGCAGCTCCTGCCGCGAGGTCGGCGACACCCCGCGAGTGCCCGAGCGTGTAGGGCGATTTCAGATCCACGAAGTCGGCGACCGCCTCCAACGCGCGATCGAGCTCGTCAGCAGACAGCTCCCGATCCAGCGCCGGCTCGGCTGCCATCAGCGCCTCCCAGCTGGTCACCGCCTCGAGCTCGGAGAAGATCGCCTTCGCCGCGTCGCAGAACACCTCCACGAGCGCCGGGTCGAACTGGGTGCCGCTCCGCTCGCGAGCCACCGCCACCGCCGCGTCCACCCCACCGGCATGGTGGAACACCTCTACGACATCGGCCAGGTTCACCATCCGGGTCGGCAGCCGTAGCTGCTGGCCCTTGACGCCTTCAGGATCACCCTTGCCGTCCCAGCGCTCGAATGTCTGCGCCACGCTCTCGCGGATCTCCGCGTCGAGCTCGAGGCGTTCCATCAACGCGTCGACGGTTCGCCAGTGGTTGTCGAAGATGTCCTCGAGAACGCGCCGACCGTCACCGGCGAAGCCAGCCGCGAGCCGGGCCCGCTCGACCATCGGCCGGCCAGCGCCGATCCGGCGGAGTACGAATCCCGCAGTCTCGACCGGACGCCCGCCGTCGATGAAACGGATCTCGTGCTTGAGCGCGAGATCGTCGCCGAACCACTTCGCCTGCTCGTACGCGTCCACGTGGCAACCCACCCACGCCAGGAGCGACGAGTAGTACACGACCTCCCGCTCCGACGCATTGAGGCCCATCCGCTCTGCGAGTCGAAGCGCAATGAAGCTCTGCCTCAGCACATGTTCCATCGGATGCCCCATGCCCAGGTCGGTCCCCAACGACATGGCGGCGAGGAGCTCCGAGAGCCGCACGCCCGATCGACGAGACCCGTCCACACGACCATGCTCGCGGATGGTCGACCTTGCCTGTATTGCGGGAACCCGCGGCTTCCCATCGAGGGCCTCCTCGGCGATTAGGTGCCTCGCTACGCTCCGCACGTGTCCATCGAGAATGAGGCGCAGTCGAGCCTCAGTCCCCCGGCCGGTGATTCGCGGGACGACCTCGTCACCTCGTCGAAGGACCGGCGCCTGCCACGTTGGGTCCTCCCGGCGGTTGTCGTCTTCTGGAGCGGGTTCCTCGGGGCGCTGGCCGTTCGGTTCATGTGGAGCAAGCTGAGCGGCCTTTTCGTGCTCTTGGCCATCGCGTTGTTCCTTGCTCTTGCGATCGAGCCCGGTGTGAACCGGCTGGCCCGACGGGGTTGGAAGCGGGGGCGCGCCACGGCGCTGATCCTTTTCGGTGTGATGGCGATCTTTCTGACGTTCGTCGGCGCGATCGGAACGCTCGTGGGCTCGCAGGTCGCCGACCTTCTTCAGGACTCCGAGACGTACATCTCCGACAGCGTCGACACGATCAACGACACGTTCGGCACGAACCTGGATGCCCAGGAGGTGATCGACGACTTCAATGACCCCGACGGCGCGGTCCAACAGTTCATCGCCGATCAGCAGGACAACGTCGTCCGGCTGTCCGTCGCCGCGCTCGGCGCTGTGTTGCAGCTGTTCTCCGTGCTGCTCTTCACCTTCTACCTCGTCGCCGACGGACCTAAGATGCGCCGGGCGATATGCAGCCGGCTGACCCCCGCGCGCCAGGAGCGCGTTCTGGGCGTCTGGGAGCTGGCCAGCACGAAGACCGGTGGCTACCTCTACAGCCGCGGTCTCCTGGCGCTGCTCTCCGCGGCCTTCCACTGGGTCGTCTTCCAGTCGCTGGGCACCGCCGCGCCGGTGGCGCTCGCGCTGTGGGTGGGCATCGTCAGCCAGTTCCTGCCCGTGGTGGGCACCTATCTCGCCGGCGTGCTCCCTGTGCTCCTGACGTTCCTCGACTCTCCGGTGAAGGCGTTGATCGTGCTCATCGCCATCGTCGTGTACCAGCAGATCGAGAACTATTTCTTGTCGCCGCGCATCACCGCCCACACGATGGAGCTGCACCCGGCGCTGGCGTTCGGGGCCGCGTTGGGCGGCGCTGCCGTGCTCGGTGCCGTCGGAGCGGTGCTGGCCCTCCCGGCCGCGGCCATGGGCCAGGCCCTCGTCAGCGAGTGGGGTGGCCGCCACCAGGTCATCAAGAGCGAGCTCACCGAGGTCCGTCACCCGCGCGTCTGGAAGCGATGGTCGAAGATCCGCAAGGCGCGCGGGGCGAGCGATGAATGAGGCGGTGAGTGAGTGGTGTTGTTCGGAACCCCCGAGTGGGCGAGGGGGGACTTGAACCCCCACGTCCTTGCGGACACTGGCACCTGAAGCCAGCGCGTCTGCCATTCCGCCACTCGCCCGAGTGAGCAGAGAAACGCTAGCAACTGTCGCGAAATCCGCCCCATAGGGGCCGCACACGCAACAGTTCGCCATCGCAGGTGGTCGGGAGCCGCGATCGGCCTTCGGTAGCCTCGCCGGGGATGGGCATCAACGCCTTCGAGCGCCGCTTGGAGCGTATGGTCGACGGCGTGTTCGCCCGGGCCTTCCGCTCTTCGCTGCGGCCGATCGAGATCGGTCGCAAGCTGGTGCGCGAGATCGACGACCACCGGTCGGTCGACGTCAAGGGCCGGGTGATCGTCCCGAACCAGTTCACGGTGACGCTCAGCCACGACGACCTCGAGCAGTTCGCCGACATTCACGAGGCCCTGGTGCGCGAGCTGTGCGACGCGGCTCGTGAGTACGCACGCGACGAGGGCTACACGTTCATGGGACCGGTCAGCGTCGAGCTCGTCGAGGCGGTCACTCAGAAGTCCGGCCGCTTCAAGCTCGAGGGCCGGATGGTCGAGGCGGCGTCGATGGCGGGCGCGGGCAGCATCGTCCTGCCGACTGGCGATCGCATCGTCCTCGGAGAAGAGACCCTCACGATCGGGCGCCTGCCGAGCTGTGACATCCCGGTCCCCGATCCCAACGTCAGCCGCAAGCATGCGGAGATCCGACCCTCGGGCGCCGGCTACGTGGTCGTCGACCTCGGCTCCACGAACGGCACGCGGGTGAATGGCGCCACGGTCAACGAGCGCAAGCTGACCGATGGCGACGTGATCGCGGTCGGCACGACCCGCCTGCGGTTCGAGGCCTCGTAGGTCCTGACCGTGTCCGAGAACCTGCTTGCTCTGTTGCGGATCTGCTTGTTGGCCCTTCTCTACCTGTTTTTTCTACGCGTCGTGCGCACCGCGTGGGTCGAGATCCGCGGGCCGCGACCGGCGCGGCCGAAGGCGCAGACAGCGGAAGGAACGAGCCCGCGGCGCACTGTCGCATTCGGTCCCGTGACAGTGGCCACCGGTACGCTCACGGTCATCGAACCTCCGGAGCAACGCGGCCGCAGCTTCGATCTGACGGAGGAATTGACCGTCGGGAGAGCACCCGGATGTCAGGTCCTGCTCGAAGGAGACACGTTCGTCTCGCAGCTCCACGCCCGGGTATTCACTCGCGACGGGGTGCTCTTCGTGGAGGATCTGGGGTCGACGAACGGGACACTCGTGAACCGCAGGAAGATCAAAGGCGCGATACCCCTGCACCAAGGTGACACCCTGCAAGTCGGTCGAACGATCCTGGAAGTCGGATGAACACGGAAGTCGGATGAACACGGAAGTCGGATGAGCGCGGAGCAGGAGAGGGGTGGGCAGGTGACGCAGCTGCGCTGGGGGTCGGCCACGGACGTTGGCCGTGTGCGCAGCAACAACCAGGACAGCTCCCTTGTCGCGCTCCCGCTCTTCGCGGTCGCGGACGGGATGGGCGGCCATGCCGCGGGGGAGGTCGCTTCCCGGCTCGCGCTCGACACGCTGCGCAACTCCGTAGCGGACCAGTCCCTCGAGTCACTGGTGGCGGGCGTGAAGCTCGCCAACACGCGGGTCTTCGAGATGTCGCACACAGACCCGTCGATGCGCGGCATGGGTACGACGTTGTGCGCCGTTGCTCTCGTGATCATCGACGGGCACGAACGGCTCGCCGTCGTGAACGTGGGCGACTCACGCGTCTATGTGCTGCAGGAGGGCGCGTTCATTCAAGTCTCCGAGGATCACAGCCTCGTCGAGAGCATGGTGCGGCAGGGGACGATCACGCCCGAGCAGGCGAAGGTCCATCCGCAGCGCAACATCCTCACGCGCGCTCTCGGTATCGACGGCGAGGTGGGAGTCGACTCGTGGGAGGTCGCGCCGTTCTCGGGCGACCGCTACTTGCTGTGCAGCGATGGTCTCTTCAACGAGGTCACCGACGATCGCATCGCGGAGATCCTCACCGAGACCGAGGATCCTCAAGAGGCGGCTGAGATCCTCGTGCGGATGGCCAATGAGGGCGGCGGCCGCGACAACATCACGGTCGTGATCGTCGACGTGGTCGAGGGGCTCGACCCGTCCGAGGCCGAGGAACCCGAGGAGGCCGTGGTTGGCCTCGAGGGCTTCGATCCCGACAAGACCGCGGCCATCACGCCGATCGGTGACTGGGTCGAGGACACGCTGCCGCCGGAGCCGTCCGAGCACGATCTCCCGCCGCCGCTGCCTCCGCCGTTCCACACCGACGCCGAGCTCGACGAGGACGACGAGGACGATGACGCCGGCGACGGTGAGCTCGCGCTCACTGGCTCGCGGGCGAGTCGCATCCTCACGTGGCGCACCGGAGCGTTCACCGCGTCATTGCTCACCGTGCTCGGCATCGCCACGTTGGCCGTTGTCTGGTACGCGAGGGGCACCTATTACGTGGGCTTCGACGAGCGCGATCGCGTCACGCTGTACAAGGGGCAGCCCGGAGGGGTGCTCTGGTTCCAGCCCACGGTCGTGAAGCACTACGACATCACTCGCTCCGACGTGCCCGCGGGCAAGCTCCCGGTGCTCGAGGAGGGCAAGCCCCGCGGGTCTGAGCAAGATGCGGACGCATATGTCGATTCGTTGAAGGACGAGGCCGAAAGCTTGGGTACCACGACGACGGTGACGACTGTGCCAAGTGTTGCCGGGGCTACCGTCACGGTCTGATGCACCGGCGCCGCACCGAGCTGGCGCTCCTCGTCTTTGCAGCGCTGATCATCTCCGGGGCGTACGCGCTCGGCGCGCTCGGCAAGACCGCGTCGCTCCCCGCGAACATCGGGCCCTTCCTCGTCCAGGTGCTCGTGCTGTTCCTGGTTGCACACCTGGCGACTCGACGGCTCGCTCCCGGTGCCGACGGCACGCTGCTCCCGCTCGCGGTGCTGTTGAACGGCATCGGCTACGTGTTCATCGTCCGGCTCGACGAGGACCTCGCCGCGCTGCAGGCGAACTGGACCGCGGTGGGCATCGGCGCATATGTCCTGACGCTCGTCGTGGTGAAGCGGGTGCGCGACCTCCAGCGGCTGCAGTGGACGTTCGGCCTCATCGGCATCGTGCTGCTGCTCATGCCCCTGCTGCCGGGCATCGGCCGCAACATCAACGGAGCGCGCATCTGGGTGAGCCTCGGACCGCTCAACTTCCAGCCGGGCGAGTTCGCCAAGATCGCCCTCGCGCTCTTCTTCGCCGCGTACCTCGTCGATCGGCGTGAGCTGCTGTCGATGGCGACGTGGCGCGTTGGCCCGTTCCACCTTCCCGAGCCCCGGTACCTCGGGCCGGTGGTGGTCGCATGGGCGGTGTCGTTGGTCGTGATGGTCGCCGAGCGGGACCTCGGTTCGTCGCTGTTGTTCTTCACCCTGTTCGTGGTGATGCTCTGGGTCGCGACGGAGCGCGCCTTGTACTTGGGACTCGGCGCCGCGATGTTCGTGGTCGGCGCGTACGTGTCGTGGTCGCAGTTCGGTCACGTGCGCGATCGATTCGCGATCTGGCGTAACCCCTGGGCGGATCCGAGTGGCGACGGCTTCCAGATCGTGCAGGCGATCTTCGCGTTCGCCTGGGGTGGGGTGATCGGAGCCGGCATCGGCATCGGCGACCCCGCCCGCATCCCGGCCGTCGAGACCGACTTCATCTTCGCGGCGATCGGTGAGGAGCTCGGGCTCCTGGGTGGCGCCGCGCTCCTCGCGGCATATGTGCTCATCGTGGGCGTCGGACTGCGCATCGCCCGCGTCTCCGAGCGGCCGTTCGAGAAGCTGCTCGCGACGGGCCTCACGACGATCGTCGGCGTGCAGGCGTTCATCATCATCGGTGGCGTAACACGGTTGGTGCCGCTTACCGGCGTCACGTTGCCGTTCGTGTCGTACGGCGGATCGTCCCTCGTCGCCAACTACGTGCTGATCGCCCTCCTCATGCGGATCAGCGACGAGCACGCTCGGCGTACCGGCGAGATCCGTCCCCGGCAGACGCGCCGCGACAAGAAGCGCGCCGCCAAGCAGGCGGAGGCGGTGGTGTGAACAAGCAGATCCGTCGGCTCGGGATGGGGTTGCTCGCGTGCTACGTCCTGCTGTTCGTGCAGCTGAACGTGCTGCAGGTCCTGCGCGCGGACGAGTACAACGCCCACCCGCTCAACACCCGGCAGGTGGTGCGTGACTTCAGCCGTCCGCGCGGACTGATCCAGACTGCTGACGGCGTGATCCTGGCCGAGTCGGTTCCCTCGAATGACCAATTCAACTTCCAGCGCGTCTACCCGACCGTCGAGCTGTTCGCGGGGGTCGTCGGTTACTTCGCGTTCAACTTCGGAAGCGACGGCGTCGAACGCTCGTACAACAACGTGCTCGCCGGCCGCACCGACAGCCAACGGGTCATCGACTGGAACTCGTTCTTCGAGGACGAAGTCATCACCGCCGACGTCACCTTGAGCCTGCGCGCTGACGCGCAGCGGGTCGCGCAGCAACAGCTGGGCGACCGTCCTGGTGCGGTCGTCGCGCTCGACCCGCGTGACGGCGCCATCCTCGCCATGTGGAGCTTCCCCTCGTACGACCCGAACCTCCTCGCCACTCACAACTTCGAGGACGCGGAGACAGTGCGGCAGTTCCTGCTGCAGGCCCCGGGCGACCCGCTCGTCCCCGCCACCTACCGCGAGCGCTACTTCCCCGGCTCGACGTACAAGGTCGTCACCGCCTCTGCGGGATTGCAGAGCGGCCAGGTGACTGCCACCGAGCCCGTGTACCCGGTGTCGACCAGCTACACACCGCCGCTGACCACGCGCCCGATCCAGAACTTCGGAGGCTCGGCCTGTGGCGGGGATCTCTTCAACATCCTGCGGGTCTCGTGCAACACCGCATTCGCGCAGATGGGTGTGGACCTCGGCCCCGAGGTCATGGTCGGTGAGGCCGAGGCGTACGGGTTCAACGATCGCCCGCCGCTCGACCTGCCTGTCCCGGCCGCGTCGGCGTTCCCTCCGGTGGCGTTCTTCGATCGGAACACACCGGCGCTCGCCCAAGCCGCGATCGGGCAGAACGACGTCCAGGCGACGCCGCTGCAGATGGCACTCGTGGCTGCTGGCGTCGCGAACGGCGGTGTTGTCATGCAGCCGCACGTGATGCAAGAGGTGCGCAACAGCAACGGCGAGGTCATCGACGAGGGGCCCGCGCTCACCTGGCGGCAGCCACTGTCAACGGCGAACGCGGTGGTGATGCGTGACGCGATGGTCAACGTCGTCGAACGGGGTACGGCGACTCGCATGCAGATCCCCGGCATCTCGGTAGCGGGCAAGACGGGCACCGCCCAGCTCGGCACCGACCCGCCGCGTTCGCACGCATGGGTCATCGGCTTCGCGCCTGCGGACGCACCCCGCGTGGCCATCGCCGTCATCGTGTTGGGACAGGAAGGGGCCAGCGAGCAGACCGGTGGTCGAGTGGCCGCGCCGATCGCCAAAGCAGTGATGGAGACCATCCTCGCTGCACCCGATCGGCTGTCGAGCGGTCGTTAGGCTGGCTCGACATGTCGCAGTCCGACGCCACCGTTCTGAACCAGCGCTACGAGCTCCAGCGCAGGGTCGGCCGCGGGGGCATGGCTGATGTCTTCCTTGCCCGCGACCAGCTTCTCGATCGGCCGGTCGCGTTGAAGGTGCTCTTCCCGGAGTTCGCGCAGGACCCGGCGTTCGTCGAGCGCTTCCGCCGTGAGGCACAGGCCGCGGCGAACCTCAATCATCCGAACATCGTCGGCGTCTACGACTGGGGCGAAGCGGCCGGCACGTACTACATCGTCATGGAGTACATCGACGGACGCAGCCTCGCCGACGTCCTGCGCAGCGAGCGCCGGGTGAGTCCCGACCGGTGCGCCGACGCCGCGATCGCCGTCGCACTCGCGCTTGCCTCGGCGCACGCGAGCGGCGTCATCCACCGCGACATCAAGCCCGCCAACATCCTCATCACCCGCGAAGGTCAGGTGAAGGTGGCCGACTTCGGCATCGCGCGCGCGCTCAACTCCGCACACGAGCAAGACCTCACCCAAACGGGTTCGGTCATGGGCACGGCGAGCTACTTCTCACCGGAGCAAGCGCAGGGCTTGCAGCTCGACGCCCGCAGTGACCTCTACTCCCTCGGTGTCGTGATGTACGAGATGCTGGCCGGGAAGCCGCCCTTCACGGGTGAGAACCCGGTCGCGATCGCGTACAAGCAAGTGCACGAAGCACCGGTGCCTCCGAGTCAGACGGTGAGCGGTGTGCCCGCCGGACTCGAGGGCATCACGTTGCAGCTCCTCGCGAAGAACCCCGCCGATCGGTATGCAACCTGCAACGACTTGATCGCTGATCTGCGTCGAGTGCGTCAGGGCAAGCCGCCGCTCGGCCCCGCCGCGATCCCGATCACGGCCGAGACGGCGGCAGCGGCTGCGGCCGGCGCGGGTGGCGTCGCGGTGACCCAAGCCGTCGACGGACCCGCGGCGGACCCCGCGGCGTACCAGCCGACCCAGGCCGAGACAGCCGTCCGGCGAACACAGACCGTCCCCGCGACCGAGTACGAGGAGGTCGACGACGGGCCCCGACGGCGGTTCGGGGGCTGGATCCTTCTCGGCCTCGTCCTCGGCGCGCTCGGCGTCCTGTGGTACCTGCTCGCGTCCGGTCGCCTCGACAACGAGGGCACGTCGGTGAGCTTCGACATGCCGTCGGTCATCGACCTGCCGAGCGCCGAAGCCATCGCGCTGCTGCAGGGCGAGGACCTCGAGGTGACCACGACCTTCGAAGAGCGTGAAGACGTTCCACCGGACCGCGTCTTCGCTCAGGATCCCGACCCCGGAGCCCAGGTCGAAAAGGGGGACACGGTCACGATTGTCGTGAGCCAGGGCTCCAACGCCGTCGCGTTGCCGAACGTGATCGGCCTGCAGCAGGCTGACGCGATCGCGCAGCTCAACGGGCTGAACATGGAGGCGGTCGTGGTCGAGATCGAGACCCAGGACCAGCCCGAGGGGACCGTGCTCGCACAGGATCCGGCTCCCGGCGAGGAGGTGCCCGAGGGCACGCGCGTGACGCTCCAGGTCGTCGGCCCGGCCGCGACGATTGCCATCCCCGACGTCGCCGGTCAGGACCAGCTTTCCGCCGCCGCGACGCTCGGGCGCAACTTCCAGGTCGAGACGGAGCAAGAGGGCTCCGACACCGTGCCGGTCGGACGCGTCACCCGCACCGACCCACCGGCGGGAACGATGGTGCCCCGCGACAGCGTCGTGAAGATGTTCATCTCGGCCGGCTCGCCGATCACGACCATCCCCGATGTCATCGGGTTGACGGAGTCGGCAGCCTCGGATCGGCTCACGAACGCGGGACTGATCATGGACGTGCAGTTCGTCAACCTGTCCAGCGACGACTCTCGCGTCGGGATCGTGATCACGCAGGACCCGGAGGGAGGAGTGAAGGCCGACGTCGGCCTCACCGTCACCGTCGTGGTCGGCCAGGCGATCGGTGGCGGGAGCTCGACGACGTTCCCGAACGGCGGCGGAAACACGACGGTCTTGTTCCCGCCGGTTACCTGACTTGGCTGAGGAAGTTGGCCAACAGCTGGTGCCCGCCCACTGTCAGCACTGATTCGGGGTGGAACTGCACACCCTCGACCGCGTGCTCACGGTGACGCAACCCCATGACCGTGCCGTCGTCGGCCTCGGCCGTGATCTCGAGCACCGCGGGAAAGGTCTCGCGGTCGACGACGAGTGAGTGGTAGCGCGTCGCCTCGAACGGATCCGGTAACCCCGCGAAGACTCCCTCACCGTTGTGGCGGATGAACGACGTCTTGCCGTGCATCACCGAGCCGGCGCGGACGATGTCACCCCCGAAGACTTGGCCGATCGCCTGATGGCCGAGGCAGACGCCGAGCACGGGGCACTCGCCCGCGAACCGTTCGATGATCGCGTTCGACAGGCCGGCGTCTTCGGGACGGCCCGGACCGGGTGAGATGAGGATCGCGTCCGGGGCCATCGCCTCGACGTCGGCGACGGCGAAGCGGTCCGCGCGGTGCACGATCGGTTCTGCGCCGAGCTCACCGAGGTACTGCACGAGGTTGTAGACGAACGAGTCGTAGTTGTCGACGACCAGCACCCGTGCGCCCACGACGAGAGACTACGCAGGGCCGTTGCTAATCTCGGCCCCGAAATGGCACCTCCCAAGCGTCGTGGTGGAGGCCGGGTCACGGCCAAGGGCACTCAGTCGGGCACCAAGCCGTCGCCTGCCCAGGACCAGTCCGGTTCGGGCCGGTACACCCCGCCCATCCCCAAAGCGGTCAAGGTCAGCCCGCCGTGGGTCCCGATCCTCATGTTCAGCCTGCTGGTGATCGGGGCCTTGATGATCATGTGCAACTACCTCGAGCTGCTGCCCGGCGCGCCGAGCAACTGGTACCTGCTCGGAGGCCTCGCATTCATCCTCGGCGGCATCGGCACCGCTACCCAGTACCGCTGAGTCGTCCCCAACCGGGGATGGCCGCGAAGTTACAACGGTGTGACGAACCCCAGAGTTGTCCCCAGGCTGTGGATTGAGGTCGGTGGGGCCGTCACTCGATGGGGGCAACCAGCTCCATGTCCTCCTGGCAGTGCCGAGGCGGATCGGGAAGCTCATCGGTGGCAAGGGTCATCCGCACCTCGGTGCCGCAGATTGAGCACCGGTACTGGATCTTCACCCTGCGCATCTCGCCGGCGGGCGGGGGTGCCGGAAGCGGGGTCCCGAGGGACCGCAGCATCATGAACCCGACGCGGAAGATGAACAGGCCGATGAGAACGGCGATGATCACCCACACGATCGTCCCGAACATGGCTCACTCAGCCTAGGAGGCGAACCCGATGGCCAACCTGCGCTTGATGGGGGTGTGCCTCGACTGCGCCGACGCGCGGGAGCTGGCCGACTTCTATGTGCGCCTGCTCGGTTGGGAGGTCAGAGGCGGTGATGGCGCGGGATGGATCAGCATCGGGGATCCCACCGAGACCGTGCATCTGAACTTCCAGGCCGAGGAGTGGTACGAGCCCCCGGTGTGGCCCGAACGTGCGGGCGAGCCGCACAAGATGATGCACTTCGAGGTCCTCGTGGATGACATGGAGGACGCCGTCGCGCACGCGGTCGACGCGGGCGCGACGATCGCCAGCACTCAACCGGCCGATCGAGATCAGCGTGCGTTGCGAGTGATGCTCGACCCCGCGGGGCACCCGTTCTGCCTCTGCACCGACTGAGCGTCGGCGCCGCCGATCAGCCCCAGACGATCAGCCCAGGCGCTCGATGATCGTCGCGTTCGCCATGCCGCCGCCCTCGCACATCGTCTGCAGGCCGTAGCGGCCACCCGTGCGCTCGAGCTCGTTCAGCAGCGTCGCCATGAGCTTCGTGCCCGAGCATCCGAGTGGGTGACCAAGCGCGATCGCGCCGCCGTTGACGTTCACCTTGCTCATGTCCGGGTGGTGCTCCTTCTCCCACGCCAGCACGACTGATGCGAACGCCTCGTTGATCTCGGTGAGATCGATCTGGTCGAGGGTGAGGCCGGCGCGCTCGAGCGCCTTCGACGTGGCGGGGATCGGCGCGGTGAGCATGAGGCGAGGGTCGGCGCCCGCGAGTGCGAACGACACGAAGCGAGCGCGGGGCTTGAGCCCGAGCTGCTTGGCACGTTCCTCGCTCATGATGAGCACCGCCGAGGCACCGTCGGTGATCTGGCTCGAGTTGCCGGCCGTCACCTTGCCGTCCTCCTTGAACGACGGCTTCAACTTGCTGAGCGATTCGACGGTGGTGTCCGGACGGATGCCTTCGTCGGCGGTGACCAGGTCGCCGTCAGCCCCCTTCACCGCAATGATCTCGTTCTGAAAGCGGCCTTCCGCAGTCGCTTGCGCGGCGCGCTGCTGGCTCTGGGCCGCGAACGTGTCGAGGTCCTCCCGGCTGAGGCCCCACTTCTCCGCGATCAGCTCGGCGGAGATGCCCTGCGGCACCAGACCGCCCAGAGGCGCGTAGCGCGCGCCGACCGTAGGACCGAAGGGCATGCCGTACTTCCCCTCCGCGAACGATGCGCCCATCGGCACGCGGGTCATCACCTCGACGCCAGCGGCGATCACGATGTCGTACGCACCCGAGATCACGCCCTGCGCGGCGAAGTGCGCGGACTGCTGCGAGGACCCGCACTGGCGGTCGACCGTCGTGGCCGGCACCGTCTCGGGGAAGCCGGCGGCGAGCACCGCATTGCGGCCCACGTTTGCGGCCTGCTCGCCGACCTGCATGACGCATCCCATGATCACGTCCTCGATCAGCTCGGGGTCGAGCTGGTTGCGCTCGACGAGCGCCTTGAGCGTCTCGGCGGCGAGATCGACGGGGTGCCAGTCGCGCAGCTTGCCGTTGCGCTTGCCCCCCGCGGTGCGGACAGCGTCGATGATGACGGCGGTGCTCATGGGTTCGTGCCCCTCCCGACCGATTGGTTCGGCCCTCGATTGACCTGCCGGTCAAGTTTGCTCAGCCAAGTCTGCTCAGCCGGCCTGGGGCTGTCCAACCCGGCGTGTGCAAGCCTGTGCGGCACATCGACGAGGGGGCGCGGCCATGGAGTGGGCGAGCATCGAAGAGGTCGACAAGGCAGTCGCCGGGCAGACGATCCCGCGTCAGTTCCTCCGCACCGTCGCCGCCAACAAAGACCTGGTCGCGCTCCGATCCATGGACGCCGACGGAGGATGGCACGACTGGACGTTCGGGGAGTACGCGGACTACGCGGCCCGCGCCGCCGCAGGGATGCGCAACCTCGGCCTCGTGGCCGGCGACAAGGTCGTGCTGATGATGCGCAACCGGCCCGAGTTCCACGCGCTCGACATGGCCGCCCAGTTCCTGCGTGTCGTCCCGATCTCGATCTACAACTCCTCGTCGGTCGAGGAGATCGCGTACCTCACGGGCCACTGCGAGGCGAAGGCAGCCGTCGTCGAGGACGTGGGCTTCCTCGAGAAGTTCCTGAAGGTGAAGAGTGAGTTGCCTCTCGTGCGGCATCTCGTCGTGATGGAGCCAGTCGAGGACGTCGCGACTGAGGTGCACACGCTCGAATCACTGCTCGCGCACGACCCACTCGATCTCGCGGCGCTCGCGGAGGAGACCTCTCCCGACGACCTCGCCACGATGATCTACACCTCGGGGACGACCGGCCCGCCGAAGGCGGTGATGCTCGACCAGCACAACCTCGTGTTCACGGTCGAGAGCCTCCGCCGCACGATCGCGTTCACCGACTACGCCGGCAAGAAGCTCATCTCCTACCTGCCGATGGCGCACATCGCCGAGCGGCTCGTGAGCCACTACCAGCAGGCCGTGCTCGGGTTCACGGTCACGTGCTGCCCCGACTTCAGCCAGATCGCGACCTACGCGCGCGAGGTGCATCCCAACGTGCTGTTCGGAGTGCCGCGCGTATGGGAGAAGGTGTACGCGGGCGTGAACGCCGTGCTCGCTGGCGATCCCGAGCGAAAGGCGAAGTTCGACGATGCCATCGCCACCGCGATCCCGATCGTCGCGAAGAGGGCGTGGGGCGAAGCGACGAAGGAGGAGCTCGAGACTTGGGACTTCCTCGACGCGGTCGCGTTCAGCACTGTGCGCGGCCTGGTGGGCCTCGACGAGCTCGACCTCGCCGTCACGGGCGCCGCGCCGATGGCCCGCGAGATCTTCGAGTGGTTCCGGGCGATCGGCGTGCCCATCGCCGAGGTCTACGGCATGTCGGAGAGCTCGGGCCCGATGACGTTCACCACGGACAGGGTGAAGGCGGGCACCGTCGGCGAGGCGATCCCGGGCTGTGAGGTGAAGATCGCCGAGGACGGTGAGGTGATCTGCCGGGGCGGCAACGTCTTCATGGGCTACTACAAGCAGCCCGACAAGACCGCCGAGACGATCATCGACGGATGGCTGCACTCAGGCGACATCGGCACCGTCGACGAGGATGGGTTCTTCAAGATCGTCGATCGCAAGAAGGAGCTGATCATCACGGCCGGCGGCAAGAACATCAGCCCCGCCAACCTCGAGAACGCGCTGAAGATGATCGAGCTCGTCGGGCAGGCGTGCGCGATCGGCGACGCGAGGCCGTTCATCTCGGCGCTGCTCGTGCTCGACTCCGAGGTCGCTCCGGTGTGGGCCAAGGCGCAGGGCATCGAGTTCGACACGCTCGAGGATCTCGCCGCGAATGCGAAGGTCGTGGAGGCCGTGCAGAAGGGCGTCGACGAGATCAACCAGCAGTTCGCCCGCGTCGAGCAGATTCGCAAGTTCACCCTGCTGGGCGAGGAGTGGCTACCTGACTCCGATCTGCTCACGCCGACACAGAAGCTGAAGCGTCGTGGCATCCACGCCCGCTACGCCGACGTGATCGAGGCCATGTACGCCTGACCAGTCAGGCCCGTCGTCAGCGGCGGACCGCCATGTCGATGATCGTCGCGCCTGCGAGCGGCGGTGAGCCACCGAGGTCGCGTGCGTCGCCGAAGGCGTAGATCTTGCCTGTGTCGGTGACGATCCAGTACCCGAGCCCGGTGCTCGACGCGCGCAAGGCGACGGTGCGCGGTACCGCGCACAGCCCGAGGCCGGGGACCGATCCATGGAACGGCACGCCGAATGAGAAGACGCCGCCGTCTTGGGCGTAGAGCCAGTAGCCGCTGCCGCCGGCGCCGAGCGCGAGCGAGATGATCGGCGCTGCGAGCCGCATTGTGTCCGTGCCGCCCAGCGACTTGGCGTCGCCAAAGGGAAGCACTGCGCCACGCGCGGTCACCAACATGTATCCCCCGCCGGACGCTGTCGACGCGATCGAGATGACGGCGGCACTCGGCGGCCGCGCGCCGGTCGATCCGAGGAACGGGACGTTGAACGTGAAGACGCCACCGTCGGAGGCCAGCAGCCAGTAACCCGAACCGCTCGGCGCCGGCTCGAGCCGGCGCACCGGCCCGTTCAACGCTTTGCCGGTCATGTCGCCGCGCTTCACCGCGTCGCCGAACGCGTAGACACGGCCGTCCCGGTCGAGGATCCAGTAGCCCTCGCCCGAGCGCGTCGACTGCAACGACACGGGCGGCGTCGTGACACCCAGGGTCGTGAGGTCACCGAGGTTCGACGCGCCGTAGCCGTGCACCTTGCCTTTCGAGTCGAGCAGCCAGTAGCCGCGTCCTGACGCGGCTGACGGCGCGCCGCGCGGTGCCGTTGCCGCGCGGCACAAGGCATTCGGGTCGGCCGGCGGCGGAGGCGCCGGTGCCGGGGCGGGAGCGCCGCCTCCTCCCGCAAAGAGCGGCTCGATCGTGTCGTCGATGAGCTTGGCCATCGCCGCGGCGCCGGTCGCGTTCAGGTGCAGGCCGTCGCTCGCCATGCCGTTCGGCGTCGCGTTGGCGACGGCGTTCCAGTCGGCGATGCGCATGTTCGGATATCGCGTCGCCGCCTGCCGAAGGAGGTCGTTGTCGGTCTTGTAGTAGGAGCGGACTTCGTGGATCGTGAGCCACACGACGTACGGGACGCCCTCGAGTGCCTTCATGACCGCGTCGACACGTTGCGCGAATTGGCTCGGGCTTCCGCCGTCGTTGTGCCCGAGCTGCACGACCACGAAGTCGCGCATCTCACCACGTCGCGCGGCGGCGATCTGCGCGCCGGCGAGGGTCGAACGGTTCACTGCCGCGTCGAACGTGAGCTGCCAGTCGGCGAACTGACTCGCGGCCGCCGCCTTCGATCCCAACATCACCGAGTCGCCGAGGAGGAACACCGCGCGCGCTGGCGCCGCGTGCGCGGGCGCGCCGAAGACGGGGACAACGGTGAGGGCGAGAACGCTGGCCGTGAGCACGGCGAGAGCCCGTCGAAGAACACGCGCCATGGGCATCATTCTTGTCCGGATCGCGGGGGGTCACCCAAGTCGCCCAGCGTGATCTGCCCAGATTCGGCCGCGGCAACGCTGGGCCGAACCCTCGCCAAGTACCAAATCGACACGGCGAGACCGACCACGTTGAACAGGATCCCGATGCCGCATGCGGCCACCCACACGAGGCGACTGCGGCCCGCGAGGACGAACGCCCATTCGGGTCGGTGGGCCGCGTCGAGGAGTGCCCAGACCGAGATCGCCAGCGGAATCGACACGACGATGATCCCGAGGATCGTCATGAGGACCGTCATCGCGTCATCCCGACGTCCGGTATCCCGACGCCCATCGTCAGCCCATCTGCCAGACCAGCACCTCGGCGCCTTCGCCTTCGGCCGTCAACTCGAGCGAACCGGCGCCGGTCAAGCGCACCGCGTCGCCTTCTCCGAGAGCACCGGCACCCTCGAGCACGACACCTCCGCCGCGCCACGAACAGGTGCACCCACTTCGCGTCGGGCACGGTCACCACTTCGCCGGGGTGGAGGCGTCCGGCCCAGAGCACGGCGTCGCGCTGAGCGATGTGGATCGCCGCCTGATGGCCGCGCCCCGACGCCACCGGCACGAGTCCTCCCTTTTCGAGCTCGCTGTTGATGTCCAGCTGTTCGTAGCCGGGCTCGATGCGCTCCGTGTCCGGGAGCACCCACATCTGGATGAACCGCACGTCATCGTCGCGACTCGGGTTCATCTCCGAATGCCAGATGCCGGTGCCGGCGCTCATGCGTTGGGCGAGCCCGGGATAGAGCAGGCCGCGGTGACCCTCCGAGTCCTTGTGCTCGAGCTGGCCTTCCAACACCCAGGTCACGATCTCCATGTCCTGGTGCGGGTGGGTCGAGAACCCCGTGCCCGCCTGCACCCAGTCGTCGTTGCTGACGAGGAGCAGCCCGTGGCCTTGATTCGTGGGGTCGTAGTGCTGGCCGAAGCTGAAGCTGTGCTTCGAGTCGAGCCAGGAGATCTTGGTCTTGAACCGGCTGTCCGCAGATCGCACGTCGATCATCGCATCCTCCAAAGTCGTTGCATATGCAACAAACGCCCTAGCCCGTCCACTATTCCCCGAGCTTCGCGAGGATCCGCTTGAACGCCGCGATGTCGCGACCGTCGAGCTTGCGGGCGAAATGCTCCTCGATCCCCCGGAGGTGGACGGGAGCGGCGCGGCGCAGCGTGGAGCGCCCCTCGGGTGTGAGCACTGCGATCATGCCCCGCCCGTCCTCGAGGCTGGGCTCGCGCTCGACCAGCCCGACGCTCTGCATCCGATCGATCTGACGCGTGAGGCTGCTGCGGGGGAGCACGAGCCTCGACGCGAGGTCCTGCATGCGGAGACGGCCGCCAGCCTCGCGGAGCTGGAGGAGGATGTCGTACCAAGAGAGAGGCAGTCCTCGCTCGTCGGCGAGCTCGTGCTCGAGGTGCTCGACGATGCGGGCGTGGATCTCGAGGAAGCTGCGCCAAACCTCTACCCGGCTCTTGGCGGGCCGCGCGTCGGCCGCCATCTCAGGGCGACGTCGCCTTGAGGGCCGCGGCGAACGCAGCCAACGCAGTCGCGATTTCGCCCTCCGTGACGACGAGCGGGGGCATCCAGCGCAGCACGTCGTTGTTCGTCCCTGCGTTCATGAGGATCAGGTGGCCCTCCTCGAGGCAGTGCGCCTGCACGGCAGCGACGCGGGTGGGATCGGCGAACTGAGATCCCACCATCAATCCCCATCCGCGGACGTCGACGATGCCGTCGACGAGCCGCTGCTGATCGACGAGGCCGGCGCGGAGCTGATCACCGCGGGCGCGCACGTTCTCGAGGAATCCCGGCTCGCTGAGCACGTCGATCGTTGCCAGCGCGGCCGCGCATCCGATCGGATTGCCGCCGTAGGTGCCACCGTGGCTGCCCCGCGGCCATCGGGTCATGAGCTCGTCGGAGGCCCCGATCGCCGAGATCGGGAATCCGGAGCCGAGCCCCTTCGCCATCACGAGCACGTCGGGACGCACGCCGTAGTGCTCGACGGCGAACATGCGCCCGGTGCGTCCGAAGCCGGTCTGCACCTCGTCGGCGACGAACAAGATGCCGTGCTCACGGCAGATCTCTTCGAGGCCGCGCAGGAAGGCAACGGGTGCTGGGAGGTAACCGCCCTCACCGAGCTCGGGCTCGATCACGATCGCCGCGGTCTCGGCCGGCGCGGTCTGCGCCTTGAGGAGGAAGCGCACCTGTTCGAGGCACCAGTCGGCGTGCGCGTCGTCGACCGGGAAGGGCGCCACGAAGATGCCCGAAGGCAGCGGCGCGTGGCCGGCGCGGTAGCTCGTCTTCGACGTCGTCATCGCCATCGTCTGGTGGGTGCGCCCGTGGAAGCTCCCCTGAAACACGATCGTGTTGGGCCGGCCCGTCGTCTGCTTGGCGAGCTTGACCGCGCCCTCGGTCGCCTCGGCGCCCGAGTTCGCAAAGAAGAACCGGTCGATGCCATCGGGCGTGATCTCGGCGAGCTTGTCGGCGAGCTGTTCGAGCAGGGGATGGCGATACACGTTCACCTGCGCGTGGATGAACTTCGTCGCCTGCTCTTGGATCGCGGCGACGACTTTCGGGTGGCAGTGCCCGGTGCTCGTGACCGCGATGCCCGACGAGAAGTCGAGGTACTCCGCTCCATCGGCGGTCGTCACCCACGATCCCCTGCCCGAGATGACCTGCAGATCGGTCACCTGGAACCAGACGTCGGACAGGTGCGATGCCATGCCCGGATCGTACGCGTCGAACCCGGCTGATTCTCTTGGCGCGATCGGGGCGCCGGGACCCGTTGGCGCCAAGAGAACCGGCTCCGGTCTTAGGCCGCGACGAGCTCCGCGGCGGGTTCGAGCGCGATGTCGAGAACCTCGTGCACGTCGTCGACGAGATGGAACGTCATCTCGGCGCGGACGCGCTCGGGCACGTCGTCGAGGTCCGGGCCGTTGCGCGTCGGGAGCACGACCTCGGTGAGTCCGGCGCGGTGGGCGGCAAGCACCTTCTGCTTCACGCCGCCGATCGGGAGCACTCGCCCTTGTAGGGTGACCTCGCCGGTCATCCCGACTGCCGCCCGCACGGGACGGTCGGTGAGGAGGCTCACGAGCGCGGTCGTCATCGTCACGCCCGCCGACGGACCGTCCTTGGGCACCGCTCCCGCGGGCACGTGCACGTGGAAGCGCCTGTCGAGCGCGTCGGACGGAACGCCCAGCTCGCTCGCATGCGCCCGCACGAACGACAACGCGATCTGCACGGACTCCTTCATGACATCACCGAGCTGGCCGGTCAGAGTGAGGCCCGACTCACCTGCTGAGGCCGAGGCCTCGATGAACAGGACGTCGCCGCCCACACCAGTGACGGCGAGGCCGGTCGCGACGCCGGCGACGGCAGTGCGCTCGGCTGCCTCGGCGAAGAACTTCGGTCGGCCCAATGCCGGCTCGATGCCCTCCTCGCCGACCGTGATCGGGACGACGGTGGGATCGGTCGCAACCCGTGCCGCGACCTTGCGGAGCAGCTTCCCGAGCTCGCGTTCGAGGTTCCGCACGCCCGCCTCTCGCGTGTAGTCGACGACGATGCGGCGGATCGTGTCGTCGGGCACGACGACCTCGTCGCTGTGCAAGCCGTTGCGCTCGAGCTGCGCGGGGAGCAGGTGGTCACGCCCGATGACGACCTTTTCGTCCTCGGTGTAGCCGTCGAGCCGCACGACCTCCATGCGGTCGAGCAGCGGGCTGGCAATTGTCTCGACCACGTTCGCGGTCGCGATGAACACGACGTCGGACAGGTCGAGCTCGACCTCGAGGTAGTGGTCGCGGAAGGTGTGGTTCTGCGCCGGGTCGAGCACTTCGAGCAGGGCCGAAGCGGGATCACCCGACCATCCGCCCGCGCTCAGCTTGTCGACCTCGTCGAGCAGCACGACGGGATTCATGGTTCCCGCCTCGGTGATCGCTCGCACGAGCCGCCCGGGTTGTGCGCCGACGTAGGTGCGGCGGTGGCCGCGGATCTCGGCCTCGTCGCGCACCCCGCCGAGCGCGACACGCACGAAGCTGCGGCCCATCGCGCGCGCGACCGACTCGCCGAGCGACGTCTTGCCCACGCCCGGCGGGCCGATGAGGGCGATGATCGCGCCGGCCCCTCGGCGGGCTGTGTTCGTCGACGTCGCGGTCTCGTCGGCGACGGACATGCCTCGCTGGGCGCGCAGCTTGCGCACGCCGAGGTACTCGACGATGCGGTCCTTCACCTCGTCGAGACCCGTGTGGTCGGCGTCGAGGACGGCCCGCGCCTCGGTCATGTCGAGCTGGTCTTCGGAGACCTTGCCCCACGGGAGCTCGAGCACGCGGTCGAGCCATGTGCGGATCCAGCTCTGCTCGGGGCTCTGCCCGTTGCCGCGCTCGAGCCGATCGATCTCGCGCTCGACCTGCGCGCGCACCTTCTCCGGCAGCGGCACCTCAGCGGCCTTGGCGCGGTAGTCGTCGAGCGCGTCGTCGTCACCGTCGCCGAGCTCCTTGCGGATGGCGGCCATCTGCTGGCGCAGCAAGAAGTCACGCTGCGCCTTATCCATTCCCTCGGCGACGTCGTTGCGTATGCGCTCGGCCATCATCAGCTCGGCGAGCGCCTGGCGGGCCCACTCGAGCACGAGCTGCAGCCGCTCGTCGACGTCGACGGCCTCGAGGATCCGGACCTTCGCGTCGACCTCCTGGTCGGCCCACGACGTCACCGCGTCGGCCAGCGCTCCGGGGTCGAGCACCGTCCGGAGGATCTCGGGCAGTCGACGCGACCGGCGGGCCTCGGCCACCTGTTCGAGGACGGCGCGGAGCTCGCGGACCACCTCGAGCTGCGCGGAGGTCGCCGGCGGGTCGACCACCGGGTTGGCGCTGACCCACAGACCCTCGCCGGCCACTCCAGCGCCGATGAGCGCCCGTTGCTCGGTGCGCACGATCGCTGCCACCGTGCCGTCGGGGAGCTCGCCCATCGTCTCCACGTGGGCGATCGTCCCGACCTTCGCGTACCCGCCTTCGTAGCGGGGAACGAGCAGCACCTTGCCGTCGGCGCGGGTGGCCTGGGTGGCCGCGCGGCGGCCGGCCTCGGCATCGAGGGCCAGCGTGACGACGGCGTTCGGGAGGACAACGGTGCTGGTCAGCGGCACGACAGGAAGTGTCAGGGCCGGCGCGTCAGGGGTGGCGTCAGGTGAGGTGGTGGGAGCATCGCTCATGCGGTCGAGGGTATCGCCGCGCGCACGATTACAAACTTACGCTCCCTGTGTCCGATGCCACGAAAGGCACGGACGTGTGGTTTCGGTGGCGAAGGTCACGCCGCCCGGGGTGTCCTGACCGAAGTCATCAGGCACCCTGATAGACGGCCAGGTGACCATCGCCCAAAACGCGAGGGCCTGAGCCGGCGGGCCGGCGGCGCACGAGCGCCCCCCGTCGTGGAGGTCGCCTCGGCGGTACGAGCGGCCCTGACTCACCGGAGGATCTCATGCGCCTGCGCGCGCGCATCATCACGCTCGTAGCCGTCGGCATGGTCTTCATGGCGACGAGCTGCACGCCGGCCATCTTCGCGATCAAGTCCGAGTTCGCTGCCCGCGGCGCGACCGATGTCGAGCAGGACAACGCGATCCGCGTCGCGTCGTGCGAGTCGGGCGGAGGCGACGCGTACGGCATCCAGCCCCAAGTCGTCTCGCGCGGCAACTGGGGCATGTTCCAGATCAACTGGACCGCGCAGCGGACGCGCGTCGAGCGGCTCGGCTACACGAAGGACCAGTTGCTCGATCCCACTGTGAACGCGCGTGTCGCAGCCGATCTGTGGAGCGATCTCGGACGCCGTTTCGGTACGAGCGCAGGATGGTCGTGCGCTCGCATCGTCGGCGTGCACTGACGCGTTCGCTGGACGCTGGCGCTTAGGTCGCGGCTGCCTGCGCGAGCGCGTCGTCCCAAGACATGCGGGTCGCGAGCGCTTTCCGCCACGGCATGAGCTGTTTCGGAAGGCTCATCCCGAGTGCGGCGACGAGGCGACCGGCCCGGCCGTAGAGCGCGACGAACTTCCGCTCGTCAACGGAGCCGTGGACGACGCGCACTTCGTCGTCGCCGTGGGCGCGGCCCACGAACTGGATGCGAGTGTCGTACTGGTCGGACCAGAAGAACGGCACCGGCGCATACGGCTCGCCGTTTCCCTCACCCATCAACAGGTTCTTCGCCGCCGCAGCGCCTTGCTCGGCGGCGTTCGTCCAGTGCTCGACGCGCATCTCCTCGTCGAACAGCTTGTTCGGCCAGCGCGTGATGTCGCCCGCGCAATACACACCCGGCGGTCCGGCGGCGAGCATCGCGTCGCAGACGACGCCATCCCGGATCTCGAGGCCTGAGCCTTCGAGCCACTTCGTGTTCGGCATCACGCCGATGCCGACGACGACGACGTCAGCGTCGAGCGTCGTCCCATCGCTGAGGCGGACCCGCTCGACGCGTGCGCCTCCCTCGATCGCGTCCACGCCGGTGTTGGTCCGCACCTCGACGCCGTGGTCGGCGTGAACGGCGGCGCACGCGGCCCCCATGTGATCGCCGAGTGCGCGTGCGAGTGGCACCGGCAGCGCCTCGAGGATGGTGACCTCGAGCCCGCGCTTGCGCGGCAGTGGCTGCGACCTCCGCGCCGATGAACCCCGCGCCCACCACGACGACGCGTCCGGGCTCCTTCTCGAGATCGGCCCGAAGCGCCAGCGAGTCCTCGACGGTGCGGAGGAGGTAGATGCCGTCGAGGTCGGGCGTACCGGGGATCTGTCTCGGCGTCGCGCCCGTCGCGAGGATCACGCCGTCGTAGGGCACGCGCTCTCCGCTCGCCAACGTGACCTCCCGCGCCGAGGTGTCGAGCCCGGTCGCCGTCTGCCCGAGCCGGACGTCGAGGTCGAGGTCGTCGTACTCGGTGGGCTTGCGGAGGTGAATGTCGTCGTGCTCGAGCTCCCCACCGAGCACTCGTTTCGACAACGGCGGACGGTCGTAGGGCAGATGGTGCTCCGCCCCGATGAGCGTCACCGCGCCGTCGAAGCCGCCGGTGCGAAGCGTCTCGGCCGCCCGCAAGCCCGCGAGTGAGGCTCCGACGACCACCACGTTGCGCAGCATCGGCTCAGCCTCTCAGCCCACGGCGATCAGCACCACGCCCACGACCGCGACCCCGAGGCCAACGAGCTGCGCGCGGTGAAAGCGCTCGTGCAGCACGCCACGCGCGAGCAGCACCGTGCTCGCCGGATACAGCGAGCTGACCGGGCCGACGATCGACAGCAAACCGACTCGTGTGGCGAGCAGGAAGAACGCATTTGCCGCCGCGTCGAAGACGCCGGTGCCGGCGATCAGTGGAAGCGACTGCCGAGTCGGAGCGTCACGGCGCACACGGGGGATGAACGCGAAGACGAGGGCCAGCAGCGCGGCCGATGTCCACCGCGAAGCGAGCAGCGGCCACATGCCCGAATCGTCGGTGGTGTTGGAGTACAAGACGAAGAACGCTCCGAAGCCCACGCCCGCGACCATCGCGAGGAGCAGCGGTGTCGTGCTCTTCGTCTCCGGGGCGTGGTCGAGCGTCGGGCTCTGTGACGAGATCAACGCGACGGAGCCGACCGCGAGCGCGACGCCGAGAAGGGCGACCGCCGATGGTCGTTCACCGAAGGCGAGGCCCCACGCGACCGGGACGATGGCGGACACGACCGCAGTGACCGGCGCGACCACTCCCATGCGTCCGAGCGCGAGACCTTGGTAGAAGAGCGCGACCGACACCATGCCCACGATGCCGGCGACGGCCCCAATGATGATGTCCTGCTGCTGCGGATCTGCGCCCGAGTCGAGCGCGACGACCGCGACCACCAACACCGCCGCGAGGGCGTGCGACAGGAAGACCACCCAGAGCACGGGCACGCGCCGTGACGCCAGCCCGCCGAGGAAGTCGCCGGTTCCGTACGTGACCGCGACGAACAAACCGAGCAGGACCGCCATCAGTGCGATGGCCGCCGATCGATCAGCGGTGACCCCGCTGGCTTATGCCGGAGTGAACGCCGCCACGTCGTCGAGCGGGATGAACCAGTCCTCGTCGCCCTCGACCATCCAGATGGTGTTGCGGTTGACGTTGAGCAGCGTGCCCTCGACGTCGTGACCGTCGGACAAATCAACGTGCACCAGCCGACCGATGAGCGATCTGAGGCCGGTGCGGTCCTGATCGGACATGCCTCCCCTTTCCCACCCCCCTGTGTCCCGCGTGGGCGAACCCTCGCGGTGATCCGAGGAGACCGGCCCCGATCGTCGTTGACCGCCGCCCCGGGCCTCGGGATCGAAGACCGGTTTACTCCGCGGCGATGGGTCAGATGGGTGATGGTCGGGGAGAGCTCAGTCCCGCACAGGTGACGGTGGGCCGGCGTTGGCCATCAGGCGCGCCGTGTCCTCGGCGGCCTTCCGGGCGCCGTCGTGCTTGCCGATCGCTTCCATGATCGCTCCGACGGCGCCGGCCATCAGCTCGCCCTTGTTCGTCCCGACGTAGTCCGCGGAGTCGCGAAGTGGACGCAAGTACCCGTTGATCTCGGGAATCACATACCGCGCGAACAAGTCCCAGCTGCGCAGAGTCGCCTCGCGGTTGGCCCAGTCGTGTGCGAACCCGAGCACACACCCGAAGCCGCCGACGGTCTCGTGCAGTGATCGAATCGCGGCGATCGCGTCGTCGGGCGTCCCGATGATGCCCGTGCCGGCGCCTTGCGCCGCCCCGCCGTTCGCGATGGCGGAGGCCATCTCGTACGCGTCGGGCATGAACTCGGCGCCCGGTCGCCCGAGGACCTTGACGTTGTACTCGTTGTGCCAGCGCTGCAGCCCCAGCGCGGCCTCCTCGATGGCGCGATCCTTCGTCTCCGCGATGTGCCACGCCATGAGGACGCGCCAATCGGAGCGGTTCACGACCTGTCCGTGGTCCAACGCTGCTTGCTCCGCAAAGCCCCACTGCGTCGGCAATGCCATGAGCCCTTCGGTCGACGTCGACGCGATCGACAGAACGCCGATGCCGTACTTCCCCGCGAGGGTCATGCCAGATGGGCTGATGCTCGACGCCACTGCCATCGGCATGGTCTCCTGCAGAGGAAGGATCTGGAGCGCGGCGTCGTTCAGCTCGAACCAGTCGCTGTGGTGGGTGAACCGTTCGCCCGACAGCAGGCGGATGCACACCCCGATGCCTTCGTCCTGACGGTCGCGCAGCAGGTTCGGCGCGATGCCGTGTGTGCGCGCGTCGGAGGGCAGGGCGCCCGGGCCGGTGCCGAAGATGACCCGACCACCGGTCATGTGGTCGAGCTGCACCATGCGCTGACACACATTGAAAGGGTGGTGATAGGGGAGGGACACGACGCCGGTGCCGAGCTTGATGCGCTGCGTGCGCTCACCGGCGGCGGCGAGGAACAGCTCGGGCGAGGCGATCATCTCCCAACCGCTCGAGTGATGCTCCCCCACCCAGAACTCGTCGTACCCGAGCTTGTCGAGCGTGGCGGCGAGCTCGAGGTCGCGCTGCAACAGCAGGCTCGGGTGCTCACCGAGCGGGTGGTGCGGGGCCAGGAAGGCACCGAAGCGCAGGCGTGACATGTGGAGATCTCCCTCGTTCTTGTGACATCGGACGTGGCCCGAGCCTTGACCGGCCGGTCAAGGAACGGTATCGCCCGCATTTGCCCGCATCCCAACTGGTTAGCGTTCCGGCACCATGCCCCCTGCACCGAGCGCGCGCGAGCTCCTTCGCGGGCGGTCGGTCAAGGCCCTGCTGACGCTCGTCGCGCTGTCGACAGCGGGCTCCGTCATTCAGGCAGTGGCGCTCGGGAAGTTCGTGTTCGACACCACGGACCGTGAGCTCGACCTCGGGTTCGTCGGGCTCGCCGAGTTTGCACCCGCGGCGATCCTCGTGCTCGTGACCGGCCACGTCGCCGACCGCTTCGACCGCCGTACGGTCGTGCGGATCGCGTTGTCGGGCGAGGTCCTGTGCTCGGCCGCGCTGGCTTGGTACGTGAGCACCGAGCCGACGGCGGTAGGTCCGATCTTCGCGTTGAGCGCGGCGTATGGCGTGGCCCGCGCGTTCGCGGCGCCCGCGTCGCGCGCGCTGTACGCAGATGTGGTCGACGCCGACTCCCTGCCACGCCTCGTGGCTATGACCTCAGCCTCGTTCCAGTCGGCCCTCATCGCCGCGCCAGTGATCTCCGGCTTCCTGTACGTCGGCGCGCCAACGTGGCCGTTCGTCGCGTCGGCGGTGCTCGCGGCGGCCGGTGCCATGTCCTCGTTTCTCATCAAAGTGAAATGGGGTCGCATCGGCACTCGTGAGCATGAGGACGCACCGAGCCTGCACACCGCGCTCGAGGGCTTGCGTCTCATCTTCCGCACTCCGATCCTGCTCGGTGCGATCTCGCTCGATCTTTTCGCGGTGCTGTTTGGCGGCGCAGTCGCGCTCGTTGCCGGCGATCGCCGACGAGCAGCTGGGCGTGGGCGCAGTCGGGCTCGGTGTGTTGCGGGCGGCAGCGGGAGTTGGCGCGGCGATCATGGCCGTCACGCTTGCGCTGAGGCCTATCAACCGGCGCGTAGGCCGATCGTTGTTCGTCGCGGTCGCCATCTTCGGCATCGGCACCATCGTGCTCGGCATCACACACAGCTTCGCGATCGCATTCGTCAGCCTCCTCGTGCTGAGCGCGGCCGACGCGGTCAGCGTGTTCATTCGGGCGACGCTGACGCCGTTGGTGACACCCGCGTCGGCACGCGGTCGTGTGCTCGCCGTCGAGAACGTGTTCATCGGGGCGTCGAATGAGCTCGGGGCGTTCGAGTCGGGGGTCGCCGGTCAGCTGCTCGGCCTCACGCCCGCGGTCGTGCTCGGTGGCGGCATGACACTGGTCGTCGCGGGGGTGTGGACGGTGCTGTTCCCGTCGCTTCGCGACGTCGACCGCTTCTCCGATCTCTCGGGCGCGTCACCGAACGAAGTGCCGGTCGCGGCCGACTCACCGCAGATCGTGCCCGGAGGCTGACCCGTGCGCGCCTGGGTCGTCGACGCACCGGGCCCCATGAAAGGGAAGCCCCTGAAGCTGGTGGAGCGCGACTCACCGCTGCCCGCTGCTGGCGAGGTGCGGGTGCGAGTGAACGTCTGCGGCGTCTGCCGGACAGATCTCCACCTGGCCGAGGGCGACCTCGCGCCGCGCCGACCTCGCGTCGTCCCGGGCCACGAGATCGTCGGACGGGTGGACATGCTCGGCGAGGGCGCGTCGCGCTTCCAAGTCGGCGATCGCGTCGGCATCGCCTGGCTGCGTCGCACTTGTGGCGTCTGCCGCTTCTGTCAGCGGGGTGACGAGAACCTGTGCCTCCAGCCGCGCTTCACGGGATGGGACGACGACGGCGGCTACGCGGACGCCGCGGTCGTCGACGAGCGGTACGCGTATTCGCTGCCGGATGGCTTCGACGACGAGACCGCTGCGCCGCTCTTGTGCGCGGGCATCATCGGTTACCGCGCGCTCCGTCGAAGCGGGGTGCGTCCCGGCGGACGACTCGGTGTGTATGGGTTCGGCGCCTCCGCGCACATCGCGGCGCAGATCGCAATGTGGGAGGGAGCGATCGTCCACGTCTTCACGCGCTCACCTGATGCGCAACGGCTCGCTCTCGACCTCGGCGCCGCGTCGGCGGGCGGCGCCTCCGATCTGCCACCCGAGCCGCTCGACGCGGCCATTCTCTTCGCTCCGGTCGGCGACCTCGTCCCGATCGCGCTCGGCGCGCTCGACCGCGGGGGCACGCTCGCTGTCGCGGGCATCCACCTCACTCATGTGCCTCCCCTCTCGTACGAGCGCCACCTCTTCGAGGAGCGCACATTTGACGTCGGTTACCGCGAACACGCGGCGAGACGGCGTCGCGCTGACTCGACATCGCCGCGCGCGCCGGGTTGCGCGTTGTCACGACCACCTATCCGTTCGAGGAGGCGGACCGAGCGCTCGGCGACCTCGCGGCCGATCACGTGAACGGAGCGGCCGTCATCCGGGTCCACGTCTAACTGCATCGTCTCACTGCATCGGCCCAAGGTCGGGAAGGATGGGACGTGAGGAGGCGCCATGCCCCGGCGATTCCGTGATCGTGTCCACGCCGGCGTCGAGCTGGCCGAGCGACTGGCTGCGTACAAGCGCTCCCGCGGGTTCCAGGGCACGGATGGCATCGTGCTCGGGCTGCCGCGCGGGGGCGTCGCCGTCGCTGCACCCGTCGCCCAGGCGCTCGACCTCCCACTCGACGCGTTCGTCGTGCGCAAGGTCGGTGTCCCCCATCATGAGGAGCTGGCGATGGGCGCGGTCGCCCCAGGCGGCATCGTCGTGTGGAACGACGACGTGCTCGCCATGGCGCGCGTGTCCGATGATCGGCGCGACGAGGCGGTCGGGCGCGAGCGCGCCGAGCTCGAGCGTCGCGTGAACGCGTATCGGGGCGATCGTGAGCCGGTCGCGGTGCAGGGCCTGGACGTCATCGTCGTCGACGACGGGCTCGCGACCGGAGCGACGATGTCGGCGGCCGTCACTGCGTTGCGGTCGATGGATCCGGCGCAGCTGGTCGTCGCGGTGCCCGTGGCCCCGCGGGCCTCGCTCGACTCGTTCGCCCGGCGTGTCGACGCCGTGGTGAGCGTGGTGGTCACTGACCACTTCGGCTCGGTCGGCGAGTGGTACGACGACTTCTCGGCGACGACTGACGCCGAGGTGGTTGCGCTGCTACGCGGCGATTGACCGGCGGGCGGGACGGGGCGCACCCGAGGCGAGCCGCCGCCAGAGCGCTCGATAGGTCGGGTACGTGAGCTCCTCGGTGACCCATCCGGCTTGAACGAGCTCGGCGTGTAGTGCGGGGAGGTGGCGCCACGGCACGCCCATGTCGACGTGGTGCGCCAGGTGCCAACCCGTGTTGTACGGCACAAAGAGGAGGCGAGCCAACCGGGTCTGCCGCACGACGTGCGTGGTCAGCCGCCGGTCCTTCGATCGGATCATGCCCGCGTGCTCCGCGATCGCGCGGAGGCGGTTGCTGAACTTCCACAGCGTCATCCACGGCGCGACCCAGATCACCGGGTACACCCACCATCGGCCGGCAGCGATGCACGCACCGAACAGCACTCCCTGCACGGCGACGATGCACCACGCTTCGCGGCTGTGCGCCCGTACTGCCCGCCACAAGCCGGCCATGTTCTTCGAGCCCGACACGAAGAACATGTCGCGCGTGAGCTTGCGGCGCATCGAGTCGGGTGGGATCGGATAGCCCGCGTACAGCGCGAGGTCGGGCTCGTCGGGACCCATCTCGTCCTTGTGGTGTGCGAAGTGCACCCGCCGGTACGCCGTGAAGGCCTGGAACGTCGGGTAGGCGAGCAACCACTTCCCGACGCCGTCGTTGAGCCGGCGCCACGTGAACAAGAGGCGGTGCGCGGCCTCGTGGCCCAGGATGTTCAACAGGCAGTGCCCGCGGCCCATCCACACGAACGCGAAGAGGTACGCCCACCACTGACCGATCCACATCGCGGCGCCGACGACACCGAAGGTCTGCAGGAGGCACGCGGCGACGGTGATGGCGCTCCAGGCGTTCGAGATGCGACGGAGCTCCGCACGCACCGCGGGCACCGGCATGCCCGACGTCTGGAGCCTGTCGGTGGGGAGCACGTCGGGGAGGGTCTGAGGCTCCGGCACCATCGTGGCGACCACGTATTCAGTATTACAGTGAACGAACAGATGTCGCAATCCCGTAATGCCCACAGGGCAGAGCGCCCGCTCACGGCCCGGTCGCTGGTCGCCAGCACGCTGCTCGGCACCCATCCGCCGGTGCTGCCGGGGCGGGTGCTCGTCCGCCTCGGCGAGCTGTTCGGGATCGCGGAGGGAACGACGCGGGTGGCGCTCTCGCGGATGGTCGCGGCTGGCGAGCTCGAGCCCGAAGACGGTCGGTATCGGCTCGTCGGGGCGGCGCTGCTCGCCCGCCAGGCGGCCCAGGAGCGCGGGCGCGTCGTACCGCAGAAGAAATGGCGAGGACAGTGGGTGATGGCCGTGATCCTCGCTGACCGACGCGACGCCCCCGAGCGCGCCGCGCTCCGGGCGTCCGCCATGACCCTGGGGCTGGCGGAGCTGCGACAAGGCGTGTGGATGCGGCCCGACAACCTCGAGTGGAGTCGGCAGATCGGCACCGCGACCGGCGACGCGTACGCGGTGGTCGATGCCCAATGCGCGTGGATGACCGTGGCGCGGACGGGCGACGGGTCGGACTTGGCGGGTCAGCTCTGGGACCTCGACAGCTGGGCGAACGCAGCCACCGCGCTGATCGCCGACATGAGAGGGACTCGGCTGTCACTCGACCGCGGCGGATTCGACGCGATACCCCGGGCGTTCGTGACCTCGGCCGCGGTGCTGCGCTTGTTTCGCGCCGACCCGCTGCTGCCGGGCGCGCTGCTGCCGGCGAGCTGGCCAGGCGACGGGTTGCGGACCACGTACCGCGACTACGACGTGGCGCTGCGGGCGCTGCTGCGAGCGTTCTTCATGCCGACGCCCGACCCCCCTTCCGCGCCTGGCGGACACGCACGCACCCGGTCTCGGCCCGGGCCTCGATCGGCCGGTGCGTGAGACGGGCGTAGCGGATCACCTGATCAGCCAGGATGCGCGGGTCGACCGGCTCGGGGGCGGTGAGCACGACGGGCTCCGTGGCCGCGTCGCGGAGCAGATCGCGCAGGACATGGGCGAATGCGGGATGGAAGTGCACGGTTGCGGCCATGGACACATGGTGCAGGGGGGGTGGGACATTCAATCCGGGGGGTATTCAATCCAGGAGCCGGGCGGCCGATGGTTGATCTCGTGGATCCCGCTGCGGCCGCGCTCGCCCACAGCCCCGACATCCTCCTGGTCATCGACACTCAGGGGATCATGCAGTGGGCCTCGCCCTCGCTCAGCCGGCTCGGGTACGACCCCGCGACCATGGTGGGCATCCAGGTGCTCGACTACGTCCACCCGGACGACCTGGGTTATGCGCTCGGCATGCTCTCGGAGGCCGTTCGGCGGCCCGGTGAGCACTCGCCGCCCGTCTTCCGCGTCGTCCATGCCGAGGGCCACTGGCTCGAGGTCGAGTGCGAGGTCGCGAACATCATCGAGACCGACTTCGAGGGGCTGCTGCTGAACCTGCGGCCAATCGCGGCGCGAGGTCTCCTGCCGGGCCGTCGCCGTGGCCTCGAGAAGCTGCTGCAAGACATCGCCGGTCGCTGTGCCGGCGCGATCGGTGCCGACGTCGCGACTGTGACCGATTGGGCCCTTGCCCAGCTCGGCGAGTTCCACGGTGCCGCGAGCGTCGTGCTCGCCATGGTCGAGCCCGGGCGCGGCGAGGTACGCATCGACCACGAATGGCTGGCGCCCGGCGCGGTGTCCGCGCTCGCGGTGCATCCTGAGCTGTCGGTATCGGAGCTGCTGTGGGACTACCGGTCTCCGCCGCTCGACGGGTTCGCCATCGTCTCCGACGTCGATGCGATCCGCCTCGGTGAGTCGGCCGCGTACGACATGCTGCGCGCCCTTGGGGTCCGGGCCTGTGTCGACGTCGCGATCGTGGACGGCTCCACCACGATCGGCATCCTCAGCATCCGGTTCGCTCACCCTGCGGATGCGATCGCGTGGGACGACGGCAACGCGGCGCTCGTGCGCACCGCTGGTGACCTGTTGTGCCTGAGCGTGGCGCGCCAACGTGCCGAGGAGCGCCTCGCGCGGCTCGCCCATCACGATCCGTTGACGGCTCTCGCCAATCGCACCCAGCTCACCGCCGCGTTGCGCCTTGCCCTCGGTCGCCGTGATCGCCAACCCGGGACCCCGTCGCTCTTGTTCTGTGATCTCGACGGATTCAAGTCGATCAACGATCAGTTCGGCCACGCGGCTGGTGACCGGGTGCTGGTCACGGTCGCCCGCGCGCTGACGTCAGTCGTTCGCCGCGGCGATCTGGTCGCGCGAGTGGGCGGCGACGAGTTCGTCGTGTTGTGTGGCGAACACAGTGGCCCGGGTGACGCGGTCGAGGTGGCCGAGAGGATCCGGAGCGTCGTCGAGGCACTCGATGCTGCTGACGGCGTGCCACTGCCCATCGGCGTGAGCGTCGGAGTCGCGGCCGCCGAGACCGACGACGACGAGGACACGCTGCTGCTGCGCGCCGACCGCGCGATGTACGCGCGGAAGCATGGTGTCAGGTCGGTGGCCAGGGCGAGGTGACGAGAAGCGCCACCGCGATGATGAGGATGACGATCGCGGTGCCGATCAGGCCGTAGCGCGCGGCGTGCAGCGTGAAGTGACCGCTGATGCCGACGAGGAAGAGCACGGTCGCGAGGAACACCGTGGTGCGCACGTAGCGATCCGCGGTCTCGGCGGAGTGCGCGCCCTCCGCTGAGAGCTCCTCGGCGCGCTGGTCGTGCTCGGCCGCCTCCGCGAGCTCGGGTTGCACGTACTCAGGCATGGCCGTCGGTCCCGCGGGAGCGTCGGGGTTGGTGAGCGGGTCGGTCTCGAGCCAGGCCTGAAACGCGACGTCGAACTCGGGACGGAATCGAGCTTCAGCGATCTCCATCGCCTGCTCGTTCTGCAGCATCGCCGCCCCGAACCATGAGTTGAACGCAAGGTTGTCGAGCTCGTTGTTCTCGGCCGCCTCATCGAACGCACGGTTGGCCTCGACCCGGGATGCGCTCGCTTCCGCGATCTGCAACCGGGACTCGGTGCTCCACTTGGCCGCTGCGAACCCGCTCCACGCGGCCAGGAGTGCGACCGTCGCGAGTAGCGCCGCCTCGATGATCGTGACGATGCGATCGTGACGGCTCATCGGGTGATTGGAGTGCTTGAGGTGGTGCTCGATCTCCTTGCCGACTTCCGCCGCGCTCGAGGCCGGCTTCGGTCACTGCGCCGGTCGCCTCATCGGGGATCGCGCCGACATGAGCCACATCTGCGGACTTGTCGGCGGTGTCCAGATCGCGGCCGCCTCACACCCCGCGGTGACGTACACGTGGTGGTGCGCAAGCTGGATCTTGGCCATGTGGCCGAAGAACCGCTCGCCCTTCTCGAGAGGGAGATCCTTGCCGCCCGTCATGAAGCTCAAGACCGGATCGTCGAGGAACGCCTTGGCCAGGCTCGTAGCGATCGGAGCGATGTCTTCGGCAGTTGCGAGTCGCACGTCGACCATGGCGGCACCGTAACCGGCGCATACCATGAGAGACCCGTTCGGGGACGTAGCTCAGCTGGAAGAGCACCTGCTTTGCAAGCAGGGGGTCGTGGGTTCGAGTCCCATCGTCTCCACCCTTCTCAGTCCTGTGTTGGACTCCGTCGGTGCGCCTCGAACTGCCCGACAGCTTCACGACGGTGCGGTGGGTCGGTCGGATGATCCCCGGCTTCGTTCCCGAGCTGGGCCTCAGCGAGGGCGCGAACTGCCAGCGCTACGCGTACGCCGTGCTCGACCACTTCGACGCGCACATTCCGCCGCTGCGTTCAGATGAGCTGTGGCACGACACGGAGTCGACGTGCGTTGTCGAGACTCCCGCGCCGCTCGACCTGCTCCTCTTCTCGCCGAACGACGATCCGTACGGCGCGCACGTGGGCGTGTTCGTCGGGGATGAGCGTGTGCTGCACCTGTGCGCCGAAGTCGGGCTGCCGGCGGTGTGGAGGCTCCGGGACTTCGCGGAGCGCGAGCGCTACCGGGTGCTGATCGGAGCGAAACGTGCGATCGGCCGGGTCTAGCTCGTGCCCTTCATCATCTCGGCCATCCGGCGTTCCATCTCGTCCGGGGCGACGTCTTCGATGTGGGTGCTGAGCATCCACTGATGACCAAACGGGTCGCGGAGCCGTCCGCCGCGGTCGCCGTAGAACTGATCTGCCAGCGGGTAGATGATCTCGCACCCGGCGTCAACGGCTTGCTTCCAAAGCTCGTCGACGTTGGGGATGTTGAGCGCCATGATCGCCGTGACCTTGCCGTTGACCGACCCGGGCGCGACGCCTTCGCCGTCGCCTTCGTCGGTCACGTAGACGACCGAGTCGCCGAGGCGCATCTCGGCATGGATCACCCGGTCGCCCTCGAAGATCGGCTCGTCGAGCACCTCCGCTCCGAATGCCTCGGTGTAGAAGCGCAGCGCCGCGGCCCCCTCGTCGCGGAACACGAGTCGGGGCGTGACCGTGTGAAGGTGCTCAGGAACGGGTTGAACCTTCGGTGCCATGCTCCTTTGATACCCGGGCGAGGGCGAGTCGAACAGGGGCGTACTCCGTGAAGGGGTCGAGGAACGTGGCCTCCCACCGGCTCGCGTGGTCGGGGCAGCCCAGGCGGTAGTACAGCATCCGTCGTGTGGTGGGGCTGAGGTTGCCGCCCGTGTTGTGGCCGAGGAGGAAGTGCGCCACGAGGAGATCGCCCCGGCGCCCGAGCACCGGCACCGGTCTGGGGAGTGGCCGCGGGTCGCTCAGCATCGTGATGTGCCCGCCCGTCTGCATCAGCACATCGGTGCCCCGGTCGCGGAAGAGCTCCTGATGCACGAGGTGTGACCCCGGCCAGACCCACACGCTGCCCCGGTCGATGGCGGTCTCGTCGCTGAGGAAGATGCCGGCGAGGAGGGTGAACGAGTTGGGCGCGACCTGATCGGGATGCTGACGCACGTGGCCGTCGATGTGCGGCCCGCCCGGACGGTGGTCGTACGGCGGGATGTTCAGCGCGATCTGGATGTGGTCGAGGATGAGCGCGAGCGAGTGGGGGGCGACGAGCTCCTCCGCGATCGCGAGCGCGCCCGAGTCGCGGAGCGCGGCGTGGGCGGCCGGCAGCTGCGAAGGCGGCAAGAACCAGAAGTGCTTGCCGACGCGTGTCCACCGGCGGTGGGTCGCGCGCGAGCAGTGCGTCGATCTCGACGTCGGCGGCCGCGAGCAAGGGCTCACTGACGACACGGGGAATGACGAGGTATCCGTCTGCTCGCGAACTCGACGAGTTGGCCGTCGCTCAGCACCGCATGACGGTACCGAGGCGCTGTCGTGCGGTGATCTCGATTCCGTCGGGTCGGGTGAACCTCAGCCGCCGATCGGGACCTCGAGCGACGCGGAACCCGCGCTTGTGGATGGCCGTGTGATGTGCGAGGCACAGGAAGCAGAGGTTGTCCATGTCGGTGCGGCCACCCTGGGTCCAGTGGACGATGTGATGGCCGTCGCACCGCTCCGGTGGACGGTCGCAGCCGGGGAACACGCAACCCCCGTCTCGTACCGTGAGGGCTCGGCGCTGCGCGGGGCTGATGAGTCGCTGGCTTCGACCGAGGTCGAGGATCTCGCCGTCGACGCCGAGGGTGACTCGTCGGATCACCGCGTCACAGGCCATCTGCTGCACGGTGGCCGGATCGATGATCGGCCCGCCCGCGATGCGGGCTCCGCCACGTCCATCGCCGAGATCATCGGCGCGCACGACGATCGTGAGCGACGGTCGCACGGCGCTGTCGCCTCGGATCAGGTTCATCAGCGCGTCGGCCCGGCGTTGGGCCGGGGTGCGCCGTGGCCCACCTTCGACCGCGTTCTCAGCCCGCAGCAGCGCGTCGCACTCGGCCTGCAACGCCGCGTTGAGCTCGGCACCGTCGGCGGGATCGAACATCCCATCGAGGGCCCACATGCCCGCGAACGTCTCGGACAGGTGCAGCCGGCGGCGCTCGTGCTGACGGTCCGCATCGTCGTTGCCGGTCTCGGCGTCGACTCGCAGCAGCCACTCGCGCAGCAACTGGTGCCAGCTGGTCGACCGAGAGCTTCTGCGCGTGCTCGACCAGCAGCGCTTCGTCGCGGGCGAACGCCTCACGGGTCGTCGTCGTTGCGACCCGGCCGCGTTGGCGAGCAGCACGACCTTCGCCGATCCGAGATCGCCGCGCCGGGCGGCGTCGGCGGTGCGGGGCATGTCGCGCAGTCGCCTGGCCGTGCGTACGAGCACGGCCGATGACGATCGGCTCATCTCGCAGCGCGCCGCCAGCCAGGTCGCCGCCGACAATGCCCCGTCGGCCGCCCACTGCTGGCGCGCGTCCCACGCGGCCACGGTGTCCAAGAGCGCCGCGTCGTGCTGGTTGCGTCGACGGTCGAGCTCGCGGATGTGCGCGGACAGCTCATCGCCCGTCAGCGACCCGAGGTCGACGTCCCGCAGCCCCACGTTGTCCAACTCGTCCTCACAAGACCGCGCAAGACCAAGCCAACGACCGGGGAAGTCGAGACTCATCATCTCAGGGGGGTGGGACATTTCCCCCCGAGCACGTCGCGACGTCTGGGCCCGACTCGACGACACAAGTGGTGGACGATCCGTCCGCCGCGATCGCCCGCAGCTGGTCGACCTCGAGCGGCTTCTCGCTGAACAACGTGAAGATGTGCGACGTCGGGTCTATCGGGAGGGTGATGACCTCGCCGCTCGCAAGCACGACATCAACGGTCACGATCTCGGCGGCGACGACGCCGGCGAGATGCCAGTAGTCGGGAGATGCCTCGGGGCCGTGCACGATCTGGATCGGCGACGCGGCAGAGAGCGGCGGGAAGCAGAGGTATCGGCCCTCGGCGGCATTGCCGGTGCCGACTTCGAAGGTCACGCACTGTTCCCCGTCAGGGTTCGAGCCGCCCGACATCGTCCACGTCTCCGAGCCCCATGTGCCTGTTGCAAGCGGCAGGAGGAAGTCGTGCGGGACCGGGCTCCGTGGCTGCCGCCATCGATCCTCGAATTCCGGAAGGTCGTCGCTCGAACCGGGTGCGACGATGTCCGCGGGGTCGGGCGGCTCGATGTCGACCTCCACGCCGAAGTCCCAGAACTCCATCGTCCACGAGACGTATGCAGGCTCGAGCCTGACGTCGCCGCTCGCCTCGCTAGACGCCGACGCGGACTCGATCTCCTGCTGCCACAGGAGCCGCCGCAGCCGACCGTGGTCGTCCACGTCGATCGTCGCAACGCCGCGGTACGACGGCATGAACGATCGGAACGGCACGCCGGCCGGCAGCCCCTCGGGCAACGTCAGCACTTGTCGCGTGGTCTGGCTGTCGCGAACGTTGCTGGGACCAGCGTCCTCGATGCTCGACGCTGAGCTCCGGAGCGTCGACACGATCGCGACCGGATCAGCGGGCGTGTCGGGACCTCGCGCTGGGCCCGGGTTCGGCGGTCTTCGCACCCACTCAGGTGGGTCGGCTCCGAACCCGATGAACATTGCGCCGTCGGCAGTGATGAGGATCGACGTCGTCCTCGTCGACCAGCTCCGACGAGCTCGTCAGCCGTCCCGCGCCGGTCGCAAAGTCCACGACGCCCTCGGCGATCGTCGGTTCCTCGGGCTCGTCCTCGAAGCCGGCGATCGTCTCGAGCCGGACACGAGCAGTCGGTGCCTCAACGGTGGCTTCCGAGTTCGTGCGGCGACGACGGTGCGCTCAGCTGACGAGGAGCAGCCGACCACGGTCGCGACGATGACCGCAGCAAGCAGCATTCGACCCACCCCACGACCCACCGCTCACAGGCTAGAGCGGGCTACTGGGCGCTACGCCAAGTAGACCTCGAGCACGGCGGCCTGCGCCCGCAGCGCTCGACCGCATCGTCCGCCCGCTCCGAGGCCCTCCCGCTCGTCCGCCGCGGCGAGCAGCTCGGTCCGCTCGCGCTTCACGATCGAGGCGCACGTCGACCTCGCTCAGCTCGCGCCTCGCGACCTCGGTCGATCCCGCGGGCGCCGTCGAGCGAGACGCGGCCGTCCGACGCGACGGCTTCGGCGTTGGCGATCGCGGCCAACGCGGCGCGCAACACGGCGACACGCGTCGAGTTCGCGCGCCTTCATGGCGGCGGTGAGATCTGCTTGCATCTGCGCTCGGACATCCACGGAGCGGGGACCGTACAACGATGCTGAACTGGTGTCGTGCGACATGCGCGACCACCCGCACTCGACGAGCTCGAGCCTGTGCTCGTCCAGCTCCGCGCCCTGCCCGACCTGAAGGAGAAGTCGCGCGGCACCTTCTACCGGAAGAGCCAGGCGTTCTTGCACTTCCACGAGGACCCTGCCGGCCTCTTCGCCGATGTGCGGCTCGACGGCGGCGACTTCACCAGAATGCGCGTGAGCACGAAGGCCGAGCAGCGTGCGTTGATGATGGCGGTGAAAGCGGCGCTCTAGAGGGAGAGACCGTGGGCGGCCCGATGCTCTCTGTCGTCGGGCTCCAATCGCCACGTGCGCACGAGGCCGTCGACGATCTCGGCGACCCAGATCAGCGTGAGGAGGCTCTCCTCCTCGTCGGGGAGCCCCAAGTGCGAGCCGGTCGTGTGGCCGAGCACCGCCACGGCGCCATCGCGCTCGACACGATCTCGTGCGGGTAGATCAGGTACTCGGGCCACGACGACGCGTAGCCGTGCCACGCCTCGATGTTCGCGTCGCGACCGACCACGGGCGCCTCGTCGAACACGATCAGCTGATGATCAACCGTGATGAGGCGGCCGAGGCCGTCGACGTCTCCGGCGTTGATGCAGGCAATGAACTCACGCGTGACCTCGACGTCGCCCATGCGGCTTCTCCTCGACTCGGCGCTTCAGCTGCCCGAGGCTTTCATCCCACATCGGAGCGAAGCTCTGCAACCAGCCGAAGTAGATGTCGGCGAGTGGCTGCGCATCGAGCTGGTAACGCCACTCGCGTCCCTGCTCCTCGGCGGTCACCAGGTTCGCGTCGCGGAGCACCCGCAAGTGCTTCGACACCGCGGGACGGCTGATGCGCGGGAACCGGGCCGCGATCTCACCCGCGTTCGCGCCCGGCTGGTCGCGTAGCAGGTCGAGGATCGCGCGCCGCGTCGGGTCGGCCAACGCGGCGTACGGGTCAGCCTTGGACACGGCTGCGCAGCGCCTCCATCTGCCGGTTGGTCCAGCCGCCTTCGAAGCCGCGGTGGACGTCTGCGGCGACGGTGAGCGAGCCGAACCGTTCGAACCCGTGGTGGAAGAGCTCGACCAGGGTGCCGGCGCCCGATGCCGTCAACCGGATCGTGATGAGCGCAGGCACCGGCCAGCCGTGACCGACCCAGTCCTGCTCGAACGTCAGCTCATTCGGCGGGTCGTAGACCAACACGTTCCCGACGAAGCGGAGATCGTCACCACCAGCGTCGGTCTCGACCCACGCACCCACCCGCGGTTCGAACGCGACGAGCGCGTGGCCGGTTCCGAACCAGCCCTGCATCGCCTCGAGCGACTCGAACTCCTCCCAAACCCGTTCGGGCTTCGCGTCGATCCACGTGCAGCGCCGTACCGACGGCTCTCCGATCACGGTGCCCATTCACGCCCTCCATTCGTGTCACCAATGGGTTACATGTAACCATATGGTGACGTAACTGTCCACTCCCGCTTGTCCTTCGAATTCCCAGGTGGGACGCTGCCGCTCATGGCGACCTGGAGCGAGTTCGAGCAGTCCGACCCCGACATGGCGGAAGCCGGTCGCGCGCTCCTGTATCAAGTCGGCGTCGGGCTGGCGTTCCTCGGCACCGTCCGCAAGGACGGCGTCGCGCGTCTCCATCCGGTGTGTCCGTTGCTGACCGACGACGAGATGCACCTGTTCGTGATCCCGTCGCTGAAGCGCGACGACCTGCTCCGCGATGGTCGCTACGCGCTGCATTCGTTCCCAGCGCACGACAACGAGGACGCGTTCGGCATCTTCGGCCGGGCCACCCTCTGCGACGATCCGGCGACGCGAGAGCGCCTCGCGGCGCAGTTCTCGAGAGAGCGCAGCGCCTTCGGGGGCCCGAGGCCAGCTGACGAGGATTTGCTCTTCGTACTCACCGTCGACGCGTGCTTCCTCACGAGGACGAAAGGTCACGGCGACGCGCATCCCGACCATCGACGGTGGCGCGCGGCACAAGCGTGATGGTCGAAGTCAGCTCCACCGATGGAGATCGCTGAGCCGGTCGACGACCTCGTCGAAGCGGTGCCGGTCGAGCGCGCCGCCCTCTCGGCGCACGACCGCGGGATCGACGAGCAGCAGCCGGCCGAGCTTCACGTAGCTGCGACGGCCGGATTGGTCCCACGGTCCGGAGCCGATCTCCATGTTGTCGGGATGCACCGTGTGGTCCTTCGACGTGAAGGGAACCGCGACCAGCCGATCGTGGTCCCACCCGATGACGAGCACGGGACGATCCTTGCCCTGCGACGCATCGTCCTCGTACGGCACCCATGTCCATACGACCTCACCGGGATCGGCGTCGCCGTCCTTGTGCGGGGCGTACGTGACCACGGGTTTCGCGGAAGGCCGCGCGGTCACGACCCCCGTGTGCGCGCCGCGCTGCGAAGGAGGCGCGGCGGGCGGCTGGCGCGCCGGGAGCAGTGAGCGCAACCAGCGCGTGAACCGTCCAGCCATCGAGTACTAAGCGCGCGTCTCGGCCGGGCGCCGTCGAGAGCTGATCACGCCCGTGTCGAAGCCGGCGAGGTGCAACCCGCCGTGGAAGCGCGCGTGCTCGATCTTGAGACACCGGTTCATCACGACGTTGAGCCCGGCCTCGTGCCCGCGGCGGGCCGCCTCGTCGCTCCACAGGCCGAGCTGGATCCAGAGAGTCTTCGCGCCGTGCGCGATCACTTCGTCGGCGACGGCGGGGAGGTCGTCTGGCTTGCGGAACACGTCGACGAGGTCGACGGTGACCGGCAGCGCATCGAGCGAGGGGTACACCTTGTGCCCGAGGATCTCGTCCGCGGTGGGGTTCACGAAGTACACCTCGAAGTCGGTGCTCGACGAGACCATGTAGGTGGCGACGAAGTAGCTCGGCCGGGCGATGTTCGCCGACGCGCCGAGCAGCGCGACCGTTCGGGTGCTCTGAATGATGCGAAGTCGCTCGCGCGCGGTGGGCGGAGTCCACTCGCTCACGCTCCCGGCGCTCACGTGCCGGCCGCCTTGTCCAGTGCGCGATCGAGGTCCCGGAGGATGTCGTCGACGTCCTCGAGCCCGACCGAGATGCGGATGAGGTCAGCCCCGACGCCCGCGGCCGCCAGCGCGTCGTCAGACAGCTGCTGGTGTGTCGTGGACCCGGGGTGGATCACCAGCGTGCGGGCATCGCCCACGTTCGCGAGGTGGCTGCACAGCTCGACCGACTCCGTGAACGCCTGCCCGGCGGCACGGCCGCCTTTCACGCCGAACGCGAAGACGGCGCCGGGACCCTTGCGGCAGGTAGCGGTTGGCGCGCTCGTGGAACGGCGAGTCGGGGAGTCCGGCGTACCGCACCCACGACACTCGCTCGTGCGACGCGAGGAACTGCGCGACCGCCTTGGCGTTGGCGACGTGTTGCTCCATTCGCAGTGCGAGCGTCTCCAACCCGATGAGGAAGAGGAACGCGTTGAACGGCGACATGCAGGCACCGAAGTCGCGCAGCTGCTCGACCCGGAGCTTCATGCAGAAGCCGTACTCCGCGAAGTTCTCCCAGAACCGCAGCCCGTTGTACGAGGCGACCGGTTCGGTCATCTGGGGGAAGCGGCCGGAGTCCCACGGGAAGCGACCCGATTCGACCGCGACACCGCCGATCGACGTGCCGTGGCCACCGATGAACTTCGTCGCGGAGTGCAGCACGATGTCCGCGCCGTGCTCGATGGGCCGGCACAGGTACGGCGTGGCCAGGGTGCCGTCGACGACCAGCGGCACTCCGGCTGCGTGCGCGACGTCGGCGAGCGCGGTCAGATCGGCGATCGATCCCGACGGGTTCCCGATGACCTCGGTGTACACGGCTTTCGTGTTCGGCTTGATGGCGGCGGCGTACTCCTCGGGATCGTCACCCGCGATGAACGTGGTGTCGAGGCCGAATCGGCGCAGGGAGACGTCGAGCAGCGTGTGCGTGCCGCCGTACAGCTGCGCGCTCGCCACGATGTGGTCGCCCGCGCCGGCCAGAGCCGCGAACGTCAGCAGCTCGGCCGATTGTCCGCTCGCGGTCGCGACGCCGCCGATCGCGCCCTCGAGGTTCGCCATGCGCTCTTCGAACGACGCCACGGTGGGGTTCGCGATGCGGCTGTAGATGTTCCCGAACTTCTGCAGCGCGAAGAGGTCCGCCGCGTCCGCAGAGTCCTCGAACACGAAGCTCGTCGTTTGGTAGATGGGAACCGCTCGAGCTCCCGTTGTCGGGTCAGGCCCCGCGCCCGAGTGCACGGCGCGGGTGCGGAAACCCCAGGTCTCCTCGATCATGCGCCCATGCTGTCAGGTGAAGTCGGGACGCTCCCGCTGCGTTCGCTTCAACTCGTACATCCCGGGCGTGCGGGCGAGTCGCTCGACGCAATCCCAGATCTCGAGGGCCTCCGGGCCGCGAGGGATTCGGTTGATCACCGGCCCGAAGAACGAGGTCTCCTCCGCGGTGCCGGGTGAGAACGTGAGGATCGGCGTGCCGACGTCTCCGCCCGTGCGACTCGAGCGCGACCGCCGTCTCCTCGCGGAGCACCTCGTCCCACTTCTCGTCGTCGGCGGCCGCCACGATGTCACTGCCGAAGCCCGCGGCCGTGATTGCCTCGCCGATCAGCGAATAATCCGCCTCACGGATCTCCTTCGCGCTGCGTCCTTGGTTGTGCAGCCGCGTGCCGTACTCGGTGTAGAGGCGGCCGACGGCGTCGTTCCCTCCCGCGACGCGTGCGGCCGCCGCGGCGCGCAGCATCATGCGGCCGGCGCCGTGCACGCGTCCGTACGGTGAGGTCGGGTCGTGTTCGAAGTCCTTCTCCTCGTTCACGATGCGAAGGCAGATGAACCGCCACTCCACGTCGTAGGAGCGTTGCGAGGCAACCTCGACGACCCATCGACTCGTGACCCACGCCCACGGGCAGACAGGGTCGAGGAAGAACTCGACGTCGCTCATCGGCTCAGGCTACGGGAAGGCCGGCGCTCACCCATCCTGACCACCCGCCGAGCACGTCGGAGACGTCGGCGAATCCCGCCGCGCGCAAGACGCTCGCCGCGGTGCTCGACCGGTAACCGCCGGCGCAGTACACGACGGTCGGCGCGTCGGGGTCGAGCTCGTCGAGCCGCGGCACCAGTTCGGCGAGCGGGATCGTCACCGCGCCAGGAATCGTGCCCTCCTCGAGCTCGAAGGGACCGCGTACGTCGAGGATCTGAACGTCTGCGTGAGTCGCGAGCTGCGAGGAAGACAGACGGGACGCGACGTCGATGAGCTCCGGATGGGCGAGGAACTCGCGGACTGGGTCCGCGAGCACTCCGACCACCGTGTCGAAGCCGATCCGAGCGAGACGCACCCGCGCTTCGATCTCGTGCCCCTGGGGGGCGACCAGCACGATACGCGTGCCCGCCGCGACCACCTCGCCCGTGTACTCGGCGAAGCGACCGCCCAGCCCGACATTGATCGACCCGCGGATGTGCCCGGCGGCGAAGTCGATGTCGTCTCGACAGTCCACGATCGTCGCGCCCGCCCGTTGCTCGCGCATCACCTCGTCGAACGTGAGCGGCCTTGGCGGCTGCTCCTCCCGGAGCAGCTCGTGCGCCTGTCGGTTGCGGCTCGCGCTGAATGCGAAGTAGAGCGGCGCCGCCGCTTGTCCTTGCAGCACCGCGTCGACAAAGGCGTCTTCCGTCATCGGCTTGAGCGCATAGTTCCACCGGCGCTGCTCGCCGATCGTCGACTGGGTCTCGGTCGACAGGTTCCTCCCGCACGCCGAGCCAGCACCGTGCGCGGGGAACACCCGCGTCGCATCGGGAAGGAGCATCAGCCTCTCGCGCAGCGATCGGTACAGCAGCCGGGCGAGATCGTCAGCGGACTCACCCGCCGACGCGAGCAGGTCGGGGCGCCCGACATCGCCGATGAACAACGTGTCGCCTGTGAGGACGCCGTAGGGGACCTCGTCGTCGGCGTGCTCGCGGACGACGACGCTGATCGACTCGGGGGTGTGCCCAGGTGTCGCCATGACTTCGAGCGTGACCTCGCCCAGGGACAGCACCTGCGCGTCGCGGAGAAACTCGGCGTCGAAGTCGACCTTGCCTTCGCCCGCAGAACCGAACGAGATCACCGCCCCCTGCTGCTCCGCGAGCTCGAGGTGGCCCGAGAGAAAGTCGGCGTGGAAGTGCGTCTCGATGACCCGCTCGATCTTCAGGTCGTGCTCAGCGGCATCCGCGACGTACTGCTCGACGTCGCGCTGCGGATCGACGACGACCGCACGGCCGGTCTTCGTGTCGCCGATCAGGTACGACGCGTGGGACAGGCACCCCAGGTAGTACTGCCTGAAGAACACCGGTCGCGAGCCTACCGAGCGGTGTCGGCCCGACCCCCGAGGTGGTGGAACGCGATCGCGGCCGCGTTCGCGACGCCGAGCGAGTCGACAGAGGGAGCCATAGGGATGCGTGCTCGCAGGTCGGCGGCGGCGAGCGCCTCTCTCGTGAGGCCCGGGCCCTCCGCCCCGAGGAGGATCGCCGTGCGCTTCGGGCGCTCGAGCGACGCGATCGACGTCGCCCCGCGATGGGGGCTGAGCGCGATCACCGTGAAGCCAGCAGCGCGCACATGGGCGATCGCATCCGGCCAGGGCTCGAGCCGAGTGAAGGGAACGCCGAACACCTCACCCATCGAGACGCGGATCGAGCGCCGGTAGAGCGGATCGCAGCATGTCGGGTCGAGAAGCACCCCGTCGACACCGAGCGCGGCTGCGCTCCGGAAGATCGAGCCGAGGTTCTCGTGGTCGTTGATCCCTTCGAGGACCGCGAGGCACGACGCCTCGCGCCACAGCGCCTCGGGCCGCGGTTGCACCAGGCGGGTCGCCGAGGCCAGCACGCCGCGATGGATGGGGAACCCGGTGACCCTGTACATCACATCGAAGGGCACGAGATAGACGGGTGCCGGGTCAGCGACGAGGGCGCCGCCGAGCGCACCGAGGCGCTGCCACTTGTCGTCGGCGATCAGCGCGGAGCGCATCGGGTAGCGCGATCGCAGGAGCCGCGCGACGACCAATGCACCCTCCGCGATGCAAACGACGTCACCTTCCATCTGTTGTCGGAGGGAGGCATCGGTCAGCGCCTTGTACTCCTCGAGCCGAGGGTCGTCGTGATCGGTGATCGCGATTGGCTCGGCCACGCCTCGATCCTGGCACCGAACGTGACGCTGCGACCGGTAGCGTCGGCGTCAGTGCGCACGTGCTCGCGTCCAGATTGCGCGGATCCCGCGGTCGTGCTGCTCGGGTTCGACGCCTCTCGCCGGCTCGCGTGGTTCGCGCCGCTCGACGAGGCGGTCGGTCGCCACAGCGGTGAGCTCTGCCAGCGGCATGCCGAATCGATGGTCGTGCCAAAGGGATGGTGGCTGGACGACCAGCGCGTCGACCCCCAGCTGTTCACCCCGCCACCGATTGCTCACGCAACCACCGCCACGGGGGGTCGAGTGAGCAAACGGTCGGCCGTCACCGAGACCGAACCCGAGCCGCTGCCCCTCGAGGAGGCGCCCGCGCCGTCCGAGACTCAGGAATGGGCGCCGCGGTTCGACCGCGACGACGACCTCGACGGTCTGCTCAATGCGGGCACGCCACTGCTTGGCCGCGCCTTCAGCGGCCGCCCTCGACCTCAGGGCAGTCGCGGAGCGACGTAGATCGGCGTCAGGTAGGGGCGTTCCACGACACCGCCGAACTCGTCGCGTGCGAGCGCTTCGAGCGCGTCGAGCACCTCGGTTCGCTGGCCGGGTGGCAGAGCGAGCCACGGTGAGAACGAGGCGAACAGCGCTCGCGCCTCCTCAGGGGTGTGCCGGCCCGTCCACGACACCGACTCGTGGTGGACCGGGCCGAAGCGTTGCGAGGCGTCGATCTCCGCGATCCTCGCCTCTGCGTCGAGGGCGTACATGTGCGGACCCGAGCCGGGGGTCGCCGCGCTCGGCGTGTCGATGAGCTCAGGCGCAAGCCGTTCGAGCACCGGGAGGAGCGCCTCGTGGAACGGGTCGGGGCGGCTGAGGTCGCCGAAGGCGTTCCACCACAGCGCGAGTGATCCGCTCGGCCGGAGGATGTCGGCGGCGCGCTGCAGCCCGACAGGTAGCGGGACCCAATGGAACGACGTCGCCGCCGCGACGATGTCGAACAACTCGGGCTCGAGGTCGACCTCCTCGAACGCGCCGTGCAGGACGCGCAGCGGCCGACTCTCGAACTTGGATTCGAGGAAGGTGGCGAACTCGGCGCCCAGCTCGACGACCGTGACGGAAGCGCCGAGGTCGAGCATCCGCGCCGTGGCTTGGCCGGTGCCGGCGCCGATCTCGAGCACGTCGGTGCCCGGCCCGAGGCCGCATCGCTCGGCGAGTACCTCGAAGACACGCTCGGGGTAGCCCGGTCGCCCCTCGTCGTAGGCGCTGACGTCCGTCGTGAAGAGCCCGCGCCGGTCCTTGTACAGCTCGAAGGAGTCGCTCACCCGGTCGGAGTCTTTCCGTCGCTCGTCAGCAGCGGGCCGTAGAGGTCGGGACGGCGATCGCGGAACAGGCCCCATCCGGCGCGATCAGCGCGTGCCGCATCGAGGTCGAGCTCGGCCACGATCGTCGCGGTGCTCGTACGGTCGGCCTCCGCGAGAGGTCGGCCGCGGTGGTCGACGATGAAGGACGAGCCGTAGAACGTGAGCTCGCCTTCCGTGCCGACGCGGTTTGCCGCGGCAAGCGGGACCGCGTTGCAGACCGCGTGACCATCCATCGCTCGCCTCCACATGTCGGCGGTGTCGTTGTCGGCCTGGTCGCCGATCTCGCTGCCGATCGCGGTCGGGTACAGCAGGACGTCCGCGCCGAGCAGCGCCATCGCGCGCGCGGCTTCGGGGAACCACTGGTCCCAGCAGATCCCGACCCCGATCGTGCCGTGTCGCGTCGCCCAGGCGCGAAAGCCTGTGTCGCCAGGGTTGAAATAGAACTTCTCCTCATACCCCGGACCGTCCGGGATGTGCGACTTGCGGTAGGTGCCGAGCACCTCACCGTCCTCGACGACGGCCACCGAGTTGTAGTGCGCCTGCCCGGAGCGCTCGAAGAACGACACCGGTACGACAGCGCCGCGACCGGCCGTGACCTTGCAGATCGCGACGATGCCGGGGTCCTCCTCGACCGGCGACGCCCACGCGAACCATTCCTGGCGCTCCGTCTGGCAGAAGTACTGCCCCGCGAACAGCTCTTGCGGAAGGACGATGTCCGCGCCGGCGTCGAGCGCGGCAGCGACGAGGTCCGCCATGTCGGTGATGTTCTCGGAGTGATCGGGACCGCAGGCTTTCTGGATCACCGCGAGGACTGGCCGCGAGTTCACTGGTCCACGGTCGAGTCCACAGTCGAGCCGCTCTGGCGGATGAGCTTGGCGACGAGCGCGGTCCAGCCGGTCTGGTGGGCAGCCCCGAGGCCCTTGCCGCTGTCGCCGTGGAAGTACTCGTAGTACGTGATGTGGTCGCGCCAGTGGGGGTCGTTGTCGAAGAGCAGGTGGCCGCCGTTCGACGGCCGGCCGCCCTCGTTCGGAAGGAACAGGCCGATGAGTCGCCTCGACAGCTCGGCGGCGACGCCGGACAAGTCGTCGAACTGTCCCGATCCCACCGGCATCTCGACCGTGAACTCCGGACCGAGGTAGTGGTGGAAGCGCTGCAGCGACTCGATCATGAGGTAGTTCACCGGGAACCACACGGGGCCGCGCCAGTTCGAGTTGCCGCCGAACATCCCGGTGGTGGATTCACCCGGCTGGTAGCTCACCGAGTAGTCGTCGTTGCCGAGCATGAGCGAGACCGGGTGCCGCTCGTGGATCTTCGAGAGCGAGCGCAATCCGTTCGGCGAGAGGAACTCGTCCTCGTCGAGCATGCGAGCAAGGATTCGGCGAAGGCGGTCGGGTCCGACGAGCGACATGAGCCGACGCTCGCCCACGCCGGGTCGGTTCATCGTGAAGATGTTGGCGCAGAGGTCCGGGCGGTTCTTCTGGAACCAGCGCATGCGCTCGGCGAAATCCGGCAGCAGGTCGAACACACGTGGCTCGATCGTCTCCACCGCGAACAGCGGGATCAGGCCGACGAACGAGCGGACCTTCAACGGGATGTGCTGCTGGCCGATGTCGAGCACGTCGTAGAAGAAGCCGTCGTCCTCGTTCCAGAGGGAGAGCCCCTCGCCGCCGAGGTTGTTGGCTGCGTGCGCGATGTAGAGGAAGTGCTCGAAGAACTTCGTCGCCACGTCCTCGTAGGACTTGTTGATCTGCGCCAGCTCGAGCGCGATCGCGAGCATGTTCAGGCAGTACATCGCCATCCAGCTCGTCGCGTCGGATTGGGCCAGGCGCCCGCCGTCGGGCAGCGGGGCCGACCGATCGAAGAGGCCGATGTTGTCGAGGCCGAGGAAGCCACCCTCGAAGACGTTCAGTCCCGCCGCGTCCTTGCGGTTCACCCACCAGCTGAAGTTGATGAGCAGCTTGTGGAAGATCCGCTCGAGGAACTCAGTGTCCTTCTTGCCGGTGCGAGCGCCGTCGATCTTGTAGACGCGCCATGCCGCCCACGCGTGCACCGGCGGGTTCACGTCGTTGAACGCCCACTCGTACGCGGGGAGCTGTCCGTTCGGGTGCATGTACCACTCGCGGCAGAACAGCAGCAGCTGTTCCTTCGCGAAGTCAGGATCGACGATCGCCATCGGGAGCATGTGGAACGCGAGGTCCCACGCGGCGTACCAGGGGTACTCCCACTCGTCGGGCATCGAGATGATGTCGGCGTTGTAGAGGTGCATCCACTCCGAGTTGCGTCCGTTCTCCCGACCGGCCGGCGGCGGAGGCATCGCGGGGTCACCTTCGAGCCACTCCCTCACGTCGTATCGGAAGTGCTTCTTCGCCCACAGCAGGCCGGCGATCGCCCGGCGTTGCACATCGCGGAGCGGACTTCCCACCGGCACGTCCGCGAGGTCGTCGAAGAACTCGTCCGCTTCCTCGCGACGCGAGCGCAGCACGTCGTCGAAGTCGGTGCCGACGCCCTCCCCCTCGGGACGGACGTTCGTGAGCCGGACGCGGACGCTGACCGACGCGCCAGCGGGCACGTCGAAGCGGTACCAGGCCGAGCCTTTCGTTCCGAACTGCGCCGGGTTGACGCTTTCCATGCCGGAGATCACGTGGTCGTTGATGCCGTCCTTCGGGAACGGAGTCACGTTCTGGATCCCCCACAGCCGCTGCGTGTTCGTCTCGTTCTCGCAGAAGAGAAGCTGCGGGCGGTCGTCGCAGACGAGCCAGCGGGAGCCGAGAGAGCCGTGGGTGGTCTCGATGACGTTGTGCGCGACGGCACGGAGCTGCGCACGCCGGTTGTCTCGTCCCCACGACCACGTGTTGCGGAACCACACCGTGGGGAGGATGTGGAGAGGGGCCGTCTCCGGGCCGCGATTGCGCGCCTCGATGAGGATGCAGATGTCGTCGGGCGCGCTCTTCGCGTACGTGAGCTCGACATCGAAGTACCGGGACTCCTCGAACACGCCGGTGTCGACGAGCTCGTACTCGTCCTCTTCACGGCCTCGGTGCCGGTTGCCCTCGACGAGGTCGGCGTAGGGGAACGCGCGTTGTGGGTACTTGTACAACCAGCGCATGTACGAGTGCGTCGGCGTCGAGTCGAGCGCCCACCAGTACTCCTTCGCGTCTTCGCCGTGGTTGCCTTCGGAGTTCGTCAGGCCGAAGAGGCGTTCTTTCAGGATGGCGTCGTTCGTGTTCCACAGCGCGACGGAGAAGCACAGGTGCTGCCAGTGGTCGCTGATGCCGCCCAGGCCGTCCTCGCCCCAGCGATACGCGCGCGAGCGGGCGTGCTCGTGAGGAAACGAGTCCCACGCGGTGCCTCCGGGGCTGTAGTCCTCGCGCACGGTGCCCCACTGGCGCGCCGAGAGGTAGGGACCCCACCGTCTCCACAGCGCCACCCGGGTGCGATCCTCGTCGAGTCGGCCTTGTTCGGCGTCATTGCTCATGGGTCCGGGCAGTTTATGAAGGCGTCGCGCACCCTGCCGGAGCGTGAAGTGACAAGTAGCGTCCGCTCGTGAGCATCGAGCGTGAGTTCGTCGGCCTGACGTCTCCCACCGCGGGACGCGCCGGCGCGGGCGGCCATCCCTGCCAAGGCGTGTACCACCGTCCGAGCGGCGCGTCACCCACGACCGCGTTCATCGCCACTCACTACAACGTCGACTTCAGCGAGCACTATCTCGCCGCCTACATGGCCGAGCGCGGCTACGGCTTCCTCGGATGGAACACGCGCTTTCGTGGCAACGAGGCCTACTTCCTCGCGGATCAGGCCCTGGTCGACATCGGAGTCGGAGTGCGGTGGCTGCGTGAGGTGGCAGGCGTCGAGCGGGTGGTGTTGCTCGGCAACTCCGGCGGCGGGTCGCTCATGGCGCTCTATCAGTCACAGGCGGTGAGCCCCTCGATGACCGCGCCACCCGGGCTCAAGGTCGCGGAGGCAGTCCGCGATCTGCTCCCCGGTGACCTCTATGTGTCGGTCGCGTCGCATCCCGGCCGGCCCGAGGTGCTCACGGCGTGGATGGACCCGTCGGTCACCGACGAGCACGACCCGATCGGCACCGACGCGGACCTCGACATGTACGACGACCGCCACGGCCCGCCGTACAAGGTCGACTTCATCGCGCGCTACCGCGCCGCCCAGATCGAGCGGAATCGCCGGATCAGCGCGTGGTGCCACAGCGAGCTCGGTCGCTTGGCGTCGTACGGATTGACCGACCGCCTCTTCGTCGTGCGCCGAACATGGGCCGATCTTCGCTTCGTCGACGGCGCGATCGACCCCTCGAATCGCACGGTGCCGCTCTGCTACGCGGGTGATCCCCAGCGAGCGAACAGCAGCGTTTTCGGCATCGGAGCGGTGAACACCCTGCGGACCTGGCTCTCGATGTGGAGCCTCGACGACTCACCGTGCAGCGCGGCGAAGCACCTTCCGATGATCACGTTGCCGGGACTGGTGGTACAGGCCGACTCCGACACCGGCGTGTTCCCGAGTGATGCAGCCGGGATCCACAACGGCCTCGGATCGAGCGACAAGCAGATCTTGACGCTCGAGGGCGATCACTACTTCCTCAACCCCGGGAACGCTCGCGACAACCTCGCCGACACGATCGCCGCGTGGGTCACAGAGCGGACGTGAAGCGCTTCTCATAGTCGTCGGCGAGTGCGTTGAGCGCGGCGCGGCCGTCGCCGCTGAACGACGCGCCGTGCATGACCGCGATGGTCGTCGGTGCGAGCTCCGCGAGACGCCGGATTGTGGGCGCGGTGTCGGGCGTGAGGCAGGTGGCGTGAAACATGTCTTCGGCCGCGGCCGCAACTCCGACGATGTCGTCGGACGTGACCGGTGCGGGATCACCGAGGTTGGAGAACAAGTCGCCGGCGAAGAGCGTGCCGGTCGTCTCGTCGTACAGGAGGCGGGCCTCCCAGCCGTGGGGGACGTGCGGCGTGTCGATGTGGCGAACCCGGTGCGTGCCGAGCTCGAGCACCTGCCCGTCGACCATCGGCAGGGGCGGTCGATCAGCGAGGTCGTTGAGCGAGACCATGCAGCCCATGACGCCGTGCGCGACGGTGGCATGTGGCGCGGCAGCGAGGAGCAGGTTCATGGAGCCACACTCGTCGGATTCGACGTGGCCGAAAGTGATCCAGCGGAGGCTCTCGACCGGCCTGATCGAAGCGATCGCCTCGGACACGAGAGGGAACATCCCGCGGGGACCGGTGTGGAACAGCAGCGGCTGCTCATCGTCGATGAGGAACTGGTTGAACGTGAAGCCGGTCGGGCCGACGTCGGGAACGAAGGTCGAGAGGCGGTAGGTGTGGTCGGCGATTTCGGTGATGGATGTCTGCATGACAGGTCCTCTCAGAGGGGAAGCGGGTTGCTGAGGATGCCGTCGCCGTGGGCGCGCTCGGCGAGGGTGCGCAGGTACGCGACGGCGTCGATCGTGACGACTTCGCCGCCTTCGCCGTTTCGGAAGCTGCCACCGGCCGGCCCGGTGAGGTGGAGCGTGAACGGCACGTCGTAGATCGTCGCCCATTCGGCGACGTAGTCCGCCATGAGCCGACCGTCGTGCTCGGCATCGAAGTCGAGCCCGTATCCGAGGGCGTGGGCCATGTCGACGCGGTGCATCCACACGTCGCGGGTGAAGCCGACGTCGAAGAGATACGCAACCGGCTGCTTGCCGATGATGGGCAGGTTGAGCAGCTTGCGGTTCGCGATGAAGCGGGGGAGCTTCGTGCGGGCGCGGACCGCCTTCGGCGAGGTCGCGTCCCACTCGGCGATCAGCTCGTCGGTGGTGAGCGCAGCCCGCTCGCGGACCTGCACCTCGTTCATGCCGTCCCACCAGAAGGGGCTGCCGAGCTCGGCCATCACCGGCTTGCCGTTTCGCTTCTGGCGGACGAACTCGCGCGGCGACACCTGGCTCGCCGCCGACCCGACGACATGCGCGGCCATCGCTCGGACGTCCCACAGCTCGCAATCCGTTGGCTTCGACCAGTCCTCGGGGGCGATCGCTCGCATCAACGTTCCGAACTTCTCGTTCTCCACGGTGGCGATTCGCATCGCCTCGTCGTGGCCGATGCGCTCGATCGTGCTGACGTCACGGGTCGTGGTCATGGTCATCGTGCAGCCTTTCGGTCGGAGCTGTTGGTGGAGTCGATCTCGGCAAAGAACATGGCGAGCACGCGGTCGGTGAGGCCGTCCCACCGATCGCCGCCGGGGTCGTTGGCGGTCTGCTGGTCGGCAAGGCCGGCGACGAGGGTCGTGAACAGGTCGATGTCCCGTTGTGCGGAGACGCCCGCAGCCGAGAGCTTCGAGCGCACGAGCTCGTAGAACTCGATCGCGGCCGCATACGAGTCCGGCGAGGGCTCGAAGCCCGGGATCTGGCGCTGAAACATCAGGACGTAGCGCACGACGTCCTCCGTCACGAACTGGAGGAGCATGCGGGTGAGATCGACGACTGCTTCGCGGACGTCCTCGGTGGGCGGGAGCGCCTTCGTGCGTTCGACCAGCGCGCGGTTGCCGGCCTCGAACATGGCGTCGTACAGCGCATGCTTCGACGCGAAGTACGCGTAGAGCGAGGGCTGACGCAGGTCGACCAAGTCGGCGAGCTCGCGGAGCGAGATGCCGCCCAGTCCATCGCGGTGGGCCAGCGTCCAGGCCGCGGCCAGGATCTGCTCCCGCTTCGCCTCGCGTCGCCGTGCCCGAGTATCTATCATTGATAGATTATCTATCAGTGATAGATCTTCGTGTCAACCCGCTGTGTACGTGACCTGGGTGGCGCCGTCGGCGTCCCGCAGCGTGAGGGTGCCGGCGGACACCGAATAGGTCGCGACGTTCGAGAGCGCGGTGAAGTAGGCGTTCTCCGCAGCCATGACCTCGTCGGGGCAGGCCATCTTCGTGGAGGCGATGGGACCGATGATGAGACCGTCGGCGCCTTCCACGGTGTAGCCGGCGTTGAACGTGTTGCAGCCGCCCGAACCCGAGAGGGTGCCGTCCTCCGCGAACGTCGCGGTGAGCGCCTCGGTCTGTGCGTTGGTCTCGACCGCGTCGCTGCCGTTGTTGACGCCGGTCGCGGTCCAGTCGCCCACGAGGGTTGAGGGGTCGGCTTCGTACACCAGGAGGGTCGTGCCCGCGTCGTCCGTCAGGATCGAGCGCGTCGCCATCGTCGATGACGAATGACGCGACCTCGGGGAAGAGCTGCAGCAGCGCGTCCTCCTGCGCTTGTACGTCACCGCTGCACGCGCGCTGTGTCATCGCCCCCATGTCGATCGTCAGGGCGTCGCCGTCGAGCGTGTACGAGCCGTTGAACTGGTTGCACGGCGTGGAGCCTGAGACGGCGTCCGTGGTGAACGACAGGCTCGCCGGCTCGGCGACCGCCGGGACGGTGTCGCCCGACGCGTCGGTGTACTCCGTCAGCACCCACGACGTGCCGGCGAGTCCGTCGGCGTCCGCGAGGGGAACGGCGCTGCCCTCCGTCTCCGAGTCGCTGTCGTCGCCGCACGCGACGAGACCGAACAGAACGACCAGGCTGAGGGCAATGACCACGGGACGGCGCAACATGAGAACTCCTCATCGGGGGTGCCCCCAGTCTCGCCGACGCGACGACTGAAGGTCCTGGCACCTCGGTCCACCGGCTGCGATCCGGGTGGCTACGTGATCGTGATCTGCCGATCGAGCACCTCTTCGAGAAGCTGCTTTCGCGCGTCGGCGGCGTAGAGCTCGAGCGTGATGTCCGCGTCTCCGGTCGGCACCAGCTCGATCTGGAGCAGCTTCCCGTCGTCGCGAGCGCGCACGGTGGCGACCCGGCGCTCGTAGGAGCGGTCGAGCCCGATCGCGATGCGCAGCAAGCCGGCGAGGGCCCGCACGAGCGTCTGATCGTTCCTCCAGAGGCGAGCGAACGCCTCGTGTTCCGGCTTCGGCGCGCTCTTGCGGTGGTAGCGCGCGACCTGGGCGATGATCTCGATCTCGCGGTCGGTGAAGCCGGTCAGGTGCTCGCTGTTACGGATCACGTAGTAGGTGTGCAGGTGGTGCTTCGCGTGCGAGATGAAGAGTCCGACGTTCGCGAGGAGCGCCGCGGCTTCTAGGTAGTCCCGCGACCCGTCGTCGAGACGGTGCACCGAAGCCGTCGCGTCGAAGAGCTCGAGCGCGAGGCGAGCGATTTCCCTGGAGTGGTCGGGACGCTCGTCGCACTGCTCCATGAGGTGCACGACGCTTGCGCGCGAGAGGTCGCGAAGGTGGTGCAACGTGCCACCATGTGACCGCTGCACGGTGTCGAGCAGCACGCCCTCGCGGAGCGCGTTCTCGGACACCACCAACCGCGTCGCTCCGTAGGTGTGCATCACCTGCTCGAGGACGATCGCGCCGCCGAGGATGATGTCGGCCCGGCGAGGGTCGAGGCCGGGAAGTCGACGCCGCTTTTCGACGCTGCCGGCCTTCGCGAGGTGTCCGACCACCTCGTCGAGCTCGTCGCGCGTGAGCTCGAAGTTGTTCAACGTGATCGGGTTCGGATCAGATCGGGCTGCGGCAACCATCGACGCAAGCGCCAGGATCGTGCCGGAGCTGCCGATCAACACGTCGAAGCCGAGGCGCTGCACTTCGGGGACGAACGGCGCCAGGACGGACCGAACGAACTTCCGGCACGACCCCACCGCCGCGGGGTGCACAACCTCGCCGCCGAAGAAGCGTGCACTCATGCGGATGGCGCCCAGCTTCAGGCTGCGCGACGCGAGCACCTCACCACGCTCGCCGACGAGGAGCTCGGTGGATCCCCCTCCGATGTCGACGAGCATGAGGCGGCGATCGAACACCGGCACGGCTTGCAACACGCCGAGATGGATGAGGCGCGCTTCCTCGACGCCAGAGATCACCTCGACTTCGACGCCCGCCTCGTCCCGGGCTCTCCGCACGAAGTCGTCGTGGTTCTCCGCCTCCCTCACCGCGCTCGTTGCGACCGCGCGGATCAGACGCGGATTCGGCTTCCGCGACTCGACGCATGTGCGTGAGCGCGGCGATGCCACGGTCGATCGCGTCAGGGGCAAGGCGTTTCATGTCGCCGGGACCCGAGCCGAGTCGCACCATCTCGCGCTCCCGCGCCACGACCTCGAACCGATCGTTCGGTGCTACCCGCGCGACGACGAGGTGGATCGAGTTGGTGCCGATGTCGATCGCGGCCAGCGTCGCGTCACGGTCGACGACCCCCTCGTCGGTCACCGCGCCGACGCTACGCTGCCCCATGTGGTCACCGCGTTTGTGCTGATCAACGCCGAGCCCGCCCGCATCGCGGCGCTCGCCCAACAGCTCTCCGACCTGAAGGGCGTGGGCGAGGTCTACTCGGTGGCCGGTGACGAGGACCTCGTCGTGATCGTCCGCGTCGAGCACCACGACGAGCTGGCCGAGGTGGTGACGCAGCGCATCTCCGCGCTCGAGGGGATCATGGCCACTCGGACGCTCATCGCGTTCCAGGCCTACAGCAAGCGCGACCTCGAAGCGATGTGGTCGATCGGCTGGGAGTGAGCAAGTCCTTCGGGGAGGAAGGTGGCCGGCTCGACTACGGCACCTACCTCGGACTGGAGACCCTGTTGTCGGCCCAGCGGCGCCGCACCGAGGCCCACGACGAGCTGCTGTTCATCACCGTCCATCAGATCTACGAGCTCTGGTTCCAGCAGCTGCTCTTCGAGCTCGAGGCGGCACGCGACGCGATGCTGGCGGGCGAGATCCCAGGTGTCCGTCACTTGTTTCGGAGAGTGCGTGTCATCGAGCGCCTGCTCGTCGAACAGATCGACGTGCTCCAGACGATGACCCCGCAGGACTTCCTCACGTTCCGGTCGGAGCTCGAGCCCGCGAGCGGCTTCCAGTCGGTGCAGTACCGGGAGATCGAGTTCTTGTCGGGCCTGAAGGATCCGACCTACCTCGAGCGTGTGCACGCCACCGCGGAGGAGAAGGCCCGGCTCGAGCGTCGCCTCAGCGAGCCGTCGCTGTGGGACGGCTATCTCGCGCTGCTCGCGCACCACGGCAATCCCGAGCTCGTAGACGTGCTCCTCGACCGCGACCGGTACGGAGCGCTGTTCGAGGTGTCCGAGGACCTCCTCGATCACGATCAGGCGTTCGCGCTGTGGCGGGTGCGGCACGTGACGATGGTGGAGCGCCAAATCGGCGGCAAGCCGGGCACGGGCGGATCGACGGGTGCGGGCTATCTGCGGAGCACGCTCGAGCGCCGCTTCTTCCCCGAGCTGTGGGCGGTGCGCGACCGGCTCTAGTCCGGCGGGGGTTCGGTCGGGTCCGCCTCGGTCGCAGCCTCCGCCTCCGCCGCAGTCGCGGCCTCGGCTTCCTCGACCGGGTCGAGTGGGCGCATCGCGAAGTCGATCGCCGACCAGATCGCCTGCGCAGACGGATAGAAGAGGATCGGCACGATGATCGCCACGGCGAGGCCCGCGACTGATCACCGGCACGACCTCGATGTGGGGATAGGTCGCGATCAGCCCGACGATGATGATCGCCAGGAACAACCCGAACGTGACGACCATGTTGATCGTCGTGCTGCCGAGCGAGAAGCCCTCGTGCCTGACGAAGCGCACGCCACATCGGGGGCACCGCTCCGCGAGGTGGAAGTAGCTCCTGAAGACACCGCGCGATCCGCACCGCGGGCACCGCCGGACGAGGCCCCGCAGCACCATGCGGGTCGTCGTGGGCTCCGTCACCGAGGGAATGTCACACCCCCGGTGCACACTCTCCGCATGGAGATCGCCGGGTGGGTCCCACTAGAGTCCACGGGTCCAATTGAAACCCCTGCTCCGCACCGTGCGGGGCCCCGTGCGCAAAGACGTTTCGGGTCCGGAGGGAGGAGTCCGCGATGCGGGCATATGAATTGATGGTCATCGTCGACACCGAGGTGGACGAGGCCGGCGTGCAGTCGGTCATCGACCAGATCAAGGAGCAGATCGCTCAGCGGTCCGGCGAGACCAAGTCCGTCGAGCTGTGGGGCAAGCGACGCTTCGCCTACGAGATCGACCACAAGCACGACGGCACCTACGTCGTGTTCCAGCTCGTGGGTGACGGCTCCCACCTCGACGACTTCGAGCGTTGGCTCCGCCTCGCGGACGAGATCGTCCGCCACAAGCTCATCCGCCTGCCCGACCACGAGGCCGCCAAGCGCGGGCTTCTCGCGGCAGGCACGCCGGCCACGGCCGGCTGACCGATCGGGAGCGATCGACATGGCAGACAACAGCATCACGGTCATTGGCAACATCACCCGCGACCCCGAGTTGCGTTTCACCAATAGTGGACGCCCGCAGGTCTCGTTCGGCCTAGCGGTCAACCGTCGGTACCAGCAGAACGGTGAGTGGGTCGAGCAGACGAGCTTCTTCAACGTCGTCGCCTGGGCCCAGCTCGCGGAGAACGTCAGTGAGTCGTTGAGCAAGGGCTCACGGGTCATCGTCAACGGCCGCCTCGAGCAGCGCTCGTGGGAGACGCAAGACGGTGAGAAGCGCAGCGTCATCGAGATCGTCGCCGACGAGGTCGGCCCGAGCCTGCGGTGGGCGACCGCGAAGATCGAGCGCAACGAGCGCAGCAGTGAGATGAGCGATCGTCCTCGTGGCGGCGGTTCGGGGTCCGCGCCTGCAGTCCGAGGGCTTCGCCGCAGAAGAGGAGCCGTTCTGATGAAGGCGCAAGGTCAGCAGCGACGTTCGAAGCCGAAGGACGCTGGGCGTCGTGTCAAGAAGAAGGTCAGTGTTCTCGCCGCTGAGCGCGTCGAGTACGTCGACTACAAGGACGTCAACCTGCTCCGACGGTTCATGTCCGATCGCGCCAAGATCCGGGCGCGGCGGGTGAGCGGCAACGACAGCCAGCAGCAACGCGAGGTCGCCCGGGCGATCAAGAACGCGCGTGAGATGGCGCTGTTGCCGTACACCAGCCGGGTCACGACGCAGCGCGGCCCGCGCGCCGATCGTGGCGACAGAGGCGACCGTGGCGATCGCGGCGACCGCGGTGACCGAGGTCCCCGGCCCGAAGCGCTCGTCGACGCCCCCAGCGTCGAGGAGGTCGATGTCGACGTCGCCGTCGACGTCGATCTCGACGTTGAGGTGGCGGCCAACGGCGACGAGGAGGCGTGATGAAGCTCGTCCTGCGCAGCGACGTCGACAACGTAGGCAAGAAGGGCGACATGGTCGACGTGTCGGCCGGTTTCGGACGCAACTATCTGCTGCGTCGCGGCCTCGCCTTCACAGCCACCGAAGGCGCGACGGCGCAGGCCACCGCGATGCGCCGGTCTCGCGATCTGAACGATGCCAAGGAGCGATCGGCGGGTGAAGAGGTGGCCCGTGTCCTCGTGCCCAAGGTGATCACCATCACCGCAAAAGCGGGCACCGAGGGCCGGTTGTTCGGCTCTGTCACCTCGGCCGACGTCGTCGACGCCATCGCCTCCCAGGCTGGCATCGAGCTCGACCGCCGCAAGCTTCACCTGGCCGAACCCATCAAGACGCTCGGCACGCACGAGGTGCCCGCCCGTCTGCATCCCGAGGTCGAGTTCGTCATCACCGTCGAGGTCGTCGCAAGCTAGTCCGAGGACACAGTCCCGGTCCGGGCCCGCGTGCGGCCCCGGGCATCCACCAACTGTCCCCAGGTCGGGGCCCACGATGCACAGGGTCTTCCCCAAGCGCGCCCCCACTCGTCCACCGACAAATGGCGTTTGTCCACTAGCGACCCACAAGTCCGTACCGCAAGGGTGACAGCCAATGGCCGACGGATCTTCCGACTCTCTCCGGCGGCCAGCAGGGGCCGGTCGAGTCCCACCCCACAACCTCGATGCGGAGGCTTCGCTCCTCGGTGCGATGTTGCTGTCGGCGTCCGCGATCGCGTCGGCCGTCGAGGTCGTCTCCCGTGAGGACTTCTACAAGCCGGCGCACGGGCACATCTTCGAGGCGATCACGTCGTTGTACGGCTCAGGCGAGCCGATCGATCCCGTCACTGTCGCGGAGGAGCTGCGACGCGCGAACTTGCTCGACGCGATCGGCGGGCCGGCGGTGCTCGTCGACCTGCAGGCGACGACGCCCGCGATCTCGAACGCCGGCGGATACGCGCACATCGTCGAGGAGCACGCCCTCCTGCGACGGCTGATCGGCGTCGCAGGCGAGATCGCCGAGCTCGGGTACAGCGTCCCGGACGACGTCACGAAGGCCGTCGATCGCGCCGAGGCGATGGTGTACGACGTCGCCCAGCGGCGGGTGGCGGACACGATGTCGCCCGTTCACGACCTGCTCGAGATCAGCCTCAGCCGGCTCGAACAGCTCTATGACCGGGGCGAGTCGATCACCGGTCTCCCTACGGGCTACAACGATCTCGACGAGCTGCTGTCGGGACTGCAACCGTCGTCGCTCGTCGTCGTCGGGGCTCGCCCGAGCGTGGGCAAGTGCGTCGCGTGGGACACGCCGATCCTCGACCCGGTGACGGGCGCGCTGCGAACCGCCGCCGAGGTCCACCGGATCGGCACCGCCGGACATCCCGTTGCCGTTGCGTCGCTAGGTGGCGATGGTTCGCTCACGGTCGTCGAGCCTGAAGCGTTCGTCGACGACGGGATCAAGCCCGTGTTTCGCGTGCGCACACGGTCAGGACGCGAGGTGCGAACGACGATCACGCACCCGTTCCTCACCGAACGGGGGTGGCTGCCTCTCGGCGACCTCGGCGTCGGAGTCAGAGTCGCGGTGCCTCATGCGCTCCCGTTCTTCGGGAGTGACCGTCTGCCGGCGGCCGAGGTCGTGTTGCTCGCGCACCTGGTCGGGCACGGTCAGCGGGTGGCGGGCGGCGCCGTGTTCGCGAACACCTCCCCGACGGTCGTGGCAGACCTCGTCGTCCACGCCGACGGCCAAGGTGTGCGCGCGGTGCCGCTGCCGAGCGGACACGTCGCGTATCGAGTGGTGGCGAAGGAGCGGGCGCGCGATCGCATCGAGGTCGTGGCGGCGCGACACGGGCTCCTGGGCGTCGCCAACGACCGGGGGATGCCCGATGCCGTCTTCCGCCTTCCCCACGATCAGCTCGCACTCTTCCTCGGCCGCCTGTTCGCGACTGCGGGGGCGGCACGGGCCGCGGCAAGAGGCGCAGGGCGCATCCGCTATCTCACCGCGTCGCGGACGATGGCGCAGGGAGTGCAGCATCTGCTGCTGCGCTTCGGTGTCGCGGCTGCAATGCGCGAGAAGCGGGTGTGTGAGCAGGGCGTCACGCACGATCTGTTCGAGCTCGAAGTCACTGACGCTGCCGACATCCGCGCGTTCTGCGATCAGTTCGAGGTGGTCGGGCAAGAGCGATCGTTCGAGGTGCTCTCCCGCCGGGCGGGTGGCGCGGGGAGCGGTTTGGCAGTCGGCGCGCGTGCGAAGTGGCCGCGGGGCGGTGGCCCCATCGACCTCGTGTCGGGCGGGCGGCGACCCGCGGGGCAGGTGCTCGAACGGGCTCCCGATCCGAGGTCGCTGCAACACAGCGCGCTGTGGGATGAGATCGTCGAGATCGAGTACGACGGCATGGACCAGGTGTACGACCTCACCGTTCCGGTCACGCACAACTTTGTCGCCGGCGACGTGTTCGTGCACAACACCGCGTTTGCGCTCGGTATGGCGGCGCATGCGGCGCTCGAAGCGCAGCGGCCAGTGCTCTTCTTCTCGCTCGAGATGGGCCACCTCGAGCTCACGCAGCGCCTGCTCTCGATGGAAGCGCGCGTCGACTCGAGCCGGTTGCGCAACGGTCGGCTCGTCGAAGCGGACTGGTCGAAGATCGGCCACGCCATCGGCCGTCTCGCGAACGCGCCTCTGTGGATCGACGAAAACCCGAACGTCACCGTGATGGAGATCCGGGCGAAGGCGCGGCGGTTGAAGAGCCGGATCGGCGACCTCGGCCTCGTCGTCGTCGACTATCTCCAGCTGATGAGCGGCCGCGGCTCGGCCGAGAACCGGCAGGTCGAAGTGTCGGAGATCAGCCGCGGCCTGAAGATCCTCGCCCGCGAGCTCGAGACCCCCGTCGTGGCGCTCTCGCAGCTCTCTCGCGGGCTCGAGCTGCGCGCCGAGAAGCGTCCGGTGCTCGCCGACCTTCGGGAAAGCGGATGCCTCACGGGCGAGGTCCTCATTACCCGTGCTGATACGGGGATGCGGGTCCCGATCGGTGAGCTCGCTGCCTCGGGCGAGCGCGACATCGCAGTCTGGACTCTCAACGAGCAGTTCAAGTTGGTGCCGGCCGTCATGACGCACGCGTTCAGTAGCGGGGTGAAGCCGGTCTTCGAGGTCAGGCTCGCGTCAGGTCGACGAGTCCGCGCGTCGGGTAACCACCCGTTTCTCCGCTTCGACGGCTGGACTCGCGCGGACGAACTGCGTCCGGGCGACCGCCTCGCCGTGGCCCGGGGCCTGCCTGCGCCCACTACCCAGACGTACATGGCCGCCGACGAGCTCATTCTGCTCGCGCACATGATTGGCGACGCCTGCGCCGTGGAGCGCCAGCCGATTCACTACACCAGCGCTGATCCAGCCTGCCTCGATGCCGTTGAGAAGTCTGCTGCGCACTTCGGCATCACGGCGAGGCGCGTGGCTCAAGGCAACTGGTGGCACCTGTACCTGCCATCGCCGCACAGGCTCACCCACGGCCGTTGGAATCCGATCGCCAAGTGGCTCGACGACGTGGGGCTGTTCGGAAAGCGTTCGTTCGAGAAGTTCATTCCAGCCGAAGTTTTCGGCGTGGACGATGACGGAGTTCGGCTCTTCCTCCGGCATCTGTGGGCCACCGACGGCAACATCAGTCAGACAGAGCATCGACCTCGTCCTTGCGTCTATTACGGAACCTCGAGCCCGCGGCTCGCAGACGACGTGCAAGCGCTGCTCGGGCGTCTCGGCATCCTCAGCAGTATTCGACGAATCGCCGATCGTCGCGGCTATCGCCCGATGTACCAGGTGTGGATCACCGATCGCGATGCGCTCATCGACTTTCTGACTCTCGTCGGGTCGCATGGGGCACGGGGCGATTCTGTGCCCAGTTGCCTTGCGGCCCTGTCTACGTCCTCGAATCCGAATCTCGACACAATTCCCGCGGCTGTGTGGCATCGAGTGCGACACTCAATGGCCGGTGCGGCAGTCACCATCCGCGAGCTCGCCCGACGCCTGGACACGTCCTATTGCGGCTCGGCCCTTTACAAGTCCGGTGTCTCACGCTCTCGGCTTCGCCGAGTCAGTGAGATAGTGGAAGACCGCGGGCTCCACTCGCTCGCGACTTCTGATGTGCTGTGGGACACGGTTCGAGAGGTTGAGGTAATCGGAGAGGAAGAAGTCTTCGATGCAACGGTGCCGGGAACGCACAACTTCCTCGCGAATGGTGTCGTTGTGCACAACAGCATCGAGCAGGATGCGGACGTCGTCGTGTTCCTGTATCGCGACGAGGTGCACAACCCGGACTCGCCGGACATCGGCACGGCGGAGATCCTCGTCGCGAAGCATCGCAGCGGCCCCACTGGCAAAGTGAAGCTCGCGTACCTGAGCCAGTACACGCGGTTCGCCAACATGGCACGGGGGGTGTGAGTGTCGAAGGAAGACAAGCTGCGCGAGTACTACATCGACCCGCTGAGCGAGAAGCTCGGCACACCGGTCGAAGCGTGCGGGGTGTACTCACGCCCCGGCGCGACGAGTGCGGCGCTGAGCTTCGCAGTCTCTGACGGAGTCGGCATGTTCGCCGACAGCGAAGGCAAGAAGGCCTCGGGCGGCCTGCCGATGAACGTGATCCTGGCGCTCACTGCCGCTGAGCTCGTGGTGTTCGAGATGAAGGCGGGGATGACCGGCAAGCTCAAGCTCAAAGAGCCGCTCCGCCGCTTCCCTCGCAATCAGGTGCAAGCCGAGGTCGCGGGGGAGAGCTCGATGGGGGCCCGGCTGCGCTTCACGACCAGCGAAGGCAGCTTCGAGCTCGACGCGAACAAGCTGCCGGGCATGGACATTGACTGGAACCTCACGTTGGTTCGCGCGCTCGAGGGCCGACCCGCGAGTCCGCAACCGCCGCCGTCCGCGTCGACACTGCCGCCCCCGCCTCCCGCGCCGACGACGGCGGTGGGACTCCCGCCTCCACCGCCGCCCACTTCCTAGCCTCAGGCTCCGAGCCGCTCGACCAGGTCAGGGAGCTCGAACAGCGAGCTGATCGTCGAGAACTGGTAGCGGGCGGCCTCCTCAGGCTCCACGTCTTCGAGGACCCACGTCACGTGGAACGGCACGTGAACGGCGTGGGCGCCGAGCGCCGCGACAGGAAGCACGTCGGACCGCAGGGAGTTGCCGGCCATGAGGAAGCTCGCCGGAGCGACGCCACGCCTTTCGATGATGCGTCGATAGGTCGACTCGTCCTTCTCCGACACGATCTCGACGTGGGCGAATCGTTCCGCGAGCCCCGACCGCGCCAGCTTGCTCTCCTGATGGAAGAGATCCCCCTTGGTGATGACCATCAACGTGTAGCGGTCCTCGAGTGCGCCGACCGCCTCTTCGACGCCGTCGAGCAGCTCGACCGGATGCGAGAGCATCGCCTTGCCCGCGTCGAGGATCGCCTCGATCACCTTCACGGGCACCCGCCCGTCCGACACCTCGATCGCGGTCTCGATCATCGAGAGGGCGAACGACTTCACGCCATAGCCGTACGTCCGCAGGTTGCGGCGCTCGGTGTCGAGCAAGCGCTGATCGAGGTCGGTCTCGGGTGCGTACGGCGCGACGAGCTCGCAGAACTGCTGCTGCGTCATCGAGAACTGCAGCTCGTTGTGCCACAGCGTGTCGTCCCCATCGAGCGCCACGACTTCGATCACGCTGCCAGTGTCGCGCGCTCATTCCAGGCAGCCGGCGCGGTACCGTCGCCTCTCGTGCCGAACCCGCCGGGGCGTGTGGCCCGCGCCGTCACCGTCGGCGCGGTCGGCGTGGTCGTCGTCCTCGGAACGTGGCTCGTGTGGCGCGACAGCTCGGTCGCCGCAAACTCCGACGCGCGCCGCGAGGCCGCGGTGGCCTTTCTCGACGCGTGGACCATCAGCCGCGAGACGACCTGGAAGGTCGTGGCCACGTTCGAGCGCACTCCCGCCAACGGCAGCGGCAAGCTGTCGAGCCCCCTCGAGATGGTGCAGCGCCCCCCGGATCGACTGGTCCGCCAGTTCGGCTCGGTCGCGGGTCTGCTCGACGGAGAGGAGGTCGGCTGCTCGACCGGTCCCGACGGCGAGACGCAATGCCGCAGCGGAGCGCCCAAGGACTATGAGGAAGAGGTTGCCTCCGAGCTGTCGCGCCTCGAGGCGTATGTCGCGGGACCGGTGCCGATCTACGCCGTCACGCGCGAGGGCTCGGATTGCTTCCGACTCGATCGCCAGCTGGAGTACTTGCTGCCGCCCTACGGAGACCAGGCTCGCTTCTGTTTCGACGCACCCACGGGCGCGCCGGTGCGAACCGAGGTTGTGCGGCCCGAGGCCACCGACGTCACGACTGCAGACGCGGTCAGCGTCGATGTGACCGACGCCGACTTCGAGCTTCCCGCTCCGCTCGAGTCTTGAGGGGTCCCACTGGAGGGGCGGACGAAGGCCACGAGGCGCCAGTGCCGTGAAGCACTGGTGGCGATGCGTTTGGAGGGAGTGTGACCCCCGCCCGGACCCCAGTGAGCCGACGGGGGCGATTCCGCCGACTTGTTTCCTATCGGCCGTGCGGCCGGTCCTCTTGAGCGCTTTCGGCGTCTTTCGTTCCCCGATCCCAGGTGGATTTTCTTGACATACCAGCACCTCCGGCACCGAGAAACACCAAGAAATCCAGGAGGAGGGGGCCGGTAGCGTCGCCGGCGCATGTTTCTGGGTGAGGATCTGCTCGCGTATCTCGTGCTCGCGATCGGAGGAGCGCTGCTCGTCGGCAACGTGCTCGCACTCGTGAGGCCACCGCCGACCGCGAAGGAGGGCGAGCTCGAGCGTGCGCCCGTAGCCCGCAGCGTCGTGATGGCGCTCGTCGGGTTGATCGCGACGGTCTGGGCCGTCGCCAGCCTCGTGTCCGGCTGACCGACTCAGGGCCCGGTCGAGTCAGGTCAGCCCGCGGACGATCGCGGCGATGCCACCGCCCGCAGCAACGAGCAGCACGAGCCGGCGCACCGTTTCTGCGCGCATCCGCCGGCCGAGGAGGTGCCCGGCGCCGAACCCGACGGCGATCGCGGCGAGCAACACGAGCGCCCGGGTCGCACCGATGCGCAGCGGACCGAGTGCGACCACCGCGACGACGTTCAGCGCGAGGAAGTAGAGCTGGAAGGTGCCTCGCATCCGGTCGGGGTCCCAATCGGCATTCACGCCGTACATCGCGACCGCGGGACCAGACAGACCGGCGATCACATTCATCGTGGCCGAGACGCAGCCGGCGATCACCGCGCCGGCCCGACCGCGGAGCTGCCTGACCCGCAGGCCCGAAGCGAGGGCGGCGACGCTGAGCAACGTGATGCACCCCGCCGCGATCGAGAGCGTGTCCGCGGAGGTCCGATGCACAACAGTGACCACGAGCGGGGTGATCACGATCGCGGGGATGAGCAGCCCCAGCGCAGCGCGCAGGTCGACATGGGCCCGATAGGTGGCGAGGCCGACCGTGCTCACCGCGATGGAGCACATGTTCGCGAGCCGCACGCCAGTTGCCGGACCGAGCACCAGCACCATCACGGGGGCGCACACGAGCGAGAAGCCGAGCCCGGTGACGGCCTGGGCGAGCGCGCCAGCGGCGACCGCGAGGGTGAGGACCAACAGCGCGTCGGTGGCGAGGTCGACGCTCACTCTCGAGACGAACGTCGCTGGTCGCTCAGCGAGCGAGGAGCCAGCGAAACCAATCGATCGTGCGGGTGAGCCCTTCGCGCAGGTCGACCTTCGGCTCCCACCCTGTCACCTTGCGGGCGAGGCTGATGTCGGGTCGACGTTGCGTGGGGTCGTCGACCGGGAGCGGTCGCCGTTCGATGGGTGACGCGGATCCCGTGAGCTCGAGCGTCATCTCCGCGAGCTGGGCGACGGTGAACTCGACAGGGTTGCCGATGTTCATCGGACCGACGTAGCTCGAGTCGAACAAGGCGAGCTGGCCTTCGATCTGATCGTCGACGTAGCAGAAGCTGCGGGTCTGGCTGCCGTCGCCGTAGAGCGTCAGCGGCTCACCGCGCAGTGCCTGGACCACGAAGTTGGTGACACTGCGCCCGTCGTCGGGCCTCATGCGCGGGCCGTAGGTGTTGAACGTGCGCACGATGCGCACGTCGAGGTCGTGAGCGCGGTGGTACGCCATCGTCATCGCCTCGGCGAACCGCTTCGCCTCGTCGTACACGCCGCGCGGACCGATCGGGTTGACGTGTCCCCAGTAGTCCTCGGTCTGCGGGTGCACCAGCGGGTCGCCGTAGACCTCGCTGGTCGAGTTCAGCTGGAACTTGGCGCCCTTCGCGCGCGCCAATCCGAGCGTGTTGTGCGTGCCGAGGCTGCCCACTTTGAGGATCTGGATCGGGATTCGCTCGAAGTCGACCGGAGATGCGGGGCTGGCAAGGTGCAGCACCGCGTCGACCGGGCCTGGGACCCAGATGAAGGTCGACACGTCGTGGTGGACATAGGTGAAGCCCGGCCGCCCGAAGAGGTGCTCGATGTTGCCGATCGCGCCCGACACCAAGTTGTCGACGGCGATGACGTCGTGTCCTCGCTCGAGGAGCCTTTCGCAGAGGTGCGAGCCGAGGAAGCCGGCGCCGCCGGTGACGACGATGCGCCCGCCGACTTCGTTCGGCACTCTCAGCGCCCGATGCCGCGGTGGGTGAACCCCCGGCGTGCGACCGTCGTGCGGTCGAGCACATTGCGGCTGTCGACGATCGCGAGCTGCTTCATCGCATCCGCGACCTTGTCGAAGTCGAGCCACCGGAACTCGTCCCACTCGGTGAGCACAACCAGCACCTCGGCACCTTCGCACGCGGCGTACGCGTCCTCACACACCTCGATGCCATCGAGCGGGCCCCGCACCGCGGGGTCGTACGCCTTGACCGTTGCGCCACGCGCGATCAGGCGACGGATGACGTCGATCGCAGGCGAGTCTCGGATGTCGTCGGTGCGAGCCTTGAACGCGAGCCCCCATGCGGCGACCACTCGACCGTCGACATTGCCGCCGACGGCCTCGATCACCTTCGTGACGATCCGCTCGAGCTGCTGCTCGTTGACGGTGATGACGCCCTTCAGCAGGTCGAACTGATAGCCACCGTCTTCGGCGATGCGCACCAGCGCATGGGTGTCCTTGGGCAGGCAGGACCCTCCCCATCCGGGACCGGGTCGGAGGAACTGGTGGCCGATGCGCGGGTCATAGCCCATTCCGAGCACGACGTCGTTCACGTCGGCGCCCACTCCCTCGCACACCGCGGCGATCGCGTTGACGAACGACACCTTGGTCGCGAGGAACGCGTTGCTCGCGTACTTGATGGTCTCCGCCGACGCAGGGTCGGTGACAATGTGCGGCGACGCGATGCCGATGTACAGAGACGCGACTCGTATGGCGGCGGACTGATCGTCGCTGCCGATCACGATCCGCTCGGGATGCATGAAGTCGTGGACGGCGGACCCTTCCCGGAGAAACTCGGGATTGGACACCACCGACACATCGCCCCGCTCGAGTACGCGCTCGACGACTCTGGTCGACCCGACGGGAACGGTTGACTTGTTGACGACGATCGAGTCGAGAGGCAGCGCGGGGCCGATTGTGCGGGCGACGTCTTCAATGTGCGACAGGTCGGCTCGTCCGTCGGGGCTCTGTGGCGTCGGAACGCACAAGTACGCGAACTCGCACGCCGCCGCGGCACCTGCTCGATCGGTCGTGAAGCGGAGGTTGCCGCTCGCGAGACCCTCGCGGACCAGCTCCTCGAGACCGTCCTCGACGATCGGGATCTCGCCACGCGAGAGCTGCTCGACCCGACGCTCGTCGATATCAGCGCCCACCACGCGATGGCCGAGATGCGCCAGGCACGCCGCCGTCGTGATGCCCACGTAACCCGTGCCTACAACCAAAATGTCAGCCATCATCGCCATTCCTGTCGGTTCCGCCGAAGAACGTCAAAGCCTAAACGCGGTTTGCTGTCGGCCAACCAGGGCCATTCGGCCCTTGACACGTGACGGATCGGTCACATTTACTGGCCCCGTGGACGCCGTGTTCCGGGCCCTGGCCGATCCGAGCCGGCGGCTGCTCCTCGACCGCCTCTACGAACGGGACGGTCAGACCCTCGGGCAGCTCTGTGCGGCGATGCCCGACATGACGCGCTTCGGTGTGATGAAGCACCTGGCTGTGCTCGAGGAGGCGCGGTTGATCACGACGCGCAAGGTCGGTCGCGAGAAGTTCCACTTCCTGAACCCCGTGCCGATCCGCGAGATCCACGATCGGTGGATCTCGAAGTACGCCGAACCGTGGGCAGCCGCTCTGGTCGGGCTGAAGCGCGAGCTCGAAGCGGAGTGATCGGTCGGACTCGGGTCATGCTCAGAACAGTCGGTCGGTAGCGAGATCGGCGCCGTGCCGCATGGCGCTCAGCTTCTCCCACACCAAGGACGGAGCGACATCACCGAGTCCGGCTGATGTATCGAACCCGCAATCGGTGGTCGCGATCACACGACGGGGATCACCGATCGCCCGCGCGGCCCGCTCGATGCGGTTGGCGACGACCTCCTCGTGCTCGACGTAGTTGCTCGTTGTGTCGATCACCCCGACGACGAGCGTCATGTGGTCGGGGAGGGGCTGGCGCTCGAAGCACGCGTACTCGTGCGCGTGACGAGCGTTCGCCATCGACAGGACGAGGGCGCCGACGTTGGCTCCGTAGAGCAAAGGCAGGATCTCGGCGAGCGCGACGTCGTGGGTGTGGGGTCCCTCGTAGTTGCCCCAGCACACGTGGAGGCGCACGTTGCCCGGATCGATCCCCGCCAGTGCGTGGTTGATCGCGTCGATGACGAGCTCGACCCAGCCGAGGAACTCCGAAAGGGGAGCGTCCGCGAACAGCGTGTGCCGTTCCATGGCGAGATCCGGCGCGTCGATCTGGAGGAGCAGTCCGCGGTCCACGATGAACCGGTACTCGGTGCCGAGTGCCGACGCGACGGCGCGCACGTACTCGTCGCGAGTCTCGTAGAAGCGGTTCTCCATCGCTGACGCCACGATGCCCGGCGACGCCGAGGTCATGAACGTCTCCGCGAACTCGGCGCCGACCACGAGCGCGCACTCAGCGGCGAGCTCGGTCGTGTCGGGGTAGGTGATCGGTCCGATCGCCGCCGGCGCGGCCATCAGGTTCACCTTCATGCGCGCGTACCGGGCCGCGGCCATCTCCAAGAAGTCCGGGTGCTCGGCGAGATCACGCATGAGCGGCCGCTGACTCGTCTCGCCGAAGCCCGTCATCCGGTGCTGCACGTAGGTGAAGAAGCTTTCCCGCGCCTGCTCCCCGTCGTTGCCGATGTCGATGCCGGCAGCGAGCTGTGCGGCGATGCTCGCGCGGGTCGCCGCGGCGATCGCCTCGCGCAGCTCGGCGTCGTCGACGTCCTCGCCTCGGCTCCTGCGACCGTGTAGCTCGGCGAGCTCCCGCGGACGGGGCAGGCTTCCGGCGTGGGTCGTGAGGATGCGGCTCTCGCTCGTGAGCATGCTCCCGAGTTTGGTCAGCGCGCCGGCTTGACGCCAGCGACGAGGTGACAGACGAAGGGCAACTGGAGCTCACCCGAGTTCGTCACGTGAGGGTCGAACACGTCGTGGGCGGCCTCCCGGATCTGCCGGTAGTCCTCCTCGGTGATCCGATCGATCAGCGGGGTCGATTCGATCTCAGCGCTCACCGCCGCGTCGATCGACGCGAACCGGGCGATGCCCGTCGCCGTCCTCGTCAAGGAGACGTCGAGCCCTGCGGCTTCGAAGACCGACGCGACGTCCCGGACCTCGCCGCACGAGAAGTACGTGCTCATGAGCGACATCGCCTCGGGTCCGACGAAGCCGGCCACCATGTTGACGAACGGCGCGTAGGCAGGCTGCTCGTGCAGTGCCGCCGGCACGACGAGCGCCACAGTTCCTCCCGTCGATACGACCCGACGCATCTCGCTTACCGCGCCGACACGGTCGGGGAAGAACATCAGCGCCATCTGGCAGACGGCGACGTCGAACTCGCCGTCGGGAAACGGCAGCGCGGACGACGTCGCCCTGGCGGAAGTCGATGTCGGGAGCGACCCGTCGAGCAACGGTGAGCATCGCCTCGTTGAGGTCGACACCGACGACACTGCCGTCAGGGCCGATCATCTCCGCGGCAGCACGAGCGACGACGCCGGTTCCGCACGCCACGTCGAGCACCGAGTGCCCCTTTTGCACTCCGGCGAACTCGAGGAGCCGCGGTGCCCACTCGGCGAACAGCGCGGGCACGAAGGTCGCCTCGTAGGCCTCTGCCGCCTCGACCGGGATCTGGAAGGTTTCGTTTGGTGTGGTCATGACCGAAGTGTCAGCCGGATTCGTCCGACAAGCATCGGGCAGGTGACCTATGTCCGCGCGTGCGCGGCGTAGGCGGCCGCCTCAGCACGGTTGCGTAGTCCGAGCTTCGACAGGACGCTGCTCACGTGGTGGGCGGCGGTCTTGCGCGAGACGTGCAGCCGTGCGGCGATCTCAGGGTTGCTGAGGCCGGATCCGAGGAGCGTCAGCACCTCCCGTTCGCGAGCGGTGAGCGTGCCGAGACCTTTGGCGCCGATGCGCGGCACGACGCCGAGTGTGCGGAGGAATGCCGCCACGCGGTCGGCCTCGATGCGAGCGCCAAGCGCGTCGAAGGCGGTCAGCGCGCGGCGACCGTGGGCCACTGCCGCGGCGGGATCGTCGGGGGCAACCGACCGCGCGAGGTCCGCTCTGGTGCACGCCGCCTCGAACGGAAGGTCCAGCCCGCACCAGAGCGTCAGTGCCCGCTCGAGCTCGTCTCGCGCCGTGTCGCGCCGACCGTCTGCGAGCGCCACCCGGCCGCGAGCTGTGAGCGACGCGGCCGCAACTCGGTCGTTCGGTTGGTCGACATCGACGAGGCCCGAGAGCCGACGGGCCGCGTTTGCCGCGGCGGGCAGGTCACCGGCGGCGAGCAGGGAGTCGACGAGCAGCTCCAGTCCCGCAGCCGCGCCCATTCGGTGCTTCCTGAGCTTCGGTACGCATCGGTGGAGCACCGCCTGGGCGCCGGACGCGTCGCCGCGCGCGAGCAGCAGCGCGGCCCGCGAGAGTGCGTCAGTCGGCGTGGGCACACTCTCGTCGACAGCAGACAGCATGGCGTCCGCGTCTTCGAGTCGTCCCTGACGAATGCGCAGCTCGGCCATGCGCGCCAACGCGCGCGAGTGGAGCGAAGGACAAACTCCTTCGGTCATGTCGACGGCGTTCGTGAGCTCGCGTTCGGCGTCGGACCACCGTCCCGATGCGATCAGCACGCTGCCATACACCGTTCGGCACTCGGCGTAGAGAAACGGGCAGCCGTAGTGGTTGATGAAGTCGTCAGCGACCTTGACCCATTGCGTGGCACGGTCCATGTCCGTGGCGAGGTCACAAGCGTTGAGCATGTCGCAGCACACGTAGGCGACGGTGTCGAGGCTCGATCGCTCCCCGCCCAACACGCCCGCCATCGCCTCATCGATGAGCGCGAAGCCGTTCGAAGCCTCACCCATGCCGACCTTGATGAGCCCGATCTGGGCGATGCTTCCCAACTCGAGATCGACGTCACCTGCTGCGCGGGCAATCGCCAGCGCTCGCTCGGTGAGGTCCAACGCGGCGCGCAGATCCAGCGACCGGTAGGCGCGGGCCAGCCAGATCCACGCGTGCAGCGAGTCGGGCTCCCGCCCGGCCAGGAGGCGCTCCGCCCGGTTCAGCCATCCGTTCGCGGCCACCGAGTTTGAGAAGTTCGCCTTGTAGGTGATGGCGAGCCACACCGCGGACTGCACCATGCCGGTGACGTCACCTTCCCGGCGGTGCAGCGCATAGGCGCGGGTGCAGGCCGCGACACTCGGCTCGTTCTCTCCGAGCCACCACAGCGCGTTCGCGAGGCCGAGGTAGGCGTCGGCGGTCTCGAGTTCCTCGATGCTCTGCTCGAAGCCGCGGCGCGCCTCGCCCCACCGGCCCTCGGCCAAGGCGCCTGGCGCGTCCATCCGTGCCATTGTCACCCAGCGCGACCGTTGACAACCATCACTCGATCGTTAATGATCAATGTGCTAGTGAACTATCTGCTTCCATGAGCCAACTTGCTGCGGTGAGGGTCAGCATCAGGGTCGCCGTCGACCCCGCAACCGCGTTCGACGTCTTCACCACCGAGATCGACCAGTGGTACCGGAAGGGGGCAACCGTCTTGACCCGAGCACCACGGGGATCGACCCTGCAGTTCGAGCCCGGTGTGGGCGGACGGCTGCTCGAGGTCCACGACGACGGGCGTCCACCGCGGACGCGGGGGCGCATCACCGTGTGGGAGCCCGGTGCGCGTCTGCTGTTCGTCGATCGACGCGACGCGGAGATCGAGATCTGGTTCCGGCCGTTCGAGCTCGGCACGCAGGTCGTGCTCGAACATCGTGGCCTCGACCGGCTCCCGCCCGACGCCGCGGTCGCGGCATCCAAGTACAGCTGGCGCAAGCTCGCCGAGTTCTTCGAAACCTACATGAACGAGGAGGTCCGATGACCAAGCCCGTGGAGTTCCGAGGCCTGTTGCCGTACGTGTACTACGAGGATGCCGGAGCGATGCTCGACTGGCTCTCGCGTGTGTTCGGGTTCGAGGAGCGCGGCCGCTACGTCGACAAGGAGAGCATCGTCCGGCAAGCCGAGATGCTCGTGGGCAAGAACGAGCTCTGGTTCTCCGGTCACGGCCCCGGATACTGGGAGTCGAAGGGCGGCCGTCCCGATGTGTGGATCGGTGTGTGGGTCGACGACGTCGACGCGATGTACGAACGGGTGAAGGCGGCCGGGGTCGAGTCCGAGCCACCTGAGGACAAGGACTACGACGTCCGGAGCTACTCCGTGAAGGATCCGGAGGGCGTCAACTGGGGCTTCATGAAGCGCCTCGGCAAGCCGTACGTGCAGCGCATCCCGACCGAAGAGGGCGGGCTCGAGGAGATCCTTTCCGACCAATCCGGGTGAACATGGTGATCGGGCCCAGGGCTACCGTGCGCCATGGCCGACCTCCCCCGTACTTCTCTGCCCATCCCTGATCGCAAACACGTCGGGCTTGTCACCTTCGACGCGAAGGACCCCGACACCTCATTTCCGCCGATCGAGACGCTGCTCCCTCCGGAGGGCGCACCGAACGTCCTGATCATCCTCCTCGATGACATCGGCTTCGGCGCGTCGAGCGCGTTCGGTGGACCGTGCCAGACACCAACCGCAGAACGGCTCGCCTCGAACGGCCTCAAGTTCACGCGCTTCCACACGACCGCGTTGTGCTCGCCGTCGCCGCGCCGCGCTCCTGTCGGGACGCAACCATCACACGGTCGGGATGGGGGGCATCACCGAGATCGCGACCTCGGCGCCCGGCTACAACTCGCTCCGTCCCAACACTTGCGCCCCGCTACCCGAGACCCTCCGCCTGAACGGCTACTCGACCGCGCAGCTCGGGAAGTGTCATGAGGTGCCGGTGTGGGAGACGAGCCCGATGGGACCGTTCGACCATTGGCCCCATCCCGGCGGTGGGTTCGAGTACTTCTACGGGTTCATCGGCGGCGAGACGAACCAGTACTACCCCGCGATCTACGACGGCACGGTGCCCGTCGAGACCCCGAAGACACCCGAGGAGGGGTATCACTTCACCGAGGACATGACCGACCGGGCGATCACGTGGGTCCGCACGCAGAAGGCGCTCATGGCGGATCGTCCGTTCTTCATGTACTACGCCCCCGGAGCGACGCACGCGCCGCACCACGTTCCCCCGGAGTGGTCGGCGAAGTACAAGGGCAAGTTCGACCAAGGCTGGGACACGGTGCGAGAGGAGACGTTCGCTCGTCAGAAGGCGCTCGGCGTGATCCCCGCCGAGGCCGAGCTCACACACAGGCACGACGAGATCCCCGCCTGGGACGACATGCCCGACGATCTCAAGCCTGTGCTCGCGCGCCAGATGGAGGTCTACGCCGGCTTCCTCGAGCACACCGACCACCACGTCGGACGCCTCGTCGATGCGCTCGCCGACCTCGGCATCCTCGAGAACACGCTCGTCTACTACATCATCGGCGACAACGGCGCGAGCGCGGAGGGCAGCCTGACGGGCTCGTTCAACGAGCTCATGATGCTCAATGGGGCCGCCGCGCTGGAGACGCCCGAGTTCATGGCCTCCCACATCGACGACTTCGGCACGCCGAGGGCCTACAACCACTACGCGGTCGGCTGGGCGCACGCGATGTGCGCGCCGTATCAGTGGACGAAGCAGGTGGCGTCGCACTGGGGTGGGACGCGGAACGGTACGATTGTGCACTGGCCGGCGGGCATCGCGGCCAAGGGCGAAGTGCGCGACCAGTTCCATCACGTCATCGACGTCGCGCCCACCGTGCTCGAAGTCGCCGGACTTCCCGAGCCGACCTTTGTCCATGGCGTCCAGCAGCATCCCTACGAAGGCGTGAGCATGCGGTATGCGTTCGACGAAGCGAGCGCGCCGGGCCGGCACGAGACGCAGTACTTCGAGATGTTCTGCAACCGCGGCATCTACCACAACGGCTGGACAGCGGTGACGCGTCACAGCATTCCGTGGGACATGTCCGTGCCGATGCCCGCCTTCGGGGACGACGTGTGGGAGCTCTATGCCGACTCCGACTGGACCCAAGCCCATGATCTCGCGAAGGAGATGCCGGACCGGCTCGCCCACCTGCAACAGCTGTGGCTGATCGAGGTGAGCAAGTACAACGTCTTGCCCCTCGACGACCGTCGAGTCGAGAGGTTCAACTCCGACCTCGCCGGCCGGCCACTCCTGATCAAGGGCACCTCTCAGCTCTTGTTCAACGGGATGCGCCGGCTCAGCGAGAGCTCGGTGCTGAACCTGAAGAACAAGTCCCACACGATCACGTGCGACATCGAAGCAAAGGACGATCGCGCGAACGGCGTCGTCATCTCCCAGGGCGGTGAGTTCGGCGGGTGGTCGGTGTACGTCATCGATGGCACGCCGAAGTACTGCTACAACCTCTTCGGCCTACGCCAGTTCCACGTGTCAGCCGACGCCAAGGTGTCGGCGGGCAGTCACCAGGTTCGCGTCGAGTTCACCTACGACGGTGGCGGCCTCGCCAAGGGCGGCAACGCCGCGATCTATCTCGACGGTTCGAAGGTGGGTGAAGGTCGCATCGACGCCACCGTGCCGATGGTTTTCTCGGCGGACGAAACACTTGACGTCGGCAGCGACACCGGCTCACCGGTGAGCAACGAGTACACGTCAGCGACGAGCACGTTCACGGGGATCGTGAACTGGGTGCAACTCGACATCGCCGACGACGACAGCGACCACTTCATCACCCCCGAGGAGCGCATGAAGATCGCCATGGCCCGCCAGTAGGGACGGCTCAGACGACCTGTGTTTCGTTGCCGAACCAGATTGGCGACCGGCGGAGGTCGATGAACTTGCGCTCATCATCGAGCAGCTCCTGCCCGGCCTTGGCCGCGTCAGCACTCTGCGGCCCGACCAGCGCGGAGTCGTCGAACCACAGCTCGGCGACCCCGTCGAACGGCTCGGGTGAGCCATCGTTGCGCGCCTGCATCGCCGCGTGGATCGCCGGGTTGTCGACCGTGCGCACCTGGACGTAGCGCTTGATGCCGAGCACCTCGGCGCGCTCGGCCACGAGTGGCGCGTGCACCTCGCGCCAGTACTGCGAGAACTCCTCCCAGCTCATGCCGGGCTTGCGACGCAGGCAGTACACGAGCTTGACCATGCCATCCTCCTCTTCGAGACCGACTAAGGCCGAACGAGCAGCAGCAAGTCGTAGGCGAGCTCGCTGACGCGGCGTCCGCTCCCCGCCATCACGATGCTGCGGTAGCGGCCGTCGAGATGCTGAGCGGCTTGACCGGCAAGACCGAGTCCCCACCGGAGCGTGCCGAGCGCCGCGCCACCACCGAAACCGGTCGTCGTCCCAGGTGCCGCCCGCCGACTCGTAACCGTCGCGCAAGACCGGCACGCGGGCGAGCCCGCCCACCGTCTTGTCGTCCTCGCCGAATCGCCACATGCGCGTGCATGGCCACGCCACGTCGTCCATGGGGTCGCCGATGTGGGCGCCTTCCCAGTCGAGGATGCCCACGAGTCCTGTCTCCGACACGATCAAGTTCCCGTTGCGGGCGTCGCCGTGGACAATCGAGCACCGCGCCGGTTCGTCCGGCTTGTGGTCCTCGAGCCATCGCAAGCCGTACGAGAACGCGGGCTCGGGCTGCAGCAGCTCACCCATGAGCTCGCGCAGGCGGGCGAGGGTGACGGTGATCGGATCGTCATTCGGTGGGCGGATGAGCTTCTCGGGCGCCTTCGCCGCGTCGATGCTGTGCAATCGCGCCAATGCGGTACCGAGCTCGCGTACGACGGTCTCACCGTTGCCGGTGCGCTCCGCTTGCCGCAGCACCCGGCGGGGGATGGTCTCACCGTCGAGCCGCTCACTCAGGAAGAACGGGCCGCCGAGGTACTTCGTATCCGTGCACACTCCCCGGATGCGCGGCGTCGCCACTCCCGCGTCGGCCGCGAGCTCTCGCACCGCGGCTTCCGTACCGACGTCGACCAGCTCGATGTCCGCGGTCGGAAGCGCAGTCGCCACCAAGGCCTCGACGCCGTCGTCGCTGACCGCGTCGAACAGCAAGTTCCGCCGGCGCGCGCCCGCCGTGCTCTGCGAGAGGTTCTCGATCTTCACCCGACGACCGCGCTCGTCCGCGAACCACGCGGCAAGACCCTCCTCGGGAGTCACGTCTCCTCCCTGGTCCATTGCTCGTAGCCGGGTTTCGAGATCGCGAGGTCGTCTCGAACAGCGGCGAGCAGAACGTCGTAGATCGCCGCCGACTCGGTCGGGGTGAGGGGTTCGGGTGCGTTCAGCCGGTCGACCAGCTGTGTGCGCAACGACGCGAGGTCGGTCGTCCCGGCGGCGTCGAACAGCGACGCGAGCCGCTCCTGCTCCGCGGCGGCCGCCTCGGGTCCGAGTCGCAGCTCGCGTTCCACGATGCCGCTCAGGTTCGCGGCCACACGCACGCGGTGGCGCACGGCATCGGGGACGATGTCGACAACTTCGGTCAGCAGACTCGAGATGTCCGCAAGGAGCTCGGCCGCGGTGGGGCGCTGTTGCATCGTCAGCCCGCAGGGATGCCGGCCGCGGCGTACGCGCGCTTGCGGGCGGGCGCCATGTCGAACGTGTCGAGCGTCGCCATCTGCTGGAAGTGCATGCCACCACCCACGACCTGATTCGTGACCTTGTCCCAGCCGCCGTAGGTGTCGGCAGTGAGGTCGCGGATGATGTGGAAGATCCGCATGCGGTCTTCGCCGCTCACGCCCTCCATCGTGCGGATGTACTTGCGCAGATAGTCGCCCGTCTCGGGGTTCTCGAGGTCGGCGATCGTCGGGCAGGTGATCACCAACCCGCCGGCGACGTCGTGAAGTCGGTGCGTCATCTCGCTGTACAGCTGTCCGCCGTAGGACTTCGTCGCGTACAAGTACGAGTCGTCGGGCGCCACCATCCCTCCCCGGGTCACACGAGCGTTCGCCAGCGCCGCTTCCCAGCCGGCGCGGCACATCTTCGCCCACACCGCGATGGCGGCGAGCTTGTCACGCACGTGGGTGACGTCGAGGATGCCGTTCATCTCGGAGATCGTCTGCGCGAGGCCGATGATGAGCTCCGCCCGATCAGCTTGGTCGGCGACCGCCCGGGCCCGTTCCCAGATGCTCAGGGTCTCGGCCAGTGTGCCGGCCTGCGCGCTTTCGCCGGCGAGAAGCACGCGCTCGGCCGGCACGAACACGTGGTCGAACACGACGATCGCTTCGGAGATGCTCTGACTCCGGCTGACTGGGTGGTGCCGGTCGTCCTCGGCGCGGGGAGCGGTCGTCGACGCGATGAGACGCACACCGTCGCTGTTGACGGGAACCGCGCACGCAACTGCCGCGTCGGCTTCGCCGGAGCGACCCGAAGGCACGACCAACAGCTCGTGCACCACCGGTGCGCCGACGACGTGCTGCTTGCCGCCTGAGATCACCATCCCGTCGTTTCGGCGCTCGACGACCTGGACCGGTCGGGCGGTGTCGTCGATCGCGGCGGCGACTCGGAGGTCCTGTTCGCGACAGCGCGCCGCGAACCGTTCGAGGCGCGGGCCGTACTCGGGATCGGCGACCGCGAGCACGTCGGCGACGGTTGCCAACGCCATGCAGCCGGCCGTCGTGGCGGCGGTGCGGTCGCTCGACTGGAGCACGTCCATCTGGGCACGCAGCTCGTCCTGGGTGCGTGGCACCCGGTACATGGGATTCACCTCGTCGACGGCCGCGTCGTAGCTGCCGGCGACCCAGTCCACCGACTTGCGCAGGAGGAGGTGTTCGGTGACGTCGTCGACGCGCTCGCCGTCGAGCCAGACGGCCCGCCCGTCCCGCAGCGTCTCCCGGTAAGCGTCTCCCGAGATCATCGCCGCCTCCTCAGACCACGACCGACGCGGATGGAGGCGCCTCGGCGACCTCGCCCCCAATGCCCACCGCGCGCCGAGCGAGTCGCTTCGCCTCGTTCAGGTCGTAATGCCGCAAGGTGACCAGCCGCTGCGCGTACTGCCCTCCGCCAGCGAGCGACTCGGTGACCGCGATCCATCCGCCGTAGGTGTCGGCCGTGAGGTCGCGCACATAGTGCAGCAGCTTCAGCCGCTCCTCGGCCGTGTAGTCACCGCCACCCAGCTGCTCGCGGATGTCGCTGCCGATCTCGTCGTTGTCGTAGTCGGCGATGGTGGGAGCGGTCACGAGGAGCGCGCCGGCGATGTCGTGGATGATGTCGATCATCTTCCCGTGCAGCTCGGCGTTGTAGTACTTGGAGGCACTGATGTAGATCGAGGCCGGCGACAAGGTGCCGTCCTCGTTGATCGTGGCGTTCTTCATCGCGGCTTCCCACCCGGCGCGGCACATCGTGGCGAAGATCGCCATCTCCGAGAGCAGGTCGCGGATGTCGGCACGCTCGCTCGCGCCACTCATCTCGGCCAACAGCGCTGCGAGCCCTACCAGCCGGTCGGCGCTGCTTCCGCTGTACGCGACCGCGTTCGTGCGTTCCCAGAGCCCCAGCGCGTGAGCGAGTGAGGCGGCGTGCGAGGTCTCGCCGTCGAGAAACACGCGCTCGTTCGGCACGAAGACGTTGTCGAAGATGAGCAGGCCCTCGGGCATGTTCGTGCGATGGCTGATGGGGAAGTGCCGGGTGTCCTCACCGCGAGGGGCGTTCGTGGTGTTCACGATTGTCAGACCCTCGGCGTTCGTGGGGACCGAGCACGCCACGGCGTAGTCCTCCTCGCCCGGCTTCATGCTCTTGGTCGGGAGCACCACCTGTTCGTGGACGAGCGGAGCCCCGGTGATGTGCATCTTCGATCCTGAGATCACGATGCCATCGCTCTGCCGGTCGACCACCCGCACGTAGAAGTCGGGATCATCCTGCTGTGACGGGCGCCGCCGCCGGTGCCCCTTCGCATCGGTGATGGCCTCAGAGCAGCGCACGTCCGCGGCCTTGCACGTCTCGACGAACTCGTAGATGCGGTCGCGGTACTCACTGCGCAGCTTGCCGAGCGCGGGCGCCACCTCGATGAGGGCCATGCACGCGGCCGTCGTTCCCGCGGTGATGTCGCTGTGCCCGAGGGCCTCCATACGGCGATCCATGTCCTCGCGGGAGCGGGGCACGAGATACATGGGATGGAACGCGTCGGGGTCTGCGGAGTAGAAGCGGTCGTAGGTCGCGGCCACCGCGTCGACTGCGCTCGCGAGCAACGGATGCGCCCCCGGATCGTCGATCCGTTCACCGTCCAGATAGCAACGGCGACCGTCGACGACCGACGCGCGGTACTGGTCCCCGGTCATCATCGGCATGGACTGTCCCCCGTCCAGGAAGTTGGCTACTACAAGTATTGCCGGTCAGCGACCGATGGCCGCCAGCTCGCTGCGATCGGCGGTGCTGAGGTTGGCCGCCAGGTCGAGCGCGGCGACGTTCGTTGCGACGTGCTCGGCTGATGTCGCCCCGAACAGCACGGTCGCGACGTCGGGGTTCCCGAGCGCGAATGCGACGGCGAGCGCCGCGGGAGTGGTGCCGAGGCGTCGCGCCAGCTCCGACAGCCGCGCGCTCGCACGACGCGCGGACGCGTACGCCGGCTCCTCGAGCTGGCCGGCTGCTCGGCCAGCATTCGGGTCGTCGTCGTACTTGCCGGTCAGAACGCCTCCGGCGAGCGTGTACGAGGCGACGACCGGCGCGCCGCAGGCGAGCAGCGTCTCTTTCATTTCTGCGCCCTCGACCCAGTCGCGGCGGACAAGGCTGTAGGGGAGCTGCGCGGCGCACGGTTGAGGAGCACCGAGGCGGGCCGCGACCCGAGACGCGTCGAGCAGCTGTGGCGCTTTCCAGTTCACGATCGCCCAAGCCCGCGCCCGCCCCGTCGTGATGAGGTCATTGACCGAACCGACCATCTCGTCGAGTGACAAGCCCTCAGGAGGAGGGTTCGCGTAGATGACGTCGACGTAGTCGAAGCCCATGCGCCCGAGTGAGCCGTCGAGCTCGGCGGCCGCGTCTTGCTCCGGCCAGAACTCCCACCACAGCTTGTTGCTCACGGTCGTCTCGTCGCGCTTCCATCCGGCAGTTCGGAAGAGCTCGCCGAAGAGGACCTCGGAGTATCCAGTCGGGATCGGAGCCGAGCCTGTCTCGTCGTTGTAACGCGCATCGTCGAGGAAGGTGATGCCGGCTTCACGCGCTGCCCGCATGACTGCGACACCGCGCTCGGGGCCGATGCGCTCGAACGTCCGCCACGAGCCGAGGGAGAGGCGACTGACTTCGAGGCCGGACTGTCCGAGCGGGCGGTGGGGGATCTCCATCCGGACCATCATGACGGTGATGAGCGTCAGCGTGCGACGGGAGCCACCGCGGTTCCGCTTGGTCGAAGTGCGCCGCGTCGCGATCGTGAACCCGTGTCTGGCACGAGTGACGCTCGGCGGTGCGGAGCTCGCGGGTTTCGCGATCGACGAGCCCGCCGCGAGCGTCCGGCTGCTACTGCCCTCTCCGCCTTCTCGCGAGCTCGTCGTGCCGACCTGGAATGGAAACGAGTTCCTGCTGGCCGACGGCCGGCGGCCTGTCATCCGTACGTTCACGCCTCTGCTGTCGGCTGACGCGACGCAACTCGACGTCGAGATCGTGCTGCACGACGACGGGGTGGCTTCGAAGTGGGCCGCCGATGCCGGATCCGGCGATCCCGCAGCGCTCTCGGGCCCGGGCCGCGGGTATGTCATCGACGCCGACGCGGATATGTACGTCATTGCGGGCGACGAGAGCGCGATCCCGGCGATCACGCAGCTGCTCGAATCGCTCGCGCCGACGAGCGCCGTGTCCGTGTTCGTCGAAGCGCGGGACACCGCACGACGCGCGTTGCCCGACCACCCGCGAGCGGGGATTGAGTGGTGCGACTCGTTCTTCGACGCGCTCCGCGACTCCGAGATCACGGGCGACACCCGAGTGTGGGCTGCAGGCGAAGCCGCGGCCATGCAGCGCATCCGGCGCCACCTGTTCGAAGAGCGAGGGATCGCGCGCCGGCAGGCGACGATCCGGGGTTACTGGAAGCACGGCCGCGCCGGCGACAGCGACGGCGACTAGCCCGGGTTCCTAGCCGGGCTTCTCCCCGACGAGGAACTGCACGGGGAAGTCGAAGCGCACCCCCGCGTCTGGCACAGCCAGCTGCTCCGCGGCCTCGCGGGCCGCAGTGAGAAACGCGTCTTCCCCCATCGCCCGCATCGCCAGATACGCGGGACCGCTCGAGGAGAACGCACGAACCGTCAAATCCGGATCGGAGAAGGCGAGCGGCACCGACTTCATCCACCGCGTGCCGGGCACGAGGCCGGCGTCGCGCATCATCTGTTCCGCAACGCCCTCCCACGCGATGTTCGACATCTCCTTCGCGTGCGCGTAGTCGTGCTCCTCGACCTGGCCAAACAGCTTGAAGAGGGGATAGGCCGCCATGCGCTTGGGATTGCCCCAGAAGCTGAGCCCGACACGGCCGCCCGGCCGGCACACCCGCACGGCTTCGGCGAGTGCGTCTTCACAGCCGCCCCAGATGCCCCGAAAGCTCGTGACCACGTCGAACGACGCGTCTTCCCAGGGCAGGTCGAACATGTCGCCGGCGCGGATGTCGCCGTCGGGCGTACGCGCCAGGGCGACCTTGATCAACCTGGGAGACGCATCGATCCCCGAGACCACCGCCCCGCGGTCACGAGCGATGCGGAGTGCATACGCCGGCCCACAGGCCACGTCGAGCACCCGAGTCCCGTCCTCGACACCGCAGGCGTCGAGCACCGTCACGTACTCGGGCCACATCTGCGCTTCGATCAAGTACGCGTAGTCGACCGCCCTGCGGCCCCACCCTTCGTCGACCTCGGTCCAACTCATCGCGAAAGCCTCCCACGCACCCATTGCTCGACGGCCCCTTGATTGCCGGTCACGGGTGACGTGATCGCCTCCTCGACGGTCCAGCCGGCCCCGGCGATGCCATCGGTCGCACGGAGCACCGCCTCGTCGAGCTGATCGGCGCGTTCCGGGGAGGCGTCCGAGCTGGAGCTCGAACATCGGCTTCACGAGCGCGAGCAGCACGGCGCCGTTCGTGAAACGCACCCGCCCGGTGACTTGCGGGACGATCACCGCGAGCGGCGTGTACGACACGTCGACAGTCACGACGTCGATCTCGTCGGGAACGAGCTCGGTGCTCAGGTCGGCGGCGTTCGTCGCCTCGAGGTTCACGACCCGGGGATCCTGGCGAAGCGCGCCCCGTAGTTGTCCGTGACCGACATCGACCGCGTAGACCTTCCGGCATCCGCGATTGAGCAGCTCGGTCGTGAAGCCGCCGGTCGACGCGCCGACATCGAGCGCGACACGACCTTCGAGGACGACTGGAGTCGTCGAACGCGTCGAGCGCGGCGCCGAGCTTCTGTTCTCCCTTGAGGGGGCGTTGTGGCGTGAACACGATGCGCGCGTCGTTCGCCACGTTCGCGCGCGGGTTCGTCACGATCACCCCGTCGACCTGGATCTCGCCGCTCAGGATCGCGCTCTCGACGTCGTCGAGATCGGGAAGACGCTGCGCGACGAGCTTCGTCAACGGGATCCGACGGGCCACGATGCTCAGTCGGCCAGGAACCGTGCGACCTCGTCGATGAACCTCGGCCACGCCGGTTCGTCTTCGAGGAGGATGTGATTGTCGCCTTCGAGGGTCACGAAGCGGCTGTCCGGGATGAGCGCCGCCGCGCGCCGCCCCTCCTCGACAGGGGCCCGGCGGTCGCCGCGAGCGTGAAGCACGAGGGTTGGCGCGCGCACGAGAGGAGCGAAGGGGGTGGCGTCGAGAAAGCCCGACGCCTCGAGATAGTGCGCCGCGACGTCCGCGGTGGTCGTGCGGCGCTGAAGCTCGTCGAATTTCTCCCACAGCTCCCGCGATCCGTTCGGGATGAACTGGGCCGCGAAGACTTGGCGGAACGCCGGGATGTCGCTTCCCCATCCGAGGCGGGCGAGCTGCACCTGGACGTCGGCCTCGGCGAGATCCTCCGGTCGTGTGGCACGCACGCGGCGACCACGGAGAAACGTGCCGTAGAGGACGAGGTGCGTCACACGTTCCGGATGCTGCGCGGCGAACGCAATGGCGACCGGCCCGCCCCGTGACACGCCGAGCAGCGCGAACCGGTCGAGCCCGGCCGCGTCCACCACGGTCTCGAGGTCGTGGACCCAGGTGTCCAGGTCGTATCCCTCCAACACGCGGTCCGACAGTCCACATCCTCGGTCGTCGTAGCGGACGAACCGGAAGCGCTGCGAGAGCTCGCGCCACCAGTGCCGCCACACGGGGCTCTCCCAGTCATAGTCGAGGTGGCTCAGCCAGTTGGCGGCCTTCACGAGGGGCGGGCCGTCACCGATCGTCGCGAACGCAAGCTGCACGTCGTCGCTTGTTCTGCAAAACCTGATCTCTTGCTCGGCGGGCGCCGCAGTTGGCGCCGCTGCCGGCGGGTTGGTCTCGACCTCCGCCACGAAGCGGTATCCCCGTCCGTGCGCGGTGCGGATCACTCGTTGCGCCTGACCGTCGTCACCGACGGCCCGCCGCGCCTCTTTGATCCTCGACGTGAGAGCGGACTCGCTGACGAAGCGATCCCCCCACACGCTGTCGAGCAGCTCCTCTTTCGAGACCACTCGATCGCGATGTTGCACGAGGTAGCGGAGGACATCGAACACCTGCGGTTCGACCGGGACCGGATGACCGCCCCGTCGAACCTCGAACAGCACGGGATCGATCTCGGTGTCGCCGAAGAAGTACGTCACGTGCATCCGATCCTGGCCGACGTTGACCGCGCGTGACGCATCGGAGCGGGCGACGGGAATCGAACCCGCGTTCTCAGCTTGGGAAGCTGATGTTCTGCCGCTGAACTACACCCGCGAGGCCGCCCACTGTAGGCCAGGGCTTTAGACGAGGGGCCTCAGCGGACGACGCCGGGGGCCTTGGTGGGATCGCGACGGCCGGCGTCGCGCGCGCGATCACGCTCGACGCGGCGGTGCTGCTTGCGCTCGGCCTCCGGGCGTTCGATGACTTCTTGGACCTCGGCGAGCACCGTGTCGACGTGGAACGGCGACGAGAGGAACCCATCGACTCCCGACTCCCAAGCGAAGAGACGATTCGTGCCTCCGGGGGAGCACAACACGACTCGGGCGCCGGCGACACGATCGTCGGGATTGGTGCGGATCGAATCGAGCACCTTCAGGTTGCCGCCGCTGCCAGCCACCGTGAGATCGAGCACCACGCAATGCACTGGGCGTCTTGTCAGAGCTACCAGCGTCGCTTGTTGAGCAGGGGCGACGCTCACCTCGTGACCAGCGCGCGCGAGCAACCGCACCATGATCTCGGCGCCATCGGCATCGTCGGCGACGACGAGCACATGCCAGGGGCGTTTCGGCGGCACGCCAGTGGCCGTGGTCAGTCTTGGACCGTTTCAAGGGCAACGGCGGCCTCCTGCTCGCCCCGCTCGATCGCCTCGAGCAAATGCATGGAGATGTCGGCGACCCGCACTTCGGATTCGTCGCGCCCGGCGGCCTTCACGCCGTCATCCAACATGATGTAACAGAACGGGCACGCAGTCGCGACTCTTGTCGCGCCAGTGGCGATCGCCTCTTGCGCCCGTTCGTCGTTGACCTTCTTGCCGATGCTCTCCTCCATCCACATGCGGGCGCCGCCGGCTCCGCAGCACATGCCTTTCGTGCCGTTGCGGCCCATCTCGACGATCTCGATGCCCTTGAGTGAACCGATCACCTTCCGCGGCGCGAGGTAGATGTCGTTGTGGCGGCCGAGGTAGCAGGAGTCGTGGTACGTGACGCGCTCCTCGAGCCGGGCGTTCGACAGATCCAGCCGGCCAGTCTCGATGCACCACTCGAGGAGCTGGCTGTGGTGCAGCACCTCGTAGTGCCCTCCGAGCTGGGGGTACTCGTTCAGCAGCGTGTTGAAGCAGTGCGGGCACTGCGTGACGATCTTGCGGACGCCCATGCCGTTGAGCACCTCGACGTTCTGCATCGCGAGCATCTGGAACAGGTACTCGTTGCCTGACCGCCTCGCCGGGTCGCCCGTACAGAGCTCGGACGGCCCGAGGATCGCGAAGTCGATGCCGGCGCGGCGCAACAGCTTGGCGACGGCCTGCGTCACCTTGCGGTTCTTGTCGTCGAACGACCCCGCACAGCCCACCCAGTAGAGGTACTCGTGGTCGAGCGCCTCGGAACCGTCGACGATCGCGATGTCCTCGAGCCCACGCGCCCAGTCGGCGCGCTCGCCTTGGTTCATGCCCCACGGGTTGCTCTGGTTCTCCATCGAGCGGTAGGCGTTGCCCAGCTCGGCGGGGAAGTTCGACTCCATCAGCGACAGGTAGCGCCGCATGTCGAGGATCTTGTCGAGGATCTCGATGTTCACCGGGCAGACCTCGTCGCACGCCTTGCACGACGTGCACGCCCAGATCTCCTCGGGGGTGATGCGCTCGAACAGCGATGCCGCACCGATCGTGATCTCGTGGTCAGTGCCGATCGGCGGCGGCACCGAGGGCGTGCCGGTCGCGGCCATGACCTCACCGGTCTTGAGGACGATCTCCCGCGGATCGAGCGGCTTGCCTGTTGCGTGAGCGGGACAGACCGATGTGCACCGCCCGCACATCGTGCAGGCGTCGGTGTCGAGCAGCTGCTTCCAGGTGAAGTCCTCGACCGCGTTGGCTCCGAACGTCTCGAGCTCGGTCTCGGTGAGGTTCGGCATCGCCCGCATCGCGCCCTTCGGACGCTCGCGATCACGCAGGTACATGTTGAGCGGCGACGTGAACATGTGACGCAGCATCGTGATCGGCAAGATCAGAAGGAACGTCAGGAACGCCGCGACGTGCACACTCCACAGCACCTCGTGCCACGTGTCCAACGTCGACGGAGCCCATGAGTCGATGAGGGCGGACAGCGGGTAGCCGATGAACGACCACTTCTCGAACTCCGGTCGCCCCTCCTCGGCGATGCGCACCATCTCGGTGAGGAACCCCGTCACACCGAGGACGAAGAAGGTCGCGAGGATCACCGCGTGCTCGGGTCTCGTCTTCATGCGGATGCGATAGGGCCGCTGCACGTACCGCCTGAGGACAGCCCACACGATGCCCACGAGGAAGATCGCGCCGGCTGCGTCGCCCACCGCCGAGAAGCCCTGGTACACACCGCCGTGGAGGAACTTCGCACTCTCGGGGAGCTGATGGTCGATCTCGAGCACGGTCGTGACGCCGAAGAGCACGAGGAAGCCGAAGTAGATCATCGAGTGCATGACGCCGGCAGCCGGGTCTCGCAACAGCGTCTGCATGTACATGCCGGCGCGGAAGTCGCGGAGCCGGCGACCGACGTTCTTGGCGGTTGTTTCGCGCCGATCGGGTTGCCCGCGCTCGTAGTTGCGGACCCGCTGTGCGAAGAGCACACCCGCGGCGACGATCAGCACGGGCGTGACCACGTAGAACGCGAGCTTCAGCGCGCCGGGGATGCCTCCGAACACTTCGCGAGCCACCGGGGAGTCGTCGTGGAACTCGAAGATGACGCCAGTGACGCCTGAGACGGCCGTGACGATCGCGAAGCCGACCCAGATCGCCAGCACCACGTGAGACGGACGGACACGCCGCGCGGTTGCTGCGACCGCGGGAACCCGCTGCTCCGTGCTCGTGGCCATGGCGCGCAAACTACTGCGATGGCCCGGTCAGGCCCGGCCCTCGCCCCCGAAAGGGTCAGCCGTAGTTCGCGCGGTCGAGGTCGCGGATTCGTCCGGCCAAGGTGGCGAGCAGCTTGTGGGAAAGCGCCGGCACCTGATCGATGACGCCCGCGAAGTTGCGCTGATCGATGACCAGCACGGTCATGTCGGTGTCGGCCGTCACCGTCGCGGTCCGCGGCCCACGGTCGAGGAGCGAGAGCTCGCCGATCACGGCGCCCGGCCCGACCGACGTGATCTTGCGCCCGTTGCGCTTCACCGTCGCGCTGCCGTCGACGACGATGAACGCCTCGCGACCCTGTTGACCCTGGTCGGTGAGGGTGGTGCCCGCCTTCACGGCGATCTCGTCGGACGCTTTGGCGATCTTCTGGAGGTCCTTGGTCGAGCAGGTCGCAAAGAGCGGGACCCGCGCCAGATGATCGAGATACGCCTGCCTGATCGCCATGGTGGCGCATATTACGGATCAGTCAGCGTTTGTGCTCGATCGTGTTCGTGCTCCGGCTTCATCCTCACGAAACAGGGGTGAAACGTCCCGGCCTTACCGTGCCGTGCGCATGGACGTAACCCTCGTTCGCTGGCCCGCCGAGCTCACCCGGAGAGACCGCCTTGCCGACGAGGGTCTGCCGCGGCTGTTACTCGTCGAAGGCGGGGAGCTCCCGCCGGTCGTCGTCGACATCGTCGAGGACTGGATCCGCGTGCCGGCCGACGAAGCCGACATCCGGGCCCGGGTCGCGACGCTCCAGGAGCGATACGAGTCGATGATCAAGCGGTGTAGCGCCGGTGCTCGACGACGACGGGGTGATCCGGGTCGGTGCGGGCTGGGCTGCCCTTCCACCCGTCGAGGCGAGGCTCACCACGGCGCTGCTCGAGAGATTCGGGATGGTCGTCAGCCGCGAGGCGCTCGCCAACAGCGGGTGGCCGGACGGTGCGCCGGGCCGCAACGCCCTCGACGTGCACGTCCTTCGCATGCGGAGGCGGCTCGCTCCCCTCGGCCTCGTCATCACGCACAGTGCGCTCACGTGGCTACTTGCTCGAGGCGACAGAGTTCGGTCAGGTACGCGTGCGCGAGGCGTAACACCGCGCTGACGGTCCGTTCACGCCATCCGCACAGAGGCGTAACGCCGCACTCATTGAGGCGAAATCCCCCGTCTTTAGGTTCACACCGAGGTCAGGTTCGCCCGGCAACGGCGCCGGGTGACTGCGCAGGAATCCCAACGACGCTCAGGGAGGGCGAGCTTGATGAAACGTGTCCTTATCGTGACGGGGTTGGCGGCGGGGCTGCTCCTGCTGCTGGCGTCGCCCGCGTCAGCCCAGGAGACCGATCCGGTCACCGCGCTCACGCAGCAGGTGAACCTTCTCTGGATCATCCTCGGCGCGGTGCTCGTCATCTTCATGCAGGCGGGCTTCGCGCTCGTCGAGACGGGCTTCTGTCGCGCGAAGCACGCCGCCCACGTGGTGAGCACGAACTTCGCCGTTTTCGGGTTGGGCTTCGTCGGCTTCTTTCTCGTCGGCTTCACGTTCATGTTCGGTGGCTACACCTACATCCTGCCGGGCTACGACTTCGGGTACAGCGAACCGATCGGGAGCGCGCTGATCGGCAGCGGCGACTGGGTGTTCCTCTGGAAAGGCAACTTCGCGCTCACTGGCGCCACGGCCTACAGCGGCGCCGTGATGGGGTTCTTCCTCTACATGGTGGCGTTCATGGACACCACGGCCACGATCCCGACGGGGTCCATGGCGGAACGGTGGAAGTGGAAGTCGTTCGTCGGGTGGGGGCTGTTCTGTGGTGCCATCTACTACCCGCTGTTCGGCGCCTGGACGTGGGGCGGCGGCTGGCTCAGCCAGCTCGGTGACAGCCTCGACCTCGGCTACGGCTATGTCGACTTCGCCGGATCCGGAGTCGTGCACGCGGTGGGCGGCGTCGCGGCGCTCGCTGGCGCGGTGGTGCTCGGACCGCGCATCGGGAAGTACGGGCCGGACGGCAAGCCCCGCACCATCCCCGGCCACCACATCCCGATGGCGTTGCTCGGCACCTTCATCCTGTTGTTCGGCTGGTTCGGCTTCAACGCCGCCTCGACGCTCGCGGCGAGCGACGTGCGCTTCGCGGTCGTCGCGACCAACACCGCGCTCGCTGCCGCGTTCGGCGCATCAATCGGAATGCTCTGGATCATGATGCGTTCGGGCAAGCCCGACCCCGGCATGATGGCCAACGGCATGCTCGCCGGCCTGGTGGCGATCACCGCTCCCTGCGCGTTCGTCCAGCCGTGGGCGGCCGCGGTGATCGGCTCGATTGCCGCAGTCATTGTGATCGAGGCCATCGGCCTCTGGGAACGTCGCGGTGTCGATGATCCGGTCGGAGCCATTTCGGTCCACGGCGTTGGCGGCATCTTCGGTGTGCTGTGCGTTGGCATCTTCGCCGACGGGCAGTACGGCGGAGGCTGGAACCTGACGACCGGCAGCACCATCTCGCAGGCGTACGCCGCCGGCGAGCCCAACACCGGCGTGACGGGCATCCTGTACGACGCCTCGAACGGCTTCCAACAGCTGCATCTGCCAGGTGATCGGCGCGGCGACGATCATCGTCGTCATCGGCGGCATCGCGTTTGCTTTCTTCAAGATCCAGAACGCCCTGACCAAGGGCGGCATCCGGCTCTCGGAGGCCGACGAGCTCGCCGGCGCCGACGTCGAGATGGGCGTCATCGCCTATCCCGACTTCGACCTGGCAGAGGAGGAGCCCGTCACGACCTCGGTCTGATCCACCCGTTCCCTTCGATGTGGTGGCCGGTGCTCACGGGCGCCGGCCACCACCGTGTCCAGGTCCCGGAGTCCGCCTGTGGTCAGCCACGCGCTGCTCGACATCCTGATCGTGCTGGTGGCCGCGAAGGTCGCCGCCGAGGTGATGGAGCGGATCAACGTGCCGGCCGTCGTCGGCGAGATCCTGGCGGGCATCTTGATCGGCCCGTCCGGGACTCGACCTCGTCGAGAACAGCGACGTGCTGCGGGTGCTGGCCGAGATCGGCGTCATCCTGCTGCTGCTCGAGGTCGGCTCCGAGCTCGAGCTCGGCGAGCTGGCCGCGGTCGGCAAGGCGTCGCTCAGTGTCGCGATCGTGGGCGTCGCGGTGCCGTTCGTCGGCGGATCGGTGTTCGGTGAGATCGTCGGGATGTCAGGGGAGGAGGCGCTCTTCGTCGGTGCCGCGCTCACCGCGACGAGCGTCGGCATCACCGCCCGTGTCTTCGGTGACCTCAAAGCGCTCACGATGGTGGAGTCGCGCACCGTTCTCGGTGCGGCGGTCGCCGACGACGTCATCGGGCTCGTCATCCTCACCGTGGTCGTGCGACTCACGACATCTGGTTCGGTCTCCTTCGCCGGCGTGCTCTGGATCGTGTTCGTCGCCGTCGCGTTCCTCGCGATCACCGCGGCCGTGGGCATCCGATTCGTTCCCGGGGTGTTCGAGTGGATTGCCCGCTTCAGCAAGTCCTCGGGCACATTGGTCGCGCTCGCGCTCGCGTTCACACTTGCGATCGCGGAGCTCGCCGAGGTTGCGAAGCTCGCACCCATCGTGGGTGCGTTCGTCGCCGGCCTCGCTCTCGGTCGCAGCACGGCGTCCGACCGCATCCGTCGTGAGCTCCAGCCGGTCGGCCACCTCTTCATCCCGGTCTTCTTCCTCTCGATCGGGATCGAAGTCGACATCGAACAGTTCGCGAAGCCGTCGGTGCTCGCCATTGCCGGGGGCCTGTTCGTCATCGCGGTGCTCGGAAAGCTCGCGTCCGCGGCGGGGATGTTCGGGTCGCCGGGCGATCGGCTGCTGGTCGGCCTCGGCATGGTGCCTCGCGGTGAGGTTGGTCTGATCTTCGCGACGATCGGGTTGAGCGAGGCGATCATCGGCGAGCGCGACTACGCCGCGATCCTGCTCGTCGTGCTGCTCACCACGCTGCTGTCGCCGCCCGCGCTGCGATGGCGCCTGGAGCGGCTGCGTTCAGGCGCTGGTGTGATCGCCGGGCCGCAGGCTCCCAAGCCTGCGGGCGGTTGGCTCGCCCTCGTCTCGGGCCGGGGGTCGGCAGGAACCGTTGAGCTCGTCGAGATCCCGCCGGTGGGCGACGCGCTCGAAGTTGCGCTCGACGCCGCTCTCATGCTCGGCGACCAGCACCGGCCCGGCGAGCGGCTCGTCGAGTGGCTCGGCCAGCTGCCGCCCACGCCGCTGCGGTTCTCCCGCGTCGCGCGTGATCGTTTCTTCGAGCTGCTCGCGGAAGCGCGTCCGCGAGCATGGCGGTTCCTCCAGATCACTGGCGTGCTCGATCGTGCGCTTCCGGAGCTCGGCGACGCCATCGCCCGCCGCGAGCCCAGCGCCCTCGACCTCGATCCGTTCGGCTCGCTCACCTGGGCCCGCCTCGATGCCGTGCACCGTGAGCTCGAGGCACTGCATGGCCGGGTGACGATCGAGCATCGGGAGCGTCTGGAGCTCGCGGCGCTGATCGTCGACGCAAGCGGTGATGACGATCCCCCAGTGTTGCTCGCTCGGCGGGTGGTGCAGCGGCTCGACCTCGGAGCGGCGGCTGAGCAAGCAGTCGCGGCGCTTGTTGTCGACGTCGCGCTGCTACGGGCGGCTGCGCATCGCCCCGGTTCCCTGGCCGAAGAGAATGTGTTGCAGCTCGCCGCCCATCTCGGCTCGAGTGAGCAGGCCCGTGCGCTCTACGTCCTGACGCTCGCCTCCGAGGACCTCGATCAACGCGAACGTTCCCGACTCGACACCCTCATCGGGCTCGTCGACGCGGCGCTTGCGCACCCTGAGCTGACGAGCCGCGCCGCGAGCAACACGATCGAACAGCGGCGCAACGCCGCGGCCCGGCTGAGCGACGATCCCGCCCTGGTCGCGCGCCTCGCGATCGCACCCCGCGCGTATGTCCTGTCCCAGACCCCGGAGGCACTCGCCCGCCAGGCCGCGCTCTGCGAGCCACCCCTGGGCGGTCACACGGTGCGCGCATCGGTGCTCGAAGAGGCTCCCGAGCGGTGGCGCATCGAGATCGTCGCCGGAGATCGGGTCGGACTTCTGTCGTGTGAGGCAGCGGCGCTCAACGAGCTCGGCTTCGACATCGCGGACGCGGTCGTCTGCGTGTGGCCGGACGGGTGCGCGCTCACGAGCTTCGGGGTCGAGCGGGCGGAACCTCCACTTGCACTAGAGGTTGAGGAACGCGTCCAGGCCGCGCTTCGGCACGAGCTCTCGTCGCACCCCATCGACGACGCCGTCGTGTCGTTCGACGATGTGGCCTCGCCGTGGCACACGATCTGCCGAGTCCAGGCTCCAGATCGGCAGGGCTTGCTCCACGCGATCACGGCGGCCTTCGCCGCCGCCGGTACCAGCGTGCACTCCGCCCGGGTGTCGACCACCGGTGGCGCCGTGTCGGACTCCTTCGAGCTCACCGACTCCACGGGAGCGAAGCTGCGAGAGGACTTGAAGGAACGGGTCGTCGAGCTCATCCAGAACGGCGTGCGGCCCCGGAAAGGTCGTCGGTTCGGTGTCGTCAAGATCGCTCGGTGATAGCCCACACGACCCTTTCGCCACCCCCAGCGAAGTGGTACACAAGGTGTCGAGCTTGGCGGGCGGAGGTTGGTTCTGTGAGCTCGTGGATGGATCGTGCAACGCGCGTGGCGGAGGTGCTCCGGCGGGGGCGGGTCCTTCTCGTCACGCCGTCCGCCGCGGGCGCGGGCGCGATCGCTCAGGCCCTCGCTGACCTCGATCTCATCCCGGTCCTGGCGTTCGACGAGGACGGGGCCCGCCGCACCGCTGACTCTGTCGCGTGCAACGTCGCCGTCCTCGATGCGTCGGTCGCGACGGGGCCTCCGAGTGAGCTCGTGCGCGACCTGAACGAACGGGTGGGTGCCGGGGTGCTCCTGCTCGGGGCCTGCGACGAGCCGGCGGATCGCCTGTTCGACGCGGGGGCGTTCCTCCTCGGCTCGACGGAGTGGTCGCCCCTCCATGTGGCAGCGCGAGTGTCGACCCGTCTTCGGGTCCGGCCGCCCGTCGAATCGCGCTCGACGCTCAGCTGGGGACCGGTCGAGCTCGACCCGGCCATGCACCTGACCTGGTGGAACGGCGCGGCGTTGGCGGTGACGCCGACGGAGTTCAAGATCCTGGTCGCGCTGGTGCTCGCGAAGGGTGCGGTGGTCACGAAGGCCGATCTCCAGGCGCAGCTCTGGGGCACCAAGAGCGCCGTCGACGACAAGCGCCTCGAGGCGCACATCCGCCGGCTGCGTTCGAAGCTCGGCGACCTCCACGGCTCGCCGTTCCTGCTCACGGTGCGTGGTCGAGGCTTCCGCCTCGCCGACCGCCGGGTCGCCCAACGCCCGGTGGCCGTCGACCGCCGCGCTTCGTCACGCATCGTGGCGGTCTGAGCCCGACCCACCCTTCCTGAACGGCCGTTCCCCTTCCCGGCGAACCTGCGTTTCCCCACTGGTTTCCCGCTCGACCAGGCGCTTGTGATGGGCATCACGAGTAGGAGGCAAAGCATCGCTCTTTTGTCGTCTTCTTGTGGTTCCACCACAGAGAGCGAAGGAGTGAGATGCCTAGTGGCGTAGCGGACGAGCGGGACCCACAGCGTTTTCCTTTTGGCTGCCTCGGGATGTCGCTTCGCCACAGGTGGAGGGCCACCGTGTTGCGGTGGCGGGATGCAAACCGAAAGGAAGGCATATGAGTAGATCTCGCCACTTACGGCGGATCGTGGGGGTGGTCGTCGTGGCCACCGCGTCCCTCACATGGGGCGCGGGCGCTGCGTTCGCCACCGATGACCCACCTATCGATCAATCGAACACCGTGAACGTCGACCAGCAAGGCGGCGGAAGCTGCATCCCGACCTACGCAGGGGAGCCTCCGTGGGAGGCATGCGAAGAGGGCGAAGCGGTCGGCAACTCCGGCGGCAACGACCAGTACGCCGGACACCAAGTGAACGCAACGGGGCAAGTCGATGTGAGCGTGGCCGATGTCGGCCACGAGCACAGTGACGCTTTTGCGATTGGCCTCCTCTTCGCGATCGCCGTCGGTGGCGACGCACTCGCGGGGGCTAGCAACACGGCGCTGAGTGCTAACGACCTCGACCTCGCGAATGACCTCACGACCGGCGACGCCGCAGGAGCCAACGTGGTGGGAGTCGGTGGCGCGCAGACCAACACGAACAGCGGTGATGTCGTGACGGTCGGTTTCGGGGATGGTGTGTCGGCGATCCACCAGAGCAACTGGGCGAGCATCTACGCCGACAACAACACGGCGGTCGCCAACAGTGGCGCCAACGGGCAAGGCAGTGGAGGACAGCTGAACCTGACCGGACAGCTCGCGCTGGCCGGCGCCCAGGGGTCCCCTGCGCTGGCCTTGACGCTTGGCCTCGGTGTCGCCGTAGGAGGTGACGCGACCGCGTCCGCCGCCAACGGCAGCAGCTCCGCGAACAACCAAGTGATCAGCAACACCATGACGACCGGTAACGCTCTCGCCGTCAACTCGGTGGAGGTCGGGCCGTTGGCGCAGTCGAACACCAACAGCGGCAACGCGTACGTCTTGGAGGGGCTGGACTACATCTCCTTTGCGGGCGCGTTCATCGGCCAGCACAACGAGTTGGTCGTTGGCCCGTCGGGCAACACCGCTATCGCGAACAGCGGCGCCAACTACCAGGGCGGTGGCTCACAGCTCAACGGCACGCTCCAGCTTGCTGGCGCGGGCGCCAGTGGGGGTTGGGCTGCTGCAACCGGCTTCATCGCCCTCGCGTTCGCCGGGGACGCGACGACCGGTGCGAGCAACGAGAGCGACAGCTCGAACATCCAAGATGTGAGCAGCACGCTCACCACTGGCAATGCGACGGCGCAGAACTTCACGAGCGTTGACGCGACCCAGTCGAACGACAACTCGGGCAACGCGGGCGCGTTGGAGGCGTTGGCGTTCGTCGGCATCGGCGTGGGCGCCATCCTTCAGACCAATGGCGCCTCCGTGACCTCGTACGGCAATTACGCCGTGGCCAACACGGGCGCGAACGCGCAGGTCGCAGGCTTCCAAGGCAACGGCACCCTTCAGGGTGCTGGCGCGGTGGCTGACAGTGGCTGGGCGGGAACGCTCGGCGGACTGGCCATCGCGGTTGCCGGCGATGCGTCGGCTGCAGCCATCAATGGGGCGACGAGCGCCAACGAGAGCACCGTGCTGAACGACATGACCACCGGCGATGCCGACGCCTCGAACATCCAGAACGTCACGCTCGAGCAGACCAACGCGAACACGGGTTGGGCAGCGGGAATCGCGCTTCTGGACTTCGTCGCGATCGGTGCTGGCGGCATCGTCCAGTACAACGGTGCATATGTCGCCTCCAGCTACAACGAGGCGCTCGCCAACAGCGGCGGGAACGTCCAAGGCGCCCTCGGACAGGGGAACCTGACCCTTCAGGGTGCTCTGGCCGGCGCCTCGGGCAGCGGGGCCATCTCGCTCGGCGTGCTCGCCGGTGCGGTCGGTGGCGACGCTGCGGCCGGTGCGTCGAACGACGCCACCAGCTCCAACATGCAGTCCGTCACCAACGGCCTCGACACCGGTAACGCGACGGCCCGCAACATCAGCGTCATCGACCTCACCCAGAGCAACACCAACAACGGGGACGGTCCGCACGACGGTGACGCGGGCGGGATTGCCGCACTCTCCGGCATTGGCATCGGCGTCGCCCTGATCTACCAGGGCAACTCGGCAGGGATCTACCACGATGCCAACTCTGCCCTCGCCAACACGGGCGACAACGCCCAGTTCAGCGGCCCACAGATCAACATCACGGGTCAGCTGGCACTGGCAGGCGCTCAGGGCGGCGGGGCGCTGGCGCTCGCACTGCTCGGAGCCGGCGCACTCGGCGGCGACGCCGAGGCCGGGGCCGCCAACACGGCGTCCAGCTCGAGCTTGCAGACGGTCGCCAACGACATGCTCACCGGCGTCGCAATGGCCGTCAATGGCATCGGTGTCACGGCGAGCCAGGCCAACACCAACACCGGCGACGCGGCGGGGCTCGTGCTCTCCGTCGTCCCGGTGCTCGCCGCCAGCGCGATCGTTCAGAACAATCACCTGAGCGTCACGCAGGAAGGCAACTCCGCCGTGGCCAACAGCGGACTCAACTCGCAGTCCGCCGGTGGACAGCTCAACGCGACCGTGCAAATCGCGGCCGATGAGAGCGAAGCCGGGGCATCGGGAGCCGGAGCAATCATCGGTGCGGTCGCCGTCGACGGCGATCCCACTGCTAGTTCGGTGAACGACGCCACGAGTGAAAACACCACCGACGCGTCCAACACCATGACGACGGGCAACGCGACCGCGATGAACTCAGCTCCAGGTCGACGTCACCCAGGAGAACGACAACGAAGGCGACGCGATCGCCGTCGGTCTCTAAACACCACTAGGGCCTTCGGGGGAGGGGCAGCCTGCCCCTCCCCCGAACCCAGGCCTCTGACCCGCAGGCGGCGAGTCATTCCTCACACCTCTCGGGACCTGGCGGCACCTGGCAGAGAGCAGGCGTTCACGGCGATGAAGACAACTCGAGATCATTCCCCGATCGGACGCCGATTCGTCGTAACGCTCCTGTCCGCATTCCTCTTGTTCTTCGCGGTGGCGCCCGCGACATCAGCGCAGGGCGACCCCACCGATCCGCCTCCCGAGACCACCTCGGCTCCGGAGACGACGCTCCCTCCCGACACGACTGAGGCGCCGACCACGACCGAGGCGCCCACGACGACCGAGGCGCCCACGACGACCGAGGCGTCGACCACGACTGAGGCGTCGACCACGACCGAGGCGTCCGACCACGACTGAGGCGTCGACGACGACCGAGGCGTCCACGACCAGCGACGCGCCGACCATCTCTGAGGCGTCCACAGAGACTGACTCGCCCGCCGCGAGCGACGCTTCGGAGTCGAGGAGCAGGGAGGCTGCTCGTCGCCGGTCTCGAGTCAGTCCTCGACGAACGCCGCAGAGCAGCACAGCGACGCGACGGTGTGCTCGAGTGGAAGTGCGTCCGCGAACTCCGGCGGAAACAGCTCAGCGGGTGCCGTCGCCGGCGAAGGCGGCGAGCGACGACGAGGACGACGCCGCGCACAACGGTGTCAGCAGCGCTGCCGCCGTCAGCGAGGGCGATGCGAAGGCCCAGGGCGTCACACACGCGGAGAAGATCACGCAGAACGCGTGGGTGACCGCCGATGCGACCAGCAAGGTCGACGTCCTCCAGGTTGCTCTCGTCATCAACATCGGCTTCGCGATTGCCAACACCGCCGGCAACAGCGCGATTGGGGTGTCGGCGCCGAAGCTGCTCAGTGTTCCGTACGGTCTCGCTTTCAACCCTGGCTCTGGCTCGCTGCAGGGTCAAGCGTCGGTCACAACGGGCGGCGCGACGGGCGCGGGTGTGGTGTCGAACACGCGCATCCTGCAAGCCGCGGTCGTTCGCTCAGAGGTCGGCGAGGACAAGCAGAGCGTCGAGAACGCGCTCGTCATCAACCTCGGTGAGGCCACGGCGAACACCGGTCTCAACAAGGTCATCGGCGTCCTGTCGAAGCACGGTGAGGACTACGGGATCGGTGGCGCGGCGGGCACTGCGTCCATCGAGACCGGTGGCGCGACTGCGGTCGGGGTTGCGTCGAGCACGCTCATCACCCAGACCGTCCAGGCGCACGCCACCGACGGCGCTTTCATCGTGATCACGCAGAAGGGCGTGGTGCTCAACCTCGGCGGCGCCATTGCGAACACTGGCTTCAACAGCGCGACCGGCGTCGGGGCGCTCGGGCTGACAGGAGAGCAGCTGGCCGCGCTGACGTCGTTGTACCAAGTGCTGAATGCCCTCCTCGAGGCGGGAGGCTGGGCACTGCCCGCCGACGGCGGGGCCGCAGGGGGATCCGGCAACGCCGTCGGCGACGCACAGGTGTCGACGGGAGATGCACTCGCCGTCGGAGCCGACGCGGTCACGACGATCATCCAGGACGCGAACGCGACCGCCGACGGGGGCACGGTCGACGCGTCCCAGTCGGCGGTCGTGGCCAACGTCGGCCTCGGCGTGGCCAACACCGGCGGCAACCGAGCCGCCGGCGTCAGCGGGGGTGGTGCCGAAGAACCCGAGGAGCCGGAGGATGTGCAGGAGAGCATTACGTCGTCGCCTGCCGCTCAGGCGCTCGCCGACTTCTTGCTCGCCCTCTCAGGCGGGGTGGTCGCGCCCGATGGCACCACCGAGGTCGCCGGCTTGTTCGACTTCGGACCACTCGTGGCGACACTCACGGGTCACGCGGAGATCACCGACTCGCTCCTCGACGCCGCACCGACGGACCTCCTGGAGGGCGACGAGTCCTCCGAGGAGCAGACGACCGGCGTTCGAGTCCGACAGGTCATCGGCATGCTCACGTTCGCGTTCTCGTCGGCGAACAGCAACGTCGAGGTCGAGACAGACATCGACATGAAGGAACAGCTCGTCGAGACGGATGAGCAGGCCATGTCCACGGCCAACCAGATCGTCACCTCGGCAGCGCGGGTCGCCGACCAGACCGTGCAGGGAGTCTCGACCTCGGAGAGCTCCTCGGTCGGCAATCCTCCCGACCCGTCGACGTTCGAGGCCGACGTCACGGGTTCGGCTTCGATCGAGACGGGCGACGCGGTCGCCGGCAACGTCGAGCGCACGCGCGTCTGTCAGGTACACAACGTCGATCCCGGGATCTGCCTCCCGAGAGTGATCCGCTGGATCGTCAATCCCACCGTGAGCACGATCATCACGCGCACGATCGTGCGGGTGCAGCAGGTCACGGTTCCGAACGTCGCTCCGGCGCCGAGTCGAGTCGCAATTCCTTCGGGCGTGCGTTCCGTCGTCAGCGGCGCGGAGGACAACGCTGCTGCTCTCGGCGGCGGGGAGACGCTGCCCGTGACCGGTGCCGACTCCGCCGACAACCTGACGATCGCGTGGTCGCTTGTCGGAGCGGGCCTGTTCCTCGTGCTGGTGGCCGCCCTCGCACCGCGGCGGCGAGCCATCGGCTAGGGGCATCGTGGCGCACGGGAGGTCGGCCTCTGGGCTGGGGGCGATCGGCCTCATCGTGTCGACCGTCGTCGTCGCCGGGTGCGGTTCGGATACGGCGTCGCTCGATCGGGACGGTGGCGCCGTGGCTGCGACGGCGACGACGACGGACGATGCTCCCTCCAAGGCGATGCAGACGCCGGCGCCCCGGTCGGGATCGCCGTCGGTGCTGGCCGAAACTGCGGCACCTCTCCCGCACCGAGCCGCGATCCGGCGATTGCGGTGCCGTCCACGCCAGCCTCGTCCACGCCAGCCTCGACCACCCGTGCCCCGGCGGTCTCGCCGGACGCCGGCGAACCGGAGCCCGCACCGCTCCCTGTCCCCCTTCCTGCGCCGCTCCACCCGGAGGTCCCCGTGCCCGACGCCGTGTCCATCAACGCCGCGCGTGTCGGTGGTCAACCAATCGAACGTCGCCGTCAACACGGGCGGCTCGTCGAGCTCCTCGGCCCGATCGGTCGTGGAGAGCGACGCGGCGGTGCTCGTCGTGCAGGGGTCGCCTTCAGGCATCGAGGTCGTGTCGCTCGACGTGCGACCGGGGTGGGTCGAGGCCGCCCGCTCGCAGACGCCCGATCGGCTGACCCTCCGCTACGTCCTCGGGACGACTGCTGTGGACATCAGCGTGTGGGCAAATGGGAGCGGTCTGGCGAGCTCGGTCACCTCCAGCTTCGACCGCTGACCGCCGCCATTGCGGCTGACCGCCCGGCTGACTTGAATTCGACCCACTCCCAGCCGAAAGTGACTCCGATGTCCCTGCGTCGCGTCGCCCTCATTCCGCTCGCCCTCGGGCTGGTGCTCGGTGCCTGCTCGAGTGGTGACGACTCCGATTCCTCGTCGAGCGAGACAGCCTCGGCAGCGACCACCGGGGCCACCGGGGCCACCGGCACGGATGGGTCGCAGACCTCGGCGGCCGTGCCCGAGGGGTTCACCGTCGTCGACCGCAGCGGCGACGGCTTCGTCATCGCTCTGCCGCCCGGCTGGCAGAGCTTCGACCTGACCGCGACCGACGTGGATGCGATCATCGCCGCGGCGGCGGAGGCGAACCCGGCGCTCGCTGGGAACATCGGGGATGCCGTGAAGCAGCTCGTCGCCGAAGGTGGCTTGCTGTACGCGTCGGACATCAGCAACCCGGGCAACTTCCTCACGAACGTCAACCTCATCCGGGTGCAAGGGGTCACGAGCGGACTCGGCCTGCTTCAGCAGCAAGCGCAATCGCAGCTCACCGCGGCCGGCGCGACGAACGTCTCGAGCACCCAGGTCCAGCTGCCCGCGGGCGACGCGGTACGCACCACCTACACCGTTCCGGTGACCCTCGCCGACGGCACCACCACCGAGGTGGCCGGGCTGCAGGTGTACTTCCTGACCCAGCAGAACCTCTACGTGCTGACCTTCAGCACCAACCAGCCCGATCAGTACACAGAGATCTTCGACCAGGTCATCGCCACGTTCGAGCCCGCATGACCCGGCCTTTCCCGTCGCCGGTCTCCGCTGCGCTTCGATCGGCTCCGGCTCGCTCCGCTCGACAATCCCAACGTCGTCTGCCCGGTCGGCGCACTGCGCCGCCCATCCGTGTCGCTCGCTGCGCTCGACAATCGGTGCTTCGCGCACCCGGGCGACGCACTGCGTCGCCCGCTCGACTCAGCCGGCCTGACGCCTGACCGCCTCGGCCGCGGCGTCGACCGCGGTCGCGTCGCCCAGGTAGCGCACCGCCTGCACCTGCAGGTCGTCGCCGAGCTCGTACACGCGCGGGATGCCCGTCGGGAGGTTCACCTCGGCGATGTCCGCGTCGGACACCCGCTCCAGGTGCTTGAGCAGCGCCCGCAGGCTGTTGCCGTGCGCGACGACGAGGACGCGAAGGCCGGCGCGGAGGTCGGGGACGATGTGGTCGTGCCAATAGGGGAGCACCCGGGCGACGACGTCGGCCAGGCACTCGGACGCCGGGAGGACATCGGGGGCGAGCCGCGCGTAGCGGGGATCGTTGCCCGGGTGCTCGGGTGAATCGAGCGGCACGGGCGGGGGCGGCACGTCGTAGCTCCGGCGCCACAGCTTCACCTGGTCGAGGCCGTACTGCTCGGCCGTCTGCTTCTTGTCGAGGCCCTGCAGCGCGCCGTAGTGACGCTCGTTGAGGCGCCAGCTGCGTTCGACCGGCAGCCAGAGCTGGCCGAGCGCGGCCAAGGCGAGGTCAGCGGTCTGGACCGCCCGCAGCAGCAGGGATGTGTGGGCCTTGTCGAACCTCAGGCCCTCAACCGACAGGAGCTCGCCGGCCGCGGTGGACTCGGCCTCTCCCTTGGTCGAGAGGGGCACATCACGCCACCCGGTGAACAGATTCGCCTGGTTCCAGGTGCTCTCCCCGTGGCGGAGCAGCACGAGGGTCACTGACATGGGTTCGAACGTACCGCAATCTTGCCCGACGAAGTTGTCAATGAAGCACTCAACCTTTATGGTGGCCATACGTGCAGCAGTGCGGAACACGGCTGCGATCTCTCAGGAGGCTCACCCATGCCCAAGGCCGTCGGGATCGATCTCGGCACCACCAACTCCGTCGTCAGCGTCCTCGAGGCGGGCGATCCTGTTGTCATCCCCAACGCCGAGGGGTCACGCACGACCCCCTCCGTCGTCGCGTTCTCGAAGGGCGGCGAGGTGCTCGTCGGGGAAGTCGCGAAGCGTCAGGCGATCACGAACCCCGATCGCACCATCCGCTCCGTCAAGCGCGAGATGGGCACGTCCTGGTCGATCGAGATCGACGGCAAGAAGTACACGGCACAAGAGATCTCCGCGCGCACGCTCATGAAGCTGAAGCGCGACGCCGAGGCTTACCTCGGTGACACCGTCACCCAGGCGGTCATCACCGTCCCGGCGTACTTCGACGACGCCCAGCGCACCGCCACGAAGGAGGCCGGCCAGATCGCGGGCCTCGAGGTGCTGCGCATCATCAACGAGCCGACTGCCGCGGCGCTCGCGTACGGGCTCGACAAGGGCTCGTCCGATGAGACCGTGCTTGTGTTCGACCTCGGTGGCGGCACCTTCGACGTGTCGATCCTCGAGATCGGCGACGGCGTGTTCGAGGTGAAGTCCACACATGGCGACACGCACCTCGGTGGTGACGACTGGGATCAGCGCGTCATCGATTGGCTGGTGAGCCAGTTCAAGAGTGGGCACGGCGTCGACCTCGGCGTCGACAAGATGGCCCTGCAGCGCCTCAAGGAGGCCGCCGAGAAGGCCAAGGTCGAGCTGTCCCAGGTGCAGCAGACCCAGATCAACCTGCCGTTCATCACCGCGACGAGCGAGGGGCCGTTGCACCTCGACGAGACGCTCACCCGCGCGAAGTTCCAAGAGCTCACGGCCGATCTGCTCGAGCGCTGCCGCTCGCCGTTCGAGCACGCGATCAAGGACGCGGGCCTCACGAAGGGCCAGATCGACCACGTCATCCTCGTGGGTGGCTCGACCCGCATGCCCGCTGTGCAGGAGCTCGTGTTCGACCTCACGGGCAAGGAGGCGAACAAGTCCGTCAACCCCGACGAGGTCGTCGCCATCGGTGCCGCCATCCAGGCCGGCGTGCTGAAGGGCGAGGTCAAGGACGTCCTGTTGCTCGACGTCACTCCCCTGTCGCTCGGCATCGAGACGAAGGGCGGCGTGATGACCAAGCTCATCGAGCGCAACACCACGATCCCCACTCGTCGCACCGAGGTGTTCACCACCGCGGAAGACATGCAGCCGTCCGTCGAGATCCACGTGCTGCAGGGCGAGCGCGAGATGGCGATGTACAACAAGACGCTCGGCAAGTTCCAGCTCGTCGATCTGCCTCCCGCGCCGCGGGGCGTGCCGCAGATCGAGGTCACCTTCGACATCGACGCGAACGGCATCGTGCACGTCGCCGCGAAGGACCGGGCGACGGGCAAGGAGCAGTCGATGACCATCACGGGTCAGTCGTCGCTGTCGCGTGACGACATCCAGCGGATGGTGCGCGATGCCGAGGCCCATGCCGAGGACGACAAGCGTCGCCGCGACGAGGCCGAGACCCGGAACAACGCGGACTCGCTCGTGTACCAGACCGAGAAGGTCCTGCGCGAGCAGGGCGACAAGGTCGGCGCCGACGAGCGCGCCGCGGTCGAGGGTCCGCTCGACGACCTGAAGAAGGCCATCGCCGGCGACGACCTCGACGCGATCAAGGCAGCCACCGAGCACCTGGTCACCGCTAGCCAGAGCTTCAGCCAGAAGCTCTACGAAGCGGCCTCGCAGGAGCAAGGCGCGAACGCCGGAGCCACGTCTTCGGCGACCGCGGCGAACGACGACGAGATCGTCGACGCGGAGATCGTCGACGACGAGAAGTCGGCGTAGGCCTGTGAGCGTCCCCGCCGACAGCCCGGGATTCGATCCCGCTGACGCGAACGGTCCCGCTGCCGCCTCCGACGAGGAGGCGGCAGCCGAGGCCGCGCTCGAGGTCGCGCTCGAGGTCGATCTCGCCGCGCTGCTCACCGAGAACGAGGAGCGTCTCGGGCAGCTTCAGCGTCTCCAAGCCGACTTCGAGAACTATCGCAAGCAAGCGCAGAAGCGCGTCACCGACGAGATCGAGCGGGCCACCGGCCGGTTGGCCGAGGACCTGTTGCCCGTGCTCGACGCATGCGAGCTCGCGTTCGCCCATGGCGTCGACGGCATCGAGCCGATCTGGTCGGCTCTGCTCGGTGTTCTGCGCCGCCACGGACTCGAGCCCCTCGACAGCCTCGGCACGCCGTTCAACCCCGAGCAGCACGAAGCCGTCATGCACATCGAAGGTGACGGTGATGCCGACGCCATTGTCAGCGAGGTGATGCGCACCGGCTACACGTGGAAGGGCCGCGTGCTGCGCCCAGCGATGGTGACGGTCAAGGGTTAGGTCGCCCATGGCGCCGCAACGCGAATGGTTCGAGAAGGACTACTACAAGACGCTCGGCGTCCCTGAGGGCGCGTCCCAGAAGGACATCACGAAGGCCTACCGCAAGCTCGCCCGCCAGCACCATCCCGACACGAACGAGGGCGACGCGAAGGCCGAGGAGCGCTTCAAGGAGATCTCTTCCGCCTACGACGTCCTCGGCGATGCCGCCAAGCGCAAGGAGTACGACGAGGTGCGTCGCCTCGGACCGATGGCGGCCGGGTTCGGACCCGGACCGAGCGCCGGCGGGGGCCCGCAGGGCTTCACGTTCATGGGCGACGGCGCCGACATCAACGACCTCCTCGGAGGTCTGTTCGGCCGCGTCCGTCGCGGCGGCCGCGGTGGCGGCGCTGGTCCGGGCCCGCAGAAGGGCGACGACCTCGAGGCCGCTCTCACGCTCGCGTTCGAGGATGCCGCGCACGGCATCACGACGTCGCTGTATCTCACGAGCGACGCGGCCTGCAGCACGTGCGGAGGCAGTGGGGCGCGTCCGGGTACCCACGCGACGACGTGCCCGGTGTGCCAGGGCCGAGGCGTCCTCGACGACAACCAGGGGCTGTTCTCGCTCAGCTCCCCCTGCCGGAACTGCGGAGGGATGGGATTCGTGATCGAAGACCCGTGCCCGACCTGTCACGGCAGCGGGGTCGAGCGCCGTGAACGTGAGGTGAAGGTGCGAATCCCGGCCGGGGTCGACGACGGCCAGCGGATCCGGCTCAAGGGTCGGGGCGGTCCCGGCCGCCACGGTGGCCCGCCGGGGGACCTGTATGTCACGACGCGGGTGCAGCCCCACAAGATCTTCGGCCGGAAGGGTCTCGACCTGACGTTGAGAGTTCCGGTCACCTATCCCGAGGCGGCGTTGGGTGCTGAGGTCGAGGTGCCCACGCTCGACGACGGCCCGGTGAAGCTGCGCATCAATCCGTCGATCCCGCTGTCGAAGGCTCGCCGGGTGAAGGGGCGAGGGGTGACCAACGGCAAGAAGACCGGCGACCTGCTCGTCACGTTCGACGTGGCCGTGCCGGCGCGCCTGTCCGCGGCCGAACGCAAGGCGATCGAAGAGCTGGCGAAGGCGACCGACGAGTCGCCGCGCGCCCACCTGGAGGCGTGATGGCATCCACGAACCGAATGCAGACAAATCGAGGACAGGATCCCGACCGCCGTCACGGCGTGTACGTCATCTCCGTCGCGGCGGAGATCGCCGGCGTGCACCCGCAGACGCTGCGCATCTACGAACGCAAGGGCCTCCTCGATCCCGCTCGCACTGTCGGCGGCAACCGGCGATACAGCGAGTTCGACATCGACAGGCTCCGTCGCATCGCCGCGCTCACGGCCGACGGTCTGAATCTCGCCGGCGTGAAGCGAGTGCTCGAGCTCGAGGAAGAGCTGCGCGCGTTGCACGGCAACATCGAGCAGCTCCGCCGCGACGCGAAGGAAGCGGTCGACGAAGTGAGCCGACGGCACCGTCGTGACCTCGTGCCTCTGTCGCAATCCGTCGTGGTGTGGGGCAGCCGTCCCTCGATCTTCGACGAGAGGAGGTAGGCGAATGGCGCTCGACCCGAACAAGTGGACGCGCAAGACGCAGGAAGCGTTCGCCGCCGCGCTCGAGTCGGCGAAGGCAAACAGCAACCCGGAGGTCACGCCCGATCACGTCCTCGCCGCGCTCTTCCGCCAGGACGACACGATCGTCCTGCCGATGATCCAGAAGCTGGGCCTCGCGCCGCTCATGGTGCGCAATCGAGCCGATGACGCGGTCGCCCGCCTTCCGAAGGCGTACGGCGGCGAGTCGCGGATCGGCCGCGAGCTCAACGAAGTGATGGACCGCGCTGACACGGAGCGCAAGGACCTTCACGACGAGTACCTCTCCACCGAGCATCTGCTCCTCGCCATGGCCGATCGCCTCGACCGCACCCGGGAGGAGCTTCTGGCCGCCCTGCGCGAGGTGCGGGGAAGCCATCGCGTCACGAGCCAGGACCCCGAAGGGCAGTACCAGGCGCTCGAGCGGTACGGCCGTGACCTCACCGAGGTGGCGAGGCAGGGCAAGCTCGACCCAGTCATCGGCCGCGACGACGAGATCCGTCGGGTCATCCAAGTGCTGTCGCGCCGTACGAAGAACAACCCGGTGCTCATCGGCGAGCCCGGCGTCGGAAAGACGGCCATCGTCGAGGGTCTCGCGCGTCGCATCGTCGAGGGCGACGTGCCCGAGGGGCTCAAGAACAAGCGAGTCGTCGCGCTCGACCTCGGCTCGATGGTCGCCGGGGCCAAGTACCGCGGCGAGTTCGAGGAGCGGCTCAAGGCCGTGCTCAAGGAGATCTCCGACGCGGCGGGCGAGATCGTCACGTTCATCGACGAGATGCACACGGTCGTGGGAGCCGGGGCGGCCGAAGGCGCCATGGACGCCAGCAACATGCTGAAGCCGCTGCTCGCGCGGGGAGCTGCGCATGATCGGCGCCACAACGCTCGACGAGTACCGCAAGTACATCGAGAAGGACGCCGCGCTCGAGCGACGCTTCCAACCGATCTACGTGGGCGAGCCGTCCGTCGAGGACACGATCGCGATCCTGCGCGGGCTGAAGGAGCGCTACGAGGTCCATCACGGCGTCCGCATCCAGGACTCCGCGCTCGTGTCGGCCGCAGTGCTCTCCGACCGCTACCTCACGGGCCGGTTCCTGCCCGACAAGGCGATCGACCTCATCGACGAAGCTGCGTCGCGGCTGCGCATCGAGATCGACTCGATGCCGACTGAGATCGACATCGTCGAGCGCCGCATCCGCCAGATCGAGATCGAGAAGGTCGCGCTCGCGAAGGAGACCGACGACGCTTCGCGTGAGCGGCTGAAGGGCCTCGAGGAGGAGCTCGCGCGTCTGAAGTCCGACGCCGAAGCCATGAAGCAGCACTGGCAGGCCGAGAAGGAAGCGATCGGTGCGATCCGCGAGCTGATGGAGCAGCTCGAGGCGAAGCGCATGGAGGTCGAGCGCGAGACCGACCTCGAGCGGGCCGCCGAGGTTCGATACGGCCAGATCCCCGAGCTCGAGCGAAGGGTCGCCGAGGCGACCGAGCACCTCGCCGAGCTGCAGTCGACCCAGCGGATGCTGAAGGAGGAGGTCGACTCCGAGGACATCGCCGAGGTCGTCAGCAAATGGACAGGCGTCCCGGTCTCGCGCCTGATGGAAGGCGAGATGCGCAAGCTGGTGCGCCTCGAGGAGCTGTTGCACGAGCGGGTGATCGGCCAGGACGACGCCGTCGCCGCGGTCGCCAATGCGATTCGGCGCAGCCGCGCCGGGTTGTCCGATCCCAATCGGCCGATCGGCTCGTTCCTGTTCCTCGGCCCCACCGGAGTCGGCAAGACCGAGCTCGCGCGGGCGCTCGCCGAGTTCCTGTTCGACGACGAGCGGGCGATGATCCGCATCGACATGAGCGAGTACATGGAGAAGCACTCTGTGTCTCGCCTCATTGGTGCGCCTCCGGGCTACGTCGGGTACGACGAGGGCGGTCAGCTCACGGAAGCAGTGCGGCGCCGCCCGTACTCGGTCGTGCTGCTCGACGAGATAGAGAAGGCGCATCCCGACGTGTTCAACATCCTGCTGCAGGTGATGGACGACGGGCGTCTCACCGACGGACAAGGTCGCACCGTCGACTTCACGAACGTCGTGCTGATCATGACCTCGAACCTGCAAGGCGATCCGCTCACCGTCTTCCGGCCGGAGTTCGTGAACCGCGTCGACGACATCGTGCGGTTCCGTTCGTTGACGCCCGATGACCTGAGCAAGATCGTGTCGATCCAGATCGACCGGCTCCGCGAGCGGTTGGCAGCGCGGCGCATCACGCTGGTGGTGTCGCCCGCGGCGACGGCGAAGCTGGCGGAGGAGGGATTCGACCCGGCGTTCGGTGCTCGGCCGTTGAAGCGGATCATCCAGCGCGAGCTCGGCGACCGACTCGCGAATCGCATCCTCGAAGGCAAGGTCGCGGAGGGCGACACCGTCGAGGTCGACGTGCGCGACGGCGAGATCGTCATCGACTGACGTCGTGGCCGTCTGAGCCGATCGGCTCATTTCGCGTCGGACCAGGTCAGAGGGGTCGTTTGGCCCATCTCGCGCGCCTGGGATCTCCCGATCATGGAAGTCGACAGAGCGGTGGGCGTGTCCCACCGAACTGGGGAGACATCGATCCGCACGGCTGTATTGGTCGCTTGGCCGGCGGGGAGTCAGAGCGAACCCGGCCCCAGGCTCAACGAGATCTACGAGCCGTGGAGACCATTCGATGTTCGCAACCCGAGAGCCCAACTTCAAGCGTCGCCTCGCCGGGCATGTCGGCGGTCTCGTGGGTGCCACGGCGATGCTTCTGACCGTCTATCCGACGATCGCCGCCGCGGCCCCGGCCGTGAACAAGCTCACGCTCGCCTCGGTGTGCACGCTGCCCGAGGGCGACGCCGTGATGCGGGTCGGCAACTCCAATGCAGTCGACATCGTCTTCACGTGGGACATCGTCGAGACGGCGCTCACCGGCAAGTCCGTCGCAGCGCCCGGTGACAGCTTCCTCTTGGTCCCGCCCTCGACCGCCGGCAACACGGCGGGTGTTCGTCGACGGCAAGCAGCACGCGGCGAAGAAGCAGAACCCGGACGTGTGCGTGTCCCACGTGCAAGTGTCCAAGCAGTGGGTTGACGCGAAGGGCGCGCCGATCGCGTCGCCTTCGGTCCCGAAGGGCTGGGCCCTGACGCTGCGAAGCGACCTCGAGACTGTCACCTGCACCTGGAACAAGGGAGCGGCGACCGTGAAGTGCTCGAGCAAGGTCGACGCCGAGGACAAAGGCAGCTTCGCCAACGTCGGCGCTTCGCTCGAGGTGCCTGTTGGTGGGGCGTACACCATCGATGAGACGGCTACGCCGGGCTTCGATCGCTCTGGCCTGGGCAAGTTCGGCGTCGAGAAGCCCACTGATCTCGCAGCCTTCTTCGGTGGTGGCGACACGCTCGCCGCCGTCGTGACGAACACCGCGGTGGCGCCAGTCGTGACGTCCACGTCGACGACCTCGACCACCTCGACGACGCTGGGGAGCACCAGCACCGCGGCGCCGACCACCACCATCGAGTCGCCCGCCACGACGCTGGCTCCTCCCGAGGAGACCACCACCACGACGTCGGTCGAAGAGCCGACCACGACGCTGGCTCCTCCCGAGGAGACCACCACCACGACATCGGTCGAAGAGCCGACCACGACGACTGAGGTCGAAGAGCCGACCACGACGACGACGGTCGAGGAGCCGACCACGACGACCTCGGTCGACGAGCTGACCACCACGACAGTGGTCGCCCCGACCACGACGGTCGAGGAGCCGTCAACCGTCGACGAGGCGGCCCGCGTTGTCGCGACGACTGGAGCACCCACGACGACCGCAGCTCCCACGTCCACGGTGCCGGCGACGACCTCGGAGCCGGTGGGCGTACGGGGCCTCGCGCTCGACCCGCCATCGGGCGAGGGTCGGCCCGACCCGGCGACGCAGGTCCTTGCGGGCACCGACGGACCAGACGTGCTGCCGGTCACCGGCGCGGCTTCCGTGCCGATCGCTGCACTCGGACTGGGACTGGTCGCAATCGGGACGTGCATCGCACTCGCCGCCCGGACCCGCCTCGACGTCTGAGGCGCCCTAGCACGACCGGGACGGACGGAAGCGTCCTGGTCACAGACCCCGGCGCCTCGGTCACAACTCGTTCACGCTCTGGGAATGCCCCAGGAGGATTCGCGCGCAGAGTGAGATAACGCGCCCGTAGCGGGGTAGGTCGAACGACCTATTGCCCCCCGTGCCACGCAGAGTGGTATGGTGCCCGAAGCAGACAACCCGCAAGGATTGTCTGTGGGGAGGCTTAGATCCGTCGGCGATATTGGTCGCTGCGCCCACGGGGAGCCAGGCGAACCCGGCCCCAGCCATAGGGCCGGGTCTTTGTGTTTTCCGGCTCGACAGGGAACGACGGATAGGAGCCGGAACGTGCGACCTCTCACCCAAGGCCGACGCCTCGCGCAGGTATTTGGTGCCACCCTCGTTGCCGGAGGACTGGTGGTCAGCGCAGCCGGCATCGCCAATGCCACGGTCGACGCCACGCCCGTGGGCCCTCCGAACGTTGTGGTCGACCCGACCTCGCCGACCTTCGAGGTCTACCCCGCTGCGCCGCTTCCCACCGAGTGCGGCCAGGGTGCGGACTTTCTCCTGGGCGAGCGCTACTTCGTCAGAGGCGAGGGGCCGTTCTCGACGCTCCGGGAAAACGAGACCGGAGGCCCGGGCCCGCTGAATCCGGGCGATGTGATCGTCATGCAGTGGGACGACTTCGCAGGCGGTGAGCAATGCGCGGCGATCGGTGTCGCCCTCGCGGTGAAGAGCTCGACCTCCCCCACATTCGTCGCCAGCATTGACCAGGCGCTCCTGTTGAACTTCGCGTACTGCGGTGGCGCGCCTGGGGCCACGCCCTGCTCGCAATCGCCCGCGAACACGCTGACCCTCACGATGCCCGACCTCGCCGAGTCCGTGCGCCAAGGACTTGCTCCGGGGTGCGCCTATCAGGTTGACGCCGTCATCGGCGGACCGCTCAAAGTCGTCGGCCCGACTGGCTCCTTCTACAACAATGAGACGCGCGGGGACGACCGCCCGAACACGAACATGCTCATCTCTGCGAACAACGGCGGCCAGTCGACCTGCGGGACGGTCACCAAGACCGTGCAGCTGAACCCCGGCGAGAACCCGAACTTCCCGGACGACGTGCCTCCGGTTGGCCAGAGCTACATCATCTGTCTCACGGCGCCGGGCCAGCTGCCCGTGCCGGGCGAGGGTGGTCTGGTGTCGTGCCCCGCGAACGCGATCGCAGTGACGCTCGAAGCTGGCAGCGCGGGGGCCTTCGTGACGACGCCGGGGACGCAGCTCGTCGTGACCGAGATCATCAATGGCGAGCTCTACATCGCGAATGGTCCGTCTCCGCTCACCATCGTGGCGGGCAACAACGTGATCAACCTCACGAACATCTATGTCTGTGACGAAGGCGAAGCGTCGCTCCCGCCGCCGCCGGGCTACGGGGTCGTGATCGTCGTGGAATGCACCACGCCGCCGACGAACCCGCCGACGAACCCGCCGACGAACCCGCCGACGAACCCGCCGACGAACCCGCCGACGAACCCGCCGACGAACCCGCCGACGAACCCGCCGACGAACCCGCCGACGAACCCGCCGACGAACCCGCCGACGAACCCGCCGACGAACCCGACGACGCTCGTGACGACCACGACAGCGACGACCGTGACTACGACGGCCAGCACGGCTCCGAACGGAGGCGCTCCGGTTCCGCCCGAAGAGGTCGCAGGCACCGTGGTGCAGCCCGCCGAGGAGCTCCCAGTGACGGGTACCGGCACCTGGGCGGCCGCTCGTCTGGGCATTCTGATGGTGCTCAGCGGTGCTGCCGCACTCGCACTGACAAAACGACGCCGGGCGAACGCGTAAGCGGCGCAAAAGGATAAGACTGGAGGGAGGGCTCTAGCCGGGGTGCTGGCGCTTCCAGGGCTGGAGCCGAGAGTGAGGGGCCCGTGAGGGCCCCTCACTTCGCGTTCCGCTCGACCCTGCTGACTACGATCCCGCTGTGCCCGCAACCGTGGTGGTCGGCGCGCAGTGGGGCGACGAGGGCAAGGGCAAGCTCACCGACCTCATCGCGAAGGAGATGCACGTCGTGGTCCGCTATCAGGGCGGGCACAACGCGGGGCACACCATCGTCGTCGGCGGCGAGACCTTCGCTTTGCAGCTCGTTCCGAGCGGCATTCTCTACGACCACATCACGCCGGTGATCGGCAACGGAGTGGTGGTCGACCCCGCCGTGCTCTTGAACGAGCTCGATCGACTCACGATGAAAGGGGTCGATTGCAGCCGGCTCCTGGTGAGCGGCAACGCACACCTGATCCTCCCGTATCACCAAGAGATCGACGCGCTCACCGAACGGCGGCTCGGCAAGAACAAGCTGGGGACCACGAAACGCGGCATCGGTCCCGCGTACGCGGACAAGGCGCTGCGTTCCGGCTTGCGCGTGCAGGACCTCCTCGACCCGAAGATCTTCCGCGAGAAGCTCGACGTGGCCTTGAAGGAGAAGAACGCGGTCCTGGCAAAGGTCTACAACCGGCTGCCGCTCTCGGCCTCGGACATCGCGGCGCGGTACCTCGACGAGCTTGCCCCCCGGGTTTCGCCGTACATCGCCGACACGGTCGGCTTCGTCCACGAGGCCCTCGAGGCGGGGCAGCATGTGTTGCTCGAAGGTGCGCAAGCCACCTTCCTCGATCTCGATCACGGCACCTATCCGTTTGTCACCTCCTCGAACCCCGTCGCCGGTGGAGCGTGCACGGGCTCGGGCGTGGGTCCGTTGCACATCAACCGAGTGATCGGCATCGCGAAGTCGTACTGCACGCGGGTCGGGTCGGGCCCTTTCCCCACAGAGCAGACCGACGCCATCGGCGACCTGCTCGTCGATCGCGGCCACGAGTTCGGCACCAACACCGGCCGCCGCCGCCGAACCGGATGGTTCGACGCGGTGATGCTGCGCCAAGCGGTGAGGCTCAACTCGCTCAGCGAAGTCGCGATCACGAAGCTCGACGTCCTCGACGTGTTCGACTCAGTCAAGGTGTGTGTTGCGTACGACCTCGACGGTGAGCGGTTCCACCACATGCCCTATCACCAGTCGGTGCTGCACAAGGTGACGCCAATCTACGAGGAGCTTCCCGGCTGGCAGACCGACCTCACCGAGATGACCGAGCCTCACGACATGCCCGCCGCGGCCCGTGACTACCTCTCGTTCCTCGAGGAGCAGGTCGGCGTGCCGGTGCGACTCGTCGGGGTGGGGCCCGGGCGCGATCAGTACGTGCACTTCGCGGCGTAAGCGATGCGCGTGTGCGTGGTGGGAAGCGGTGCGCGGGAGCACGCGGCTCGCGGATGTGCTCGGTCGCACTGCGGACTCGGTCGTTGTCACGCCCGGTAACGCGGGGATCGCAGAATCGACGGCCGCACCCCCGGCGGAGATCGACGCCGATCTGTTCGTCATCGGTCCTGAGGAGCCCTTGGTCGACGGCCTCGCCGATCGCCTGCGCGCTCGTGGCGCGCTCGTCTTCGGTCCCGGGGCTGACGGCGCGCGGCTGGAAGGGTCGAAGGCATGGATGAAGTCAGCCTTGGCGGAAGCTGGAGTTCCGACCGCTCGCCACCACGCGTTCGAGGCGTCAGAGGTGGAGGAGGCCGTCGCGTACCTTCGTGATCTTCCGGGCCTCTACGTGGTGAAGACCGACGGACTGGCGGCCGGCAAGGGCGTGTTCGTCACCGAGTCACTCGCGGACGCGGTCGAAGACCTGCGCGAAAAGCTCTCGGGCGCGAGCTTTGGCGAAGCGGGCACGACGGTCGTCGTCGAGGAGGGGCTCTCAGGTCCGGAGCTCTCCCTTCTCTGTGTGTGCGACGGCGAGAAGATCGCCCCGTTGGCCCCCGCGCAGGACTACAAGCGCGTCGGAGATGGTGATGCCGGCCCCAACACCGGGGGAATGGGTGCGTACTCCCCGGTCCCGTTCGTTGACGCATCACTCGTTGACGACATCGTCGAGCGCATCGTTGCCCCGACGTTGCAGTGGCTGCGCAAGCAAGGCATTGACTACCGGGGCGTGCTCTACGCGGGCCTGATGTTGACACCCGAGGGCCCGAAGATCATCGAGTACAACGTTCGCTTTGGTGATCCTGAGGCCGAGGCCGTCTTGCCTCGGATGACGAGCGACCTGACCTCACTACTCGCGGAGGCAGCCGCGGGAGCGCTCCGCAGTGACCCGGTGTTCTCAGAGGATGCGGCGGTCACGGTGATGTGCGCATCCGAGGGATATCCGCTCTCACCTCGACTCGGCGACGTGATCCACGGCCTGAGCGAGGCGGAGTCGGTCGAGGGCGTGCGTGTCTACTGCGCGGGCGTCGGACGCGACGGGGAGGGTCACCTCGTGACGGCTGGCGGTCGTGTGCTTTCGGTGACCGCACACGGGACGGACCTCAGCTCGGCGCGAAGCCGCGCCTACGAGAGTGTGGGATTGCTTTCGTGGCCCGGAATGGTATTTCGCCGCGACATCGGGGTCGCGAGCGCGTGACGTGATGCCCTACGCGCACCACTCGATGTCGCGTGAGCCAGGAGCTCCGGCAATCGACACGTTGCGCTCGGCTTCGTCGATCGTCACGAGATCGGGCATCTCGATCGCTCGCGCCAGCGTCATCGGCCGACCATCGGCCAGCGCCGCGTGTACCGCCTCACGCCGCCGCCGAACTTCCTTCTTCGGCATGCGCTGACGGCGAGCCGAAGAACGCACTCCGCTCAGTGCAATCGCACACGGCTTGCACAGCGGTGGACGACGCGTTCCAAGGATGTAGACGAGGAACTCGTTCGAGAACGGGAGTCCACACTCGTCGCACACATCGATCGCCCGCTCGAAAGGATTGTTCGTGCATTGCATGGAGAGCATGGTCTCCGGTTTGCGACTCATGGGCTATAGGACCTTCGAATCATTAGGGCCGCTCAGCGGCGCTCCGACGCGAAATGTGGACGAGCGGAACGAGTCGAGAAACTCATGTGATCATCGCGAGGGGCCCGTTTGGCCCACTCCTCCGCCGAACCTCATTTCTGTCGGCACGTGTGGCGCGATCATTAGGCTCGTGGAGGTGATGCGCAGCGGAGGTCGGCGATCGAGATGATTCCCCGTTACTCGATGCCCGAGATGGCGGCGCTCTTCACGGACGAGGCTCGTTTTCGCACTTGGCTCGAAGTCGAAGTGCTCGCGACCGAGGCATGGGCCGAGCTCCATGTAGTCCCTTTGGACCATGCGTCCCGCGTGCGCGAATCAGCGCCGACGATTGATGCTGCGTTCGTCGCCGAGGTCGACGAGCGTGAGCGTGTCACCGATCACGACGTTGCCGCCTTCGTCGACGTGGTGCAGCGGCACATTGGTGGCGACGCGGGAAAGTGGGTGCACTACGGCCTCACCTCCTCCGACGTCGTGGACACCGCCCTCTGTGTCACCCTCACCAAGGCTGCCGACCTGCTCATTGACGCCGCGGCAGCGCTCGTCGCCGTGCTGCGCGAACGAGCGCACGAGCTTCGCGGGGCGGCGATGGCAGGACGCACGCACGGCGTCCATGCCGAACCGACGACATTTGGCACGAAGCTCGCGCTCTGGTGCTTGCAGGTCGACCGTGACCGTATGCGCTTGCGTCACGCCCGCGAAGCGGTCGCCGTCGGGAAGCTGTCCGGAGCGGTCGGCACCTACTCGAACATCGATCCTGCGGTCGAGCGGTTCGTGTGTCGCGCGCTCGGTCTCACTCCCGTTCCCGCGACTCAGGTGATCAGCAGGGATCGGCACGCCCAGTACCTGTATGCATGCGCGTCTGTCGGCGCGACTGTCGAGATGATCGCGACCGAGATCCGTCATCTCCAGCGCACCGAGGTCGGGGAGGTGGAGGAGGGGTTCAAAGCGGGTCAAAAGGGCTCGTCCGCAATGCCGCACAAACGGAACCCGATCACCGCCGAGCGCCTCTCGGGACTTGCGCGCATCCTGCGCGGCAACCTCTCCGCCGGTCTCGAGGACGTCAGCCTCTGGCACGAGCGCGACATCTCGCACTCATCGGTCGAGCGGGTGATCCTCCCGGACTCCTCACTGCTGGCGTACTACGTGTTGCGCAAGTGCGCTTCGCTGATCGCCGGGATGTTCGTCGACACCGAGCGCATGCTCGCGAACCTCGACCTTTCGCATGGCCTCGTCTTCAGCCAACCGGTGTTGCTCGCACTCGTGGCTTCGGGACTCGAGCGTGACGACGCGTACCGCATCGTCCAGGAGGACGCCAGCCTGGCCCGCGCGGAGGGCAAGCCCTTTCGCTCGGTGCTCGAGGCGGATGTGCGGGTGACACTCAGCGCGGAGTCGCTCGACGACGCCTTCAGTCTCGACCGGTCGCTGCGGAACACATCGGGGGTGTTCGACGCGATGGACCGCATCGAATGAGCTTCACGAAGACCTACTCGGGCAAGGTCAGAGATCTCTACGACGTGGGTGACGGAACGCTCATCCTCGTCGCCTCCGACCGCATGTCGGCGTTCGACGTGGTGATGCGAGAGTCGGTCCCCGACAAGGGCCGCGTCCTCACGGCGATGAGCGCGTTCTGGTTCGATCAGCTCGGCGGCATCGCGCCCAATCACCTGATCGGGCTCGAGCACCCCGATGCTCCCCCGGAGTGGGCGGGTCGGATGATGCATGTCCGTCGCGCCGAGATGCTGCCCGTCGAGTGCATCGTGCGGGGCTATCTGGCCGGATCGGCGTGGAAGGAGTACCGCGCGAGCGGCACCGTGCACGGTGCGCGACTCCGAGATGGCCTCCAGGAGTCTGAGCAGCTCGATGCACCGGTGTTCACGCCGTCGACCAAGGCCGCGAGCGGCACTCACGACGAGAACATCTCGTTCGACGACGCTGTCGCGTTGATCGGCTCCGATGCGGCGGAGCGCGCCCGCGAGATCAGCCTCGCGGCGTATGCGGCCGGCGCGGCGAGAGCCGAAGCCGCGGGGATCATCGTCGCCGACACCAAGCTCGAGCTCGGCTTGGTCGACGGCGAGCTCGTCGTCGCGGACGAGGTGCTCACGCCTGATTCTTCGCGCTTCTGGCCCGCCGACGAATGGAAGCCCGGCGTCACGCCGCCGGCGTTCGACAAGCAGCCCCTGCGCGACTGGCTCGAGCTCCAGAGCTGGGACAAGCGCCCGCCTCCTCCGACCTTGCCGCCTGAGATCGTCAACGCGAGCCGCGCGCGGTACGTCGAGGCGTACGAGCGCATCACGCGTCTGCGGCTCGCCGACTGGCCCGGAGCCACCGTCGCGCTGTGACACAGTGAACGGGATGCGTTTCTCGGTGCTCGTGGAAGTGCGCCTCCGCCCCGGAGTGGCCGATCCGCAGGGCGCGACGATCGAGCGGGCGCTCCCCATGCTGGGCTTCGACGCGGTGCAGGAGGTCACGGTGGGCAAGGCGATCCGCTTCGCGCTCGAGGCAAGCGATGAGGTGTCGGCGCGTCGCGAAGTCGACGACCTCTGCCATCGTTTCCTCACCAATCCCGTCATCGAGGATGCGTTTGTGAGCTTGGAGCCGGTCGCGTGAGTGTCGGTGTGGTGCTCTTCCCCGGCACGAACTGCGAGGCCGATGTCGTCGAGGCCGTTCGGTCGCTGGGAGGCGATGCGGAGATCGTGTGGCACGGCGATGATCGGCTGGCTTCCGGCGTCGATGCCGTCGTCCTGCCGGGTGGCTTCGCCCACGGCGACTACCTGAGAACCGGCGCGATCGCGAGGTTCTCTCCGGTGATGGAGGCGGTGTCGCGCTTCGCGGCCGAGGGCGGGCCTGTGGTGGGCATCTGCAACGGCTTTCAGATCTTGTGCGAAGCCGGATTGCTCCCGGGTGCGCTCAGGAAGAATGCGGGTCTCAAGTTCCTTTGCCGGCCCGCGCACATCAGAGTCGAGACAGAGAGGTCGGCGCTGACGAACTCGGCTTCAGTGGGTCAAGTGCTCACGATTCCGGTCAACCACTTCGAAGGGAACTACACCTGCACGTCGGAGACGCTTGTCGAGCTGAAGAGCGATGAACGCGTCGTCCTCCGCTATGTCGAGAACCCGAATGGAGCTCTCGATGACATCGCTGGTGTGTGCAATGCGGGCCGCAACGTTGTGGGGCTCATGCCGCATCCGGAGCGGGCGAGCCATCCTTTGCTCGGATCTACTGATGGAGCGGTGTTGCTGCGTTCGTTGCTGACTGCGGCAGCCGTCAGCGCGCCGACCGGGTGACGCCCGCCTTCTTCAGCACGGCTGGCTCCACGCCGACCTCACGCCACGCGGCATATGAGATGCCTTTTCGCTGGCTGTATTCCTTGGCGACGGAGACGAAATCGGCCTCGAGGCCACTCAAGTCCACCCCGGCCTGCAAGGAGCCGAGCTCGCCGACGAGATCCATCCGCTGCTGAACGAGGCTGAGCCGCGTCAACGCGTCCGCGTCGGCCAGCTTCGCCTCGATCGACTTCAGCTGCTTCTCGATCGACTCGGTCGTCCGCTTCCGGCCGCGCTTCGGCTTGTGCGCTTCGAGCGCCTCGAGATACTTGCGGACGGTGATGCCCTGCTGTCGACCGGCCGCCAACGCAGCCTTGTGCTCGGCGGACATGGGCGGTGCGCCCTTCTTGTTTGCAGGCATGCGTGGACTCTATTTCGTCGGTGGGTTTTGTTGTGATTCCCCGTTGTGGGGGATGAGAAACGCTCCGATTTCCAGCCTGTACCGTGCCACTGATGCCGCCTGATTCCGACTTGCATCGCGCACTCGGGCTCACCGACGACGAAGCGGATCGAATCGAGGAGATTCTCGGCCGCGTGCCGAACGCGCTCGAGCTTGCGATGTACTCGGTGATGTGGTCCGAGCACTGCTCGTACAAGTCGTCGAGGGGACATCTGAAGCGTCTCCCCACCGAGGCCCCATGGGTGATCGTCGGGCCGGGAGAGAACGCTGGCGTCGTCGACGTCGGGGACGGCATCGCCGCCGCGATCCGGATCGAGAGCCACAACCACCCGTCGGCGATCGAGCCCTATCAAGGCGCCGCCACCGGCGTCGGCGGCATCTTGCGCGACATCTTCACCATGGGGGCCCGACCGATCGCCCTCATGGATCCGCTGCGCTTCGGGCCCATCGACGACCCCCGCAGCCGATGGATAGCGGAAGGCGTGGTGAGCGGCATCTCCGGCTACGGCAACGCGGTCGGCGTGCCCACGGTCGGCGGGGAAGTCGTGTTCGACGAGACATACAAGGGCAATCCGCTCGTCAACGTGCTCTGCCTTGGCCTTCTGCCGCGCGAGCGACTCGTCCTCGGCCAGGCGAGCGGCGTCGGCAACCTTGCTGTCCTGCTCGGGTCGGCGACCGGACGCGACGGCATCGGCGGCGTGAGCGTCCTCGCCTCGGCCGGGTTCTCGGAAGGCGAAGCCGACGCCGCGAAGCGACCCTCGGTGCAAGTCGGCGACCCGTTCGAGGAGAAGCGGCTCATCGAGGCGTGCCTCGAGCTGCTCGACGCCGGCCTGGTCGTCGGCATCCAGGATCTCGGCGGCGCGGGCCTGACCTGCGCGACCTCGGAGACCGCCTCGCGCGGCGGGGTCGGGATGGACGTCGACGTCCGCGCCGTGCCCTGTCGCGAGAAGGGGATGGAGCCGGCCGAGATCATGACCAGCGAGAGTCAGGAGCGGATGCTGGCCATCGTGGAGCCGCGGGGTCTCGACGCGGTCATGGGCATCTGTGCCCGGTGGGAAGTGCGTGCGACCGTGATCGGTCGAGTCACCGACGGCGGCAGTCTGCGCATCCTCGACGGCTTCGACGGTGCGGTGCTCGCAGCCGTGCCGGCGGCATCACTGCACGACGCTGCTCCGCTGTACGACCGCCCCATGGAGGCGCGGCCGACAACCCGACCCGGGCGTGCGGCTGCGGAGATCGACGATCCCGAGGAGCATCTGCTCGCGCACCTCGCTGACACCTCATGGGTCTGGACGCAGTATGACCACCAGCTGTTCCTCAACACGGTGCAGGGGCCGGGCGGCGATGCCACCGTCCTGCGGCTGAAGCATCCGGCAACCGGAGCGGACACTGGCCGCGGGCTTGCGCTCACGACCGACGGCAACCACCGGTGGTGCGCAGACGACCCGCGGCTCGGCACCGCGATGATCGTGGCCGAGGCGGCATCCAACCTGGCGTGCGTCGGTGCTCGCCCGCTCGCGCTCGTGAACTGCCTGAATTTCGGAAACCCGGAACACCCGGCAGTGATGTGGCAGCTCTCCGAGGCGATCGACGGTATGAGCGAAGCGTGTCGCGCTCTCGACATCCCGGTCGTGGGAGGCAACGTCAGCCTGTACAACGAGACCTCCGGCGACGACATCGCTCCGACGCCAGTCGTCGGGATGCTGGGCGTGGTGGACCAGCTCGCACGCCGCCCCGCGGGCCCACACCTCGAGCCGGGAGCGCGGCTCGCGTGCATCGGTCCCACGACACTCGACCTCGGCGCGCACGCCGCGACGGTCGTCGTCGTTCGCGGCCTTGTCGCCGACGATGCCGTGCTGGGAGCTCACGACGTTGCTGACGGCGGACTCGCCACGTGCATCGCCGAGATGGCTGTCTTCTCAGCGTGCGGCGTCGACGTCGACGGGGCCGGTGACATCGCGGCCGTGTTCGACGAGACACCATCGCGGATCGTCGTCAGCGTCCGGTCAGGCGATGAAGCCGAGGTCGAGCGGCGATGCGCCGACGCAGGCGTGCCCCTCACATGGATTGGCGTTGCCGGCGGCGCGCGCGTGCGCATCGCCGCCATTGCCGACCTGTCACTGTCGGACGTGATCGAGCGGTGGCGTCGTCACCTCCCCGACGCGTTCGGCACCGCTGTCACCCATTGACGACGGCTGACATCCCCCGCGCCGTCGCGCTGCTCCGTGACGGGGGGTTGGTCGTGTTCCCGACCGAAACCGTTTACGGGCTCGGCGCGGACGCTTCCAACCCGACCGCGCTTCGGCGACTGTTCGCCGTCAAGGGCCGCCCGGTCCATCACCCGGTGATCGTTCATCTCGCGTCAGCCGAAACGATCGACGACTGGGCGAGCGAGGTTCCCGACGAGGCTCGCGTGCTCACGGATCGGTTCTGGCCGGGGCCGTTGACGGTGATCCTGCGTCGTCGTGCTCGTGTCCTCGATGAGGTGACCGGCGGCCTCCCTACCGTCGGGCTGAGGGTGCCCGCCGCGCCGGTCGCACTGGACCTGCTTGCGGCATTCGGCGGTGGCCTGGCCGCACCATCGGCCAACCGCTTCGGACACGTCAGCCCGACGACGGCACAGTCGGTCATCGACGAGCTCGGTGACGCCGTCGACCTCGTCTTGGACGGCGGGCCGTGCCGCATCGGAGTCGAGTCCACGATCGTCGAGCTGACGGGCGAGGCGCCGACGGTGCTGCGACCCGGTGCGGTCACCGTTGCCCAGCTGGAACGTGCACTCGGCCGATCGGTCCGTCCTCCGGAAGGCTCGAGCCGGGCGCCTGGAATGCTGCCGTCGCACTACGCGCCGAACGCGGCCGTCGAGATCGTGGCCGCCGAGGCATTGGCCGCCCGCACCGAGGAGCTACGGCAGCAGGGACGGCGGGTCGTCACCATCGTGCCGAGCGCCGACCTCGACACGGACGCACACACGCTGTACGCGCGGCTCCGGGAAGCGGACGCGCATGGGGCGGATGTGATCCTTGCGGTGCTGCCAGAGGACGAGGGCATCGGAGCCGCCATCGCCGATCGCCTTCGCAAGGCCGCCGGACCTCGCGGGTAGCGCCGCCGCGCACGGGTCGCGGTGTGTCAGATCGGATGCCTCAGATGGCGATGACGACCGCCGCCACGATGGCGGCCACCACGAGCACGATCAGCAGGCTGATGAGGATGTTGCGACCGCGGTGCGACTCGGCGTCTTCCATCTCGACGGGCGTGATCGCACGGGGCGCCGCGGCGGCGTCCGCGGCTCGCTCGGCCTGCACCACGGCCGATGCGGTCGCCGCGGTCTTCGAATCCATCGCCGGCGCGGTCTCCGTGGGGGCGGGACCGATCTCGTCGATCGCCGCGGACTCGACTGTTGGAGCCATCTCTTCGAGCGGGGACGCGACCTCCGACGCGACGTAGGCGACGGTGGCGCTTGCCGAGCCGGGTGGGGGCGGAGCGACGCGGAACGACGGCGGAGGCGCGGGAGGCGTGGGCGCAGGTGGAGGCGCCGGTGGGGTGGGGCGGGACGCGACGGTCGTCGGCACAAATGCGACCGTCGACGAGGCATCGGCGGCTTGAGGAGTTACGAACGCGACTGTCTCGCGGGCAGGTGCCGGTGCCTCGGGGTCCTCGGACTGGTCGTTGTCGCTCATCGGGTGCTGTCACGGTACTCATCGCCGGCGCCGAACTGGTTGACGAGGGCCACAAAGAGGTCGCGCACCACGTCGGTCGGCGGGATGGACGTCATCCACGGCTCGATCGTGCCAACGATGATCGACACCATCGTGGCGGCCCCTTCGGGCATCAGCTCGAACCGGCAGTAGCACGGAGTCGGTTCGTTGAGATGGACCTCGAGAATGTCCGGCGGGTCGGCGTGAAGGGGCTCACCAACCCAATGGCTCACCACGAAAAGTCGCTCGAATGCCTCGGCCGGCGCGCAGTCGATCGTGAACGACGCGACGTCGCTCCACACGCTGCCGACCCGCCGGACGGCCGAGACCGTCGGTGCCTCGCCCCGACGCAGGATCGACCTCACCGCCAGATCGAAGGCCACGTTCACCTCCTGCATCCGGCGGGCCGCGACCGGATCGCCTGCGGTGCGGTCCGGATGAAGATCGAACGCCAGGCGACGCCGCGCGGCCCGTACATCGTCGAGAGTCGCGTCCTGGTCGAGCCCGAGTACGGCGAACGGCTCGACTTCAGTCACGACGCGTCGCGCAGCGCCCCATACGCGGCACGGATCGCGTCGCGATCGACCTCCGGGTCCGGCTCGATCTCCGCGCTCGGGGGCCGCTTCCAGGCCGCGGCGACCTCGGTTGGCGAGATGCCGTGCAACGCCGCCGCGGCCTGCACACACGCACCCTTCGCCACCTGCTCTTCGTCACCGTGCACCTCGACGACTTGCCCCGACAGGTCCGCGACCACGCGCTGGTACGCGGTCGACCGCGAACCCCCGCCCACGAGCGCGATGCGAGCGCCTGCCACCGGCGCGCCGGCACGATCGAGCGCGTCGAGGCCGTCGAGGAGTCCGCACACGACGCCCTCGTACGCGGCGCGGGCCAGTTGGTCGCGCGTCACGTCGGTGCGCAGACCGACGAGCGTGCCCGTTGCGTCGGGACGGTTGGGCGTTCGCTCGCCATCGAACCAGGGAAGGAGCGTGAGTCCGCCGGCACCCGGCGGCGCGTCCAGAGCGAGCCGATCGAGACGAGGGTGATCGACACCGAGGACGCGCGCGATGGCATCGGTCACCTTCGCCGCGTTGAGCGTGCACACGAGCGGGAGGAAGCGGCCGGTCGCGTCCGCGAACCCAGCGACCGCGCCGGTCGGGTCAGCAGTGGGCCGGTCGCTGACGACGTACGCGGTGCCCGAGGTCCCGAGTGACAGCGCGACCTGACCCGGACCGAGCCCGACGCCGAGCGCCGCGGCCATGTTGTCGCCCGTCCCACACGCGACGACCGGTGCGCCGGTGCCGTCGTGCCAGTGCCCGGCGGGCTCGTCGGGTGCCAGGACAGGAGGCACGACCGACGGCCAGTCGACGTCGTCGCCGACGATCTCGAGGAGGTCGTAGCGATACTCGCTGCCTGCGGGCGACCAATAGCCGGTGCCCGACGCGTCCCCACGGTCGGTGGAGAGACGGCCGGTCAGCCTCCAGGTGAGCCAATCGTGGGGCAGGCAGACACGGGCCATCCGCGCCCAGACGTCGGCCTCCGTGCGATGCAGCCACGACAGCTTCGTGATCGTGAACGACGCGACCGGAACGCTCCCCACTGCGTCGGCCCACGCACCCGTGCTGCCGAGCTTTTTGATCAGCCAGGACGCGTCAGCCGCGGTCTCGGTGTCGTTCCAGAGCTTCGCAGGACGCAACGGAGTACCGAGCTCGTCCGTCACGACCATCCCGTGTTGCTGACCGGCGACAGAGACCGCTTCGACGGTCGGACTGCCCGCGTCGGACCACGCCGCCTGGAGTGCGGTCCACCACGACTCTGGGTCCTGTTCGCTGCGCGGTGGGCTGGTGGGGGGGTGCAGAGCCCGGCCCGACGACACGAGTGAACCGCTGTCTGCGTCCCGAATCTCGACTTTGGTTGCTTGCGTGGACGAGTCGATGCCGGCAACGAGGGCCATGCCCCATTGTCACCCACATCGGACGACGCACCTCTCGCCGGCGCGGGGCATGATGCGACGGGGCAGACGAGAGGATCGAAGGATGCAGCTGGGAATGGTCGGCCTCGGACGGATGGGAGCAGGGCTGGTCGGACGGCTGACGCGTGACGGTCATCAGTGCGTCGGCTCGGACCCCAACCCCCAGGCCAGGAAGGGAATCGAGGAGATCGGCGCCAGCAGTGCGGACTCAATGGCCGACCTCGTGAAGAAGCTCGACAAGCCCCGCGCCGTTTGGCTGATGGTGCCAGCCGCGCTGACCGGTCGGCTCGTCGACGAACTCGGTGATCTCCTCGAGCCCGGCGACATCGTCATTGACGGTGGCAACAGCTACTACCGAGACGACGTCGATCGCGCCGCGATGTTGAAGCCAAAGGGCATCCACTACGTCGACGTCGGCACGAGCGGCGGCGTCTTCGGGCTGGAGCGCGGCTTCTGCCTGATGATCGGAGGCGAAGACGACGTCGTGAAGCATCTCGACCCGATCTTCAAATCGATCGCGCCAGGGGTCGGGTCGGCCGAGCGCACTCCTGGGCGCACCGGCGAGCCGACGCAGGCCGAGCACGGCTACCTGCATTGCGGACCTCCTGGTGCGGGGCACTTCGTGAAGATGGTCCACAACGGCGTCGAGTACGGGTTGATGGCCGCCTACGCCGAAGGGCTCAACATCATCAAGAACGCCGACATCGGTAGGAAAGAGCACGAGGTGGACGCGGAGACAGCGCCGCTGCGAGATCCGCAGTACTACCAGTACGAGATCAACGTGGGCGACGTCGCCGAGGTGTGGAGGCGCGGCAGCGTCGTGGCGTCATGGCTCATCGATCTCACCGCGGCGGCGTTCGTCGATGACCCGAGCCTCGAGGCCTACCAAGGTCGCGTCTCCGACTCCGGAGAGGGACGGTGGACCGTGTTGGCGGCGGTCGACGAGGGCGTGCCGAGTCACGTGATCACTGCCTCGCTCTACGACCGGTTCGAGTCACGGGAGAACGCGCTGTTCGCGAACAAGGTGCTCGCGGCGATGCGCCAACAGTTCGGCGGCCACGCCGAGAAGAAGGCCTGAGGGCCGGCGCCGCCGAGCGGCGCAATGCGCCGCTCGGGTGCGCGAAGTACCGATTGCCGAGCGAAGCGAGCAGGAGCCGATCGAAGCGAAGCGGAGAGCGGCGACGAATTAGCGCGGCGGCCCGGCAGCAGTGAATCGGGCGTCGGGCGGGTCGACCGCCCACGTCGCGGACTCACCCCAGTTGTCGTCGTAGACGACCTCGCGCAAGGGACGGCGTCGCACGGGTCCGTGACGACCCTGCGGTCGTCCGAGCGTGATCGTCGCGCTCAGCGCGGTGCCGTCGGGGATGCCGAGCAGCCCACGCAGCTCGGCCTCCACGAACGCGTGCCAACCCGTGAGGGCACCGCCATATCCGAGAGCTCGGGCCGCGAGGAGCAGGTTCTGGCAGGCCGGATAAATCGACGCGCCCTCGGTGTAGTGCACGTCGCGGTAGCGGACGAGGCACGCGAGAACGACGACCGGGATCTCCTCGAAGTGGTCGACGTACTGCTGCATCGCGCGCGCCATGCGCGCCTTCGGCGATTGCTCTTCGCGGCCTGAGCCGCCGTCGTACCCGTCGCTCGCCACCTTCGCGGCCCAGCCGGCGCGGAAGGCATCGCCGAGAAGGCGCTTGGCTTCGATCGCCTTGGGGCCGTCGCGCAGCACGAGGAACCGAAACGGCTGACGATTGCTGCCCGAGGGCGCCCGACTGGCCGCGAACAGGATCGTCGCCAGATCGTCGTCGGGGATCGGATCCGCCGTGTAACGGCGGATCGCTCGTGTCGTCGCAATGCCCTCCAGCAGGCCGATCACCCGATCAGCGCCCCTTGAACTCGGGTGGGCGCTTCTCGAGGAACGACGCCATGCCTTCACGAAAGTCCTCGCTCCGGAAGAGCGGGAGCAGCTGCAGGAAGACATGGTGGACGTTCTGGTCGAACGTCTCGGTCTCGGCCATGCGCATCATCCGCTTCGTCGCCCGCACGGCCAGCGGAGCGTTGCCGGCGATCTCCTTCGCGAGCGCTTGCGTCGAGTCGGCAAGCTGCGTGTCGGGGACCACCTGGTTCACGAGGCCGAGCTCGAGGCACTCCTTGGCCATGAGGGTGCGGCCGGTGAACGCGATCTCGGCGGCCTTCGCGTAGCCGACCATTCGCGGAAGCAGCCATGTGCCGCCGCTCTCCGGCAGCACGCCGCGCTTGGTGAACGCGGCCGCGAGCTTCGCCGACTCACCGGCAATGCGGATGTCACACCCGAGTGCGAGGTCCATGCCGTAGCCGGCGGCTCCTCCGTTCAGCGAGCACACCGTCGGCGTGTCGACGTTGTGCAGCACGATCGGCGGCGCGTCACGCAGATCGAACTCGCCGGGGCTCCCCCCGACGTCGCCCAACCCGCGGCCCGCGGACTGCTCGGCGATGTCGAGCCCGGCGCAGAACGCGCGGCCCGCGCCGGTCAAGACGATGACCCGAACCTCGGGGTCGCGGTCGGCCTCGACCAGTCGCCTCGAGAGCTCCGACAGCATCGGTCCCGAGATCGTGTTCATGCGGTCGGGCCGGTTGAACGTCAGCGTCGCGACGTGGTCCGACACCTCATACAGAAGCTCGCTCATGACCGAACGGTACCGTTCGCCCGATGAGCGAGCCGCAGGGAGCAGTGCCGCAGCCACAGCTGCCGTACCAGGGTCCGATCGCGGGCACGACCGAAGTGCTCCTGATCCGTCATGGCCGCTCCGCCGATGTCGTGCCGGGAACGCCCGAGTCACACGATCCCGGCCTCCACGAGGTCGGGCGCGCGCAGGCCCAGGCGCTCGCGAAGCGGCTGTCGACCAAGCAGATCGACGCGGTCTACGCCTCTCACCTGGCGCGCGCGATCCAGACCGCCCAGCCGCTCGCCGATGAGCGCGGCCTTTCCGTCAACGTCGTCGAGGACCTTCAGGAGGTGCTGTTGGGCGACTGGGGAGAGGGCGAGTTCCGCCGGCGTGCCGCGATCGGCGATCCGGAGTTCCTCGCCGCGATGGCCACCGGGCGGTGGGACGCGATCCCCGGCGCCGAGCACGACGAGGACTTGCGAGCCCGCGTCACGACCACGGTGCTCGGGTTCCGGACGGCCCACGTCGACCAGACCATCGCCGTGGTGTCACACGGGGGTGCCATCAACGCGTGTCTCGCCGGGTTGCTCGAAATCAACCGCTCGCACATCGCGGCGATCGAGAACACAAGCATCACGACCGTGCATCTGCGCGACGGCGCGCCCGCGCGTCTCATCACGATGAACGATTGCAACCACATCTACGACCCGGTGCTCGGGCCGCTCGGCTGAGCCGCGGGCGGTCAGTCGAACATGATGACGCTGCGGGCGACCTCGCCGGCCTTCATCGCCTCGAAGCCCTGGTTCGCATCCTCGAGCTTGATGCGCGCCGACACGAGCTCGTCGAGCTTGAGGCGACCCTGCAGGTACATGTCGACGTAACGCGGCATGTCGACCTTGAAGTGGTTCGACCCCATGTTCGAGCCCTGGATCCGCTTCTCGAACAGGAATTCGACGCCGTGCAGCTCGACCATCGTGCCGATCGGGATCATGCCGATGACGGTCGCCGTGCCGCCGTTCTTCAGCATCTGCCATGCCTGTTCGGTCGTGGCCTTCAGGCCGATGGCCTCGAACGAATAGTCGACCCCGCCGCCGGTGAGCTCTTGCACCTGCTGCACCGCGTCACCCTTCGAGGCATCGACGAGATCGGTCGCGCCGAACTGCTCCGCCAGCTTGAGCTTGAGGGGCACCATGTCGACGGCGATCACGCGGGACGCGCCGGCGAGGGCGGCACCCTGCACGCAGTTGAGGCCGACGCCGCCGCAGCCGATGACCGCGACCGTGCTGCCCGCCTGCACGCGCGCCGTATTGAAGACCGCGCCGACGCCCGTGGTGACACCACAACCGATGAGCGCGGCCCGATCGAGGGGGATGTCCTTCGTGACCTTCACGACCGCGTTCTGGTGCACGAGCATGTACTCGCCGAACGACGAGAGCTCGAGGAACTGAAACACGGGCTGGCCGTCCATCGACAGACGCGACGAGCCATCCGAGCGTTGTGTTGCCGCGTGGTTGCTGCAGAGGTTCGTGCGCCCGCTCAGGCAGTAGTCGCAGTGACCGCAGAACACCGACAGACATGTGATGACGTGGTCGCCGGGCTGCACGTAAGTGACGTCCTCACCGACGGCCTCGACCACGCCCGCCGACTCGTGCCCCGGCACGGTCGGTGTCATGTACGGGTACTTGCCCTCCATGAAGTGGAGGTCGCTGTGGCACAGGCCGGCCGCGACCGTGCGGACCAGCACCTCGCCCCGCTGCGGCTTCTCGATGGCCACGTCTGCGATCACGAGCTCGCCCGGAATCGACTGCAGGACGGCTGCCTTCATGGATGATCCCCCTCGATCGTTTGCTGGTGGTCGGATTCTTGCCGACGCGACCCGGATGGGGCCAACGGAGCCCTGCCCCACACAACGAACAGCGGGTCGTCCGAGCTCGGTCGGCGTTCGTCGACGACGCCGCCGAATCCCGCCTGCTCGAGATAGCCCCTCACCAGGGCGCGGTGGATCTCGTCGCCGTTGGCCAGCCAGATCGCGACAGCCTTCGTCGGGAAGCACCGGTTCGAGAACGACACCACGAGCGGTCCGCCGGGCACGAGCACTCGCCGGACATCGGTGAACACTGCGACCGGCTCGACCAGGTACTGCACGCTCACCGCACAGGCGACCGCGTCGAACGAGGCGTCGTCGAACGGCAGCCGGGGGTCTCGGTTCAGGTTGTGCACGAGCCACGTGTCGAGCTGCGGGTTGTCGGCCATCTCCGCGGCGTTCATGCCTAAGCCGGTGACGTGACCGAGCCCCGCGTGCGGGAGGTGTGAGCGCCACGACGACATCAGGTCGAGCACACGAGCCTTTGACGGCAGGATCTCGGTGTACGCGGTCCTCAGCGCCTCGATGGCACCGGTTTCGATGTGCACCACCTTCCGTTCGAACGCGTAGAACTCCTCGTCTTCGGTCGGATCCATGCGGGCGAAGGCATCGGACGGCACTGGGGGAACGTACCGGTGAACCGGCCTAAGGTGCCGTGCATGGCCACGGCCACTCCGAGCCCCACTCCCAATCCGGACGCGCTGAAGTTCAATCTCGACGCCCGACTCGCCGAGATGTTCAACGTGCTGAGCGCCGCCGACGCGGAGCAGCCGTTCGCCAAAGCGGTGTTCGCCGCTCCGGGCGTCGTGAGTCTGTTCGGCGTGAACGACTTCGTCACCGTCACGCGGTCGCCTGACGCGGAATGGGATCCGATCATCGCCGCGGTGCAGGAAGCGGCGGCGGCCTACCTCTAGGGCCGAACCTCTAGGGCCGGATCACCACTCGATCAGCTGCAACATGCCGCGGCCGTCGAGCAGGCGGCGCAGGCGCCGGTACGCGTGGAACGGCGGCAGCTGATCGAACGGCTTGCGCGGCGGATCGACCACGAGATCGCGCACGTCGTAGGACAGGCTGTAGAAGTTGAGGCGCGACTCGAGGGCGGGGTGCTCGAACAGCTCTGGGTACGCCTCGTGGATCCATCGCAGGACGCTGCGGTAGTCGTCGCGGTTCACGTTCGGCGCGTAGTCGACGGACACGTGGAGCTGCGGGTCGGCGCAAAAGCGCAGGATGATCTCGAGGTCCAGATCCGGCGGTCCGGCGCGCGCGAACTCGAAATCGAGCAGCGCGGTGATCTCGCCCTTGTCCCAGAGCACGTTCTCGAAGTGGAGATCGCCGTGCACCAGGTTCTCGGGCGGCGGTCCGTCCAACGACGCGGCGTTGATCCGCGCGAGCCGCTCAGCCTGATCGAGCACCGACTTGTCGACGTTCGGGAGGGTGCGAGCGCGATCGATGACTCGAAGCAGTCTCGCCAACGGAAGCTGATGCGGGCATTCGAGGCTGTCGGGCTCGAGAAACGGGGGACGGTCGAGCGCCTCGTTGTTGGCGCCGACCTTGATCTGGTGTACGTCACGCATCGCGCCCGCGAGCTGGTACACAGCGTCGCGCCGCTCGCCTTCCCGCATTCCCGCCCAGGCGCGAGCCAGCACGGCGCCCCTGACGCGCCGCATCACGAGCCACTCTCCGAACTCGGCCCGGCCGTAGCTCACGATCCCCGGGTAGCGCGCGCCGACCGGCAGCAGCTTCGCGACGCACGCCTCGTGCTCGAGCCGGCGGGTGCCCGGGTGGGAGCTGATCCGCACGACGTAGTCGCCCGCGTACCAGACCTCGTTCGCGGCGCCGGTGATCCGATCCAGCCCTGCGGGCGCGTCGATGCCAGCGAGTGTGAGTGCTCGCTTGACTCGCAGGACAGCGGTCGACATCGACAAGGCCTCCAGGGGCGTCCCGCGCACAGTCTGGCCCGCGGCGGGGGCTTCCTTTGTGATCGGCCCCGTCTTGCGCGCGCTGAGTGATTTCGGCCCGCACTCAAGTCGGCCCACTGGCGGACCGATACCAGCGCAGCGCGGGCGGGAAAGCAGCGAGGAACACGTGCTCAGTTTGAAGCGAACTCGTCCGAACGAGGTCGGGCCCAGCCGGGGGACGTCCGCGGCCGCCGCCGCGGAGGACGATCGACCGACCCCGCGCCCCCACGTCGGCGCTGAGCTCATTGTGGTGCTGCTGGTCACGTTGGGGCTGGCCGGCGCTGGGGTCTACCTCGCCTCGCGCAGCGACTCACTGGGTGTCGACGCCCGCTCGTCCCTCGTCACGGCGTGCCTCGTGATGGTCGCCGTAGGGCTCGTCGCCTTCCTCCTGTCGTGGAGGCGCCGGGTCGACTGGAGTCGGGTCGAAGTCGCCCTCTCTGACCGCGCTGGGCGCGACCCGCTCACGGGCTTGGCCGATCGCGTTGCCCTCACCGAGCGGCTCACCGCCCGCCTCGGCTCGCGAGGCTCGCCGACTGCGACCCGTCCCGCGGTGCTGTTCTGCGATCTCGATCACTTCCGGCGGATCAACGACACCTACGGGCACCGGTGTGGCGACCACGTGCTCGTCGCGGCGGGCCAACGGTTTGCCAATGTCCTCCGCACGGCGGACACGATCGGACGGATCGACGGCGACAAGTTCGTGGTCATCTGCCCCGTGGTCTCGGCGCCCGAAGCCATGGCGACGGCCGAACGATTGCTCGGCTGCCTCGAGAACCCGTTCGCGGTCGGGGGCCACACGGTGCGCGTCACGGCGAGCATCGGTGTAGCGGTCGCCGACGGGTCGAAGTCGGACCCTGAGTCGTTGCTGCGTGACGCCGATCATGCGGTTGCTCAGGCGAAGCGAGCGGGACGCGAGCGAGCGGTGCTGTTCTCGTCATCCATGCGCCCTCGCACCACAGCAGGTGGCGCCGAGCAGCTGCGATTGGCTCTCGCACAGGAGCAGTTCCGTCTCGTCTATCAGCCGGTCGTCTCGAGCTTCGACGGCTCGATCGTCGGGGTCGAGGCCCTGTTGCGCTGGGATCATCCGTCGCTCGGGGTGGTCATGCCCAGCGACTTCATTCCGCAGCTCGAAGAGACGGGGCTGATCGTCGACGTGGGCCGGTGGGTTCTTCGGGAGTCGTGCCGTCAGGCAGCAGAGTGGATCGCGGCGATTCCGGGTCTGTCCTTGCGCACGACGGTGAACGTGTCCGCCCGCCAGCTTGCCGAGCCGGACTTCCGCGACACGGTCGCGAGCGCGCTCAACGAAGCCGGTCTGCGTCCGGAAGGGCTGTGCCTCGAGCTGACCGAAGGTACGATGCTTCTCGACACGGTGGCCGCGTGGGCTCGTCTTCGAGAGGTGAAGCTCCTGGGCGTGGGTCTCGCGCTCGACGACTTCGGCACCGGCTTCTCTTCGCTCAGCTTCGTGCGCCAGTTCTCCGTCGACATGATCAAGATCGACCGCTCCTTCGTGCAGGGCGTGACGCTGAATGCCGAGGACCGCGCGATCGTCGCCGCGGTTGCCGGCATCGCCAATGGCCTCGGCATCGTCTGCGTCGCCGAAGGCGTCGAGACGAGGGAGCAAGCGCTCGAGTTGCGCGCTCTGGGCTGCGGGCTGCTGCAAGGACATCTCGCCAGTCCTCCCGCGGCCCCCGAGCAGATCACCGCGATGCTCGCGGCTGACGTGACTCGTCGCAGCCGTGAAGCGGTTGTGCTGGATGGGCGCTGAGCGGCGAGACTGCCGCCATGCGCACTCGTGTCACTGACCTCCTCGGCATCGAGCACCCGATCGTCCAAGCCCCGATGGGGTGGATCGCGCGAGCGCAGCTCGCGTCCGCGGTTTCCAACGCTGGTGGCCTCGGCATCATCGAGACGTCCTCCGGAGAGCTCGACGCGGTCCGGGCCGAGATCGTGAAGATGCGAGACCTGACGGAGAAGCCCTTCGGCGTGAACATCGCCCAGCTCTTCGTCCGCGATCCGAAGATCGTCGACTTCGTCGTCGAGCAGGGCGTGAAGTTCGTGACCACCTCGGCAGGCGACCCGACGAAGTACACCGCGCAGCTCAAGGAGGCGGGCCTCACGGTCTTCCACGTCGTTCCAACGCTGAGGGCCGCGCTCAAGGCCGTGGACGCCGGCGTCGACGGCCTCGTCGTCGAGGGCGGCGAAGGCGGCGGGTTCAAGAACCCGAGAGACGTCGCGACCATGGTGCTCCTGCCTCTGGTTTGCTCGAAGGTCGAGGTTCCCGTGATCAGCGCCGGTGGCATCTGCGACGGCCGGTCGATGGCCGCCGCCTTCGCACTCGGTGCCGAAGGTGTGCAGATGGGCAGTCGCATGGTCTCGGCCGCGGAGTCACCCGTGCACCAGAACTGGAAGGACGCGATCGTGAGTGCCGCCGAGACCGACACCGTGTTCCTCAACCGGTTCTCCCGGCCCGGCCTTCGCGCCCTGCGCACCGAGCGCAGCGAGCGGTTGGAGCACGAGGACCATGTCGCGATGGACCAGTTCGGCACCGCGATGGACCTCTACTTCGGCGGTGACATGGAAGCGTCGCTCGCCCTCGGCGGTCAGGTGATCGGTCGCATCGACGAGGTGAAGCCCGTCGCGCAGATCATCGCCGAGACCATGGAGGAGTTCGCGGCCGTCGCGAAGTCGATGGCCGACCTCGCCGGCTGACCCAACTCGTAGGCGCGTCAGCCGCCGGGCAGCTCGCCCGTCTCGAGCAGCTGCGCGAAGCCCGCCTCGTCGAGGATCGGGACACCGAGCTCCTCGGCTTTGGTGAGCTTGGAGGCGCCCGGCTCGCGCCCGACCACCACCGCGGTCGTCTTCTTGGACACCGATCCTGGCGACTTGCCGCCGCGGGCGATGATCGCCTCCTCGGCCCCTTCGCGGCTGAACCCGTCGAGTGTGCCGGTGACGACGACGCTCTTGCCCGCGAGGACCTGCGGCACCCGCGAGACCTCGACGCGACCGAGGTCGACGCCCGCGCCGCGCAGCTTGGCGAGCAGAGGCTCGTTGCGGGGATCGTGGAACCAACGGTGCACGCTCGCCGCGATGGTCGGACCGATGCCGGCGACGGAGGCGAGATCCGCTTCGTTCGCGGAAGCGATCGTGTCGAGATGCCCGAACGTGCGAGCCAGCAGCGTCGCGCCCGCACCTCCGAGGTGCTTGATGCCGAGCGCGATCAGAAGGTTCGCGAGCGGACGCGTCTTCGACGCCTCGATCGCGCCGAGCAGGTTGGCGACTGACACCTCGCCAAAGCCCTCGAACGACAGCAGGTCCTCTGCCCGGAGGTAGTAGATGTCGCCCGGGTCGCCGACGAGACCGGCGTTGCTCAACAGGTACACCGTCCGCTCGCCGAGGCCTTCGATGTCCATCGCGCCGCGAGACGCGAAGTGGATGATGCGTTGGTCGCGCTGGTTCGGGCACTCCGGGTGGGTGCAGTAGGTGTCGCTCTCGCCGTCGACCCGCGTGAGCGGGCTGGCGAGCGGACACGGACAGGTCTTCGGGAACACCCACGGCTTGGACTTCTTCGGGCGCTCGGCCAGCACCGGTTTCACGACCTCGGGGATCACGTCGCCGGCCTTGCGCACCACGACCTTGTCGCCCGGGCGCACGTCCTTCAGCCGCACCTGATCCTCGTTGTGCAACGTCGCGAGCCCCACTGTCGATCCGCCGACGAACACCGGCTCGAGCATCGCGAAGGGTGTCGCCTTCCCCGTGCGACCGATCGACACCATGATGTCGTTCAACGTCGTGACCTGTTCCTCCGGCGGGAACTTGTACGCGATGGCCCAGCGCGGTGCGTGGCTCGTGCTACCCAGCAGGTCGCGTTGCGCGAGGTCGTCGATCTTCACCACGACGCCGTCGATCTCGTACGGGAGCGAGTGCCGGCGCTCCTGCCAGTCGGCGCAGTACTGGTACACCGCGTCGAGGCCATCGAGCGTGCGGATCTCGGGATTCACCGGTAGGCCGAGAGACTCGAGCATGCGCAACGTCTCGTGGTGACTCGTCACCGTCGGCCCGCCCTCGACCTGGCCGAGCTGGTAGCACCACATCGCCAGCTTCCGTGACGCGGTGATCTTCGAGTCCTTCTGGCGGAGAGAGCCCGCGGCCGAGTTGCGGGGGTTCGCGAAGAGCCGGTCGCCCGACTCGGCTTGACGCTCGTTGAGCGCGGCGAACGCCGCCACCGGCATGTACACCTCACCCCGCACCTCGAGGACGGGCGGGGCGTTGTCGATCCGTCGAGGCACGGCCTTGATCGTGCGCACGTTGGCGGTGACGTCTTCTCCGGTACGGCCGTCGCCCCGCGTCGCGGCCTGGACGAGTTGCCCGTTCTCGTAGCGCACCGACATCGCCACGCCGTCGATCTTCAGCTCGCACACGAACCGCATCGGCCCCGCGTTCGCCGCGGCGAGACCCCGCTCGGCCCGCGTGCCCCACGCAACGAGCTCGTCGAACGAAAACGCGTTGTCGAGCGACATCATCGGCACGCGGTGTGTGACAGCGGCGAACGTCGCGGAGGGCGCGCCTCCCACCTGCTGCGTCGGCGAGTCGGGGGTGATGAGCTCGGGAAACTCCTCCTCGAGGGCGCGGAGCTCGCGCGCGAGGGCGTCGTAGTCGGCGTCGGAGATCTCGGGCTCGTCGAGGACGTGGTAACGCTCGTTGTGGTACCGGATCTGCGCGCGCAGCTCGTCGACCCGGCCGCTGATCTCGTCGGGCACCGCCATCGAAGCGAGGTTACCCAGGGGGTGGGACACCCCCACCGAAACAGTGCAGCCGGTTCTCTTGGCGCGATCGGGTGTCAAAGACCCCGCAGCGCCAAGAGATTCAGCTGCGTCAGGCGCCGAGCGAGAAGCGCGTGGCGACCGCTTGGTCGAGCACGCGGTCGGCGATCTCTTGCGTCAGTGCGAGGACCTGCTCGGCTTGCTCGGTGGTGTGGGGCGCGAGCCCACACTCCGGCGTGATGATCGTCTGCGTGCGCAGCCGAACCGGGTCGCACCCGGCGCGGACGAGCTCGCACCACACGGCGGCGAGTGCCCGCCAGTGACGATCGGCCGTCCCCGCGCGCGGTCCGTCGGTCGGCACTGCTCCCCACGCGATTCGTCCTCCCCGCGCCATGAAGTCGGCGAGGGTGCCCGCGAACCGCACCGCGCTGTGGTCGGCCGGCAGCGACAGGATCGACGCACCGGTCTGTTGGACGAGGGACCAGTCCGTCGATCCACAGCAGTGGACACCTGTGCGCGCGAACGACTCGGCCGCGCTGATGCACGAGCCGACGAGTGCGATCGCCCGCTCGGGTTCGAGCGGGAAGCCCGGATGCGCCAGTCCGGTCAGTCCGGGCTCGTCGATGAAGACGACTTGTCGCGCATCCGGCAGCGCCTCGGCGATTGCCGCGCCGAGCGCGCCGACGCGCGCCTGCACAGATGTTTCGCTCAGCGCGAACGCGGCATCGGTGGGCAGGCCGGCGTGGAGGAGGCCGAGCCCGAGCGTGACGGGACCCGTCACCTGCCATTTCACGAGACCGCTGTGGCCACGGGCAACGTCGAGAAAGGCGCGCAGCCCACCGAAGGCCTCGTGGTCGAGATCGGTCTCGGGCACCGCATCGCGCGCGGGACCACCATCCACGAGCTCCACGCCGCCCCGGCCACCGACGGTCACGCCGGGGAGCCCGACAACCGCCTGCCCGAGCATCGTCTCCCACGGCGAGCGCATCGGGAGCGACGGGATCGCCGGCAGCCCCGGGTTGCAGCGCAGACTCAGCTCTGCAGCGGCGCGCGGGTCGACGTGGGGGAGGCTGCCCACCGCGGTGGAGAGACCCACAGCCATCTCGAACTGCACGTACGACCTCCGACTGGGTGTCCCCCGTGGGTCTACGTTGGTCAGGCGCGGAGGTCGTGCGCAAATCTGGGAGCGATGCGCGCGTCCGATCGGTGGGTCGTGTGGGCCGCCAGAGTCCTCTGGGCGCTGCTCCCCGTGCTCGTGGGACCGTCGTTCGCGACCGGTCTCGACTCACGGAGTGCGCCGGTCCAAGTGGTGTGCGCGGTCGGCCTGTGGTGTGGATGGGCGGTGGTCCTCGGCGCGATGTTCGCGCCCACCACGGTGACGCTGACCGTGGTTCGGGTCGTCGCGCCCGCGTCGGTCGTGGCTGCGCTCCTTCTCGCCGGTCCTGGTGGGTTCGAGGTCGAGGACGGGATCGCGCTCGCGGCCACGGTCGTGGCGTCGTCTGTTTGCTTGCTGCCCGCGTTCGGAGCTGTGTGCTTGCACGGCGCTTCCTACGGCGACGAAGAGCGTGTCGCGTTGCGAGCCCCGGGGGTGCTGCTGCTCGGTCCGATCGAGCTGTCGTGGCTCCTGCTCATCACCGGCGTGGCCGTGGGCCCGCTGCTGCTCGCTGCGCGTCAATGGGTCGCCGGCGGGGCGATGACTGTCGCCGGTTTGGTGGTCGCTGCCGGCATCGGTCGCGCCCTGCACCAGCTCGCCCGTCGCTGGCTGGTCTTCGTGCCCGCCGGCGTCGTGGTGCACGACCCCATGGGCCTCGTCGATCCGATCCTCCTGCGGCGTGCCCGGATTCGATCGTTCGCGCCAGCGTTGGCGGACACGACCGCGACCGACCTGACGATGGCCGCCCCGGGTCTCGCAGTGGAGATCGCACTTCTCGACAAGGTCGAGCTCTTCACGCGGGTCGGGCGCAACGGTGCCCGTCCGGCGGTCACGTCGGCCGTCCTCGTGACGCCCACCCGCCCCGGCGTCGCCATCTCGACCGCTCGGCGCCGCCGCGTCGGGCAGATGGCGGTCAGAGCCGGCCCGTCGCCTTGACCTTGAGGTAGGCGTCGGCGAGGGCGGGGGCCAAGCGTCCCGGCGGCGCGTCGATCACACTCGCGCCCATGCTCTGCAGCCGGGCGATCGCTCGCCGCCGGTCGTCGATCGCGCTCACCGCAGCGGCCTTGCGGTAGGCCTCACCCGAGTCGGTGGGCACCGAGCGAGCCCAACCGACGACATCGGGATCGCGCACTCCCGCCACGAGCACGAGGTGGTGGCGAACCATGGCGGGAAGGGCGGGCAACAGCGTCTCGGCGATGACTGGCTCGGTCAGCTCGGTGAGCAGGACCACGAATGCACGGCGGCGAAAGCGCGTCATCGTCTCGGAGAATGCGGCGCGGTAGTCGCTCTCGGCGAGCTCCGCGTCGAGGTCGTACATCGCGTCGACGATGCGCGGAAGCTGTGAGCCGCCACCCGAAGGAGGCACGACCGCTCGGACCTGCCGGCCGAAGGCGAGCAGGCCGGCCCGATCTCCCAGACGTGTCGTGACCGCCGTCATCATCATCACTGCGTCCATCGCGTGCTCGAGTCGAGGCACTCCATCGACCTGCCCGGCCATCACGCGACCGCTGTCGAGGAGCAGGAGCACGGTCTGGTTCCGCTCGGCGCGATAGGTCCGGACGATGAGCTTGGCCGTGCGCGCGGTGGCGGACCAGTCGATGCGGCGGAACTCGTCGTCGGGCGAGAACTCGCGCAGCTGCTCGAATTCCGTTCCGCCTCCGCGGCCCTGCGCCGATCGAAGCCCGACTTCGAGAATGCGCGCCCGGTTGATGCGCAGCTCGGCCTCGTCGCGGCTCTTGAACGGCGGGAGCACGCGGAGCACGGAGGGCAATGCGCGTGTGCGCTGGCGCGCGGCCAGTCCGAGGGGACCGTCGACCCGGACGGTGAGGTCGGTGATCTCGAATCGACCCCGTCGAGCGGGACGAATCGACGTCGTCGCCGTGGCCCGTCCGTTCCCCGGCACCTTCACGCGGACTCGCCGGGTTTCGGCTCTCAAGGACGGAGCGAGCTGGTCGGCGAGCCTCACGGTCAGCGAACGCGACAGCGGATTCGCGACCGTCCACGCCACGTCCGCGGTCGTGCCGAGCGACAGCACGCCGGGCAGGCTGCGTTCGACGGACACGCGCGACGGCGTCGGGGCGACGGCCGCGTCGGCGACCGCGACGGCGAGCAGGATCGCGTTCACCGCGATGACCCGAACCCATCCGTCGCCCGGGAGCACGAGGAGGAGCGGCGACAGCGCAGCCGCGACGACGGCGAGCCTCCACGTCGGAACGGGCACTATCGCGGCGTCGGCACCGTGGCGAGGATCCCTTCGAGGACGCCGTCGGCCGTGGCGCCCTCGAGCTCGAGCTCGGCGCGCAGCTGGATGCGGTGGCGCATCGCGGGCCGGGCGACGGCCTTCACCTCGTCGGGCGTCACGAATGGGCGTCCGGACAGCCATGCCCACGCCTTCGCGGCGTGCAGCAGCATGGCGGCGCCGCGCGGGGAGACGCCAAGGGTCAACGACGGCGACTCGCGCGTCGCACGGGCGAGAGCGACGATGTACGCGAGGACGGCGGGTTCGACGCGTACTTCGGCGATCTCTGCGCGCGCCACCTGCAGGGCGGCCGGTCCCGCGACCGCTCGCACTCCCGCGGCGGCGATGTCGTGCGGATCGAGCCCAGCGTCATGGCGCGCGAGCACCTCCTGCTCCTGCTCCACGGTCGGGTAGCTCACGATCAACTTGAACAGGAATCGGTCGAGCTGCGCTTCGGGCAACGGGTAGGTGCCCTCGTACTCCACCGGGTTCTGCGTGGCCACGACGATGAACGGATCCGGGAGCACGTGCGTCGTGCCGTCGACCGACACCTGCCGCTCCTCCATCGCCTCGAGCAAGGCCGCTTGTGTCTTCGGGGGAGTGCGGTTGATCTCGTCGGCGAGGAACAGGTTCGTGAAGAGCGGACCCTCGCGGAACCGGAAGCTGCCGTCGGCGGGGGAGTAGATCGTCTGGCCGATCACGTCGCTCGGCATCAGGTCCGGGGTGAACTGCACCCTGCCGAACTCCACGTCGAGCGCCGCGGCCACCGTCTTCACAAGCAGTGTCTTCGCGACGCCGGGGACGCCTTCCAGGAGCACGTGACCGCGGACGAGGAGCGCGGCGATCAACCCGGTCAGCGTGCCGTCCTGCCCGACGACGGCCTTCGCGACCTCGGTGCGCACCGCGAGCACCGCCGCGCGTGCAGATTGAGCCTCGCTCGCGGGTTCGGGCACGAGCGGCATCATGCCCTCATCCGAGGACGTCGGTGCGGACCTGCTCGATCTCCTGCGCCGCTCGGATGAGCGCATCGGCGGACGCCGGCAGCGCCGCGGTGAGGGCCGAGTAGACCCGGTCGCGAGACACCCCGCTTCGTGCCGCCGCCACGTCCGCGATGACGTCCGCGCTTGCGTTCGGCGGGAGACCGAGCCTCGACGTCAGGTCACCTCGGAGGTCGTCTCGCAGCTGGCTTGCCGCTGCCTCTGGCCGCCCCGCCTTCTGCATCAGGTTGCCCACCGCCACGACGAGCTCGGAGCCGGCGATCTGCACGGGCTGGGTCTCGGCCACAGGCCGGCCGAGGCGTCTCCCCTTCCACAACGCGAAGAGCACGAACGCGATGAGCAGCTGGACGAGGGCTTCCCGCACGCTGTCGGGCACGAGGTCGGCGAGCGAACGGTCGCCTTCCGCCGCACCGACCGCCGCGCGCTCGAGCACGGCGACGCGTGTGCCGGATGCCGGCACGAGCACGTTCGCGGCGAGGGCGGCGTTGTCCTCCGACGCGAGTCGGGCGTTCACGAACGCCCCCGCTCCTCCGGTCGCAACGACCCAACCCGCACCCTGCGGCACCGCGATCACGAAGGCGCCGTCGCCGCGCGTGAAGCACACCTGCGCGCCGTCGTCTCGGTCGTAGAGGACACCTCCACTCGGGTCGATGCGGTCGAGGTCCGCGAGCGGCGGGATCGTGCAGTCGTCGCGCGGCAGGGTGGCGTCGCCGAACACGGTCTGGGTGTCTCCGACGATCGTGCCGGGATGCAGCGAGGAGCCCGGGTCGGCGATGAGCAACGTGCCGCCCCCGTCGATCCAGTCGGTGACCTCGTCGCGCTGCGCCTCAGTGAGGTCATCGCGGAGGATGAGCGCGGTGTCGAAGTCGTTGCCCACCCTGGCCGTGATCGAGACGTCGCCGCCGAGCTCTTCGAGCGTCAGCACGATGCCCTTGGCGCCGAGTGGTCCGGTGGCGCGAGGGTCGAGGGGCGCGCCGTCGTCGGGAGGCGCGCCCGCCGCGAGCGCGACGGCGAGCATCGCGGCGGCGAGCAGCACCCAGAACAGCACTGATCGGCGGCCCCGCGTGCTCGTTGCCGTGCTCATGGCGCTGCCGCTTCGGTGCTCATGGAGCTGCCGGTTCCGCGAGCACGGCCGCAGACAGGTCCTTCAGGCGTGCCGCCTCAGCCGGCCCGGTCGGTGCATCGCCATACCAGGCCTCGTCGAAGAGGGCGGTGGCCTCGCCGAAGCGGTCACCGACCGAGGGCATCGCTTGTGCCACTTCGACCCGCTCCTCACCGGTCGTCTTGCCGGGGAGGTCGTCGAGGACGCCCCGCCCCGCGAGCTCCGCGACCAGCGCGCGATAGCGGCAACGCAACGCGGCCCGCCATTGTCCCTGCGCTTCGAGATCGGCTGCCGCGGCGCGCCACTCGTCCGCAGTGCGACCGCGTCCGGTCCGGATGCGTGCCGCGGGAACGCCCGGATCGCTCTGCACCCCGCGTCCGAACCGCAGGAGCATCGTGACGACGAGCACCGCCGCGGCGATGAGGATGACCATGGCGATGACGCCGCCGCCGGCCACGCCGCTGAACACCTCGAGCACCCGGTTGAGGCCGTCTGAGATCCAGCCCTCGATGCGTTCGATGATGGAAGGGCCGGGCCGGTGGAACTCGGGCCGCGACAACACCTCCTGGGCGGCGTCCTGAGCCTGCGCCGCGGTCCGGTCAGGTGTGGGGAGATCCGCCCAGATCACGCGGCGTCGGGGGCGAGAGGTTCGGGGCCGTAGTGGTCGGCGATCGCGAGCTCGAGGTCGAGCCCCTCGAGGCGCACGCGCAGGTCGAGGTAGCAGAGCACCGCGGTCAGGGCGATGATCGGCCCGACGACGAGCCCCGTCGCCGCGCGACCCGCGGCGAGGATGATCCATCCGACGTCGAGGCCGACCAACAGGCCCGCGAAGTCGGGCAGCGCGCTCAGCGCCTGGCCGAGGACGTATGCCACGATGCCCGAAGCGACGCCGACGCCCATGACGGGCAGCAGACGGCGGCTCGTGAGCGACCATGACCGCTTGAGGCCTTTCATCGCGCCGAGGCCCTCCAATGCGATCGCGGGTGCGACGACGAGGAAGAACGCCATGAACACGATCGACCCGATCGCGACGAATGAGCCGACGAGCTCGGCGAGGTGCACGACCACCCACGACGCGATCAGCGCCCACCACTTCCCGCCCGCCCGCCGGAGGGCCTCGCTCGCCGTGACCTCGTGTCCGAGCCGCATGCCGACGACGACGTGCGCATAGGCCGCCGCCATGAACGGAAGCAGCAGCGATGGCAGCACGATCCCCAGGACCGCGCCGACGTTCGCCGCGGCCGTGCCCGACTCGGCCGCCGCCTCGGCGGTCGATGGGTCGTTGAACACTTCGGTGAGCGACAGCCCGCCGAGAAGGCCCCGGTTGAGGATGCCGGTGAGCAGCCCGACGGGCACCGTGAAGCACGCGGCGATCGCGACGATCGTCCGGGGACGGGCTTTCAGCACGTGGACGGCTTCGTCGATCAGCCCCGTCGGCGTCAACGGCTCGAGGGCTGGCACGTCCCCATCATGGCCGCCTCGGCAGAATGCCGGGGTGGAGGGGTACCGGCCGGAGACTTACGGCGACGCGATCGCGGATGTGTACGACGAGTGGTACCCGATGGACGACGAAGGCCGGGCGGCGGTCGAGTTCTTGTTCGAAGCGAGCAACGGTGGCCCGGTGCTCGAGCTCGGAGTCGGCACGGGCAAGCTCGCCATCCCGCTCGCCGAGCGCGGCCTCGTGGTCCACGGGGTCGACGCCTCCCCCGCGATGGTCGCCAAGCTCCGGAGCAAGCCGGGAGGCGAGGCCGTGCAGACCCATGTGGGCGACATGGCGAGCGACCTTCCGGAGGGGCCGTTCGCGCTCGTCTACGTCGCGACGAACACCTTCTTCGGGCTCAGCTCGCTCGGTGAGCAACAGCGAGCGTTCGTGAACGTTGCCGCGCGACTCGCCGATGGGGGACGGTTCGTGATCGATGCGTTCGTCCCCGACGACCCGCCCCGCTCGACGTCGATGGTCGAGGTGCAGAAGGTGTCGGTCGACCGGGTCGTGATCGCAGTGAGCGATGCCGACATCGCCGAGCAGATGGCGTGGGGGCAGATGGTCGAGATATCCGAGGCCGGCATCCGGATGCGGCCGTGGCGTGTCCGGTACTCGACGCTCGTCGAGCTCGATGCGATGGCCGCGGCGGCCGGCCTTACCGTGATCGAGCGGTACACCACCTGGGAGAAGAATGCGTTCAGCGACGACAGCAGCAACCACGTGTCGGTCTACGGGCACGTGCAACCGCGGGGGTAGGTTGGCGGGTGCGATGAGTGTTCGACACGAATGAGCCAGCTCCGCCTGAACCCTCTCACCGGCCGGTGGATCACGGTCGTGGCCGGTCGCGCCGAACGCCCGAGCGACTTCGCTCCCCGGCTCGCCCAGGTCGAGGCCGATCCGTCACGCGCTTGTCCGTTCTGTCCCGGCGCGGAGGACGCGACTCCGCCGGCACTCGCGACCTACCCCGGCGACGACGGATGGCTCGTGCGCGTCGTGCCGAACCTGTACCCGGCGTTCAGCGGCGAGGAGCCGCTCTCCGTCACGAACGACGGGCCGGTCTTCATCGCCGCGCCGGCGAGCGGCATCCACGAGGTCCTCGTGATCTCTCCTGAGCATGAGGCGTCCCTCGCCGACCTCGGCGACGATGCCGCGTCCCTCGTCATGCAAGCGGTCCGCGACCGGATGCAAGAGCACGCCTCGCACTCGGTGGTGCGGTACACCCAGGCGATCATCAACCACGGGCGCGAGGCCGGCGCGTCTCTCGCACATCCGCACGCTCAACTGCTCGGGATGCCGTTCGTTCCGGGCGCCATCCTCGAGGAGGAAGCGGGGTTCTCGCGGTTCGAGGGCAACTGCCTGTTGTGTGCGACCGCCGAAGCCGAGCTCGGCGACGACGTCAGGGTCGTAGTCGACACCGACGCGGCTCTGGTGATCTGCCCCTACTGGAGCGGCACGCCCTTCGAGATGCTGATGATCCCGCGGCGCCACGAGGCGCACCTCACCTCCACCCCCGAGTCCGAGGTCACGTCGATCGGCGTCGTTTTGCGTGATGCGATGCGCATGCTGCGCGATCAGCTCGGTGATCTCGCGTACAACGTCGTGATCCACACGGCGCCGTTCCGCCACAACCGCCAGTTCCATTGGCACGCCCACATCTGGCCGAAGCTGGTCAGTGTCGCCGGCTTCGAGCGAGGCACCGGGGTGATGATCAACATCACGCCGCCGGAGTTCGCCGCCGCGCAGCTCCGCTCGTCGCCCGCGTAGCGCCGCGATGGCCGCGTAGCCCGCATGATCGGTGTGCTCGTACGCACCGAGATCGACGCGTCTCGCGAGCAGGTGTGGGATGTGGTGCGCGACCTCGGTGCTCATGTCGAGTGGATGGACGACGCGGTCGCGATCCGCTTCTTGCCCGGACCGACGGCAGGCGTCGGAGCATCGTTCGAGTGCGACACCCGCGTCGGCCCCATCTCTCTCACCGATCGCATGGAGGTCACCGAGTGGCGAGACGGCGAGACGATCGGCGTCCGCCATGCCGGCCTCGTGACCGGCACCGGCCGGTTCACGCTGGTGGCCACCCCTGATGGGCGCACGACCTTCAGCTGGGACGAGCAGCTGCAGTTCCCGTGGTGGCTGGGCGGACGGCTCGGCGAGCTCCCGGGCGGGTGGGTGTTGCGGCGGGTCTGGCGCCGCAACCTGGCGAACCTGAAGCGGCTCGTCGAGCGGCGCTCCTCACGCGCCGCCGGCTAGAGCCCGGTCGTCATCCCTCCGTCGACGATGAACTCGCTGCCCGTGCAGTAGGAGCTGTCGTCCGAGGCCAGGAACAGCGCGAGGTTCGCGACGTCATCGGGTGACGCCACCTCGCCCATGGGGATCCGCTCCACGACGGCGTCCATGACACCGACGTTGTGGAACTCCTGCAGCATCGGCGTGTCGATGATGCCGGGATGGATCGAGTTCACGCGCACCTTGAACGCCGCGAGCTCGAGTGCGGCGCACTTCGTCATGCCCCGCACCGCCCATTTGCTCGTCGAGTAGGCCAGTGATGCCGAAGAGCCGCGCAGTCCCGCGATCGACGAGATGTTGATGATCGACCCCCCGCCGCGTTCGATCAGCTGCGGCGTCGCGGCCTGCATGCCGAGGAAGACGCCGACCTGGTTCACCTCGTTGATCCGGCGAAAGTCTTCGAGCGTCGTCTGCATCATGGGCAGAAGGCGGAAGATCCCCGCGTTGTTCACGAGGATGTCGAGGCCGCCGTACCGCTCGACGGTCTCGGTCACGATCTCGGCCCACTGGCCCTCGTCAGTGACGTCGTGATGGCGGTAGAAGCAGGAATCGGAGCTGAGCTCGCGCGCGAGCGCTTCTCCCTCATCGTCGAGCACGTCGCCGATGACGACCTTCGCACCCTCCGCCGCGAACAGCCGCGCTTCCGCGCCGCCCTGCCCTCGTGCCCCACCGGTGATCAGTGCCACCTTGCCGTCGAGTCGTCCCATGTGCGGGGTGTCTACCAGGCTGGCTCTGATCGGAGGGGTGCCCATGCCATCATGGAGCGAGTGGACGAAACCCCCAAGGAAGCCTGCGGGGTTTTCGGTGTGTATGCACCGGGGCACCACGTTGCCCACCTCACCTACCTCGGCCTTTACGCGTTGCAGCACCGCGGCCAAGAGTCGGCGGGGATGGCGGTCAGTGATGGCCACAGCCTCACCGTCATCAAGGACATGGGGCTCGTGTCGGCCGCGTTCGACGACCGCACACTCGCGGCGCTGACCGGGTATGCCGCGATCGGTCACACCCGCTACTCGACGACGGGGTCGAGCACGTGGCGCAACGCGCAGCCCGTGTACCGCGATGTCGGCCAGCTCGAGTTCGCGCTCGGGCACAACGGCAACCTCGTGAACACGGAAGCGCTGGCCGACGAGGCCGGCATGTTGCCGGGCACGGTCACCTCGGACAGCGACCTCATTGCGGAGCTGCTCGCGCACGAGCTTGCGCACGGCGCGGGAGCGGCGCATGACGAGAGCGCGTGGGACGACGAGTCGGAGTCTCCGCTCGTGCGTGCGCTCACGGCCGTGCTTCCTCGTCTCGAGGGCGCGTTCTCCCTCGTGCTCGCGGACGCCGAGCACGTCATCGGCGTACGCGATCCCAACGGCTTCCGGCCGCTGTGCCTCGGCCGCCTCGACGGGGGCTGGGTGCTCGCGTCCGAATCGCCGGCACTCGACATCGTGGGCGCACATCTCGTCCGCGAGCTCGATCCCGGCGAGATGGTGGTGATCGACGCAGCCGGCACGCGATCGGTGCGCCCGTTCCCCCTCGAACGGACCGAGCCTCGGCTGTGCCTGTTCGAGTTCGTGTACTTCGCTCGCCCCGACGCGCAGCTCTACGGCCGCAGCGTCCATCAAGCCCGCATCCACATGGGTGAGCAGCTCGCGGAGCAGGCGCCAGTCGACGCCGACATGGTCATGGGCGTGCCCGAGTCGGCGCTACCCGCGGCGGAGGGGTACGCGCGCCACAGCGGCATCCCCTACGGACAGGGCCTCGTGAAGAACCGGTACATCGGACGCACGTTCATCGCGCCGAGCCAAGAGCTACGCGCTCGGGGTGTGCGCATGAAGCTGAACCCACTTCGCGAGAACATCGCCGGCAAGCGTCTCGTGGTCGTTGACGACTCAATCGTGCGGGGGACGACGACGCGAGCGATCGTCGCGATGCTGCGTGAGTCGGGCGCGGCCGAGGTGCACCTCCGGATCTCCTCGCCGCCGTATCGGTGGCCTTGCTTCTACGGGATGGACACGGGCGAGCGGGGCGAGCTGCTCGCCGCGAACCTCACCGTTGAGGAGATCCGCGACTACGTGGGTGCGGACACGCTCGCGTACCTCGACCTCGATCGTCTGGTCACCGCGACCGGTGCCGTCGGAGCGGGCTTCTGCACCGCGTGCCTGACCGGTGAGTATCCGGTGCCGGTGCCGGTGAATCTGTCGAAGTCGGTGCTCGAGGACCCTCGTCCGGCGACGACGCGGGCGTGAGCGACCGACCTGGCGAGAGCTATCGCGCGGCTGGCGTCGACATCGACGCTGGCGATGAGGCAGTGCAGCGCATTCGTTCGCACGTGCAATCGACCACGCGCCCGGAGGTCATCGGCGGCATCGGCGGATTCGGTGGTCTCTTTGCGCTCGACACGAGTCGCTACAAGGAGCCGGTCTTGGTGTCGTCCACCGACGGCGTCGGGACGAAGGTGATGATCGCGACACAGACCGGTCGGTTCGACACCGTTGGTGTCGATCTCGTCGCGATGTGCGTCGACGACATCGCGTGTCAGGGCGCTGAGCCACTGTGGTTCCTCGACTACATCTCGGTCGGCCGGCTCGATCCGGAGCAAGCCGAGGCGCTCGTTGCGGGGGTCGCCAAGGGCTGCCGTCAGGCCGGCTGCGCGCTCATCGGCGGCGAGATGGCCGAGCATCCCGGTGCGATGGCGGCGGGCGAGTTCGACCTCGTGGGCTTCGCGGTTGGCGTCGTCGAGCGCGATCAGATCATCGGGCCCGATCGCGTCGCCGCGGGCGACGTGCTTCTCGCGCTTCCGTCGCCCGGTCTGCGGTCGAACGGGTACTCGCTCGCGCGACGGGTGCTCCTCGACGTCGCCGGACGCGACCTCGATGCGCCGGCCTGGGACAGCGCATCCCACTCACTCGCCGACGAGCTGCTGTTTCCCTCCGTGATCTACGCACCGGCGGTGCACGCGGTCGCTCAGGAGTGCGAGCTCCACGGCGTCGCGCACATCACCGGCGGTGGCATCCCCGGGAACGTGCCGAGGATGTTGCCCGCTCATCTCGACGCCGTTGTGCACCGCGACGCGTGGGAGGTGCCGCAGATCTTCCGCGAGATCGCCCGCCTCGGTCCGGTGGCGCCCGACGAGATGGACCGGGTCTTCAACATGGGTCTCGGGATGGTCGTCGCGTGCGCGCCGCGCGACGCCGCCCTCGTCGTGAGGGTGCTGCGCGACCACGGCCACGACGCCGTGCGTGTGGGCGAGGTGCGGGAGGGATCGGGTCAGGTCGAGCTGGTCGGCTGAAGCCGGGCCATCACATCGCGGATCGCCGCGACCGATCGTTCGACATCCGCCTCGGTGGTCTGCCAGTTCGACACCGAGATGCGCATGCCCGGCTCGCCCTGCCAGACCGTCGGTGTCATCACACATGCCCCGCTGGCCTGGACCGCTTCGACGACACCCGCCCGTCCAGGGAAGCGCACGACGACTTGGTTCAGCACTACGTCGTTGGCGATCTCGACACCCGGAACCTCGATCAGGAGCTCGGCGAACTGCTGGGCCCGGCGGCAGCACCGCTCGACCAGCTCGGCGATTCCGTCGCGGCCGAGGCTTTGCAGCGCCGCCCACACAGGGAAGGCGCGCGCCCGGCGCGAGGCCTCGGGTGTGAAGTCCATGGCGTCGCGCTCGCCCTCGGTGAACACGAGGTACTCGGCGCGGAACCCCAACGCCGCGGCGTGGTCCCCGGGATGCGCGGTGAAGCTGATGCCGCAGTCGTAGGGCACGTTGAGCCACTTGTGGGCGTCGGTCGCCCATGAGTCCGCCTGCTCGACCCCCGCCACGAGGTGCCGGTAGCTCGCGCTCGCACCGGCCCACAGGCCGAACGCACCGTCGACATGGACCCACGCGTCGTGGGCGTGCGCTGTCGCGCAGATCTGGGCGAACGGGTCGAACGCACCCGAGTTCACGTTGCCGGCTTGCGTGCAGACGATCGTCGGGCCGCGATCCTTGGCGAGCATGTGGTCGAGCACGTCGGCACGCATCGCGCCTTGATCGTCGACGTCGACGAGCTCGATGGCCGCCGTGCCGATGCCGAGATACCGAAGGGCGCGATCGATCGTGCTGTGGCGCTCGGCGCCGGCGACGACGCGGATTCTCGGCGCGCCCTGCAGTCCGTCGCGCTCCACGTCCCAACCATGCGCCGCGCAGCACGGCGTGCCGAGCGGCGGCGAGACACGTGAAGTTCGCCATCATCCCGCCCGTCACGAGCGCGAACGAGAGCTTCGGCGGAAGCCCAAGCACTGACGCGAGCTGCGCGCCGACCACGTCTTCGCACGCGGCCGCGGCTGGTGTGGACGCCGAGAGCCCGGCGTTCTGGTCCCACGCGGCCGTCACCATGTCCGCGGCGAGCGCCGCGTCGAGATGCCCGCCGATCACGAAGCCGAAGTAGCGCCCGCTCGCCATTCCCTCGAGACCCGGCGTGGCGCGTCGCACGAGGTCGTCGAGCACAGCTGCCGACGGCACGCCGTGTTGCGGCACATCGCCAGTGAACGCCGCGGCCATGTCGCGGTAGGAGGCGGGAGCATGCACCGGGCGCTCGTCGAGCGTCTCCAGGTAGTCGGCGCCGTGGTCGGCGGCAGCATGCAGCAGTGCGCGGAGATCGGTCACCGCGCGGTTCTAACCGAGGAGGGGCGCGACCTCCGCCGAAATGAGCGACAGGTGATCGAGGTCGGAGAGGTCCAGCACCTGCAGGTAGATGCGCTCAGCGCCCGCGTCCTGCCACTTCTGCAACGTCTCGACGACTTCGTCCGGGGTGCCGGCGGCGCCGTTCTTGCGGAGCTCCGCAGCGTCGCGGCCGATCGCCTCGGCGCGCCGCTCCACCTCGGCCTCATCCTTTCCGCAGCACAGCACGAGCGCCGCTGAGTACACGAGGTCGTCGGGGCTCCGGCCGATCGCGTCGCACGCGCTCTTCACTCTGCCGACTTGCTCGGTGAAGCGTGAGATCGGCGCGAACGGAAGGTTGAACTCGGCCGCGTACCGCGCGGCGAGCGCAGGGGTGCGCTTCGCACCACCGCCGCCGACGATGATCGGCGGGTGGGGTTGCTGCACCGGCTTGGGAAGCGCCGGGTGAGTCCGACACCGGGAAGTGCTTGCCGTCGTACGCGAACGTTCCGCCTTCGGGCGTCGACCACAGGCCGGTGATCACGGCGAGCTGCTCGGTGAGGATGTCGAACCGCTCACCGAGCGGCGGGAACGGGATGCCGTACGCCTTGTGCTCGGCTTCGTACCAGCCCGCGCCGAGTCCGAGCTCGACTCGTCCGCCGCTCATCGCGTCGACCTGTGCGACGGTGATCGCGAGCGGGCCGGGCAAGCGGAACGTCGCCGACGTGACGAGGGTGCCGAGCCGGATGCGGCTCGTGTCACGCGCGAGCCCGGCGAGCGTCGTCCACGCGTCGGTCGGGCCGGGCAATCCCGACACGCCGCCCATCTTGAGGAAGTGGTCGGAGCGGAAGAACGCGTCGAACGCGAGCTCCTCGGCCCGTCGTGCAACGGCGAGCAGGTCGTCGTAGCTCGCGCCTTGCTGCGGTTCGGTGAAGATGCGGAGAGTCACTTCGGTAGTTTGCTGCTCATGGCAAGTGATGCGCTCATCGAGCACTTGCGTACCCATTCTGTGCGCACCGGCGACTTCGTCTTGAAGTCGGGCAAGCACAGCACCTGGTTCATCGATTCCAAGCAGACCGTGTGCCGGCCCGACGGCGTCCTCTTGGTCGCTGAGGCTGCGCTCGAGGTCATCCCGCCCGAAGCGACGGCGATCGGTGGGCTGACCCAGGGCGCTGATCCAGTCGCGTTCGGCATCGCTGCGGTCGCGGCGACGAGGGGGCGGGAGCTGCGTAGCTTCAGCATCCGCCGCGAGGCGAAGGATCACGGCGTAATGGGTCGCGTCGCCGGGCCGCTGCTCCCCGGCGACAAGGTGGTCGTCACCGAGGACACCGCGACCCGGGGCACGTCCGCGCTCGAGGCGGCCAAGGTCATCCGTGACCTCGGCGCCGAACCGATCATGATCCTGGTCGTCGTGGACCGCGGCGGCACCGGGGCCGAGCTCGCCGCTGCCGAGGGCATCGAGTTCCGCGCGCTCGTCACGGCGCTCGATCTCGGCTTCGACTACGAAGGCGGCGCCTGACCGTCAGCCCACTTCGGCTGCAACTGTTGCGCCTGCCGCCCGATAGGGGCCGATTCCGCAACAGTTGCGTCTCCGGCCCGAGCGTGTGGTGGTCGGGACCGGCGTCGATCCGGTGACCTCGCGCTTTTCAGGCGCGCGCTCTGCCAACTGAGCTACCCGACCTTGTGAGCGGTCCCGACGGGATTTGAACCCGCGACCTCCGGCTTGACAGGCCGGCGTGCACTCCAAACTGCACCACGGGACCACTGGCTGTGGCACCCCCAACGGGATTCGAACCCGTGCCGCCACCTTGAAAGGGTGGTGTCCTAGGCCGCTAGACGATGGGGGCCGGACCCAGTTGAGAGCCTCGGAACCCTATCAGCCGATTCTCGGCCTGCTCAGGGGTTCAGCTCGCTCACGATCTGTTCGAGCAGCCAGCCGAGATAGGTGTAGATCGCATGCGCCTGCGCGTCTGGGTCGGCCTCGTCGATGTCGAAGTACGGGTCCTCGGAGACGTCGAGCTTCGTGCCGATCACGAGACGCACGTCGTTCACGGCGCCCATCCAGGCGACGAGCTGTTCCTCGTCGAGCCGGTCGGCGTCGACGGTGGTCTCGACGATCTCGAACGCGGCGAGGCGCCGGGCGAGCAGGTCGTCGTGGACGAGCCGGTGGTACTCCTCGTCGAGCTCGACGTCGTCGGCATAGGCCGTCGGGTAGAGGCGCCGCAGCCCCGGATCGGCGTCCTCGGCCAGCAGCTCGCGCATCTGACCGACGAGTGCCCGGATCACCGTGCGCTCCTCGTCGGGGAGGCGCAGCTCGAAGTCGCCCCGGCGGCTCCGTTTCACCCTCCTCTTGTTCACCGCCACGGGTCCACCGCCACCCGGGTCACTTGTCCTGCTGCATCGTGGCCCACAGGCCATGCTCGTGGAGGCGGAAGACGTCGAGCTCGGCCTTCTCGCGGCTGCCGTTCGAGACGACGGCCCGGCCCTTGTGGTGGACGTCGAGCATCAGCTCGGTCGCCTTCTCCCGGCTGTACCCGAACAGCTTCTGGAACACGAGGACGACATAGGACATCAGGTTGATCGGGTCGTTCCAGACGATGACGATCCAGGGGACGTCGGGCTCGACGGCGTCGTCAGTTGTCGGGGCGTCGCCGGTAGTGGGAGCAGTCTGCACGTCGCCAGCCGGCATGACGTCCAGTCTCGCCCAGCCGTGGCCGGGTTTGGGGCTGCCGCGAGCATCGGGCGTAGTCTCGCGATCGCTATGGCCCTCGCCAGCCGCCCTCTGGTTCCGTCGCGGCTCGGCGACGCGCTGAGCCACCGCGAAGGCCGCGTGGCCGCCCGCACGAGGGTCGGGGCGTTCATCGCGCTGACCAAGCCCCGCATCATCGAGCTGCTCCTCGTCACGACGGTTCCGGCGATGGTCGTCGCCGAAGGGGGATGGCCCTCGATCTGGCTGATGGCCGCCACGATCATCGGCGGCACGCTGGCCGCCGGAGGCGCGAACGCCATCAACATGGTCGCCGACCGCGACATCGATCGGCTGATGCCCCGGACCCAGCACCGTCCGCTCGTCACGGGCATCGTGGCGCCGGGCGAGGCGCTGGTGTTCGCGTTGGCGCTCGAGGCCGCCGCGTTCGTGTGGCTGGCGGTCCTGGTCAACCTCCTGAGTGCGGTGCTGGCCCTCTGCGCCACCCTCTTCTACGTCTTCGTGTACACGCTCTGGCTGAAGCGCACGTCGCGGCAGAACATCGTCATCGGCGGCGCAGCGGGGGCCGTTCCGGTGCTCGTCGGATGGGCCGCCGTCACCGACTCGCTCGCGTGGACCCCGTGGGTGATGTTCCTCATCATCTTCCTGTGGACGCCGCCTCATTTCTGGGCGCTCGCGATCCGCTACGCCGACGACTACAAGGCCGCTGACGTGCCGATGCTCCCGGTGGTCGTCGGCTCCCGTCGAGCGGCTGACCGGATCCTCGTCTACACCTTTGCGCTCGTCGCGGCCTCGCTGCTGCTCGTCCCCGTCGCCGACATGGGCTGGATCTACGGCCTCACGGCCGCTGCCGCAGGCGCCGGGTTCGTGGGGATGGCGCTCGGGCTGCGCACGACCCCGACCTCGGCGAAGGCGATGCGGCTCTTCACCTACTCGATCTCCTACGTGACGGTGCTGTTCGCCGCCATGGCCGTCGACGTCTTGGTGCGATGAGCCGTCGCCCAGTGCTGGCAGGTCCTCTGTGTAGTCTCGGCCCCGTTTTCCAAGCCCATCCGGCCGCTCCGTCGAGGTCTGCGCGCCCATGACGATCACGGATACCCGACCCGAGGACGCCGCAGCCTCGGCCGCCGCGTCCCCGCGCGATTCGCCGAGCGCGGCGACGCCGCCGGAGGCCAAGGGTCTGGTCGCCTGGCTCACCACCGGCGACCACAAGAAGGTCGGCCGCATGTTCATCGGCGCGGCGCTCGTCTACGTCATCGCTGCGTTGGTCGTCGCCTCGCTATTGGGCATCGAGCGCATCGACTCCGGCGGCACGCAGATCCTGAAGCTCAACAGCGTCACGCAGCTCTATTCGCTCTACGCGATCGGGATCGCGTTCCTGTTCGCGGTGCCCCTGTTCCTCGGCATCGCGATCTGTGTCGTCCCGCTCCAAGTCGGTGCGCGCACGTTGGCGTTCCCCCGCGCGGCAGCCGCGTCGTTCTGGGGATGGTTGGTCGCCTCGGGAGTGATGATCGCGGCCTACGCCATGAACGGCGGCCCTGGCGGAGGCGACGCCAAGGGCGTCGACCTCTTCCTTCTCTCGTTCGTCGCGGTCGTGCTGTCGTTGCTGCTCGCCGCGATCTGTGTTGGTGCGACCGTGCTCGCACTGCGTGCCCCGGGCATGACCACTGATCGCACCCCCTTCGCGTCGTGGGGTTTCATGGTCGGCGCGCTGATGCTGTTGCTGACGCTGCCCGTGCTGATCGCGAACCTGCTCTACATGTGGGTCGACCACCGATACGGCCGACTCGAGTTCGGCGGCAACCTGGGAGTCGGCCCGCGCATCGCGTGGACGGTGACGCAACCGCAGATCTACATCTACGCGCTGCCGGCACTGGCCGTGTTCGCCGAAGTCGCGCCGATCTTCGCTCGACGCCGGCCACAACCTCCGTCCGGCACGATCACCGTCGGTGCGCTCACCGCGGTCGGCGTGCTCGGTTTCGGCGCCTTTGCGCAACCGGTCCTGTATCCGCAGGTCACTGAGCGCGTCTTCTACAAGGCGATGGTGATCGCGGTCGTCGTTCCCATTCTGATCGTCCTGCTCAACAGCCTTCGGGTGATCAAGGGCCGTCCGCAGCTGCGCTCGCCGCTCCTGTTCGGGCTCGCTGCGACGCTCGTCGTGCTCGCCGGCGCGGCCGCCGGTGCCCTCTCGACGTTCGACGACCTCGAGCTGATCGGCACCACCTGGCAGCAAGGACAGTTCGAGCTCGTGGTGCTCGGCGGCGGCCTCCTCGGCGGGCTCGCGGCCCTCGCGCTGTGGGGGCCCAAGATCTGGGGACGGCTTCTTTCCGACCTCGCGGCGAGCGCGCTCGCCGTGCTGATGACCCTCACGTTGCTCCTCATGGCCGGCGGCAACCTCGCAGCCGGCTTGCTCGACCAGCCCGCCGGCGAGGTCAACTTCGTGGGCGAGGGCGGCACCGGCTTCTTCAACGTGTGCGTCGCCACGGGCGCGATCGCCCTCACGATCCTGGCCATCGCCGCGGTGCTGCTGCTCCATCGCGGCTTCACCAAGGGCGAGCTGGCCGGCGATGACCCGTGGGAGGGCCACACGCTCGAGTGGGCGACCACGTCACCGCCGCCGCACGGCAACTTCACGGCTCCGCTGCCACCGATCGAGACCGATCGCCCGCTCCTCGACGCCCGCGAAGCCGCGGCAGCTGCGAAGGAGGCGTGATGGCGACGCCGATGGCCGCGCTCCCCGCCGCTCCCGCTCCGCCCCGGCCGCGACTGTTGATGATCGCCACCGCCCTGGCGGTGGGCGCGGCCACGATGCTCTTCGGCGGTCTCCTCGGCATCTACCTGAACGTGCGCGAGGCGGCCGGCGGCACGACCGCGGAGTGGGTGCCGTCGTCGATCACGTTTCCCGAGATCGCCGTGAACACCGTCGCCATCACGCTCGTCTGCTCCGTCGTCATCATCCACTGGGCGCTCTGGGCGATCGGCAACGGTGATCGCCGCAACACCTACATCGCGCTCGGCCTCACGATCGTGCTCGGGTTCGCGGCGCTCAACGCACTGGCGTTCTCGTTCAACCAGATGCACCTCGCCGTGCGCGACAACGTGTACTCCGTGATGGTCGCCACCGTCGGCGGCACGTTTCTGGTGCTCCTCGTCGGAGCGATGGTCTTCATCGGCCTCATGACGTTCCGCACACTCGGCGGCCGGTACTCGACCAAAGAGCACGAGGGCATCGCCGCGGCGACGTTGTTCTGGGACTTCACCGTCGTCGTGTACCTGGCCGTTTGGTACTTCCTGTTCGTCCTCAAGTAGGGACCGCAATGTTCACGACCGGAGCCAAATTCTTCTACGGCCTCTCCGTCCTCGGTCTGATCGGCGCGGTCGCGTACGGCTTCAACAGCGACTGGGATCCCTTCGGGCTCGTCATCTTCTCGTCGGTCACCCTGGCCGCGTTCTTCCTGGGTTCGATCACGCAGGCATACCGCGACGCCACAGTGCCCGTGTCCGTCGGCGCGGTGTCCGCCGCCGACGCCGAGGGGAACTACGGCACCGAGCAGGCGGTCTCGCCGAGCCCGTGGCCTGTGGTTGCCGGGTTCGCGCTGTCGCTCACGGCGATCGGCCTCGTCACCGAACAATGGGTGTTCCTCGCCGGACTCGCGCTGCTGGCTGCAGTGACGATCGAATGGATGGTGCGGGCCTGGTCCGACCGCGCGTCGGCTGATCCCGCCTACAACGAGGGGCTGCGCGATCAAGTCCTGCGCCCGCTCGAGTACCCGCTGTACACGCTCGTCGGCGGAGGCATCATCGTCCTCGGCTTCTCTCGCGTCTTGCTCTCGATGTCGAGCGACGCCGCGGTCATCGCGTTCATCGTCTTCGGCGCGGCACTGTTGCTCGGGGCCATCGTCGTGTCGATGCGCGAGGAGCGATCGGGGGCATTCGGCGCCGCGCTTGTGCTCATCCTCGGCGTCGCGGTGATCACAGCAGGCTGCTTGGCGGTCGGCATCGGCGAGCGCGAGTTCCACGACGCCGCGGAAGAGAACGAGTCCGACCGCCCGCAGACCGTGAGCGACAAGGCATCGGTGTGCGGCACCGTCACGGTGTCCGGCAACCAGATGACGCCCGACCAGATCACGATCCCCCGAGCGCTCGTCTGCAACATCCTGTTCAAGAACAACGACGACGGCACGAAGCGGTCGCTGGTGCTCGAAACCGGCGAGGGCACCCACATCGAGACCGGCGCCGTCGAGGCCCCATCGAGCCAGATCCTCACCGTCCTGTTGCCCAACCCCGGCGTCTACGAGCTGAGAGTCGAGGGCGACGGAGACGAGATCGTCGGCTCGATCACGGTGCAGTGAGCGGGCCGCCGCGCATGACCAGCGCGCACGAGGCGGGCACTTCGGAGCCGTTCGCGGTGACGGCTAGCGTGCGCGCCGTGGGTCGTTCCGGCGCCGCGCGCGTTCATCGAGGCATGCGGTTGACGGCCCTGGGGGCACTTGGCTTCGTCGCCGTGCTGCTCGCCGGCTGCGCCAAGGACGCCCCTCAGAACACGTTCAACCCGGAAGGGCCCGAGGCCGAGACGATCAACAACCTCGCCATCCCGGTGTTCATCATCGCCGGCGTCGTCGGCGTCATCGTGATCGCGGTCGTCGGCATCATCATCTGGAGGTTCGCGGCGAAGCGGCACGCCTGCCGACGAGGTGCCGACGCAGATCCACGGCAACTCCAGGCTCGAGATCGCGTGGACGATCCTTCCTGGCGTCCTTCTGGTGCCGATCGCCGTGTTCACCGTCGCCACCGTGTTCGACCTCGCCGAGACCCCCGACGACGCGCTTGTCGTCGATGTCATCGGGCAGCAGTGGTGGTGGGAGTTCGGCTACCCCGACCAGGGCATCGTGACGGCGAACGAGATCGTGATCCCGACCGGGCAGCCCGTCCAAGTGCGCATCAGCTCACGTGACGTCATCCACTCGTTCTGGATCCCCGCCCTGAATGGCAAGCGCGACGCGGTGCCCGGTCGTGTCACCAGCATCACGCTGGAGGCGGACAACCCCGGTGAGTACTGGGGTCAGTGCACCGAGTTCTGCGGGCTCTCGCACGCCAACATGCGCATCCGCGCTGTCGCGCTGGCGCCCGACGACTTCGACGAATGGGTCGCCAATCAGCAAAACGAAGCGGCCAGCCCCGACGAGGGAACGCCTGCGGCCACGGGGCTCGAGGTGTTCACGAACCGCGGCTGCGCGGTCTGCCACGCCGTGCGAGGCCTCGACGACCCCGTCGACGTCCCGCTGGTCGCGGGTGCCGCGCCGAACCTCACCCACCTCATGACGCGTACGACGTTCGCGGGCGCGGCCCTCGAGCTCATCACCGACGACTGCGAGGTCCCGCCGCCTGGTCCTACCGGCACGCCGGTCGAGTGCCTCAACCGGAGCAACCTCGAGGCCTGGCTGCGCGACCCCGAAGCTCTGGTGCCGATGGCGCCCGACGAGGGCCGCGGCATGCCCACCCTCGGCCTGACCGAGGCCGAGATCGACAGTCTCGTCGACTACCTGTCCACCCTCTCGTAGCGGAGCATCGATGGCGATCACCGAGGAACCTCGAATCGAGCTCGAGCGGGCGAAGGTCGTCACGCCCGTCGAGGCCCTCGGCGTGTTCTCGCGCCCGATGGGTGACACGGGGTGGCGCTCGTGGATCACCACGGTCGACCACAAGCGGATCGGCCTGCTGTACGGGGGCACCGCGCTCTTCTTCTTCATCGTCGGCGGCATCGAGGCGTTGCTCATCCGCCTGCAGCTCGCCCGGCCGAATGGCACCATCCTCTCCGCCTCCACGTACAACGAGCTGTTCACGATGCACGGCACGACGATGGTGTTCCTGTTCATCATGCCGATGGCCTCGGCGTTCTCGAACTACCTCATCCCACTGCAGATCGGCGCGCGCGATGTCGCGTTCCCGCGCCTGAATGCATTCAGCTACTGGTGCTTCCTGTTCGGAGGCATCTTCTTGAACCTGTCGTGGTTCCTCGGTGGCGCGCCCGACGGCGGCTGGTTCGCCTACGCGCCCAACACGACCGTCGTGTTCTCACCGACGCACGGCATGGACTTCTGGGCGCTCGGGATCCAGATCACCGGCATCGCGTCGCTCTCCGGCGCCGTCAACCTCATCGTCACGGCCTTGAACATGCGGGCGCCCGGCATGTCGCTCATGAAGATGCCGATCTTCACGTGGATGGCGCTCGTCGTGCAGTTCCTCTTGCTGTTCGCGATCCCGGTGATCACCGTCGCGCTGTTCCTGCTGCAGTTCGATCGGCTGTTCGGCGCAAACTTCTTCGAAGTTGCCGAGGGCGCCGACCCCTTGCTCTGGCAGCACCTGTTCTGGATCTTCGGTCACCCAGAGGTGTACATCCTCATCCTGCCCAGCTTCGGCATCGTGTCCGAGGTGCTTCCGGTGTTCTCGCGCAAGCCGCTGTTCGGTTACCCGTTCGTCGTCTTCTCAGGCGTCGCGATCGGGTTCATGGGCTGGGGCGTGTGGGCTCACCACATGTTCGCCTCGAGCCTCGGCCCGGTGTCGGTGGCCGCGTTCGCGATCTCCACGATGTTCATCGCCGTGCCGACCGGTGTGAAGATCATCAACTGGCTCGCCACGATGTGGGGCGGCCGGCTGCGCCTCAACGTGGCGATGATGTTTGCGATCGGCCTCGTCGTCCTGTTCACCATCGGCGGCCTGTCGGGCGTCACCCACGCGGTCGCGCCGTCGGACACCCAGCAGACCGACACTTACTACATCGTCGCCCACTTCCACTACGTCCTCTTCGGCGGTGCGGTGTTCGGGTTGTTCGCCGGCTTCTACTACTGGTGGCCCAAGGTGTTCGGCCGGATGCTCAGCGAGAGGATCGGGCGGGTCAACTTCTGGCTCATGTTCATCGGGATGAACCTGACGTTCGGGCCGATGCACATCGTGGGCCTCGACGGCCAGCCCCGCCGCATGTACACCTACACGTCCAACATGGGCTTCGACGCCTGGAACCTCGTCGAGACGATCGGCGCCTTTATCCTGGCGGTCGGCGTCTTCGCGTTCCTCATCAACGTCATCAAGTCCATTCGTGGCCCCAAGGCCCCCGAGGATCCGTGGGATGCCCGCACGATCGAGTGGATGACGACCTCGCCGCCGAAGCCCCACAACTTCGACTCCACGATCGAGGTGGCGCATCTCGACGAGTACTGGCACCGCAAGTACGAGGAGGTCGAGGAGGGTCACGGCCTGAAGCAGGTCGCGACCTACGACGAAGTCATGGCGGCGGAAGTGCCCGACGCGCACATCCACATGCCGAGCCCGTCGTACTGGCCAATCGTGATCGCCTTCGGCCTGCCGATCATCGCCGCGGGTGTCATCTTCAACCTGTGGCTGGCGGTGATCGGCGGCCTCATCGTGTTCGGCGGGATGTACGGCCTCGCGCTCGAGCCGGCCACCGCGCCGGACGCACCGGGCGACGACCACGGCGGTGACGGCCACGACGACCACGAGCCCGACGGGCCCGACGCCCAGACAGCCGACGGGGACGACCGCGTGTCGGGTGGCCGCGTGCCGGATGACCACGAGGCGGTGGCGGTTGACTGACGTCACGGCGCACGCCGCACCGAGTCCCACACCCCACGCCGCACCCCACCACGCCACGAACACTGGCGTCTCGAACACCAAGCTCGGGATGTGGCTCTTCCTCGGGTCGGAGTGCCTGCTGTTCGGCGGGCTCATCTCGACCTACCTGCTCTACCGAGGTCGCGTCGCCAACGGGCCCGCCCCCGGTCAGGTCTTCGACATTCCGTTCACGTCGGTCAGCTCGTTCATCCTGCTGATGAGCTCGCTGACCATGGTGCTCGCCGTGTCGTCGATCACCCGGGGCGACATGCCCCGTGCCCGCATCTGGCTGGTCACGACCGCGCTGCTCGGCGCGTGCTTCGTCGGCGGTCAGGTCTACGAGTTCACCGCGTTCTACCGCGAGGGCCTGGGTTTCACTACCAACCTGTTCGGCTCGTCGTTCTACACACTGACCGGCTTCCACGGCGTGCACGTGACCGTCGGCATCATCATGTTGCTGAGCCTCTACATGATGACGCTCCGCGGCACCGTGCACCGGGGCAACGCCGAGTCGGTCGAGATCGTCGGTCTGTACTGGCACTTCGTGGACATTGTGTGGATCGTGATCTTCACGGTCGTCTACCTGATCCCGGCGTGAGGAGGGCCCGATGAGCACCGAGTCGCTCGAACACCCGCCTGACGCTCACGGCGCCGACGCGCACACGGCGGATCATCCCAGCGACGGCCTGTATGTGCGAGTCGCGATCATCCTCGCTGCGCTCACCGCGCTCGAGGTCGCGACGTACTTCCTCGACTTCGGTCCGCTCTTCCTGCCAGTCCTGATCACGCTGATGACGATCAAGTTCCTCACGGTCGTCGGGTACTTCATGCACCTGAAGTTCGACGCGCCGATCCTGCGGAAGGCGTTCTACGCGGGGCTCATCACGGCGCTGTTCGTGTATCTGATCGCGCTGAGCACGTTCCATTTCTGGGGCGGGGCGAGCTAAGCCCCGTTACCTTCCCCTCATGATCGACGGCCAGGCATGATCGACGTCCGGCGCCTGCGCGCCGATCCCGAGGGCGTGAAGGCCGCGCTGGCGCGTCGGGGGGAAGATCTCACGGACATCGAGCGTGCCGTCGAGCTCGATCGTCGGGAACGAGACCTCACCGCGCAGCGCGACGAGATCCGGAACCGGGTGAAGGCGGTGTCACGCGAGGTCGGCCAGCTCCGGAAGGCCGGTGACGTTTCGGCTGCCGAGACTTTGCAGGCCGAGAGCCGAGCCCTCGGCGACCGCGAGCGCGAGTTCGACGGCGAGGTCGCCAGTGTGAGCGACGAGCTGCGGGCGATCCTGCTCGCGACACCGAACCTCCCAGCGGAGGACGCGCCCGACGGGAGCGGCCCCGAGGACAACGTCGTGCTCCGCGTCGTCGGCTTCGACCCGGGCCAATACGAGCCGCACCAGCGGGTGCCGCACTGGGACATCGGGGCTGAGCTCGGCATCCTCGATCTCGAGCGGGCGGCGAAGCTCTCCGGCTCGATGTTCACGATGCTCCGCGGCGCGGGCGCGAGGCTCAGTCGGGCGCTCATCCAGTTCGCGCTCGACCTCAACAGCGACGCCTACGAGGAGATCCGCCCGCCCACGCTCGTGCGCACCGACACGATGGTCAGCACGGGCCACCTCCCGAAGTTCGTGGACGAGGCGTACCACCTCGAGCGCGACGACCTGTGGGCGATCCCCACCGCCGAGGTGCCCCTGACCTCGCTCGCTCGAGACGAGGTGATCGCCGAGGCCGAGCTCCCGATGCGACTGATGGCGCACACCGCCTGCTTTCGCCGCGAGGCCGGGTCAGCGGGGCGGGACACGCGGGGGCTCCTGCGCGTCCACGAGTTCGACAAGGTCGAGATCCTCGCCTATGCGACTCCCCCACAAGCACCAGCGATGCACGCAGAGCTGCTCGAACGGGCGGAGCGGTCGTTGACCTCGCTCGGGCTCGCGTACCGAGTCGTCGATCTGTGCACCGGCGACCTCGGCAACTCGTCGGCGCGCACGTTCGATCTGGAGGTCTACGCACCGGGCTGCGACCAGTGGCTCGAGGTGTCGTCGGTCTCGTGGTTCACCGACTATCAAGCTCGCCGGGCGAACGTGCGCTTCAAGCCGAGCGACGGCGGCGCGACCCAAGTCGTCCACACGCTGAACGGCTCGGCGCTCGCCGTGCCGCGCGTTTGGGCCGCTGTCGTGGAGACTCATCGACAGGTCGATGGGACCGGTCGCGATCCCCGAAGTGCTATGGCCGTACACCGCCGGAAGCACTCGGATCTCCCGCTAGGGTGCCGCCGTGACCACCGCGCAGTGGATCTTCGCCATCGCCCTCGCGCTGGTCACTGTGCTCATCACGTGGATGTCGATCTACGTCGCGTGGACCACAGTTTGGGCCAACCGCTGGTACCGGAGGCGGGGATGAGCCCTCTGAAAGTCGGCGACACGACGGTCTACAGAGGGAAGAGCGGTCAGTGGTCGTTCGTCGCCCACCGGACGACCGGCATCCTCGTCTTCTTCTTCCTGCTACTCCACATCGTCGACGTCTCGCTGATCAACTTCCAAGGCGGCGAGCTCTACGACGACGTGCACGAGCTCTACGGCAACATCCTCCTTCGGCTGTTCGAGTGCGGATTGCTGTTGGCGCTCCTGTTCCACTCGCTCAACGGGCTGCGCGTCGTCATGGTCGACTTCTTTCCTGGTGCCGTGCGCCGTGAGCGGATGCTCACCGCATGGGTGGTAGCGCTCACGCTGATCGCGGGCATCCCCGGCTCGATCATCATCCTGTGGCCGTGGATCGAGGGCACGTTCTGATGGCCACCGTCGTCGACCGACCCACCTCGAGTCCACGCCGCCGGTCGCGTCAGAGCTTCGAGACTTGGCAGTGGTTCTTCATGCGCATCTCGGGGCTGGTCCTCGTCGTGCTCGCCCTCGGCCACTTCGCGCTCACCCACATCGTCAACGACGTCGTCGATACCGACGCCGAGTTCGTAGGGGAGCGTTGGTCCAACCCTCTGTGGCGAACCTACGACTGGGCGCTGCTCACGCTCGCGCTGTTCCACGGGCTCAATGGGCTCCGGGTGATCATCGACGACTACGTACGCTCGCCCGGCAGGCGGGCCGCCGTGAAGTCGGTGATCTACGTCGTCTCGGGCACGCTGTTCGTCTACGGCACGCTGACGATAGTTACGTTCTGAAATCCTCGTTGTCAGCCGCCGTCTTCGAGTGAGTGGCGAGACGCTTCGAGCAGGCCTGTCGGCGTCAGCATTCCGAGGAAGCGGTCATCGTGGTCGAGCACCGCGACCCAGCCCGCATCGTGCAGCAACATCTCGCTGAACGCATCCTTGAGCGTCGCGTCGGCGCGGACCCAAGCTTCGAGGCGGCGAAGGCGGTCGGCAACCGTGCCGTCGCCGTGCATGCGGCTGCGCGTCACGTAGCCGCGGAGGCGACCCTGATCGTCGAGCACCACGCCATGGGCGACGTCGGCCGCGTCGAGCCGCGCTCTCGCGTCGGCGAGCGCCGTGTCCAGGTCGACGACGGGAGGACGCTCGAGCTCGGTGAGATCGATCCCCGTCACCTTCAGCCGCTTCAACCCGCGGTCGGCGCCCACGAAGTCGGCCACGAAGTCTGACGCCGGCGTGCCGAGCACGGTGGCCGGCGTGTCGTACTGGGCGAGGATCCCCCCCTGCGCGAGGATCGCGATGCGGTTGCCGATCTTCACGGCCTCCTCGATGTCGTGGGTGACGAACACGACCGTCTTCTTGACCTCCATCTGCAGGCGGAGGAACTCGTTCTGCAGCCGGTCGCGGGTGATCGGGTCGATCGCGCCGAACGGCTCGTCCATCAGCAAGACGGGTGGGTCGGCACCGAGCGCCCTCGCCACCCCCACTCGCTGCTGCTGACCGCCCGAGAGCTGGCTCGGATAGCGGTCGCGGTACACGGAGGGATCGAGGCCCACCAGCTCGAGCAGCTCGTCGACGCGTGCCCGGACGCGCGCCTTGTCCCAGCCGAGCAGCCGCGGCACCGTCGCGATGTTCGTGCCGATCGTCTGATGCGGAAACAGGCCAACGCTCTGAATCACGTAACCGATCCGACGCCGAAGTTCAACGGGATCGACATGTGTGACGTCGTCGTCACCGAGAAATATCCGGCCACTCGTCGGCTCGATCAACCGGTTGATCATGCGCATCGTGGTCGTCTTGCCACAGCCTGACGGACCGACGAGCACACAGACTTCGCCGGTCTGCACTTCGAGGCTCAGGTCACTCACCGCGATGTGACCATTGGCGTAGGTCTTCGAGACCTGCTCGAGACGAATCACCGCGATCGAGGGTAGCGTGACCGTCCGGCACGCCGGTGTTCGACGTGCAGAATTCCAGTCCGCCTTCGACGCCAGTCCGCAAAATGACACGGCGTGATGACACGAGGGGGCGTTGATGACGACGACCACCCGAGAATCGATCCGACACGTGACTCGCGCGCGCAGGCTCGGGCCGTGAGCACCTGGGCGAGCGCGCTCGCCGCCGGTGACCCCTGGGTTCGTTGGGATTGGGTCACCAGTCATGGCGACGAGATCATGAGCGCACTGCGGGAGCACCTGGTGCTCACCATCGAAGCGGTGCTGCTGGGCCTGATCGTCGCGGTGCCGGTCTCTCTGGTCGCAGTGCGCTACCGATGGTTGCAGGCGCCGGCGTTCTCGATCGCCGGCATCCTCTACACGATCCCGTCGCTCGCCCTCTTCGCAATCCTCGTGCCACTTACGGGGCTCAGTCGCACGACGGCGCTGATCCCGCTGGCCTCGTACACGCTGTTCATCCTCACTCGCAATATCGTCACCGGCCTCGAAGGGGTTCCCTCGGCCGTGAAGGACGCCGCCGACGGCATGGGGTACGGGCGCACCGCCCGGCTCGTGAAGGTCGAGCTGCCGCTCGCGCTCCCTTCGATCATGGCCGGCATCCGCCTCGCGACGATCAGCACGATCGGCCTCGTCACGGTTACCGCGTTGATCGGTTTGGGCGGGCTCGGCCAGCTCATCAACGACGGGCTCAATCGCGACTTCCGCACCCCGCTCGTCGTCGGCACGGTGCTCTCCGTCGCGATGGCCATTGCCGCCGATCTCCTGCTCGTCGGTGTGCAGAAGCTCGCAACCCCGTGGGCGAGAGCAGGCCGCTGAGATGGACTTCCTCAGCCGTGTCTCCGACTGGTTCACCGACGGTGACCACTGGAGCGGCAATTCCGGCATCCCCAATCGCCTCGTCGAGCACCTCTGGTTGTCGGTGACAGCGATGGCGGTCGCGCTGGCGATCGCGCTCCCCATCGGGCTTTGGCTCGGCCACACGCGCCGCGGCGGCACTCTCGCCGTCAACGTGTCGAACGTGGGCCGGGCCATTCCGTCGTTTGCGTTGCTCGTGCTCGGAGCGCAGTTCTGGGGAATCGGTGAGGTCGGCGGCATGTCGAAGGCGGCGCTGCTCGCGCTTATCGCGCTGGCGATCCCGCCCATCATCACGAACACCTACGTGGGGATGAGCGAAGTCGACGAGGGCATCCGCGACTCGGCGGCTGGCGTCGGCATGCGCTCGTGGCAGCGGATGGTCAAGGTCGAGATGCCAATCGCGCTGCCGCTCATCATGGCTGGCATCCGCATCTCGGCCCTCCAGGTGGTCGCGACAGCGACGTTGGCGGCCGTTGTCGCGTCCGGCGGTCTCGGCCGCTTCATCGTCGACGGCATCGCAGTGCGTGACTTCCCGCGAGTGTTCGCGGGCGCGCTGCTCGTCGCGGCGCTCGCACTTTCGATCGAAGCGCTGCTGGCTCTGAGTCGAGCGCGCCATGGTGTCCGAGGGGTTGCGGGCCGAGGGTCCGCGCGCCGTTCGGCAACCCGGCCTCGACGTACTGAGCACCCCAATGCTCGTCGACGCCACTCCCGCAACCAACCGAAGGGAATCCCAGTGACCAAGTCCGCGAGGTGGCTCTTCGCCGCCGTCTTCGTGACCTTCTCGCTCGTGGCCGCGGCATGTGGCGACGACAGCGACTCGAGCGCCTCGTCCAGCGCACCTGCCGAGAGCACGCCTGCAGAGTCGACGCCGGCAGAGAGCGCACCGGCATCGGCCGCGCCGGCGATCGTGTTCAAGGCCCTCGACGCCGGCGGCCCGCTCACCACGGGCGCGCTCGAGAGCGGCGACATCGACATCGCGCTCATGTTCTCGAGTCAGGGTGTCATCAGTGCGAACGGTTGGGTCGTCCTCGAGGACGACAAGCAGCTCCAGCCGGTCGAGAACCTGGTGCCGGTCGTGCGCACCGAGGTTGCGGAGTCGACGATCGGCCTCGCCGAGGTGCTCAACACGGTGTCGGCGAGCCTGACGACCGAGGAGCTTGCCGCGCTGAACCTCCGGGTGGATCAAGACAAGGAGGATCCGGCGGTCGTGGCCGAGGACTTCCTGACCGAGAAGGGGCTCATCGGCGAAGAAGTGGGCAGCGACGGGCTCGCGGGCCTGTCGATCACCGTGGGTTCAGCCAACTTCAGCGAGCAGGAGATCGTCGCCAACATGTACGCGCTCGTGCTGCGTAACAACAGCGCGGACGTGACGACGAAGTTCCAGCTCGGTAGTCGCGAGGTTGTCGCACCGGCGCTCGAGACTGGCGAGATCGACGTGTACCCGGAGTACGTCGGCTCCTATCTCACGTTCCTCGGAGGCGAGCCAACAGGTGACCTCGACGAAACGATGGAGCTGCTGATCGCCGCCACGGAGCCGATCGGCGTCACCCCCCTCGACCCGAGCCCGGCCGCCGACGCGAACGCGCTGGTCGTCACCCAGGAGACCGCCGACACGTTCGGGCTCACGACGATCTCGGACCTCGCGACCGTCACCGAGCAGCTGACGCTGGGCGGGCCGCCCGAATGCCCCGAGCGCCCACTCTGCATCCTCGGCTTCGAGGAGGTTTACGGCCTGACCTTCGAGGTCTGAGCCGCGCCAGACTGGCGGAGTGTTCGAGCGCTTCACTGATCGAGCCCGCCGGTCGATCGTCTTGGCCCAGGAGGAATCGCGCCTCCTGGGCCACGACTACATCGGCACCGAGCACATCCTGCTCGGTCTGCTCGCCGAAGGTGAGGGTGTCGCCGCCAAGGCGCTCGGGTCACTCGGCGTCTCGGCGCCGGCAGTCCGCACCGAGGTCGACCGAATCGTCGGCCGCCGCCCGGGGACACCGTCGGGGGGCAACATCCCTTTCACGCCGCGCACCAAGAAAGTGCTCGAGCTGTCGCTTCGAGAGGCCCTGCAGCTCGGCCATGACTACATCGGCACCGAGCACATCCTGCTCGGCCTCGTTCGTGAGGGGCAGGGTCTCGCCGCGCAGATCCTCGTGACCCTCGGCGCGGACCTCCGCCTTGTCCGCGAAGCGGTGTTGGCACGGATGGCGGGAAAGCCCGAAAGCATCTCAACGCGGAGGTTCGAGTACGACACCGCGGGGCTCGAGCGCGCTGACCTCGCCGCTGATCCGATCACGCAGTTCATCCGGTGGTTCGACGACGCCAGCAACGCCGGGCTCGAAGAGCCCCACGCGATGACGCTCGCCACGACCACGCCGGACCGCCGGCCCAACGCGCGAATGGTGTTGCTGCGCGGCGTCGACGAGCGGGGCTTCGTGTGGTTCACGAACCGCAACAGCCGCAAGGGCCGCGAGCTGGAGATCACCCCCTTCGCCACCCTCGTGTTCGCCTGGATACCGCTGCACCGCCAAATCCGTGTCGACGGCGAGGTGACGATCATCGACGACGCCGAGTCCGACGCCTACTTCGCGACGCGTCCGCGCGCCGCGCAGATCGGCGCGTGGGCCTCGCAGCAGAGCGAAGTGCTCGACGATCGCGCCACGCTCGACGCGGCGGTCGCGGCAATCGAGGAGCGGTTCGGCGAGGCTGAGATCCCACGGCCGCCTCACTGGGGCGGCTACCGCCTCGCGCACGAGACCCTCGAGGTGTGGCAGGGGCGGGCGAACCGCCTCCACGATCGCTTCCGCTACCGCCAGGAGCTCGGCGCGTGGCTCATCGAGCGCCTGTGGCCGTGACCGGCCACGAGCGGGCGGCGGCGGCCAGCCCGTCGATCAGCGCCTCGGTGTGAGGGACGAGCCCCGGCCCTTCCCAGTCCGCCCAGATCGGGCTCCGGCCTCGCACACGCGGCGGCAGCTCCAGCTGCACCCCACCGCCGCGGGGCAGGTTCACCGGGTTCTCGGGATGGAGGCCGCGCAAGGCTTGCGGGATCTCGTCGAGGTCGGTCACGACCGTGTAGTCCGGCAGCGTCGTGTGGAGATGGCCGGCGAGATGCTCGGCCAGCACGCGGTTGCGACCCCCCAGTAGGAGCGTGGTCCAGAAGTCCTGGCGCCCGTAGCCGTGCACCGTGACGACGACGTCGACGTGGTCGAGGAAAGCGGCGAGCGCGGTCGACTGCTCCGGCCTGACCGCGGTCGATGGGATGTGCCACCGGAAGTCGGGCGGCTGCACGACGGCGTACAGCGATGCACCGGAGCGCGCCGCCGCCTCCCGCGCGACGACGTCGGTGACCTCTTCGAGCGAGCCCCCGTGGTACGCCATGAACCCGAACGTCGAGCCGAGCTCTGAGACTTCCTCGACTCCCGGGTGCGCAAGCAGCTCGTCGAACACGAGGTCAGCGCCGGCCGGCGGAGTCGCGGCGGCGCGACAGCGCGTACCAGGCGGACCCGGCGATGGCGACGGCGAGCACGAACCCGACCCGTCCGGCGCCCCAGTCCTGGATGTTCGTCGCGATACGGGCCGAGAGGTCCTCCACGAACGTGATCGGCCCCGATCCGGTCGCGCTCGAGTAGTCGGTCGCGATGTTGAAGGTCCAGTAGTAGATGAGATAGCCGCCCGCGACGATGAGCAGCGCGCCCGCGACGCGGTCGATGTAACGCATGGCGCCGCGCAGGGAGCGCACGAGCGACTGCTTCGCCAGCGCGAGGGCGACGGTCAAGGCCATCAGCACCAGCGCCATCCCGAACGCGTAGGCAAGGAAAGTGGCCATGCCCGAAGCGAAGTTCGTCCGTGAGAACGTGCTGAACACGAGGGCGAGGAACACCGGCAACGTGCACGAGATCGACGCGATCGCGTACGACACCCCGAACAGGAAGACCGAGCCGAGCGTCCGGTTGCGTCCACCCTTGTCGAGACGCGGGGTCGAGAACGGCAAGTGGTATCCGCGCAGCATCGCGATCCCAAGTGCGACGAGGCCGATCCCGATCGCGATCGTCGCCCACTTGACGTAGTCGATGAACGACTGCACGCCGGCGTTGACCAACGCGCCCACGATGCCGAAAACGACGAGAAACCCGAGCGACACGGTCGCGCCCACCACGAGTGCGGTGCCGACGCTCGCCCTCGGGTCTTCCTCGGCGGTCTCCGACCCCTCGATGCCGAGGAAGTAGGACAGGTAGGCGGGCAACATCGCGAAGCCGCACGGGTTGACTGTCGCGACGAGGCCGGCGGTGAAGGCGAGCGCCAGCGGGGCGTCGATCATGTGCCGAACAGGTCGTGAAGCCGGTCCTCGAGCGCCGACTGCGAGAGGGCGCCGTTGTGGACCTCGACCACCGTCCCCTCGGCGTCGATGAACACCGTCGTCGGCATCACGATGCCACCGAACGCGCTCAGGAAGTCACCGTCGGGGTCGCGGGCCACGTCATAGGTGACGCCGGTCTTCTCGGCGATTGCCTCTCCATCGGAGGCGCGGTCCTGGTTGTTCATCCCGAGAAAGGCGACCTGGTCGCCTATCTCCTGGTGGACGGCCTCGAAGGCGGGCATCTCGCGGACGCACGGGGCGCACCACGACGCGAAGAAGTTCACGACGAGCGGAGTGCCGAGATAGTCGGCGAACGTCGCCTCGGTGCCGTCGAAGCGCTCGAAGGGCGCTGAGGGCGCCGGATCTCCGGTCTGGCCGGATGCGGTGGGAATGGCGCCCAGCGTGGCCGGCTCCTCCTCGTTCCCCCCGAACAGCACCAGCGCGGCGATGACACACGCGCTGAGCACGGCACCGATGGCCAGGCCGCGCCAGATGGCTCGGCGGCGCACGGCGGTTTCCACGCCAGAGACGGTACCGGCCGGTTCGACCGCTGGGCGGGGCGGGGCTCGCAGATCTGCGTCACCCCGGCCCGCCCACGGCGGTGACCGGTATGGGCCGCTGGTGCGGCCCTGGAGGCTCGGCTCAGGCGGTGCGGATCCAGGGCGGAAGCGGCACCTCTTCGACCTCCAGCTCGGGTCGCGGGTGCTTGGGCGGCCGGCCCCGCTTGCGCTTCTGGGCCAGGATCCGTCCGTTCTGGAGCAGCTGACCGCCCCACACACCGCACGGCTCCTGACGCTCGAGGGCCTCGGCGAGGCAAGGCTCGCGGACCGGGCACTTCGAGCAGATGGCCTTGGCCCGGGCGATGTCGATGAGATCCTCGGAGAAGAACAGGGAGGTCAGCGTGGCCGCGCCGTCGTTGCAGCGGGCCTTGGCCCACCACGCCGCCGGTGCGGCGACGGGCTGGGGTGTCTCGAGCTCCTGGTTGTCAGTGATGGCGTACATGTGGGTGCCCCTAAGTCGAATGCCGAGAATGAGAAAGGCCGCCGGGTAATCCCGACGGCCTCTGGATCTTCTCGACGTTTTCGTTGTTGCTTACGTCGGAGACTCGCAGAGCCGTCGGGTGGAGTAGGCCTTGTGAGCAGAAATGGACATGAGCGTTGCCGTGTCCACTTGCCACGTGAGCCCGCCTCCAAAGACGCGCGGACGCGCGCAGTTGGCCGGGTTGGCCACCTGATTCACGTCGTTGGTGCGCTTCATCGGAATTCGGACCCTCGCTCTCGGGTGTTGCCCTGTTGCTGTTGTCACGTGTTGGTGTCGCGTGCTATCGCGCCCAATGGGCTCAGCAAGCCAACCATGACCGGCCCGCGGCCGTCAACCATTTATCGCCGAAGTCACAGTGGATCTTCACAGCGGGACATAACGTCCCGGGCCATCACCCCCTCCCCCGACACCCGCGACTTCGTGCCCCTGCCTGAGCTGGGACGCCGCTATCAGCGGACGCGTCCCGTGCGGCTCGGCGACTCGAGCCCCGGGGGTCGGCTCCGCTTCGACGGCCTCGCCCGATATCTCCAGGACGTGTCGAACGACGACACGCGCGACGCGGCGTTCGAGAACGACATGGCGTGGGTCGTGCGGCGCACCGCGATCGAAGTCCGGTCGGGCGCCCGGTTCGGCGAGGAGCTCACGCTCACGACGTTCGCGTCGGGGGTGGGCCGCAGCTGGGCCGAACGGCGGGTGACGGTCACGGGCTCGCATGGCGCGTCGATCGAGGCGGCCAGCTTGTGGGTGCACGTCACCGACGAGGGACGGCCGAAGGCACTTCCCGACGAGTTCGTCGCGATCTACGGCGAGGCGATCGGTGAACGCAAGGTCTCGGCGCGACTTACGCATGGCGAACCGAGGGGCGATGCCCAAGTGCACGACTGGCCTCTCCGCTTCACCGACTTCGACGTGCTCGAGCACATGAACAATGCCGCGTACTGGTCCGCTGTCGAAGAGGAGCTGTCGCGACGGCGCGACCTGCGACCTCCGATGCGAGCCGAGGTGGAGTTCCGCGTCGCGATCGAACCCGGCGCGTCGGTGCGGATCCATAGCTGCGACACCGATGACACGTGCGAGATGTGGATGGTGGTCGGCTCAACGGTGCACGCGAGCGCCCTGGTAGCTCGCGCTCGGGGCTCAGCCGACTTCGTAGAGCAGCTTCCCGTCCTCCGACCGGCACTCGGCGCCACCGAGGAGGCGCAGGTGCTCGAGGTGGGCGTAGGTCTCGCTGTCGGCCATCGGCCCCCACGACCGGGGCGAGAAGAGGTGTTGTGACAGCTCTCCGACGGTTGCGAACCCGCCGATCTCGCGCGATGCGTCGCGCAGCTTGTCGAGCCGCTCCTCGTGATGGCGGCGGATCGCCTTGGCGCGACCGGCGACATCGGTGAACGGGTGGCCGTGAGCGGGCAGAACGATCGTCACGCCTTCGAGCTCGGTCATGCGGTCGAGCGAGGCGAAGAACTCGGCGAGCGGGTCTTCGGAGGTGCCGATGCCGGAGATGTGCGGCGTGATCGTGGGCAGCACGTGGTCGCCCGAGAGCAGCACGCCCTCCGCGGGGTCGAACAGGCACAAGTGATCGGCCGTGTGACCGGGCGTGTGCATCGATACCCACTCGCGTCGAGCGAGCGTCACGACCTCGGCGTCCTCGACCCGCCGAGTGGGTCGGGGAGCCGGGAAGAGGTTGTTGCTGCGCATCTCCTCGAACCGCTTACGCCGGTCGGGGTCGGGCATGTACTCCTCACCGGCCCAGGGAGTGGCGCGCCACGGGTTCGGGGCCTCCTCGAGCGGCGTCTCGTCCTCGGACGGGTCCCACCACGTGCGAAACAGCTCGTGGGTGACGAGCTCGGCCCCGACCTCGTGCCGCACCCGCCCGGCGCCTCCGAAGTGATCGGGATGCGAGTGGGTCACGATCACGGTGTGCACCCTGGCCAGCCCTGCGCCGGACCGGTCGAGCCGGTCGACGAGATGGGTCCACGACTCCTGGCCGGGCAGGCCGGGGTCGACGATCGCAATGCCGCGCTCGTCTTCCAGCGCGTAGCAGTTGACGTGGCCGAGGCCGGGCATGTCGATCGGCAGCTGCATGCGCAACACGCCGGGGGCGACCTCGGTGACCTCGTCGGACGCGGGCTCTTGCTCTTGACGGCTGGGCTTCTCCACCCCGGCAGGCTACGCCGTCGATTCGGTGGTCGAACGCGGCAGGAACGCGGTCTCGCGGTAGTACCGGAGCTCGGCGATGCTCTCGCGGATGTCGTCGAGGGCGCGGTGGTGGCCCTCCTTGCGCGGCCGGCCGGCTCGCACGTGGGGATACCAGCGCTTCACGAGCTCCTTCACGCTCGACACGTCGATCGACCGGTAGTGCAGCCAGCTCTCGATCTCGGGAAGGTAGGCGGCGAGGAAGCGGCGGTCGGTGCCGATGCTGTTGCCGCACAGTGGCACCACCCCCGGGCCCGGTGTGTGCTCCTTCAGGAAGGCCAGCGTGGCTGCCCCCGCTTCGTCGAGCGAGATCGTCGATGCGCCGATCGCGGTCAGCAACCCGCTCCGCGCGTGCATGTCCTTCACGACCTGCTCCATGCGGCTCAACACATCAGGCGGTTGGTGGATGACGAGATCGGGGCCCTCGGCCACGATCTCGAGGTCGTCGTCGGTGACGAGCGTGGCGATCTCGACGATGACGTCGCGACCGGGGTCGAGGCCGGTCATCTCGAGATCCATCCAGGCGAGCACCGGAGGATGGTATGCCGCGGCCTACGCTCACCCGATGCTCGAACCGGTGGACGTGCCCGTCGTCCGGCTCGATCCCGAGCTGCCGCTCCCGAGCTACGCGCGAGAAGGCGACGCCGGCGCCGACCTGTGCGCTCGCGAGGATGCGGCGCTGGCGCCGGGCGGCGGCCGGGCGCTCGTGCCGACGGGCATCGCGATCGCCATCCCTGTCGGGTACGCCGGTTTCGTGCAGCCGCGCAGCGGGCTTGCGCTGCGCCACGGCATCACGTTGCTGAACACGCCCGGTCTCATCGACGCCGGATACCGCGACGAGCTCAAGGTGCTGCTCGTCAACACCGACCCGACCGAGGCGTATCACGTGCATCGAGGCGATCGCATCGCCCAGCTCGTCATCCAGCGAGTCGAAGCCTGCGCGTTCCGCGAGGTGGACACGCTCGAGGGGGAGAACCGAGGCGGCGGCTTCGGCCACACCGGCCGCTGACCGCTCCGGTCACGGACGTCAGATCTCGCGAACGACCTTGCGGGGGTTCTTGTCGTCGCGCTCTCCCATGTACGAGGGCTGGCGGAGGATGTTGTCGCCCGTCCACTCGGCGAACTGGACCTCGACCACCATCTCCGGGCGCAGCCAGTGGGCGATCTTGCGCGTGGGGGGTGGAGGCGGTGGATCGAACGGGCACTCGTCCGACGCGAGCCCACGAAAGCGACCGAGCAGCCGCTGCAGCTCTCGCTCCTTGAAGCCCGTGCCGACCCGCCCGGAGTACTGCAGCTTCCTCCCTTTGTAGACACCCACGAGCAGCGCGGCGAACGTCGACCCCCGGGTGCCCCCGCCGGGCACCCAGCCGCCGACAACGAACTCTTGTTGCGGGCGGTACTTGATCTTGCGCCATGCCGGCGATCGACGCCCGGGCTCGTACACGCTGTCGACGCGCTTGGCCATGACGCCTTCGAGACCGCGTTCCTTCGCGGCTTCGTAGAGCGCGTTGCCGTCCGCGTGACGAGGCGACACCATCCAGCGATCGCCGTTGTCGACGAGCTGTTCGAGCAGCTTCCGACGGTCTGAGTACGCAAGCCCGGTCACGTCGCGGCCATCGATCTGGAGCACGTCGAAGATCACGTAGAGCAACGCCCCCTCGCCCTGCTGCAGCAGGCTGAAGCTCGGTCGCCCCGCTGGGTCGAGGATCACGACCTCCCCATCGAGAATGGCTTGCTTCGCGTTCACTCCGTCAGGGAGGGAGCTGAGCGCCGCGAAGCGAGCCGTCGAGTCGAGCTTGTTGGAGGTCTGGAAGCGGACGGCGCCGTCCTCGACGAACGCGAAGTTTCGGTTGCCGTCCCACTTGATCTCGAACTCCCACCCGTCGTCCGCGGGCACGCTGTCGCTCGACACCGCCTTCATCGGGGCGATGCCCCACCGCAGCGGCATCGGCGACGCGGTCAGACTCGAGGCGGCCGGCTCGACAAGATGCCTTCGGTTTCGAGCCGATCGAGTTCCGCGTCGGACACGTCGAGGAGCTCGCTCAACACGGCGCGGTTGTCCTCGCCACGATACGCGGGCCGTCCCCTGAGGCCGGTATCGGCGGCGGAGAAGCGCCAAGGCGAGTTGGGCAAGCGCAGGGTGCCGCCGGACCGATCCTCCACCTCGACGATCGCCCCTCGCTCGCGCGCCCAATCCGTGTGGCTGATCTCAGCGACCGTGCGCATCACGCCCATCGCGAGCCCGTGCTTCGCGAGCACCTCCTCGAGCTCGTCGATGTCGTCGAACGTCGACGTCCATTCCCCGAGCACCTCGATGATCTCGTCGAGGTGCTCGAGGCGGTCGGTGGGCGTGGCGAAGCGGGGATCGTCCGCCAGCTCTGGGCGACCCGCGGCCTTGATGTACAGCTCGAAGGTGCCTCTCGCAGCGGGATGGCCACTGATGACGATGTGATGCCCCTCGCTCGTCGGTAGGACCGGGTAGTCGCCGGGCGCGAACGAGGGGATCTCGTCCCCGACCTCCCCACCGTTGAGCTGCCAGTGCGCGTGCTCGTTGATGGCCAGCATGGTCTCGGCCATCGCGATGTCGACTCGCTGTCCCACGCCGGTGCGTTCGCGCTGGTACAGCGCGGCGAGCAGCGCGGACAGGCATTCGAGCGCGGTGTACACGTCGCCGTGGGAGAACACATCGTTCGCGGCCTTGCCCCGCGCCACTGCCTGGCTCCACGTGATGCCGGCCTCGGCCTGTACCACCGGTGCGTAGGCGCGCCGCCCGACCCAAGGGCCTTCCTGCCCGTACCCGCTGATCGACGCGATGACGAGGCGGGGATACTCCGCGAGCAGGCCGTCGGGGTCGAGACCCATCCGGGTCATGACGCCGGGGCGGAAGTTCTCGAGCACGACGTCGGAGAGCCCCGCGAGCGAGCGCACGATCGCCACTGCTTCGGGCTTGCGGAGGTCGAGGCTGATGTTGCGCTTGCCGCAGTTCTGCTGTGCGAAATACGTGGCCATCGAGTTGATGCGCGGCCACGAGAAACGGGTGAGATCACCCTCGGGCGGTTCGACCTTGATGACGTCGGCGCCGAGGTCGACGAGCATCCTTCCCGCATGCGGGCCCGCGAGGACGCGGGACAGGTCGAGCACACGCACACCGTCGAGGGGGCCGGCTGCCGTCATGGCACCGGAGCCTAGGGTGTCGATCATGGCGACGGATCGGCTGCCCGCGTACGACGACCTCCCCGTGGCCGCAGGCAAGCCGCCCGGTTCCTCGTGGGGCTTGTGGGGCGACCGCGATGTCTTCGGTTGCTTCAACCTGCTCACACCCGATCGGGTCGTTGCCGCGGCAAGGCTCGTGCAGCGCGGAGCGCTCTTCCCCCTCAACTGGGACATGCGGATGCCCGACCCGCCGCTGTTCGGTCGGGCCAGGTTCGAGCACGAGGTGACCGGCAAGCCTCCGTCGGTCGGGCACGACGATGTGATGCACGGATGGAACACGCAGAGCTCGTCGCAGTGGGACGGGTTCCGGCATGTCCGACATCCGGTGCACGGCCACTACGGCGGCGTCCCCGACGAGGAGCACGGCATGCACCATTGGGCGTCGCGGGGGCTGGCGGGACGGGCGGTGCTCGCCGATGTCGGTCGGTGGCGGGCCGCGCAAGGGCGTCCCGTACGGATGGACGCACCCGACCCGATCACGCCCGAAGACGTGCTCGGCACCCTTGCTGACCAGGGGACAACGCTCGAACCGGGCGATGTCCTGTTGATGCGCACCGGCTGGGTCGGCTGGTACAGCGCGCTCGACATGGACACCCGCACCCGCATGAGCGACCGCACCCAGATGGCCGCACCCGGCCTTCCCCCAGGGGAAGACACCGCCCGCTTTCTCTGGGATCTGCACATCGCCGCGATCGGCGCCGACAACCCGGCTGTGGAGATCTGGCCGCCGGGGGCGCACGTCGACCCCGCGGTCGTCGAAGAGGTGCGCGCCGACCCGTCGCGGATGCACGAGACGTTCGTGCACACGTTGCTGCTGCCGATGCTCGGCATCCCGCTCGGCGAGCTGTGGAACCTCGAACCGCTCGCGGATGACTGCGCAGCCGACGGACGCTACGAGTGCTTCTTCACGTCGGCGCCGTTGAACCTGCCCGCCGGAGTCGCCTCGCCGCCGAACGCGTTGGCAATGAAGTGACCGGCAACGACGCGCTGCCCCTCCGCGGACAAGCGGCGTTCATCACCGGCGGCGGCAGCGGCATCGGACTCGCATGCGCGCGATGGTTCGTGCGCGACGGATGCTCGGTCACGATCGCCGGCCGAACCGAGTCGAAGCTCGCGGGCGCGGTCGACGAGCTGAGAGTCGACGCGCCGGATGGTGTCGACGTGCGAAGCGCGGCCTGCGACGTCGCCGACGAGGACTCGGTTCGTGCCGCCGTCGGGCACGCGAGAGAGGCAGTCGACGGGCTGCACATCGCAGTGCTGGCTGCGGGTACCGGCACGTTCGGTCCCCTGCTCACCACCGAGGTCGGGGCGTGGCAGGCCGTGCTCGACACGAACCTCACTGGTGCGTTCCTCGGCATCAAGCACGCAGGCGCGGCGATCGCCGCGAGCGGCGGTGGGGCGATCGTCGCGATCTCCTCGATCGCCGGTCCGCTCACGCACCGCTTCATGAGCGCGTATTGCGTGAGCAAAGCCGGGCTCGAGACGTTGGTTCGCAATGCCGCCGACGAGCTCGGCAACGCGCAGGTGCGTGTGAACGCGGTGCAGCCCGGGCTCGTGCCGACCGATCTCGCGAGCGCACTCGTGAACGACGACGGCATCCGGGCCGACTACCTGGATCAGATGCCACTGGGGCGGCTGGGCACCGTCGACGACATCGCCGCCGGGGTGCGCTACCTCGCGGGGCCGGAGTCGTCGTGGGTCACCGGCCAATGCATCGCGATCGACGGCGGCCACACATTGCGCCGAGGGCCGAACCTCGAGCCCGCCGGCGCGACTGATCTTCGGCGACGACGTCGTCGAGGGTCGCGTGCCGCCTCTCGCCTGACACGCGCTCCTTCGCGCATCTCGGCGCCTTTCGAGCGGTCGAGCGTCCTCTCGTGGTCCCCCGTTCCCTCGTGACGCGCCTGACCCTCAAAGCGAGGTCGTCCGCGCCGACAAGACACAGGCACGCCAAGCGTGTTCGTGGCCGGAGGTGCTGGTGGCGACTTCGACGATCGGGGGTGGGGTGCCGGACTGTGTCCGCGCGCCCCGGAACCGCCCGTGAATCGCGCCACTCGATCCATTGTCGCCGGCACTGGCGTCGCGGGGCTCATCGCGACGATCGCCGCCTTCGCGCTCACTGCGGATCAGGGATGGGGAAATCCGCTCATCATCCTCGCGCTCGCGATTCCGGTTGCCATTGGGTGGGCCTATCCGCTGCGCATTCTTCGAAACGAAGAAGCGGAGACGATGCACCTGGACGAGGCCTACTTCGTCATCGCGGTGCTTCTGCTCCCGCCGATGGGCGCGTTGGCGATCTTCCTCCTCGGTACCGCGGCGGGCTTGCTCTGGACTCGAACCGTCCTCGCCAAGTTTGTGTTCAACCTCGGTCAGGTCATGTTGTCCGTGGTCGTCGGCACGGGCATCTTCGTGCTTTTCAGCAGCGGCCCCCCTGGCACGATCGAGCCCACCGCGGTCATTGGCGCAGTGGTCGGCGCCATCACGATGGCCGTCGTCGGGCAGTTCGCCGTGAGCCTCGTGATCTCGGTGAGCGAGGACGTCTCACTTGCGGCGAACCTCAGAGACGGGCTGTGGCCGCGCTTGCTGCAATGGGTGAGCGCCGTCTCGATCGGCGTGTTGGCCGGGATCAGCGCGGCTTCCTATCCGTGGGTGCTGCTCATTGCTCTTGTCCCTCTGGTCATGGTGCGAGTGGTACTCGGCGAGCACCTGCGAGCTCAGCTCGATCGTGAGCGCCTTGACGGATTGCTGAGGACCGCACAGGAGGTGCACTCCTCCATCGACTCAGACGATGTCACGCACTCCCTCGTCGACTCGGCCAAGGAGCTCCTCCACGCGCGGGACGCTTGGATCGGCACCGCACCTCCGGCAGACGAGCAGCGAGGAGTACGCATCCCGATCAGCGACGATCAGCAATGGCTCGTGGTCGGCGGGCGCAAAGGCATGTCCGGCTTCAACCCAGAGGATGTCCAGCTGCTCGAAGCGATCGGCGCGATCGGCGCATCGGCCCTCGAGAATGCCCACCTCGTCAGCCAGATCCGCCATCAGGCCACCCACGACCGCTTGACCGGGCTCCCGAACCAGCTGCTCTTCGAGGACCGCGTGAACCAGGCGGTGCAGCGAGCCAGGCGCCTGCGGGAGAAGCTGGCGGTGCTGATGCTCGACCTGGACGCGTTCCAAAAAGTCAATGCGAGCCTCGGACACGCGGTGGGCAACGAACTCTTGAAGCGGGTCGGTGGACGCTTGCTGGGAGCGATCCGCGAAGGTGACACGGTCGCGCGTATGAGTGCCGACGACTTCACCATCCTCCTCCCTGGCGTTGGTGAGGGGGAGGCGCTGGGGACGCTCGCAGAGCAGCTCCTCACGGCCGTCAGCCGGCCCTTTGTTGTCGACGGGCACGAGCTGTTCATGACCGCAAGCGCAGGAATCGCGGTCTTCCCCGACGACGGCGCGCACGCGGGCCAGTTGCTCCGGAACGCGGACACTGCGATGCACCGCGCCAAGGACGCGGGCGGCAACTGCACTCGGCTGTACGACGCGGGCACGAACGAATTGGCACAGATCCATCTCGCACGGCGCAGCGAGCTGCACAACGCCCTCCGTCGCGATGAGCTGCGCGTGCTCTATCAGCCGCAGATCGATCTGCGCACGGGTCATATCGTCGGTGTCGAGGCGCTCGTGCGCTGGGAGCATCCGACTCTGGGCTTGCTGACGCCCGCGGACTTCGTGCCACTCGCTGAGGAGTCCGACCTCGTCGTGGAGGTCGACACCTGGGTCCTGCGTCACGCATGTGCGCAGGCCGTGACGTGGGACCACGAGGGCCTCCCCGCCCTGCGGATGGCCGCCAACCTCTCTGGCCGAAACTTCTCCGACGACCGCATCATCGGGCGGGTTGCGACTGTCCTCCGCGACAGCGGACTGGCCGCGCAGCGCCTCGAGCTCGAGATCACGGAGAGCCTGGCGCTACGCGAGTCCGAGGGCGCCCTCGACATCATCCGCCGAGTACGTGACCTCGGGGTTCGCTTCGCCATCGACGACTTCGGGACGGGCTACTCGGCCTTGGCGCAGATGCAACGGTTCCCCGTCGATCGCCTGAAGATCGACCGGACGTTCGTCAACCAGATCACCTCGGCGCAGGGCGTCGCGCCGTTGGTGTCGGCATTCATCGGAATCGCCCGGGCTCTGCGCCTCGAGGTCGTCGCCGAGGGCGTCGAGACCCTCGAGCAACAGACATTCCTCCGCACGCACGGGTGCAAGGAGGCCCAGGGCTTCCTGTACAGCCGGCCGATTCCGCCCGAGGAGGTCGCGGTGCTCGTGCGCAAGCCGTCGTTGGGCCTGCATGTGGCGGGACAGAACGACTGAGGAACACGCGGGGACGCTCGCAGTCCCTACCGACCAGTAGGTAGGCTGACCGGATGTCGCCATTCGCCGCCCTCTCGGAGCTCGAGCCGGTCGCCGGACGTTTGCTCGAACGCCATTTGGCGACGACGAAGGAGTGGTTCCCGCACGAGCTCGTGCCCTACAGCCGGGGGCGAGACTTCGAACCGGGTGAGCAGTGGCGAGAGGACGACTCGTTCATGCCGCTCGACGAGGCGGTTCGAAGTGCTTTGTTCGTCAACCTCCTGACCGAGGACAACCTGCCGTACTACTTCCGCGACATCGACGGCCTCTTCGGGCGCGAGGGGAGCTGGGGTGACTGGGCCCGGCGCTGGACGGCCGAAGAGGGCCGCCACTCGATCGTCATTCGCGACTACCTCACCGTGTCCCGAGCGATCGATCCCGTGGACCTCGAGCGTGCCCGCATGGTGCAGGTGAGCAAGGGCGAGGTGCCGGCGCCTGACCACCCGTTCAACGGTTTGGTGTACCTCACGCTTCAGGAGCTCGCGACGCGCATCTCGCACCGCAACACCGGCAAGGTCGTCGAGGATCCCGTTGGGTACGAGGTCATGGCACGCGTCGCGGCAGATGAGAACTTCCACCATCTCTTCTACCGAGATCTCGCTTCCGCGGCGATCGAGCTCGACGCGTCGGCGATGATGATCGCGATCGACCACGAGGTGCGCGTGTTCGCGATGCCGGGCACCGGCATCCCCAACTTCGAAAAGCATGCACAGCGCATCGCCCGCGCCGGCATCTACGACCTGAGCGTCCACCACGAGCAGATCCTGGTGCCGATCGTGATGCGTCAGTGGAAAGTCGCGGAGCTCACTGGGTTGAGCGCCGAAGCGGAGGAAGCGCGCGATCGCCTCATGAACTACCTCGAGCGCACTGCGAAAGTGTCGGCGCGGGTTGCGGCCCGACGCGAGCGAGTGTCGGCGACCTCCGCTAGCTAGGAACCTCTCCACTCTGCATCGGCCGAGGCGGAGGTGCGGGAGGCCGCCGACCGCCGACCTCGACGAGCCCCACGGAGACCGTTGGGGGCGGCGGAGCCGGAGGCATCCTCGTGCGTGCCGGTTGCGGCACTTCTTCGTGGGGCGCAAAGAGCGCACCAAACGCTCCGACTGCCAACAGATATCCCGCCGCCACGATGCAGGCGACGCGCACATCGAACACTGACGCCAGGATGCCGCCGAGCAATGCTCCGGCGCCGTCCGCGGCGAGAAGCGTGCCCTGGGCGAGCCCAAAGGCTGAGGCGCGGGACTCATTCGGAACGCGGCTGCCGAAGACAGTGTTCGTCGGGACGGCACTCCCCAGCGTGACCCCGATTGCGGCGAAGCCGAGCACGATCCAGGGCAGTGGGGCGTCGATCCCAAACATGAGGAGGGCGGCCGCTGCTCCCGACGCCGTGATGATTCCGGCCACGCGGAGGAGCCACCGTGCCGGATGATTCTCGATCGGCAGAAATGACACGAGAGCGATCATCCCGATTGGGACAGCCGCGGCGAGGATGCCCGATCCGACGTCACTGGAACCAAGGTGCTTCAACGCATAGACAACCGCAATCGACTCTGGGATGATCGCTCCGAGATTCACCGCCGCAAAGAACAACACCGCGCGCCGGATCATCACGTCGCGCCAGATCGAGCTCGCTCCCTCCCTCAGGGTGATCTGGGACGACTTGGACGCCGGCGTCCGTCCCACCTCGAGCCGGGTCAGCACCAATGCCGATCCGGCAAACGAGAGCGCGTTCACCAGCAGCGCGCCGCGGGTGCCTATGAGCGCAACGAGTGCGCCGCCGAGGAGATAGCCGAGCACCGTCGTCACTTGCGTGACGATCGTTGCGAGAGCGAGAGCGTCTGGGTACTGATTGGGAGGAACCGTCTCGGGGAGGAGCGCGGCGCGAGACGCCGTAAACGGAGGGGTTGGGAGCGCGGCGACGAACGCGAGCACCAACAGCGCGGCGGTTGGCATCGGGATGACCATCGCGGCGAACGCGGCTGCGCTGATGAGATCGCAGCCGATCATCAGCTTGCGCCGAGGGAGCCGGTCGCCCAGTGTCGCGAGCACTTGGCCGATGCCGATCCACGGCAGCACGCTCACGGTCACGACCAACCCGGTGAGCGCGGCTGACCCCGTCTTGTCGAAGACGAGCACGGCGAGGGCGATCCGCGCCGCCCAGTCGCCGGCACTCGAGAGCGCCTGAGCGGAGAGGAGCACCGCGAGGGAGCGGTTCTTGAGGGGCGCCCGGAGCTGTTGCAGTCGATTGCTCAGGTGGCCCACCTCCCTGGGGCCGTCACGGTAGACGGATGTCCAATGACGCTGGGGTCGGACGCTCTCCGCGTTCGCTGAGGCGCGTTCCGTGGAGAGAAGTATCGACCCTTTCCGGCCGCCCCTACAGCGCTTAGCATGCATGGCACCTGACCTCGTCAGGTGGCGATGCGTTTGAAGGGAGGAGCCAATGCGGCGCGTGGGCTGGCAATAAGCCAGCTCCCGGAGCACGTCGCACTCGAGCGTTTGGGGGCGATCCCCGCTGAACCTTTCCGGGTAAGCGGAGGCCCAACGCCACACACCTCATAGCTCCAGGAGCACTAAGCGATCTGGAGCCCCCGTCCCGATACCCCCGGCATCCCACGCCCCTCCGTCACATCTGATGACGCCGGTACTGGAGCGGGGGCTTCATCGCGCTTGGGCAGCGATCCGTCCCGCGCCAGACTGCGCCCATGCCGCCCTCCGTCGCTGAAGTCCACGCCGCACTCACCGCGCCCGGCCAGCCCTTCGAGATGGAGGAGGTGCTGATCAGGGGCGTCGCCACCCGCACATGGAAGAACGCCGCGCCGTCGTTGCGTGCAGTGCTCGAGCAGAGCCTCGTGCACCGGGACCTGACGTTCCTCGTGTACGAGGACGAGTCGCTCACGTTCGCAGAGCACTTCGCCGCTGCGGCGACGATGGCACACCGCCTCGCGGTCGACTTCGGGGTGCGGAAGGGGATCGCGTCGCCGATCGCGATGCGGAACTTCCCGGAGTGGTCGATCGCGTTCTGGGCAGCGGCCTCGTTGGGAGCGGTCGTCGTTCCCCTCAACGCGTGGTGGACGGGACCCGAGCTCGAATACGGGCTCAGTGACTCCGGGTCGGTGGTCGTGTTCGTCGACGACGAGCGCAACGAACGCCTCGCCGAGCATCTCGAGCGCGCTCCCCGCCTTGCGCGGTGTCATCGTCGCCAGGACCGAGCACGAGCTCTCGGCTCCGGCGCAACGTTTCGAGGATGTGCTCGGCGTGGTCGAGGCCAACGCGGCACTTCCCACCGTCGAGCTCGATCCCGAGGACGACGCGACGATCTTCTACACGTCGGGGACGACCGGACGGCCGAAAGGTGCGCTCGGCACCCAGCGCAACATCTGCACCAACCTGATGAGCCTCGTGTTCTGCGCGGCCCGGGGTGCCGCCCGGTCGGACGCACCGCCCGCCGCGATGCCGGGCGCAGGGGTGCAGACCGGTCAGAACGCGGTGCAGAACGCGGTGCAGAACGCGTACCTGCTCTCGGTGCCGTTCTTCCACGCCACGGGATGTCACTCCGTCCTCGTGGCGAACCTCGCGTTCGGCGGGAAGATCGTGATCATGTACCGGTGGGACGCCGGCCGCGCGCTCGAGCTCATCGAGCGAGAGCGCATCACCACCTTCGGCGGCGTGCCCGCGATGGTGTGGCAGGTCCTCGACCATCCCGACTTCGACAAGCGCGATCTGTCGAGCGTCAAGTCGATCGGCTACGGCGGCGCGCCTGCGGCCCCCGAGCTCGTGCGTCGCATCGAAGCGATGTTCCCTGGGCGCACTCCGAGCAACGGCTACGGGCTCACCGAGACCTCATCGGTCACGACCATGAACTCCGGTAGCGACTACCTCCTCAAGCCCGAGAGCGTGGGCGTGCCCGTACCCGTCTGCGACGTGAAGGTCGTCGACGCTGACGGGGAGGCGCTGGGCGGCGGAGACGTCGGCGAGCTCTGGATCAAGGGCCCGAACGTCGTCAAGGGTTACTTCAACAAGCCCGAGGCGACGGAGGCGTCGTTCACGGACGGCTGGCTGCACAGCGGCGACGTCGCCCGCCTCGACGACGAAGGCTTCGTCTTCATCGTCGACCGCGCGAAGGACATGGTGATCCGAGGCGGCGAGAACGTGTACTGCGTCGAAGTAGAGGCTGCGCTGTTCGAGCACCCCGCGGTTTCGGACGCGGCCGTGATCGGCATCCCCCACACCGTGCTCGGCGAAGAAGTGGGCGCCGTCGTGCAACTCGCGCCCGGAAAGAGCGCGAGCGAGGACGAGCTGAAGCGCCACGTCGCAGAACGTCTCGCTGCGTTCAAGGTGCCGGTGCGGATCTGGTTCCGCGACGAGCCGTTACCTCGGAACCCGGCCGGCAAGATCCTCAAGCGTGACCTGCGTGAAGAGCTCGTGGGTGAGGGGTGACGCTGGCCGACCGCGTGGACGCCGTCCATGCCGAGTTCCGACGGCGGAGTGCGCTCGCGCTCGGCGGTGAGGTGTCGACGGACGACGGGCTGCTCGTGTGGGCGGGGCCCAACCCCGTGCCCGCCGTGGTGAACGGGGTGATTCGAACGGCGACCGGGTTGCGCGGGGCGGAGGTGCTCGCGCGGGCGGACGAGTGGTTCGGCGCGCGTCAGCGTGGCTACACCGTGTTCTGCAGGAGCGACATCGATCGGGACGTGATCGACGTCTGCGCGGAGCGGGGGTTGCCTCACGTCGCGGATGGCGGTCTCCCCGAGATGGTCATCCACGAACCGGTGACCATGCCCGCGCTCGCCGCTGGCGTGTCGGTGCGCGAGGTGGAGACGGCGCACGATCGGCGCGACTACCGCGGCGTGTTCGCGGCGTCCTATGCGCAGCTCGGCGCGCCCGAAGAGCTCGTCGACGGCGTGATGCCTCCCCTCGAGATGCTGCAGGGCGACGATGTCGGTGCGTTCATCGTGGATCTCGACGGCACGCCCGCAGCTGTGGCGATGTCGGTGCTCATCGACGGTGTCGCGGACATCCACTGGGTGGGGACGATGCCGTCGGCGAGTCGTCGCGGCCTCGGCGAGGTCGCGACCGCCCACGCGCTCGCGCACGGATTTGCCGCGGGGGCCGACGTCGCCGCGCTTCAGGCATCGCCGATGGGTGACGGCTTGTACCGGCGGATGGGCTTCGTCGAGCTCTATCGCTACGACGAATTCCTCGTGCTGGCCGCGTGAAAGGCTGCGTCCCATGACCGACGCCCCCAATCCCGATGGCTCCTCTCCGCGCACCACGAAGTTCCCGGCGCCGCCGGCGATGGTGATCGATCCATCGAAGCGGTACACCGCGCAGATGGAGACCTCGCTGGGGTCCATCACGATCGCGCTCGACGCCGCGGGTGCGCCGAAGACCGTCAACAACTTCGTCTTCCTCGCGCGCTACCACTACTACGACGGCATCATCTTCCATCGCATCATCAAGGGCTTCGTCTGCCAGGGTGGCGATCCCGAAGGCAGCGGTCGCGGCGGTCCCGGGTACCGCTTCGAGGACGAGCTGCCGAAGCCTGGGCGCTACGAGATCGGGTCGCTCGCGATGGCAAACGCCGGTCCGAACACGAACGGCAGTCAGTTCTTCATCATCAGCGGCAGCAGCGGCGCGAGCCTTCCACCTCAGTACTCGCTGTTCGGGAAGGTCGTGAAGGGCCTCGACGTCGTCGAGGCGATGCAATCGGTGCCGACGGGGAGCGGTGATCGCCCGAAGGACGACGTGGTGATCAACTCGGTCACGATCACGGAGTCCGACTAGGCGCTGCCGCGCCGGCCCAATGCCTGACCCGGGCGACGCGCTCGTCGACATCGTCGATCTCGACGACAACGTGGTCGGGGTCGCGACGCGTCGGCAGATGCGAGCAGAGAACTTGCTTCACCGCTCGGTGGGAATCGCCGTCATCGACTCGGAGGACCGCGTGCTGATCCACCGGCGCGCCGAGACGAAGGACGTGTGGCCGGGGCGCTGGGACCTCGCGGTGGGCGGAGTGGTCGACACCGGCGAGAGCTGGGAGGACGCCGCGGCGCGAGAGCTCGCCGAGGAGATCGGAAGTCACGCGTCGCCGCAGGAGATCGGACGCGGTCGATTCGAGGACGATGCCGTGAGGGCGATCGGCCGGATCTACGTCGCTCGCGACGACGGTCCGTTCGAGTTCGTCGATGGCGAGGTCGTCGAGGCGCTCTTCGTGACGTTCGACGAGCTACGAGAACGCCTCACCCGCGACTCGTTCGTTCCCGACAGCCTTGCGATCGTATGGCCGCTGCTCAGCGGCGAGCGAGGCGACGCGGGAGGCGGTCCTTCCACCACCTGAACACCGCTTCGTCGACGCCATACGCCTCGCACATCAGCTGTGCCGACCGCAAGAGGTCGCTGGCCTGCAACGCGGCGGCAGCCTGGTCCCACGTCGAGGAGCGAGCGGGAAGGGGCAGCGTCCGCACCTCCCGCGCACTCAGCTTGAGTGCGGTCGACGAGCGCGCGGCTCCGAGATGCTGCGTCGCCGCCCAGGCCGAGAGGGGAGGCGAGTTCAGCGCCGCGGCGATCGGCCAGAGCCGACTCGATTCGGCGACGACGGAGATCACCGGCGTGGCGGGGAGCCACGCTCCGGTCGCGTCGACGGCGGCCTCGATCACCCGCGTTTGCGTCGCGACGACGACCTTCGGCACGAGTCGATCCCGCAACCGAGCCGAGAGCGCGGGCACGTTGACAGTCGGCCGCATCAACCTGCGGCCCGCGATCGTCGCCGGGACCTCACCCCAGCGACTGCGGCCCGGATCGATGAGACCCGTCGTGACGACCTGGGCGCCGTCCGCGCCCTCCTCGACGAGGGACGCGATCTCGTAGAACTCGTCGCGGAAGTCAGCGGCCACCGAGGCGATGTCGCCCACGCTTCCCTCGATGGTGAGGTCGAGCGCAGGCACTCCCAACGCGTCGGCCAGCAGAGGCGACCACGTCGCCCCCCTAGGCAGGATCATCGGCGCCAACGGCGCACACTCCTCGCCGAGGGTTCGGTCCACGGCGCCTTGAGTGGCGCCCCGGTGAAGCCCCAGCGCGCACGTCGGCACATCGGCCGCGAACACCGAAGACGTCGACATCCACACCGTTTCGAGCGCGGCGCGCTGCAGAACCTGGCTCCGCGCCCAGCCACTGTCCCGGGTCGCGAGGGTCGCCATGGGCTGTACGAAGGCGACGCGACCGCCGTCTGGCCGCGCCAGACGCAGCGCGAGCACGAGGAACAAGGCCGCTTCGTCGATGTACGCAGGCGGTGCGTCACCGAGCCGCGCTGACAGCGCTGCTTGGCGCGAGGGGTCGCCCGCCGTCGCGCGACGGAGCTTCGTGAGGAAGGGAGGGTTGCCGATCACGACGTCGAACGTGTCGTCGCGCAGGTCGGCGGTGAACGCGTCGGCGACCTCGACGCGTGCCTCTCCGCCGAGGAGCCGCTTGCACTCGGCAACTGCCCTCGCGTCAAAGTCGACACCAACGACGTTGCGCGCACTGCCGAGGCGACGAGCCGCGGCGACCAGGAAGTTGCCCGTGCCGCACGCAGGGTCGAGGACGCGGATCGAGCCGGGGTCAAGCCCGGCGTCGAGCAGCGGTTGGAGCGACCAGTCGAGGAGGTGCTCGACGAGAAATAGTGGGGTGTCGAAGGCGCCGTGCCGACGGCGTTCGTCGGGGCTCAGCCCGGAGCGTGGCGTCGGCTGCGAGCTAGCGCGCTCTCTCGCCGGGGAGCTAGCGCGCTGTGTCGGCTGCGAGCTACCGCGCTGTGTCGGGTGCGAGCTAGCGCTCTTCGCGGAAGGCGACGTGCTGGCGGACGACCGGGTCGTACTTCTTGATCTCGAGGCGCTCGCGGGTGTTGGTCTTGTTCTTGCGCGTGACGTAGGTGTACCCGGTGCCCGCCGTCGACTTCAGCTTGATGATCGGACGCTTCTCGTTCTTCGGCATGTCAGACCTTCTCGCCGCGGGAGCGGATCTCGGCCACGACGGCCTCGATGCCCTTCTTGTCGATCGTCCGGAGGCCCTTGGTGCTGACGGTGAGCGTCACCCAGCGCTTCTCGCTCGGCAGCCAGAACCGGCGCTTGTGCACGTTCGGCACCCACCACCGCTTCGTGCGCACATGCGAGTGCGACACGGAGTAGCCCGTCGAAGGCTTCTTTCCAGTGACTTGGCAGACGCGCGACATGACCCGATTCCTCCTGCAGGGACCCCGAAAGGCTACCGGCCCGGCTGCGGATATTGCCAGCGCGGCCAGGACTACCTTGGCTCGCCGTGCGTCGGGCGGTGATCATCGGGGTTCTCATCGCCGGCGCAGCGGGCCTCGTGGGCTGCTCCGACGACTCGGCCGCGGCGCCTTCGCTGGCCCCGGAGACCTCGTCCACCGAGACCGCGGTCGCGCCTTCGTCCCCGTCGTCAATCGACGCGGCGCCTCTCGGAGTGTCGCCGGCCCCACCTGCGGGCGACCCTTGTGTCACGAGCACACCGGCGCCTCAAGGTCCGATCATCCTCACGTCTGGCGGCCTGGAGCGCACCTACCGTCTCAGCCTGCCCGACCCTCCGCCGAGCAAGCCGGCGCCGGTCATCCTCAATCTGCACGGCGCTGGGTCCAACGCGGTCGAGCAGGACCTCTACAGCGACCTTGCCGGGAGGGGCCCGGCCCGAGGTTTCGTCATCGTCACCCCAAACGGCACCGGGCAGCCGCGGCAGTGGAACATCGTCGTGACGACGCAGGCCGACGACGCGGCGTTCATCGACGACGTGCTGGAGGACGTCGCGAAGCGGGCCTGCATCGATCCGTCACGGACGTACTCGACTGGGATGTCGAGCGGCGCGGCGATGAGCTCACTCTTGGCATGTGAAGAGGACGGACCCGTGCGCACCATCGCGCCCGTCGCCGGTGTCATCTACCTCTCGTTTCTTTGCGACGCGGGGCCGCCGCGCAGCGTGATCGCGTTCCACGGGACCGATGACGGCGTGCTCCCCTACGGCGGCGGGCCGATCCCGGGAGCGGTTGTGCCGTACCCGGGCGTCGCCCCAGCGATGGCGGGATGGGCGAAGCGTGCGCACTGCGCGCCGACCCCCGCACGAACGCAGGCGTCGGCGCACGTCACGCTCGAGCGATGGACCGGATGTGCCGACGGCACGACCGTCGAGCTGTACATCATCGACGGCGGCGGTCACACGTGGCCTGGCGCAGTGTCGGTCCCGTACCTCGGCGAGACGACCGACGAGATCAGTGCCACCGACATCTTGCTGGATGCGTTCAGCAGTGAGTGACCTGGTCCGCGGCTCCGACGGTCGTCACCGTTGCCGCTGGGGCGCGTCGACGCCCGACTACGAGAGCTATCACGACGAGGAGTGGGGTCGACCGGTCGTCGACGACGTCCGCATCTACGAGAAGCTGTGTCTCGAGGGATTTCAGTCGGGGTTGTCGTGGCTGACGATCCTGCGCAAGCGCGAGGCCTTCCGACGCGCGTTCGCCGGCTTCGACCCGGCCGCGGTCGCACGTTTCAGCGACCGCGATGTCGAACGCCTGCTGGCCGATGCGTCCATCGTGCGCCATCGGGGCAAGATCCAGGCGACGATCGCGAACGCGAGAGCGACGCTTGCTGTGCAAGACGATGACGGCTCGCTCGGTGCGTTGATGTGGTCGTTCGAACCGAAAGGGCGCGGTCGGCGCCGCGCACCGGGAGCGATGTCCGACTTGGCCGCGTCGACGCCCGAGTCGACGGCGCTGTCGAAGGAGCTGCTGCGACGCGGCTTCCGCTTCGTCGGCCCGACGACGTGTTACGCGGCGATGCAGTCTCTCGGACTGGTCAACGACCACCTCGCCCGCTGCCACGTACGCAGGGCCTGCGAGGCGGAGCGCACGGCCTCCACCATTCCTGTCCCGGTTTCGCGTCATTCGTGACGCGTTTCTCACCCGAGAATGTTGGGGCACGATCGGTGGGCCGCCCGGGGCTCGAACCCGGCACCTTGGGATTAAAAGTCCCCTGCTCTACCCGATGAGCTAGCGGCCCGCCGTCGCAACCTAGGGCGTGGCCGCCGTGGTGGCGGGAGCGGCGGCCGTCGTGGCGACCGTGGTCGCCGCCGCCGTGGTCTCCGGAGGCGACGTGGTGGTTGTCGTGTCGTCGGCGCCTGCTTGCGCTTCGGCGACGGCGGTCTGCAGCGCGTGCAACGTCGCGACGTCGACGGCGCCGGTGGGCTCGACCCCGAGCTCGGTCTGGAACGCCATCAAGGCCTCCGTGAGCTCGGGCGTCCACTCACCGTCGATGTCACCTGGCCAGTAGCCCGCCAGCTTCAAGATCGATTGGACGGCCGCAGTCTGCGCGACCGCCGCGGTCGCCGCTTCACTGTCCACCGCAAGCACGGCCGCGGACAGCGCAACGGCGGTCGCCTCGTCGACGAAGCCGGTCACCGGCAAGTTGTTGTCGGTCTGGAGCTGCTCGACGGCGGCCACCGTCGACGGGCCGTAGATGCCGTCGATCGGCCCGTCGTACAGGCCGGCGGTTTGGAGGGCGGTCTGCAGGGCGGCGGTGTACTGAGCCACGACGGTCGTCGCCTGGGCGAGCTGTTCGTCCGTCAGGCAGCCCGCGTCGGCGAGGAGCCGCAGCCACGCGATCTCGAGCGCGTACCCGGCCGCGTTCAAGCTCGCTGACGCTTCTCGGAGTGAGGTCTCGGCGGTGATCCCTTCGGCGGCCGCGGTGAGATCGTCCTCGGCTTCTCGCACTCGATCGATGGTCGCTGTTTCGAGCGGAGGAGCGAGAGTCGTGGTGGTCGTCGCTTCGGTGACCGACGACTGCGCGGACGCGAGCGCGGCGTTCGCTTCCGCGAGCTCCTCGTTCGCCTGCGTCAGCTCCTCACGAGCCGCGGTGACCTCCTCGGCGCTGGACTCGACGGAGCGAAGCGGCGCGGAGAGGTCTTCCGCCGCTGTCGTCAGATCGCCGACCGTCGCGGGTGCGTCCGTGAAGATGCGGCCGTAGCGATCGATCGCTTCCACGTACTGCGTCGCATCACTGCAGAAGGCCGCGTTTGCTTCGACGAGTGCCGTCTGTGCGTCCGCGACTGTCGCTTCTGCGGCAGTGACGCGAGCCTGCGCTGCTTCAACCGGCTCGACGTCTCCATCGCCATCGCCTCCGCACGCGGTGACAAGAGCCAGTGTGACGACGACGGCGACCGGGGCCGTTGCCCGACGCCATCCGTTTCTCGACGAACTGCGTGCGCGAGTGACGTACATAGTCACCTCCTGGGCTGCGCGTTCATCGTACCGAGGCGTCGGTGCACGGCCGGCGACCGTCGCAGCACTGTCAGGACCAGCGAGAACAACGACCTCGCCGTAGTGTTTCGCATTCCTTCGCCATCGGATTTGATCGATCTCGAGCGCTATCCCGTCGATGCACCCGAGAGGCCACTCGCGAAATCCGTCGTTGCCGAAGGCAACGCCGCGCTGCGCGCGGACGGTGTGTGCATCCTCCCCGGCTTCCTCCGCGACGACGTCATCGACGCCCTCGTCGCGGAGTGCGAGGAGTTGGCGCCGCTCGGGCACCACAGCGAGGTGGCGGGTACGCCGTACATCGAAGCGCCCGATCGATCCTTCCCTGAGGGGCACCCGCGGCGCAGCCCGAGCCGCACTGCGCTGACTGCCGTCGCGTACGACCTGTTCCCTGCCGACTCCGCGATCCGCGCACTGTACGAGTGGGACCCGCTGATGGAGTTCATCGGCGCGGTACTCGATCGCTCTCCGCTCTACCGGTACGCGGACCCGTTCGGTGCGCTCAACCTCGCGGTGATGACCGAAGGCGACGAGTTGCACTGGCACTTCGATCAGACCGACTTCGTGGTCTCACTCGCGATTCAGTCGAGTGACGCCGGGGGTGACTTCGACAACGCCAAGCTGATCCGATCCGCCGACGACGAGCACTACGACGATGTCGCGGCAGTCTTGGCTGACACCGCGCCAGATCGGGTAAGAACCGAGCCGATGACACCCGGCACGCTGATGGTGTTCGAAGGACGCAACTCGATGCATCGCGTCACGCCGATCCGAGGCGACCGCCCGCGGTTCGTCGCCCTGCTGGCCTACGACACCAAGCCCGACACGGACTCGTCCGACCGCCTCAAGATGGTGCGGTACGGACGGCTGCCGTGAGCGCGGCCACGCACACACAGTTCGGCGAGGGCTTCGCCGGTGAGGGCGTGAACGCCGCGCACGTGAACACCGTGCTGGGCGCCCGCGGCAGTGCGGTCGAGACCGCCTGGGCGACGGCGCTCGCCACGCCCTCCGCCGGCCACGCGCCGTTCGTGTGTGTGATCCGACCTGGACTCCCGGTGCGGCCGCTCACCCTGTTCGTGAACAAGGCCGAGATCAGAGGGGACAAGCACGGCGAGCTCACCTGGGGCGCGGCGCAGGCGGGGATCGCGACCGGAGTGGCGCAGTCGGTGAGCGACGGCACGGTGAGCGGTGAGCTTGCCGCGACCGGGCTGCTCATCGCCGCGGTGTGGGTCGACTGGGGAGCGTCCGATGCCGATGCGGTGTTCGACAACAACCTCGTCGCGACGCGCATGGCATTGGCCGCGGGGGCGACCGGCGCGCCGACGATCGACGACGTGATGATCGAGGCCGATAGCGCGTGGAACCCGTTCTTCCGCGACGATCGTCGCGGGCAGGCATAGGGGGTTGGCTGGCATGTCCTGGGAGCAGCGAGGTGGCGAGGCAGGAGAACCCACCAAGCGAGGTGGTGGGCTCGGTGTCGAGGCCGTGCTCTTCGCGATCGTCGCCTTGGCGATCGGTGCCTTCATCGGTCAGAACACCGACGACGTGCGCATCGACTGGGCAATGTTCCACTTCTCGTTGCCGCTGTGGTTGATGCTGCTGATCGTGCTCATCGTGGGTGCGTTGCTCGATCGGCTCGCGACGGTGATCTGGCGCCACCGCCGCAACCGCGATCGCTCCGACTGAGCTACGCGGAGAGGTCCGTGCAGCTCCGCAGCTGCTCCCACTCCGCGACCTGTTCCGTGACGCGGGCCTCGTCCATCGGTGACGGCACGCTCGCATTCACCGACATCGGGATCCAGCGGTAACCCTCGATCACGCGACCGGTCGCCTTCACCTCGATCACCGCGCCGACATCGCCGCGCGGCCAGACGAAATTTCCGAGGCCGTAGGCGACGAATGCCCCGTCGAGGTAGCCATCGCCCTGCACGCGGTGCGCATGCGCGCCCACGATGATGTCCGCGCCTGCGTCTCGCAGCTCGCGTGCAAGCACCTTTTGCACTCCGGTCGGACACTCCAACCGCTCGTTGCCCCAGTGCAAATACACCACGATGGTGTCGCTGCTGGCCCGAGCGGCCCGCACCTCCGCCAACAGCCGTTCGCGCGGTGCGCCTTCGTATGCGGAGGCGATGCCGGGCTGCGTGTCCGACGCCGTCCACGATCCCAACAGGTCGGAGTCGATGACCCGGCTGGCGCCAAAGACCGCGATGCGCTGGCCTTTGATCGTCACCCGATACGGCGCGTACGCCTCGGTGGCGTCGCCGCCAATGCCGACCGTGGGGTAGCCGCTCGTCTGGATCGCGGCGAGCGTGTCTTGCAACCCGTCGGCTCCGAAGTCGCGGCCGTGGTTGTTCGCCATGCTCACGACGTCGACTCCCGCCGCGGCAAGCGCGGTGAACGCGGTGGCCGGAGCGCGGAACGTGAACTCCTTCGGTTCGGGGCTGCCTCGCTCGGTGATGGCCGTCTCGAGGTTCACCATCGAGAGGTCGGCCTGCTCGAAGACCGGTGCCATCGGAAGCAGCGCCGTGTTCGGGTCGGCGGCGAGCTGGCTCGCGACCGCTCCCTCGAACTGGGAATCGCCCGCGAACATGAACGTCACGGTTTGCTCGCTGCCCCGCCAAGAGCGGTCCTCTACCGGCACGGCGCGCGCGGAACCGCCAGCAGTCAGTCCTGAGCTCACTCCCGGCGCCGGTACCGGTACCGGCGGCGGTTCGGGCGGTGTCGTCTCCTCCGTCAAGGAGGTGATGTCGACGGTCGACGGCGGCGCGACGGCGGTCACCGCGACCGTGGTCGTGGGTGCAGTGGTGGTGGTCGCCTCGGTGTCGACCTTCGATGTCGAGTCGCGGGAGCGGTCGTAGGCGACGGTGATCGTGATGCCGGCGAGGGTGAGCGCGATGATCGCGCCGAGCCGGGCCGAGACCATCGGTGCAACTTAGTGGCGCCTATCGTGGCCAAATGACCGACGAAGTGCGCCAAGCGTTGGCCAGCGACCCCACCATCGACATCACCACGACGGGACGCAATTCGGGCGAGCCGCGTCGCATCGAGATCTGGATGCTCGCGATCGAAGACCGTTTTTTCATCACGGGCACGCCCGGGCCTCGGGGATGGCTGGCGAACATCAAGACCAACCCACGGGTCGTCGTCCACATGAAGAACGGCATGCAAGCCGACCTCGTCGCGTGGGCCCATGTCGTGGACGACGAAGAGACGCGGCGACGCGTGCTGTCCGACGACGCCGCGAGCTGGTATCGCACCCAACATCCGCTCGATGTGCTCGTCGCCGCGTCGCCGATGGTGGAGCTCCGGCTCGACGAGGACTACTGACAGAGGGACTACTGACAGGAGCGCGAGTGCACATCGAAGACGTGGAGTACGAAGTGGACGGCGTCCGCATGATCGGGCATCTCGCGACCGACGACGAGCGATCGGGCCGCCGCCCCGCGGTGTTGCTGGCGCACGAAGGGCCCGGGCTCGACGACCACGTGAAGGGCCGCGCCGAGAGGCTCGCAGCCCTCGGGTACGTCGCGTTCGCGCTCGACTATCACGGCGACGGCAAGCCCCTCCCCGTCGACGAGATCATGACGAGGCTCGGGCCGCTGATGAGCGACACCGACCGCATTCGCCGGCTCGGACGGTCAGGTCTCGACGTACTGCTCGCGCACGAGCACGCCGACCGTGATCGCGTTGCTGCGATCGGATACTGCTTCGGCGGGACGATGGTGCTCGAGCTGGCTCGGGCGGGCACTGATCTGAAGGCCGTCGTGGGGTTCCACTCGGGGCTGGCGACAGCGCGCCCGGAAGACGCCCGCAACATCAGTGGCAGCGTCCTCGTGTGCATCGGCACCGACGACCCGTTGATCCCCTTCGACCAACGAGTGGCGTTCGAAGACGAGATGCGTGCGGGCCGCGTCGATTGGCGCATGAACCTGTACGGAGGCGTCGGCCACAGCTTCACGAACCCAAGAGCGGGTGAGTTCGGGATGCCGGGGATCGACTACCACGCGGCGAGCGACGACCGATCTTGGACTGCGATGCGTGATCTCTTCGACGAGGTGCTCGGCCCGGTCTGAGCCGACCCGACAGTCAGCCGCGCGGATTCACGCGGCGCGGCGGACGTGACGCAGCGCGACGCTCGCGGCGACGGCTGCACCGCCGATGGCCGCAGTCGCGAGCGGCGCCGCCCACACCATGGTGGGACGGCCGCGACGAGCACCTACCACGACCGGCTCGACCCGACCGGACCGCCGTACCATCCAGTCGCCTACAGGCTCGACGCCCACTGAGGTGACGACGCCATCGACCACGTTCGCGAACAGTCCGCCTCCGAGCTCACGGCTGTAGGTCGCGTAACGACGACCGTGCCAGCGATGCGCGCCCCACGGTTGTCCGGCTCGCAACGGGCTCTCGGTCACGGTGCACTCCTCCCGGGCTTCGGCCGCCTGGTTACTACCCGGTAACTATCGTCCACCGTACCCCTTCGTGAAGCCGTCGGGTGCTCCAGTTGTGTGAACTTCGTGTCTTCACTGCAGGCGGTCTCGAGTGACCGGAGAGCGAGGGGTGCGCCGGTAACCTTCGGCCGTGACCGTGGACGCAGACGACGTCGAGCGCGACCTCTCTGGCGTCGAGCGAGCACTCGTCCGTCTCGACGACAGCACCTACGGCGAGTGTGACGTCTGCGGGGGTCCGATCGGTGACGAGGTGCTCTCGGTCGCGCCGCTCGCGACCCGCTGCTCAGCCTGCGCGGGCTGAGGCCCGGCGTCTGCGTTGGCCCGAAAGCTCGCGGCGACCTCGCTCGCCACAGGTCTCGTCGCCGCCGGCGTAGCGGCGTCGGTCGCGCTCGCCGACCCGGACCGCCGAAATCGGGTGCGGAGGTCGGCACACGTCTGGAGGCTCACCGCGCGGCGCGGCGCCCACTTCGCCGTGGTGAAGGCGCGGGGAGCGAGAGCCGACGCCGAGGCTCGGGCGGCGCTCGAGCAACGATTCGTGATCCGCACGGCGGAAGACGTCGCCCGTGAGCTCGGCAACATGAAGGGCGCGATCATGAAGGCGGGCCAGCTGATCGGCTTCATCGCCGAAGGCCTGCCGCCCGAGGCACAAGCGGCGCTGGCCACCCTCCAAGCCGATGTGCCTCCCATGGCGCCCTCCCTCGCCGAGGAAGTCGTGCGGAGCGAGCTGGGCGACGATCCACGTCGCTTCTTCCTCGACTGGAACCCGATCCCGGTTGCGGCGGCGTCGGTCGGCCAGGTGCATCGCGCGGTGCTTCCCGACGGCCGAGAGGTCGCGGTGAAAGTCCAGTATCCGGGTATCGACCGTGCGATCCGGTCCGACCTCGACAACGCCGAGATGCTCTACGGATTGTTCTCGTCGCTCGCGTTGAAGGGCCTCGACGTGAAGGGTCTCGTCGATGAGCTGCGTGCGCGGATGAGCGACGAGCTCGACTACCGCATCGAGGCCGCGAACCAGGCCGAGTTCGTGCGTCGCTATCAGGGCCATCCGTTCGTGCGCATCCCCGCGGTCGTCGCTGAGCTGTCGACCGAGCGGGTGCTGACGACGGAGTGGGCCGACGGTTGGACCTGGGCCGAGTTCGAGGCGCGCGCTGATGTACCCGCCCGGCAGCGCGCTGCTGAGGTGCTCTTCCGGTTCGCGCAGGGGTCCGTGCATCGCGATGGCGTGTTCAACGGCGACCCCCACCCCGGCAACTACCGGTTCCATCCCGACGGCACGATCACGTTCCTCGACTTCGGGCTCGTGAAGCGATGGTCGGAGGGTGAGTGGGAGCGGCTGTCGCCTTGTCTCGAGGCGATCATGGCGCGCGACCCGGCGTGGACCGTCGAGGCGATGGTGTCGGTGGGCTTCCTGCGTCCGGACCACGGGCTCGACCCGAACCTCGTCTTCGAGTACGTGAGCGCGCCCTACGTGCCTTACCTCGTTGACGAGTTCACGTTCACCCGCCAATTCACGGCGGACGCCCTCGCGAAGGTGGCCAACATCGAAGGCCCGCACTCGCATGTCATCCGTGCGCTCAACATGCCGCCGTCGTTCGTGATCCTCGATCGAGTCGTGTGGGGGGTCAGCGCCCTGCTCGGCAAGCTCGAAGCGACGGGGCCGTGGCGCGGCATCCTCGACGAGTACCGGCACAAGGCCACGCCCGCGACCGAGCTGGGTCGTCTCGAAGCGCAGTGGACCGCCCGTCGGTCCGCATCGTCGCCTGTCCTAAGTCCTAGTCCTCATCGCCGCTCTTCGCGATGAGGTAACCGCGAGCCCGTTCGGCCCGCGGATAGCGGGCCACGACCTCCCAGAACGCCGGCGAGTGGTCGCCGTGCACCAGGTGGGCGAGCTCGTGGACCAGGAGGTAGTCGAGCACCCACGACGGGAAGCTGGCGACGCGTGACGCGATGCGGATGGAGCGTTCGGCCATGGTGCACGATCCCCACTGGCTGTCCATGTCCACCCAGCGCACCGACGTCGCCTGGGGGAGGTCGTACCGGCGGGACAACGAGTCGGCGCGCGCTTCGAGGTCGATCGTCGCACTGGCGAGCGAGCGCACATGGCGCGTCGCCATCTCGCGCACCCACCGGTCCTCTTGGCGAAGGGACATCGCTGCGGGGATCGCGATGCGCAACACCTCGCCGTGCGGACGGGCCGACACCGTTCGATGGCGGCGCGGGCTGCGTACAACCTCGACGCGCACCGGGAGGCCGCCGATCTGGATCGTGCGCACCGGGTCGCGTTCGCCGTCGAGGCCGGGGAGCTGCAGAAGCTCACTCACTCGAGCTCACTCACTCTCGGGTACCGTCGCAGCGACCGCGGTGTGGTCGATCAGCTCCACGCGATCGCGGACTGCGATCTCGTCGCCGAGCACCTCGACCCAGAGTCCACCGAGGTTGGCGAGATAGGGGCTGTCGATCTCGAGCTCACGCTCGATCGCACGGATGAGTCCACCGTGGGTGATCACGAGCACTCGCTTGCCAGACTGCGCCTTCGCGATGCGCCGCAGTGCGTCCATGCCCCGCGCGGCGACGTGCGCGTCAGACTCCCAGCCCTGCGGTCGGTGACCGTTCTCGATCCCTCCGGGCCATCCCGCTTCGATCTCGTCACGGGTGAGCCCGGTCCACGCGCCGATGTCGCGCTCGTGGAGTTCCTCCTCGACGATCACCGGCACGCCCGTCGCCTCCGCAATCAGACGCCCGGTCTCATGCGCGCGGTCGAGCTTGCTGGTCACGACGACATCGACCGCGGGGACGGTCGTCGATGCTGCCTTCGCCTGGGCGCGCCCCAATGCGGAGAGCGGGGGGTCGGCGTGTCCCTGCCAGCGCCCTTCGGCGTTCCAGGTCGACTGTCCGTGCCGTACGAGCAGCATCATCGTCGCCGATGTCTCGCCGTCGCGGGCCATCACGGCACCCTAACTATGTTGGCGGCAGTGGCTGTGCTTCGCCTTTTCGCGTCGGCTCGTGAGGCTGCGGGCACCGGTCGCGCCACTGTTCCCGGCTCGGACGTGCGCGAGGTGCTCGAGACGGCGTGCGCGCGGTATGGCGAACAGTTCGCCGCGGTCGTGGCGCGCTCGAAGGTGTGGGTGAACGGCGAGCCGGCGTCGCCGAACGATCCGGTTCGCGACGACGACGAGGTGGCGGTGCTCCCGCCGGTCTCGGGCGGGTGAGCCGGACGGCTTATTCCGCTCAGGGAATCGCTCGATTGTGCCGAAACCTTTTGTGTGTCAGTGCAGCTTCGCACCCTTGTTCCAGCGTCGATGATTCGCGCGGCCGAAGACGGGGTCTCGGTACGATCCGGCGGTGACCGACCCGGCCTACCTCGCAGGCCTCGAACAGCGCAGCACCGACGATGTGCGGGCGATGCGAGCGGAATGCCAGGCGCTCGAGGCCGAAGTCTCGTACGTGCGCCGTCTCGTACAGGGTCGTCTCGACATCGTCGACGCGGAGCTGCAGCGGCGGCGTGAGGGCCGCCCGCCGTCAGATCTTGCGACGATGGTGGAGTCGCTGCCCGACACGCTCGCGCGCCATCTCACTGCGCCCGGGTCAGGCCGCCGGCCTACGACCATCGAGCCCGTCGATCCCGATCCCGCGCTGACGGCTCCTCTCGATCTCGTGCTCGACGCCGAGGCGATGGGCTCGTTGCCCGATCGCCCCGACGAGGACCTCGACGAGATCCGCGCTGGGCTCGAAGGGATCGAGCACGACTTGTCGGGACGGCGCAAGGTGTTGTTCGAGCGGCTCGATGCGCTCGCCGCCGAGATCACGCGCCGTTACCGGGACGGCGAGGCGTCGGTCGAGTCGCTGCTCGAGTAACGCGCCTACCCTGCCTAGGTGCGCGACGAGTTCGAGAACCGCTGGCGCGACGTCGGCGAGTTCATCCGAGAGCAGCGCCGCATCGGTCATCTGTCGTTGCGCAAGCTTTCCGAGATGGCCGGGGTGTCGAACCCGTATCTGAGCCAGATCGAACGCGGGCTGCGCCGCCCGTCGGCCGACGTGCTCCAGCAGATCGCTCGTGCCCTGCGGATCTCGGCCGAGACGCTGTACGTGCGCGCAGGCATCCTCGACGAGTCCGACGAGATCGACGTCGTGAGCGCCATCATGCGCGACCCCGAGCTCACCGAAGAGCAGAAGCACACCCTGGTCAGGGTGTACGAGTCGTTCCGGAATGAGAACGATGCCGCCCGGGGAAAGCTCCGTGCGGAATCCGCAGCTACCAAGGAGCGTTGACAGCGTCCGTGCGTCGACTCGCCGTTCTGTCTCTGCACACCTCGCCGCTCGTCCAGCCGGGCGTGGCGGACGCTGGTGGGATGAACGTCTACGTGCGCGAGCTCGTGTCGGCCCTGGCCCAGGCGGGGGTCTTCTGCACGGTCTACGTGCGCACCTGGCGCGACGGGCTGCCAGCTGAGGTAGCGGTGGAGCCCGGGTTTCGGGTGCGTCACATCGACGCAGGCCCGCCCGCGCTCGCGAAGGAGGCGCTGCCCGAGACGATCGAGGAGTTCGCCGACGGCGTCCGCGACGACCTCGAACGCGGCGACGGCGCGGACGTCATCCACGCGAACTACTGGCTCTCGGGTCTCGCCGGCCACCGTCTGAAGCACGAGCTCGGCTTGCCGCTCGTGTCGACGTTCCACACCCTCGCGCGCGTGAAGGCCGAATCGGGTGACGCTGAGCCCGAGCGGCGCGTGCGCTCGGAGGTCGAGATCATCGGTTGCTCCGATGCGATCCTCGCGAGCTGCACCGAGGAAGCCGCGCAGTTCGAGCGCCTTTACGGCGCGACGCCCGGACGAGTCGAGATCGTGCCGCCCGGCGTCGACCACGCGTTCTTCTCACCGGGCGACCGGCGCGGTGCACGCACCGCCCTCGGCCTCGGCGACCATCCGGTGTTGCTGTTCGTCGGGCGCATCCAGGCACTGAAGGGCCTCGACGTCGCGGTGCGCGCGCTCGCCTCGCTTGACGATCCCGAGGCCGTCCTGGTTGTCGTGGGGGGTGCGAGCGGGAAGGACGGCGAGGCTTACCTCGGCGACGTCGAGGCGCTGGCCGCCTCCCTCGGTGTCGGTGCGCGCATCCGATTCGTTGAGCCGCAACCCCATCACCTGCTGTCGAGCTACTACCGAGCCGCGGACGTGTGCCTCGTGCCGAGCCGGTCCGAGTCGTTCGGGTTGGTCGCGCTCGAAGCGGCCGCGTGTGGCACCCCGGTCGTGGCCGCCGCCGTCGGTGGGCTGCGAACGCTCGTCGACCACGGGCACTCGGGCTTCCTCGTCGAGGGACGCGATCCCGAAGTGTTCGCGGCCTACACGGAAGAGCTGCTGACGAACCCGGTGCTCGCCGCGTCGATGAGCGTGGCAGCCGCGACTCGGGCCACCGGATACACGTGGTCGATGTCGGCGGCGCGGCTGCGGCGGCTCTACGCCGACCTCGCTGTCGGCGCGCTCGTTGAATGCTCGTGACGCCCGCGGGTCCGGCGTCCGACGCGGAGCTCGACGCTGCTCGAGGCTCACATCGACGCGCTGGCTGGCCCGCCAGCTGTCAGAGAACCCGATCATGGTCGCGGTCGATCGGGGCGAGCCCGGCGAGCGACGTTGGTATGTGCGCCTCCGCGGTGACGAGAAGGACTTCACGACGGTGTGGCTCACGCTCGGGCAGCGCACGCTCCAGTACGAGACTTACGTGATGCCCGCGCCGGAGGAGAACCACGCCGAGTTCTACGAGCACCTCCTCCGCCGCAACGCCAAGCTCGTTGGCGCGCAGTTCTGCATCGGAGCGGAGAACGCGGTGTTCCTCGTCGGCTCGTTTCCGGTAGGCGCGATCGACGACGAGGAGCTCGACCGCATCGTCGGCTCGCTCTACGCGTACGTCGAGCAGTGCTTCCGGCCCGCGCTGCGCATCGGGTACGCGTCGCGATTCGGCTGACATCTACCTCTTGACGTTTCATATCATTTCATGTCATATTGTTCCTAGCCCGAGGGCAACGTCGTCACCGGTTCGGGGAAGTCCGGTGGCGTCGATGAACCCTCGGGCTCTCGCGTTCCGGCGAGCCCATCGCAACCTGGGAGGAACAGTGGAACTGACTGAGGAACTGCCTGAAGGAACACCGGTCGCGGAGCTTTACCGCGCGGCCGCGGGAATCATCGAGGCGCACGGCTGGTGTCAGGGCCACCGTATGGACGACGCCGGGCGCGTGTGCGTGCTGGGCGCGATCGAAGTCGCGGCGGGGCAGGCGAACGGCTCCAAGGCGGACTGGGACGCCGCCAAGCGCCCCATCTCTGACTACCTGCGCGGAGAGCTGCGCCGCCTCGGCGTCGCCACGAGCACGGGACCAGTTGCACCGGTCCCGCGGTGGAACTACCTGGTTTGTCAGAGCGGCGGGGAGGCTGCCGCCATGCTGCGCACGGTGGCGGATCTGCTCGACCTGGACCATGAACTTTCCGAATGGCTCCTCGACGAGGCCGAAACGACCTGCTGATGCAGGAGCGCCCCTAACCTCACCGCGGTGGCAGCGCGGCTCGTCCTCGTCGGCGGTGGCCGGATGGGCGAGGCCTTGCTCGGTGGGCTGCTCGCGGCCGGGTGGGCGGCGCCCGACCGAGCTGGCCGTGGTCGAGGTCGTCGCCGATCGGCGTGCCGTGCTGGTGGAGCGCTTTCCCGGAGTCGCCGTGCTCGACGCCGTCGGGCCGGCGGACGCGGCGGTGGTGGCGGTGAAGCCGAACGACGTGCCCGAGGCGTGCGCCGCGCTCAGCGGTGTCGGCGTCGGACGCGTCCTGTCGATCGCCGCCGGGGTCACGACGAAGACGCTCGAGGCCGCGCTGCCGGACGGGGTCGCGGTGGTGCGTGCGATGCCGAACACCCCCGCGCTCGTCGGCGCCGGCGCCGCCGCGATCGCGGGAGGGAGCGCGGCCTCGTCCGCCGACCTCGACTGGGCCGAGTCGATCCTCTCCGCGGTCGGTGTCGTCGTTCGGGTGGAGGAGTCCCTGCTCGATGCGGTCACTGGAGTGTCCGGCTCGGGACCGGCCTACGTGTTCCTCTTCGCCGAGGCGCTGATCGAAGCCGGCGAGCGCACGGGCCTCCCCCACGACATCAGTGTCGCCCTTGCGGTGCAGACGCTGGTCGGCGCGTCTCGCCTGCTCGCCCAGAGCACGGACTCGCCCGCCGACCTGCGCGCCGCAGTCACGTCGCCCGGCGGCACGACGGCCGCCGCGCTCCGCGTGCTGGAGGCAGCGGGCTGGTCGGCCGAGCTCGTCGAAGCTGTCGAAGCGGCCACCGCGCGGTCGCGCGAGCTCGGGGCCAGCTGATCGTCGCAAGGGATCGTCACGGAACCGACCCTTTTCCGTCCGGCCGACCGTGGTTTACAGTCCGGAGCACGCGGAGAAGGGGTTGTCCATGGCCCACACGGTGGCTCGAACGCGGTTCCTGACCGTGGCCGAGGTTGCGCAGATCCTGCGCGTGTCGACGATGACCGTCTATCGCCTCGTGAAGGCGGGTCAGCTCGGCTCGACCAGGGTCGGCAAGTCGTACCGCATCAGTGAGGGCGATCTCGACCACTACCTCGCCAGCAGGTACACCCAGGCGGGGTAGGGGCAAGCGGTGGGGGGAGTCGTCCGCGACGCCCGCCCCTGCGGATCGGGCCGATGGTGCCGGGGGGTCACCATCGGCCCGTTTCGCGTCCGGGGACGCCCGTCATTAGCGTCGCCCGCCGATGGGAAGGCGCTACGACACGATCTCGTTGCTGACCGACTACGGCCACGCGGACGAGTTCGTGGGCGTCGTGAAGTCGGTGATCCGCGACCTCGCGCCGCACGTCGTCACCATCGATCTGGCCCATGATCTCCCGCCGTTCGACGTGCGCGCGGGGGCGCTCGCGCTGGCGCGGTGCATCCCCTATGTCGCGAGCGGGCTCGTGATCGCCATCGTCGATCCGGGCGTGGCGACTGATCGGGCCGCGGTCGCCATCGAGGTCGCCGGAGGCGAGGGGGTGTTGCTCGGCCCTGACAACGGCTTGCTGGCACCGGCCGTCGCGTTGGCCGGCGGCGCCGGACGCGCGGTCGCGCTGACCAACCCCGCGTACCAGCTCCCTGCCCCGGGCCCGACGTTCGCCGGCCGCGATGTGTTCGCACCCGCGGCCGCCCACCTCGCGAACGGCGTCGATCTCGCCGAGCTCGGTGTCCCGGTGGATCCCGACCTGTTGCGGCCCGGGATAGTGCCGCTCACCCGCCTGGACGGCGACACTGTCGTCGGAGAGGTGCTGTGGGTCGACCACTTCGGCAACGCCCAGGTCAATGTCGATCCCGACGAGATCAACGGCCTCGGCGAGAGGATCGGCGTGACGATCGGAGGAGCGCGCCGCGTCGCGCGCCGCGTCGCGGCGTTCGCCGCGCTCGGACCGGGCGAGCTCGGCCTCATCGTCGACTCCTACGGATTGCTCGCGCTCTGCCTCGACCGCGGCTCCGCCGCGGACGAGCTCGGGCTCGCGGCGGGCGCGGAGGTCAGGTTCGCTGAACCCGGTGGGCCGGACGAAGGACGATCGGGCACGCCGGTAGCGTTCGTGAAGTGAGGCCCGCGACCACCATCGCCCTTGCCGCACTCCTCGCGCTGATCTTGCTCGCGAGCGTGCTGCAGCTCTTTGTGCTGTCTCGCTAGACCCGCAGAGCTAGACGCGCAGAGCTATCCGATCCCGACTGAACTTCGTGATGCCCCCGCGGACGAGCCACGCTGCGACCAACCAAAGCACCGCGCCGACGGTGAGCGCGACGGGGAGCGCGACGAGGAGCAAGCCGGTTGCCTGCCCGAGGGCGATGAAGATCAGCGGGAGGATCACCGCACCGCCGAGCTGGTTCGCTTCCTGTGATGTGCGGGCCCGCGCCGACACCCGGACCATCACGCCGAGGCCGAGCGCGGCGACTGCTGGCGCCACCCACAGGATCATCACGCCCCACAGCCGCGTCGGGACGAAGACGCGGTGCATCACCGGCCACGCGACCGTGTTCGTCACGAGCGCGAAGCAGAGGAAGCCCACCCACGACACGACCACGGCGGGGATGAACGCACCCAGCAGCTTCGCGAGGAACAGGTCACGATCCGAGATGGGCAGGTGCAGCAGGCCTTCGATCGTCTTGCGCTCCTTCTCGCCCGCGAAGGCGTCCGCAGCGAGGACGACCGACACCATGAGCGGCACGATCAGGAAGAGTGGCGCAAGGAGGTAGCCGTTCACGAGGACGACGAGCTGCTCGCGCTCGGGAAGCTCCCGGATCGGCGCGGCGACGTTGCCCGGCAGGCGCCCGAGGAACCCGTCGACATTCACCTCCGTGACGGCACGAGCCGCGAGGCCGACGGCGCCCGGCAGCATGACGAAGAGCAGCAGCGGCACGAGCAGCATCGGCAGCACCACTGCTTTCGACCGCTTGACCGCGGTGAGGTCCTTCCACATCACGGCGCGGATGGCGTTCACATCGACGCGAGCGCTCACGGAGCAGCCTTGTCGTTCACGACGGCGAAGTAGACGTCTTCGAGCGTGGGTGGCATCGGGACCGCGCCGTAGACGGGGATCTCCCGCGACGTCAACGACGCGACGACCAGGGGGATCACCGAGCGGTCGGTGACCGTGAGGTGCGCCCCGATGTCGGTCGCGCGTGCCGCGAGCACGCCCTTCGCACCGGCCAGCGTCGCGATGAGCGTCTCGTCGGCGGCCGCGCCGAGGTCGAGTCCGACGTCGAGCCCCTTCCAGATCGAGCTGGCGAGCTCGGTCGGCGTGCCGAACGCGAGCAGCCGGCCCTGATCGAGCACTGCCATGCGATGCGCCAGACGTCCGGCCTCGCCGAGGAAGTGGGTGCAGAGCAGAACCGTGCGCCCGTGCTCGGTCGCGAGCGAGCCGATCAGGTCGATGACGTCGCGGGTCGCCTCGGGGTCAAGGCCCGACGTCGGCTCGTCGAGGAAGAGGACGTCGGGGTCGTGCAACAACGCTCGTCCGAGCGCGACGCGCTTGCGCTGGCCGGTCGAGAACCCCTGCACGCGATGGTGGGCGCGGTCGGCCATCCCGAAGCGCTCGAGCATGGCGGTTGCCTTGTCTCCAGCCTCCGCCGTGCTCATGCCGCGGATGCGGCCCGTGACGACGAGGTTCTCCCAGGCAGTCAGGCGGTCGTCGAGACCGGCATTCTCGGTGAGCACGCCGGTGCGCCTGCGCACCTCGTTGCCTTCGCGTGCTGGATCGAGCCCGAGCACGCGACTCGAGCCCCGGTCCGGAGCGAGCACGCCGTTGAGGAGACGGACGGTTGTCGTCTTCCCGGCCCCGTTGGGTCCGAGGACGGCCAGCACCTCGCCCGGCTGCGCGTCGAGCGTCAGTCCGTCGAGGGCAACCTGGCCGTTGAACGAGCGGGTCAGGCCGTCGGTGACGATGGCCGCCTCGACACCGCCGCGATTCGAATCCACGAGATCAGTCTGACGTTCGCCTACGGCAGGCGGAGGTGCAGGAAGTCGGGGAACCCCGCGAGGATCTCCATGACCAGGGCACGCACGTCAGACGGATCCGTGGGCGCGGGACTCTCCGAGTCTGGCGGCGTCGACCCGAGTGCCGCGGACGCGGCAGCCGCCGTCGAGAGCGGGGACCCCTTCGGACCCGGCGCCGCGGGGGTCGTGCCAGGCGCGGGGGTCGTGACCGGCGCCGGAGTGGTCGGCGCGGGAGTCTGGCGCCGGAGTGGTCGGTGCGGCGGTGGTCGGCGCGGCGCTGGCGTTCGCTGGCGCTGCCGCCTGGGTCGGTGCGGGCGCCGCGGTCGTCGCCGGCGGTTGCGTCGGAGCCGGCGTCGGCGGAGGAGGCGGCGCGGCGGTCGTCGGGGGTGGCGGCGGCGGTGGGGGCGGCGGCGGGGCGGTCGTCGGGGGCGGTGGGGGTGGAGGCGGGGGCGCCGGGGCTGATCCGACACCAAGGAAGCGATGGGTGGTGAAGAGCTTGCCGCTCGGCGACCGGGCCGCGCAGATGCCGACCCGGGAGTACTGCGGATCCACGAGGTTCTGGTAGTGGCCCGGACTGGCGACGAAGGCGTCGAACAGCGAGTCCACCGTGCCGCCCATCCCCACGTTCTCTCCGCCCTTGCGCCAGTTCGGCTCGACCGTGGCGATCGCGGCGGAGAGATTCGGGTCGTGGGAGAGGGCGTTCGCCACGATCAGCTGGTCGTTCCAGGTGCAGGAGGTCGCCGCGAGGGCAGCATCCGAGGAGAGCGCGGCGAGGCCGACCGACGCCCGCAGCCCGTTGATCTTGGTGAGGAACACGGCCTCATCAGCTGGGGTGGACGCCGCGCCCGCGGCGCCGGGCGCGGCGACACCCGCCGCGGCCGTGACGGCCACGGCCAGGACGGCCGCCGTGAGCACCCGCGCAATCCAGCGCACAGGGTGGCTTCGGCACGCGCGAGGGGCCCACTTGAGCCGGACGCGGCCCTCGTTTGAGCCTTTGCGGGCCGGCCGGAACTACGCTCGCCGGCGCTGTCCGAGGGGGGCGCACGTGAACCTGGCCGCGATCATCGAGCCGCATCCGGACGACGCCGTCGCGATCGTCAGTCGAGGCACCCCCTTGACCTATGTCGAGCTGCGGCGGCAGGTGGCGGGCCTGCGCGGCGGGCTCTCGGCTCAGGGCATCGGGCCGGGCGATCGGGTTGCCGTGATGTGCGCGAACAACCCGCCGTTCGTGATGTCGTACCTCGCGGTGCTGGGCATCGGCGCGGTCGTGGTTCCGCTCAACCCCGCGAGCCCCGCCCCTGAGCTCGAACGCGAGCTCGCGGCGGTGGAGACCGTCGCCGTCATCGTCGGGCCGACCGGCCGAGCCAGCTGGGGCGACGTCGATCGGGCGAAGGTGCCGAGCATCCAGACGGTCATCGCCACCGCGGGGCACGAGATCCCGGGTGCGGTGACCTTCGAGGACCTCGTCGCCGCCGATCCGTCGCCGATCGTCGAGCGGGAGCCGTCCGACCTCGCGGCGTTGCTTTTCACGAGCGGCACGGCCGGATCGGCGAAGGCCGCGATGCTCACCCATCGCAACCTTCTCTCCAACCTCGAGCAGCTGCAGAAGCAACCGGGGCGAGGGGTGCGTGCAGACGACGTCGTGCTCGGCGTGCTGCCCCTGTTCCACATCTTCGGGATGAACGTCGTGCTCGGGCTCTCGCTCTACGCAGGCGCGTCGGTCGTGCTCGTCGAGCGGTTCGATCCGTCCACCGCATTGGAGACGATCACCTCGCGTGGTGTCACCGTCATCTCGGGCGTGCCGCCGATGTGGACGGCATGGGCGACGTTGCCCGAAGCGGACGCGTCCGCGTTCTCGTCAGTGCGGATCGCGTCGACGGGGGCCGCGAAGATGCCCGAGGATCTGACGCGGCTGTTCGAGTCGCGCTTCCATCTCGAGCTCTTGGAGGGATACGGCCTGACCGAGGCGTCGCCGGTTGTGTCCGCGTCGCCGCCCGGCGAGGCGCGCGTCGGCTCGATCGGCCTGCCGCTCAGCGATCTCGAGGTGCGCCTCGTCGACTCCGACGGTGACGACGCGCTCGAAGGCGACTCCGGAGAGATCTGGGTGAGGGGCCCGAACGTCTTCACGGGGTACTGGCACGACGACGAGGCGAGCTCACGGGCGCTCACCACCGACGGCTGGCTGCGCACCGGTGACGTCGCCGTAGCCGACGACGACGGCTACCTCTACCTGGTCGACCGAGCGAAGGACCTCATCATCGTGTCGGGCTTCAACGTGTACCCGGGCGAGGTCGAAGAGGTGATCTCGGAGTATCCGGGTGTCGAAGACGTCGCGGTGGTCGGAAGTCCCCATCCCTCCACCGGCGAGGCGGTGAAGGCGTTCGTCGTCACCGCTCCCGGCTCTTCGCACGAGGAAGAGGCGATCATCGAGCACTGCCGCCGCTCGTTGGCTCGGTACAAGTGCCCCTCGAAGGTGATGTTCGTCGACGAGCTACCCAAGGGCTGGGGAGGCAAGGTCCTGCGTCGCGCCCTCCGCTGAGTCGGCGGGCTTCGTCCGCACCGCCCGCAGGTGGGGCTGCGATGTCGCGACGAGGAAGCCGGCGAACAGCACGGTCACGCCGATCGTGAGCGTGACCGCGAACGCCGTCGACGCGCCGAGACGTCCGTTGAGCGTGCCGCTCGCGCCGAGCACGAGCGTGCCCAGGGCGATGAGCACATTGCCGATCGCGAGCCGTCGCGGATGCGCCGCGATTCCCCGACCTCGACTGCGTTCGCGACCAGCGAGGACGCGCCACGCGGACAGCACCGCCCCCGCGATGACGACGATCGCGGCCCCGCCCGAGCCGACGGCCGCGAGCACGCGGGGCAACGGCCCGAACACCTCGCGCCCGGTGGGGAGCTCGGTGCCCGACACCGACTCGAGCAGCGGGGTCGCGGTCATCACGCCGGCGGAGAAGATGGCCACTGCCGTGATCGCGACCGCGACCCGGTCCCCGGTGCGCTGACTCCCCAGCAGGTACACCGTGCCGAGGGCGAGATACGGGACGTTCAAGATCGCGCCGAAGAGGAAGAAGACCCGAAACGTCGGGCCCGACCAGCCTGCGGACGACCCCAGCCAGAGTGCGGCTGATGCGACCGTGAACATCGCGAGCGCGATGCTCCACGCGAGGTCGTAGCGCCTCCGGCGGGCCAGCCAACGGTCGAAGGTGGAGCACGCGAACGCCAGCGCAATCAGGGTCGCGGCGGCCGCGAGAGCCGCGTCCAGCGTCACCACACCGCCGAGCGTAGAGCCGAGGAAGGCTTTGTGAACCTGCGCACGTGGGCGTACCCTCCTCCCGATGGCTGAGCGAGCCCGGCGCCGGATCCCCGAAGCCACCGTCGCTCGCCTTCCGGTCTACGTCCGGATCCTCCTCGAGGTCGCCGAGGCCCGCACCACCACCATCTCGTCCGAGCGTCTCGCCGAGCTCGCCGGTGTCAACGCTGCCAAGGTGCGCAAGGACCTCTCCTACCTCGGGTCGTACGGCACCAGAGGTGTGGGATACGACGTCGAGTACCTGCTCTTCCAGATGAGTCGCGAGCTCGGCTTGACCCACGACTGGCCGGTCGTGATCGTCGGCGCGGGCAATCTCGGTCACGCTCTCGCCAACTACGGGGGGTTCGACGAGCGGGGCTTCCCTGTCGCCGCCATCGTCGACATCGACACCGCCAAGGTCGGCAACCGCATCGGTGCGGTGAAGGTGCGCCACCTCGACGACCTGCCCGACATCGTCGGCGCGCTCTCGAACGTGATCGGCATCATCGCCACGCCCGCCACGGGCGCGCAGGAGGTCGCGGACCGCCTGGTCGCCGCGGGTGTGACGTCGATCCTGAACTTCGCCCCGGCGGTGCTCACGGTGCCGCGGGGCGTGTCGCTTCGCAAGGTCGACCTGGCCGTCGAGCTGCAGATCCTGAGCTTCTACCAGCAGCGCCGGTCCGGCGGAACCGTGCCTGCGACCGCCTGAGTCGCATTCGATCCTGGGGCATAGAGTGAACGAGCCCTCGACTGAGAAGGAGCGCCACCCGGCGTGTCTGTCGTCGTCATCGGTCTGAACCACCGCATCGCACCTCTCGAGATTCTCGAGCGGACCAGTGTCGACGGTGCGAGCCTTCCCAAGGCGCTCGACGACCTCTGCGCGCGGGAGAACATCACCGAGGCCGTGCTGCTGTCGACCTGCAACCGCACCGAGGTGTACGTCGTCGCCGAGCGGTTCCACGGCGCGTACTCCGACGTCCGCGATTTCATCGCCCACTATGCCGGCCTGCGTCCCGACGAGCTGACCTACCACCTCTACAGCCACTTCGACGAGGGTGCCGCGGGTCACCTCTTCGCGGTGGCCGCGGGTCTCGACTCAGCCGTGCTCGGAGAGTCCGAGATCCTCGGGCAGGTGCGCGACGCGTGGGAGGTCGCGAAGGGCCACGGCACCGCTCGGGCCACGCTGAACGCGGTGTTCCGCCAGGCGCTCGAAGTCGGCAAGCGGGTGCGCACCGAGACCGGCCTGTCCCGTCACACCGCATCGGTGTCGATGGCGGCAGTCGCGATGGCCGGCGACCACCTCGGTGGCCTCACGGGGCGCCGTGTGCTCGTGCTCGGTGCGGGCGACATCGGTGAGGGCATGGCGGTCGCGCTTGCCGACGCGGGCGTTGGCGAGGTCCTGGTCGCGAACCGCACGTTCGACCGTGCCGATGGTCTCGCAACGCGTCTCGGCGGCCGTCCGGTGCGCCTGCTCGAGCTCGCGGACGCGCTGACCGGAGTCGACGTGCTGCTCACCTCGACCGGCGCGCGGTCGATCCTGGTCGAGCACGCCGACCTCGCCCCGGTGATGGAAGCGCGACCCGATCGCCCCTTGCTGGTTGTCGATGTCGCCGTGCCGCGCGACGTCGATCCCGGCGTCGCGCGGATCCCGGGCGTGACCCTGCTCGACATCGACGACCTCCGCACCTTCGCGGACAAGGGTGTGGCGGAGCGCCGGCGCGAAGTGCCCGCCGCCCAAGCGATCGTCGACGACGAAGTCGCGCGCTGGATCGATCACTCGACCGCCCGTGAGGTCGCGCCGCTGATCACCGCGCTGCGCGAGTGGGCCGAGGACGTGCGCGCCGGCGAGATCGACCGGGCGAAGGCCCGACTCGACGACCTGAGCCCGCGCGAACGAGAAGCGGTCGAGGCGATCACGCGCGGCATCGTGGCGAAGCTCCTCCACGAGCCGACGGTGCGGCTCAAGGAAGTCGCGGGCACCGCTCGGGGTGAGCGACTCTCCGAGGCTCTGCGCGACCTGTTCGCGCTCTAGGCCCGGTGAGCCCGTGAAGTTGCGGGCGGCCACGCGGGGAAGTCCCCTCGCCCGGTGGCAAGCCGAGTACGTGGCTGGACTCTTGCGACGAGCGGTCCCCGACATCGACGTCGACCTCGTGTTTGTCGAGACGTTGGGCGACCGGGCGCGCGATCGTCCGATCCACGAGCTCGGCGGCCAGGGTGTGTTCGTGAAGGAGGTGCAGGCCGCGGTCCTCGCCGGCGATGCCGACTTTGCCGTCCACTCCGCGAAGGATCTCCCGTCGACCGCGGCGCCGGGTCTCACGATCGCCGCCGTGCCCGAGCGCGGTGACCCTCGTGACTGCCTCGTCGGACTCGCGCTCGATGAGCTCGCGCCCGGCGCGACCGTCGCCACGGGTGCGGTGCGCCGGCGCGCGCAGCTCGCCCACACCCGGCCCGATCTCGAGTTCACCGAGCTGCGCGGCAACATCCAGACGCGGTTGGCGAAGGTGCCCGCGGGTGGTGCGATCGTCATGGCGGTGGCGGCGTTGCAGCGGTTGGAGCTGTCCGACCTCATCGCCGAGGCCTTCTCGCCGTCGCAGTTCGTGCCGCAGGTCGCGGAAGGTGCGCTCGCCGTGGAGTGCCGTGAGGATGACGACGCGACCGGGGCGCTCCTGGCGACCATTCAGCACGCAGCAAGTCGCGCTGCCGTCGACGGCGAGCGGGCGTTCCTCGCGGCGTTGGGCGGCGGCTGCGATCTGCCCGTGGGCGCGCACGTGACGCCGGCCGGTGGCGAGTGGCGATGCGAGGGACTGATCGCCGAACTCGACGGCACCACGGTCCTGCGCCACGTCGAGCTGGGCTCCGACGTCGAAGCGCTCGGGCAGAAGGTCGCCCGTGCGTTGCTCGCGCAGGGCGGCGCCGCGCTCCTGGCGCGGTCGTAGCATCGTGGCCATGGCTGACCAGCTCGCGGGCGAAGTGACCGAGCTGCTGCAGCAGCTCATCCGGAACCAGTGCGTCAACGACGGGCGCCCCGAGTCGGGCGACGAGGTGCGCAGCGCCGACCTGTTGCGCGACTACCTCGAGGGCACCGGTGTCGAGCTCGACGGCTTCGACGCGCTCCCCGGCCGCCGATCGCTCGTCGCCCGCATCGAAGGCTCCGATCCGAGCGCGCCGAGCCTTTGCCTCATGGGCCACACCGACGTCGTGCCCGTCACGCCGAGCGGATGGGAGCGCGACCCCTTCGGCGGCGAGCTCGTCGAAGGGGAGGTGTGGGGCCGGGGAGCCATCGACATGCTCAACCTCACCGCGTCGATGGCCGTCGCGACGAAGCACCTCGCGCGCAGCGGCTTCCGGCCGCGGGGCAACTTGCTCTACTTCGCCGTCGCCGACGAGGAAGCCGGCGGCAAGTGGGGTGCCGAGTGGGCCCTCGACCACGAGCGAGACATGGTCGCCGCCGACTACGTGGTCACGGAGTCGGGAGGTCTCGTGATGGACACCCAGCAGGGCGAGCGCGTCACGATCACGGTGGCCGAGAAGGGAGTGATGTGGCGCCGCTTGCGAGTGCGGGGAACGCCCGGTCACGGCTCCGCCCCGTTTGGTGCAGACAACGCGCTGATCAAGGCGGCTGAGGTCGTCCGCCGGCTCGCGGCGTATCAGCCGAGAGCCCAGATCCTCGACCTGTGGCGCAACTACGTCGACGCGTTCGATCTCACACCCGAGCAGCGGGCCGCGCTCACCAATCCCGACACCGTGCTCGACGCCTGCGCGGCGTTGTCCGACCAGGGCGTCGCCAAGCTCGGTCACGCCTGCACCCACACCACCTTCTCGCCCAACGTCGTGCACGGCGGAGTGAAGACGAACGTCATCCCCGACATCGTCGACCTCGACATCGACATCCGCGCCCTTCCCGGTGAGACCAGCGACGACGTGCGCGCTCACATCGAAACCGCGATCGGTGGCTTGAGCAGCGAGGTCGAGATCAGCTCGTTGCAGGACGGTGAGTTCACTCGGTCCCCGACCGACACGCCCCTGTATGCCGCGCTCGAGCGCGTCGCGCAGCGTGTGTATCCGGAGGCCACGCTCATGCCCGTGATGACCGTCGGCGGCACTGACGCGCGCTTCTACCGCGAGCACGGCTCGATCGCGTACGGCTTCGGGTTGATGAGCCGCGACGTCACCTATCAGAAGTTTCGCTCCCGCTTCCACGGTCACAACGAGCGCGTCGACGTCGAGTCGCTGCGCCTCACCACCGACTGCTGGCTCTCGCTGGTCGAGGACGTCCTCGGGTGAAGCCCGGTCGCCCGTTGGCCGGGCGACGCGTCGTCATCACCAGGGCGACCGAGCAGAGCGGAGATCTCGCGGCGCGGCTGCGCGTGCTCGGGGCGGAGCCGGTCGAGGTGGCGACGATCGCGATCGCGGATCCCGCCGACGGCGGTGCCGCGCTGCGGGCCGCGGTGCGCAGCGCCCCGGACTGGATCGTCGTCACCTCCGCGAACGGAGCGCAGCGCGTGCTCGACGTACTCGACGACGCGCACTCCGCTCGGTTCGCAGTCGTCGGGCCGATGACCGCGTCGGTGCTCGAGCGCGCCGGTGTCACGCCGGCGCTCATCCCGCCTCGGTTCGTCGCGGAGAGCCTCGTCGACGCGTTCCCTCCAGGCCCTGGCCGCGTTCTGGTCGCGCAGGCATCGGCCGCGCGTGACGTGGTCGCGACCGGCATCCGCGAGAAGGGTTGGGACGTGATCGCGGTCGAGGCGTACTCGACGGTTCCCGTCAGACCGAGCCGCCGACCGGATCGCCGCCGCGAAGACCGCGGACGCGATCCTCTTCACCTCCGCATCCACCGTGCGCTCGTTCGTCGACGCCGCGGGTGTCGACGCCGTCCCTCGGGTGGTCGTCTGCATCGGCCCGGTCACGGCAGAGGCCGCGACGAGCGCGGGCCTGCGGGTTGCCGCGGTGCCCGACGAGCACACGGTGCCGGCCATGCTCGTCGCGCTCACCGAGGCGCTCGCCGAAGGTTCGCGCAGCCCCGGGCCGTAGGATTCCGGTGTGACGTTCCCCGCGCGTCGACCCCGTCGGCTTCGCCGCACGCCCGCCATGCGGCGTCTCGTCGCCGAGACCAAGGTGAGCGTCGACGATCTCGTCGCGCCGCTCTTCGTCCGCGAAGGCATCGACGAGGCCCAGCCGATCCGCTCGCTCCCCGGGGTTCTGCAGCACACGCGCGAGTCGTTGCGGAAGGAGGTGCGCGAGCTCGCCGACCTCGGCATCCCCGCGGTCGTGCTGTTCGGCGTGCCTGCCGCGAAGGACGCAATCGGCTCGGGCGCCTGGGATCCCGACGGCATCGTGCAGGTCGCGTTGCGCGATCTCCGCGACGAGATGGGTGACCGCATTGTGCTGACCGCTGACCTCTGTCTCGACGAGTACACCGACCACGGCCATTGCGGGGTGCTGACCGCCGACGGCACGGTCGACAACGACGCGACGATCGAGCTGTACGCGCGTGGCCGCGGTCGCGCAGGCCGAGGCGGGAGCCGACGTCGTCGCGCCGAGCGGGATGATGGACGGCCAAGTCGGCGCCATCCGCGCCGCGCTCGACGGCGCGGGTCATTCCGACACGGCGATCCTCGCCTACTCCGCGAAGTACGCGTCAGCTCTGTACGGGCCCTTCCGCGACGCGGTCGACGTGACGATCGTGGGTGGAGGCGACCGCAAGGGCTACCAGCAGGACTGGCACAACGGTCGCGAGGCGCTCGAGGAGGTGCGGCTCGACCTGGCCGAAGGCGCGGACATCGTGATGGTGAAGCCCGCCCTCGCCTACCTCGACGTGATCGCCCGGGTGCGCGCCCAGGTCGACGTGCCGGTCGCGGCGTACCACGTCTCCGGGGAGTACGCCATGATCAAGGCCGCCGACGCGAACGGGTGGATCGACGGCGCGGCGGTCGCTCTCGAGCACATCACCGCGATCAAGCGGGCCGGCGCGGACATCATCCTCACCTACCTCGCCCGCGAGCTCGCCGAGTCGCTGTGAGATGACAAGCAACGCAGCCTGGTTCGAGCGCGCACAAACGGTGATCCCCGGCGGGGTGAACTCACCGGTCCGCGCGTTCCGGTCGGTCGGTGGCATCCCCTACTTCGTGGATCGCGCCGAGGGCGGGTACGTCTGGGATGTCGAGGGCAAGCGCTACACGGACTTCGTGCAGAGCTATGGCGCGATCATCCTTGGCCACGCGCACCCGAAGGTCGTCGAGGCGGTGCGCAAGGCCGCCGGTGCCGGCACGTCGTACGGAGCGCCGACGGCGCGCGAGGTGCTGCTCGCGGAGGCCATCTGCGAACGGGTGCCGAGCTGTGAGCGCGTGCGCATGGTCAACAGCGGCACCGAGGCGACCATGACGGTGCTGCGCGTCGCCCGCGGATACACAGGCCGAAACAAGGTGGTGAAGTTCGCCGGCAACTACCACGGGCACGGCGACGCGCTGCTCGCGGCTGGGGGGAGTGGGGTCGCGACGCTCGGGTTGTCGGGCTCGGCGGGCGTGCCCGACCTTGCTGTCGCGCAAACCATCGTCGCTCCGTACAACCAGGTGCCCCACCTCGACGACGACGTCGCGTGTGTGATCGTCGAGCCGGTCGCCGCGAACATGGGCCTTGTCCCGCCCGCCCCCGGATTCCTCGAAGGCCTGCGGCGCGCCTGCGACGACGCGGGTGCGCTGCTGGTGTTCGACGAGGTCATCACCGGGTTCCGGCTCGGACCCGGCGGCGCCCAAGCGCACTACGGCGTGACGCCTGACCTCAGCTGCTTCGGGAAGGTGATCGGCGGCGGTCTCCCAGTCGGGGCGTTCGGCGGGCGAGCCGAGATCATGGACGTGCTCGCACCCATCGGTCCCGTGTACCAAGCCGGAACGCTCTCGGGGAACCCGCTCGCGACCGCGGCGGGCCTAGCAGTGCTGGCTGAGCTCGACGAGGGCGCCTACATGATGTTGGAAGGACGCGCCGCGCAGCTCGCCGCGTGGCTGAGCGACGTCATCGGCGAGGCGGGACTCCCGATCACGGTTCCGTGCGTCGGTCCGCTGCTCGGGCTCCACTTCGCGTCGGAGCCCGCCGTCGACTACGACGGTGCGAAGCGAACCGACGAGAAGATTTACGCGGCGTTCTTCCACGCGATGCTCGATCGTGGCGTGGCGTTTGCGCCTGGCCCATACGAGATCGCGTTTCCGAGCCTCGCGCACTCGAAGGACGAGCTCGAGCGGGTCGCCGATCTCGCGAGCGCAGCAGCGCAGGAAGTGGCGGCGACGCTCTGATCGCGCGCTGACTACGGTGCGGCCATGGCAGAACCGCAGAGCGATGCGTTGGTCCTGTTCGGCATCACAGGGGACCTTGCCAAGAAGAAGCTCCTGCCCGCGGTGTACCACCTCGCCCAGCGCGATCGCCTGCCTTCGACGGTCATCGGCGTCGCGTCACGCCAGCTGCCGGAAGGCCAGCTCGAGCAGCGACTGCGCGAGGCGGTGTCCGCCGTCGAGCCGGCGATCGACGAAGACGTGCTCGAGAACGTGTGCAAGCGGCTCAAGTACGTGTCGGGCGACTATCGCGAATCATCGACATTCGCACTGTTGAAGGATGCGCTGAACGGCGCGCAACATCCGCTGTACTTCCTTGCCATCCCGCCGAGTCTCTTTGACGACGTCGCGCAGGGTCTGCAGACCCAAGGCATCAATGCCGGCGCCCGCGTGGTGGTCGAGAAGCCGTTCGGTCGCGACCTCCAATCAGCCGAGGAGCTGAACGCGATCCTGCACAACGTCTTTCCCGAGGAATCGATCTACCGCATCGACCACTTCCTCGGGAAGGAATCGGTCGAGAACCTCTTGGTCTTCCGTTTCGCGAACTCGTTGCTCGAACCGGTGTGGAACAACCACTACATCAACTGCGTGCAGATCACGATGGCCGAAGCGTTCGGCGTCGAGGGTCGCGGCAAGTTCTACGAAGAGGTCGGCGCGCTGCGCGATGTGGTGCAGAACCACTTGCTGCAGGTGATGGCGCTGCTCGCGCTGGACCCTCCCGTCGACGCGACCGCGAACAGCCTCGGCGACGAGAAGGTGAAGCTCTTCAAGCAGGTGCGCGCGGTCGATCCCGCAGAGACGGTGCGCGGGCAGTTCCGCGGATACGTCGACGAGGACGGCGTGCACGGCGGCTCCGACACCGAGACGTTCGTCGCGCTGCGGCTCTGGATCGACTCGTGGCGCTGGGCGGGCGTGCCGTTTCTCATCCGCACCGGCAAGGCTCTCGCCGGCACCGCGCTCGAAGCGGTCATCGAGTTCAAGCGGCCGCCCCGGTTGTTCTTCAAGCAGCCCGGCACGCCGTTGCCCGACCCGAACCACCTGCGCTTCCGGCTCGGCAAGAACGACGGCATCACGATGCACCTCCAGGCCAAGGCGCCCGGCGAGCGCATGGTGACGAAGCAGGTCGACCTGCAGGTGAACTACGACCAGGTGTTCGGCGCTCGGCAAGAGGCGTACGAACGGCTCATCGACGACGCAATCGCGGGCGACCGCACGAGGTTCGGCCGCGAGGACAGCCTCATCGAGCAGTGGCGCATCATCGACCCACTCCTCCGCCATCCCGAACCCGTGCACCTCTACACCAAGGGCACCTGGGGCCCCGAAGCCGCGGCCCGCCTCGCCTCCAACGGCAGCAGCTGGTACGAACCGATCTTCTAGCGGTCGGGGAAGGCGCGGGCGAGGGCGGCGGCGGCTTTGTAGGCCGCCTCGGCGGGGCCGAGCTCGTCGGGCCGCAGCAGGTTCGCCATGATCCGCAGCACCCACTCCATGAGCGTGCGGCTGCGCATGCCGACACGAGTGAGCTCGCGCATGAGTGCCGGTCGTCCGATCACGACCGCGAACAGCCGCGCGACCTTGAAGTACAAGCCGTACTCGGCGTCGAGCAGCTTGTCGTACTGCTGCAGGGCGAGGCCGTCCCCCGTGGACAGTGCCTCGTGGAGCACCTGCGCTGCGAGCCGGCCGGTCTCGTACGCGTAGTCGATGCCCTCACCGTTGAACGGGTTGACGGTGCCCGCGGCGTCGCCGACGACGAGGAAGGTCGGGCCCACCTTCGGGCCGACCGAACCGCCCATCGGCAACCGGCCGCCCGTGGGTTCGCCCACGGCGGTGTCCGCCGAGATCTCCCAGTACGCCGGTGCGGTCGCGACGTACTCGTTCAGGAGGTGAGTCGTGTTCACGCTGCGGTAGTCGCGGAACGTGGAGAGCAGGCCGACGCCGACGTTCACACAGCCGTCGCCGACCGGGAAGATCCACCCGTAGCCGGGCAGCGCGTTGCCGTTGCGATCCTTGACGTCGAGCGCGCTCTCGATCCAGGGGTCGGCGTGCAGCGGGCTCTCGAAGTAGCCCCGGATCGCCATGCCCTGCGGATAGGCACGGTCGCGCGACGTGCCGATCGCGCGACCGAATCGAGAGTTCGCGCCGTCGGCGACCACGACGTAGTCAGCCCGCACCTCCTCTCCGTGGACGATCGCGCCGCGCACGAGCCCGCGGTCGATGATCGGCGCGGTCGCCTCGGCGTCCTCCCAGACGGTCGCTCCGGCCTTCACCGCGATCTCCGCGACCAGCTGGTCGAGATCGCGCCGGCGCACGACATACCCGAACGACGGAAGGTCGGGGTGCTCAGGCCACTCGAGCTCGAGCGTGATGCCGTGGGCGAGGGCGCGCAGTCCGTTGAATCTGTGGAAGTCCTCGAGACGTTCGCCGAGGCCCATGTCGTGGAGCTGGCGCACCGCGCGGGGTGTGAGCCCGTCGCCGCATGTCTTTTCTCGGGGGAAGGTCTTCTTCTCCACGACGAGGACGTCGTGACCGGCCGACGCGAGCCAGTACGCGGTTGCCGCCCCCGCGGGACCGCCGCCGACCACGAGCACCTCGTGGCGGGCGGACGTCGCAGGCATCAGCCGCCGCTGGCCGTTTCGGTGCCCGCCTCTGCGGCACCCTCGGTCGTGCAGCCCGGCGGCACCGGATTTTCACCCGACAGCACGACGCGCTCGTAGCAGACGACCGCGTTGATCTCCTCGGCGGTGAGGATGTCCTCCCAGGGGGGCATACCGGCCTTGCCGATGCGCGGTCCGCCCGGGCGGTCAGGGTTGCCGTAGGGCTTGCCGATGTAGGGGTCGGAGCCGGTCATCACGAAGCTGATCTGATCGGCGATGTCCGGGAACGTCAGCAGCACCTCGCCGTTGCTGAGCTGCTGTCCGATGCCGCCTGCGCTGTTGCCGGCGCCCGTCGGGAGGTGGCACGACGCGCAGTTCGAGGTGTAGATCTCCTCGCCCTCGGCGAGGGGCCCAGAGATCGTCGCCGACGGCGGCGTGAGAGACCACTGGTAGATGAACGCCCACAGTGGGAGGAGCGCGACGACCGGCAAAGCCCAGTACGGGATGCGCTTGCGCCGCATGGCTGCCTGCACGTACTCAGGCGGCGGTGGAGGTGGCGGCGCGACGACCGCCGGCGGTGCGGGCGGGGGAGGGACCGCGGGGGTCGAGGCCCCGGCGGGCTCAACCGCAGCCGACGCGGCCGGAGCAGCAGCGGCGGGGGTGGCGGGCGCGTCACCTGCACCTTCGTCCGACGACAGCCCCAACGCCGCGCGGCGCTCTCGCGAGCGCTTGAGCAGGTGCTCGGGGATCTCGGTCACTGCACCCTCCGCGGGCCCGGTGGCGGGAACGTCTTCGGCGACGAATCGGCGGTCACATTAGGCGGCAGTCGCGTCCGCAGTGGAACTGACACCTGCACAGACATGGCCGTCGTCTTGCGCGCGCCGCGGCGTGCTAGAAGGATCGCCGCAACCCCTGCCAGACCCGGTCGGCGCTGGGGTAGAGTGGTTGTGCATCCGTTCACGAGCGCCCGAGGAACCGGGTGGCGAGGAGGTGGAGGTCGTGGTCGCGCTGATCGTCTCCCTCGTCATCACCTTCGCCATGGCGGCGGGCATCTTCGTATACGCGAAGCGCCGCAAGGTGGGCACGCCGGTCACCTGGGGTGAGGCTGTTCTCGCCGGCACGTACGTGTTCGCACTCCTCTTCATGATCTACGGCGTCGTGCCGCACCAGTGGCTCACGTACGCCGACACCGACCTTCAGTGGCGCAAGGACTCGATCGTGGCGGGGCCGGGCTCGACGGGCTTCCTCGAGTGGCTGCCGTTCACCATCACGAAGTACACGCTGCGCGACGTCGTCGTGACGATGATCTACATCGTGTTTTTCGCCCTGCAGATCGCCGCGTGGATGATGTGGCAGAACCGCGGCAAGACCAAGCCGCTCGCGATCGAGACCTCGACCTACGGCCGTCCACTTGTGAAGGCGAACTAACGATGGCCCGCACCGACGCCAACCCGCCGATGCCCGAGTTCCGCGACGACTACACCCTCGTCGAGGTCGACGCCGACTACCTGGCGAAGGCGGTGAAGCCGAAGCAGTTCATCCACATCGACCAGTCCGAATGCATCATGTGCGAGGGCTGCGTCGACATCTGTCCGTGGAAGTGCATCCACATGGTCACGCCCGACGCGATCGACACGGCGGACAACACCGAGCTGCCCGGTGTCGATCCTCGCGACCACGTCCTGTTCCTCATCGACGACGACGTGTGCACCCGGTGCGCGCTCTGTGTCGACAGGTGCCCGACCGGAGTCATCATCATGGGCAAGGTCGGCGCCGCCGAGAGCGACGGCGACCCGCACATGCGCGACAGCAATCACGGCTACGCCTACGGCATGCGGTTCTAGGAGCGCTCGTGGCCAAGACAGTCGACGACAAGCCGGGAATCGGGGCGAAGATCTCCGAGGCGAACAAGAAGATGGTCTCCACGGTCCAGGGCTCCCAGGCCTGGAACTCGATCTTCCGACCCGGCTCGATCTTCCGGAAGGGCTACACCGACAGCCCCCGCAACCGGTCGTACGTGATCATGAACTCGGTGCTGTACCACTTGCACCCGGTCAAGGTGAAGCGCCACGCCGTGAAGGTCAGCTACACCCTGTGCCTCGGCGGTCTGTCGTTTTTCCTCTTCATCCTGCTGACGGTCACCGGCATCTTCTTGATGTTCTTCTACCGACCGACCACGGCGCAGGCCTGGAACGACATCTACGCGTTGCAGACGTCAGTGACGTTCGGGTTGCTAGTGCGGAACATGCACCGATGGGCGGCGCACCTCATGGTGCTGTCGGTGTTCCTGCACATGGCGCGGGTCTTCTACCACGGCGCGTACAAGCCGCCCCGCGAGTTCAACTGGGTCATCGGCGTGATCCTGCTCACGCTCACGCTGCTGCTGTCGTTCACCGGCTACCTGCTTCCGTGGGACCAGCTCGCGCTCTGGGCGGTCACCGTCGGCACGAACATGATCGGGTACACCCCTGTCTTCGGTGACCAAGTGAGGTTCGTGTTACTCGGGGGCGTGGAGATCGGCCCCGAGACGTTGCTGCGTTGGTACGTGCTCCACGTGCTCATGTTCCCGTTCATCACCGTCATCTTCATGGCCGTGCACTTCTGGCGGGTCCGTAAGGATGGCGGCATCTCAGGTCCGCTCTAGGCCCGGAGAAGAGTCACCGATGACCGAGATCCCCGAACATCTCCGTAAGCGAGCCGAGGAGGCCCGCGCGAAGGCCGCGGCGGCAGCCGGTGCTGCGCCCGCCGAGCCCGCGGCCGCGTCCGACGCGCCCGCGGCACCCGCAGCGCCAGCGGCAGGCGGCGACGCGCCAGCGGCAAGCGCCGAAGAGTCGCGGATCCCGGCGCACCTGCTCGAGCGCAGCAAAGCGGCGCGGGCGAAGTCCGAGGGCGAGCCCGCCGAGGTGGCGGTCCCCGCTGGCGTCGCAGCGGCCACCACCGCCGTCGCGACCGCGCCACCTCCCGTCGCGGCCGGTCCGGGTGGCCACACCCAGCGACTGCTGACCGTCGTCAAGGCGGGTTCGATCCAAGATGTGAAGGCGACGCCAGTCGACAAGGTCCACGTGTGGCCGCACCTGCTCGCGATCGAGTTCGTCGCGTCGCTGCTCTGCACCGCGTTCACCTTCGTGTTCTCGGTGTTCGTGAACGCGCCGCTGCTCGAGCTCGCCAACACCAACCAGACACCGAACCCCTCCAAGGCGCCGTGGTACTTCCTCGGCCTGCAGGAGCTGCTCACCATGTTCCATCCGATGGTGGCCGGCGTCACGATCCCCGGCATGGGCATCTTCGTGCTGATGCTCGCGCCGTACATGGACCGCAACCCGAGCAACAAGCCCGAGGACCGCAAGTTCGCGATCGTCCTCATGACGATCTTCCTCATGTTCTGGGCCGTGCTCGTGATCATCGGCTCGTTCTTCCGCGGACCCGGGTTCAACTTCGTGTTCCCGTGGCGCGCGGGCATCTTCTTCGATCTGTAGTGAGGCACAGATGAGCGCAAGTGCCGTTCTGGCCATCGCGATCCCGATCATCGTCATCATCGCCGTCGTCGGTGTGATCGCCGCTGTGCGGCGACGCGACACGCACGAAGCGACCGGCAGCCTGTCGCGTGAGACCCGCCGGCGCGACAAGTCCGACTCGCCTCTGCTCCCGGATCCGCCCCACGAGCCGAGTGGTCGCGAGGTCGAAGCCGCCGCGGCCGCGGCCCGTCAGGGTGGCGGCACGGCTGTGATGCTCGCGGAAGCGGCGCCACCGGCTCCGTACGTTCCGCTCGACCCCGAGACCGTGGCCGTGACGCGCCGGCAGTTCTTCAATCGGGGCATCGTCACGTTGATGATCCTGGCCCTCTCCGGCTTCGGCGCGTCGATCCTCGCGTTCCTGTGGCCCAAGCTCTCGGGCGGGTTCGGCTCGCGGATCAACATCGGCAGCGTCGAGGACGTCAACGGGGCGATCGAGGCCGGCGACGGGTTCTTCTACGTGCCCGAGGGTCGGTCGTGGGTCACGAACTACCCGGTCGACGCAGTCCCGAAGGCCGAGGCGTCGGGCGTGTACCCAGAACCGGTGCTCGAGGGGATGCGCGCCGGTTTCAACGCTCTCTATCAGAAGTGCCCGCACCTCGGCTGCCGTGTGCCGCAGTGCATCACCTCGCAGTGGTTCGAGTGCCCATGCCACGGTTCGCAGTACAACCAGGTCGGCGAGAAGAAGGGTGGCCCGGCGCCGCGCGGCATGGACCGGTTCGGTGTCACCGTGGCCGACGGCGTCGTCAGCATTGACACCGGCCAGGTCTTCGAGGGACCGCCGATCGGCACGAACACCACCGGGCAAGAGGCCGAGGGGCCGCACTGCATCGACAGCGCCGGCGGCGGTGAGCATTGATCCTCGCCGCCAACCCAGTCGGGCGGAACATCGCGATCGTCATCGCGGTCGTCCTGAGCATCGCCTGGCTGGCCTACTTCATCGGCAATCTTCGCCGCTCGAAGGCCGAGGTGGGCTCGGAGATCGAGCTCGCGCCGAACCGCAAGCCGTACTACGACGACGAGCAGCTCGAAGGCCCGCGCCTCAACAAGGTGTTGTTGTGGGGACTCGCCCTCGTCGCCGTCAACGCGGTCGCGATCCCGTTGTACTGGTTGAACGAGCCGAGCCGGCAGGCCGGCGCGATCGAGAGCTTTGACCAGACGTTCATCGGGTGGGGTGAGGAACTCTTCGCGACCACCGCGGAGGGCGGCTTCAACTGCGCCGGTTGTCATGGTGCGGAGGGTGTCGGCGGCGTGGCGTCGTACACGCTGCAGAACCCGGCGACCGGCGAGGTCAAGCAGGTCGCGTGGAAGGCCCCGTCGCTCCAGACGGTGCTGCTCAAGTTCAGCGTCGAAGAGGTCACGTTCATCATCACCTACGGCCGGCCGTTCTCACCGATGTCGCCGTGGGGTCTCGCGGGCGGCGGCCCGATGAACGACCAGCAGATCGAGACGCTGATCGCCTACTTGCAGAGCGTTCAGAAGACACCTGAGGAGGCGCAGGCCGACGTCACCGAGGCCCTCGCCGCCGCGAAGGAAGACCCGGCCAACGCGGGCAAGAGCGACGGCGAGCTCCTCTTCAACCTGCAGGCGTCGAGCGGCACGTATTCGTGCGCGCGGTGCCACACCCATGGTTGGTCGTACGACGAGCCCCTCATCGCAGGCGGCGGCGCGATGGGCCCGAACCTCACGGGCGGGTCCGAGGTGCGCCAGTTCCCCACGGAGAGCGATCACGTCGAGTTCGTCACGGACGGCTCGGAGAACGGCAAGCGGTACGGAGCGCAGGGCCAGGGCACCGGCCGCATGCCCGGCTTCGGCCAGGTGTACACCGAGGAGCAGATCCAGGCCGTGGTCGAGTACGAGCGGGGGCTGTGATGGGGACTGCACTCACGCTCGCCTTCGGCTGGGAACCGGAGATTCGAGGCATCGTCGTCGTGCTCATCGCCGTCGGCGTGCTGATGGGCTCGGTGTACCTCATCCTGGTCACGAACCTCGGCTCCCGGCTCGGCCTGCTCGTGTCGCTCGCCGCGCTGTTCGGTTGGATGACGATCCTCGCCTCGATGTGGTGGGTCTATGGCATCGGCCTCAAGGGCGAGGACCCGACGTGGGAGCCGGTCGAGGTGATCGTCGGCGACGTGGCGACCGCGAACGCCGAGATCGCACACGACCTCTCGGACTGGGAGCTGCTCCCCACTGACGATCCCGGACGCGGGCAAGCGGTCGCGTCGGCTGACGAGATCCTCGTGCAAGAGGTCGGCATGTTCGACAGCCCGACCGACTACGCCGTGCTCAACGTCTATGAGACCGGCGGCGGAACCTCCCCCGACGGCTTCTTCAAGTTCTTCCACGACCCGCACTACGCCATCGTGCAGGTGCAGCCGGTCGTGCCTCAGATCAGCGAGCCGGGGCGGCCACCGCCCACACCCCAGGCCGACGAAGACCAGCCGGTCGTTTCCGTGCTGATGATCCGCGATCTCGGGTACAAGCGGCGGCCTGCGGCGCTGGTCACGCTCGGATCGCTGGCGATCTTCCTCGCGCTCGCGGCGATCCTCCACTCACGTGACAAGGAGTCGATGCGGCGGCACGGCGTCTCCCTCGAGAAGACCTGACCGTGGCTCAATTCCTGCCTGTCCTCATGATGCTCGTGCTGGCGACGATCTTCGCCGCGCTCAGCCGGGTCGCGTCGCGCTTGCTCGCGCCACGGCGTCCGAACGCGGCGAAGGAGGCGCCGTACGAGTGCGGCATCGTTCCGAGTCGTGAGCCGCCGGAACGCTTCCCGGTGCGGTTCTACCTCGTCGCGATGCTCTTCATCATGTTCGACATCGAGATCGTGTTTCTGTACCCGTACGCGGTGAGTCACCGCGAGCTCGGCGCCTACGGCTTCTACGCGATCCTCCTCTTCAGCGCGATCTTCTTCCTCTCGTTCGTCTATGAGATCGCCAAGGGCGGCCTCGAGTGGGGTCCGTTGCAGCACGCCCGCCGGGTCGCCCCCGACGTGCCGACTGATCGCACGAGCGAGAGCACGATCCGACGTGTCGGCCTCGAGGGCAGGGAGGAGGCGGCGTAGATGGGCTGGGACATGAGCAAGGGTCTCGAAGGCCTCGACCGCAACTTCCTGACCGGCACGCTCGAAGGTCTGGTGAAGTGGGCCCGCGCCCGCTCGGTCTTCCCCGCGACGTTCGGACTCGCGTGCTGCGCGATCGAGATGATGGGCACCGGCGCCGCGCACTACGACCTCGCCCGCTTCGGCATGGAGGTGTTCCGCGCATCGCCCCGCCAGGCCGACTTGATGATCGTGGCGGGCCGTGTGAGCCAGAAGATGGCCCCGGTCCTCCGTCAGGTCTACGACCAGATGATGGAGCCGAAGTGGGTGATCTCGATGGGCGTGTGCGCATCGACCGGCGGGATGTTCAACAACTACGCGATCGTCCAGGGCGTCGATCAAGTCGTGCCCGTCGACGTGTACGCGCCGGGGTGCCCGCCGAACCCCGAGACGCTGATCCACGCGATCGTCACGCTGCACGGCCTCATCCTCGACGGTGAGATTCTGCGCCGGCGGGAGGAGAACGGCGCGGGCGCAGGTGTCGTCGTCGAGGCGGCGCCGACGAGCGGTCCGGTGCCCGTGTCGCGTCCGAGCCCGATCGTCGTGCGCAGCGGTGCCGGTGCGTCATGACCGACGTCGAGCTCGAAGAATCCGGCGGCGCCCCCGCCGGTCCTGACCTGCTGCACGGCGTGCCGGTCACGTCGTCACGTGGGCAAGTCGTGCTCCATCCCCATCGCGACGGATACCTCGAGCTCCTGCGCACGCTCGCCGACGAGGGCTACGCGATGTGTGTCGACCTGTGCGCGGTCGACTACCTCGAGCACGCCAGTCGCCCGCTGCCCGATGGGGTTGCGCCGGGACGCTTCGAGGTCGCGGTCAACCTGCTCGACATCACGGCCCGCCGGCGCATCCGGGTACGGGTGCAGCTGCCTTCCGATGATCCTCGGCTGCCGTCGTTGTTCGATCTCTATCCCGGAACCGAGGCGATGGAGCGCGAAGCGTTCGACATGTTCGGCATCGAGTTCGACGAACATCCCGACCTCACGCGGATCCTGATGCCGGAGGACTGGATCGGCCATCCGCTGCGCAAGGACTACGACATGGGCCGCATCCCGGTGCAGTTCAAGCTCACGGGAGAAGAGCGATGCGAGCGATGAGCGACGAGCGATGAGCGACGAGCGATGAGCGACGAGCGATGAGCACACGGGTTCACGAGGATCCGGCGATCACCTCCGAGGGAGAGCAAGAGCTGCCGCCTCGCAGCACCCTCACCGCGAAGGAGCTGCTGCGCGAATCGGGATGTGTGCTTCGGATCTCCGAGGCGGAAGCGAACACGCTCAGCGACCAAGAGCCCAGCGACGACCAGACGATGATCATCAACATGGGGCCGCAACACCCCAGCACTCACGGCGTGCTGCGCCTCATGCTCGAGCTCGACGGCGAGACAGTGCTGCGCACGAAGCCGATCATCGGCTACCTGCACACCGGCATGGAGAAGAACGCGGAGGGCCTCACCTACCTGCAGGGCTCGACGAACGTCACCCGCATGGACTACGTGTCGCCCTTCTTCAACGAGCTCGTGCTGAGCCTGGCGACGGAGGAGCTGCTCGGCATCGATGTGCCGCCGCGTGCGATGTGGATCCGCATGCTGATGTGTGAGCTCAATCGCATGGCGTCGCACCTGCTTTTCCTCGCGACGAACGGCATGGACCTCGGGGCTGTGTCGATGATCATCTACGGCTGGCGCGAGCGCGAAGAAGTGCTCCGCTTCTTCGAGCAGGTCACCGGCTTGCGCATGAACCACAACTACATCCGCCCGGGCGGAGTGGCCGTCGATCTTCCCCCGGGCTGGCGTGACGAGGTGCTGCGCCTGCTCGACCTCATCCCGCCGCGCCTCGACGAGTACGACATCCTCCTCACCGAGCAGCCGCTCTTCCGCGAGCGCACGCAGGGCGTCGGCATCATCACCGCGCAGGAAGCGATCGCCCTCGGCATCACCGGACCGATCCTGCGGTCCACGGGCGTCGCGTGGGACCTGCGTCGCGACATGCCGTACATGGCCTACGACGAGCTCGACTTCGACGTGATCGTCGGCAGCTACGGCGATTGCTTCGATCGCTACGCGATTCGGCTGAACGAGGTGCGGGAATCGATGAAGATCGTCCGGCAGATCCTCGACAAGATGCCGCCGGGTGACTACCGCGTGCAGGACAAGAAGGTGACGCCGCCGCCTCGCGCCCGCATCGACGAGTCGATGGAGGCGCTGATCCACCACTTCAAGATCTTCACCGAGGGCTTCAAGGTGCCGGAGGGTGAGGTCTACGTCGCTATCGAGTCGCCGCGCGGCGAAGTCGGCTGCTATCTCGTGTCCGACGGCAGCGCGAAGCCCTACCGCATGCACATACGCGCCCCGAGCTTCGCGAACCTGCAGGCGCTGCCTCACATGATGCGGGGCGGTCTCATCGCCGACGCCGTTGCCGTGATCTCGTCCGTCGATCCCGTACTGGGCGACGTCGACCGCTGATGGCGCGCCTCACTGACGCCAACGTGGCGCTCGCGCGTCAGATGATCGGTCGCTATCCCCGACCGCGTTCCGCTCTGATCCCGCTGCTGCACCTCGCGCAGGAGCAGGACGGCTATCTCGCCGACGACGCGATGACCCATCTCGCCGAGATCCTCGACCTCCAGCCGGCCGAGGTGCTCGGGACGGCGAGCTTCTACGAGATGTTCAAGCGCGAGCCGGTCGGTCGCTACGTCGTGACCATCTGCACGGACATCGCGTGCCATCTCGCCGGCGCCGAGGACCTGCTCGAGCACGCCGAGGCGACGCTCGGGGTCAGGCCTGGCGCGACGACGGAGGACGGAGCGATAACGCTCGAGGACGTCACGTGCATCGCGGCATGCACGGAAGCACCATGCGTCCAGGTGAACTACCGCTACAGGTATCGCGTCACTCCCGCGGCGTTCGATCAGCTCGCCGCCGACCTGCGTGCGGGTCGCCTCGCCGACGAGGTGCCCCCACACGGCACGCTCGCAACAGTGCGCCAGCAGATCCCCGCCGACCGCTGGGCCAACACCGGTCCCGAGGCGCAGGCACTGGTCGACGAGAGGCATCCCGCATGACGGTGACGAACGCGCCCCTCATCGTTTCGTCGCGGTTCGAGCAGGCCGACGGCCATACGCTCGCGGGGTACCAGCGCACCGGCGGCTACTCCGCGCTCCGCAAGGCGCTCGGCATGGACCCGTCCGCCGTCACCGACGAGGTGAAGACCGCCGCGCTCCTCGGTCGCGGCGGTGCTGGCTTTCCGGCTGGCACGAAGTGGGGCTTCCTGCCGCCGAACGTCCTGCCGCGCTATGTCGTCGTCAACGGCGACGAAAGCGAGCCGGGCACCTACAAGGACCGCATCCTCATGGAGCGCGATCCGCACCAGCTCATCGAAGGACTGCTGATCTGCTGTTACGCGGTCGGGGCCGCCCAGGCGTTCCTTTACGTGCGCGGCGAGATGGCGCTCGCGCAGGAGCGAATCGCGACCGCGCTGAACGAGGCCTACGAGGCCGGGTATGTCGGCAAGGACATCATGGGCTCGGGATACTCGGTCGACATCGTCCTGCACTGGGGCGCCGGCGCGTACATCGTCGGCGAGGAGACCGCGCTCATCGAGAGCCTCGAGGGCGAGCGCGGCATGCCGCGGTTGAAGCCCCCGTTCTTCCCGGCGACGAAGGGTCTCTACATGCAGCCCACGATCGTCAACAACGTCGAGACGTTGTCGAACCTGCCGTGGATCGTCGAGAACGGCGGCGCCGCGTTCGCCGCACTCGGCAACGGCAAGTCCACCGGGACGCGCCTGTTCGCCGTGTCCGGACACGTGAACCGCCCGGGTGTGTACGAGGTCGAGATGGGCGTGACGACGTTTCGCGATCTGATCGAGCACTACTGCGGCGGCATCCGCGACGGACGCGCGCTCAAGGCGTTCATCCCGGGCGGCGCATCATCGCCGTGGTTCTTCGAGGAGCACCTCGACCTCGAGCTGTGCAAGCCGACGGTCGACGCCGCCGGTTCGATGCTGGGTTCGGGCGCGATCGTGATCATGGACGAGACGACCGACGTCGTGAAGGCGTGCTGGCGGCTCGTCCGCTTCTTCGCTCACGAGTCGTGCGGCAAGTGCACCCCGTGCCGTGAGGGCACGACTTGGCTCGAGCGCATCCTGGCCCGGATCCTGGCCGGCGAGGGGCGCCCTTCCGACGTCGATCTCCTCATGGACGTCTCCGACAACATCAGCCCCGGGCTGGTTTGGCCGCCGAAGCAGACGACGATCTGTCCACTCGGCCCGTCGGTCACCGCACCGATCGCGTCCGTCGTGCGCCGGTTCCGCTCCGACTTCGACGTGTACATCGACAACCCCGAGGCCGTTCGTGTCTGAGACGGAGACGGCTGCCACCGAAACCACCAGGTCGGTCTCGCTCACCGTCGACGGCCGGGTCATCACCGCGGCGCCCGGTGAGCTCGTGATCGCGGCGGCCGAACGCGCCGGCGTGTACATCCCCCGCTTCTGCTACCACCCGCGGATGTCGTCGGTGGGCATGTGCCGCATGTGCCTCGTCGAGGTGGAGGGGCCGCGCGGCTCGGCGCTGCAGGTGTCGTGCATGCTCGATGTGGCGGACGGGATGATCGTCCACACCGAGTCTCCGGCCGTGAAGAAGGCGCAGGACGGTGTGCTCGAGTTCCTGCTGATCAACCATCCGCTCGACTGCCCCGTGTGCGACAAGGGCGGCGAGTGCCCGCTGCAGGACCAGACGCTGGCGTTCGGCCCCGGTGAGAGCCGCTTCGTCGAAGAGAAGCGGCACTTCGAGAAGCCGATCCCGATCAGTGACCTCGTGTACCTCGATCGTGAGCGGTGCATCCTCTGCGACCGCTGCACCCGGTTCGCGAGCGAGGTCGCCGGCGACCCTCTGATCAGCTTCGTCGGTCGCGGCAACGAGATGCAGGTGCTCACGTTCCCCGACGAGCCGTTCGCGTCGTACTTCAGCGGCAACACGGTGCAGATCTGCCCGGTGGGTGCGCTGACGGCGAAGCCCTACCGGTTCAAGGCGCGACCCTGGGACCTCGAGGAGGAAGAGTCGACCTGCACGACGTGCTCAGTGGGCTGTCGGGTCACCGTGCAGTCGTCGCGGAACCGAGTCCTGCGCTATCAGGGTGTCGACATCGACCCGGTCAACTGGGGCTGGTTGTGCGACAAGGGTCGCTTCGCGTTCGAGGCGATCGAGAGCGGGCAACGCCTTTCCGCGCCGCTCGTCCGTGAGGACGACGACCTCGTCGAGTCGGGTTGGGCGCCCGCGCTCGAGCGGGCCGCGCTCGCGATCCGCACGGCGGTGACCGAGGGCGGTCCGACGTCGGTCGCGGTGATCGGCGGCGCGCGCCTCACCAATGAGGACTGCTACGCGTGGGTCAAGCTCGCGAAGGGCATCATCGGCACCGACAACGTCGACGCGCAACTCGGCGACGGCCTCACCGCGGAGCTCGTCGTCGGCCTCCCCGCCGCGACGATCGACGAGGCGTGCGCGGCCGGCACGCTGCTCGTGCTCGCTCCCGACCTTAAGGAAGAGCTGCCGATCCTGTACCTGCGTGTCCGCGACGCGGTGGAGAAGCGCGGCCTGCGCGTCGTCGAGCTGTCACCGACCGCCACGTCGATGACACCGCTCGCCGCCGCGTCGCTGCGATACCGGCCGGGGGAGCAGGCGGCACTCGCCGCGTCACTCGTGTCCGGCGACGCGCCGCCCGCGGGGATCGGCGCGGACTGGTTCTCCGCCGGCACCGACATCGTGGTGCTCGTCGGCCGTCCGTCGGTCGCCGAGTCGTCGAGCGCGACCGAGGCGGCCGCCGGTGCCGTCGCCGGGGTCCGCCCCGACGCGCGCTTCCTCGTCGCCACCCGTCGCGGGAACGTGCGCGGCGCCATCGACATGGGGATGGCGCCCGGGTTGCTTCCGGGGCGAGTCGCACTCGACCAGGGTCGCGATTCGTTCACCGAGCACTGGGGTCAGGTGCCTGCCGCCCGCGGCCTGGATGCCACCGCAATCCTCCGCGCCGCTGCCGACGGCGCCATCGGGTGCCTGATCCTGCTCGGCGCCGACCCCCTGTCGGACTTCCCGGATCGGCGACTCGCCGAGCGAGCACTCGCGAACGCGAAGCGGGTGATCGCCGTCGACACGTTCCTGACCGACTCACATGCACGCGCGTCGGTGGTGCTTGCCGCGGCCGGATACGCAGAGAAGCCGGGCACCACGACGAACCTCGAAGGGCGGGTGAGCCTGCTCGCCCAGAAGGTCACGCCGCCGGGCACGTCACGATCCGACTGGATGATCGCCGCCGAGCTCGCCGTCCTTCTCGACGGTGATCTCGGCTTCGGCTCGGCTGCGGAGATCTGGGCCGAGATCGAAGCAGTGTCGACCGCACACGCCGGGATGACGCTCGCCGCGTTGCGGTCGCCGGAAGGGCACGACGGCCTGGTCGCGGGCGATGGCGACGTCGCCGGTCGCCCCACGATGGTGCGCTTCGGGCCCGACGGCCAGGCCGCCGAGCCGCCCGCACTCGACGCCTACTCTCTGCGCCTGGTGTCGTCGCGCAAGCTGTACGACCTGGGCGTTGCGCTGCAGCGTTCGCCGAGCATGGCCGGTCTCGCCGGTGAAGCCGTGCTGCGCATGAATCCCACCGACCACGAACGCCTCGGGTTCGCCGAACGCGCGCAGGCGAAGGTCACTTCGTCCCGCACGACGTTCCTCGTCGATGCTGTCGCCGACCCGGCGGTGGCACGAGGGGTGGCTGTGCTGGCGTTCAATCAGCATGGGGTCCGCGCCGCCGACCTCATCGACGCGACCGCAGCGGTGACCGACGTGCGCGTGGAGACCCCGTGATAGCGGTGCTCGCCCAAGTCGGCGGCGACCCGCTGCTGAAGGGCGACATCGACGCGACGGTGGTCTTGATCGTCGCGCTCGAAGGTCGTGTTGGCGTTCGTGTTGCTGCTCGTGGCGGTCATGCTCATGATCTGGTTCGAGCGCAAGCTCATCGCCGACATGCAGAACCGGGTGGGGCCGAACATCGCCGGGCCTTGGGGCGTCCTCCAGACCCTGGCCGACGGCATCAAGCTCTTCTTCAAGGAAGACCTGATCCCCGAACGTTCGGATCCGTTCGTGTTCCGCCTCGCGCCGCTCCTCGCGATGGTGCCCGCGTTCGTCATCTTCTGCGTGGTGCCGATCGGCGGGGTGTTCGCGGACGGCAACAACGGCGTCGTCGAGATCTTCGGGCACGAGACCTACCTGCAGGTCGCCGATCCGCCGATCGGCATCCTCCTCGTCCTTGCCATGTCGTCGATCGCGGTCTACGGCGTGATGCTCGCCGGCTGGTCGTCGGGCTCGAAGTACCCGTTGATCGGCGCGGTGCGAGCCTCGGGCCAGATGATCTCCTACGAGGCCGCGCTCGGGCTCGCGGTCGCGACGGTCGTGCTCGTCAGCGGCACGCTCTCCACGCACGGCATGGTCGTCGTGCAGGACCGCCTCGTCGACTGGAACCTCGTCGCCACTGGCGTCGTGCCGTTCGTCATCTTCCTCATCGCCGCGACGGCCGAGCTCAACCGGCCCCCGTTCGACCTCGTCGAGGCCGAGCAGGAGATCGTCGGCGGATTCCACACCGAGTACTCGTCGATCCGCTTCGCGCTCTTCTACCTCGCGGAGTTCATGAACGTCGTGACCATGTCGGCGATCATCGTCACCCTGTTCTTCGGCGGCCCACGCGGACCGCTGCTGTTCGGGCCCGACTGGATCTGGCCGCTGATCTGGTTCTTCCTGAAGGTGCTCGTCTTCGTGTTCACCTATGTGTGGTTCCGGGCGACGTTGCCTCGCCTCCGCTACGACCAGCTCATGGACCTGGGATGGAAGGCGCTCATCCCGCTCGCGTTCGGGTGGCTGCTGATCATCGCCCTGTTGCGTTTGGCCCGTGACGAGGACTGGAACATCGGGCTGACGGCGCTCATCGGCTTCGCGGTCGGCGCCCTCTGCTGGCTGCTGCTCGCCGCGGCCATCAGCGTCGCCAGACGCAACCGCATCGAAGCAGGGGACGCCTTCTGATGGGCTACCTCAAGGGCTTCACCGTCACGTTCAAGACGCTCTTCGACAAGCGCCTCACGACCGAGTACCCCACGGAGAAGATCCCCAAGCCCGAGCGCCTCCACGGCCGTCACGTGCTCAACCGGTACGAGGACGGGATGGAGAAGTGCATCGGGTGCGAGCTGTGCGCGGGAGTGTGCCCGGCGCGTTGCATCTACGTCCGCGGCGCCGACAACCCGCTCGACGACCCCGTGAGCCCGGGGGAGCGCTACGGCTACGTGTACGAGATCAACTACCTGCGCTGCATCCACTGCGACCTCTGCGTCGAAGCGTGCCCGACACAGGCGATCACCGAGACGAAGATGTTCGAGTTCAGCTTCACGAACCGAGCCGACGCGATCTACACGAAGGACGAGCTGCTCGTCGGTGACGACGGCAAGCCCAAACAGCTCCCCTGGGAGGACTGGCGCGAGGGCGAGGACGAGCACACCTCGGCGTGGATGCGCGCGACGTCGCCGTCCGGCGACGCGGACTTCGAAGGCATCGTGGCGTGGGCCGGCGAGCTCGGCTACGGCGTGCGTGCCCCCGAGCCGGCGCAGCCCGTGGTCGACGAGGCCGGGGCGGCGGCGGCGGACGGCGACGAGGAGCACGGCTGATGGACGCCGCCGTCTTCATCGTTGCGGCGACGATCGTCCTCGTCGGCGCGATCGGCGTCGTCGTGCGATCGAACCCCGTGCACTGCGCGCTCAGCCTCGTCATGACGCTTTTCGGCATCGCGGTGCTGTTCATCGCGCAGGAGGCGCACTTCCTCGCCGCCGTGCAGGTGATCGTCTACGCGGGCGCGATCGTCGTGCTGTTTTTGTTCGTGATCATGCTGTTGGGGGTCGACCGGGCCGAGGACCTGAGCGTCGACCCACTGCCGGGGCAGCGCTCGGCCTCGATCATCGCCGGCATCGCCGTCGGTGGGCTCCTGCTGGCGGCCATCTTCTCGGGCGCCCGCGCCGTGACAGGGGTGCGGTCGGCCAACGGCGCGCTCAGTGACTCCGAGGAGAACATCGTCACCCTCGCTCGATCCCTGTTCACCGATTACGTGTTCGCGTTCGAGCTCACGTCGGCGCTGCTCGTGATCGCAGTGGTGGGCGCCGTCGTGCTGGCCCGCCGCGCCCCCCGTGGTTCCGATGAGGAGGTCGGCCAGTGACGCCGACCCCCACCTGGTACCTCGTCCTCGGGGCGCTGCTCTTCACGATCGGGATGGTCGGCATCCTCGTGCGGCGCAACCCGCTCGTGATGTTCATGTGCGTCGAGCTCATGCTCAACGCCGTGAACCTCACGTTCGTCGCGTTCTCCACGGCGCTGAACGACGTCGCGGGGCAGACCGTCGTGTTCTTCGTGCTCGTCGTCGCGGCGGCCGAGGTCGTCGTCGGCCTCGGCATCATCGTCGCCATCATGCGAAGGCAGCCCTCGGCGACGGCCGATGACATCTCGTTGATGAGGGGCTGATGCTCGACCTCGTCTGGCTGATCCCGGCGCTGCCCCTCGCCGGCTTCCTCATCCTGATGGTGTTCGGCCGCCGCCTCGGCGAGCCCGCCGCCGGATGGCTCGCGTCCGCGACCGTCGGGCTGTCGTTCGTCGTCTCGCTCATCGTCTTCGCGGGGCTGCTCAATGAGCCGGAGGAGGAGCGCGAGTTCACGCAGGTGCTGTTCGAGTGGATACCCGTCGGAAGCCTCCGCGTCGACGTCGGCTTCCTCGTCGATCCGTTGTCGATGGCGATGGTCGTGTTCGTCACCGGCATCGCCGCACTCATCCACGTGTACTCGATCGGGTACATGCACGGCGACGAGAAGTTCTCGAAGTTCTTCGTCTACATGAACCTCTTCGTCTTCGCGATGTTGATGCTGGTCCTCGGCGACAACCTCGTGATCACGTTCCTCGGTTGGGAGGGCGTGGGAGCGTGCTCCTACTTCCTCATCGCGTTCTGGTTCACCCGCGAAGAAGCCGCGGTCGCCGGCAAGAAAGCGTTCGTCACGAACCGCATCGGCGACTTCGGGTTCATGATCGGCATCTTCCTCACGTTCGCCGCGCTCGGCTCGGTGAACTACCTCGTGATCGACGCCGAGGCCGAGACGCTCGCCACCGTCACCGCGACCGCAATCGCCCTGCTCTTCTTCCTCGGGGCCGCAGGCAAGTCCGCGCAGCTGCCACTGTCGGTGTGGTTGCCCGACGCCATGGCCGGCCCGACCCCGGTGTCAGCGCTCATCCACGCCGCCACCATGGTCACCGCCGGCGTGTACCTGCTGTGCCGCCTGGCGCCGGTGCTGTCCGAGTCGACCGTGGCGCTGAACGTCATCGTGGTCGTCGGCGCGATCACGGCGCTGTGGGCGGCGACCGTCGCGTGCGCGCAGCACGACATCAAACGCGTCCTCGCGTACTCGACCGTCAGCCAGCTCGGCTTCATGGTCGTAGCCGTCGGGTGTCGGGCCTACGTCTTTGCGATCTTCCACATGATCACCCACGCCTGCTTCAAGGCCCTGCTGTTCCTCGGCGCCGGCTCCGTCATCCACGGCCTGCACGGCGAGCAGGACCTGCGGCGCATGGGCGCGCTCCGCAAGGTCATGCCGATCACCGCGGCCACGTTCATCGTCGGCTGGCTCGCGATCTCGGGCATCCCGCCCTTCGCGGGCTTCTGGTCGAAGGACGAGATCCTGATCGCGTCGTGGGAGAAGAGTCCCGCGCTCTGGGTCGTCATGTCGATCGCTGCCTTCTTGACGGCGTACTACATGAGCCGACTCGTGTTCCTCACCTTCTTCGGCGAGGCGCGTTGGGAGGACGGCCGCGCGGGCTCCGAGGAGCACGGTCATGTCCAGCCGCACGAGTCGCCCGCCCTCATGTGGGTGCCGCTCGTCATCCTCGCGGTCGCCTCGACGACCGTCGGTGTGATCGAGCTGCCGTTCGAGGGTCTCCATTTCCTCGAGGACTTCGAGGAGGTCTGGTTCGGTGAGCTCGCCCTGCAGGGCACGCTGAGCGGCGCCGCCGAGCTCGCGATCATCTTCATCGCCACCGTGGTCGCGATCCTCGGCATCCTCGTCGCCTACGGCGCGTGGCTCCAACACCGCGTCGCGGCCGAGAAGCTCGAGCCCGCGCTTCTGCAGAACGCCTGGTACCTCGACTCGAGTCTCGCGGCGTTCTTCGGCGGGCCCGGCCGCAAGTTCGCCGAGTTCAACGCCGACGTCGTCGACCAGAAGATCATCGACGGCGCGGTCGTGGGTGTCGCGGGCTTGGTGAAGGGCTCGGCCGGGCAGCTGCGCAAGCTGCAGACGGGCTTCGTGCGGAGCTACGCGTTGTTCGTCGCCGGCGGCGCGGCGCTGATGATCGCCTGGTTCGTGACCCGGGTGAACCTCTGATGGACTTCCCGATCCTCACCGCGCTCGTGGTGATCCCGGCCGTGTCGGCCTTGATCGTCGCGTTGCTCCCCGCCCGCCGCCCGGAAGTCGTCCGCCTGTTCGGGCTGCTCGCGGCAACCCTCACCGGTGCGCTGAGCATCGCTCTGCTCGTCAACTTCGACCGGGAGACGTCCGGTTTCCAGTTCGTCTCGTTCCACGAGTGGATCCCCGAGTTCGGCATCTCGTGGCACCTCGGCGTCGACGGCATCTCGCTGTTCCTCGTCGTGCTCACCGGCGTGCTGTTCCCGATCGCCCTGTTCGGCGTCGACGCGAAGCAGAACTACAAGGCGTACACGGCGTGGATGCTCCTGCTCGAAGCGGGCTGCATCGGCACGTTCCTGTCGCTCGACCTGTTCCTGTTCTTCGTGTGCTTCGAGATCGTGCTCGTGCCGATGTACTTCATCATCGGGCAATGGGGCCACGGCGATCGCGTCTACGCCGCGACCAAGTTCTTCCTGTTCACGATGCTCGGCTCGGCGTTCATGCTCGTCGGCATCATCGCCACGGCGATCCTGCACCAGCGGGGCGTGGGCGGCGACTTCACGTTCAACGTCGTCGCCATCGCGGAGGACCCCGGCATCGCGCAGAGCACCGCGCGCTGGCTGTTCCTCGCGTTCGCGGTCGCGTTCGCAGTGAAGGTGCCGCTGTTCCCCGTCCACACCTGGCTGCCCGACGCGCACACGAACGCACCCACCGCGGGCTCGGTCATCCTCGCCGCGGTGATGCTGAAGCTCGGCACCTACGGGTTCATCCGCTTCGGCCTCTACCTGTTCCCGGAAGCGACGGTGTACTTCGCACCGCTGATGGTCACGCTCGGGGTCATCGGCATCACCTACGGGGCGATCGTGGCGACGATGCAGCGCGACCTCAAACGGCTCGTCGCCTATTCGTCGGTGGCGCACCTCGGCTTCATCATCCTCGGCACGTTCGCACTCACGAGCCAGAGCCTCACCGGCGGCGTCGCCCAGATGATCAACCACGGGCTGTCGACCGGCGCGTTGTTCCTGCTCGTCGGGATGATCTACGAGCGCCGCCACACCCGCGAGATCGCCAAGCTCAACGGGCTGCAGAAGGCCGCGCCGATCCTGGCGGGGTTCTTCATGGTGGTGATGCTCTCGTCGATCGGCCTGCCCGGGCTGAACGGCTTCGTCGGCGAGTTCCTGATCCTGCTCGGCTCGTTCGTCGGCGCGCGGTGGTGGGCAGTCGTCGCCGTCACCGGCGTGATCCTGGCCGCGCTCTACCTGCTCTGGGCCTACCAGCGCGTGTTCCACGGTGAGCCCGACGAGGCCAACGCGTCGATGTCCGACATGAACCTGCACGAGTGGCTGACGATGATCCCGCTGGTCGGCCTCATCGTCTTTCTCGGCGTCTACCCCAAGCCGATGCTCGAACGGATCGAACCCTCCGTCGACCGCCTCCTCGAGCACATCGAGACCCAGGTGCCGAGCTTCACCGCGCCCTCCGACGGTGAGCCGGAGGCCGGCGAATGACGGCGCTTCGCGAGCGTGCTCGCCCAGGTCGAGACCTTCAACACGCCCGAGATCGAGTGGTACGCGATCGTCCCGCTGCTGATCCTCGTCGGCGGCGCACTGGTGATGATGGTGAAGGCCGCGCTGCTGCCGAAGCTGATGCGGCCCGGCATCTACGCCCTCAGCACCGTGATCATCAGCGGCGCCGCGCTGATCGACGCGTGCTTCCTCTGGAACGACGTCCAGGACAACGGGCCGAAGTCGGTGATCGCCGGCGCGCTCGAGCTCGACGGCTTCTCGGTCTTCTTCATCATCCTCACGTGCATCGCGCTGATCCTCGCCGCGCTCTTCGCGGACGGTCACCTGCGCCGTGAGGGCATGGAGGGGTGCGAGCCGTACGTGCTCATGCTGCTGTCGGCGACCGGCGGCATCGTCATGGCCATGGCGAGCGACCTGATCGTGCTGTTCCTCGGCCTCGAGACGCTGTCGATCGCGCTCTACGTGCTCGCGGCGAGCGACCTGCGCCGGAAGGAGTCGCAGGAGGCGTCGATCAAGTACTTCGTGCTCGGCGGCATGTCGTCGGCCTTCTTCCTCTACGGCATCGCCCTCGTGTACGGCTCGACCGGTTCGACGAACCTCGTCGCCATCACCGAGTTCTTCGCCAACAACGTGCTGCTCGAGAACGGGCTCTTGTTGGCGGGCCTCGCCCTCCTGCTCGTCGGGCTCGGCTTCAAGGTCGCCGCGGTGCCGTTCCACACCTGGGTGCCCGACGTGTACCAGGGGTCGCCTACGCCGGTCACCGGGTTCATGGCGTCGGTCGCCAAGGCCGCCGGCTTCGCCGCGTTGTTGCGGGTCTTCGTGGTGGCGTTCGAGACCTACCAGCTCGACTGGAAGCCGATGGTGTGGGCGCTGGCCGTGCTCACGATGGTCGTCGGCTCCGTGCTCGCGGTCGTGCAGACCGACGTGAAGCGCATGCTCGCGTACTCGTCGATCAGCCACGCCGGCTTCGTCCTCGTCGGCGTGCAGGCGGCCAGCGAGCTGGGGACGGGGGCAGCGCTCTTCTACCTGTTGGCCTACACGTTCATGGTGCTGGGCTCGTTCGCGATCGTCGCCCTGGTGGGGCCGCCGGGCGATTCGAACCACGACCTCAGCACGTTCAAGGGGCTGTCCCGTCGGCAGCCGGCACTCGCGTTCGCGTTCACGGTGTTCCTGCTCGCCCAGGCCGGCGTGCCCCTCACCTCCGGCTTCTTCGCGAAGTTCTACGTGATCGACGCCGCGGTCGACGCGGAGTCGTACGCGCTCGCGGTCATCGCGATGGTCTCCGCGGTCATCGCCGCGTTCCTCTATCTGCGGGTCATCGTCGTCATGTACCTCTCCGAGCCCGAGGACGGCGCCGTCGAGCCCGCGGGTCCGCGCGTGCGAGTGCCCGCGGCCGCGGCGGCCGGGTTGGTCGTCGCGTTCGCGTTCACCGTGGTCGTCGGCTTCCTCCCCGGCGAGGTCATCGACTTCGCCCGCGACGCCGTCCCCGTCCTCGTCGCCGGCCCGTGACCGCCGAAACCCTCGGGGCACTTGTCCCTGAGCGCGCCCTTTCGGGCGCGCTCGACGGTCAAGTCGAGCGGAGCGGGCCCTGCTGCCCTGACCGAGGAACAGCCGTCAATGTCCGGTAAGGTGGTTACGCGGTGTGCTCGTCGAGCATCCGCGGTCGAGTGCAGCGCTCAGGCGCAGGTTCCGCTTTTCAAAGCGATTGGCCATTGCATCAACGGCCATCCCGCAACTGAAAAGGAACTTCACTCCCATGACTACGACCCTTGCCGGCTTCGCCGATCTCGGCGTGCCCGCACCGGTGGTGGCCTCGCTCGCCAAGCTCGGCATCGAGACCCCCTTCCCCATCCAGCAGGCCGCGTTGCCCGACGCACTCGCCGGACGTGACTTGCTCGGCCGCGGCCGCACGGGCAGCGGCAAGACCGTTGCGTTCGCGATCCCGACGCTCGTCGCGCTCGCCAACTCGAACAAGCGGCCGAAGCCCGGGCATCCGCGGGCGCTGATCCTGGTGCCCACTCGCGAGCTCGCCAACCAGGTGACGAAGGTGTTCGCGCCGCTCGCCCGATCACTGTCGCTCCATGTCACCACCGTGATCGGCGGCGCTCCGCAGCGACCGCAGGTCGAGGCGCTTCGCCGCGGTGTCGACGTCGTGATCGCGTGCCCTGGTCGCCTCGAGGATCTGATCGGCCAGCGCCACTGCCAGCTCGACCAGGTCGAGGTGACCGTGATCGACGAGGCCGACCTCATGGCCGACCTCGGCTTCCTCCCGGCGGTGCAGCGGCTGCTCGATCAGACTCCCTCAAAGGGACAGCGCATGCTCTTCTCGGCGACGCTCGACCGGGCGATCGACGCGTTGGTGCGCCGCTATCTCACTGACCCCGTCACCCACGCCGTCGACGCAGTGAACGAAGCGCCGGTCGAGCTGACCCACCACGTCCTCGCGGTGACACAAGACGACAAGCAGGCGATCGTGCGAGAGCTCGCGTCCGGCCATGAGCGCTCGCTGCTCTTCACACGGACCAAGCACAGCGCCAAGAAGCTGGCCCAGCGGCTCTCCGCCTCGGGCATCAGCGCAACCGAGCTGCACGGCAACCTGAGCCAGAGCGCACGGGAGCGGAACCTCTCCGCATTCATGAACGGATCGGCCCGCGTGCTCGTCGCGACCGACATCGCCGCCCGCGGCATCCACGTCGACGACATCGCGCTCGTGGTGCACGTCGACCCGCCCGCCGAGCACAAGTCGTTCGTGCACCGGTCCGGCCGTACGGCGCGCGCCGGCGCCACCGGTGTCGTGGTCACGCTGATGACCCCTGACCAGGCCAAGGCCGTCCGGCTGCTGGCCCGCGACGCCAACGTGACGCCCACCACGACCAAGGTCACGCCCGGCCACGCGCTGGTTCGCCAACTCGTCGGGCCTGCCGCTCCGGCGGTTCCCGTGACCGCGACGCCGCGGAGTCCGAAGCCGGCCGCGACCTCGACGCGGCACATGCGTCCGACCCGGCGCACCCCGCGTCCGAGGGGCAAGCGCACGTACTCCTGAGGCCCTCGCCATAGGGTCTCTCGCTTTCGGGGGCCGCGAGGGGACGCGTATAGAGTCCCCCGCGATGTCCCAGTTCCTCCGGGGCTACCTCACCGTGCCCATCTTCATCGCGGCTGCCGTGCTGCTCGTGGCGATCCTGCTCGGGCTCGGCAGCCTGCTTCGGCCACACCGGCCGAGCCCCCAGAAGGCGATCCCGTACGAGAGCGGCGTCGACCCGGTGGGGGATGGGTGGTCGCAGAGCCAGGTCCGCTACTACGTGTTCGCCCTGCTCTTCGTCATCTTCGACGTCGAGGCCGTCTTCATCTTCCCGTGGGCCACCCAGCTCGAGCTGTACGGCACGTTCGGCCTGATGGAGATGTTCGTCTTCATCTTCATCCTCGCCCTCGGCCTGCTCTACGCGTGGCGCAAGGGGGTGCTGCGGTGGGCCTAGTCGACCGCGGCCGGCTGCCGAAGCCGCTCAGCCACCTTCTCAACCTCGGCCGGTCGTACTCCATGTGGGTGTACCAGTGGGGTCTCGCGTGCTGCGCGATCGAGATGGGCGCCGCGTTCGGCTCGCCCCGCTACGACGTGATGCGCCTCGGCGTCATCCCGCTGCCGGCGAGCCCCCGCCAGGCCGACCTCGTCGTCATCTCGGGCACCGTCACCGACAAGATGGCGCCGGCGATCCGCCGCCTCTACGAGCAGATGCCCGACCCGAAGTACGTGATCTCGATGGGCTCGTGCGCGAACTGCGGAGGTCCCTATTGGGACTCGTACTCGGTGACCAAAGGCGTCGATCAGATCATCCCCGTCGACGTGTACGTGCCGGGCTGCCCGCCCCGGCCCGAGGCGCTGCTCGAGGGCATCGTGCTGCTGCAGCAGCGCATCAAGAACGAGGACATGGCCGAGCGCTGGAAGGGTGAGCCGATTGTCGTCAACGGCTGACGCAGTCGCCCCCGAGCAACCCGTCGTCGACACCGAGCGTGAGGCGATGCGTGACGCGCTCGCGTCCGAGCTCGGCGACGCGCTTGGTCGACTCGGTGATCCGTCCCGGCGCCGACCTCTGGGTGCGGGTGTCGACCGAGGCGTGGGCCGACGCGGGCCGCGCGGTGCGCGACGTGCTCGGCTGCACGTACTTCGGATTCCTCTCCGCGCTCGACTGGATGCCGTCGCCGTGGGGACGTGGTGAGGACGATCCCACCGAGCCGCCGCCCGAGCGTTCGACCGAGATCGTGCAGGGCGTCGCGGGCGGTGCAACGCGCTTCCAGGTGTTCGCCCGCGTGCACTCCACGACAACGCACCGCGGCATCACGCTCAAGGCCGACGTGCCCGACGACATGCGCATCGCGTCGTGGGTGCCGATCTATCCGGGCGCGGACTGGCACGAGCGCGAGGCGTGGGAGATGTTCGGCATCGAGTTCGTCGGGCACCCGCATCTGCACCACATCTACCTGCCCGGCGACTTCGAGGGCCACCCACTGCGCAAGGACTTTCCGCTCGTCGCCCGCATGGTGAAGCCGTGGCCGGGCATCGTCGACGTCGAACCGTTGCCGACGGGTGACGACGAGGAGACCGAAGGCGAAGCCGCCGCCGAGGCTGCCGAGGACGCGTCATGACCGCGGTCACCGATCGCCAGCAGCTGTCGTACGTCGCGTCGCAAGTGGCCGACGCGCGCGTGAACGTCGAGCTCGAGACCGAGGGCATGACCCTCAACATCGGCCCGCAGCACCCCGCTACCCACGGCACGCTGCGCATCATCGCCAAGCTCGACGGCGAGCAGGTCATCGAAGCCGACCCGGTGATGGGCTACATGCACCGCGGCTACGAGAAGCTGACCGAGGTCCGCACGTTCCCTCAGGTGACAACGCTGATCAACCGCATCGACTGGCTGGGCAGCTTCGCCAACGAGGTGCCGTTCATCCTCGCCGCCGAGCAGCTGATGGAGATCGAGGCGCCGCCCCGAGCGCAGTGGATCCGCACCCTGCTGTTCGAGCTGAGCCGCATCGCGAACGTCACCCTCTTCCTCGGCGACATGGGCGTGCAGCTCGGCGCGCTCACGCCGGTCTTCTACGCGTTCCGCGACCGCGAGTACGTCCTCAACCTCATCGAGAGCGTGACGGGCGGCCGGTTCCACCCGAACTTCGACCGTATCGGCGGTCTCAAGGACGACCTCCCCAAGGGCTTTAACGACGAGTGCAAGACCGTGATGGTCAAGATCCGGGACTTCTGCGACCAGATGGACGACCTCCTCGTCGGCAACCAGATCTTCCAGACCCGCACGCGCGGCATCGGCGTCATCCCGAAAGACGTCGGTCTCGCCTACGGCCTGTCGGGTGCGAACATCCGAGCCTCGGGCGTCGACTGGGACCTCCGCCGTGACAGCGACGTCGCGATGGCGTGGAAGCAGCTCGACTGGAAGGTCTGGACCCACCCCGACGGCGACTCGTTCGCGCGCTACTGGGTGCGGCTGCAAGAGGTGCGCGAGGCGACCTACATGGTCGAACAGCTGCTCGACGGCATGCCGAGCGGACCGATCATGGCGAAGGTGCCCCGCATCATCAAAGTGCCCGCCGGTGAGGCGTGGGTCTCGACCGAGAACCCACTCGGCGAGATGGGCTACTACGTCGTCAGCAAGGGCGACCTCGGGCCGTTCCGCGTGAAGATTCGGTCCGCGTCGTTCAGCAACATCTCGATCACGCCGTGGCTGCTCAAGGGCGTATACGTGCCCGACGTGATCACGATCCTCGCCAGCCTTTACTTCATCCTCGGAGACATCGACCGCTGATGGGTCGGGCGCTCCTCCTCGCCGACGTCCCCTACTGGGGCCAGTCGCTGCTGCGCGTGCTCGGTGTGCTGCTCGCAGTCATCGTCCCCGCGGGCACGATCGTGTACCTCTACCTCTTCAAGGCCGTCAGCTTCATGCAGAGCCGCCTCGGCCCGATGGAGGCCGGTCCGTACGGCTCGATGCAGCTGTTCGCGGAAGTCGGCAAGTTCCTCCAGAAGGAGGACCTGTTCCCCGAGCGAGCCGACCGACGCGTCTTCGCGATGGCGCCGATCGTCGTGCTCATCAGCACGTTCCTCATCTTCCTCGCGGTGCCGTTCGGCCCCGACGCGGTCTTCGCTGACTACTCGACCGGCATCTTCTTCGCGCTGGCGGTCTCGTCGATCTCGGTGCTCGGCATCCTCATGGCCGGCTGGTCGAGCGCGAACAAGTACTCGCTGATGGGCGGCCTGCGGGCTGCGGGCCAGCTCATCGCCTACGAGCTGCCGATGGTGCTCGCCGTCATCGGCGTCGTGATCCAGGCCGAGACGCTCAACATGCAGCAGATCGTCGTCGCCCAGAACGACGGCGCGATCTTCGGCTGGAGCGGCATCGGCAACCCGTACGTCCTCACCCAGTTCGTCGCGTTCATCGTGTTTCTGATCGCCGCGCAGGCCGAGCTCACCCAGACGCCGTTCGACATGCCGATCGCCGAGTCCGAGCTCGTCGCCGGCTACCTCACCGAGTACAGCGGGTTCCGGTTCCTGCTGTTCTTCATCGGCGAGTTCGCAGCCGCAGGCGCGTTCGCGGCGCTCGCCGCCACGTTGTTCCTCGGCGGGTGGGCCATCCCGTTCGTCGATATGGACAACGACGCGATGAACCTCATCGGCCCGCTCGTGCTCTTCACGAAGATGATGATCATCGCGTTCGTGTTCTTCTGGGTGCGCTTCACGTACCCCCGGTTCAGGGAAGACCAGCTGCAGCAATTCGCCTGGAAGGTGCTGATCCCCGTGTCGCTCGCCAACATCGCCCTCACCGGCATCCTCAAGGTCGCGTTCTGATGGCGTCGATAGCCGGAGGACTCATCAAGGGTCTCGGCGTCACGCTGAAGGAGCTCACCAAGACCGTGACCAAGGGTCCGGCGACCGTGCAGTACCCCCACGTGAAGGAGACGCCGCCGATCCGGGCGCGCGGGGTGATCGCTCTCAAGGAAGAGAACTGCACCGTCTGCATGCTGTGCGCGCGCAGCTGCCCCGACTGGTGCATTTACATCGAAGGTCACAAGGAGAAGGCTCCGCCCCGCCGCGCCGGAGGCAAGCCCCGCACGGTCAGCAAGCTCGACCGCTTCGACATCGACTACGCGCTCTGCATGTACTGCGGCATCTGCGTCGAGGTGTGCCCCTTCGACGCGCTGTTCTGGAGCCCGGAGTACGAGTACTCCGAGCCCCGCATCGCCGACCTGCTCCACGACATGAGCCGGTTGAGCGAGTGGATGGAGACGGTCCCTGAGGCGCCCCCGCTCGAAGCGGGCGCGGAGACGAAGAAGAAGTAAGTGGTCGCGCAGAACATCGCGTTCGGCGTCATCGCGTTCGCGATGGCGGTCGGGGCCATCCGCGTCGTGACGACGAACAACGTCGTGCACGCCGCGCTGTGGCTCGTGGTCGTGCTCGGCGGCGCTGCCGCGCAGTATGTGCTGCTCGCCGCGGAGTTCGTCGCCGTCACCCAGGTGCTGATCTACGTCGGCGCGATCATCGTGCTGTTCCTCTTCGGCACGATGCTCACGCGCGCGCAGATCGGCCGCGCCGACGATCTCAACAACACGCAGTGGCCGATCGCGCTCGTCGTCGCGCTCGTGCTCGCGGGCACCCTCGGCTACGTCCTCATCGACGCGTTCAGCGACGACAAGCTGCCCGAGGACCCGGCGGTCACGACGACGCAGCAGGTCAGCGACAGCATCTTCTCGACATACCTGTTGCCGTTCTGGGCGCTGTCCGTGCTCCTCACCGCTGCACTGATCGGGGCCATCGTGCTGGCCCGGCGGGACTGAGCCGGTGCTGATCAACCAGTTCCTGCTGCTCGGGGCGTTCCTCTTCGCGACGGGCGTCTACGGGGTGCTCGCCCGGCGCAACGCCGTGCTCGTGCTCATGTCGATCGAGCTCATCCTCAACGCCGTCAACCTCAACCTGCTCGCGTTCGCGCTGAACAACGGCAGCGACGTCAACGGCCAGGTCTTCGCCCTCTTCATCATCGCCGTCGCCGCCGCCGAGGTCGGCATCGGCCTCGCGCTCGTCCTGCTCATCTACCGCAACCGTCGGAGCATCGCGTTGGAGGAGCTCGACGCGATGAGGGGCTGACCATGTGGTTCCTCGAGCACGCCTACCTGATCCCGATCATCCCGGCCGTCTCGTTCTGGCTGATCCTGCTCGTCGGGAAGCGCCTTCCTTTCAAGGGTTCTGAGATCGGCGTCACGGCGGTCGGCGCTTCGTTCGTGCTGGCGATGGCGACGACGATCCAATGGGTCCAGAGGGTCGAAGACGCCGGAGGCGCGGAGGAGGGCGGCCTGCTGCGCGCCGTCGGGCGCACGATCCTGCGTCCCCTCGCCCAAGAGGGCGAGGAGCACGCGGAGGCCGTCGTCGAGCCGGTGATCAAGACGTTCACCTGGTTCGACATCGGTGGCGTCAAGTGGACGATCGGCTCGCAGGTCGACGGGCTCGTCATCGCGATGCTGATCCTCGTCACGATCGTCTCGCTGCTCGTGCACGTCTTCTCGCTCGAGTACATGCGGGGCGACCGCCGGTACACCCACTACTACGCGGCGCTGAGCCTCTTCACCTGCGGGATGCTCACGCTGGTCACCGCCGAGAGCACGATCCAGATGATCCTCGGCTGGGAGCTGATGGGCGTTTGCTCGTTCATGCTCATCGGCCATTGGTGGGAGGAGTACCCGAACGCGCGGGCCGCGCTGAAGGCGTTCTTCACCACCCGCACGGGTGACATCGGGTTGTTGGTGGGCATCTCGATCTTGTTCTTCGGCACCGGCACGTTCAGCATCATCGACTCGAACATCGCGGTCGTCGGCGGCGAGGTGTCCCACATCATCCTGCTGATGGCGGCGACAGCGCTGTTCATCGCGGTCATCGGCAAGAGCGGCCAGTTCCCGCTGCACACCTGGCTGCCCGACGCCATGGCCGGGCCCGACGCCGGTGTCCGCCCTGATCCACGCCGGCGACGATGGTCGTCGCCGGCGTCTACCTCGTCGCTCGCCTCTACCCCGTGTTCTTCGAGGGCTTCCAGATCGGCGCCGGCGGGATGAACCCCGTCGCGATCATCGGCGGCATCACGATCCTCATCGCCGCGCTGCTCGCGTTCGTGCAGAACGACATCAAGAGGGTGCTCGCGTACTCGACGGTCAGCCAGCTCGGTTACATGGTGATGGCGCTCGGCGTGGGGGCCTGGACGGCGGGCGTCTTCCACATCTTCACCCACGCGTTCTTCAAGGCCCTCTTGTTCTTGGGTGCGGGATCGGTGAGCCACTCGGGCGCCCACCACTCGTTCGACATGAAGAAGGACATGGGCGGCCTGCGGAAGTACATGCCGATCACGTTCTGGACGTTCATGGTCGGCACCGCCGCCCTCGTCGGCTTCTTCCCGTTTGCCGGCTTCTGGTCGAAGGACGAGATCCTCGCCAACGCGGACGCCAACGGCTTCGAGGTGTTCCTGGTCATCGGCTTCATCGGCGCGTTCCTCACCGCGGCCTACATGACCCGGTGCGTCTACCTCACGTTCTTCGGCGAGTACCGCGGGGGCCACGCAGAAGAGCACGGCACGGTCTCGCACGAGGTCGAGACCGAGGCCGAGCACGCCGCGCACCTCGCGGGCGCGCCAGCAGCGGTCGCACACACCGACACTCACGGCGCGGTCGCAGTCCATGACGCCCACGACGATCACGCGCACGAGGGCCCGCACGAGTCGGGCCCCTTGCTGACGGTGCCGCTCATCATCCTCGCCGTGCTGTCGGTCGTCGCCGGCTGGCTCAACTGGGCCGCGCAGCCGTTCGAGCTGGAGAAGTTCACCGAGTGGTTCGAGCCCACGACCGGCCAGCCCGAGGTGCACCACGCGACGTTCGCCTACGGCAAGGCCGCACTCTCGATGGTCCTCGTGATCCTGGCGATCGCGTTCGTCGCCTGGCTCATGGCGCGCGACTTCGCGTTCCTCAAGGGCTTGACGCAGCGCAACCGGTTCGCCCGCGCCGGCTACACGTTCCTCGTCAACAAGTACTACCTCGACGACCTGTACGAGAAGGTCGTCGTCGCCGGCATCAGCGGGCCCATCGCGCGCGGCGCCTACTGGTTCAACCAGAACGTCATCGACGCGATCGTCAACCGCATCGGCACAACGACGCGCGACGCCGGCACCGTCGTATACGAGCGGATCGACCAAGGGGTGGTCGACAAGGCGATCAACGCCACCGGGGTGTCTGCAGAGGGCGCAGGCTCGATCCTGCGGCTGCTGCAGTCGGGCAAGGTCCAGCAGTACGGCGCGCTCTTGTTCGGCGCAGCCGCCATCGGGGCGCTGACCCTCGTGATCATCGTCTAGGAGCTCGGGAGCACATGGACTTCGACAGCTGGGCACTCACCCTCGCGGTGTTCCTGCCTGCCGTGGGTGTGATCGTCATGTTGGCGATCCCGAGGCAGCAGGAGCTGGCGCTGAAGGTCACCGCGCTCGCGTCAGCGGCGGCGACCTTGGGTGTCGGCATCTATCTGCTCGCCGCCTTCGACTACGACCGCGCCGGCGAGCTGCAGTTCGTCGTCGACAAGTCGTGGATCGACGTCATCCACAGCCGGTACATCCTCGGTCTCGACGGCATCTCGCTCCCGTTGATCGTGCTGTCGATGGTGATCGTCGTGCTGTGCATCGTCTACTCGTGGGACCACATCCCCGAGCCGGGCAACGCGAAGGCCTTCCTCATCCTGATTCTCGTGCTCGAGATCGGGATGAACGGCACGTTCGTCGCCCAGGACCTCATCTTGTTCTTCGTCTTCTTCGAGGTCGTCCTGCTCCCGATGTACTTCATGATCGGGGTTTGGGGCGGCGAGCAACGGCAGTACGCGGCGATCAAGTTCTTCTTGTTCACGTTGTTCGGGTCGGCCTTGATGCTGCTCAGCTTCCTGGCTCTGTTCTTCAAGACCGGCGGCGAGAGCTTCTCGATCGAGTTCCTGGCGGCGAACGCCGACACGATCACGCACAGCACGCAGCTGCTCATCTTCGGCGGCCTGTTCATGGGCTTCGCCATCAAAGTGCCCATGTTCCCGTTCCACACGTGGCTGCCCGATGCCCATACCCAAGCGCCCACGGTCGGCTCCGTGATCCTCGCGGCGATCCTGCTGAAGCTCGGCACCTACGGCTTCATCCGCATCGCCATCCCGATCCTCCCCGAGGCGGCAGTGTCGTGGGCGCCATGGATCGGCCTGCTGGCGGTGATCGGCATCATCTACGGCGCGCTCTGTTGCCTCGGGCAGACCGACATGAAACGCCTCATCGCGTTCTCGTCGGTCTCGCACATGGGCTTCGTCATGCTCGGCATCGCGACGCTCACGTCGTTCGGGCTCAACGCCGCGGTGTTCGGGATGGTCGCCCACGGCCTGATCACGGGAATGCTCTTCTTCCTCGCCGGGCTCGGTGAAGGAGCGCTACCACACGCTCGAGATTCGGCAGATGAGCGGGCTGCTCCAGCGCATCCCCCGCTTCGGCTGGATCCTGGGCTTCTGCGCAATGGCCTCACTCGGCTTGCCCGGCCTCGCCGGGTTCTGGGGTGAGTTCCCTGCGATCCTCTCCGCCTACCAGCCCGCAGCGGGAGTCTCGGAGGAGGTCTTCCGCACCTACATGGTCATCGCCGCGGTCGGCACGGTGCTCGCGGCCGCCTACCTGCTGTGGATGTATCAGCGCGCCGCGTTCGGTGAGGTGAGCCCGACCTTCGCCCACGAGCCCGCCCACGACGTCACGCTGCCGGAGTGGATCGCGTGGACGCCCCTGCTCATCGGCATCGTGCTCTTCGGCATCTTCCCGAACCTGATCTTCGGCATGACCGACGCCGCCGTCGACAACGCGCTCCGGGCGCTCGGAGGCTGAGCCCGTGCACCTGCTCGCCCAAGCCGATGGTTGGGTGCAACCCAACATCGACTACCACGCCCTCGCGCCCGAGATCGTCCTCGCCGGCGCGATCGTGGTTCTCCTCCTCGTCGACCTTCTCCTCGACGAGCGTCAGAAGTGGGCGACATCGTCGCTGGCGGGCATCGGCCTGCTCGCGGCGTTCATCCCGATTCTGACCCTGGCCGTCGACGGCGAGACCCGCGTCATGTTCGGCGGCGCGTATGTCGTCGACGACTTCTCGCTGGTGCTCAAAGCGCTGTTCTTGCTGAGCGCCTACGCGGTCGTGCTGATCTCGACGAACTACGTCGACGAGGGCGACTACTACGAGGGCGAGTACTACACGCTGCTGCTCTGCTCGGTGCTGGGCATGATCATGATCTCGTCGTCGCGGGACCTGGTGTCGCTCTTCATCGCCCTCGAGCTGCTGTCGATCCCGGCTTACATGCTTGCCGCGTGGCGCAAGCGCGACGTGAAGAGCAACGAGGCGGGCATGAAGTACTTCCTCCTCGGAGTCTTTGCGTCGGCCGTGATGCTCTACGGCATGTCGCTGCTTTACGGCGTCACCGGATCGACGCTGCTCTCGACGATCGGCGCCGAGCTCGACGGTTCCCTCACCGCGCAGCCGATCGCCACGCTCGCGATCGTGTTTGTGATCGTCGGCTTCGCGTTCAAGGTGTCGGCGGTGCCGTTCCACAGCTGGGCACCCGACACCTACGAGGGCGCGCCGACGCCCGTGACCGCGTTCCTGTCGGTGGCGTCGAAGGCAGCGGGATTCGTCGCACTGCTCACGCTCGTGTTCGTCGGGTTCCTCGGACAGAGCGACGTCTGGCAGCCGGTCTTCTGGGTGCTCGCCGCACTGTCGATGACCGTCGGCAACCTGGTCGCACTGCGCCAGACGAACATGGTCCGCATGCTCGCCTACTCGTCGATTGCGCAGGGCGGGTTCATCCTGATGCCGTTGGCGGTGATCGGTGACAGTCCCGAGGCCGCGCAAAGCGCTCTCACCTCGGTGATCACGTACCTCGTGATCTACGCCGTGATGAACATCGGGGCGTTCGCGGTGGTGATCGCGGTCGCGCGCAAGACGCGCTCGGGTGAGATCTCGTCGTATGGCGGTCTCTTCTCGTACGCGCCCGCGCTGTGCGTGGCGATGACGTTCTTCTTGTTCTCGCTCGCGGGCACGCCGCCGCTGGGTGGATGGGTCGCCAAGTTCGTCGTATTCCAGACGCTGCTCGACGCCGGCGGCGGATGGGCGGTCGGGCTTGCCGTGCTCGGCGTCGTCAACTCGGTCATCGCGCTCTTCTACTACGCCGCGGTCTCGAAGGAGATGTGGATGAACCCCGCGCCGGACGGTGACGTCCGACCGATCCGCATCCCCGCGCCGCTGCTCGTCGCCGTCAGCGGTGCGGCGGTGTTGATCGTCCTCATCGGGATCTTCCCGTCGATCGTGCTGCACTTCACCGATCTCACCTCCCTCGTCGCGCTCGGGAGCTAGACCACGTCAGCCGAGACGCTGACCGAGCGGATGCTGGCGCGCATCGCGCGGCACGGTCCCGTCCGGTTCGACGAGGTGATGCAGGCCGCGCTCTACGACGCGTGAGGCCGGCTTCTACGCGACGGCCGGTCAGGCCGGACGGCGAGGCGACTTCCTCACGAGCGTCGAGGTCGGGCCGCTCTTCGGGGCCGTGCTGGCGCGTGCACTCGATGCATGGTGGGAGGAGGCCGGCTCGCCGCACCCGTTCGTCGTGGTCGAGGCCGGCGCGGGGAGCGGCACGTTGGCGCGTGCGGTGCTGCACGCGCAGCCGAGGTGTCGCGAGGCGCTGCGGTACGTGCTGGTCGAACAGTCGGCGCGGCTGCGGGCGGCGCACGCCGACGGGCTGCCGCTCGCGTTGCCGGAGCACGCGTTCGCCACGAGCGCCGCGGTCGGACGACGAGGAGAGAGCCGGCGCCCGCGACCGCGCCCAGCGGGGCCGATCGCGGTGAGCCTCGACGCGCTGCCGCCCGCCTGGGCACCGCGCACGTCGTGCTCGCGAACGAGCTGCTCGACAACCTGCCGGTACGGCTGCTCGAACGCGCCGACGAGGGATGGGCTGAGGTGTGGGTCGGCGCGGACGGCAACCGGCTCGTCGAGATCCTCCTCCCGGCGGGCGACGTCCCACTCGCACCGCACGCGGGAGTCGGTGCCCGCGTGGCGTGGCAACGTCACGCCGTGCAGTGGGTGGCCGACGCCCTCGAGGTAGCGGAGCGCGTGGTCGTGGTCGACTACGCGACCACGACCGACGCGATGGCGCAGCGCCCGTGGCGCGAGTGGCTGCGGACCTATCAAGGCCACGCCGCGGGCTCCGGCCCGCTTGTCGATCTCGGCCGCCAGGACATCACGTGCGAGGTCGCCGTCGACCAGCTCGCGGCGGTGCGCGAGCCGGACCGCGTCCGGCCGCAGAGCGAGTTCCTCCGCGCGCACGGCCTCGATGACCTCGTCGCCCAAGGTCGGGCCGCGTGGGAGGCGGGCGCGGCGACCGGCGGGCTCGACGCGGTCCGCGGCCGGAGTCGCGTGCGCGAGGCGGAAGCACTGACCGATCCGAGCGGGCTGGGCGCGTTCAGCGTGATCGAGTGGAGCGGCACGATGACCGACATCCTGCCGATCGAGCTCCACGACGCCGGGCCCGACGACGACATCGTCGCGGCCCGCATCTGGTGGCGGTGCGACCGCGACGAAGAGGCGGGGCCGTTGCCCGACGAACCGCTCGCGTGGGAGCACCTGCGCCACCTGCGGGTGTCGGGCCGCATGGTGATCGCGACCACGACCGACGGAGAGCCGGTCGGGTTCGGTGGCGTCGTCGAGCGCAATGGGATCACCCGTCTGGCCGATCTGTTCATCGATCCCGACCATCAAGGCCGGGGCGTGGGCCAGGCGCTGCTGCGTGAGGTGCTCGGCGACGCAGCCGTGCTCACGACGTCGGCGTCGGCCGATCCGCGGGCCTTGCCGCTGTACACGCGCGCAGGCATGCGTCCGTTGTGGCCCTACCACTTCCTGGTTGGTGACCCTCGGAAGGTCGAGGTCCCCGAGACGATGCGAGTCGAGCCAGCGTCGCGCGAAGAGCTCGTTGCCATCGACACCGAGGCCACGGGCTTCGAACGGTCAATCGACCACGAGTACTACGAGGTCGGGTGTCGAGCGCAGGGGCTGCGCATCGTCGTCGCCGATCGCGCGATCGGCTTCGCCTACCTCGAGCCGCCGCAGCCGTGGGCACCGACGCGTTGGATCCTGCTGACGCTCGCCGTCATCGCCGGTTTCGAGTCCGGCGACGGCGTTCGGGCTGCGCTCGCGCACGCGGGCGCGCAAGGGGCCGACCGCCTGTTCACCGCGATCGGCGGACCGAACCCCGTGCTGGCGTCGCTGCTCGAGTCCGGGTTCGTCATCCCGGAACAGGACATCTACATGGCCACCTCGCCCGACATCACCGATCCGCTCAGGCACCATCCTCACCCCGGCTTCGGCTGACCCCGAATGGAGTAGGGGCCGCTACCGTCGGCGGCGTGGAGCTGCGGGATTGGATCCTCACCGAGCACGACGGGGTGCGGATGCGGTTCGAGCAGAGCGTGCTCGGCGTGGTGCCGCTCGAGCTCTGGCTCGAACGTCCCGGTGGCGGCAGCTCGATCGCGTTCCTGGTGCTGCACACCGCGTATCACCAAGACGTCGCGCTGTCGTCGGTGCTCGCCGGCCAAGCACCGCTGCGCGAGGAGTGGGCGAGCCGGCTCGGCCTCGCCGGCGTGCCGGCCGACCAGGGTCTCGCCGAGACCGAACCGCACGAGCTCACCGAGCTGCTCAGCCTCGACCAGCTCGACGGCTACGCGCAGGCGGTGACGGCGCGGTCTCGCGACGTCCTCGCGTCACTCGACGTCGATGGGCTCGACGCAGTGCCTGACGCGGCGAAAGGCGCTCGGCGAGATCGCGGGCGTCGACGAGGCCGCGGTGCCCTGGCTCTACAAGATGTGGGACGGCAAGCCGGCGTCGTTCTTCGTGTCGTGGGAAGACATCGGCCACGGCTTCAACCACCTCGGCGAGATGGTGTCGGTGCGCAACCGGCTCGGCCTCAGCCCGTTCTGACGCCGCGCCGCCCCTTCCTTTCGGGAAGTATTGCGTGGGCCGCCCCTATGGGGCGGCTGATGCAACATTTGGCGCCCGCGGGGCGATGGCTCCGAGGAAGTGTTGCGTGGGCCGCCCCTATGGGGCGGCTGCGGCAACAGTTGGCGCCCGCGAGGCGATGAGCGCGCGGTCAGGCCTGACCGTTCACGCCGCCGGACGAGGGCGAAGCGCCGACCTTGAGGCCGTCGAACACCGGGAGCACTTCGAAGTCCTGCGCGAGCGCTTCGGGATCCTCGCCGACCTGCTCGATCTCCTCGAGGTGGACTTGGCCGAGGAACGTGCCGGCCTCGCGCAGGTAGCCGAGGCGCTCCGGGTCGAAGCCCATGAGCCGCGCCGCTGTGGCGTCCGTGGCGACGGGATCGGTGCCGAACACGAGCACGCCCATGTCACGAGGCGTGCCCTTGATCGGGCCGTCGCCCTCCATCGCCACGATCCCGTCGATGATCTGCAGCTCGGGACGCACGGCCGCCGCGACGTCGAGGATCGACGGCTCGATGCCCGCCCAGTGCAGAACGTTCTTCGGCCACCCGTATACGCGGCCGGGCACACAGCCGAAGCAGTTCTTCATCGACAAGGTCGCGCCGGCCCAGTGGTGCGTCTTCATCTTCGGCATCGACACGACGATGTCGGCGTCGGCGACCGGCTGGGGCATCCAGATCTCGCCGAGCGGCGTGTAGGACGAGTCGAGCTTCTGGCGGATCACGCCTGCCGTGTTGAGATCGGTGAACGGCGTGTCGACGTCACGGATCGCGTCGAGCAAGCCCGACGTGCGCACGACGTACTCGGTGTCGCGGCGGTGACCTGGGCCTTCGCCGACCGTCACGGCCGACGCGCCGAGGTCGCGCATCGCCACGACGGCTGCCCTCACGAGCCGCGGGTCGGTGTTGATCACGGTGCCGGCGTCGTACTCGACGAGGTTCGGCTTCAGCAGCACGGTCTTTCCGGCGACGTCGGCCCCGACGGCCAGCAGCCCCTCGCGCACGATCGTCTCGAGGCCGGCGTCGTAGGACGTCGCCTTCACGACGGCCACCCGCGGGTTGCCCGGTGCAGGAAACGCGTCCTCGTCGTAGAACGACGGGTTGTCGTCGTCGCGGTCGAGAAGCCGCGCACCGACGAGGCCGACCGCGGCGACACCGAGCCCGATCTCCGCGCCTCGGACCAGGAACGTGCGCCGGCTGATCGTCATCAGCGCGCCACCGTGATCGTGTCGAGTCGGTCGCCCGTGGCGAGCGTGGCCCAGGCCAGCGCGACGTTGTCGTCGAGGAAGGCCGTCGCGTCGAAGCTCGACGCGAGTTCGGCCTCGATCTCCGCGCGCTCAGCGTCCGTACCGTCCGGCGCGAGGCGCAGCGCGAGCAGGGCGACGCCGAGTGACATCCCGCCGTTCTCGACCGGCCACAGCTTGCGCAGGACGGCGTAGCCATCGGCGACGACCTGCGGATCACCTGCGCCCTGCAGGCCGATGAGCGCGATCGCTGTGGTCTGGGCGAACGGCTCGAGCTCCTTCTCCCACACTTCGCGGTTGCCGTAGTTCCAGCCACCCCCGACGCACGAGCGGTCGGCCAGCAGCTTCACCGCGTCCTCGATCTCGGCGGTCGCCGAGGGGCGCAGCACCTGCAGGGCGAGCAGCGCCCGCGATGTCGGCTCGATCCAGCCGAACGTGAACGGCGTCCAGCTCCAACCTCGGAATGTGGGATCCATCGGCACGACCTCGCTGACGGCGTCGAGCTTGATCGCCTGGTGCGCGACCACGTGGTCGAGCGCGGCGTCACGCCCGGCTCCGGCCGGCAGCGCGAGTGCGGCGAGCGCAGTGGGGGAGTCGTTGACGGAGTCGTCAGGAGGGTTGACCTGGTCGCCGATGACGAGGGCGAGGCTGCCGTCGGGCCGCTGGTGCTCCTCGAGCCAGGTCCGCGCTCGGCCGTCATCGAGAGCAAGAGTCGCCACGGCCGTCGGTTCGGGCTCTGAGGGCAAGCCGGGACGGGGCCCGTAGCCGCCGTCGTCGTTTCTGGCCGTCTCGAGGCGCGCCGCGAGCCGGTCATGCAGCGGCGAACTCACCTATTCAGTATCGCCCTCTGAGCCTCGAACCTGAGCGCGGGTAATGTCCGCCGCGCCCACGCAGGAGGACCGCGCACATGCCCGACGAGCACGCACCGGCGATCGAGGACTACCTCGTCGAGGACCGGAAGTTCCCGCCGCCGCCTGCGTTCAAAGAGCGCAGCCTGGCCGCCGGCACCTTCCTCTACGACGAGGCCGACACCGACTATCAGGGTTTCTGGGCGCGCCAAGCCGCGGACCTGCTCACGTGGTTCGACGACTGGCACACCATCCTCGAGTGGAAGCTGCCGTTCTCGCAGTGGTTCGTCGGCGGCACGCTCAACGTCGCGTACAACTGCCTCGACCGACACGTGGAGGCGGGCCGCGGCGAGAAGGTCGCGTACCACTGGGAGGGCGAGCCCGGCGACAGGCGCACGATCACCTACGCGGACCTCCACGCCGAAGTGTCGCGCTTCGCCAACGTGCTCAAGGGTCTCGGCGTCCAGAAGGGCGACCGGGTCAACATCTACATGCCGATGATCCCCGAGCTGCCGATCGCGCTGCTCGCATGTGCACGCATCGGCGCGCCTCACTCGGTCGTGTTCGGCGGGTTCTCACCCGACTCGCTGTCGGATCGCATCAACGACGCCGAGGCGAAGGTCCTCATCACGGCCGACGGCGGATGGCGCCGCGGCGCGATCGTCCCGCTCAAGGCGAACGCCGACGTCGCGCTCGCGGACACGCCATCGATCGAGCACGTCGTCGTCGTACGGCGCTGCGAGAACGACGTGCACATGCAGGACGGCCGCGACCACTGGTACCACGACCTCATGGCCGACGCCCCTGCCGAATGCCCGGCCGAACCGATGGACGCCGAGCATCTCCTGTATCTGCTCTACACGTCGGGGACGACCGCGAAGCCCAAGGGCATCATGCATTCGACCGGCGGCTACCTCACCCAGGTCGCGTTCACGCACAAGTACGTGTTCGACCTCCACCCCGACGAGGACGTCTACTGGTGCGCGGCCGACGTCGGCTGGGTGACGGGGCACAGCTACATCGTCTACGGACCGCTCTGCAACGGCGCCACCTCGGTGATGTACGAAGGCACGCCCGACTTCCCCGAACGCGACCGCTGGTGGAGCATCATCGAGCGTTACAAGGTGAGCATCCTCTACACGGCCCCGACGGCGATCCGCACGTTCATGAAGTGGGGCGCGCAAGAGCCCGAGAAGCACGACCTCACGTCACTCCGGCTGCTCGGTTCGGTCGGTGAGCCGATCAACCCCGAAGCCTGGATGTGGTACCAGGAGCACATCGGAGGCGGGCGCTGCCCGGTCGTCGACACGTGGTGGCAAACCGAGACGGGCGCCATCATGATCAGCCCGCTGCCGGGCGCAACCACGACCAAGCCGGGCTCGGCGACGTTCCCACTGCCCGGCATCGGCGCTGAAGTGGTCGACGAGAGCGGCACGCGGGTCGAGAAAGGCGGCGGCTACCTCACGCTCACGCGGCCGTGGCCCTCGATGCTGCGGGGCATCTATGGAGACCCCGAGAGATATCGCCAGACCTACTGGAGCCGCTTCCCCGATCGCTACTTCGCCGGTGACGGCGCCAAGATCGACGACGAGGGCTACTTCTGGCTGCTCGGCCGCGTCGACGACGTGATGAACGTGAGCGGCCATCGCATCTCGACGACTGAGGTCGAGTCGGCGCTGGTGTCACATCCCACCGTGGCCGAAGCAGCGGTGGTCGGGGCGAAGGACGAGACCACGGGACAGGCGATCATCGCCTACGTGACGTTGCGCGGCGGCAACGAGCCGAGCACCGAGCACGGCGAAGCCTTGCGCAAGCACGTCGCCACGCAGATCGGCGCGATCGCCCGCCCCAAGACCGTGATCTTTTGTCCGGACCTGCCGAAGACTCGCAGCGGCAAGATCATGCGCCGGCTGCTCCGTGACGTCGCCGAAGGGCGCGACCTCGGTGACACGACGACGCTCGCCGACGCGTCAGTGGTCGACGAGATCCGCGCCCGCGCCGCCGAGTCCCCCAAGAGGACTGACCCGGCTGATTCTTTTGGCGCGAGCGGGGCTCGGCGACCCGCTGGCGCCAAGAAAAGCGGTCGGGTCAACGAGCGGGGACGAGCTCGGTGCCGTTCCAGTGGCCGGCGCCGGGGGTTGGCCACAGCGGGCCGATGAGCAACGCGCCCTCGTCGCGGAGCGATGTGAGCACGTCCCATGCCTGCTCGGGCTCGTCGTGCAGCACGGTGCACACGCCGGTCGCAAGGTGGATCGGAGAGACCGCGAGGTGTCCGAGGATCACCGCGCGCTCTCCCTCGGAATCGATGCGCACGATCTGATGGCCCGCGGTGTGCGCGCCGGTGTGCTCGATCGTCACGGTGGGTGTCAGTTGCTCGAGATCGCCGGTGGCGCGCACCGCCCCGAGTCCGCGCAACTCGTCGAGGATCGGCCACGAATCGGAGTCGGGATGCTGCTGGGCGTCGATCGCTTCGAGCTCGCGTTGCGACAACAGCATCGGCGCATTCGGGAAGAACGGTGTCCACGACCCATTCGCCTCACGCCACGCGAACATCCCGACGCCGTCGATGTGCGTCGCGATCGGCATGCGTGATGCTCTCCCGCGCGAAGCCCGCGTCGGCGAGCACCGCGGCGAAGGCCTCCTGGTGCGCCGCCGCGTCGCGCTCGTTGCGCAGGATGCCATCTGCCGCGAGCGTGGGATCGACCACGATCCGCGCCCCATCGCTCTCGATGATCCACGCCGCAGCTGCGGCGCCCACACCGCCCGCACCCGCCCACACCCGCTCCGCCCCGCCACCGAAGCAACCGCATCAGCGGTGAGCCCCACGGTCTCCGGCGGCACCTCGACGTCGGCGTACCCGACCCGCGTCACGCGGACCGCCCCGACGGCGAGCGTCAGCACAGCCATCAGTCGCGGAAGTTCGTGAACTGGAGGGCGATGCCGAAATCGCCCTCGCGGAGCTTGGCGATCACGTCTTGCAGGTCGTCGCGCTTCTTGCCGCTTATCCGCAGTTGGTCGCCCTGCACTTGGCTCTGGATGCCCTTGAGGTTGAGCTCCTTGATGAACTTGTTGAGCTCACGCGCCTTGTCGGATGAGATGCCGGCGTTGAGCTTCGCGGTCTGCCGCACCGTGCCACCGGCGGCCTCTTCGATCTTCCCGAACTCGAGCGCCTTCAACGACACGCCCCGCTTCACGAGCTTCTCCTCGAGCACCTGGCGCACCGCCCGCAGCCGGTCCTCGGTCGCGGAGCGCATCGTGAGGTCGAGGTCGGACTGTTCGATCGTCGAGTTCGTGCCCTTGAAGTCGAAGCGCGTCGCCAGCTCGCGCTCGGTCTGGTCGAGGGCGTTGCGCACCTCTTGCTTGTCGATCTCGGAGACGACATCGAACGTCGGCATGCCAAACCTCATTCGCTAGGGTGACCGGCCCAGGGGTCGGTGCCCGAGTGGCCAAAGGGAGCAGGCTGTAAACCTGCCGGCGCAAGCCTACGGAGGTTCAAATCCTTCCCGGCCCACCACTTCCCACGCTCACGGCGTCAGAGTGCCTGGCGCCTCGCCGTGCAGCTTGGCGATGTCCTCCTTCGAGACCTCGCCGGGCTTCTTGCCGGCGATGATCATCGCCAGCACCTCGTCCATCGTCACGTCCCCCTTGTTGACCGTGTCGACGAGCCGGCTCTGCAGCATGACGCTGATGCGGTCCGACAAGTCGAACACGTCGTGGATGTCGTGACTGATGAGGAGGATGCCGATGCCTTCGGCCTTCAGCTGCGTGACCAGCTCGCGTACCTGCGCCGTCTCGGCCGGACCGAGCGCAGCCGTCGGCTCGTCCATGATCAGGATGCGGGCGTTGAAGTGCACGGCGCGGGCGATGGCCACCGACTGGCGCTGGCCGCCGGACAGCGACCGCACCGGGATCTTCAGGTTCTTGAACCGCGGGTTCAACCGGCGCATCACCTTCGCGGTCGCCGACGCCATCGCCGAGTCGTCGAGGGCACCGGTTCGGGTGCGCAGCTCCCGACCCAGGAACAAGTTGTCGGCCGCGTCGAGGTTGTCCGCGAGCGCGAGCCGCTGGTAGATGACCTCGATCCCGAGGCCGCGAGCGTCGCGAGGCGTGTGGATCTGCACCAGGTGTCCGTCGATGCGGATCTCACCCGAGTCGGCCGGATGCGCGCCCGAAAGCGCGTGCACCAGCGTCGATTTGCCGGCGCCGTTGCCCCCCACGAGGCCGACGACCTCACCGGCGTAGAGATCGACCGTCACGTCGTTCACCGCGTGGACGCCGCCGAATGCGACGCTGATGTTGCGCATCTCCACGAGGGGGACTCGCCCATCGCTCGACGGCGTCATTTCGGTGGTCGCAACGTCAGTCATAGTCGCCCCCGGTCACGCGCGGCCTGATTGGATCACGATGGCGGAGATCGCCATGCCCACGCCGAGCGAGGCGAGCGCAACTGTGCGCTTGCCCTGGCGAAGGGCGGAGTCGATCGCCACCGCGGTGACGAGCACGACGCCCACGACGATGTCCTGTGACGGCGAGTCGATCTTGAGCAGCACCATGCCTGAACGCAGCGACTGCATGATGACCGCACCGAGGACTGCACCCGGGATCGTGCCGATGCCGCCGGCAAACGATGCCCCGCCGATCACCGCCGCAGCGATGACGTCGAGCTCGTTCTGCACTCCGAGGTTGGTCACCGCCCCGTTCAGGCGAGCGGTCTGAATCACGGCGCTCACCGCGACCAAGACGCCCATCAGCGTGAACGTCAGCATCACCGTGCGGCGGGTGTTGATACCGCCGAGCTCGGCGGCCTCGGGGTTGCCGCCGTAGGCATAGACGTACCGACCGAAGCGGCGGCGCTTCGCGAGGTAGCTCATCAGCAGCGTGACGGCAATCAGGATCACCACCGGGTACGCGATGCCGGTTGGGTCGCCCGTGATGGGCGAGTCGTAGCTGTTCGCCACGAGACCCACCCCCGCGAGCACGACCCCGCAACCGACGATGCCCAGCGTGACCTCGGCCCACATCGGCCGGACGTCGAGCTCGTACCGCATCCGTCGCCGCCGTGCGAGCACGAGGCTCAGGACGATCCCTACACAGGCGACGAGGGCCAGCAGCCAGCTCCGCCAGTCCCCGAGCGCGCCCTCGGCCCCACCGCCCAATCGCTGGAACGTCTCGTCGAGCGGCGCAAGCGTCTGCCCCTGCTTGCCTCCCATGCGGAAGATACCGCCGCGCCAGACGAGGAAGCCGCCGAGCGTGACGATGAACGCAGGAACGCCTGCGTACGCGACGAGGAATCCCTGGGCCGAGCCCGCGACCGCGCCGAGCAGCAGGCCGAACAGGATCGCGAAGATCCAGGCGTAGGACTCGCTCCCCAGGCCACCGACGGTCACGTCGACACCGAAGAACGCGAACATGCCGTCGGTCTGGACGAGCGCCATCGCGTAGCCGATGAAGCCGAGCATCGACCCGACCGAGAGGTCGATGTTCCGCGACACGATCAGGAGCACCATGCCCGTGGCCATGATGGCGATGGACGTGCTCTGGACCGAGAGGTTCCACAAGTTGCGGGCGGTGAGGAAGCCGCCGCCGGAGACGATGTGGAACGCGATCCAGATCGCCAGCAGGGCGACCACCATCCCGAAGAGCCGCGAGTCGATCTCGGTCGATGCGAACATCGACCGCCACGACCGTGCGGCCCCGGGTGGGGCGGCGGTGGCCGCCGCCGCGTCCTTCGGTGTCTCCACCGTGGTCATGATGTCCCCCCGCGTGTGCCCATGAGTGACACGTGCCCCCCGCCCAGGTGAGCCTGGACGAGGGGCACGTTTTAGTGCAGTGCTACCGGGTGGTGCAGTGCGAACGGCTACCGGTTACGGGCAGGCCGCGACCGAACCGGCCTCGACGCCCTCGCACAGGGTCTCCTCGTCGATCCATCCCGCGTCGATCACGACGTCGAGGTTGTCCTGGGTGATCGGCTGCGGAGTCAGCAGGATCGACGTCATCTCGACGCCGCCGCCCGTCGTGAACGGAGCTGTGCCCGCCACCGCGCCGATGTCGGGGTTCTCGCAGAGCGCGAGGGCCGACTCACCGGCCGACGTGCCGAGCAGGCGGGCGTCCTTCCAGACGTCCACAGTCTGCGTGCCGAGGGCGACGCGGTTCAGTGCCGCCAGGTCGCCGTCCTGACCCGACACCGGGACCTGGCCGTCGAGGCCCTGGGCGGCGAGCGCAGCGATGACGCCGCCGGCCATGCCGTCGTTCTCGGAGAGAACGGCCTGGATGTCGTTGTCCTCGGCCGTCAGGAACTGCTCCATCTGAGTCTGGGCGATCGCCGGATCCCAGTTGTCGGTGTAGGTCTCGCCGACGATCACGATGTCGCCCGCAGCCACGGCGTCACCGATGACCTCTTCCATGCCCTCGCGGAGGAAGTCGGCATTGGCGTCGGCCTGGTTGCCCTTCATGATCACGTAGTTGCCCGTCGGCACCGCGGCGAAGATGGCTTCAGCCTCCATGCGCCCGACCTCGATGTTGTCGAAGGTGATGTAGAGCGCCTCCGGGTCCTCGATCAGTCGGTCGTACGCGATGACCGGGATGCCTTGGCCGATCGCGGCCTCTACCGACGGCATGATCGCCGTGCCGTCTTGGGCCAGGATGACCAGCACGTTGGCGCCCTGCGAGATCAAGTTCTCGACGTTGGTGGCCTGGGTCTCGGCCGACGACTTCGCGTCGTTCGAGATGTAGGTGCCGCCGCCGGCCTCGATGGCCTCCTGCATCGCGGGCTCGTCCCACTTCGCCCAGCGCTCTTCCTGGTAGTTGTTCCAGGAGACGCCGACCACGCAGTCGCCCTCCGCCGCCGCTCCGCCGGTCGTCGCGGCAGCGTCGTCGCCGCCGTCGCTGTCGTCGCCGCAGGCGGCGAGAACCATCGCCGCGCTGACCGCGGCCAGTACTGCTACCCGTCGAAATCGCATCAATTCCCCCTGCTCGTTTGGAAGCCCTGCAGTGCGGATCTGAGGGCTTTCGGGACTATATCGGGACGCCCTGCCCGCGTATGGACCTGTCACACGACTGTGATTCAATCCGCGCGTGCGTGTCATGGTCACGGTCCTCGCGGCCTTGCTCCTGTTGGCCGGTTGCGGCCGTGGCGACGAGTCCGCCAATCGCACACCACGCTTTGTCGACGAGACCACATCCTCCGGACTCGACCACCGGTATGACGGAGAATTCGAGTTCTTCGTTGGCGGTGGAGTGGCCGCCTTCGACTGTGATGGCGACGGGCGCGACGAGCTCTTCCTCGCGGGCGGGAGCGAACCCGCTGCGCTGTTCCACAACGACTCCCCGGTCGGAGGCGCCCTCCGGTTCTCACCGATGCCGTCACCCATCACCGACCTCCCATCGGTGACCGGTGCGTATCCGCTCGACGTCGACAGCGATAACGACACCGATCTCGTCGTGCTCGGGCGCGACGGCGATGTGGTGCTGCGCGGTCTGGGTGAGTGCCGCTTCGAGCCCGCCGCCGAGGAGCTCGGACTCGATCTGCCCCCCGGATGGACGACCGCGTTCAGCGCGACGTGGGAGGCCTCGAACCCGCTGCCGACGCTCGCCTTCGGCCGATACCTCACGGAGGACAGAGCGGCTTGCGACGACAGCTGGCTGCTGCGACCCGACCCTTCCGGTGCTCGATACGCGGCCCCGATCGCGCTGGCGCCGGGCTACTGCACGCTGTCCATGTTGTTCAGCGACTGGAGCCACTCAGGTCAGCGCGACCTCCGCGTCTCGAACGACCGGCACTACTACCGGGACGGCGAAGAGCAGCTCTGGCGCATCGTGCCTGACGAACCACCGACGGCATACACCGAAGCCGACGGCTGGCGTCCCCTGCAGATCTGGGGCATGGGCATCGCCAGCCAGGACGTGACCGACGATGGCCTCCCCGAGGTGTTTCTGACCAGCCAGGGCGACAACAAGCTCCAGACCCTTGCTGCGGGGGCGGAGCGGCCGGAGTACCGCGACGTCGCGCTCGACATGGGGGTCACCGCGCACCGGCCCTACACCGGTGACGACGTGCTGCCCTCCACCGCGTGGCATCCCGAGTTCGCGGACGTGAACAACGACGGGCATGCCGACTTGTTCGTGACGAAGGGAAACGTCGAGGCGCAGGTGGAGCAGGCGAGCGACGACCCGAGCAACCTGCTGATCGGGCAGGAGGATGGCTCGTTCGAGGAGCAGGGCGAGGCCGCGGGCATCGTCAGCTTCGAGCGCGCTCGTGGCGCCGCGATCGTCGACCTCAACCTCGACGGCTTGCTCGACATCGTCGTCGTCAACCGGCGTGCTCCGGTGACGCTCTGGCGCAACGTCGGACGAGGAGACGCGGCGCAGCCCGAGGCCATGGGTCACTGGATTGACGTCCGGCTCGAGCAGCCCGCGCCAAATCCCGATGCCATCGGCGCGTGGGTCGAGGTACGGGCGGACGGGCGCACGACCGAGCGCGAGGTCACGGTCGGCGGCGGGCACGTGAGCGGAGAGCTCGGCTGGCTGCACTCCGGCATCGGCACGGCGAGCGACGCCGAGGTCCGCGTGCAGTGGCCCGATGGCACCGTCGGACCGTGGATGACGATGTCCGCTGGCGAGCGCGCGACGATCGTGCGCGGCGACCCGGCACCGCGTCCGTGGACGCTTAAGGAGTGACGGCATGGCAACGACGCAGACCACCGCCCGGTTGGCCGAGATCCCGTTGCCGGATTTCGGTATGCCCGACACCGAGCCGCTGCTCGCCACGACGATCTTCGCCGAGCGGCTGGCGCGCCTCCGCTCGGCTATGCACGCACGCGGATACAGCCACCTCGTCGTCTGGGCCGACCGCGAGCACAGCGCCAACCTCGCCTATGTCAGCGGCTTCGACCCGCGCTTCGAGGAGGCAGTGTTGATCGTCGGGCGCTCCGGCGAGCCGGCCGTCCTGGTGGGCAACGAATGCGCGGGCATGGCGGCCGCCGCCCCCCTACCGATGCGGCTTGTGTCCTTCCAAGACTTGAGCCTCCCGGGCCAGCCCCGCGATGCCTCCGCATCACTGCCCGAGATCCTCCGCGACGAGGGCATCTCGAGTGACAGCCGGGTCGGGGTCGTTGGCTGGAAGACGTACGCGGCCCGCGAGGTGATGGAGGCGCCGGCGTTCCTCGTCGACGCGCTCCGACGTGCGACTGCCGGCGGGCTCGTCGAGAACGCGACCGACATCCTCATCGACACGTCCGACGGGCTGCGCGTGGTGAACGAGGTGCATCAACTCGCCGCGTTCGAGTGGGCGGCCTGCCAGACGTCCGCGGGCGTGCGCAGCGTCCTCACCGGGCTGCAGCCGGGCATGACCGAACGAGACTGCGCGCGGCTGCTGGGGTGGAACGGCGCCCCGCTGTCGTGTCACTTGATGCTCACCGCCGGGCCGCGCGCGGCGCTCGGGTTGCTCAGTCCGGGCGACCGGCCGCTCGAGCGCGGCGATCCGTTCACCATCGCGTTCGGGATCTGGGGTGCGCTCAACTGCCGGGCCGGTTTCCTCGTCGAGGATGCCGACGAGCTGGCAGACGGAACAACCGACTACGTCGAGCGCCTTGTCGCGCCGTACTTCGAAGCGGTCGCCGAGTGGTACCGCGCGCTCCACGTCGGTCAGGTCGGTGGCGAGCTGCAGCGCATCGCCGACCACCACCTCGGCGACCCGTTCTTCGGTGTCCACCTCAATCCGGGCCACCAGCTGCACCTCGACGAGTGGGTCAACTCGCCGGTGTTTCCGGACTCCCGCGTCGAGCTGCGCTCGGGCATGACGCTGCAGTGCGACATCATCCCCGCCACTGGCACGCCCTACTTCACGACGAACATCGAAGACGGCGTCGCCCTCGCCGATGAGTCACTGCGCGGGGAGTTCGCGGCGGCGTATCCCGAGGCGTGGGGTCGCATCCAGATGCGGCGTCGCTTCATGGCGGACGCGCTCGGCATCGAGCTGCACGCCGACGTGCTGCCGTTCTCGAACCTCGCCGGCCACCTGACGCCGTTCCTGCTGCGCCCCGACCGGGCGATGACCGTCGCCGCCTGACGGCCCTCAGTCGTCCGCAGAGATCGGCAGCACCGCGACGTTGAGCCATCGAGCGCCGGTGGCTCGCCGCATGACGAACGTCTGGGCGAACGGCGACGATTCGCGCGCTTGCAGGTTGCCCGCGGCGTCGTAGGTCTCGGTGATCACCTCGCCCTGCGACTCCAGACCGAGGCTCAGGCCGTCTTGCTTGCCGAACGGGACGAGCAGGGTGACGTGCACGTCGTCGATCTCATACCGCTCGACGTCAGTCGTTCCGCGCACTGCGCCTTCTCGCAGACGAGCCCGCATGTCGTCGAGCCGATCGCCGTGCGCCACGGCCTCCAGGATCGCGGGATCCGCGCGGAGCAACGCCTGGTTCTCGAGCTGAAGGTTTTCGACGAGGGTCAGGACGACCTCGCGGGCACCGGCGCCGGTGATCTCGTGGTTCCAATCCAGCACCTCCTGGTCGACCGAGATCGAGGGGAAGGTGGCCGGGTCGACCTCATGGGGCACGCGGCCCAACACGTCCGCGGCCGACGGGACCGCGCCACCTCGAGCCGGAGCCCCCGCCGCCACGATCGCCCCGCCGAGCGCGACGATCACCACGAGGAAGATCCCGATGCGAAGCACCAGCGGAGGCATCGTGACGTGCGCGCCGCGGCGGACGGCCGGTGCGAGCACGTCGACGAGCGGGCGGCATGCGCAGAGCACAACGAGACCGCCGAGGAGGGCGACCTTCGAGCCGAACTCGTTGGTCTGGGGTGCCATGAGAAGGGTGCTCGCCACAGCGACGAGGAACCCGAACAGCGACCCGACCTGAACGCGAGGACGGGACGGTCTTCGGGTCCGTGATCATGAAGAACAGGAAGATCAGCACCTCCGGCGACGTGACGATCACGCGCCAGTAGTCGAAACCGGATACGGGCGCGAACGCCCAGCGAGCGACCATCGAATGACCCGACGCCGCGAGCACCCCGATGCCCGCGGCGAGCGTGACCCAGAACGTGGCCGCCATGGCGAGGAGCCCGATGCGGGCGGTGATGAGGAGTCCGCCGCCGATGATCACCGCGTACGCCACGATCATCGCGGTGTTCAGGGGGGCCCACCAGAAGTCGAGCGGCTCGAGCCGCGTGCTGCCGAAGACGATGAACACGACGACGAGCCCGACGTTCGACGGGTTGAACACGTGGGCACCGCGGTAGCGAATGAGGTACTTGGTCGCGAGCGAGAACGCCGCCACCCCGGCGAACACCCACCACGCGTGTGTGCTCCAGGGATCGTCCACGGGCGTGCTGGGCACACGCAGGATCAGCGCGACACCGCTTCCCGTCAACATCGCGCTCGCCGGCCACACGAAGGCTCGTTGTGATCGGAACGTCAGCGTCGCTTCGATGACGAAGCACGTGAGGATCGCAGCGAGGATCTGCGGCACGGTGACCTGGAAGTGCAGTGACGTCTGACCGAGCACGTGGATCGTGATGATGATGGCGGCGACATGCAGCCGCGGGTCGCGAACGTCCGGCAGGGTCGCCGGGTAGGTCGTCGTGCCGAGCGTGAGCGTTCGCGTGCTCACGTCGTCAGGTCGTTCCGACGCCGAGCGCGTCGGCAACTCGGTTGATGTAGTTGAACCACGCGGCGATCAACGTGATCTGAAGGATGGCGCGGTCATCGAAGCCGACGGCACGCAAGCGGGCGTGGTGTTCGTCGGTCACACTCGTGGCGTCGAGCGTGATCTGCTCTGCGTACTCGAGCATGGCTCGGTCGGCGTCGCTGATCGGCGCGCTACGGAAGCCATGACGGATGTCGTCGGCGAGCTCCTCGTCCAACGTGGCGCGACGGAGGAACTCCGTATGAGACACGGTGCAGTAGTAGGTGCGATTCGTTGCCGACACCACCGTGGCGATCATCTCGTGCTGGCGCCGATCGAGCGGCAGCTCTGGCGACATCAGCGCGCCGAACGTGGCGAACGCGTGATGCAGCGCCTCGGGGATCAGCGAATGAGCCGCCACGATGCCGTCTTCATCGGCGACGAACGGCGCGACCGGTGTCGCGTACTCGCTCGGATACAGGGCGTGCTGCGCCTCCCGCGCGAGACGCAGCGCTTCGTCGGCGTCGTCGAATGCGACCGTCTTGATGCGAGTCATCGCCCGCAGCCCCCCACGTCCATGGATGGCACGGTAGATCGCAGAATCACGAGGATCACACCGCGGACCGCCGCGGTGCGCGCGCTCAGCGAGCGCCGAGCAGGTGCTCGAGCGCGAGCTGGCTGAGCCGAACGAAGCCGTAGCCCTTCACTCCGAGAGTGTCGGCGTCGAAGCTCTCGAACGCGGACCGATCGGCAAGCAGGTCTGAGATCGACTCGTCCGGGGCGAGCGTCGGCTGGGCGAGCTCGGGCACCTTGCTCTCGGCCAGTGCGGCCTGTACCTCGGGATCGGCGCGGTACGCCGCGGCCCGCTCCTTCAAGAGGAGGTACGTGCGCATGTTCGCCGCGGCCGAGACCCAGACCCCGTCGATGTCCTCGGTGCGGAGTGGCTTGTAGTCGAAGTGGCGCGGTCCCTCGTACGCGCGCCGCCCGCGGGGCCGCCGCTTTCCAAGAGGTCGACGAGGAAGAACGCACTCATCACGTCGCCGTGACCGAACACGAGGTCTTGGTCGTACTTCACGCCGCGCTGACCGTTGAGGTCGATGTGGAAGAGCTTGTCCTGCCAGAGCGCCTGCGCGATGCCATGGACGAAGTTGAGCCCGGCCATCTGCTCGTGGCCGACCTCCGGGTTGAGGCCGACCATCTCGCTGTGCTCGAGCGTCGTGATGAACGCCAGCGCGTGGCCGATCGTCGGCAGCAGGATGTCGCCGCGCGGCTCGTTCGGCTTGGGTTCGAGTGCGAAGCGGATGCGATATCCGCGGTCGACGACGTACTCGCGCGAGCGTGTCGAGGCCCTCGCGGTAGCGGTCGAGGGCGGCACGCACGTCCTTCGCGGCGTCGGTCTCCGAGCCCTCGCGTCCGCCCCAGAAGACGTATGTCTCGGCGCCGAGCTCGGCGGCCAGGTCGAGGTTGCGCATGACCTTGCGGAGCGCGTACCGGCGCACAGCGCGGTCGTTGCTGGTGAACGCGCCGTCCTTGAACACGGGGTGGAAGAACAGGTTCGTCGTGACCATCGGCACGACGAGGCCGGTCTCTTCGAGCGCCGCCCGGAACCGCTTGATCAGCCGTTCGCGCTCGCCGTCGGGCGAGCCCATCGGCACCACGTCGTCGTCGTGGAAGCTGACGCCGTACGCGCCGAGCTCGGCGAGCCGGTGCACCGACTCGACCGGGTCGAGGGCGGGGCGAGTGGCGTCGCCGAAGGGGTCGCGGGCTTGCCAACCCACGGTCCACAGGCCGAAGGAGAAACGATCTTCACGCGTGGGTGTCACAGCCATCGAGTGCTCCTGACTGCCCTGAGATTGGTCACTCGGGGCACTACGCCGCGCCCGAACGACCAATCCCGTGGGCGGATGGGGCCGGATGCGTCCATCGTGTCACCCGTCGACCAGGCGCTGCATCAGGGCGATGTCGAGCCAGCGGTTGAACTTGCGGCCGACCTCGCGCTCGATGCCCACCAGCTCGAAGCCGCACGACCGGTGGAGGGCGACCGATGCTTCGCCGCTCGCCTCGATACGAGCCATGACGGCATGGAAGCCATGGCGCCGGGCGACCTCGACCATCTCGCTGAGCAGCGCCTTGCCGATGCCCTTGCCCTGGAAGTCGCTCCGGACGTACACGGAGTCCTCGACGGTGGTGCGATAGGCGGCGCGTTCCTTGTAGGGCGAGAGCGACGCGAAGCCCAACACGTCGCTGCCCTCGACCGCGACGACCGCGGCGAACGCTCCCGATCGCTCGGCGAGCCACTCCCGCTGATCGGCGAGGGAACGCGTGACGAGATCGAAGGTCGCGGTCGTGTTCTCGACCTCGAAGTTGTAGATCACGCGCATCGGCTCGGCATCGTCGACGGTCGCGAGCCGCAGCAGCATGGCGGCAGACGCTAACGGGCGCCGGCGCCGTCGCTTGGTGCCTCGGCGGCGTCAGGCTTGCGTGCTGAGGTCGACCGAATCGGGGTCTTCCTCCATCGACGGTGCCGCCTCGAGGATGCCGATCTCACCGGTCAGTGCCTCCAGGCGAGCCCACGTGAGGACGTCGGGATCGTTGGTCAGGAACATCACCTGGGGACTGCCCGCTGATCGGCTCAGCAGCTCGAGCAACGCCGGTTTCACCGATTGCGTCCAGCGCGAGGAACGGGTCGTCGAGCAGTAGCGGCAGGCTCTCGCCTTCGGGGCCGAGGTTGCGAACGTCGGAGAGATGCGTGACGAGCGCGTGTGCGAGGTTCGCGGCGAGGCCGCCCTCGACCGGCTCGTAGGTCTCCTGCGTTCCGTTCAGTGGGCTGGCACCGCGCTGAAGGAGGGCGGCCGCGATGATCTCCTCGCGGTGCGTGAGCGCCCACTCGGCCGAGATCTCGCCGGCGAGGTCGCGCCAAGCTTCGGCCGCCCTCTTGTAGTCACCGGCCGTGGCTGCCTTCCTCCGGGTTTCGTTGGTCGACAGCATCGTGTTGACCCGCTCGAGGTGGAAGCCGAGGTACGACTGCGCGCCAGCCTCGCTGAGTGCCTCTTGCTCCGCACGTGACGCCTGGTCGATGCGCTTCTGCGCGAGGAAGGCCGCTCCCATCGAGACCCCGGTGGCGAGTAGCAGCGGGAGTGAGAGCACCGGCGCGACCAGCGCGGCGGGGACGGCGAGGATCGCGGTGGCCGCCGCGATGCGATACGTCAGCGTGTGGACGCGCTCCTCCTTCGCGGATCGCGGCCTCGAAGTCGCTGTGCAGCTCTTCGACGCGGTCGACAACCTCGGGGGCGTCGGTCGGCGCGGGCCTGTCGAGGGCGACCGGGTCGTCTTCCTGACCCGCATCCGCTGTCGCGATGACCCGCTCAGCAGTCGCCCACAGGGCGCGCTGGTCGACCGCGGCGAGAAGTGTGATGCGCTCACCGATCGGATCGACGGCCGCGAAGTCCTTCGGCCCGAGCACGAGGTGCTCCGCCGCGGTCGCGGCGGTGAGTCCCGAGCGCTGCAGGAGGTCGATCTGGCCCCCGCCGCCGCTCACGAACTCGTGGCTGACGTCCTCGGCGGTGGTGACGTCGATGACGCGGTGGCGCTCGCCCTTCGGGCGGAACACCGCGAGGTGGCGGCCGGCCGCGTCACGTAGCTCGAGGTGCACACCTGTGCGGCTGCCTCCGAGCGCGCCGATGATCTCGCCGATGAGGCTGTCGCGCTCCGCCGGACCGAGGCCCGAGATCACAGACAGCCGCGGATGCAGGTCGAGCGTGAACGTCCCGCCGCCTGCCTCGATGATCACTCGCTGGCACTTCACCATCCTCCGAATCGGCAGGCTGGTCGCTGCAATTGAGCCGAACGGCCCAGGTCGTGCCATCGCTAGGATGCCGGTCCGGCTCCGGGTGCACCCTTTGGTGCATTGGGCGCCACGCCCTCTTAGCTCAGTCGGCAGAGCACAGCCATGGTAAGGCTGGTGTCGTGGGTTCGATTCCCACAGAGGGCTCCCGGGCCCGGGCCCGTTCCGGCTCCGGTGCACCTGGCGGCGTAGCTCAGTTGGTCAGAGCACTCGGCTCATAATCGAGTGGTCGTCGGTTCGAGTCCGACCGCCGCTACCAGAAGTCCCCATTCGTCCCTACCGACAGACCGCGAAGAAAGGTGAGCGCGCATGAGCAAGGCGAAGTTTGAGCGGAATAAGCCGCATGTGAATGTGGGGACGATGGGTCATATCGATCACGGCAAGACGACGTTGACTGCGGCGATCACCAAGACGTTGGCGGAGTCGAATCCGAATGTGGTGTTCACGCCGTTCGATCAGATTGATAAGGCGCCTGAGGAGAAGGCGCGGGGGATCACGATCTCGATCGCGCATGTGGAGTACGAGACCGCGAATCGGCATTACGCGCATGTGGATATGCCGGGGCATGCGGATTACATCAAGAACATGATCACGGGGGCGGCGCAGGTGGACGGCGCGATTTTGGTGGTCGCGGCGACGGACGGGCCGATGCCTCAGACCCGGGAGCATGTGTTGTTGGCCCGGCAGGTGGGGGTGCCGTACATCGTGGTGGCGTTGAACAAGGCCGACGCGGTGGATGATGAGGAGCTGTTGGAGCTGGTGGAGCTCGAGGTGCGGGAGCTGCTGACCAACTATGGGTTCCCGGGTGATGATCTGCCGGTCATCCGAGTCGTCGGCGCTGAAGGCGTTGGAGGGTGATCCGGAGTGGCAGCCCAAGATCGTGGAGTTGATGGACGCGGTCGACAGCTATGTGCCGGAACCGCAGCGGGATTTGGACAAGCCGTTTTTGATGCCGATCGAGGATGTGTTCACGATCACCGGCCGCGGCACCGTGGTGACCGGGAAGGTGGAGCAGGGGATGGTCCACACCGGCGACGAGGTCGAGATCGTCGGTCTGCGCCCGACGACCAAGACGGTGTGCACGGGGGTGGAGATGTTCCGCAAGATCCTCGACGAGGGCCATGCGGGCGACAACATCGGCGCGCTGCTCAGAGGCACGAAGAAGGAGGAGGTGGAGCGGGGGCAGGTGTTGTGCAAGCCCGGCTCGATCACTCCGCATACGAACTTCGAGGCGCAGGTGTATGTGTTGGGTAAGGACGAGGGCGGCCGCCACAAGCCGTTCTTCAACAACTACCGGCCCCAGTTCTACTTCCGCACCACCGACGTGACCGGCTCGATCACCCTGCCCGAGGGCACCGAGATGGTCATGCCGGGCGACAACACCGTCATGACTGTCGAGCTCGGCAAACCGATCGCCATGGACGAAGGACTGCTGTTTTCCATCCGCGAAGGCGGACGCACCGTCGGCTCCGGCCGCGTCGTCAAGATCCTCAAGTAACCCGACTCGCCACTGCGAGGTCACAAACGATGACGAGAACGCCGGAGATCGATCAGCTCGTCGTGGAAGCCCGCGACGGAAGCCGATCGGCCTTCGACGACCTCGTCCGAGCGACATACGACGACACATACACGCTCGCTCATCGACTGACCGGCAACGAGGAGGACGCGCGAGACGTGGTGCAGGAGGCCTACCTCCGAGCCTTCCGAGGCATCCGCCAGTTCCGCGGCGACGCGCAGTTCTCGACGTGGATGTACCGCATCACCGCGAACTGCGCGGCGACGCATCTCGGCCGGCGTCGTCGCCACCAGCACGACGAGCTCGACGACGATGCTCCGGTTATCGACACCCGGGCCGAGGTCGACCCCCAGGCCCAGGCGGAAGCGTCGGCGACCCGCGATCAGCTCGAGGCGGCGCTCGCCGAGCTTCCCCCGCGGTTGCGCGCCGTGGTCGTGCTGCGCGACATCTACGACCTTCCTCACGAGTCCATCGCGGCCGAGCTCGGGATCTCGGCGACCGCGGCGAAGGTGCGGCTGCACCGAGCTCGTCGTCGCCTCCGCGAGCGCGTCTACGCCCGTACCGGCGAGGGGTCAGCCCGTGCGGTGTGAGGCACTCTCCGAGCTGCTCGCCGAAGCCGCCGAGGGCCGGCCCGTCCAGGGTCGTCCGGCGCGCTCGCACGTCGAGCACTGTCTGCGCTGCCAGGCCGACCTGGCGCAGTACCGCCGGCTCCACCGGGGGTTGCGATCGCTGGCCGATCGGCGTGTGACGACACCGGGCGACTGGGTCGAGGAGGTGCTCGCCGCGCTCGACGAGCAGTCCACCGGCTCGACGGCCGGACGGGCGCTGCGACGGGCCGCAGTGCTCGGAGGGATGGCCGCGGTGACGGCGGCAGGGGCGGCCAGCGTCCTCGTGCTGAGCACTCGATCTCGTCGCCGGTTGGCGGGCTGATCGCCCGCCTTTCCCGGCTGGCTGCCTGGCCGTTCGGGAGCCCGCCCCTGCTAGGATTGCTCGTCCCGACCCTCCCTAGGGCAGTAGCTCAGTTGGAAGAGCTCCGGTCTCCAAAACCGGTGGTCGGGGGTTCGAGTCCCTCCTGCCCTGCTCCATTCCGCTCCCGAAATCTGTTCAAGGTGTCGTCATGGCAATGAACCGTGAGACCAAGCGCATGCTGCAGCGCCAAGGCCAACTTGGCGCCGATGGCACGCCCGTGCGCGAGCGCAAGGCCGCGCCCACCCCGCGGCCGAAGCAGGAGCGCACGTCTCCCGGTCAGTTCCTCCACGAGGTGCGGGGCGAGCTGCGCAAGGTGGCCTGGCCCACCCGGTCCGAGGTCATCAACTACTCGATCATCGTGCTCATCACGGTCGTACTGCTGACGACGCTCATCGCGCTGCTCGACTGGGGCTTCGGTTCGGCCATCCTGCGGATCTACAACGCGGCATGAGCGACGACCTGGTCACTCCCGAGGCTGCCTCCACGGAGACGCCCGAACCGGCGCCCGAACAGGGCGATGTGCTCGTCGAAGACGAGGCGGTCGTTGCGGACGAAACCGTCGTTCAGGAAGACGTGCTCGTCGATGACGAGATCCTCGACGAGGACGAGACGACGACGACGACGAGGAGGCTCCCCGGCAGGAGAGCCCGTACGACCGTCCCGGTCGCTGGTTCGTCGTGCACACGCAGTCGGGCTACGAGAAGAAGGTCAAGCAGAACCTCGAGGCCCGTACGCAGTCGATGAACGCCGAGGACAAGATCTTCGAAGTCGTCATCCCGATGGAAGACGTCGTCGAGTTCAAGAACGGTCGCAAGGTCGTCGTGCAGAAGAAGGTCTTCCCCGGCTACCTGCTCGTGCGTTGCGACATGGACGACGACTCTTGGTACGTCATCCGCAACACGCCGGGTGTCACCGGCTTCGTCGGGCAGGGCGCGAAGCCGTCGCCGCTGCCGCGTCGCGACGTCGAGTCGTTCCTGCAAGTGAAGATCGAGGGCGACGAGCCCACCAAGAGATCGAAGCCTCGCTTGGAATACGAAGTCGGAGAGTCGGTGCGCGTGAAGGAGGGCCCGTTCGCGGACTTCTCCGGCCAGATCGCCGAGATCAACGCCGACCAGCTCAAGCTCAAGGTGCTCGTCAACATCTTCGGCCGCGAGACCCTGGTGGAGATGGACTTCAGCCAGGTCGCCAAGCTCTAAAGAAGGAGAACACCCCCGTCATGGCCAAGAAGAAGGTCGCGGCCGTCGTCAAGATCCAGATCCAGGCCGGCAAAGCCACGCCCGCGCCGCCCGTCGGCACCGCGCTCGGTCCCCACGGCGTGGCGATCATGGACTTCTGCAAGGCGTACAACGCAGCGACCGAAGCCCAGACCGGCACGGTCGTGCCCGTCGAGATCACGGTGTTCGAGGATCGGTCGTTCACGTTCGTCCTCAAGACGCCGCCGGCACCGGTGCTGCTCCGCGCGGCCGCCGGTCTCGAGAAGGGCTCGAAGACCCCCGGCCGGGAGGATGTCGGCACCGTCACCGAGGATCAGATCGCCGAGATCGCGAAGGTCAAGATGCCCGACCTCAACGCCAACGACCTCGACGCCGCCAAGCTCCAGATCAAGGGCACCGCGCGGTCGATGGGCATCACCGTCGTCTGACGATCGACAAACAACATCCACGGCGCGACCGGGACGACCTCGCCCGGCCGCCACGAACACGAGGGAGCCATCAATGGCGAAAGGCAAGAGATACATCGACGCAGCCAAGCGTTTCGACCGAGACGAGCTGTATCCCCCCAACGAGGCCGTGAGCTTCGCGAAGGATCTGTCGTCGGCGAAGTTCGACGAGACGATCGAGCTCGCGGTGCGCCTCGGGGTGGATCCGCGCAAGGCCGATCAGATCGTGCGGGGCACCGTCGCGCTGCCGTCGGGCACCGGCAAGGACGTGCGGGTCGCCGTCTTCGCCGCTGGTGAAGCCGCCGCGGAGGCGCGCGCTGCTGGCGCTGACCTCGTAGGCGCCGACGACCTCGCTGCTGACATCGAGAAGGGCATGCTCGACTTCGACGTCGCCATCGCGACTCCCGATCTCATGCCGATGGTGGGCAAGCTCGGGCGCGTCCTCGGCCCGCGCGGCCTCATGCCGAACCCGAAGACCGGCACGGTGACCACGGATGTCGGTAAGGCGGTCGGCGAGTTCAAGGGCGGCAAGGTCGAGTACCGCACCGACCGTCACGGCAACGTGCACGTCCCGCTCGGCAAGGCGAGCTTCCCGATCGACGACCTCCTCACGAACTATGGGGCGGTGCTCGACGAGCTGCAGCGGGCGCGGCCAGCGTCGGCGAAGGGGCGGTACCTCCGCCACGTCACCGTGTCGTCGACGATGGGACCCGGTATCAAGATCGACCCGGCGCACGCACGGCCGGAGGACGCGAAGGCCGCCAGCTGAGCGAACCCGAGCGGCTGACCGACGAAGAGCTGGCGGCGGTCGCCCCGCCGCCGTTCTGGGATCGGTTCGGGCTTCGCGGCCCGGTCATCATCCTCGGCTGGATCGGCCGAAACGCGAAGCGGATGCTCGTCGCCGCGCTCGGCTTCACGGTGCTCGGTGCCGGCGTGGCCATGCTGGCGCTGCCGGGGCCGGGCGTCATCGTCATCATCGTCGGCCTCGCCATCCTCGCGACCGAGTTCGCATGGGCGGAGCGCGCGCTCGACAAGACGATGGGTCGCGCGACGTCGGCGGCGGGAGCGGTCACGGGCAGCGTCGCCGGGCGGGTGATGCTCGCGCTGAGCGGATGCGCGCTGATCGGCTTCGGTGTGGTGATGCTCATCGCCGAGACGTTCGACGACTGGCAGACCGCCGGAGTCGGCCTGATCGTCGCCGGCGTCGCGGGGCTCGCGACGCTCCTTCCGCCGGTGCAGGCCTGGATCGCCCGCGAACAGGCGCAACGCGCGGCAAGACGAGAAGAGAGCTAACCGGGAGTGCGGGCGGCGCAGTGCGCCGCCGGGTGCGCGAAGAACCGATTGTCGAGCGAAGCGAGCGGCGACGATCGAAGCGCAGCGGAGAGCGGAGCCGGCAAATACAGCCGGCTGGTGGCGCCGGGCCGGTGGCCCCTACACTGACCGGCCACAACTGATCTCTGCTCGCCGCAGACATCCGGTGCCCCTGGGCTGAATGGGCCGCAAGCCCGCCGGACGAGGCGAACTCCTCCGCTGCTTTCCGGGGCGTTCGCGTGCGCGAGCGTCCCGTTGGCTGTCTGGAGGAGCGCGATGGAGAACCCGAGGGCCGAGAAGGTGGCCGTCGTCACAGAAGTTCGTGACCGGCTGACTCAGGCCGACGCCGCGGTGCTCACCGAGTACCGCGGGCTCGACGTGAAGGCGATGGCCGAGCTTCGGCGCGCGCTGCGGGCGGCCGGCGGCGACTACAAGATCTACAAGAACACCTTGGTGCGGCTCGGCGCGCGTGACGCCGGGATCGACGTGCTCGACACGCTCCTCACCGGCCCGACGGCGATTGCGTTCGTCGATGGTGATGCCGCGGCGGTCGCCAAGGCACTGCGCGACTACGCCAAGACCAACCCGAACCTCGTCGTCAAGGGCGGCCTGCTCGGTCAGCGGTTGCTCAGCCCCGGTGACGTCGCTGCGCTTGCCGACCTTCCTTCCCGTGAGGCCGTGCTGGCCCAGATCGCCGGAGCCCTGCAGGCGCCGATCGCCCAGTTCGCGAGCTTGCTCGCGGCGCTGCCTCGCAACTTCGCGTACGGCTTGAAGGCGTTGATCGACCAGCAGGGTGGCGTGCCCGAGGCCGCCGCTGAGGCACCGGCCGGCGAATCACCGGTCGCGGAAGTACCGGCCGCCGAAGTACCGGCCGCCGAAGCCGCGCCCGAGACCGACGCCCCTGAGGCCGAAGCCGAAGCCGTGCACGCCGCCGAGGCCGCCGCGCCTGAGGCCGAGGCCGACACTGCCGAACCATCCGAACCGACCGACACCGTCCCGACCGACACCGTGACGTCCGACACCCCCGAAACACCGGAACAGGAGTAACCCCACCATGGCCACCAAGGAAGAGATCCTCGACGCGATCTCCGGCATGACCGTCCTCGAGCTCTCCGAGCTGCTGAAGGACTTCGAAGAGCGCTTCAACGTCACTGCAGCCGCGCCGGTCGCGGTCGCAGCCGCCGCGCCCGCGGGCGGCGGCGGAGGCGGCGGCGAGGAGGCCGAGGAGCAGGACGAGTTCGACGTCGTGCTCACGATGGCCGGCGAGAAGAAGATCCAGGTCATCAAGGAGGTGCGCGCACTCACGAACCTCGGCCTCAAGGAGGCCAAGGACCTCGTCGACGGTGCGCCCAAGACGGTGCTCGAGAAGGTGTCGAAGGAAGACGCCGCCAAGGCGAAGGCGCAGCTCGAAGAGGCCGGCGCCACCGTCGAGCTCAAGTAGTCGCGGGGACCGGACGCGGGCCGGCCCCCCGGGGGTCCGGCCCGCGGTCCTTGACGCATCCCGCCTGCTCTCCTACCCTTCAAGCGCCCCTACGGGTTGCCCGACGGCCAAAAGGCTTTCGGGTTGATTCTGTGCGCTTTCACCGGTACGATCACCGGTTGCCGTGCGTCCCCCCTTGCTTCGCCGTTCCTTCGCGGCGTCCCGGCGCGCCTCGGCACTCGTGGCCTACTTCTTTCAGGGAGCCGTAATTGCCCGCTCGTAGTGCTGTCCGTGAGCGTTATTCGTTCGCCAACCTCACCGAGCCCCTCGACTTGCCGGATCTGATTGCGATCCAGCGCGCCTCGTTCGAGTGGTTCCTGCTCCAGGGTCTCGCGGAGACCTTCCGCGACATCAGCCCGATCAAGGACTTCACCGAGAACCTCCAGCTCGAGCTCGAGTTCGACCCGAACGACGAAGACCTGCGCCCGCCGCCCAAGTTCACGGTGGAGGAGTGCAAAGAGAAGGACATGACGTACTCGGCCCCGATCTTCGTACGGGCCCGGTTCGCCAACCGGAGCACCGGCGAGATCAAGGAGCAGACGGTCTTCATGGGGGACTTCCCGATGATGACCGACAAGGGCACGTTCATCATCAACGGCACCGAGCGCGTTGTCGTGTCGCAGCTCGTCCGTTCACCTGGTGTGATCTTCCAGCCCGGCGAGCGCTTCCGCCTCCGGAACCTGGCGAAGCATCAGTGGGTCACGGGCACCATTCACCCGTACCGCGGCGAGTGGATCGAGTTCGACGTCGAGCAGAAGCCGGGCAAGGACTTCACCGCCGGCACCCGCGTCGCCCGCAAGCGTCGCCTGTCGATCTTCGTGCTGCTGCGCGCGCTCGGATACGACGAGGAGAACGCGCCGGGCTTTCTCGACCGCTTCGTGCAGCACTTCGACTTCCTCGAGGGCCAGTGGGAGAAGGACCGCCACCTGGCACCGACCGAGGAGGAAGCGCTCGTCGAGATCTACAAGCGCGCTCGCCCGGGTGAGCCGCCCACCGTCGAGTCGGCGAAGGGCTACTTCCGCAAGGCGTTCTTCGAGAAGGGCCGTTACGACCTTTCTCGTGTCGGTCGCTACAAGCTGAACCGCAAGCTCGGCGTCGAGGTCGGCCGGCTCAGCGAGCTCTATGGGCTCGATCCCAAGGCGCGCAACAAGCTCGACGACCGGCTGCTCCTGGACATCCCGGATCCGGACCAGGAGGTGCTGTCGCGTTGCGAGGTGCTCGCGGCATGCAGCTACCTGCTCCACCTCACGAAGCAGGAGCCGGGGTACCGCCTCGACGACCAGGACCACTTCGCTAACCGGCGGATCCGCTCGGTCGGCGAGCTGATCCAGAACCAGGTCCGCATCGGGCTGTCGCGCATGGAGCGGGTCGTGCGCGAGCGCATGACCACCCAGGACGTCGAGGCGATCACGCCGCAGACGCTCATCAACATCCGGCCCGTCGTCGCAGCGATCAAGGAGTTCTTCGGCACCAGCCAGCTCTCCCAGTTCATGGACCAGGTGAACCCGCTGTCCGGGCTCACCCACCGTCGCCGCCTGTCGGCGCTCGGCCCCGGTGGCCTGTCGCGTGAGCGCGCCGGGTTCGAGGTCCGCGACGTCCACTTCAGCCACTACGGCCGCATGTGCCCGATCGAGACACCCGAGGGCCCGAACATCGGCCTGATGGGCGCGCTCGCCACCTACGCGTGGGTGAACGAGTTCGGCTTCATCGAGTCGCCCTACCGCAAGGTCATCAACGGCAAGGTCACCGACCAGATCGTCTACCTCGCCGCAGACGAGGAAGAGGAGTACGTCGTCGCCCAGGCGAACGCCCCGGTGAAGGCCGATGGCGCGTTCGCCGAGGAGCGCGTGCTCGTGCGGCAAAGCCCGCAGGCCGCGACGCTGTCAGACCTCAAGCTGCAGCTCGAGCGCGACGTCTTCTTCGGCGCCACCACCGACATCAGCTACGTCGACCCGCAAGAGGTCCAGCTGATGGACGTGTCGCCGAAGCAGATCGTCTCGGTCGCCACCGCGCTCATCCCGTTCCTCGAGCACGACGACGCCAACCGGGCGCTCATGGGCGCCAACATGCAGCGCCAGGCCGTGCCGCTCATCACCGCTGAGGCTCCGTACATCGGCACCGGCATCGAGGCGCGCGCCGCGCGCGACGCCGCCGACATGGTGCTCGCCGAGGAGGACGGCACCGTCCTCGACGTCACCGGCGATTCGATCACGGTCGAGTACAAGACCCAGGGCAAGCGCATCCACCGGCTCGCCAAGTTCCGCCGGTCCAACCAGGACACGTGCATCAACCACAAGCCGCGGGTGTTCGAAGGCGACCGCGTCGACAAGGGCGCGATCCTCGCTGACGGTCCGTCCACCGACGCCGGTGAGCTCGCGCTGGGCAAGAACCTGCTCGTCGCGTTCATGCCGTGGGAGGGCTACAACTTCGAGGACGCGATCATCCTGTCCGAGCGCCTCGTGCGCGACGACGTGCTCACGTCGATCCACATCCACGAGCACGAAGTCGATGCCCGCGACACCAAGCTCGGGCCCGAGGAGATCACGCGCGACATCCCGAACCTCTCGGAGGAAGTCCTCCGCGACCTCGACGAGCGCGGCATCGTGCGCGTCGGCGCCGAGGTAGGGCCTGGCGATGTGCTCGTCGGCAAGGTCACTCCCAAGGGTGAGACCGAGCTCACGCCCGAGGAGCGCTTGCTCCGCGCGATCTTCGGTGAGAAGGCCCGCGAGGTCCGTGACACCAGCCTCAAGGTGCCCCACGGCGAGTCGGGCAAGGTCATCGACGTCAAGGTGTTCAGCCGCGACGAGCATCACGAGCTCCCGCCCGGCGTCAACCAGCTCGTGCGCGTGTATGTCGCGCAGAAGCGCAAGATCAGCGTGGGCGACAAGCTCGCCGGCCGCCACGGCAACAAGGGCGTGATCTCCAAGATCCTGCCGATCGAAGACATGCCGTTCCTCGCGGATGGCACGCCGGTCGACATCATCCTCAACCCGCTCGGTGTGCCCAGCCGCATGAACGTGGGCCAGGTGCTCGAGGCTCACCTCGGGTACGCGGCTCGTTGGGGTTGGGAGCACGAGGGCGAGCTCGTCGGTGACGAGCCTGTCCGCGGCACCGAGGGCAAGACCCGCCCGGCCACGCCGCCGTCGACCTTCGTCGCCACGCCGGTGTTCGACGGCGCGCACTGGGACGAAGAGGACCAGGCCGGCAAGCACATGACGATCAAGCAGATCTTCGGCAAGATCCGGCCCGACGGCGTCGACGGTGAGCGTCTCATCGCCGAGGACGGCAAGACGCTGCTCTACAACGGGCGCACCGGCGAGGTGTACGACCGGCCGATCACGGTCGGCTTCGTGTACATGCTGAAGCTGTCGCACTTGGTCGACGACAAGATCCACGCCCGGTCGACCGGCCCGTACTCGATGATCACCCAGCAGCCCCTCGGCGGAAAGGCGCAGTTCGGCGGGCAGCGCTTCGGCGAGATGGAGGTGTGGGCACTCGAGGCCTACGGCGCCGCCTACTGCCTGCAAGAGCTGCTCACGATCAAGAGCGACGACGTCTTGGGTCGCGTGAAGGTCTACGAAGCCATCGTGAAGGGCGAGAACATCCCCGAGCCCGGCATCCCCGAGAGCTTCAAGGTGCTCATCAAGGAGATGCAGGCGCTGTGCCTCAACGTCGAGGTGCTCGCCGAGGACGGGGCCGAGATCGAGATGCGAGAGCTCGACGAGGACGTGTTCCGCACGGCCGAAGAGCTCGGCATCGACATCAGCCGGCCCGAACGGGGCAGTGACGAAGAGGACGAGCGACGCCGCGAGAGGACGTACTGATGCTCGACGTCAACGACTTCAATCAGCTGCGCATCGGGTTGGCCACGGCCGACGCGATTCGCACGTGGTCGAACGGTGAGGTCAAGAAGCCGGAGACCATCAACTACCGCACGCTCAAGCCCGAGAAGGACGGACTCTTCTGCGAGAAGATCTTCGGTCCGACGAAGGACTGGGAGTGCTACTGCGGCAAGTACAAGCGCGTGCGCTTCAAGGGCATCATCTGCGAGCGATGTGGCGTCGAAGTCACGCGCTCGAAGGTGCGCCGCGAGCGCATGGGCCACATCGAGCTCGCCGCGCCTGTCGTGCACATCTGGTACCTGCGCGGCACGCGTTCGTGGCTGGCCTACCTGCTCGCCGGTCTCGAGCCGAAGGAAGAGCTGAAGGCCAAGCAGCTCGAGAAGGTCATCTACTTCGCGGCGAATCTCGTCACGTGGGTGGACGAGGAGCGGCGCCATACGGATCTCCCGAACCTGCAGGCCGAGCTGGCCGAGGAGCTCGACGAGATCCGCAAGCAGACCGAGCTCGACGTCGACCGTCGGTTCAAGGAGCTCGAGGCCGAGATCAAGGCACTCGAGTCCGAGGACGCGAAGGACTCCGAGGTCAAGGCCCGCCAGCGTGCGGGTGAGAAGGACGCGGCCTCGATCCGCGAGCGCGGTGAGGCCGAGCTCGAGCTCGTGCAGCGCGCGTTCGACGAGTTCGGTTCGCTCCACGGCCGCAAGATCATCGAAGACGAGATGCTGTGGCGCGAGCTCCAGATCCGCTACGGCGAGTACTTCCAGGGCGGCATGGGCGCCGACGCGATCGCGCAGCTCATCGACCGGATCGACTTCGACGAGGAGGAGATCAAGCTCCGCGACGCGATCGACGAGGGCGAGGGCAAGAAGCGCCTCTCCGCGCAGCGTCGCCAGAAGGCGATCAAGCGTCTGAAGATCGTCACCGCGTTCAACCGCCGCGACGACCACGACCGCCGCGCGAACGACCCGCGGGCGATGATCCTCGACGTCGTGCCGGTGATCCCGCCCGAGCTGCGCCCGATGGTGCAGCTCGATGGTGGCCGCTTCGCGACCTCCGACCTGAACGACCTCTACCGCCGGGTCATCAACCGGAACAACCGGCTGAAGCGCCTTCTCGACCTCGGTGCGCCCGAGATCATCGTCAACAACGAGAAGCGCATGCTCCAGGAGGCCGTCGACGCGCTGTTCGACAACGGTCGCCGCGGTCGTCCGGTCACCGGGCCGGGTAACCGTCCACTCAAGTCGCTCTCCGACATGCTCAAGGGCAAGCAGGGCCGCTTCCGTCAGAACCTGCTCGGCAAGCGCGTCGACTACTCGGGCCGCTCGGTCATCGTGGTCGGCCCGACGTTGCGTTTGCACCAGTGCGGACTTCCCAAGCTGATGGCACTCGAGCTGTTCAAGCCCTTCGTGATGAAGCGGCTCGTCGACCTCGAGCTCGCGCAGAACATCAAGTCCGCGAAGCGGATGGTCGAGCGCCGTCGCCCGCAGGTGTGGGATGTCCTCGAAGAGGTCATCAAGGAGCATCCGGTGCTGCTCAACCGGGCGCCCACGCTCCACCGCCTCGGCATCCAGGCCTTCGAGCCCGTGCTCGTCGAGGGCAAGGCCATCCAGATCCACCCGCTCGTGTGCACCGCGTTCAACGCGGACTTCGACGGCGACCAGATGGCCGTGCACCTTCCGCTGTCGGCCGAGGCCCAGGCCGAGAGCCGTGTGCTCATGCTGTCGGCGAACAACATCTTGTCGCCCGCCTCGGGCCGGCCGATCGTGGTGCCGACCCAGGACATGGTCATCGGTGGCTACTACCTCACCGAGGAAGTAGCCGGCGCCAAGGGCGAAGGTCGAGTCTTCCGGCACCGCTGGGAGGTCGAGCGCGCGCTCGACGAGGGATCGGTGAGCATTCACGCGCCGATCACGTTCCGCGAAGGCCACGACGACGAGGGCAACCCCGTCGCACGGTCGACGACCGCGGGTCGCCTCCTCTTCGAGGCCGCGCTGCCCAAGACCTATGCCGCCGAGTTCGGCCATGTGACGACGCCGGTGAAGAAGAAGGACTTCGGCGTCATCGTCGAGAACCTCTCCGACCACTACCGCAAGGCGGAGATCGCCGAGTCGCTCGACGCGATCAAGGACCTCTGCTACCGGTACGCGTCGCAGTCCGGTCTCACGATCTCGATCGCGGACGTCAAGACGCCGCCCGAGAAGCGCAAGATCCTCGACGACACCGAGAAGGACGCGGAGAAGTTCGAGACCCAGTTCCGCCGCGGCATCATCACCGACGGCGAGCGGCGCCAGAAGGAAGTCGAGATCTGGGGCGAGGCCACCGCGCAGGTCCAGGACGCGATGGAGAAGGTGCTCAAGGCTGAGCAGTTCAACCCCATCGACATGATGGTGGGCTCCGGAGCCCGAGGGAACATGATGCAGGTCAAGCAGATCGCGGGCATGCGCGGTCTCGTGGCCAACCCTCGCGGCGACATGATCCCCCGCCCGATCAAGTCGAACTTCCGTGAAGGCCTCTCGATGCTCGAGTACTTCATCGCGACGCCGGGCGCCCGCAAGGGCCTCGTCGACACCGCGCTGCGTACCGCCGACTCGGGTTACCTCACGCGTCGTCTCGTCGACGTCGCGCAAGAGCTCATCATCCGTGAGGACGACTGCGGCACGACGCTCGGCGTCTGGGTCGAGAACGTCATTCCCGACACTCCGAGCCGCCGCTCGTTCCTCGAGACGAAGCTCTTCGGCCGGGCGCTGGTCACCGACACGACACTCGCGGACGGCACCGTCCTCCAGGCCGGCCTTCCGCTCAGCGACGCGCAGGTCGAGCTGCTCCGCGACGACCCCGGCGTGGACCGGGTTCGCGTGCGGTCGGTGCTCACGTGCGAGGCCAAGCTCGGCATCTGTGCCACCTGCTACGGCCTCTCGCTCGCGACCCGCAAGGACATCGAGATGGGCGAGGCCGTGGGCGTCATCGCGGCTCAGTCCATCGGTGAGCCGGGTACGCAGCTCACGATGCGGACGTTCCACACCGGAGGCGTCGCCGGCCAGGACATCGCCGGCGGTCTTCCCCGCGTCGTCGAGCTGTTCGAGGCCCGCACCCCGCGCGGCAAGGCCGTTCTGTCACGGTCGTCGGGCGTCGTGCGCATCGCCGAGGACGAGGGCAAGGGCCGCACGATCACGGTGGTCGCGGACGACGGAGCTGAGGACGCTTACCTGGTCCCGAGCGCCAGCCGCCTCGCGGTCGTCGAGGGCCAAGAGGTCCGCGCCGGTGACGCGCTCGTCGGTGACGACAAGACCCCGCGTGACCCGAAGGAGCTCCTCGAGATCAAGGGGGTCCGTGAGACCCAGCAGTATCTGGTCGAAGAGGTCCAAAAGGTGTATCGCGATCAGGGTGTGTCCATCCACGACAAGCACGTCGAGCTGATCGTGCGTCAGATGACCCGCCGCATCGGCGTGCAGGAGCCGGGCGACTCCACGTTCCTGCCGGGCGAGCGCGTCGACCAGCGCGCGTTCCGCGACACCAACCGTGAGCTCGTCGAGGCCGGCAAGCGTCCCGCCGAGGGTCGTCCCGAGCTGATGGGCATCACGAAGGCGTCGCTGGCCACTGACTCGTGGCTGTCGGCGGCGTCATTCCAGGAGACGACTCGTGTGCTCACCGAGGCCGCCATCGACGGCCGCGGCGACAACCTCGTCGGCCTCAAGGAGAACATCATCATCGGCAAGCTCATCCCGGCCGGTACGGGCATGGGTCTCTACCGCGAGTTCGAGACCAAGGCTCCCGACTACCAGCCGATGGAGTTCTGGTCGTCCGACTCTCCGGCCGACTTCCTCGCCAGCCTGCAAGGCGACTACCAGCCCGAGACCGAGTACGCCGAAGTCGTCGACATCGGCGACGGGGTCGGGTTGACCGACGCCGTCTCCGAGGGCTGATCTCATGCCGACGGGGGTGGCTGGCCGGTGGCTGGTCACCCTCCTCGGCGCGATCGCGTCCGGCGCCGCGGTCGGCGCGTGCACCGGCTCACAGATCGACGAGCGCACGGCGGTGCGCGTGAACGTCCAACGCGGCGCCGCGACGACCGTGGAGGAGCTCGCGATCCCCGTCGGGGGACGCGCCGACGACGCGTTCGGTTCGGTCACCGGCTATCGCATCGAAGACGCGCCGGACGAGGTGAGCAGCAGCTTCATCACTGACCTCTCTTCCCTCCCCGACGCGGTCGAGCTCACCGAGTCGGTGGGGCTGCGTTTCGTGTCCGCGTTGTCGTCGCCGGGCACCGACGCGATCGTGATCGCACTCGCATTCGCCCCGTCGGAGGAGGACCGCGTCAGCATGCTGGCCGACGCGCTCCTCGATGGGGTCAGCGGCGGGACGCCGACCGAGATCATCAGCGTGGCCGGCGAACCGGCCGTGCTGATCGAAGGAGAGGACTCCACCACCGGCGAGCAGTTCCAGATGGTGTTCTGGCAGGGCGAGGACATCTCACTGCTGCTGGTCGGGTTGATCAACGACCGTGACGGCCTGCAGGAGATGGCCGACGCGTTCGTTTCGGCGAACCACCCGACTGCCTGACGACTGCTCCCGGACTGAGCAGAAGGGACGTTCGTGCGCCGGTCGATCGACGACTACCCCTACGACCCCGCCGATGGCGTCGACGGCGACGACGAGCTCGCCCGGATCTCTTGGGCGGTCGCGATCGCCGATGACTACGACGACGGTCAGCCCCGGGTGGTCCTGACGGTGGAGGAGGTCGGCCGTCCCGGGCAGGGCCTCGTCACCCACCTGTCCCCCGAGATCGCCCGTCGCCTGCGGGGGGCGATCCGGGATGCCCTGGTCGAGGTCGGTGAGGAAACGGGCGTGTAACGACTAGCCCTGACCTGCCCGTGGCCAGGGGTGTGGCTAATCCCGACAAAGTAGGTCATAATTGTCGGGTGACCGACACGCTGCCCGCCCGGACGGGCCTCGGCCCCGGTGGGCTGCGCACGCGCCCGATCGACGCCGAGCAGCTCGCGGACATCGAGAAGTTCGAGCAGATGCTCGTTCGCTACCTCGCCGGTGACCTGGCTGAGGACGTGTTCCGTGTGTTCCGCCTCGGCAACGGCATCTACGGCCAGCGCCAGGGCGGCCAGAGCCAGATGGTGCGGGTGAAGGTGCCCTACGGGTCGATCGAGCCCGAGCAGCTCGAGATGGTCGGCTGGCTCGTCGACAACTACTCGCGTGGCTGGGGCCACATCACCACTCGGCAGAACATCCAGTTCCACTTCGTCGCGCTCACGAAGATCCCGGAAGTCATGCGCCACCTCGCGTCGGTGGGCTTGACGACACGCGAGGCGTGCGGCGACACGGTTCGCAACATCCAGGGCTGTCACCTCGCGGGCGCGTGCCCACACGAGGTGCTCGACATCAGCCCGTGGGCCGAGGCCGCGTTCCGTCACTTCGTGCGCAACCCTCTCGGCCAGCGCCTGCCCCGCAAGTTCAAGATCAACTTCTCGGGCTGCCAGACCGACTGCGGCCAGGCGATGTTCAACGACGTCGGCATCATCGCGACGAAGCGGACGAACGACGCCGGTGAGGTCGAGTCCGGCTTCCGGGTGTACATCGCCGGAGGGCTCGGCGCGAACCCGCATCCCGCGCTCGCCCTCGAGGACTTCACGTCCCGCGAAGAGTTGCTTCCGACGATCGAGGCGCTGCTGCGGGTGTTCGACCAGACCGGCAACCGCGACAACAAGCTGCGAGCGCGCATGAAGTGGCTCGTCGACACGCTGGGCTTCGACGAGCTCAAGCGCCGGGTGCTCGCGACTCGTCTGCTCTTGCCGGCGTCGTCGACCTGGCCGGGCGGCATCCCCGATGTGGTCGAGGAGCGCGGCGACGGACCGGCCGGTGTCTCGGCCGCAGTGGCGCCCACGGTGATGGGTCAGGGCACGCCGGTCACATTGCGAGCCCGCGACCCGCAAGGACGCTGGGATCAGGCGAACGTCGTGCGCGGCATCGCGAGCGGTCGGGTCTCGGCCTACGCGTACGCGCCGCTCGGCGACATCACCGGCGACCAGTTCCGCGCGCTGGCGTCGATCCAACGCGAGCTCGATGCCGACGTCCGGCTCACGAACCGTCAGAACGTCGTGTTCCGCGGCCTGACCGAGGAGCAGCTGCCGCGTGCTCTACGAGCGGCTGACTCGCATCGGCATGGCCGACCCGGGCGCGGAGCTCGCGCGCGACGTCGTCGCCTGTCCCGGCGCCGACACCTGCAACCTCGCCGTCACGCAGTCGCGTGGCCTCGCCAAGGCGATCGGCGATGCGCTCGAGGACGAGGGGCTCGCCGAGGTCGGCGGAGTCCGGATCAACATCTCCGGCTGCACGAACTCGTGCGGGCAGCACCACGCGGTCGATATCGGGTTCTTCGGCGTCGAGCGTCGCGCCCACGACCAGGCCGCGCCGGGCTACACGATGCTGCTCGGCGGCTACGTCGGCCAGGAGCAGATCCACTTCGGCGAAAAGGCGCTGCGGCTGCCCGCCCGCACGGCCCCGCAGGCCGCAGTGCGAGTCGTCCGCCGGTTTGCCGACGAGCGCGCGCCTGGCGAGACGTTCCGAGCCTGGCTCGATCGGGTGGGCGGGGCGACTGCCGTCGCCAAGGACCTCAGCGAGCTCGACGTGTTCCCGACTCCCGCCGATGGTCCCGACTTCTACGTCGACTACGGCGAGACGGGCCCGTACGTGAAGGAGATCGGCGAGTCCGAGTGCGCCACCTGACCGCCCCCTGACCCCGTCGTGGTGGTGGGGGGCGCGGGTTGCCCATGAGGGGCGCCACCCCTAGGATTGAACGGTTCGCTTGGCGCTCCGCCGCGCCCCTGAGGTTCCCCCGTCAGCCCGTTCGTTCTGAGGTAACGCGTGCCCACGATTCAACAGCTGGTCCGCAAAGGTCGCGAGACCAAGACCGAGAAGACCAAGACGCCGGCCCTGAAGGGCGCGCCCCAGCGGCGGGGAGTGTGCACCCGCGTGTACACGAACACCCCGAAGAAGCCGAACTCGGCGCTGCGCAAGGTCGCTCGCGTCCGTCTCACCAGCGGGGTCGAGGTCACCGCGTACATCCCGGGCGAGGGACACAACCTGCAGGAGCACTCGATCGTGCTCGTACGCGGCGGTCGTGTGAAGGACCTGCCGGGCGTGCGGTACAAGATCATCCGGGGCACCCTCGACGCCGCCGGCGTGAAGAACCGCAAGCAGGCGCGCAGCCGCTACGGCGCCAAGAAGGAGAAGTAGAGGTGCCCCGCAAAGGTCCCGCCCCGCGCCGCGAGCTGTCGCCCGATCCGATCTACCGCTCCGTCCTGGTCACCCAGGTGGTCAACAAGGTCCTGAAGCGCGGCAAGCGCTCAGTGGCCGAGAAGATCGTCTACGACGCGTTGAACATCGTCGAGGAGAAGACCGGCGCCGAGCCGATCGCCACGTTGAAGCGTGCGATCGACAACGTGAAGCCGCCGCTCCAGGTGAAGAGCCGCCGCGTCGGCGGCGCCACCTACCAGGTGCCGGTCGAGGTGCGGCCGCGCCAGGCGACGACGCTCGCGATCCGGTGGACCGTGGGCTTCGCCGGGCAGCGTCGGGAGAAGACGATGTCGCAGCGACTCGCCAACGAGCTGCTCGATGCCTCGAACGGTGTGGGCGCTTCGATCAAGCGCCGCGACGACATGCAGAAGATGGCGGAGGCGAACCGGGCCTACGCCCACTACCGCTGGTAATCCCCCGACGCGAACCGGGGGCCAGCCCCGGCGCTGAATACGACCGGGCCTGGGGCCCGGTCGTGTCATGTATCCCCCCGGTACGACGACGTGAAGAAGAAGTGACGAGCAGATGGCAGAGCAGCGAACATTCACCCTAGAGAAGACCCGCAACATCGGGATCATGGCGCACATCGACGCGGGCAAGACCACGACGACCGAGCGCATCCTCTACTACACCGGCAAGACCTACAAGATCGGTGAGGTGCACGAAGGCGCCGCAGTGATGGACCACATGGTCCAGGAGCAAGAGCGCGGCATCACGATCACCTCCGCAGCCACGACGTGTGAGTGGCGCGACCACCGCATCAACATCATCGACACGCCCGGCCACGTCGACTTCACGATCGAGGTCGAGCGGTCGCTGCGCGTGCTCGACGGGGCGGTCGCGGTGTTCGACTCGGTCGCCGGCGTCGAGCCGCAGACCGAGACGGTGTGGCGTCAGGCAAACCGGTACCGCGTGCCGCGCATCTGCTTCGTCAACAAGATGGACCGCATCGGTGCCGACTTCTACCGCACCGTCGGGATGATCGAGGACCGGCTCGAGGCCGTGCCCGCTGTCATCCAGCTGCCGGTCGGCGCCGAGGGTCACTTCCGCGGCATCGTCGACCTCGTCACCATGACCGCGAAGATCTGGGACGAGGGCATGGGCGAGGACTGGAAGGAGACCGACATCCCGCTCGAGCTCGAGTCCGACGCGCTCGAGTGGAGGACCAAGCTCCTCGACGTCGTCGCCAGCCACGACGACGACCTCATGGAGAAGTACCTCAGCGACGAGGAGCTCGATCCCGAGGAGATCAAGGCCGTCCTGCGAAAGGGCACCATCGACTTCGCGTTCGTGCCCGTGCTCTGCGGGTCCGCGTTCAAGAACAAGGGTGTGCAGCCCATGCTCGACGCGGTCGTCGACTTCCTGCCGTCCCCGCTCGACCTCCCCGTCACGACGGGCCTCGACGTCAAGGGCCTCGAGGTGCTCGAGCGGCCGGCCGACGAGAACGCGCCGTTCTCCGCGCTCGCGTTCAAGATCGTGTCCGATCAGTTCGGCAAGCTCACCTACTTCCGCGTGTACTCGGGCCGTCTCGACAAGGGCGCCGACGTCTACAACTCGACGAAGGATCGCAAGGAGCGCATCGGCCGCATCTTGCTGATGCACGCGAACCACCGCGAGGACATGGAGTTCGCGGCGCGCCGGGGACATCGTCGCGGGGCTCGGGTTCAAGTCGACGACGACCGGTGACACGTTGTGCGACCGCGCTCATCCGATCGTGCTCGAGCGCATGGAGTTCCCCGAGCCGGTCATCCACGTCGCGGTCGAGCCGAAGACGAAGGTCGATCAGGACAAGCTCGGCAAGGCGCTCTACGCGCTGTCCGACGAGGACCCGACGTTCCGCGTGCGCACGGACGACGAGACCGGCCAGACCGTGATCTCCGGAATGGGCGAGCTGCACCTCGAGGTGCTGGTCGACCGCATGCTGCGCGAGTTCAATGTCGACGCGACGGTGGGTAAGCCGCAGGTCGCCTACCGCGAGACGATCACGAAGCCGGTGCACAACGTGGTGTATCGCCACGTCAAGCAGACCGGTGGTTCGGGCCAGTTCGCGCACGTCGTGATCGACCTCGAGCCGACGGGCCCCGGCGGCGGCTACGAGTTCATCGACAAGATCACCGGTGGACGCATCCCCCGTGAGTTCATCCCCGCGGTCGACCAGGGCATCCAGGCATCACTCGACGCCGGCGTCCTCGCGGGCTACCCGACTGTCGACGTGCGGGCGGTGCTCACCGACGGCTCGGCCCACGACGTCGACTCGTCGGAGATGGCGTTCAAGGTCGCGGGCTCGATGGCGTTCAAGGAAGCGGCCCGTAAGGCCAACCCCGTGCTGCTCGAGCCGATCATGGGTGTCGAGGTCGTCACCCCGGACGACTACATGGGCGATGTCATGGGCGATCTGTCGAGCCGGCGAGGCAAGATCGAGGGCATGGAGCAGCGAGGAAGCAGTCAGGTGATCCGCGCGCAAGTGCCCCTTTCAGACATGTTCGGCTACGCTACCGACCTCCGGTCGCGCACCCAGGGGCGTGCGACTTACACGATGCAGTTCCACTCCTACCAGCAGGTTCCCGATTCGATCTCCAAGGAGATCGTCGCCCGGGTCCGCGGCGAGTGATTCATCTCCATCCCATCTATTACCCAGTCACGATCAGCAACGAGAGGGCATCGCGATGAGCAAGGCGAAGTTTGAGCGGAATAAGCCGCATGTGAATGTGGGGACGATGGGTCATATCGATCACGGCAAGACGACGTTGACTGCGGCGATCACCAAGACGTTGGCGGAGTCGAATCCGAATGTGGTGTTCACGCCGTTCGATCAGATTGATAAGGCGCCGGAGGAGAAGGCGCGGGGGATCACGATCTCGATCGCGCATGTGGAGTACGAGACCGCGAATCGGCATTACGCGCATGTGGATATGCCGGGGCATGCGGATTACATCAAGAACATGATCACGGGGGCGGCGCAGGTGGACGGCGCGATTTTGGTGGTCGCGGCGACGGACGGGCCGATGCCTCAGACCCGGGAGCATGTGTTGTTGGCCCGGCAGGTGGGGGTGCCGTACATCGTGGTGGCGTTGAACAAGGCCGACGCGGTGGATGATGAGGAGCTGTTGGAGCTGGTGGAGCTCGAGGTGCGGGAGCTGCTGACCAACTATGGGTTCCCGGGTGATGATCTGCCGGTCATCCGAGTCAGCGCGCTGAAGGCGTTGGAGGGTGATCCGGAGTGGCAGCCCAAGATCGTGGAGTTGATGGACGCGGTCGACAGCTATGTGCCGGAACCGCAGCGGGATTTGGACAAGCCGTTTTTGATGCCGATCGAGGATGTGTTCACGATCACCGGCCGCGGCACCGTCGTGACCGGGAAGGTGGAGCAGGGGATGGTCCACACCGGCGACGAGGTCGAGATCGTCGGTCTGCGCCCGACGACCAAGACGGTGTGCACGGGGGTGGAGATGTTCCGCAAGATCCTCGACGAGGGCCATGCGGGCGACAACATCGGCGCGCTGCTCAGAGGCACGAAGAAGGAGGAGGTGGAGCGGGGGCAGGTGTTGTGCAAGCCCGGCTCGATCACTCCGCATACGAACTTCGAGGCGCAGGTGTATGTGTTGGGTAAGGACGAGGGCGGCCGCCACAAGCCGTTCTTCAACAACTACCGGCCCCAGTTCTACTTCCGCACCACCGACGTGACCGGCTCGATCACCCTGCCCGAGGGCACCGAGATGGTCATGCCGGGCGACAACACCGTCATGACTGTCGAGCTCGGCAAACCGATCGCCATGGACGAAGGACTGCTGTTTTCCATCCGCGAAGGCGGACGCACCGTCGGCTCCGGCCGCGTCGTCAAGATCCTCAAGTAGGGCTTGCCGACATGAGCAGCATCCGCATCCGCTTGAAGGCATACGACCACGAGATCATCGACCAGTCGACGCGCAAGATCGTCGAGACGGTCGTGCGCACCCAGGCGACGGTGCGGGGTCCGATCCCGCTGCCGACCGAGAAGCACCGCTTCACGGTCATCCGGGGTCCGTTCAAGGACAAGGACTCCCGCGAGCACTTCGAGATGCGGATCCACAAGCGGCTGATCGACATCGTCGAGCCGTCGCCGAAGACCGTGGACTCCCTGCAGCGCCTCGAGCTGCCCGCCGGCGTCGACATCGAGATCAAGATCCAGGCCTAGAGCGCTGTCCAACCGGGGGTGTTCAAACCCCCGGGCGTTCTCGTGTGAGAAGGCGGCCATTCGTGGCCGCTTTTCGCGCCGGAACCACGGGTCGCGGTTAGCCCGCGTCGGCGAGGTCGCCGAACGCGAGCTTGGCGTTGTCGGCGGCGCGGCGACCGCCAGCCCACCCCGCGGGATCGGCCGCACCACGCGTGCGTAGGACGGTCAACTTGCCGTAGCGCTGGTCGACGAAGTCGTCGATCGTCGCCGCTTGAGAGCGCAGCACCGGCAGGAACGACGCACCGTGGTCCGCCTCGGCTTCCTTCATCACGGCGTCGTTGATCTCGCGAAGCCGCTCGCCGATGCGCCACGCGAACGCGTAGAGAAACGACGATCGGTATGACCGAGTCGAGCCGGTAGCTCTCATGAGCGCGGTCTGTGCTTGCACGAGCAGCGATGTGAAGAGCAGGTCGACGCCGGCGAGGTCGGACGGCATGCCGATCACCTCGGTGAGGTCGCACCCGCCCAGGTGGACGGTGCGGCAGCGGGAGGCTCGCGCGACCACCGCTAGCAGGTGGGCCTTCGCCTTTCGGTAGGGAGGGTCGACAGGCACGCGGATCACGCCCGGCCCCGCGCCGGCGTGCGCCGCACCGCCATGGACGGCGGCGGCGTCGATGGCGTGCTTGGTCATGAGCTCTTGCGCCTTGGCCGTGAACGTCAGCGCCTCGGCCTCGAACGTCGTCGACTCGGCTTTGGCCAGCAGCGCTCGGATCTTGGCGAGCACCGGGTCGGCGGTCGCCGTCGTGGCCGGCGGCAGAGGCCGAAGGACGGGCAGCATCACGAGGTTGTGCAGCGCGTCGACCACCGCGCGCATGGACGCGGCTCGATCGAGCCCCTCGCGTGCAGTGAACCCGCCGAGCCAGCCGTCGCCTCCCGTCGCTCGGGGGAGCTGCAGCGCGTCGATCTGCTCGCCCCTCGCTGTGTTCCCTGCGCCGCCCGGCTGCGACGCGTGATCGACTGCGATGACGAGCGCGATCAGCTGGCCGGCGACCTTGTTGCCGCTGGCGCGGTAGCCCTGTCGGTGCAGCTCGATCGGCTGCCATCCTCGGGCCCACGCGGCGCGCACCTGCGCGAGCAGGAGCGACTCAGCTTCGTGGTCGACCTCGCCCGCGGGCATCGAGCAGAGGAGTTCGGTCAGGCCGAACTGGTTTGAGCCGGTGGCGAGCAGCCAGAGAAGGCTGCGAGGCGTGTGCGTGGCCATGGGTGGTGCCTCTCGACGATGTGCTCGGAGGCGTCGCGGGGCCGACGCGAGATGTGGGCACTGTAACGAGGGGGTGGGACACTTTCGCCATGACCGATCCGATCCTGGACTCACTGCAGCGCCGGATGCGCGCGATGCACTCGCTGTACTACGACGCGGTGGACACGATGACGATCGATCACGTGAACCACTTCGAACGCGAGGGCGTGGTGCCCATCGCCTTCTGCCTGTTCCACATCACGAACATGATCGATGCGTCGTTCCTGGCGATGACCGGGACGCCCCCGATCTGGAACGACGACTGGGCGGCGAAGGTGAACATGACGATCAACGACCACGGCAAGCACCGCACGGTCGACGAGATGGTCAATCAACGGATGGGCGACTACGACGCGTTCAAGGAGTACATGCGGGCGGTCTTCACGCGCACCGAGGATTGGCTCGACCAGCTCGATCCCGCCGAGCTTTCGCGAGTCGTCGTCACCCGACCGTTCCCGCCGCACATCGCGAGCACCTACAGCGCCCGGGTCGCGGGACCCGAGGGCATCACGCTCCTCGACGCGACCGAGTGCTGGATCTACCAGCACGGCCTGCGCCACATGGGCGAGATCGAGCTCGCCCGCGGCCTCGTCGGCTTGCAGGGGATGACCTCGTAGCAGCGCGCGAACGACCGGACGCGAGGTTCGCGTCCGGTCGCTGCGGTAGGTCCGGCAGGGCTACGGACCCACGAGGGTGTTGCCCCACGTCGCGGCGCGCTCGGTCGGAGTCATCTGGCTCACGGCGTCGATGAAGTCCTGACGAGGGGTGCCGACGGGGATGTTGCCCCACGTCGCGGCCAGCTCCTCGGGGGTCATCGCTGCGACGGCGTCGATGTAAGCCCGTGTTGAGTACACCGGCACGTTGCCGAACGTCGCTGCGAGCTCCTCCGGAGTCATCGCGGCGACGCCGTCGACGTAGGAGGGCGCCGAGCTCGTCCGGTTGTCGGTCGAGTCGAGGACCGCTTGGGCCCCGGTCGTGAGCGCCACAGTCAGGGCAGCGACGCCGACCACCAGGCCGACGAGGTGGCTGCGCTTCATCTGGATGGTTCCGGAGTGGATGGTCGTCGTTGCGTTCATGTCCCTGCTCCCTTGTCTGCTCCGCTGCGTGGGTCTCACGATGCGGCTCAGGGGCAGGGGTCCGGAACCGGGAAACCCCTAGGTTTGGCGCCCGGCGCCCTTGAGATCTGTGTCTCCGGCCGGAACTGGCACGCCAGCGGCCCGATAGGGGCCAGATCGGTGCCAGTTGCGGGGATCGGCGAGCTGGGCGGGGAACTGTTGCGCCGGCGGCCCCATAGGGGCGACATCCGCAACAGTTGCGGGGAGGCGCGGGGAGGCCGCGCGGGCGCGGGCGGGGGTCGGCTGGCGCGATCTGGGGCTGTCCCGATAGGCTCTCTCAGCCCGGTCGCAGGGCTTTGGCCCGCGCCGGACCACTTCGCTTCACCTGTTCGTAGCCGTCCGTCAACCGATGTCCGTGTGAGCCCGCGCCGCCCGATCCTTCGGGCACAGCGAGGGGACCGCACGGCAAACCGATCCAGCGCTCCGCCGGCAGCAGCCGTGCGGAGCGCCCGCGTGAGAAGCCAAAGGACCTCCCATGGCGACGAAAGCCATCGTCGGCGAAAAAGTGGGCATGACCCAGGTGTGGAGCGATGACAACCGCGTCATCCCCGTCACCGTGCTCAAAGTCGCCCCCGCACGCATCGTGCAGGTCAAGACGAGTGAGCGCGACGGGTACACCGCCCTCCAGGTCACCTACGGCCACAAGAACCCGCGCAAGCTCACCAAGCCCGAGGCCGGCCACTTCGAGAAGGCGGGCGTGCAGGCCGGCACCAACCTGGTCGAGCTGCGCATCGACGACATCGACGGCTTCTCGGTCGGTGACGAGCTCAAGGTCGACGTGCTCGAGGCGGGGGAGCGGGTCGATGTGACCGCGGTGAGCCGAGGCAAGGGCTTCGCCGGCGTCATGAAGCGCCACAACTTCTCCGGTCAGAAGGCCAGCCACGGCACGCACCGCGTCCACCGCATGCCGGGCTCGATCGGGTCGTGTGCGACGCCGGGCCGTGTGTTTCGGGGGATGAAGATGGCCGGCCGCCTCGGTGGCGAGAAGGTCACGACGCTCAACCTCGAGGTCGTCGCCGCTGATCCGGAACGCGACCTGCTCCTCGTGAGGGGCTCGGTGCCGGGCCCTGCGGGCGGAGTCGTGCTCGTTCGCAACGCCGTCAAGGCCGGAGGGACGAAGTAGCCATGGCGACCGTCAATGTGCGCACCCCCGCCGGCGCCGAAGCCGGCACCGTCGAGCTCGCCGACGAGGTGTTCGGCGTCCAACCCCACGTCCCGGTCATGCACCAGGTCGTCGTCGCTCAGCTCGCCGCCCGCCGTGCGGGCACGCAGAGCACCAAGACCCGCTCCGAGGTCCGTGGCGGCGGCGCCAAGCCGTTCCGCCAGAAAGGCACCGGCCGCGCCCGCGCCGGGTCGATCCGGGCGCCGCACTGGACTGGCGGTGGCGTGGCCCTCGGCCCCAAGCCCCGCAGCTACGCCCAGCGCACGCCGAAGAAGATGATCAAGCTCGCCCTCCGCTCGGCGCTGTCCGATCGCGCCGCTGAGGGCAAGGTCGTCGTGGTCGACGGCTGGGGCTGGGATGCCCCGAAGACCGCGAGCGCGAAGGCGGCGCTGAGCGCGCTCGAGCTCGACGGTCGCATCCTCGTCGTGCTCGGCGAGACCGAGGCTGACACGGCCGCGGCGCTCAGCTTCCGCAACCTGCCCGAGGTGCAGCTGCTCTCCGCGAACGAGCTCAACGCCTACGACGTGCTCTGCAACGACTGGATCGTCTTCACGAAAGAGACGCTTCCGGCAGTCAAGGGAGCGAGCGAATGAAGGATCCCCGCGACGTCATCATCGAGCCGGTCGTGAGCGAGAAGTCGTATGCGCTGCTCGAGGGCAACGTCTACACGTTCATCGTCCATCAGTCGGCGAGCAAGCCCGAGATCCACGACGCCGTCGAGTCCATCTTCAACGTCAAGGTGCTGAAGGTGAACACGCTGAACCGCAAGGGGAAGCGCAAGCGCAACCGGCGTCAGAACACGTTCGGCACGCGTCCCAACACCAAACGAGCGATCGTCACCCTCGCGGGCGACGAGCGCATCGAGCTGTTCGAGAGCTGAGTCGGAGAACCTGATGGCCCTTCGCAAGCGCAAGCCCACCAGCCCCGGACGGCGGTTCCAGACGGTCTCCGACTTCTCGGAGATCACGAAGGACCGTCCCGAAAAGACGCTGCTCGCGCCCAAGCCGCGCACCGGCGGCCGCAACAGCTACGGCCGCAAGACCGCCCGCCACCGTGGCGGCGGCCACAAGCAGCAGTACCGCATCATCGACTTCAAGCGCACCAAGGACGGCGTGCCTGCCAAGGTCGCGGCGATCGAGTACGACCCGAACCGCAACTGCCGCATCGCGCTGCTGCACTACTACGACGGAGAGAAGCGCTACATCCTCGCTCCCAACCGCGTCGGTGTCGGCGAGGTGCTGCAGAGCGGCCAGGGCTCGGAGATCAAGCCCGGCAACGCGCTGCCGTTGCGCTACATCCCCGTCGGTACCGTGATCCACAACGTCGAGTTCAAGCCGGGTGCGGGCGGCAAGATGGCTCGCAGCGCCGGCTCGAGCGTGCAGCTCGTCGCGAAGGAAGGCGACTTCGCCACGCTGCGCCTCCCCAGCACCGAGATGCGCCGCGTGCCGATCGACTGCCGCGCGACCGTCGGTGAGGTCGGCAACGCAGAGGCCGAGCTCATCAAGATCGGCAAGGCCGGCCGCAACCGCTGGAAGGGCGTACGCCCGCAGACGCGCGGTGTCGCGATGAACCCGGTCGATCACCCGCTCGGTGGCGGCGAGGGCAAGACCTCGGGCGGACGCCATCCGGTGTCGCCATGGGGCAAGCCCGAAGGCCGCACCCGTGACAAGACCAAGCCGTCCCAGAAGCTCATCGTCCGGCGTCGCCGCACCCGCGGCTCGCGGAGGTAAATGGCATGCCCCGTTCGTTGAAGAAGGGTCCGTTCATCGACAGCCACCTCTTGAAGAAGGTGGATGCCCTGAACACCGTGGGCGAGAAGCGCGTCATCAAGACGTGGTCGCGGCGCTCGACGATCATCCCCGAGATGGTCGGACACACGATCGCGGTGCACGACGGGCGCAAGCACGTGCCCGTCTACATCACTGAGTCGATGGTCGGTCACAAGCTCGGTGAGTTCTCGCCGACGCGCACCTTCAGGTTCCACGCCGGTCAGGAGAGGAGCGCTCGCCGATGACCGGTCCGAAGACCAACGAGCGTCCAGGCACGCGCGCCGAGGCGCGCTACATCCGCATGTCGGCCTCGAAGGCGCGTGCGGTGCTCGACCTCATCCGCGGCTTGGATGTCGCGCAGGCGGAGCAGGTCCTGCAGTTCTGTGAGCGCGATGCCGCGATCCCGATCCGCAAGTGCCTCGCCTCGGCGGTCGCGAACGCGGAACACAACGACTCGCAGCTCGTCGACGAGCTCTACGTCTCCGCGTGCTACGCCGACGAGGGTCCGACGTTGAAGCGCTGGCGCCCGCGTGCGCGCGGCCGCGCCACCCGCATCCGCAAGCGCACGTGCCACATCGTCGTGATCGTGAGCCGGATGCCCGAGGATCTGCTCGAGCGTCAGCGGGCGCGTGACGAGGCCAAGCCCTCGAACCGCGCCGCGCGCCGTACCGGTCAGCAGGCGCAGGCCGCCCGTCGCGAGCGGGTCGCCCGAAGCCGGGCCGCCGCCGCGGAAGCCGAAGGCGAGCACGAACACGACCATGACCACGAGCACGAAGACGCAGAGCTCGAGGACGCCGTCGACGAGATCGAGACCGACGAAGTCGAGACCGACGAGGTCGAGGTCGACGAGGTCGAGGTCGACGAGGTCGAGACCGACGAGGTGGACGAAGTCGAGGAGATCGACGACGAGGTCGACGAAGTCGAGGACGTTGCACCTCAGGCAGAGGCCGACGAGGCGATTGCCGAGGAGGCAGTCGAGGAGGCGCAAGCCGACGAGACAGACGGAACGGAGTCCGAAGTAATGGGCCAGAAGGTCAACCCGTACGGGTTCCGCCTCGGCGTGACCACCGACTGGAAGAGCCGGTGGTTCAGCGACCGCGAGTACACGGACTACCTCATCGAGGACTGGAAGATCCGCGACTACCTGATGACTCAGGTGCCGCACGCCGCGATCAGCCGCATCGAGGTCGAGCGCACCCGTGACCGTCTGCGCATCGACGTGCACACGGCGCGCCCCGGCATCGTCATCGGCCGCCGTGGCGCCGAGGCCGATCGCTTGCGCGCCGGCCTCACGAAGATCACCGGCAACAACAAGGTGCAGCTGAACATCCAGGAGATCAAGCAGCCCGAGCTCGATGCTGCCCTCATCGCGCAGGGCGTGGCCGATCAGCTGGCAGGACGCGTTGCGTTTCGACGGGCGATGAAGCGGGCGGTGCAGAACGCGCAGAAGGCAGGCGCGCTCGGCATCCGCGTGCAGTGCTCCGGTCGTCTGGGCGGCGCCGAGATGAGCCGCACTGAGTGGTACCGCGAGGGTCGTGTGCCGCTGCACACGCTGCGCGCCGACATCGACTACGGATTCCGCGAGGCCAAGACCACCTACGGACGCATCGGCGTCAAAGTCTGGATCTACAAGGGCGACATCCTCCCGTACAAGCAGACCGCCGAGGACAAGATCGCTCGCGAGGCCGCGATGGCCGTCGGCGAGACGAGCGGAGGGCAGCCTCGCAAGGTCGTGTCGTCCGCGGCGCGTCCCCGCAAGGCCGACGGCACTCCCGAGGAGCTCGTCGAGGCGACGCCGCTGCTCAAGGAAGCCGATCCCGAGCTCGAGAAGCTGCTCGCGGACGAGGAAGAGATCGAGCGGCGCACCCGCACCCAACACGAGACGCCGCACTTCCGGCCCAACGAGGACTGACCGTCATGCTGATGCCCAAGAAGGTCAAGCATCGCAAGCAGCAGCGAGGCCGCACTCGCGGTGTCGCGTCTGGCGGCGCGTTCGTGTCGTTCGGCGAGTACGGCATCCAGGCGCTCGAGCCGGGCTGGATCACCGCCCGCCAGATCGAGGCTGCTCGTATCGCGATGACCCGTCACATCAAGCGCGGCGGCAAGGTCTGGATCAACTTGTTCCCGGACAAGCCCGTCACCGCGAAGCCCGCCGAGACCCGCATGGGTTCGGGCAAGGGCAACCCGGAGCACTGGGTCGCCGTCGTGAAGCCGGGTCGCGTGATGTTCGAGCTCTCGTATCCGAACGCGGACATCGCGAAGGCCGCGCTCGAGCGGGCCATCCAGAAGCTGCCGATCAAGGCCCGTGTGATCTCTCGTGAGGAGGGCATCTGATGCCGACGACGGCTGAGCTCCGCGAGCTGAGCGACGACGAGCTGGTGACCCGCCTCAGCGAGGCGAAGGCCGAGGCGTTCAACCTGCGCTTCCAGCACGTCACCGGTCAGCTCGACAACACCGCCCGTCTCGGCGACCTGCGCCGCGACGTGGCCCGGATGAACACGCTCCTGCGTGAGCGTGAGATCGCCGCGGCCGAAGCACTCGCCGCTGAGGAGAAGTGATGGCCGACGAAACCGCCGCAACTGAAGCTGCATCAACCGAATCCGCCCGGCCGTTCCGCAAGGTCCGCGAGGGCACCGCGGTCTCGACGTCGATGGACAAGACCGTCGTCGTCGCGGTCATCGAGCGCGTGCGCCATCCTCGCTACGCCAAGACGGTGCAGCGCACAAAGCGGCTGTACGCGCACGACGAGGCGAACGACGTCAACGTCGGCGACAAAGTCCGTGTGATGGAGACCCGACCCCTGTCGAAGCTCAAGCGCTGGCGGGTCGTCGAGGTCCTCGAGCGGGCGAAGTGACGGAGACAGACCGATGATCCAGCAGGAGACGCGGCTCAGAGTGGCCGACAACAGCGGAGCCAAGGAGGTGCTCGTGATCAAGGTGTTGGGCGGCACGCGCCGTCGCTATGCCTCGATCGGCGACATCTTCGTGGCCACCGTGAAGGACGCCATCCCCGGTGCAGCCGTGAAGAAGGGTGACGTCGTGAAGTGCGTCGTCGTCCGCACCAAGAAGGAGAAGCGCCGTCCCGACGGCAGCTACATCCGCTTCGACGAGAACGCCGCCGTCCTCATCAAGGACGACCAGACCCCGCGCTGGCACCCGCATCTTCGGCCCCGTCGGCCGCGAGCTGCGAGAGAAGCGCTTCATGCGCATCGTGTCGCTGGCGCCGGAGGTGCTCTGACCATGACCATGAAGATTCGCAAGGGTGACCGCGTCGTCGTGCTCAAGGGCAAGGACCGCGGCAAGGAGGGGCAGGTCATGCGCGTCCTGCCCACCGAGCGCAAGGTCATCGTCGACGGCGTGAACGTCGCCAAGAAGCACCAGAAGCCGACCCGCTCGACGATGCAGGGCGGCATCATCGACAAGGACATGCCGATCGACGCTTCGAACGTCGCGGTCGTCAGCCCGAAGGACGGCAAGGCCACCCGCGTGGGCTACAAGATCGACGAGGACGGCAACAAGGTCCGGATCTGCAAGCGGACGGGGGTGCAGCTGTGAGCACCGTGACGTCGACCAACGGCACCAGCCAGCGGCCCCGTCTCAAGCAGCGGTACAACGACGTCGTCCGCCGCGCAGCTCAAGGACGAGCTGCGGCTCGGCAACGTCATGGAGGTCCCGCGCCTCGAGAAGATCGTGATCAACATGGGCGTCGGCAAGGCCACGCAGCAGCCCTCGCTGCTCGAAGGTGCCGTCACCGACCTCACGATCATCTCCGGGCAGAAGCCGATGGTCACCAAGGCCAAGAAGTCCATCGCGAGCTTCAAGCTGCGCGAGGGGAACAGCATCGGCTGCAAGGTCACCCTGCGGGGCGATCGCATGTGGGAGTTCCTCGACCGCCTGATCAGTCTCGCGATCCCGCGCATCCGCGACTTCCGCGGACTGCCGCCGAACGCATTCGACGGCCGCGGCAACTACACGTTCGGCGTCACCGAGCAGCTCATCTTCCCGGAGATCGACTACGACAAGGTCGACATCCCCCGGGGCATGGACATCACCATCGTCACAACGGCCCGTACCGATGCCGAGGGCAAAGCCCTCCTCGATGCGTTCGGCTTCCCGTTCAAGCGTGAGGGGCAGTAGCAGGCATGGCCAAGAAAGCACTCGTCGAGAAGCAGCAGCGCAAGCCGAAGTTCAAGGTGCGCGCGTACACGCGGTGCCGCCGCTGTGGTCGGCCGCGCTCCGTGTACCGCAAATTCGGACTGTGCCGCATCTGCCTGCGAGAGATGGTGCACGCCGGCGAAGTGCCCGGCGTGACGAAGGCCAGCTGGTGAGAGGAGGCGCACGATGACGATGACCGATCCGATCGCCGACATGCTGACGCGCATCCGCAACGCCAACGTTGCCTTGCACGACAAAGTCCGCATGCCGTCGTCGAAGCAGAAGGAAGCGCTGGCGCAGGTCCTCCAGCAGGAGGGCTACATCCAGGGCTTCGAGATCAGCGACGACCCCTCCCGTCCGGGCAAGGTCCTCACGATCACGATGAAGTACACCGCCGAGCGGATGCGCACGATCTCCGGCCTTCGCCGCGTGTCGAAGCCGGGCCTGCGCGTGTACTCCCAAGCCGCGAAGGCGCCACGCGTCCTCGGTGGATTGGGCGTCGCCGTGCTGTCCACGAGCCAGGGGCTCATGACCGACCGCGAGGCGCGGAAGCGCAACGTCGGCGGCGAAGTGCTCTGCGAGGTCTGGTGAGCCATGTCGCGCATCGGTAAAGCCCCCATCACCGTCCCGAGCGGCGTGAACATCGCGATCGACGATCGCCTCGTGAGCGTCACGGGCCCGAAGGGCACGCTCTCGCGAGAGATCCCCGGCGCGATCGTCGTGCGTCAGGAGGACGGCTCGCTCCTCGTCGAGCGCCCCGACGACGCCCGCGAGAACCGCTCTCTGCACGGACTCACCCGCACCCTCATGAACAACATGGTCGTCGGCGTCACCGACGGGTTCACGAAGGAGCTCGAGATCGTCGGGGTCGGCTACCGCGCCACGCCCCAGGGCGATAGCGCGATCGAGCTGGCGTTGGGGTTCAGCCATCCGGTGAAGGTCGACGCACCAGAGGGCATCACGTTCGAAGTGCCCGCCCCCACCCGCATCATCGTGCGGGGCATCGACAAGGAGAAGGTCGGCCAGGTGGCCGCCGACATCCGCGCCATTCGCAAGCCCGAGCCCTACAAGGGCAAGGGAGTCCGCTACGCCGGCGAGCGCGTGCAGCGCAAAGCCGGGAAAGCCGGGAAGTAGGAGTTCGCGTCATGACGATGAGCGCGCAGACCAAGCGAAACGCTCGCATCCGCCGGCACCGGCGCGTGCGCAAGTCGGTCCAGGGCACCGCGGAGCGCCCGCGCCTCGCGGTGTTCCGGTCCACCAAGCACCTGGTGATGCAGGTCATCGACGACGGCACCGGCCGCACCCTCGCGGCCGCATCGACGGTCGAGGCGTCGGTGCGCAGTGCCGGAGCCACCGGCAACGTCGCCGCGGCGAAGTCCGTCGGCAAGCTGCTCGCCGAGCGGGCGAAGGCCGCCGGCGTCACCAAGGTCGTGTTCGACCGGGGTGGGTTCGTGTACCACGGCCGCGTCGCGGCCGCCGCCGATGCTGCCCGCGAAGCGGGACTGGAGTTCTGATGGCACCGAACGACGCACAGCTCCGAGAGTCACGCGTCATCAACATCAACCGCGTCGCCAAGGTCGTGAAGGGCGGTCGGCGGTTCTCGTTCACCGCGCTCGTGGTGATCGGCGACGGTGCCGGACGCGTCGGCCTCGGTTACGGCAAGGCGAAGGAAGTGCCGCTCGCGATCCAGAAGGGCACCGAAGAGGCGAAGAAGAACCTCTTCGCTGTGGCGCTCGCCGGCAGCACGATCACCCACCCGATCATCGGTGAGCAGGGCGCCGGCCGCGTGCTGTTGAAGCCCGCCGCGCCCGGTACCGGCGTCATCGCGGGCGGCGCGGCCCGCGCCATCCTCGAAGAGGCGGGCATCCACGACGTGCTCGCCAAGTCGCTCGGCTCGTCGAACCACATCAACGTCGCGCTCGCGACGATCGACGGGCTCAAGGGCCTGAAGCGGCCCGACGAGATCGCGAAGCTGCGCGGGCTCGACCCTGAGGAGTTCGTGCCCAAGGGCCTGCTCACCGCGTACAGGGAATCGAAGCGCGGTCCGATCACCGCGACCGAAGAGGCGAGCTGATGGGCGAGCTGAAGGTGACCCAGATCCGCTCAGGAATCTCGACCAAGCCGAAGCACCGCGGCACGCTGCGCGCGCTCGGCCTCCGTGGTATCGGCCAGTCGAACACGTTGCCCGACCGCCCCGAGATCCGGGGGATGATCGCTCGGGTCCCCCACCTCGTGACGGTCGAGGCCGTCCCGGAAGAAGTGACGGAGAAGTGACGTCATGAGAATCGATGAGCTGAAGCCCGCCCCGGGCTCGCACCGCGCCCGCCGGAGGGTGGGCCGCGGCACCGCGGGCAAGGGCGGCAAGACCGCCGGCCGCGGCACGAAGGGTCAGAAGGCCCGCAACACCGTCGCCCCCGGCTTCGAGGGTGGCCAGATGCCCATGAAGCAGCGGGTGCCGAAGCTGCGCGGCTTCAACAACCCGTTCCGGGTCGAGTACCAGGGCATCAACCTCGACGTGCTCGAGGAGACCGGCCTTGATGACGTCTCGCCCGAGACCCTCCACGCCCACGGCCTCACCCACAAGGGCGCCCTGATCAAGATCCTCGGGCGGGGTGAGCTGACCCGGAAGGTCACCGTCAAGGCGCACGCATTTTCGCGCTCGGCTGAAGCAGCCATCACGGCCGCCGGAGGTACGGTTGAGGTCTTGGCCCCGCCGTTCGGCCACGGCCGACCGCCCGCCAAGGGCAACCAGTTCACCAACCGCTGACACCCCGAGTCAGTCGGTCGTAAAGGAGCCCTGGGTTGCTGTCGAGCCTCCGGAACATGTTCAAGGTGCCGGATCTTCGGAACAAGATCCTGTTCACCCTGATCATGATCGTCGCCTACCGGTTCGGGGCTCACATCCCCGTGCCCGGCATCGACCTCACTGCGGTCGAGACGCTGAAGGATCAGGCGAAGGAAGGCGGCGTGCTCGGGTTCCTCAACCTGTTCTCAGGTGGGGCGCTCACGCAGTTCGCGGTCTTCGCGCTCGGCATCATGCCGTACATCACCTCGTCGATCATCATGCAGATCCTGGGCGTGGTGATCCCGAAGCTCGAGGAGTGGCAGAACCAGGGCGCGGTCGGTCAGCGCAAGATCACGCAATGGACGCGCTACCTCACGATCGCCATCGCGCTGCTGCAGGCCACCGCGCTCACGTTCCTGTTCGGCCGGGGCGGCGGCAACTCGTTCTTCGGTAGCAACGTCCCCGACATCATCCTGCTCCCGGACTTCACCCTGCCGAGGGTGATGCTCGTGATCCTCACGCTCACCGCGGGCACGGCACTTCTCATGTGGATGGGCGAGCTCATCACCCAGCGCGGCATCGGCAACGGCATGTCGTTGCTGATCTTCACGTCGGTCGTGAGCACGCTGCCGTTCCAGTTCGGCGCCGTGCGGGCCGAGGGCGGCAACGTCGTGTTCGGCATCCTGGTCATCCTGTCGATCGCCATCCTCGTCGGCATCGTCTTCGTCGAGCAGGGGCAGCGCCGCATCCCCGTCCAGTTCGCCAAGCGCGTCGTGGGCCGGCGGATGTACGGCGGCCAGAGCACCTACATCCCGTTGAAGGTCAACCAGGCCGGCGTCATCCCGATCATCTTCGCCAGCTCGATCCTGTACCTGCCGGCGCTGCTCTCGAACGTCGTCCAATGGGACTGGCTGCAGAACTTCGTCGACGACTACGTGCTCAACGCGACGAGCCCGGTGCACCTGGTCCTGTACGGGTTGCTCATCGTCGGTTTCGCGTACTTCTACACGGCGATCTCATTCGACCCCGCCAAGCAGGCGGACACGATCCGCAAGCAGGGCGGGTTCATCCCGGGCATCCGGCCGGGACCCCAAACCGAGCGCTACCTCGCCAGGATCCTGAACCGGATCACGCTCCCCGGCGCACTGTTCATCGCGTTCATCGCCATCCTCCCGTCGATCGTGCTCACGATCGCCGACGTGTCGGTGTTCCCGTTCGGCGGCACGACGGTGCTGATCGCCGTCGGCGTCGCTCTCGAGACGATGAAGCAGATCGACAGCCAGCTCATGATGAGGAACTACGAGGGGTTCCTGAAGTAGGTGATCCCCGGCGCGCGGGTCGTCATCCTCGGCCGGCAGGGAGCTGGCAAGGGAACCCAGTGCATCCGCTTGTCGCGCCACTACGTCGTGCCGCACGTGTCGACCGGCGAGATCCTTCGGTCGGCCGTGAAGGACGGCACGCCGCTCGGTCAACAAGCGAAGGAGTTCATGGACGCCGGCGACCTGGTGCCCGACGACGTGATGATCGGCATCGTCGACGAGCGGCTCCAGCGTCCGGACGCGATGCGCCGGGGCTATGTGCTCGACGGCTTCCCCCGTACCGCTGCGCAAGCACAGGCGCTCGACGAGATGATCAAGGAGCGTCCGCTCGATGTCGTGATCGACCTCGAGGTGCCGCGCGACATCGTCCTCGCGCGGCTCGCGGCACGGCGCGTCTGCCTCGACTGCGGCGCGAACTACTCGGTGGCCGTGCCTCCGAAGCAGAACTGGACGTGCGACTTCTGCGGTGGCGAGGTGGTCCAGCGCGACGACGACACCGAGGAGGCGATCGCCCGCCGCCTCGATCTGTACGACCTCCAGACCGCGCCGCTCGTCGACTACTACAAGGGCCAGAACCTGTTGGAGATCGTCGACGGCGTCGGAAGCGCCGATGACGTGCTGGCCCGGCTCGTGGGGACGATCGATGCGGGCCGTGAGCGCCGGTCGCCGGGGACCTGACCGTGCCCGTCCGCAAGTCTCCCGCCCAGATCGCGACAATGCGCAAGGCCGGCCGTGTGGTGGCCGAGATGCACGACCGCATCCGTGAGGCGATCCGACCGGGCGTCACCACCGCCGACCTCGACCGGATCGGGCGCCAGGTGCTCGATCGCCGGTGCGCCCGGTCCAACTTCCTCGGTTATCACGGCTTCCCGGCGGTGATCTGCGCTTCGCCGAACGATGTGATCGTCCACGGCATCCCCGATGGTCGGGTGCTGGAGGAGGGGGACATCATCTCGATCGACTGCGGAGCGATCGTCCAGGGCTGGCACGGCGACGCCGCGTTCACCGCCCCCGTGGGCAGGGTCGGTGCCGAGGCCGCAAGGTTGATCGAGGTGACCGAGAAGAGCCTTCAGGCGGCGATCGGGCAGATGGTCGACGGCCACCGAATGTCGGACATCGGCCACGCGGTGCAGTCGGTGGCCGAGTCGGCGGGCTTCTCGGTCGTGCGGGATTACGTCGGCCACGCGATCGGCCAGGCCATGCACGAGAGCCCGGAAGTGCCGAACTACGGGCCTCCCGGCAAGGGCCTGAAGCTGCGGGCGGGCCAGGTCTTTGCCGTCGAGCCGATGGTGAACGCCGGCAGCCCCGACACCCGGCTGCTCGACGACGGTTGGTCGGTGGTCACGGCCGACGGCCGGTGGTCGGCACATTTCGAGCACACCATCGCCATCACCGACAACGGCCCCGAGATCCTGACCCTGCCGTAATCCCTCGTCGCCAGCTTCGCTGGCTCCTGCTCGCTGACGCTCGGCAATCGGTGCTCCGCGCACCCGGGCGCCGCACTGCGGCGCCCCACCCACCGCCAGCTTCGCTGGCTCCTGCTCGCTGACGCTCGGCAATCGGTGCTTCGCGCACCCGGGCGCCGCACTGCGGCGCCCCACCCACAACCAGAATCAGCCTGCCAGGGCGAGTTGGCGGCGGGGCGCTTGCGCAGTACGATGTTTCCCTTGCCCCAGGGCCATCCGGGCGCTTTGCCACGCTCGCGTTGGCGGGGTTTCCGTCCGGTCCGTGTCCCTCGTCCCGTCCCTCTTCTGTCGTTTCAAGGAGTTTCTGCCCTGCCCAAGCCCAAGGAAGACGCGATCGTGCTCGAGGGGAAGGTCGTCGAACCCCTCCCGAACGCCATGTTCAGGGTCGAGCTCGAGAACGGCCACAAGGTGCTGGCCCACATCTCCGGGAAGATGCGCATGCACTACATCCGCATTCTGCCCGGTGACCGCGTCCAGGTGGAGCTGACTCCCTACGACCTCAGCCGAGGTCGCATCACCTACAGGTACAAGTGAGTCCGAATGAAGGTTCGTCCGAGCGTCAAGAAGATCTGCGAGAAGTGCAAGGTGATCCGTCGCCACGGGCGGGTCATGGTCATCTGCGAGAACCCGCGCCACAAGCAGCGGCAGGGCTAGGAGTCGGGAAGTTGGGAGCACAGCACTGATGGCACGCATCTCTGGTGTCGACATCCCGAGAGAGAAGCGACTCGAGATCTCTCTCACCTACATCTTCGGGGTCGGCCGTTCGACCGCCCAGAAGATCTGTGGCGCGCTCGAGCTCGATCCCAACACGCGCGTGCGCGACCTCACCGACGAAGAGGTGAACCGCATTCGCAACTACGTCGACTCGAACCTCGAGGTCGAGGGCGACCTGCGTCGCGAGATCAGCCAGGACATCAAGCGCAAGATCGAGATCGGCTGCTACCAGGGTGTGCGCCACCGCAAGGGGCTCCCCGTGCACGGGCAGCGCACCCACACCAATGCCCGCACGCGAAAGGGCCCGAAGCGGGCGATCGCCGGTAAGAAGAAGATCGTGAGGAAGTAGTGGCCAAGCCCAAGCCAGGGGGTCGCCGCCCCCGCAAGCGCGACCGCAAGAACGTGTCGTTCGGCGTCGCGCACATCAAGAGCTCGTTCAACAACACGATCGTCACCATCACCGACACCGAGGGCAACACGCTGTCTTGGGCGTCGGCCGGAAACGTTGGGTTCAAGGGGTCGCGCAAGTCGACGCCGTTCGCCGCGCAGATGGCTGCCGAGAAGGCTGCCCGCGCCGCGATGGAGCACGGCGTCCGCAAGGTCGAGGTGATGGTGAAGGGCCCCGGTTCGGGCCGTGAGACCGCCATCCGGTCGCTGCAGAACGCAGGCATCGAAGTGAGCGGCATCAAGGACGTCACCCCGGTGCCGCACAACGGTTGCCGTCAGCCCAAGCGTCGGAGGGTCTGACATGGCGCGCTACACCGGTCCCGTCTGCCGGCTCTGCCGGCGAGAGCGGATGAAGCTGTATCTCAAGGGCGCCAAGTGCGACACCATGAAGTGCCCGATCGAGCGGCGGCCCTACCCGCCCGGCGATCACGGCCGCTCGCGTCGCACCAACACCTCCGAGTACCTCGTGCAGCTGCGCGAGAAGCAGAAGGCCCGCCGCATCTACGGCCTCATGGAGAAGCAGTTCCGCAAGGTCTACGCCGAGGCGAACCGGCAGTCCGGTGTCACCGGTGAGAACCTGCTGCGCCTGCTCGAGTGCCGACTCGACAACGTCGTGTTCCGCGCGGGTTGGGCGGCCAGCCGCGCGCAGGCCCGCCAGCTCGTACGCCACGGCCACGTGAAGGTCGACGGCAAGCGCGTCACCATCCCCAGCTTCGAGGTGCGCAAGGGCAATGTGGTCAGCCTCGGCGAGAAGGCCAAGGCGATGATCGTCATCCGCCACAACGTCGACACCCTCGACCGCCGCACGCCGCCTTGGCTCGAGATGGGCGACGGCGGCAACGAAGCCACCGTCCGCGATCTTCCGATGCGCGAGCACATCGACGTACCGGTGCGCGAGCAGCTCATCGTCGAGCTCTATTCCAAGTAGTCCCCCCGCTCCACACAGCAAGGAACGCCCATGCTGGTCATTCAGCGTCCCACCGTCGAAACGCTCGGCGAGGCCGACGGCAACCGTCAGCGGTTCGCCGTCAGCCCTCTCGAGCCTGGCTTCGGTTACACCATCGGCAACTCGTTGCGCCGCACCCTGCTCTCGTCGATCCCCGGCGCGGCCATCACCACGGTGCGCTTCGACGACGCGCTCCACGAGTTCGACACGATCGCCGGTGTCACTGAAGACGTCACCGACATCATCTTGAACCTCAAGGACATCGTGCTGCAGTCGACGTCCGACGAGCCCGTCGTCGTGCGTCTCGAGGTTCGCGGGCCCGCGAAGGTCACGGCCGGCGACATCAAGGCGCCATCCGAGATCGAGATCCTGAACCCGGACCTGCACGTCGCCACGCTCAACGCGAAGGGCACCTTGAAGATCGATCTCACGGTCGAGCGTGGGCGCGGCTATCTCTCCGCGGAGCGCACCGCCGGCAGCGCGACCATCGGCATCGTCCCGATCGACGCGATCTTCTCGCCAGTGCGGCGGGTCACGTTCAACGTCGAGCCGACCCGCGTCGAGCAGTCGACCAACTACGACCGTCTCGTGCTCGACATCGAGACCGACGGCTCGATCACGCCCCGGGAGGCACTCGCGTCCGCCGGTGCGACGTTGCGGTCGCTCGTCGACCTCGTCGCTGAGATGAGCGATGCCCCGATGGGCCTCGAGCTCGGCGAGATCGCCGGCACCAACGCCGGTTCCCCCGACCTCGACCATCCGATCGAGGATCTGGACCTTTCCGAGCGTCCGCGGAACTGCCTGAAGCGAGCCCAGATCAACACGATCGGCGAGCTGATCACCAAGAGCGAGGACGACCTCCTCAACATCACCAACTTCGGCCAGAAGTCGCTGGACGAGGTCAAGCAGAAGCTCGACGAGCGGGCGCTGTCGCTCCGCGGGTCGTCGATCTAGCGAGGACGTCACCATGCCCGGCACTCCCCGCCACACCCGCCGCTTCGGTGGCGACGCCGCCCATCAGCGCCTGATGATGGCGAATCTCGTCGCGTCGCTCATCGCCGCCGAGGCGATCGTGACCACCGAGGCGAAGGCCAAGGCGCTCCGACCCGTTGCCGAGAAGATGATCACGAAGGCCAAGAAGGGCGGGCTCCACCGCCATCGCCAGCTCGTCGCCTACATCGGCGACAAGGAGATGGTGCACAAGCTCGTGACCGAGGTCGCGCCTCGGTACGCCGAGCGTCCGGGTGGCTACACACGCATCCTCAAGCTCGGCCCTCGCCATGGCGACAACGCGCCCATGGCTCGCATCGAGCTGGTGTAGCCAGGCGAGTTCGGAGAGCGCCGAACCCGTGACGCGGGTCCGCATGCTCGTCGCGTACGACGGCAGCGGCTTCGCCGGGTTCGCGCCCAACCCGGGCGTCACGACGGTCGGAGCCACCTTGGCCAGCACGCTCGAGCGCGTGCTGCGCCACCCCACGACGGTGACCTGTGCCGGTCGTACCGACGCAGGCGTGCACGCGTGGGGCCAAGTCGTCACGTTCGACACCGACGTTGATCCGCTCGACCTGGCCACGCTGCAGCGGTCGGTGAACGGGATGTGTGCCCCCCAGATCGTGGTGCGCGCCCTCGAGATCGCGCCCGATCATTTCGACGCGCGGCACTCCGCGTTGTATCGGCGCTACCGCTACACCGTGCTGAATCGACCCGTGCCCGATCCGTTCCTGGCCGCCACGACCTGGCATGTCGCGGCGCCGCTCGACCTGGCCGGGATGCGCTTGGCCTGCGATCCGTTCATCGGGGAGCACGACTTCGCCTCGTTCTGCCGCAAGGTGCCCGACCGGAGCCTCGTGCGCACCGTCCACTCGGCCGGGTGGGATGACCTGGGTGACGGGTTGCTCCGGTTCGAGATCGAGGCGACCTCGTTCTGCCAGCAGATGGTGCGGGCGATCGTCGGGACGCTCGTCGAGGTCGGGCAGGGGAAGAAGCATGCGGGCGATGTCGCCGCGATCCTGCGGGCCCGGGCTCGGGCGGTCGCCGGCGCGCTGGCTCCTCCTCAGGGGCTGTCGCTGTGGGAGGTCGGGTATCCCGACCCGCAACCCTCGTGGGCGCTGCCGGCGGCACCCGAGTTCGCCGAGCCCCCGTTCGGCTCCCCGTAAACCGGGTCCGGCTCGCCCCTCCTGTCGTGAGGAGGAGGGTCGCGGTTGGCAAGAACGGGCTTCGGGCCCTAGAGTTGCGGGGCTCTGCGGCCCGTCACACCTGGCCGCGATCCGCATCACCCCCGCTAGAGAAGGTCACGTTTCGTGCGCACGTACTCACCCAAGGCCAGCGAGGTCCAGCGCGACTGGTACGTCATCGACGCGGATGGTCTGGTTCTCGGGCGTCTGTGCACCGAAGTGGCCCGCGTGCTGCGTGGCAAGCACAAGCCGATTTTCGCCCCGCACATGGACACCGGCGACTTCGTGATCGTCGTGAACGCCGACAAGATCGTGCTGACGTCCGGCAAGGCGGAACGCAAGCCGGTGTACCGCCACTCGCAGTACCCCGGCGGGCTCACCACCGAGTCCTACGCCGCGTTCCTCGCCCGCAAGCCCGCCGACGCGATCCGCAAGTCGGTCTGGGGGATGTTGCCGAAGGGCCCGCTCGGTCGCCAGCAGCTGCGCAAGCTGAAGGTGTACGCCGGCCCCGATCATCCCCACGCCGCCCAGCAGCCGAAGACCCTCGAGGTCGCCCACGCGCAGGCGCGGGTCTGACGAGCTCCCGAGCGAGGTTCGAAGTGCCCAAGCCCCTCATCCAATCGACCGGTCGCCGTAAGGAGGCCGTCGCCCGCGTGCGGCTGCGTCCCGGCAGCGGTGTGGTCACGATCAACCGTCGCTCGATCGACGAGTACTTCCCGACCGCGACTCAGCGGATGGTCGTCACCGAGCCGCTGCGCGTCACGCAGACGGCCGAGGTCTACGACGTCGACGCCACCCTCGACGGCGGCGGTGTGACCGGTCAGGCCGGCGCTATGCGTCTCGGCATCGCTCGGGCGCTGGCCGAGCTCGACGCCGAGCTGCGTCCGGTCCTCAAGCGTGCTGGGCTTCTCACTCGCGACGCCCGCGAGAAGGAGAGCAAGAAGTACGGCCTGAAGAAGGCCCGCAAGGCCCCGCAGTACTCCAAGCGGTAGGCCGCGCCGAGCGGCGTGGTGGCCTCGGACTCTCGCCCGCGCTTCGGCACCGACGGTGTACGAGGTCGGGCCGACACTGTCCTCACGGACGAGTACGTGCTCGCGCTCGGACGGGCTGCGGCTCGGGTGCTCGGTCGAGAGCGCTGGCTGATCGGGCGCGACACGCGCGAGTCAGGGCCGAGAATCGAGGCCGCGCTTGCTGACGGATTGACGCGCGAGGGCGCCGACGTGTCGCTGCTCGGTGTCGTGCCCACGCCGGCGGTCGCACTGGCGTCGCGAGATGCCGGCGTGCCCGGGGCGATGATCTCCGCGTCTGCACAATTCCTTCGCCGACAACGGGATCAAACTGTTCGCAGCGGGAGGCCGCAAGCTCGCCGATGACGTGCAGGTGCAGATCGAGGCGCTCCTCGACGGCACCCTCGACCCGCCCGCAGGCTCGGGACGAGTCGACAGTGCTCCGTCGCATGTCGACCGCTACGTCGAGTGGCTGATCTCGACGATGGACGGTCGGCGCCTCGACGGCGTGTCGCTGGTGCTCGACGCCGCGAACGGAGCCGCGCACGTGATCGGCCCGCGGGTGCTCGAGACACTGGGAGCGTCCGTGCTCCCGCTGAACGTCGATCCGGACGGTCGCAACATCAATGCGCGCTGCGGGTCGCAGCACCCCGAGGCCCTTCGGGAAGCGGTGCTCGCGAGCGGTGCCGATCTGGGGCTGGCCCTTGACGGGGATGCCGATCGCGTCGTTGCGGTCGACGCGTCGGGCGAGCTCGTCGACGGCGATCAGATTCTTGCGATGTGCGCGGTGGACATGAAGGCAACCAGCCGCCTCCGCGACGACACGATCGTGGTGACGGTGATGAGCAACCTGGGACTACGGATCGCGATGCACGACGCGGGCATCGCGATCGACGAGACCCCGGTAGGCGATCGGTACGTGCTCGAGGTGCTCGACCGCCGCGGGCTCTCACTCGGGGGTGAGCAGAGCGGCCATGTGATCTTCCATGACCTGATCGCGACAGGCGACGGGCTGCTGACGGGGCTGCGCGTGCTCGACCTCATGCACCGGTCGGGCCGTCCACTCGCCGACCTTGCCTCGACGATGCGTCGCTTCCCGCAGGTGCTCGTCAACGTCGCCGTCGACGCAACCGATGTCGAAGGCCGACTCGCAGCCGAGGTCGCCGAGATCGAGCGACGCTTGGATGGGAGTGGTCGCGTGTTGATCCGGGCGAGCGGAACAGAGCCGCTCGTACGAGTGATGGTCGAGGCCCCGACCGCCGAGGAGGCGGCCGAGCTCGCCGATCGCCTCGCTCAGGCCGTAGTCCGGACCGCAGAGTCCCGGCCGTAGACTGCGGAGCCGGGCGGATCACCAGCGGAGGTTCAGCCAACCGATGTGTGGGATCGTCGTCGTGGTCCGCCGCCCGAGCGAGCGGGCCGCCCCGATCGTCGGGAACATCGAAGCCGAGCTCGGGGATGTCCTCGCGGCGCTGCCCTCGCATCGCTCGGTGGACGGCCTCGTCGCCGCGGCCGGACGGGTCGAAGAGGTCGACCGCCTCCTGAAGGGCATCCCCGGACTGCAGGCATTGCTCGGCGCGCCGACGTCGATCGCGCGCATCGACGGGTGGTGCGGGGCGCTCGAGGCCGAGATTGCCGCGGTCGAGGCCTGGCTCGACGACCCCACCGCGCGCACTGCCGATGACCTCGAGGCCCAGGATCTCGAGGAAATGAACGCGGCGGTCATCCGGCTGAAGGACGCGGTGTGGGCCGTGCGGCGTGACCGCCTCCGCAACGCGACGGCCGTGAGCGACCTCGCCGGCCGCGACGCCGGTGCCGCGGCAATCGAGGTCATGGCGTCGGTGCAGGTCGCGCTGTCGTCGCTCGACCGGCTCGAGGTGCGCGGCCGCGACTCTGCCGGTCTGCATCTGATGGTTTGGGACCATGGAGTCGACCTCGACGCCACCGGGCGCGCGCTCGTGGACGCACGGTCGGACCCGCTCTTCGGCAGCGGCTCCGTGCACGAGCAAGGCGGCGTGCTGAGCTTCGTCTACAAGGCCGCGGCCGAGATCGGTGAGCTCGGCGACAACACGAAGGTGCTGCGCGCCGCGATCGAGGCCGACGAGCTGCTGCGGCTCGCGCTCTCCGCTCCGAGCGTCGGGGCGACCGTGCTGGCCCACACGCGTTGGGCGTCGGTGGGGCTGATCGGACAGCCGAACGCGCATCCGCTGAACAGCGACGAAGAAGCACGCACCGACGGCAGCTACGTCGTGGCGGCGTTGAACGGCGACGTCGACAACCACGCCGACCTGAAGGCCGCCGAGGGGCTGCGCATCCCGGTCGAGATCACGACCGACGCGAAGGTGATCCCGACCATGGTCTCGCGACGGCTGTCCGACGGCATGGGGGCGGGCGAGGCGTTCCGCCGAGTGGTCGCGACGTTCGAGGGCTCGGTGGCGATTGCCGCGGGGATCGCGGAGGATCCGAACACAGTGCTGCTCGCGCAGCGCGGCAGCGGCCAGGGTCTTTATGTCGGCCTCGCCGAGGACGCGTACGTCGTGGCGAGCGAGCCCTATGGGCTCGTCGAAGAGACCGCGCACTACGTCCGCCTCGACGGCGAGAACCCGTCCGATCCCGACAACCCGATTGCCAGCCGGGGTCAAGTGGTGATCCTCGACGGTCGCTCCGCCGGCTCGCTGGCCGGCATCACACGGCTCTCCTACGACGGCACCGCGCTGCCGGTCACCTCCGACGACGTGCAGACCGCGCAGATCACCACTCGCGACATCGACCGCGGGGCCTTTCCTCACTACCTCTTGAAGGAGCTGCACGAAGCGCCGGAGTCGTGGCGCAAGACCCTGCGGGGCCACATCGTCGAGCGCGACGGGATGCTGGTTGCCGCGGTGGGTCCCGAGACCCTTCCGGCTGAGCTCGTCGACCAGCTCCGGCGCGGTGTCATCACCCGGGTCATCGTCATCGGCCAGGGCACAGCGGCCATCGCGGGGCAGAGCCTCGCGATGACGCTCACCGACCTGACCGAGGGCGTGCCCCTCCGCATCGAGGCGACCCCGGCGACGGAGCTGTCGGGCTTCGGCATGCGAAGCGACATGAGTGACACGTTGATCATCGCCATCAGCCAGTCGGGGAGCACCACCGACACCAACCGCACCGTCGACGTCGCGCTTTCGCGGGGTGCGCGCGTGATCGGCATCGTCAACCGGCGAAACAGTGACCTCACTGAGCGAACCGACGGCGTGCTGTACACGTCCGACGGGCGCGACGTCGAGATGAGCGTCGCCTCGACGAAGGCGTTCTACGCGCAGGTCGCCGCCGGCATGCTGCTCGCGTGCTCACTCGCCGACGTGCTCGAAGCCCCGGGTGCGGAGAGACGATCGTCGCTCCTGCAAGGTCTGCGCGAGCTCCCCGACGCGATGCAGCGGGTGACCGCCGGGCGCGCCGCGATCGCGGAGGCGGCCCAGCAGATCGCGCCGCCGCGCCGCTACTGGGCGATCGTGGGAAACGGGCTCAACCGTGTCGCCGCCGAGGAGGCTCGGATCAAGCTCTCCGAGCTCTGCTACAAGTCGATCGCCTGCGATGCGACGGAGGACAAGAAGCACATCGACCTCTCCTCGGAGCCCTTGATCCTCGTCTGCGCGGCCGGGCTCACCGGCTCGACCGCGGACGACGTGGCGAAGGAGGTCGCGATCTATCGAGCGCACAAGGCCGCGCCGATCGTGATCGCGAGCGACGGAGACGAGCGATTCAATGCCGCGCTTGCGGTCATCAGCGTTCCCGAGGTGCATCCGGCGCTCGCGTTCGTGCTCTCGGCGATGGCGGCGCACCTGTTCGGGTACGAGGCGGCCCTTGCGATCGACGCCCAGGCGCGGCCGCTGCGTGAGGCGCGTGCGGCCATCGAGTCAGCGGTCGAGGCCGAGGTCGCCGACGACGCGCTCCTTCGCTGGTTGACGCCGATGCTCGAGCCCGCGGCGCGGCGCTTCTTCGACGGGCTGCGGGCGGGTTCGTACAACGGCCATCTCGAGGCGAGCACCGCAGTGCGGGTGTCGTCGCTGCTGCGGTACGCCACCGGCGCGGCGGGGCTGGATGCGTATGAGATGGAGCACGGTCGGGTCGGCACTCCGAGCGCGGTCATCGAGGATCTGAGCCTGGCCCTGACTCGTGGCGTCGAGGAGCTGACCCGGCCCGTCGACGCGATCAAGCATCAGGCCAAGACCGTCACCGTCGGCATCTCGCGATCCGACGAGACGTTGCTGGCGGCGCCGCTCGTGCAGGCGGTGATCGACGCCGGCGCCCCGCGCGACCGGCTCAGCTACCGCACCTTGCGCAAGCTGGCGGCGCTCGACCCCGCCGTCGACGCCGTCACCGGCTTCACCCGCTACCGCGTCGACGGTGACGTGGCCGCTGACCTGGCGACCATCTCCGTCGTCGACCGTGGCGGCATCGGACGCGATCTCGTGTCGCGTACGGAACGCAACTCGCACCTGAGGGGCACGAAGCGCCGGATCGCGGTGGAGCGGGAAGTGACCGCGGCGCGGGGTCGAAGCGACGGTCGCACCCTCGTGTTCGTGCCCGAGGTCAAGGGCTCGGAGACGACCGGCATCACATTGCTCCACGTGCGTTGGATCGACCGGTTGCCTGCTGCGGCGGCGCGCGGGGTGCTCGACGGGTACGGAAGGTACGCCGCGCTCGTCGACGCGGTGACCGAGACCGAGCCGAACTTCCGCGATGATCTGCTGGCGTCGATCGACGTGGTCGATCTGCTCACCGAGCCGGTGCAACGACTGGCTGACCGCTGGCGCTCGTGACCCGCGCCTCATGATCGGTGCCCCCTCATGATCGGTGCCCCCTCATGATCGGTGCCCCCTCATGATCGGCGTCGGCATCGACGCCGTCGAGATCGATCGATTCCGACTCGCGCTCGAGCGCACTCCCCGTATCGCCGAGCGGCTGTTCTCCGATGCGGAGCGCGCGTACGCGGCGCGCCGGCGAGATCCGGCGGAACGCCTCGCTGCGAGGTTTGCGGCGAAGGAAGCGGTGATGAAGGCGATGGGCGTTGGGCTCTGGAAGTTCAACTTCCGCGACGTCGAGGTCGTGCGCGGCTCGCTCGGCGCACCTGCCGTCCACCTCGAGGGCAAGGCCGCCGCCCTCGCGGCCGAGCGGGGCATCACCGAATGGCGCCTCTCGCTGACCCACACCGACCGCACCGCGCATGCGATCGCGATAGCGCTGTAGCTGCTACACGGCTTCGAACACGAGCACGTCGTTTCGGGTGACTCTCTGTCGCGGCACGTCCGGATCCGGAAGTGCGCGAAGGGCCCCGATCACGGGCACCACGACCCTCTGCCAATCATCGTCAGCGACGTCGAGGAGGATGCCGTAGCCACGTCCTTCGATCCGGTCGGCAACGGCGGAGGGTGTCTCGTCGAACGTTTGGACTTCAGTGTCGAGTCGTTCGACGAGACGCAGGCCCGCCGCTCCGCGTGCGCGATGACGATGTCGGAGTCGTCTTGGCGCCGTCCTCGGAGCACGGTCTGGAAGTCGACCGAGGCCTCCTCGATGTCGTCGGGGTCGGCGCGGCCGCGTGACGTGATCACGATCAGACGCCCGCCCGGGGACAGCACGCGACGCGCCTCCCGCAACGCGGCGTCGACGCTCCCGACGAGCTGGAGGACCCACACCGCCAGGACGTTCGGCACGCTCGCGTCGGCGATCGGCAGGGTCATGACATCGGCGATCGCGACGCGCGCACCGAGTCGCTCATGGGCGAGGGCGAGCATGTTCGCCGAGAGGTCGACACCCACGACCGGGTGTCCGGCGTCCGTCAGCGGCAGCGCCACCGACGCGGTACCGACCCCGATCTCGAGCACGGTGCCCGACCGGAGCCGGGGCCCGATCGTCCGTGCATACGATCCGCCTCGTTTCAAACCTCCGCGGGTTTCCTCATAGATCGCCGCCAGCCGGTCGAAGTTGATCGAGGCGGCGTGATCGGGCACGGCGCCAGCCTGGCAGAGGTGCTCGGCATCATCGGCCTGGCATCATCGGCGGCACATGCTGCCGATCGTGACGCCCGAGGAGATGGCGGCGATCGACGCCGCCGCGCCCGAGCCGGTCGAGGTGCTGATCGGGCGGGCGGGGGGAGCGGTCGCCCGCGCCGCGATCCAAATGCTCGGCGGCACCTACGGGCGCACCGTCGTCGTGCTCGCGGGCAAGGGCAACAACGGCAACGATGGGCGCGCGGCGGCCCGGCGGTTGCGCAAGCGCGGTGTGCGGGTCATCGAGATCGACGCGCACACATCCCCCGACGCGCTGCCGCCCGCGGACCTCGTGATCGACGCGGCGTTCGGCACGGGCTTCCGGGGTTCATGGCATGCGCCGGCGACGCACGATCGGGTCCTCGCCGTTGACATCCCGAGCGGGGTCGACGGGCTGACGGGGGCGACGTCCGAGCGTGTGCTGCGAGCCGAACGCACCGTGACGTTCGCGGCGCTGAAGCCCGGTCTCCTGCTCCCGCCGGGGGACTCGCTGGCCGGCGAGATCGAGATCGCGGACATCGGACTCGACGTGAGCGGGGCGCGGGCGCACCTCGTCGAGGATGCGGATGTCGCGGCGTGGCTCCCCGAGCGGCCCGAGACGACGCACAAGTGGAAGGCCGCCGTCTGGGTCGTCGCCGGTTCGCCGGGGATGACCGGCGCGGCGCACCTCGCGGCGAGAGGAGCGCAACGCTCGGGCGCGGGCTACGTGCGACTCGGCATCCCCGGGCTGCCCTTCGATGAAGAGGCGCCGACCGAGATCGTGGGCTTCCCGCTGCCGGCGGATGGATGGGCGCCCGCGGTGCTCGGCGATCTCGGTCGCTTCCGGAGCGCGGTTGTCGGTCCGGGTCTCGGACGCGCGGAGCACACGATCGCAGCCGTGTGTGACGTGGTGGGCGGCGCCGAGATCCCGCTCGTCCTCGACGGCGACGGGCTCTACGCGGTGTCCCGCGATCTCGACGTCGTGCGGACACGCACGCACCCGACGGTCCTGACTCCTCATGACGGCGAGTACGAGCTCTTGGCCGGCCACCCACCTGCCGACGATCGCTTCGATGCGGCGCGGTCCCTCGCAGCCGAGACAGGCGCCGTGGTGTTGCTGAAGGGAGCGACGACGGTCGTGGCCGACGGCGACGGCCGTGTGCTCGTCACGAATCAAGGAGACGCGCGACTCGCCACGGCCGGCACGGGTGACGTGCTCGCAGGGGCGATCGGCGCGTTCCTCGCGCGTGGGATGCCGCCCGCACGGGCCGCCGCGGCCGGCGCCTTCGTGCACGGTCGCGCGGGCACCCTAGGCTGGCCCGACGGCCTGGTCGCCGGTGACCTGCCCGACCTCATCCCCGCCGTGCTCAACCAGCTGTAGTCGCCAAGGAGCTCCGATGCCGACCGCCGTTCGTGACGTCATGACGACCGACGTCGTGCGCTTCACCCGTGACGAGAACATCACGGACGCGATGCACCGGCTCGTCGACGCCGGGGTGAGCGGCGGCCCCGTCGTCGACGGTGACGGCCGCGTGGTGGGGATGCTGACCGACAGCGATCTCATCGTCCAGGACGCGCAGCTCCATGCGCCGACGGCGATCGCCATCCTCGGCACCGTGATCTCGCTGCCCAGTGCCCGCCGCGAGTTCGAGGAGGAGCTCCACAAGCAGGTCGGCATGACCGTCGGCGAGGTGATGGAGGACGAACCCGTGACGATCGATGCGGATGCCGTCGTCGAGGACGCCGCGACGCTCATGCACGACAGAGACGTCTCACGGCTCCCGGTGATCGATGCCGACCGACGCCTGGTCGGCATCATCGCCCGTGGCGACATCCTGCGGTACATGGTGGGCGGGCGCGGCGAGAGCTGAGCTCCGTGCGTCCCACTGTCGCCGACATCGATCTCGGCGTGATCCGCCACAACGTCGCCCTGCTCCGCCGCATCGCGTCACCAGCCGCGCTGTGCGCCGTGGTGAAGGCCGACGGCTACGGCCACGGCGCGACAGAGGCGGCCGTCGCCGCGCTCGAGGGGGGCGCGACAAGTCTCGCCGTGGCGCTCGTCGAGGAGGGGATTGCTCTCCGGGAGGACGGGATCACGGCCCGCATCCTCGTGCTCTCACAACCTCCGCTCGACGCCATGGACGTTGCGCTCGCGAGCGACCTCGAGCCCGCCGTCTACACGAGGGACGGCATCCAGGAGGCGCTGCGCGCGGTGCTCCGGGCTCCGGGCGTGCCGGTCTGGCCGCTCCACCTGAAGGTGGATACCGGGATGCATCGAGTCGGCTGCTCACCGGAGGAAGCGCTCCCGCTCGCGCTGGCGATCCACGGCCGCCCGGAGCTGGTGCTCGGGAGCGTGTGGACGCACGGCGCGGTCGAGGACGAGGTCGACAACCCGTTTACGGCGGAGCAGCTACGGCGCTTCGAGGATGTCGTGCGCCACATCGGGGCCGAGTCGGTGCCGGTTCCATTCGCGCACTTCGCGAACTCGGCGGGAGCCATCGCGCATCCCGAGACGCGGATGGATCTCGTGCGGTGCGGGATCGCGATCTACGGGCTCGCGCCCTCTCCCGCGGTCGCGGCGCTCGTGCCCGCCCCCGGGCTCCGCCCCGCCATGCGGCTGCAGTCGGCGGTCTCGCTCGTGAAAGTGGTCGATGCGGGCGAACGGATCTCGTACGGGCTGCACCACCGTTTCGCTCGTGACACCGTGATTGCGACCGTGCCGATCGGTTACGCGGACGGCGTCCCCCGTTCCCTCGGCCTCGCCGGTGGCGAGGTGCTGATCCGAGGCCGGCGCCGACCCATTCTCGGTGTCGTGACGATGGACCAGCTCATGGTCGCGTGCGACGACGAGGTGCAGATTGACGACGAGGTCGTGCTGATCGGCGAGCAAGGAGCCGACCGCATCACAGCAGACGACGTCGCCGGGTGGGCCGGCACGATCTCCTACGAGATCGTGTGCGGCATCAGCGTACGAGTTCCGCGGCGCTACTCCGAATCGACCGGCGCGTGATCACCGACGTCCCCGGTGTGCGCGTCGGCCACTGGACCCACCCCGACGCGCAGACGGGTTGCACGGTGATCGTGCTCCCGGAGGGCACGGTTGCCTCGGGCGAAGTGCGCGGCGGTGCGCCCGCAACCCGTGAGTTCGATCTGCTCGCGCCGGAGCGGATGGTCGAGCGCCTCGATGCGGTCGTCCTGACCGGTGGCTCCGCGTTCGGTCTCGCCGCGGGCGATGGCGCCATGCGGTGGTGCGCGGAACAAGGTTCCGGCTTCCCCACCGGCGCCGGTCCGGTCCCGATCGTGGTCACCCTTGCGCTGTTCGATCTCTTGGTTGGCGACGGCTCGGTGCGGCCCGGACCGGTCGAGGGATACGCCGCGAGCGCCGAGGCCCGGGGCGGCGCGGTGCAGCTCGGCCGCATCGGCGCGGGAGCGGGGGCGACGATCGGGAAGTGGCGCGGGCGCGACCTCGCTCGACCCGGGGGGCTCGGCAGCGCGACGGTCCGCGACGGCGAGCTCGTCGTGAGCGCGCTGGTGGCACTCAACGCAGTCGGCGACATCGATGACGGCGCGGAGCTCGACTGGCCGCCGCCGCCTCCCGAGACCGTGTTCGGCACGACCACCGAGAGCACCACGATCGGACTGATCGCCACGAACGCGACGCTGGACAAGACGGGGTGCTTCCTTGTCGCCCAGGGCGGCCACGACGGCTTGGCCCGCGCCCTCGTCCCGTCACACACGCGTGGTGACGGTGACGCACTCGTCGCCGCGGCAACCGGTCCCGTCGAGGCGCTCGTGGATCATGTCCGCTTCCTTGCGGTGCGCGCGGTCGAGCGAGCCGTGCGCTCGGTAGCCCCGGCGGGCCGCGAGCGACCGCCTGGGTAGCCTGGTCGACGGTGTTGACCCTCGACGTGGTGGCCCACGAGGCCGCCACGTGCACCCGATGTCCTCTCGCGCTCGGCCGTACGCAGGTCGTGTTCGGGATGGGCCGCGCCGATGCCGACCTGCTGTTCATCGGCGAGGGGCCGGGCGCCGAGGAGGATCGGCAGGGGCTCCCGTTCGTCGGTCGGTCGGGGAAGCTGCTCGACCGGCTGCTCGAAGAGGAACTCGGCATCACGCGCGCCGAGTGCTACATCGCCAACGTCGTGAAATGCCGGCCGCCCGAGAACCGCGATCCGCGACCGGAGGAGATCGACGCGTGCCGTCCGTGGCTCGCCCAGCAACTCGAGCTCATCTCACCCAAGGTCGTCGTCACACTCGGGCGCTTCGCGGCGCAGCTGCTGCTCGAGACGAGCGAGGGGATCACGAAGCTGCGGGGGCGCACCTACCCGTACGGTTCGGCGGTGCTCGTGCCGACGCTCCACCCCGCCGCCGCGCTGCGCGGCGGAGCCGAACCGCTCGCGCAGATGCGCGCGGACTTCGTCCGGGCCAAGATCGCCCTCGCGGCATGACGTTCGCCACGCTGCGCAGCAAAGGGGTCGGCGATACGCAAGCGGTCGCTGGTGCGGTCGCGTCGCTCGCGCGAGCGGGCGACCTCGTCCTCCTCGTCGGTGAGCTCGGGGTCGGCAAGACGGCGTTCGTGCAGGGGTTCGCCCGCCGGCTCGGGGTGACCGTGCCCGTGACGAGTCCCACCTTCACTCTCGTCCATCGATACGAGGCCACGCCTGTCATTCATCACGTCGACGTGTATCGCCTTGATCGGCTGAGCGAGCTGGCTGATCTCGGGCTTCCCGAGATGTTCGAGGAGGGAGTGACGCTCATCGAGTGGGGCGACGTCGTGTCGCCGGCCCTCCCGTCGGACTTCCTCGAGATCGTCCTCACCTATGTCGACGACGACGCGGTCGACGAGCGCGACATCGCGTTCCGCGTCGTCGGCGGATCGTGGAAGGGCCGGGCGGCCGCGCTCCGCCGGGCGCTGGACAGCTGATGCTGATCCTCGGGATCGAGACCGCGACCCACCAGGTCGGCTGCGCCATCGGCGGCCACGAAGGAGTCTTGGCGCTCTTCGAATCGGCACACGATCGCCGGCATGCGGAGACACTGGTGCCCGCTATCCAATTCGTCACCAAGCAAGCGCGCATCGAGCTCGACGAGATCGGCGTCGTCGCTGTCGACGTCGGCCCCGGGTTGTTCACTGGTCTGCGGGTCGGCATCGCCGCCGCGAAAGCGATAGCCAGCGCGCTGCGAGTCCCGATGGTCGGCGTGCCCAGTCTCGATCTGCTCGCGCTGCCGCTGCGGCACACGAGCCGGCGGATCGTGGCCGCGATCGATGCGCGGCGCGGTGAGCTCTTCTACGCGTTCTACCGGCCCGTTCCGGGAGGCGTGCAGCGGGTGTCGCCGCACCAGGTCGGCACGCCCGACGATCTGGCCTCCGAGCTCCAGGCGTCCGGGGAGGACACGCTGCTCGTCGGGGATGGGGCGCGGCGCTACGCGATGGCTTTCGAGGACCTCAAGGGGGTCGAGCTGGTCGAGCAATGGCTGGCCCATCCTTCGGCGGCGCCCCTCGTCCAGCTCGCCCACTCGTACGCTCTGCGGGAGGAGTTCGTGAACCCGTGGGACCTGCAGCCGGTCTATCTCCGGCGGCCGGACGCCGAGATCAACTGGGAGACGCGAGACAGCCGATGAGTGCGGCACGGATGCCCCGGGATGCCTCTGAGCCCCTCGACGTCACGATCGCGCTCATGGCGCGGCGCGACGTGCGGCACGTGATGCCGATCGAGCAGCGCGTCTACCCGCGGGGGTGGAGCAAGAGCGTCTTCATCCGCGAGATCGCACAGCGCACGACGCGCTGCTACCTGACCGCGAAGGTCGGCAGCACGCTCGCCGGATACGCGGGGATGTTGCTGTCGCCCGATGAAGCACACATCACGAACGTCGCGGTGTCGCCCGAGTGGCAGCGTCACAAGGTGGCGACGCGCCTGTTGCTCACCCAAGCTCGCGTTGCCGTGGTGCGAGGCGCGAAGGCGCTCACGCTCGAAGTGCGCCCGAGCAACGACGGCGCCAAGGAGCTCTATCGCCAGTTCGGCTTCGCGCCCGCCGGGATGCGCAAGCTCTACTACCGCGATCCTGACGAGGACGGGTTGATCATGTGGGCGCACGACATCGACTCGCCGGCGTATGTCACCCGGCTGGCCGGCATCGAGGCGGAGGTCAACGGCCGCACGTTCGTCGACGCCGAGGTGTGGCAGACATGACGGTGTGGACATGACGGTGTGGCAGTGAGGGAGGTCGACGTCGGCCCGGCGACCTGCATCCTCGGCATCGAGACCAGCTGCGACGAGACGGCCGCCTCTGTCGTCATGGGCGGCACGAGCGTGCTGTCGTCGGTCGTGTCGAGCCAGGTCGATCTCCACGCTCGCTTTGGCGGCGTCGTCCCCGAGATCGCGGGGCGAGCTCATGTCGAGATGCTCACTCCGGTCATCGCCCAGGCGATCGTCGAGGCGGGCATCGAGGACAGACGCATCGACGCGGTCGCTGCGACCGTCGGGCCCGGCCTCATCGGGTCGCTCCTCGTCGGCGTCAGCGCGGCGAAGGCGTTGGCACTCGTTTGGGACGTGCCGTTCGTCGCGGTCAACCATCTCGAGGCACACCTGTACGCCTCGTTGCTGGAGGAGCCGGGGCTCGAGCTCCCGGTCGTGGTGCTGCTTGTCTCGGGTGGGCACACGATGCTCATCGAGATGCAGGACCACGGGCGCTATCGGCTGCTTGGTCAGACCATCGACGACGCCGCGGGCGAAGCGTTCGACAAGGTCGCGCGGTTTCTCGGGCTCGGCTACCCCGGCGGACCGGCGATCGATCGGGAAGCGATGAGCGGGGACCCGACCGCGATCGCGTTTCCCCGCGCGATGCTCGACGACGGGTTCGACTTCTCGTTCAGCGGCCTGAAGACGGCCGTCGTGCGATACGTACGCGCACATCCGGAGGTTGCGACTGCGGATGTCGCGGCGTCATTCCAACAGGCCGTCGTCGACGTGCTCCTCACGAAGGCCCGCCGGGCCGCGGCTCAGGTCGGCGCGAAGGGGCTTTGCCTCGGCGGGGGCGTCGCCGCGAACTCGCTGTTGCGCGAGGAGTTCCTCGACGTCTGCGAGGCCGACGGCTTGCAGGGGTTCCTCCCCAGCCGGCCGATGTGCACCGACAACGCCGCGATGATCGCGAGCGCGGCGTGGTGGCGCCTGGCCGCCGACGGGCCCAGCCCGCTGGACATGGGCGCCGACCCCAGCCTCCAGCTGAATTTCCTGGCGAGCTGATTTTCTTGGCGGCTGCGGGTCCATAGCACCCGCTCGCGCCAAGAGAAACCAGCGGTTAGAGGGCGATGAGGCCGGCGTTTGTCGGCGCGAAGCCGCAGGCGTCGAAGTAGAAGCCGCGCAGCTCGTCGTCGAAGTCAACGTGCAGCCACTCGCACCTCGCCGCGCGGGCACCTTCGACGGCGGCTGCAACGAGTGCGGTACCGACACCTCGGCGCCCGTGTGACGCAGCGACGAGCGTGTCGAGGATGAACGCGTGGACGGCGCCGTCCCATGCGACGTTCACGAAGCCGACGAGCGCGTCCGCCTGTCGCGCCGTGACCCACCCGAGGCTGTGCCGCTCGACCTGGACGACCCAATCGTCGTCGAGGACGCGATGACCGAAACCCTCCGCGTGGAGGACGTTGACCTCTTCGTTGGTGAAGCCGCCCCGCCACGCGTAGTCGACTGTCACGAGAGCGTGTACTCCCATCCCTCGCGCCACTCGAAGTCCGCGTCGACGAGCTCGTGCAGCGATGTGCCCTCGAGGAGGTGCTCGAGCGCCCACCGGGTTGCCGTGTGGCCGATCACCACGAGCCGCTGCCCCTCCCATCGGAGCGGCACATCTTGGAGGAAGCGGCCGACCCGCACGGCGGCCTCGCTCCAGCTCTCGCCATCTGGGTAGGCCTCATCCACGTACTCGGACCGATGGCCCCGAAACCAGGCGACCGGTGTTCCGTTGCGCTCGCCGTAGTCGCACTCGCGCAGCCGCCAGTCGGCCAGGATCGGGATGTCGGTCTCACCGAACGCGATCTCAGCCGTCTCCACCGCTCGGGCCAGATCCGAGGTGAAGACGGCGTGGATGCCGTCGTCCCGCCGCCGGGCTCCGAGCTCCTCGGCCTCGACCCGGCCGCTCTCCGAAAGGCGCCCCGGCAGCCAGCCGGTGGCGATGCCCCGCTCGTTGTCCTCGGTCGTCGCATGGGTCTCGAAGACGATCTGGGTCGTCACCCCGCCAACCTAAAGGGCTCTGGTTGCACCTTCGGCCGTATCTGCCTATCGTTAGCACTCGACCAATGAGAGTGCTAACGCTCGGAACCCCGACCATCCTGATGGAGGCTGGCGCATGAACCTCAAGCCCCTCGATGACCGCATCGTCGTCAAGGCCAACGAGGCCGAAGAGAAGACCGCTTCGGGCCTCGTGATCCCGGATACCGCCAAGGAGAAGCCCCAGCAGGGGACCGTGCTCGCCGTCGGCCCCGGCCGCCGCTCCGAGCAGACCGGCGAGATCATCCCCCTCGACGTCAAGGTCGGCGACACCGTCGTGTACTCGAAGTACGGCGGCACCGAGATCACCGTCGACGGCGACGACCTGCTGATCCTGAACGGCCGTGACGTCCTCGCCGTGATGGCGAAGTAGGACACCAATGGCCAAGATCCTGAAGTTCGACGAGGACGCTCGTCGCGCGCTCGAGGCGGGTGTGAACAAGCTGGCCAACTCGGTCAGGGTCACGCTCGGCCCGAAGGGCCGCAACGTCGTGCTCGACAAGAAGTTCGGCGCCCCCACCATCACGAACGACGGTGTATCGATCGCTCGCGAGGTCGAGCTCGAGGACCCGTTCGAGAACATGGGCGCGCAGCTCGTCAAGGAAGTTGCGACCAAGACCAACGACATCGCGGGTGACGGCACGACCACCGCCACGGTCCTCGCCCAGGCGCTCGTGCACGAGGGCCTGCGCAACGTCACTGCCGGCGCCAGCCCGCTCGTGCTCAAGAAGGGCATCGAGAAGGGCGTCGAGGCGGCGGTCGCTTCGATCAAGGAGCAGTCGCGCGAGATCGACGACAAGTCTGAGATCGCGCAGGTTGCCGCCATCTCCGCCGCGGACCCGTCGATCGGCGAGGTCATCGCCGACGCGATCGACAAGGTCGGCAAGGACGGCGTCGTCACCGTCGAGGAGTCGAACACGTTCGGCATGGAGCTCGACTTCGTCGAGGGCATGCAGTTCGACAAGGGCTACCTGTCGCCGTACTTCGTCACCGACGCGGACCGGCAAGAGGCCGTGCTCGAGGATCCGTTCATCCTGCTGGTCAACGGCAAGGTGAGCACCGTGCAGAACATCCTCCCCGTGCTCGAGAAGGTCATGGGGGCGGCTCGTCCGCTTCTGATCGTCGCCGAGGACGTCGAGGGTGAGGCACTCGCGACGCTCGTCGTGAACAAGATCCGCGGCACGTTCTCGTCGGCTGCCGTCAAGGCCCCCGGCTTCGGCGATCGCCGCAAGGCGATGCTGCAGGACATGGCGACGCTCACGGGTGGTCAGGTGATCTCGGAAGAGGTCGGCCTGAAGCTCGAGAACACCACCCTCGACCTGCTCGGCCGGGCCCGCAAGATCATCATCACCAAGGACGAGACCACCATCGTCGAGGGCGCGGGCGCCGAAGAGGACGTCAAGGGCCGCATCAACCAGATCAAGGCCGAGATCGAGAACACCGACTCCGACTGGGATCGCGAGAAGCTGCAGGAGCGCTTGGCCAAGCTCTCCGGCGGTGTCGCCGTGGTGAAGGTCGGCGCGGCGACCGAGGTCGAGCTCAAGGAGAAGAAGCACCGCATCGAGGATGCGCTGTCGGCCACGCGTGCCGCCATCGAGGAGGGTGTCGTCGCCGGTGGCGGTGTTGCCCTGCTCAGGGCGCGGTCCGCGGTTGCGAGCCTCGTCGAGACGCTCGAGGGTGACCTCGCCACGGGTGCCCGCGCGGTTTGGAAGGCCCTCGAGGCCCCGACCCGCCTGATCGCCGACAACGCCGGCGCGGAGGGTGCCCTCGTGGTGCAGCACGTCGAGCGCGAGACCGGCTCGATCGGCTTCAACGCCTCCACCGGTGAGTACGAGGACCTCGTGAAGGCTGGTGTGATCGATCCGGCGAAGGTCACGCGTGCGGCCCTGCAGAACGCGGCGTCGATCGCCGGCCTTCTGCTCACCACCGAAGTGCTCATCGCCGACAAGCCCGAGAAGGACGGCGGCGGCATGCCCGGCGGCGGTATGGGTGGCATGGGCGGTATGGGTGGCATGGGCGGAATGGGGATGATGTAAGCCTCTTGGCCAACGGAACGTGAGGCGCCCCGGGCCATTCGCCCGGGGCGCTCTCGCGTGCGGCCGTTAGGCTCGCGTGCATGGTTGATCGTCCCCCGCCCGACCCGGCGAAGCTGCTCGAGTTCTGGATGGAGTGGGAGCGCGGCGACGAAACGCCCGGGCGCGCGATGGCGAACTTCAAGACCCACGGGCTCCGCACGCTTCTCGAGCACCTCAGCGCCGAAGCGGCCGCGCCTGCGGGGTGACCGCCCCGATCCCACGGCCCACCGACTTCCGCGCCGGATCGCCGGCGCCTTGGTCCGGGCTCGACCCGACCGACCGGGTGGTCGACTTGGCCCGCACGCGGGCCGCGCTGTCGACCCATGTCGCGGAGCCCGTGCTCACCGGCATGCCCGACGACCGGCCGTCGGCGGTGCTGGTCCCGCTCTTCGAGGAGGAGGGCGAGCTGCGGATCATCTTCACGCTGCGCAACGCAAACCTGCGCAGCCACGCGGGGCAGGTGAGCTTCCCCGGCGGCCGCCTTGATCCTGGTGAGGATCCAGTCGCTGCCGCATTGCGCGAGGCGAACGAGGAGACCGCACTCGATCCCGCTGCCGTCGAGGTCATCGGCGAGCTGAGTCACCTCCGCACCATCGTGAGCAACTCGTTCATCGTCCCCATCGTCGGGGTGATCGACGGCCGGCCCGCGCTCACGCCGAACCCCGCCGAGGTCGACCGCATCTTCGACATCTCGACCGCCGAGCTGCTCGGCGACGGCGTGTACCGGGAGGAGCGCTGGGGCGTGGGCGACGTGGACCGGGCGGTGAGCTTCTTCGAGGTCGGGGGGGAGACCGTGTGGGGCGCCACGGGCACGATGACCCGCAACCTTCTGATGCTCGCCTTGGGACTCTCGTGAGCGAGTGGGCGGAGGCCGATGCCATCGGTTTCGACGAGGTGGCGGCCGGGCCGGTGACGTTGCGGCCGTGGGAGCCCGCTGACGTGTCGTTCGTGTACGACGCCTGTCAGGACCTCGAGATCCAACGATGGACGAACCTGCCCTCCCCCTTCCGCGCATCCGACGCGGTCGCACTGCTGCAGTTCTCCACGACGCTGCGCGAGCGTGGTACCGCCGCGCTGTTCGCCGTCGTCTCCACCGATCAGGGCGAGCTGCTCGGGGCGGTCTCGCTCCGTGACATCGAGCGGGACATCGAGCGGGACATCGAGCGGGACATCGAGCGCACGACGAGGGTCGCGCGTCGATCGGGTACTGGGTCGCGGTGGAAGCTCGAGGTCGTGGCGTCGCCACGAATGCGGTCGAGGCGGCAGCGCACTGGGCGTTCGCGGCTCTCGGAGTCGACGAGGTCTACGCCGACGTCTTGCACGGCAACGAGGGATCGGTGCGAGTCCTCGAGCGCTGCGGCTTCGCGCCCGATGGCGAGAGCAGCTGCGCGCAACGTGGCGTCACCCAGCCCTCGATCCGCTACACGCTGCGAGCAACCTCCTCCCGCTGAGCGTACGGTTGGCGCGTGCAAGGCCACGGCGGAGAGAACGACCCGGCGGACATCGACCCGCGCCGGTTTGCCATCCATCACGCGTCACCGCGCGGTTTTCGGCAGGCCTACGTTCGCGAGGGGATGGGCGGCGTGCCGCTGCTCCTCGTGCACGGCTGGCCAGAGACCAAGCGCATCTACTGGAAGGTCATCGGCCCGCTCGCCGAAGCCGGCTTCGACGTCATCGTCCCCGACCTTCGAGGCTTCGGCGACAGCGACGTTGGGAAGGGTTTCCACGACGTACCTGCACACAGCCGTGATATTCACGCGCTCGTCCACGATCACCTCGGTCTCGATCGCGTCGTGCTGTGCGGCGGTGACCTCGGCGGCCCCGTGATCCAGGACCTCGCGCTGCGCTTTCCGGAGTGGGCGGAGCGCATGGTGCTGTTCAACTCGCCCCTCCCGTTCGACAAGGAGCGCATGGCAGGGCTGAACACGCGCCCGCCCGCGGAAGCGAGTGACTACTTCGTGCGTCAGGGCACCGACCCCGACGGTCTCGCCGCCGAGCTCGACTCGCCCGACAAGCGGCAGCGGTACATCGCGACCTTCTACACGTCACGCTTCTGGGCGCATCCGGGCGCGTTCACCGTGCGCGGCGACAGGGGCCGGCTCGGCGCCAGCTCCGTCGTCGACTTCCACACCGAGCCGTTCGCTGACGGCGCCAAGCTGCGCGCCAGCTTCGGGGGCTACGAGAGCACGTTCTCAGGCCACGCTCGCAGCGAGCCCGCGATGCTCGGACCGAACCCCATGCGCTGCCTCATCCTTTTCGGTGCCTCGGACCACGTGCTCTATCCCGACTACGACAAGATGGCCGCGGTCGTGTTCCCCAACCACGTGGGGCCGTTCCTCCTCCGCGACTGCGGGCATTTCGTTCCCTGGGAGGCGCCCGGTCCGCTGGTCTCGGGGCTCGTCTCGTTCTGCGGCGATCGGCTCGTGTCAAGGGGTTGATTTCGCTCGACCCGGGGGCGCACCATCGGAGTACTCCCCGCGAATGGGGAGATCCGATCCCGTCGATCACACGGGAGGTTGAGCATGCCTTCATCCACCCCCGAAGCGGAGGATGGACCGCCGGACTGAGTACGCGTGGAGGAGGGCTCGACCGCCAGGAAGGTCGCGTGTCGTAGCCCCGTCCATCGGCCACCGCTCACGCACGGACGTGTCGCTACACCTGACCGGCTTCGAGCCGGCTGCGCCGCATGCATCCCCCGCTGAGACGGTGACCCTGGCTCCGCATTTGACCGAGGAGCGGGGGGCCGCTTCTCGGAACAGCAACCCCGTTCGCCCGGCGTCGGCCTTCCCTCAGGACGCCGGGTCGAGTCGCGCGTAGGGTTCGCGCATGGCAACGCTCTCCTTCGAAGGCGAGACGCACCAGGAGCTCGTGAGCCAGGTGAAGAAGTGGCTTGCGTCGCAGGCTGCAGACGAGCGGCTGAGCCCTGGTGACGCCGTGATCGCAGGTGCAGACCTGACGAAGGAGGCGCTCCGCATCATCGCCGCCGCGGCGCCCGAGCCTGTCGCGCAGAGCGAAATCGCGAAGACACTCACCGGCATGGGCTTCAAGGCCACCGATGCCACGCGAGACGCGATGCTGCAGTCGCTGAGCGCGCTGTCGAACGTGACCGGCGGGGGTGTGCTGAAGCAGGTGAGCGACGCCCAGGCCGCGGCCATGTGGGAGATGAACCAGCAGGTCGCCAAGCAGATCCTGAAGGGCCTCAGCCGCAAGAAGTGACGCGCCCTCGAATCCCGCGTGCGGGTTCCCCGACCCAGCGCGGGCGGGCGGTACGCTCACCTCTTCCCCCCATCGGCACGAGGAGGCAGCGTGGCTGAGGTGGAGATCGGCCTGGGGAAGTCCGGTCGGCACGCGTACGGGTTCGACGACATCGCGATCGTCCCGAGTCGGCGTACCCGCGACCCCGAGGATGTCGACATCTCGTGGGAGATCGACGCGTTCCGCTTCGACCTGCCGCTCATGGGCGCGGCGATGGACGGCGTCATCTCGCCGGCAACGGCGATCGAGATCGGGCGGCTGGGCGGCGTCGGCGTGCTCAACCTCGAAGGCCTCTGGACCCGCTACGACGATCCCGAGCCGCTGTTCGCCGAGATCGCCGAGCTCTCCACCGAGAAGGCAACGCTGCGGATGCAAGACATCTACAGCGCGCCGATCAAGCCCGAGCTGGTTTCGGCCAGGATCAAGCAGATCCGCCAGGCCGGAGTGGTGTCGTGCGCGAGCGTCACGCCGCAGCGCACCGCGAAGCTGACCGAGGCGATCCTCGAGGCCGAGCTCGATCTGCTCGTGATCCAGGGCACCGTCGTGTCCGCCGAGCACGTCTCGAAGACCGTCGAGCCACTGAACCTCAAGCGCTTCGTGCGCGAGCTCGACATCCCGGTGATCGTCGGCGGGTGTGCGTCGTACCAAGCGGCGTTGCACCTCATGCGCACCGGCGCCGCCGGCATCCTCGTCGGTGTCGGGCCCGGTCATGCGTGCACTACCCGCGGCGTGCTCGGCATCGGCGTGCCGCAGGCAACTGCGATCGCGGATGCGCGAGCGGCCCGCATGCGGCACCTCGACGAGACGGGTGTGTACGTGCAGGTCATCGCCGACGGCGGCATGGCGACCGGCGGCGACATCGCGAAGGCCATCGTCTGTGGCGCGGACGCGGTGATGATCGGTTCACCGCTCGCGGCCGCGGCCGAGGCGCCGGGCAAGGGCTACCACTGGGGCATGGCGACGTTCCATCCCACGTTGCCGCGGGGCGCACGTGTGAAGACCTCTGTGCGCGGCACGCTGCAGGAGATCCTCGTCGGGCCGGCCCACGAGAACGACGGGCGGATGAACCTCTTCGGCGCGTTGCGTACCTCGATGGCAACCTGCGGCTACGAGACCGTGAAGGAATTCCAGAAGGCTGAGGTCATGGTCGCCCCGGCTCTGCAGACCGAGGGCAAGTCGCTGCAGAAGTCGCAGGGCATCGGCATGGGTTCGTAGCACGCGGATGTCGACGCCCGAGTCGTTCGACACGATCCTCGTCGTCGACTTCGGCGCGCAGTACGCGCAGCTGATCGCCCGCCGAGTCCGCGAGGCCCACGTCTACTCCGAGATCGTGCCGCACACGATCACGGCGGCAGAGGTCGCCGCGCGCCGCCCGGCCGGGCTCATCTTCTCGGGTGGCCCGGCCTCGGTGCATGTCGAGGGCGCTCCGTTGATCGACGCCGGCGTGTACGAGCTCGGGGTGCCCGTGCTCGGCATCTGTTACGGCGCGCAGCTCATCGCGCTGCAGCTCGGCGGTGAGGTCGCTCGCACAGGGCGCGGTGAGTACGGACGCACCACACTCGAGACGTTCGGAGCGTCAGTGATCCTCGGTGAGGGGCCGCCGAGCGAGGAGCCCGTGTGGATGTCGCACTTCGACACCATCACTCGAGCGCCCGACGGCTTCCACGTGCCGGCGCGCACGCCCGACACGCCGGCCGCGGTGCTCGAGCACGAAGTCCGACGGATTTACGGCGTGCAGTTCCACCCCGAGGTCGCGCACACGCCGCGCGGGCAGGAGATGCTGAAGCAGTTCCTGTTCGCGGTATGCGAGTGCCGGCCGACGTGGACGATGGCGTCGATCATCGAGACTTCGGTCGACGCGATCCGCGCGCAGGTCGGCCGCGAGCGCGTGATCTGCGGTCTGTCCGGAGGGGTCGACTCCTCGGTCGCGGCCGCGATCGTGCACAAGGCCGTGGGGCCCCAACTCACGTGCGTCTATGTCGACACCGGGCTCATGCGAGCGGGCGAGAGCGAGCAGGTCGTCGACACGTTCCACCGTCACCAAGGCATCGAGCTCGTGCACGTGAAGGCGGCGGACCGGTTCTTCGAGGGCCTCGCCGGCGTCACCGACCCGGAAGCCAAGCGCAAGACGATCGGCGAGCTCTTCATCCGAGTGTTCGAGGAAGCGGCCGGTGGGCTTTCTGACGCGCGGTTCCTCGTGCAGGGGACGCTGTACCCAGATGTCATCGAGTCGGGCACGAAGGACGCGGCGCGCATCAAGAGCCACCACAACGTCGGTGGTCTTCCCGACGACATGGACTTCGAGCTCGTCGAGCCGCTGCGCAGCCTGTTCAAGGACGAGGTTCGCCACGTCGGCGAGCAGCTGGGCTTGCCCGAGGAGATCGTGTGGCGGCAGCCCTTCCCCGGGCCGGGGCTCGGCGTGCGCATCATCGGCGAGGTGACGCGCGACAAGGTCGAGACGCTGCAGCAGGCCGATGCCATCGTCCGCGAGGAGGTGCGTCGCGCCGGCCTCGAGCGCGAGCTGTGGCAGGCGTTCGCGGTGCTCGCCGACATCCGCACGGTCGGTGTCATGGGCGACGAGCGCACCTACGCCCACCCGATCATCATCCGTGCCGTCACGAGCGACGACGCGATGACTGCGGATTGGGCGCGGCTCCCGTATGAGCTCCTCCAGCGACTGTCGAGTCGCATCATCAACGAGGTGCCCGGCGTGAACAGGGTCGCGTACGACGTCACGTCGAAGCCGCCCGGCACGATCGAGTGGGAGTGAGCGGGCCGCTCCGGCTGGTCGATCGTCGTCCCCATCTCACCGGCGCCGACCTGCTCCATCGCCTCATCCCGCCTCGCCGCTTCGCTCCAGCCCGGTTCAGCACCTACCTGCCCGATCCCGAACATCCGTCGCAAGCCGCGGCGCGCAGCGAGATGGAGCGCTTCACCGCCGCCATCTCGGCGCCGGCAAAGGCGACGCGGTGGGGCCGTCGACGCGACGACACTCGATCGGGCGCTCCCGCTCGGTACCTCGACGGCGGTTACGGCGTCGGCAAGACGCACCTGCTCGCGGCGGCCTGGCACGAAGCGCCGTCGCCGAAGGCTTACCTCACGTTCGCCGAGCTCGCGGGGCTGATCGGGTTCCTCGGGATGGAGCAGGCGATCAGCGCATTCGCCAACCATCGCCTGCTCTGCATCGACGAGTTCGAGCTCGACGACATCGCGCAGACCTTGATGACGGTGACATTCCTCCGCGCGGTGATCGGCGGCGGCACCAAGGTCGTCGCGACGTCGAATGCGCTCCCTGACCGCCTCGGCGAAGGTCGCTTCGCGGCCGATGACTTCACGCGCGAGATCGCGGCTATCGCATCGCACTTCGAGGTCATGCGGATCGACGGTCCCGACTACCGGGCCAAGGCCAGGGTCGAGGCCGAGCCTTTCGGCGTGAGCGAGCTCGACGGCGTGCTGCGCGCGTTCGCGCAGAGCGGCGCGACGGTGAGCGATGACGCGTTCGCGGAGCTGATCGCCCACCTGCGGGTGGTGCCGCCGGTGCAGGCCGCCGCGATGCTCGAAGGCCTCGACGCCGTGGTGTTGCGGGGGCTCGCTCCGCTCGACAACCAAGGGAGCGCGCTGCTGTTCGTCCACCTCGTCGACGAGATCTACGACGCCGGGATCACCTTCTTCGCCTCGGGCGTGCCGGTCGAGGCTCTCTTCCCGAGCGCTTACCGCAAGGGCGGCTACCGCAAGAAGTACGGACGATGCGAGAGCCGGCTCCTCGCACTCCTCGGCGAGGCCCGCGTCGCGACTCGCTCCTAACGTCGCGCTCCTAGCCAGCAGACGGCCGTGCGTGCAGCGCCACGAACAGCGCCCAGGGCTCACCGTCGGCCGCCGGCTTCCACGACGCGGCTTCCTCGATCAGCGCCTCGAGCCGCTGTTCCAGCTCGGCTCGCCGCGCGGGACTGAGGCGGAGCGCGAGGCGACTCGTGCGCCGCGTGTCCGCCGGTGACTCGAGGATCTCGGCGCGGAACGCGTCGAGCAGGGCGGTCGTGAGGTCGTCGGTCGGTTCGCCGACGTCGACCGTCCACGACTTGCCGGTCGATCGGTAGGGCACCTCGGCCGCGCCGCGGTTGCCTTTTCGGGCGGCCTCGGCGGCGACAAAGCCGGTCGCGACGAGCACGCGCAGGTGGTACAGCGTCGTACCCGGGTTGCGGCCCAGACGCTCAGCCAGCTCTTTGTTGGTGAGTGCCGCGTCGTAGGTCAGGCGGATGATGCGGAGCCGGTCGGGATGGGCGAGGGCCTTGGCCTCTTCGGATGTCGCGGGCCTCCGCGCCGGGTTCTCCACCGCACGGCGCGTCCGCTGTGCCGCAGGACTCATTGACATCTCTCAATCACTTCGACCACCCTATCCCGGTGGCCGTCCGCGACGAAGGGTCGGTGCTCCGGAACCGAGACTTCGTCCTGCTGTGGTCGGGGCTCACGGTCAGCGAGGTCGGCAGCGCCGTCACCGCCCTGGCGATCCCGCTCCTCGCGGTCATCACCCTCGACGCGACGACATTCGAGGCCGGAGCCTTGGCGGCGTGCACGCATGCCGCGTTCCTCATCGTCTCCCTGCCTGCCGGCGCATGGGTCGATCGGTGGCGGCGCCGCCCTGTGCTCATCTGGAGCGACATCGGGCGCATGGTCGTGCTGGGCTCGATCCCGGTGGCCGACGCGTTCGACGTGCTCGCGCTGCCGCAGCTGTACGTGGTGGCGCTCGTCGCGGGTGTGCTCACGGTCTTCTTCGACGTCGCCTACCAGAGCTACATGCCCGTGCTCGTCGAGCCCGATCAGCTCGTGGACGCGAACGGCAAGATTGGTGCGAGCCAGTCGTTCGGCCAGGTCGCCGGGCCGAGCTTCGGCGGTGCACTCGTCGGCGCGATCGGCGCCGCCGCCGCTGTCGTGGTCGACGCCCTCAGCTTCCTCCTCTCGGCCATCCTCACCATCGCGATCCGTCGGCCCGAGCCCGCGCCACCACCCCGACACGCCGAGGGTCGTTTGAGGGCGGAGATACGCGAGGGGCTCGGGTTCGTCTTCGGACATCCGATCCTGCGCAAGGTCGTCGGGTGCACGGCAACGAGCAACTTCTTCAGCGCGGCGCTGGGCGCGGTGATCACCGTGTTCCTGGTCCGGACGCTCGACGCGCCGTCCTGGCTGATCGGGGTCGTCTTCAGCGTCGGGAGCGTCGGTGGGCTCATCGGCGGGCTGCTGGCCGGCCGCATCGGCAAGGCCGTCGGCACCGCTCGCATCATCTGGCTGAGCCAGGCGCTGCTGGGACCGTTTCTCCTCTTGACCGTCGTCGCCTTCCCCGGTTGGGGACTCACGCTCGTGGCCGTCGGCATCTTCGCGACGAGCGTCGCGAGCGTCGTGTACAACACCGCACAGGTGTCCTACCGCCAGAGCATCTGCCCGCCCGCGTTGCTCGGTCGCATGAACGCGTCAGTGCGGTTCGTGGTGTGGGGCACGCTGCCGCTCGGGGCGCTCTTCGGCGGCGTCATGGGCTCGTGGATCGGGATCCGCCCGACTCTGCTGATCGGCGCGCTCGGCGAGTGGGCGGCGTGCCTCTGGGTCATCTTCTCGCCCCTGTTTCACATGCGTGACCTGCCCGTTCTCGGCGAGGAGGAGCTGGTCGCAACACGACCGTAACCTGGAGGTTGCCCTTTGCTAGGGTCTTGACCCCATGAGCCCGGTCGTCGACCAGGCCCACCCTCGCATGCGGAGGCGGGCACTTCGTACGGCCGTGGCGACGGTTGTGATCGCGATGCTGGTCCCCGTCGTCCTTGCCGATCCGGCCTCGGCGGACCGAATCACCGACATGCAGCGGCAGGCCGAGCGCATGGCCGCCCACCTCGACGACCTCGAGGAGAACGTCGACACCCTCTCCGAGGACTACGTCGAGGCGGTGTACGAGCTGCGCCTGCTCGAGGACCGGGTGGCCCAGGCCCAAGCCGACATGGATGCCGCCGAGGCCGCGCTCGGTCAGACCCGCACCCGCATGCAGACGTACGCGGTCAACGCCTACGTGAACGTCGATCAGTCCAGTGACCTCCTCGTGATCCTGGGCAGCCAGCCGCAGGACTCGGGCGCTCGGCTCGGCTACGCGGACATTGCGATCGGCAAGGACCGCTCGATGGCGGACACCTTCCGATCGGCGAGTGAGGACGCCGCAGTCGCCAAGGCCGACCTGATGGCCCAACGCGACGCGCAGGACGCCCTCCGGGCCGAGGTGAACCGCCGGAAGGAAGCCGCGGAGGGCGCGGTCGATGCCCAGCAGTCGGCACTCGCGAACGTGCGCGGTCAGCTCGCGACGCTCGTGCGCCAGGAGCAAGCCCGACGCGCCGCGGAGGCGGCCCGACTTGCTCGGGCCCGCCAGCAGCAGAGCCGTTCGGGACGCGCCGCCGTGTCGTCGACGGCCGGACGCTCCGTTCCCGCTCCCTCGGCCGGTGTCGGAGGCGCCATCGCCGCAGCCCGCAGCCAGCTCGGTGTGCCATACCGATGGGCGGGCTCGACGCCCGGCTCGGGTTTCGATTGTTCGGGTCTCACGTCGTGGGCCTGGGCGCGTGCCGGACGGTCGCTGCCGCACTCCTCGAGGGCGCAGTACGCATCGCTCCCGCACGTCTCGCTCGATGCGCTCCAACCCGGAGATCTCGTGTTCTTCGGCGGCCGGAGCGTGAACCACGTGGGGCTCTACATCGGGGGCGGGCAGATGATCCACTCGCCGCACTCGGGCTCGGTCGTTCAGGTGGCCTCGATCTACCGGCGCGGCCTCATCGGAGCCGCTCGCCCCTGAGGCGCTTTTCCCTGAGCTTGGCGGGTGACGTCGGCCCAGAAGTCGACCGCCATCTGCTCGAACCGGCGCCCCAGATCGAGGGTGGCGAGCTCCCACTCCCCGGCCGTGCCGCAGATCGCCTCGTGCAGCGCGTCGTATCCAGCCAGGTTCTGCTCGTGGACCACGCGTTGCTCCTCGGCCAGGCGCGTGACGGTGCCCGGTGACCCCGCCGCCGCAAAGAAGAGCTTCAGCAGACCGAGGTCGCGCACCTCGGTGCCATCTCCGATTGGCTCGGCCAGCCAGGCCTGCAACGCTTTCCGGCCGCGCGGCGTGATCCGGTACAGCCTGCGCCGCCGCCCGCCGGTCTCGACTTCCTCATCGAGGTATCCCGCGGCGGCGAGACGGGCCGGCTCGGCGTACAGCTGGCTGTGGGGGAACGACCAGAAGTACCCGACGGACCCCGCAACCATCTGCTTGAGGTCGTAAGAGGTGAGCTCGGCCGCCCACTGATCGGCGAAGCCGAGCACGACGTAGGACACCGGGTTGAGGGAGATCTCCTCGACCGGGCCGTTCGCCATCGACGCCAGCCTATCGACGACAATGGTTCGACTCGGACGGTCGGCGGCGCAGTGCGGATATCGTCGCCCGCCATGGCCGACCCATTCGAAGGCTTCGATCGTCTCGTGTTCACCGCGGACGGCCGCACCTACCCGCTGTTCCGCATCGGATCCGGTCCGGGGATCATCGTGATGACCGAGATGCCCGGCATCAGCCCGAAGGTGGCGGCGTTCGCCCGGCGGCTGGCCGACGACGGGTACACCGCGGTGCTGCCGTCGATGTTCGGCGAACCCGGGCGCGAGCCATCGCTCGGGTACGGCTTGAAGTCGATGATCCCCGCATGTGTCGCGAAGGAGTTCGCCGCGCTCGCCACCGACAGGACCGCACCGGTGACGCTCTGGCTGCGTGCCCTCGCGAAGCAGGTGCACAAGGAGTGCGGCGGGCCGGGTGTAGGAGCGGTCGGCATGTGCTTCACGGGAGGCTTCGCGCTGGCGATGATGATCGACGACACGACCGTGGCGCCCGTGCTGAGTCAGCCGTCGCTGCCCATCGCCGTGTCGAGGTCTCGCCGTTCGGCGGTCGGACTGTCGCCCGCGGATCTCGCGGCAGTCAGGGTGCGGGCGGCTGCGGGATGCGATGTGCTCGGCTTGCGGTTCACGGGCGACAAGTACGTGCCGAAGGAGCGCTTCGAGACGTTGCGACGCGAGCTCGGTGATCGGTTCATCGGGGTCGAGATCGACTCGTCGGAGGGCAACGCTCACGGCATCCCGAAGGACGCGCATTCCGTGCTTACGGAGCACCTCGTCGACGAGCCGGGCCACCCGACGCACGACGCGCTGAACCAGGTCCTCAGGTTCTTCAAAGACCGCCTTACCTGACCCCCTCGGTTCAGGTGGTGGCGTCGACGGCGAGCTGCTTGGCGGTCTTGTAGTCCGCTTTGCCGTTCGGGGCTCGGGGCACGCGCTCGACGATGATGACCTGCTTCGGCGCCTTGTACGCGGCGAGCTTCCCTTTCGCGGTGGCGATGACCTCGCCTTCCTCCGCGGCGCCGCCCTGCACGAGCGCGGCGACCGCGACGATGCGCTCACCGAACTTCTCGTCGGGCACGCCGACCACGAGGCAGTCCTCGATCGCCGGGTGCAGCTTCACCGCCTCTTCGACTTCCTCGGGGTACACCTTCTCGCCGCCGGTGTTGATGCACTGGCTGCCGCGCCCGAGGAGCGTGAGCGTGCCGTCGGCCTCGATGTAGCCCCAGTCGCCGGGGAACGAGTAGCGCACGCCGTCGATGACCTTGAACGTGCGGGCCGACTTCTCCGGGTCCTTGTAGTAGCCGAGCGGGACGTTGCCGCCCGCCGCCACCATCCCCATCTCACCGGAGCCCGGTTCGATGCGGCGACCGTCGTCGCTGAAGAGCTTCGTCTCGGGCTGCGCCGTGAACTTCGCGGTCTGCACCGGAAGACCGCGCATCGTGACCTGGTTGCCCATGCCGCCCTCGGTCGATCCCATGGCGTCGATCAGCATGAGGTGCTCGGCCCGGTCGAGGAGCGCCTCTTTCACCTCGGCGGTCCACATGACACCCGACGAGATGATCATGCGCACGTTGCTCAGGTCGTAGGGCCGCCCGGCCTCGGTCGCCGCGTCGAGCGCACGGATCATCGGCTTCGCGAACGCGTCGCCGACGATGACGATCATCGTCGCCCCCTCGTCGACCGCGGCGCGCCACAGCTCGTCGGCGTCGAGCGAGCGGCTCGTGAGCGTGACGACGGTGCCGCCGGCGAGGAGCGGGATCATCGAGCCGAGCCACATCCCGGTGCCGTGCATGAGCGGGCAGCCGGGGATGCTGACTGGTGCCTGGCCGCTCTCGTGCAGCGACTTCACGATTTCCGGGATCTGCGCGGCGTCGGTCGGGACGGGGAAGCCCGTCGCCGCGTAGCCGAGGGTGACGAAGTTCGACGTGAAGCCGCCATGCGCGTACATCACGCCCTTGGGCATGCCGGTCGTGCCGCCGGTGAAGAGCATGTAGATGTCGTCCTCGCGGCGCTCGATGCGGGGCATCGGGTCGTGCGCGGTCAGGTCCTCGTAGCGCTCGGCACCGTCGAGGTGCGCGCCGTCGTCGTCGACTTCGACGAGCAGCTTGAGCTTCGGCAGGCGCTCGCGCACCCGGTCGACCCGCTCCGCCAACGACGTGTGGAAGAAGAGGGCTTCGGCGTCGGCGTTGTCGAGCAGGTACCAGAGCTCGTCGTCGAGGTAGCGATAGTTCACGTTCACCGGGACGCCGCGGAGCTTGAACGCACCGTGTTGCGCCTCGAGGTACTCGTTCGAGTTGTAGAGGTACAGGCCCACCTTCGAGTCGGGGCCGACGCCCGCGTCGGTGAGCGCTCCGGCCAGCCCAGCGGCCCGACGGTCGAACTCCGCCCACGTGCGCCGATTGTCCCCGTGCACCAACGCCGTCGCGTCGGGCACCGCGTCAGCGACCGCTTCCCACACTGTGGCCATGTGCATCTCCATGGCCGCGCATCCTTGCACCGAAGGGCCTACGGGGCCCTCGGGGAGTTCCCACCCCGCCCGTAGGATGGGAGGGCCATGCCCGCTGCCTCGCCTCGTGCCGACGGGGATGCGCCCGATCTCAATCCCGAGCAGCTCGACGCAGTGGTGCACGCCCAGGGCCCGCTGCTGATCGTCGCAGGGGCCGGTTCGGGCAAGACCCGGGTGCTCACCCACCGCATCGCGCATCTGATCGAGCAGGAGGGCATCAGCCCGTTCCGCATCCTCGCGATCACGTTCACCAACAAGGCTGCGGACGAGATGCGCCATCGCGTCGAGGCGCTCGTGGGGCCCGTGGCCAAGAAGATGTGGGTCTCGACGTTCCACTCGGCGTGCGTGCGCATCCTGCGGCGCGACATCGGTGCGCTCGGCTATCCCACGTCGTTCACGATCTACGACGAGGCCGACGCGACGCGGCTCACTTCGTACGTGCTGCGCGACCTCAACGTCGACCCGAAACGGTTCCCGGCCCGGTCCGTGCACGCCACGATCAGCGCCGCGAAGAACGAGCTCATCGGCCCCGAGGAGTACGCGGCCAAGGCGTCGACGATCTTCGAACGGCGCATCGCTGACGTGTACCGCGAGTATCAGGTCCGTCTGCAGCGCGCCGGCGCGCTCGACTTCGACGACATCCTCACTCTGACGGTCAAGCTGTTCCGTGAGCATCCCGACGTGCTCGCGCACTACCAAGAGCGCTTCGAGCACGTGCTCGTCGACGAATACCAAGACACGAACCGCGCGCAGAACGAGATCGTCCTCATGCTCGGCAAGGCCCACCACAACGTCTGCGTGGTCGGAGACAGCGACCAGTCGATTTACAGATTTCGCGCCGCTGACATTCGCAACATCTTGGAGTTCGAGCAGGCGTTTCCCGATGTCACGGTGATCACGCTCGAGCAGAACTACCGGTCGACGCAGACGATCCTCGACGCGGCGAATGCGGTCATCGCGAACAACTTGGGGCGCAAACCGAAGAACCTCTGGACCGACCAGGGTCTCGGCGATCCGATCGTGCGCTACCACGCCGACGACGAGGGTGACGAGGCGCAGTGGGTGGCGCATCAGATCGCGCTGCTGCACGACGAGGACCACCGCCGCTGGGGCGACGTCGCGGTCTTTTACCGCACGAACGCCCAGAGCCGGGTGCTCGAGGAGCACCTCATGCGAGTCGGCATCCCCTACAAGGTGCTCGGGGGCACACGCTTCTACGACCGTCGTGAGATCAAGGACGCGGTGGCCTACCTGCGTGCCGTCGCGAACCCCGCGGACGAAGTGAGCGTCAAGCGGGTGCTGAACGTTCCGAAGCGCGGCGTCGGTGACACAACGGTCGGACGCGTCGACGCATGGGCGAAGGGCCAGGGCATCTCGTTTCACGATGCGTTGCGACGGGCGGCCGACGCGGGTGTGTCGACGGCCGCACAACGCGGCATCGCAGGGTTCCTCGCCGTGCTCGACAAGGGCAGGAGCATGCTCGACGAAGGCCCGGGTGCGGTGCTCGAGCGCCTCCTCGAAGGTTCGGGATACATCGCCGAGCTGCGCGCCGAGCACTCGGTCGAGTCAGAGGGCCGGCTCGAGAACCTCGCCGAGCTCATCGGGTCCGCCCGCGAGATGACGGCGGTCGACGACTTCCTCGAGCAGATCGCCCTGGTGTCCGACACTGACGAGCTCGACGGCGACAGCGGTGCGGTCGTCCTCATGACGCTCCACTCGGCGAAGGGCCTCGAGTTCCCGATCGTGTTCCTCATCGGATGCGAAGACGGGGTGTTCCCCCACATCCGTTCGCTCACCGATCCCGACGAGCTCGAAGAGGAACGTCGCCTTGCGTACGTCGGCATCACGAGGGCCCGCGAGCGTCTGTTCGTGAGCCACGCGTGGAGCCGCATGTTGTGGGGCGCGACGCAGTACAACCCGCCGAGCCGCTTCCTCGACGAGATTCCGAGCGAGCTCGTGTCGGTCGTCGATCCCGGCGGGCGCACTCCCGGGCGGGCGTCCCTCCGTTCGAGCTACCGCTCCGACGGGGGAGGGCGCCACGAAGGCTTCGTTCCGAGCAGCGAAGCCGGGCGCGACCGCATCGTGGATCAGGCGATGCGCGCCGGGCAGCGTCCGGCAACCACCGGTGCGGAACGCCTCGGGCTGCGGGTCGGCGACGACGTGCGCCACGTCAAGTTCGGCGAGGGAGTGATCCTCGGCATCGAGGGCGGCGGCGACAAGGCCGAGGCGATCGTGCGGTTCAGCGAGTTCGGCGAGAAGCGCCTGCTGCTGTCGTGGAGCCCCCTCGAACGCATCGGCCCCTGATCCGTGCGCCGCGCCGCCCCGTCAGCCCGCGGTCGTCGTCGTAGAGAGCCCGGTGACGAGGATCGAGCTCGACGACGATCCCGTGGTCGTCGAGCCCTGACCCGGCAGCCCCTGAGGCGTGAGATCGACGATCACCGCGCCGTCGTCGGTCACCCGGGTCGGGTAGTGCGGTAGCTCGCCGCCGTCCGGCGGGAACGTCTCGTCGGTGCAGGGATCAACGAACAGGTCCCGTGTGCTGTCCCATTCGAGCGTGCACTCGCGAGCGCTCCCTGGCACTCGGGCGTCGAACGCGACCCAGCCGATGTCGGCGTCGTTGCCCACATGGTGCACGTAGATGTCGCGCGAGCCGCCGACCAGCAGGTCCTGGAAGAGGAGCGGCGCGCCGTCGGCTTCGATCCGCGCCGCGAGCGTCGCGGCCTCACCCACCTCGAACTCATCGTCGCCGAGACGCACCTCAGTTGACCCGCTGCTGGTGAGCAGGGCGACGCCGACCAGCGCGGCGATGCCCACGACACCGGCGATCACCGCCAAGATCACGGAGCGGCGACCCTTGCCCGGTAGCGGGCGTGCCGGTCGGTACTCCGATTGGGTGCCAGAGGCGGACACCGACCTATTGTGCCGGTCTTGTGAATCGCCGCTATCGGGTCGTCGTCGCCAAACCCGGCCTCGACGGACACGACCGTGGCGCAAAGGTCATCGCGCGGGCCTTGCGTGACGCGGGGTTCGAGGTCGTCTACACCGGTTTGCACCAGACGCCCGAGCAGGTCGCGGAGACCGTGGTTCAAGAAGACGCCGATGCGGTGGGCCTCTCGCTTCTCTCCGGTGCGCACCTCACCCTCTTCCCCCGCGTGATCGAGGAGCTCACCGCCCGCGGGCGAGCCGACGTCCTCGTGTTCGGCGGCGGCGTCATCCCCACCGCGGACATCCCCGTGTTGAAGGAGCAAGGCGTCGCGGAGATCTTCACCCCCGGTGCGAACCTCGCATCGGTGAGCAGCTGGCTCGAACATGCCCTCGACGGGCTCGACCAAGAGAACTGAGAGGCAGGCTCGTGGACCTCTTCGAGTACCAGGGCAAGCAGTACTTCGCCCGGTTCGGCATCCCGGTGTCGCCCGGCGGGGTCGCGGACACCGTCGACGAGGCCGTCACGCAGGCCGAGCGCGCCGGCTACCCGGTCGTCGTCAAGGCACAGGTGCAGGTCGGCGGCCGCGGCAAGGCGGGGGGAATCAAGCTCGCCGCCACCGCCGAGGAGGTGCGGTTGCACGCCGGGAACATCCTCGGGATGGACATCAAGGGCCACGTCGTGAAGCGCGTGTGGGTGGAGCACGCGTCCGACATCACGGCGGAGTACTACGCGAGCTTCACGCTCGACCGCTCGGCCAAGAAGTACCTGAGCATGGTGTCCGCCCGCGGCGGCATTGACATCGAGCAGGTCGCCGAGGAGGAACCCGACGCGATCGTGAAGACCTGGATCGACCCCGTCGACGGCCTCAGCTTCGAACAGGCACGCGACATCGCCGTCGCGGCGAAGCTCGATGCGAAGGCGATCGACGGCGCGGCCGACATCCTCACCAAGCTCTACCGCTGCTACGTCGAGGGCGACTGCGACCTCGCCGAGATCAACCCGCTGATCCTCACGCCCGACGGTCGCGTGCACGCGCTCGACGCCAAGGTGAGCCTCGACGACAACGCGGCGTTCCGCCATCCCGAGTGGGAGGAGTACGCGGCGACTGTCGAGCTCGACGAGCGCGAGCAGCTCGCGCGGGAGAAAGGCCTGCAGTACATCGGACTGGAAGGTGAGGTCGGAATCATCGCCAACGGCGCGGGGCTGGCGATGAGCACACTCGACGTCGTCAACCAGGTCGGCGGCCGTGCCGCGAACTTCCTCGACATCGGCGGTGGTGCGAGCGCCGACGTGATGTCCGCCGCCCTCGAGGTCATCAACTCCGACGAGGACGTGCGGGCGATCCTGGTGAACATCTTCGGCGGCATCACGAAGGGCACCGAGGTGGCGAACGGCATCGTCGAGGCGCTCGGACGGGTCGACGTGAAGGCGCCGATCGTCATCCGCCTCGACGGCACTCTCGCTGAGGAGGGACGAGCGATCATCGCGCCGCTCCTGTCCGATCGGCTCATCAGCCAACCGACGATGCTCGACGCCGCTCGCACCGCGGTCGCGCTCGCTGCCGGATCATCCGAAGGGAGCAAGTGATGGCGATCTTCGTCGACGACACCACGAAGGTGCTCGTGCAGGGCCTCACTGGCGGCCAAGGTCGATTCCACGGGCTCCGCAACCGCGCGTACGGCACGCAGGTCGTCGCGGGAGTGACGCCGGGCAAGGCCGGGCAGGACGTCGAGGGCATCCCTGTGTTCGACACCGTCGCCGACGCCGTCGCCGCAACGGGCGCGAACGCCTCGTTCATCTCGGTCCCGCCGAAGGCCGCCCCCGCAGCGATCCTCGAAGCGGCGGCCGCGGGAGTGCCGTTCGTGGTCTGCATCACCGAAGGCATCCCTGCGCACGACGAAGCGCGCGTGTTCAACACGCTTCAGCGCAATCACCCTGGCACGCGGCTGCTCGGGCCCAACTGCCCCGGGATCATCAGCCCCGGCAAGTGCAACATCGGCATCACCGCCGGTGAGATCGCCGAGCCGGGCGGGCCCGTCGGCATCGTGAGTCGGTCCGGGACGCTCACCTATCAGGCGCTCTACGAGCTGAAGCAGAAGGGCATCGGCGTCACGACGTGTGTCGGCATCGGCGGTGATCCGGTGCCCGGAACCTCGTTCATCGATTGCCTCCGCGAGTTCCAAGCCGACGGCGACACGCGCGCGGTGATGATGATCGGTGAGATCGGCGGCTCCGCTGAGGAAGAGGCAGCGGAGTTCATCGCGGCCGAGATGAACAAGCCGGTCGTGGCCTACGTCGCGGGTGTCACCGCGCCCGCGGGCAAGAAGATGGGCCACGCGGGCGCGATCGTCTCGGGAGGCAAGGGCACCGCTCAGGGGAAGATGGATGCGCTGGCCGCAGCCGGCGTCACCGTCGCGCAGAACCCGACCGAGGCCGGGGACCGGATGGCCGAGGTCGTCGCTCGGCTCTGAGCCCTGAGCTCTGAGCTAGGCCGAAGGCGGCGGAGGCGGAGGCGGCGAGCCCGGCGGAGGTGAAGGCGGCGAGGGAGGTGCTGCGCCCGGTGCCGCGCCCCCTCCGGCCTTCGCGGCCTGCGGGTCGAAGCCGATCGTCTCCATGACCGAGCCCACGACGAGCGCGATCGCCCCGAGCATCATGAGCCAGAAGCCGATCGCCTTGTCGAAGCCCGTGTCGAGGATCAAGAAGCCGAACATCAACAGGGCCGCGAAGATCGACAGCGCCAAGCGGATCTGCTTCCAGCTGAAGCTGAGGATCGGTTCGGGCAGGTTCACGTTCGCGAACTTCATGAGTGCGACGGACCCCCCGACGATCACACCGAAGAGCGCCACGTAGGTCGCGAGCGGGAACAGCCCGCTTCCCCACGCGCTCGTGTCGATGGACCGCGAAGCTGTAGAACGCGAAGAACGAGAACAGCAGGCACACCACGCCCCCGGCCATCATGATCCAGTCGGGTACGGTCGGTTTCTCTTTCACTGCGGGCGCCTCCCCAAGTGAGCCGAACTTCGTCACCGTACAGCCAGGGGCTCGCCAAGTGACGGATCGTGGTACGTCACGGCAGTAGGTTGCCTGTGGTGCACAGTGGGGCGCAGATCGGAGTGCTTGCGTCCGGCAGCGGCACGATCCTCGAGGCGATCCTCGCGGCCGACATCCCCGTCGTCGTGACAGTTTCCGACCGTCCGTGCCGGGCGCTCGAGGTGGCAGCCGACGCCGGAGTGCCGGCAGTGCTCGTGGGGCGCACCTCCTTCGGCCCGAGCTTCGATCGGCTCGCGTACACCCACGAAGTGGTGGATGTCTTGGAGCGCCACGATGTGGGCCTCGTTGCCATGGCGGGCTTCATGACGATCCTCGACAAGCCGTTCATCGACCGGTGGCCGGGACGGGTTTTGAACACCCATCCGTCCCTGCTCCCGGCCTTCCCCGGCGCGCGCGGCGTGCGAGATGCGCTGGAAGCAGGCGTGAAGGTGACCGGCTGCACGGTGCATGTCGCCACGGCCGAGCTCGATGCGGGCCCGATCGTGGCGCAAGCGGCGGTGGAGGTGCGGCCCGACGACACCGAGGAGTCGCTCCACGAGCGGGTGAAGGTCGCCGAGCGCGCGCTCTATCCCGCGGCGATCCGTTCGTTCATGGAGGGACTGGGATGAGGGCGCTGCTGTCGGTCTACGACAAGGCCGGCATCGTCGACCTCGGTCGCGGGCTTCACGACCTCGGCTGGGAGCTCGTGTCGAGCAGCAACACGGCGCGCTCGCTGCGCGAGGCGGGGCTCCCCGTCATCGAGGTCGCCGACGTGACCGGGGTACCCGAGCTGCTCGGCCATCGCGTGGTCACGCTGCATCCGAACATCCACGGCGGGTTGCTGGCCGATCTCGACAATCCCGAGCACGTCGCCGACCTCGAGCGGCACGGCATCACGCCGATCGGGCTGATCGTGTCGAACCTCTACCCGTTCGTCGAACGACCCGACGTCGAGACGATCGACATCGGCGGGCCGGCCATGGTGCGGGCCGCGGCCAAGAACCACGCGCACGTCGCAGTGGTGGTCGATCCGGCCGACTACGGCGCGGTGCTCGACGAGCTGCGCGAGTCCGGCGTGGTGTCGGCGGCGACGCGCCGGGCGCTCGCGCGCAAGGCCTTCGCGCACACGTCGGCGTACGACGCCGCGATCTCAGCCTGGCTGGCCGACGAGAGCGCAGATCCGCTGCCGCCGACGCTCGCCTTCACGCTCGACCGGGCGCAGGAGCTGCGGTACGGCGAGAACCCGCACCAAGCCGGCGCCCGGTACCGTTTCCGCGGCGCGAAGAGCTGGTGGGACGACGCGGTGCAGCACGGCGGCAAGGACCTCTCGTACCTCAACCTTGTACGACACCGAGGCGGCGTGGCGGCTCGTGCACCAGCTCGGCGACCGCCCCGCCGCGGTGATCGTCAAGCACGCGAACCCGTGCGGTGTCGCGATCACCGACGACATCACCTCCGCCTATGTCGCCGCGAACGAGTGCGATCCGGTGTCGGCGTTCGGCGGCATCGTCGCGTTGAACCGTCCGGTGCCAGTTGCGCTCGCAGAGGCGCTCGCCCCGGTGTTCACCGAGGTCGTCGTGGCGCCGGGCTATGACGACGACGCACTCGCCGTGCTCACCGCGAAGAAGAACTTGCGGGTCTTGACCGCGCCGGCGCCCGGTGAGCGGGGGCTCGACATGCGCTCGATCGACGGCGGCGTCCTCGTCCAGCAGTCGGATGCGGTATCGCTCGACCGTTCGGCATGGCGGGTCGTCACGAAGGTCGCGCCCACCGAGGAGCAGTGGGCCGACCTCGAGCTGGCGTGGATCGTGTGCGCGGCCGTGTCGTCCAACGCGATCGTCCTCGTCGGCAACCAGCGCGCCGTGGGCATCGGTGCCGGCCAGCAGAACCGGGTCGACTCTGCCCGCATCGCCGCGACCCGCGCCGCCGGGCGCGCCGCTGGTGGCGCGTGTGCGAGCGACGCGTTCTTCCCGTTCCGCGACGGGCTCGACGTCGCCGCCGAGGCAGGTGTCGCCGCGGTGATCCAGCCCGGCGGGTCGGTCCGCGACGAAGAGGTGATCGCCGCTGCCGACGAACACGGCCTGGCCATGGTCTTCACCGGCGAGCGCCACTTCCGCCACTGACGAGGCCGCTGGCTTGGCGCCGGTTTCTCCATAGGTCTGGCAGGCTGAGCCGGTGAACATCCACACCCACAGCTACGACGCCGTGATCGTGGGGGCAGGGGGGGCCGGCCTGCGGGCGGCGATCGAGGTGGCCGGCAAGTGCCGCACCGCCGTCATCACCAAGCTCTATCCCACCCGGTCGCATACGGGCGCCGCGCAGGGCGGCATGTGCGCCGCCCTCGCCAACGTCGAAGAGGACTCGTGGGAGTGGCACACCTTCGACACCGTGAAGGGCGGCGATTACCTCGTCGACCAGCAGGCGGCCGAGATCATGTGCCGCGAGGCCATCGACGCGGTCATCGAGCTCGAGCACTTCGGTCTGCCGTTCAACCGCACGCCCGAGGGCCGCATCGACCAGCGGCGGTTCGGCGGGCACACCCGCAACCACGGCGAGGCGCCGGTGCGCCGAGCCTGCTACTCGGCCGACCGCACCGGCCACATGATCCTGCAGACGCTCTACCAGCAGTGTGTCGCACGTGAGGTCAACTTCTTCAACGAGTACCAGGTGCTCGACGTCGTGTTCGAGGGCGAGGGCGCCGACCGGCGGGTCGCCGCCGCGGTGGCGTACGAGCTCGCGACGGGCGACCTCCACGTCTTCCAGACGAAGGCGATCCTGTTCGCGTCGGGCGGGTTCGGGAAGATGTTCAAGATCTCGTCGAACGCCCACTCGCTGACCGGCGACGGGCCGGGCCTGCTGTACCGCCGCGGCATCCCCATGGAGGACATGGAGATGTTCCAGTTCCACCCGACCGGCATCTACAAGATGGGCATCCTGCTGTCAGAGGCGGCGCGCGGCGAGGGTGGCATCCTGCGCAACTCAGACGGCGAGCGGTTCATGGAGCGCTACGCCCCGACGGTGAAGGACCTCGCCCCGCGCGACATGGTGAGCCGCGCCGAGCTGCTCGAGATCCGCGAGGGACGAGGCTGCGGTCCGAACAAGGACCACATCATGCTCGACCTCACGCATCTGCCTCCGGAGCAGATCGACGCCAAGCTGCCCGACATCACCGAGTTCGTCCGCACCTATCTCGGCATCGAGCCCAAGAAGGACCTCATCCCGATCCAGCCGACGGCGCACTACGCGATGGGCGGCATCCCGACGAACATCCACGGCGAGGTCGTGATCGACGCGGCGAACACCGTGCTGCCCGGCCTCTACGCCGCGGGGGAGTGCGCGTGTGTGTCGGTGCACGGCGCCAACCGGTTGGGCACGAACTCGCTGCTCGACATCGTCGTGTTCGGCAAGCGGGGCGGACAGGCGATGGCCGAGTTCGTCGCGAAGGCGCCCATGCCCGAGCCCGTGGCTGATGCCGCCGACGACACCCGCGGGCACATCGAGCGGCTGCTCGCGTCCACCGGTACCGAGAACATCGCCGACATCCGCACGACGCTGCAGGACGAGATGATGGACAAGGCGTCGGTGTTCCGCACCGAGGAGAGCCTCTCCGAGATGCTCGATGTCCTCGCCGACCTGAAGGACCGTTACAAGCGCGTCGGCGTGCAGGACAAGGGCGCGGTGTTCAACTACGACCTCACCGAGGGGCTCGAGCTCGGCTACCTGCTCGACCTTGCCGAGTGCCTTGTCGTGTCGGGCCGGGCTCGCACGGAGAGCCGCGGCGCCCACTGGCGGGAGGACCATCCGCTGCGCGACGACGCGAACTGGATGAAGCACACGCTCGCGTGGCTCGAGGACGACGGGTCGATCCGCCTGGGCTACAAGGAAGTCGAGTCCGGGAAGTACCTACCCATGGAGCGGAAGTACTGATGGTCGCTGTCCACCTCAAGGTCAAGCGCTACAACCCCGAAGTCGACAAGAAGCCGCGGTGGCAGGAGTACGAGGTCGAGGTCGACCCGAAGGACCGGGTGCTCGACGCGCTCCACGAGGCGAAGTGGCATCACGACGGCACCCTCACGTTCCGCCGCTCGTGCGCGCACGGTGTGTGCGGCTCCGACGCGATGGTGATCAACGGGCAGAACGGCTTGGCGTGTGGTCAGCTCATCGAGAACGTGGGCACTGACATCACGCTCGAGCCGATTCGTGGGCTTCCGGTGATCAAGGACCTCGTCGTCGACATGGAGCCGTTCTTCGCGCAGTACCGGTCGATCCTCCCGTATCTCATCAACAGTGACGACCCGGGCTACAAGGAGCGTCACCAGTCGGCCGAGGACCGCGAGCGGTTCGACGACACGACGAAGTGCATCCTCTGCGCGTGCTGCACGACCTCGTGTCCGGTGTACTGGGGCAACTCGTCGTACGTCGGCCCGGCCGCCATCGTGGGCGCGCACCGCTTCATCTTCGACTCGCGCGACCAGGCGGCGGGCCAGCGCCTCGACATCCTGAACGAGAAGTCCGGCGTGTTCCGGTGCCGCACCGCGTTCAACTGCACCGACGCCTGCCCCCGCGGCATCAAAGTGACCCAGGCGATCGAGGAAGTGAAGCGAGCGATCCTGTTCGACCGGGTCTGAGGCTGCGTTCGACCAGGTAGGACAGCATTTCGCATCGCTGACCTGCGCTCCATAGACTCCCCGGGACCTTTCCGCCAGATTGCGCCGCGAGACGCGCGCGGCCCACAACCAGGGGACCCTGTTGACTCACATCCTTGCCGAGGGCGGCTACCAAGAGTTCACGCTGTCGAGCGGCGAGTGGGCGATTCTCATCGCCTGCGCGCTCACGGCGCTCGTCGCCATCGCGGTCGGTTTCATCCTCGCGCGCTTGGTCATGGCGGAGGACCCGGGCACGCCGAAGATGCAGGAGATCGCGAAGGCGATCCAGGAGGGCGCCAGCGCGTATCTCAACCGGCAGTTCAAGACGATCGCGCTGATCCTCATCCCGCTGGCCGCGGTCGTGTTCCTCACGTCGGTCGCGGTGGTGAAGCCGAACGAGGAGAACGCGCTCACGTTCGGCGAGTCGGGCATGTACCGCACGCTCGCGTTCATCCTCGGCTGCGTCATGTCCGGCCTCACTGGCTTCATCGGGATGACCCTCGCGACGCGGGGCAACGTGCGCACCGCGGCCGCCGCGAAGTCCGGTTCGATGCCCGCAGCGTTGAAGGTCGCGTTCCGCACCGGTGGTGTCGCCGGCATGTTCACCGTCGGCCTCGGGCTGCTCGGCGCGACCGTCATCATCATGATCTTCCAGAACACCGCAACCGCGATCCTCATTGGGTTCGGGTTCGGCGGCTCGCTCCTGGCCCTGTTCCTCCGTGTAGGCGGCGGCATCTTCACCAAGGCCGCCGACGTCGGCGCAGACCTCGTCGGCAAGGTCGAAGCCGGCATCCCCGAGGACGACCCTCGCAACCCCGCCACCATCGCCGACAACGTGGGCGACAACGTCGGCGACTGCGCCGGCATGGCCGCCGACCTTTTCGAGAGCTACGAGGTGACGCTCGTCGCGTCGATCATCCTCGGCGTCTCCGCGTTCCGTTCGATCTATCCCGATCAGCCGAGCAAGTGGGCGATCGGGCTCATCTTCCCGCTCGCGTGTCGGGCCATCGGCGTGCTCGCGTCGATCGTCGGACTGTTCTCCGTGCGAGCGACCGAGAAGGACAAGTCGGCCATGACGCCGATCAACCGCGGCTTTCTCGTCGCGGGTCATGCTCACCGTCCTCGGCACGCTCGTCCTCGCGCTCGTCTACGTCGGCAATGACGAGGGCACGCTCACCAACCCCGGCTGGCGTGTGTTCGCCGCTGTCGTCATCGGTCTCGTCCTCGCGCAGATCGTCAGCCGGCTCACGGAGTACTTCACCTCGACCGAGACCAGGCCGGTCCGCGAGATCGCGGAGGCCGCGCGTACGGGCCCGGCGACGACGGTGCTCTCAGGCATCGCGTCGGGTCTCGAATCGTCGGTGTGGGCGATCATCGCCATCGCCATCGCCATCGCGACGGCCATCGGGCTCGGCGGTGGCAACATCCAGTTCGTCTTCTATCTGGTCGCCTTGACCGGCATGGGCATGCTGGCGACGACCGGTGTGATCGTCTCCGAGGACACGTTCGGCCCGGTCGCCGACAACGCCGCCGGCATCGCCGAGATGTCGGGCGAGTTCCACGGCGAGCCCGAGCGGATCATGGTCAGCCTCGACGCGGTCGGCAACACCACCAAGGCCGTCACCAAGGGGTTCGCGATCGGCTCGGCGGTCATCGCCGCCGTCGCCCTCTTCGCGTCGTTCATCGAGACGATCGGCGACGAGCTCGAGCTCGGCGACATCGGGTCGGAGCTCTTCAGCAACCCGCTCACCCAGATCAACGTCGCTGATCCGAAGACCTTCATCGGTCTGCTCATCGGTGGCTCGATCGCGTTCATGTTCAGCTCGCTCGCGATCCGAGCCGTGGGCCGCACCGCGGCGACGGTCGTGCAGGAGGTCCGCAACCAGTTCGCCGACGGCAAGATCATGAGCGGCGAGAAGCTGCCCGAGTACGGGCCGGTCATCGACATCTGCACGAAGGCATCGCTGCGTGAGCTCGCGACGCCGGCGCTGCTCGCGGTCCTCTCCCCGGTCATCATCGGCTTCGGCATCAACTACTTCGCGCTCGGTGCGTTCCTCGCCGCGGTCATCCTCACCGGCCAGCTCATGGCGAACTTCCTGTCGAACTCCGGTGGTGCGTGGGACAACGCGAAGAAGTACATCGAGGACGGCCACGAGGGCGGCAAGGGCTCCGAGGCGCACAAGGCCGCGGTCATCGGCGACACCGTCGGCGACCCGTTCAAGGACACGGCCGGCCCCGCACTCAACCCGCTGATCAAGGTCATGAACCTCGTGTCGCTGCTGATCCTGCCCGCGGTCATCAACCTGCAGGACGACGACGGCCCTCGCTTCCTGATCGCGGGTGGCGCGTTGGTCATCCTGCTCGGAGCGATCGCGTTCGCGAAGCGCAGCACCGGCTCGATGACGGACACGCCCTCGGCTCCCGCCGCGGCGGCAGTCCCCGCGCAGCCCGTCGGCTGAGCCGGTTCTCTTGGCGTTGCCGGGTGCCAGAGCCCCGGACGGCCAAGAAATTCAGCCTTGGGTCGTCTCCTCTGACGCCTCCGTCGCGGCGCGCTTGCGGTGGCGCAGCCACTCGAAGCCGATGGGGAGCAGCGACAGCGTGACGATGCCGGCGATGATCGGCAGCAGGTACTTGTCGATGTTGGGGATGGTCTCACCGAGCCAGAAGCCGAGCAGGGTCACGCCGACCGCCCACAGGAACGCGCCGACGACGTTGAACGTGACGAACGTGCGGTAGCGCATGTTGCTGACACCGGCGAGCACGGGCGCGAACGTGCGCACGATGGGCACGAAGCGGGCGAGCACGATCGTCTTCGAGCCGTGGTTCTCGAAGAACTCCTCGGCCCGTGCGACGTTCTCGTGCTTGAAGAAGCGTGACTCAGGCCGCTTGAAGATGCTCGGCCCGACCTTCTTGCCAAACGCGTAGCCGACTTGGTCGCCGATGAATGCGGCAAGGAAGCAGCCCACAAGGATCACCGCCAGGTTGAGCTTGCCCTGCGAGGCGAGCAGCCCGGCCGTGAACAGCAGCGAGTCGCCCGGCAGGAAGAAGCCGATCAGCAGACCGGACTCGGCGAAGATGATCGCGATCAGCCCGATCGTGCCGAAAGTGCGGATGAGCTCCTCGGGCGACAGGCTCAGGGCCAGGACGTGCACGACGTTCGACCCTAGGGTGCCCGCTCCGGCCGGAGCCATTCATGCCAGCCGTCGGGAGTGAGCACCCGTTCGACGAGGATCACGCCGCCCGGCGGTGGGTCGATGCGCAGGGGCGCCCGTGGGCCGTGAGGCGGATGCGCTGGTGCGTCGGGCCAGCGCAGCTCGCCCCACTCGTGGCGCCAGCGGCCGGCGGCCTCGATCGCAAGGGTCTCGTCGGCGATCAGGATCTCGCCGTTGACCGTCGCGTCGATCTTGTAGCCGTCCGCGAGTTCGACCGGATCGTCGGCGGCCTCCCACTCCAGGTCGAAGCCGAGCGGCACGAGGTCGCCGCGCTGCGCGCCGAGCGCATCCTCCGGATCGGCGAGGGCAACGCCATAGGCTTCGTTCGCCACCGTCCAATGCTCGAGCGCCGTTTCACAGACGTGGTCGGCCCACAGCCCGGGCCCGCGCAGCGCCAACGACGACTTCGGGAGGTGGAGCTCGGTGTCGACGAGCGTCAGTAGGGGGTGGCCGTCGCGCACGACCGACGCCCAGTACCACGCGTGGTGCGCCCCGGGGTCGAGCGTGATCGCGGCGATCGCGCCGAACGTCGCGTCCTTGTCCCAGGCCTCGAACGTCCACCGCTCGAGCCAGCCCGGCCCTCCGGGACTCGTGGCGAGACTCGTCGCTGGCGTTCACAGATCAGCGTTCACTGGGATCAGGTCGTAGTACGGCCCGTCGCCCATGTCGCCGGTGTTGTCGCCCTCGATCTGGGAGATCAGGTCGTAGAGCGGCCCGGGGATGTCGCGAGGCACCGTCCAGTCGAGCTGGTCGGCGATGCCGGCCGCGAGCGCGAACGGGCGCAGGAACGAGAAGTAGACGTAGGCGCCGCAGCGGATCTTCTCGTTGCGATCCATCGCCGCGATGTTGCGGTAGTGAGCCGATTGCGCCTTGCGCACCGCGCCCACGATCGCGTCGATCTCGTCGAGCGGCACCGGCTTCAGCGCGCCACCGGGCTCGTCGGTCGTGTACAGCCCGAACCGCACGAGACGGTCGAGATAGTCCTCGGGCGTCGTGTATGAGGTGCCGAAGTCGGTGACCCGGAACTTGACATCGTCGAGTACGAGCGCGGCCGTGAGAGTTGGAGTACGGCACGTCGGCAGCGACGTCGCTCCACCAGTAGTCGCTCTGGCTCAGCTGGGCGAAGTCGCGGACGAGCATCACCTGGCCGTCGTGACCGGGCACGGGATAGGGCCCCGTGTCCTGGGCGCCTGACCGCGTGTCGAACCACATGAGGAAGAGGTAACCGACGAGCGTCGCGTTGAGCCTCTTGATGGCCGCCCGCTGGTCGTCGTCGATCGCCGTAGTGCCGTCGAGGAGCTCGTCGGAGACGGCACCCGCGTAGGGACGGGCGTCGTTCGTGTCCCACGCCTGCATCGACCCGTCACCGCGGAACGCACGCGACGCTCGCTCCCAGAAGTCGAGCACAGGATAGATCGCGTCGGGATCGTCGGCCGGAGTGCCCATCGACGCGACGACCCTTCGGCCCAGGAGGAAGAAGTTCGGGACTCCCCACAGGTGCACCGTGTTGATGCGCGTGCCCGGCCGCCTGCCGGTGCGCCCGATCTCCTCGGCGGGCATCGCGGCGTCGATGGCTCGGACCATCTCCGGGTAGCGGTACCAGGTCTCGATGCACGCCGTGATGACGTACGCGGAGACGGGGATCAGCTTCGACTCGAGCGAGGTGCGTTCGGCGCTGAGCGTCTGCGCGATGGGCGCGTGGTAGGCGATGAGACGATTCGCTTCGGCCTTCTTGTCGTTCTTCTCGTCAAGCACGGACGACTCCGGTCTGTCCCGAGCAGTCGACCTCGACCTCGGAACCGTTCGCCGGCTCTCCGTCGGCGAATGCACACGCCATCACGCACGGCACCTGGAACTCGCGGCTCACGATGCCGATGTGGCTGCGCGGCGTGCCGCCCGTGCAGATCACGGCGGTGAGCTCGTGGTAGATCGGTGCCAGGAAGGTCGCGCCGGCGTCACGCACCAACGCGATCACGCCGTCGGCGCCCGTGTCCATGAGGGCCAGCACGTCGTCGGGGCTCTCGATCGCCTGGAAGCGGCCTCGGACCGCGGCGGCGTCGAACACCTTCGTGCCCTCGCCGATCTGCTGCATGGCCGGGCACACTACCGACGTGGCGAAGTACCTGACCCCGGAGTGGGTCGACGATCTCGACCGCGCCGCACAGGCCAGCGACGCGATTCGCGCGGCCGCTCCCGACCTCGCGTTCGTCGCCGAGCACGCGGTGACCGGCCTGCCCGAGGGGACCGTTCGGTACCACATCGAGTTCGACCATGGCGTCGCCCGCCTGCGGTTCGGGCCCGCGGCGAGTGCTGACGCTTCGTTCACCGAGGATCACGAGACGGCAGTGGCGGTGAGCACCGGAGCAATGAACGCGCAGAGCGCGTTCATGTCGGGGCGGCTCCGCGTGAGCGGCGACATGGACAAGCTGATGGCGGCGCAGCCCGCGTTCGTCGCGCTCGATGCGGCGCTCGAGGATGCGCGGGCGAGGACAACGTATGCCTGAGCTCCCCGAGCTGCAAGCCCATGCCGAACGGCTGACCGAGGGGTGGGGCGGCAACGTGCTCCGCAAGTTCACGCCACTGTCCTTCACCGCAATGAAGACTGCCGTGCCGCCGGCGAAGGACGCGCTCGACCATCCGCTCGTGAAGGTGGGACGGCGGGGCAAGTACCTCCTCCTCGACTTCGAAGCGCTCACGTTCGCGGTGCACCTCATGCAGGGCGGGCGGCTCAAGCCCGACCCGAAGCAGGCCGCGAAGGTGCGAGGCGGCATCGCCCGTTGGGTGTTCGACGATCGCAGCGCGCTCATGCTCACCGAAGCGGGCAAGGAGCACCGCGCCGGCGTGTGGACCGACCCCGAGCTCGCCACCGCCGGCCTCGGGCCGGAAGCGGATCAGATCACCGCGCCGGAGCTCGCCAAGCTCTTCGGCGAGCACTCGATGCGAGTGCACAAGTTCCTGCGCGACCAGGGCTGCATCGCCGGTCTCGGCCGTCGTCTCGCGAACGAGGTCTGCCATCGGGCGAAGGTCTCGCCGTTCGCCTCGACGACGAAGCTCGGCGAGGACGGAGCGGCCGCGATCGTCGCGGCGATTCGGGAGTGCGTCGACGAGTCGCTCGCGTACGAACGCACCCGCGCAGACATGAGCTCGTCGGCCGACCGTCCCGGTGGGGTGCACCATCGCACCGGTCAGCCGTGCCCGGTGTGTGGCGACATGGTGCGCGAGGTGTCCTACTCCGCCTACACCGTCAACTACTGCCCGACTTGTCAGACCGGCGGCAAGGTGCTCGCCGACAACACGACGAGCAAGTTCCTCAAGTGAGGAACACCTCGTTGAGCAGCGGCTCGCCCCGGGCGTAACGACCGAGGTTGTTGACCAGCAGGTCGTCGTACCGGTCATAGCGATGGCGGCCACCGGCGGAATTGTGCGGTGAGAGCACGACGCGCGGGTGGGTCCACAGCGGGCTGTCGGACGGCAGCGGCTCGGTGACCATGACGTCGAGCACCGCGACCTCGGGACGTCCCCGATCGAGCGCGGCGACGAGCGCCACTTCGTCGACGAGAGAGCCCCGAGCGATGTTGATCAGCATCGACCCCTCGGCCATCGCGGCGAGGAACGCCGCGTCGACGAGGGGAGGAGCGTCGATCTCGCCGGGCAGCGAGAGCACCACGACATCGGCCTCGGGGAGCACGGCGACGAGGTCGGTAGGGCCGACGTACGCGTCGATCGGCTCGTCGCCGGTGGGGTGGCGGCGGCACCCGGTGACGTGCGCGCCGAACGCCCGCGCCCGCGTCGCGATCGCCTCGCCGATCGCCCCGAGGCCCACGATCAGCCACCGCGAGCCCGCGACCTCGCGGAACTCGTGGCGATCCCATGCTGACCGGGCGTGCGCGTCGCGCCACAATCCCGCCCGCTGGTAGTGGTCGAGCACCGCGCGCAGCACGTACTCGCTGATGGGGATGTCCGTAACGTGGGCGTTGGTGAGCCGCGCACCCCGCTGCAAAACCATGGTGAAGACGGGGTGGTCGAGCCCGGCGGCGGGCACGCTGAACCACCTCACGGTCTCGCTCCGCACGACGGCACTGAAGAACGGCCGGAGCGCATCTGCGTACGCGTCGAACAGGTCGAACGACGCCGCGGCGACCTCGAAGTCGTCGTCGTCGCCCGCGAGCGAGCCGTCCTTCTCCATCACGACCGGCTCGTAGCCGTCGGGCAGACGGTCTCCGATGCGTTCGAGCGTGCCCCGCGTGACGAGCAGCTTCAGATGAGTCCGAGACCTTTCACTGCGTCGCGTTCTTCGGTGAGCTCGGCGACGCTCGCGTCGATGCGCCCGCGCGAGAACACGTCGATGTCGAGACCCTTCACGACCGACCACTTGCCATCGCGCGCACGTCGTCGGGAACGAGGAGATGAGACCCTCGGCCACGCCGTATGAGCCGTCGGAGGGCGTGGCCATGCTCACCCAGTCGTCGGCCGCGGTGCCCATCGCCCACGTCCGCATGTGATCGATGGCCGCGTTCGCCGCCGACGCCGCGCTCGACAGGCCGCGGGCTTCGATGATCGCCGCGCCCCGCTTCTGCACGGTGGGGATGAACTCGTTCTCGAGCCACGCCTGGTCGCCGACGAGCTCCGCGGCGTTCTTCCCGCCCACCTCACAGTGAAAGAGATCGGGGTACTGCGTGGCGGAGTGGTTGCCCCAGATCGTCATCTTCTTCACGTCGGTGACCGGCACCGAGAGCTTGGCGGCGAGCTGGCCGACTGCCCGGTTGTGGTCGAGCCGCGTCATCGCCGTGAACCGGGTCGGATCGATCTTCGGTGCGTTGTTCATCGCGATGAGGCAGTTCGTGTTCGCAGGGTTGCCGACCACGAGGATCTTGATGTCGCTCGCCGCGTTGTCCGAGAGCGCCGTGCCCTGCCCCGTGAAGATGTTGCCGTTGATGGTGAGCAAGTCGGCGCGCTCCATTCCCGCTTTGCGGGGCACCGACCCGACCAGAAGGGCGTAGTTCGCATCCCCGAACGCGGTGTTCGGGTCGTCGGTCTGGACGACGCCCTCGAGGAGCGGGAACGCGCAATCCTCGAGCTCCATGGCGACGCCGCGGAGCGCGTCGAGGGCGGGCGTGATCTCGAGGAGCTGCAGGATCACGGGCTGATTCGGACCGAGCATCTCGCCGGATGCGACCCGGAACAGCAGGCTGTAACCGATCTGTCCCGCGGCTCCGGTGATGGCGACGCGTACGGGTGCAGGCATGTCGCCGACCCTACCGTTTGCTCACTCGACCCCCCTCAGCGGTGGCTGAGTGAGCAAACGGTCCGGGGTTCTCGGTTAGAGCTGGAGCGACTTGATCTCGAGGTACTCCTCGAGACCGAACGCGCCGAGCTCGCGTCCGTGACCGGACTGCTTGAAGCCGCCGAACGGCGCCATCAGGTTGAAGCCGCCGCCGTTGACCTCGACCTGCCCGGTGCGCATCCGACGAGCGACCTTCTTGGCCCGCTCCTGATCGCCCGACCACACGCCACCGGCCAAGCCGTAGATCGTGTCGTTGGCGATCTCGATGGCCTCTTCCTCCGTGTCGTAGGGGAGGATCGACAGCACCGGGCCGAAGATCTCCTCCTTCGCGATCGTCATGTCGCGGGTGACGTTCGAGAACACCGTCGGACGCACGAAGAAGCCCTTGTCGAGCCCCTCGGGCGCCTCGGCGCCACCGGTCACGAGCGTGGCGCCTTCGTCGACGCCCTTCTGGATGTAACCGCGCACGCGCTCACGCTGCACCGACGACACGAGCGGCCCGAGGCGAGTCGTCGCTTCGAACGGGTCGCCGGTCGTGAAGGTCTCGGCGGTCCTCGCGGCGATGGCCTCGGCTTCGGCGAGGCGGTCACGCGGCACCAGCATCCGGGTGAGCGCCGAGCACGTCTGGCCGGAGTTCAGGTAGCACTTGCCGACGCCATCGGCGACGGCCTTCTCGAAGTCGGCGTCGTCGAGGATGATGTTCGCCGACTTGCCGCCGAGCTCGAGCGTGACGCGCTTGACCGTCTGCGATGCGAGCTCACTCACGCGACGACCGGCCCGGGTCGAGCCGGTGAACGAGATCATGTCGACGTCGGGATGCGATGCCATCGCCTCGCCCACGACGGGGCCGACGCCCGACACGAGGTTGAAGACGCCAGCGGGCAGGCCGACATCGTGGATGATCTCGGCGAGCATGAACGCGTTGACCGGCGCGACCTCGCTCGGCTTCAGCACGACGGTGCAGCCGGCGGCAAGCGCGGGCGCGACCTTCGCCGCGATCTGGTGCAGCGGGTAGTTCCACGGCGTGATGCAGCCGACTACGCCGACGGGCTCCTTCACGATGAGCGAGTTGCCGACCTCCTCCTCGAACTTGTAGCCCTCGGCGAGCTGCGCGTTCACCGCGAAGCTGCCCTGCGGAAGGCCGACCTGAATGAGCTTCGACAGCATCTTGGGCATGCCGACTTCTTCGGAGACGATGTTCGCGATCTCGTCGGCCCGAGCGGTGAGGCCCTCGTTGATGCGGGAGAGGAACTTGGCCCGGTCCTGCACCGAGGTCTGCGACCACGCGGGGAACGCCGCCTTCGCTGCCTTGACCGCGCGGTCGACGTCGGACGCGTCGCCCTCGGGGATCGTGGCCATGACCTCTTCGGTCGTGGAGTTGATGACGTCGAGGGTGCCCTTGCCCGAGGGCGCCACCCAGGCGCCGTCGATGTAGAGCTTGTCGTAAGCCTTCATGCATGTCCTCCCTGTGCTGGTGCGCCGACCCTAGGCCGGGCAGCGCTCAGGGAGCCAGACCGAGGTTGGCGTAGATCTCGCGGGTCGCGGTCGACCGGTTGAGTGTGTAGAAGTGGAGCCCGGGGGCGCCTCGCTCGAGGAGCTGTCGGGCCAGCTCGGTGGCCGCGTCGACGCCGACCCGACGGACCTGGTCTGGATCGTCGGCCACGGCTTCGAGCTGCTCGGTCAGCCAGGCCGGGATCGCCGCCCCCGACAGCTGGGCCATCCGGGCGACCGATGCGATGTTCGTGATCGGCATGACGCCGGGGATCACTGGCTTGTCGACCTGCCGTGCGGCGAGATCATCGACGAGGCGAAGGTAGGGCTCGACCTCGAAGAAGAACTGGGTGATCGCGAAGTCGGCGGCACGGAGCTTGGCGGCGAGGTGATCACGGTCGGTCTCGGGGTCGGCCGACCGAGGATGTACCTCGGGATGGGCGGCCACGCCGACCGAGAAGCGGCCGGAATCCCGGACGTGCTCGACAAGGTCGATCGCGTACCCGTACTCGCTCGGTGCGGCCATGGCCGGATCCGACGGCGGGTCGCCGGCGAGGGCGAGGATGTTCTCGACGCCCACGGCGTCGTACGCGTCGAGGATCTCTGTGATGTGGGCGCGGGTGTGGCCGACGCACGTGAGGTGCGCCATCGGGGTCACCGGAGTCTCCTTGCGGATCCACGCGACCGCCTCGTGGGTTCTGACGCGGGTGCCGCCGCCCGCGCCATAGGTGACGGAGACGAACGACGGGTTCAGCGGATCGAGTTCCGCGATCGTGCGTCCGAGCGTCAGCCATCCCGCTTCGGTGCCCGGCGGCGAGAACTCGAACGAGTAGGTGCGGCCCGCAGCAAGCAGGTCGGCGATGCGAGCCATCGCGTACAGCGTACGGGTCGCATGCCCGGGGACTCGCGCGTGGCGCCCGCTGATCAGCGGGCGCCAGATGCAAGTGCGCGACCGCGAGGCGCATGCGCGGCGCGACTTGACGCTGAGCGCGCCCGTTTGGGCGCGCTGACGGTCGAGTTGGCGGCGCCGCTGGTCAGGCGGGGCGGCGGACGGTGGAGCGGTAGCGATTCGTGACGGCGAGGTCGCCGCAGACGAGGTCAAGGTCGAGGTCCATCGCGCCGGGGGCGTCGGGCACCATCGCCGAGACCGTTCCCACGCGCACGCAGTCGTCCGCGGGCACATCGCCTTGCCAACGCCAGGTGTGATGGCCGCCCGCCCACACGAGCCGCGCGGTCACAACCGCCTCCGACAACGCGGTGCGGAGGTCGCTCACCACATGCACGTCGAGTGCGAGCGAATCGCCGGGCGCGACGACAGCGGGCGGCCGCTCCGCGACGACGATGACGGGCCGGCACGCATCGACCAGCGCCTGGAACCCCGCCTTCGGCTGGCGATCGTGCCCGAGCACCGACCACGTCACGCCCGGATACGCGTCAGCGAACATGAAGTGGGCGAAACCTCCCGTCGGCCGGTACTTCAGGCGGCGCAACGTCTCGATGTGGTGCTTGATGACCGTCGACTGGTACACCTGCGTCGCTCGGCGCCACGCGTCGAACGACGCGTAGTCCTCCGGCGGCACGTACCGATCGAACATCGCCTTCTGCAGCGCGTGCTTCCGGCCGACGTGTTCCCAGTCGAGATCGGGCCACTTCTCCGGATCGAGGAACTCCGCGTCGGCGGGCACCGCCTGCGCCCCGAACTCGCTCACGAAGCGGGCCATGCGCGGGATGCGCGCGCAGAAGCGGGCGAAGTCACGCTCGTCGCCGTTGTACCAGCCGTAGTAGACGTGCGTGTCGGTGCCATCGAGCTTCGGCAAGTGCGGCACGACCCCGGAGTGGGCGACGACCGGACGAGTGCCGTCGACTTTCTCGAACGCCCCCTTCACGGCGCGGTCGAGCACACTGCGATTGAACGTCGGGAGCTGCTGACCGACCGCGTACTTGAACGCGAACCTCTTCGGGTCCATGGCGGCTGACTGCTCGACGTCGACCGCGACCGGGACGTTGTGGCCGCACCAGATCACGATCGACGGATGGTGCCCGAGCAGATCGACGGCCTTCCGCGCTTGCCGGATCGCCTGCTTGCGCACGCTCCGCGCGTAGCCCCACTGCAGCGGCATGTCCTGCCACAGCAACAGTCCCGCTTCGTCCGCCCTGTCGTACAGTTCGGGACGCCCGATGTGTGCGTGCACGCGCAACAGATCGAGGCCCGCATCGACAGCGAGGTCGACATCTCGCGCGACCTCCTCGGACGTCGCCTCGCCGAGCTCCATTCGCGTCGGACCCTGGTTCGAGCCCTTGAGAAACAGGCGCTCGCCGTTGATCGACATGATCCAGTCCCGCATCGCCACCGATCGGATGCCGGCGCGCACCTGGCGTCGGTGACTCACTTCGTCACCGAGCGCGACCTCGACCTTCACGTCGTGGAGCGTCTGGTCTCCCATCGCCCGCGGCCACCACAGCGACGGGTTCTCCACCCGCACCGTCCACTCCACTCGGTTGACCCCGACCGCCAGCGACTGCTCGACGGAGCTCTCCGCGAGGTCCCCGATCGTCGTTCGCACCGTCACGGTGCGGGCCTCGTCGCTGTCGAGGTCGGCGACGAACGCGAAGTGCGCCCGGTTGGCGTTGGCATCGGCGTCGCGGCACAGCAGCCGCAACCGGCTGATCCGCACCGGCCCCGTTCGCTCGAGCCTGACGTCACGCCAGATGCCGCCCGGGTTCCAATCCGGATCGATGCAGTCCCAGTGCTGGAAGACGCCGGTCAGGTTCCGCTTCGCCGTGCGATCAGATTGCCGCGCGCACGCGACCTCCATTGCGAGGAGGTGCTCGGCGCGGCCCGCCACATGCTCGGTGACGTCGAACTCGTGCGGGAAGAAGTAGCCCTCGGTGTCCCCGAGGTAGGTGCCGTCGAGCCAGACGTCACCGAGGTAGAAGATCCCGTCGAACACCAGCCAGCTCCGCACGCTGGCGCCGGAGCCCCCGTCGTCGGGTGAATCGAACCAGCGGCGGTGCAGCAACGGACCATCCGACCCGGCGAACGCCTCGTGCGTGCGCCAATGACCCGGGATGGAGACGGGCTCCCACTCGCGATCGTCGTACGACGGTTCGAAGAACGCGCGCCGGGTCGACTCGTCGGCGATCGTCGCGGCCCACGTCCCGGAGAGATCGATCCCAGGATGGTCCATGCCGGCCAGAGGGTATCGGCCGGTCGGGACGGCCTGCGCCGGGTGTCGCCGTGCGGCGGTAGGTTGGCGCCCATGTCGTCACGTCCTGCCACCCTCGGTCAGCTGCGCGACGCGGGCTGGCAGTCAGTCCCCGTCAAAGAAGAGGTCCGACGCAACGCCATCGCGAAGATCGCCGCGGGTGAGCCGCTCGTCGAGAGAGTGATCGGGTACGAGGACACCGTTCTGCCGCAGCTCGAGAACGCGCTTCTGGCCGGCCACGACATCATCTTCTTGGGGGAGCGCGGGCAGGCGAAGACGCGGATCATTCGTTCCCTCACCTCGCTGCTCGACGAATGGCTACCGATCGTCGCCGGCAGCGAGATCAACGACGATCCCTACCATCCTGTGTCGCAGCACGCGCGCGACCTCATCCGAGAGCGCGGCGACGACACGCCCATCGACTGGGTGCACCGCGACGATCGCTTCGGCGAGAAGCTCGCGACCCCCGACACCTCGATCGCCGATCTCATCGGCGAGGTCGATCCCATCAAGGTGGCCGAGGGTCGCTACCTGTCCGACGAGCTGACGCTGCACTACGGCCTCGTCCCCCGCACGAATCGGGGCATCTTCGCTATCAACGAGCTGCCCGACCTCGCCGAACGCATCCAGGTCGGCCTCCTCAACGTGCTCGAGGAGCGCGACGTGCAGGTGCGCGGCTACAAGATCCGGCTGCCGCTCGATCTCATGCTCGTCGCGTCGGCCAACCCCGAGGACTACACGAACCGTGGCCGCATCATCACGCCGCTGAAAGACCGCTTCGGCAGCCAGATCCGCACGCACTACCCACTCGACGTCGAGACCGAGTCGGGCATCGTGCAACAAGAGGCGCGCTCGTTCGATATGACGGGGCTTCGGGTGCACGTGCCCGAGTACATGGGCGAGGTCGTGTCCACGCTGTCGCAGCTCGCTCGGCAGAGCCCGCACATCAACCAGCGGTCCGGTGTGTCAGTGCGTCTCAGCGTGTCGAACTACGAGACGTTGTCCGCGAACGCGGTGCGTCGTGCGCTGCGTCACGGCGAGCGCGACGTCGTGCCGCGGGTGTCCGACCTCGAAGCCCTCGCGGCGTCGACATCCGGCAAGGTCGAGATCGAGAGTCTCGAGGAGGGGCGCGACGGCTCGATCATCGAGAACCTCGTGAAGGCCTCGATCCTCACCGTGTTCAAGAACCGGTTCAGCCCCGACAAGCTGCGTGATGTCATCACCGCGTTCGACGAGGGTCTCATCGCACACGTCGGCGAGGACGTGACGTCGGCCGACGAGGCCGACCTGCTCGCAAAGGTGCCAAGTCTGCGCGAGCCGGTGTCGTCACTGACGGACGACGAGAGCCCGGCTGCGGTTGCCAGCGCGGTCGAGTTCCTGCTCGAAGGCCTGCACTTGTCGAAGCGTCTCAACAAGGACGCCTCGGGCGCCCGCGCCACCTACCGAAGCCGCGGCTGACCACCGCCGCTCTCAGCTGTCGGTCGTCGCCGTCACCGAGGTCTCGCTCGGGAGCGTGGTCAAGCGCGCGACGAGGGCGTCGACGACTGCATCCTCATCCGCCTGCACCGTCGGGGTACCGGGGTTCGCGAACCACAGGGCGAGCAGCGCGCGATCGACCTGCACGACGGTGAAGTCGGCCACGAAGTCCTCGTTCGCGCCCCGGGCCGGGTAGGTGAGGTTCACTCTGGTCGAGGTGCTGTCACCGGCGCTCACGTCCATGTCGAGCGCCGACGTGCCCGCGGTCTCGATTGGCGCATTCGCGCGGAAGTCGATCGTGTTCTGCGCGACGCACGTCGTGAACTCGGGCGTCTTCGAGAGCTCGTACAGACTTGCCGCGACAGCGGGGTCGGTCGTCACGAGCGCGTTCGATGCGGCGAACGCGCCGTTGGGACGTGTGAATCGGGGTGAGCCGGCGTCGGCCGAGATCGTCGCGGCGTCGAGCTCGCTTCCCTGCGCGGCAGCGAGGCAGGTCTGGAAGGGGAGGCCCATCGTGGGCTTGTCCGCGCCCGCTTGGCGGATCTCCCGCCACTCCGGCCCGAAGTCAGGTCGGAAGAAGTTGCTGCGCAACGCCCAGGCTTGATCCTCGATCTTCAGCTGCGCGGCGAGCACGTCGTCGCTTGCGTCCTCGTTCGCCTCAGGCGAGCCGACTCGGAAGCCACAGCCGGTCAGGCCGACCGCGAGCGCGCAGAAGACGAAGATCACCGCCGGGATTCGCCACCGCACCTGCGGCATTTTACGAGAGGCCACCCTGATCTCATCGGCACCCCGGCCGCTCGCTACAGCCTCTCGGGCGGTCCCGCGCCAGGCCGGGGGTAGCCTCCGTTCATGACCGGACGGTTCAGCTATTCGCGGTGGGACGGCACCCAAGTCGGCTTCGAGCTCGACGCTGACGCGGTGCTCTCCGAGATCACCGACGACCTGCTGTACCACGGCGACCTCAACAACGCCCTCCGGCGAATGATGCAGTCGGGCTTCCGTGATCGGAACGGCGAGCGCCTCGAGGGCATCCGAGAGATGCTCGAGAAGCTGCGGCGCAAGCGCAGAGACGAACTCGAGCGGTACGACCTCGGCGGCGTGTACGACGACATCGCGCAAGAGCTGCGCGAGGTGGTCGAGCTCGAGCGCGACGCGCTCGACCAGCAGCTCGATCAAGCCCGGCAGTCGGGCGACCCGCGTCGCGAGGAGCTGGCGCAGCAAGCGACCGAGGAGCGTCACCTCCAGCTCGACATGTTGCCCCCCGACCTCGCCGGTCAGGTCCGCGACCTCCAGCAGTACGACTTCCAGTCACCCGAGGCGCGGCAGAAGTTCGAGGAGTTGCTCGACCAGCTCCGTCAGCAGCTCGCGCAGAGCTACTTCAATCAGATGGCCGGCGCGATGAGCAACGTCGATCCCGCGCAGATGCAGCGGATGAAGGACATGCTCTCCGAGCTCAACGAGATGCTCGCCCAACGCGAGCGGGGAGAGGAGCCCGACTTCGAGGGCTTCATGCAGCGCTACGGCGACTTCTTCCCGGAGAACCCGCAGAACCTCGACGAGCTGCTCGAGATCATGGCGCAGCGCATGGCGGCGATGCAGTCGATGCTCAACTCGATGACGCCCGAGCAGCGCGCCCAGCTGCAGGGTCTCGCCGAACAGCTCTTGGAAGACATGGATCTGCGCTGGCAGGTCGATCAGCTCGGAGAGCACCTCCGCGGGCTGTTCCCCCAGATGGGCTGGGATCGCAAGTACGACTTCAGCGGACAGGACCCGCTCGGCTTCGCAGAGGCCGCAATGCTCATGGAGCAGCTCGGCGACATCGACCAGCTCGAGAACCTGCTCCGCGGTGCCACGAACCCCGGTGCCCTGGCTGAGGTCGACATCGACAAGGCCCGTGACCTGCTCGGCGACCAGTCCGCCCGCAGCCTCGAGCGCCTCGCCGAGCTCGCCAAGATGCTCGAACAGGCCGGCCTCATCGAGAACAAGGAAGGGCGATACGAGCTGACGCCGAAGGGCATCCGCAAGATCGGCCAGAACGCGCTCTCCGACCTCTTCGCCAAGCTCGCCAAGGACAAGATGGGCAAGCACGAGCTCGAGCGCAGCGGCGTCGGGCACGAGCGCTCGTACGAGTCGAAGCCGTACGAGTTCGGCGATCCGTTCAACCTCGACATCCACCGCACGATCCGCAACGCGATCCAACGCACGGGTGGCGGCACGCCGGTGCACCTCTCGCCCGACGACTTCGAGGTCGAGCGCACCGAGACGCTCGTGCGATCGAGCACCGTGCTCATGCTCGACCTCTCGCTGTCGATGCCGATGCGCGACAACTTCCTCGCGGCGAAGAAGGTCGCGATGGCGTTGCACTCGCTGATCTCGAGTCAGTTCCCGCGCGACTTCCTCGGGATCGTCGGGTTCTCGGAGATCGCACGCGAGCTGAAGCCCGAGCAGCTGCCCGAGGTGTCGTGGGACTTCGTGTACGGCACGAACATGCAGCACGGGTTCCTGCTCAGCCGGCGCATGCTCGCCCGCCAGTCGGGCACGAAGCAGATCATCATGATCACCGACGGCGAGCCGACCGCCCACCTGTTGCCCGACGGGGAGGTGTTCTTCAACTACCCACCCGTGCAGGCGACGGTCGACGCCACCTTGAAGGAGGTGGCGCGCTGCACGCGGGAGGGCATCCGCATCAACACCTTCATGCTCGATGCCAACGGCTACCTGAAGGCTTTCGTCGAGAAGCTCACCCAGCTCAACCGGGGGAGAGCCTTCTTCACCACCCCGGAGACCCTCGGCGACTACGTCCTGGTCGATTTCATCGAGCAGAAGCGGGCCATGCGGGGCGGACGCAGCCGCACCGCCTGACTCCGAGATCCACCGAGATCGCGCGGAAAGTGGCTGATTGACCACGAAAGCGCAATCCCCCCTTGCGCGAGCGTGAAGTGGTAGGCGAAGATCACATCGGTGTAACTACACGGTTGCACTCTGAACCCGCCCGGCGGCGGGTAGGGAGGCCACACCGATGAAGCGCATCGAGAGCGTGTTCGACCCCGAGGACCGTGGTTGGCAGGACTACGCCAACTGCCTCGGCGTCGATCCCGACCTGTTCTTCCCGGAGCGGGGAGCGTCGACCCGAGAGGCGAAGGAGGTGTGCCGCGGCTGCGTCGTGCGCATGCAGTGCCTCGAGTACGCGCTCGCCAACGGCGAGAAGTTCGGGATCTGGGGCGGCATGAGCGAGCGCGAGCGGCGCCGCATCCGCCGCCAGCGCGCCGCCGCGCGGCGCACGGCCTCGGCCTAGCCACTACGCCTGGCGCCAACCGCCGCGTTCCAACCGGGCCTCGATGGTCCGGTCAGCAGCAAGATCGAGCTCGGTCCACCGGTGCGCCGGCACCGATCGAAGGACCGACGCAGGAATCAGCCCGACAAGCTCGGCTCGGTCTACCGCGCACACCGCCGCCACGGCGTCGTACGCGTGAGCCGGACCGAACTCGTCCGGCGCGATCAGGTTGAGCGACACCTGGATGTGGTCGCCCAGCGGGAAAGCCAGGGCCCGGACGTGTGGGCTCCGCAGCCGCCGAGCCAGTTCCCGGGCGACGCCGAGGTCGGCGTCGAGGAGCCACAGGTTGTAGGCCACGAGCACCGGGCGAGCGCCTACGGCAGTTGCTCCGGCCGTCGGATGGGGCGCACTGGGCCCGACGTCGGGAAGGACCGGGCCGAATGATCCCGAGCGAACCGCCGGAAGCGTGCGCTCGGGGCCGTACAGGAAGCAGGGGACATCCAAGGTCAACGCGGCCCAGCGCGGCGAATGCGTCGCGAGCTGCCACGGCCGCCTCGATCCCTAGGCCGTCGAGCGGCACGAACGGCACCACGTCGACGACCCCAAAACGGGGATGGGCTCCCTGGTGGTCGCGGAGGTCGAGCCGGGCCACCGCCTCGACGGTCACCGCTCGCGGGGCCTCCTCTCCCACGAGCGTCAGGACCGAGCGGTTGTGGTCGGCGTCGCTGTGCAGGTCGAGCAGCGCCGTGCCCGCGACGGCCGCGATCGCCCCCACGAGGTCGTGCCGCCGCCCCTCACTGATGTTCACGACGCACTCGAGCACCGAGGCCAGCCTGCCAGGGAGGTGCGGAAGGGCCGACCTGTACGCTCTCGCGCCGTGCCTCCCCCGTCGTTCCGGAAACCGGGAACCGGGAGCGTCCGCTTGTCGTTGCGGTGACGAGCGATAGCCCTTCTTCCGAAGGGACCGTCGAGGTGCCCACGTGGGAAGAGGTTGCCCGGAGCCACGGGCGCTTCATCTACACGGTGGCCTATCGGCTCACGGGGAACCATGACCAAGCGCAAGACCTCGTCCAAGAGGTGCTGCTCCGAGTACGGAGGGGGCTCGCCAGCTACCGGCCGGGGTCGATGGAGGCGTGGTTGAGCAGGATCACGACGAACGCATTCCTCGATGAGGTGAGGCGGCGCAAGCGCCGCCCGCTCGAGGTCGTCCCCGAACTGCCCGAGCGACTGACCGGCACCGACCAAGAGCCACTCGACGTCCTCGACGCCAGCAGGCTGCCGGAGCACATCCAGGAGGCGCTGCGCAGCCTGCCCGTCGAGTTTCGGAGCGCGGTCGTGCTCTGCGACGTGGTCGGGCTCAACTATCAGGAGATCGCCGCCTCGCTCGACATCCCCGTCGGCACCGTGCGCAGCCGCATCCACCGCGGTCGGGCCCAGCTGAGGGCGATGCTCTCATGACCACGTTCCCGCCCCCGCAGGCCCCGACGCCCGATCCCTCGGAGCTGCTCAGCGCATACCTCGACGGCGAGCTCACGCCCGAGGAGGAGGCGGTGGTCCGCGACCTGCTCGCTGACAGCCCCGAACGGCAGGCCGAGCTCGCCGACCTCGACGAGGCGCGGACCTGGGTGCGCGGCCTCGGTCCGGTCGAGCCGCCGGAGGGCTTCCTCGACCAGGTCATCACGATCGTCGACCGGCCCGTGCAGAAGCCCCGGAAGTGGGGGATGTTGAACGTGGTGGCGACTGCGGCCGTGTGGGTCGCCGTGCTCGCGTTCGTCAACATGAGCCGGTCCGACGATGTGCAACCCGAGGTCGCGAACCTCGTGTCGAACCACACCGCGGCGTCGGTGGGCGTCGGCGGCTTCCTGGGGTCACTTGGTGGCGGTGAGCCCGAGCCGCAGGCACCGACGCGTTCCGCCGCGCCGCCGCCACCCGAGACCGATGTCGGGGAGCCGTACTGGGTGCCGACCGAGCTGCCCGGTGATCTCGAGCTGTTCTCGGCGACCGTGTCCGGCGACGTGGTCACGCTCACGTTCTCCAACGGTCTCGAGGTCGTGACGATCTTGGAGCAGCCGGGCCACCTCGACACCGACGCGCTGCCTCCCGCCACGCCCGTGGAAGTGGGCGGAGTGCAGGGCTGGCAGGTCGAGAGCGACCGGGCGACGGTGATCATCGTCGAGCGCGACGACATGGTCTACGCGGTCGTCGGCCACCGCGACAGTGGATTGGTGGAAGCGGTTGCTGCGGAGTTTCCGGAGCCCCCATCACCGTCGCTCGCTGAGCGACTGGGTGAGGCCGGACGCAGCCTGCTCGACTCCTTCGGTCTCGGCTGACCCCGCCGTAAAAGCAATCACCCCCCGAACCCGGAGGAGGGGGGTGCGTGCTCGGTGCTGGCGACTTCGGCCGTTGCCGTCAGGGCTGACCGCGCGCGGGATGCGGGGCGCGCGGGAGGTTGGTCAGGCCCCGACGGCAGCGGCGAACCGGCGGCGCTTGAGGATGCGGCGACGCTCGCGTTCGGAGGTGCCGCCCCACACACCGTGATCGATGCGGTTGGACAGCGCGTACTCCAGGCACTCGGCCTTCACAGGACAAGTCGCACAGATCTTGCGAGCTCGGTCGACGCCGACGCCGTCGCTGGGAAAGAACAACGAGGGCGGTTGGTCGCGGCATGAGCCCTCGGCCATCCAAAGCGTGTCGGTATCGATCCGTTCCATCTGTCCTCCGTCGACCGCGACCCGCTCCCGCCGGCCGCAGTCATATCTACGTACCCAGTCCCTGTTTGGTTCCCCGTTTGATCTGTGAGCATCCTGTGAACTCCGACGAAAAGGGAACCTTCCCCTTAGGGTCGGCGTTTCAGGGGCCGGATGTGAGAAACCGCACAACGGCACAAGGAGCGCTCACCATGAGCTTCGGCACCCAGAGCACCTCAGAGGGGCATGTGGACGACCAAATCGAGTATGTCGAGCCTACGAGCCCCATCGACCAAACCACCGAACTCGGTTTCGGTGGCGGTTCGGGGTCGCTGCCGCCGCCCGCGCCACCCGAGCCGGCCACGCCGGCGCCCAGGCCCCGCAGCACGAAGCGAGCGGCACTGCTCGGCGGTGTCGCCGGAGCGGTGATCGCTGCGCTCGTCGTCGGCGGCATCGCGGTGACTCGCGACGACGACTCGTCCGCCACATCCACGCCCGCGGCCTCCTCGGAGCCCGCGAACCAGTCAGCGACCGAGCCCTCCACCCAAGCGAACGAGGCTCCCGCGGCTCCGTCGGGTCCGAGTGGCGCCGCCGAGGCGCTCGACATCCGCGCGGTCCTCCGCAAGGTGCAGCCGTCCGTCGTCGCGATCGAGACCGGCCTCGTCAATCAGGCCGGCGGACTCTTCGGTCGGGGCGCGGGCACTGGCGTCATCATCAGCGAAGACGGCCTGGTCCTCACCAACAACCACGTGATCGAGTCGGCCGACAGCATCATGGTCCGCCTGTTCGACGGTCGTGAGCTTCCCGCAGACCTCGTCGGCAGCTCGCCCGCCGACGACGTCGCCCTCGTGCACATCCGTGACGTCAGCGGTCTCACGCCTGCGGACCTCGGCGAGTCGTCAGAGCTCGTGGTCGGAGACGAAGTCGTTGCCATCGGGAACGCGCTCGATCTCGAGGGCACGCCGACGGTCACCCGCGGCATCGTCTCAGCCCTCAACCGATCGATCAGCTCCGGCAGCGAGTCTCTCGACAACCTCATCCAGACCGATGCTGCGATCAACCCCGGCAACTCCGGTGGTCCGCTCGTGAACGCCGACGGACAAGTCGTCGGCATCAACACGGCGATCATCGACGGCGCGCAGAACCTCGGCTTTGCGATCGCGATCGACGCGATCAAGCCGCTCCTCGAGGACATCCAGAATGGTGGCGGCGACGTGCGCGGCCTCGCGTTCCTCGGTGTCTCGAGCGTCCAAGTGAGTGAGCTCGACCAAGCGACGCTGGACAACTTCGGCATCACCTCCGACTCCGGTGCGGTCATCGTGTCCATCACGCCCGGTAGCGCGGCCGAGGACCTCGGCCTCGAAGAGGGCGATGTCGTCACTTCGGTGGACGGCAACGCCGTCACGACGCCGGACGACTTGGGGCAGGCCATTCGCAGCCACGACCCGGGCGACGAGATCACCGTTGAGTGGCAGCGCGACGGCGAGACGCAGACGGGGACGGCCACGCTCGGCAGTCGAGCCGGCAACTGACGGTAGGCTCGCCGGATGTCCATGACAGCCCCCGTCGAGCAGACGGAGCCGCCTCGCGGTCATGTGCGAGTGGTGTATCTGGGTCCGGTCGCGCCTCACTGGGAGGTCGAGGCCGAGTTCGGAGAGCGCTCCGTCATCGAGGAATTCCGGGCTCGGGCATTGGCCCGACTCGTGCTGCTGCCGCCGCACGATCCGCAGTTCAGGCGCAACCGTGAGCGAGTCGCGCGTGACGCGGAGCGCGAGAACCTCATCCTCGAGTGGGATCTCGGGCTTCCCGAGGAGGAAGCGGCCACCTGAGGCGGCCCGCAGGCGACGGTAACCTGCGTCCGTGGTAACCCATCTCGACCATCCTCCCGCCGAACCTGTCGGCGGCGACGAGACCCGTCGAGACCAGCCTCGCTACCTGAACCGAGAGCTCTCGGCGCTCGAGTTCCACGCGCGGGTGCTCGCGCTGTCCGACGACCCACAGGTGCCGCTGCTCGAGCGGGTGAAGTTCCTCGCGATCTTCAGCTCGAACCTCGACGAGTTCTTCCAGGTGCGCGTCGCGGCGCTGAAGGACATGGTCGCCGCGCATCTGGGCACGCAGAGTCCCGACGGTCGCAACGCCGCGCAACAGCTCGAAGACATCAGTGACCGCGTCGGTGCGCTCGTGTCACAGCAGGAGCAGATCTTCCTCGAACGCGTGAAGCCCGCGCTCGCGGCGACCGGCGTCGGCATCTCCGACTGGGACCATCTCGACGAGGAGGACCGCAAGTACCTGATCGACGTCTACGAGCAGCGCATCTTCCCGGTGCTCACGCCGCTGTCGTTCGACCCGGGTCACCCGTTCCCGTACATCTCGAACCTGTCCCTGAACCTCGGTGTCACCGTCGCGGACCCCGACACCGGCGAGCACCGCTTTGCCCGCGTCAAGGTGCCGCCGCTTCTGCCGCGGTTCGTCATCACGCCCGACGGCGAGCGGTTCGTCCCCCTCGAGCAGGTGATCGCGGCGCACCTGCCGACGCTGTTCCCCGGCATGGACGTCATCGAGTTCGTGCCGTTCCGGGTCACCCGCAACGCCGACCTCACGCTCGAGGAAGAAGAGGCCGACGATCTCCTCGAGGCGGTCGAGATGGAGCTGCGCCGTCGTCGCTTCGGGCGAGCCGTGCGCCTCGAGGTCGACCACCGCATGTCGCAGGAGATGCTCGAGCTGCTGCTGCGAGAGCTCGACCTCGAGCCGGACGACGTGTCCTTCCATCACGCGCCGTTGGGGCTCTCGGGGTTGTGGGCCGTGCACGCACTGCCGCGTCCCGATCTGAAGGACGACCCGTGGATGCCGACGACACCGCTCGCCCTCGCGGCGGCCGCCGACGGGAACAAGAGCATCTTCTCGGTCATCCGCGAAGGCGACGTGTTGCTGCACCACCCCTATGACTCCTTCGCCACGTCGATCGAGGAGTTCATCCGCCAGGCGTCGATCGATCCCGCCGTGCTCGCCATCAAGATGACGCTGTACCGCACGTCGGGCGACAGCCCGATCATCGCCTCGCTGATCCGGGCGGCCGAAGCCGGCATTCAGGTCGCGGCACTCGTCGAATTGAAAGCACGGTTCGACGAGCAGACGAACATCGCCTGGGCGAAGGCGCTGGAACAAGTCGGCGTGCACGTGGTGTACGGCCTCATGGGGCTGAAGACGCACACGAAGACCGCGCTCGTGATCCGCGAGGAGGCGGGCGCGCTGCGCCGCTACTCCCACGTGGGCACCGGCAACTACAACTCGGACACCGCGCGTCTCTACGAGGATCTCGGTCTGCTGAGCGCCGACCCCGATCTCGGTGCCGACCTGATCCATCTGTTCAACCACCTCACGGGGTACAGCCGCGAGGTCCGCTACCGCAAGCTTCTGGTAGCCCCGCGCTGGTTGCGTCCCAAGGTGCAAGACCTGATCCTCGGTGAGGCGAAGGCCGGGACGCAGGGTCGCATCATCATCAAGATGAACAGTCTCGTCGATCCGGCGATGATCGACGCGCTGTGCGAGGCATCGCAGGCGGGTGTCGAGATCGACCTCATCATCCGTGGCATGTGTTGCCTCCGGCCAGGAGTGCCGGGACTGTCTGAGCGCATCCGGGTCCGCTCGCTCGTGGGGCGCTATCTCGAGCACTCGCGGATCTACTACTTCGCGAACGGCTCGGGGGTCGGTCGGCCGACGTACTACATCGGCTCGGCCGACCTGATGGAGCGCAACCTCGACCGTCGGGTCGAGGCGCTCGCTCCGGTCGAGGCGCCCGCGCTGCAGGCTCGCCTGCAGGAGGTGCTCGACGTGAGCCTCACCGACGACGTGCTCGCGTGGCAGCTCGACGCGGAGGGTCACTGGACGCGCGTGCAGACGGAACGACACCTCGACGCTCACCGCCGGCTTCAGGAGCTCGCGCTCAGTCGTTCGCCGCGCATGAGCCTCGAGCGCGAGGCGAAGTTCAGCACCTGGCCGGGCTTCGAGCTTCCAGATCTCGATCGCGTGCTGCCGAGTGTGAGCGCCGGCGCCCGCTCGGAAGCGCGCCTCGATGCGACCTACTGGGACACGCCCGACCTTCGTTTGATCAGGTGGGGGATCACGGTGCGTCATCGCGCGCAAGGGGGTCATGGCGAGTGGACGGTGAAGCTGCCGGGCACCGTCGATGACGGCGTGCTGTCGAGACCCGAGTACAACTTCGACGGTCCTCCTGCCGAGATCCCGTTCGAGGTGCGCGACCTCGTGCGCGCCTACGCGCGCACCACCCCCCTCGAACCCGTCGCCCGCTTGCAGACCCTGCGGCGGAGCCTCCCGCTGTTCGACCCTCGGGGTCACCGCATTGCCGAAGTTGCCGACGACGAGGTCTCGGTGCTCGACGGCGACAGGGTGGCGGCGCGCTTCCGCGAGGTCGAGCTCGAAGTGGTCGAGACTGCGCCGCCCACGCTGCTGCCCGCGCTGATCGAGCGGGTCCGTGCCGCCGGCGCGGGTCAGCCCGACCCCACTCCCAAGCTCGTGCGGGCGCTCGGCCCCCGCGCGCTGGCTGCGCCCGAGCTGTCGGTGCCCGGTCTGGATGACACCGCCAATGTCGGCGCCGTTCTCCGCGCCGCCATGAGCGCGGCGGTGCTCCGGATCCTTCATCACGACGCGATCGTGAGGCTCGACTCCGGCCCCGAAGGCGTGCACCAAGCCCGGGTGGGCACGCGGCGGCTTCGCTCTGACCTCCGCACATTCGCACCGATCCTCGACGAGACCTGGGTGGAAGCGCTGCGCGAGGAGCTCTCGTGGTTGGCCGAAGCGCTTGGGCACGTGTGCGCGACGCGGATGTGTTGCTCGCCCGCCTCGAGCGAGCGTCGAAGGAGCTGGCCGCGCAAGACCAGCGCCTCGCGGAGTCCGTCCGCATGCGGCTGCGCCGTCAACGGGCCGTGCATCGCCGTGCCCTTCTCGAAGTTCTGCGGAGCGACGCCTACGTCGTGCTCCTCGACCGACTCGTGGAGGCGGCCCGCTCGCCACGGCTCTCGGAGGCCGCGGGGCAGGCGGCGAAAGACGCGCTTCCCGCGCTGGTGCGCCGCCCGTGGAAGAAGCTCACGAAGGCCGTGGAGGACCTCGAAGCGGACGGCGCGGTCGCGCACCGTCACGAGGTCCGCATCCGCGGAAAGCGGGTGCGCTATGCGGCTGATGCGGCGACCCTCGCTTCCAAGGAGGCCGCGCCGATGGCCAAGGCTCTCGCCGAGATGCAAGACGTGCTCGGCGAGGAGCACGACGCGGTCGTCGCCGAGGAATGGCTGCGCGCCATCGCGGTCACGAACGTGTCCCGCGCGGAGGCGCTCGTGATTGGCATGCTCATCGCGGTGGAGCAGCGCGAAGCGCGAGAGTGGGCGGCGAAGTGGCCCGACGCGTGGGCTGCGGTCTCCAAGCGCAAGGTGCGTCAGTGGCTGAGCTAGGGGAGATCGTCCCGCCCGATGCTGTGCTGCGCGCCGCCGGCGGCGTCGTGTGGCGGGTGGCGCCGAGCGGAGCCGTCGAGATCGTCGTGGTGCACCGTCCCGGCTATGACGATTGGACCTTCCCGAAAGGCAAGCGCGAGCCGCGCGACGAGAGCGACGAAGCGTGCGCCCTACGGGAGGTCGATGAGGAGACTGGGTATCGGTGCGTCCTCGGGCGCGAGCTCGCGACCGTGGAGTATCTCGACCGCAAGCAGCGCCGGAAGCAGGTCCGGTATTGGGAGATGACCGTCGCCTCGGGAGAGTTCCGACCGACGTTCGAGGTCGACCGCATCCGGTGGGTCAGCGTCGCCGAGGCCTCGAAGGTGCTGACCTATCCCCGTGACCGCGACGTCCTCGATACGTTCGCGTCCTTCGCTGGCATCGGGGCCGCGCGCACGTAGATCCGTTCGCCCACTGTTCACCCCGGGCTCACCCGGACGACACCGGGAAGCGTCCGTCTGGACACCTACCGCCCCTACCGTCTCCATCGTTGCTCGCCGGCTGCGGTACCTGTTGACTGGGAACGTGAGGGAGCGGCCGTGATCGAGCAGCGCAAGGCCTTCCACCAACAACTCGACGAGGTACGAGACGAGCTCGTCGTCGTGGCCGCGATGGTGATCGAGGTGCTCCCACGCGGCACCGAGGCGCTGTTGACCGGTGACCTGCTCGCCGCCGACGAGATCATCCGGGGCGACGACGTCATCGACCTCCGCTCGGTGGACATCGAGGACCGGTGCTTCCGGCTGCTGGCACTCCAGCAGCCGATGGCGAGCGACCTGCGGGCGATCATCACCGCCGTGAAGCTGGTCAGCGAGATCGAGCGATCCGGGGATCTCGTCGTCAACATCTGCAAGGGCGCGCGGCGGCTCTACGGCCGCAGCTTCGATCCCGTGATCCGCGGGCTCATCACCCGGATGAGCGACGAGGCGCAGCAGCTGTTCCGGCGTGCTCTCGACGCGTACGTCGAGGGTGACGCGGCGCTCGCGACCGCGCTGGACGACATGGACGACATCCTCGACCAGCAGCACGACGACTTCATCGAGGCGATCTTCCAATCCCACTCGTCAGGCCGCCTCGATCTCGAGGCTTCGGTGCAGCTCGCCGTCATCGGCCGGTTCTACGAGCGCATCGGAGACCATGCGGTGAACATCGGCGAGCGCGTGCACTACATGGTCACCGGTGGGCCCCCTGAGTACCCGGGCGTGCCCTCCACCGACGACGGTCTCTCCTCCTCCATCCCGGAGCACTGACGGCAATGGAGATCGTGGCGGTCATCGCCGGAGTGGTTGCGATCGCACTCGTCGCGGTTGGGATCAGGGCGAGGCGCGCGTCGGCGCGGGCCGATCGTCTGGAGCTCGCCGTTGAGCGGTCGGATGAGCAGGTCGAGGAGGTGATCTCCGCGTCCAGGAGGTTGACGGCCGGCCTCGACGTCATTGCGCACGGTGTCGTCATTGCTGATGCCTCGGGCCGCGTCGTCTTCCGCAACCTTCAAGCGACGACGTTTGTTGGGGCGCGCCACAGCGACGCCCTCGTCGAACAGGCCATCACCGAGATGCTGGCGGCAGGGTGTCGCGGCGTGAACGACAAGCGCACGCTCGAGTTGTTCGGTCCGCCGCGGCGGACGATCGTCGTGACGGTGTCACCGCTGCAGGGCGACGGGTCCACCATCGGGGCGCTCGCCGCGGTCGACGACATCACGGAGCGAACCCGGCTCGAGGCTGTCCGCACGGACTTCGTCGCGAACATCAGCCACGAGCTCAAGACGCCCGTCGGGGCGCTCGCGTTGCTGGCCGAGACGTTGCTCGCCGAAGACGACCCCGCGCTCCGCGAACGTCTCACCGAGCGCCTCGTGCACGAGGCCCACCGCGTCGGTCGAACCATCGACGACCTCCTCGAGCTGAGTCGCATCGAGGTGGAGCGGTCGCCGATGCGAGAGGTCGTGCCTGTGCACCTCGTGATCGCGGAAGCAGTTGAGCGGGTTCGCCCCGCGGCCGAGCTGCGCGCGGTCGGCGTCGAGGTGACCGAGCCCAGCCCCCGCCTCACGGTCATCGGCGAACGCCGCCAGCTCGTCTCGGCGATCGGCAACCTCCTCGACAACGCGATCAAGTACTCCGACGAGGGCGCGCTCATCGCGGTCACGACGTCGACCGACGGTCAGTCGGTCCACGTCGCCATCGCAGACCAGGGCATCGGCATCCCGAGCCGCGACCTCGAAAGGATCTTCGAGCGTTTCTATCGGGTCGATCGCGGGCGCAGCCGGGAGACTGGTGGAACGGGGCTCGGCCTCGCGATCGTGCGTCACGTCGCCACGAACCATGGCGGCGAAGTGCGGGTCGAGTCGCAAGAAGGCCGAGGATCAACCTTTACCCTGACGATTCCGGCCGGCCCGGGCCCGATCGGGGTCACGACCGTTGCGGAGGCAGGATGAACACCATGACGCAGGAGTTGACGGTGTTGGTGGTCGAGGACGAAGACTCGTTCGTCGAAGCGCTCACCGTCGGGCTTCGCAGAGAAGGCTTTCGCGTGCAGATCGCCGCGCGACGGCTTCGAGGCGCTCACCGTGTTCGACGCCGTGAACCCAGACTTGGTGCTGCTCGACGTCATGCTGCCGAAGGTGTCCGGGATCGACGTGTGCCGGCAGATCCGAGCACGCTCGCGGGTCCCGATCATCATGGTCACGGCCAAGGGCAGCGAGATCGACACGGTCGTCGGCCTCGAGGTCGGCGCGGATGACTACGTCACGAAGCCGTATCGCCTGCGCGAGCTCGTCGCCCGTATGAGGGCGGTGCTGCGGCGCGCGCCCGGAGAGGATGTCGAAGGCGGGCTCGGGGAGGTGCTCGAAGTCGGCGACGTGCGCCTCGATCCCGACCGGCACGAGGTGACGATCAGAGGGGAGCGAGTGAGCCTGCCGCTGAAGGAGTTCGAGCTGCTGGCGTTGCTGCTCGACAACGCCGGTCGCGTGCTCACCCGCGACACCCTGATCGATCGGGTGTGGGGCTCGGACTACGTCGGTGACACCAAGACACTCGATGTCCACATCAAGCGACTTCGCTCGAAGGTCGAGAGCGACCCGAGCAATCCGACGCGCATCGTCACGATCCGCGGCCTTGGGTACAAGTACGACGTCGTGAGAGGCTGACTGCTTGGACGCCTTCGCCGATGCGATTCGTGAAGGCGCCCGAGCCGGAATCACGCCACTGCGGCCGCTCGCCATTGCCGAGTCACGAGTGGCACCGGACATCGCCGTCATGGAGGTGGTCACCGCCGACGGCATCATCGTGTGCCTCCGCCATGGCCTCGACGCCGGCGAGGACGCGACCACGTTGTTTCTGGGCGGCGCCCTCGGTGGACTCTCGGGCCCCGCGCACGGGCTGTACCACACGGTCGCTCGACAACTGGGTGGGGTGCGGATCCACTACCGCAAGCCCGGCCGCCTCGAGGATTGTTTCTTCGACGTCCTGCTCGTGCAGCACCTGCTGTCGCGGCGCGGTGTCGAACGGGTCGCGCTCGTCGGGCACTCCTTCGGCGGGGCGGTCGCGGTCGGCGCCGGGGTGCTGCTCGGCCAAGCGACTGCTGGCGTTGTCGCGTTGTCGACACAAGTGCCGGGCACCGAGGCGGTGGACAGGCTCACCGCGCCGCTCCTGCTGGTGCACGGCGACAACGACGGAGTGCTCCCCGATCTGTGCAGTCGCAACGTCCACGAGCGGGCCACGTCCGCTCGGAGCCGGGAGCTCGTCGTCCTGCCGGGTGAGGGGCATCTCCTCGACGGGCCGGCCGCCGCGGACCTTGCCGATCGGGTAGCGGTGTTCCTCCAGTCCGCGCTGGCCGAGGGTGCTGTGTGAGGGATTCCGCCTGACGGGTGTCTCCCACCCGCCCGTACGATGAGGCAGTGCCGTCCCCGCTCGACGCCATCTCGATGGGCGCGCCCATCAAGACCGAGCAGGGTTTCGTCGCGTCGCCGTTCACCCGGCTTGCTCGCACGCACGCGCTCATGGTGGCGGGCGACACCGCCGTCGCTGTCGCGCTGGCCGGTTCGTTGTTCTTCGACATCACCCCCGACGCCGCGCGCTGGCGCATCGCTCTCTACCTGTTGCTCACGGCGGCGCCCTTCGCCGTAGTCGCCCCAATGGTCGGGCCGGCACTCGACCGGATGAAGGGTGGCCGCCGAATCGTCATGCTCGGTTCCGCGATCGGTCGCGCTGTCGTGTGTGCGCTGATGATCCGAGAGGTCGACTCGCTCCTGCTGTTCCCTCTCGCCTTCTTGTTGCTGGTGATGTCCAAGAGCTACGCGGTGTCGAAGGCCGCGCTCGTGCCGACGGTGGTGCGCAGCGACGACGAGCTGCTCGAAGCGAACGCGAAGCTCACGCTCATCGGGGCGATCGTGGGCTTCCTCGTGATGGTGCCGGCCCTGCCGCTCCTCCAGCTCGGCGGGCCCGAATGGGACTTGGCGCTGGCCTCGATCCTCTTCGTTGCCGCGACGGTCTTCGCGCTGCAGACGAAGCCGACGACGATTGCCGAGCTTCCCGCGGGCCCACAAGAGAAGGCCGAGCTGCATCGCGCCGGCATCGTGCTCGCGGGCTCGGCGATGGCGGTCGTGCGGGGCATCGTGGGCTTCCTCACGTTCCTTGTCGCGTTCTACATCCGCAACGCGGGCTCGTCAGAATTTTGGTTCGCCCTTGTCCTCGCCGCGAGCGGCCTCGGGGCGTTCCTGGGTGCCTTCCTCACCCCGCGCCTGCGCAGAGTGTGGGCCGAAGAGCGCATCCTGATCTCGGTGCTTTTGCTCGTGATGCTGACCGGCCTCGTCGCCGCGAACGCGGGCAGCCGCCTCACTGCCGCAACCGCGGCCGCGCTCGTCGTGGGGCTCGGCGCCAGCGGCGGCAAGCTCGCGTTCGACTCGATCGTGCAGCGCGACGCTCCCGACGCGAACCGGGGTCGGTCGTTCGCTCGCTTCGAGACCCGCTTCCAGCTCGCGTGGGTCGTCGGCGCGTTCATCCCCGTCATCGTGCCGATCCCGATCCAGGCCGGCCTGCTCGGCCTCTCCCTCGCGGCGGGCGCCGCGGGTGCGAGCTACTTCGCGGGGTTGCGATACCTGCGGGCGCACGGCAAGGCGCCGGTGCCCCTCCTCGAACGGGTGGGCGTCAAGGGGGCGGTGACGGCGCGCTTGGCGCGCCGGAAGGCCGGGACGAAGACGGATGCCGGCGGTGCCGCGAGCGCAGAGCTGCCGACTCCGACCGACTTGCCTCCCCCGACCCGTCCTCTGTGAGCGCGGAGACAACGGCGCCGGTGCGGGTCACCCCTCCGGTCGTTCCCCTCGGCGGCGAGCAGAGCCAGCTGCCCCTCGAGCTGCCGCCCCCGGGCTGATTCTCGTGCTTTGAAGATGGAGGGTCAGAGATCGATGCGGGCGAGCCAGAGCCCGGGTGCGTCGATCTCCGCCGGGGTCGGAAGCTCACGCGACGAGATCCAGAGGCGCGCCAGGCCCTCGGGGCCGGCGCGCTCGACGACTCCTTGCACGAAGTCGGCACCGCGCTGCACCTGCTCGCGCGTGAGGGTGAGCCCGAGCAGGCGCGTCACGAACGCGTCGGACGGGTCGCTCTCCACCCGACGCCGCCGCAACGCCTCGGCGATCATCCCGTATGACGACAGCAGCTGGGCGCCGACTGAATCCATCACGTGGTCGGTGACGCCGATCAGCAGGGCCACGATCGCGTCGAGCCGCGGCAGCAACGCGCGTTGCTCGTCGGATTGGGTCGCGCCGAGCAGCATCTCGGGATCGGCGAACGCTGCCTGCAGTCCGCCGAGGCTCTGAGGGTCGCCGAGATCCAACGAGCCGAGCCGGTCTTCGAGCGCGTGGGGATCAGGCCGGTAGCCGGACACGTACGTCTGCATGAGCTCGGTGAGCTCGGCGCGAACATGAGGAACACCGAGCACGGCGTGGGTCGTCACCTCGGAGAGGCACACCCACATCCGCAGATCCTCGAGCGGCAGCGACCACTCCGACGCGAACCGATCGAGATTCGTCGGCACCACGAGGAGCTCGTGGGAGACGGCGCGGGGGATGGGCAAGTCGTACTGGCCGAACGCCCGCTGCGCGAGGCGGCCCACCATGCTCCCCGCGGTCACGCCGAGCATCATCGGCGTCAGCATCTTCATCAGACCGCCGAACAGGCTCGCGGTGGGATCGTCCGGGTCCTCTTCCTGGGCTGCTGGCGCGGACAGCGCCGTCGCCAGCTTCTCGAAGAGCGGTCGATACGCCTCGATCGTGTGATGCGCCCACAACGCGCGAGTCACGGGGAGCGGCGCGAGGGCCTTTCCGGTTGACGAGGCGGTGAGCCCCGTGGCCTGCGTTACGTGGAGCTCGGCGACGCGCACGAGCTGTTCGAGGTCGATGCGTGCGAGCGGATCCACGTTTGCCTCGGACTCGCCCTCGGCGGCCACGGCAATCGCGAGCTGACGTGCCGCCTCCCAGCTGAACGTTCCCTGGTTGCCGACCATCTTGGCCAGATCGGACAAGAACGGGACGCCCCGGAACGGGTCCGCTGGACCCTCGTCGCTCACATTGGCATGGTAGGTGGGTGGTGGCCGAGTCCCTCCCGCGCTCCGAGCCCTTCGCCGAAGGGCGGAAGCCGTTCGCCGAAGGGCGCACCGTGGTCGTCACCGGCGCGGCGGGCGCCGTCGGACGGCGCGTGCTCGCCCGTCTCGAACAGGACCCGGGTGTCGCGCGCGTCGTCGCCATCGACGTCGCCGACGTCATCCCCGGCCAACCGAAGACCGAGCAACGGCGGCTCGATCTCGCGCTGGCCGACGCGCCTGCACTTCTGAAGTCTGCCGACACGCTCATCCATCTCGCGTTCTCTTCCCGGACCGAGACAAACGAGCCCGAGGCGGCGCGCGTCAACGTCGAGACGACCAGCCGGCTCCTCGACGCCGCGAGCGCGAGCGGCGTGGACCAGGTCGTCGTCGTGTCGAGCGCCACCGTGTACGGCGCGTGGGCCAACAACCCCGTGCCCCTGACTGAGGACGCACCGCTGCGCCCGAACCCCGAGTTCGCGTACGCGGTGCACAAGGCGCAGGTCGAGCGACTCGTCGCCGACTGGGCTGACGCGCACGACGAGGCGAGCGTCGCGGTGCTGCGACCGGCGCTCGCGCTTGCCGAAGACGGTGCCGGGTGGATAACCCGCTGTCTCATGGGCGCGGCCGGAATCCGTGCGGGCGACAACGACCCTCCGATGCAGTTCCTGCACCTCGACGACCTCGCATCTGCCGTCGAGCACGTCCGCCGCGGCCGGCTGTCGGGCCCGTTCAACGTCGCGCCCGACGGTTGGATCCCCGGCGATACGGCGCGAGCGCTTGTCGGCGACGGGCCCCGATTGCACCTACCCGACGGCGCGGCGACCCGCCTCGCCGAGTGGAGCTGGCGCATGCGGCTCGGTCCGATGCCGCCGGGACTCGTGCCGTACACCCAGTTCCCCTGGGTCGTCGCGAGCGATCGCCTTCGCGCGAGCGGTTGGGAAACGCGCTGGAGCAACGAGGAGGCGTTCGTTGCCGGTCACGCCGGCTCGCCGTGGTCGATGCTGAGCCCCAAGCGACGACAAGAGCTCGCGCTCGGAGCGGCGGGGGTTGGGGCCGCCGCGTTCGGTATCGCCACCGGGCTGCTCGTCAGAAAGGCCCGTCGGACCTGGGGCTTGTGACTACGACGACCCGGGGCGAGCGTCGATCAGGGGTTCTCGGGTCTCTCGACGAGCGTCACTGTGGCGGTCTGGGCGACACCGTCGCGCAGATACGTCAATGGGATGGTCTCGCCCGGGAGGTAGCTGCGCAGTGTCACGACGAGTGCCGACATCGAGTCGATCTCGACGTCGCCCAGCTTGGTGATGACGTCGCCGACAGCAAGACCGGCGACCGCCGCCGGGCCGCCCTCCACGACCTCGCGCAACATCGCGCCGCCCTGCGTCCCCAGCATCTGCTCCGCCTCGGTGGTCATATCGGCACCGCGCACGCCGAGCCAGACCCGGGCCACTGTTCCACCGTTCACGAGCTGCTCGGCGACCCGCCGAGCTTCCTCGACCGGGATGGCGAAGCCGAGGCCCTCAGTACCGGACTCGGTGAGCGCGACCGCGGTGGTGATGCCGATGAGCGTGCCGTTGGCGTCGAACAGCCCGCCTCCCGACGACCCGGCGGCGATGGAAGCGTCGGTCTGGATCATGCCGCCGAGCGGGGTGTCGGCACCGTGCGTGCGCACCGTGCGGTTCAGCGCGCTGACGATGCCAACCGTCACCGACGGCCCTCCTTCGAGCCCGAGCGGTGAACCGATGGCGATCGCCGGTTGGCCGACCTCGAGGCTCGAGGCCTTGCCGAGCAGCGCGGTGGGCAGGCCCGTGCCGTCGATCTTGACCACCGCGACGTCACTGTCGGGGTCCGCTCCGACGATCGTGCCGTCGTGCTCGGTGCCGTCGGCGAGCACGACGTTGACGCGAGTGGCCCCGTCGACGACGTGCGCGTTCGTGATCAGGTAGCCGTTGTTCCGGAACATCACGCCGGAGCCGCTCGCGGTGCCACCGGTGCCGATCACCTCGATCCGCACGATCGCAGGAGTCGCGTCGCGGACGACCTCGGCGACCGACCCGGCGGGAGGGGACAAGGTCGCCGCGGCGGGCGCCACGGCCTCCCGCTCGACGACGATCCGCTCCACCACGGTCTGGTCGAGCGCGCCCGTCAGTGCGAGCAGGCCGACGGCGACGCCCGCGCCGAGCGCCCCCGTGGCGAGCGCCATTGGCCACGACGATCGCGATCGCGCCGGCGACGGCGCTCCGACTGCTCGGCTCGGCTCACCCGTGCCCACCTCGGAGGGGTGCCGCCAGATCCGATCGCTGGGGGGAAGCGGCTGACGGAATCCCGAGGGTTCTTCCTCGGGTCCCTCGTCCACTTCCACGTCGGGCAGGTTACCGATGGGCCTTGGCGCAGTTACCGCGCCCCGGGGTTCACGACTCGGGTCCACGACTCCCCTCGGGAGGGGACTTCGCGGTGCCGCCTAGCATGACGCGGTGCTCGCGCCCCCCGTCGACGGTGACACCTGGTTGGCGCTCACCGATCAGCCTTTGCCCACGGGCGAGGTGGCCGACTGGGCCGTGCGTCCCGACTGTGGGGCGGTCGTGGTGTTCTCGGGCACTGCTCGCAACCACGCCGAGGGGCGACCCGAGGTCCAGGTGCTGGAGTACGAGGCCTACGAAGAACAGGTCGTGCCTCGTCTCGAGGCCATCGCAGCCGAAGCTCGCCGGCGGTGGCCGTCGACCCGCCGGCTTGCTCTGCTCCACCGGACGGGGCGCATCGACATCGGAGCATCGTCAGTCGTCGTGGCCGCGTCAGCCCCCCACCGCGACGACGCGTTCCAAGCGGCTCGGTTCTGCATCGACACGTTGAAGTCGTCGGTGCCGATCTGGAAACGCGAGACGTGGTCCGGTGGCTCGGAATGGGGACTCGACGCCCACGACCTGGTCGATGTGCCGAGCGAACCGCGATGAGCAGCATCATCTTCCTGCTTCTCGCCTTCGCGCTCAGCGCGTTGGGCACGGCCGTCCTCGTGTGGCGCAACCGGCAGCCGAACCGCATCGAAACAGGCATCAATGAGTTCCAGCGGGAGATGCAGGCGCTGTCGCCTGAGTCCCGCCGGGTGGTCATGCCTGGGCAGGCGCCGTCAACGCGCCGACCGTTCAGCCGCGCCCCTTCCCAGGTGCCGCGCGACGACTCGGGGGAGTAGGCCCTGGCCCGCGACCTCGCCATCGACCTCGGCACCGCCAACACCCTCGTATACGCCAAGGGGCGGGGCATCGTTTTGAACGAGCCTTCCGTGATCGCCCTCAACAGCCAAACGAACGAAGTGCTGGCCATGGGGCAAGAGGCATGGCAGATGATCGGGCGCACACCCGGCTACATCGTCGCGGTTCGCCCGCTGCGCAAGGGTGCGATCACCGACTTCGACGTCACCCAGCGGATGATCCGCCTGTTGCTGCAGCGAGCCGGGGTGAGCCGGTTCAACCGACCCCGCGTCGTCATCTGCGTGCCGTCGGCCATCACCGAGGTCGAGCGGCGCGCCGTGACCGAGGCTGCTCGTCGAGCGGGAGCGGCCGACGCCCAGCTCATCGAGCAGCCGATGGCGGCGGCCATCGGTGCCGGGCTCCCGATTCACGAACCGATCGGCAACTTGGTGATCGACGTCGGCGGCGGCACGACCGAGACCGCGGTGATCTCGCTCGGAGGCATCGTCGCGATCCAAGCCATCCGCGTGGGGTCGTTCGACATCGACGCAGCGATCCAGAGCTATGTGCGGCGCGAGTACGGCATCGCAATCGGTGAGCGCACTGCCGAGGAGATCAAGGTCGCGATCGGATCGGCGTACCCGACGAGCGGCGAGCTGCGCGCTGAGGTCCGCGGGCGCGACCTGATGAGCGGTCTACCGAAGACCGTGATCCTGACACCGGAGGAGGTGCGGCAAGCGATCGATGAGCCGGTGTCGGCGATCGTGGAGTCGGTGATCGCGTGCCTCAGCAAGGCGCCGCCCGAGCTGTCACATGACTTCTTGTCGCGTGGCATGTCGCTCGTCGGCGGCGGCGGCATCCTCCGGGGCCTCGATCTGCGCATCGAGCGAGAGACGAAGGTGCCGGTGCATTTGGTCGAGGAGCCGCTCGAGTGCGTCGTGCTCGGAGCCGGCCATTGCATCGAGTCGTATGAGTCACTGAAGGTGATGTTCCTCGAGGCCCGCCGCTGAGGGGGGTTCGCGTCAGCCGTCGTCGGGGAGCGCGGTGAGGTCTTCCGCGACCTGACGGACTTGCCAGTCTCGATCGGTGAGGGCGCGGGTGAGCGCGGCATCCACGTCTGGTCCGTCGAAGGCCGCGAGGGCCACGACCGCGCGGCGGCGGACTGCGGCCTTGTCGTCCATCGCACCAAGGATCGCGGGGAGGCCGGTGTCCGCACCGATCGACCCCAACGCCGCGACGGCGGCTTCTCGCACGAGCGCGTCGGAGTGACTCGTTGCCAGCTGCGACAGGCGCGCCACGACCTCGTCGGATTGCCCTGCGCCGCGTTCGCCGAGCGCCCATGCCGCGACCTCGACCACGGTGGCATCACGCCGGTCGACGAGGGGGAGGAGCTCGACCTCGGGCACGTCGATCGCCAACTCGATCGCGCGACGCACGACATCTCGATCCGGATCGGCAAGCGCGAGAGTCAGATGTTCGGCGGTCAACGCCCCCAGGCGGGCCAGCGCCCCGAGGGCAGCGGCGCGCACGTCGGGGGAGGCGTCCTCGAGGGCTTTGGTCGCGGTCGGCACGTCGCCGAGGTAGCCGGCAACCACGACCTCGCGACGGCGGTTCACCCGACGGCTTGACGGATGGTGAGCAGGGTCACCACGACGAGCACGGCGAGCGCGATCGCCAGCAGGGCGCCGACGACGGCGGTCACGATCCCGATGCCGAAGATCGAGCCGAGCCGCCGGTACCAGCGCGGCGGCCGATAGGGAGTTCCCGCCACCGCCCTCAGCGGCCGCCCGCGCGGGCCTTGGATCTCTTGGGGAACCGTCGGCCCACGGGCAGCGTTCTCCCCTTCGGCGCCCTTACGCCGGCCGGTGTTCGTGGCAGGCTGACGGCGGTCGCTGATCACCAAAACCGCCGTGGTGGCAACCGTCACGACGACCGCCAACACGCTGATCATCAAGGTGGACACGCTGAGCTCGACTGTACTTCCGACCGATGTCGCTCCCGATCCCTCCGAGGGTGGCGCTCCGAAGCGCCGGCACGGGTGGCGCTGGCTGTGGGTCATCGCTGGCGTCGTCATCGCCGGCCTGATCGCCTCGGCGTTCGTCTATCTGCCGTACTACGCATACACGCCGGGCTCGGCCACTGACACTGAGGGCGCGATCCTCGTCCAGGGCGCCGAGTCCTATCCGTCCGAAGGCGAGATCGACTTCACGACCGTGCGCATCAGGCGGGTCACGCCTCTGCGTGCCCTTCAGGCCTGGCTCGATCCGGCGATCGACGTCGTGTCCGAGCGGGCCTACCTCGGCAACTTCTCGCCGTCGGAGAACAAGTCGTTCAACCTCCAGCTGATGGGGGACTCGAAAGAGACGGCGATCTACGTCGCGCTCACGACCTTGGGCTACGACGTCGAAGTGTCTGGCGGGGGTGCAGTGGTTCGCCAGGTGTCGCCCGATGTGCCCGCCGCGTCCGTTCTGGAGGCGGGGGACGTGATCATCGCGGTGAACGGCGAGCCGGTGCACCTCGACAGTGATCTAGGCCCGATCTTGGCGGAGTTTCAACCGGGGGACCAGGTGACGCTCACGGTCGAAAGGCCCGTGGCGGGTTCGGCTGACCTCGGGGGTACGCAGGAGTTCGACACGCTCACGCTGCTCGTCACGCTCGCCGCCCGGGAGGACGGATCAGCGCTGATAGGGATCAGCCCCGGCACCCGCGACGATGTCGAGTTCGACTTCCCGATCGACGTCGACATCGACTCTGGTTCGGTCGGTGGACCGTCGGCCGGCCTCGCGTTCACGCTCGGCATCATCGACGCGCTCACGCCCGGCGAGCTCACCGGCGGTCAGAAGGTTGCGACAACGGGCACGATCCGGCTCGACGGCACCGTCGGCCCAGTCGGCGGGGTGAAGCAGAAGACCGTGACCGTCGAGCGTGCGGGGGCGACGATGTTCCTCGTGCCGGCCGAAGAGGCCGAAGCGGCTCGTGCTGCAGCGGGCGAGGACTCGGACCTCGAGATCGTGGCGGTCGAGGATGTCGACGACGCCATCGCGGCGCTCGCGGCGCGGGGCGGCAACGGTGCTGACCTCGTGACTTCCGCTGCGTGAGACGATTCCGGGCGGTAGCGGGCGTTCACGCTCGTAGATTGCGCTGATGGCCTCGGTCGCTGCTCCTCCCTCCCCTTGGAGGGGAGCGGTCGCCGCCTTGCACCACCGCAACTTCGCGATCTTCTGGACCGGGGCTCTCGTCTCGAACATCGGCACGTGGATCCAGAACGTCACCGTGCCGTACGTGCTCTTCAAGGCGACGGACAGCGCGGCGTGGGTCGGAGTCGCCGGCTTCTGTCAGTTCATCCCCGGCGTCATCCTCGGGCCCTGGTCAGGCGCGATCGCCGATCGTTTCGACCGACGCCGCGTCCTCATGGTCACGCAGTTCGCGCTCGCGTGCTGTGCGTTCGGGCTGTGGATCATGTGGCAAGCGGGCGTCCGCAGCCCAGGGGCACTCGTGGGCGTCGTGCTTCTCACCGGCATCATCGGTGCGCTCAACATCCCTTCGTGGCAGGCGTTCGTCTCCGAGTTGGTCCCGAAGGAGGACCTCCTGAATGCCATCACGCTCAACTCGGCCCAGTTCAACGCCGCTCGCGCGGTCGGCCCCGCGCTCGGCGGCCTGATCCTCGCCACGCTCGGGCCTTCGTGGGCGTTCCTCCTGAACGCGATCTCCTACGCGGCCGTCATCGTGGCGGTGTGGCTCGTCCGCGTGACCGTCCGCCCCATCGTGTCGACGGGTCAGCACGTGCTCGCGGACTTCGTCGACGCCTGCCGTTATGTGCGCCGCCATGCCGGAATCCTCATGTGCGTCGTCCTCGTGTTCGCGGTCGCGTTCCTGGCGAACCCGATGCTCCAGCTGAGCGCAGTGTTCACGGATCGGGTCTTCCACGCCGGCGCGGCGGGTCTCGGGTTGCTCATGGCGGCGTTCGGCACCGGTGCGGTGCTCGCCACGCCGTTCGTCTCGGCGCTGAGCGGCAGACTCGGACGGGGTCGCCTCGTCGCGATCTCGTTCACCATGCTCTCGTTGAGCGTCATCAGCTTCGGGCTGGCCACCGAGCTGTGGGTCGGCATTCTGGCGATGCTCGCGGCGGGCATGGCCTACCTGGCGCTCATCGCGACGCTGAACACAACGGTGCAGCTGGCCGTCGAGGAGCAGCTTCGCGGCCGGGTGCTCGCGGTCTACTTCATGACGTTCACCGCCGGGTACCCGCTCGGGTCGCTGCTCCAGGGATGGCTCGCGGAGCAGGTCGGTCTGCACGCGACTGTCGCCGGTGCGGGAGTGATCCTCCTCGTGATCTCAGGTGCGCTCGTGATGCGCCCTGCGTACCTTCATGGCATGGATGGACGCGCCCTGAAGGACCTGCCGCTCGAACCCGCTATGACGTGACGAGCGCGCCCACGGCAGGCTGAGCGCGGATCGCGCGATCCTCCTCGCTGAGCAGCCCGGTGAACCCGTTGCTCGCGGCGAGCCGGCCCTGCGTGAAGATGTAGAGCCAGAACGCGAGCGCCACCGTGGCGCCGAGCCCGACGCGGAAGAACGTGTGCAACGAGCTGCCGGTGACGAAGCCCTCGATCACGCCCGCGACCGCGAAGACGACGATGAGCCCGAGGATGATCACCACTGATCGCCGTCCCTGCTCAGCGAGCGCATCCCGGCGGGTGCGGTCGCCCGGATCGATGATCGCCCAGCCAAGTCGGAGGCCCGCCGCACCGGCGATCACGACCGCGCTCAGCTCGAGCAGGCCGTGCGGGAGGATCAGCCCCCAGAACTTTGGAGACTCGCCCGCCGCCGCGAAGAGCCCCGCGGCGACGCCGACGTTCGATCCGTTCAGGATCAGGATGTAGGCCGTCACGCCGCAGAGCAGGATGCCGGCCGCGAAGGCGTAGATCGCCACCTGCACGTTGTTGACGAAGACCTCGGAGGCGAACTGGGCGGCCGGCTCGGAGGAGTAGTACGCCTCGAAGTCCTCTTCGACGTAGGCCTCGCGCACGGCCTCCGGTGCGCTCGCTTCGACCGCTGCCTGCGAGTTGGCGAGCCACACACCGACTGCGAGGGCGGGTACGAACGTGAGCGCAGCGGCGACGGCGACGAACCAGCGGTCGTGCCACACCGCGCCGGGGAAGCTCACCGTGAAGAACCGGGCCAGAGCGCGTACCGTGCGGGGCCGAGTGCCGTAGATGACCGCGTTCGCATCGGCGACCAGTCGGGTGAGCCGGTTGGTGAGCGCGGGATCGTTGAAGGCCGACCGGGCGATCGACAGATGGGTGGAGGTGCGTTGATAGAGGTCGACGAGCTCGTCGAGCTCCTCGGCCGAAAGCGTCTTCACTTTGCGAGCACGCTTGGTCAGATTCCCCAACCGCTGCCAGGTGGCGTCGTGCTCGGCGAGGAACCGGTCGATGTCCATCTCGCCGTTACCGTATCGACGTGGTCGACGTCCGGGGCGCAGGCTCACATCGCCCCGGCATCGTCACACCCGAGGCGGTCGTGCTCGAGCTGCGCCTCGCAACGCTCGGGTCGCGCGTGCTCGCGATCGTTCTCGACCTCACGATTCAGTTGAGTGGCCTGTTCATCCTGCTGCTCGCGCTCGGGCTGATCGGGAACGCGACCGGCGCGTCGATCCCCGGATGGATCGCCGTGGTCATCGTGACGTTCCTCGTCTTCCTCACGATCTTCGGATATCCCGTCATCCTCGAGACGCTGTGGGGCGGCAAGACAGTCGGCAAGCGCGCCCTCGGCATCCGAGTGGTCACCACCGAGGGCGCGCCGATCCGCTTTCGTCAAGCCGCGATCCGCGCCGCGCTCGAGATCCCCGACTTCTTCATCCCGCCCGGCGGGCTCGTGGCGTGCGTGTCCGTGCTGTTCACTCGCGACGATCAGCGCCTCGGCGACCTCGCCGCGGGCACCGTCGTCGTGCACGAGCGCAGTGCATCGGGATCGGGAGCGCCGGTCTGGTTCCCGCCGCCCTGGGGCTTCGAGAGCTACACCGCGACCCTTGACGTGTCTGGCCTCGACGCCGAGGGCTATCAGCTGATCCGGTCGTTTCTCATCCGCGCGACACAGCTCACCCCCGGGGCACGCACCGCGTTGGCGACGCGACTTGCGCGCCCCGTGGCCCGTGCGCTGCATCAGCTGCCTCCACCGGGCATGTCCGACGAGCTGTTTCTCGCCTGCGTGGCCGCCGCGTCTCAGCTTCGCAGCCGCACGATCGGAGGAACGCTGCCTCCGCCGACGATGGCGCCCCCGATGCCGTCCCCCGACGGCTCGTCGCCACCGGCCGACGACGGCGCGCTCGTCCCCTCCGAGCCCGGAGAGTTCGCGCCGCCGAGCTGACTGGGGCCGCGTACCCTTTCGCCGTGCCCGACGAGCTCACCTACCTCGACCATGCGGCGAGCACGCCCATGCGGCCCGAGGCCGTCGAGGCGATGCTGCCGTTCCTCACCGAGCAATACGGCAACCCTTCGGGCGCTCATCGCGCTGCCCGCGCTGCCCGTCAGGCGCTCGACGAGGCTCGCGAGGTCGTCGCCGGCTGTCTCGGTGTCGACTCGGGCGAGATCGTCTTCACGGGCGACGGCACCGAAGCGGACAACACGGCGATCTTCGGAGTGCACGCGGCACAGGGAGGGATCGTCGCTTGCTCAGCGGTCGAGCACCACGCCGTTCTGCATCCGGTCGAGCACTTGCAGGGCCGCTTGCTCCCCGTCGACTCGAGCGGCATCGTCGACCTCGATCAGCTTGCCGGCGCGCTGGACTCGACGGTCTCACTGGTGTCGGTCATGGCCGTCAACAACGAGGTCGGCACCATCCAGCCGCTGTCCGCCGTCGCGGAGATCGTCGCCGAGCGGGCGCCGAACGCCGTCGTCCACAGCGATGCCATCCAGGCGTTCGCGTGGCTGGACCTGGGCGAGATGTGCGCCACGGCCCAGCTCGTCTCTCTGAGCGGCCACAAGTTCGGTGGACCCAAGGGAGTCGGAGCGCTCGTTGTGCGCGAGGGCGTGCGCATCGAGCCCGTGGTGCTCGGGGGTGGACAGGAGCGGGGCCGCCGCAGCGGCACGCAGAACGTCGCCGGCGTCGTGGCGTTCGCGACGGCGATGGCACTCGCCCACGACGAGCGCAAGCAGACGGTCGACCGTGTCGCCGCCTTGCGCGACCGGCTCGTCGACGGGCTCGTGGCGAACGTGGACGGGGTCACCGAGACCGTGGGACGCGACCGGAAGATCGCGGGCAACGCCCATGTGCTTGTCGACGGCGTCGAGGCCGAAGCCCTGCTGTTCCTGCTGGATCGGTCGGGCATCTGCGCGTCCGCAGGCTCGTCGTGCTCGAGCGGCGCCATGGACCCCTCGCATGTGCTGGCGGCCATGGGAGTGCCGCGCGACAGAGCTCTCGGAGCCGTTCGCTTCTCGCTCGGCTCCGCGTCCTCGGCGGTCGACATTGATCGCGCGCTCGACGTCATCCCCGACGCGATCTCGAAGCTGCGGCGATAGTCGATGCAAGTGCTCGTCGCGATGTCCGGTGGAGTCGACTCGTCGGTTGCCGCTGCGCTTCTGCTCGACGCCGGGCACGAGGTGGTCGGCGTCACCATGAAGCTGTGGGGCGGCGAGGGCGACAGCGGCTGCTGCTCGGTGAGTGATGTCGACGACGCCCGTCGGGTGGCGCAACAGCTCGGCATCGACCATGCGGTGTTCAACTTCGGCGACGACTTCACGCGCCACGTCGTCGACCCGTACGTCGACGCACACCGAGTCGGGCGCACGCCCAATCCGTGTGTGGAGTGCAATCGTCATCTGAAGTTCGAGCGTCTGCTCGAACGGGCCGACCTCCTCGGCTTCGACCGCGTAGCGACGGGCCATCACGCCCGCGTCGTGAGCTCGGGTGGAGGCTTCCGCCTTTTGCGTGGTGCCGACCGAGCGAAGGACCAGTCGTACGTCCTGCACATGCTCGGTCAGCGGCAGCTCCGTCGAGTGATGCTGCCGGTGGGTGACCTCGACAAGGGCGAAGTGCGCGCTCGCGCGTCGGCGCTCGGGTTGCGCACGGCATCCAAGCCCGACAGCCAAGATGTGTGCTTCATCACGAAAGCGGATGGCCGGCGGGCGTTTCTGAGCAGTCGAATGCCGCTGCGGCCCGGCCGAGTCGTCGACTCCGACGGCCTCGAAGTCGGCGCTGTCGGTGCCGTCGAGCTCGTCACCGTCGGGCAGCGCCGGGGGCTCGGCGCGATCAGAGGCGAGCGTGCCTACGCGCTCGCGGTCGACGTCGCGACCGGCACGATCACCGCGGGACGCGAACAAGATCTCGTCGTCGAGACGACGGCACTCACTGACGTGACCATTGTCGGTCGATCTGTTCGGGGTCACGTCCTCGCCCAGTGCAGTGCTCACGGCGTGCCGCGATCAGCCCACTTCGACGGTGAGGTGCTCGTGTGGGACCGACCCGAGCGCCGGGTCGCACCCGGGCAGAGCATCGCGCTGTACGACCCCACCGACGCCGAGGTCCTCGGCGGTGGCATCGCTGCCTGAGGCCGTCTCAGGTCTGGGCGCGGCCCCGCTCGATGATCGCCAGGCGCCGGCGTTCGACTTCGGCGGGGTCGAATCCCTGGCGCTGCCATTCGCGAGAGTCGCGCCGCTCGATCTCCCATCCTTCGGAGACCGTTGCGCCGGCGACGGAGTCGTACGTGCGCGAGATCTGCCGGACGCCGCGCTGGTCGTTGCCGATGATGTCAGCCGCGAGGCGGCGACAGAAGGGCAGCAGGTCGTCGTGGGCCACGACGTGGTTGACCAGCCCCCAGCTGAACGCGTCGTGCGCGTCGAGGAAGTTACCGGTGAAGCTCATCTCCTTCGCCCGTCGCACGCCGATCGCCTGTTGCAACAAGACCGTGAGACCCCATCCGGGCATCACGCCGACGCGCGTGTGGGTGTCGCCGAAGCGCGCGCGCTCGGATGCGACGAGGAAGTCACAGTTGAGCGCGATCTCGAATCCCCCGGTGATCGCGGGCCCGTTGATCGCGCCGATCACCGGCTTCGCCATGTCGGGGAACGGGCCGCGCGCGGTCGGGCGCGGTTCCTCGGCGCTGTCGGCGTTGGCCGGGCGCAGGTGGCCGGCCGACGACCCGAGCTCCTTCAGGTCGAGGCCGGCGCAGAAGGCGGGATCGGCGCCGGTGAGGATCACGACGTCGACGTCGTCGCGACCGTCGGCTTCGCGCATGAGCTGGGGCAGCAGGCGCAGCACCTCTGACGACAGCGCGTTGCGCGCTTCGGGCCGGTTCAGCGTGACGGTGGCGACCCGCTCCGCCACCTCGAGCAGCACGGGTTGGACGGTCACGGGAGGACCTCCTCCTCATCGGGCGGAAGGAACTCGAGCTTCAAGTCGCCGAGGCGCACGAGCGTGGACGCGATCCATCCGCCCATGGCACTGAAGTGGTCGTCGAGTATCGAGCCGTCGGCAAGCGGCTCCTCGGTGAGCTCGTAGGTGCCCTCGTAGGAGACCTCGATCGCGTACGCCGGGTCTTCCAACGGATCGCGGTAGAGCGTCTCCACCGTCGGGCCGAACCGCTCCAGCGGCGCCGAAGAGCCGATCGGCGGGCTTTGCGACGGCAGCGCGCCGAGCACGACCTCGGCGCTCGGATGCGCGGCCAGCCGTTGGATGCGCAGCCGGATCTCGATCTCGATGCGCGGCGGATCGTCGATCTGCTCCTGCTGCAACCACAGCCGGTAGGCGGTCTGTGACCAGGTTGGCCAGTCGAAGGTGATCACTGCGACGACCCGGGGCGGGAACCCCTCGCCGGGCAATCCGTACGACGTCTCCCACGTCACGTCGCCGAGAAGCACGTCGACCTGGAACCGTTCGTCGACGTCCTTCTGGCGTTCGAGGAACGCGGACTCGAGCGTCTCTCGAAGCGCGCCAATGGCATCGGTGAAGACGTGATCGAGCATGGCGCGGGTGAGGCTACCGGGCGATGTCCATGACCGCGACGGGCAGTCCGAGTCCGAGAGACGCGCTCACCGTCGCGATTTGCCGCCCCGGTTGGACGGCCGCTCGCGGTTCGGAGATGCCGTCGCCGAACCACTCGAGGGTGTGGCCGAGGTCCGACGCGACGAACGTGAGTCCCCAGAACCGCGTGGGTCCGTCGGCGACGGCCACGAGCTCCAGGATCACCTCGGCCATCCGGAAGAACGCCTGGCGCACCGGCGTGCCGTCGCCGGCCGGGCCTTCACGAATGCGACGAAGCTCGAGCCCGCACGCGGCGAGTGCGTCGATCGTGCGGTCGAGGTCGGGGGTGAGGACGACGAGATGGTCGATCGCGGTGATCCCGTTCGGATGCTCCGCCGGATCGCCCGGGTCTCCCGCCGCCCACGCCGTCGCCAACCCGTCGATGTCGCTCCGATGCTCTGCCCCGCGAAGTGTCCACGCAGTGATGCCCGGGACGGAGTCGGCATCGCCGTCGATGCGAAGCGCCACGGTGCCGATCTGGACCGCGGCCTCGGCGTCGACCGCGAAGCCCGCGGCACGCCAGCGCGACTCGTCTCCAGCCATGAGCAGCTCGGCGATCGTCGGAACGCTCGTCATGTGACGCCGAGCTGCCACCACAGAAACGCCAGGACGTCCGCGAGCTCGTCGGCCTGCTTCTCGAGCGGCTTCCCCGCGCCGTGGCCGGCGCGGCCTTCTTGGCGGAGCAGGATCGGTCGCGCGTCGCCGCACGACGTCGCCGACTGCAGCGCGGCCGCCATCTTGCGGGCGTGATTCGGATCGACGCGCCCGTCGCCCTCGGCCGCGGTGAGCAACACCGCGGGATAGCACGACCCGGCCTCGACGTGGTGGTACGGCGAGTACGCGAGGAGCCATTCCAGCTCCTCGGCGACGTCAGGGTCGCCGTACTCGGGCGTCCACAGCTTGCCGATGAGATGCAGGTGGTACCGCACCATGTCGAGCAACGGGACGGCGCAGTGCACGGCGCGGGCGAGGTCGGGTCGCTGCGTGATCGCGGCACCGACGAGAAGGCCGCCGTTCGACCCTCCTCGCAACGCGAGACGATCGTGCGATGTCATCCGCTGCGCGATCAGCCAGTCGCCCGCGGCATGGAAGTCGTCGAAGACCTGCTGCTTGTTCTCCCGCATCCCCGCGCGGTGCCAGTCCTCTCCTTCCTCGGCGCCGCCCCGGATGCAGGCGTCGGCGAAGAGCCCGCCCGCCTCCGCGACCGCGACGGCGATCGGTGAGTACGCGGGCGTCGCAGCGATCGCGAAGCCGCCGTATCCGGTGAGGAGGCAAGGCGTCGTCGGCGACAGGTCCGCGCCGGCGCGGTGCATGAGGAACATCGGCACGTCCACGCCGTCGGTGGACGCGTAACGCACCTGCTCGACCGTGAACGCTGACGCGTCGACGGGCGAGATGCGGTCGCCCCACGGCTCGACGCCCCGGTCGGGAGTCCAACGATGCAGCGACGACGGGCGGGTGAAGGATTCGAGCTGCAAGAACGCGACCGGCCGTGACTCGGGCGGTGACTCGGCCGCGTCGAACCCGGATAGGGAGACCGGCCCCGGCAGCGCGATGTCCTGCTCGTCACTTCCGTCCCGCGCGTAGCTGCGAACGACCGCGACGGCGGAGCATGTGCCGTGTACGAGGAGGCGATCGCCGGCCTCGTGGACGCCGGACTCATCGATCACGAGATCGCTCTCGGGCACGAGTGTGCGCCACGACGTGTGGGCGGGTGCCTCGAACGACGCCTCGATCACCCGCCCGTTCGGCGCGTCGAGGTTGGTCACGCCGATCAACCGTCCGTCGATCGGTTTCAGGCTCGTGAGTGCATCGATGCCGGTGATCACGGGCGTCACAACGCCGGAGTCGCGATCGATGAGATGCACGTCGGCGTGACTCCACCCGATCAGGCAGTGCACCACGACCCAGCGACCGTCTTTCGACATCTCCAACCCGATCATCGACTCCTCGATCGGGAGATCGCCGAAGACGAGCGTGTCCTTGCTCGGGTCGTCGCCGACGGCGTGCCACCACACACGCTGGCCGTACTCCGCGCCGGCGGGGAAGCGCGTGTACGCGAACGCGTCACCGCCGGGTGCCCACCGCACCGTGGTCCAACGCGTGTCGGGGATCATGTCGGTCAGGAGCTCGCCGGAGGCGACATCGATGATGCGAAGCGTCGACCGCTCATCGCCCCCGATCGACACACCGAACGCGACTCGGGCACCGTCGGGCGAGGGCCAGTACCAGTCCAGCGCGGCGGTGGTGTCCTCGAGGAGCGCTGCCGGGTCGACCAACGTGAGCGGCTCCGCGGCGGGATCGACGGCGGAGCGAACGATCAGCCGAAACTGCGCTTCGCCACCCGCGCGCTCGAGCGCGAACACCGAGGATCCCGCGACCATGCAGCTCGTCGAGATGGGCGCCCCGAGCAGCTCGACGAAGCGGGCGTGCAGCGCCGAGCGAGCCGCCAGGGATTCAAGGGCGCGCCGGGTTCGCGAGTTCTGCGCGTCGACCCACTGCAGCGTCTCGGCCGAGGTGGCGTCTTCGAGCCAGCGGAACGGGTCGGCCACTTCGTGGCCGTGGAGCACATCGACCGTGTCGCCCCGCGGCGCGGGCGGCGCCGGATCGAGCGGGGGCAGGTCGATCTGGGGCAGCTCAGCCTCGGCCGCAGTTGGGCTTCTTGCCGTGGTTCGCCTTGTTCCGCCGCATGCGCGCCTTGCGCTTCTTGGTCTTCTTCGACATAGGGCGACGAGGCTATCGGGTCACGCGCTCCCAACCCTCGGCGGGGGTGCCGGGGGCGTCGGAGCGGCGCGGACCGTCGGCCGGTTGTCCGTGATCCGCATGCCGTGCACGGGATACAGCTTCGGCACCCGCTGGCCCGGTGTGCGGGCGACCCAAGCCTTGAACGCCGACTCCGACTCCCAGACGTCGATGACGCAGATGCCGTCGGCGGTCGGACTGCACACATGAAGGATGAGGCCGGCGTCGGGTCCGCCGCGCTCGTCGACCGACATCTCGTAGCGGTCGTACGCGCCGAGGAGCTCCTGGATGTCGCCACGCACCATCACCACCGCCATCACGGCGTCGGTGCCGCCGGACGTGACACGAAAGGTCTGTGTCAGACGATCGGGGATCAGAACCCCCTGATCGGTCGGGCCGGCGGCCGTGCCGGGGGTCGGCGGCGCCAGCGGCTGCCCCGCCCGTGACGACCTTCAGCTGCGGGGCCGAACCCGCCGAAGGCTTGTCCTTCCTCAGCTTCATGGCCACATCCTACGGATCGGCCGTTTTGAGGCGGCGATTGAGCGTCAGCCGTGGGATCCGGCCCACTCCAGCAGGTCGTCGGCGGGCATCGTGTTCACGATCGACTCGAGCGGCACCTCACACTCCGCGGCCCGGTCGCAGCCGTGAGGCTGCCAGTCGAGCTGACCAGGGGCGTGGGCGTCGCTGTCGATCGAGAAGCGACAGCCGAACTCGACGGCCATCTTCAGGAGCCGGCGGGGCGGATCGAGGCGCTCGGGCCGGCAGTTGATCTCGACGGCGGTGTCGAACTGCTTGCACGCCATGAACACGATCTCGGGATCGAAGGTCGACTCCGGCCGTCCCTTGCCCACCACCTTGCGTCCTGTGCAGTGGCCGAGGATGTCGACGTGTGGATTCGCGACGGCGAGCACCATGCGCTCGGTCATCGGCTGGCGCTCCATCCGTAGCTTCGAGTGCACACTCGCGACGACCACATCGAGGCGCGCGAGGAGATCCTCGTCGCAGTCGAGGGAGCCGTCTTCGAAGATGTCGACCTCGATGCCTCGGAGGATGCGAAAGGGCGCGAGCCGCTCGTCGAGCTCGTCGAGGACGTCGAGCTGCTCGAGCAGCCGCTCGCGTGACAGGCCGTGCGCGACCGTGAGGCGAGCCGAGTGGTCGGTGAGCACCATGTACTCGTGCCCGAGCTCGATCGCCGTACGGGCCATCTTCTCGATCGGCGCGCCACCGTCGGACCAATTGGAGTGTGTGTGGCAGTCGCCTCGCAACGCGGCGCGCACCGCGGCCCCCTCATCGGACATCGGGATGAGGGTCTCGTCCTCGAGCTTCTCGAGGTAGGACGGGAGCTGACCACTCACGGCCTCGGTGATCACCTTCGCGGTGACCGGCCCGATGTGGTTGAGGTCGGTGAGGGTGCCCGCCTTGGCACGCGCCTCGACCTCCGCGGCGTCGAGCTCGGCGATCGCCTCTCGCGCGTTGGCGAATGCGTTGACGCGGTGGCTCGGCTCGAGCGCGCGGTCGAGCAGGTAGACGATGCGATCGAGCGCCGCGACGGGATCCACGTCAGGCAGGTTTCACCGTCAACGGGATCTGCGTGCAGCCGCGGAGGAGAAAGCTCTGCGTGCCCACGATGTCGCCGCTCAGCTCGAGTGCGGAGGTGCGCTCGAACAGGACCTCAGCGGTCACGCGGGCCTCGAGTCGGGCGAGCGGCGCGCCGAGGCACAGGTGAATGCCGTGTCCGAAGCCGACGTGGTCGGTCGGCTGGCGGTCGAGACGGAACGTGTCGGCGTCCGCGCCCCACTTCGCCTCGTCGCGGTTCGCGGCGGCGAAGAGCACCATGAGGCGCGCTCCCGCGTCGACCGCGTTGCCGCCGATGTCGGTCGGTGCAGTGGTGCCACGGAACAGGCTCTGAACGGGTCCGTCGTAACGCAGCTGCTCCTCGAACGAGGCCGCGATCTTCGATGGGTCGTCGCGGAGAGCGGACTCGACGTCGGGACGATCGACGAGCATCCGCATCCAGTTCCCGATGAGGTTCGTCGTGGTCTCGTTGCCGGCGATCAGCAGCAGGACGCAGAAGCCGACGAGCTCGTCGACCGTGAGCGGCTCCTCGCCGTCAGCGCCGCGGGTGACGAGCATGCTCACGAGGTCGTCCTTCGGGTTCTTCTGGCGGTCTTCGATCACCTCGACGAAGAACTCGAACATCTCCTCGGCCGCGACGCGGAACCGTTCGGCATCCGGGGCGAGGCTGAACGCGGCGACCGCCGCGTCGGACCACCGCTTGAACTGCTCCTTGCGCTCGGCGGGGATGCCGAGCATCTCCGCGATGACGGTGACCGGCAGCGGATAGGAGAGATCGCGCACGAGGTCGGCGCCCGCCGTCGGCGCCCTTCTCGATCATCTCGTCGACGAACTGCTCGGCGATCTCGCGCACCCGGGGCTCGTAGTCGCCGATGACGCGGGGCGTGAAGCCGCGGTTCACGAGCCGGCGCATCGTGGTGTGGATCGGCGGATCGGAGGCGATGAGCGAACGCCCGAGCGAGCCGGGCCCCGACATCTCGCGGCCGTCTTCCGAGATCGGCGCGTCGCCGACCATCGACATCATGTCGCCCATGCCTCGGGCGGACGAGAAGAGGAGCGGCTCGCGAAGGACGGCTGTGACATCGGCGTAGCGGCTCACTGCCCACGCGTCGAGCAGCGGCACGTACGCGAGGCCCGGTTCGGCCCGCAGACGCGCGTACTCAGCGTGCGGATCGGCGAGAACAGCGGGATCGAACACCTCGAACGTGGTCACGAGCGAATGGTACGGGGCGGACGGCCCCGCCTCCTCCTCCCGACGACGACCGTTTGCTCACTGGACCCACCTCGGCGGTGGTTGAGTGAGCAAACGGTGTGTGCGCGTACCCTGGCCACAGTCATGGAGCGCTTCGGCATCGTCGGGCTGCCCAACGCCGGCAAGTCCTCTCTCTTCAACGCGCTGACCGGCGGCGAACGCCGCGGTGGCCGCGCACCCGTTCTCGACCACCGAGACGAACGTCGGCGTCGCCAAGGTGCCGGACCATCGCCTGGTCGCTCTCGCCGAGATGAGTGCGTTCGAAGAAGGTCGTCGAGGCCACCGCCGAGTTCGCGGACATCGCCGGCATCCAGAAGGGCTCGAACGCGGGGGAGGGACTCGGCAACAAGTTCCTCGGCGGCATCCGCGAGGTCGACGCGATCCTTACGTGCTGCGCGCGTTCGAGGACCCGAACGTCGTCGGTGGCAGCGACCCGCTCGACGACCTGGCCACGCTCGAGCTCGAGCTCGTGCTGGCCGACGCCGCGAGCGCGGAGACGCAGCTCGAACGGCGGCGCAAGGCCGCGAAGCAGGACAAGTCGCTCGCCGGCGAGGTGGCGGCGCTCGAACACGCTGTTGACGTGCTGCAGTCGGCCACGCCCCTTTACCGGGCATCGTTGACTGCGGACGAGCGCGACCGCGCTGCAGCCCTTCTTCTTGCTCACCGCCAAGCCGATCCTCGTCGTCGTCAACGTCGGCGAGGATCAGCTTGCGGATATCGACGCGATCGTCGCGTCCGTGGCGGGCGAGCTGGGCGGCGTCGCCGAAGTCCTCGGCGCGTGCGTGCAGCTCGAGGCCGAGACCGCGCAGCTCGACGCGGACGAGCGCGCCGAGCTGCTCGAGGGGCTCGGGCTGGGTGAGGGTGCGCTCCCTCGTGTGATCCGCGCCGCGTACCACCTGCTCGGTTTGCGCACGTTCCTGACGACCGGTGACAAGGAGAGCCGCGCCTGGACGTTCCGCGCCGGAGCGAAGGCGCCCGAGTGCGCGGGCGTGATCCACAGCGATCTGCAGCGCGGGTTCATCCGCGCCGAAGTCATCCGGTGGGATGAGCTCCTCAACCTCGGCTCATGGGCGAAGGCGAAGGAAGCCGGGAAGCTTCGGGTTGAAGGCAAGGACTACGAGGTCCAGGACGGGGACACGCTGGAGATCCGCTTCAACGTCTAGCCACCGGCCTGTTCGGCGGCGACGCCTGTGTACTGCTCAGCGCCGGCAACGCCTCGTCCCGGCGTGGGTTCGAACGGAACCCAGCCGACGCCCTCGAAGTAGATCTCCGGCCATGCGTGGGCGTGTTTGCCCTGGACGTAGTAGCGGCCGTCGTCGCGTCGTTCACCCTGCGTGAAGCCGATGGCGACCCGCGATGGCAGACCGAGCACACGGGCGAATGCGGCGTAGGTGCCAGCGAACTGCTCGCAGTAGCCGCGCCGCTGTGAAAGGAACTCCTCCATGGTTGGTTTGCCCTGCCCGTATCGGAGCGGGAACTCGTAGGTGAAGGTCCGGAACCAGTCCTGCAGCGCCCTCGCCTCCTCGTAGGGCGTCGACGCCTCGGCCGTGATCCACCGCGAGGTCGGCGAGCTCGGACGGGAAGTCGTCAGGGAGCCGAGGTCACAGCGCGAAATCGCCGCCGACGGGCGGCGCGCCCACGGCACGCAAGCGCGCCACGTCATAGTTCGGCAAGACCGACTCGACCGTGTACCTGAGATCGTCCGAGGTCGCTGACGAAATGACGAGGCTCGAGCTCTCCGGGTCGAAGCCGATTCCGTTGGGGCCATGCACCCGCACCGGCAAGAACGCCGCTGGCAACCAGACAGTGTCCAGGTCCTCGATCTCGAACGTCTGAGTGATCGTCTCGCCGTCCACGTCGGGCCCAAGGCCCTTTGGCAGTGGTCCGCTTGCCTCGCGGTACGCGTTCGTGACCGCCAGGTCTCGCCGTCGAAGTCGTCCAGCGCGGTCAACCGCCAGTACGAGGGGACCGGGCTGCTCACTGCAAAGGCGACCGTCTCCGATCCCTCGGAAAGTGGGCCCGCGACATCGACCGCGAGGGCTGGTGAGGACCCTTTGCCCGTCAACACGAGCGCCCCTACGACGGCAGTAGCGAGAGCGGTCATGGTCACCAGGCGTGTCACCGCGGTGCGCCGCCGTCGGCGTCGACCGATGGCGCCCAGGAGCTCCTCCTCCAGCCGGTCAACGAATGCCGTATCGGTGCTCATCACTCCACCTCCAGTACCGCAGACGCCGGAATCGGTTCGAGTCGTTCGCAGAGGTGTGAGAGGCCGCGGGCCACCCGTTGGCGGGCGGCCGCCTCAGTGCATCCGAGGCGGGCCGCGACCTCTGCGTACCGCAGCCCGTCGATCACTCGTAGGTGCAGTGCGTCGGCGACCCCGTCGGTCAGCTCGTTCATCGCGTCTCGGAGCGTTTCGCTGTCGCGGCGCGCGTCAATCGACTCCATCAGGTGCTCGTACGGTTCGTCGCCCGACGGGCACTGGACGCATTCCGAGCCGACGGCGGCCGCGGTTCGCCACCTCTGCCTCGCGTAGGAAGTGAGCGAGCTCGTGACGGGCGATCGACGCCAACCAGGCCTGTGCCGGTGCCCCGGTCTGCCGGTACCGGCTTCGAGACAGGTACGCCTGGGCGAACGTCTCCGCGGTGAGGTCGGCGGCCGTCTCCGGACAGGCGGTCCGACGAACGAAGAAGCGGAAGGTCGACCCCGCGTGACGCCGGTAGAAGACGGCGAACGCCTCCGCGTCGCGGATCGCGAGGCCGAGCAGCTCCTCGTCGGCCAGACCGTCGGGCGCTGGCATGCGGGCCTGACGGCGTCGCACCACGCTCTATACATGCCACAACTTGGAAAGCGTGACACTCGGCGTTCGAGCATCAACCGCCCAGGACCGCGAAACCTTGGAGATCCACCTCGAGGTGTAGCGGCTACGGCACGTCGAGGGAGAAGAGCACCGGTTCCGTGTACCCGGCGGGTGCATATGAGCCGTCGATGTCATCCCGGTAGTCGCCGGCGATGTCGCCGGCGACGATCTGCTCGAGGGCAGCGACGATGACGTCGACGTCGCGCCGGTCGTTGTAGCAGCCGAAGCTGATCCGGACCATGCCGGGTGCTCCGCGTTTGTCCCCCCGCCGCACCCGGTTCACCCAGGCCATCGAGGCGCGCTGGTCGAGGCCGAGGAGGTGGGCGATGTAGGGATGGGCGCAGAAGCATCCGCTGCGCACTCCTACGCCGTGTTCGTAGCCGAGGATCGCAGCGATCAGTGCGTGGTCGGTCCGGTCGATGGTGAAGGGGATGACGCCGAGCTTCGCGGTCGGCCCGCAGGTGCCCGTCGGACCGTGGATCCTGAGGCCGGCGACCTCGGACAGGCGATCGATCGCGTATCGAGTCAGCGCGCGCTCGTGGGCGCCGATGCGGTCGAGCCCGATCTCGGCGAGGGCGCGGGTGGCTGCGGCCAGCGCGACCGCACCCAGCACGTTGGGGCTGCCTGCCTCTTCCCGGTCAGGGACGTCGGCCCAGTCGACTGAGTCGGTCGTGACGGCCGTGACCGTGCCACCTCCTGCGTGGTCTGGCGTCGGGCCGAACGCGCGGCGGGGGCCGACGAGGGCGCCGGTGCCGTACGGGGCGTACATCTTGTGAGCCGACAGCGCGACGAAGTCCAGATGTCCGGGGTCGTCATGGGGCCGCATGTCGATCGGGCGGTGCGGGGCGAGTTGGGCCGCATCGACGAGGATGCGGCCGCCGGCGGCGTGGACCTTCTCAGCCAAGAGATGCACGGGCTGCACCACTCCCGTGACATTCGACGCGCCGGAGAGGGCGAGGAGGGCGACGCGGCCGGCGTGCTCGGTCAGGCGACGATCGAGGTCGTCGACATCGAGCGTGCCGTCCGGACAGACGCCCACGTGCACCGTGCGGACCCGTGCTCGCCACGGCAAGTCGTTCGAGTGGTGTTCGAGCATCGTCGTCAACACCACAGAACCGGCCTCGACCGGCAGCGCCCGGGCGAGCTTGTTGATCGCCTCGGTCGTGTTCTTGGTGAACACGACGACGTCGCGTTCGGGATCGGCGCCGAGAAACTCTCCGACGAGTTCCCGCGCCCGTTCGAACGTGGCGGTGCTGAGCCGCGACTTGTAGCCCGTGCCGCGGTGGACACCGGAGTAGAACGGCAGGAAATGATCGACGGCGTCGATCACCGCCCGGAGGGCCGGGGTGCTCGCCGCGTTGTCGAGATTGACGTACGGGACGAGCCGCCCGTCGAGCAGCGGCACCGGTTGGTCGATCCCGACGAAGGCGTCCCGCGGCACCGGCGGGCGGGACATCGCGAGCGTGGCAGTCGTCACCCCCCGAGCATCCCGGAGCGCCGTAACCGGAGCGCTACCCGTCGCCATTTCGGGTTCGGCACCGGGGTGATGAGGGTACGGATAGGGGACGAACGGCGGCAGGAGGCGAGACATGAGAAAGCTCGTGGTCAATGCGTTTGTGACGCTCGATGGCGTGATGCAAGCCCCCGGTGGTCCGGAGGAGGATCCGACGGGCGGCTTCACCGAGGGCGGATGGTCGGTCGGCTATTGGGACGACGTGATGGACAAGAAGATGGGCGAGTTGCTGAATACGCCCTTCGACTTGCTGCTTGGTCGCAAGACCTACGAGATCTTCGCGGCGCACTGGCCGTACGCGAGCACCGAGGAGGAGCGCGACGCGAGGGGCGGCACACCGAGTGGGGTCGACGATCCCGCCGCGTCGGCGCTGAACTCCGCTCGGAAGTACGTGGCCTCGCGCACTCTCGACGAGGTGTCTTGGAACAACTCGACGCTGCTCGAGGGCGATGTTGCGGAGGCGGTCGCTGCGTTGAAGGCGGAGGACGGCCCTGAGATCCAGGTGCACGGCAGTGCCAACTTGATCCAGACGCTCCTCGTGCACGATCTGGTCGACCAGGTCAACATGTGGATCTTCCCGGTGGTCGTCGGAGAGGGAAAGCGGCTGTTCGACGGCGGCACCGTGCCGAGCGGGATGCGTCTCGTCGACCTCACGACCTCGGGCACCGGCGTGTTGATTGCGACGTACGAACCCGCTGGTGACATCGCCAAGGGCTCGTTCGCGTTCGAAGATCCGACCCCCGAGGAAATCGCGCGCCGCAGAGATCTCGACTGACGATTGACTAGCACGCATGCCCGTCGTCTTCCGGCGTCTCCTGGCGAACACGTTGGTGGCGGGCGTCACAAGCTCGTTCTTGTGGTTCGCCCTGACGTTTTGGGTGTACCTCGAGACGCGGTCGGTCGTGGCCACGGGAGTGATTGGCGGCGCGTTCGCGATCGCGTCAGCGGCGTTCGGGCCGTTCTTCGGCACCTACGTCGATCGCCATCGCAAGCACACCGCGCTGGTGGCCGCGAGCGCGGTGTCCGCGTTCTCCTTCGCAGTCGCGACAATCGTCTTTGCGTTCGTCGGAAGCGATCAGCTCCTCCGGCTGACCTCACCGTGGTTCTGGGTGCTCATCGCCGCCACGCTGGTCGGGTCGGTCGCCGGACAGATGAGAGGCATCGCGCTCTCGACGTGCGTGACGCTCCTCGTCCCCGAGGATCAGCGCGATCGCGCCAACGGCATGGTCGGCACCGTCACCGGTGTGTCGTTCGCGATCACGTCCGTGTTCAGCGGCATCGTCATCGGCAATCTCGGGATGGGCTGGGCCTACTACATCGCGCTCGGCCTCACCCTCGTGGCTCTGGCCCACCTGCAGACCATCGCATTCGACGAGCCCGACCCCGAGCCCGCAGCGGACGGTGAGGACCGCCCGGCCTGGGTCGACGTCGGCGGTGCCCTGGAGGCGATTCGCGCCGTCCCCGGGCTCGCCATGCTCATCGCGCTCGCCGCGTGCAACAACCTCCTCGGTGGCGTCTTCCTGGCGTTGATGGACGCCTACGGCCTCGAGCTCGTCTCGGTGGAGGCGTGGGGCCTCCTCTGGGGGCTGATCAGCCTTGCCTTCATCGCGGGAGGTCTCGCCGTCGCTCGATTCGGCCTCGGATCACGTCCGGTGCGGCTGATCCTGCTCGGCAACCTCATCAATTGGACGGTCTGCTCGGTGTTCGCGCTCCGTTCGTCGATCGTTCTGGTGACCGTTGGGATGATCGTGTGGCTGGCATTGGTGCCAGTGATCGAGGCCGCGGAGCAGACCGTGTTGCAACGCGCGATCCCCTACGAACGACAGGGCCGCGTGTTCGGGTTCGCTCAGCTCGTGGAGAACGCCGCGTCCCCGTTCACCGCATTCCTCATCGCGCCGATTGCTGAGGTCGTGTTCATGCCGTTCATGACCGATGGCAGTGGCGCGGACTGGATCGGCGACTGGTTCGGCACCGGACCTGCTCGGGGATCGCGCTGATGTTCACGCTCGCCGGTCTCATCGGCGTCGCGGTCACGTTGTTGGCGTGGAACTCGAAGTCGTACCGCCGGCTGACGGCCGCGCCGCCATCCAACTCGTCACCGGCGCCGGCGTCGTCTCCCGTCGGGTGACTTCCTCACCGGCACCGGGGGCAGGGGAGGAGCGACGGCGCTCGTGTGATCGTCGATCGCGAAGGTGATGCCCTCGGTGTCGATGTCTCCCGGTTCGCCCGCCGCTTCCACGGTGACCGAGTCCTGGTCGCGCGGGCGCTCGAGAATGTCGCGGATCGCGACCATTGCTCCCGCGAGCGCCGCCCCGACGAGACCGCGCCGGCGCGGCATGCCGCTCTCGGGCGTCGACGGGCTCACCGACCCAGTATGCATGCGCGGAGGAATGCCTTGACACGCGCGTCACCTCGATGAGCAGGAGGACACATGACCGCACACGACTTCGATTCAGGCCCGCTCGCCCAGGTCGAGCGACACGCACACGGCCACAAGTGGACGCTCGTCTTCGTCTACGAGATGCGCCATCCTCCGGCCGAGGTGTGGAAGGCACTCACCGAACCGCCGCAGCTCGCCGAGTGGGCGCCCTTCCTCGCCAACCGATACCTCGGGTCGGTCGGTGAAGCAACGCTCACGATGATCGACGGCGACACGAAGGAGGACATGTCAGCGATGGTGCTCCGGGCGGAACCTCCCACGCTGCTCGAGTACACGTGGGGAGACGACCTCTTGCACTGGGAGCTCACGCCCTCGCCCTCGGGCACGCGGCTGACCCTTCGGCACACGCTCGCCGATCCCGACTTCCTTCCAAAGGTGGCCGCCGGTTGGCACCTCTGTCTCGTCGTGGCCCATCGCCTGATGGATGGCGAGCCCGTCGGCCCGATCCGGGGGCAGGACGCCATGAGCTACGGATGGCAGGAGCTCAACGACGCCTATGCGGAGAAGCTCGGACCTCTCTAGCCCGGCCGCCCGCACGGGCCGATACGGTGCCAGCGATGGCCTTGCTTCCATTGCAGTGGCCACTCGTGGGACGGCACGAGGAGCTCGAGGTGTTCACGGCATCGCTGGCCGACCCTCGCGCACATGGTCTGGTGATCTACGGACCTGCCGGTGTCGGCAAGACCCGGCTCGCGGATGAGTGCCTCGCGATCGCTGACGAAGCGGGCCGTCGCGTCGCTCGCGCGACGGCGACCGCTGGCGCTCGAAACACGCCGCTCGGCGCGTTGGCGCACCTGCTGCCGCCCGACCTCGGGGACGAGCGATGCGACTTGGTCGCGGTGGTCGCCGCGGTCCGTCCGGTGTTGCTCGCGGACGCAACGAACGGACCGCTCGTGTTGTTCGTCGACGACCTCCACGCGCTCGACCAAGCGTCGGCGGCGCTCATCGCGCAGCTCGTCGATGCCGACCTCGTCTTCCTGGTCGCCACCGTCCGAACGTCCGAACCAGTGCCCGCCGGCCTGGAATCGCTCTGGCATCGCGCCCGCGTGCGTCGCATCGATCTCGGCGATCTCGACCGGGCGGCGGTCGACACGTTGCTCCACCTTGTGCTCAGAGGCCCTGTCGAGGCGAGCGCCGCGAGCGAGATCTGGACGGCCAGCGAGGGCAACGTGCTCTTTGTCCGGGAGCTCGTGCTCGGCGCGATCGACGGTGGCCGTCTCGGCGACCAGCGGGGAGTGTGGCGCCTCACTGGCCCGCTCGTCGCGACGCCGCGCCTGCACGAGCTCGTTGCCGACCGGCTCGGCGCACTCGACGCGGAGGCCCAGGCTGCTCTCGACATCCTGGCGATGTGGGAGCCCACCGGTCTCGCTGTCGTCGAGTCCGTGGTGCGACGCGAGACGCTCGAGGCGCTCGATCGATCGGGCCTCCTCGCAGTACACGCCGACGGGCGCAGGCAACAGGTGTCGCTGTCGCACCCGCTTTACGGCGAGGTCGTGCGCGCTCGGATGCCTGCCCTCACGCGGAGGCGCCTGCTCCTCGACCATGCCGACCGCATCGATGCTTATGGCGCACGTCGTCGCGAGGATGCGATTCGCGTCGCGACCGCTCGCCTCGAGGCAACGGGGACCGCCGACGCCGCGCTGCTGCTGAAGGCCGCTCGACTGGCTCGGTACGGGCATGACTTCGCCCAGGTCGAACGACTCGGCCGCGCCGCGAGCGTCGACGGGCTCACGCCAGAGGTCGGCCTGCTGCTCGGCGAGGCCCTCCATGAGCTCGGACGTTTCGAAGCGGCGGAGGACGTGCTCGTCGCGACGGAGGCGGTTACACCCGAAGATCACCCGCTCTTGATCCACATCATCGAGGTGCACACCCGGCAACTTGATGTGGGGGCTCATGCGGCCCGAGGACGCGCTCGAGCACGGCCGGCTCGCGCTACGGCGCCTCGAGGACCATCCGGCGGCCGCCGAGCTCGTGCTCAACGAAGCCATGCTGCTCACGTACTCCGGCCGGCCGCTCGAAATCGTCTCGTTGCTCGAGTCAGTTCCGCCGCTCGTCGAGCCTCGTGCTCGCGCGATGCGCGCGCATGCCGAGCTCCCGGCTCTCGTTGCCATCGGTCGGAGCGTCACCGCCGCCGAGGGCGCGCTCGCCGCGTTCGCCGAGCAGCGGCAGATCCCCGACGAGATCGCGCTCGCCAGCCCCGAAGTGCACATGATCACGCGCATGTACGCGCTGGCGGAGTCCGGGCGGTTGCGCGATGCCAGCGAGCTCGCGGCGAACGCCTACGACGCCACTCCGCCGTCGGCTCCGCCCGACGCGTTCATCTGGCTGTCCCAACAGCGAGGGAGGAGCGCGCTGCTGATGGGACAGGTCGACACGGCGCGTCGATGGCTTGCGGAAGCGGCGGCGCGCTCCGATGCTCACGCGCTCAGCGGTCCCCGCCGCCTGGTGCTGTCCGAGCTCGCGGTGGCCGCGGCGTGGGCCGGGGACACGTCAGCTGCGGTCGCTGCCGCGGCTGACGTCGCTCGGCTGCCGCCGTTCGCGTTTTCCCCGTCCGAGCAAGAGCTCGGCCCTGCGTGGGCGCTGGCCGCGCAAGGCGACCTTCCGGGAGCGCGGGCGGCGCTGCAGGCCGCGGCCGACGTCGCGCGGGCGGCTGGATACCGAGGCTCTGAGGCGTGGCTCTTGCACGACATCGCGCGGCTCGGCGATCCCGAGTCGGTGGTCGACCGCCTGGAGGAGCTCGGCGAGCTGTGTGAGGGCGAGCTCGTGCCGGCGTACGCGATGCACGCTGCTGCGGCTGCAGCCGGCCGTGGTCAGACGCTGCTCGAGGCGGCGGATGTCTTCGAGCAGCTCGGGGCGCAGCTCTTCGCCGCCGAGGCCACGGCTGAGGCTGCTCGGGCCTTCCGTCGTCAGGGAGACGCGCGGGCGGCGGCCGCGACCGCGGTGCGGGCCGCGACCCTCGTCGAGGGATGCGAGGGTGCGCGCACGCCTGCCCTCGCGATTCCCATGGCTGTGTCGCCTCTGACCGCCCGCGAGCGCGACATCGCGACGCTGGCGGCCCAAGGCATGGCGAGCAAGGAGATCGCCGATCACCTCTTCTTGTCCGTGCGCACCGTCAACAACCATCTGCAGAGCGTGTACTCCAAGCTCGGCGTCGGAGGTCGACGCGAACTCGCTGCCGTGCTCGCCGAGGTCAGCGAGAGCGTTCCGCGGCGTGCTCCTGCAGAGCGCCCAGCATCATCGTCTCCGCCGTGAGGTTGTAAGCGAGCCGCCAGGCCTCCTCGACCTCACTCGTCCACCTTTCACCGAGCGCGCTCGCCAGGCTCGCCAGGAGCGCGTCACCCATCAGCCGGTAATGGGCCGAACGCACGCCATAGTGACCATGGCGCACCCCGAGCGCTCGCACGCGAGGGGAGAAGTCGTCGATCGACCTGATCGACGACACGATCTCCTCGAGCTCGATGGCGAACCGATCGCGTTGCGCGACGGGGTCGTTGACGAACATCGTGAGGAGGGCGGGTTCGGCCGCGAAGGCGAGCCGGTAGAAGTCGGCGGCGAGGGCTTCGAGGTCGAGCGCCGCCAGCGTGGCTTCCACAAGAGCGATCTGATCGGGCGTCACAGTCCGACTGTGATCCATCGCACACCGGAGCGCCTGAGCAATTGGTGCTCAACCGGCCAACACTCCGTATGGATTGAGCAAGGCGTGCTCAGGACTCGCGGTGCCGTCCAGGCGCACCCTCGCTGCATGGACACTCACACTTCACCCAGCAAGGTCGCGCTGGTGACCGGCGGAGGCCGGGGCATCGGGCGCATGGCGGCCGTCACTCTGGCCAAATCCGGAGTTGCGGTCGGCCTCATCGCTCGTTCCCACGACGAGCTCGCCGAGACCGCGACGATGGTCTTCGGAGCGGGCGGAATCGGCTGGGCTGCCGCTGCCGACGTCACCGATCCGACCGAGCTGCGCAAGGCAGTCGGCGTGATCCGTCGAGCACTCGGCCCGATCGATCTCCTGGTGAACAACGCCGGGGTGCTCGGTCCCATCGGTCTGCTGTGGGAGGTCGATGCCGACGAGTGGTGGAACACGTTCGACGTGAACCTCCGAGGCACCATGCTCGCGTCACGGCTCGTGTTGCCCGAGATGGTCTCGATGGGCCGTGGCCGCATCATCAACATCACGAGCCAGGCCGGCGTCCACCGCTGGCCCCTCGTATCGGGCTATTCCGTCTCCAAGGCGGCCGTCGTCAAGCTCACCGAGAACTTGGCGCACGAGACGCGGCGCCACGGCGTGAGCGTGTTCAGCGTGCATCCCGGGCTGTTGCCCGTCGGGATGTCGGAGACGATCCAAGCCCAGATCCCACAGACCGCGTACGAGGCCCACATCCGAGGATGGACGCTGACGGAGCTCGCGAAGACCGACGCGGCGGAACCCACTCAGGCGGCGGCCCTCATCGCGCGGCTCGCGGCCGGCGACGGAGATTCGCTCTCTGGCCGCCATCTCTCCGTCCACGACGACTTCAACGAGTTGCTCGAGCACCACCGTGAGGTTCGCGACCGCGACCTCTACGTACTTCGCCCCGAGCGTCTGACCCACGACGCTCTTGTTTCAAGGAGATCAGCATGACAACCCCCCGATTCCCACGCCGTACCGCCCCGGCCTATTACCTGGGCAGGACCGCGGCCCAATGGCAGCTGGCGCAGCGTCGCCGCGGCACGAAGGCATCAACCCACGACCGCGGCGCCGACCGGGACTAGGTGTTCCTCGAGTCGCTACGGTCCCGCTCATGATCGAGATGCTGACGTGGGGATTCGGGCTCATCGAGGGCCCGCGTCCCGACCCTGAGGGCGGCCTCTACTTCAGCGACGTCACCCGAGGGGGCGTGCATCGTCTCGACCCCGATGGATCGGTCACTCTGGCGGTCCCGAAGCGACGCGGCGTCGGAGGGATCGCGCTGCACGCCGACGGAGGGCTCGTGCTGTCGGGGCGCAACGTCTGCCACGTCCGCGACGGAGTGACCCGAATCCTGTTCGAGCTTCCCGACGTCGGCGGTTTCAACGATCTCTATGCCGATGAGGCGGGTCGGGTGTACGTGGGTTCGTTGCGAGACGACCCGTTCAGCGATCGCGCAGAGCGGAAGTCCGGAGAGGCGTACCGCATCGACGGCGAAGCAGACGCCATCGAGGTGTACCGCGATGTCGGCCTCACGAACGGCATCGGGCTCTCGCCCGACGGACGCCGCCTCTATCACTGCGACTCGGCTGCTCAAGCGATCCTCGTGCACACCATCGACGACAAGGGTGACATCGACCCGTCGAGTCGAGCGGTATTCGCGACGGTGAAGGGCGGCATCCCCGACGGGCTCGCGGTCGACACAGACGGCGGGGTGTGGGTCGCCGTGTACGGAGGCAGCCGGGTGGAGCGGTTCGCGCCGGACGGCACCTCCGATCGCTCGCTGCCAGTGCCCGCGGAAGCGGTGACGAGCCTGGTGTTCGCCGGTCAGGACCTGGGCGACCTCGTCGTCGTGACGGCCGACAACACCGCACGTCCTGAGCGCGAGGGCACGGTGTTCCTGTTCCCCGCCGCCGACGTTGGCGCTCGCGGCCTGCCCGCTCCACTCGCACGCGTCTGACGTCGCAGCACCAGCACGCCTGCTCCCCGCGGGGCGGCCGGCACGAACGCGCGCCGGGGAATCACCCGACCCGCGGTCGGAGTGAAGTGCTGCCGCCAGCGCGCCGCGCCCGGCGCGTCTGGCTGTGACCAGCGCTGAACGGCCCATCCGGGGAGCACGAGGTGCGCGCTCTCCATCTGGCTCCCCTGCGCGAGCAAGCGGTTCAGCAGTCCCGTCGTGATCGCGAACGGCGGGTTGGCGACGACGTGGAACGGACGGCGCGGCAACCGGAGGTCCGCCGCGTCGGCCTCGACGACCACCGCGAGTCGGCCGAACCGCTTCCGGAGCGCCTCCGCACGCCTCGGATGCAGCTCGACGGCGATGACCCGCGCGCCGGCGTCGATCAGCGGTGCGGTGAGCGCGCCCGTGCCCGCGCCCACATCGACGACCAGATCACCGGGGCCGACTCCGCTGTCGGCGACGAGTCGTTCAGCCCAGCGCGGGTCGAGCTGATGCCATCCCCACCACCGTGGCTGTCCCACGGCGACGGGCCATTGTCATGACTCCCATGTGCCCAGCCTCGCCGCAGTGGCGCCGCGGCGCCAACGGATATCCATTCGGTCGCGTGCCTATGGTGCGGTGATGTCTAGCTGCGAGCTGTGCGGGCTCCAAGCGGAGATGGAGCGCGGCGAGAACCCGTGGGCCGTGGCGCGATTGCAGTCCGGCTTCGTCGCGCTGAGTCCTCTGCAGTACTACCGCGGGTACACGTACTTCTCCGCGAAGACGTGCGTCGCCGAGCTCCACCTGCTCGAGCGGTCGGAGCGCGACCTCTTCCTCCACGAGATGTCGGAGGTCGCGCACGCGCTGGCGCGCGCGTTCGGCCCCCGCAAGATGAACTACGAGCTGCTCGGGAACTTCGTCTCCCACCTTCATTGGCATCTCGTGCCGCGCCACGACGACGACGTCCGGCCGACCGCGCCGATCTGGGAGAACCTCGAATTCCTCCGCCTGTCCTGGACGGGCGCGCACGAGCAGGACGACTCGGTGCGCGACGCCGCTGTCTCGGGGCTCATGCACGAGCTCCAGCGCGCCGACGTGACCATCGAACGTGCCTACGTCTGACCTCACCGCAGCGGTCGTTGCCGACCGGCTCGGCCTCGACGACTCGTATCGCGACTGGCTCACGGCGCTCGCGAGGTGCGAGCCGGCCACCCCGGCATCCCTCCCCCCGCCGAGCGAGGCCGACGCTCTCCTGACGCGGCTCGGAGTGCGCGACGACGACCGCGGTGATGTCGTCGAAGTGTGGCCGAGCGCGCAGACCGATCCGGAGCTGTGGTGGTTGGTCGAGAGGTGCCGTGGCCGCGTCCTCGCGGCGATGGGTGACGGCGATGCAGCGATCGCGTGCCCGTCCTTGCCAGCCGCACTCGGGCTGAAGGGCCGCTGCTTCTGGATCTTCGTCTACGCCGCCACGGTCGACGATGCCCGTCGCTGGCATCGCGAGCACGGCGTGCCCGACGACGTGTCGTGGGCGACGTTGGCCGACCTCGGGCAACAGGTGATGCTGCACCGCCGGCGCCACGGCACCACGGGTCTCGACCTTCAGTGGTGGCTCGTCCTCCACTTCACGGGTGCCATCTACGAGCTCGGCCGGCTTCAGTTCCACATGCACCATCTGTTCCGGGGTCCCGCGGGTCCTCCGTTCTGGCCCGACGCCGACGAGGTCGAACGCCTCGGCCCGGGCTTCCGGGCGGGCGACGCCGCCCTCGGCATCCACATCCCCGAGCACGGACACCTGACCCCGGCAGGCTGCGACGAGTCCCTTGCCATGGCGCGGGACTTCTTCGCAAGGTGCTTCCCCGAGCATCGAGCGCGCCTCGGCACGTGCACGTCTTGGTTGCTCGACGAGCAGCTCGCGGACTACCTGCGACCGACGTCGAACATCGTGCGCTTCCAGCGGCGGTTCCACCTCGCACCCGGTGCGGCCGACGACAGTCGGAGCACCCTGCGGTTCGTGTTCGATCGCGTGCCCAAGTCGGTGGACGAGCTCCCGCAGCGCACGACGCTCGAGAAGGCGATCGTCGAGCACATTCGCGGCGGCGGGACCTGGCGGACCCGCACCGGCTGGCTCGAGCTCTAGCGACCGTCAGAGCCCTCGCATGGCTGCGTCGAGACGGGTGAGATCGTCGTCGTTCGTGACGTAATGCGGCGAGACGCGAACCGAGGGCAGCGCTCGACCCGCTCGCGCGTCGAGGGGCGACCCCGCGGCGGTGCTCACCCACACGTTCACGCCCGCCGCGCTCAGGTGCTGTTGCACCGCTCGTGCGTCGACGGAGGAGTGGGTGAATGACACGATCCCCCGGCTGTCGCGGCCACCGGGTAGGTCGACCTCGAACGACGAGAGCAGATCGACAACCGCGCGACTGCGGTCGCGCACCAGCTCCTCGATCGTGTCGAGGCCGATGTCGAGCGCGTAGCGAACCGCCTCGCCTAGCCCGAGACGCCCGGCGACGTAGTACTCGAACTGGTTGAAGCGCCGCAGCCCCGGCTGGAGCGGGAACGTGCCGGTCGCCTCGGCGAAGTCGGTGCCGAAGGACGGAGTGAGCGGGACGACTCGGTCGGCGAGGTCAGACCGCATGTACAGCACCGCGGTGCCTCGAGGTGCACGCAAGAACTTCCGGGCGGGTCCGAACGCGAGGTCACAGCGAATCGATCTCACGCTCACCGGCATCTGCCCGAGCGTCTGCGCGACGTCGAGCGCGTAGAGCGCGGGCGAGGGGCCGACGATCTGCCCGACGGCCGCCGCATCGGTGACCGTCCCGAGGTGGGTCGGCATGTGCGTGACCAGCACCAGGCGGGCCCGATCGTCGAGCTCTCTGCTCAACGCGTCGAGGTCGATGGTGCCGTCGCCAACGGAACCGACGGCGATGATCTCCACGCCGCGCGCGAGCTGCAGGCGGTGTAACGACGCGAGCATCGTGCCGTAGGAGAACTGATCGCAGAGCAGTCGATCCCCTGTACCCCAGCCGAAGGTTTCGGCCATTGACCACAGCGCCCACTCCCACGCGGCGGTGGCGCTCTCGGTGACCGTGACCTCTGACGGTTGCGTCCCGAGCAGGCGGGCAATGGTCGGAGGCAGGTCATCGAGCTCCGACGCGACAGCGCCCTCGGCCTCGTAGCCGCCGATCTCCGCCTCGAGCTCGAGGTGCTGCTGCACTCGTGCGAGGACAGGCGCGGGCGTCAGCGACGTCCCGGCGTGATTGAAGTGCGCCCGCTCGCAGTTGATGTCGTTGCGGACGCGGGCAAGCAGATCGGGCGTGCTCATGGAGATATGTTCGCCGCGGTGGCGAGCGCCGGCGTTCATTTCACCGTCGTCGCCGACGATCGCACCGGCGCACTCGAGACCGCAGGGGCGTGTGCAGACGCAGGCTTCGAGGCGCTCGTCGTGCCCTACGAGCACGAGTCTCTCCCGGACGCGGAGTGTGTCGTCGTGGACCTGGCGTCGCGCCACTTGCCGTCCGAGGTTGCCAAGGCCCGTGCCGCACTCGCGCCCACAGGGGCGGCTCACAAGATCGACTCGAGCCTGCGAGGCAACTGGGCCCACGAGCTCGTTGCCCGGCATGGGGTGCTCGGCGCACCGGTGTTGGTGGTCCCCGCGTTCCCCGCGGCGGGCCGCACATGCCGTGGCGGGATCGTGCGCGTCGATGGACGCCCAGTGGCAGACAGCGCTGCTCGTGATGACGTGCGTGCTCCGGTTCGATCGAGCCGTCCTGCCGATCATCTCCGCGTCGCCGGGGCGTCTTCGGTGGTCGAGGTCACGCCGGAGACCGTGGCCGATTGGCTCGCCACGATCGACGTGCCGTTCGCCGTGTGCGACGCCAGTGTCGATGCCGACCTGTCCCGCGTCGCGACGCTGTGGATCGCGCGTCGCGACGTCGTGCTCGCCGGGACGGCGGCCACCATCGCCGCCGCTGCATCCGCGCTGGATCCCGGCCGCGACCGCCCGGCTCGACCGACCTTGTCCGCGCCCGCGCTCGTCGTCTGTGGGAGCCTGCACCCGGTGGCCGAAGCGCAGGTCAACGCCCTCGTCGCCACGGGAGCGCGCCTCGTCTCCTGGTTGGCCGGAGCAGGGCCGGCGGTCGCCGCGCTGCGAGCCGGGCAGCACGCTGTCCTGACGACCGGGTCATTCGAGCGCAACGCGACGACGACTGCGGCGGCCTCGCTCGCGCGTGGTCGCTCGGGAGGCGATCGCGACGGGGGCGGCGTCGAACGGTCGTCCTGGTCGGCGGCGACACGACCGCCGCGGTGTTGGGGACGTCACCGATGCGCGTGGGTGGAACGCTCGCCCCCGGAGTGGCGTGGGGCGCGATGCCGGATGGGGTTCACCTGGTGACGAAACCCGGCGGGTTCGGCGGCGCGTCGACGTTGGTCGATCTGTTCGAGGTAGGGCGCACGTGACCGGCGCGCCGATGGCGATCACGATGGGCGACGCGTCCGGGGTGGGGCCGGAGATCGTCCTCCGCGTCGCAGCCGCAGGCGGGCTCGACGGCGCCGTCGTCGTCTATGGCGACGCCGGGATCCTCGAAGCCGGTCAGGCCCTCCTCGGCACCGCGGTGCCGATCCACGCGATCGACATGCCCACGGACGCGATTCCCGGGCGTCTCAACATTGTCGATGTTCGGATGCTGCGCGCCGAGCAGCATCGCCCGGGAGAGCTCGAGCGCGGAAGCAGGCGCCGCGGCACGCGCGTACGTCGAGAGAGCGACGATCGATGCGCTCAAAGGACGAGTGGCGGGGTTGGTGACGATGCCGATGAACAAGGAGGCGACGCAGCTCTCCGATGCGGCGTTCGTCGGGCACACCGAGATGATCGCGGAGCTCTGCCGGGCGTCTCGCGTCGCGATGATGCTGACGAACGGCACGCTCGCGGTCACCCACGTCAGCACGCATTGTGCGCTGCGAGAAGCGATCGAGCGGGTGCGGGCCGAGCGAGTGCTCGATGTGATCGCGCTCACTGACGAGGCGCTCGCGCGGTTCCTCGATGCACCCCGCATCGCCGTGTGCGGCCTCAATCCCCATGCGGGCGAGCACGGCCTGTTCGGGACCGAGGATGCCGAGCACATCGCGCCGGCGATAGCGGCCGCCCGAGCCCGCGGCATCGACGCGTCCGGGCCGCATCCCGCGGACACCGTCTTCTTCGAGGCAGTGCACCGTCACCGCTACGACGCGATCGTCTGCATGTACCACGACCAGGGACATGCACCGATGAAGCTCCTCGCGTTCGAAGAGGGCGTGAACGTGACGCTCGGCCTTCCGATCATCCGCACGTCGGTCGATCACGGCACCGCGTTCGACATCGCCTGGAAAGGCACCGCGTTCACCGACTCGCTGATCCACGCGCTTTCCTACGCCTGGAGGCTCGCCGGCCAATAGGGCGTAGCCTTCAGGACGGCCGTTCGGCACAGCCGTTCGCAGTAGGGGGGCAGAGATGACCGACTTCGACCTCGTGATCAGGGGAGGCACGGTCCTCGACGGATCGGGCGCGCCGGGGCGGGCCGCCGATGTCGCCGTCAAGGACGGCACGATCGCCGAGGTGGGCCGCGTCGATGGAAGTGCCCGACGCGAGGTCGATGCCGACGGCGCGCTCGTCGCCCCGGGTTGGGTCGACATCCACACGCACTACGACGGGCAGGCGACATGGGACGAACACCTCGCTCCCTCGTCGTGGCACGGCGTCACGACGATCGTGATGGGGAACTGCGGAGTCGGGTTCGCTCCCGTACATCCGAGTGACCACGGCCGGCTCATCTCGCTGATGGAGGGCGTCGAGGACATTCCCGGTGCCGCCCTGCACGAAGGTCTGCGATGGGATTGGCAGAGCTTCCCCGACTACCTCGACGCGGTCGAGCGTCACCCGCACGACGTCGATGTCGCGGCTCAGGTGCCGCACGGTGCCGTGCGACTTTTCGTCATGGGGGATCGTGGTGCGAACCGGGATCCGGCGACGGCCGACGAGATCGACGCGATGGGTCGCATCGCTGCCGCGGCCGTCGAGGCCGGCGCGCTCGGCTTCACGACGTCACGCACGCTCAACCACCGCACGAGCACGGGTGACCCGACCCCGACGTTGACAGCGGCACGCGAGGAGCTCGTCGGGATCGCCAAGGCGATCGGCGACACCGGCAAGGGCGTGCTGCAGGTCGTCTCCGACTTCATCGACTTCGACGACGAGATCGGCACGCTGCGCGCCATGGTCGAAGCATCGCACCGTCCGCTGTCGATCTCGGTGGCCCAGGCTCCCCGAAACCCGCTCGCCTACCGCCGCATCCTCGACGCGATCTCCGAGTCGAACGCCGACGGGCTCGAGATGCGAGCACAGGTCGCGGCGAGGGCAATCGGCATCCTCCTCGGCCTGCAAGGTTCGGTGAACCCGCTGGCTCGGTCAGCGACCTACAACGCGCTGGCCGACCTCCCGCTCGCTGAGCGGGTCGCCCGCCTCAGTGACCCGGAGGTGAAGGCGGCGGTGCTCGCTGAGTTCCCCGAGCACCCGATGCGCACGCTCCGGCTCGACCAGGTGTACGAGCTCGGCGAGCAACCGGAGTACGAGCCCGACCCGTCGACGAGCGTGCAGGCGCGAGCCGCGCGCGAAGGCGTCGACGCCGACGAGCTGCTCTACGACCTGCTGCTCGGAGCCGGCGGTACCGCGCTGCTGTACGTGCCGATCCTGAACTACGCCGACGGCAACCTCGACGCCGTCGGCGAGATGCTGGCGCATCCGCACACCGTCCCCGGTCTCAGCGACGGTGGCGCTCACGTCGGCACCATCTGCGACGGCAGCTTCCCCACGACGCTGCTCATGCACTGGGGCCGCGATCGCACGAGGGGCGAGCGCTTCGAGGTGCCGTGGCTGATCAAGCGCCAGACTGCCGATACCGCGGCTGCGGTCGGGCTCCTCGACCGGGGGGCGATCGCGCCCGGCTACCGGGCCGACATCAACGTGATCGACATGCAGCGACTCGGTCTCGGCGCCCCGCACCTCGTCTTCGACCTTCCCGCCGGAGGCAAGCGGCTGCTCCAGCGGGCGAGCGGGTATTGCCACACGTTCGTCGCAGGCGAGGAGACGTTCGTCGACGGTGAAGCGACGGGAGCCCTGCCCGGCCGGCTCGTACGGGGAGCCCAACCGGCGCCCGCCGAGCTGGAGGTTCGCGATGAAGTCGCTGATGATCTCGGCCGACTCTCATGTCACCGAGCCGCCGAACACCTACATCGACAACATCGACCCCGCGTACCGGGATCGAGCACCCAAGATGATCGACCACGAGAAGCTCGGCGACGTCTTCGTCATCGACGGCATGTCGAAGCCGATCTCGCTGTCGACGGCCGCCGCCGCAGGCAAGCGGCCCGAGGAGATCAGGTCATACGGGTCGAAGTTCGAGGAGCTGCATCCGGGTGGGTGGGATCCCGACGCCCGGATGGCCGATCAGGTGCGTGACGGCGTCGCCGCCGAGATCATCTACCCGACCGTTGGGATGATCCTGTGCAACCACACCGACCTCGACTACAAGCGGGCGTGCTTCGAGGCCTACAACCGCTGGATCGCCGAGTACTGCTCGGCACATCCCGAGCGCCTTCTCGGCCTAGGTCAGACAGCGGTGCGCACCGTGGAGGAAGGCATCGCCGACCTCCATGTGATCAAGGCAATGGGCCTGCGCGGTGTGATGCTCCCCGGTGAGCCGGGCGTCGAGGACTACGACTCGACGATCTACGACCCGTTCTGGGAGGCGGCGATCGAGCTCGAGCTCCCGCTGTCGTTCCACATCCTCACCATGAGGGCAGAGAAGACCCGCGGTCCGAAGATGGCGAGCTTCCTGAGCATCGTGCGCGGCTGTCAAGACGTGATGGCGATGCTCGTGATGGGCGGCGTGTTCGAGCGCCACCCCAACTTGTCGATCGTGTGCGCCGAAGCCGACGCCGGGTGGGTGCCGCACTTCATGTACCGAATGGACCACGCGTACAAGCGCCACCGTTACTGGCTGCCGGCGGGGCAGGAGCTGTCGAAGCTGCCGAGCGAGTACTTCGCCCAGAACGTGTTCGTCACGTTCCAAGACGACTGGACCGCGTTCAAGCACGCCGATGACATGAACTGGCATCACCTGCTGTGGGCAAACGACTTCCCGCACTCGGACAGCACCTGGCCGTGGAGCCAGGAGATGCTCGCCGAGCACACGCAGTCGTTGAGCGACGAGCAGACCGAGGCAATCCTCGGCGGCAACGTCACCGAGCTCTACCGAATCGACACCGCCGCTCTCGTGTGAGCGGCACCGCCGCGGACCAGCCAACCAAGTCGTTCGCGACGCAGCGCGCGTTCGAAACGTGGTTGGCGCGTAACCACGACCGATCCGATGGCATCTGGCTGACCATCGCGCGCAAGGCCTCAGGCGTGCGGTCCGTGACCTACGCCGAAGCAGTCGAGGTCGCCCTCTGCTACGGGTGGATCGACGGCCAGGGAAAGCGTTTCGACGACGACCAATACGTGCAGAGGTTCACGCCTCGTCGCGCGCGGAGCCGTTGGTCGAAGATCAACCGTGACCGGGCGATGGGTCTGGTCGAGTGTGGGCGAATGCAGCCGGCGGGGTTGCGCGAGATCGAGCGGGCCAAGGCCGACGGACGATGGGAGGCCGCCTACGACTCGCCGAAGACCATGGTGGTGCCACACGACCTCCGCGACGCGTTGGGTCGCGACAAGAAGGCGGACGCCGCGTTCGCCGCTCTCGACGGCAGAAACCGCTACGCGATCTTGTTCCAGGTGCACGACGCGAAGCGGCCCGAGACCCGCGCTCGTCGCATCGCGAAGTTCGTCACCATGCTCAGCGAGGGCAAGAAGCTGTACCCGTAGGCTCCGAGACCGTGGCGTGGCTGGTACGAGGTGGGGAGGTGCTGGCATCGCTCGAGGTGGCCGACACGCGGGCCGCCCGCCGGAAGGGTCTGCTCGGCCGTGACGGCATCGACGGTGCGCTGCTGCTCACCCCCGCTCGTTCGGTCCACACACTCGGCATGCGGTTCGACATCGACGTCGCGTTCCTCAACGGAGATGGCGTCGTCAAGCGCACCGTGCGCATGCGGCGACATCGCTTGGGCCTGCCGAGCTGGTCGGCGAAGTCAGTGATCGAGGCTGAGGCCGGTGCGTTCGCCCGCTGGAACCTGAGTGTGGGCCAACTCCTCGAGGTCGTGCCGTGAGTGAGCGCGCCGCCACGGGCCGCGCTGTTTCGGGCCTGGTGCTCGTCGCCACGCCCATCGGCAACCTCGGCGAGCTCTCGCCGCGGGCAACCGAGATCCTCGCCGCGGCAGATGTCATCGCGTGCGAGGACACCCGTCGCGCCGGCCGCTTGCTGCAGCACGCGGGCGTCACGAAACCGCCTCTGGTGGTCGTGAACGATCACACGGAGTCGGCGGCGACGCGGACGGTGCTGGCCGCTCTCGACCAGGGCAGCACGGTCGCGGTCATCTCGGATGCCGGCATGCCCGGAATCTCCGATCCCGGTGAGCGCCTCGTACCGCGCGGCTGTGAGCGCGGGGCACCCTGTCTCGGTGGTGGCCGGCCCCTCGGCGGCGATCGCGGCGCTGGTGGTGAGCGGCCTTCCCACCGGCCGCTTCGTGTTCGAAGGCTTCCTGCCTCGGAAGGGATCAGGACGCACCGCGCGCTTGGCCACGCTCGCGGACGAGCCCCGCACCATCGTGCTGTACGAAGCGCCGCACCGTGTGCGGGCCACACTCGCCGATCTCGCGGCCTCGCTCGGCGCACAACGGCGCGTCGTGTTGGTGCGCGAGCTGACCAAGCTGCACGAGGAGGTGTGGCGCGGGTCGCTCGAACGCGCAGTGGAGTACGCGAGAGAGGTCACTCCCCGCGGCGAGTACGTGCTGGTCGTCGACGGCGCGCCCGAGTCACCGCCGCCGGGGGAGCCGGAGATCGAGCGAGCGTTGCGGGATCGTCTCGCCGAGGGCGACGATCGAAAGGCGGCAGTCGCCGTCGTGGCCCGCGATCTCGGTGTGCCGAAGCGGGACGTCTACGCGATCTCGCTGCGTGTCACCGAGTGACCCTGAGCTCCGCTACGCGTGCCCACATCTCATCGGTCGCCTTCGACGCCGCGCCAGTGTCGAACGGCGGCTGGGGGTCGTACTCGATGAAGAGCTGCATCACCTGCGCCGTCACCGGGTCACAGAGCTGCGCGGCGAGCATGAGCGCCATGTCGATGCCCGACGACACCCCCGCGGCGGTGATGATCTTGCCGTTCTGCACGACCCGCTGCTCGGTGTAGCGCGCGCCCAGCTCCTCGAGCTGCCCCTTCGCACCCCAGTGCGTCGTGGCGTCGATCCCGTTGAGCAGTCCGGCCGCGGCGAGGAGCAAGGAGCCCGTGCACACCGAGGTGGTGAAGCGCGTGGTCTCGTGCACCTGGCGGATCCAGTCGAGAGTCGGCTGATCGTGGACGAGCGGTCGCGTCCCGTAGCCGCCGGGAACGACCAGCACCTCGGGGGCCGTCACCTCGTCGAGGGTGGCGTCGACGGTGAGGCCGAGCTTGCCGTTGTCGGTGCGGACCTCGCCGCGCTTCGCTCCGACGAAGACCACCTCCGCGCCGGGAAGGCGCTGCAGCACCTCGTAGGGCCCGATGGCGTCGAGCGCGGTCAGCTCAGGAAAGATGAAGAAGGCGATCTGCACCGCCCCATCCTTGTCATTGTGGGGACGTGATGCCCGCGGAATCAGCCGTCGCTGTCGTCGAGGCCCTCGATACGGCGGACGTGGACGCGTGGGTGGACGGAGGGTGGGGCATCGACGCCCTCCTCAGTCGCGAACGACGAAAGCACGGCGACCTCGATCTCGTCGTCGCGCTCGATCGAGTCGGAGCCGCCGTGGCGGCCCTCGGCGACCTGGGGTACGCGCCGGTCGTCGACTCCCTCCCCGTTCGCCTCGTCCTGGCGGCGCCGGGGGACCGTCGGGTCGATCTCCATCCCACGGTGATGGACGAGCACGGCGATGCGTTGCAGGCGCAGCCGCTCGGCAAGGTCTTCGCCTACCCACGCGGCTCGCTTCTCGGCCGGGGCACGATTGCCGGCCGCGCCGTGCGCTGCCTCACCGCCGAGGGCCAGGTGCTCGCGCACCTGGGGTACGAGCCGGCCGCCGTTGACCGGGCCGACGTGAAGGCGCTCGCGGACAGGTTCGCCGTCGGGCTCGGCCTCGCGTTCGCGGATGGCGACGACCGCACGGTGCGGGCCGCATCCCGTGCGGACATCGCACCGATGACCGACGTCCAGCTCCGGGCTTCGGTCGCCGCGTACCGCTGGCCGGGCAACGAGGCCTGGGCGGACTCGGTTCACCACGGCATCTACTGGCGCCTCTGGGAGTCGCGCATCGGCGCGCCGAGGACGTGGAGTGGCGTCGCCCTCGTTGGCGGTGCCATTGCTGGCACTGCGCATGTGCGGCCATGGGCCCACGAGGACCTGGATGCGTCATCCACCGCCGAGCTCAATGCGGTGTACGTCGATCCGCACGCGCAAGGTACGGGCGTCGGTCGCCGCTTGAACGATGCGTCGCTGATCGCGGCGCGCGAGCTCGGCTACACCGACGTGCGGCTTCACGTGATCGAGCTCAACCGGGCGGGCCAACGGTTCTGGGAGCGCCTCGGATGGCAGCGCGACGGCGGGAGCCGCGAGGTGACGGGATCGGACGGGCTGATCGAGCATCGCTACCGAATCTCATCCGGGGTGTCGGAGAGTCACCGGTAGCCTGCGCTCGTGAGCAGGTACTACCTGACGACACCGATCTACTACGTGAACGACGCGCCCCACATCGGGCACTCGTATCCCACAGTGGTCGGCGACGCGGTGACACGGTGGCATCGCGCCCTCGGTGAGGAGGTGCACTACCTCACGGGCACGGACGAGCACGGGTTGAAGGTGCAGCAGGCCGCCGAGGCCAGGGGAGTTGCGCCCCGGGAGTGGGCCGACACGACAGTCGAGCGCTACCGCGAGGCGTGGAAGCTGCTCGACATCGCGAACGACGACTTCATCCGCACGACCGAGGCTCGGCACTACCAGGGGGTCGAGCAGCTGCTGAACGCGTGCTACGCGGCGGGCGACATCGAGCTCGGCACCTACGAGGGCCTGTACTGCGTGGCGTGCGAGGCCTATTACACCGAGGACGAGCTGGTCGACGGCAACTGCCCCATCCACGGCCGGCCGGTTGATCACATGAAGGAGGAGAATTACTTCTTCAAGCTCAGTCGTTACGGCGATCGTCTGCTCGAGTGGTACGCGGCGCATCCCGAGGCCATCCGACCTGAGACGCGGCGCAACGAGGTGCTCGGATTCATCCGCCAGGGGTTGCTCGACTTCTCGATCAGCCGCACGTCGCTCAAGTGGGGCATCCCGATCCCGTGGGACGACCGCCACGTCACCTACGTCTGGTTCGACGCGCTGGCGAACTACATCACCGCGGTCGGCTACGGCTCAGACGAAGCGCGGTTCCACCGTTGGTGGCCCGGGCATCACCTCATCGGGAAAGACATCATCCGCTTCCACTGCATCTACTGGCCGGCGATGTTGCTGTCGGCGGGTCTCGAGCCGCCCGCGGGCTTCTACGTCCATGGCTGGCTGCTCGTCGCCGGCGAGAAGATGAGCAAGACGAAGCTGAACCAGATCACGCCGGCCGAGCTCGTCGCCGACTTCGGTGTCGACGGGTACCGCTACCACTTCCTCGCGGATGTGCCGTTCGGCCCGGACAACGACTTCTCGTACGAGGGGATGGTGGCTCGCTACAACAGCGACCTCGCCAACAACCTCGGCAACCTCTTGTCGCGCGTCGCGACCGTCGTCGCGAAACAGTGCGACGGTGTCGGTCCCGCGCCGCGCCCCGACAGCCCGCTCGCGACCGTCGCGGCGACTTCCTACGAGGCAGCCGCGTCGGCATGGGAGCGTGTCCAACCGTCGGAGGCGCTGGAGGCGACTTGGCGACTCATTCGGGCGACCAACGCCGAGCTCGAGGCCGCCGAGCCCTGGAAGGGCGCGCCGGGACCGGAGGTCGACGGAGTCCTCGGCGACGCGCTCGAGGTGCTGCGCATCGTGGCAGTGCTCGCGGCGCCCGCTGTCCCCCACGCCGCCGAGGAGATATGGCGCCGCATCGGCCTCAGCGGGTCGGTGGCGGACCAGCGACTCCCCGAGGCCGCGCGCTGGGGCGGGTACCCGGGCGGGGTGCCGGTCGAGAAGGGCGCGCCGCTGTTTCCGCGCCTCGCGGTGCCGTCCTGACGTGAGCTGGACCGACAACCACTGCCACCTCGACGACGAACGCATCGCGGGCGGCGCGGCCGCGGCGGTGGAGGCGGCCCGCGCCGCGGGCGTCGATCGCATGATCACGATCGGCACCGATGCGATGCGCAGCCGCATGGCCATCGACATCGCGGCGGCTCACGATGGCGTGTGGGCGACCGTGGGTCTGCATCCTCACGACGCGAAGAACGGAGTCGACACGATCATGGCGCTCTTCGACGAACCGAAGGTCGTCGCGGTCGGCGAGTGCGGGCTCGACTACCACTACGACAACTCGCCTCGACCCCAGCAGCGCGAAGCGTTCGCCGCGCAGATCCGCATCGCGCACGAACGCGCGCTGCCGCTCGTCATCCACACACGCGAAGCGTGGGACGAGACGTTCGACATCCTCGCGGCCGAAGGTGTTCCCGAACGAACCGTGTTCCACTGCTTCTCCGGCGGCGCCGACGAGGCCGCGCGCTGCATCGACATCGGCGGGTTTCTGTCGTTCAGCGGCATCGTCACGTTCCCCAAAGCCGCGGATGTTCGCATGGCGGCCGAGCGGTGCCCGATGGACCGTCTCCTCGTCGAGACGGATGCCCCGTATCTCACGCCGGTGCCCCATCGCGGCACGCCCAACGAGCCGGCGTATGTCCCACTCGTGGGCGCCGCCGTTGCGCAGGTCAAGGGCGTCGACGTTCGTCTCGTCGAGGAGGCGTCGACGCGGACCGCTGCCGCGGTGTTCGGCCTGCACTAACTTCACTCCGACTCGTGTCCCGGGGAGGGTGGAGCTCTGCAGGTCACACCGGCCGAGCAGCGGCGCATTGTCGCCGCTGTCCTCGTCACACTGATCGCCCTTGCCGTGGTCGTCGTCGCCCGTCGTGACGCGCCGAGCCGCGACAGCGAGACGGTGGCCGCCGGCGACGCGACGACACTCGCCCCCGCGACCACCGCGCCGTCGACCTCGACTCCCGTGCGAGTGGTAGAGCTCGCCGACCCCGCGACTTCCGGACTCTCGAGCGTCGCGCCCGCGACGGCCGCCGCCACGACGGCTCCGCCGACCACGCCGGCTCCGACGACCGCGAAGCCCACCACCACGGCCAAGCCGACCACCACCGTGACGATCGCGCCCACCTCCAGCGTGCTCGACACCGCGCCACCGGCCACCGCGCCGCCGAGCACGGTGCTCGTCGATCCCGGCGTCACGGCCGGTCCCGCCGATCGGCTCCAGGAAGGCCGCGGCACCTTCCACCGGTATGACAACGCCGATCCGCTGTGGGGCGAGCGGCCGTGTGCGCACCGCACACTCCCGAAGGGCACCGTCGTCACGGTCGTGAACACGAAGTCGGGCGCGTCGACCTGGTGCGTCGTGCGCGACCGGGGGCCCTTCGGCAATGCGATCATCGACCTCGATGAGGAGCAGTTCGCCGAGCTCGCGCCGGTCGGTGCCGGCGTGATCAACGTGCGCATCACCTGGTGACGCTGAGCGGGCGCGACGTCGCCGCGCTCCTTGCGAGACACGGACTGCACCCGAGCCGCGCCTTGGGACAGAACTTTGTCGTCGATCCGAACACGGTCCGGCGGATCGCCCGCCTTGCAGGCGTGGGCCCCGGCGATCAGGTCATCGAGATCGGCGCCGGGCTCGGATCGCTCACACTTGCACTCGCCGAGACGGGCGCCGCGGTGACGGCAATCGAGGTGGATCGGGGGATCGCCCCGGTGCTTCGTACCGTCGTCGAGGACAAAGGTGTTCGTGTGATCGAGGCGGATGCGCGCCACCTCGATTGGTCGGCGGTGTTGGGTGACGACCGGTGGACGCTGGTGGCAAACCTTCCGTACAACGTGGCGACTCCGCTCGTCGCCGACCTGCTCGACGGCGTGCCTCAGATCGAGCGGATGCTGGTGATGGTGCAGCGAGAGGTGGGCGAGCGGCTCGCGGCGAGCGCGGGCGACGAAGCGTATGGCGCGGTGTCGGTGAAAGTCGCGTATTGGGCGTACGCCGAAGTGGTCGGGAGGGTGCCCGCCACCGTGTTTCTTCCCAAGCCCAAGGTTGAGTCGGCCCTGGTCCGCATCGTGCGCCGCGAGGCGCCGGCGGTGGGTGGCGACGTCGACGCAAAGTGGCTCTTCAGGCTCGTCCGCGCCGGCTTCGGTCAGCGCCGCAAGATGTTGCGCGGCTCGCTCGCGGGACTGGCGACGCAGGCGCAGATCGAGGCGGCCGGAATCGCGCCGACGGCGCGAGCCGAGGAGCTCGACGTCGAGGCGTGGGGCCGCCTGGCTCGCGAGGCTGCACCGCGTGGATGAGCTGTTCGCGCCCGCCAAGCTCACCGTCTCGCTTCGCGTGACCGGCGTGCGCGACGACGGCTATCACCTCATCGACGCCGAGATGGTGAGCCTCGATCTGCGCGACCGGCTGCTCATCAGCGAGGGCGACGGACTCGAGATCGTCGGACCCGCGGCCGAAGGCGTGCCGGTCGACGGCAAGAACCTCATCCGACGCGCGCTCGCGCTCGTCGGGCGAACGGCACACGTCCGCATGGAGAAGCGCATCCCGGCCGGAGGCGGGCTCGGAGGCGGGTCGAGCGACGCGGCGGCGATCCTGCGGTGGGCGGGGGTGACTGACAGCGAAGTCGCCGCGTCACTCGGCGCCGATGTTCCGTTCTGTCTGATCGGAGGCCGTGCACGCGTCAGTGGGATCGGCGACCTGGTGGAACCGCTTCCCTTTGTCGATCGCGTGTTCACGGTGGTGACGCCGCCCTTCTCCGTCTCGACGCCGGCGGTGTACCGGGCGTGGGACGAGCTGGGCGGACCGGCCGACGACCACGGCAACGATCTCGAGACTGCGGCACTGCTGGTCGAGCCGCGGCTGCACGAGTGGCGCGAGCGCATCGCTCGCGCAACGGGGCAGCGCCCCATGCTCGCGGGCAGCGGCTCGACGTGGTTCGTCGAAGGGGATCACGGCCATGCGGCGGCGTCGCTCGCACCCGCAATGGTGGTGGTGACGCGCACCGACCGCCCCTAGGAGCGGTCGGCGAGAGAGAACGGGCTCGGTTACTTGCGGCGCTGGAAGCGCGTGCGCTTGAGCATCTTCTTGTGCTTCTTCTTGCGCATGCGCTTGCGGCGCTTCTTGATCAACGATCCCATGGCTGCGCAGAGGGTAGTGGTGCATCGTGGACTGGGGAAATCGCACACGCGGGATACCGTGAGGCTGCCCGTGGCGGGTAGTTCAACTGGCAGAACGCCTGACTTTGGATCAGGAGGTTCCAGGTTCGAGCCCTGGCCCGCCAGCAGTGACGACAGCGCGTGAGGCGTTCATCTCCGCGGTCAGCCAGTCGATGGGCCTGGGAGCCGCAGTGAGAGCTCCCGGCACCACCGTGGTCGCCGCGTTCGCACGCGCGGACAGCAACGTGGCCGTGGCCTATGCGATCGCCGAGCACACGGTCTTCTGGTGCGACCCTGCGCTGGCCGACTCGCTCGCTCCCATGGTCGACGCTGATCGGGCCGCTCCGCTCGATGAGTGCGACGCGTTCCTCACGGCGCTCGGTTGGACGCCGCTCCCGCGCGCCCAAATGCAAGTGCTGGGGCCCGAGGGTTTGCGACCGCCGTCTCGCAACGAGCACGTGGTGCAGTCAGTCGACGTCACGAACCCGGCGGACCAGGCTCTTCTCGCGACGTTCCGGGCGACCTTGACCGCCGAGGACCGGGACAACGCCGATCTCGATGACAGTCCCGATGAGCACATCGTGGTCGTGGTCGACGCCGACGGCGTCGCTGCCTACGCGTCACAAACCCCGTTTGCCCCGGCGAAGCAGTTCGCGGACATCTCGGTCGCGACTCGACCCGACGTCCGCGGTCGCGGCCTCGGGCACCTCGTCGTCGCGGGGCTGTGCGACGAGATCGCGGCGCGCGGCTTGCATCCGCTCTACCGGCGAGACGTCACGAACGTCGAATCGGTGCGCCTTTGCGCTGCACTCGGCTTCGTCCACGCCATCGAAGTCTCCGGCTTCCGCCGCCCGTGAGTCCAGATCCCAGAGGGTTTGGTCACCAGCGGCCGTATGAGTGCCGCTGGTGACCACTCGCTGCCCGGGCGAAGGCAAGGGGGTGTCAGGTGAGGGCGGTGACGGCGGCGAGGAGGGCGTCGACGTCGTCGCTCGTCGTGTAGCGGACGATGCCGGCGCGCACCGCGCCGCCCCGTGCGCGCAGACCGAGCGCGTCGATGAGCTCGCACGCGTAGTTGTCGCCGCTCCAGACGGCGATGTGGCGCTCGGCCAGCTCGTGCGCCACCCAGTGGGGATCGCGCCCGTCGATGTTGAAGATCGTGGTCGGGGCGCGGCCCTCGCCCGACTGCGGACCGTGCACGGTCACTCTCGGGATGGCGCGCAGCCCGCTCTCGAGCCGGCCCAGGAGCGCGGCCTCGGCCGCAATCACGTCGTTCCAGGGCTCTTCGGCCATGAAGTCCGCCGCTCCGCCCACGCCGGCGATCACTTCGAACGCCGCCGTGCCGGTCTCCCATCGCTCCGGACCGGGATAGTCGGCGGGGCGTACGCGGTACGGCTCGATCCCGCTCAGGAGGTCGGGCTGCAACACGAGGATTCCAGCGTGCGGGCCGTACCACTTGTAGGGCGACGACACGAGCGAGTCGATGTTCCAGCCGTTCGCGTCGATCGGGAGGTGCGGCGTCCGCGCCACCGCATCGACGTGGAGGCGTGCCCCCGCGGCGTGCACGATCTCCACAGCAGCTCGCATGTCGGGGGCGAACCCGGTGAGGTTCGACGCGCCGGACAGCGCGACCCATGAGGTCGGCCCCTCGGCGAGCGCGCGCTGGAGATCGGCGAGGTCGAAGGAGCCGTCGACGGGATCGACCGGGAGCATCGTCACGCGGGCGTCGGCGTCGGCCGCGGCGAGCACCCAGGGCGACACGTTCGAGTCGTGATCGAGCTGGGTGCAGATGATCCGTTCGGCCCCTTTCCACGTGCGGGCGAGCGCGCGGGTGAACGCGAACATCAAAGCCGTCGCGCTCGGACCGAAGATGACCTGTGAGCCGTGCGCGCCGAGCAACACACCGACCTTCTGGCGCACCGCGTCCACCAACGCGGTCGTGTGCTCGCTGGCCGCGAAGTGTCCGCCCACGTTCGCCGGGTGGGGGCTTCGCAGGTAGTCGTGCATCGCGGTGATCGACGTGTCGACCGGCAGCGTGCCCGCGGGACCGTCGAGGCGAACCCAGCCTTCATCGAGCCCCGGAAAGCGATCACGCAGGTCAGACGGGCTCACGCCTCGAAGTCTGCCGTACTCGCCACGCGACGACTCCGTGACGATTCGCCGTTTGACACTGTGCGTTCACCCTCTCGTTGGTAGAACAACACCATGACGCTGTCGGCCATGGTGCTCGCAGCAGGAGAGGGCACACGGATGCGTTCGACGCGCCCGAAGCCTCTCCACCTCCTCTGCGGCCGTCCGATGCTGCTCCATGTGCTCGCGTCGCTCCGCGGTCTCGAGGTCAACCGCACGGTCGTCGTAGTCGGACACGGCGCGGAGGCGGTCACGAAGAAAGTGCAGGAGCTCGGGTCGTCCGCCCTGCGCATCGGTTTCGTCGAGCAGCTCGTGCAGCGGGGCACCGGCGACGCCGTCCTCGTGGGCCTGTCGGCGTTCATGGACGACGACCTCGACGAGTCGGGCGACTTGTTGGTGCTTCCCGGTGACACCCCGCTGCTTCGGAGCGAGACGGTGGCGGCGCTCGTGGCCCAGCACCGGCACACGGGGGCGGCAGCGACGTTGCTGACCGCTCGACTGTCGGATCCCGCGGGGTACGGGCGGATCAGCCGCGACCGCAACAACAACGTCGCGCGCGTCGTCGAGCACGGCGACGCCACCGAGGAAGAGCTCGCGATCGACGAGGTGAACACGTCGATCTACTGCTTCCGCCGAGACCTTCTCGCTCCGGCATTGCGGCGGCTCAGCCCTGAGAACAGCCAGGGCGAGTACTACCTCACCGATGTCGTGTCGGTGCTGCACGACGCCGGCTATCCCGTGAGCTCGCTGGTGATCGACGATCCGGTGGAGGTGCAGGGCGTCAACGACCGAATCCAGCTCGCTGCTGCTGAGATCGAGCTGCGGGCCCGCACCAATCGCGCCTGGCTCGAGGCCGGTGTGACGATGCTCGATCCCGAGCACACCTATGTCGACGTCACCGTCGAGCTGTCGGCCGACGTCACGTTGTTCCCCGGCACGATCCTCCAGGGGCGCACGATCATCGGCCCCGGGGCAGAGATCGGGCCGTCCACCCGCCTGGTCGACTCCGTCGTCGGCGCGGGCGCGGTCGTGGCGAACACGGTCGGGCGTAATGCGTCGGTGGGCGCCGATGCCGTCGTCGGTCCGTTCGCAGTCCTCGAGCCGGGCGACGAAGTGCCCGCAGGTCTGCGGACCGGTCCCTTCTACACTGGTCCTCGGAGCGACGAACCCTGAAGCGGGGTGGGTCGGGGCCTGGAGGGTCGATGGAGCTCGTCACCAAGAAGCGGTTCGTCCTCTACTCCGGACGTGCGCATCTGGCGCTCGCCGAGGAGATCTCCGAGCACCTCGGTGTCGAGCTCGGTCACCCGAACCTGACCGACTTCGCGAACGGGGAGATGCGCCCCCGGTTCGGCGAGTCCGTCCGCGGTGGCGATGTATTCGTGATGCAGACCCACGCGGGGACGCCGGAGATGTCGATCAACGACGCGATCATGGAGCAGCTGATCATGATCGACGCCGCGCACCGGGCGTCAGCGAAGCGCATCACCGCGGTGTGCCCCTTCTACGGCTACGCGCGTCAGGATCGCAAGGCCGAGGGTCGCGAGCCCATCACCGCCAAGCTCGTCGCCGATCTGTTCAAGGCCGCGGGTGCGAAGCGCATGATCTCGGTCGACCTCCACTCCGGGCAGATTCAGGGCTTCTTCGACGGACCTGTCGACCACCTCACCGCCGCACCGGTGTTGCTCGACTACCTGCGCATGAACACCGACCTCGATCCGGTGATCGTCTCGCCCGACGCCGGCCGCATCAAGGTCGCCGAGCGATTCGCCCAGCACCTCGACGCCGACCTGGCGTTCATCTACAAGACGCGCCCGAAGGGCATGGCCAACGTGGCGGTCGCGCGTGAGGTCATCGGCGACGTCGACGGGCGCCACTGCATCATCGTCGACGACATGATCGACACCGCTTCGACGATCGTCGCCGCGGCCGAGTGCCTGATCGAGCACGGGGCATCGGACGTGTGGGCGATGGCGACGCACGGGGTGCTCTCAGGCCCGGCGATCGACCGGCTCAAGAACGCGCCCATCGGCCGCATCGTCATCACGAACACGGTGCCGCTGCCGTCAGAGAAGCAGATCGACAAGATCGAGGTGCTCTCGATTGCCAAGATCATCGCCGACGCTCTCGACGCGGTCTTCGAGGACACGTCGGTCAGCGAGATCTTCGGCGGCGAGAACCAGAACTAGCCGCCCCTTCAAGTGCCCTCGCCGCTCTCCGCTTTGCTTCGATCGGCTCGGCTCGCTGCGCTCGGCAATCGGTACTCACACACCCGGCGGCGCATTGCGCCGCCGTTTCTGGCTATGCCGGCTTCGCCGGCGGGGCTGGCTGGCAGATTCCGGGGTCGACTCCCTAGACTGACTCGTCCCCCGTGTACGACCGCTCCAGGAGCGCGCCATGTCCGAAGTCAGCCTCACCGCCCAGACCGGCCGCATCATCGGTTCCGCCGCGGCCCGTCGCCTGCGGTCCGAAGGAATCATCCCCGGCGTCGTGTACGGGCAGGGCGCCGACACCCAGGTCGTGGCCGTCGAGCGCCGCGAGCTGCGCCACGCGCTGTCCGGCCCCGCCGGCAACAACGCGCTGATCACGCTCGACGTCGAAGGCACCCAGCAGCTCACGATCGTCCGCGACCTGCAGCGCGATCCGGTGAAGCGCATGGTGACCCACGTCGACTTCCTCCGCATCAACCGCGACGAAGCCATCGAAGTCGAGGTGCCGCTCCACCTCGAGGGCGAAGCCATCGACGTGCACCGCAACGACGGGCTCGTCGACCTCGCGCTCGACAGCCTCACGGTGCTCGCCAAGCCGGGCGACATCCCGCCGTCGTTCACGATCAACGTCGCCGAGATGTCGATCGGTGATGTGATCCGCGTCCGCGACATCGCGCTGCCCGAGGGCGTGACGACCCCGCTCGATCCCGAGACGCCGCTCGTCACCGCCGAAGCCACGCGCGCCACGATCGAGGAAGAGGAGCTTGCCGAAGGCGAAGAGGGCGAAGCCGGCGCTGAAGGTGCCGCGCCGGGCGGCGAGGCGTCCGACGCCAGCGACGAAAGCTGACCCACCCTGTTCCGCCGCGGCGGCTCAGAACGGCGCGGTCGATCGGCCGACTTGCTCGTCGTGGGATTGGGGAACCCCGGCGAGGAATACCGACGGAGCCGCCACAACCTCGGTGCTGAAGTGGTCGCGTTGCTCGCGGAGCGCGCCGGTACCTCGCTGAAGCGGTCGAAGGAGAAGGCGCTCGTCGCCGAAGTCCAGTGGGGCGAGAAGCACATCGCGCTCGCGTTCCCGCAGACCTACATGAACCTCTCGGGAGAGTCGGTCGCGAAGCTCGTCCGTCGCCACGGCATCGAAGATCCGCACTGCATCGTCATCGTGCACGACGAGTTGGATCTGCCGGTGGGTGGTCTACGGGTGAAGGTCGGCGGGGGCCTCGCCGGCCACAACGGGCTCAAGTCGATCGTGCAGCACCTCAAGACCGACGACTTCGTGCGGGTGCGCATGGGCGTCGGCAAGCCGCCGAGCTCGCAGCAGGGCGCTGACCACGTGCTCAGGAAGCCGTCGAAGACCGATCGGGCCGAGTTCGACGTGGTCGTGCAGGAAGCGGCCGACGCCGTCGAGGTCGTCGCGGCGGATGGTCCCGAGGCCGCGATGAACCGTTACAACCGCTGACGTTTATTGCTGACGATCCGGGCCGAGCACGACTGGAAGAGCCGACAGACCGCGCAGCACGAGGCCATCTCCATGGCCCCAGTGCAGCTCGTCGTCGGTCGCGGCGAGGCGCAAGTCGGGGAAACGCCGAAGCAGCGCTCCGAGCGCGACCACACCCTCCAGGCGGGCGAGCGGTGCGCCGAGGCAGAAGTGGATGCCGTGTCCGAACGCCAGGTGACGATTGTTCCCCCGTTTGATGTCGAAGCGGTCGGCTTCGGCGAAGTGGTGCTCGTCGCGGTTCGCCGCAGCGAGCGAGATGATCACCTGTCCGCCCGCGGGGATCGTGACGCCGGCGATCTCGAGGTCCTCGCTCGCGTACCGGAACGTGGAATGGGGCACCGGCGCGTCGTACCGCATGATCTCCTCGACCAGTCCGCCGAGGTCGTCGGGATCAGCCTTCGCGACTGCGAGCTGATCGGGATGCCGCATCAGCGCGACCACTCCGTTGCCGATCAGGCTGGTCGTCGTGTCATGACCAGCGACGATCAGCTGCAGGAGCGTCGACAACAGCTCCTCATGATCGAGCCGTTCGTCGCCATCGCGCGCCCGGATGAGCGCGGTGACCAGGTCGTCGCCGGGCAGGCGCTCCTTCGTCTCGACGAGCGAGGCGAGCTGTGCCACCACGGCGTCGGAACCCGCCTTCGCTCGCGCGTACTGCTCGGGGGTGTCGGTCGGTGAGAGCAGCGCCATGAGCGCCGCTCCGAACGGCGCCCGGTCGGGTTCGGGCACGCCCAGCAGCTCACAGATGACGGTGAAAGGAATGGGGAACGCGAAGTTGGGGACCAAGTCGACGGTGGCGTCGGGTCCTGCCGCTGCGAGCGCGTCGAGCTTCGAACCGACGATCTCACGGATGCGCGGCTCGAGCGCCTCGATGCGGCGCAGCGAGAACGCCGAGGCGACGAGCCGGCGCAGACGAGTGTGGTCCGGCGGATCCACGGCGAGCATGTGCTTCGCGAACGCCGGGCCGGGAAGCCCCTCGGCGAGCACGCCCTCGCCACTCGAGAACGCCGCTTGCATGTCCTTCGACAAGCGCGTGTCGTTGAGCAGCACCTTCGCTTCCTCGTAGCCGACGACGAGCCAGGCCGCGTGTCCGTCGGCCAGCGTGACCGGGTGCACAGGGCCGAGTGCGCGGGCTTCGGCGAACACCGGGAACGGGTTGTCCCGGTCGAAGTCGCCCCAAGCCGCGAACGCGGGATGACTGGTGGTCACAGTCCTCATCCTTCCCTGTCGTCGCTACCCTCGCACGAGTGCGTCTGGCTGACCTCCCCCCGCTGCTGCGCGAGGAGAGCGCCGTCGCGCACCTGCTCGGACGCAACGCCGCGACCGTCGCCGTGCCCGAAGCCGCCCGGGCGATCACGATCGCCGGGCTGGCCCGCATCTCCCAGCAGCGCACCTTCCTCGTGTTGCTGCCGACGAGCACGGCCGCCGAGCAGCTCGCGGCCGACCTGCGGGCCTACCTCGATCCGGACGAAGTCGAGCTGTTCCCGGCGTGGGAGACGCTGCCGTTCGAGCGGGTGAGCCCTGCGTTCGAGACCATGGGCCGTCGGTTGCGGGTGATGTGGCGCCTGCGCAAGCCCGAGCGGGCGCCCCGGATCGTGGTCGCTGGCGTCCGCGCCCTCTCACAGCGGCTCGGTCCCCACGTCGAGGACGTCGAGCCGGTCTCTATCACCGCCGGCCAGCAGGTGGATCCGGCCGAGCTCGTCGCCGAGCTCGTGCGATGGGGCTATCGACGGGAGTATCTCGTCGAGCACCGCGGGGAGGTCGCACTGCGCGGGTCAATCGTCGACGTGTTCCCGTCGACGGCGGACGCGCCGGTGCGCATCGACCTGTGGGGCGACGAGGTGGACCGGCTGTCGGAGTTCTCGGTCCACGACCAACGGTCCACCACCGACGTCGTCGAGGCCGACATCTTCCCGGCGCGCGAGCTCCTCCCCACCGACGAGGTGCGCGAGCGGGCGGCTGCCCTGGTCGCCGCCGAGCCGTGGGGCCGAGAGCAGTGGGAGCGGCTCGCCGAAGGCCTCGTGTTCGACGGCATGGAGTCGTGGATGCCCTGGCTCACCCAGGGCGAGCACACGCTCGTCGACCTTCTCGACGCCAGCGCGCAGATCGTGCTCGTCGAGCCGCGGCGTATGCGGGACCGCGCGTCGGAGATCCTCGCCGAGGAGGCCGACCTCGCCGGCGCCCTGTCGAAGACATGGGGTGCGTCCGGCGCCGAGTTCCCGCGGCTGCACGTGCCGTTCGACGACCTCCTCGCCGACTCGCCCGCCGGCGCATGGACGTTCCTGCCTGTCGCCGACCGACCGGACGCTCCCTCGATCGAGGCGATGGGATGGGGGCCGATCTCGGGCGACGGTGAAGGCCTCGCCCGCCGGTTGGCCGGGCTGCTGGGTGAGCGCTACCGCGTCGTCGTCGCCGCCGACACCGAGAGCTCGGCGCGCCGCCTCCACGAGCTGTTGCTCAACGTGTCGCTCGACTTGGCAATCGACATCGGGGGGACGACCGACCTCACGCGGCCCGGCGGTCGCATCGTGGTCGCGCCGCTCGACCACGGTTTCGTGCTGCCGAGCGCGCGCCTTGCCGTCATCTCCGAGTCCGATCTCACGGGGCGGCGCCGCGCGCACCGTCGACCTCGTCCCCAGCGGCGCGATGCCGTCGGCTTCTTCGAGGACCTGCAGCCCGGCGACTACGTGGTGCACCACACCCATGGGGTCGGCCGGTACGGGGGCATGGTCACGCGGTCGATGGGTGGCATCGAACGCGACTACCTGTTGCTCGAGTACAGGGGCGGCGATCGCCTCTACGTGCCGTCAGATCAGATCGACGTGGTGCGCCACTACACCGGCGGCGACTCGCCGACGCTGCACCGCCTCGGTGGCAGCGACTTCGCCCGTACGAAGGCGCGCGTCAAGGCCGCGGTGCGCGAGATCGCCCAGGAGCTCGTCGTGCTGTACCAGCGTCGAGTCACCTCGCCGGGTCACGCGTTCCCGCCTGACACTCCGTGGCAGCGCGAGATGGAGGAGGCGTTTCCGTATGTCGAGACGCCCGACCAGCTGAAGGCGATCGCCGACGTCAAGGAGGACATGGAAGCCGAGGCGCCGATGGATCGTCTGGTCTGCGGCGACGTCGGTTTCGGCAAGACCGAGGTTGCCATCCGCGCCGCGTTCAAGGCGGTGCAGGACGGTCAGCAGGTCGCGGTGCTCGTGCCCACGACACTTCTCGCGCAGCAGCACTACGCGACGTTCGGCGATCGGATGGCTGCATATCCCGTGCGGGTCGAGGTGCTCTCGCGGTTCCTCACGCCCGGACAGGCGAAGCGGGTCGTCGACGGCATCCGCAACGGCGAGGTCGACATCGTCATCGGCACGCACCGTCTGCTCTCCGAGGACATCTCGTTCAAGCGGCTCGGCTTGCTCGTGGTTGATGAGGAGCAGCGGTTCGGGGTCAGCCACAAGGAGGCGATGAAGAAGCTCAAGACCGACGTCGACGTCCTCACGCTCACCGCCACACCGATCCCGCGCACGCTGGAGATGAGCCTCACCGGCATCCGCGACCTCACGCTGCTGAACACGCCGCCCGCTGACCGCCAGCCGATCCTCACCTACGTCGGGGAGTACGACGAGCGGGCGGTTGCAGAGGCGCTCCGCCGCGAGCTGCTCCGCGAGGGACAGGTGTTCTTCGTCCACAACCGCGTGCAGGACATCGAGTCAGTTGCGGCGTCGCTGCGCGATCTCGTGCCCGAGGCCCGCATCACAGTCGCCCACGGGCAGATGGACGAGGGCACGCTCGAACAGACGGTCGTCGACTTCTGGGAGGGGCAGTACGACGTGCTCGTCTGCACGACGATCATCGAGTCGGGCATCGACATGCCCACGGTGAACACGCTCGTCGTGGACCGGGCCGACATGCTCGGTCTCGGCCAGCTCCACCAGCTCAGGGGGCGCGTGGGACGAGCCGGCCAGCGGGCGTACGCCTACCTCTTCCATCCGGTCGATCGAGTGCTCAGTGAAGACGCGTACGAGCGGCTGCGCACGATCGGCGAGGCGACCGAGCTCGGGTCGGGCTTCAAGATCGCGATGCGCGACCTCGAGATCCGCGGCGCGGGCAACCTCCTCGGTGAGAACCAGAGCGGCCACATCGCGGCAGTCGGGTACGACCTCTACTGCCAGATGGTCACCGAGGCCGTCGCGGAGCTGAAAGGCGAAGAGGTCCGCGAGCCAGCCGAGGTGAAGCTCGACCTGCCGATGGACGCGCATCTTCCGCCTGCTTACGTCGGGCGTGAAGAGCTGCGCCTCGAGGCCTACCGGCGGCTGGCGGCCGTCACCACCGAAGCCGAAGTCGACGACATCCGGGCCGAGTGGGTCGACCGGTACGGCCCGCCGCCGGCCCCGGCGGAGGCGTTGCTCGCCGTCGGTCGGCTACGGGCGGAATGTCATCGTCTCGGCATCCGCGAGGTCACCGTCGGTCGCGGCATGGCGCGGCTGCTGCCGTTGAAGCTGAAGACGAGCGAGGAGGTGCGCTTCCGGCGGTTGGCTCGCGACGGCGTCTACAAGCCCGATCAGGAGGAGATCCAGGTGCGCGCTCGCTCCGGTGACATCGCGGCCGCGCTCGTGGCGTTCCTACGCGAGCTGATCCCACCGGAAGACACGCCCTGACGGGCCCGCCTGACGGGAGAGCGCCAGAGGGCCACCGGTAGGCTCGCCTGCCGTGAAGTCCCGGCTTTCGAAGTTCGTCGCTCTCGCGTCCGTGGTCGCATCGGTCTCGCTCGCTGCCTCCGCGTGCTCGACCGTCAGCCCCGATGCCGCCACCGTGAACGGCGACTCGATCAACCGCTCGACGTTCGACGATCAGCTCGAGACCTACGCAGCCAACGACGCGTTTCTCGCTCGTGTCTCCCAGGCCGGTCAGGGAGCGGTGGAGGGCAACGGCGACGGGACCGTCTCGGCCGACTTCGCCCGCCAGGTGTTGCAACGCGAGATCGTCCTGCTCGTCGTCCAGCAGGAAAATGCGGCGCGCGGCGTCACCGTCACGCCTGAGATCGAGGCGGCGGCGCGCGAAGACGTCATCGCGCAGTTCGGTCTCGAAGCGTTCGACGCGTTCCCGAAGTCTTTCCAGGACACCCTCGTCGATCAGAACGCACAGGTGTTCTTGTTGCGCGCCCACGTGGCGGGCAACGCACTCGACGACGGCGCGCTCCAGGCGGTCTTCGACGAGGATCCGTCGCAGTTTGCCGAGGTGTGCGCCGCGCACATCCTCGTGGCGACCAAAGCCGAGGCCGAGGATGTCGCCGCCCGGCTCGACGATCGTGAGGACTTCGCGACTGTTGCCGCGGAAGTGTCCACCGACACCGGCAGCGCCGCGAGCGGAGGCAACCTCGGCTGCGTGGCTCGTGGCGTCACGGTGCCCGAGTTCGAGGACGCGCTGTTCGCGACGCCCGAAGGCGAGATCTCGGACCCCGTCGAGACCCAGTTCGGCTTCCACGTCATCGAGGTCCTCCAGCACAACGCCCCGACCTTCGAGGCGGCGAAGCCGCTCGTGCTGCAGAAGGTCCTGTCCGACTCGAACGAGGGCTTCAACACCGTGTTGAACGAGAAGCTCGCCGCGGCCGACGTGAGCATCGATGCTCGGTACGGCCGTTGGAATCCCTCGCTGAGCCTCGTCGTCGCCGACGGCCTCCACGAGATCAGCAACGAGTCGTCAGCAACGACTGGCGGGTAGTCGTGCCGGGCGGGCGGGTCGTCGTTGTCGGCCTCGGTCCGGCCGGCCCCGAGCTGATCACCGAGCAAGCGCGCGCGGCGATCCTGCGGATCCCGACTCGGTTCGTCCGGACGGCTCGTCACCCGTCAGCGTCGGCCGTTCCCGACCACGTGTCGTTCGACCGCATCTACGAGCGCGGTTCCACGCTCGATCAGGTGTACACGCAGATCGTCGAGGAGCTCGCGGTCGCGGCATCGCGTCACGGCGAGGTGCTCTACGCGGTGCCGGGCTCACCGCTCATCGCCGAGCGGAGCGTCGAGCTGCTCCGCGGCGATGATCGGGTGACAGTCGAGATCCTGCCCGCGCTCTCGTTCCTCGATCTCGCGTGGGCGCGTCTCGGCGTCGATCCGCTCGCCGCCGGTGCCCGTCTGGTCGACGGGCAGCGATTCAGCGTCGAGGCCGCCGGGGAGCGCGGCCCGCTCCTGGTGGCGCAGTGCGACTCGCAGGCTGTCCTGTCCGAGATCAAGCTCGCCGTCGACTCCGAAGTGAGCGAGCCGGTCACCGTGCTCCACCATCTCGGCCTCCCCGACGAAGCAGTCTTCGAGGTCGCGTGGCCGGAGCTCGACCGGTCGTTCGCTCCTGACCACCTGACGGCACTCTGGATCCCACAGCTGTTCGCCCCCGTTGCGGCCGAGCTGGTTCGCTTCGCCGAGCTCGTGCGCACATTGCGTCGCGAGTGCCCGTGGGATCGGGAGCAGACGCATCGCAGCCTCACTCGGCATCTCCTCGAGGAGACCTACGAGACGCTCGAGGCGATCGAGGCGCTCGACGAATCGGACAGCTCGGTTGCTCACCTCGAGGAGGAGCTCGGGGATCTGCTCTTCCAGGTCTTCTTCCACGCCACGCTCGCGGCAGAAGCGGGCTGGTTCACGCTGGCCGACGTCGCTCGCGTCATCCACGACAAGCTCGTGCATCGGCACCCGCACGTGTTCGGTGACGTCACCGCGGGCACCTCCGAGCAGGTGCTCGTCAATTGGGAGCAGATCAAGAAGGAGGAGAAGGGCCGCGAGAGCATCATGGACGGTGTCCCCGGCGACCTGCCGTCGTTGCTCTACGCGCACAAGCTGCAGCGAAAGGCCGCGTCGGTCGGCTTCGATTGGGACGACGTCGAGGGCGCGCTGCCGAAGGTGACCGAGGAGCTGGGCGAGCTCCGCGGTGCGATGGCCCTGATGTCCGACGGCGCGGGGTCCGAGCGCGAGATCGAGGCCGAGCTCGGTGACCTGCTGTTCGCCGTGGTCAACGTCGCCCGCCATCTCGATGTCGATCCGGAAGCGGCGCTACGCAGCGCCAGCGCCAAGTTCCGCGGCCGCTTCCAGCTCGTCGAAGCGATCGCGTCCGCCCGTGGCCTCGACCTGCAGGTCATGGATCTCGACGCCCTCGACGCCCTGTGGGACGAGGCCAAAGGCTCCCAATAGGTACAGTGCTCACTGGCAACACGAGCAACACCAGCAACACTGCGTCACAGCAAGATCCGGGCGGGCTGACCAGCGAGGCGTTCGCGGATGAGCGAGATCGAGCACGTCGTCGGGCGCGAGGTCCTCGATTCGCGTGGCAACCCGACGGTCGAGGTCGAAGTGCTGCTCGTCACCGGCGCCCGGGGCCGCGCCATCGTCCCGTCGGGTGCCTCGACCGGCGAGCACGAAGCGGTCGAGCTGCGCGACGGGGGCTCCCGGTTCGGCGGCAAGGGCGTGGCGACGGCGGTGGGGCACGTGAACGGCGAGATCCGCGACGTGCTCTTCGACATGGACGCGCTCGACCAGCGCGGTGTCGACACGGCGCTGATCGACCTCGACGCGACCGACGCGAAGTCGCGCCTGGGCGCGAACGCGCTCCTCGGGGTGTCGCTCGCGGTCGCGAAGGCGGCGGCGGCCGAGCTCGAGATCCCGCTGTACCGGTACGTCGGTGGCGCGAACGCCCACGTGCTACCCGTCCCGATGATGAACGTCCTCAACGGTGGCGTGCATGCAGACAACAGCGTCGACTTCCAAGAGTTCATGGTGATGCCGGTCGGCGCGCCGTCGTACCGAGAAGCGCTGCGATGGGGTGCCGAGACCTACCACGCGCTGAAGGCGTTGCTGCACGAGCGCGGACTGTCCACCGCAGTGGGCGACGAGGGTGGCTTCGCACCCGACCTGGCTGCGAACGAGGACGCCCTGGGCATCCTCATCGAGGCGATCGAGAAGGCCGGATACACACCGGGCACTGACATCGCGATCGCGCTCGATCCGGCGACCTCGGAGATCTACCGGGACGGTCGTTATCACCTCGCGAGCGAGGACCGCAGCCTCTCCGGGCACGAGCTCGTCGACCTGTGGGTCGACTGGGTCGACCGCTACCCGATCGTGTCGATCGAGGACGGCATGGCCGAGGACGACTGGGACGGGTGGGCCGCCCTCACCGGCGCGTTGGGCCAGCGTGTCCAGCTCGTCGGCGACGATCTCTTCGTCACGAACACCGAGCGGCTGGAGATGGGCATCTCTCGCGGGGTGGCGAACTCGATCCTGGTGAAGGTCAACCAGATCGGCACACTCACCGAGACGCTCGACACGGTCATGCTCGCGACGCAGTCCGGCTACACGAGTGTGATGTCACACCGCTCAGGCGACACCGAGGACGTGACGATCGCGGATCTCGCCGTCGCCACCGGCTGCGGGCAGATCAAGGCTGGAGCTCCGGCCCGTTCCGACCGAGTGGCGAAGTACAACCAGCTCTTGCGCATCGAGGAAGACCTCGGTGAGTCCGCTTCGTATCCTGGTGGCGCGGCTCTCGCGCCGAGGTCGCGTGGATGACGTGAGCGACACGACCGGGAACCGCCCCGTCGATCCTTTGCTCGCGGGTGTCGAGCCCGAGCCGGCCCTGACCGCGCTCAATGGGCTGCTCGTCATCTCGCCTGACACCAAGCTCGGTCGGCGCGAACGCAAGCAGCTCGTCGCGGGGGAGCAACATGCCGCGCGGGGCCGGCATCCCACTTCCCGGCCGATCGCCGTCGTCGACCCGGACCGCATCATCGATCCCGAGCTTCGCCAGCGGTTGCATCCCGACTGGGCCGAGTCGAGTGAGCTAGGGGCCCGGCGCACGGGGCGGGTGCGGCGCACGGTCTGGCCCGTCCTCGTCACCGGTCTGCTCGTCGCCGCGCTCTTCGTCTTCGTGTTCCCGACGCGCACGTATCTCGCGCAGCGCGCGGAGACACAGCGCACCCAATCCCAACTCGACGTCCTCGACGAGCAGAACGACGCCCTGTCGGCGCGGATCACCGCGCTCCAGACCGACGAGGAGATCGAGCGACTCGCGCGCGAGCAGTTCGACCTCGTCCGCCCGGGCGAGCAAGCGTTCGCGGTGCTGCCTGCTCCCGCGATCACCGACCTGCCCCCCGGGTTCCCGTTCGATCTCATTCGCAAGCTGCTCGGCCGTCCGCCGGCTGGTTGACCCAAAGATAGGGTGACCTGATGTCCCTCAGGTCCACTGCCGCGCGCGGCGCGTGAGCCTCGACCCTCCGGTCGTCGCGGAAGGTCTCGAGCGTCATTTCGGTGACGTGAAGGCAGTCGACGGCGTCGATCTCGTCGTGAATCAAGGCGAGATCTTCGGCTTCCTCGGTCCCAACGGAGCCGGTAAGTCGACGACGGTCCGCATGCTCGCCACACTGCTCACCCCGACGGCCGGGAGCGCACGTGTCGCGGGCTACGACGTGGTGCGCGACGCCGCGATGGTGCGTCGCAACATCGGCGTGGCGTTGCAGGACGCCGCCATCGATCCGATCATGACCGGCCGCGAGCTCCTCGCGCTGCAGGCCGTGCTCTTCGGCATCGCGAAGGACCGTGCCAGGGCGCGGGGCGACGAGCTGCTCGACCGCGTGGGGCTCACGGCAGCTGCGGACCGCCGGGTCGGCACCTATTCAGGCGGCATGCGCCGGCGTCTCGACCTCGCGCTCTCGCTGATCCACGGCCCGACTGTGCTCTTCCTCGACGAGCCGACGACCGGCCTCGACCCCATGAGCCGCCTCGCGCTGTGGGACGAGGTGCGGCGCCTGAACGAGGACGGCACGACAGTGCTGCTCACGACGCAGTACCTCGAGGAAGCCGATCAGCTCGCGGGTCGCATCGCCATCATCGACCACGGCCGCATCGTGAAAGAGGGGGAGCCGAAGGCTTTGAAGGACGAGGTGGGTGCACCCACTCTCATCGTTGCTCTCGACACCGCGCACGAGCTCCTGGGCGCGCAGGCCCTCGCGCGATTTGGAGAGCCGCGAGCCGCGCCGTCCGGTTCCATCGGTGTCGGCCTCGCCGGCGGAGCGGAGGCCCTGGCCGACGTCGTGCGGGCGCTCGACGACGCCGGCGTCGCCGTGCAGCACATGGAGCTGAACGCGCCGAGCCTCGACGACGTGTTCGCCGAAGCGACCGGGCATCGGCTCGAAGGTGCCGACGAGGCCACCAAGCAGCCCGCCGACGAGGAGACGGACATGGCGCCGCGCCGCGGACGCCGCCGCCGATGACCGCGATCGTCGACGCCCCCTACGGGCTGCATCCTCAACCTCTCGCGCAGGCGCGCGCCATCGCATGGCGCTCGCTGCTCACCTCCCGACGACAGATCGCGTTCGTCATCTTCCCGTCGCTGTTCCCGCTCGTCTTCGCCGCGCTCTCGGTCGCGTCGTTCGACGACGCCACCGCGCTGCCCGGGTTCCCGCCCGTCGACAGCTTCCTCGACTTCATCCTCCCGGCCACGATCACGCAGGCGGTGATGTTCGGCGGCATGTCCGTCGGGTCGGGCCTCGCCCTCGACATCCAGGACGGCTTCTTCGATCGCCTCCTCGCGTCGCCCGTGTCGCGCTTGTCGATCCTCGTCGGGCGGCTGGCGGGGGCCTCGGTGGTGGCGGTCGGACAGGCGACCGCGTTCATCGCTCTCTACTACATCCTCGGCGGTCGCATCGATGCCGGGTTCGCCGGCTTCGTCGTGCTACTCGTTTACTCCGTGTTCGTCGCGTTGGCGGTCGGGGGCCTCATGTCGGGCATCGCGATCCGGAGCGGTTCCACGGAGGTGGTGCAGGGCTCCTTCCCGCTGCTCTTCGTGATCCTGTATCCGTCGTCGGCGTTCTTCCCCGTGACGTTGCAGACGGGCTGGTTCCAGACCGTCGCCGAGTACAACCCGATCACCTGGATGATCGACGGGGCGCGTGACCTCGTGATCGTCGGTTGGTCGTGGTCGGCGACCGCGCAGTGTCTCGGCGTATCGGGCGCACTCACGATCGCCGGGTTCCTCTACGCCCATCGATCGCTGCGCAAGCGGCTGGCAGCGCGATGAGCGCGTCCGTCCTGCCCGCCGAGCACGCGACCACTGGCGACTTCGCGGCCGTCGCCTCCCACCTGGCGCGGCGCAGCATCCTGATGGTCACTCGGGTGCCGTCGGCGTTCCTGCCATCGCTGGTAATGCCGGTCTTCTTCATCGTGGCCTTCACCGGTGTGTACGCCTCGATCGTGCTCGTGCCCGGCTTCCCGACGGACAACATCGACTCGTGGTTCGTGCCCTTGGCGGCCGTGCAGGGCGCGGTGTTCAGCGGGGTGACCGTGGGTGGCGGCGTCGTCCGCGACATCGAGACCCGCTTCTACGACCGCCTGCTGCTCGCGCCGGTCAGCCGGGGCGCGCTCGTCGCCGGCCCGCTCCTCGGCGCGATCGGTCGTGCTCAGCCGACCGTCACCGTCACGCTGATCATCGGCGTGCTGCTCGGCGCTCGCATCCCCGGCGGCCTCCCCGGCCTCGTCGTCTTCTACCTGATCTGCACGGGTGTGGCGCTGCTCGCCGGCGCCTGGGCGCTGGGGCTCTCGTACCGGTTCCAGAACCAGCAGGCCGCCGCTCCGGGCCAGTTCGGGTTCCAGATCCTGGTGTTCCTGTCCGCGTCGCAGGTGCCGCTGGCGATGATGACCGGATGGCTCCACACGGTCGCGAAGTACAACCCGTTCACCTACATCCTCGAAGCCGCGCGCGCGGGGTTCGTCGGCGCGGTCACGTGGTCGGCGGTGTGGGCGGGGTTCTTGTGGGTCGTCATCCTGTGTGTGCTCACGATCTGGTTCGCCCGCCGCCAGATGCGAAGATTGATCCCCTAGTCAAGAGTTGACTAGGCGCGCCGCGAGCGCGTCGCGCGCGAGCGGTGCATGATGGCCGCCCACACCAGCGAACGAACATTGGGGGGTGGTCCCTTTGCGGATCTCACTGACGGTCAATGGCGCGTCCCAGGCGCACGATGTCGAGCCTCGGCTGCTGCTCGTGCACTACCTGCGCGATGTCGTCGGCTTGACCGGCACCAATGTGGGGTGCGACACGTCGTCGTGCGGTGCCTGCACGATCCACGTGAACGGCGAGTCCGTGAAGTCGTGCACGATGCTCGCCGTCCAGGCCGAGGGCACCGACATCCTGACGATCGAGGGGCTCGCCAACGGCAGCGAGATGCATCCGATGCAGAACGCGTTCCGTGAGAACCACGGCCTGCAATGCGGCTTCTGCACGCCCGGGATGGTGATGGCCGCGGTCGGCCTGCTGAACGAGAACCCGAAGCCCACCGAGGCTGAGGTGCGGCACGGGCTCGAGGGCAACCTCTGCCGGTGCACCGGCTACCACAACATCGTGAAAGCTGTGCTCGCGGCCTCCGGCCAGGCAGTCGACGCATGACCGCGGTGGACACCGCGCCGGCCGCCGTGATCGGCACCCGGCTGCTCCGCAAGGAGGATCCGGCGCTGCTCACCGGCGAGGCGAAGTTCACCGATGACCTCGCCATCCCTGGGGCGCTGTCGGTCGCCCTCGCGCGCAGTCCCTACGCTCATGCCCGCATCACCCGGGTCGACACGTCGGCGGCGGCTGGCATGCCGGGTGTCGTCGCGGTGTACAGCGGCGCCGAGCTGCGCGACCTGTGGGCCGGCCCGATGCCCTGTGCATGGGCGGTCACGCCGGACATGAAGTCTCCCGAGCACTTCCCGTCGCGATCGACAAGGCCTGCTACGTCGGTGACGCGGTCGCAGTGGTCGTCGCCCAGTCCAACACCGAGGCGCGCGATGCGCTCGATGCGATCGTCGTCGACTACGAGGCGCTGCCCGCGGTGATCGACCTCGAGGATGCGCTCAGCGACCGAGTCGTGATCCACGAGGGGCTCGGCACGAACAAGAGCTATACGTGGGAGCTCCACCCGCAGGGCCAGGACGCGGTCGAGGCTGCTTTCGCGTCCGCGGCGCACACGGTCAGCGAGCGCTACATCCAGCAGCGGCTCATCCCAATGGCAATGGAGCCGCGTGCGGTGGCCGCCGTGCCGCAGCCATTCGGCGGCGACATCACGTTGTATTCGGCCACGCAGATCCCGCACATCCTCAAGATCATGGTGGCGCTCACGCTCGGCATCCCCGAGCATCAGATGCGCGTCGTCGCTCCCGCGGTCGGTGGCGGGTTCGGGTCGAAGCTGAACGTCTACGCGGAAGAGCTGATCTGTGTCGCGCTCGCCCGCAAGCACCGCGTGCCCGTTCGGTGGGTCGAGGAACGTACCGAGGGCGCGCAGGCCACGATCCAGGGGCGGGGCCAGATCCAGAAGATCGACCTCGCGGCCGACGCCGACGGCAAGGTGACCGCGGTGCGGGTCGATCTCATCGCCGACATGGGTGCGTATCTGCAGCTCGTCACGCCCGGCATCCCCCTGCTCGGGGCCTTCCTGTACGCCGGCGTGTACGACGTCCCGAACTACTCGTTCAGCTGCACGTCGGTGTTCACGACGATGACGCCCACTGACGCATACCGAGGCGCCGGCCGGCCCGAGGCGACGTACGCGATCGAACGGGCGATGGACTCGCTCGCGGCGAAGGTCGGCGTCGATGCGGTCGAGATCCGCCGCCGCAACATGATCAAGGCCTCACAGTTCCCGTACACCGCGATGACCGGTCTGACCTACGACAGCGGCAACCACGAGGGGGCGCTCGACAAGGCGCTCGAGCTCTGCCAGTACGAGGGCCGTCGGGCCGAACAGGCTCGCCGTCGAGGCGATGGTTCCACGAAGCACCTCGGCGTGGGCATCTCGTCGTACTTCGAGATGTGCGGGCTCGCCCCGAGCCGCGTGCTCGCCTCGCTGAACTACTCAGCCGGCGGTTGGGAAGCCGCGACGGTCCGTGTGCTCCCGACGAACAAGGTGCAAGTGGTGAGCGGCTCCTCTCCGCACGGCCAGGGTCACGAGACGTGTTGGTCGATGATCGTCGCCGACAAGCTCGGGGTCGACCCTGACGACGTCGACGTGCTGCACTCCGACACCGCGATCAGCCCACTCGGTCTCGACACCTACGGGTCGCGCTCTCTCGCCGTCGGCGGCGTTGCCATCGCCAAGGCGGCCGACAAGGTCATCGACAAGGCGAGGCTCATCGCTGCGCATCAGCTGGAGTGCGCGGAGGACGATCTCGAGTTCGCCGGAGGCACGTTCACGGTGAAAGGGTCGCCCGACAAGGCGATGCCGCTCGCCGGGGTCGCGTTCGAGGCGTTCACCGCGCACAACCTGCCCGACGGCCTCGAGCCGAACCTCGAAGCGACCGTCGTTTACGACCCGCCCAACTTCTCGTGGCCGTTCGGCACGCACATCTGCGTGGTCGAGGTCGACGAGGAGACCGGCAAGGTCGATGTGCTCCAGTACGTGGCCGTCGACGACTGCGGCGTGCAGATCAACCCGTTGATCGTCGACGGACAGGTGCACGGCGGTGTCGTGCAGGGCCTCGCGCAGGCGCTGTTCGAGGAGGCGGTCTACGACGAGGACGGCAACCCCCGCTCCTCGACGCTCGCTGACTACCTCATGCCGGCGGCGTCGGATGTGCCGTCGCTGACGCTGGGGCACACCGTGACTCCGAGCCCGACCAACCAGCTCGGGGTCAAAGGCATCGGCGAGGCGGGCACGATCGGTGCCGCGCCCGCTGTCATCAACGCGATCGTCGACGCGCTCTCCCATCTGGGCGTGACCGACGTCGAGATGCCCGCATCGCCGATGCGGGTTTGGTCCACCATCCAAGCCGCCAAGTCCGGAGGTGCGAAGTGATTCCCGCTGCGTTCGAGTACTCGCGGGCCGGGTCGGCCGACGAGGCCGTGTCGTTGCTGTCGCAACACGGCGACGACGCCAAGATCCTCGCCGGCGGCCACTCGCTGCTGCCGCTGATGAAGCTGCGGCTCGCATCGCCCGCGATGCTGATCGATGTCGGCCCCGTGAAGGACCTTTCCTACATCAAGGATGGCGGCGATCACATCGCGATCGGCGCGCTGACTCGCCACCGCGAGGTCGAGACCTCGGATCTGCTCAAGCAGCAGGTGCCACTCCTCGCTCATGCGGCGAGCCAGGTCGGCGACCCGCAGGTGCGCCATCGGGGCACGCTCGGCGGTTCGCTCGCGCACTCCGATCCCGCTTCAGACCTTCCCGCGGTGGTGCTCGCCTTGGGCGGCACGCTCGTGGCTCGGTCGAGCAGGGGCGAGCGCACGATTGCAGCCGGCGACTTCTTCACCGGCTTCCTCGAGTCTGCGCTCGCCCCCGACGAGCTGCTCACTGAGATTCGCGTCCCGAAATTTCCCGGGGCGGGGTGGTCGTTCCAGAAGTTCAATCGTCGCGCACAGGATTGGGCGATCGTCGGCGTGGCCGCGGTCCGCAATGGCAACACCGGCATCGCGCTCGTCAACATGGGCTCGACACCGGTGCGCGCCAGCGCGGTCGAGCAGGCCCTCGCCGGGGGAGCGTCCGCCGCCGACGCCGCGCAGCGTGCCGCCGACGGCACGTCGCCCTCTGCGGACCTCAACGCCAGCGTCGAGTACCGCCAGCACCTCGCACGCGTGCTCGTGCGCCGCGCTCTCGAAGAGGCCGGCGCCGCCTAGGGGTCACACCTCGAACTGGGCCCAGGCGCGCTCGGCGATCAGGGGGCGGATGAGATCGGCGCGCAGCTTGTTGTGCAGCGGGTGCTCGTCGTACTCGCGCCAGCCCTCGAGGTCGTCGAAGTCGGCGACTATCGCGTAGTGGAAACGGTCGGAGCCGAGCTTGAGGTCGCGCCCGTGGCTGTACGCCCGGATCGCGGTGATCTCCGACGACATCTGCGAGAGCCCGGCCGCGACTTCCCCGATCTGGGCATCGGTCGTGCCCTCGATCCACCGGAACAACACCACGTGTCTCACCATGGCACGAACCCTAGAAGTCAGAGCAGCGCGGCGTACGAGCCGCCGTCGACCTGCAGCGCGACGCCGGTCATGAACTTCGCCTGTTCGGAGCAGAGGAACGTCACGATCTCCCCGAAGTCGCCGGGGTCTCCCACCGTGCCGCTCGGGATGCCCCGCGCCACGTCGGTCGTGTCGCCATAGAGCGCGATGAGCCGATCCGTGGCATGCAAGCCGGGCAGCAGCGAGTTCACCGTGATGCCGTCCTTGGCCACCTCACGCGCGAGCGTCCGCAGGAAGCCGGTCGCCCCGGTTCGCGCCGTGTTCGAAAGGATGAGGTCCGCAATGGGCTGCCGTACCGCGATCGACGTGATCGCGACGACCCGGCCCCACCCCTGCTCCCGCATCGACGGCACCGCGGCGTAACACATCGCCACGACCGACAGCAGGTTCAGCTCGAGCGCATCGGGGTAGGCGTCGAGCGGCGTCTTCGAGAAGTTCCCGGGCGGAGGGCCGCCAGCATTCGTGACGAGGATGTCGACGCCGCCGAGCGCCTCCTGCGCGGCCGCGACGAACGCCGTAGCGCCCTCACGACGGGACACGTCCACGACGAGCGGGATCGCGTTCGGCCCGAGCCGCGTGGCGGCGTCGTCGATGCGGCCTTTGTCGCGACCACACATCGCGACGAGCGCGCCTTCGGCCACGAGCGCGGCGGCGGTGGCGTAGCCGAGCCCCGCGGATGACGCCGCGACCGCTGCTCGCCTGCCCGTCAGTCCGAGGTCCATCGACCACCTCCGTTGCAGGGAAAAGGTGGCCGACAACCTACGCTGCAACCGATGGCTTCCCCGCCTGAGTCCGTCGACGAGGTGCTGACCGCGCTCGCCGAGCACGACTATTTGGCCGACGAAGGCCTCGCCACCGCGATCTACCTCGCGAAGACGCTGCACCGGCCGCTGCTGCTGGAAGGCGAGGCGGGCGTCGGCAAGACCGAGGTCGCCAAGGTGCTGTCCCGGTGGACGGGCGGCGAGCTGGTACGGCTGCAGTGCTACGAGGGCCTCGACGTCGCCCAGGCCGTCTACGAGTGGGACTACTCGCGTCAGCTGTTGCACTTGCGGGCCGCGGAGGCCGCCGGCAAGGTCGGCCCCGACGCGACGACCGAGGCGCTAGAGGATGAGCTCTACAGCGAGCGATTTCTGGTACGCCGGCCGCTCCTGCGCGCGATCGCGCACGGTGAAGGCCCCCCACCGGTGCTGCTCATCGACGAGGTCGACCGCGCCGACGACGAGTTCGAGGCATTCCTGCTCGAGGTGCTCTCCGACTATGCGATCACGATCCCCGAGCTCGGCACGTTCCGCGCCGCGGTGCCTCCGCTGGTCGTCATCACCTCGAACCGCACCCGCGACGTGCACGACGCGCTGAAACGCCGTTGCCTCTACTACTGGGTGGATCATCCCGACTTCGAGCGGGAGGTCGCGATCGTGCGGCTGCGCGCCCCCGACGTTCCGGATTCGCTCGCCCGTCAAGTCGCTGCCGCGGTGGAGACGATGCGCGGGCTCGGCCTCTACAAGCCGCCCGGGGTCGCCGAGTCGATCGACTGGGCGTTGGCGCTCGCCGCGCTCGGCCGCGCCACGCTCGACGAGCAGGCGGTGAAGGCAACGCTCGGCACGGTGCTGAAGTACCGCGAGGACGCGGAGCGTGTGCACGCGCACGGCATCGGGGATCTCGTGCGGGCTGCCGCCGCTCGGGCATAGCCGAGCCTCGATGACGATCACCTCGCCGAGCGACCAGGCCGAGCGCATGGCCGTCGCGTTCGCCCGAGTGCTGCGGGGCGCGGGGCTCGAAGTCCCCGTCGGCGCCGTCGTCACCTACGCGGAGGCGCTCGGAGTGTTGGGCATCGCCCAGCAGTCGGCCGTGTACTGGGCGGGACGCACGACGCTCGTGCGCCACATCGAGGACGTTCCGATCTACGACCGGGCGTTCAACGCGTTCTGGCTGCGGCGTGCGAGTGATGTCCTCGCGGCCGACGTGGAGGAAGAGCACCTCACGCTGCTGCTCGACGACGACGACATGCCTGAAGGTGAGGAGGGCGAGACGCTCGACGAGCGCGACGTCGTGACCGTGCGGTTCAGCGCGCACGAGGTGTTGCGCCACAAGGACTTCGCGGCGTACTCGCGCGCCGAGCTGGACGAGGCCCGCCGGTTGATGGCCGATCTGCGGCTCGCCGGCGCGTTGCGTCCGTCTCGTCGCAAGCGGCGCTCTCGTCGCGCGAAGGGACGCCCCGACCTTCGTCGCACCGTGCGAGCGGCGCTCCGATCGGGCGGTGAGCCGGTTCGGCGCAAGTGGGTCGACAACGACGAGCGGCCGCGTCGACTCGTGTTGCTCTGCGACGTGAGCGGGTCGATGGAGCCCTACCGCGCGAGCGCTCATGCGGTTCCTCCACGCGGCCGTGATCGGCCGCACGAAGGTCGAAGCGTTCGCGCTCGGCACCCGGCTCACCCGGCTCACTCGGCAGCTCACGTCGCGCGATCCGGATGCCGCGCTCGCTGCCGCGGCCGACGAGGTCGTGGATTGGTCGGGCGGGACTCGCCTTGGTGAAGGCCTTCGTGCGTTCAACGATCGCTATGGCCAGCGGGGGATGGCGAGGGGCGCGATCGTCGTCATCCTCTCCGACGGCTGGGAGCGCGGTGATCCCGAGGTCATGGCCGAGCAGATGCGTCGGCTGTCGCGGGTCGCGTACAAGATCGTCTGGGTCAACCCGTTGAAGGCATCGCCGGGATATGCGCCGTTGGCCCGAGGGATGGCGGCCGCGCTGCCGTACATTGACGACTTCGTAGAGGGGCATTCGCTCGCCGCCCTCCAAGAGCTCGCAGAGGTGATCTCCAAATGAGAGAGGTGTTGGGCGACATCGATCGCTGGAAGGCGAAGGGTCGACGCGTTGCCGTTGCCCGCGTGGTGGATGTCGAGGGATCGGGCCCACGCGAGCCCGGCGCCGCCATGGCCGTCAGCGAGGACGGCGAGGTCTCGGGATCGGTCTCGGGTGGCTGCGTCGAAGGCGCCGTCGTCACCGAAGCGCTGCAGGTGCTGGACGACGGCCTGCCCCGGCTCGTGACGTTCGGCTACAGCGACGACGAGGCGTTCGCGGTTGGGTTGACCTGCGGGGGCATCATCCACCTCTTCATCGAGCCGCTGGACTGGTAGCGCATGCCCTCGCTCTACGAGGTGCTCCGCGAGGGGCTCGTCAACGAGGCCCCGGTGTCGTTGACGACCGTCATCGACGGTCCGCATCTCGGGGCGAAGCTCCTGATCCGCCCGGACGAGGAGGCGTTGGGCTCACTCGGTGATCCTGATCTCGACCGCGTCGTGCACGCGCGATGCCGCACGCCGAGCTCGAGTCGGGCACGAGCGGGGTGCGTCACTACGGCGCGCGGGGCGAGGCCAACGAGACGACGGTGACGGTGTTCATCGAGTCGTTCGCGTCGCCGCCACAGATGATCATCTTCGGAGCGGTCGACTTCACTGCCGCACTCGGGCGCGTGGCGAAGATCCTGGGGTATCGAGTCATCGTGTGCGACGCGCGCGAAGTCTTCGCGACGAAGAAGCGGTTCCCGATGGCCGACGAGGTCATCGTCGACTGGCCCAACCGGGTGTTCGACCGCTTGGGCAGCACGCTCGGCCCGCGTGACGCGGTCTGCATCCTCACCCACGACCCGAAGTTCGACGTACCCGCGGTGATGGGTGCGCTGGCGAGCCGCGCCGGGTACATCGGCGTGATGGGCTCGCGGAAGACCCACGCGAAGCGTCTCGAGCGGCTGGTCGAGGAAGGCGTCGACCTCGTCGAGTTCGAGGCGCGGGTCATGTCGCCGATCGGCCTCGACATCGGCGCCCGTTCACCCGAGGAGACCGCGGTGTCGATCTGCGCGGAGATCATCGCGAGGCGCACCGGCCGCACCCCACCCTCCCTCCGCGACCGCGAGGGGCCGATTCACTGACCGCACCCACTGAGGAGGCGTTCGTGGCTGACGACGATCTCGAAGCGATCCGGGAAGGGGTACGGCGGGTCTGCTCGAAGTTCGACGGCGCGTACTGGCGTCACCACGACGAGGCCCACGAGTTCCCGTGGGACTTCTACAACGTGATGGCCGAGGGCGGCTGGGTCGGCATCGCGATCCCGGAGGAGTGGGGTGGCGGCGGGCGCGGCATCACCGAGGCCGCGGCCGTGCTCGAGGAGGTCGCCGCGTCGGGTGCGGCGATGAACGGAGCGAGCGCGCTGCACCTCTCGATCTTCGGGATGAACCCCGTCGTCAAGCACGGCACGGAAGCGATGAAGGCGGAGTACCTACCGCGCGTCGCGTCGGGCGAGCTCCATGTCGCGTTCGGCGTGACGGAACCCGACGCCGGCACCGACACGACTCGCATCACGACGAGCGCGCGGTTGGACGGCGACCACTACGTCGTGCGCGGTCGCAAGGTGTGGACGACGAAGGCGCCTTACTGCCAGAAGGTGCTGCTGCTCGTACGCACGACACCGATCGACCAGTGCCGCAAGCGCACCGACGGCCTCACCCTGCTGCTCGCCGACCTGCAGAGGCCCGAGGTCGAGATCGTGCCCATCGCCAAGGCAGGGCGGAACGCCGTCGTCTCGTGCGAGGTCCGCTACGACGATCTGCCGGTCGCGGTCACGGATCGCGTCGGGGAAGAGGGCGACGGGTTTCGGTATCTCCTCGACGGCCTGAATCCCGAGCGCATCCTCGTCGCCGCCGAGGCCATCGGCATCGGACAGGTCGCGCTCGCTCGCGCCGTCGCCTACGCGAACGAGCGCGTGGTGTTCGACCGCCCAATCGGCAAGAACCAGGGGATCGCGTTCCCGCTGGCCGAGGCGCACGCTCGCCTGCACGCCGCGAGGCTCGTGGTGTACGAGGCGGCCGCCCGGTACGACCAGGGCCTCCCGTGTGGGGAGCACGCGAACCTGGCGAAATGGCTGGCGGCCGACGCCGGGTATCAGGCCGCCGACCAGGCCGTTCAGACCCACGGCGGGTTCGGCTACGCCAAGGAATATGACGTCGAGCGGTGGTGGCGCGAGGCTCGTCTCATGCGCATCGCGCCGATCTCTCAGGAGCTCGTGCTCGCGTACGTCGCCGAGCACGTTCTCGGGCTACCCCGGTCGTACTGATGTCACTCGAGCCACGCGACCTCGCGACCGACGTCGAGCGCGACCAGGCGATCGCCGCGCTCCGCCACCACACTGCGGCGGGGCTGCTCTCTCTCGATGACTTCGCCGAAGGAGTCGAGCGCGTCCTCGTGGCGGAGACGCGCGGCGATCTCGTGGCCGTCACCTCGAACCTGCCCGCGATCCCAGAACCGAGCGCCCCGCCACGCGAGTTCCCACGGCGGTGGGCGGTCGGCGTGCTCTCCGGGGAGCGCGTGCGCGGCCCGTGGCGGCTCGACGACCACCTGCACGCGGTCGCCTGCCTGGGGAGCGTCGAGGTCGACCTGTGCGACGCGCTCGTCGTCGGCGACGAGGCCACCATCTACGTCGTCGCGATCTTCGGTGGCGTCGAGGTGCAGGTGCCCGAAGGCATCCCCGTCGAGTTGAGCGGCTTCGCGGTGATGGGCTCGAAGCAACACAAGGTGCGGCGTGCAGACGTGATATCTGGGATGCCGCGTGTACGGGTGCGCGTGTTCGCGCTGTTCGGTGGCGTCACGGTGCGAACCCGCAAGCTGCGCAAGGGCATGCGCGGCCGGCGCAAGCAGGAGTGACCGTCGCCGCGGTTGTGCTCGCCGCGGGCGAGGGTACGCGATTCATCGCCGATCACCACAAGCTGCTCGCCGACCTGCGCGGCCGACCAGTCGTGGCGTGGGCGCTCGAGCACGCTCGGGAAGCGGGGCTCGACGAGACCGTCGTCGTGACGGGCGCCGTCGAGGTGCCGGCGGAGCCGGGCGTGACGATGCTCCACAATCCCGACTGGCAACAGGGACAGGCGACGTCCTTGCAGGTCGCGTTGCGGCATGCGGATGCGCAAGGGCATGACGCGATCGTGGTCGGCATGGGCGATCAACCCGGCGTTCCTCCCGACACGTGGCGGGCGGTCGCGTCCGTGGTCGCGCCCATCGTCGTGCCGACATACGACGGCCAGCGAGGCTCGCCGGTGCGTTTGGCCAGGAGCATCTGGCCGCTGTTGCCACGTGAAGGCGATGAGGGCGCCCGGGTGCTCATGCGCAGCCAGCCCGATCTCGTAACCGAAGTAGCGTGCTCCGGCGATCCCGCCGACATCGACACCGTGGAGGATCTGAAGCGATGGAGCTGACGAACGAGTTCCGGGTCGAGCGGCCGGTTGAGGAGACGTGGGCGGTTCTGACCGACGTCGAGCGCATCGCCCCGGCGCTGCCCGGAGCCCAGCTGCAGGAGATCGAGGGCGACGAGTACCGCGGCATCGTCAAGGTGAAGGTTGGCCCGATCACCGCGCAGTACAAGGGCAAAGCCACGTTCGTGGAGAAGGACGACACCAACCACAAGGCCGTGCTGAAGGCAGAGGGTCGCGACACAAAGGGGCAGGGCAACGCCTCGGCGCTGATCACGGCGTCGCTGGTGCCGGACGCATCGGGCACGAAGGTGACTGTGCACACCGACCTCACGGTGACCGGCAAGGTGGCGCAGTTCGGCCGCGGCATCATGGCCGACGTCAGCACGAAGCTGCTGAACCAGTTCGTCGAACAGCTCGAGACGACGATCCTCGCTGGCGACGCCCACCCCGTGGAGGGAGCCTCTCTCGCCGCCGCTCCTCTCGCCGAGCCCAAGTCATCGCCGAATGGCGCCGATGCCGCAGAGGGTCCCACGATCCGTCGCCTCGACATGCCCGAGGCTGAGCCGGTCGATCTGATGGACGCGGCCGGGGCGTCGGTCGCGAAGCGCGTGGTGCCCCTCGCGATCGGCGGGCTCGTGTTGCTGCTCTTCGTCCGTGGGCTGCGTCGCCGCCGATCGTCGTAGGCCGCGTCGTGGCGGCATCGCCCAGTGACGTCGAGGTCGTCACCGAGCTGCTCGGCCGCACGCCGCTATGCGAGTTCGATGTCGTCGTCCGCGATCGTGACGGAAGCCCGGTGGTGATCCGAAACGCGCCGCTGCTCGATGACGGGACGCCCATGCCCACTCGGTACTGGCTGGTGGGACGCAAGGAGTCAGAGGCGGTGAGCCGGTTGGAGTCGCGCGGTGGCGTGCGGGCGGCGGAGCGGGCCGTCGCACCTGCCGAGCTCGCGGCGGCGCATGAGCGTTATGCGGCTGAGCGCGACGCGGCGATCCCCGCGGGCCACGTGGGTCCGCGTCCCTCGGGCGGTGTGGGCGGGACGCGCACGGGCGTGAAGTGCTTGCACGCGCACTACGCCGCACACCTCGCGGGTCTCGACGACCCGGTTGGGCGTTGGGTCGCCGCGGAGCTCTCCTGAGCATGCCCTCGCTCACTGCTCCGGTTGCCGTCGTCGACTGCGGCACCAACTCGATCCGCCTTCTCGTGAAGACAGGATCGGTGATCCTCGAGCGCCGCATGGAGACCACGCGACTCGGTCGTGACATCGATCGCACCGGGTACCTCGATCCCGACGGCGTCACAGCCACGCTCGAGGTGCTCGCGGAGTACCGAGGCCTGATCGAAGCTCATGGGGCTCGCGCGGTGCGCGCTGTCGCGACGCAAGCGGTGCGCGAGGCGACGGACGGGGATGCGTTCGTCGACGCGGCGACGGAGGTCATGGGGCAGCGGCTCGAGGTGCTGAGCGGCCACGACGAGGCGCGGCTCGCCTACGCCGGCGCGACGAGCGAGCTCGATCCCGACTTTGGCCCGTTCCTGTTGCTCGACATCGGAGGAGGATCGACCGAGCTCGCGATTGCCGAAGCCGCGATGTCCATTCCGGTGGGCAGCGTGCGCATGTCGGAACAGCAGCTCCGCTCCGACCCTCCCGCGCCCGAGGAGCTCTCGAATGCGATCGCGCTCGTCGACGCGTATCTCGACGACGTGGTCCGCGAGATGCCCGCCGTCGCGGAGGCCCGCACGATGGTCGGCACCGGCGGCACGATCACGACCGTCGCTGCCGTCGAAATCGGCCTGCCGAGCTACGACCGCGACGTGATCCACCAGTTCGTGCTGACGAAGGAAGCCGCGGAGGACGTGTACCGCACGCTCGCGACCGAACGACTCGAGGACCGGGTGCACAACCCGGGGCTACCCCGAGACCGAGCCGACATCATCGTCGGAGGGTGCTGTGTGCTCGTCGCGGTCATGCGGCGGCTCGACTTCAAGGCGTGCATCGTCTCGGAGACCGACATCCTCGACGGCATCGCCGCCGAGCTCATGGGCTAGGCGGGCGGCGCGACCTCGTTGAAGACCTCGTCGGCGAGGGCGACGCCGCGATCGAGTGAGAGCATGCGGCCCTCGGTCTCGAGCGCGACGTACCGGGTCTCTCCGAGCTCGCTCCACGCATTGGCGAGCATCTCGTTGCTGAGCTGCCGGTCGTCCGGCATGAGGGTGAAGCCGATCCGCTCCAGGATGACGTCGGCCGAGGCGTGGAGCAAGACCGCGGTGTCGACTTGCTTCCGATCGTGCGCGAGTCGCGCCGCGATGATGAACGCGAACGCCGTGTAGATGTCGATGCCGAGCTCGGCAGAGAGGCGGAGCGCCTCGCGCTGGTACCTCGCCGCGGTGAGGTCGTCGTTGACGCGGATCGTGTACTCCGCCGCCGCACACAGAGATCCGACCAGCGCGACATAGTCGCCCGTCTGCCGTGACAGCTCGATCGCCTCCGTCGCGAGCGCGATCTCGTCGCCCTCTCCGAGCGCGTTGCGCAGCATCGAAAGCCACCACAGCGCATCGGCCCGAGCGGTCACGTCGGAGGTCTGCTGCAGCTCCTCCTCGACCCGACTCGCCGCATCGAGCAAGGACGCTCGGTCACGCCGGTACAACGCGATCGTGGTGATCCCGCCCGTGACGCTGACTGTGCCCCATCGGTCCTCGGTTCCCACCGTGTCCAGGATGGAGACCGCTCGCGCGATCAGTTCGTCAGCCTCTTCGAGTGCGCCCGCGCTCGCGTGGAGGCCGGCGATTCGTGACAGCAGCCTTGCCAGACTGGGCAGCCGCAGAATTTCGCCGGCGACGAGCGAGCTGGCCTCTCGCCGCGCCAGCTCGTTGCGGCCGGTTGCCGAGCGGTGGTCGCTCACGATCCACGCGAGTCCGTAGGCCTCGTCGGGCGACTCGGAGACGAGCAATGCGACGAGGTCGATCATCGTGTCGGCCTCGAGCGCGACGCCGTTGATCCATTCGCGTTGCCCTCGCATCGCCGGCGGAAAGCGGTCGAGATAGTGCTGAGCGAGCGCTCGACGGGTCGCGGCGCCGTCACCGCTCGTTCGAAGCTTCTCGGCCGCGTAGGCGCGCACGGTTTCCAGCAGCCGGTACCGGGTGTCTCCCGCGCTGCGCTCGACCTGCACCAACGAGCAATCGGACAGCGACCAGACGAGGTCGGGGACGTCGGCCGCCTCCAGGCCGCTGTGACCGACCGCCGCGGATGCCGCCCGCAGGTTGACGCTTCCGCTGAAGACTGAGAGTCGCGCCAACGCCGCTTGCTCGGCGTCGCTCAGCAGCTCGTAGTCCCAGTCGAGGAGCCCCTGCATCGTGCGCTGCCGGGCGGGAGCGCTCGGGTCGCGCCCTCGCAAGAGCTGGAAGCGCTGGCGGAGGCCGTCGAGGATCTCGGGCGGGGAGAGAACGGTGAGGCGCGCTGCCGCCAGCTCGATCGCGAGCGGCATGCCGTCGAGATGCCGGCATATCTCGCCGACGATCCGCTCGTCGCCGGGGTTCGCGGCGATGTCGGGCATTTGCGCGCTGGCGCGGTCGACGAAGAGCCGGACCGAGTCGTCGCCCGTGGGGAGTGGACCGATCCGCCACACGTCTTCGTTGCCCAGGGCGAGCGGCCTTCGACTCGTCGCCAGAATGCCCACACCGGGGCAGCTGGCCAGCAACTCCGTCGCGAGCCGAGCAGCAGCGAGGGGCACGCGCTCACAGCTGTCGAGGATGAGGAGCGCGCTCCACTCCGAGAGGTGTTCGAGCACGACGGACCGGTCGTCGCGATCACCACCGGACACGCCGATCGCGTCGGCAACCGCGGCGGCGACGAGGCGGCCATTCGTTGCCTTCGAGAGGTCCGCGATCCAGACGCCGTCCGCCCATTCGCGTGCGACCCGGAGTCCGAGCTCGACGGCGAGGCGGGTCTTGCCCATGCCTCCCGGTCCCACGATGGTAAGCAGCCGACCCGCGCCGACGCGGCCCGCCAGCTCATCGATCGCGTCGTCGCGGCCGACGAACGTTGTTAGTGGTGCGACGAGGTTGTGTCCGTGGGCCGGCACGGCGCGCACCGGGACCGGGTGCGGCAGCCGAGTGCCGCGGGGCCCGACCGCTGAGAGCGTGACCGGCTGCTCGAAGTCGCGAAGGCGGAACGAGCCGACGCGATCGATCGTGACCTGAGCGGTCTCACCGGCGGCGACCACCGCTTCGTCGGACGCGAGGACGAACCCGCCATTTGCCGCGGCGACGACGCGCGACGCCTGATGCAGGGCGAGCGCGATGTAGTCGCCTTCGTGGGGGAAAGCCATGCCGGTGTGCACGCCGATGCGCACGCGGATCGCGGCTTCCTCGGGCCATTGGTGGGCCGCGATCGCCTGCTGCGCGGCAACTGCCGCGGCGAGTGCGTCGGCCGCCGAGTCGAATGCAACGAGAAACGAGTCGCCGACGGTCTTGACCTCAACGCCTTCGTACGCCGCCCAGACCTTGCGCAAGACGGCGTTGTGTTGCTCGAGCAGCGGGGGATAGGCGTCACCCAGCCGCCGGAACAGCTTCGTAGAACCCTCGATGTCAGTGAACAGAAATGTAACGAGGCCGGAGGGCAGGGTCTCGATCGGGCTCACGGGATTCCAGCCTGCCAGCCCGGCGGGGGTCTCCAAATCCGACCCGGAGAGCCAAATGGCCCATTTCTCGGGATCACGCCCCGCCGATTGGCAACGCATGGATGTCCGGCGGTTTGCCGAATGCATCGAACGGTTGACGGCGCAGGAGATCGACGCGATCGCATCGGCCCACCGGGCCCTCGGCGCTTCGGTTGCCGACGAGGTCGAGGCCTGGCAGGTTCTGCTCGCGGTCGACCGGGGGCTCAAGGCCGCGCACCGCACGCGTGAGGCCGGTCTTGTTGCAGCCTCGGTGCGGCAGTCGGTTCTGCGAGCGGCCGAACGCGGTGATCGAGAGCTGCCCGACGGAGAGGTGACCGAGGTGGCGCGCTTCGCAGGCGATGTCGCGCGGTCGTTGGTCGCCGAGCCGCTCGTCGATGGTTGCCTGTGCGACGTGATCGAACGTTGGGCGGCGCTGTTCGCCGATCGCGGCGCGGCTGTCGCTGCCTGACACCACCCACCGGCGCCGACGCCCATCGGTAGCATGCCGCGGTGCCCGAGCCCATCGTCGATCGCGTCCTCATGGGTCCCGGTCCGTGCAACCCCTATCCGGAGGTTGTCGACGCGCTGACGAGGCCGATGCTCGGCCATCTCGACCCCGTCTTCCTGACGATCCTCGACGAGACGTGTGATCGGTTGCGTTCGGTGTTTCGCACCGACAACGCGCTGACATTGCCGATCAGCGGCACAGGGTCGGCCGGCATGGAGGCCTCGTTCGTCAACGTCGTCGAGCCGGGCGACGTGGTCGTGATCGGCGTCAACGGTGTCTTCGGGCAAAGAATGTGCGACGTCGCCGCCCGGTGCGGAGCCGAGGTCGTCCGGGTCGAGGCGGAGTGGGGCCGGCCGATCGATCCCGAGGCGCTCGCGGCCGCGCATCCGAGCCCGAAGGTGATCGCCGTCGTCCACGCGGAGACGTCGACCGGTGTGCGCAGCGACATCGAACCGCTCAGCTCGCTGAAGGGGGAGGCGCTCCTCCTCGTCGACTGCGTGACCTCGCTCGGCGGCATTCCCGTCGAGATCGACGCATGGGGTGTCGACATCGCGTATAGCGGCACGCAGAAGTGCCTCGGCGTACCGCCCGGTCTGGCACCGATGACGGTGTCGGACCGCGCGCGCGATCGCTTCGTCGAGAAGTCGCAGTCGTGGTACCTCGACCTCAAGATGATCTCGCAGTATGTGTCGTCGGGCAGCGGCCGTACCTATCACCACACGGCGCCGATCTCGATGATCTTCGCTCTGCACGCCGGCCTCGGCGCGGTGCTCGACGAGGGCCTCGACGCCGCACAGTCGCGCCACGCCGAGTGTGGGGCGCTCGTGCAGGACGGTCTCGAAAAGCTCGGGTTCCGTCTGTTCGCCGAGGAGGGCTATCGGCTCCCCGAGCTCACCACGGCCTGGGTGCCCGAGGGCGTCGACGAGGCGGCGGTACGGCGCCGGCTGCTCGAGCGCTACGGCGTCGAGATCGGCGGCGGGCTGGGCGCGTATGCAGGCAAGGTGTGGCGGGTTGGGTGCATGGGGCACACCGCTCGGCCGCGAAACGTCACGCTCTTGCTCGGCGCGCTCGAGGAGTGCCTCGCCCGATGATCCGCCTTTTCGGGCGGAGAGTCATGCTCCGCCCCCTCGTTGGCAGCGACTTCGCGCAGTGGAGCGAAGTCCGCGTGCGCAACCAGGACTGGTTGTTGAAGTGGGAGCCGATGCGCATCGCCGGGACCCCCGATCCGTCGATCGATCGCGAGGCGTTCGCCGTGCGTTGCAGCGCCCGCGAGCGGGAACGTCAGCTCGGAGCCGGCTATGGCTTCGGCATCTTCATCGAGGGCCGGTTCGCTGGTGAGATCAATCTCAACTCTGTGCACCGCGGGCCGTTCCAGAACGCGTACGTCGGCTACTGGATCGATGAGGCCCATGCCGGCGAGGGCTACACGCCCGAGTCGCTCGTCGTGGTCTTGCGTTACGGATTCGAGGAGCTCGGTCTGCACCGCCTGCAGGTGGCGATCATCCCGAGGAACAAGGCGAGCCGTCGTGTCGTCGAGAAGCTCGACATGCGCGAGGAAGGCATCGCGCGGCGGTACCTCGAGATCGACGGTGTGTGGGAGGACCACGTGCGTTATGCGATGACGGCCGAAGAGTGGGAAGAGCGGCGAGACGAGCTGCTGACGGAGTGGACCTGAGCTGATACAGCGCGTCAGCGCTTGGCGATCTTCGCCTGCAGCGCAGCGAGCCGCTCGCGGAACCACGGTTGCTGTGTGGACCACACCTGCGGCGTCAGCTCGCGGCCCACGGCTTCGTCGTGCGAGTCGATCGTGGCCATAGCTGCGAGTGTCTCCTTCACCGTGATGACGAGCTCGCGCGGCCCGTCGGCGGCCTTCGCGGCGAGCGCATGCGCGGCTTCCGCGAGGTCGGCGTCGTCGACGCACCGGTAGGCGAGTCCGACCCGCTCGGCGGCCGGCCCGTCGAGCACCTCACCGAACAGTACGGCCGCGGCAGCCACCTGCGGGCCGACGGCCCGGCGGAGCATCCACGTGTGACCCCCGCCCGGGTGCAGGCCGATCTGGACGAAGCGGGTGTCGAACTTCGCCCGGGTGCCGGCGACCCGGACATCGCACCCGAGCGCCATGTTCATGCCGGCGCCGACGGCGGCGCCGTTCACGGCCGCGATGGTCGGCAGAGGCGAGCGCGCGATCCGCAGGAAGCCTTCGTAGATCGAGCGGAACCCGGGCCCGTCGCCCGTGCCGCCGAGGTTGCCGAGGTCGGCGCCGGCGCAGAACGCGGGGGCGCGCCGGTCACGACGATCGCGCCGACGCCCTCGTCCGCCTCGATCTCATCCATGGCGGCGACGATGTCGTCGACCATGGGGAGAGTGAGCGCGTTGCGGCGCTCAGGGTCGTCGAGCGTGAGGGTGGCGACGCGATCGGCGATGTCGACGTGCACGAGGGTCATGCAGGAAGTCTGTCACCGCAGCCGCGCTTGGCGCCTTTCCGTGAGCGTTGCGCCGTACGCTGGCCGCAATGTCTGACCGGCGTCGCGAGCAATCCACACCTCCGCCCATCGACTCCGACGCGCTCGCCCGACACACCTTCTCGAGCTCGTTCCGCGGCTACGACATCGACGAGGTGCGCGCCTACCTCCTCGCGCTCGCCGAGGACGTGCGCGCGATCAACGAGCACACCTCATGGCTGGCGGTCGAGCTGGCCGAGGCCGAGAGGCGCGCGACCGCTCACGTCGAGCTCGACGAGAACAGGCTGACCGAGCTCCTCGGGGAGGAGACCGCGCGCGTGCTGGCGACGGCTCGTGAGGCCGCGGCGTCGATTCGGACCCGTGCCGAGGCCGAGGCCGACCGCGTGGTGTCGGCGGCGAACGAGCAAGCCAGCGCGATACGCACCGAGGCGCTGTCCGACGCGATCCGGCATCGCGAGCGAGCGGAGACCGCCGCGTTGGCGGAGGTCGAAGCCGCGAAGGCGCACGGCCGTCAGCTCATCACCGACGCACAAGCATTGCGTGAGCGCGTGCTCGCCGATCTGACTCGACGGCGTGACGCCGGTCGTGCGCAGATCGCGCACCTCAAGGAAGGTCGCGATCGTCTGCTCGGTGCGTACGAGATCGTGCGCCGTACACTCGAGCAGGCCGTCGACGAGCTGCGTGCCGCGGCACCCGAGGCGCGTGCGATCGATGTCGCGGCGCAGGCGGTCGCGTTGTCACCACCAGCCCCGGTCGACGACGAGACCGAGGGCATCCGCATCCTCACGCCGCCCGCGCCCGAACCGGAAGCGGAGCCGGATGCCGAGGTCGTCGTGGTGGTCGAACAGGTGGTCGTCGACGACGTCGTCGTCGAGGAAGTCGTCGCGGTCGCGGTCGTCGAGGAGGTCACCGACGAGGTCACGGAAGAGAGTCCGGTGATCCCGAGTGACCCGACGCTCGACGAGTCGGTCGACGACTTGTTCGCGCGCATCCGCGCGGCGCGCGCCGACGAGGTCGCGAAGGCCGAGGAAGTCCTGGCCGAACCCGAAGCCGAACCCGACAGCCGATTCTCTTGGCGAATCGGGGTCCCTGAGCCCCGAAAGCGCCACGGAAACCAGCCCGGTCGAGCCGGCCGCGGACGACGCGGAGCCGGCGGTCGACGTGTTCGAGCAGCGGGCCGAGGCGCTGGTGCCGATCGAGGCGTCGTTGACCCGCAAGCTGCGCCGGGTGCTGGCCGACGAGCAGAACGAGGCCCTCGACCGCTTGCGGCAGGGATCGAAGCTGCCGGGGCTCGACGCCCTCGTCGGGTCACTCGCCGAGCACGGCGGGCGCTATGCCGAGGCGGCCCGAGACGACCTGGAGGCGGCCGCCCGGTCGGGGGCCGAGCTCATGGGTCACCCCAATGGATCCGGGTCACCCGATCTTGACGATGTGATGACAGCTCTCGGCGCCGCGGTGGGTGAGCCGCTGCGCGAGCGCCTCACCGCGTGCCTGTCCGACGCCGGGGGAGACCTCGATGAGGCGACCGAGCTGGTTCGTGCCGCATATCGCGAATGGAAGACGCAACGGCTCGAGGCCGCCGCCGCGGATGCGCTGCTCGCAGCATTCAGCCGGGGAGCGTTCAACGCGGCACCAGAAGGCTGCACGTTGCGGTGGCTCGTGGCTCCTGATCAACCTCCATGCCCCGACGCTGACGACAATGCGCTCGCCGGCGACCTCGACCGAGGCCAACCGTTCCCGACTGGGCACCTGCATGCGCCGGCGCATCCCGGGTGCCGATGCCAGGTCGTGATCGTGCCCCGTTAGGCTCGCCCGTCGATGCGAGCCCCGAGTGATCTTCGGCGTCGTAAGACGCGTTCGAACCGCGGCCGCGTCATGCTCATTGTCCTGGCGGTCGCCCTCGTCCTGCTGATCACGTCGCTTCGCGGTCTCGCCGGCTTCTACACCGACTACCTGTGGTTCGACTCGCTCGGTTTCTCGGGTGTGTTCCGTCACGTGCTCGGCGCCAAGATCGCGTTGGCCCTGATCTTCACGGCGCTGTTCTTCGTCCTTTGTTGGGTCAACCTCTGGATCGCGGACCGGATCGCACCCCGATTTCGTCCCGCTGGTCCCGAGGAAGAGTTCGTCGAGCGCTACCAGGAGCTGATCGGGCGTCGCACCGGCCTCGTTCGCATCGTCGTCTCCCTGCTGTTCGGACTGATCGCGGGCGTCGGCACGTCGAGCCAGTGGAAGGACTGGATCCTCTTCACGAACCGCGTCGACTTCGGTGTGTCCGATCCGCTCTTCGACACCGACATCGGCTTCTACGTCTTCACGCTGCCGTTCCTGCGGTTCCTCGTGAACTGGCTGTTCGCAGCCGTGCTGATCGTGATCATCATCACGGCGGTCGCCCACTACCTGAACGGTGGCATCCGGGTGCAGACACCCGGGCAGCGCGTGACGCCGCAGGTGAAAGCCCATCTGTCGGTGCTGCTTGCCGCGTTGGCCCTCCTGAAAGGCGCGGCCTACTGGCTGCAGCGCTACGAGCTGACCTTCTCGTCACGAGGATTCGTCAACGGTGCGGGATACACCGACACGAAGGCACAGCTCCCTGCGATCAACCTGTTGATCCTCATCTCGTTCGGCGCCGCCGTGTTGCTGATCGTCAACATCCGCCGGCGGGGCTGGGTCCTCCCGGTCATCGCGGTCGGGTTGTGGGCGTTCATCGCGGTCATCGCGGGCGCGGCCTATCCAGCGTTCATCCAGCGGTTCCAGGTCGAGCCGGCCGAGTCGACCAAGGAGCTGCCCTACATCGCCCGCAACATCGAGGCGACCCGCGCTTCTCTCGGACTCGACGCCGTCTCGACCGAAGACTTCGCGCTCACCCAGGACGTCACTGCCGCGGACCTCACGGTCGACGATCCCACGCTGCAGAACGTGCGCTTGCTCGACCCGAACATCGTGCTGCCCACGTTCCAACGCGTGCAGGGGATCCGCAGCTTCTACCAATTCAACGATCTCGACGTCGACCGTTACACGGTGGATGGTGCCACCGAGCAAGTGGTGCTCGGCGTCCGCGAGCTCAACTCGTCCGACCTTCCGCAGGACACCTGGGAGGGCCGTCATCTCGCGTACACGCATGGCTACGCGCTGGCCGCGGCTTCGGCGACCAACGTCACGGTCGACGGACGTCCCGACTTCGTCGTGAAGGACCTTCCGCCGACGGGCGACCTCCCGGTCAACCAGGCGGCCGTGTACTTCGGCGAGAACCTGTCGGCGTATGTCGTCGTCGACACTGATCGCGACGAGGTCGACTACGTCAAGGAAGACGGCACGACGCAGACCACGCGTTACAGCGGCGAGGGTGGCGTGAGCATGGGCTCGTTCTTCCGGCGCGCCGCGTTCGCCCTGCGCTTCGGTGACATCAACCCGCTGATCTCGAACTTCATCACCGGCGAGTCGAAGATCCTCTATGTCCGCGACGTGAGTGAGCGCGTCCGGCTGCTCGCGCCGTTCCTCGACTTCGATGCTGATCCCTACCCGGTGGTCGTCGACGGGAAGCTGCTGTGGGTCATCGACGCGTACACCACGACCGACCAGTTCCCCTACGCCCAGCGGGCGGTGACCGGGCAGCTTCCCGACGGCAGCGACCTGGGGCACCGGTTCAACTACATCCGTAACTCGGTGAAGGCGGTGGTCGACGCCTACGACGGCACGGTCACGTTCTACGTGGTCGACCCGACCGACCCGCTCATCCGCGCCTACCAGAAGGCGTTCCCAGAGCTGTTCACCGACCAGTCGCAGATGACCGAAACGCTGCGTGCCCACCTGCGCTATCCCGAGGATCTCTTCCGCGTGCAGACGACCATGTGGGCCCGCTACCACATCGAGGACGCCTCCGAGTTCTACAGCCAGAGCGACGCGTGGAATGTGGCGCAGGATCCGGGCACGGTCGCGGGCATCGTGAACACGACGCAGACGACCGACGCGCAGGGTCGCGTCGGCCCGGGCGCCGAGCAGCGCATCGATCCGTACTACCTCCTGATGCAGCTGCCCGGTGAGGAAGACCTGAGCTACGTACTTTTGCGGCCGTTCGTGCCGTTCTCCGACAACGACAGTCGCAAGGAGCTCGTCGCGTTCATGACCGCGTCGAGCGACCCCGACGACTACGGCGAGCTCAAGGCCTTCGTCATGCCGCGCAACCGGTTGCCGGATGGCCCCGCACTCGTCGCCGCGAACATCGCGTCGGAAGAGGAGATCTCGGCCGAGCTCACGCTGCTCGACCAGCAGGGCTCACAGGTGCGTCAGGGCAACCTTTTGCTTGTGCCGGTCGGGGAGTCACTGCTGTACGTGCGCCCGCTCTACACGCAGGCGTCGGGCGCGACCGCGGTGCCGGAGCTGAAGAAGGTGATCGTCACCTTCAACGGCAACAGCTACATGCGCGACACGTTGCCCGAGGCCCTCATCGCGGCATTCGGCGAAGCGCCCCCGGTCGAGCCTGAGCCGGGTGACGACGGCACGGAGACGCCGCCCGACGACGGGGACGACGACGGCGGCACGACCACGCCGCCGGTGAGCGGTTCGGTGGCCGACTTGCTCGCGGAGGCCGACGAGAAGTTCGACGAAGCCGAGCAGGCATTGCGCGACGGCGATCTCGCGGCCTATCAGCTCGCGATCGACGAGGCCCGTGACCTCGTGGCCCAGGCGGCCGACGCTGCTCAGCTCGACGCGGACGGGGCGACGACGACCTCCCCCACCGCGGCGAGCTCGACGACCACCGTCGCCTCCGCCTAGCCCCCGCGCGGCGTTACGGGTAGGTGTGGCGGACCTCGGTGAGGTCGATGACCTGCATCTCGTCAGGGTCGACCGGCGTAATGTCGGCATACGGGGCGTCGGCGGTGTCCGCGAGAGGGCCGTTGCCATCGTCAGCGTGACCGCTGCCGTTCCCGATGACGTTGCCGTTCGTCTGCGCGAGCCGCACCGCGTCGACCGCCTTGGCGAGCTCTTCACGGAGGTCGATCGAGAGGCGGGCCAGATCGTGCGCGAGTCGAGCGCTCTGCTCGCGGATCTCATCGATGTCAGCCCGAGTCGGCGCGCTGGACACCATGAGCTCGCGACCGTCGACGCGCTCCTCCATCGTCTCCACTCGCTTGCGAAGCTGCGCGGTGTGCGTGGCCAGCGAGACGAGCGCTCGCTCCATCCGAGTCGTGCGAGTGAGGACGGGGCAGGTCGCGTCGTTCCACGGCGCGAGCAACTCGGCCAGTGTCGGACCAGCCGGCGCGGGAGCTTTACGGCGTCGCCACCCCATCGTCGTGAGGCTACTGACGGCCGGTCACCAAACGGGGGACCTAACGGGAGTGCGCCCAGACACCTTCCCAGGTCGTGCGCACGTCAGCGTCGGGGTCGTGCACGAGCTCGATCGGCACGTCGAAGTCCATCGTCGGACGGGTGTCGGGGTCGTGGCGGGGCCATGCGGGCAGGTTGCCCCCGTTCGGATCGCCCGTCTTCGCGAACCGCACCCATGCCCCGTGCATCTCGCGCGCGAGCTCGACCGGAGGGTTCTCGCCGAGGAAGGCCGTGAGGTCGACGCGGTCGAACATCAGGGGGATGTCGAGGGCGTGGCACGCGCCGAGGTTGCCGTCGAGGATCGGCGTACGCCACGACAGGCGATACGACCAGACGTTGTCGTTGTGCCGGCGCTGCGCGTCGGCGAGTCGCTCCGCAGGGATCGTGAACATCGCGTCGGTCCAGATCGCGATGCCGACCTCGCGCTCGTCGGAATCGGGACGGGCGGCCGCGTACACCTTGCGTACCTCGTCGTCGCTGCGGCCGGTGCGGCCGAACCAGCGACTCGGATCGGGGATGGGGATCAGCGCCTGCATCGCCTCGGGCATCGCCCAGATGAAGAGGCGGCACTCCTCGGCGCACGTGCCGATCAGCATGTCGACATCGGCCGCCCCACCTGCCGCCACGAGCTCCACTGGCGTGCGGTCGCGCGTCACGCCGTCGACCATCGGCATGAAGGGCATGGCCATGCCGGCCTCGTCGCCGAGCAACGCCGTGCCTTCGCCGTAGGCGAACTGTGTCGCCATCTCGACGAAGCGCTGCGCGGGCACCGCCCGGAGCGCGTTCCAGTCGCCTGGGGCGACTCCGAGGACCTCGAGCGCACGCGCAGTCACGCGGCGCGCTGCGGCGACGGACAGGTTGTGGCTCGCCGCTCCCGACTGGGGGATCGCCCGACCGAACAAACCCTTGGCCGCGGGCGTGCCGAGCAAGGTGCCGACGCTCATGCCGCCGGCGGACTCACCGAAGATCGTCACGTTGCTCGGGTCGCCGCCGAACGCAGCAATGTTGTCGCGCACCCACTGCAGCGCGGCGATCTGGTCGAGGATGCCGAGATTGCCAGTGCCGCGCGCCCCCTCGAAGAGCTCGTCGAGGTACAGGAAGCCGAGCGCGTGCAAGCGGTAGTTGATCGAGACGTACACGATGCCGTCGCGTGCGAACGGGGTGCCGTCGTAGATCGGGGTCGAGCCGCTCCCTCCACTGAACGCCCCGCCGTGGATCCACACCATCACGGGTCGCGATCCCTCGAGAGACGGCGTCGCGATGTTGAGGTACAGACAGTCCTCGTCCATCACCTGGTTGCGCTCCATCACCGCCGCCAGCGGACCGTCGAGGTCCATCGTCATCTGCGGGCAGATCGGGCCGAACTTCGTGGCGTCACGCGTACCGGCCCACGGGGTGACGGGCTGCGGCGCCACGAACCGCAGGTCGCCCACGGGCGGGGCCGCGAACGGCACTCCGCGGAAGTGGACGACCCCGTCCTGCTCGAATCCCTCGACGTCCCCGGCGTTGGTGTGTGCGATCGGCATGTGCGGAGGCTAGATCTCGCGCCGAAATCGTGCGGACGGTGCGAGACTCGGGGCATGTGTCGAAGCATCATCACGCTCCGCCGGCCCGAGCCTGACGTGACCTCCGAGGAGTGCGAGGCCGCGGCTCGCCAGTACGTCCGCAAGATCAGCGGGTATCGCACGCCGTCGAAGGCGAACGAGGCCGTGTTCGAGCAGGCCGTCGCGGACATCGCCCACATCACCGAGCACCTGCTCGAAGACCTCGTGGTGGGTGCGCGCCACTGATCCTTTAGCGTCGGGGCATGGCCAGCGAACCCGGGGTGATCGACCTGTCCATCGAAGACGCAGGAAGGGTCTTCTCCGAACCGACCGCCTACGCCGACGAGCCCCGCTTCTACGCCGCGTGTGCGCTGCTCCGAAGGGAATCGCCGGTCCATCGCGTCGAGGCGGCGGGCTTCAATCCGTTCTACGCGGTGACCAAGCACGCCGACGTGATGGAGATCGAGCGGCAACACGACCGATGGCTCAACGCACCCCGTCCCCTGCTGGGCCCGAAGGAAAGCGACGATCAGCGTGCGGTCACGGGCGACGTCTTGCGGACGCTCATCCACATGGACGCCCCTGACCATCCCGTCTACCGGCACCTCGCGTCGGATTGGTTCCTGCCCAAGTCACTGTCGCGACTCGACGATCGCATCGCCGAGCTCGCGAAGCGGTACGTCGACCGCATGGCCGCCCTCGGCGGCGAATGCGACTTCGTCACCGACGTCGCGGTGCACTACCCGCTGTACGTGATCCTCTCGATCCTCGGTCTGCCCGAGGAGGACTTCCCCCGCCTGCTGAAGCTCACCCAGGAGCTGTTCGGCGCCGCGGACCCCGAGCTGGCCCGCGGCACGACCCCCGAAGAGCTCATGCAGACGCTGCAGGACTTCTTCCAGTACTTCGTCGCGCTCACGGAGGACCGTCGCGCCCACCCGACCGACGACTTGGCGTCGGTGATCGCCAACGCGGAAGTGAACGGGGCGCCCATCGGCATCTTCGAGGCCGTGAGCTACTACGTCATCGTCGCGACGGCAGGGCACGACACGACGTCGTCGTCGATCGCCGGTGGACTGCACGCGCTGTTGGCCCATCCCGACCAGCTCGAGCGCTTGATGGGCGACCCGGGTTTGGTGACCACCGCGGTCGACGAGATGATCCGCTGGGTGACGCCGGTGAAGCAGTTCATGCGCACCGCGACCGATGACTACGTGCTGCGGGGCGTGCCGATCGCGGCGGGGGAGTCGGTGCTGCTCTCGTACCCGTCCGCGAACCGCGACGAGGAGGTGTTCGAGCACGCCGACCGCTTCGACGTCGGGCGCAACCCGAACAAGCACGTCGCGTTCGGCTTCGGCGCGCACTACTGCCTCGGCGCGCAGCTCGCGCGCATGGAGGGACGGGCGCTCTACAACGAGCTGATCCCGCGGCTGAAGTCGATCGAGCTCGCCGGCGACCCCTCGTACATGCAGACGCTGTTCGTCGGTGGCCCGAAGCATCTCCCGATCCGCTACGAGCTCGTCTAAATGAAGACGATCGAGGAGGCCCGATGAAGTACAGGAAGCTCGGTACCACAGGCATGGACGTCAGCCCGATCTGCCTCGGCTGCATGAGCTACGGGGTGCCGAGCCGGGGCGGCCACCCGTGGTCGCTCGATGACGAGGCGGCCCGTCCGTTCATCCAACGAGCGCTCGATGGGGGCATCAACTTCTTCGACACCGCGAACGTCTACTCGGACGGCACGAGCGAGGAGATCGTCGGCCGTGCCCTTGCGAGCTTCGCCCGCCGTGCGGAGATCGTGCTGGCGACCAAAGTGCACGGCGTGATGGGCACGGGCCCGAACAGCCGCGGCTTGTCGCGCAAGGCGATCATGCACGAGCTCGACGCCAGCTTGCGCAGGCTCGGCACCGACTACGTCGACCTCTATCAGATCCACCGGTGGGACTCCCGCACGCCCATCGAGGAGACGATGGAAGCGCTGCACGACGTGGTGAAGGCGGGGAAGGTTCGCTACATCGGTGCGTCGTCGATGTGGGCGTGGCAGTTCGCCAAAGCGCAGCACGTCGCCGAGAGCCACGGCTGGACGAAGTTCGTGACGATGCAGAACCACTACAACCTCGTCTACCGCGAGGAGGAGCGCGAGATGCTGCCCCTCTGCGTCGACCAGGGCGTCGGGGCCATTCCCTGGAGCCCGCTCGCGCGCGGCTTGCTCACCCGAGATGCCGGTGCGTCGACTGACCGTTCGGAGACCGACGAGTTCGGGAAGTCGATGTACACCACTGCCGATGCGGGCGTGATCGACGCCGTCGCGAAGATCGCGGCGAACCGGGGCGTGCCCCGAGCGCAGATCGCGCTCGCGTGGGTGTCCAAGCACCCCGCCGTCACCGCGCCGATCGTGGGGGCTACCAAACCGCACCATCTCGACGACGCGATCGCCTCCGCCGGCATCGAGCTCACGGCCGATGAGATCTCCGCGCTCGAGTCGCCGTACACGCCTCAACCCGTGCAGGGCTTCTTCTGACCTACGTTTGAGCCGTTCGGAGAACCGGAGCCGGGGGGTCGGTATGCAGGTCCACTTCGCCAACGTGTGGCAGGCGATCGCCGACGAGGTCGGTGACCGGACTGCACTCATTCATGGCGATGAGCGCGTGTCGTGGCGCGAGCACGACGAGCAGGCAGCGCGCCTCGCGCAGGCCTTTGTCGAGCTCGGCCTGCAACCGGACTCGAAGGTTGCGCTCTACCTCTACAACGGCATCGAGTACGTCACCGCGCAGTACGCCGCGTTCAAGATGCGGGGCGTCCCGGTCAACGTGAACTACCGCTACACCGACAACGAGCTGCTGTACCTGCTCGACAACTCCGACGCCGAGGTCCTCTGCTTCCACACGAGCCTCGGCGACCGAGTGGAGCGGGTGCTCGCGAAGGCCACCAAGCTCCGTGCCGTGATCGAAGTCGACGACGGGGGACCGCATGTCGAGGGCGCGTTGCGTTGGGAGGACGTGCTCGCGTCGCATTCGGCCGCCCCACGGGTCGAGGGCCAGCCCGAAGACATCTACATGCTGTACACGGGCGGCACGACCGGCATGCCGAAGGGCGTGATGTACACGCACGGCGTCTTCCCGATCGCGCTAGCGGGCTTCGGCGCGGCGATCACGGGTGCGGGCGCGCCGCCGACGAACGACGAGGAGCTGCTCGCACTCGGCGATCAGCTCGACGAGCCGCCGGTGTGGCTCGCCGCGTGCCCGCAGATGCACGGCACCGGCATGTGGCTCGGCACGATGGCGCCGCTGCTGATGAAGGGCACCGTCGTCACGCTCACGAACCGGTCGTTCGACGCGCACGAGCTGTGGCAGGCGGTCGAACGAGAGGGAGTCACCGCGGTTGTCATCGTGGGCGACGCGTTCGCGAAGCCGATGCTGCGGGCTCTCGACGAGAAGGGCTACGAGGCGCCGTCGTTGAAGGCCATCGTGTCGTCGGGCGTCATGTGGTCGACCGAGGTCAAAGAGGGGCTCTTGAAGCACCTCGATGTCATGCTCTACGACGGCCTCGGTTCGACCGAAGGCGCGATGGGCACGACGATCAGCACGCGTGAGGGCGTCGGCACGACCGCGAAGTTCACGACCAACCCCGCGGTCAAGGTGGTGACCGAGGACGGTCGCATCGTGGAGCCCGGATCCGACGAGATCGGGATGGTCGCCGCGCTGAGCGCGTCCCTCGGCTACTTCAAGGATCCCGAGAAGTCGGCCCGCACGTTCATGGTGATCGACGGCGTCCCGCACTCGTTGCCCGGTGACTGGGCGAAGGTCGCCGCGGACGGATCGCTGATCCTGCTCGGACGAGGATCGAACTGCATCAACACCGGAGGCGAGAAGGTCTTTCCCGAGGAAGTCGAGGAGGCGGTCAAGGCTCACCCCGCGGTGTACGACTGCCTCGTCGTGGGCATGCCCGACGAGCGGTTCGGCGAGCGGATCGTCGCGGTGGCGTCTCTTCAGCCCGGCGCGTCCGCGGACGAGGGCTCGATCATCGAGGGCGCTGCCGACCACATCGCGCGGTACAAGCTGCCGAAGCAGGTGATCATCGTCGACCGCGTGCAGCGGGCCGCGAACGGCAAGGCCGACTACCCGTGGGCGCGCGAGGTCGCCGCGTCGCCGTCTTCGGAAGCCAGCTCGTGACAGCGACGACGCTTCCGCCGCCGCGTCGCGTCGACAAGCTCGAGGCGGCTGATCGCGACCTCGACGAGATCGGTGTCGCGGTGATCACCAACGTTCTCGATCCCTCGGCCACGGCTGACGTGCGGGCCCGCCTGCTCGCCGCGGCGGACCGCTCCGACGCTGTCGGCATCCCGACTCGTGGTTATGCGTTCGACTTCGACGAGAAGAACCGGCGCGTGTTCATGCTCTTCGCTTGGGATCCGGTGTTCGTCGAGCTGATTCAGCATCCGCTCGCGGTTCGTTACGTCCGGCGGACGATCGGGGACTTTCTGATCTCGAACTTCAGCGCCAACATCACCGGGCCGGGAGCGGGAGGCATGCATCTGCACGCCGACCAGTACTACGTGCCCCAACCGTGGGGTCCCGCGCCCTTCGCCGTGAACGTCGCGTGGCTGCTCGACGACTTCACGGACGAGAACGGTGCGACGCGGGTGATCCCGAGCAGCCATCGCGCGCTACCCGACTTCGACCGCGCCGATCGAGACGGTGCCGGTCGAGGGACCGGCAGGCAGCATCATGGTCATGGACGGCCGGCTGTGGCACCAGACGGGGGAGAACCGCACCGAAGCGTTCCATCGCGCCGCGTTGTTCGGCTACTACGTCCAGCCGTGGATCCGACCCCAGATCAACTGGAACGCCGCGTTGCCGGCGGAGATCGCGTCGGGTTTCGACCCGTCGTTCCGCGCGATGCTCGGGCTCGATCACGGCCTCACGGCCATCCCCACAGGCCAATGACGACGATCGACCTCGACCACGCAGTAGCGGAGCTGAAGGAGGACGGCCTCTGCATCGTCCCCGGTGCTCTCGACGCGGAGACGCTCACGACGGCGCGCACGGCGCTCTATGAGGCGGCGGCGCGCGACCGAGCCGAGGGTCGCGAGGTGCGGTTCGGGCTCGACTACGCGACGGACACGACGAACCAGCGCGTCTGGAACCTCCCGAACCGACATCCGGTGTTCTGTGCGCTCGCCGAGCACCCGGCGGCGCTTGCGCTCGTGAAGGGCAGCATCGGTTGGCCCGCGTTGCTCTCGAACATCAGCGCGAACATCACCGGCCCGGGAGGCGGAGAGATGGTGCTGCACGCCGACCAGCTGTACATGCCGCAGCCGTGGTCGGGGCTCCAAGGCATCAACGTGCTGTGGTGCCTCGACGACTTCACCGACGAGAACGGCGCCACCCGGGTCGTGTCCGCTAGCCACAAGCGGAACCGCGCGCCTACCGGCGACGATCAGCGTGCGGAGACGGTCGCGATCGAGGCGCCCGCGGGATCGATGGTCGCGGTCGACGGCCGCGTGTGGCACAAGACCGGCAACAACCGCACCGCCGACGAGCGTCGGGCCGGAGTCTTCGCCTGGTACACGATCCCGATCTACCGGGCGCAGGAGAACTGGTTCCTCGCGCTCGACGACGAGGTGGTCGAGCGCGCTTCCGACGACTTGCTCGTCCTGCTCGGCTACAAGGCGATGGGGCTCGGCCTCGTCAACGGCGCCTCCCCGCGCTGACCGTCGTACAGTCCGGTTCGTGCCCAGACTTCGCCAGATCCCCCGTTCCGAGACCGACGCGCGCATCGTCCTCACGATGTACGACCGCCTCTTCGGTGACCGTGACCCGGTGGCCGAGCCGGGCACGGCGACCGGAACGCCGGGCGACTGGTGGACCGTGTTCGCCAACTCGCCCGACGTTCTCGACCATGCCTGTCGCGGCTTCGGCCTCTACGCGAGCCCCAACCGGAAGGTCTCCGCGGAGCTCCGTGAGCTCGGCCAGACTCGGGCGGGGTGGCTCGTAGGGAGCCAGTTTGTGTTCTCGCAGCACTGCAAGTCGTGCCGCGCGCTCGGCTACTCCGAGGAGAAGATCGAGGCGCTCAAGGCGTGGGCGGTGTCAGATCTCTTCTCGCCGCTCGAGCGTGCGTTGCTGGCGTACACCGATGCGCTCGTGCTCGGGTTCGGACGCGTCGACGATGCCGTGTTCGACGCGATGAAGCAGCACATGAGCGACGAGGCGATCCTCGAGTTCACCTACATCACAATGATGTACACGATGCACGCGGTGATCTCGCGCGCACTGCAGCTCGAGTACGACAACCGTGACGATCCGATCGTCGAGATCGCCGCGCCGGCCGACTACAAGGCCGAGAACCTCGGCCGCCAGATCGGGATCGCAGTCGACAAGGACGAGTGACGGCGGGCCGCGGACAGAGGGAGAACGGAGGAATCGCAGTGGGTGTGGGTGCCGACGGCGCGGCCGGCCTCCTCGACCGCGTGCGGGAAGTCGTCCCGCTGATCGCGGAGCGCGCCGCGACTGCGGAGGAGCAACGCAAGCCGGACGACGACGTGATCGAGGCGTTGAAGCGCACCGGCGTGTTCAAGGCATTCGTGCCGAAGCGGTATGGCGGCTACGAGATCGACATCGAGCTCTTCATGGACATCGGTGTCGCCGTGAGCGAGGCCTGCACGTCCACCGGCTGGATCACCACCTTCTACATGGAGCACAACTGGCTGCTCGGGATGTTCGAGGAGGACCTGCAGCGCGAGATCTTCACCGCGCAGCCCTACATCTTGGCGCCCGGCACCGTGAACCCCAGCGGTGAAGCGACCCGCCGCGACGACCACTATGAGCTCACCGGTCGGTGGCAGTACGGCACAGGCATCGTCCACGCCGATTGGGCGCTGCTGTCGGGCCGTATCGCGGGCGAGGAGAGCGCGCTCCCGCGAATGTTCTTGGTGCCCGTCGACGAGATCGAGGTGAAGGACACCTGGCACGTCGACGGCATGGCCGCCACAGGCAGTCGCGACATCGTGGCTCGCGCCGTTCCGGTGCCGTTTCGCCGCGTGTCGAGTGTCGGCCTCGGTGCGTCTCGGGGGGATGACGGCTACCTGCGGCGCATCCCGGTGATGCCGTTTCTCGCGCTCACGGCCGGAGTCCCCGCGATTGGATGCGCACGCCGGTCGGTGCAGCTGTTCCGCGCTCGCATGGCCGAGCGAGTGCTCTTCGGGACGGCCAAGCGACAAGCCGAGACGACACCCGCCCAGATCCGACTCGGAAACGTGACGGCACGGGCCGCGATGGCCGAGGCGACGATGCGCGGCGCGGCACGCGAGATGGCGGCGCACGCCCGCGGCGAGACCGACCTCACGCCCCTCGACCACCCACGGCTCCGACTCACCATCGCCCACGCCGTGCGGCAGTCCCGAGATGTCGTCCGCGACGTCCTCGAGGCCAGTGGCGCCGGGGCTCACTTCCTCGACAACGAGCTGCAGCGCATCCACCGCGACGTGCACATGATCGCCGCTCACACGATCTTCGATGTCGACGCCGCCGGCCTCGACCTCGGGCGGGCACTGCTGAAGGCAGACGGCGCGTCGTGACCTCTCTCGACCCCGAGCATCGTCTCCTGTGCAACGCCCTGTTCGACGCGATCGAAACGGGCGACATCGGCCAGAGTTCCTAGGCCGCGAGCTGATCGCCTTCCCCCCGCAGCGTTTGGACGCCAGAAGTCCCATGAGGACCTCTGGAGTCCAAATAGTGGTGGGTCGCGGTGGTGGGCCGAGCCGGGAGGTCGCTATCCTGAGAACCCCACCGCGGGGTGGAGCAGTCTGGTAGCTCGTCGGGCTCATAACCCGAAGGTCGCTGGTTCAAATCCAGCCCCCGCCACCAATCGAAGCGCAGTCCAGGGCCGGTGCGAAAGCGCCGGCCCTTCTGCTGGCGCCAGTCTTGCCTCGTAGGTGAGACACGGACGTTCCACTCTCATTCCACCCGTCGTCTGGAAGTCGCCCTCTCCCAACGGAGTGACCGACAGACGGGCCGGTGGAGTGCGGTACCCACGACGCAACTAGTACTCAGGTGTTCATCTCACGTGGTGCTCTCGCTTCAGCGCAACGCTGGCGGCACTCAAGTGCGGGTCTCTTGGGTTCAACTCGTAGAGTCCCCGACGCTGCGCTCGGCGTCTTAGTGTTGGCCTAGGCACAGACAACAGAGCAGATGGTATCTCAGAGGTACCCGGGGTGCGCCCGTACAGCGCCAAGACGGAAGTGTGGGGCCGCAGTCACTCCCTCAACCAGACGAACCGTCAAGTGACGGATGCGTGCCTGCCCGCCTCTGGCGCACGCTCTGGGCGCCAGGCTCTGTCGCTTCGGACAGGCCACGATTGCAGGGAGCAACTCATGACCGACAGCTCTGTCCTCGTCCGGCCGGTTCTCGAGCCCGAGGCCCAAGCGTTCTCCGATGCGACGGCGAATCCGCCGTTCCTTCCCGACCTCGGGCCGGAGAAGGGACGTGCCGCCGTCGACGAGGTCCAGTCCGGTGAGATCGAGAAGCCCGCGATCGACGAGGAGTGGATCACGATCCCTGGCGGCCCGACCGGCGAGGTCAAGGTCCGGATCGTCAAGCCAGCGGGAGCGGCCGGCACCTTGCCTGTTGTCTTCTACATCCACGGCGCCGGCTGGGTGTTCGGTGATGCACACACCCATGACCGGCTCGTCCGCGAGCTCGCCGTCGGATCAGGCGCTGCCGTCGTGTTCCCTGAGTACGACCGTGCTCCCGAAGCGCCGTACCCGACCGCCATCGAGCAGAACTACGCGGCTGCGCAGTGGGTCATGACCCACGGTGCGGAGAAAGGCCTCGACGCCAGCCGCATGGCCGTCGCCGGCGACTCCGTCGGCGGGAACATGGCCATCGCGCTCACGCTCATGGCCAAGGAGCGTGGCGATGTCGACCTCGTCGCCCAGGCGCTCCTCTACCCGGTGACGGACGCGAACTTCGACACCGGCTCGTACCTGCAGTTCGCCGAGGGCTATTTCTTGCGGCGCGACGCCATGCAGTGGTTCTGGGATCAGTACACGACGGACCCGAACCAGCGCGCCGAGCTCACGGCGTCACCCCTCCGTGCGACCCCCGACCAGCTCGCCGGGCTCCCGCCGGCGCTGGTGATCACCGGAGAGGCCGACGTTCTCCGCGACGAGGGCGAGGCGTACGCGGCCAAGCTCCGCGCGGCAGGTGTCCCAACGACGGCGGTTCGCTTCGGTGGGATCATCCACGACTTCATGATGCTCAACGCCCTACGGCCCACTCGCGCCGCCCAGGCCGCACTCGACCTCGCGACCTCGACGCTTCGGACCGCGCTGCATTGATCCTCGGAGCGGCGGCCCGGCGCCCCCGCCCCGTCGGCCGCCGCTCCACGCCTCGATCCAAAGGAGGATCACATGCAGGCACAGGCACCCCCGCGCGCCGCGCTGTGCGAGGCGCTTCAGCAGACTCTCGTCGACCTCGCCGCGCTGGCCAAGCCACACCAAGCAAGCGCACTGGAACATCTATGGGCCGACCTTCATGAGCGTTCACCTCTATCTCGATGAGCTCACTGACGTGCTGCGAACGAAGCTCGACGACGTCGGAGAACGGATCGTGGGACTCGGTGGCTCACCCGATGCACGGCCCATCACGATCAGTGAGTTCACGACGCTGACGTCGATGCCCGCTGGCCCGCTGGATGTGGCAACGGCGCTGGGCGTGATCGATGCGAGCCTCACGTCGCTCATCGGTTCCGTCGGACGGCGACTCGAGGACACCGACGACACCGTGAGCGTCGACCTCTACTCGAACCTGCTCGACGACCTCGAACGACACCGTTGGCTCGTACGCGCCCAGATGTGATTCATCTCGTGACTGTCGCGCTCCGATCCGGTGCGCCGATCAAGACGACTCTCCGGCCCGACCCATCGAATGAGTTGACGATCTGAGGCATCGCGATTCGCCTCTTGGTGCTGTCTTGTTCGGGAGTAGAGGGGACGCGACGTCACTCACTTCGCACGAATCGCCGTGTCAGCGGCACTGCAAGGGAGTTGCCGGGAGTTAACGGGAGCAGGTTCGGTGGGCTCATAACCCGAAGGTCGCTGGTTCAAATCCTGCCCCCGCCACCAACGAACAAGCAGGTCAGAGGCCCTTTCCGCGGAGCGGGAAGGGCCTCGCTCGCGTCGCTGGTCAAACTTCCGTCAAACGAACTTCGCGAGCGACGTTTGACCCGATCGTCGGAAGCGGGGGAAACGTCCTGGTCACAGGGTCGACCTTCGGGTTGGTCAGCCCGAAGGTTGGACCGGCGGCACGAGAGCCCGAAGGTCGTCATGACGCAACGAGCCGCGAGCACTCACGGACCCGACCGCGAGGAGCCCGACGTCGCGCTTTAGGCGGCTCGGGCGATAGGCCGGTTGCGAGGGCGCTCAGGCAAGGCGGCGGTCAAGTCACGATTGCGCGTCGTGCACGAGAATCGCGATGTGCACCCGGTTTGTGACTGCGAGCTTGGTGAGAAGACGCGAGACGTGCGCCTTGACGGTGGCCTCGCTCATGAACAGGGATGCCGCAACCTCGGCGTTGGATGCGCCGGACCCCACCGCAGTCGCGACCTCCCGCTCCCGGTCTGTGAGCGACGTCAGGCGCTGGGCAGCGAAGCGACGGCGATCTGTCATTTCGTCGTTGCCGAGGTGAGAGAGAAGTGTGCGGGTGACCGACGGTGAGAGCATCGCTTCTCCTGCAGCCACAAGGCGCACTGCATGGACGATCTCCGCGGGCGCGGTGTCTTTCAACAGGAATCCGTCGGCTCCGGCCCGAAGCGCGCTCATGACATGCTCGTCGGCCTGGAATGTGGTCAGGACGATCACGTGCGGCGGAGTCGCAAGGCGGCGGAGGGCCGACGTGGCGGCAATGCCGTCCATCCCGGGCATCCGGATGTCCATCAGGACGACATCGGGTCGATGCGCCTGCGCGGTTGCGACGGCGTCGGCCCCGTCGGCAGCCTCGCCCACCACCTCCATCTCCTCTGACGACGACAGGATCATCCGGAGACCGGCACGCACCAACGCGTCGTCGTCGACCAACAGCACCCGGATTTTCACCACGGCAGGTCGGCCTCGACGACGAAGTCACCGGAAGCGTCCGGTCCGTGCACCAGGACGCCATTGGCCAAGGTCACTCGCTCCTGCAGACCAAGGAGGCCCGTGCCGGAACCCGGCGGAGCCGGACGGTCGTGGGCGCCCACTGCGGGTGGGTTCCGAACGCATACGTGCAGGCCGCGGTTCGGCGCCCCCGCCACCCGAACCTGGGCGAGGGTGCCGCGAGCGTGCTTGCTGATGTTGGTCAGCGCTTCCTGCACGATGCGGTATGCGTCGCGACCCAAGGGGCCGGGTGCGGCAGCTGCACCGTCCACCTGCATCTCGAAGTCGATCTTTGCGCCGGAGCGGCGAGTCTCCTCCACCAAGCGTGGAATGTCAGCCAGCGTCGGTTGTGGCACCGTCGACGGCCGCTCCTGCCCCGGCTCCTCCCGCAGCACGCCGATCACGTCCCGCAGCTCTTCCAGCGCTTGGTGGGCCGTCAACCGCAACAGCGCTGCGCTCTCCCGCACCTGGGCGGGAGGCAGGTCGAGTGCGACCTCGAGCGCCCCGGCGTGCAGCGCCACCAGGGAGATGCGGTGGGCGAGCACGTCGTGCATCTCCCGTGCGATGCGGGTTCGCTCGGCCAGGCGCGCACGTTCGGCGCGGAGGAGCTGATCAGCCTCGGCCCGTTGGGCACGGTCGCGCAGGGTGGAGAGGAGCTGACGCCGGGCGCGGACGAACATGCCCCATGCGGTCGCGGCGGCGGCAAGCGCCATCGTCGGCAGCATCACCGACCAGGTATTGGTCCGCCCGAGCCAGATCGAGCACACCACTGCGGACGGAACGAACAGAGCGGCGACGAGCAGGGCGGGCCGGACATGGCGGTGCACAGCCAGCGAGGACAGTGCGAACAGGCCGGCCACCGTGCCAAACGTCGAGAATGCGCCCAACAGGACGCAAACCAGCGCCACACCGAACGGCCAGCGCCGCCGCCACCACAGTGAGATGCAGCAAAGAGCTCCGAACGCGGCGTCGGTGGCCACCCGCCCCGAGGTCATCCGATTGGCGGCGTCATCCACGGTGACGCTCAGGATGAGAGCGCCGAGAGCGGCGGCGATGACGAAGGCACCGGCGTCGACGGACCAGTCGCGCGCAGTCCTGGGCGCCACCTTGTCGGGATGAGCCGAGTCGCTCGGTGCCAGCATCGCCGTGGGGGCGGTCTGGGCCCACCATCTGCGAAGCCAGGACATAGTTCGAGCGTACGGCTCAGGGCCCCCGTGCAACATCGACGAAAGTCGACACTGCAACCAACGAAAGACCAAACGTCGGAAGCGGCCAGCCTCCCTTCGGACATCGGATCGTGGCCGTCCGCCCGATGCGGCGGCGCACCGGCCGGTTCAGGCTGGCCACATGATCACGACAACCGCTCTCACCAAGAGCTACAACAAAATGCCGGTCGTGCGCGACGTCTCGTTGCGCTGCGAACCCGGGACCATCACCGGTTTCCTCGGGGCCAACGGCGCCGGCAAATCCACGACGCTGAAGATGATCGTCGGGCTGGTGCGACCCGATCGCGGTACGGCGACCATCGACGGGCGACCGTTCGTCGAGCTGCCCAACCCGACGCGCGTGGTCGGAATGCTGCTCGACGCGTCTGCGATGCATCCCGGGCGCAGTGGCCGGGCGACGCTCACGATCGCAGCGCGGCTGGCAGGCGTTCACACGAGGCGGGTCGAGCACCTGTTGGACCTCGTCGGGATCGCCGATGCGGCGGAGAAGCGGGTGGGGACCTACTCCCTTGGCATGCGCCAACGCCTCGGCGTCGCCCAGGCCCTCGTCGGTGAACCGCGGGCGCTGATCCTCGATGAACCGGCGAACGGGCTCGATCCCGAGGGCATCGCCTGGATGCGAACGCTCCTCCGCGACTTCGCCGACCATGGCGGCACGGTGCTGTTGTCGAGTCACCTGCTCCACGAGGTGCAGGCCACCGCCGATCATCTTGTCGTCATCTCAGGCGGTGCCGTGGTAGCCGCCGGTCGGCTGGACGATCTGCTTGCCAGCTCCACGATCCTCGTGCGCAGCCCCGACCCCGGTGCACTTGCCGCGGCGCTCCAGGTTGCGCGGATCGACTACGTCGCCGGGCCGGGAGATGCGCTCACCGTGGACGTCTCCGGAGGTCGGGTCACGACCGAGGTGCTGGCGGGCGTCGCCCGCGACCACCAGGTGCTGCTCACCGAGTTGCGTCAGTCCGAGACAAACGGGCTGGAACAGCTGTTCTTCTCTCTCACCGCCGCCAATGCGGCTCCGCCCCAGGAGGCTGCAGCATGACCACGTCACTCTCCCCCCGAACCCTCGGCATCGACGCGGCACCGTCGGCCCCAGGACCTATCCCGTTCTCACGGCTTGTCCGGGTCGAGTGGGCCAAGGCCACCGATACCCGCGCTGCCCGCTGGCTCCTCGCTCTCTTAGCCCTGTCGACCGCTGGGATGATGCTGGTGCCGGTCCTCGTCCCAACGACCTTCGATCAGACCTACGCGAGCTACCTCCGCGTTGCCGCTCTCGGGCTGACGATCCTCCTGCCCGTGGTGGCGATCCTGATGCTCACCGGCGAATGGAGCCAACGCAGCGTCATGACCACGTTCACCCAGGAACCGCGACGCATCCGAGTCCTGAACGCCAAGCTGGCGGTGTCGATGGTGCTGGGTGGTGGCGCTGCAGTCTTCGGCGGAGTGGTCACCGCCGCCGGCCTCGGGCTGGCGGCGGCCTCGGGCCGCGCCCTGGAGGCAAACCTGACCGTCGGCGCCATCACCGGCTATCTGCTCTTCGTGCTCCTCAATGTCCTCGCCGGCGTCGCGCTCGGGGCGCTGCTGCAGAGCTCGGCGACTGCCATCGCCGCCTCCTTCGCTCTCCCCGCCGCCTTTGCGGTCCTCGGCACGGCATCGACGCTGGTGTCGGACTGGATCGACATGTCCACAACCTGGAACTGGGTGCTAGAGAACGACTGGGCTGGTCACGTGCCGCAGATCTCGTTCTCGATCGTCTTCTGGGTGGCGGTCCCGCTCGCCGCCGGTGTCGTCCGGACGATACGTCGCGACGTCGGGTAGTTGGCTCGGCCGGGCCTGGCGACCCGACGACGAGGGAATCGTCTACGTCACGTGCAGGCATACCTCCAGGCACACGGTCCTGGTGCTGGTCAAACATTTGGTCAAACGAACGACGACAAACCGCCCCGCACCAATCCGGACGCCAGAGTGAGGAAAGGGCGTGTGACCAGGACGAACACGGACCGGGCCGGACGACGCCGCACGGGCGAGGCGCGCTCATAACCCGAAGGTCGCTGGTTCGAATCCAGCCCCCGCCACCAATGGAGATGCAGTCCAGGGCCGGTGCGAGAGCACCGGCCCTTGCGCGTGGCGGGCGGCGTCCTAACGCACGCCAATGCGTGCGAAGGCAGTCGGGCGCTGGCATGGGCATGACTCGATTGACGGGATGCCGTCGGTGCGGCATCGCCCTCGTCGATCGTCGCCACGAGGTGGCGGTCAGTACTCGCCTTTGATCACGAAGTAAGAGCCGCGGATCGTTCCGGCGAGCTTCGACTTCTGCCGCGCGAACTTGAACTGCGAGAGCTCTTCGGGGATCTCCATGCCTTCCGAGAGCTTGAATCCGACGGCTCGCTTCTTCGGGTCGTCGATCGTGTAGAGCACGTTGATAGCGAGCCCGCTCTCGTAGAAGACCTCGGGCCATCGGATGTTCTCGACCTGGAAGTCGGTCGCCTCCAATGGCGGTGACGAGATGACGATGTCGCGTTCTTGCTCGAGGATCCGGGCCACCCACTCGATTGTCTTCTTTGCCTTCGCAGCCGGCTCGACCGTGAAGACGTGGTCGTACTTGTTCTTGAAGTAGCGGGCCTCGTGTGCTCTCAGGCCCGCGAGCGCGGGGCGAAGCGTGAGGACTCGAGTCCGACAGTCGACACGTTGACGAAATCCACCACGTGGGCCATGGCACCTCCGGGCACGGCGGGACTCAGAACAGGGGGAGCGTAGGCTCGGTACGTTCGCGTCGAGCAACGGGGGATCAGATGCGCATCGTCGATGTCGACGCTCACCTGCACGAGCCGCTGGATTGGGTCGCGCGGACGAATCCGGCGCTGGCTGCCGAGATCGGTGACCCGGCGAGGTTCATGCAGATCGCCGGCGACATCTTCGGCGTCGCCGACCGGGCGTTCGCCCAGCTGCCGGCATGCCCAGCAACCGCGCGACCGATGGGATCTGATCACACCGGGCTTCGTGCACCACCTCGAGATGACCGACGAGCGCCAGCCCGACGACCATGCCGACGACACTGACCCGCGGTTTGGGGCCGCCGGCCGGCTGGCGTGGTGCGACGAGCGCGGGATCGACGTGCAGTTCCTCAATCCGACGTTCCTGGTCGGGCCGATCATCCAGGTCGCGCGACTCGGCCGCTTCGACCTGATCCACGAAGTGCAGTCGACCTGGAACCGGTGGGCGATGGACGTGGTCGACGGCCACGCCGACCGACTCATCCCCGTCACCCAGATCGACCTCCACGACATCGACTGGTCCCTCGGTGAGATGGAGCGGATGCGGGAGGCCGGGAGTCGGGCGTTCATGATCCCCGAGGCGCCCGTGGGCGGCCGAGGGAGAGCTGCTGATGGCAGCCGTGCCGTCGGCCGATCGATCAGCCACCCCGACTTCGATCCGATCTGGTCCGCCGCCGAGGACCTCGGCATGGCGGCCTTCGCGCACGTCGGCTTCGGCCGGGAACGGATCAACGCTGGGTGGGCCAACAACGGCGCCGACGACCTGCTCACGTTCAACGCACTGAACATGCTGGTCGGATCCCAGATCGCGCCGCAGCTCCTCGTCGGATCCATGGTCTTGGACGGGGTGCTCGAGCGGCATCCCGGTCTCGTGGTCGTCGTGGAGGAGGTCGGCATCGACTGGCTTCCACACTTGGTCACCACCCTGGAGGTGATGGTGGGCCGCACGCCGGAGGTCCTCCACGACGGCGAGTACCGGCCCGGCAATCTGGAGCGGGGCGGCTACCGGCTGCCGCTCACACCGACTGAGTACCTGCAACGGCAGGTGCGCGCCTCACCTCTCCCGGCATCGCAACCGATCGCCGGAGTTCTCGAACAGGTGCCGGACCTGCTCGCGTTCTGCAGCGACTATCCGCACGTGGAGGGCACCGCCGACGCGGTGGCGATCTGCGAACGCCAACTCAGGGGCATGGATGCCGGCGTGCGCAACTCGTTCTTCGCGGGCGCCGGAGACCTCATCGGCGTCTAGCTCGTTGGCGAGCTGCCGGCGCTGTTGCGTGGCCCATGGTCAGTGGTGGTTACCGGCGCCAGAACACGAGGTGTGTCACGCCGCTGGGGCTCGGCACGGACTCGAGGTGGAACCGGTCGAGCAGGTCCTCGGGGGAGGTCCAGAGTCGCTCTCCTCGGCCGAGCTCGACCGGCGCAACGGCGACGTGCATGGTGTCGACGAGGTCGGCCTCCAAGAACTCCCGAACGGTGGCGACGCCGCCCCCGAGCCGTACGTCCTTTCCGTCAGCGGCGTCGGTGGCCCGCTGCAGCGCGTCCGTAGGCGTGGCATCGAGGAAGTGGAACGTGGTGTCGGCCAGCGTGAAGCTGGGTCGGTGATGGTGGGTGAGGACGAACACGGGGGTGTGGAACGGCGGGGTGTCTCCCCACCAGCCTTGCCAGTCGAGGTTCTCCCACGGGCCGCGCTGGGGTCCGAACTTGTTGCGACCCATGATCTCGGCGCCGATGTTGCGATGCGAAGTCGCGAGTGAAGTAGTCGTCCAGCCCTCGGGATCCACCGGGCTCGGTGCGGTTCGGCCAGCTCGCGGTGGCGAAGGCCCACCAGCCCAGGTCGGCCGGGTTGGCGTGTCCGAAGGGCCGTTCGAGGCTCTGGCCTTCACCGGCGCCGAACCCGTCCGACGACACGAGGAAGTTCTGCACTCGGAGCAACTGAGACATCTTCCTGATCCTTTCTCGGTGTGCGCGACGAAACCTCGGTCGTCGTCACGGCGCGTTGACCGGCGGTGCGAGGCCGATGTCGGCGTAGTGCGCCTGCGCTTCAGCGAAGCCGTCCCAGTCCCACGCGACAGGACGACCAGCGAGGCACGGTGCAAGCCGCGCGAGCGAGGTGTGCAGTCCGACGACATAGCAGTTGCCGATCGCGGCATCGGGGTCGGTGACGAAGTGGCTGAGCCGCAACACGCAGCCGGTGTCCACCGGCTCGAGTTCCCACCGCATGTACGAAGCGGCGTCGGCGTGGGTGTGCTCGAGAAGCGTCGGCGGCTCGACACGCAGGATCGTGAACGTCATCGTCACCGGTTCGTCACCACGTCCGACAAACACCATCTCACCGCCCTCTCGGAGGTCGATTGTGATGTCGGCGTCGAACGGCAGCCACCAGTCCGCCAGCCGCGCTGGATTCGTGATCGCGTCCCACACGTCGCGGTTCGGGTACGGGAGGCGGCGTTCGAATCGGATGACGCCGCCATCGGCGGTGCGCTCCAACGTGCCGTCGTAGGAGGACTCGCGGACGTCGCTCATCGGCGCTCCTTCGGACTCGGGGGGATCGGTTCGGTGGTGCGTCGCAGGTGCCGTTCGAGCGAGTCGAGCCGCGCTTTCCACTCCGCTCGATACGGCTCCAGCCACGCGTCGAGCTCCATCAGCGGCTCGGGGCGGAGCCGGTACAGCCGCCGCTGGGCATCCCGCCGGACTTCCACCAGCCCGGCGTCGCGCAAGACCTTGAGGTGACGAGACACACCTGGCTGATGCATCCCGACCTGCTCGACCAGCTCGCCGACCGACCGCTCGCCATCGCGCACCGCATCAAGGATCCGCCGCCGTGTCGGTTCGGCGATCACCTCGAGGACCGCGAGATCTGTTGGCATGGGACAAGCATACGACATGAACATATATATGTGCAACCGCATGTAGAACGGCTCGGCCGCGCGGGTTGCCTCAGCGGTAGGGCGTGAGGTCGGCCCGGGGGTAGCGCGTTTGCGTGTCAGCCAAGGTCTGCTCGTCCCAGTACGGGTCGCCCGGAGCGGGGAAGCCGAACACCGACCGCTCCCGGGGAGACGCCCGCTCGACGATCTCGAACCAGTCCGGACCCGTCGCGCGCTCGGCCCATGCGACTCTCCCGGTCCAGCGCGGTGCCCACACGTCGTAGTCGGCGAGGAGCGCAAAGCGGGTTGATCGTTCGCCGGTCATGCGCGACCCACGGTGAAGTACGTCGGTCCGAAACGCGAACAGGGTTCCGGCGGGGCCTGTCATCGAGACCTCCTCCTCGGCGAACATCCCGGCGGGGAGGTAGTTCGTGATGTCGTGATGCCCAGGGACCGGCCAGTACGGGACGCTCTCCCCGACAGACAGCGGAACGATCTTGGTAGGGCCGTCCTCGTCGCCTACGTCTGACAAGAGGATCCAGGTCGCCATCTGCGTGGCCGGCTGGGAGCGCTTGGGCACGACGAGGCTGTGGTTGACGAAATCGCGGTGGTGGCGCTGGTCGTAGTCGACGGCCCCGGCGTACTTGGCCCACAGCTCCGCCTCATAGAGCCGCAGGTCGGCCGAACCAAGGAAGCGCTCCGCCAGGTCGAGCAGGTCGGGATGAAACGCCAGTCGGTTCAGGCTCCACGATCGCCACGGTCCGCCGACGATGCCGGCCCACTGGTCGGTTCGCCAGCCAGGCATGAGCGGCCGGGTCGGCGAAGTACTCCTCGGGCCGCGGGTAGTGCAGCCACAGAGCTTCCTGGGCCGCCGCCAGCTCGTCAGCGTCGAGGAAGCTCTCGAATATCAGGTAGCCCGACTCCCGAAGGTCGGCCAAACAACGGTCAGGAACTCTCATCGCCGCCACAAGTTAAGTGCCTCGCGGTGCGACACTCGGCCCCGAACGCGCGCTCAAGTGACCTCAAGGAGTGCAATGGTCACGGATATGGAGGTGAGCAACCATGGCTTCGACTGAGCTTCAGGCAATCGTCCGGTTCCGGTTCCACGACGGCGACGTCGAGGAGTTCAAACGCTTGTCCGCGCAGTGCATGGAGATCGTCCGTGCAAAGGACACCGGGACGCTCCAGTACGACACCTACTTCAACGACGACGAAACGGAATGCATCGTCATCGAGCGGTTCCGCGACTCCGACGCGCTCATCCACCACGGCGAGAACCTCGCCCACCTGATGGACGCAATCATCGCCACGGGATCGGTGTCCGGCGAGCTCCTCGGTGACCCGAGCGCAGAGCTCCGGGCGAGGATCACCGGCGGCGGCCCAGTGCAGCTCTTCACTCCATGGTCGAGGATGTAGCTAGCGAGGGATCCGGCATACACCCGCGTACGGGCCGCGCCTATCGGCGCATCGCGCGCCGGGGTCGATTTGCGTGAAACCGGGTCAAACCGTGGATCTTGAACTGCGAGGCTGGCCCCTTCCGAAGCTCGACCTCCAGTAGGTGGCATCTGATGGGTCAACCAAGGCTCTTCTTGACTGTCGGATTGCCAGGTACGGGGAAGACCACGGCCGCCCGGCGCATCGAGGCTGAGCACGGAGCCCTCCGTCTCACCAAGGACGAATGGATGAAGGCCCTGTACGGCCACGACAACCCGGCCTCGGCGTCGGATGTCATCGAGGGCCGGCTGATCCAGATTGGGATGCGCGCGCTTGAACTCGGCATCAATGTCGTCATCGATTTCGGCCTGTGGAGCCGAGACGAACGGTCTGCTCTACGGCAGGCAGCAGCAGACATCGGTGGGGCGGTCGTGATCTGTTACTTCGAGCTCACGCCGACCGAGCAACGGAAGCGTCTCGACCAGCGTCTGGCAGAAGCTCCACACGAGACCTGGCCGATCTCTGATCAGGAACTCACCGAGTGGGCTTTCAAATTCGACATCCCGACGTCGGCTGAACTCGACGGGAGCGAGCCTGTCGGCGACCCGCCCGGTTCCTTCGCGACCTGGCGCGATTGGGCCGAACATCGCTGGCCACCGTCCGTGTTGTGAAGGAGTCAACCGGTCGGTCCGAAACGTTCGATCCGGATGGCTCCAGCGGCGACCCCCGCTTCGGTGGCTCGTTCGGTGGCGGCCTCGGCAAATCGGGCGGAGCCGCAGATGTACACGGTGAGGTCGGCGCGCACGTGTGGACGGATGTCGTCGACGGTGATCCGCCCGGCAGGTCTTGAGGTGGTTGGTGGCGGGTCGCGCGTGTACAACACGGTGGTGTCGTCGTCGCGGAGCTCGTCCGCGTAGATCGTCTCTCTTGGGCCCCGGTATGAGACGAGCAGATGCGCGAGTGTCTGTTGCGGTGTTCGCCGAGCGAGTCGGAGCATTGCCATGAGCGGCACGACGCCGGACCCGCCGCCGATGAGCAGCGCCGGTGTCGCGCCATCCCAGACGAACCATCCACCGATGGGCCCGCGTACTTCGACCGTGTCGCCGACGACGAGGTCGTCATGAAGGAAGCCGGAGACCTCGCCCTCGGCCAACCGCTCGACGGTGAGCTCGATCGACGTGCCGTCATCTGGCGGCGAGGCGACTGAGTACGAGCGCTGCGCTGTGTACCCGTCGGGCGCGGTGAGGCGCACAACGAAATGCTGACCGGCGAGATGACGCGTGGGATGAGGAAGGTCAAGCGCGAATGTCTTGACGCGTTCTGTCTCGGTGCGGATGGCCGTCACGGTGGCGTCCTGCCACGGTCCGATCGCCGGTACAGCGAGATCGTTCGGCGCGATGTTCACTCGTGCTCAGTCGCCTTGGTAGCGCTGCTCGAGCCAAGGGTCGCCGCGGTCGTGGTAGCCGCGGACTTCCCAGAATCCCGGCTCGTCGTGGTCGAGCACCCGAATGCCGGCGACCCACTTGGCGCTCTTCCAGAAGTAGAGGTGCGGTACGAGCAGCCGTGCCGGTCCGCCGTGGTCGCGGGGGAGCGGCGCGCCGTCGACCTCCCAGGCGATCCACGCCTTGCCGCCGGTCACATCACCGAGCGGAAGGTTCGTGGTGTAACCGGTGTGCGAGTAGGCGACCACATGGGTGGCCGTTGGCAGAGGACGCGCGATCTCGAACAGCGTGTCGACCGAGACACCGTGCCACTGCATCTCGAGCTTCGACCAGGTCGTCACGCAGTGGATCGCGCCGTCGTACGCGCCGATCGGCAACGCGTGCATCTCTTCCCACGACCACGTCGTGGGGTGCTCGACGAGGCCTTCGACGGTGAACGTCCAGGTCGAGGTGTCGAGCTTTGGGGTGGCCTCGGCGGTGAGCACCGGCCACGATCGTCCGGTGTCGTACTGGCCGGGAGGGAGGCGAGCGTCGCGTGGGCCTCGTCGGGAGAACCCGCGCGTGAACCGACTCATCGCGCCAGATCCTTGCACGAGACTCGAGGGCGGCGCGGTCCGACTGGGACGTTCAGGCAGGCTCGAGCGCGGCGACACGATCCGGCTATCGAGCCGTCCCGTCGAGAAGAGACCTGGTTGTCGGGATCAAGACGTGACGATCTTGTCGACGTTCGGCGACGGGCGTGATCGCTTGACGCACCGCCGCCGGATCGTCGCTCTCGGTCGCACCAATCCATACGATCGCTTGGTCGGTTCGTACGGGAAGTCGGGCGAACGTGTTGGGTGCTGCCTCGGTTGCGTAAACCCCGAGGGTGCGACAGCCGGATTGATGTAGGACCGGGATCACGTCGGACTTGAAGTTCTCGATGGTCGACGTCGTTGATGTGGTGGACGTGTTCGGCGACGACAACGACGAGGCCTCGTGGCTTCCGTATGTCGCGCTGATTCGGTCGGAGTGTCGGGAGAGCGTCGTCCCTGGTGACCGCGCGGAGCAGCATGACGTTGTCGGAGTCGATCATCGTGGCGTTGGCTACGTCTCGGTGCCTCGCCCAAACCGGGCCGTCGTAGAACGCGGTGAGCGACTCATGTCTGGCGGTCATGTCCGGGAAGCCTCGGAACCACACGAAGTAGTCCGGTCGCTGCGGGTCGCGAAACTGTCCGAGTACATCCATTCCGACCGCTTCTTGGGCTTCGACGAACTCACGGTCGAACACGTCGATCAAGGTGTCGCGGTGGCCAGCGTGCAGCAGGTACTGACGGAGTTCGATCAGATTGGTGCTCGTGTGCTCAGTGGTGGTCATCGGCTCCTTACGTGTAGATACCCGTATCTGGGTAGGCAGGATCGTCACGCGTCTTCGAGCGCGGCGACGACGGCACGGGAGATTCCAAGAAGGTCGTCGGCGAGTGCCTGGCCGAGAGCCTCGCGCATCTGTTGTTGCGCACGTCGCCACGCGGGGCCCGCCGAGCGGAGCCGAGCTCGACCGACCTTCGTGAGCGCGACGTTGCGGACGCGGCGATCGTTCGGGTCGATTGCGACGCTGAGCAGTCCGTCGCGTTCCAAGACAGCAACGTCTCGGGCGATGACGGACCGTTCGCTCGAGAGCTCAGCTGCGAGTTCGCTGATCGACAACCCGTCCTGGCGTCTCACCTGGGCGAGGATCGCGACTTGTGTGATCCGCAGTCCACTCTCTCGAAGCTCCGCGTCATAGCGCCGGGTGGCGAGCCGTGAAGCGGCACGGAGGTTGCCCGCGAGACACTCGCCGAAGTCCTCGCTCTTGGCCCGATCCACAGATACGAGTATATACATGTACTTCGCACCGCCGGGCGTGGACACGGTCGAGTTCTGGGCGCATCGTGTGGTCGGGCCGGTCCACGAACGCTGCGGTGCCGGCCCGTCACTCTGACCTGCAAGCTGTCCGGATCGGCCGCCGGGCGTGGACACGGTCGAGTTCTGGGCGCATTGTGTGGTCGGGCCGGTCCACGAACGCTGCGGTGCCGGCCCGTCACTCATGACAAGCAAGCTGTCCGGATCGGGGACTGGTTGCGCAAGTCGTGACAGTAACCAGGACACCGTTGCCGGGCAGTTCTACTGCGAGCAACGGGGGTTGTCGGTGCGACGGGAAGCCTTCGGGACATTCCCACCGGTCCCCGAAGGACGGTGCTGCTGGATGTCCTGAGCTCGGAGCGTTGATATGCAGCCGGTGATCGAGTCAGCCGACGACGTCCACATCGCAAGCGCCTCGCTGGCGGCCGATCACGAGGGCGTGAGGTTCATCGGTGTGGTCGCCGCAGACGACGAGGAGCGTTCGAGCTCATCCTCGGCGGGTTCCGACCCCACCGCCGAGGTGATCTTCACCGCAGCAGTCGGACGCAGTGACCTCGCCGGAGCGGACGCGGCGTGGCTGGCACTTGAACGACATTGGATGGGTCAGGACTTCGTCTTCACCGTGCCGGCGCTCGCCGATGCCGTTCGCTACGCCGTCGACAGCCTGACCGCATCGCGACAGGACCACTCGGGACGCAAGGAATGGCGCGCCCCACGTGATCGACGCAGCTCGGGCCATCTCGGTGCAACGGCGACACGGACCCGACGAGGATGCCCGATGACTTCGTCGAGCTCGACGTTCCTCACGGCCACCGTCATCTAGGTTCGACCGCGATGGTGGTGGCACATTCCCGTGCGCGACTGAGGGGCGAATGAACGAGGCCGAGGAGCGTCGATGCGATGTCGCGCGGCGCTTCTTCACAGCGTTGAGCGACGGTGACCTCGAGGCGATGCGCCCGATGCTCCATCCCGACGCGATCTGGGAGGTGATGCGCGCCGCGCCCGGCGAGCGGTTGACGGCCGGGCGGGACGCCATCATCGACGACTTCCTCGCGCCGGTCCGCGGCCGGTTCGCTCCGGGCGACCCGAAGGTCACCGTGCACACGCTGTTCGCGTCGGGCGACCGCGTGGCCGCTGAGACCCATGCCGATGGCACCATGCGCGACGGCAGCGAGTACCACAACCGGTACGCGTGGGTGATCGAGATCGAGGGCTCCCTCGTGCGCAGCGTCCACGAGTACATGGACACTGCATACGCGCGCTCGTCCTACCGTCTTCCAGCGCCACCAGCTTCGTCGGCGCCGTCGGCGTGTTTTGGGAGCTCGGCAGCGAGTACGGCTCAGCCGCGCGTGCGTCCCGTTCCGGACCGAGCAATGAGAGATTCGGGTTTGGGGCACACGTGGGTCGCTCGCTACCCCGGGACGCGCACAGTGCGTTACGGCGGCAACACCTCGTGTGTCGGGGTCACGCTGAGGTGACGGCACCCAGATCGCCCTCGACGCTGGCTCTGGCATTCGTGAGCTGGGCGTCGACATCGGGGCGTCACCCGATCGACCGTTACACGTGCTGCTCACACACCTACACATGGACCACCTGCAAGGCGTCGCGTTCTTCGCACCGCTCTGGACCGCCGGCGTCGACGTGCATGTGTGGGGCCCCGCCTCCACGACGCGAACCCTCGCGGAACGCGTGGCCACCTACATGTCGCCACCGCTCTTCCCGATCCACTTGGACGACATCCCGTCGAACCTGACGTTCCACGACTGCCCTGGGAGAGCCGTGGAACCCGCCGTCGAGCTCCGAAGGTTGGACCGGACCGAGCTGTCGCGCGTCGCGGAGATCGACCGCAGGGAACGCATCGACGTGCAGTACGTCCAGCACGGCACCGAGCTCGTCGCGCGGCACGGCAACTGGAGCTCGTTGGCCTGGGACCCGGACGGTCACGGCGAGCACTCCGTCGAGGCCCAGATCCACATGCTCGAGCACTACGTCGACACCGGCGGGATCGCGCTCGGTGCGTTCGCCGGCGACCAGCTGGTTGGCATCGGCACCGTCGTGCCACACCTTCGCCCCGGAATCGCGCAGCTGGCATACCTCCACGTCAGCGCACCGTTCCACGCGACGGGCATCGGCAGCCGGCTGACCGAGCAGCTCGACGAGATCGCCCGCACCGCCGGCGACTCCGCCATGGTCGTCACGGCGACGCCAACGGAGAACACCGTGCGGTTCTACCTCGGTCGCGGCTTCCAGCCCATGGCGGAGCCGCTGGCCGAGCTGTTCGAGCTCGAGCCCGAGGACGTGCACATGCACAAGGTGCTTTGATGACGGCATGAAGGCTGCACGTGTTCTCAATGGTGAGCTCGGGATCCACGACGTCGATGCTCCGACACCGGGGGTCGATCAGGCGCTGCTCCGCATCACCGCCTCCGGTGTCTGTCACTCCGACCTGCACCTCGCCCGCGGGGACTGGTACGGCATGCAGCCACCGAGCCTCGGGCATGAGGCGATCGGCATCGTCGAGGACCTCGGACCCGGCGCCGACCGGTTCGTGAAGGTGGGCGATCGCGTGATCGTCGGCCTCGGCGGGAGCGGCGGTGGGTTCTGGTGCGGCGCGTGCGAGTTCTGCCTCCGCGGCCGGCCTCGCCTCTGCGCACAGACGCAGAACGTGATGGGCACGTTCGCCGAGCAGTTCGCCGTCTACGCGCCGGGCCTCGTGGTCCTGCCCGACAGCATCCCCGACACCGAGGCGCCGCTCGCCTGTGGTGGCCTGACTGCGTACGGAGCGGTGAAGAAGGTGCTGAAGCACGGCGTGCTGCCGGGACGACCGGTTGCCGTCATCGGCGCGGCCGGCGGCCTTGGCCACTACGCCGTGCAGCTGCTGACCGGGTTCGGATTCCGCGTCATCGGCGTCGACATCGGCGAGGCACGCCTCGATTTCGTGCGCTCGCTCGGCGCCGAGCTCGCGGTCGATCCCGACAGCGCGGTCGAGGTGGTGCAGCGCGAGCTCGGGGGCGTCGACGCCGCGCTCGTGTTCTCGGCCCGGATCGCCGGCTACGACCTCGGTCTGCAGCTCCTGCGCAAGGCCGGCCTGTTCGTCGGCGTCGGTCTGCCGCCTACGAGCGAGGGTGGATTCTCGATCGACGTGTTCCGCCTGTTCGCGATCGAGCCGACGATCATCTTCTCTGCGGTCGGGAACGTGCAGGACATGCGCGAGCTCGTCGATCTCGCTGCCCGCGGCGAGATTCGGACGCACGTCGACCGCACCGGCCCGCTGTCCGATCTCGACGCGATCTTCGAGGAGCTCGAGACCGGCAAGTTCCTCGGGCGCGCGGTGATCACCGACCTCGCTCACTAGTCAGCGTCATCCACTCAGGCCGGCGAGGCGTCGTCGGGCACCTGAGCCGGCGCCGGGCACGCGCCCGTCGCTTCCCACCGCTCGCGCCACTCGAAGTGCCACCACTCCCAGGCCAGGGTGTGGCAGAGACCGAAGCGGGCGCCCTCGTCGACGAGCCAGTCCGCGGCGGGCCCGTCGCCGATGTCGATCGCCAGTCCCTGCACGTGCATCGACTTGTCGGGCGGGAACACCCACCGCTGCGCCTCCGCGACGGACCCCCGCTTGGCGACCTCGGCGTCCAACATGGCCGCCTGCTCCTCGGCAGTCCGAAACCCTGAGGTGATCGCGAGCTGGTGGCCGGCATGGGCGGCCTCGTCCTGTGCCCGCTCGAACGCGTCGACCAGGCCGGGGTTGAGGCCGGTGGGCACCGATGTTGTTGCTACCGATGTCGTTGTCGGCGCGGTCGACCTGGGGTTGGGCGAGACGGTGACACTGTCAGCCGACCTCGCGCTCGCGGACTCGGCGCTCGCTTCCGCGACGAGCCGGGCGCCCAGGAGGACGGCGGGCACGGCGACGAGCCCCGCTACGGTGCCACGTCGGCGGCGCGCACGTCGGTGGCGGTCTGCTCGGAGCTCCTCGGCGATCGGGGGCACCAACAGAGCGTCCGGCACGACGGCGGTCGGCCGCATCGGCCGTGAGGCTGGACGCGCGGGTGGAACTCGCATCGACGCGGTCCACCGAAAGACGGAGGCGCGAACGGCCATCTGGCGGATGTGGGCCGAACAGCCGCCTTGGTACCTTGCAGTCGTGACCGCCTGGTGGCGACGACGTCCGCCCGTCGTCCAGGATCTGCTCGCCGGCGGCGCTGTCGCCGTCGCCTGGTTCACGGCGTTCTACCTGTTCCGCCAGCGTGGGTGGGCGCCGAGGGAGCCGGAGACCTTCGTGACCGCGGGGATCTGGACCGCCGGGATTGTCGCCCTGCGGAGAGTGCAGCCGGCGTGGGTGTTCGCTGTCGTCGTCGTGGTGTACCCCATCGCTTACGGCGCGACGTTGCAGAGCGAGTTCCACCTGCTGCCCGTGCTCCTGGTCGGGTACACGGCGACGAGCTCGGGGCGGGTGAACCCCGTCGTGGCGTCGATCGGCTGCATGGCGGCCAACCTCGTCCTCTTCTGGAACCACCAACTCGGTGCCCCCGGCGGGGCGATCGGTTACCGCTCCTTCGACTGGCCCAGCGTGCTCTTCATCGAATTGGCGACGGTGAGCGTGGTGGTGCTCGGGTGGCTCATGCACCGCCAAGCCGGGATCTCCCGCGACCTCGCCCAGCGCAACGCCGAGCTTGAGCGTCTGCGCGCCGCCGAGGCCCAACGGGTCGTCGCCCAAGAGCGCACGCGCGTCGCGCGCGAGCTGCACGACGTCGTCGCCCACCACCTCACTGCCGTCATCATCCGGGCGCAGGCCGCTGACCGGGTACGGGAGACCCGGCCCGAGGTCGCCTCCGAGTCCATCGGGTGGATCGCCGAGACCGCGAAGGAGGCGCTCACCGCCATGCGGGGCACGGTGCGGATGCTCCGGGCCGACGGCGACGCCGCCGACCTCGCACCCGAACCGACCCTGGCCGACCTCCGCTCGATCGCGGCGCGCGTCGGCGAGGCCGGCCTCGAGATCGAGCTCCGTATGCCTGATCCGCCGCCGGATCTCGAGCCGCAGGTGGAGCTCGCCGCGGTCCGCATCGCGCAGGAGGCACTCACCAACGCCATGCGCCACGCCGGGGCTCGCCGGGCGATCGTGACGCTGCACTGCGACGACGATGGGGTGGTGGTCGACGTCGACGACGACGGCACGAGCGGCCCACCCTCGGCGCGGCGACGCGACGGCAACGGTCTGGTCGGCATGCAGGAACGGGCGGCGGCATGCGGCGGCCGACTCCGCATCGGAACGAGCTCGCTCGGCGGCTGGCGGATCCACGCGTGGCTCCCGACGCGGGCGGCCTGGTCCTGATCCGGGTCGTCGTGGTCGACGACCAGGCGGTGATCCGCACCGGCCTGCGGACGATGCTCGAGCACGAGACCGACATCACGATCGTCGGCGAGGCGGGCAACGGCGCTGAGGCCGTCCACCTCGTCGCCGCGCGCCCGTCCCGATGTCGTTCTGATGGACGTGCGGATGCCCGAGGTCGACGGCATCGAGGCGACTCGCCGCATCCTCGCCGGTGGCACGCCGTCTCCGCCGGCCGTTCTCGTCCTCACCACCTTCGACGACGACGAGTACGTGTTCGGCGCGCTCCGGGCCGGCGCCGCCGGGTTCCTGCTGAAGGACGCCGGCCCCGACGTGCTCGTCGCCGCCGTACGCACCGTCGCCGCGGGCGACGCCCTCGTCGACCCGTCGGTCACCCGCCGGCTGGTCGAGCGGTGGGTAGCGCTCGACGCATCGAACGCTCCGACTTCCGGCGCGGTGCCCGCAGCTGTCGGGACCCTCAGCGCCCGGGAGCGGGAGATCCTCGTCGGCCTCGCTCGGGGCCGCACGAACCGTGAGCTCGCCGACGATCTGATCGTGAGCGAGGCCACGGTGAAGACCCACGTGAGCAACCTGCTGACCAAGCTCGGCGTCCGCAGCCGCGTGCAGGCAGTGGTGATCGCCTACGAGGCCGGCGTCGTCCGGCCCGGCGAGCGGGGCGAGCTCAGTTGAACGGGACCGGGAGGCGACGGTCGTGCTCGTCGAGCACGAAATGGGCGACGGCCCGAGCAACGTAGAGGCGATGGGGCGCATCGCCGGTCACATTGGCGGTGGTCCACACAGCACCCCCACGGTCTGTCGAGCGCCTCGAGAAAACCGCGAGCATTCGGCTCAGCTCCGGCTCCTCCGCCTGAATGGCGGTGCCTTCGATGTACACCGCGTCCGCGGATCCCTCGGGAACAGTCGAGTCGAAGATGACAATGCCGATCTCGGGGCGGGCGGCAACGTTGGTCGAGTGACGGGCGTCGGGGCTTCGACACCCACACGAACTGATGGTGCGCGAACCAGACCGGCGATGCCCATGGCACGCCCTCGGCGTCGGCCGAGGCAATTGTCATGTAGGCGTTGGCGTCGATCATCGCCCGGGCTCTCGCGGCCAACGCAGCGCGAGCGTCGCGGTCGTCCGATCGCGTGGTCACAGCGGGAGTCTGACGGCAGAGGTCTGGCCGCGTCGGACGACCCCCTGCTGGTATCGGATCTGATACCGAGTTGATACTCTGAGGAGGTGGATGTCTCGGTGACTCTTCGTCGGGCGCGCGCGTACGCAGGGCTGTCACTGCGGGTGCTGGCCGAGCGCGCCGGCACTTCACATGCGACATTGGCGGCCTACGAGTCGGGACGCGTCGTCCCGCGAGTCGACACGCTCGACCGCATCCTCCGAGCCGCGGGTTTTGCAACCGACATCGACCTCGTCTGGCGACCCGACTCCTCCCGCGTGGAGCGCGAGGCGAAGGGCGAGGAGCTGCTGCAAGCTCTCGAGCTGGCGGCCATGTTCCCGGCGCGGCACTCGCGGCGCCTGTCGTTCCCACCGTTCCCACGTCAGCCAGCGGCATGAGTCATCGGGCGGGTGGGCTGCCCGAGCGGATGGTCGCGATCCACTCACATCTGCGGGCCGCGGGCATCGACCATGCCTTCGGCGGCGCGCTCGCGCTGGCATGGTGCACGCACCAGGCGCGAGGCACGATCGATGTCGATGTCAACGTTTTCGTCGGTCCCGAGCGAGCTGACGACATGCTGGCGGGGCTCCCCGAGGGAATAGCGGCCTCGGCACGCGACCGCGAGGCACTCGTGCGCGAGGGCCAAGCGCGACTGTGGTGGGACGCCACGCCGGTCGACGTCTTCCTCAACACCTCTCCGTTCCACGAGGAGGTCGCGACGCGAGTGCGATGGGAACCGTTCGCCGGGGTCGAGCTGCCCTTCGTCGCGTGCGAGGACCTCGCGGTCTTCAAGGTCTTCTTCAACCGCACGAAAGACTGGGCCGACCTCGAGGCGATGCGGGACGCAGGCACGCTCGACGTTCCCGCGGTCGCAGGCGTGCTGGTGTCGTTTCTCGGCAACGACGACGACCGGATCGGCCGTCTCCTGTCACTCGAGAGCGCCGGCCCTTGACCTGTCTCAGCTGGGACCGAGGGTCGAGCGCGGTGGGTTCTCGCCCGCCAGGATGGCTTGGTAGCGAGGCTCCAGGCCTCTCACCATCTCCATGTCGGTGAAGATCCAGAAGCGCTCGTTCACGACCGCATCGTGGACGAGGTCGGCGACCTTCCCCGGCGCCATGCCGCTCTTCAGCTGGTCGAGCACGAACTCGCGGATCATCGTCGCCCTCGGGTCCTCCGGCTGCTCATCGAGCGCCCGGGGCGCGGCCCACTCCGGGCGGTTGCGGTCGGCGGATCCGATGTTGGTGGCAACCCATCCCGGGCACAGGCACGAGACGCCGACCGTCGAGCCTTCCGCCCTGAGCTGTTGATGGAGCCCCTCGGTGATCGCGACCACCGCCCACTTGCTGGCCGAGTAGGCGCTGTGGCCGGGGAAGTGGCCGGCCATGGACGCGGTGTTGACGATGTGACCGTCGCCGTGCTCGAGGAGGTGGGGCAGGAACGATCGGTGCCCATGGATGACGCCCCACAGGTTCACGCCCACGACCCATCGCCAGTCGTTGAGGTCCAAACCGTCGCGGGCCATGAAGCCGGCGACTCCGGCGTTGTTGCACACCAGGTTCACTCGACCGAAGCGCTCGACGGCGGCGTCACGCAGTCTCTCGACGGCCTCGGCGTCGGACACGTCCGTGGGCACGGCGAGGACCTCGACACCGCGGCCCTTCACGTTTTCGGCGGCCTCGTCGAGGCGCGGCACCTCCACGTCCGCGAGAACGATGTTCATCCCTTCGTCTGCGAAGCGCTCGGCGAAGGCGCGCCCCATGCCACTCGCCGCGCCGGTGATCACGGCGGTCTTTCCCGCAAGATCCTTCACTGTGCCTCCGAGTGGGCTCTGTTCGGTCAGCCGCAGCCTCTCACCCGGGCGTTCGATGCTGACCTGTGCGTCCTCATCGACGGGTGAAGGTGAGGTGGGTGACGCCGCTCGGTGAGGAGACCGCCTCGATGTCGTAGCGCTCCTCCACGCCCTCGATGCCGTCCCACAGCCTCACCCCGCGGCCGAGCAGGATCGGCACCAGCACGATGTGGAGCACGTCGATGAGCTCGACGGCGAGGAAGTCGCGGACCATCGTCGGGCCGCCGCCGATGCGCACGTCGAGGTCGCCGGCCGCGTCTCGGGCGAGGTCGAGCGCCTCCTGCGGGCTGGCGTCGACGAAGTGGAACACGGTGCCGCCCTCCATCTCGATAGAAGGGCGCGGGTGATGCGTGAGTACGAACACCGGCGTGTGGAACGGCGGGTTCGGCCCCCACCAGCCCCGCCATTCGTCTTCGGCGCCCACATCGGTCCACGGCCCGGTCTGCACGCCGAACTTGCCCCGGCCCATGATCTCGGCCCCGATGCCGATGCTATGGCGGCAGGCGAAGGAGTCGTCGACACCCGAGGTACCGCCGGCCTCGCCGACCATCGAGCGCCAGAATCGCGTCGCGAACATCCACTCGTGCAGCCGTTCCCCGGCGTGACCGAACGGGGCGTCGAACGTGATGCCGGCGCCGGTCCCGAACCCGTCGAGAGAGATCGAGAAGTTGTGGACACGGACCTTGGACATGGCTGCCTCCCGGTGGTGCTGCGCGCGACATCATGGTCGGCAACCCGCTGCATCGGCAGTTGATGCAGGACGAGGAGGCTGTTGAGTGGGAGCCGCCGAGAACAAGGCCGTCATGCGTCGAATCATCGAGCATGTGATCAACGAGAAGAACCTGGACGCGGCCGACGAGCTCTTCTCTGAAGCGCACGAGCTTCACCCCGAGACGCCGGGCATCGGTCGCGGGGGCGATGGAATGAAGCGCGCCTTCGCGGGCTTGCACGAGCAGTTCCCCGACGTCCGCGTCACGATCGAGTCAATGGTCGCGGAAGAGGACATGGTCGCCGTCCGCCTCACCTACAGCGGTACCGATGCGGCCACCGGTAGACCGGCGATGTGGCCCGAGATGGTCTTCACGCGGTTCTCCGAGGGGAAGGCGGTGGAGAGCTGGGAGATCATCGACACGGGGCGCGGCCCCGATGGCCCCCCTTGGTAGACGCGCTCGCCGTCGTCGAGAGGGCCTCAGGTTCGGAGTTTCGAGTACGACTCCTTGGCCGCGAGGATCACGTGATCCTCGATGGCGTTCTCACGATCGACGTTCGCGAGCGTGTACTCCGGTGAGGTCATCATCGAGAGGAACGCTGCCCGCGACGGGTAGAGAACCACGACCACCCAATCCCAACGTCCGTCGCCGAGGTCGCCGACTGCCGCACCTTCGACGTGCCCCGCCCACAGGATCGTTCCGCCCACTCGCTTGAGCAACGGCATGTCGGCCTCGCTGTAGCGCGTGTACGCGTCCCATCCGCTTCCGTTCCCGTCGAGCGATCGCGCTCGGAAGCGGACGAGGTTGACCATCACCACGGGCCCGTCGTCCGGCAGTGACGACACGAACTCGCGGTTGAGATCCTGCGGGCCGTCCGACATCGAGTCTCCCTCTGCCTGGCCGTCCACCCGACCGTATCCCGGCGGGTGCGGCATCCTGTCGGGATGACCGCAACCGTTGACAGCGCCACAGAGATCATCAAGCTCTGGCCCGACGGCCCGCCGACGCGCATCGACGGCGTCCCCGACGAGGTGGAGTATCCCGTGCGCGCGGGCGTTGCGACAGGCACGACGTTCCTGCGCAACATCTCCGACCCGACGCTCACGGTGTTCACGCCGGCGGCGAGTTCGAGCAACGGCGTGGGCGTCATCGTCGTCCCGGGCGGCGGGTGGACCATCAACGCGTGGACGCACGAAGGCGTCGATGTCGCGCGTTGGCTCACAGCTCTCGGCTACACGACGTTCTTGCTCAAATACCGGGTGCAGGCCTCCGACGCCGACCAGACGACGTTCGAGACGATGATGGCGGCTATCGATGCAGGTCTGGCGGCGCCTCGGTCATCCGCGGAGAAGCCCAGGGCGATCAGCGACGTGATCTCGTTTCCCACCTATCTCGCGGCGCGAGAGGCGTGCGCGGATGATGGCCGACGTGCGATCGAGCTGGTGCGTGAGCATGCCGAACGACTCGGAGTGCGGCCCGAGGCCATCGGCATGATCGGCTTCTCGGCGGGTGCGTTCCTCGCCGTCGACGTCGCGCTCGACCCTCGCGCCCCACAGCTCGCGTTCATCGCGCCGATCTACGGCGGGGAGACGCGGGGCGCGCCGGTTCCTGCGGACGCGCCGCCGCTCTTCACCGCTGTCGCGCAGGACGACATCCTCGTCAAGATCATCGAAGGGCTTCACGCCGACTGGTCGGCCGCGGACCGTTCGTCGGAGCTGCACGTGTTCGCTCGAGGCGGGCACGGCTTTGGCATGGTCCCGCAGGGCCTGCCGTCCGACCGGTGGACTGACCTGTTCCTCGCGTGGGTGGACGACCTGGTGATCAGCCGCGAAAGCTCACGCTCGACAACATGAGCTCAACATCGATCCGTCGCTATGTCGCGGGGGACTGCTCCCGAGTCGTGGAGCTCTCGCTGGACGCGTGGGCTCCGGTGTTCGATTCGTTCCGCACGATGCTCGCCGACGACCTCTACCGACGCGTCCACCCCGACTGGCGGACCGATCAGGCGGCGTCGGTCCGCGAGGCGCTCGAACGCAACGACACGTGGGTGTCGGTCGCCGATGACAGGGTGAGTGGGTTCGTCAACGTCACCTTCGATACCGACAACCGGTCCGGTGAGATCTACATGATCGCGGTCGACCCCGCACACCAGCGTCAAGGCGTCGCTTCGGCGCTGACCGAGCTGGCCCTCGAAGAGATGCGTGCACGCGGCCTCGACCTCGCCATCGTGGCCACGGGCGGCGACCCCGGCCACGCCCCGGCGCGCCGCACGTACGAGAAGGCGGGCTTCATCGGCTCCCCGCAAGTCTGGTACGCCAAGCTCCTTCGATGATCACCTGACCTGAGCGAGACTGGCGTCGATGTCTCGGTCCTGTGCGCCACTCGGAGCGACGTCCTCGTGAGAGCTGTGGTGATGACGGCGCCAGGCGCGATCGAGGTCACGACGATCGACGACCCCGCGCCCGAGCCCGCCGACGTGATCGTCGAGGTCACCGCGGTCGGGCTGTGCGGCACCGACCTGCACATCCTCGCCGGTGAGCATGGCGTGCTTCCCGTGGTGCCAGGCCACGAGGTGACCGGCACCGTCGTCGCTGCCGGCGCCGACTCTCGCGACGTGCGGGTCGGCGACCGAGTCGCCGTCGACCCGTCGCTCCCGTGCCGTGCCTGCCGGTTCTGCCGCCGGGGACGCGAGAACTTGTGTCTCACCCTCGGCGCGCTCGGCGTGACGACGGCCGGCGGCGCCGCCGAGTACATGCGCGCCGATGCGAGCCGGTGCATCGTGCTGCCCGATCACGTGGACCTGCACGGCGCGACGCTGATCGAGCCGCTGTCGTGCGTGCTGCGCGGATACGACGTGCTGCGAACCGCGCTCGGTGCGTCCGTGCTCGTCTACGGCGCCGGGACGATGGGCCTTCTGCTGCTCGAAGTGGCGAAGCACACCGGGCCCCGCTCGGTCCACGTCGTCGACCCGAACACGGAGCGTGCCACGCGTGCGGCTGCGCTCGGGTGCACCGGGGCGGCGTCGTCGGTCGCCGCCCTCGACGTCGGTGAGAAGTGGGACGTCGTCATCGACGCAACGGGCAACGCAAGTGCGATCCAGGACGGGGTCGGAAGAGTCGCACGCGGCGGCACGTTCCTGCAGTTCGGCGTCGCCTCACCCGAGACACGCGTGTCGATCTCTCCGTACGCGATCTACAACCACGAGATCACGATCACCGGCTCGATGGCCGTGCTGCACAGCTTCGAGCGCGCCGCGGATCTGTTCGCTGCGGGCATCGTTGACTGGCGGGCATTTGTGACCAGTCAACGGCCGCTGGCCGAATACGCCGATGCGCTCGCGTCGTTCGGGCGCGGCGATGGCGTGAAGACGCAAGTGCTTCCGGCCGCGTAGCGGCAGACTGGGCCCGTGCACATCCGGTTCTGGGGTACGCGCGGGTCGGTGCCGACGCCGGGACCAGGCACCGTGCGCTACGGGGGGAACACCTCGTGCGTCGAGGTGCGCACCGACAGCGGCACGCTCCTCGTTCTCGACTGCGGCACTGGGGTCCGGGCGCTCGGCCTGCAGTTGCTCCAAGACGCCGCGGACTCGGGCGGCCGACCACCTGCGGGCTCGATCCTGATCGGTCACACCCACTGGGATCACATCCACGGTCTTCCGTTCTTCGCGCCGCTCTTCGTCCCCGGCAGCCGCTGGGATGTGTTCGGCCCGCCGCGGACTCATGCGAAACCTCGACAACGTGCTCGCGGGACAGATGGAGTACCAGTACTTCCCGATCGGCCTGGACGAGGTCAACGCCGAGGTGCACTACCACGATCTGGTCGAAGGGGTGTTCGAGGTCGGTGACGCGACCATCCGGACCCAGTACCTGAACCACCCCGCGCTCACGCTCGGTTTCCGCATCGAGGCCGACGGCGCCACCGTCGTGTACGCCTCCGACCACGAGCCCCATGACGCGGCTCTTGCCGGCGGCACCTTGCCGCGGTTGGGCACTGCCGACGCCCGCCATGCGGACTTCCTCGCCGATGCCGACGTGGTGGTGCACGACACGCAGTACGACGCTGCCGGCTACGCGGCCAAGGTCGGCTGGGGCCACAGCACGATGGAGTACGCCGTCGCGCTGGCCGGAGCAGCCCGCGTGCGTCGGCTCGTGCTCTACCACCACGACCCGCAGCGTGACGACGATGGGGTCGACGAACTGCTCCGCAGAGCGCGTGCGCTGGCGGCCACCGACGGGGTGGGTCTCGAAGTCGACGCCGCCGCCGAGGGATCCGTGCTCGAGGTTCGGGGCGCGGGTCGGCCCCGAGCGCGAGCCGCAGGCGCGGCGGCCACGGTGGTGCCCGCAGTGAGGGACCTCGCGGTCGGAGTCGCCATCGCGACCACCGACTCGGCGCTCGAGGCCGACGTCGGGGAGGCTGCCATCGCCGAGGGGCTCACGGTGCGGCCGCTCGCGGGCGACCTCTCCGACGCGGTGGTGGTGCTCGACGTCGACGACGACGGCGGCGCGTCACGGTCGGTCGACCGCGGCACCGGCGTGCTCGGCGTCACCCGACGGGCCATCGCGTCGTTTCCCACCGCAGGCATCACGGATTGGATCGTGCTGCCCGCGTCGAGCGCTCACATCCGAACCAAGCTGCGGGCCGCCGTGCTCCGGAAAGCATGCCGGTGGCTGGCGGCACCCGTCGCGCCCGACGAAGAGCATCGACTCGCGGCCCTTCATCGCCTGCGCATGCTCGACACGCCGCGTGAGGAGCGCTTCAACCGCTTCGTCGAGCAGGCCCGCGAGATCACCGCGACGCCGATCGCATTGGTGTCCCTCGTCGACTCTCACCGACAATGGTTCAAGGCCACCGCCGGTCTCGATGCCACGGAGAGCCATCGAGACGAGTCGTTCTGCGCACATGCGATCCTCGGTGCTGATCCGCTCCAGGTCCCGGACGCCTTGGAGGACCCGAGGTTCGCCGACAATCCGGCCGTGACCGGCCCCCTGCGGGTTCGGTTCTACGCCGGGGTGCCGCTGGCCCTCGGTGATGGAAGCCGGGTCGGGACCCTGTGCGTCGCGGATCACCGCCCTCGCCTGCTCGATGATCGCCAACTCGACGCGCTCTGCCGTCTCGCGGACCAGGTCGTCGCGGAGTTGCAAGCTACGCCGTGACCGGCAGCACGCCAGACTGCTGCTGCGGATCAAGCGAAGGGGACCCGATGAGTGCATGGCGAGTGGGGCGAGCCACGATCACTCCGATCGTCGAAGTCGAAACGGTCACATCGCCCCGGTTCCTCTTCAGGGGGTTCGACAAGGCCGCCGCGCTCGATCTCGCACTTCGAGCCCCGTGGCTGAGCGGCTCGTTCGTCGATGACAGCGGCTACCTCTTGCAACGGATCCAGTGCCTCGTCATCGATCTCGATGGCGCACGCATCGCGGTCGACACGTGCGTCGGCAACGACAAGCGCCGCGCGTATCCCGACTGGAACGAACAGCACTTCCCGTTCCTGTCCGATCTCGAGACGGCGGGCTTCCCTCCCGACACCATCGACGCAGTTGTGTGCACGCACCTCCACGTCGACCATGTGGGCTGGAACACCACCCTCGTCGATGGGGCCTGGCGGCCGACATTCCCGACCGCCCGTTATCTGCTCGCGCGACCCGAGTTCGAGTACTGGCAGGCGACGGCGTATCCCGATGACGACGATGTCTTCGGTGACTCTGTCGCGCCCGTGCACGATGCGGGGCTGGTCGACCTCGTGGCCGTCGACCATGTGGTCGACGGCGGGAGCATCCGGTTCGACTCGACACCGGGGCACACACCCGGCCACGTGTCGGTGGTCGTGGAGTCGGCAGGCGAACGGGCGGTCATCACGGGCGACATGATTCACACGCCCATCCAGATCGCCGAGGTCGCCCTTTCGTCAGCTTTCGACTTCGCGCCCGACGTCGCTGCTGAGACCCGCGCGAAGTTCCTCGAGCGATATGCAGACGATGCGCTCGTGATCGGGACCCACTGGGGAGGGCCCGGCGCCGGCCGCATCGTTGCTGATCGGGATGGCTGGACGGTCGAACCGGTGGCGGCGTCGAGCAGCTCATGACGGCGCGGCGCTGGGTGGGGCCGGCCCATCGTGAGGATGAGCATCTCGATTTCTGCGTCGAAGAGCTCGTCTCGCGATTGCTGCTCGCGTAACGATGCTCGAGGGCGAGGCGACCGCGATTTGCGCAGATCCCGGGTACGAATGGAAGGTGCCTGCCGACCGCTCCGTCCAGCCGGAGGTAGCGAGACGGGACGCACGCGGGCCCGGCGCGGGATCGGCGGCCGACGAACGGCGCATCGACCAAGCCATCGCACTGGCGCGACAACTGGTGGACGAGGCCACGCGGCTGGAAGCGCGTCAGGGGCGGCGCGCGCGCCGCCACCGGGCCCGCATGCGCGCGCTCGTGCGGGATGCCGACGCGGCTGACTTCACCGTTCGCCTCGCCGACGAGGTTCCTCGCATCCCCGTTGCCGCAACGGCGGCTCGCCGGTTCTTCGAGCTCGTCGACCACGCTGACCTTCGCGGCTTTGGATGGCTCGACCGCTTCATGCTCCACGTCGGTGCTCGGCTCGCCGCGGTCCTGCCGCGTCTCGTGATGCCGCTCGTTTTGCGGCGGCTTCGTCTCGAGGCGGCAGAGGTCATCCTTCCCGCCGACGACCCCGCCTTCGGACAGCACCTCGCGCAACGACGCGCCGAAGGTGTCCGGTGCAACGTGAACATCCTCGGCGAGGCGATCGTCGGCAACGACGAGGCCCGACGCCGGCTCGACCAGGTCGTCGCCCGGCTGCGCCGCCCCGACGTCGACTACGTCTCGGTGAAGATCTCCGCGGTCGCCGCGGGCGTCAGCTCGCTCGCCTTCGACGCGACGGTCACACACGTCTGCCACGCGCTGCGCGAGCTCTACGCACTCGCGGCGTCGTTCGACCCGCCCAAGTTCGTCAACCTCGACATGGAGGAATACCGCGACCTCGACCTCACCGTCGCCGCCTTTCGAAATGTCCTCGATGAGCCCGAGCTCGAGCGTCTCGACGCCGGCATCGTGCTCCAGGCGTACCTTCCCGACAGCCGCGACGTCGCCCGCTCACTCGGCGAGTGGGCCAACCGGCGACGAGCCCGTGGCGGCGGTCGCCTCAAGGTGCGCTTGGTCAAGGGCGCCAACCTTGCGATGGAGAAGGTCGAGGCCGAGATGCACGGCTGGCAGCCCGCGTCCTACGGCTCCAAGCACGAAGTCGACGCCAACTACAAGGGGGTCCTCGACGTCCTCTTGGACCCGACCTTCGACCAGAGCGTTCGGATCGGTCTCGCGAGCCACAATCTCTTCGACGTTGCCTGGGGCATCGGCCTGCGTCGGGAGCTGCAGGGAGCCGGCCGACCCGGACGCATCGAGATCGAGATGCTCGAGGGCATGGCTCCGGCCCAGGCTGCCGCGGTCCGACGCGTCGCCGGCGATCTGCTCCTCTACACGCCCCTCGTCGAACGTCGGGACTTCCCCTCGGCGATCGCCTACCTCGTGCGCCGACTCGATGAGAACACCTCGGCCGAGAACTTCCTTGCGCATCTGTTCGACCTCGCAGCCGACCCGGCGGTGTTCGATGACCAAGCCGCGCGGTTCGCCGCATCAGTGCGGGATCGTCACATCGTGGACGCCACCCGTCGCCGGGCGGCTTCGCGGATCGCGCCCACCGTGACCCGGCCGGTCTCGGAGCCGTTCGCCAACGCGCCCGACACGGACTGGACGCACCCCGACAACCGGCGCTGGATCACCGCCGCCCTCGCCGAGCCACGCGATCGCTTACGGGACCGGCCCGCCCCGCCGACGACCGCCGACGTCGACACGGCAGTGAGCCTCGCCGGTGCAGCGTGCGCGGGTTGGAGTGCCGTCGCCGCAAACGAGAGAGCAGAGATCATCAACCGAGCCGGCGACGTCTTCGAAACGCATCGCGGCCAGATCCTCGCCACGATGGTCACCGACGCGAATAAGTCGGTCGCCGAGGGCGACCCGGAGGTGTCCGAGGCGGTCGACCTCGCTCGCTACTACGCCCGCGCCGCGCTCCGCCTCGACGACGTCACGGGTGCCAGACCTGCAGCGCTGGGTGCGGTCGTCGTCGCGCCACCGTGGAACTTCCCGCTCGCCATCCCCGCGGGAGGCGTCCTCGCCGCGCTCGCCGCTGGGAACTCCGTCATACTCAAGCCCGCGCCTCAGAGTCGGGCGACCGCGACGACTATCGCGGAGATGTGCTGGGCCGCCGGAATCGACCGCCAGGTCCTCCAGGTCGTCCCGACCAACGACGACGACGCCGGGCGCCGGCTCATCACCCATCCCGACGTCGCCGCGGTGATCCTGACCGGCTCATACGCCACCGCCCAAGTGTTCTTGGGCTGGCGACCCGATCTCCGACTGCACGCCGAGACCAGCGGCAAGAACACCATCGTCATCACGGCCACCGCCGACATCGACCGCGCCGTCATGGATCTCGTGCGGTCCGCGTTCGGCCACGCAGGCCAGAAGTGCTCGGCGGCGAGCCTCGCCATCGTTGAGGCGCCCCTCTATGACGACCCCGCGTTCCTCGAACGTGTCCGCGACGCCGCCGCGAGCCTGCGCGTCGGACCCGCCGACGACGTCGCCACCGAGATCGGACCACTCATTGACCGACCGAGCGAAGTGCTTCAGCGAGGGTTCACCGTGCTCGAACCAGGCGAGCAATGGCTGCTTCGACCCGAGGCTCGCTCCGACGACCAGCGGCTTTGGAGCCCCGGCATCCGCATCGGCGTCCGTCCCGGATCGTGGTTCGCGCGCACTGAGTGCTTCGGTCCCGTGCTCGGCGTAATCCGCGCCGACGACTTCGACCACGCCGTCCAGATCCAGAACGACAGCGAGTACGGGCTCACCGCCGGTCTGCAGTCGCTCGACCCCGACGAGATCGCCCTCTGGACGGAACGTGTGGAGGCGGGAAACCTCTACGTCAACCGAGGCATCACCGGCGCCATCGTGCGACGGCAACCCTTCGGCGGCTGGAAGCAGTCCGTCGTCGGCCCTAGCGCAAAAGCGGGTGGCCCGAACTACGTCGACACCCTCGTCCGCTGGCACGACACGGGCGTCGACATCGACGCGGTCACGGCCGCGTACCAACGATGGATGCGCGACATCGGACATCGCGAGCACGACCCGACCGGACTTGCTGCCGAACGGAACGTGCACCGCTATCGAGCACTGCCGGGTGGTGTGTTGGTCCGCTGCGCGTCGAACGCGACTGACCGCGCCCGCGAGCTGGTGGCGGCAGCGTCGAGCGCGACCGGTGCGCGCACCGTATGGTCCGACGCCACCGGCGAGCCAGCGGCCGTTCTGTGCGCACGGCTCGGAGCGCTCGGCATCGACCGGCTCCGACTCATTGGCGACGGCGCGGAGGTCGCGGGTCACGACATCCGCTCTGCTGCGCATGCAGCCGGCGTGTCGGTCGACGACGCGCCACCCGTCGGTGCGCCGGAGATCGAGCTACCGAGGTGGCTGCGCGAGCAGTCTGTGACCACGACGATGCATCGCCACGGCAGACTCCTGCGCGGGACGACATCCTCGTGAAGATCGGCCTCAGGTCGTTCGCTTCGGCGTTTGCCTGGACCTCGATTGGCACCTCGGCGCCCCTCCCGGCTGGGATGAACCCGCAGTGTCACGCACTCGCGACCGCTGCATCGGATGCGAGCTGCTGGAGGACGCCGCTGGCAGCGGGTGATCCCGACGCGTCTGCATGTCGGTGCACGACCTTCCACTCGCCGTCCTCGCGGCGGAACACCGTGGTGACGCGCAGCACGTAGGCCGCTCGTGGCGCGCCGTGGACGGAGGCCGTCGTGTGCTCGTAGGCGACGGTGTACGCCAGGTCGTCGCTCGCACCCGCAGCGATGACCTCGTTGTCGTAGGACTGGCAGTCGGAGAACGACGCGCCCAAGCGCTGGAAGATCGGTTCGATCTCGGCCCAGCCTGATCCGCCCATGACGCCGCCGAACAAGGTCACCGACTCACCGTGCGACCACATCGCGATTCGTGGCCCGGCATCGCCGTTGTGGAGCGCCGTCTCTGCATGGCGCAGCCGGGGCAGCGCCACGTCGAGGAATGCAGCGGTCTGGTCCATGGGCACCTCCAAGTCGATTAGACACTTCGTCTATTTGAATAGACTCTGAGTATGATGAGCGTCATGGCCGCTGTCAAGCGTCGTCCCTACAGGACGAGCATCCGACGCGGCGACGCGCCCGAGTTGATCTGCGCCGCCGCCTACCGACTGTTCTCCACAAAGGGCTACCTGGCGACGTCGATCGAGGACATCGCCGCCGAGGCTGGCGTCGCGCGACCGACGATCTTCACCGCCGTCGGACCCAAGTCGACGATCCTGCGCCTCGTCGTCGATCAAGCTCTCGCCGGCGACGACGCACCGGTCCCGATCGCCGAGCGACTGTGGCACCGAGAAGCCATCGACGAGCCCGACGCCGTGCGCTCGATCCACCTGCACGCGCGCAACATGTGTCTCATCAACCAGCGGGCCGCGCTGGTGCTGAGCGCGCTCGAGACCGCCGCATCCGTCGACGCCGAAGCCCGTGAGGTCTGGGACCGCTTCCAGCAGCAGCGCCGCGAAGGCCTCAACGAGATCGCGGTTGCGCTGAGCCGCAAGACGAACCGCCTGCGCTACGACGAAGACACGATCACCGACACGCTCTGGATGCTGACACCCGACGCTTACCTGCGCCTCGTACGAGACGCCGGCTGGCCGCTCGAGCGCTTTCAGGACTGGCTCACCGACGTCCTTTTGCGTCTTCTGCTCGATTGAGCACGACGCGCGTGTTGCCACCCGCCAACGACGGCGGAACTGGTTGAGAACCGATCCGTGCGGGCAAGCATTCACCGACATGGATCCGCAGGCAGCGAGGTATCAACCGTTGGTGATCCACCGGGGCCGACGCTTCGGATGGTGGATCGAGGGGCGAAAGTCGAACGGCCGCCGCTACATGTTCACGTGGTGGCCGACCAAGGCGCTGGCCTCGTTCGTCGCCCGGACGTGGGCTGCGACGCTCCGACGTCTGAGCCGCGCTGAGGTGCAGATCGAGATCCAGGAGACGCCGAAGCAAGCGACCTGAGCGTCACTGCCGCTCCGATGGGCCCAGCTGCGCGAGAGTCCGTCGATGGTTTTCGAATCGGTGACCGACTGGCATCCACAGTGCTATCAGCGCGCGACGGCATACGTGATTGACCGAGCCGGTCGGCTACTCGTCTTCGATCACGTAGACGCGCCCGCGGCCGGAACGCAGGTGCCCGCGGGTGGGATCCTCGCGAGTGAGGCGCCTGAGCACGCGGTGCTGAGGGAGCTCGGCGAGGAGTCCGGCATCCATGACGCGATCCTGGTGCGCAAGCTCGGCCAGGCCTGGTACAGGGCGGAACCGGGGAACGTTCCCGAAGGTCTTGAGGAGCAGGTACAGCACGCGTTCCATCTCGATCTCCCTCGCACAACGGTGTCTGAGAAGTGGCTGTGGGACGAGAGATCAGGCGGCGAGGACGTCCTGCACCGGTTCGAGCTCCGGTGGGTGCCTCTTGATGAAGCGGCGCACCTCCTCTCATCCATTCAGGCGATGTGGCTGGAGCCGCCGCTGCGGCTGTCGATGACGCATGCGCCGTAGGCCCGTTATGACGTCATCCACAAACGGGTAGTGCCAATGAGGATGACTCTGCGGGAAGGAGACGACCGATGGCGACTTCCCACCCAGTCGGCACTCAGGACGAATGGCTCGCCGCCCGCTTCGAGTTGCTCGAAGCCGAGAAGGACCTGACACGACGCAGCGATGAGCTCGCGCGACGGCGACGTGAGCTGCCCTGGGTTCCCGTTGAGCAGGACTACCGATTCACGACCGAAAGCGGTGACGCGTCGCTCCGTCAGCTATTCGGTGGGAACTCGCAGCTGCTCGTCTACCACTTCATGTTCGACCCGGACTGGGAGGAAGGTTGCCCGAGCTGTTCTGGGATCATCGACGGTGTCGCCGGCAGCGTCCCGCACCTCGCGCACCACGATGTCGCGTTCGTCGTCATCTCGCGGGCCCCGCTCGACAAGCTCGTCGCCTACAAGGAGCGCATGGGATGGGACGTCCGATGGGTCTCGTCGTTCGGGAGCCGCTTCAACTACGACTTCCACGTCACGATCGATCCCGCGGTCGCACCGGTTGAATACAACTACCGCGACCAGGCGCAGCTCGAGGCGGACAACGTCGCGTGGCGCGAGTGGTCAGGCGAGCAACCGGGCATGAGCGCTTTCGCACGGGAAGGCGATCAGGTGTTCCACACCTATTCGGCATTTGCCCGCGGTTTCGACGCGCTGTGGCCGATGTGGCAGTGGCTGGACCGGGCGCCGGGGGGCCGCAACGAGGGGGACTTGTCGTGGTTCCACCGACATGACGAGTATCCGATCAGCGCGGTGCGGCGTCGGTCGTAGACGCGAGGCGCGAGCGCACCTGCGGAACGACCTCGGCCGTGAAGCGCTCCATCGACGGAGTGAGCGCCGCCGGCTGTAGCCCTGGCGCAGAACCCCACGTCACGACATCGGTCAACCCGTACCGCTGGATGAACGCGGTGAGCTCGTCGACGCACTCATGCACGTTGCCCACGAACACCCGCTGCGTGATCCGCTCTGGGTCGTTGAACGTCTGTGCATCGCCGGTGCCCGCCTCCTCCGCGAAGCGCCCGTAGACCGCCATTCGATATCGCTCCGCGGCGCGCAGCGGCGGCCAGTCGCGGTCGCGATCGTCGGTCACCAGGAACGAGCGGATGATCCCAATTCGCTTCGCGCTCGGGTCTGCGCCGGCGGCGAGACTGCGCTCGCGCCACCCGTCGAGCAGCGACACCGGCCCTTGCGGCAAGACGTGCGTTCCGTAGCGGACCGCCCGTTCGACACCGGGCGGGCTCGACACCGCCATCCACAACGGCGGGCCGCCGGACTGGACCGGGTCCGGCGTCACGCGCACGTCATCGAAGCGGTAGCGCTTGCCCGCGTAGCTGAAACGCTCACCCGACCAGGCCAGACGGAGGATGTCGACGCACTCCTCGGTGAGCGAGACGCGGTGCGAGATCGGGAAGCCGAACCCGCGAAACTCGTGCGGCGCGTACCCCAGGCCGATGCCGAACTCGATGCGGCCGCCCGACAGCTGATCGAGCACAGCGAGGTCCTCGGCCAGCCGAAGCGGATGCGAGAACGGGACGATCGAGATGTTCGTCGAGATCCGCATCCGCTTCGTCACCGCGGCGGCCGCGCCCGCCACAGGGGCGAACGACGGGAGGTAGCCGTCGTCGACGAAGTGGTGCTCGCTGAACCAGACCTCGTCGAGGCCGAGCTCATCGAGCCGAGCGACCTGGTCGATTGTCTGCGCGTACACGTCGTGCAGCGTGTAGTCGCTGCCGGGAGGGCACCGGAAGTCGTGCGCGACGCCGAACCTCACTGGTGGGGTCATGCCGACGAGGCTCGCGCAGTCGCCGGCTTCGTGTCCCGAAGTGGGGAGTGCGCCGAAGGGCGAGGGTCTGGCAGCGTGGATGGCGTATGACCCAGGGCGATGAGGGTCTGATGGACATTCGGACGCCGGATCAGCGCCTGCGCGTCTTCGTGAGCTCCACGCTTGCCGAGCTCGCCGATGAGCGCGCCGCGGTGGCCCGTGCCATCTCCGCGCTGCGGCTGACGCCCGTGCTGTTCGAGCTCGGGGCTCGACCACATCCGCCTCGCGAGCTGTACCGGGCGTACTTGGCCCAGTCGCACATCTTCGTGGGGCTGTATTGGCAGCGGTACGGCTGGATCGGGCCGGGCATGGAGATCTCGGGTCTGGAGGACGAGTTTCGGCTTTCCCATTCGATCCCGCGGCTTCTGTATGTCAAGACACCGGCGCCCGAGAGAGAACCGGGGCTGACGGCCATGATCGAAGAGCTCCAGTCGGAGGGGACCGACTCGTACCGGTCGTTTCGTACCCCTCGTGAGCTCGGGCGCTTGGTCCGCGATGACCTGGCGTTGCTCCTGAGCGAGCGGTTCGGGAGTGCCGCCAGTGGCGCAGACCGGCGGGAGTCGCCCTCCTCGAGCTCTGACCGGCGGAGCCCACGTTCGCTGCCGGTGACGTCGACGTCGTTGATCGGCCGCGAGGAGGACGTCGTTGCTGTCGTGAAGCTGCTGCAATCGCCGGGGGTCCGGTTGGTCACCCTCACTGGGCCCGGCGGCATCGGCAAGACCCGGCTGGCGATCGCAGTCGGTGAGCAGCTCGATGCGAGCTACCCGCAGGGGACGGCGTTCGTCGCACTCGAGGCGATCGCTCAGCCCGAGCTGGTCCTGCCTCGCATCGCTGTCGAGGTGAGCGCCACCATCGAGGGTTCGCGACCGGCACTGGACGTGCTGGTCGAGCACTTCGCGGACGCACCCGCGTTGCTCGTCTTGGACAACCTCGAACAGGTCATCGGAGTCGCACCCGAGCTCGACGCGCTGCTAGCCCGCTGTCCGGGCCTCCAGATCCTTGTGACGAGCCGCACGGTGCTTCGGCTCCGGGCCGAGCGGGAGTATCCCGTCGGCGCGCTCACGGTGCCCGCGTTGGCAGAGCTACCGACTGTGGAACAGGTAGTCGCGCTACCGGCGGTGCGCTTGTTCGTCGATCGAGCCCAGGCTGTCCGGTACGACTTCGCGCTGACCGAGGACAACGTGCGGGCGGTCGTCGAGATCTGCCGGCTCCTCGATGGATTGCCGCTCGCGCTCGAGCTCGCCGCGGCTCGCACGCGGTTGCTGGAACCGAACGCATTGGTGGGGCGGCTCGGAAGCCGCCTCGACGCCTTGGGTACCGGCCCAGTCGATCTTCCCGAGCGCCAACGCACGCTGCGCGCGACGGTCGAATGGAGTGTCGGGCTGCTCGACGACGCGGAGCGGCAGATGCTCGCCATGCTGTCGGTCTTCGTCGAGGGATGGGCGATCGACGCGGCGGTGCACGTGTCTTCGCTCGTCGAAGATCGGGCGCTCGATCTCATCGACGCCCTCGCTGGGCACAGCCTCGTGAACGTCGACGCGACCGACGTCGGCCCGAGGTTCCACATGTTGGCATCGGTACGCGAGCTGGCCGGCGAGCAGCTCGCCGGGAGCGCGGACGTGGCCGACGTCGAGCGACGGCACGCCGAGTACTTCGCCGCCCTCGTCGAGAACGCGGACTGGCCCGCTGAACGACAGTCGGAGTGGGCCGAGCGGTTGAGCACCGACGAGGAGAACCTCCGAGTCGCCATCCGTTGGTTCCTGAACCACGACATCTCGCCGCTGCCGCACGTCTTTCGCATCCTGTGGCTGTTCTGGCAGATGCAGGGCCGCATGCCGGAGGCTCGCGCCTGGATCGCCGAGGTGCAGCTCAAGGCCGACGCGTTGGACGACCGCGCCCGCGCCGAGCTGCTCTTCACCTCCGCCGTCACTGCGCTAGAGGTCGGCGACGATGAAACCGCGCTCGCCGCCGTCGACGGCCTGCAACGACTCGAAGGGCGCATCGACGACCCGTATCTCGAAGCCGCCGCCCAGCTCGCGCTCTCGTGGATCCTGCCGATCAACGACGACCTCGACGGCGCGCTGCGCGCGGCGTCGACAGCGTTCGAAGGCTTTCGCCAGCAGAACGAGCCGTTCATGGCGTTTGCCGCCCTGACGATGGGGATGACCGAGAGTGCGCTGGGCCGAGACGAGGCTGCTCGGGCGCACCTCACCGAGGTCAACGAGCTCGGCGGGCAGTTCGACAACAACTGGCTCGAGTCGGCGGCGCGCACCCAGCTCGCCTCGCTCGCGGTGAGGGCCGGCAACCTCGACGAGGCTCGGACCCTGCTGATCGCGTCGGTGGACGCGAAGGATGAGTCCGAGCTGAGCACCCTCACGCTCACCTTCTCGCTCGTCGCCGTTGCGGGACTGGCGCTCGCGGAAGGAGACGCACCACACGCGGCCCGGGCCCTCGGCGCCGCGGATGGGCTCCGCCGGCGTGGGGGTCTGCGGGCATGGCCGTCAACGCGTCGAGCCGAGGAGGAGCTGGCCACGCGCGTCGCGCAGGAGCTCGATCCCCAGACGTTCGAGCAATCGTTCGCCGCCGGCTCGGAGCTCGGTCATCGCCAAGCCGTCGCTCTTGTGCGCGGTGACAGCCGCCGGGAGGGCGGCGAAGGAGATGTCCTCACCGGCGGGTGAGGGTCAACGACTCGAGCTCATCGACGACGCTTCGACGCGGGTCCTGTCCGTCGATCGTGCTCGCGTACTGCTCGGCGGCGGTACGAAACGCTGGTTCCTCGACGACTCGTCGGATGGCGTTGCCGATTTGTGTGGGTGGCGCGTCTGGTGAGAGTCGGAGGCCGGCGCCGAGGCGCTCGATCCGCGCCGCGTTGGATGGCTGGTCACCGAGTATGGGCAGACAGACCATCGGTAGACCACGCGCGAGGGTCTTGCTGATCGTGCTGAGGCCGCACTGCGTCACCACCGCTGACACGTGCGGCAGCACCGCTTCGTGGGGCACGAAGGTCTCGAGCTGGACGTTGGCGGGTGTGTCGAACGACTCTTGGGTGAGGGTCGGGCCGAGCGTGATCACCGCGCGAATCGGCAGTCTGGCGATCGCCTCGAGAACATTGCGCATCACGGGTCCCTGGCCCTGAGGCAACGTGCTCAGGCTGACGAGAACCCACGGTTGCTCACCGTCAAGCGCGGGCTCCCAGCTTGCAGATGGGTTGGCGTCGAGGATCGTTCCGATGTAGCGGACGTTCGCGGGCAGGGGTCGCCGTAGCGGGAACTCGAATGTGGGCGTTCCCATGACGAGCACGCGGTCGGCACGCGTGACCTGTTCGTGTGGCGGCGCGACGAGCGCGGGCAGGCCGAGAGCTGTGCGCGCGGCGTCGAGGAAGCTCGCCCCCTCTCTCCGGGCGACATGGCGAAAGGCCGCTGCCCATGCGCGATCTCGCGCCCATCCGCGCGGCCCCCCGAGTGGTGTCGAACCGGGTGGCGGCAGCGGATGACCGGGAAGCGGCCAGCCGAGGGTGCAGTTGTGCACGAGGGCGGCGGTCGGCGTGCCCGCGGCTTCGCCGGCGGCAAGCGCCCCGTAGAGGAAGAAGTCACAGACCAACGCGTCCGGCTGAACCTGGTCGATCACCGGCAAGAGCCGCTCCGCCCACGGCAGAGACCACCGTGATGTGCGTCCCGCGTCGACGGCGCCGAAGAGGCTGGCGGGCGTGCGCCCGAACATCGCGCTCCCGAGCACGAAGCCGTGAAGCGGATCGAGCGGCTCGTCGAGAAGCTGCATCACGCGCGCTCCCGCGTCCCTCAGAGGATCGACGAGTCGCGCCGACGCGGCGGGCGAGGCGTTCGGCCGCCGGATGCCCGGCCCGGCGACGACGGTGACGTCGTGGCCGCGCTCGACGACGGCGCGCACGACGGGAATGAGAAGCGGAACGTTTCCTCCGCCCTCGAACATGGCGAAGAGGAAGGACGACACAGCCAGTCATCCTCTCACTGAGCGGTTTGGGCTAATCCCGCTCGACTCTTCGCAGCCCTCGCTCGGGCGTCCACGATTCGACGACGAGCTTGGTGGCCGCGTCGTCGAGTGCCGTGACGACGACTTCGGTGATGTCCGCCGAGAACATCTCCCCGTCGGGTTGCTCGCTCGTGTCGTCAGTCGCGATCGCGCCAATGAGGATGGCCCGTCCGGCGATCTTCGCCTCGCCGGGCCACTCGCTCTCCTTCCCCTCTTCAGGGTGAAACGTCGGGCCGTGGATGGCGAAGCGCGGATCGCGCTTGAGATCTGCCCCCTTGCGTGCGTCGGTCATCGAACCGAAGCGAAGGTCGCCATCCGCGAACTCGCACTCGATGCCTGAGATGCGCGGCGAGCCGTCGGCGCGGAGTGTCGCGATCGTCTTGTGGCGACCGGCGTCGAACAGCTGCCGAACCCGCCGGGCGAACTCCGGCTCGGCCTGCTCGATCTCGGCCCAAGTCGGCATGGCCGCGCAGCGTACCTTCGGGTTCGCGACACCTGGCTCGGATCCGGCTTGGTGATGGCGGGTGCGAGACTCGGGTCCCGGAGTGCTCCGCAACACCGACCCACGGGCGAGATGAGATGACCGGCCACGGCAAGATCGACGTCCACGCTCACTACCTGCCGGCGCGGTACCGGGAGGCGCTCGTCGCCGCAGGCGTCACGCAGCCCGACGGGATGCCACAGATCCCGGCATGGTCGGCGGAGGAGCACGTCGGCGTCATGGACAGGTTGGGCATCGCGACGTCGCTTCTGTCCGTTTCGTCGCCGGGGGTGTGCGTCCCCGACGAGGCCGCCGCGCGCGATCTGGCTCGTGAGGTGAACGAGGCCGGCAGGCGCGCGGTTGTCGATCATCCGGGTCGCTTCGGGCTCTTCGCGTCTCTCCCGTTGCCCGACGTCGACGCGGCCATTGCCGAGATCGCCCATTGCGTCGATCATCTCGAGGTCGACGGTTTCGTGCTGCTCACCAACGTCGGCGGCACGTACCTCGGTGACCCCTCGTGGGAACCCGTGTTCCAGGAGCTGGACCGGCGCCATGCCCGTGTCTTCATCCATCCCACGTCGCCGGTGTGCGGGGAGCACACCTCGTTGGGGCGACCCCGGCCGATGATCGAGTTCTTGTTCGACACGACCCGCGCGGTCGTGAACCTGATCCTCAACGGCACCGTGGCGCGCTCATCCCGACATCGACATGATCGTCCCGCATGCCGGAGCAACCCTCCCGGTCATCGCCGACCGGGTTGCTGCTTTCTCGCGCATGCTCGACGTGGACCCCGCGGCGGACGTGTTCGGCGCCCTCGGCCGGCTCCATTTCGACCTCGCCGGCTTCCCGATCCCGCGCCAGCTCGACGCGCTCCTCACGATCACCACGCTCGAGCACCTTCACTACGGCAGCGACTGGCCTTTCACCCCCGAGGTCGTCGTCACCCTCGCCCGCGAGCGGCTGGATGCTGTTGGTGACCCGCCCGGCTCGCTCACCGAGACGTTCCGCGCCAACACGATCCGGCTCTTTCCGAACCTCATGGAGTGAACGCAATGGCGAAGAAGGTCGCGAAGAAGGCATCCACGCCCAGGAAAACCGCGAAGCCGGTCCTTCTCTCGGGCGGCAACCCTCAGATCGCGAAAGGCGACGGTGACGCTCCCGTGCAGGCCTACATCGCGGCCATGCCGGGCTGGAAGCGCGACGTCGGGCGCCGCCTCGACGCGCTCATCGTGAGCACCGTCCCCAACGTGCACAAGGCAGTGAAGTGGAACTCGCCCTTCTACGGCATCGAGGGCAAGGGCTGGTTCCTTTCCTTCCATTGCTTCGCGAAGTACGTCAAGGTGACGTTCTTTCGCGGCACGTCGCTGCGTCCCGTCCCTCCCGGCGAGTCGAAGACTCCAGGAGACGCGCTACCTCGACATCCACGAGGACGACCCGCCCGACGACAAGCAGCTCGCCGCTTGGGTGAAGCAGGCCAGCAAGCTCCCGGGCGAGAAGCTCTGAAGGTCAGCGCGACCGGCGGGGGATATGGTCGTCGCTCTCACACGTTTGCCCGCATCGGAGGTTGATCAGTGGGGCTGTTCGACAAGGTCAAGAGTCAGGCGATGGACCTCAAGGGCAAGGTCGAGGACAAGGTCGAGGACGTCCAATCCAAGAAGAAGGCCGACGACTTGCTCGACGATCTCGGACGGCTGCTCTACGCAGAACGCACCGAGCGCCCGGTCCCGAACGCAGAGGACGAGATCGGCCGCATCGTCGCGGACTTGAAGAAGCTGGAAGACGAGGGTCTCGCCATCTTGCCGCCGTCGGAGTAGGAGCAACCCGGCGACGGCCGTTACGGCACGAGCACGACCTTGCCCGCCGTCTCACGGTTGAGCAGCTCGGAGAGCACCGCGCGTGCGTCGGTGAGCGGCCGTTCGGTTGGCGTGACCGGGTGAAGTTCGCCGCGCGCGATCGCTTCCACGATCTCGTTGATCATCGCCCGGTTCTCCTCCATGTTGCGCGGGACCCAACCGCCCCACTCGACGCCGATGACCGTGCGGTTGTTCAACAGCACGAGATTCAGCGGCACCTTCGCGATCCCGCCTGGGAACCCGATCACCAGGAACCGCCCGTCGAAACGGAGCGCGCGCAGGGCCGGCTCCGAGACGTCGCCCCCGGCGACGTCGTACACGATGTCCACACCGGCACCATCGGTCAGCTCGCGCGCTCGTGTCTTGACGTCCTCGGTGAGCGGATCGATCGCGGCCTCCGCTCCCAGCTTCCACGCGAGCGCGCGCTTCTCCTCCGACGACGCGACCGCGATCACGCGTGCGCCGAGTGAGCGGGCGACGTCGATCGCTGCCAAGCCCACGCCGCCCCCGGCGCCGGTGACCAACACGACCTCACCCGGCCGGACGACGGTGCGCTTCTTGAACGCGAACCACGCGGTCCCGTAGACCTGCAGGAACGAGGCGCCGACGGCGAGGTCGATGCCCGCGGGGAGGCGAATGAGCTGCTGCGGCAGCGCAACGATGCTGTCTGCGAACGCGCCCTTGCCGATCGAGGCGACGACGCGGTCGCCGATCTCCCAGCCCTCCACGCCCTCACCAACGGCGTCGATGACGCCAGCTGCCTCCCCGCCGGGCACATAGGGGGGCTGCGCCGCGAACTGGTACCTGCCGGCCGCCTGGAGGGCGTCGACAAAGCTGGCGCCCGCGGCCTTGACCGCCACCCGCACCTGGCCGGCGGCGGGCTCCGGCGTGGGTCCTTCCTCGAGCACGAGGTTGTCTTCTGTCCCATAGGCCGTGCAGACGATCGAGCGCATGTGCCCACCGTATTTGCTCGGCTCACGCGCCCTGTCGGCTCAGCGGCGTACCGTCGGTGGTGATCGCACGCCCGAACGGAGGGACGCCATGCCCACACGAACCGCGAAGACCGTCTGGACCGGCACCCTCCAAGCAGGGTCCGGGCAGGTCGAGATGACCAGCTCCGGGGTCGGCACCTACGAGGTGTCGTTTCCCAAGCGAGCGGCTGACGACGCCGGCGGGACGACGAGTCCTGAGGAGCTCATCGCGGCCGCGCACTCGGCGTGCTACGCGATGTCGCTTTCCAACGGGGTGGCCCTAGCGGGGGGCACGCCCAGGACGCTCGACGTCCAGGCCGATGTCAGCCTCGGACCGGATCCGGCCGGTGGCTTCCGGCTGACGGGGATCACGCTCACGGTGTCAGGCGACGTCGATGGGCTCGATGCTGCCGGATTCGCAAAGGCGGCAGAGGCGGCGAAGGCAGGATGTCCGGTCAGCAAGGCGCTGACCGGCGTGGAGATCACGCTGAACGTCACCACCTGAGGTCCGCCGCAGCCGCGGTTCGAGCACATGCGTAGCGTGGATCGGCAGATGGCGCTTCGCGAGGACGTCGAGCAGGCGCTCGCGGTTGACGTCATCGCGACGAGGCGAGTGCACGGAGGTGACGTGGCGGCGTCGTTCGCGGTCGACCTCGCGGACGAGCGCCGAGTCTTCGCCAAGACCCACTTGACCGCGCCGCCCGGATTCTTCACGACCGAAGCCGCCAGCTTGAGCTGGCTGCGCCAGCCGGGCGTGGTCCCCGTGCCAGAAGTACTCGCGGTCTCGGATGATCCGCCGCTCCTCGTGTTGGAGTGGATCGACGAGGGGCGACCCATCGACACGACAGAGCGCGAGCTCGGTCGCGCGCTTGCGGCGCTTCACCGCGCGGGTGCAGCAACGTTCGGTCGCAGTGATCGTCGTTCGACGGGCAGCCGTGGACTTCCGAACGAGCCCTGCGAGGACTGGGCGACGTTCTACGCGACGCAGCGGATCGCTCCGCTCGTCCGCATGGCGCGAGAGGCCAACGCATTGCCTGAGCGTGCGATCACCGGCCTCCACTCGCTCGATGCAGTCCGGCTGCGAGCGATCGGAGGACCACCTGAACCGCCGGCGCGGCTCCACGGAGACCTGTGGGCGGGCAATCGTCTCGTCGACAGGGCTGGTCGCAGCTGGCTCATCGACCCTGCGAGCCACGGCGGCCATCGTGAGTTCGACCTTGCGATGATGCGGCTGTTCGGTGGATTCGGTGAGGAGTGCTACGCCGCCTACGGGGAGTCGTATCCGCTCGCCGACGGCTGGGAGCAGCGGGTCTCGCTCCATCAGATCGCCCCGTTGGTCGTTCACGCGATCAAGTTCGGCGGCGGCTATCCCGCCGCAGCGGCCGATGCGATCGCGCGCTACGCCTGACCCGCTGAGCGCTCTGGCAGTCATGGCAACAGGGCGGCGGTGAGAGCGTCAGCTACCCATCGGCCGTAGCGCTTGGCGGACCAGCGACGTTCGATGACGAGGAGCCGGTAGAGCTCAGCGGAGTTGTAGGTCCACAAGACATCTCGTGCTTCGATCGCGGACACGTCAGTTCGCAGATGACCCTCGGAATGGAGGCTCCTGGCGAACATCGTCATGCCGCGAAGCCGCTCGGCCTGCAGCTCTGCCCAAACTCTGGCGGCGTCCGGGTCGCTGGCGGCGGCGTCGAGGATGACGAGTTGGAACGGGACGTGGCGCGGCGCGACCGTGGCGAGGTGCTCGCCGTAGTGCGCGAGCTTCCGGCGCGGATCTGGTTCGGTGCGAACCTTCGTCAGCGTCACGCGCTCGACCATCGGAACCGATTCGTCGTCGCCGGCAATCGCGACATCGAACACCGCCTTGGCGAGTCCGACTTTGGTGTTGAAGACCTTGTACACATTCTGGACCGAGACCCCGGCGGCCGCGGCGACGTCTGCCATCGTCGTCGCCGCGAAGCCCCGAGCGAGGAAGAGGGCCTGCGCGCTCGCCAACACCGCACGACGGCTCTCGCGCGCCGGCTCTTGGCGCCCGGAACCGTCGTAGGTGCGCTTGGCCTTGACGGGACGTGGCATGCGGTGGGTACACTCCTATTTCAGTAGAAGTGACTCTACTCAATAGGCTCCATGCAAAGAAAGGACCCAACGACATGAGCTACGCCTGCTCCTACGAGGTCCCAGCGACGATCGCCATGTACCGCGAGGTGTGCCGGCACATCGGTGACGACCCAGCCGATGGCCGGGTCGCTCACATCGTCGTGCGCACCGAGACCGGCCTCCGACACCTCGAGGTCTGGGAGTCCAAGGCCGCGTGGAGCCGCTTCCACGAGGACCGCGTCGAGCCTGCGGTCCACGGGACGCTGAAAGCCGCAGGTTTCAGCCAGATGCCGCCGGATCCACCGATCCAGGAACTCGACCTCGTCGACGTCCAGCTCGGCGTCGCTGACGCTAGCCGAGCTGCCGGCTGGAACAGCTCGATGAGGTTGCCGGCGGGGTCGCAGATGAGCACCTGCGACCCGCCGGGTCCGGTGACGACCTCGTTGCGGAACGGCACACCCTCGGCCTTCAGCCGGGCGATCTCGCTTTCGAGGTCGTCGACGATGAAGTGGATGCGGTTCCAGCCGCCGGGACCGGGCTGGGCGCCGTCTGCCATGGGGCGGGCCGCGGAGCTGGCCGGCCCGCTCAACAGCACCCGTAGGTTGCCGCGCTGCACGTCGGCGAATGCGGGCCCAAATGATGTCAGCACGGTGAAGCCGAGATGGCGGGTGTAGAAGTCGAGCGCCGCGGCGACATCGTCGACCAGATAGCGAACACTGACTGTGGCGTCATCGGGCATGGGTGTTTCCTCCTTGGGATGCATACAGCTGGGCGATGAGTTGGGCGACCCGCACCTCGAGCTCGGCGGCGGTCTGCTCGAACAACGAGTAGCTCTCCTCATCGTCGAGGCCTTCGGCGGCGGGGTCCGGCACGCTCCAGTGGATCCGGGTCGGGTCGCCGGGGAACTCGGGACAGACCTCGCGCACCTTGTCGCACAGCGTCACCACGTAGTCGAACTGGTTTTGGGCGTACCGGCGGAGATGCGTCGTGGTGTTGCTGGAGATGTCGATGCCGCGCTCGGCCATGACTCGCACCGAGTTGGGATGCAGGACCTTGGGATGGCTGCCGGCACTGCGCGACTGGATGGCATGCCCGGACTGGCTGTCGAGCAGCGCCTCGGCCATCTGCGACCGAGCGCTGTTGCCGGTGCACAGAAACAGCACCCGAGGCGGCCGCCCGCTCGGTCGGCGTGACGTCATCGCGCTCGGAACGAGCCGGAGTGCGGAGTGCAGCGCCTCGGCGCTCCCGCGGAAGAGCTCGCCGCAGCGATCGACGTTCAGGCGGTAGTACGTGTCACGACCGTCGAAGGAGCTTCGGCGCGACGACACGAGCCCGGCATCGCGCAGCTCACGAAGGTGGTACGAGACCAGGTTTTGTCGCTCGCCGACGAGCTCCGTGAGCTCGCCAACCCGCCGATCGCTGCTCGCCAGCTGCGAGAGGATCGCCCATCGGTGGCGATCGCCGATGACCCGCAGAAACTCCGGAGCTTCGAGGTGTTGCACCACATCGATATTACATCAGTCTGGATTGATGTATCAAGTGGATAGATCGGCTCGCGAGCCCGGCTAGGAATGGGCGTGCGCGATCTCGCTGCGATCTGGGTCTACGTCGCCGACTCGGGGTGTCGCGGTTACTCACCGCTCTACGACCGAATCTGCCGCACTGTCGCGGAGAGCGACGAGGTCCTCGACCTCGTGTCCGAAGCGCCTCCAACAGGACACAACCCGGTGCTGCTTCTCGCCGCCGTCCACTACCTGTTGCTCGGCGGCCTCGACCACCCGCTCGCCGCGGTCTATGGAGGGGAGTCGGAAGCAGATCCAGGGCCGCTGTTCGTCGACCTGTGCCTGAGCCACCGCGACTCGATCCTGGAGCTGCTCGCCACCGAGCAGGTGAACACCAACGAGGTCGGCCGCTCCGCGCTGATCGGTCCTGCGCTCACCGCCGTCGCGTCGCGCTTCGCGGCACCGCTCGGTCACGTCGACGTCGGCTGCAGCGCCGGGCTCAACCTGCTCTGTGATCGCTATCGGCTCGACTACGGACCGGCCGGCGCGACCGGCCCCGTCGACGCGCCGGTGGAGATTCGATGCGACGTCGTCGGCGGGTCACCTCCGATCGCGCCGAGCCTCCCGACGATCGCCGCACGCGTCGGGCTCGACCGCGAACCGCTCGACGTCTTCGACTCAGCGCAGATGCGATGGCAGCTCGCCTGCGCGTGGCCCGACACCGGGCGACTCCCGCGAACGAGGCTCGCGCAGGAAGAGGCGCGTCGCGCACGCCTCGAGCTGCTGCGGGGCGACGCGGTCGAGGACGTCGGCGGTCTGATCGCCAGCCTCCCGACTGAAGCCATTGCTGTGGTGACGACGACGTGGGTCGTGTCCTACTTCTCGCCCGAGCAGCGGACCGGCTTTCGCGACGCGCTCGCGGCGGCCTCGGAGTCCCGGCCCGTCGCGTGGATCAGCGGCGACCTCCTGGGCGTCGTCGACGTGATCCCTACCGACGGTGCGCCGTCGGATGGAAACGGCGTCGAGTGGGGTGTCCTCGGCCTCGTCACCTACCGAGACGGCCACGCCGAACCCGAGCTGCTCGGCTACGGCCACCCCCACGGCAGCGGGCTCGACTGGCGCGCGGGCTGACCCGACGGCCGCGTCCTACTGGCGAGTGTGGAGCCAACGAACGACGGCGGCGACGCGTCGATGGTCCCCGGGGTCCGCGGGGAGGTCGAGCTTGTTGAAGATCGAGCGGATGTGCGTCTCGAGGGTCTTGGCGGAGCAATGGATCTCCTCGGCGATCGCAGCGTTCGATCGCCCCTGCGCCATGTAGTCGAGCACCTCTCGCTCCCGGTCGGTCAAGCGAGCGATCACTTCGTCGTCGTGGCCACCGCGGACGAGCTGCTCGGTGACGAGCGGGTCGATGACCACGCCGCCTTCGGCGACCGTCCGGCAGGCGTTGACGAACTCGTCGAGCTGGCTCACTCGTTCCTTCAACAGGTATGCGACGGCGGTGGGACTGTGACTCAGCAACAGCGCGGCCGCCTTCGGCTCGACGTGCTGACTGAGCACGAGGACGGCGACATCCGGATCTTCTTCTCGGAGCACGGCGGCTGCAGTCAGGCCCTCATCGGTCTGCGTCGGGCGGCATCCGCACATCGGTCACGACGAGCTTCGGCCGATGCTTGCGGGCGGCGGCGAGGAGCGCGTCGCGATCGCCCACCTCGGCCACGACGTCGAAACCCTCCTCGCGGAGTAGCTGCACCACTGCTCGACGTACGAAGACAGAGTCCTCCGCGACGACCACCCGAATGGCTGGACGCTCGGGAAGCGGCAGCCACCTCACGGACCACGCGGCCATCGGACCGTCGATGCCCTTGAGCGCCAGCGGCTCGACGGGCTCGACCTCGACGTCGATCAGTGAGCCGCCGAGCTGGAGGACCAGGTCCGAGATGAGCACCTGGCCGCCGCCGGCCGCGTCACAAAGCCGACGGGCGATCACGACCGGCAGGCCGAGGACGTCGGCGTCGTCGCTCACCTCGACGACGTCTCCGGCATGGACGCCGACGCGCAACCGGCCGGCACATGGGTCACCTCCGATCGGCGGAGCCGAACGACGACTCTCGACCTCGTCGGCCTGCTGCAGGGCGATCGCCGCGCCGATGGCGTCGGACGCCGACGGGAACAGCGCCATCACCCCGTCGCCGAGCGTCTTCGCCACCCGCCCACCATGCGACTCGACGATCTGGCGCGACTGCCGGAAGTGCTGTGTCATCTCGGCGACACCGTCCGCATCTCCCGCTTCGACGAGGTGCTGCGTGGAATGCGAGACGTCCGTGAAGACGATCGTCATGGTGGTCGGCATCGGTCAGGTCTCGTCGCCGATCTCGGTCATCCGATCAGCTTCTTTGCCTTGTCGATGGCGGTCTGCGTCATCACGACGCGCTCCTCGTCGTCGAACTGCTCTGCGGCGGAGTGGACCAGGACCACCGCCCTACCCACCCGCGAGAACACGCAGACGCAGCTGTCGCCGGACTCGGCGCCGTCGATCACGATCGTCCCGCTCCACCTTCCTCGTGACGGAGTCGTCGGCGTCGAGCGTCAAGTCGGGTGGGTTGGCTTTGTGCGTAGTCCGCCTCGCTGACTCCAGCGGTCCACGCCGATCACAGCGACGGCCATGTACTGCTCCCAGCAGTCGTCGAACTCTGAGGAGCTCCACGGCGTTCATCAGCGTCTCGGCCTCCTCGACCGTCGGGAACACGACGACGTTGGTGAAGAGATAGCTCTCCTGTCGCGCCAGCGTGACGGTGGCTGACGGCGCGTGTTGTGCGCCGCCTCCGAAGACGAGCTCCGCGAACGGCTCACAGGGCGGCGCCTGTCCGGCGATCTCGGCCGAGTACGGCCAATCAGCCCTTCGGGGACGAGCTCGGAAGTCCCCTTCGAGATCGTCCGGTGCGAGCAACGCGGCTTCGGCGAGCTCTTGATCCGGGTTGGCCGCGCTCGACGCGGTCGGAGGCCGGTGCAGGAGCCGTCTCGCCGGGGCTGCTCCCGGTGCCCGCGCCTGACTCATCGTCGTCGGAACCGCAGGCGGCACAGAGCACTGCGAGGACTGCGAACAGGAGCACCCGCGCCGAAGGCGCGGAGGAAAGCCGGGAAACTACGGTTCGGTCGATTGGGTTTCATGGGACCTCCCTCGAGTCGCCGCCCTGAGAGGGCGGGCCCGACACGACCAGGATCGTCGAGGGCCGGTCCAGTGCGCATCGGGGACTTCCCTCGACATGCACACAAGCTTCGAGGGTGAACCCTGATGCGCCGCACCTCTGCTGTCAAGCACAGTGAGCAGGTGCTGACCTCGCAGCAACTGCGACGGCACCCTGCCCCTCAGGTGGTCGTGGTCGTGCTCGGGTTGGCTCTCACGGCGCTCGCAGCGGATGCGGTGAGGCACCACCTCGGCGACCGCAGTCCCGCACGCCTCGTGGACGATCGGTGAGTCGACCATGTGGGCGCTCGCGTTCGGCAGCTGTGTGGCTCTCGTCGTCTCGGGCGCTTGGCTTTCGTGGCGACTGCCCACGAACCGGACCGGCCTGTGTCTGACCGTCGCCGGCTTCGCGCTCGCTGGATCGATCTACGGCTCCTACACCCCGGTCGCCGCCAGTCCGTGGGCCGAGCTACTCCTGCCGACCGTGGCTGTCGCCGCGATCGTCATCGCCGTGTCGAGATGGCCGACTGGTCGCATGCAGAAGCGGTGGTCGAATCCGTTCCGACTGGCGGTCCTCGCCTACCTGGTCATCGGAGTAGGGAGCCAAGTTCGTCTTCATCGAGTGGCTCCCACTGAACGGTCCGTGGTTGGGCCGGACTTGTGGGGCCTACCCACACTGGGCAGACGCCGAACGAGCGCGGTGGGGCAGAACGTCGTCAAGGTGCTGCTCCTCGGTGTCGCTCCGATCGTGTTCCTCGCGTTCGTCGTTCGCCGCCGTGCGAGCATGCCGGCGAGCGTGCGGGCGACCTCGTGGCCCGCGTTCGTCGCTGCCGCGGTCTTCGGCGTCACCGTGCTCTGGGCGTTCGCGTCGAGCATGGCGGACCTCGGCGGGCATCGGCGGACGGTCCACGCGGATCGGGATGGTGGGTGCGTGCCTCGCGTTCGGGAGCTACGGCGCCGTCGCACTCCTGCTCGTCTGGTCGGAGTCGATACGCCGGCGGAGCCGGACCGCGGATCCGTCGAGCGCGGCCTCGGTCGAGTTGGGCCCTCTCGAGGTCGCGGTTGATGCGTCCGAGGAGGTCGGGAGGATCCTCGGCGATCCGACCGCACGTGTCGTCATTCGCGGCGCCGACGCATTGCGGCTCGTTGGCGGCGACGACGCTCAGGTCCGTCTACCGATCGTGCGCTGATGACGATCGCCGACCGCGACGGTGAAGTCGTCGCGGTCGTCGAGCACGACGCCGCGATCGTCGCGAGCTCGATCACCCGCGACGCGATGATGAGCTCGATCGGCATGGCGGTCCTGAGGCGAGCCCGCCAGATCGAAGCCGATGAGCGCACCGCGGAGGTGCGCCGCGTGCAGCGCCGCGTGCTCGACTCGCAGGACCGCACCCGCCGGCGGCTGGAACGAAACCTGCACGACGGCTTGCAGCAGCGCCTCGTCGCGCTCGCACTCGAAGCGAGCATGATGGCGCGACACGAGGCTGCGGGCTTCGTGGATGCGGACGAGCGCGACCGCCTCCGGGTCGCCGCTGGTCGACGCGATCGAGTTCAGCCACGAGGTGCTCAGCGAGGGCGCGCCGGGCGTGCTCGACCCCGGGCTGTCGGCGGGTCTCGTCGCCCTGGAAGCCGTCATCCCTCTGACGACACGTCTCCAACTGACGGGCGACGTGCCTGCCGACGATCCCGTCGCGGCGGCGCTGTGGTTCGTGGCTTCCGAGGCGGTCGCGAACAGCTTGAAGCACGCCGACGCGCACGAGATCCAGATCCGCTTGCGGGTCGACGCGGACAGTGCGGAGCTGACCATCACCGACGACGGTTGCGGCGGCGCCACGTCGCCTGCGGCCATTGCCCGTCGGCTCGCCGCGTTCGACTCGAAGCTCGAGGTCACGAGCCCACTCGGTGGCGGCACGACGATCCGCGCCAGCATCCCCCTCGCCACATCTCGGGGAGCAGCGTGAAGGCGCTCGCCGCGGCGGTGTCGGGCGCGGCGCTCGCCGCCTCGATCTGGCTCGGGTGGCTGAGTCACCGTCCGCTCGAACTCAGCTCGTATGAGACGTCGACCGATCTGATGCGGGTCACGGGACTCGCGATCTCGATCGGCATCCTGACCGTCGCCGTCCTCTGGATGGCCATCCGGCGCGGCGTCTCCTGGACGTCGTGGATCTGGATCGGTGCGGCGGGAGTGCTTGACGGTCGTCGGCGCCGGCCGGCGGCACGCGCTCCCGACGTCGGCGGTGATCGTCGCTGCCGCAGCGTGGCTCGCCGGCGCGCGGCCGTGGCTGCGGCGATCGTTGCGACACCGCGGTTCGCGAGTGTCCCCCGGCGGCCGGCGGCCGTCCTTCTCGCCGCTGGTCGGCGTCTCCGGCATCGCGGCTGCGATGTGGGGAGGTGACTCGGGACTCGGCGCGCGGATGGGCGTGAGTGAAACGGTGATGGGCACTGCTGCCCTACCAACGGAGACCGACGTCCCGGCGGGCGCACGGGCGTTGCTCGCCGTCCACCTCGTGCTGCTGATCGTCGCGGTGGCATGGATCATCCATCGGTGGTGGCGAAGTCGTGACACCGCGATCAGCCTCGCGACAGCGCTGCGTGACCCCCTCGTGGTCTGCGGTGCCATGTGGTTCGCCGCGGTGGTCATCGAGCGGGCGGTCCACCTGCTGCCGTTCGACGCGTTTCACGACCCTTACCTCCTCACCTACGAGTCTTGGTCATTCGTCATCGCGCTGGCCCTCCCGCTCATCGCCGCCGGTGCCGTCATCGGCAGCATCGGGTGGTCGATCGCGGTGAAGCCACAGGTCGAGCGCTTGCCGAGCGGCACGTTCGTGTTGCCCGACTCCGATCCGATCGCCATGCTCCGAGACGATCTCGCGGACTGGGTCGGCGACCCGACGTTGCAGCTGGCGTTCGCCGATGGCACTGGGCGCTGGATCGCACCGTCCGGCGAGGTGCACCTCGACGACCTGCGGTACGACCGCGCCGATCACGTTCGTCACCCGCGAGGGGCGACCGATCGGCGTGCTCGACCACGACATCGCGCTATCGACGGCCCCCGACGCGTTGGCATACTGCTGCCGCCCTGGCCGGCATGGCCTTCGACGCGAACCAGCTTGCTCGCGGTGAGCGAGGGCAGGTTGGCCGAAGCGCGACGGCTCGGTGAGCGGCTTCTCGGCGCCGACACCGCCATGCGCGTAGAGATGGAGCAGCTTCTCGACGACGGCCCGATCGCCCGTCTTCAGGCGTGCGCCGACAACCTCGCCTACGGCGCTCCGATCAGCAGCGTCGTGGAACCGATCCGGCAGGCGACGGCGGAGGTACGACAGCTCTCCCATGGCCTGTATCCGCCCGAGCTCATCGAGGGAGGACTTGGTGCGGTCGTCGGCGATCGCCGCGGCGCGCCGCGCCGACGCTTGCCGTCGGCAGTCGAGGTCACCGCGTTCCGACTCGTCACCGACGATCCGACCGGCTGGTTCGAGGACCACGACACTGTGCTGCGGGTCCATGTCCAATACCGGACGATCAGGCGGACTGTGCTCGACCGCATCGACGTGCTCGGCGGCACCGTGACCGACGACTTCGTCGATCTGCCTCTCGACCTCAGCGTCGACGAAGACGAACGTCTCGCTCCGGAGCCGACAAGCTGAGGGCTACGAACCGAGCGCACTCGCTCATGTCGTTGGGGAATGCCGTTGTGGACATGCTCCCAGCCGCTGTTCAGCTTCACCGAGTACTCAGCGAACGCGCAGGGAATCCCTCGAGCGCGCAACGGATCAGCCGAGTCCATCAGCTGGAAGTGAAGATGTGGGGCGGTCGAGTTGCCCGTGTGGCCGACTCGTCCGATCACGTCACCGACCGAGACGCGCTGCCCCGCGGTGACCGCCACGCTGCTCGGGCGCGAGATGCGCGTACAAGGAGAAGAGTCATCGCGGTTCGGATCATGATGTGGTTGCCGGCGAGGGGTCTGGGGTCGTTCGATCGCCGGTAGCTGCGGGCGGTCTTCAAGTGCGGCCCAGGACTCCCGCACGACGTGCAGCCATTGACGCTCTTGCACTCCGTCGACTGCGACGACCACCTCGCCATCGGTTGCCGCGTGGATCGGCTCGCCCCATCCGTAGCAGTCCTGCGTCCTGTCCCCCGATGAGCAGCCACCGCAGCCGGCCCGCGGGATGGACATGCGATCCGGCGCGGTCGTCGGTACGAATGAAGTCGTAGGCGTACCGCTGACCGAGGATGTCGGTGCCGTGACTCGGGATGCGATGCGCCGGCGTCCGCTCGACGGTCCACTCGCCGCGTAGCGGGAACTCAACGACCGTCGGGTGGTCGAGTTCACCCAAGGCGACCCGCCGCTCGACGGTTGTGACGCTCATAGTCCGGGGTGACCTCACTGAGCACTCTGCTGGAAGTAGGCGATGCGGTCGGGCGGTCCGGTGATGTCAGGCCACCCGGCCACCTCCTGCTCGGCCCACTCGAACCACTCGTCGATCGCAGCGCACACGCCCTCTTCGAGCTTGACGATCAACGCGAACAGATGGGCACGGTCGGCGTAGCGATAGCCGGGTTGCGAGACCTCCTCGAGCCCGTCGAGATCCGCGGCGTTGACGGCGCGCAGAGTCGCTGCCGTGTCCCGCAGCGTCGTGAGGAGCTGTTCCTTGGAGCCTTGATCAGCGAAGAACACGCGCAGGACGGCGTCCCACTCCCACGCGTAGACACTGGATGGTTCGTCGAGCCAGGCGCGCAGCGCCTCGCGACCAGCCGACGTGATGTCGTAGACGGTGCGAGGTCGACGTCCGACCAGCTCGGTGGTCGCGGTGGCGAGACCGTGCTCCACGAGGATCTTGGGCTGTTCGTAGAGCTGACGCTCGGTGCGAGGCCACCACGAGCTCAGACTCTTGCTGACCTGTTGAGCGAGCTCGTAGGTCGACCACGGCCGAATGGCGAGCAAGCCGAGGACGGCGTAGGAGGTCGTGGACAGTTTCCGCATAGCCCTTGACAATACTGCTGATCAGCAGCATAGACATACTGCTATGAGCACCATCTTGATCGGTTCCAGTCCGGTGGACGTCGAGACCGATCTGGAGTTGATCCTCGACGACGTCGAGGCGCGAGCACCGTTCGTGGTCGCGCTCGTTCGAGCCGGCATCGAGCCGTCGGCTCCGGTCACCGGTCTGGAGTGGACGGTCGGAGAGCTCGGGGCGCACATGGCGTCCACCTCCGACCGGTACAGCCGTATGGCCGAAGGCGAAGCCGTCGTGAACGCCTCGGTGTCTGAGCGTCGCACCGTTATCGACAGCGGCATCGACGAGCACCTTCAGGCAACCGCCGCCGAACAGGCGAACGTGGTGGAAGCGGGGACCACGCGCCTTGTCACCGCGCTGCGCGGGCAATCCGACGACGACCGCCTCCCCTACTACGGCATCGAGGTCCCTCCGTCGCTCATCGCAGGGATCTATCTCACCGAGCTCCTCGTCCATGGGGTCGACCTCGCCCGCACCCACCACCGCCCGCTCGACGTGCCCGACCGCGCGGCGTACAGCGCGCTACTGGCGAGCTCCACGCTCACGTCCTTGGTGCTCACCCCGTGGGGTCGCACCTGTTCCATGGTGCTCGGCTGGGATGCACGCGGCCATCCGCCCATCGTCGTCGCGCTCGACAAGGGCGAGGTCAGCGTCACCCACCACAGCGACCGACGCGTCGACGCCTGGTTCGGTGGTTCGGCCGCGGACCTCCTCCTCGCGAGCTACGGACGACTCGGCACTCTCGCCTCGCTCCGGACGCTGCGCCTGCGCGGCCGGCGCCCCTACCGCAGCCTCCTCACGGCCCGCGCGTTCGAGTCCGCCTGACAGAGCCGACGTGACAGGACACTTGGGTCTGCGCGCGCTCAGCCGGGGAACAGCGCCGATGAACCGTCCGGCAGCAGCGCGGAAATGCCGATGACGACCTTCATCGGGATCGGCTGGGTGACGTCGTACTTGTACCCGAACGCATCGAACACGTCATCGAGCATCCGGGCTTCCTCGGTCGTGACCTCGTAACAGATCGCGTCCCCGTGCACCTCCGACACGGTGGTTGGTTGGCGGCGAACGAGCAGCGCCGCGGCGCGCTCTGGAAGGAGCGCCAGCGCGTTGGAGGGATCGGGCAGCGCCCCCTGCGTGGTCTCGCCCGCGATGTTGCGCGAGATGCAGAACGAGAACCTGGACGCCACGAACTTTTTGCCCTGCGGGTCCACCCACAACTCCGGCGACGGCGATGCGACGAGCTGCTTGAGGTAATCGATGAGCCGACCGACCGTCCGCGAGGACTCCAGCGCTTCGAAGGGGTTCTCGGGCGGCGGCGCGGCCGACAGCAGACGGCCACCGTCCCGAACACACGTGCACCAGAACGGGGCCGGTCGTGAGGGCGGGACCTCGCTGAACGCTTGGTCAGGGTCGAAGAGCCCACTGGACAGGAACTGGGAACGCACCTGCTCGACGCCCTCGGGGGTGAGGCGCCGCTCGATCCAGTCACCGCCGCCTGTCGAGATCAGGCGTCCGTCGACATAGAGGTACCACGCGTCTGTTGGACATTCGGGCCACGGTGGCGACGAGCTCGCCGGTCTGCGGGGTGCTCGGTGTCGCGCCTTCGGGGGCAACCCGGGCGCGTAATCCTCGGAGGGCGGAGAGTTGCTCGTCGAGGGTGCGGGCGCGGCCGACGAGCTGGGAGCCGGACTGACAGGCACGACGGTCCCGCGGTCGTCCTCATCTGACTGTTTCACCAGTACGCCGCTCGCGATCAGGAGAATCGCAGCCGCAGCCGCAGCCGCAGCCGCGATCAACCACCGTCGCGGCGCGCTTCGTGGCGCGGGGGAGATCGACGACGACCACGTCGGTGCGCCCGTCGAGGTCGTCGTCGTGATCGAGAAGCGGAGAGGCATCGCCGGTGATCTCGGCCGGCGGCGCGGCGCAGGGCAACCCGCAGCGATGGGCCGAGCTCTCGCTCGAGATCGTCCAAGTCGTTCACGCCATCAACCTCTTCAATGTCGTCAACGCCCGCCGAAGATCGGAACGCACCGTGCTCGCCGGACGACCCAACAGCGACGCGATGTCGGCCAGCGCGAGGTCCTCGTAGAACCGCAACACGACCGACGGCCCGTTGCGGCGCGGGCAGCGCTCGGACGAGTCTCCACATCTCATCGACCTCGGGCTCGTCGATCGAGCCGGGGGCGCCGACGGCCACCGCCGCATTCCGGAAGGACCGACGGTGCGCGTCGTTGGCCCGGTTGACCACCGCTCTGCCGCAGATAGGCCGCCGGCTCGTCGATCGCCTCCCACCGTGTCACCGCGGTGGTGAACACGGACTGCACGATGTCCTCCGCCTCGCCGCGGTCACCGACCAGGAGATAGGCGAGGCGCGTCAGCGCCAACCACGACGAGCGGTACACCGCCTCCAAGGGCTGCGGCTCGCTCGACACGTCGCCCACATCCCTCCAGTCGTATGACGCAGCCGGGAATGTTGCACCCGTCGGTTCGTGTCGGACCCTCAGCCGCCCCATGCAGCCGGCACGCCGTGGGGGAGCAGCGCCCAGATGCTGATGGTGACGGTCATCGGGACGGGCTGAGTGACATCGAACGTCCACCCGGAGGGAGTTGAACGCGTCCTCGAGCTTTCCGGCTCTCGGCGCGTGTCACCTCGAAGCAGGTGCCGGCGATGATCCCCTCGACGCTGAGTCGTCGGGCCACGCACCGAGCACCTCCGCGGCTCGCGCCGGCAGGAGCGCCACCGCGTTGGACGGATCCGGTAGCGCGCCGAAGGTGGACCGGGCGCTCGGTTCGCGACACACAGAACAGATACTTCGACGGGACGTACTCCTTGATCTGGCGGTCAACCCACAACTCATGGGGTAGCGAGTCCAGGTCCCAGGAAGTACTCGACGAGCCGAGTGACCTCGGAGCTGGCGCCCGCCTCCCGTGGGGAGAGCGGTGCGGAGAGGAGGCGGCCACCCGTCGCGAACCAAGGGCGGCAGGAACGGGACTTGGTCGGAGGCGACCTCGATGGGCGGTTCGGCGGGGTCGAACAGGCCGGTGGACAGGAACTCGGAGCGAACTCGCTCGACGCCTTCGGGAGTGAGGCGTTGCTCGACGAAGCTGAAGTCGGGAGAGGGGGGGAAGTCGACGATCCAGATCAGGCGCCCGTCGGCGTAGAGGTACCACGCTCCGGCGTGGAGCCGGGCCACGGCCGCGACGAGCTCGCCGGTCTGCGGGCTGCTCGGCGTCGCGCCTTCGGGGGGCAGATCGGGATAGAGACCCGGAATGAATTGTGGGGCCGCTGTCGTCGAAGATGCGGGTGCGATCGACGGACGGGGCTCCGGATCGACCGACGTCGTCGTGGTCGCGCTGTCGTCATGTCGCGTTCCCGTTGCGAGCACGATCCCGGCGATCAGAAGAGCTGCTGCCGCAGCCGCGACCGCGATCGGCCACCGGTGTCGTGCGACCTCGACGACGATGACCTCGCTGTGCCGCTGGTCCCGCCCGTCGACGTCGTCGAGAAGATCGAGAAGCGGAACGTCTTCGTCTGTCACTCGACCGAGCACGTCTCGTGATAGGGCCGGTCGCCGAAGGCCTGCCTCCATTCTTCGGTGGTGAGATCGCGTCCGGCGATCGCACAGGCGCGCTCGACCCACGTCTCGAGCCGGGTGTCGAACGTGAAGACCTCGTAGTCGGTCGTCGCGACGAGCAGGGTGTGACCGTCGGGCAGGAACGTGGCGGTCGTCGTAGAGCCGGGCTTGCCCAGGGGGACAGCGAACAGCTGCTCGCCGGTCCGGCCATCCCAGAGGACCACGCGCCCGTCCGCGCCAGAAGTGGCGAACTGTGTGCCGTCGGGCTTCCAGGTCACGATCCATGCCGTTCCGGAGTGGGCGGCGATCGGAGGTCGAATCCACTCGCCGGTTTCGACCTGCATCAGCCCGACCTCCCCGGTGTTCGCGGCGACTGCGAGCCGGCGACTGTCGGGCGAGAAGACGGCCCGCGCCGGCCCGAGCCCGAGGTCGTCGCTGGTGAACGACGCGTCCCTCGGCGAGATCGATCCACGCAGAGGTTGCGGCCGCGAGCATGCGACGGCCGTACGTCCATCCGGGCTCACCGTGAGGGAGGTACTCAGCGGGTGAACGGATGCCTCGTCAACCGTCTCGGCGAGGTCGTCCGCGAGCGGGATTGGCTCGCCGATTGGCTCCAGCGTGTCGGCGTCGACCCGGAAGATCGACAGCGCGCGATCGAGGCCCACGATCTGGCCGCCGTCGGGCGTGTAGTGGAGGGAGACGATCGCTTGCGAGCTGACCCGCCTTGCTGCGGTTCGCGTCCCGCTGCGCCAGTTCCACAGGTGGACGAAGCCTTCGTCGTCCGCGGTGGCGAGCACCTCGAACTCGCCTGGGCGCCAGGAGAATCCCCAGTTCGGGTGGTCAGTCACGATCGGTTCGCCCGGCTTGCCAGCAGCCACATCGAGGAAGCGGAGCGTGCCCACGGGGAAGGCCGCATTGGGAACGCTATTCGGTTTGACGTGGACGACCGCCTCGCCGTCCGGGGCGGGCAGCCCAATCAGGGAGCGCAGGGCATCGGAACCCCTGGGGGCCGGGATCGGGGAACGTGGTCGAGCCGGGGGATGAACCTCCGTTCGCCCCGGAGATCCCAGACGAGGAGCCTCTGGTCCGCGGCCGCCGAGTAGAGCGTGTCGTCGTCGGGATCGAACGCGAGGGCTCGCACTGAGTCGGTGTGGCCGCTCAGCGACTCGACCTGGGAGCCGGTGGCGATGTCCCAGACGATGATGGTGCCGTCCGCGTCGCCCGACGCCAGGCGAGTGCCGTCGTGCGAGAACTCGACCGCTTGGACCAAGGCCGTGTGGCCAGTGAGTCTCCTCTGCTCGGTCGAGCGTGTGGGCGTCGAGGAGCACGATGTCGTTGCGGTCTCGTACGACGACAGTTGTCCCATCGGGGCTGATCTCGAGCGCGACGAAGTCGTCGCTGGAAGTTGCCCCCGCGCGGAGGTCGGGGGTGAGCAGCTTTCGAGCGGAGCAGCGCACCGGTCGCCACGTCGTAGACCTCGAGCGCAGGCTCCTCGTAGCTCCCGACGTAGAGCAGGCTGCCGTCGACGCTGAGCGCAACCCCCCACGCACGACGGACCGGGATGCTCCGCACTGGGTGCTCGGGCGACGCCAGGTCCCACACCGTCGCGGTGCAACCGAAGTCCCAGACCCACCAGTCGCGCATCTCGCAGAGATCGGCGGCGAGACGGCGTCCGTCGGCGCTGTAGTCCAGGTCGAAGGCGTGGATATTTCCGGCCGGCCACCCGCCGAGCTGGACCGGCTCCGGTTCGAGCGTGGCGGCGTTCAAGAGACGCACCGGGATCGTGTCGAAGACGACGTCGTACGGGCCGCTGGCGCTGAACGAGTGGGTGGACACTGCGAGCTGCTCGCCGTCGGGCCGGTAAGCGGCGACTTGTACCGGAGCGTCGAACGTGTGGACGACGTCGAGCGTGTCGGCGTCGTGCACCGCGGTCGTCGCCCCGTCACTTGCGATCAGGACCTCGCCGTCCGGCCTCACCTCGACGAGGCGATTCCCCGCGTCCGGGGGACGGCCGGTGTCGTGGTGGTACGAGCCGATGAGGGCGGGACTCCGTGTCAGGGCGGCGAGCAGGCTGGCCCGCGTCTCGCGCGAGTCCTGCAGGCGGACGCCTTCCACAGCCAGAAGCAGCGACTGCTCCACGGTGTCGGCGTCGCGGGCGAGCGCGGCCGCCAGGCGCGCGTCGGCGGTCACGGCGGCATCCTCTGCTCGGTCGGCTTGGCGGACGGCCAGGAGTGCAGCGAGCATCGCGGCGCACCAGCAGCACTGCGACGGCTGCGACCAGCCCGTGCAGCCGGCGAATGGTGCGGTGTTCTCGCCTTGCCGCGGCGTCGGCGTGACGCCTCGCGTCGGCGAGGAAGTCCCGTTCGGTCGCGGTGAGCGTCGGATGCGGTTCGCTCTCGCCAATCCAGGGTGGTGCGGAGACGGACCCCGCGGTACAGCTCGGTGTCGGGACGGCCCATCGAGGCCCACGCCTCGGAGGCGCCGGAGAGGTGGCGGAGGATCCGCTGGCCGTCCGCGTCGTCGTCGAGCCAGCCTCGGAGGCGGGGCCAGGCTCGGGCCAAGCGACTCGTGCGAGAGCTCGATGACCCCGTCGTCGCTGGTGATCAGGCGGGCATCGACGAGCAGGTCGACGAGGTGCTCGTGCTCGGGGTCGGCGACGAGGCTGTGCCGGGGAACCGGGCGTGGACACGGGTTCGCCGTCGACGCTCGATTCGACCAGTCGCAACAGCAGGTCGCGGAGGTCGGCCCGCTGGTCGGGGGGCACCTGTTCGTACACGTCCTCCGCTGTCCGCGCGATCGCACCCCGGATGCCGCCGGTGGCCTGATAGCCGGCGACGGTGAGGGTGCGACCCTCGCGCCGTTCCCACGTCTGACGGAGGGCGTGGGACAGCAGGGGCAGCGCGCCCGGTTCGCCTTCGACTTCCCGCACGAGGAGATCGACCAACCCCGGTTCGAGCAGAAGCCCCGCCTGGTGTGCCGGGCCCTCGATCGCGGCCTTCAGATCGGCCTCCGCCATGGGACCCAAGAGGTGCAGGCCCCGCTCGACGAGGCGGGCGAAGCCGGGCTGGGTCGTCGCGTCGCCGAGCCGGTCGGCCCGCATCGCCACCACCACCGGCGCTCGCTCGGCCCGCTCGGTGAGGGCGGCGAAGAACCGGGATCGTTCGTCCGGGTCGCGGCACAGCGAGAGCGCCTGTTCGCACTGGTCGACGACGAGCACCAGATCGGGTCCCGGATTGCTCAGGCCGGAGAGGGTCTCCATCGGGTGCGCGCCCGGGCGTGACGATCACCACCTGGTGGTGGTCGCGAACGAGGGCCGCGGCCACGCCCGCTCGCACCAGGGACGACTTCCCGCTGCCCGACGGACCGACCACAGCCAACACCCCAACCGTCGCCAGCCGGCGCAGGCACTCGGTGACGTCGGCGTCGCGTCCGAAGAACCCGTCGGCGTCGCCGATCTCGTAGGCGACCAGGCCGGGGTACGGGCAGGTGGCCGCCGGTTCGGGGCCGAGCTCGTGCGCGGCGAGCGCGGGGTCCTGGCGGAGGATCGCCTGTTCGAGGGCGACCAACTCCGGGCCCGGGTCGACCCCGAGCTCGGTGGCCAGCACCGTGCGGGCGCGATGCAGCGTCCGCAACGCCTCGCCCTGCCGGCCGGCCTGGTACTGCGCGGTCGCGAGCAGGGCCCACCGCCGCTCCCGCAGCGGCGCCTCGGCCACCCTGACCTGGGCCTCGCCCAACACGTCGCGGTAGCGGCCCGCCTTCAGAGCGGCGTCGACATGGAGCTCCTCGGCGTCGCGGCGCAGCTCCTCGAGTCGGGCGGCCTCGATCTGGCCGGCGTCCCAGCCGTCGAGATCATCCAGGGCGCGGCCCCGCCACAACCCCAGCGCCTCACCGGCAAGATGCGCGGCCCGTTCGGGCTCGCCCAATGTCAGCAGCTCGTGTGCGCGGCCCACCAGACGTTCGAACCGCCGGGCGTCGACCTCGTCACCGGGAACGACGAGCCGGTAGCCGTCGGCGACTGTCTCGATCGCTTCGGCGCCCAGCGCGCGCCGAAGGCGCATGACGCAGCCGGGTACCACCTTCTTCCATGTGGTGGGGGGCTGCTCGCCCCACAGCGCATCGGCCAGTCTCTCGGCGCTGATCACCTCGCCCGGATGCATCGCGAGCGCGGCCAACACCACTCGATCTCGCGGTGCCAGCCCGGCCGAGTTGCCATCGACGGTCAGCGGGCCGAGCACGCCGATGCCCGCGCTCCCCACGGCCGAAGTGTGCGCCCGGCATCAGGGCTGGTCAACGGCACTGTTACCGAGCTGTTACCGCGTGGGCGAAGACGGCGGGTCAGGCGTGGGTGACGCGGCCGAAGAAGTCGAGGAGCCGCGAGACCAACAGATCGGGTGCGGTGTCCATCGCCATGTGCTGCTGTCCCTCCAACACCGTGAGCACGGCGTTGGGGAGAGCCGCCGCGACTGACGTGACGGAGTCTCGGACGGTCGGGGGCTGCTCACCGCCGAGGAGCACGAGCGCCGGCACGGTCATCGTTCGGAACCGCGCGGCATCGAAGGTGTACCTACCGAGGGCTCGCACCTCACGCAGGACGGTGTCCACGTTCGCGACGCGCACCGCCCACGCGTCCGTTGCCTTGAGGAGGTCGAGCTCGTCCTCCGGGGCGCCGACTGCGTCACGGAAGAAGCGCTCGGTCGCTTCCTCCCGCCGGTCATTCGGCGACGAGGCCCTCGAGGACGTCGAGCAGATCTCCGAGGTCGGGCCCACCAGCTGGACGCTATGGGCGCCTCGTAAAGCGCGAGCCTTCGGATGTCCGGGGTGAGAAGCGCCGCCTCCAGCGAGCACAGCGCCCCGTAGGAGTGCCCGAAGACGTCGACGGCGACGCCGACGTCGTTCGCGACGGCGTCCACCACGGCGGCGACATCCTCGAACTCGCGCTCGATCTCGTAGCCGTCGGCATCACCGCTCGCGCCACGACCGCGCCGGTCCATCGCGCACACCGTTGCGTGAGGCTCGAGCAGGTCGAGCATCGGCGCCCAGCGGGTGTGGTCGGACGTCGCGCCGTGCACGAGGACGAGCGGCTGATCGCCCTGCCCGCTCTGCCAGTACGCGATGCGCGTGCCATCCCGCGACGTGACCGTCTTCCTGATCACCCGGCTGCCGCTCACACCGGCGACCATGTCTCGAGCGCGACCAGGACACGTGCCTTCCACCACGCGTCGAGCTCGCGCGGTCCTTGCGCGAGCCGCGTCGTCGCTGACCGGCGCGCTCAGGTACCAACCGAGCTGGGCGGCCATGCCGAGGCAGGCGAGGTCGAGCGTGCGCGGGTCGAGCGGTCGCGCCGCCTTCGCGTTGTAAACCGCGAAGACCTCGTCGGGCATCGCGTCGATCCGCCACGTCGGCGCGTCGGGCGCCACCAAGGTGCTGGTCGCAGCGAACCAGACGACGTCCATCTCCGCGGGACCGAAGCCGGTGAGCTCGCCCCAGTCGACCGCCACGACGCGATCGCCGCGGAGTCCGAGGTTGTCGAGCTTCGCGTCGCCGTGGAGCAGCGTCGACGGCGCCGTTCGCAGCAGCTCGCGCTCGAGGAGCCCGAGGTCGTCGTGCAAGGCGAAGACGGCGCGCACAACATCGTCTGGCCACTGCTCGGCCAACAGCTCCCAGCCGGCGACGATCAACGAGCTGACCCGGCACGGGTGCGGTCCGTCGTCGGCGCGTTGGAACGACGGCAGGAAGAGTGAGTGTCGCCGCGCTGGGTGTGCACAGGCCCTCGGGCGCGGCGTCCTCGAAGTCGGCATGCAGCCGAGCGAGGCCCGCGAGCAGGCACTCGACCTCGGCTCGAGCGACCCGCACGTCGGGCGGGAGGAGGACCTCGCTCACGTCGGCCATCACGACGACGTCGTGGTCGTCCTCACGGCAGACGTCGATGACGCTGTGCTCGATCGTTCCCGCCACGGCGTCGAGCGCGCCCGCCTCCCAGAGCCGCCGCGCTCGGCCGTGGCCGTCGGTCGCGCGCGTCAGCCAGTCCCCATCGGCGGGTAAGTGCTTGAGGACGACCCGCTGTCCTTCCGGGGTCACCGCCCGTTCGAGCCTCGCTCCCGAATACGCCTGGGTTCCGCTGCTGAACGGCTCTCGGTTGCCGACGTCCATGGTGGCCACCCGTGTGCATGTCGTCATCGGGTGATCGTGATCGGCAGGATTGCAGATCCGTTGCACTCCCTGGGCGGAGTCGAGTGCAACCGTGCTGCAACGACGGATGGCATCGTTCTGAAAGACGTCGAGCGCCGACGAGGGGAGCCGAGCCATGCCGCCGGAACCGCCCTACCGTTTCGACGTGTCCAAGCCGCGGACGGTGTCGGTGCTGTTCAGCGACATCGTCGGTTCGACCGAGCTGTTCGCGGCGATGGGCGACGACGCCGCCGACGCCGTCCGGCGCGAGCACCTCGATGGGCTGGGCGAGGTCGTCGCCGAGCACGGCGGCCTGGTCGTGAAGGGCCTCGGCGACGGGATCATGGCCGTGTTCGACAGCGCCGCCGGTGCCGTCGAGGCCGCGGTGGCGATGCAGGCGTGCGCGGCCGAGCTCGCTGCTCGCCGGTCGCTCGCGCTCTCGATCCGCGTCGGCGTCACGGCGGGAGACGCGAGCGCCGAGGGAGACGACTGGTTCGGGACGCCCGTCGTCGAGTCGTCGCGGCTGTCCGCGACGGCGGCGCCGGGCCAGGTGCTGGCGTCGGACCTCGTGCGGAGCCTCGCCGGCACGCGGACGCGACTCGTGTTTCAGCCGCTGGGTCCCCGAGCCCTGAAGGGACTGCCCGCGGTCGTCCTTGTCCACGAGGTCCACGGCGCGAGCTCCGGCGACCGGACTGCGAGCACGGTCACGGAGTCTGACGGTCGCACGTCCGTCGCGGTTCCGCGTCATCGGGACCTTCGCCGTCGAGTCGGGTGGCGTGCCGCTCACCGAGCACCAGCTCGGCAGCCGCAAGGCCCGCCTGCTCCTCAAGCTCCTCGTCGCCAAGCGCGGTCGTCACGTCCCGATGGGCACGATCATCGACGCGCTGTGGCCGACGGCCCCGCCGGCGAAGGCGGTCGAGAACGTCGCCTCGCTGGCGGCCCGCCTGCGCGGCGCGCTCGGTCACCGAGACCGTCGAGGGAGGCCGATCCGGCTACCGCCTGGTGGTCCCGCCTGGTTGCACTCTCGACGTCGACGACGCGGAGCGCCTGGTCGAGGAGGCTGAGCGGCGGATGGACGCCGGCCAACCGGCGCTCGCCGCCACCGCCGCCGCGCACGCGCTCGAGCTGCTCGGCGGTCGGGAACCCGTTCGAGGAGGAGGCCGGCGAGGCCGACTGGCTCGACGACCTGCGGCGCGAGCTCGATCGGCTCCTACGGCGGGCGCGGGTGGCGTCGTGGCGGGCGAGCGCTGGCATCGGTGAGTTCCGGCAGGCGCTCGTGGTGGCCAACGAGGCGGTCGCCGCCGATCCCCTGGACGAGGAGGCCCACCGTGCCGTGATGCTCGCGTACTACCGGCTCGACGAGCCCGGCGAGGCGCTCGCCGCGTTCGAGCGCGCCCGCACCGTGCTTGTCGAAGAGCTCGGCGCTGATCCAGGTCCGGAGACACAGGCGCTCTACCTCGTCGGTGCTGCGAGGCGAGCAAGTGGGTGACGACGGCCCCGCGCCGCCGACGGGAGTCGCAGGGCACGCCTCGTTGGACGCGACGTCGAGCTGGCCGCGCTCACGCCGCCGCTGGAGCGATGCGACGCGCGGCATGGCGTCGTGCGTGCTCGTGGTCGGCGAAGCCGGCATCGGCAAGACACGGATCGTCGAGGAGCTCGGAGCCGACGTGCGCACGAGCGGTGGGATCGTCGCCGAAGCGCGTTGCTACGAGGCCGAGGAATCGTTGTTCCTGCAGCCGATCGTCGAGGTGCTGCGGACGATGATCGCCACGGTGCCGGCCGAGCTCGTCGCGCGCGGCGGCGGAGGGGCTCGGCGGACCGCTCGCCGAGCTCGTACCCGAGCTGAGCCGCATGACTGGCCCGTACGAGCACGAGCCAACCTCGCCCGAGATGGAGCGGCGGCACACCTTCGAGGCCGTTGCCTCGTTCCTCGCCACGCTCAGCCGCCGGCGCCCGGTTCTCGTCGTGCTCGACGACGTGCAGCACGCGCCGGCCTCGACCCTCGAGCTGGCGCACTTCGTGCTCCGGTGGGACCGCGCAGCGCGGCTCCTCGTCGTGGCAACGGCACGCGAGGTCGGCGACCTCGCCGGCCGGCTCGGGACGACCGCGGCCGAGGTGCAACTGGGTCCACTTGGTCCGGCCGGCGGTGACCGACCTGGCGCGGGCGGCTGGACATGTCGAGCTCGCCGACGACCTCATGCGGCTGACTCGCGGACACACGCTGTTCGTCGCTCGAGGCACTGCGCGCCGCTGAGGGCAAGGGTGCTGAGCTCGGCATCCCCGAGACGCTTCGGGCGGCGGTGACCGCTCGCCTCGCCGCGTGCGGTCCCGACGTGGAGGAGCTCCTCCGGGCCGCCGTCGTCGCCGGCGCCGCCTTCGACGTCGAGCACGTCGCCGAGCTGCTCGGCCTGACCGGCGAGGAGGTCGTGCGGCGCGCCGAGGTCGCGCTGCGCGCCCATCTCGTCCGCGAGTCGGATGTCCGATACGAGTTCGCCAACGACGTGATCCGCCAGGTGGTCTACGAGACGACTCCCGCGCCGACCCGCGCGCTGCGCCACCGCCGGCTCAGCCGGCTGCTCGCCGACCAGCCCGGAGCCGCGGCCGAGCACGCCGCCGCGGGTGGTGACTGGGAGCTGGCCGTCGATCAGTGGCTCGCGGCGGCGACGCGAGCTGCGGCCGCGTTCGCGAACTCCGAGGCCGACGTGCTGCTGACGCGGGCGCTCGACGGGTGCGCGGTGCTTGGTGATCCCGCCCGGACGAGCCACGTCCAGCTGCTGCGCGGTCGGGCTCGGCTCGCGTTGGCGCGCTACGGCGACGCGGCCGAGGACCTGACCTCGGCCCAGGCGCTCGCCGCGGGCGACCGGCGACCTCGACCGCGAGGCGGCCGCGATGGAGGAGCTCGCCTGGTGTGCCTACCACGCCCGTCAGATGGACCGAGCGGTGGCGCTCGCCGATCGAGCGGCGGGACATGTCGCGGCGGGGCTGGGCGCCGCGCGTGCTCATCGGACGGCTCCAGAACACGCGGGGCGACCTCGCCGGTGCCATCGACAACCTCGAGTCGCTGGTCTTCGAGTGGCGATGCCGCCGTCAGCGGCCGGGCCCTGAGCTATCTCGGGACGGCGCTCGCGCAGAGCGACCGGTTCGCCGAGGCGACCGCGTGCTCGAGCGGGCGGCCGCGAGCTGCAGGGCCGCGGGGCTGCTCCGACCGATGTTCAACGCGACGTACTTCGCCGGGATCGTCCGCGCGAGCGTCGGGCGATCTCGCGGGTGCGCTCGAGGTGGCGATGCAGGTCTTGGCCGACGTCGAGCGGTTCGAGCATCGAGGTCTACCGGCCGCGGGCGCACAACCTGCTGTCCTGGCTGTGGCGCGAGCTGGGCGAACCCTCCCGGGCGCTCGACCACGCCCATCAGGCCCTCGAGACGTCGCGTCTTCCCAACGGCGTCGTCGAAGCCGAGCCAGCCGCCCACGCCCGGCTCCAACTCGCGGAGTCCGCCCTCCAGCTCGGCGACGACGCCGCGGCGGCAGGGTGGCTCGCCGACTTCCGCGAGCACGCGCTCGACCCGGTCGCGTTCGGATGGCGCATCGACCTGCACCGGCTCGATGTGCAGGCGCGGATGGATCCCTCGTGTGCGGATGAGTTGCTCGAGCGGGCGGCGCGCGCGGATCGGCGAAGTACCGGTCGCTTGCCCTCGCTCACCTCGGCCGCCATGACGAGGCGCACATGGTTGCCGCCGGTATCGGAGCGGAGCTGCTCGTCGCCCACGTCGCGACTGGTGCGCCGGCCGCCGCCGCGATCGATCGTCTCGCCGCTCGACTCCCACCCGAGCTGCGGGAGGGGTTCGTACACCGCGGTGCCTGCTCCACCCGACGCCGATGAGCTACACCACGGCACGGCAGGTTCGGCTTTCTGCAATGACGCTGCAAGTCGCGACGGCGGAGGGTGACCCCATGAGCATCGATCTCCGCAGCGCTGCCCAGGCTGCCGTCTCCAGACCGGCCCGGTCGTGTCCGGCGTGACGTTCGAGCGGTCGGTCGCTGCGCGACGGCAGTGCGGTGGTCCTGAAACACCTGCCAGCTGACGGCGACTGGCTCACCCGGGTTTCCGGGGGTGCTGGTCGGGCTCGGTACTTGTGGGAGGCGGGTGTCCTCGACCGTGGCCGCGGCGATCGTCGACCATGCCGTGATCGATGTCGCTCGCGAGGACGAGCATGACGTGCGTCGTCATGCATGACGTCGGCCCGTTTCTGCTCCCTCGGGCTGTCGGTTGGCAACCGAGACCGTCGACGATGTGCTCCGCGGACTGGCGTCGCTGCATCGGGCGTTCGAGGGCTGCGACGTGGTGGGACTGTGCTCGCCAGCCGATCGCCATCGCCTCGCCGCTCCGGCGTTCCATCGCGCCGACAGCGGCCCAAACCGCTGCCCATTCAGCGCAGTGCTGCTCCGCGGATGGGACCACTTCGGTGAACGCGTCCCCGACGACGTCGCCAACGCCATCTTCGCCGTCCTCGACGACCCGGAGGCACTGGGCCGTGAGATGGAGTCCGTGGTGGCGCCGACACTCCTGCACGGGGACGCGAAGCTCGGAAACCTCGGGCTGCGTGACGGTCGGGTCGTCCTCATCGACTGGGGTGAGCTCAGCGGCACCGGTCCGGCCGAGCTCGACCTCACATGGCTCGCGCGCGACGAGCACGTCGCCACTGCCCGGTCGGGGGACCTGGACATCGACGCGATGCCCGATGAGCTCTTCCGGCGGTACGTGGAGCACGCCGGTGGGCGTGTCGATCCACATGCTCTCGATCTCGCGTGCATCGGACAGCTGGCGCAACAGGGGTTCCTCCTCGCCGCGTTCATCGCGCATGCGCCGGACTCGAGCGAGCGGCTCGCGGAGCTCCGCAGCTGCTCGATTGGTGGATTGCCCGTGTACGCACCGCGCTCGACGGGTGGTCTCCGACGTGACGGAGAACCTCCCGCGCCTCGTTGCCGACGCGTACGACAGCGCCGCTCCGAAGCTCGCCGCGCGATCGCCGACCCGCTCGTGTACCGGATCCTGGCGCGGCCCCTCGTCGAGGCGATGGTCGAGGCGCTCGGACGGCGATCGGGTCGCGTGCTCGACGTCGCGGCCGGCACCGGAGCCTTCGGTTGCGGCCTCGATTCGGTGGTGGCCGTCGACCTGATCAGCCGGTCAGCTCCGCGCCAACGGCGCCAACGATCGCGTGCGGGCCGACGCCAACCGGTTGCCGTTTCCTGGCGGACGTGTTCGCGGGAGCCGGCTGCTCCTTCGGCATCAACCACTTCACCGATCCCGTCGCGGCCGTTCGGGAGATGGCCAGGGTCGCGCTGGTCGTGGCGCTTTCGACGTGGTCGCGGCCGGAAAGGCCGCACGCCCCGAAGCGCATCGTCGAAGCTGCGCTCGAGCACCAGGTGGGTCGCAGTCGCTCGCCTAGTCGGTGTGCTGCTCGATGAGCTCAGCCTGCGTATCGGCTCAGTAGCGAGGGTCGAGCAGGTGCTCGCCGAGCGTGGGTCTCGACGCATGCGTGCGGGAGGTCGAGCTCGCCGTTCCCTGGGCTGGCGGTGGACGTGTCGCATCGACTACCGGCTGTCGATGCCATCGAGTCCGAAGGTCGCCGACCTCGCCCCGCTGCGCGCCGAGGTGCGGGACGCAATCGCGGTCCTCGGAGCTGACGAGCTGATGTGGCGGCCGTTGCTCGTCGTCGGCATCGGGTCGCGCCGATCGGCGGCCTAGCTCTTCTCCCAAGTCGTGCCCGCGCCAAGCGCGGCGTGGGCGGCGACCAGTGGTGGTGCGCTGAGCCCTTCCGTGAAGGTGTCGAGCAGCTCGCCGAGGCGATCACGAGCGTACGACTCCCGCGCCGTCCCTCGGCTCACCTCGAGGAGCCGGGTCGCTGCTTCGAGCTTCGGTGATGCGGGCCACGTGTGCGGCCGCCATCGACGGCGGCCTTCTCGAACAGCGCTTCAGCCGCCGCGGACGTCGGGGGACGGGAGACCCATCAGGAGGTCGCCGCGCATGATCGCCAGGTCGGCCGACAGCGGGATCGATCGTCGCCCGACGCACTGCTCGCGCCTCTTGGACGCAAGCCGAGCGCCTCGTCGAGCCGGCCGGCCGTCGCGAATGCTTGGGCTCGCACGAGGAGCATCGACGGCCAGAAGATGGGAGGTGTGGATAAGGCGTGATAGAGCGAGAAGCCGCGCGCCACCTCCGCCAAGCCGGCGTCCGCGTCCTCGGAGCCGACCATGGCCGTCCCCGGAGCACGATGCCGAGCGCTCGCCAGACTGCGTAGTCGTGCGCGTCGGCCACGCCGACCAGGTCGTCTGCCTTCGCCGCCACGCCGACAGGTCTGCCCGCCACAGGTCGAGCAGCGCGGCGTGGAACAGCGCATAGGCGATCGAGTACGGATGACCCAGCTCCGCCGCGAGCTCCAGGGCACGGGCGCTCTCCGGCGACCGCCCGGTCGGGAAATCCCATCTTCCACTGGACGAGTCCGGCGAGGGCGTGGGAGACGACCTCCGGATGCGGACCGACTCGGAACTGCGCCAGCGCCGGCGCCCTCGCGGAGAACGATTCAATCGCCGTTTCGATGTGGGCGAGACCCTCGGTCCCACCCCTCCAGCCAGACGCTGACCGTGCCCGCGACGAGATGGAGATTCGGACAGCATGGTGGCGTCCTGTTGGTCCTCGGCGAGCCGAGCAGCTCGCGCGCGCGACGTCCGCCGCCTCGGCGAACTCCCTCCGGATCATGTGGAGGGTGGCGAGGCTGCGCAGGGTGGTGTGGCGCCGTCGCTCGTCCCGCACGTTCGACTCGGATTGCTCCAGCGCGGCGCGCATGCGATGTTCTGCGTCGGGCGTGAAGCCACGTGCCGCCACGGTGCGCGCGCACGACGCTCAGGTGCAACGCGTACTCGCAGACGCGTCCGGTCAGCAGTCGCAGGCTCACGAGCCAGGGCACCGAGGAGGTCCTCGCCGAGAGCGATCGCCGCGGCGTAGTCGCCCCGAGCCTCGTGGAAGCCCCAGAGCGGTTCGAGCAGTTCGTGCAGGCGGTCGACGTCGCCGTTCTGCAACCAATGGTTCCAGGCGGTGCGCAGGTTGCCGAGCTCGTCCTCCATCGCCGACAGGGCAACCGACGCGCTCCGTCTCGTGCAATGCCCGTTGCATCTGGAGCGCCCGCTCCGTGTAGTGCTCGGCATGTGCTCGCCGGACCGGCGCCGCAAGCTCAGCCGCGGAGTCCAGCTGCTCGTGTCGCGTAGTCCCGGATCGTCTGGAGCATCGAGAACCGCGGTCGCCCGTCGAGGCCGCGGATGCTGCGCACGAGGCTCTTGTCGACGAGCGAACCCATACCTTCGATCACATCGATGCCGTCGAGCGCGGGGACTCGCCGTGCGACCGCGTCCACGTCGCCGAGCCGGGCTCCGGTGAAGGCCGCAACGAGGCGGAGCACGTTGCGCTCGGCGTCACTTAGCAGGTCGTTGCTCCACCCGATCGCGCTGTGCAGCGTCTGCTGACGTTCGGGTAGATCGCGCGGCCCGCCCTCGAGCACGTCGAGTCGCGTGGCCAGCTGCTCCCTCAGCTCGTCGACGGCGAACAGGTTCACTCGCGCCGCAGCGAGCTCGATGGCGAGAGGCAGGCCATCGAGCCGCTCGCAGATGGCCGCAACGTCGGCCACGTTGCTCGTCGGTGATCGAGAAGTCGGGCGTCATCGCGACAGCGCGCTCGACGAAGAGCCGCACCGCTGCCGACTCGAGCACTTCCTCGACGGCCACGTTCCCTGGCCGCGATAGGGCAGAGACGAGTGGAGGGACGATGAAGACCCGCTCGCCGCGTAGGCGCAGCGCCTCGCGACTGGTGACCAGCACGGTGAGACCCGGACAGTGCTGGAGCAATCCGGCCAGGCCGGTGGCCGCGGCGGTCACCTGCTCGAAGTTGTCGAGCACGAGAAGCACCTCGCCGATCGCGCAGGCGCTTCCTCGAGCGCCGTCGAGTGGCTGGCTGTCGCCGGCGCCGGTGGCGATCACTGCATCGAGCGATGACCGCGTACGCGCCCGCCGGCGTCGCGTTCAGAGCTGAGGTCGACGAAGAAGACGCCGTCGGCGTAACGGTCGGCGCGCGCCGCGGCGATCTCGATGGCGAGCCGCGTCTTCCGGTTCCTCCCGGGCCGATGAGGCGTCACCAGCCGGGCGTCGCCGCTGTCGAGCAACGCCGCCAGGTCCTGCAGTACCTCCTCCCTCCCGATGAGAGGGCGAGGCCGGGACCGGCAGGTTGCTGTGCGGGGCGTGCGCATTGTCCGGCGGTCCGCCGCTCCTGCCGTCGAACCTTTCGGTGAGCAAGATCGCAAGGTCGTCGACACAGCAACCGTGTCAGCTCGGCCGCGTCAGCGAACGGCTTGTACGAGGTCGAGTCCTCGTCCTGGACCGGCGCCAGCATCTCGGCGAGCCTCGACTCGATCTCGGGCGCCGGGCGCTTCACATAGACGAGTCTCGGCTTGCCGGCCGACAGGACGTACTCGTCCTCGAGACCCGAGATCTCCATGTCGGGAGCGACCCAGCCGTAGCGCTGCCAGTAGATCGCCGACGAAGACGTCGGACTGCTCGAGGTACGCCCGATAGAGAGCTCGAGGGGGGTGTGGACGGGCCCCCAGCTCGAACATGACCGGAGTGAGGCGCAGCTGCTCGATCGCCGCACGTGCCTGCACTCGCTCGGCGGCGAGCTCGCCGAGCGTGGAGGAGATGAACACGCGCAGTCGTTGATCTGGGGTCCGGATCTGCCCCGGTTTCGCCGATCCCTCCATCGCCGTCACCTTCGTCGGTTCGCCGGGGCCCTCGTCGCGTGTCCGCGCTACCGGAAGTTGGGCTTGCGCTTCTCGAGGAACGCGGCGACCGCTTCCTTGTGCTCGGGTGTCGCGTAGGCCTGCTGCAGCGCCTCGATCTCGCGACGCTGAATCACACGCGAGTCGACCTCATTCGCGTTCTGCGTGATGAGCTGCTTGATCCATCGCAGCTGCGGCGTCGGGTTCTCGGCATACGACCGAGCGCGTTCGATGGCCACGTCGACAACGGCGTCGTCGGCCACGCACTCGTCGGCGAGGCCGAGCGTGACCGCCTCGTTCCCGAGCACCGTGCGCCCCGACAGCATGAGGTCGTTCGCCGCGCCGAACCCGCACCGCTGCGGGAGGAACGACGACGACGCCAGCTCCGGCACGAGTCCCATCTTCACGAAGCGGACGCTGAGCTTGGCGCCCTCGGCGACGACGATGCGATCGAACGGCAGGATCATCGTGAGGCCGACACCGACCGCGGGCCCGTTCACCGCGGCGACGATCGGCTTCGTGGATCGGATCAGCTCCACCCAGTCGCGGGCGCGGGCAGGCGTCGCCGCGGGCGTCGACGACGCGGCCTCGCCTGACAGCTGCGCGTCGAACACCGCGGAGATGTCAGCGCCCGCGCAGAACCCGCGGCCGGCGCCCGTGACCACGAGGGCGCCAACGGACGCGTCGCCGTCGGCCGCCTCGATCGCGTCGACGAGCTCGGCGCTCATCCGCGGCGTCCACGCGTTCAGCTTGTCGGGGCGGTTCAGAGTGAGCAGCACGATGTCGTCGCGCTGCTCCTGGATGATCTGCTCGTAGTCCACGGCGCGGACGCTATCCCCGCCGCGTGCGATCAGCGACTGGGCAGCTTGTGGTTGTCCCAAGTGACGGTGCGCTCCGGCACGACAACCACCCACCGCCACGCGCGCCCTCGCGCCGTCGCGTCGTTGCGCACCCGCTCGCCCGAAGCCGGCGCCGGCTCGCCGTGGCCGCCCGCGTACTTGGTCCCCATCTGCCAGCGGGCTTCCTCGAGGTGTGGGTCGGCGGCCTCGGCGGCCTCGTCTTCGAGGACGGTCGCGGTTCCCTGGAACATCGCGCCTTGGAGGTCGGGAAACCGTTCGTTGCGATCGACGAGCACCGTGCACGTCGGGTCGCGCCGGAGGTTCGCGATCTTCTGGCCACGGCAATAGAAGTAGACGCGGCCGCCGGCCCAGCCGAACCAGAGCGGCGTGAGGTTGACGCGGGTGCCCGGGCCGATGGTGGCGACGCGCATGTTCCACGACGACGTCATCAGGTCGTCGAGCTCCTCGTCGGTGAGCGCCAGCTCGGGTGGGATGCGTGCCATCAGCTCTCCTCCGTTGGGGAATCATCGATGTCGTGGAAGTCTTGACTGAGTCCAGATTTCTGGTCTAGACACGTAACTATGCCGGTCGAGGTCCCTGCCGACGGCGCTGCGCTGCTGCGCAGTCATGGTCTGCAGGTGACCGCGCAGCGTTTGGCGGTGCTGCGGGCGGTGTCCGAGCGGCCGCACAGCACGGCAGACGACATCGACAAGGCCGTGCGGTCCGAGCTCGGAACCATCTCACGTCAAGCGGTGTACGACGCCCTCGCCGCCCTCACCGACAAGAGCCTGCTCCGGCGCATCCAGCCCGCCGGGTCACCGGCCCGCTACGAGGACCGCGTCGGTGACAACCACCATCACCTGATCTGCCGAACCTGCAACCGCATGGTCGACGTCGACTGCGCGGTCGGCGAGACGCCGTGCTTGACGGCCGCTGACGACGCGGGCTACGAGATCGACGAAGCCGAAGTCGTCTACTGGGGCCGGTGCCCCGACTGCATGAGCAAGCAAACCAGCATCGAGAAGAAGCGATAGAGGAGGACCAAACGTGTCCGAGAGCGAGAACCCAGTCATTGAAGCCCCCACTCCCAAGCCTCATCGACCTCTGTCGAACAAGGACTGGTGGCCGGATCAGCTGGACCTGGGGGTCCTCCACCAGCACTCGCCCCACTCCGATCCGATGGACGAGGACTTCGACTACGCCGAAGAGTTCAAGACTCTCGACCTCGACGCGCTGAAGCGCGACCTCCTCGAGGTGATGACGACGTCGCAGGATTGGTGGCCCGCCGACTACGGCCACTACGGCCCTCTCTTCATCCGGATGACGTGGCATGCCGCGGGCACGTACCGCGTCGCCGACGGCCGGGGCGGCGGTGGCAGCGGCAATCAGCGCTTCGCCCCGCTCAACAGCTGGCCCGACAACGCGAACCTCGACAAGGCGCGCCGTCTGCTCTGGCCCGTCAAGCAGAAGTACGGCCGCAAGATCTCCTGGGCTGACCTGATCGTCTTCGCCGGCGACTACGCGATGGAAACGATGGGGTTCAAGACGTTCGGTTTCGGATTCGGCCGGGAGGACATCTGGGAGCCCGACGAGGTCATCTGGGGCCCGGAGGACGAGTGGCTCGGAGACGAGCGCTACAGCGGCGACCGGGAGCTCGCCGGTCCGCTGGGCGCCGTGCAGATGGGCCTCATCTACGTGAACCCGGAGGGTCCGAACGGCAACCCGGATCCGATGGCTTCGGCCCGGGACATCCGCGAGACCTTCAAGCGCATGGCGATGAACGACGAGGAGACGGTCGCGCTCATCGTGGGCGGCCACACGTTCGGCAAGTGCCATGGCGCCGGCAATCCCGACCTCGTCGGGCCCGAGCCCGAGGGTTGTCCCATCGAGGCGCAAGGCATCGGGTGGCCGAACACCTTCGGCACGGGCAAGGGCGCGGACGCCATCACCAGCGGGCTCGAGGGCGCGTGGAGCAACAACCCGGTGCAGTGGGACAACGGGTACTTGGACAACCTGTTCAACTACGAGTACGAGCTGACCAGGAGCCCGGCGGGTGCCCAGCAGTGGACGCCCAAGAATTCCGAGGCTCAAGGCACGGTGCCCGACGCGCACGATCCGTCGAAGCGGCACGCGCCGATGATGCTGACGACAGATCTGGCGCTGAAGGTGGATCCGATCTACGCGCCGATCGCGAAGCGTTTCCACGAGAACCCCGATCAGCTCGCGGACGCGTTCGGCAGGGCGTGGTACAAGCTGCTTCACCGCGACATGGGGCCCGTCACGCGCTACCTCGGCCCGTGGGTCCCCGAGCCGCAGCCGTGGCAGGACCCGGTGCCTGCCGTCGATCATGAGCTGATCGGCGAGAGCGACATCGCCGCCCTCAAGAGCAAGATCCTCGCGTCGGGACTATCGATCTCGCAGCTCGTCGCCACCGCGTGGGCGTCGGCGGCGTCGTTCCGCGGCACCGACAAGCGGGGCGGGGCGAACGGGGCACGCATTCGCCTCGCGCCACAAAAGGACTGGGACGTCAACGAGCCGAGCGAGCTGGCGAAGGTGCTGCAGACGCTCGAGAAGGTCCAGCAGGAAGCCGGCAAGAGAGTCTCGCTCGCCGACGTGATCGTTCTGGGCGGATGCGCGGCCGTCGAGCAAGCGGCGAAGAACGCGGGCCACGACGTCACCGTCCCGTTCGCCCCGGGGCGTACGGACGCCACGCAGGAGCACACCGATGTGGAATCGTTCGCCGTACTGGAGCCGGCCGCAGATGCGTTCCGGAACTACCTCCGAGCCGGAGAGAAGCTGTCACCGGAGACGCTGATGCTGGAGCGGGCGAACCTCTTGAACCTCACCGCTCCGGAGATGACGGTGCTCATCGGCGGCATGCGCGCGCTCAACGCCAACTTCGGGCACACCGCGCACGGCGTGTTCACCGACCGGCCCGAGACGCTGACCAACGACTTCTTCGTGAACCTGCTCGACATGAGCACGGAGTGGAAGGCGTCCGTCGGGTCCGAGAACGTGTACGAGGGTCGCGATCGTGCGACTGGTCAGGTGAAGCGCACCGCCACGGCCGTCGACCTCGTCTTCGGTTCGAACTCGCAGCTCCGAGCTCTCTCCGAGCTCTACGGGTGTGACGATGCGAAGGAGAAGTTCGTGAGTGACTTCGTCGCGGCGTGGGACAAGGTGATGAACCTCGATCGGTTCGACCTGGGCTGATCGGGGAACGGCGGTGACGTGGCCAAATACCGCGTCAACCGTCAGGCCGTGTCCCACGCTCGCAAGCTCATCGACGCCGGCAAGTACACAAGGAACAGCGATTGGGGAGCGGCGCAGCCGAACGCCGAGGATCAGAACGCGTTCCTCGAGCATCACTCCTGGAGCGACTACGCCCTTTGGCACCTCGGGCTCACCGAGGGCGCCAAGGACGAGACGAAGGCGCGGTACGCATTCGTCTTCGGTGACTTCCGGCGCGTCCATCGCTCCGGGTTGATCGCGTGCGTCTACCGGGCGGCGGAGTGGCGCCACAAGGAGGTCGAGCGCGCGGCCTACCGCCTCCTGCAGCACCTGGACAAGGTCGACGGGCTGGGATGAGTCAGGGCGCGCGCTCGGGCGGCTCGACGTCCCGGCCCACGGTCGCGCCCGCAGCCCGAGCCGCTCGATAGGCGGGGTACTCGCCGGCGATCTCCTCGCGGGACATCCCGTCGAGCGCGAGCACCACGTCGGCGGCCGCCAACGCCTGCCGGCGGAGCAGCGAGAAGTCGATCGCGTCGGCGCCGAACGCAGGTGCCCACAGCGACCACGGGCCGGTGATGATCGACGTCGCAGGCACGAGATGGGCGTGGTACGGGGTGCCGATGCCGCCGAACGACACGATCGGCGGCACCTGTCCCTCGACCGGCGCGCCGAACCCGGGCGCGACGAGCACGCGCCCGAGTCCCCGGCGGGTCACGGCGTCAATCACCGCCTCGCGCATCGCGTCGCTCGGTCCGACGCACCACAACAACAGCTCGTCGCCGTCACCGAAGGCGAGCTGTCGGCCCGGGCCGTCAGCACGTGCCTCGGGATTGAGGTCGCGCGTGCCGAGATGCTCGATCGCGAACGCGCACGCGACGCTGCGTTCGTCGTATTCACGGTCGAGCTGAGCCGAGTAGCGGTGCGAGCCCTCTCGGGAGATGTGCAGATGCGCTGACGTGAACGTGAACTCGATCGTGCGCCTCCGCTTCGCCAGCGGGAGTCTTGCCACGTACTGGCCGATCGCGAGCAACGCGGCGATGCCGTTCTCCTGCACCCATGTGTTGCCGTCGGTGTGCGTGACGAGCACGATGCGCTCGTCGCTCTGGCCCGGAAGTGTCGCATGCACATTCCGCGTGGCCTCCTGACGCACGTTTGCTCTCACCGTCATCTCGACGTGCGTCTCGCGCGCGGCGAGAGCTTGCAGCTGCTCGCGCCCCTCGGTGCCGACGAACACCGCAGGCACCCGATAGTGGGTGCCCATGTGCGGCTCGAAGTAGCCGGCGAGCTGGGCGGTCGGGAGGTCGAACGCGAACACGACGCCGGCCGCGCCCGCAGTGCCGGCCGCGAGGAGGTCTTCATGGAGCACGGTGTTGGCGAGGCCGGGGCGATCCCAGATCTGGCCGCGGAGTTCGTCGCAGCCGGGCGACAGGTGGATGGGCTGTGAGAACAGCAGGTCGTAGGGGAGGGCGAAGCTCGGGAAGTCGCGCAGGACGACCTTCCCAACGACGTCGGCGGAGATCGTCTGGTCGCGCGGCAGGTGCACGAGAGCTCCGGAGCCGGTGGCTGGCAGTGAGTACGGCACCGCGCCCGCAACGGGGATCTCGGCCTTGCCGTGGCGGAGCTCACCGGCTCTGGCGAGGTCGCCCTCCGGCAGCGGATGCCAGGTCAGCAGCTCGTACTCGTCCGTACGCACGGTGAAGCCCGGGATCGCGCCGACCTGCTCCACGACCCAGTCGATCAGTCCGTCGTGGACTGCAGTGCCGGTGCCTCGGTAGCCGACACCACAGATTCGATCGCACCACTGGCGAAGCTGGGCTTCGCTCGCGAACAGCGCGTCGTCTGTCACGACACACTGTTGCATGGCATTTGCACGCAACGGCCCAGCGGAGATCTTCTACGAGACCTTCGGCGACCCGGGCGCTGAGACGCTCGTGCTGGTGAACGGCCTCGGCAGCCAATGCATCAACTATCGCAAGGAGTGGTGCGATCTCTTTGTCGCCAAGGGCCTGCACGTGGTGCGCCTCGACAACCGCGATGTGGGGTTGTCGACCCACTTCTCGGATGCGCCACCTGGCGAGGCCGCCTACACACTGTCCGAGATGGCGGCTGACGTCATCGCGGTGCTCGACGCACTCGGCGTCGATCGAGCCCACGTCATGGGCTTGTCGATGGGCGGGATGATCGTGCAGATGCTCGCGATCGAGCACCCGGATCGGCTGCGCTCGGTGACGTCGGTGATGTCAACGACCGGTGAACCCGATGTCGGGCGGTCGACGGAGGAGGCGCAGGCTCGGCTGTTCGGGCCACCCGCGACCGATCGCGCGAGCGCGATCGCGAACCACCTCGAGGGGCTACGGATCTGGGGAAGCCCGGGGAAGGTCGACGAGCAGGCGCAAGCCGAGTACGCGCGCGAGGCGTTCGATCGCGCCTTCGATCCAGCCGGTGTCGCACGCCAGATCGCAGCGGTGATGGCGAGTGGCTCACACGCCGACGCGCTGCGCGAGGTAAAGGTCCCGACACTTGTGCTGCACGGCAGCGCGGACACGCTCCTCGACCCGAGCGGTGGCCGGCGAACTGCTGAGCTCATACCCGGCGCGCGCTTCGTCCTGATCGATGGGATGGGACACGACTATCCCGAGGCGTACTGGGACGAGTGGGTCGACCTCGTAGCGACGCACGTGGCCGCCGCGAGCGCTGCATCGGGCGCATGACCGTTTGGTCGCCAGAGGCCCTATATCGCCTGCTGGCGACCAAACGCTGCGCAGTTAGGGTCGGGCGATGGCGCGCGAGGTGGTGACCGGGTACTGCTGGCCGCAATCGGCGGGCGCGGGCGAGCAGGTCGGCCTGCACATGTCGTCGTCCGGCGGGCGGCCGGTGCGGGTCGAGGTGGCACGGGTCGGCGCGCGACGAGAGGTCGTGTTCAGTGCTGACGCGGTCGCGGCCGACGAGCACGAGACGCCGAAGGACGCCTCGTCGAAGGGCTGCGGCTGGCCGGTCGCGCTCACGCTCGACGTCGATCCCGACGTGGCGGTCGGGCTACTACGAGGTCGTCATGGAGATCGACGTCGGCGAGAAGGTGCGGCGCGACTACGCGTTCTTCGTCGTGCGTCCGTCGGCCGGCACGCGCATCGTGCTCGCGCTGGCGACGAACACCTGGCACGCCTACAACGACTTCGGCGGGCCGAACCTGTACACGGGCGGCACGCACGTCGCCATGCAGCGGCCGATGGCGGCGGGCTACCTGTACAAGCCGCCGGGCAAGGGCCGTCGCGTGACGGGGACGGGCGCGCCCGATCCGCAGAACGCCGCGCACGTCGGCTACCTCCAGCTCAACCACCTGTCGGGCTACGCCGGGTCGGCGGGCTGGCCCGACTGGGAGCTGCCGTTCATCGAGTGGGCCGAGCGCGAAGGGTTCGAGATCGGTGTGTGCACGAACGCCGATCTCGAGCATCACCCCGAGGTGCTGGACGGCGCGAGCTTGTACCTGTCGGTCGGCCACGACGAGTACTGGTCGCGCGGCATGCGCGACACGGTCGAGGCGTTCATCGCGCGCGGCGGCAACGCGGCGTTCTTCTCGGGCAACACGTCGCTGTGGCAGGTGCGCATCGAGGGCGACGACCACGACGTGATGGTCGGGTACAAGGGCTTCTTCAAGAACGACCCGCTGATGGGGACCGACCGCGAGCCCGAGGTCACGACGTTCTGGTCCGACGTGGTCGTCGGTCGTCCCGAGAACCACATGACCGGCGTCTCGTTCACCCGCGGCGGCTATCACCGCATCGGTCGCAACGTGACCGACCGGTCTCGGCGGCTACACCGTGCACCGCGCCGGCCACTGGATCTTCGACGGCACCGGGCTCGGCTACGGCGACGTGCTCGGTGCCGGCGCGACCGTCGTCGGCTACGAGTGCGACGGGTGCGTGTTCACCTACCGCGACGGGCTGCCGTACCCGACCGGCGAGGACGGCACGCCGTCGACGTTCGAGATCCTCGGCACGTGCCCGACGCAGCACTTCACCCGCGAGTCCGCGCCTCGTCCGCCCAAGCCGGGCGAGCCGAGCGAGCTGGAGTACATCGCGTCACGCGTGTTCGGGACCCGTGACCCCGAGGCGATGGAACGCATCCGTCACGGCCACGCGGTGCTGGGTGCGTACACGAACGACGCGGGCGCGACCGTGGTGACGTCGGGGTCGACCGACTGGGCCCACGGGCTGGCCGGGCGAGACCCGCAGATCGAACAGATCACCCGGAACGTGCTGACGCGGCTTGGCTAGCGAGCGCTGACGCGGACGAGGGCGCCCTCGAGCGACGCCGCAGCTCGGTGGCCCGCGGACGCGTACTGGCGTCGCGTCTCGGATGGTTCGCGCGAGCAGAAAGGCGCCCTCGACGAGGCAGAAGAGCTCGACCGCCAGGGCACGGGCAGCATCGGGCGAAAGCCCGGCGTGTTGGAACCGTTCGTCGAGCTCGTCGATCCACGATCCGAACGCCTTGGCCGACGCCAACCGCATCGGCTCGTTGCTGCCAGCGATCTCGCCGGCGATCGTCGCGATCGGGCACGCGTCGGCGAAACCGGTCGACTCCAACAGCTCGGCGGCGCCCTCGAAGAACCTTCTCGTCGCGGCGACGACATCGTCGCCGTGCTCGTCGTACATCGTCCGGACCAACTGCTTGTAGACGTCCCCACCGGTCTCGATCACCGTCACGCCCAGCTGTTGCTTGCCGCCAGGAAAGAAGTGGTACAGCGAGCCGTATGGCGCATCGCTCGCCTCCAGCACCGCTTTGATCCCCGTCGCGGCGTAGCCGCGCTGGCGGAAGAGCTCGGCCGCGGCGGTCACGATTCGGTCTCGGGTCCCCCGGGAAGGTCGCATGGGTTGACCCATGAGCCGTCAGTGTACTTCACTAGAGCGATCGATCTATTCAGGCCGCGTGCGGCTCGCTCCGAGGAGTCCTCGATGTACAAAGCAACCGTCCGGTGGATGATCCGCCGCAACATCGCCAGCGCCAACGCCGGCGACGCCGGTCCCGCGCTACGGATGTTCGCCGACGACGCGGTGCTGTGCTTCCCGGGTGAGAACTCCTGGGCGAATCAACATCGCCCGACGGTGAGAGGGAGAGACGCCTTCGCCACTCACCGGGGTCGTGCGGAGATCGAAGCCTTCCTCGATCGCTACGTCGCGACCGGCATGCAGATGCAGGTCGACGACATCCTCGTCAACGGTCCGCCATGGAACATGCGGGCCGCAGTTCGCGTCCACCACTGGGTTCCGGGCGATGATGGGCACGACCGGTACGCGAACCGTGCGGTCCTGTTCGTGGAATCGCGCTGGGGCAAGCTCCACTGTCCAGGAGGACTACGAGGACACCGAACGCGTGGCCGCATTCGACGCGCTGTCCGCTCGCAGCTGACCCGCGATGGCTGACTCGTTCGTCCCTGTCAGGGGAAGGTCAGGCCCCGTTCGCTTCGCGCATGCTTGCCATGATCAGCGCGGCCTTGTCGCTGACGAGGTTGCCCGCCGTCCCCGTCTCGAGCAGCAGCTTGAGGTTGGATAACACCAGGGTGAAGCCCTGCGTCGAGTCGACGGCGGCGGCGATCAGGTCGTCGAGATCGCCGTCGAAGCCGACGTGCTCGATCGTGACGTGACTGGCACCGGGGTCGTCACGGAACGGCTCGATGCGCACCTCGACCGACGTCCCGTCGGGCCACTCCCACGCGATTTGCTTGGCCACGTCCAATGCGGTCGTACGGGTGTCGACCTCGGCACCTTCGACCATGAACGACCAATGCACCGTCGCACCGAGCTCCAGTGGCCCGCTGGCCGCCGACAGCCAAAACTTCGTGAGCATGTCGGGCTCGACGAACCCCCGGTACACCTGGGCCGGTGTGCACCGGATCAACAACTCGGTCCTGGCGACGATCCGCGGCGAAGCGCTCATGGTCGACCGTTCCTCACGATCCGTCTCCGGAAACTCGTGGGGTAAAGACTGGGGTCGTGATCGACACCTCGAACCTGGTCGCCATCGATGTCCATACCCACGTGCACGTCTCGACTCGCACCGGTGAGACCGCCGGGGAGGGGATCGAGGCGATGAAGCAGTACTTCGGGAGCGACCAGGTGGCCGCTGACCTCCCCGGCATGGCCGCGTACTACCGCGAGCGGAACATGGCCGCGGTCGTGTTCGGCGTCGACGTGAAGGACCGGCCGATGGCGGTGCCGAACGATGAGTTGCTGGAGGAGACCGCGCAGTACGAGGACGTGTTCATCCCGTTCGTCAGCATCGATCCGAACCGGGGAGCCGAGGGCATCGCCGAAGCCGAGCGCCTCGTCGCTACCGGCCGAGTACGGGGCTTCAAGTTCCACCCCAGCGTGCAGGCCTTCCATCCGAACGACCGGATGGCCTACCCGCTGTACGACCTGATTCAGGCGTCGGGCGTGCCGGCGCTGTTCCACACGGGCCATACCGGGGTGGGAGCCAACGTCCGCGGCGGCGGAGGCATCCGGCTGCGCTTCTCGAACCCGATGGACGTCGACGATGTCGCGGTCGACTTCCCCGACATGCCGATCGTGCTCGCGCATCCGTCGTTTCCTTGGCAGGACGAGGCGATCTCGGTCGCGCTCCACAAGCCGCAGGTCCACATCGATCTGTCGGGGTGGTCGCCGAAGTACTTCCCGGCGAACCTGATCCAGTACGCCAACACGCTGCTTCGCACCAAGGTGCTCTTCGGGTCGGACTACCCGATGATCACGCCGGACAAGTGGCTCGCGGCGTTCGACGAGGTGGGGTTCCGAGATGAGGTTCGTCCGCTCATCCTGAGGGAGAACGCGATCCGCCTCCTCGGTCTCGGCTGACGGGCCCGCCTCACTCGAGTCTGGTCGCGAGCACTTCGACACCGGGTCCCGACAGCTGGGTCAGGCCGGCGGCTCGGTTGGTCGCGATGAGCAGCAGGTCACCCGATTTGCCGCGAGCTTCGTCGTTGCCTGTCCCGAACGACCAGCTGGCGTCGGTGGCGATGAGTGTGACGTCGCGGAATCGCTTGCTGCCGCCGTACCACCGGCTGTTGACGGCGTGCGTGAGGGCCGGAACTGCGTGCTCGGGAGGCATGGGGTACGTCCGTCCGAGTGGTCGGGCGATGTCTTGCGCGTGCACGAGCACGTCGACGAGTGGGTCGAGCCGGCTGCTGAGGGGAGCGCGTCGCGTCGAGGTCGCTGTGTCTCTGAGCTGTTGGACGAGTACGGGCGGTGCGAAGCGGCGTGCGTGCTCGCGTGCCATGTCAGTGGTCATTCGGTCGAAGTTGCCGCGCGCTTTGATCGCACCCTTGAGAAGGTCCCAGGTGGTGTCTCGGGTCGCGAGCGTGAGGTGCGCGACAACGTCATGCACCGTCCATTCCGTGCAGAGCGACCTCGTGTGCCACTCGTTGTCGGTGAGGGTGTCAAGGAGGTCGCAGAGGCTGAGGCGTTCGGCGGTGACGGCTGCGGCGATGCTCCGCTCGTCGATCTTGCCGGTCGCTTGTCGTCTCATCGGAACTAGACGGTACGGTACTGAACCGCAGCCGTCAAGCGGTCAGTACTGGTCGGTCTAGTACCGTGCAGTCGATGGCCGAGGTGGCGAGCGGACTCACACGAGCCGAGCGAAAGCGGAAGGTGATCGCCGAAGCCGCGACCGAGGCGTTCCTCACCACCGGCTACTCGAGAACGACAATGGACGACATCGCTCGCCTCGCGGGCGTGTCGAAGCAGACGATCTACATGCACTTCGGCGACAAGGAACGCCTCTTGTTCGCCGTCGTCATGGAGATCATGACCAGCGCCAGCACACCGTTCGACGACGACATCCACCTGCTCGGCGACTCTGTCGATCTCGAGAGGGACCTGCGCGAACATGCGCGCCAGCAGCTCGCTCTCGTCCTGCAGCCTCGCCCCCTGCAGCTACGCCGACTGGTCATCGCCGAGGCGGTCACCTTCCCGCAGCTGGGCCGCTCGTTCTTCGAGCTGGGCCCGGGCCGCACGATCAAAGAGCTCACCGGCGTGTTCCGGCGACTCGAGCGCCGCGGACTGCTTCGAGTTCCCGACGCCGCTCGCGCCGCGTCCGACTTCAACTGGCTGATCATGTCCGAGCCGATCAACAGAGCGATGTTGCTCGGCGACTACGACGCACCGAGCCGATCGTCGATCAACAGATGGGCTGATCACGCCCTGCGCACCTTCCTCGCCGCCTACGGCACCGACCGCTAGCGCAGACCGCCGGCGACGATCGCCTTGCTGGCCGGGCGAACAAGAGTCCGGAGCTCTTCGCAGCCGTCCTCACCGATCGCGAGCCACGGTCTGACGGCGAGCTCGTCGGTGCGGTCCTCGATCCCTTGGCGCAGCGCTCGCCCCGCGTCGGTGAACGTGCCGGCACTATCGACGAGGCCGCGTGATGCGAGGCGATCGACTGCTTCCTGCCACTCATCGTCGGGCCACTGGCGCGTTCCCTGCAGGCCAGCCCGAGGGATCTCACCCATCGCCGCGTGGAGCACGAGCGCTTCGCATCCGTCGATGCCCGCTTCGGTGAGGCAAGCGATGTGGCCGTCACCCCGGTGCTCGCGGAGGACGGTGAGCGAATGCCACAACACGACGCGTGGCTCGTCCGGCCAGGGGAGCGCGAGGTGTGCAGCGGCGAGCGGACGGCCGCCGATGGAGTCGCCGACGGCCTCGCACGCGTGCCGCGCGAGCTCGATGGCCCTGTCGAGCTGCGGTCCGGAGAGGACGTCGTCGGTCAAGCGCGCCAGGGCGGCGTCGATGGCCGCGCGGCGCGCGGCCTGCACGGATTCAGGATTGGCGTGATCCCACGCGGCCGGCAGCGCGTGGTGCACGACCGACGGGTGGAAGTTGAAGAACGTCGCCTGCACCAGCTGAGGGCTCGCGGCGCCGAACGCTGCAGAGCGAGAGGCGAAGTAGCCGTCGAATCCGGTGATCGCGAGCGCGGCATATGCCTCGGTCGCCTCCGGGCAGAAGTACACGAGCCCGTGATAGGGCTCGAGGGTGCGCCAGGTCTTCCGGGCAATGTTCGGGTCCATTGGGCGACCATAGAGGCGGCCGTCGCGTGGCCGTGGGCCACGCCTCAAGAGAAGGACACCCATGGACATCGAGTCGAAGAAGCCCTCCCTCAAGGGTCCCGCCGAGTGGTTCACGGGCGACGTGTGGATCGATCCGGCCGCCCAGGGTCAGGATCCCTCACACGTCGCCGTGAACATCGTGCACTTCTCTCCGGGCGCACGCACTGCGTGGCACTCGCACAGCCTCGGCCAGATCCTCTATGTCACCGAGGGTCAGGGACTCGTGCAGTCGAGCGGGGAGCCGATCGTCACGATCCAGCCGGGCGATGTCGTACGCACGCCCGCCGAGGAGTGGCACTGGCACGGCGCGACCCACGATCACCTCATGACCCACATCTCCATCACGACGGGCGCGGCAACTTGGGGCGCACACGTCACCGACGAGGAGTATCCGAGCGCCTGACCGCGACGACTCAGGACGCCCAACCCGCGAGCGCGAACGCCACGGCACTCGCCGCGCAGGCGAGTGTCCGTACGTGGTTGCCCGCGGTCCAGGTCGAGTGCCAGCTGGCCCATGCCTGTTGTGCAGCGGGTGAGTCAGCGTCGAGCTCGTCGAGCGCGATGTTGCGGGGTACGTGGTACGCGATGGTGGTGATAGGGCACAGGAGGTAGAGCACGCTCCCTATGAGCAGGTAGGGCGCCCACGGTTCGTCCCAACCGGCGAGCGCGATCGCGCCGCCCGCGATGCTGAGGACGCCAGTGCCGAACAGCAGCAGCATGAAGAGCGGCGATGGGGCTTCCCGGTTGATGGACTGCATCGCCGACACACCGCCTGAGGCAGGGAGCCGAACGAGCGCGCGCATCACGAATGTCGAGAACGCGAAGAACACGCCGCCGTTGAGACCGGCGCCGACGGCGCCAGCCACGGCGAGGACAGGCCCGAGGTCATCGATCACCGGGGGACTCCGCTCGCGATCGGGACCTCCCACACACCGCTCGCGGCCGCGTCGAGCGCGAAGTCGGTGAAGTCCTTCGGCGCGCGGCCCAGAGCACGCTGGACGCCGTCGGCGACATGCGCGTTGCGGCCATCGAGGACCTCGCTGAACAGGTAGGTCAGCAGCTCGACGACTTCCTCGGGAACGCCGTGCGCAAGAGACGACGCAGCGTGCTCCTCGATCGAGACCGGCACGTAGCGGATGTCGCGCCCGGTTGCCCTCGCGATCTCCTCGACAGCTTGGGCGAAGGTCAGCAGCCGCGGGCCGGTCAGCTCGTACACCTGGCCGACGTGACGATCATCGGTGAGTGCAGCGACCGCGACGTCGGCGATGTCGTCAGCGTCGATGAACGGTTCCGCGATGTCACCGGCGGGCAGAGCCACCTCGCCGGCGAGCACGTAGTCGAGCATGTAGTCCTCGCTGAAGTTCTGTGCGAACCAGGTGGAGCGCACGACGGTCAGCGCCGCGCCGGAGTCGCGGACGGCTTGCTCGGCGAGCTCGGCCTCGGGTTCGCCGCGGCCGGAGAGGAGCACGAGTCGAGGGACGCCGGAGGCAACGGCCAAGCGAGCGAACGCGCCGACCGTGTCGACGGCGCCGGGGACAGAGATGTCCGGGTAGTACGAGACGTACACCGCGCCGGCGCCTTCGAGCGCGGGCGCCCACGTGTCTCGGTCTTCCCAATCGAACGGAGGTCGACCCGCCCGCGAGCCGATGCGGACAGGGAGGTCGAGTGCCCGGAGTCGCTGGGCGACCCGTCGCCCCGTCTTACCGGTCCCGCCGAGCACCAAGGTCGTTTGAGGTTGCTGTGTCGTAGTCATGAGACTCAGTAGACGCCGACCATGTGAGACGGTCCATCGTCGAAAGGCTCACATTCATATGTAAGCGTCTACAATTGCGGGCGTGGACACCTTCTCGGGTCTGCTCGACGGCGCTCGGGCGCGGGGAGCGTTCGCGCTCCGCATGATCATGGATCCACCCTGGTCCGTGCGCATCCAGGACCGGGCTCCGCTCTCGCTCGTCGCCGTCGTTCGCGGCGATGCGTGGTTTGTCCCCGACGTGGGGGAGCCCATTCGGCTTGGTCCCGGCGACGTCGCGATCATGCGCGGGCCTGACCCGTACGGGTTCGCCGACGACCCCGCGACGGCGCCCCAAGCGGTGATCCACCCCGGCCAGCGCTGCACCACGCCAGACGGCGAGGACCTCCATCAGGCGATGCACCTCGGCGTGCGGTCGTGGGGCAACGATCCCCGCGGGTCCTCGGTGATGCTGGTCGGCACCTACGAGACCGAGACCGAGGTGAGCCAACGGCTGCTCGACGCGTTGCCGCCGGTGGTCGTCCTCCGCAAGGACATGTGGGACTCGCCCCTCATCCCGGTGCTCGCCGAGGAAGTCGTCCGCGACGACGCGGGCCAGAGCGTCGTGCTCGACCGACTGCTCGACCTCTTGCTCGTCGCGGCGCTCCGCGCGTGGTTCGCGCGACCCGAGGCCGAACCTCCCTCCTGGTACCGCGCCCAGAGCGACCCGGTGGTCGGCAAGGCCATGGGGATGCTCCACCACAATCCGGCCGAGCCCTGGACCGTCGCGTCGCTTGCCGCGGAGATCGGTGTCTCGCGTGCCGCGCTCGCTCGGAGGTTCACCGAGCTCGTCGGCGAACCGCCGATGACCTTTCTCACCGCCTGGAGGCTGGCGTTGGCGGCCGACCTTCTCCGGGAACCCGAAGCGACAATCGGTGCCGTCGCTCGGCAGGTGGGATACGGCAGCCCCTACGCGCTCAGCACCGCCTTCAAGCGCGCCTACGGCGTGAGCCCGAAGCAGCACCGACTCGCCACCGCGGGAAAGTAGAGCAATTCAGTCGGGATTTGGGAGACTGGGGCGATGAGGCGTCGACGTCACCTCGGCATCGCGCTGGACTGCGAAGGCGACGCGCTTCTCTCAGCCGACCGAGCTGTCGAGCTCGCGCTGATCGCTGAGCGGGCGGGCATCGACTTCGTGAGTCTCGATGACGGTTTCGACCCCGCACCGGACCGTCCCGATGCGCTCCTCGTCATGGCCCGGCTCGCGCCGGCGACGACATCGATCGGCCTCGTCGCCACGGTGACGACGACGCACACCGAGCCATTCCACGTCTCGAAGAACGTCGCCAGCCTCGATCTCGTCTCGGGAGGCCGCGCGGGCTGGCGCGTCGCGGTTTCGACGAGCGAGGAGGCGACGCGTCGCTTCGGCCGCAAGGGCGTGCAATCCCTCGTCGAGCTGTACGCGGAAGCCGGCGACGCGATCGAAGTCGTCAGCCGGCTCTGGGACAGCTGGGAGGATGACGCCGTCATCCGTGATCGTCCGACGGGGCGTTACCTCGACCGTGCGAAGGTGCATTACATCGACTTCGAAGGGCCGTTCTTCAGCGTGCGCGGCCCTTCGATCACCCCGCGGTCGCCGCAGGGCCAGCCGCTCGTCTTCATCGACGCGCGCGACGAACCATCCCGCGCGCTCGCGTCGACGCGCGCCGACATCGTCCTCGTCGATCAGCCCGAGCCGTTCGCACGCGCTGCGGCCGTCCTCGTGAAGCGACCGATCGTCGCGCGGCGACGCGGCCGCACTGGTCGACGAGCTCCGCGGCGCCGACGTCGACGGCTTTCTCATCGAGCCCGACTCAACCGAGACGTTCGAGTGGTTCGCCACCGAGGTCGCGCCCCTGGTCCGCACCGATGACATGCCGGTCGGAGCGACGCTGCGCGATCGCTTCGGCCTCGAACGCCCCGCCAACCGGTACGCGTCGTGAAGCAGATCCACCTCGCGGCGCACTTCCCAGGCGTGAACAACACGACCGTGTGGAGTGATCCCACTTCGGGCAGCCAGACCGACTTCTCGTCGTTCGCCCACCTCGCTCGCACCGCCGAGCGGGGCAAGTTCGACTTCTTCTTCCTCGCCGAGGGGCTCCGCCTGCGGGAGCACCGGGGCCAGATCTTCGATCTCGACGTGGTCGGCCGCCCCGACTCGCTCACGGTGCTCGCCGCGCTCGCCGCCGTCACCGACCGCATCGGCCTTGCCGCCACCCTGAACACGACGTTCAACGAGCCCTACGAGCTCGCCCGCCAGTTCGCGACGCTCGATCACCTCAGCAACGGCCGTGCCGCATGGAACGCCGTGACCTCCCCCGATGCCTTCACCGGCGAGAACTTCCGGCGGGGCGGCTTCCTCCTCGCGACGACCGTTACGAGCGGGCGGCCGAGTTCATCGAGGTTGCCCGCATGCTCTGGGACTCCTGGATCGGCGAGCTCCTTCCACGCACGAGGGCGACCAGTTCACTCATCGAGGGCAGGTTCGACATCCCCCGCAGCCCGCAGGGGTACCCGGTGATGATCCAGGCCGGCGACTCCGACGGAGGTCGGGAGCTCGCGGCGAAGCACGCCGACGTGATCTTCACGCCGCCACTCCGGCTTCACCGACGGCCAGGCCTTCTTCGCGGACGTGAAGCCCCGGCTGGCGAAGTACGGCCGGCTTCCGGAGGACCTGAAGATCATCCCGGCCGCGACCGCGGTCGTCGGCGACACCGACGACGACGCCGAGGAGCTCGCGGCCCACATCCGCACACAGCAGGTGAGCCCGCAGGGCGCGATCGCGTTCGTCGAGCAGCTCTGGGGCCGGGACCTCTCCGGCTACGACCCCGACGGTCCGCTGCCCGACATCGATCCCGACCTCGAGGGCGGCGTCTCGATCACGCGAGGGCGAGTGCGCCACGACAAAGACCCATTGGCGGTCGCGGCGAAGTGGCGAGCCATCGCGGAGGCCAAGCACCTGAGCATGCGCGAGCTCGTCATCGAGATGACGGCACGATCGTCTTTCGTCGGAAGTCCGACGACGGTCGCAACGAAGATCAACGACTACGTGCAGGCCGACGCGGCGGACGGCTACATCCTCGTGCCGCACCTGACCCCTCACGGGATTGATCGCTTCGTCGACGATGTCGTCCCCCTTCTCCAGGAGCGGGGCGTGTTCCGAGCGGACTACGACGGCCCGACACTTCGCGACCACCTCGGACTGCGGGCCAGTGCCGCGCCGCGCTGACGAAGTGCCGGCTGACGAGGTGCCGGCTGACGAGGCGCCGGTCGAGGTCGCGCTCGTCGGCGCCGGGCCGACCGCCTCGTCGCTGCTCGAGCGCCTCGCGGCGAACCGTCCCGAGCTGCTGCCCGACCGCCCCCTGCGCATCCACCTGATCGACCCGCATCGGGCCGGTACCGGAAGAGTGTGGCGGCCGGATCTGCACCCGCGACTCTGGATGAACTCGATGGCCGAAGACGTCACGCTCTTCGTCGACGACTCGGTGATCTGCGCGGGGCCGCCCATGGATGGGCCGTCGCTCTACGAATGGGCGCAGACCGTCGACGACGAGACCCTGCGCGCCCTTGCGTCACCTGAGCTGTACAGGGAGATCCGCGGGCTGTCGGCGATGTCGTTTCCCACGCGGCGCGTGCAGTCGGTGTACCTCGACTGGTTTCACCGCCAGGTGGTCGATGCCCTGCCACCGCACGTCGAGGTGATCAGGCACACGGCCGCTGCCGTCGACCTCTTCGACGGAGACGACGGGCGCCAGTACGTCGTGCTCGACAGCCCCGACGCGAGGCCCCTCGTCGTCGACGTCGTCGTGCTTTCACTCGGTCACCTGGACGCGACTCCCGACGATGTCGGGAGCGCGCTGGCGCAGTTCGCCGGCGAGCACCGCCTTGCCTACATCCCGTGTGGCCACACCGCCGACCAGGACCTCTCCGTCCTCGCACCGGGGGAGGACGTTCTGGTGCTCGGGCTCGGCCAGGCGTTCACCGACTTGCTCGTGCTCGTGACCGAAGGGCGTGGTGGTCGGTTCGTGGAAGGCCACGAAGGAACGCTCGTCTACGAGCAGAGTGGTCTCGAGCCGGTGCTCCACGTCGGCTCTCGCCGCGGTGTGCCGTACCGGACGAAGCTCGCCTACCGATTGCAGGCTCCGCTCGCGCCGTTGCCGCGTTTTCTCGACGACGACGCGATCGCGGCGTTGCTCGCGAGCGACACCACGCTCGACTTCTTCGTCGACGTGCTGCCGTTGGTCGCGAAGGAGATCGGCTGGGCGTACTACCACGAGCTGTTCGCAGCCCATCCCGAGCGCACGACGACTTCGTGGGACGAGTTCTCGACCGACTACGCGGCCACAGATTGGGGCGACCTCGCCCCACTTCTCGCCACGTCCGTGCCCGACCCGGCGGATCACTTCGACATCGCCGCGCTCGACCAGCCGCTGGCCGACGTCAGCTTCCGCTCGAGCGACGACCTGCACGCGCACGTCGTCGAACACGTCGCCGCGGATGTGGCGCGCCGCACCGATCCTCGACACAGCCCGGACCTTGCCGCGTTCACGGCGATGCTTGGAATCGCCGAGCCGCTCCGTCGCATCGCGGCTCAGGTCGGGTCGCGATCGCGCCTCGAAGGCATGACCACGTGGTGGTTGAGCTTCTTCATGTACTACACGAGTGGTCCGCCGCCGGAGCGCCTCCGCCAGCTGCTCGCGCTCGCCGACGCTGGCCTCGTTCGGTTCGCGGGCGCGGACATGCGAATCGAGGCAGACGAGCCAAGCGGCACCTTCGTCGCGACGAGCTCGAGCCATCCCGACGCGATCCATGGCACCGCGCTCGTCGATGCGCGCATCGCCGCGTCCGTCGGTGAGTCGGGCGACGAGCGTCTTGCTGCGCCGTCTCCACGGGCGGGGCGAGATCGTCGAAGACGTGGTGACCGACGGCGACTGGTCGGCGAACACCGGACGGGTGTCGGTGACCGGTCCCGCGTTGCTGCTCCGCCGCGAGGACGGCACTGGTCACCCTCGGCGCCACGCGCTCGGCGCCTTCACGAGCCGTCAGGTGGCCGGAGCGTTTGCCCGCCCACGGTTCAACGCGCCCGCCTTCCGGCAGAACGACGTCGTGGCCCGCGCCGTGCTCGAGACGCTGGCCGCTCTTCCCGTCGAGCCCGAGGTGTTCGTCGCGTGACGGAGGTGCTCCGCAACGCGGTGTGGCACTCGCTCATCGGCCCGCAGTCCGATCACGCCGAGGGACATGGGCTCGCCCGCCGGTTTCATCCCGACGTGTCGGTCTTCTACGCGATCGACGAACCGACTTCCGGCGCGTGGGACGATCTCGCCGCGCTCGCGCAGGGTGAGGTCGTGGTGCTGTTCCGAGAGGCGCCGCTGCCGCCGGCGCCCGAGGGATGGAAGCAGGTGTTTCAGGGCGAGGGCTACCAGATGGTGCGGGACGCAGCATCGGCGGTCACGCCTCCGCTGCCCGCGACCGACCCGACGACGGGGCAGCGGGTGTCGCAGCGCGCGCTCGCCGGCGGCGACGTCGACGTCATGATCGATCTCGTCGCCCGCACCGAGCCGGGGCCGTTTCGGCCTCGCACCATCGAGCTCGGCGGATACCTGGGCATCTTCCACGACGACACGCTCGTCGCGATGGCCGGCCGCCGCTTCCACCTGCCCGGCTTCGTCGAGGTCAGCGCGGTCTGCACCGATCCGAGTGCCCGCCGCCGCGGCTATGGAGCGATCGTCACCGCGCTGGTCGCCGATCAGATCGCGGCCGAGGGCAACACGCCGATGCTCCACGTCGCCCAGAACAACGACTCGAGCGCGCTCCGTCTACGAGCAGCTGGGGTTCACGATCAGCCGGTCGTGTGAGTTCGCGGCGTTCCGAGCGTCGCGACCGCCGCGCTGACACGAGCGAGTCGCTGCCCCTGCCACCGTGCGGTGGCCAACGCGGCCTCGTCGGGTACAGAGCGCTTTCGTGACACCCAGCTCGCGCCGTAGGGGTTGCCGGTCTCGTCGACGGTGGCGTCGCTGTAGCCGAGCGGCATCACGATCGAGCCCCAGTGGTAGAGCACGGTGTTGATCGCGAGGATCGTCGCCTCGAGACCACCGTGGCTCGTCGACGACGACGTGAATGCGGTGCCGACCTTGTCGAGCAGGACCTTGCGCATCCAAAGCCCGCCGGTCTGGTCGAGGAAGAACTTCAGCGGTGCGGCGGGCAGCCCGAACCTCGTGGGAGACCCGAATGCGAACCCGTCGGCCCACTCGAGGTCGTCGTTGCTCGCCTCCGGGATGTCGGCCGTCGCCTCGCGATGCGCGACCCATCGGGGGTTCGCCGCGATGACCTCCTCGGCCGCGAGCTCACGCACCTTGCGCAGGCGAACATCAGCACCTTCGCTCGCGGCGCCCTCTGCGATCGCACTGGCCAGCATGAAGAGATTGCCGGTGGCGCTGTAGTACACGACTGCAATGCGCGTGGGCATGCCTCGGAACGTATCGCTCGCGGCAAGCGGCGTCTGCTCGCCGAACGTCGCGCGATGATCGTCGGGTGACCGACGACCTTCTGGCGCTCACGGTCGATCTGCCGGAGCGGTCGTTGACCGCCGGCGAAGTCGTGTACCGGGAGGGAGACACAGTCACGACGGTCCTGGTGCTCGTCGAGGGTCAGCTCGAGGTCGATCGCGGCGGTGTCGTGGTGAACCGCCACGGCCTGCCCGGGTCGGTCGTCGGGGAGATCGGCGCCCTGCTCCACCAAGCACGTGCGGCGACCGTGACCGCACGGGTGCCGTCAGTCATCCGCGAAATCGGCGATCCCGACCAGTTCTTCGCTGCCCATCCGCAGGTCGCGCTCGAGGTGGCCCGTCAGCTCGCTGCGCGCCTCTATCGCTTGACGGCGTACGTCGCGGATGTGCAACGGCAGTTCGGCCACAGCGACGACCACCTCGGTGTCTTCGGTGAGCTGTTGCAACGGATCGCCGAGCGCCCGCCGGTCGACATCGAGCCGGGCTCGGACCGCTCGCCTGACTACTGAGCAAGCGTTGACCGCGACCCTGGGGCCCCGATTTCGATGACTCCGTGCCCCGTGGCCGAGCGCCAGCCGGCGGTGCGCTCGTCGAGGTCGAGCTCGATAGAGGTCGGTTCACCGCCGAGCTGATATCCCGCGTTGAACAACCACGTGTTTGCCCGACGCTCGGCCCAGCCGCCCTCCCGCGTGAACGGAGCTTGATGGATGTGGCCGCACAGCACCGCGTCCGGCGCGTACTTGTCGAGCAGGCGGGGCAGCTCCGGATCGCCGTAATGCCGCGCGCCGGTCCACGAGAGCGGGCCTTCGGGTGGTCCGTGGAACGCCCAGGCCCAATGAGCCGGCCTGTCCGCTGCGGCGGCGTCGAGGCGTTCTTCGAGCGCGGCCAGCGTTTCGGAGCCCTCCCACCACGCGCAGGCAGTCACTCGCCAACCATCGAGATCGAGCGAGTCGCCGTCGACGACGACTCCGTGGTCACGCGCCTCGGAGAGCCAGCGTGTGATCTTCTCGCCAGAGTCATTACGACTGTCGAGGTCGTGGTTGCCGGAGCACACCACCGTCGGCAAATGAGCGGCGAGCCGTTCGAGATAGTGGAGAACCACCGTGATCTGCGCATCGAGAGGCACGGGTGAAGCAATGTCGAGCAGGTCTCCCGCGAGGACCGCGACCTCGATCGCCGCGGTGGGGTCGGTGGCGCGTGCCAGCACCCAGTCAAACTTGCGGAGGTCATAGTGAAGGTCGGAGACGAGCAGGACGCGCACCCGTGGGAGTCTTGCATCCCGATAGCGGATGGCTGCTGTGTGCTGGGCGTGCCTCAGGCGTTGACGGGTGCGCCGGCAGCGGTCGCCGGTGCGTGCTTCACGTCGCCCTCGTTGAACGGGCGGGTCCAGCACGCGAACTCGAGCAGCGTGCCGTTCGGATCTTGGAAGTACATCGAACGGACGAACACGTCGCCTTCGTCGGTCGCCGGGTCGTAGCTCGGCTGATGGCCACCCTCGAGCGAGTCGGAGTGGTTGATGATCTGCGTGACCTTGACGCCCTTGCTCGTCAGCTTCTCGGCGTACTCCTCCATCTTCTCGGCCGGAACATCGAACGCGATGTGGTTCACCGTGCCGATTGCCGTCATGCCGTTGCGGTCCTGCAGTGATTCGCCCCGCACGCCCTCGGGCGCGCCCGGGAACCAGAAGAACGCGATGCCGTCGACCCCGTTGCCCATGTCAAGGAAGAAGTGCTGCCCCCGTCCACCCGGCAGCTCGAGCGTCTTCACGAGCTTCATGCCCAGCACGTCGTCGTACCAAGCAACGGTCTCGGCCATGTCGCGGCACACGAGGGCGAGGTGGTTGAAGCCTCGGATCTCGAACTCGGTGTTCGTGTTGGTCGTGCCTGCCATGCGTCCCCCAACCCTCAGTGTGACGCCATTGCATACCACCGGTCCCCAGCGGGTCAAGCAACGAGACCGGCGTCGCGATCAGCCCGTTGGGGTGCCCTCCTCGGACCAATGCCGGTGCATGCGGGCGTGGGCAGCGTGGACCGATAGCACTCCGCCGACGGTGCCGTCTGACCACGGTGCTCCCGGGATCCTCGACGCGAGCTGCTCGTCGGTGAGCTCGGCGAGCAACGACAGCGTGTCGGCGCGCACTGCGCATCCGATGCGCACGAGCTCGTCGAGCGGCTTGCCCTCCTGCTCCTTCTTCCAACCCTCGGTGAACGCGTGGACGTAAGCCATGAGGTCCTCGAGGGGGCGCAGCGCCTTGCCCGACGGGTCGACCATCGCCGGATCCATCCCCTGCTCGCCGCGCAGATGGCGCCGCACCATCTCGTTGAAGCTGCGCTCGATCAGCGTGGTGTGGACGAAGTGGTCGGCGGGAGTCCACCACGACTCAGGGTCGTGCTCGCTCCGCGTCCGCGGCTCGCGCTGCTCCTCTTCGCTGAGCGACGACACCCACTCCAGCGCGTCGGCGCGGCCACGGTGGAGCTCGATCTCGATCTCGATCCGGTTCACGCTGTTGGAACTTACCGTGCTACACACGCGCGATGGCCGTGAACACCACACCCGATCTCCTCGACGAAGGCTTCTACGCCGACCTCGACGGCATGCACGAGTCGCTGGCCTACCTGCGCGCGAACGACCCGGTGTACCGCGATCCGAAGTCCGGGATGGTCGGTGTCACTCGCCACGCCGACCTGATCGATGTCGAGCGCCGGGCGAGAGTCTTCGTCAGCAGTCGCGGCTACCGCTCGATGTGGTCGCCGGAAGAGGACAACATGATCGCCCAGGACGATCCGGGTCACGCCGAGCAGCGTGCGCTCGTCGCCCGGCGCCTCACGCCGCGCGGTGTCGTCCCGCAGGAGAAGACGCTGCTTGCGCTCATCGACGAGCTGCTCGACGCGGTGGCCGATGCCGGCGAGATGGAAGTTGTCGACGCGCTGGCCGCGCAGCTTCCGAGCCGGAACACCGCCGACCTGCTCGGGTTCCCGCAGGACCGCTGGCGCGACCTCAAGTCGTGGTCGGAGCGGATGATGCGTCTCGACTCGATCCCGCGCGACGCGAGCGGCGAGGTGATGCAGGGCGTGATGGCCGCGATCACCGAGTTCCAGGCGTATCTCAACGAGGCAGTGCCGCGGTTCCGGGAAGAGCCCAACGATTCGTTCATCTCGGTGTGGGCCAACGCGACGGTGCGCGGCTGCCCGATGGACGATCACACGATCATGAACGAGACGGGTTTGTTCATCTCCGGGGGCGCCGAGACCACCCGCACTGCGATCGGCCGTGGCCTGGGCGTGTTCTGTGATCACCAGGACCAGTGGGAGCGCCTCGCGGCGGATCCCTCTCTGATCCACGGCGCGGTCGAGGAGATCCTGCGCTGGGTGTCGCCACTCAACCAGATGTTCCGCACGGCGATCGCCGACGACCACATCGGCGACACCCCCGTGCACGCCGGCGACCGAATCGCGCTCCTCTATCCGTCGGGGAACCGCGACGAAGCCGTGTTCGAAGAGCCGTTCCGCTTCGACATCACCCGAAACCCCAACCCGCAGATCGCGTTCGGATTCGGACCGCACGTCTGCATTGGCCAATCACTGGCGCGAATGGTGCTGCAGCTCCTGTTCACCGAGATGACGCGTCGCTTCACAAATCTCCGAATGATCAGCGAGCCGGTGATCGAGCGAAACATCTTCGCCGGCGCGGTGCAGCACTTCGAGCTCGCGTTCGACAAGCGCTGACTACCTGCTCGGGCTCCGTCACTGCTCGACCGTGACGAGCCCGGTAGTGCCGTCGATCGTCACAGTGGCGCCGGTTGGGATGGCGGTGGTCGCGTCCTCGATGCCGACCACCGCGGGAATCCCGAGCTCTCTGGCCACGATCGCGGCATGGCTCATCACGGCTCCGCGCTCGACGATCACCCCGGCGGCGCCAAGGAAGAGGGGCGTCCACGCCGGGTCGGTCTGGGGCGCGATCAGGATCTCGTCGGGTTCGAGCTCGGCAGGCGCATTCGGGTCGAGGATCACCCGCGCCCGACCCGTCACGACCCCTGCGCTGACACCGAGCCCCTGGACTCGCATGGTCGCCTGGCTCGATCCTGACGGTGTTCGGCCGCCGTCGGCTCGGAGCGGCCACCCCGCCGGATCGGAGATCTGGCGCTCGAACCAGAACGGCGGATCCCGCTGCTGGAGCCACGTGCGGAGGGCTCGGCGTTGTTCGATCGGCGAGGCGAACGCTGCGGGATCGTCGAGCGCCGGCTCGAGCTCTTCGTGCACGAGGAGGTAGATGTCGTCGCGGGAGACGGCGTGGCGTCGCGCCAGCTCGTTCAGGGCGCGCCGAGCCTCGAACAGCGCGCGGACGAGGGCGGCCTTCGTGTTCTCGCGCTCCGGCACATACAGGGAAGCGCTCCGGACAGCGCGGTCAAAGAGGAGTCGTCTCGGCCCTCGCAGCTTCTGTCGCACTCGTGCGGTCACCGCGACTCGGTTCGCAGCCACGGTCTGGGCCGCCTCTGCCGGGTCCCGGTCGTCGGGTGCCTCTCGCAGTCGCTCGACGATGCGAAGGGCGAGCTCAGGGTCGGTGTCCCACTTCGGCGACGCGAGCTCGAGCTCGTCGGCACCGTGGTACCCGAACCTTCGCAGGAAGAGGTCGAACGCTTCGACGAACTCCACGCACGCAGGGTCAGTGCGCAACCGCTGATCGAGTCCCTCGACGCCCTGTGCGAACTGGTTCTGCAGTTGAGAGGACTGCCTGACCTGACGGCCGAGGTCCCAGAGCGCAATCGGAGGGCCCGCCGATGCCACTCCACCGAAGCCGCTCGTGATCGCGTTCGCGGCGTCGGGCTCGCCGGCCGCCGCCGCCATGCGTTCGATCACGATTCGGGATGCGCCCGCGTGCAGCGTCACCGTCATCATCTCCGGAAGCATCCGTTCGAACCACCGCGACGTCTGGCGCACCCGCGCGAGCAGGTCTGCGTCGCTCGTCGCGGCGACGGGCGACAACGAAGACACCCACTGGTCCACTTCGCGCTGGGCGGCCCGAGCGCGCTCGGCCTCGCCGCTGCGAAAGGCTCGACTCGCGAAGCGGCCGAGTCGGACGGTCGCCACAAAACTCCGGTCTCCGCGGCGCGCGCGGTATGGAGGCAGGACGCCGACGCCGCCGTATTGGACGTCGATGTCGTCGACACGCATCCCGGGCGCCCGGACTGCGGCGATCCGCGCGAGCGACGCGTTCGCATACAAATAGCCGCAGAACTGCACGAACATGGCGTTTGCCGGCGCGTTCACCTGTTCTCTTGACAGGGCTCCCGTCTCGAGGAACCAACGGGTCTGAGCGCGCGTGCTCGCCTCGAGCATCAACGAACCCGTCATCGGACTGATCACGTTCGGGAACGCTTCGCCGAGGTTTCCCCGGCTGTAGATCGGAAACGTCGGACTCGGCTGCCCGTCGTTCGGATACGGACGAGACATGTTCAGGACGTGACCGGGCGGCTCGCGATCCCCTGAGCGCGGCCGCTGAGCTCGCGGTCGAGCGTCTCTTGGGCGTCGCTCATCGCGTCGGCGTACTCGGGCTCGCCGAGCCGCCGCATCCCCTCGTCGGGACTCACGTCCTCAACGACGGCGCTGATCCACCAGATGTTGCCGAACGGATCGCGAACGCGGCCGCCGCGCTGACCGAAGGCATGAGTGCGCGGCTCCGTCACGACGCGCGCGCCAGCGGCGACAGCGCGCTCAGTGGTGGCGTCGGCGTCGGCGACGAACACGCGGAGCAGCGACGGCATCTCAGGCCAGCCGTCACGGCGGTCGAACGCGAGCAGGATGGTGTCGCCAACCCGGATCTCGGCGTGTCCGATGGTGCCGTCCTCGAGCGGCACGCGTGCGAGCTCCGCACCCTCGAAAGCAGCAGTGATGAACTCGAGCAGCCGACCGGTGTCGGACGTGACGATCCATGGTGCGACGGTGGTGTACCCGGCGGGAACGGGCGTTGTCATGTCTCGTCTCTACCACCGACGACACCAGGGGCGGGACAGCGGCCTTGTTAGCGTGAACGGACCGACGAAGTCGTTGCGACCAAGGAGCTCATGATGCCCGTACCCGCCGTCACGGCCGAGGCGAAGGAGCTGGGCTTCGACGCCGATCGCCTCGCTCGCATCACCGATCACTTCAAGGCGTATGTCGACGACGGGCGACTGCCGGGTTGGCTCATCGCGGTGTCGCGAGGCGGCGAGACGCCGTATCTCGAGACCTATGGTCAGCGCGACATGGAGTCGGGCGCGCCGGTCGAGCTCGACACCGTGTTTCGTTTCTATTCGATGAGCAAGCCGATCACCTCGGTCGCCGCGATGATCCTGTTCGAGGAAGGCAAGCTCGAGCTCACCGACCCGGTGTCGAAGTACATCCCGTCGTTCGGTGAGACACGCGTCTATCTCAAGGGGCCTGCGACGAATCCCGCCACGGTGGCCCAAGCGCAGCCGATGACGATCCACAACCTGCTGACGCACACGTCGGGCCTCACGTATGGGTTCGTGTACGCAAACGGCATCGATCACCTCTACCGGCAGGCCGGCTTCGAGTGGGGAACGCCTGCGGGAATGGATCTCGAGGGCGCGTGCGATGTCTGGGCGTCGATTCCGCTTCTGTTCCAGCCGGGCACCGAGTGGAACTACTCGGTGTCGACCGACGTGCTCGGTCGCGTCGTCGAAGTCGTGTCCGGTCAGTCGCTCGGTGAGTTCATCGAGCAGCGCATCTGCGCGCCTCTCGGCATGAGCGACACGTCGTTCTGGTGCAACGACGAGCAGGCCTCCCGCTTCGCCGCGCTCTACATGCCGTCACCGCAAACCCGGAAGGCCGTGCTGCTGCCCGCACTCGGCGGCCGTGGCTCCGCGCCTCCCGTGTTCCTCGGGGGAGGCGGCGGTCTCGTCGGCACCGCGTACGACTACATGCGCTTCTCACAGATGCTCCTCAACAACGGGGTGCTCGACGGAGTGCGCATCCTCGGTTCGCGGACCGTCGACTACATGGGTCGCAACCACCTGCCGGGGAACAAGGACCTGGAGGAGATCGGCCGGCCGCTCTTCTCGGAGACGACGTTCTCGGGCACCGGGTTCGGGCTCGGCTTCTCGGTCGTGATCGACCCGGTGAAGGCGAAGAACCTCTGCTCGCTGGGGGAGATGGCGTGGGGCGGCGCGGCGAGCACGGCGTTCTGGGTGGATCGCAAGGAGGGCATCACGGGGCTTTTCCTCACCCAGCTGCTGCCGTCGAGCACCTGGCCGATCCGCGCAGAGCTGCGCAAGCTCGTCTACGCCGCACTCGTCGACTGAGTCGAAGCGCTACGACGAAGCCATCTCGTCAGCCTGGAAGCTGACGCCGGCGGTGTCGACGACACCGGCTGTACGACCGGGCGCCGTCTGGTACTTCCAGTACAGGTTGGTGTGCGCGATCACCTTGTCGGGCGGGGGAGCGCCATACTCCGAGAGGTCCTCCGTCGTGTGCGCGTCGCCGACCAGGAGCGTGTCGTAACCACGAGTGAACGCGCCGTGCAGGGTCGAGCGGACGCACGCGTCGGTCTGCGCGCCGGTCACGATCAGCCGGCCGATGCCCCGCGACGCGAGCTCGGACTCGAGGTTCGTGTCCTCGAACGAGTCGCCGTAGGTCTTGTGGACGACGGGTTCGGCCTCGTCGCGCTTGAGCTCAGGGACGTACTGCCACTGATCGCTGCCTTGGGGCAGCTCGTCGGAGTTGTGCTGGACCCAGATCACGGGAACGTTCTCGGCCCGAGCCTTGTCGACGAGCGTGCTGATGTTCCCGACTACCTCGTCGCGTTGGTGGGAGCCGGTGACGACGCCGTTCTGCACGTCGATCACCAGGAGAGCGGTGTTGGGCCGGTTCGGCAGGCTGGTCATGTGGACCTCCTCTTGGGCCACCCCACGGTAACGAGTCCTCTCCACGATCGGAACGTGCGAGCGCCGTGCTGACGTAGCGTCGCCGGATGCCCACGTTCGAGCCGGTATACGAGGCGTTCGAGGCGTACTGCGACGCCGACCCGAGCTATAGCGCCCAGCTCGCGGTGCACGTCGGCGCCGAGCGCGTCGTGGATTGCACGGGAGGCGGCGGGATGGAGCCCGACTCGCTGCTCCCCGTGTACTCGAGCAGTAAGGGCGCCACAGCGGTGGTGATCGCGTTGCTCGTCCAGCGCGGGCAGCTCGATCTCGATGCGACGGTCGCGTCGTACTGGCCCGAGTTCACGCAAGGCGGCAAGGGCACGGTGACGGTGCGGCAGATGCTGTCGCATCAGGCGGGGTTGCCGGGCGTCGACGGCGGGTTCACGTGGGACGAGGTGCTGGCGCACACCCCGCTGGCGGAGCGATTGGCAGCACAGCGGCCGTTCTGGCAACCGGGCCAGGCGTTCCTCTATCACGCGCTCACGATCGGGACGCTCGCCGACGAGCTCGTCCGTCGCATCGACGGCCGCACCGTTGCGGACGCGCTGCGAGATGACGTCACTGGGACGCGCGGCATCGACGTCTGGATGGGAACGCCGGTGTCGGAGGATCACCGTGTCGTCGAGGCGCAGCCGCCCTCCGTCGAGGAGCTGATGGCATTCCTCGCCGAGTCGCCGGGCGCGCTCGGCGGCGGCGATGACATCACCTCTCAGTCCCTGCCGCCGGGCAATCCGATGGAGATGTTGAGCCGGGTGAACGACGTGCCACTCCGTCGCGTCGGCCCGCCTGCGGCCGGAGTGCTTGCCAGCGCGCGGGGCCTCGCCGCGCTCTACGCCTCGCTGCGCCACGAGATCGGAGGGCAGCCGCGCGTGCTGACCGACGAGACGATTGCGCAGATGTCGCAGATCCAAGCGAACGGCATCGAGCTCGGCACGGGCTTGGAGGCCCGGTTCGGCGTGATCTTCCAGGCCCCGTGCTCGCCGCGGTGGCCGTTCGGCAGCATGCCGCGCGTTCGGCCACGACGGCGCGGGCGGCTCGCTCGCGTTCTGCGACCCGACTTACGACGTCGCGTTCGGATACACGGTGCAGCGGCTGCCGCTGCCGGGCGGGATGGATGCTCGAGCGGTCGAGCTCGCCCGCGTGGTCCGCGAGTGCCTCCGCTGAGGATGAATGGAAACCGCCGAAATTCTGGGAACGTTGAGACAATGAAAGACACGCTCACATCCACCCAGGTCAGCCAAAGCGAGGGGCTCGAGGACTGGCGAGTGCTGCTGCAGTCGCTGCACTCGTCGTTCAAGACGGGTTCGATGGCGAAGGGACTGGACTTTGCCGCCCGGGTCGGCGCCTCTGCCGACGAGGCGAACCACCATCCCGATCTCACGGTCACGTACCCGCGTGTCCACGTGCTGCTCACGTCACACGATGCCGATGGACTCACCCAGCGCGACGTCGACCTCGCCCGGAAGATCTCGGCGATCGCGAAGGAGCTCGACATCCCCGCGGAACCCAGCGTTGTGGCCTCGCTCGAGATCGCAATCGATGCGCTCGACATCCCACTCGTCAAGCCGTTCTGGGAAGCGGTCCTCGGCTACAAGCCGCACTCGGACAACGACTGTGTCGACCCATACGGACGCGGACCGCGTTCTGGTTCCAGCAGATGGATGCGCCGCGTCCGCAGCGCAACCGCATCCACATCGACGTGACCGTCCCTCACGACGTCGCCGAGCAGCGCATTGCCGCGGCGCTCGCGGCGGGCGGCACGCTCGTCTCGGACAAGGCGGCGCCCGCGTTCTGGGTGCTCGCCGATCCCGAGGGCAACGAGGCCTGCATCTGCACCTGGCAGGGCCGGGACTGAGGGCTTGAGCGCGGCGCCGTCGCAAGAGGAGTTGGAGGCGGCGCACGCGTGGGAGCGCGACGATCGGGTGCCTCGTCGTCCGGCGATGACCGATTTTCGCCGCCGCGCCCGGCTTCACCAGTCGCGGTGGCGCGAGTCGAAGGGCTACCCGATCGGGTCGCAGCCGATCGCGCCCAGGCCGGGTAACAAGGCGCGTCCCGTAGGGAGTCGCATTCCCTTGGAATACGCCAGGGAGACCGGAGCGAACTTCGTCACCGCCGCTGCCTTCGACGCGGCCAAGGCCCGCATGGCGACACCCGAAACACATCAGAGCATTGATCACCAGCGACTCTGGGCTGATCTGTTGTGGTCACCGACGCTGGCCTTCAACCTGTTCGGTGATCTCGCCGCCGATCTCGCACTCGCCGACGGCGCGGTGCACGCCTGGTGGGCTGATGTTCCGGGCACTGTGTGCGAAGTCCGCTTCGCGCACTCGCCCGGATGGCTCGATGCCGCTTACACCGGCAACCTCATCTCCTTCGACATCGCGTTCGTGCTCGACCTCGGCGACGGGACACGCGGCATCCTCGCCGTCGACACCAAGTACCACGAGGCGTCCAAGCGCGAACTCCCGAAGCCGGAGCGCCTTCCCCGCTACATCGAGGTGATGGAGAGATCGCGTGTCTTCTCGCCGCGAGTGATCGACGCGGTCAACGGCACCGATCTCCTCGTCATGTGGCTCGAGCACCTGCTCGTGCTCTCGATGCTCCAGCACCCGAGCGACGCGTGGAGCTGGGGCCGGTATGTCGTCGTCCACCCCGTGGGCAACACCGACGTCGCCGACGAGTGTGATCGCTACGCGACGCTCGTCGTGGATGATGAGTCGACCTTCTCGGCGGTCACCCTCGAGGAGTTCCTCGCCGCCGGCTCGCTCCCCAAGCAGACGACAAAAGCCCTGTCGGATCGATACCGTATAGCGTAAACAATATGCTAGGAAGTACTTAAAAGCGCTATGCTTCCACCGTGAACACGGGATCAACGCCGACCGCGGGCCTCATTCGGGACGCTCGCACGCGGGCGGGCCTCACGCAGGCCGCTCTGGCCGAGCGTCTCGGCACGACGCAGTCGGTCGTCTCGCGCTGGGAGCGCGGCGGCGACGAGCCCCGGCTCTCGACCCTGACCCGCATTCTGCGCGCGTGTGGCCGGCGACTCGTGCTCTCGACAGTGGCCGACGATGTCGACCGGGCGCAGATCCGCCAGCAGCTCGCGATGTCCCCGGCGCAGCGTCTCGCGTCGGTCGCCAACGTGAGCCGCATGCTCGCTTCCGCTCGCAAGGTCACTTGATGCCTGCACCTCTCGATCCCGAGTGCCTCTTCCAGGCGCTCCGCGATCACGCTGTCGACTACGTGTTGATCGGTGGGCTCGCCGCGGTGCTTCACGGCTCGCCGTCGATGACCAACGACGCGGACATCGTCCCGTCACGCGATCGCGCCAACGTCGAGCGGCTCTCCGAAGCGCTGCGCTCGCTCGACGCCCGCCTGCGCGTTCAGGAGTCGCCCAACGGCATCGCGTTCGATCCCCACCCCGCGCTGCTCGAGTCGATGGCGATGTTGAACCTGACGACGCGTTGCGGGGATCTCGATCTCACCTTCTCGCCCGCCGCGCTGGAGGACTACGACGCGCTGGTCGACCGCAGCGAGGCGTTCGACATCGATGGCATTCGAGTGCGGGTGGCGGCGCTCCGCGACGTGATTCGGTCGAAGGAGGCGGCGAGCCGGCCCAAGGACCACGCCACCCTTCCGGTCTTGTACGCGCTCGAGGAAGAGATCGCACGGGACGAAAGCAGCCCCTGACACTCGTGCAGCGACGTTGACATACTGAGCGGACGCGTCACGCGCCCCAGGGGAGTCACTCATGAGCATCGTCCTCGACCGGCCGTCTGTTACTGCGGAGGAGATCGCCCTGCGTGAGGACCTCGTCGCCCGCGCGGCGAAGCTCGTCCCGCTGTTGGCCGAGAACGCTCCGCAGAGCGAGACCGATCGGCGGGTGGTCGAGGAGAACATCACGGCGCTCGACGAGGCGGGGCTGTTGTCGATCATGCGACCGAAGCGCTTCGGCGGACTGGAGACCGATTTCCGGACCAAGCTCGAGGTCTCCCGGGAGCTGGCACGAGGCTGCGGGTCGACGGCGTGGGTGACGAGCCTCATGAACGTCTGCGCGTGGTTCGTCGGGCTCTGGCCGGAGCAAGCGCAGCTCGACGTGTGGGGACACGATCCGAGCAACCGGGTGGCGGGTGTGCTCGCGCCCACGTCGACCGCGACACCCGTTGACGGCGGCTTTCGTGTCAGCGGTCGCTGGAGCTATGCCAGTGGTTCGGCGCACGCGCAATGGGCGCTGGTCGGCGTGCCGCTCGTCGATGCCAACGGCGGATTCGTCGACCAGGGAGTGGTGCTCATCCCGATGAGCGAGGTGACCATTGAGGACACATGGTTCGTCGCCGGCATGTGTGGAACCGCGTCGAACACCATCGTTGCCGAGGACGTGTTCGTCCCGTCCCACCGTTACTTGTCGGTCGTCGAGGCGATCCAGGGCCGGTCGGCGACACCGTTCACCGACGAGGCGCTCTACCGATCGGGCTTCATCCCCGTCGCCGCGCTGATCCTCGTCGGCCCTCAGCTCGGCCTCGCTCAAGCTGCCCTTGATCTCGTCATCGAGAAGGCGCCGAAGCGGAGTGTTTCGTACACGTTCTACGAGACGCAGGTGGCGGCACCGTCGTTCCAGCTGGCCGTCGCCAAGGCGGCGTCGCTGGTCGACTCCGCGCACCTGCACGCATACCGCGCCGCCGCCGAGATCGACGAAGCCGCCCGCCTCGGGATCTATCCGGACTACGACGCCCGCGCGAAGTCCCGGATGGACACCGGCGTCACGGTCGCGTTCGCTCGCGAAGCGATTCGCACGCTCGTGTCCGCGCACGGAGCATCGAGCTTCGCCGACTCGAGCCCGTTGCAGCGGATCTGGCGCGACAGCGAAGTCGCCAGCCGCCACGCCGTTGTGAGCCCCGAGATCAGCGCCGAGGTCTACGGCAAGTCTCTGCTCGGCGTCCGGGGCGACGTCACCGCCCTCGTCTGACGCAGGGTCGGAGCGGCGCCGCCTACGCGATGCCGGGGGTCACCACGCCCGCTTCGTAGGCGAGCATCACGAGCTGCGCGCGATCGCGCGCGTTGAGCTTCGTGAGCAGCCGGCTCACGTGGGTCTTCGCCGTGGCGTGCGACATGAAGAGCGTGTCGGCGATCTCAGTGTTGGACAGGCCCCGCGCAACGGCCGTCAGCACTTCGGTCTCGCGCGGCGTCAGCAGATCGAGCCCTTCGGGTGCCTTGCCCGTCGCGGCGGACCGTTGCACGAAGCTCTCCATCAAACGCCGAGTCACGCTCGGCGCAAGGAGGGCCTCACCGCCGGCGACGACCCGGACCGCGGCGAGCAGGTCCGCGGGCAGCGTGTCCTTGAGCAGGAAGCCGCTCGCACCCGCCGCGGAGCGCGTCCAAGACGTACTCGTCGTGATCGAAGGTGGTCAGGATCAGGACGCGTGTGGAGGACAATCTCTCGTCACTCGTGATCCGGCGAGTTGCCTCCACTCCGTCCATGTTTGGCATGCGGATGTCCATCAGGACGACGTCGGGACGCTCTCGCGAGACCAACTCCACTGCGACCTGTCCGTCCTCGGCCTCGCCGACGACTTCGATGTCGTCCGCGGTGCGGAGCAGCACGACGAAGCCGGCGCGAACGAGGGCTTGGTCGTCGACGATCGCGACCCTGATCACGTCAACGCTCCGCATCGTCGTAGGGGAGCCGCGCGACGACGCGGAAGCCGCCATCGGGGCCGGCGCCCGCGTCGAGCGACCCTCCGTACACGGCAACCCGCTCGCGCATCCCCACCAGTCCGTTCCCGCCGCCAGTGGTGCCCTTCGGGCCGTCGCCGTCATCGGTGATCTCGACGAGCAGCTCGCCCGCGCCATTGTCGATCCTCACGACCGAGTGGCTCGCGCTCGCGTGGCGAATCGAGTTGGTCAGCGCTTCCTGCACGATCCGGTAGGCAGCGAGTCCGACCCCGGGCGGCACACCATCCATGCCGCCCTCGATCTGCACGTCGACGGCGAGCCCTGCAGCCGTCACGTCTGTGGCGAGGCGAGGAAGGTCCACCAACCCCGGAGCCGGGGTGTAGCTCGGCGCTCCGTCCGCCGTGCGGATCACGCCGAGAAGGCGGCGGATCTCGGCCAGGCTCGACCGGCTCGCCTGCGAGATGCTCTCGAGGGATCGCTTGGCTTCGGCCGGGTCGGAGTCGATGACGTGCATTCCGACGCCGGCCTGTACCGCGATCAGGCCGAGTGAGTGCGCCACCACGTCGTGCATCTCCTGCGCGATTCGCAGTCGTTCGTCAGCGGCAGCGCGGCGCTCGGCCGCGAGGCGCTCGCGCTCGAACGCCTCGATGCGGCGTCGCCGTGACTGCATCGTCCAGCCGATGAGCATGACGATCCCGAACGCCCCGGCGGTGACGGCGAACTCGACGCCGCCGAAGTCGGGGACGTCGCCGACGAGCAGCGCCAAGAGCAGCACCCCCATCGCGATCCCCGCAGCGGCGACCTCGCGTGCGGGGCGGTAGGCCCCGACGACGAACACCCCCAAGAGCAGCAGGAACGGCGCAACGCCCTCTGCGTCGTGTGCCCTGAGCATCGCGATCGTGACGAGCGTGCCGCAGCTGACGAAGACGCCGACGAGCACCCACGCCGGCGCCCGTTCAAGCCACTGCGACAGCCGGGTCGTGGGCGCGGTCGACGGCACCTCTCGACGGTACCGAGCCGGTGTCGCGTGCGCATCGGTCTCGGCGCCAGTGCCGCGTACATCCCGAGATGTACGTGGGGCGTCGCAGCGATGACCGCTGGGGCGACGACCTGGAGTGGTGAGAGGCGCATCGTCGGACCATGACAACGCTCACCGCAAAGGAGCCCACGATGACAACCGCACCCCAGACCGCAGACCACACCACGAACCCTCGCCGGCGGTCCCGCCGGCTCACCGTCGCAGCGACCTCGCTGATCGTTGCCCTGACCTTCGCCTCGGCGTGCTCCTCCGGTGAGAGCTCCGGGGACCCCCCGAGCGCACCGAGCACGCCGGCGCCGACGGTTGTGGTGCCGTCCACTGAAGTGCCACCCACGTCGGCCCCGAGCGCGGCCCTGCAGCGTCAGCTGACCGACATCCTCGACACCCACCGCGCCAACCATGAGTTCGCCGGCGCCGTCCTCGCTCTGCGCGAAGCGGACGGCACCACGCTCACTGTCACGTCCGGCACGAAGGAGCTGAGCAGCGACAGCGGTGCCGTCGATCCGAACGTCCCGTGGAACATCGGCAGCCTCACGAAGACGTTCGTAGCCGTCGTCGTGCTGCAGCTAGCCGACGAGGGCGCGATCGACCTCGACGCCGCGATCGGTCCCTACTTCCCCGACCTCCCGACGCTCGCGCCGATCACCCCTCGGCAGCTGCTGCAGCACACCAGCGGCCTGAACGAGTACTGGCCTTCGGCGCCCGTGCTGCAGGACGCGGGACGCGAGTGGACGCCGATCGAGGAGATCGCTGTCGCCGAGGCCGCTGGCCGCGTCCATGCGCCGGGCGGGAGCTTCCACTACTCGAACACGAACTACATCGTGCTCGGCGAGCTCATCACCCGCCTCACGTCCGAGGAGTGGGACGACGCGGTGCGTGAGCGGATCACCGAGCCTCTCGGCATGCGCAGCACAGGAGTCGTCGGTTTCGACGCCGCCCCGGGCTTCATCGCCGCAGACGGCACCCTCGTGCCCTTCGACTCAGCCAGCGTGCATCCGTCTGTCGGGGGCGCCGCGGGAGGGATGCAGTCCACGGCTTCGGATCTGCTCGTGTTCATCGAGGCGCTCGTCGACGGACGGCTTCTCTCCGATCGCATCCAAGCGGAGATGGAGACGTTCACCCCCGGTGAGGACTACTCGCAGTTCGGGATCGTGCACGGCTACGGACTCGGTTTCGAGCGCTACACGACCGATCAGGTGACTGCGGTCGGCCACATGGGCACCGGGGCCGCACACGGCGCGTTCGCCGGCGTCGATCCTGAGAGCGGCACGGCCGTCGTGACCTTGTTGAACTCCGACATGGGCGGCACGCAAGCGTTCATGGCCTTCGAGGCGCTCGTGGCTGCGAAGAGCTGACCGAAGGAAACCTCAAGACAGAGGCCCGGGTCTTCGGACCCGGGCCCTCGTCGCGCGCGAACGTTGTGCTGGTGACCGAGCCCATGTCTGATGTGTCGTCCCTGCTCGGCGAGGCCTGGGAGCGCTGGGCCGACCGCTGCGCCGAGCTGACCGATGACGAGTGGTCGACACCCACGCGTTGTCGCCCGTGGGATGTCCATGCACTCGCCGCCCACGTCGCGCCCGACCCCGCGGTGATCGGGCAGCTCGGCGCCGCGGGGCTCGACGTCGATGCCGTCGTCACGGATGCCGCCGACCTCCTTCGCGGTTTCAACCAGCCGGACGGTGTCGCCAACACGATGGCGGGCGCGGTAGCGGCGTTCGCCATTGCCGCCGCCCAGTCGACGCCGCGCAGTCAGGTCATCGAGCGATTCCGACAATGCAGCGCGTTGGTGCGTGATGGGTCGTCCGGTCTCGACGTGGTCGTGCCTCACCCCATCGTCGGCTCGACGACCATCGCGGTGATGGCCGACGTCGCGATGATGGAAGCGACCGTGCACTACCTCGACCTGATCGCTGCCGTCGGCGGGCCGCCGCTGCCGTCAGCGGTGCTCGCTCACACTCGCGCGCTGCTTGTCCGCATCCCCGAGCCGGCGGCGCTGATCGAAGTGCTCGCCGGCCGCGCCGACCCCGCTGCGGTCCTCCCTGTCCTTCGCTGAAGCTCACGGGCCCGGAAAGGTGCGCCGGAGCCGCTCGAGCAATGCAGGGTCGCTCGCCGTCGCTGGCGTGTGGGCCGGATCGAGCCGCCCGTACACGAGCCGGACGAACGCTTCGGCGGGCAACGCGACCTCGGTGTCGCCCGTCGACGCGCCTGCGTCGAGCCTGACCCCGTCGCCGAGCGCAAGGCTGAACGTGCGGGCCGGGCCGGCCGTGTGCACGACGATGGTCGTTGGTGTGCCGACGGGCTTGCCGGTGAAACGAGCGATGAGGCCGAGGTTGTCGACCACGAGCTCCGCGAGGTCGGGGGGAATCGTCGCGTCGTCATCGAGAGCGACCGCGATATCCCACGAGTGGAGCGCGTGCTCGTTGAGGCGAAGTCCGATGAAGCCGTTCAAGTCGAATGTCATCGGACCCATGCTGAAAGCGAAGCGTTCGCGCTCTTCTCCGGTGAGCGCATCGAGGCGGACGAGGGTCTCGTCATCGGCCGCGAGCGTGGACTCGGCTTGTGCCCGCGGGGTCTTGGCATTCCACTCGTCCCAAACTCGCGGCGCGAAGTCGTCGGGCATCGGGGATCCGTCGAGACCGGCATCCAGGCGACGCTGCAGGATCACAGCACCCGAACCGATGTGGGACAGCACCTGCGCGATGGTCCACTCGGTGGGGTAGGCCGATCGCTCCAGCGCAGCGTCGTCGAGTGGTTCGACGATCCGTCGCAACCGGCGGACCGAGGTACGCAGTGCCTCGAGGCGCTCCACGTCGGTCACTCTGACACGCGGATGGGCGACGAGGTCACCGCAGGAGCAACGCGAACACCGCGTCGGGATCGTTCGCCGCGGCCACTCCCTTCGACGCGAACCACTTGCAGATGTTGACGACGTCACGGTGGAGGAGGTCGTAGCCGTTCGTCGCGCGGTGGAGCTCGACGGCTTGCGGCACGTCGATCAGCCACACGTGATCTTTCCACCAGAGGAGGTTGTAGGCGGAGAGGTCGGCGTGCACCCACCCCCCCGCGACCACAAGGTGGAGCGAGTCGAGCAGCTGCTTCCACGCCTGCTCGACCGCCGCCAGGGTGAGGCCCGCCTGCGCGAGCCGCGGTGCGGCCCCTCCCTCGTCGCCGAGGTACTCGAGCAGCACCGAGCTCGCGCGATCCGTAGACACCGGATAGGGGACGCGGACTCCGAGGTCCCACCACGCCGAGAGCACGTCGAACTCGTGCCCGACCCAGTCTTCGCGCACGACCTCGCGACCGCGACGAGACATCTTCGCGATCGCTCGGCGGTCGCGCGTGTTCCGGGTAGTGCGTGACTCGCGATAGGTGACGTCGTTGCGAAAGGCCGCTGACGTCGTGAAGCCGAGGGCTTCGAGCTCCCCCTTGTAGGTGACCGACTTGGGTCGGTAGCGCTTGTCGGCGAGAAGATGCCGCGTGGTTCCATCGTGCGCGCGGCGCTCGACGACACGGATCTCGGCTTCCTTGCCGGTCTTCAAGGTCCCGAGGTCGACGTCGACGAAGTCGGCGACGAGCACCCAGGGAGGCGCGGGTCGGGGCATGGGCTCTCCAGAGGTCGCGAGGCGGGCGAACCACCGCCCAACTCGGCGCGACGTGGCGAGCTAGTGAGCCCGGAGCAACGCGACGGATTGAGGGCGGGCGTGCATGGTGGTGATCACACGGGCCTCCTCTCGTCGCGGAAGCGCGCACACTGACACGCCGGTCCGACTCGCGCAACGCATTTGTGAGCGTCAGGTCGGCGTGAGCCCTTGGTAGTACTCCTGCTGCGCGGGGTAGTAGTCGTCGAACTTCGGGAGCTCAGCCCCGTCGCGCGACGCAACCAGCATGTCGAGGTAGTACTCCCAGCCGGGGCCGACGGAGCCGATGTCGACGCCCTCGTCGAGATGGTGGACGAATCGCAGCGTCGTCATGCCGTCGGTGTGCTCGAGCATGGCCTCGAGCCGCCAGGCTCCGTACTCGTCGATCGATCTCACCGCCAGGTGCTGTGGAGGCTCGCACGCGTCGATGCGCATATCGGCCTCGGGCTTGCCTTCCTCGAACTCGAGCCGATAGCGGATCGTCTTGCCCGGACCGGCCTCGCCGGTCCATGACGCGAACCACCGCGCCGTGCGCTCGGATTCGGTGATGCTCGCCCACACGTCCGCGATGCTGGCTCGAAACGTCCGTTCGAGCACGAGATCGCGACCGTCGTTGGTGGTCTCGAGCCGTCCCGTGGGTCGAGGGCTCGCCGATGCGTCGCGGTCGTTCATGAACGCAGTCTCGTCGCTCCGCAGCAACGAGAGAAGCCCTGGCCAGCGACGCGCTGGACCAGGGCTCTGAAGTTCTCGGTCGAGGCGTGAGCCTCGCTTCGTGCTCAGACGGTGGTTCGGTTGCGCAGCATCTTCACTGACGCTGTGGCGACGAATGCGATCCACACGAGGAAGCCGAGCACGCCGATGAACATCGTCGGGCTTCCGTCGACGATGGCGGGGGTGGTCGCGGCACCGACGAGCAGCAGCGACCCGCCGACGATGCCGGCAGCCTTCCAGTTGCGGTTGAGCAGCCCGCAGGCGGCACATGCGGTGGCGAGGCTGGCGAGCGTGACGCCGATGGCGGCGAGCAACACACCGAACACGGAGTTGTGCAGCACCCACAGCCCTTCCACGACGGAGGTATCCGGGGCCCCGCGGTGGACATACCCGGCGATCGCGATGTCGAGCGCGACCATGACGGAGAACATGCCGAAGATCGCCGCACCCCCCACGCCTCCCGCGATGGCGAGGCCGCGGCGTGCGCCACGCGCGGCCCGGGCGACTGCACCGCCGAGGAAGGTCACGATGCCGATCGAACCGACAGCGAAGAGGGCCGCGAGCACGAGCGTGGTGCCCCGGTGATCCGCGTAATAGGCCATGACCTCTTCGGCAGCGGCGTCGTTCGCCGGGAACCGGGCGCGCAGTGCGTTCTGCACGAGCACGGTGCCGACGAAGGTGAGGCCGCCGATGCCGGCGACGAGCCCGGACGGGGCGAAGCCGCGGTCGGGGAGCTCGGTCGTGAGCACCGTGGTGGTCGGGGAAGCGAGGGTCGTGGTCATGGTCAGTCCTCCGAGGTTGTCTCTTGACTAGATGCGTGATAAGGTGACTTGAACAACATACAAGTGAGTGGAATGATGGTCAAGAGAGAATCTGAAAACGTGGAAGAGGAGGGCCGTTCGGGGCTCCGAGGGCGCCGGGCAGTGCAGGCCGAGCAGACGCGCCTCGAGATCCTGAGCGCGGCGCGGCGCCACTTCGCATCGAAGGGCTATGCGGCAACCAGCCTGAAGGAGATCGCCGCCGACGCCGGTGTATCGGTGCAGACCGTCTACGACAGCGTGGGTTCGAAGCCTGAGCTCGTGCGGCGGCTCAACGACCTCGTCGATGTCGAAGCCGGCGTGGGCGAGATCGCGATGACGATCGGCACGGAGTCGGACCCGGCGGTGCTCGTGGGGATTCCCGCGAAGGTCACCCGGCGCATCGTCGAGCGCTGTGACGACCTCGTTCGGGCGAGCTTTGATGGCGCGCGGGCCGAGCCTGACCTCGCTCCCCTCACCGAAGAGGCGGGACGGCGACACCGGGGCGGCGCGAAGGTCGTTGCCCGACGACTGGCTTCGCTGAAAGCCCTCGAGCCCGGTCTGAGCGTCGACGCGGCGGCGAACACCATCGCCGCGCTGTCAGACATCCGACTCGCCCTGATCCTCATCGACGATCACGGCTTCGACCTCGATCGTCTCGAGGAGTGGATTGCGACCACGACCACACGAGCGGTGCTTCGCCGCCACTGATCGTGCCGCGACGAGCACGGCGGCATCGGATGTGGGAACGTTCAGCCCGCTTCATCGGCACCCGCCGAAAGGACAACGACCAAATGGCAGAGTTCCCTCCCCTGACCCACGTCGCGGTGACCGTTCGCGACCTCTCCGTCAGCGTCCCGTGGTACGAAGCCCTGCTCGACGCAAAGCCTGTGCTCGATGAGGACACGGACCCAGACTTCCACCACACCGTGTACCTCCTCGGGAACGGGACGCTGCTCGGGCTGCACCAGCACGGCAAACCCGCCCCGGACGAGGCGTTCAGCGAGCACCGAATCGGACTCGACCACATCGCGTTCGGCTGCGCGAACCGAGACGAGCTGCAGAAGTGGGCTGACCGGCTCGACAAGCTCGGCGTCAAGCACGGAGGCATCAAGGACGCGCGGTACGGCTCGGGAGTGAGCTTCCGGGATCCGGACGGCATCCCGCTCGAGTTCTTCGCGCCGCCCGGCTGACACGCCCCACCTACGAGGGCAGACTCGCCCGGTGACGACTCTGCCGATCCCTGCCCAAGCTGCCGACGTCGACGCGGCGTGGCTCACAGCCGCGCTCGCTTCCACAGGCGCGGCGACGGGCACGGTGACGTCGGTGGCGGTGGAGCCGGTCGGCGTCGGAATCGGCCTGGTGGGCGTGCTGGCGCGAGTGACACCGACGTACGAAGGCGGCACGGGTCCCGCGACTCTCATCGCCAAGTCCCCCGCCCCCGAGGAGAGCAGTCGCTTCGTTGCCCTCGTTCTCGGGATGTACCGCAACGAGGTGACCTTCTATCGCGAGCTCTCCGCGCGCACCGCCCTCCCTCATGCCCAGTGTTACTACGCGGATCATGACGCAGAGACGGACGCCTTCGTGCTGCTGCTCTCTGACCTGTCCGGCCGGCGCACCGTCGACCAGCTCGTCGGTTGCACCCGCGCGGAGGTCGAGCTCGCCGTCGATTGTCTTGCCGACTTCCACGCCGGCTTCTGGAACGACGCGTCGCTCGTGGACAACGGCTGGCTCAGGGCGCTCTGCGATCAACCCTTTCCCGACGCCATCGGCATGTCGTTCGACCAATCGTGGGGTCCGGTGCAGGACATGTTCGGCGACGAGCTCACGCCCGCGGTCAAGCAGTTCGGTGATCGCTTCACCGAGCTGTTGCCGAGCATGGTTGCGCGTCTCTCGGAGCCTCCCTTCACCCTCAGTCACGGCGACTTCCGCGCCGACAACTTCTTCTACGGCGATGACGACCTCGTCGTCTGCGACTGGCAGCTCGTCGACCGCAGCCGGGGCGCTCGCGACCTCGCCTATGTCCTCAGTCAGAGCGTGACGCCCCAGCTGCGGGCGCAGCTCGATCGGCCCGTCGTCGATCGGTATGCGGCACGACTCGCGTCCCATGGAGTCACCGACTACAGCCCGGACACGGTGTGGCACGACTACCGGCTCGCGACCGCGTTCGCGCTGGCCTACCCGGTGGTTGCGGGCGGGAGCCTCGACCTCGCGAACGACCGCGCGACAGCCCTCGCGAGAGGGATGCTCCGCCGCAGCGTCGAGGCGATCGAGGCCGTCGGCGCGCTCGACGTCATCTGACCCCCGATGGCGGGCGACGTTCTGACCCACCGCGAGCTCAACCGCGCCACGCTCGCGCGCCAGCTGCTCCTCGAGCGGTCCTCGATGGAGCCACTCGCGGCGGTCGAGCACCTTGTCGGGCTTCAGGCCCAGAACCCGCTCGATCCCTACCTCGCGCTGTGGTCGAGGCTCGCCGACTTCGATCCCGATGTGCTCGGGCGGCTCCTCGAGGACCGGCTCGTCGTGCGCATCGTCGTGATGCGCGGCACTGTGCATCTCGTCTCGGCGAGCGATGCGCTTGAGCTGCGTCCGTTGATGCAGCCGGTGCTCGACGCCGAGCTCTCACGTCACAGTGAGTTTGCACCTCGTCTTGTAGGGGTCGACGTGACGCCCGTCCTCGAGTTCGCGACGGCCACGCTCGCTGCCATGCCGCTCAGCGGCACCCAGCTCCGGGCGGTTCTCGCCGAACGCTTCCCGAAGCTCGACGCGCCGGCGCTCGCGTACGCATGTCGATGTCTGCATCCGTTGGTGCAGATCCCTCCGCGAGGGGTGTGGGGCCGGACGATGCAGGTCACGCTCACTCCGTTGGAGGCCTGGGTCGGTCGACCCCTCGTCAAAGACCCGTCGATCGATCGCGTCGTGTTGCGCTACTTCGCCGCGTTCGGGCCGGCGAGCGTGGCCGATGTCGCGTCGTGGTCGCGGCTGACCGGGATGCGCGAAGTGCTCGAGCGTCTTCGGCCCGAGCTGTGCACGTTCCGCTCACCCAAGGGTCAGGAGCTGTTTGACGTGCCCGACGCCCCGCGTCCCGATGCTGACGTCCCTGCTCCGGTCCGCTTCCTGCCGGAGTACGACAACCTTCTTCTGTCTCACTCCGACAGGAGTCGATTCGCGAGCGAGGAGGCTCAGCGGTTCGCGTCGGCGGCGGGCCCGTTCAAGGGCACAGTGCTCGTCGACGGCGAGGGGGGCGCGATCTGGCACATCGACCTCGACCGAGCGGCAAAGCACGCGACGCTCGTAGTCGAACATCTCCCCATGCCTCGCCGGGTGCTCGCGGCGGTGGAGAAAGAGGGGCAACGGGTCATCGAGTTCTGGGAGCCGCGGGCACACATTCACGACGTGCGCCTCGTTTCGCTCGGCTGACGGCGCGCCACTCGGTCACGGTCGGGCTCGCGTGGGAGCTGCTCGCCGTCGCGCGTGAAGCAGTCTGATAGGCAGCCCTCATGCAGATCTCGCCGGTCTACGACCGACCTCTCGTGACGTTCGACGGCGCCCCACCGGTCGGGCCGCCCCTCATTCGTCAGCGCCTGCGCCTGCTCGACGTGCTCGCCGACCTGAGCGACGACCAGTGGGCGGCGCCGACCCGGTGCGAAGGCTGGCGGGTGCAGGACGTCGCGGCGCACATCATCACGGTCGACGGCTTCTGGCATGCGTCGATCTCGAGCGGTCTGGCCGGCAGTCCAACGAAGTACCTCGCCTTCGGCTTCGACCCGAAGGCGACCCCCGCGGCTCTCGTGGACGCCGTGCGAGAGAAGTCTCCCGTTGAGACGCTCGCCGAGCTCCGAGCCTCGAGTACCGCGTTGTGCGATCTCGTCGAGGGCCTGTCCACCGACGAATGGTCGGTGCTGGCCGAGTCACCTCTCGGTCATGTGAGCATGGCTGCCGTCGCGCATCACGCGCTCTGGGACGCGTGGATCCACGAGCGCGACATCGTGCTCCCCCTCGAGCTCACACCCTCCGAAGAGGTTGACGAGGTACTCGCTTGTTTACGGACCGCGGCGGCGCTCAACGCGGCGTTCGCTCTGATGGCAGGTGTGGCGACTCCGACGACGTTCGTCGTCGAGAGCACCGAGCCCGATGCGCGGGTTGTCCTGGCTGTGGACGAGATCGTGCACGCGTGCTCCGACGACGTTCCGCCCGACGCTGTCGTCCTCCGCGGTGCGGCCGTCGATCTCGTCGAGATGCTGAGCACCCGCGTCCCGTTCGCACAATCGGTGCCCGCCGACAAGCGGTGGCTGATCTCTGGCCTCGCTGACATCTTCGAGGTCGCCTGACACGCCGTGGAGCAGGCGGTCAGGTCAGCGGCACGACGTAGGACTCGACGCGCTCGATCAGGTCGCCGGCGAAGACGAAGGCATCGCAGTAGGCGAAGTCGAACGGGCCGTTGGTCCGGTGCGTGCCCTGGCCGGTGCCGATCACTACGACGGTGTCGCCTTCTTCGACGACGCGATCGACCCTGAGCGTCGGGCTGCCCACGAAGTCGGGGTTCTCGATCTCGGCGTCGAACGCCTTGCCCTCGAGCGTCTTGTAGCCGGCGAGGTACCAGGTCACGTCGTCCGCGAGGCAAGCGAGGACCTTCTCGTGGTCGCTGGTCCGGAACCCATCCATGTAGGTCTCCACGGTTTCCTTGTGCGAGGTCATGGGCGCTCCTTCTTGCCTTGCTCCAAGAGCCGGATGACTTCGGCGATGCGCTCGGCGCGCACATCAGGGCGGCGCTTCGTCGCATCGATCCACTTGAGATAGGCACGTCGGTAGAACTGGGCGAGCGAGTCGAAGAACGCTCCCGCCTTGGGAGACGCCTCGAGGGCCGCGCTGAAGTCGGGCGCGAGGTCGTCGCGCTGCGGACCCTCAGGAAGCAGCTCGACGGAGACGACGTCGCCTGCTGCGATCCCGCAGTCTCGGCGCCAGGCCGGGCCCAGGAAGATGCCGAAGCCGTCCTCGAGCGGCTCGACGACAGCGCGCACGCCCATCCCGTTGACGGTGCCGGTCACGTGGTGCTGCGGCTTCTTCCCCCACGCCTTGTCGGGATCGAACGGCACGGGGACCATCACGCGGCGGCGCTCGTCGGTCGTGACCTCGGTCTTGTAACGGCGTCGGTTGCTGGTCATCAGAGAAATGGTCTACCGGAGCGTGGCGGCGGTCCAAGTCGCGACGCGCTCGACGAGCATCGGATCGACGGGCCGTCGAAGCTGCGCGGCGTATCGCCGGATCCCTGGGCGATGCTCGTCACTGCGGAGCAGGTGCGTGAGGTTGTCGGGCGTCTCCCCGACGAACGGTCCGGTCACGAGCACGCGCATTCGATCGACGTCGCCGGCGTCGACCTGGATGTCCTTGCCGCCCGTGATCGCGAGCACAGGACCGCCGATGGCTCCGAGGTCGCTTGCGGGGTCGTACGCCATGTACTCGCGGAACCATCGCGCCGGCATCTCCTCGCGATGAAGGCGGATGGTGTCGCCCGTCGAGGCGAGCAGGCGGCCTCGGTCGTTCGCTTGGCGACGCTCGATCCGAGAGGCCATCCACCGCGCCGGGGCGGGGAGCGTCGTCGCGATGCGGTGCGACTGCCACTCCATGACCTCTGCCCCAGACATCGCGGCGCCGGCGAGGAGCACGTAGGCATCGGGCGGCGGCGTCGAGAGCGCCAACCGCATCGCGATGGTTGCACCGACCGAGTGGCCGATCACCGCGACGCGATCGTTGCACCGTTCATCCGAACGGAGCGCCGCGAGTGCAACCCGCGCATCCCCGGTCTCCTCGGACAGCCCGGCTGCGAGATAGCTGCCCGTGGACTCGCCCACGCCGCGCTTGTCGTACCGCAGCGACGCGACACCGAGTGCGGCGAGCGCATGAGCGAGCGTGTTCGAGACATCGAGGCGTTGTTCCGGCATGTTCGAGTCGCGATCGAGTGGCCCGCTGCCATTCAGAAGGAGTGCCCCCGGAAACGGTCCCACGTCGTCGTCGGGAAGACAGAGGGTGCCCATCAGACGCACCTCACCGGCGCTGACCTCGAACGGCTGCTCGCGCATCGATGCGGTCTACCGCGCGCGGTAGGACCGCGCACTAGCGTGCGGCAACTCGTAAGCGTGGGGGATGCGGTGGCATCGAGCCTGATCACGGTGCTGTTCACCGATCTCGTCGGCTCCACGGCCCTTGCGTCCGACGTGGGCGACGCCGCCGCGGACGAGATCCGGCGCACGCATTTCGCACACCTGCGCGAGGCCATCTCGGCGACCGGCGGCACCGAGGTGAAGTCGATCGGCGACGCGCTGATGGTCACCTACACCGGTGCCGCCGACGCGGTCGCGGGGGCGGCGGCCATGCAGCGCGCCGTGCAACGCCACAACCGCCGCCTGGAGCATCCTCTTTCGATGCGTGTCGGCGTGAGCGCCGGTGACGCGACGCTCGAGCAGGGGGACTGGTTCGGCACTCCGGTGATCGAGGCGTCGCGGCTGTGCGCGGCCGCCGATGGTGGCCAGGTGCTGATCAGTGACATCGTGCGAGCACTGGCGGGGAGTCGCTGTGCATTCGAGCTGCGGCCGCTCGGCGCTCGCGAGCTGAAGGGGCTTCCTGAGTCCATCGAGGTCTGCGAGGTGACGTGGGAGGCACCGGACGAGGCGCCGACAGTCCCACTCCCGTGGTTCGTCGACAGCTCACCGGCGTTCCCCTTCACAGGCCGGGTCGCCGAACGGGAATGGCTCAATGTCAGGTGGAAGGAGGCGGTTGACGGGGGCCGCCGCGTCGTGCTCATCTCCGGCGAGCCCGGCGTGGGCAAGACGCGACTCGTGACCGAGTTCGTGCGCGACGCCGACGAGCGGGGGGCAACAGTGCTGTGGGGGCGCTGTGACGAGGAGCTCGGCGTCGCGTACGAGCCATTCGTCGAGGCCCTCCGGAGCTACGTCGCGGCTGTCTCGCCCGACCTCCTGCGCGCCGAGCTCGGCCCCCTGGGCGGCGAGCTGCGTCGCATCATCCCGGAGCTGTCTGCGCTCGTGCCCGGTCTTGCCGACCCGGTAGAGACCGAAGCGAACACCGAGCGGCACCGACTGTTCGAGGCGGTGAGCGACCTGCTCGCCGAGATGTCGCACAACGTGCCCGTGGTCCTGGTGCTCGATGACCTCCACTGGGCCGACAAGACTTCGTTGCTGCTGCTCCGCCACATTGTCAGGGCGCCGACGCCGATGCGCCTGCTCGTGCTCGGCACGTACCGCGACACCGATCTGGACCGGACCAACCCACTGTCGGATGTGCTAGCCGACCTGCGCCGCGACGGCGTGGTCGAGCGGCTCGACCTCCAAGGCCTCGACGAGGCCGAGGTCGCAGAGTTCATGGCCGCCGCCGCGGGGCATGAGCTCGACGAGCCGAGCCGTGCGCTCGCGCGCTCGATCCACAGCGAGACCCAGGGCAACCCGTTCTTCGCCGGCGAGGTGCTTCGTCACCTGGCCGAGTCGGGTGCGATCGTTCAACGCGATGGTCGGTGGACGAGCGACCGAACGCTGGACGAGGTCGGCATCCCCGAAGGGATCCGCCAGGTCGTGAGCCGGCGGCTCAGCCGCTTGTCCGACGCCGCCAACAGCGCGCTCTGCGATCGCGTCGGTGATCGGTGCCGACTTCGACCTCTCGACCATCGAGAGTGCCGGAGGCCCCGCCGGCGACGCGCTGTTCGACGCCCTCGATGAGGCGGTCGCGGCCTCCATCATCCGCGAGGAGGCGGGCGTCGTCGGGCGGTACACGTTCCGTCACGCTCTCGTGCGGTCCGCGCTCTACGACGAGCTCACCACCAACCGTCGAGTTCGCATCCAGTGGCGCGTCGGCGAGGCGCTCGAGGCGCGCTTTGCAAATGACATCACTGCTCATCTCGACGAGCTCGCACATCACTTCATCGAGGGTGCATTGGCGGGCGATGCGCTCAAGGCTGTCGATTTCGGGCGCCGGGCCGCGGTGCGGGCCACTGCCGAGCTTGCCTTCGAGGCCGCGGCTCGACACCTCGAGCACGCGTTGGGCGCCCTCGATCTGCTCGAACCCGCCGACTTGCTTCTGCGGTGCGATCTCCAAACCGAGCTGGCCCAGGCGCTTGGTGCCGCGAGCGATGGCCGCTATCGGGAGGTGGCGTTCGCCGCCGTCGCGACGGCCCGCGCCGCGGGCGATGGCGAGCGGCTGGCGACTGCTGCCCTGGTGCTCGTCCTCGAAGGCCGCATCGTCGACGCTGAGCTGATCGCTCTCTTCGAGGAAGCGCTTGCGGCCCTGCCAGCCGCCCCGTCCGCTCTACGCGGATTGGTGTTGTCGGGATTGGCGAATCTCATTCAGTGGACCGACGACGCCGACCGGCGCGTCGGGCTCGCTCGGGACGCGCTTGAGATGGCCCGGGCGACAGGGGATGCAAAGGCGCTCGGTGTCGTCCTCGGCCGCGCATTCACGCACGTTGACGGTCGGTCCCCGTTTCTCAGAGACCTGGACGTGCTCATGACCGAGGCCGAGGCGGTGGTTCGGGACAAACAGGATCCGGTGCTACTCGCTGATGTTCTGCGGTATCAGATCTACCTCGCGGCCTGCGATGGAGACCGAGAACGCATGGACGAGCGCGCCGAGGCAGCCCACCGCGTCGTCGATGGGCTTCGCCGGCCCGCCTATGTGTGGCGGGCACGCAACGACATGGCTGGTCGTCTCGCCTTCTCGGGCGACCTGGAGCGAGCGGAAGCGCTCGCCATCGAGACTGCGGACTTCGGCCGTCGCTTCGCCATCCCGGAGAGCGGGGTCACGGCGTCGCTCGCCGGCTTGCTCTACGCGGTTCGCGTGGGCCAGGGCCGAGGCGAGGAGCTCGTGCCGATCCTCGAGAGCATGGTGGAGTACCTGCCAAACTTCCCCGTGTGGCGCCTCACCATCGCGGCCGTTCTCGTTGACGCTGACCGGGTTGACGAAGCCCGGCCCCACTTCCACTACCTCGCCGACGACGGCTGTGCCAACGTGCCCGCCGATCCCCTGTATCCGGTGACGATGTGTGGGCTCGGCCTGATCTCCTACGCCGTCATGCCGACCAAGGGAGTCCTGCAGTCGATCTACGACCCGCTGCTGCCGTTCGAGGGCACTTTCAACTTCAGTGGAGTCACCATCACAGAGCCGAACGGATTGGGTCTCGCGATGGCGGCGGCCGCTCTGGGCGAGCACGATTTGGCCGACCGGCACTTCGCGGGTGCCGTCGCGCTGTGTGAGCGGGCGGGCGCTCGCCCGTTCCTCGCGCGGTGCCATCTCGACTGGGCGCGGGTCCGCAACGATCGCGGTGACGCCGCGGGCGCCCGTGAACACGCGGAGTCCGCCCTGGCGATCGGTACCGCGGTCGGGATGACAGGCCCCGCCGGCGTGGTGCCGAAGGCGACGCAGCTGCTCAGGTGAGTCCTTCGCTCAGAGCCCAGAGACGGTCGGCGGTGTCGTGATCGACGGCGTAGGGCATCACACCTAGCGGCGGCGAACCGAAGTCGATGTTCACCGCTCCGCTCATGTCGACGAGCGGCGCGATGTCGCAGTCCTGGGCGTAGAGGCCGCCGAGACCGTCGAGCCGAGGGCTCGTCGCGCACCACACCGTCGTCGCCGCGCCCTGCTCGATGGTCTTGCGGGATTTGGCCGGGTCGATGATCGCGTTGCCGTCGTCGTCGACGAGCCCGAACGCGGTGAGCACCTCCGGAGGGGTATAGCGCTTGAAGTTGCTGTCGACGATGGTGCCGGGATGGAGGGAGAACGCGCGAATGCCTTCGTCCCTGCCTCGCTCGTCGACTGACACAGCGAAGAGGATGTTCGCGGTCTTCGACTGTCCGTACGCCATCGACGGGTTGTAGTCACGCCGTTCGAAGAAGAGATCGTCGAGCACCACGTCGGTGACCCGATGGGCCCAGGACGACACCGCGATGACGCGTGCCCCTTCCGCGGCGACGAGCGCGGGCCAGAGGCGGGCAGTCAGCTGGAAATGGCCGAGGTGGTTCGTGGCGAAGACCGACTCATAGCCGCGTCCATCGCGGTAGAGCGGCGCGCCGCCGATCCCGGCGTTGTTCACCAACAGGTGGAGCGGCTCGCCGCTTGCGATGAACGCGGCCGCGAACGCGTCGATCGAGCTCGGATCCATCAGGTCCATCTGGGCAATCTCGACATCGTCGAGCTCCGCGAGGATCTCGCGGGTACGGGCGACGTCGCGCACCGCGACGGTCACTCGTGCGCCTGCCGAGCGAAGCGCCCGCGTCGTCTCGAGGCCGATGCCCACCGCGCCGCCGGTGACGACCGCGGTTCTGCCCGAGAGGTCGATGCCTTCAATGACCTCGGCGGCGGTGGTTGCCGGGCTGAAGCCCGAGCCGATGGGTGCTTGCATCGCGGCAGTCTCCCGCGAGATGGCGAGCCATGTCGTTAGGTACGCCTAACACGTGCGGTGCTACGCTCCCGCCATGTCTGACCTGCTCGCACGAATACGTGCTCTCGCAGACAACGTGCTGTTCCCGGCCGCGATCGAGGTGGATCGCACGGGCGTCGTGCCCGAATCGCATTGGCGACTGCTCGCGCACGAGGGTCTCTACGGGCTGGCCGCGCCCCCCGAGCACGGAGGGCCCGACGGCCTCGGGTTCCCCGACATCATCGAGGGGCTCGAGACGATGGCCGGCGGTTGTCTCGCCACGACGTTCACCTGGGTCCAGCACCATGGGGTGGTGCGGGCACTCTCGGAAACAGAGAACGTGCCCTTGCGCGACGAGCTTCTCCCCGACGCAGTCGCCGGTCGAGTACGCGCCGGCGTGGCCTTCGCCGGAGTTGTCCCGGACCCGCCGCGCATGCGAGCCGCGCGAGTCGGAGACGGCTGGATGCTCACCGGCGACGGCCCATTTGTGAGCGGTTGGGGGATCATCGACGTGCTGCAGATCTCCGCCGGCGATGTCGAGACGGGCGACGTCGTTGCCGGCATCGTGGTGGCGAAGGAGCAACCCGGCATCACCAAAGTCGAGCGGTTGAGTCTGGTCGCGGCCGATGCGACAAACACAGTGTTCTTGCGCCTCGACGATTTCTTCCTGCCCGACGACCGTGTCGTGTCTCGAGTACCGCGAGCGACTTTCCTCGCGAATCAGATCTTGGGTGCGCGGTTCAACGGCACGTATCCACTCGGGCTCGTGGAGCGTTGTGCGCGCCTCATGGAGTTGGCGGGCAAGCAGGAGCAAGCGGCGAGCCTTCGACGCGAGTGCGTCGAAGTTCGTGGGCGCCTCGACGCTGGTCTCGCAGATCCGGCCGCGATGGTGCAGGCGCGCGCCGACGCTTCGCAGCTCGCCCTGCGCGCCGCCGCCGCTCTCGTCACTACGGGCGGAGGTGACTCGCTCGTCGTCACCCATCACGCGCAGCGGCTCGCGAGGGAAGCGATGTTCACGCTCGTCGCCGCGAGTCGCCCCGAGCTCAAGCGCGAGTTGGTCGACCGCTTTTCGGGCGGCTGACCGGGCGCGCTCAGCCGGTTGGCACGCCGAGCGAGGCGAGGAGGGCCTGCACGCGCCGGCCGATCTCGTCCCGGATGGCCCGTACCTCGTGGATGTCCTTGCCGGCGGGATCGGTCAGCTCCCAGTCCTCGTAGCGCTTGCCGGGGAAGTACGGACAGGTATCACCGCAACCCATGGTGACGACGACGTCGGCGGCGCGGAGGCCCTCGTCGGTCCACCGCTGCGGTTGCGCGTTCGCGATGTCGATGCCGACCTCGGCCATCGCAAGCACCGCCACTGGGTTGACCTCGTCGGCAGGCTCGGATCCGCCTGACCAGGCCCTCACTCCGCCGCCCTTGGCGAGGTGGTGCATCCAGCCGAGCGCCATCTGTGACCGCCCCGCGTTGTGCACGCACAGGAACAACACCCTCGGGCGCGTCTCGTCGGTCATGTGAGCTCGGCGAGGTCGACCTGTCTCTGCGGGTAGAGGTAGCGGGCGAGCGCGATCGCTAGGGCCCCGCCGACCAATTCGGCGCCGATGAACGCGGGCGCCGACGACGGGCTGATGCCCGCAAACGTGTCGGTGAGGGTGCGCCCGAGCGTGAGGGCGGGATTGGCAAAGCTCGTCGACGACGTGAACCAGTACGCCGCCGCGATGTAGCCAGCGACGGCGAACGGCACGGTTGCGGTGCGACCGGAACGCACGACTCCGACGATGACCAGGACGAGGCCGAACGTCGCGACCACCTCACCGAGCAACACGCCGGTACCGGAGCGGCTGTGTTCGGAGAACGTGATCGCGTCGAGGTCGAACATCACGTTTGCCAACATCACGCCGAGACATGCACCTACGACCTGAGCGGGGAGGTAGACGAGCAGATCGCGCGAGCGCAAGCCGCCGAACGCGCGGTCGGCGAGGCTCACGACCGGATTGAGGTGGGCACCCGAGATCGCGCCGAACGCGAGGATGAGTGCGACGAGACCAGCGGCGGTCGCGGTCGAATTCTCGAGCAGCTGGAGCCCGATGTCGTCGGGCGACAGTCGCTCGGCAAAGATCCCGGACCCGACGACGATGGCCGCGAGGAGCGCGGTGCCCACCAGCTCGGCGGTCGCCCGCCTCGCGACGTCGTGAGTCATCCCCGCAGGACCTCACGTAGGGCCGAGAGCCGCTCGGGCACGACGGTGCAGTTGACCCAGCGCCCGACCTTCTCCTTGGTGATCAGGCCGGCGTCGGCGAGGACGGCCAGGTGATGCGAGACCGTCGGCTGGCTCTTCCCGACCGGCTCCTCGAGGTGGCAGCTGCAGGCAGTGCCCTCGGGGGCGGCGCCGATGAGCGAGAGCAACCGGAGGCGAACGGGATCGGCCAGCGCCTTGAACGCCGCGGCGAGCTCGGTTGCTTCGTTCTCGGCCAGAGGCGCCGCGAGAAGGGGAGGGCAGCACCCGTCGAGCACGGCAGCTTTCTTCATCGGACCCCTTGCATCCATAGACGATCATCAATACATTGATTATTGTCTATATGTTTTTCTGCCCGGAGGCAAGCCCGTGTCCCGTGTCCAGCTCGCTCTGAACGTCCCCGACATCGAAGAGGCCGTCGCCTTCTACGCCAAGCTCTTCGCGACCCCGCCGAACAAGCGCAAGCCCGGCTACGCCAACTTCGCCATCGCGGATCCGCCGCTCAAGCTGGTCCTGTTCGAGGCCGCCGGGGCCGAGAGCCGGCTCAACCATCTCGGCGTCGAGGTCGCCGACAGCGACGAGGTCTGGGCTCACCAGACACGGCTCACCGAGGAGGGCGTCGAATCCGCGGACGACAGCGGCACGTGTTGCTTCGCAAAGCAGGACAAGGTCTGGGTCGACGGGCCGGACGGCGCGTGGGAGATCTACACGGTGATCGAGGACAGCGAGACGTTCGGCTGTTCGCCCTACGGATGCGACGGTGCCGGCGGCGCACCGTCGATCTCGAACATCACCTCGTCGACGTAGCACCACCACCAGTCCTCCCGGGGCTCGTACGAGCGGATGAGCGGGTGATCCGCGTGCGCATTCCAATGCGCCGTGGCGTGCCGATGGGGAGAGTTGTCGCAGCAGCCGACGTGACCGCAGGCCATGCACATGCGCAGGTGGACCCAAGTGCCTCCCATCCGCAAGCAGTCCTCACAGCCTTCGCTCGATGGCCGCACGTCGGCGACGGTGTCGAGATGGGTGCATTCGGCGTTCTCGGTGCTCATTGGCGCCAGTATCGCTGAGATACTCCGGCCTGGTGATCGAGACCTCCCTACAGGCCGCGTACCTGCGTCGCCTCGGCCTCGAGGCCGAACCGCCGTCGGTCGGCGCGCTACAACGGCTGCACCGCCGCCACGTCGAGCGGGTGGCCTACGAGACGATGTGGATCCACGGCGGCGAGACCTGGGACATCGATCCCGGCGCCTCCGCCGCGCGCATCGCATTCGACGGTCGCGGCGGGTACTGCTTCCACCTGAACGGCGCGTTCAGCGAGCTCCTGATGTCCCTCGGCTATGCCGTGACCCGCCATGTCGGGGGAGTGCACCGTGAGGGCAATCCCTATGCAGACAGCATGACCAACCACCTCGTCCTGACTGTCGCGGGCCTCCCGACCGACGAGAACCCGAGCGGCGAGTGGTATGTCGATGCGGGACTGGGTTACGCGCTGTACGAACCTGCGCCCGTCCTGCGGCGTGCTTTTCGGCAGGGCCCGTTCGTGATGTCGTTGGAGCCGACAGACGACGGCCTCGGAGACTGGCACCTCACCAACGATCCTGCGGGTTTCTTCGTCGGTATGAGCTGGCGGGCGAGCCGCGCGTCGATGAGTGAGTTCGCCGAGCGGCACGTGCACTTGTCGACGTCGCCCGAGTCGAACTTCGTGCGGCTCGTCACCGCGCAACGCCGCGATGCCACGGGGGGCGACGTGATGCGTGGCCTCCTGCTCTCCCGCGTCGGTGAAGGCGCCACTTCAGGAGACGCCCTCACGGATCGGCGCGCCTGGTTCGCCGCGTTGGCCGATGTCTTCGCGTTGCGCTTCGACGGCGCGGAGCCTGAGATGCTCGACCGTCTTTGGGAGCGGTGCCTCGCCGCGCATCGCGCTCAGGAGGCGTCAGCGGGGCTCTGATCGCGCGGTGCTGTCGCGCACGATGAGCTCCGTCGGGAGGACGCGGTGCCGCGCTCTCGCCGGCGTCGAGCCTGAAGCGGCGGCGTTGATGGCGCCGATCACGGCCTCGGCCGCCAGGCGACCTTTCGCGGCGACGTCCTGGCGCACGGTGGTTAGTCGCGGCGTGCTGCGGTGAGCGGCGGGGCTGTCGTCGAACCCCACCACTGAGAGGTGTCCGGGAACCGCGAGGCCGAGCTCACTCGCCACGCGCATCACTCCGAGTGCGAGCACGTCGGAGAAGCACAGCACGGCAGTCGGAGGCTCTGCCGTCGCGAGCAGCGCGTGCGCGGCTTGATCGGCTTCCTCGTCGGTGTTGCTTCGGGTCTGCACCACGGTCGGCTGGATGCCGGCGGCGTCGAGCGTCTCGAGCCAACCCAGCATCCGCTGCCGCTGGGGGTGGCCTCGGATGTTGGCTCGCGGATCCACGAAGCCCCGTGACCCGTCGAGTGCGACCGTCACGATGCCGACGCGCTCGTGCCCGAGCTCGATGATGTGTTGAGCGGCCATCCGTGCTCCGCCCCGGTCGTCGACGTTCACGCTCGGGACGCCAGGGAGCGGGTCCTGGTCCACGAGGACCAGGGGAAGCCGGCGGCGCATGAGCCAGTCGCGGGCCGGCGACTCGGAGCATGAGTAGACGAGTGCGGCGTCGAGCGCGAGGTCGCGTGCGGGCACCACGTCGTCGTGCTCGTTCGTGCTGAGCAGCGTGAGGGCTCGACCGCTCGGGGCGAGCTCGTCAGCGACTGCTCCGAGAAAGCTCGTCGCGACCTCGTCGGTGAACGCGTATTTGAGCGAGTCGGTGAGCAAGATCCCCACGGCGCCCGTCGAGCCACGGGCCAGCGCGCGAGCGGCGGGATCGGGCCCGACGTATCCGAGCTCGTCGGCCGCAGCGAGGACGCGCCGGCGCAGGCTGTCGGAGAGCTGATCGGGGCGGGAGAACGCGTTGGACACGGTCATCCGACTGATCCCCAGCCGATCGGCGATCGTCTGCAGCGTCACCCGCGCCATTCCGGGAGGCTAAGTGTCAGGAGCGGGGGTCAGCAGGTGGGTGAGCCGTCGAGGGACACCGAGCGGCGAGGGACGCGAGCGGCCCGAGTGGCGACCGTCCGGGGAACGGGCCAACGGAGCCGCGAGCGCTGGCCGTGTGGCCGCACGGGCGCTCCGGGCAGCGCGCTGTGCGCGGAACGGCCCAGCGAGCCTTCGGAGTAGAGCTGGGCGAGGAGGAAGGAGGGAGACATGGTGGCTTCTCGGTTCGGTTCGTGGCTTTACCGATACAGTAAGCGGATCGGCTATACCGGTCAAGACAGGGAGCCGGGTCAGACGTCACATTGACAGACTGTCCAGTTTTCCTTTACAAGTGTCGTGTGGCGAAGACCGACACCCGGACGACGATCCTCGAGGCGGTGCTGCATCTGCTCGATTCGCAGGAGCGGGCCACCTACGAGGCGGTCGCCCAAGGCGCCGGTGTGTCGCGCCAGACGGTGTACACGCACTTCCCGACGCGGGCCGAGCTGTTGGTCGCCGCGGTCGATCACGCGCGTGAGACGACGGGGATGGCAGCAGCGACGAGCGCGGTCCTCGAGGCGCCAACCGCGAGAGCGGCGCTGGATGCCTTCGTCGATCTGCATTGCTCGATCGTGCCCCCCATCCTCCCGGCCTACGTCGCCGTCGAGCGGGAGCGCTCGCTCGATCCCGACATCGAGGCCGCCTTCGTCGGCCGATCCGCCAGCCGCCGGCAGCTCGCGCTGCTCGTGGCCACGCGGCTGCACGCCGAGAAGGACCTCGTCGCGCCGTGGACGGCCGCGACGGCCTGCGACCTGATCTCCACCCTCACCAGCGGAACCACGACCGCGCAGCTCCTCCGTGACGTCGATTGGACGGTGGCGGAGCTCCGTGAGCGGCTGCTCGTGGTCTTGCAGCGGTCGCTTCTCGAACCCACAGAAAGAGAGGAATGATGAACACCATCGACACCACCGCACTCGACGAGGTCTTCGCAGATCTCGAGCAGGCCTGGAACGACGGCGACGCCGAGCGCTTCGGCGTGTACTTCACTGACGACGCGGACTTCGTCAACGTGCACGGCGAGCACCGTCGGGGCGTCGCGTCGATCGTCGAGGGGCACAAGTTCATCTTCGACACGGTCTACAAAGACTCGACGATGACCTACTCGGTCGTGCAGTGCGAGCCGCTGTCCGACGGATGGCTGCTCGGCCACGTGCACGCCGCCCTCGAGGTGCCGGCCGGACCATTGCAGGGCAGCCATGCCTCGATCCTCACGGTCGTCGCGGTCGAGACCGACAGCGGATTGAAGGTCCGCGCGTTCCACAACACGTTCACAAAGTGACGTCTCAGACTGCCCATCGGCGGTCGTGGGTTCCAGGCGGAAGCGCTTCGGCGGAGCCGTCGGGCAGCACGAGGTCAGCCCTCGTGCCCGGCGGCACGGTCGCGGCGATCTGCCCCCCCTCGCCGGTGAGCGTCCAGCTCACCTCGATGCGACCGTGGGGCGAGTCGTGGTGGGTTGACGCACGCGTGATTCCACCGCCCGGCTGCGGTGCGACACGAAAGCGGCGATAGCCCGGTTCGACGATCTGGACGCCCGCGACGTAGCGGTGCAGGAACGAGATGACCGCGCCCTTGCTGTAGTGGTTGAGCGAAGCCGACGGTGTGCCGTCGGCGGCGATGCCTCCCCACTCCTCCCAGATCGTTGTGGCACCGCGGTCGAGCATCAGCAGCCATGACGGTTCGGTGTCCTGGAAAAGCAGCTCGTAGGCGACGTCGAGATGGCCATGGTCGGCCAGGACCGGCAACAGGAACGGTGTCGCGAGGAAGCCCGTGCCGAGGTGCGTGCCTGCCTCGCGGATGAGAGCGACGAGATCGCCGGCGACCTTGGCTCTCAGGTTTTCGGGCACGAGCCCGAACGCCAGCGCCCTCGTGAGGTTTGCCTGGCTGCTTACGGTGATGTTGCCGTCGACGATGAACTCGCGACGCCACGCGTCGCGGACCGTGGCTGCGAGCTCGCCGTAGTGCTGGGCGTCATCCGCTCTCCCGAGGATGGTCGCGATGCGGGCCAGCTCATCCGCCGATCGATACAGGTAGGCGGTCGCGACCGGAGCGGGGTCATCGCTCAGGGCTCGCCGGATGCACTCGTCAGCCGGAACGCCGGGCTCGAGCCACTCACCGAAGTGGAAGCCGGTGTCCCACAGATGCTGCTCATGAGCTTCCGGTTCGGGGGATCGCTCGACGCGTGACTTGTGCCTGCCGACAGCGGCGCTCCCCGCCGCGAACTCGACCCATGCCTTCATCGAATCCCACTGGTCGGTGAACAGTGCGGTGTCGCCGGTCGCCTCGTGCAGCTCCCACGGCACATGCACGGTTGCGTCGCCCCAACCTGCCGAACCCTGGATGTCCTTCCAGAAGGCGGGCCCGCTGTCATCCATCGGGTGGGGATCGGGCACGTAGTGCGTCACCGCACCGTTCGGTCGTTGCTCTGCCGCGACGTCGCGCAGCCACTTGGCCGAGAAGCCGGTCACGTCGTAGAGGTACGCGGCGGTGCCAACGTAGATCTGCCAGTCACCGGTCCATCCGGCGCGCTCTCGCGTAGGACAGTCGGTCGGGATGTCGCACGCGTTGCCGCGGAAGCTCCACTCCGCGGCGCGATGGAGTCGGTTGATCCGCTCGTCGGAGCACGTGAACGAACCGATGCGCGCGAGGTCGGTGTGCACGACCACGCTCGTGATGTCGGCCGCCGTGAGTGGACCGGCGTGGCCGTCGACGCGCACGTACTGGAAGCCCTTCGTGCTGTGGCGAGGTTCGAAGACGTCGCCGGCGTGGCCCGCGGACACGACCCGGTCGACCTGAAAGGGCGTGGAGGCGGCGGCGTCCCTGTCTTCCAGGTTCGGCAGATGCGCGATGTGCGACTGGGTGACGTCACCGTCGGGATCGAGCGCTTCGCCGTAGGTCAGCGTGATCTCCGTGCCCTGCGGTCCGAGGTTGGTGAGGCGGACCCAGCCGTTGCTGTTCTGGCCGAAGTCGACGACGTATCGACTGGGCGAGAGCTCCGTGATCGACGCCGGCTCTAGGTGCTCGATGCGTCGCACGGCCGGCGCGAGCGGCTCACACAGCTCCGCCGTGTCGGGCTCGGCGACGCGCACGCGCTCCCATCCCGATCGGTCAGTGCCCGGGTCGGCCCATCGATCGACGCGGCGACGTAGGTCATGCACTTCGCCGGCGATGAGGTCGGCGGCGAGGATGTGGCTTGCCGTTGAGCGCCACGAGTCGTCGGTTCCGAAGCCGATGATCTCGCCGGAACCCAGAGTTGCGACGAGCTCGGCGAGGACGGCGGTCGTGGATCCGTAGCTGTTTACGCGCCGACCGAACCCGGTCTGTCCCCGCCACCAGCCGTCGCTCAGGATGATGCCGAGCACGTTCGGACCTTGGGCGACGAGGTCGGTCACGTCGAAGGTCTGCACTTGGAGGCGGTGCCGATACGCGGTGTAGCCGGGCGTGAGCTCCTGGTCGCCGACCCGCAAGCCGTTGATGAACGCCTCGTAGATGCCGCGCGCGGTGATCCGCACTTCGGCGGTGGCGACCTCGCCGGGAATGTCGACCTCGCTGGCAAGGAGGTACGCGGGCCGCTGGCAGGACGCCGAGCCGGCAGCCTCCTGCGGCTCGATCCACATTGCGCTCCAGCCAATCGGCATGCTCGTCATGAGCGCGAGTCTGGCGCGAGGGCGCGGTTGCAGCCGACGGCGTCGCGACGCATGATCCGTCCGGATTTCCCACCAGCGAGGGAGGACGAACATGTTCGTGCAGCTCATCGAGGGACGGACCCGCGACGCAGCGGGAATCAAGCGACTGACTGAACAGTGGCAGAAGGACGTGGCGCCGGGCGCGACCGGTTATCTGGGTTCGACAGGCGGGGTGACGGCTGACGGCAAGGCGATCGCGATCGCCCGCTTCGAGTCCGAGGCCTCAGCGCGCGCCAACAGCGACCGACCCGAGCAGAGCGCCTGGTGGGCCGAGATGTCGAAGCACTACGACGGTGATCCCTCGTTCACGGAGTCGACCGACGTCGACGAGTTCCTCGGAGGGGGCTCGAACGACGCGGGATTCGTGCAGGTCATGAAGTCCACCGGCGTCGATCGCGCCCGCATCGCCAAGATGGACGAGCAGTTCGCGCAGTTCGCGCCGACTCGCTCGGATCTCCTCGGAGCAGTTCGCGTTTGGACCGGGCCGGACAGCTGCGTCGAGTTCATCTACTTCACGAGCGAGGCGGACGCGCGCGCCGGGGAGAAGCAGGAGGTCCCCGCCGAGTTGCAAGGAATGATGGAGGAGGCCGACGAAGTGATGAAGAACACCGAGTACCTCGACCTCACCGATCCCATCCTGCACTGACGCTGCTGGATCCTTCCTCCGCCTTGACCGCGCCGGTCTTGCTCCTCGCCGTCGAGGATCCGCTGGCCCGGCAGTCCCTCGTCGACGAGCTGAGTCGCTACGCGCGCGACTACCGGGTCGAAGTCGCGGGCGACACTGCACGCGGCGGTGGCGCGGCTGCGCGCCCTGAACGCGACCGACGAAGAGGTCGCGATGGTGCTCGCCCACGTGGCTCTCCCCTCGTCGGGAAGCCTTGATGTTTTCCACCGCGCTCGCGCGCTGGTGCCCACTGCGAAGCGAGTGCTGCTGCTGGAGTGGGGGCTGCACCCGCACCAGATGACGACTGTGTCGCAAGCGGTTGCGCGCGGACTCATCGACTCAGTGCTCACCCGCCCCAGCGCAGGCCGTGACGAGGAGTTCCACAGCTCGATCACCGAGGACCTCGGTGATTGGGCCTGGACGACAGCGCCCACGGTCGAGGCTGTGCGCGTCGTGGTCGATGACGCAACGCGGCGCGCGGGACACAGATCCAACGCCTGCTCGAACGGCTGAGCGTCCCGACTGGCGTCCACTCGGCCGACTCGCCTGAAGGCCGCGGGCTGCTCGAGCGGGCGGCGGCATCGCATGCGCTCCCGTTGGTCGAGGTCATGGGCGCGACGCTGCTCGGTGATCCCAGCGACCGGGAGATCGCTGCCGCATTCGGCGCGGTCGCGGACGTGGAGGGCACGGAGTTCGATGTCGTGGTCGTGGGCGCGGGCCCCGCGGGGATGGCCGCGGCGGTGTACGCGGCATCGGAGGGTTTGGCAACGCTGGTGGTCGAGGCCGACGCGTTCGGCGGCCAGGCGGGCACGAGCTCGATGATCCGGAACTACCTCGGCTTTCCCCGAGGCATCACCGGACGCCAGCTCGGACGCCGTGCGGTGCTGCAGGCAGCGCGCTTTGGTGCCTCCCTCGACTTGGCGCGCGCCGCCGTCGCGCTGTCGCCCGGTTCGCCCCATCGGCTCACGCTCTCCGACGGCGCAGTTGCGAACACGCGCACCGTCGTCCTGGCGTGTGGCGTCACCTATCGACGACTCGGCGTCGAGTCACTCGAACGCCTCCTCGGCGCCGGGGTGTTCTACGGCGCCTCGACGAGCCATGCGCGCGAGATGGAAGGCGAGGACGTTGTCGTCTTGGGTGCGGGGAACTCCGGCGGCCAAGCGGCGGTCGATCTCGCTCGCTACGCCGAGCGGGTCACGATCGTGACCCGGGGGGCGTCGCTCTCGGCGACGATGTCCGCCTACCTGGAGCACGAGATCGACGTCAACCCGCGCATCGAGGTGCAGACGGATAGCGAGATCGTCGGTGGAGGCGGCGACGGGGAGCTCGAGTGGCTCGAGATACGTCGTGGAATGACCGGCGAGCGCCTGAGGGTGGACGCATCCGGTTTGTTCGTGCTCATCGGCACGGAGAGTCGAACCTCTTGGCTCCCCGCCGTGCTCCAGCGCGACGACCATGGGTTTGTGGTCACTGGCCCGGACGTCGACCTTGCCGCCTGGCCCCTCTCGCGGCCTCCTTACGCATTCGAGACGAGCGTGCCGGGGATCTTCGCGGCGGGCGACGTGCGAGCCAATGACGTCAAGCGAGTCGCGGCCGCGGTCGGTGAGGGTGCGGTCACCGTTCCGATGGTGCACAAGTACCTTGCCGAGCTCGTGCGCGAGAGTAGGGCGCGATGGGCACCACTGGAACCGGAACCGCGGAGGATCCCTGGATCCTGAAGACACCACCCGGGACCGCGGAGTACCAGCTGCACCGCGACGACTCGACGGATCCACCCGAGCTCGTGTGTCAGGTAGGGACGACGAAGCTGCGTTATCTCGCTCGTTGCATCGACGATGTGTCCGAGATGCTGCGCGCGCGGGCCGACTGGATGGAGCTCGGCAGCGCCGACGAGAACAAGCCGGCCAAGGACGGCACGTTGGAGGCGTGGGCCCGGTCGGAGTCGAACCCGGTCGGCGGGTGGTATGGCTTACGCAAGGGCTACCGCGGCCGCTTCGCGATGTACATCCCTCCGCTGCTCGAACATCTCGGTCTCGTCGAGCTCGAGCACAACCCGCGCAACAACCGCATCCGCGCTCGCTGACCCTGCGCGGTTACTTCGACGCGGCCTGGATCGCCTTCCAGACGCGCTCGCCCGTGCACGGCATGTCGATATGGGTGACGCCGAGATGGCTGACCGCGTCCACGACCGCGTTCTGGATCGCGGGCGTCGAGCCGATCGTGCCCGACTCGCCGATGCCCTTTGCACCGAGCGGGTTGCGAGGGCTGTCGGTCTGAGTGTTCGACACCTCGAAGCTCGGGAGCTCGGCCGCCGACGGCATGAGATAGTCGGTGAGCGTCGACGTGAGCGGGTTGCCGTCGGCGTCGTACTGCATCCACTCGTACAACGCCTGCGCCGCGCCCTGCGCGATGCCGCCGTGCTGCTGCCCGTTGACGAGCAGCGGGTTCAGGATGCGCCCGCAGTCGTCAACGGCGATGTGGCGGAGCATCTTGACGTCGCCCGTCTCGGTGTCGACCTCCACGACCGACACGTGGGTGCCAAATGGGAACGTCGAGTCGGTGCCGTCGAAATCGAGCTCATGTCGCAGCGGCGCCGCCTCGAGGCCGTCCGGCAAGCGGGAGGAGTCATTTGACGCGGCGGCAAGCTCGGCCCACGACAACGACTGCGCCGGCACGCCTGCGACGTGCACGCCGCCTTCGCCGACGACGATGTCGTCCGCGGAGGCCTCGAGCAGGTGGGCGGCGATGCGCTGCGCACGCGCGAGCACCTCGTTCGAGGCAACATGGATCGCGCTCCCTGCGGTCTGGAGCGACCGCGAGCCCATCGTGCCGGCGCCTCGCGGCACCCGGTCGGTGTCGGAGTTCACCAGAGTGATGTTCTCCATCGGGATGCCGAGCACCTCGCTGGCGAGCATCGCGAACGCGGTGTGGTGGCCCTGGCCGTGCACGCTCGTTCCCGCGATGACGTTCGCCGACCCGTCCTCGTTGATCTCCACCGCGCCGAACTCGACGTGCAGCCCGACGGGTGCGGTGACCTCGACGTAGCTCGAGATGCCGATGCCCAACTGCTTCGTGTCACCGCTGGATCGGCGGCCCGCCTGCTCCTCGCGAAGCTTCGCGTAGCCCGACGCCTTGAGCGCCGCGTCGAGCGCCTTCTCGTACTCGCCGCTGTCGTAGTTGGCGCCCGTGGGTGTCGTCAGCGGGAAGCTGTCAGGGGTGAGGAAGTTGGTGCGGCGAATCTCGGCCGGATCCATGCCGATCTGGCGGGCCGCCACGTCGAGCACCCGCTCGATCAGCTGCGTCGCCTCGGGCCGGCCCGCGCCGCGGTACGCGCCGATCGTGGTGTTGTTCGTCAGGACGCCGACGGTCTTGAACCGCACCTTCGGGATCTTGTAGACGCCGACCGACATCATCTGCGTGAGCATCGGCAAGATGGCGCCGATCGCGGGGTAGGCGCCCGCCGCCGCGACGACCGAACCATCGAAGCCGACGATCTTGCCGTCCTTGCCGACGCCGAGCCGGGCCGTCATCACGAAGTCGCGGCCCTGCACGAGCGAGACCATGTCTTCCGACCGCGTGGCGATCCACTTCACCGGTCGCCCCAGCTTCATTGCCGCGGCCGCCGCAACAATGTGCTCCATGTAGCCCGCCGCCTTGGGCCCGAAGCCGCCGCCCACCCACGGGCACACCACGCGCACCTTCGCCGGGTCGAGACCGAGCGCACCCGAGTACTCGGCGTGGATCGCGTGCGGCGCCTGGTGCGAGACCCAGAGCGTCAGGCCGCCGTCCTTGGGCACGGCCAGGATGCCGTTCGTCTCCATCGGCACGCCGGCGAGCCGCTGACTCACCATCGTGACTTCCGCGACGACATCGGCGCCGACCACGGGGTCGGAGTCGTCGCCGTCGGGGAACGTCGTGCCGAAGCAGACGTTCGACCCGTGCTCGGGGAACAAGAGCGGTGCGTTCGGTGCGAGCGCGTCGGCGGCAGTGAGCACCGCGGGCAGCGGGTCATAGTCGACGATGACGGTTTCGGCCGCATCGACGGCCTGCTCACGGCTCTCGGCTAAGACGGCGGCGATGATGTCGCCCACGAACCGCACCTTGTCGGTGGCGAACACCGGCCGGTTCAGGGCGTCGGGCATCATCGCGAACTGCTTCACGGCGGCCAGACCCAGGTCATCGCCTTGGGCGTGGTACACGGCGACCACGCCGGGCATCGAAGACGCCTCGGCGATGTCGACCGAGCCCACGTTGGCGTGCGCGACGGGCGAGCGCACGAACGCGACATGCAGCGTGCCGGGTTCCACCAGGTCGTCGACGTACTTGCCATCGCCGGTGAGCAGTGTCGGATCTTCGAGCCGCCGGACGGCGTTTCCGAGGATCGAACCGGATGTGGGCATGCCAACCCCCTTGACGCGGACCCGCGCACGTTAGCCAGTTCGCCCCGGCACGGTTGGCGGCCGTGATCGCCGGGTAGGAGCCCGATGATGTCCTCTCCGAACCCGCCCTCGAACCGCGTCTGCGTGTTCGCTCCCGCGCCGCTTCTGACCGTGACGCTCGAGACGGCTGAGGGCGCGGACGACACCGAGATCCACCTGCACGCAGGAGGGCAAGGCTTCTGGATCGCCCGTCTCGTCGATGTGCTCGGCGCGGACGTGACGCTGTGCTCGACGTTCGGCGGTGAGACAGGCCGGGTCGTGCACGGCCTGCTCGAGGACGAGCCCCTCACGCTGCGCGCGGTCGGGACGGGTGGCTGGAACGGGTGCTACGTCGACGACCGACGATCCGGCGAGCGCGAGCGCGTCGGCGAGATGAGTCCGACCCCCTTGACCCGCCACGAGGTCGACGAGCTCTACGGCGCCGTGCTCGTCGCGGGCCTGGACGCGACCCTGACCGTGCTCGCGGGTGCAGGCCTCGACCCGATCCTTCCGTCCGACGTCTATCGACGGCTCACCGCCGACCTCGCTGCCAACGGTCGACCGGTTGTGGTCGACCTCTCGGGCGAGCCGCTGCGGGCGGCGATGGCCGGCGGCGCGAGCGTCGTGAAGGTCAGCCACGAAGACCTTCTGCGCGACCGTCAGGTGGATGGAGATGCGGTACCGGCGCTCGCTGACGCGATGTCCGAGTTCGCCGACCATGGCGCCCAGCTTGTCGTCTGCTCGCGCGCCGAGCAGCCTGCGCTCGCGCTGTTCCACGGTCGTGTCGTCGAGGTGTGTGGCCCGGTGATGGAGGCCACCGAGCATCGCGGCGCGGGTGATTCGTTCACGGCCGCGCTCGCCGCCGCGCTCGCGGCCGGTAAGTCGTTCGAGGACGCTCTCAAGCTCGGCGCCGCCGCGGGCGCGCTGAACGTGACTCGCCGTGGGTTGGGCACGGGTGCGCGCGAAGAGATCGAACGCCTCGCCGAGCTCGTCGAGATCCGCGACGCCGAGGTCGCGACCGGAGGTCGATGAGATGCGCGCCCTCGTGACGAACGATGACGGCGTCGACAGCACGGGCATCCACGCGCTTGCGCTCGCGGCAAAGGCGGTCGGCCTCGAAGTGACGGTGGCCGCGCCGGCGTGGGACTCAAGCGGCGCGAGTGCGTCGCTGACGGGGGTACAGCTCGACGGCCGGTTGCTGTTCGAGTCGCGTCCGGAGTGGGGCACCGGTCCGGTGTTCGGCGTCGAGGCGGCCCCCGCGTTCATCGTGCGTGCCGCGGTGCACGGGGCGTTCGGCGATGCGCCCGACATCGTGCTCTCCGGTGTGAACAACGGCCCGAACACCGGTCACGCGATCTTGCATTCCGGCACGGTCGGCGCGGTGCTCACGGCGTCGACGTTCGGTCGTCCGGGGGTGGCGTTCTCGCTCGGTGCGTCGGCGACTCCGCAGTGGGACACCGCGGAGGCGATCGCGGCGACCGTGCTCCGATGGGTCGTGGAGTCGCCTCGGCAGCTCGTCTTGAACGTCAACGTCCCGAATGTCGCGCTTGCGGATGTGAAGGGCATCGTGCCCGCGCGTCTGGCGGCGTTTGGTGCGGTGCAGACGAACCTCACCGAGGTAGGGGAGGGCTACGTCAAGTTCGCGTTCACGGAGATCGAGGCCGAGTACGAAGACGGCACCGACGCCGCCGCTCTCGCCCAGGGCTACGCCTGCTACACCGCGCTCTCTGCGGTGTGCGAGAACGAGGGCGCAGACATCGCCGGGCTCGATCAGCTACAGGTTTCGCTACCGGCTCACTGACCGTCGGCGTGGATCGTCACGATGCCCGTCGAGCCGTCGACCGTGACGCGCGCGCCGTCGGGAATCGTCGTTGACGCGCCGGTGGCGCTCACGACCGCAGGGATGCCGAGCTCACGCGACACGATCGCCGCGTGACTCTGCTGGGCGCCGACGTCGACGACGACACCGGCCGCCGCAAGAAACAGAGGCGTCCATGCGGGATCGGTGATCGGCGCCACGAGGATGTCGCCGGAGCCCAGGTCACCCGGTTGGTCAGGGCGAAGCACGACCCGCGCCGTGCCGGTGGCCACCCCCGAGCACACACCCATCCCCGTGATGGTGCGCGCGGTGCCGTCGGGACGGTTCTGTGCCGCTCGGAGCGGCCAAGACTCCGGCGACGACAATGGACTGACGAACCAGAACGGCGGAATCCGCGCCTGCAGGTAGTCGCTTCGCTCCCGACGTTCGGCGATCACGACCTCGGTCGGGCCGTGTCCCGCCATCACATCGGGCACTTCGTCGATCGTGAGCAGGAAGAAGTCGTCGTGCGGGTGGCGACGACCGCCGGGCCAGCTCGGCGAGCGCCTGACGCGTGGGCTCGAGGACACGGACGAACGCGGCCTTCGTCGCCTCGCGCTGCGCGGCGTACGCCATCGTGGCCCGCATCGCGATGTCGAACAGCCGGCGCCTGAACCAGGGCAACCGATCCCGGATCTCGAGGATCAGCGACGCGCGCTCCGCACCGAGACGTGCGCCAACCGCGATCGGGTCGCGATCGTCGGGTGCGTGACGGAGCCGTTCGATCATCGCAAGCGCGATTGTCGGATCGCTGCCCCACGTGGGTGACGCGAGCTCCCACTCGTCCGGCCCGCGCGATCCGTGGCGAGACACGAAGCGATCGAACGCGGTCACGAACTCGACGGCCTGCGGGTGTGCCCGCAACCGGGCGTCGAGTCCCTCGATGCCTTCGTCGAAGAGCACCGACAAGGTTGGGCTCGCGGCAACCATCCGGCCGAGCGGCCACAGCTCTTGCGCGGGCTGGGCTGACTCCACCGTGCCCAAGCCGGCGGTGAGCCGGTTCTCCAAGCCGGGTTCGTGCAGCGATGCCACGACTCGCTCGAGCATCGAGCGGCTTATCCCCGCGGCGGAGCTGGCCAAGAGCAGGTGGCGCATCATGCGCTCGGCCCAGGGCGTGAGCGAGCGGGCGATCCCGATCAGCTCGTCGTTCGAGGCGGTGTCGATCGAGGGCTGGCGGCTGACATAGGCAGCAACATCCGCCTGGTCTTGGCGCAGCTGCGAGTCGTCGGGGCGACGCATCGTCGTGGCGAGCTTGCGGACTGACTTCACCGCGCTGGCTGGATCGCGCTCGCCCTTGGTACGCGTGTGCGGCGGTGCATCGCTCAACCCGAACATCTGCTCGTCGACGAGCTCGACGGTGAGACCGGGCGACCTCGCCACCGCGCCGCGCGCCAGCGTCACGTTGCCGTAGAGGTAACCGCCGAAGACGCCCGTCAGCCAGCCGTGCCCATCCGCGAACGCCGCGTACTGCTTGTCGGTGACCATCCCCCATTCCCGGGCGGCGTCGGCCTGGCCGCGCTCCATCGCACCCCGATACAACGATGCGCTCAACGGAGCCATGACGTTCGGGAAGACCTCACCGACGTTGCCGCGACACCACAAGCTCGCCGAAGGGTCGGGGAGATGGTCGGCGAGCGACCAGCGGCCGTCGTCGTAGGGCTCGAGCGTCGCGGTCACCGCGCGATCATGCGCGCCCGAGTGCTTCGCGTTGCAAGACGAGGGCGCTGGGGCGGACGTTGCGGTCACGGTCGATGATGCCGAACGACACGTCGTAGCCGAGCAGCCACTCGTAGTTGTCGACGGCGGTCCAGTGGAAGAACCCGCGCACGTCGACGCCGCGAGCGAGCGCGTCGTGGACGACATCCAAGCCGCGATCGATGTACGCGGCCCGCACCTCGTCGTCGTCGGTCCCGACTCCGTACTCGGCAACGAGGAGGGGTGTGCCGGGCACTTCGGTGTGCAGCCGATCGAGCACGAGGCCGAGCCCGTCGGCCCAGATGCCGTAGCCGAGAGGGCTCACCGGCGCATCCGGCGGGTGGATGGCGGTGCGCCCCTGGCTCACGCCCATCGCCGAGTAGTAGGAGAAGCCGATCAGGTCGAACGCACCCGCGAGGTCGGGTCGATCGCACTGGTTCGCGACGCCGCACCCGCAACGTGCCGTCGCGGAACAGGCCGAGGCCCGGTTCCCAGAAGATCGAGTGGAGCGCGTCCGCGTAGCTCATGGTCTCGGGATCGCCGTCCTGCGGCACGATGGCCGACAGACCGAAGATCGACGCCACCGGCGCGCCCGTCTGACGAAGGCGGACAGCCGCTTCGGCGTTCGCGAGCAGGATCGCTTCGTCGACGACGGCGACTTCGTCGCGGTCGTCGTGGCCCGGAGGAAACCTGCCGCCGGCGTAGCAAAGGCGCGGCGTAGTAGTTCGCCTCGTTCACCGGCTGCCAGCCGCCGACGAGATCGCCGAACGTCTCGGCGACGAAGTCGACGTGCCGAGCCCAGGCGTTCGTGCGTCCCGACGTCTCGAGGAACCCGCCCTCGGCCGCGAACCAGCGTGGCAGCGTGAAGTGGTGCAAGCAGACCCACGGCGTGACGCCGGCGTCACGAGCGGCGGTGAGCACGGCGCGGTAGTGCTCGACGGCGGCGGAGTCGTGCACACCGGGCTCGGGTTCGATGCGCGCCCATTCGATCGACAACCGATGGTGGGTGAGGCCGAGGCCGGCGAGCAACGCAAAGTCCTCCGCGTACCGAGTGGCGAAGCCGTTGCCGTCGCCCGAGATCGGCGCGCGACCGTGCTCGTTCCCAGTCCCACCAGTCCGATGCCGGCGCGGCGCCCTCGCACTGCGTCGACGAGGCGCCGGTTCCCCACATGAAACGTTCGGGCCAAGTCCGCACAACTCGACCATAGGCTCGACGCCGTGACTGGGTTCGACGCAGCACGTCTCGCTCGAGTGCACGAGGTCGTCGCTGATCACGTCGCGAAGGGGAACAGTGGCGGTGTCGCGTGGCTCGCGGCGCGTGATGGCCAGGTCGAAGTGGGTACCGCCGGCACGTTGACTCGCGGCGAGGACCGTGCGGTGGCTCGGGACACGTTGTTTCGCATCGCGTCCATGACCAAGCCCATGACAGCGGTCGCCGCGCTGATCCTCGTCGAGGAGTGCCGCCTCCGTCTCGACGAGCCCGTGAACGCGTGGTTGCCCGAGTTGGCGGACCGGCGTGTCCTCGTCGACGGCAGCGGCCCGCTCGACGGCCCCACCGTCCCTGCGAAACGGCCGCTCACCCTGCGCGATCTTCTCGACTTCCGCTGCGGGCTCGGCCTCGACTTCGACGGCGGCTGGCCGCAGCCGCTCTTCGAGGCCATGGGCGAGCTCGGCCTCGGCAGCGGCCCGCCCGAACCGCAGGTGCCGCCCGAGCCCGACGAATGGATGCGGCGCGTCTCGACGTTGCCTCTGCTCTGCCAACCGGGCGAGCGTTGGCTCTACAACACCGGCTCCGATCTCCTCGGTGTGCTGATCGCACGAGCCGCCGGCCAACCCCTCGATGAGTTCATGCGGGAGCGCGTGTTCGAGCCGCTCGGCATGGTCGACACCGGGTTCTTCACGAGTGAGGTCGCGCGCCTCGGTAGCTGCTACGGCGTCGACCCCGCGACCGGAGAGCGCTCCGTCTACGACCCGCCCCACGGTCAGTGGTCGCGTCCGCCCGCGTTCCCGTCGGCCGCGGGCGGCTTGGTGTCGACGGTCGACGATGTGCACGCCTTCGGCACGATGCTGCTCGACAACGGGCGGCTGCCCGACGGTTCGCAACTGCTCTCACCGGCGTCGGTCGCCGTGATGACGACCGATCAGATCGGCGTCGAACGCGGTGCGCCCGGGCCCACTCCCGACGGTTCGCAAGGTTGGGGCTTCGGCGTCAGCGTGCAGGTGCGACGCTCCGGGGTCGCGCGGAGTGTCGGCAGCTACGGCTGGGACGGGGGCCTCGGCACGTCGTGGGCGAACGATCCCCACGAGCGACTCGTCGGCGTCGTCCTCACCACCGACATGTTCACGGGTGCCTATCCCCAGCCCGCCGTGATCCAGGACTTCTGGACCAGCGTCTACGTCTCGCTGTCTGCGGCGTAGACCACACCGATCTGGGCGCGGATCTCGTCCATCGTGCGAGCGAGCGCCACTGTCTCGTCGAGCGGCGCGATCTCGCTCTCGGTTCGCCCTGCCGCGAGACACCGATGCACCTCCTCGGCCTGGAAGCGCAGCCCCTCGCCCTCGTAGCCCGCGTCGATCCACTCGAGTGCCGCCGACGTCCCGACGCCGACGCGAGTCGGCCGGTGCATCATCGCTGGCAGCTCGATCCAACCGTCAGCGCCTGCGATGCGCGCCGTGCACGACAACCCGATGCGCGTCGCCGCCTTGATCACGCCGAGTCGGCCTCCCTCATGGTGCAGCACGGCCGCGACCTGCTCGTCGGCGCCCGTCTCGCCGACGTGGCCCTTCGCGACGACGGAATCGGGAGTCCCCAGCACCATCGAGCACAGCTGGAGGGGATAGATCCCGAGGTCGAGCAACGCGCCGCCGCCCTGCGCCAGATCGAACAACCGGTGCTCGGGCATGAGCGGCACCCGAAAGCCGAAGTCGGCCTCGACCAGGAGTGGCTCACCGATGCGCCCTTCGGCGAGAAGGTCAGCCACCACGCGGTACGCAGGCAAGAAGCGGCTCCACAGCGCCTCCATCGCGAACAGGCCCCGCTCCCTCGCGGCGCTCGCCATCCGCCCCGCCTGGGCGGCGTTCAGTGCGAACGGCTTCTCGCACAGCACGTGCTTGCCCGCCTCGAGCGCGGCGAGCACGACGGCTTCGTGTTGTGCGTGCGGCGTCGCGACGTAGACCACGTCGACGGTTGGGTCGGCCATGAGGTCGTCGTAAGAGCCGTGGCGGTTCGGGATGTCGAACCGGTCAGCAAACGCGTCGGCGCGGTCCTTCGAGCGAGAACCCACTGCTGCCAGCACTCCGCCGTCGACGAGCGCCATGCCTTCTGCGAACTGCGCGGCGATTGCTCCCGGGCGCTGCGATGCCCCATCGAGTCGTCATTCCCGGACCGTAACCGGGGGCCGCCTCGTCAGGCGCTCTCGGCCTTGACCGAGCGGATGCCGACCCACAGGCCGACTGCGAGCACCGCGAGCGCGGAGATCGTCCCCCAGGCGACTGAGGAGTTCGCGACGTCGCCGGCGAACAGCGCGCGCTCGGCGTCGACGATGTGCGTCAAGGGGTTGATGTTCGACAGCACCTCCATCCATCCGGGAGCACCCTCGAGAGGAAGCAGCATCCCGGAGAGGATGAGCAAGGGGAAGATCAGCGTCTGCTGCACCATCCAGAACATCCACTCGTTGCCCTTCGACACGATCGCGAGCGCGTACGACAGTGAGCCGAGGCCGACGGCGAACGCCGCGACCATGGGCAGACCGATCACGATTCCTGGGGGCTCCGGAGTGAAGCCGAATGGGATCGTGATCGCGATGATGATCAGCGATTGCGCGAGCGCGGGAACGATCTCCTTTGTTGCCCGACCGAGCAGCAGCGACGAGCGGTGCAGCGGCGCGACGACGAGCCGTTCGTGCGAACCGGTTTGCATCTCGAGCTGAAGGTTCGAACCCGTTGTCGACGCGCCGAACAGAGCGGACATCACGATGATGCCGGGCACGAACCACTGCAGTGAGTCCCCGAAGCTCGTCCCGGTCACGTCAGCGAGCAGCGGTCCGAAGAAGACGAGGAACACGATCGGCTGCACGAGCGTGAACACGACCGAGAAGGGGTCGCGGAAGAACGGACGCAGCTCGCGGGTGAACACGAGCGAGGTGTCTTGGGCCAGGGTGTTGACGTGCGGCGTGTTCATGCCGGCCGTGCTCATGCCGCCACTCCTTCCGTGCTCGCGTCGTCGGAGGCGCCCTCGTCGGTGCCCTCGCGGAGACTTCGTCCAGTGAGATGGAGGAACACGTCGTCGAGCGTCGCCCGGATCGCTTCGACCGAGGCCACCTCCACACCCGAGTCGTCGAGCGACTTCAAGAGTCCCGGCACCACGGCGGGTGCGCCCACGACTCGGGCTTGCACCGCGGAGCCGTCGACGGAGACGGACATCGTCCCACTCAGCCGTTCGATCACCGCCGCCACCTGTGTCACGTCGGTCGCGTTCACCACGTGCAGATCGAGCCGATCGCCGACGAGCGAGGTCCGTAGCCGTTCCGGTGAGTCGTCGGCGATGATCAGACCGTGGTCGATGATGACCACGCGGTCGGCGAGTCGGTCGGCCTCCTCGAGGTAGTGCGTCGTGAGCACCATCGTCGTGCCGTACTCCGCGTGGAGGCGCTCGATGTGCGCTGCGATGTTGGCCCGGTTCTGAGGGTCGAGGCCGGTCGACGGCTCGTCGAGGAACAGCAGCTCGGGTCGGTGCACGAGACCGAGCGCGACGTCGAGACGCCGGCGTTGGCCTCCGGACAGCGTCTTTACGACTCGGCCGGCGAGCTCGGTGAGGCCGAATCCCTCGAGAAGGTCGTCGGCCCGGCTGACCGCCTCGGCCTTCGGCAACCCGTAGCACCGACCCTGCGAGACGAGCTCGTCTCGCACCCGCTGCGACTGTCCGGCGCCGTTGCCTTGCCCGATCGAGCCGATGCGCTGGCGCACGGCGGCGGGGTTCGCGACGACGTCGCATCCCACGACCTCGGCGGTGCCCGCCGTAGGGGCAAGCAGCGTCGTGAGCATGCGCAACGTGGTCGATTTCCCGGCCCCGTTCGGACCGAGGAACGCGACCATCTCGCCCTCGTCGACCACGAGGTCGATGCCCTTCACGGCTTCGACCACCGTTCCCTTCACCCGAAATTCGCGGGTCAACCCCTTCGTGCGGATCATCTCGATGCTCCTCGGCTCGGGTCCCGACTCGGCGACTCGGTGGAAGTCTCCAACCGATTCGACCGTATCGGGTCTTGCGGCCAGAAATCGTCCGCAAATACCGGCATCCTTGAGGACATGTCAGGACCGACTGGACGGGCGCTCGCGCTGCTCTCACTCCTGCAAACGCACCGGTTCTGGTCGGGCGCCGAGCTGGCGGACCGCCTCGAAGTCAGCGAGCGCACGCTGCGGCGAGACGTCGATCGGCTGCGGTCGTTCGGCTATCCCGTCGACGCCACGACCGGGAAGGCAGGCGGCTACCGGCTCGCCGCTGGCGCGCATCTGCCGCCGCTGCTCCTCGACGATGACGAGGCGGTGGCGATCAGCGTCGGGCTGCGCTCGGCTGCCATGGCCACCATCGATGGCATGGGCGACACCTCGGCTCGTGCGCTCGCGAAGCTGGAACAGGTGCTGCCGGATCGCTTGCGGCGCCGAGTCCGCGCGGTCCATTCGAGCATCACGCCGGTCCGATGGGGTGAACAGGGGAGCACCGGCCCCACCGTCGACCCTGAGGCACTCGCCGTGCTCGGCGAGGCGTGCCGAGATCATGTCGAGGTTCGGTTCGAGTACCGCAGCCGCGAGGGTGAGGAGACGAGTCGGTTGGTCGAGCCGCACCAGCTCGTCACTGCCGGACGGCGGTGGTATCTCGTGGCGTTCGACGTTCGTCGCGACGACTGGCGGAGCTTTCGAGTCGACCGGCTGACCGAACCTCGCCTCGCCGGTCGGCGGTTCGCACCGCGCCCAATCCCGGAGGGTGATGCCGGCGCGTTCGTCGCGCGCTCGTTGGGTTCGCAACCGCTCGCGTACAGCATCACCGCGACGATCGACCTGCCTGCGGCCGACGCCCGTGCCGCGTTGCGATGGGTCGACGCCGACGTTCAGGAGATCGACGCCGGGCCGTTGCCGCGCGGTGTTTCGGGCGGAGTCAGCGGACACGCTGGCGCTCAGCATCGCGATGGCGGCACTCGCCGCGAACATCGACCTCGAGGACGACCACGCGCCCTCAGAAGTCAGAACCAGTCTCGCGACGGTCGCGCAGCGCTTGTCGCGCCTCTAGTCCCCCCCGTGGAAGCGGTAGCCCATGCCGGGCTCGGTGATGAAGTAGCGGGGCCGGCACGGCTCGGGCTCGAGCTTGCGGCGGATGTGGGCCATGTGCACGCGCAGGTAGTTGGTCTCGTCGCCGTACTGCGGGCCCCACACGTCCTGCAGCAGCTGGCGTTGCGTGACGAGCTTGCCGCGCGTTGCGGACGAGCAGCTCGACGAGGCCCCACTCGGTCGGGGTGAGGCGGACCTCCTCGCCGTCGCGGCGTGACCCGCTTGGCGGCGAGGTCGACGGTGAAGTCGGGCGTCGCGACGACGGCCGCTTCCTCGGCCGGGTGCGACGCGGCGGAGCGCGGCCCGCAGCCGCGCGAACAGCTCGTCCATGCCGAACGGCTTGGTGACGTAGTCGTCGGCGCCGGCGTCGAGCGCGGCGACCTTGTCGCGCTCCGCGCCGCGGGCCGAGAGGACGATGATCGGGACGTCGGTCCAGCCCCGCAGGCCGCGGATGACCTCGATGCCGCTCATGCCCGGGCAGTCCGAGGTCGAGCACGACCAGCGTCGGGGTGGTGCTTGGCGGCGAGCCGGAGCGCGTCCTCGCCCGTCGGCGGCGGGGTCGACGTCGTAGCCGCGGGCGCGCAGGTTGGCGGCGAGGGCGCGCAGGATCGGGGCTTCGTCGTCGACGACGAGGACGCGGCTCATGCGCACGACGGCCTCGAGCTCGACGATCATCGTCGTGCCCGCCGCCGGGCGTGTCGTCGAGCGTCGAGCTCGCCGCCATGGCCCGACGTGAAGCCCGCGGGCGACCGCGAGCCCGAGTCCGACGCCCGGCCCGCTGCGTGGCGCGGCGTCGTCGAGGCGCTGGAACGGGCTGGAACACGCGCTCCCGGTCGTCGGCGCGGTATGCCCGGGCCGCGGTCGATGACCCGCAGCGACGACGCGGTCGCCGACGACGCCCGCCTCGACGCGGACCGGACAGCGTGCTGTCGGCCGTGGCGTGAGCGCGTTGTCGACGAGGTTGGCGACGACCCGCTCGAGCAGCGCGGGGTCGGCGAGCACCGGCGGCAGCGTCTCGGACACGTCGACGACGACGTCGCGCGCGCGCGGCGCCGAGCTCGCGCGAGCGCGGCGGGCACGACCTCGTCGAGCGTCGTCGGCCGCAGCGCCGGCATCGAGCGCGCCCGCCTGGATGCGGGCTCATGTCGAGCAGGTTGTCGACGAGGTCGTGAGCCGGTCGGTCTCCTCCTCGATCGTGGCGAGGAACTCGCGCGGTCTCGCCCGCGGTCCAGTCGACGTCGGGTTGGCGCAGGCTGTGACCGAGGCCTTGATGACGGCGAGCGGCGTGCGCAGGTCGTGCGACACGGCTTGCAGCAGCGCGCTGCGCAGCTCGTTCGCTTCGGCGAGCGCACGTCGCCTCGGCGGCCTGCGCGCTCGAGCCGCGCGTCGATCGAGCGCGGCGGACAGGTTGGACGCGAACGCGTTGAGCACCCGCCGGTCCTCGGCCGCGAGGTCGCCGCCCGATGAGCGCGAGCACGAGCTCGGCGCCGACCGCGTGCACGTCGTCGGCGTCCGCCGGATCGGTCGACGGCTCGCTCCGTCGGCGGCCTCGACCGTCCAGCCGCCGTCCGTGCGCGCGCAGCAGCGCGACCCCGATCAGGCCGAACGACCGTGCGCAGATGCGACATCAGCGTCGGGAGCGGGTCGCGCGTCGACGACGCCGCTCGCGCAGAGCCGGCGAGGGTCTCGGCCTCCGCGCTCGGCGCGGGCGGCCTCGGCTGTCCGGCGCGTCGCGAGGGCGACGAGGCCGCTGACGATCGCCGGCGATCACGAGGAACACGACGAGCGCGAGGACGTTCTCGCCGTCGGCGATCGTCAACGTGTGGATGCGGCGGCGTGAAGTACCAGTTCGCGAGCGAAGGAACCCGGCGACCGCGGCGACCAGCGCCGGTGCGAGCCCGCCGATCGCGGCGATCGACGACGACGAGCAGCAGGTAGAGGAGCAGCACGGTCTGGCAGATCCGATGTGATCGCGCAGCTGCGGCGAGCAGCGAGCGTGAGCACGGGCAGCCCGACCAGCGGCGAGCAGCCACGCCGAGCTGGCGCCGGCGGGGCGGCGACGCGTGACGCGCCGGCGGGGCGGGCGCGGAAGCGGCCGTCTCGACGGGTCGACGGCTCGTGGGAGATCACGTGCACGTCGATCGGCCCCGAGAGCCGGATCGACCCGGTTGATCACCGAGCCCGGGTGAGCTCGTGTCCAGCGGCTGCGGCGGCTGCGCCCGAGCACGAGCTGCGTCGCGTTCTCGCGCCCGCGCGAAGTCGACGAGCGCGGCGGCGACGTCGCTGCCGGCGACCTCGTGGTACTCGCCGCCGAGCTCCTCGAGCAGCTGCCGGTGCTCCGCGAGCAGCTCGGTGCCCGGCCCGGCCAGGCCGTCGCTCGCTGCGGACGTGCACGCCGAGCAGCTCGCCGTGGGCCCGCTGGGCGATGCGCGCGGCGCGCCGGATGAGGTCCTCGGTGCCGGGCGCGCCGGTGAGGGCGACGACGACCCGCTCGCGCGTCTCCCACGGCTCGGTGATGCCGTGGCGCTCGCGGTAGTCCTCGAGCGCGACGTCGACCTGGTCGGCGACCCACAGCAGCGCGAGCTCGCGGAGCGCGGCGAGGTTCCCGGCCGGAAGTAGTTCGTGAGGGCGGCGTCGATCTTCTCGGGCGCGTAGATGTTGCCGTGCGCCATGCGCCGCCGCAGCGCCTCGGGCGTCATGTCGACGAGCTCGACCTGGTCGGCCGCGCGCACGATCGCGTCGGGGATCGTCTCGCGCTGCACGATGCCGGTGATGCGCTCGACGACGTCGTTGATCGACTCGAGGTGCTGGATGTTGACGGTCGAGATGACGTCGATGCCGGCGTCGAGGAGCTCGTTCGACGTCCTGCCACCGCTTGGCGTTGCGCGAGCCGGGAACGTTGGTGTGGGCGAGCTCGTCGACGAGCGCGACCTCCGGGCGGCGGGCGAGGACGGCGTCGACGTCCATCTCCTCGAACGTCGCGCCCGGTACTCGATGCGCTGGCGGGGCACGACCTCGAGGTCGCCGATCTGCTCGGCGGTGCGGGCACGGCCGTGGGTCTCGACGTAGCCGACCACGACGTCGGTGCCCGCGCTCGCGGCGGCGATGCCCTCGTTGAGCATGGCGAAGGTCTTGCCGACGCCGGGGGCGGCGCCGAGGTAGACGCGCAGGGTGCCGCGGGCCATGCGCCCAGTCTCCCGCTATCCGAGCTTCGTCGAGGGCGAGGTTGAGCTCCAGCACGTTCACGCCGTCCTCGCCGAGGAACCCGAACGTCGCCTGCTCGGTGTGGTCGTCGATGAGCTCGCAGCACGAGCGTCGACGGGAGATCCGCGGCCGTCCGCGACGCGCGGCGCCTGAAGCCGAGCGTTGGCGACCGAGATGTGCGGGTCGAGGCCCGACCCTGACGACGTCACCGCGTCGACGGGCACCGGATGTCGTCGGCGAGCCCGTTCTCCGCTCGGTACGCCTCGACCCCGCTCGCAACGTTGTCGAGCAGCGTCGTCGTTGGTGGGCCCGAGGTTCGAGGCACTGCTCGCCATGGCGTCGTACCGTCGCCCGCGGCGGACGGGCGAGGGTGGAACCACTCGTCGCCGTCGAAGGCCTGACCGATGAGCGCGAGACCCGACGACCTGGCCGTCGCGCCTGATCAGCGAGCCGTCGGCCTCGTCGTTGAAGGCCACCTGCGCGAGGCCGGTGACCACCAGCGGATACACGAGTCCGAGCAGCACGGTGAACACGAGGATCGCGCGGACCGCAGCAACGAGCTGGGCGCGCATGTCAGCTCACCCCCAGGGTCGTGATGACGATGTCGATGGCCTTGATGCCGATGAACGGCACGATGAGCCCGCCGAGCGCCGTAGATCAGCAGGTTGCGACGCAGCACCTGCGCCGCGCCGGCGGCTCGGAACCGCACGCCGCGGAGGGCGAGCGGGATCAGCGCGACGATCACGAGGGCGTTGAAGATGACGGCGGACAAGATCGCCGACGCGAGGCGAGTCGAGGTCCATCACGTTCAGCCGATCGAGCTGCGGGAACACACCGATGAACATCGCCGGGATGATGGCGAAGTACTTGGCGACGTCGTTGGCGATCGAGAACGTCGTCAGCGATCCGCGGGTGATCAAGCAGCTGCTTGCCGACCTCGACGACTTCGATGAGCTTGGTCGGGTTCGAGTCGAGGTCGATCATGTTCCCGGCCTCTTTGGCCGCTTGCGTCCCGGTGTTCATCGCGACGCCGACGTCGGCTTGCGCCAAGGCCGGTGCGTCGTTCGTGCCGTCGCCGGTCATCGCCACGAGCCGGCCGCCGGCCTGCTCGCGGCGAATCAGGGCCATCTTGTCCTCGGGGGTGGCCTCGGCCAGGAAGTCGTCTACTCCGGCTTCTTCGGCGATCGACGTGCGCGGTGAGCGGATTGTCGCCGGTGATCATCACGGTGCGGATGCCCATCGCGCGCAGCTGATCGAAGCGCTCGCGCATCCCTGTCTTCACGACGTCCTTGAGCTGGATCACGCCGAGCACCCGTACGAGGCTCGTGCGGTCGTCGGCCTCGGCGACCACGAGAGGCGTGCCGCCTTCGGTGGCGATCCCGTTGGCGATCGTGTCCATCGCGCGTCGGCACCGTGTCGCCACCCTCCGCCTCGACCCACCGACGCGATCGAGTCGGCCGCGCCCTTGCGGATCCTCCGGCCGTCGAAGTCCACGCCGCTCATGCGCGTCTGGGCGGTGAACGGCACCAACGTCCCGCGTCCATCGGCCGCGCGCGGAGGCCGTAGCCGCCTTCCGCGAGCACGAGGATGGAGCGGCCTTCGGGCGTCTCGTCCGCCAGGCTCGAGAGCATCGCGGCGTCAGCCAGCTCCGGTTCGAGCACGCCGGGCATGGGCACGAACGACGTCGCTTGGCGGTTCCCGAGCGTGATCGTGCCGGTCTTGTCGAGGAGAAGCGTGGCGACATCGCCGGCCGCCTCGACCGCGCGGCCGCTCATGGCCAGCACGTTGCGCTGCACCATGCGATCCATGCCGGCGATGCCGATCGCCGACAGCAGGGCGCCGATCGTCGTCGGGATGAGGCACACGAGCAGCGCGATGAGCACCAGCACGCTCTGTTCCTCGCCCGAGTAGATCGCGATAGGGCTGCAGCGTCACGACCGCGAGCAGGAAGATCAGCGTGAGGCCGGCGAGGAGGATGTTCAGCGCGATCTCATTCGGTGTCTTCTGCCGAGACGCACCCTCGACGAGCGCGATCATGCGGTCGAGAAACGTCTCTCCGGGCTTGGCGCTGATCTCGACAACGATCCGATCGGACAGGACGCGCGTGCCGCCCGTCACCGCGGAGCGGTCGCCGCCGGACTCGCGGATCACCGGCGCCGATTCGCCGGTGATGGCGGACTCGTCGACGCTCGCGATCCCGTCCACGACCGTGCCGTCGCTCGGAATCACGTCGCCGGCCTCGCACACGACCCGGTCGCCGACCTGCAGCGTGGCGCTTGCCGCATCCTCGATCCGTCCGTCGGATCGAACGACGTGGGCGATGGTGTCTTGGCGCGCGGCCCGAAGCGTGTCGGCCTGCGCCTTGCCCCGTCCTTCGGCGACCGCCTCCGCGAAGTTGGCGAACAACACCGTGACCCAAAGCCAGAACGCGAGCAGTCCGGCGAAGACGTTCTCCTCGCTCGTCGACGACGAGAAGTCGCGCACGAAGAGCACCGTCGTGAGCACACTGCCGATCTCCACGACGAACATCACGGGGTTGCGCACCATCGAGCGCGGGTCGAGCTTCGAGATGCTGTCGCGAAGCGCGCGGCGCACGATCGCAGGGTCGAGAAGTGACCGCGCTGCCCGCCGGTCGGGAGCGGGTCTTGGCAACGGGTGAGCCCAAGCGCGGTTCGCCGGACGGCGGCGTCACAGGCTGGGTGCTCACAAGCCCAGCCCCTCGACGAGAGGCCCCAGCGCGACGGCCGGGAAGAACGTCAGGCCGACGACGATGACCACAACCCCGACGAGCAGGCCCGCGAAGAGCGGGCTGTCCGTCGGCAGCGTGCCTGCTGATGGGGCGCGGGCTGCTTCGCGGCGAGCGAACCGGCGATGGCGAGCAGCGGGATGATGAGCAGGAAGCGGCCGACGAGCATCGCGAGTCCGAGCGTGGTGGTGTACCAGGCGGTGGCTGCGTTCAGCCCGCCGAAGGCCGAGCCGTTGTTGTTCGCCGCGGATGTGAACGCGTAGACGACCTCGGAGAGCCCGTGCGGGCCCGGGTTGAGGATCGACGCCTTGGCCGTTCCGAGGACGACCGACGCGCCACTGAAGACGAGCGCGGCAAGCGGCACCGCCAGGATGTAGAGCACGACGAGCTTCATCTCGGCGCGCCTGAATCTTCTTGCCGAGGAACTCGGGCGTTCGACCCACCATGAGCCCCGCGATGAAGACGGCGAGCAGCGCGAAGACCAGCATCCCGTAGAGACCCGCGCCGACGCCGCCCGGGGAGACCTCGCCGAACATCATGTTCACGAGCGGCACCGCACCGCCGTAGCGGCGTGAAGCTGTCGTGCGAACGCGATCACCGCGCCGGTGGAGGTGCCGGTCGTCGTACCCGCGTAGAGGCCCGATGTCGCTGCTCCGAAGCGCACCTCTTTGCCTTCGAGGTTGCCACCCGACTGTGTCGCGGTGGCCTCCTGGGTCGACGCCGCGGTCGTCGAGCAGCGGGTTTCCGTTCGACTCGAACGTCATCGCCGCCACGACGCTCCCTGCCCAGAGCACGAACATCGCGGCGAAGACCGCCCACCCCTGGCGGCGGTTCTTGGCCATCGTCCCGAACGTGTAGGTGAGCGCGAACGGGATGAGCAGGATGAGCGCCATCTGCAGGAAGTTGGTGAACCCGTTTGGGTTCTCGAACGGATGCGCCGAGTTCGCGTTGTAGTAGCCGCCGCCGTTCGTGCCCAGCTCCTTGATCACCTCTTGTGAGGCGACGGGTCCGCCCGGGATCACTTGCGTCGCTCCGCGACGGTCTGCGCCTCGACGCCACCGGCGAAGTTCTGAACGACGCCCTGGCTCACCAGGACGATTGCGCCGACGAAGGCGAGGGGCAGCAGCACGCGGGTCACCGTGCGCGTGAGGTCCACCCAGAAGTTCCCGATCGTCGCCGATCGCCGTCGGACGAGACCTCGCACGAAGGCGATCGCCACCGCCATGCCGACCGCCGCGGACACGAAGTTCTGCACGGCGAGGCCGACCATCTGAGTCAGATCGCTCATCGTCGACTCGCCGCTGTAGCTCTGCCAGTTCGTGTTCGTCACGAAGCTGATCGCCGTGTTGAACGCGATCGTCGGCGACACCGCGCCCACATCGGTCGGGTTGAGCGGCAACGAACCCTTGCACTCGCTGCAGGAGGTAGAGGAACACGATCGACGCGACGCTGAACGCCAGGACCGAACGGGCGTAGATGGTCCATCGCTGCTCTTGCCGCTGGTCGACGCCGACGAGTCGGTAGATGCCGCGTTCGAGCGGGCCGAACACGCGGTCTCCGGGCGCGCTTGCCGTCCCCGTACACCCGGGCGAGGTAGCTGCCGAGCAACGGGGTCGTGATGGCGATGACGGCGACGAGCGCGAGCAGCTGTCCCCAGTCGGCGGCGTCCATCACAAGCGCTCGGGGAACAGCAGGGCGATCACGAGATACACGGCGATGCCGACGGCGAGCACAACCCCGATGAGGTTGTCCGCGCTCACGCGGGCACTTCGGTCTCGGCGTCGTCGCGTGACCGGAGGAGACGCGGCGCACCCGCGCACGTACAGGGCGGCGAGCGCGAAGAAGGCGACAACGAGGAGGAGCAGGATCACGTCACGCATCGATGACGGTTGTACGACCGTCGCCCCTGGACCGTGGATCTCTTAGCGGCCCATTAGCGCGGCGCCCCGGAGTCTTAGCGGGACGCCGCCGGGGTATCTCAAGCCCAACGAGATCCGGGAGGGACGTGATGACGCTGAGCATCCGTGACGTGATGACGCCGAACCCCGAGGTGTTGCCTGCGGCGACGACCCTGGAGGACGCGGCGCGGTGCATGCGGGAGCGCAACATCGGTGACGTGCTCGTGGCCGATGAGTCCGGGCTTTGCGGGTTGGTGACTGACCGGGACATCGTCGTCAGGGGGCTCGCCAAGGGGAAGTCGTCGGCGACCCTCGGTGACATCTGCAGCCGCGACCTCGTGACGGCCTCTCCCGACGAACCCGTCGACGACGCCATCACGGTGATGAGCTGGCATGCCATCCGGCGGCTGCCCGTGATGGAGGACGGTCGGGCCGTGGGCATGGTGTCGATCGGCGATCTCGCCGTCGAGTGTGATCGCAACTCCGCGTTGGCCGACATCTCGGCCGCTCCTGCCAACCACTAGGCCGCGTAGTTAGGGTGCGCTGCAGATATCGTCCCGCGCTCTATGGCGACAGACGTTCAGCGAGTCGAGCGGACCGACGACCTCGTCGCCACGATCGTGCTGGCGTTCAGCAGTGATCCCTTCGTTCGATGGATGCTCCCCGAGCCCGAGCGGTTCCTCACTCACTTCTCGCGCATCACGCGCCTGCATGGCGAGCTGACGTCGTCGTCCGGCGGGGCGTTCGGCCTTCCCGGCGGGCGCGGTGCCGCGTTCTGGTACCCGCCCGGTGTGCATCCTGACGGCCAAGCGTTCGGCGCATTGCTGGAGGAAGCGGGCGTCGCCAGCAAAGTCGCGCCCGTGTGGGAGCAGGTGGGGCCGTACGAGCCCGACGAGCCCCATTGGTACCTGCGGCAGATAGGGGTGGATCCCGCAGCGCGAGGGCGCGGCCTCGGGTCGGCGCTGCTCCGCGCCGGTCTCGATGAGGTGGATCGCGACGGTGCTCGCGCCTACCTCGAAGCCACGAGCACCGCAAGCAAGTCGCTCTACGAGCGGCACGGCTTCGTGTCGCTCCGTGAAGTCAAGGTGGGCGATGCCCCACCCCTCTGGCCGATGGTGCGCGAGCCGCTCGTCTAGATTTGCGTCTCGCTATTTGCGTCTGGCTCGGCGCGCCGGCCGGACGCGATCAGTGTGACGCCCGGGATCTCCATGCCGGTCGGCGTGCTGTAGCGGGAGAGCGCGGCACGGAATCGATCGGCAATCGATCTCTGCACCTCTGTTGGCAGGGCAGTGAGGATGCCGGCGAGGGGACCCGCGAGCGCGGTCGTCCGCTCCCAGTGGGCCTCGAACGAAGGCGCGCGCAGGGGCGCCTCCAGTTCCTCGACCAGGACGCCAGTCAGTCCCACCCCGCTCAGCACCCGCGGAGCCGCTCAGCGTCGTCGAGGGAGAACGGACCCGGAACCCCGGGAGGGGGGACCGGAAAGCCGGTCAGCTCGGAGACGGCGTCGAAGAGCTTGCCGAGCCACGGGTTGCGCGCGCGTGGTCCCCATACCGCGATGGCGATCCGCCCCCCGGGACGCAGCACTCGTTGGATCTCGCGCGCGGCGCGCTCGGGCTCGACCGCGAACATGAGGCCCTCGCGACACAGGACCACGTCGTAGCTCTCGTCGGGTTGGTCGATGTCCTCGAGATCGAGAACAGCGGTGCGCACGTTCGTGAGTCCCGAACTCGGAGGCGCGTTTCTCCGCGATCGTCGTCATCTCGATCGCGACGTCGGACAGCACGACCTCGCCGGTCTCGCCGACGCGCTCAGCCGCCACCAGACCCGCACCACCGGGGCCGCAAGCGAGCTCGAGCACGTGCTCGCCCGGTCGCAACGCGACGCGGTCGAGCATCACCGCGGTGATCGCGCCGCCTCGCTCGTCGAGGTAGTCCGCGTGTTGGGCCCAGTTCGGCGCGACGCCGGCCCACATGCCGTGGATCTGGTTCCGGACAGCGTCTTGACCTGCCATTTCAGAGTTCACAGCGATGACCTCCTATTTCGCTATACTCCACGAGTATTGAATAGATTTAACAGGTGGTCAAGTGGCTGACGCCGAGCGACCGAAGCGTCGCTACGACTCGCGGCGGCGGCTGGCGCAGGCCGCCGAGACCCGGTTGTCGATCCTCGAGGCCGCGCAGCGACTCTTCGAGCGCGACGGCTATGTCGGGACGACGATGGAGGCGATCGCGCGCGAGGCCGGCGTCGCGCTCAAGACCGTCTACGCCGGGTTCACCACGAAGGCGGGGCTCCTCCGCGCGCTGTGGGACTTGCGGCTGAAGGGTGACCTGGACGACGCGCCGGTCGCCGATCGTGACTGGTACCGGGCCGCGCTCGATGAACCCGACGCAGTGCGTCAGCTCCGGCTCATCGTTCACAACTCATGCGTGGTGAAGCAACGCATTGGCCCTCTGTTGCGGGTCATCCGGAGCGCGGCCGAGGTCGACGCCGACGGCGCTGCCCTGTGGCGCCTGATCCAGACCGACTTCTACGCGAACCAGCAGGCGCTCATCGACGCGCTCCAGTCGCGCGGCGGCCTGCGGGAGGGACTCGACCTCGCGACCGCGACCGACATCCTCTGGACGCTCAACCACCCTGACGTCTGGCTGCTGCTCGTCGGCGAGCGAGGGTGGACTCCGGACCAGTTCGAGGAGTGGTTCGCCGACACTGCGGTCGCCCAGCTCGCTCGAGGGGGACGATGATGAGCCGATGGACGACGCGGTGCAGCAGTACATCGACGCGATCCCGGCAGCGCACCGGCCTCTCTTCGATCGCATCCATGCCTTGATCCTCGAGGTGCGGCCCGACGCGCAGGTGTCGATGTCGTACGGCATCCCGACGTACAAGGTCGGCAAGGCGCGGCTGTACCTCGGCGAATGGAAGCACGGTGTGTCGATCTACGGCTGGCAACAGGGACGCGACGGCGGGTTCGTCGACCGTCATCCTGAGCTCAAGAAGAGCAAGGGCACGATCCAGCTACGCCCCGAGACGGCAGACGCCGTAACCGACGACGAGCTGTGTGACCTCGTGCGCGCGGCCTTCGCGGACTGAGATGCTGGCAAGGGAGATGTTCGACGTCATCGTGATCGGTGCGGGTTCCGCGGGCGCGTGCTCGCGGGCGGCTGTCGGAAGACGGCGCGCTCGTCCTGCTCCTCGAGGCGGGGCCGGACCACACGTGGGCAGGCGCGGCTGGCATTCGGTCGGCGAACTTCATCAGCGCTCTCGTGGAACGGGACGAGTGTGGCCGAACCTCGTCGCTAGCGGCGTGCGGGTAGGCGGAATCGGTGTACCTGCGTGGGCGCGGTGCGGGCGGATCGTCGTCGGTGAACGGGATGGTAGCGATCCGGGGCACGTCGATGACTACGAAAGGTGGGTCGACGAGTACGACTGTGAGGGTTGGGGATGGCCGGAGATGCTGAGGCCTTCCTCGCGCTCGAGGACGACACCGATTTCGGCGGCGATGGCTGCACGGCAAGGGCGGTCCGATGCCCTGGCGCGCACGCCAGTCGCGCGGCTCGCTCCACTCGACCGCGCGCTGCGGGTGGCGATCACAGCGCTCGGCTACCCGACATGCGACAGCTACCACGCGGTCGACGCGACTGGCGTCAGCCGCACCGGGCTGACGTTCGCGAGGGCGTCGTATTCGACGAACGACGCGTACCTCGAGTCCGCTCGGTACGGCTGAACCTCACTGTTCGCGGCGATGCACTTGTCGATCGTGTCCTGCTACGGGCCGGGCAGCGGGAGTTCGTTCGCGACGGGCGAGGAGATCGAGGCGCCGCGAGGTGATCGTGAGCGGGGGTGCGATCCACTCGCCGCGATCCTGCTGCGGTCGGGCATCGGCATCGACGACGGGCTTCCCGTGGGCTCGAACCTGAAGGAGCACGCGGCGACTCCCGGCTTCGAGCTTCCCTTGCCCGGGACGCGGGATGACGTCCGGGGAAGCGCCGCTGTTCAGTTCGGTGCTTCGCTACACCTCGGGGCTCGCCGACGCGGGACCGAACGACATGCAGATCTTGTGGTTCCCCGCAGTGGGGCCCACGACGACGACCTCGCGGGGGGTCGGCTCATCGGCGCGGTGATGCGCGTCTTCTCGCACGGTGTCGTGCGCTTGCGGTCCGCAGACCCGACCGACGATCCCGTGGTCGAGTTCCGCATGCTCACCGACGAGCGTGATCTCGTTCGCCTACGCGACTGCGTCCACCGGATGACCGAGATCGTGCGCCACCCAGCGGCGGTCGCAGTCATCGAGGACGTAACTGCGCTCTCGACTCCGCTTCGACGAGCTCGACACCGACGACGCGATCGACGAGTGGTTGTTCGCGAACGTGACGGACTACGTGCACGCGGTCGGCACCTGCCGCATGGGAGTACGCGATGATCCGGCGGCGGTCGTCGACACCGACTGCGCCGTACGTGGCTACGCCGGCGTCCGTGTGTGCGACGTGTCAGTGATGCCAGACCTTCCCAAGGCCAACACTCACCTGACAACCGTCGCCATCGCCGAACGCCTCGCCGCGAAGATGCGGCCCCACGCCACTGAGTTAGTCACTCGAGCGGGGGCGTCCGCCTCCGATCGCCGCTGTGATGCCACCGTCGACTGGGTAGGCGCCGCCGGTGATGAAGCTCGCGTCCTCGCTCGCCAAGAACGCGACGAGCTCGCCGACTTCCTCGGGACGTCCCACGCGTCCGATCGGATGGCCGGCGCCGAACATCTCGAGCATCTGGGCGTTGCCGTGCGCGGGGCCCAGGATCGGCGTGTCGATCACTCCGGGGCAGACCGCATTCACCCGGATGTGCTGCGGCGCCAGATCAATGGCGGCGCACTTGACGAGGCCGATCACGCCGAACTTCGTCGCGCAGTAGGTGCCCATCGCCATGCCGCCATTCAGCCCGGCGCCCGAGGACGTCACGACGATCGACCCGCCGCCCGCGCTCGCGATCGCGCGGCCGAACGACTGCATGCCCAGCAGCACGCCGCGCAGGTTCACGGCCATGGTGCGATCCCAGTCATCGAGGCTGATGTCGAGCACCCCGCCCATCGTGGCGATGCCGGCGTTGAGATGAGCGACGTGCAACGGGCCTAGCTCAGCGGCGATGGCCTGGGCTGCAGCGTCGTTCGACTCAGGACTCGTGACGTCGAGCTCGACCGCGATCGCGACGCCCCCGCCCTCGGTGATGCCCTTCGCGGTCGCCTCGGCACGGGCGACGTCGAGATCGGCGCACGCCACGCGGGCACCATGTCGCGCGAGCACTGCCGCCGTCGCTGCTCCGATTCCCGAGCCTGCGCCCGTGACGACAGCGGTCTTTTCCTCGAGCCTGCCCATGTTGCCTCCCGTAGCTGCCTGGTCCCGAAGGTTGTCACCTTTGAGGGTGTTCGCGCGACGCTGACGGGCATGGATCTCACTGGTCACGCAGTCATCGTCACTGGTTCCTCGAGCGGCATCGGTGCCGCGATCGCTCGTCGGCTCGACGCACTTGGGGCTGGAGTCGTCATCAACTCGGCGACGTCGGTCGAGGCGGGCAACGCGGTCGCGGCCGAGCTCCGCGACGCGACGTACGTCCAGGGCGACATCGGCGATCCGGCAACGGCTCAGGCACTGGTGGAGGGGGCTCAGTCTCGGTGGGGGAGGCTCGACGGGCTGGTCAACAACGCCGCGGTGACGGTCTCCGTCCCGCTCGCGGACCTTGACTCGGTCGAGGTGTCGCACTGGGAGAAGGTGCTGCGCACGAATGTGATCGGCACGTTCCTCGTCAGCCAGGCGTGCCTGCCGCTTCTCCGTGAGGCCGAAGACGGATGGATCGTGAACATCACGTCGCTGGCGGGAATTCGCCAGACGGGGAGCTCGCTGCCGTACGCGGTGTCGAAGGCTGCGGTCAACCACATGACGACGCTGCTGGCGAAGTTCGCCGGTGGCAACGTGCGCGTGAACGGCGTCGCACCGGGGCTGGTCGACACGCCGTGGACAGCGGACTGGCACGACCGCCGCGAGGCAGTGACGGCGACCGCGCCGTTGCACCGGGTTGCTACTCCGGACGACATCGCGGAGGCGGCGCTCGGGCTGATCGCCAGCCGCTATGCCACCGGCGCCACCCTGATCGTCGACGGCGGGCTCGGCCTCATGGTTTAGCGGTCACCAAGTTTCGCTTGACTCACGCTCAAGCCCATGGTTGAGTGGCGGTCAAATGAAATCAACACGTACGTACACGATGAGCGCGAGGGCTGGTGCGCTGGCAGAAACGAGAGAGCGCATCGCCCGCTCGGCGATCCAGCTCTTCTTCGACAGCTGGTACGAGGACGTCACGCTCGCGGCGATTGCCGCAGCCGCGGGGGTCTCCCACCAGACGGTGCTGAACCACTTCGAGTCGAAAGAGGGCGTCGCTCTCGCGGCGATGGAGATCGTGAAGGCCGAGACGTCCAGCCGCCGCAGCGAGGCGCCTTCCGACAATGTCGCGGGCGCGGTGCACGTGCTCGTCGACGAGTACGAGCGGTTCGGCGACGCGAACGTCCGGTGGGCGGTCTCATCGGAGCGCCTCGGACGTCTCGCACCCTTGCTGGATGAGGGCCGAGCATCCCATCAGCAATGGCTGCGCACCGTCTTCGCGTTCGGGCTGCCGCGACAGGCGGCCGAGCGTCGGCGCGTGATCAACGCGCTCCATGTCGCCACCGACGTCTACACGTGGAAGCTGCTTCGCCGGGACCTCGGCCTCGGCCGGGCCGAGACAGAACGCACCATGGTCGAGCTCGTCGAAGGCGTGCTCTCCGACAACGATCCAGGAGGAATCCAATGACCACCCCGCCGCTCACCTTTCTCGCCGCGCTCGTCGACGGCGGGGGCACCGTGCCCCCGGAGCTGTCGGCCGTGCGGCAGCTCGTCGAGCGCGGGCACGACGTGACGGTCCTCGCCGAAGACTCGATGGAGCACGAGGTCATGGCCACGGGTGCGACGTTTCGGCGGTGGGCGACCGCGCCCAACCGGGCGGATCGGTCGGCGGAGAACGATCCCTACCGCGACTGGGAGGTGAAGTCGCCGATGAAGCTGTTCGAGCGCCTGCTCGACACCCAGTTCATGGGGCCGGCCGCCCGCTATGTGGCGGACGTCCAGCAGGCCGTGGCCGAGCAGCGCCCCGATGTCGTGCTGTGCTCGCAGTTCGCGTTCGGTGCGATGGTCGCGGCGGAGGCCGCCCGCATCCCGTTCGTTGTCCTGATGCCGAACGTCTATCTGCTCCCCGCCGAAGGCATGCCGCCACTCGGCATGGGATTCAAGCCGGCCAAGAGCGCCGCGGGACGGCTGCGCGACCGCGTGGTCGGCGGCTTCACGATGCGGGTCTGGGACAAGAAGGGCCTCCCGCGCCTCAACGCCCTGCGCGCCGAGCTCGGGCTCGAGCCGGTCGAACACTTCTGGGATCAGGTGCATCAGGCCAGGCGTGAGCTCGTCATGACCTCCCCGGATTTCGACTTCCCCGCGAGGCTGCCGGCACCCGCTCGCTACGTCGGCCCTGTGCTCGACGATCCGACATGGGTCGAGCCGTGGTCGCCGCCGCCGGGCAGCGAGCCGCTCGTGCTCGTGGCGTTGTCGTCGACCTTCCAGGACCAGGGCGCGACGATCCAGCGCATCATCGATGGGCTGGCGACGCTGCCGGTGCGCGTCGTCGTCACCGCGGGTCCTGCGCTCGATCCGGCGACGCTCCACGCTCGTGTCAACGTGTCGATCGTCGCGTCGGCGCCGCACAGCGAAGTGCTGAAGCACGCCGCGCTCGTGATCAACCACGGCGGCCACGGCACGGTGATCAGGGCGCTGGCCGCCGGAGTTCCGATGGTGGTGATGTCGCACGGTCGCGACCAAGCCGAGAACGCCACCCGAGTGACCACACGTGGTGCGGGCATCGCAGTGAAGAAGGGCGCGAAGCCCGCGAAGATCGCGGCGGCCGTGCGCACGATCCTCGACGACCCGAGCTATCGCACGAACGCCGAGCGTCTCGGCGAGGCCATCCGTCGAGACGCCGTCCGCAGCTCTCTCGTGGACGAGCTCGAGGCAGCCTCCGACAGGAGCTACGTCAGCTCGAAGCCGGCGTAGCCCTCGGCGGCGACGGCCTCGCATCGTTCCTGGAACCGCGGGAAGCCACCCGTATAGAGGAGCACCGAACGTTCACCAGTCGGCACGCTCGCCGAGGTCTTCCCGGTGAACCATGACTCCACCTTCGAGAAGAGCATGCGCTCAGCGGCTTCGTGCACCTCGGCGGTCCACGCTTGTTGTGCCTCCGCCTCGACCGCGACGCGGGTGAGGCCGAGGTCGGACATGTGTTCCAGCAGGTCGGCAACCCACTCGACGTTGTGCTCGATGCAGCGAGGCATGTTGCAGAAGGTCGCGGCGTTGTGCGGGCCGACGAGGATGAAGAGGTTCGGGAAGTCTGCGACGCCGAGACCGAGGAAGGTACGGGGACCGTCGGTCCATGCGTCGACGAGACGAGCACCGCCATCGCCTCGGATGTCGATCCGTTCGAACGGCCCCGTGACCGCGTCGAACCCTGTCGCCAGCACGATGACGTCGCATGGGTGACCGCCGGCCGTGGTGGTGATACCCGACTCGGTCACCTCCACGATCGGTGTCTCGCGCAGGTCGACGAGCTCGACATGCGGTTGGTTGAAGACCTCGTAGTAGCCGGACTCGAGCGGCACTCGCTTGGTCCCGAAACCATGGTCGGTGGGGATGAGCTTCTGGGCAATCGCCGGATCGTCGATGCGCTCCCGGATCTTTTGGGCCATGAACTCGCTCAACGTGGCGTTCGCGCGCGCGTCGACGAGCACATCGCGGAAGTTGCCCATCCAGATGCCGAAACCGCGCTGCGCGTACAGCTCCTCGTAGAACGCGAGGCGCTCCTCGTCGGACACTTCGAGTGCCTTGCGCCGATCAGCGTCGTGAATGAAGCCGCCGTAGGTGTTCCGGCACAGGTCGAAGATCTCCGGATACCGGGCGCGGATCGACGCTTGGGTGTCTCCGTCGATCGGACCGTTGCGCAGCGGCGCGCACCAGTTGGGTGAGCGCTGGAACACGGTGAGGTGGCCGGCGACCTTCGCGAGCTCGGGAATCGCCTGCACCGCGGTCGCGCCGGTGCCGACGATCGCAACGCGGCCGCCGGCGAGGTCGAGCGGCTCACGGGGCCAGTCAGAGGTGTGGAAGCACGGACCGCCGAACCGATCGAGCCCCGGGATGTCGGGCAGATTTGGGATCGACAGCGCGCCGATCGCAAGCACGAGGAACCGTGAGGACGCGGTTGCACCGTCCTCGACATCGACCGTCCACTCGCGAGCGCCCTCGTCCCACCGCGCGGCCCGCACACGGGCGCCGAACGTGATGTCGCGACAGAGGTCGAAGCGGTCAGCGACGTGTTGCAGGTACCGAAGCGTCTCGGGCTGGGGCGAGAAGTGCTCGCTCCAGTCCCACTCGGCGAGGAGCTCGGGCGAGAACGAGTAGCCGTAGGAGTAGCTCTCGCTGTCGAAGCGCGCGCCCGGGTAGCGGTTCCAGTACCAGGTGCCGCCGACATCGGAGCCTGCTTCGAAGACGTGCGCGGACAGGCCGAGCTCGCGTAGCCGGTAGAGCTGATAAAGCCCGGAGACTCCGGCCCCGATGATGATCGCGTCGTAGGTCAAGCGACGTGAACGTAGTCCCGCTCGCTCGTGGCCTCGCCGAGGGTCCGCGCCGCCTGGACAAGGGACGCGTGGGTCAGCGCCTGGGGAAAGTTGCCGAGGTGTTGACCCGACACTGGGTCGATCTCCTCGGCGTAGAGGCCAAGTGGGTTGGCGAGACCCGCGAGCTGTTCGAACACCGCGGTGGCTTCGTCGACGCGGCCGATGCGTGCGAGCGCCTGGGCGAGCCAGAACGAGCACGGGAGAAACGCGCCCTCGCCGCCGTCGAGGCCGTCGGTGCCGGGCTCGTACCGGTGGAGGAGCGGACCGCCCGCCGACAACCGCTCACGGATCGCGTCGATCGTGGAGGCGACGCGCGGCGAGTCGGCGGGTTCGAAGTCGAGCACGGGGAGCAACAAGACCGCGGCGTCAAGCTCGGTGGAACCGTACGAGCCCGTGTACGCGCCGAGTCTCTCGTCGAAGCCCTCGCGGCGGATCTGTGCCGCCAGCGCGTCGCGTTCTTCGGACCATCTCCGCTGCCGTCGACGGGACGAGCCGCGCGTCTCGGCGATGCGCACCGCGCGGTCGAGCGCCAGCCAGGCCATCAGCTTGCTGTGCACATGGTGTGCGGGTGCCCCACGCCGCTCCCAGATCCCGGCATCGGGCTGTCGCCACACCGACGCGACGTGATCGGTGAGGCCGGCGATCGTGCGCCATGTCTCACCGTTCAGCACGTGGCCGCTTCGGGCGACCGCCCATGCTGCGTCCATGACCCAGCCGTATCCATCGAGCTGGTGCTGGGTCGACGCGCCGTTGCCCACTCGCACCGGCCGCGATCCCCTGTAGCCGGGCCACCCGCTCAGCTCACGTTCGTGACGCAAATGGCGGCCGTCCAGGGTGAGCACCGCTGGGAGCCGGTGGCGCGACAAGCGGGTCGCGTGGAGCAACCACGCGAGGAACGCGAGCGCGTCTCGCTCGCGGCCGAAGTCCATGAACGCGCCGATACCGATCGCGGCGTCGCGAGGCCACGCATACCGGTAGTCCCAGTTGCGCGACCCGCCGAGCTCCTCGGGGAGCGACGTCGTCGGGGCGGCGACCGGAGCGCCCGACGGCGAGTAGGTCAGCAGCTGCAGCGTCAGGAGGCTGCGGACGACGAGATCCGAGAAGGGCACGTCGGCGGCCAGCCCTTCGCACCACTTCGTCCATCCGCGCTCGTCGCGTACGACTGCCGCGTTCGCGACATGCGGCGGGACGATGATCGCCGGTCCGGCGCGCTCCGCGGTGAGCACGAACGTCACGGGACGATCCGGCGTGAGCGTCCACTCGACCTCCGTGTCCGGCTCGACACGAGGCCCGTTGGTCGTCACCGCGAGCACGAGGCTGCCGTGCTCGAACAGAAGCGCGCCGTGGCGGCTCATGGCGCGCCGCGCCGGAGCGCGCTCGTAGCCGAACCGGGGAACCAGCTGCACCCGCGCGGGGGCGTCGCCACCGCGGCACGAGAGCCGGCGGCGCAGCACTGTCGTCGGGAGGAGGTGGCCAGTCACCTCGGCCACCATCGAGTCCTCCAGCACGACCTCGGTGCTGCCGACTCGCCATGTGGTGACCACCGTCGCGGTCTCGCCGTTGTAACGACGCGAGACCGGCGGTTCTCCGGTCAGCGGTCCGAGCGCGAACCATCCCGCCTCGCGACCGCCGACGAGCCGGCCGAAGACCGGGGCGTCGTCGAATCGCGGGACGCAGCACCAGTCGATGGTGCCGTCGGGCGCGACGAGCGCGGCGGTGCGCGTGTCGCCGATCAGCCCGTACGCGCCGATGGGCACTGGGTTCATGGGGTCAGGAGCAGGCCGAGCACCGCGCCGTAGACGACGTGCGCGGCGATCGCATAGAGCGGCGTCTGGGCGCCGTAGTTGAGGGCGAAGAGGCCGGGAGGCTCGAGGAGCGCCGTCGAGTCGGGACCAGCGCGTGCCGTCGCCATGCGCGGGTGAACCCCAGGCAAGAGCGGAACGAGCACCGCGAGCGCGACTGCGGCGTGGCCGAGCCCGAACAGCGCGCCCACCCACCATGTCGCTTCATCGAGCGCATCGAAGGCCGCGGCGTAGAACAGCGCGAACACCTGGCCCATCGCAAGGTGCATGAAGAACCCAGCGACCCTCGCGTGGTCCGGATCTTCAGCGACGATCGTGCCGAGCATCAGCGGAATGTCGAGGCGAGTGAGGCCGGCGAGCTGCGCGGCCATCATCACCGTGGTCAGCCCCACCGTCGCGACCAAGCCGAAGACCGCCCAGCCTGCCCAGTCCATCGACTCTCAACGTTACCGGTGGGCTGAGCACGGAGACCTTGGTTGGAGACCTCAGCGCGAGACCTCAGCGGCGAAGCCTCAGCGAGCGGCCGCCGCCATGAGGGGACCGAGGTGCTCGGGCGAGAAGAACTCGACGGGCGACATGGTGCCAGCGACCATGCTCACGAAGTCCGACTGCGCCTCCGCATTGGTGCTGACGGCGAGCAGCACCTGCTGTACCTCGGGAGGAGGCGCTTCCATGGTGGCGAGCTGCGTCGTGAACTCGTAGATCGGCAGCGCGTGTTCGTCCCGGGCCGCGTGGTATTCGGCCATCGCGTCCTCGAACGTGCGGGCGCCGGTGAAGATCTCGTCCAGCGCGGTCGAGTACACATCCGCGTCGCGAAACGCGTCGCTGATCCCCTGCGCGGTGATCGGATCCTTGTTGTAGCCCGCATCGCCGATGAGCCCCCAACCGGGCCCGTAGGGCTTGCGGAAGTAGTTCGGCACAGACCCTCCGTGGAACCGGTCCTCGCGTTTCGCGCTCCGCACTCGGGCCGCGACCTCGGGTGCGAGCTCGAGAGTCTTGAGGTAGTTCGCCTCGACGTCGGCCTTGTACGCGTTCGACTCGGCGTACGGCCACCCGAGGACGAGCAGCGTGAGATCGTCGTTCGTGGGCAGCATGGCCCAGCCGCGGTCCGGCCGGATGTAGGTCTCGAACCCGTTCGTCGGCAGACCGCTCCAGTACGTGTAGTAGCTCCACTGCAGCATGGGCTTCTCGTTGTACTGCTCGGGCTTCACGACCTTCGCGATGTGCGAGTTGCGCCCGTCGGCCCCGACGACGACGCGCGCCCGTTCGACCACGCTGATGCCGCCCGCATCGCGACCGCGGATTCCGACGACAGCGCCGTCCTCGACGAGCACCTCCTCGACCGTGAACGCCTCGCGGACCTCGGCGCCCGCGGCTGCGGCCGCGTCGACCAGGATCTTGTCGAGGACCGTTCGGCGCGGCGCGTAAGCGGTCGTGTTGCCCTCCGATGGACGCGCCGTGCCGGCGATCGTGAAGAAGTCGAAGTCGAACGAATACCCCTCGACGGCCGGGCAACCGGTGGCGACGACCTCGTCGAGAAGGCCCCACCGCTTCAACGCGGCGACTCCGGGAGCGTGGATGAGGTGGGTCGACAGCGTGTCGCTCGGGAACGTGGCGCGATCGACGAGCAGCACCCGGTAGCCCTTGCGGGCCAACAGCATGGCTGTGGGCGCTCCCGCGCACCGTGCCCCCACGATGATCGCGTCGTAGCTGATTGTCATGACTGTCCCTTCGCTGCCGTCTGGTGCGGTCACCATGCACCCGAACAGGCTCCGGGGGATCCGGGAGGACCCCTATTTCGTCACCTAATCGGGGTTTGTTCGGGCCAAGTAGGCGGCGGCCTCGGCCCGGCTGCGCAGGCCCAGCTTGGCGAGGATGTTCCCGACGTGATGTTCGACGGTCTTGCGGCTGATGAAGAGCCGATCGGAGATCTCAGGATTCGAGAGACCATGGCCCACGAGGACGAGCACTTCGTTTTCTCGCTTCGTCAGCACCGAACCACCCGGCCGGGCACTCGCGGGGCGGGCACCGAGCGATCGCAACATGGCCGCCGCAGCATCGACGTCGCGAGCCGCCTGCAGCTGCTCGAACGCGTCGAACGCGGCGCGCGCCTCGGCGAGGGCGACCTCGGGGCGGTCGTTCAGGAGCGCGCCGGCGAGCTCGAGCCGGCACCGAGCGACTTCCATCGGCGCCTGCGCGCGGGCGAAGCCCGCGAGGGCGTCTCGCAAACATGCCTGAGGCTCGCCGGTGCCGGACGCCAGGTACACCCGCCCTCGAGCCAGCGAAGCCACCGCGTTCAGGTATTCGTTGCGATGGCTCGCGGCGCATGCCGCGAGTTGGTCCACCGACTGCTCCGCACGAATCAAATCGCCTGATGCGAGATCCACGTCGACGAGCAGAGTCAGCAGCGAAGCAGCTCCGGTGCTCGTCGCGTCGATCTGCGCCAACGCGCGCTCGAGGATGTCGCGGGCGCGCTCGGTCTCACCGCGAGCAAGGCAGATCGCGGCGAGCGGTCGGGCGGCATCAGCGTTGGTATTCACATCGATCTCGCTGAGGAGCTGCTCGCCTTCCTCGAGCCGACCTTGGCGCACGCGCAGATCGGCGAGCCTCACCACCGCGCCCTCGCGCAGCGTCGAGCGTCGGCCGAGTCCCCAGAGCCGAATGGCTTCGCTCAACATCGCATCGGCCTCGGGCCAACGTCCCGCCGCGGTGAGCACACCGCCGTAGTGCGTGCGGCAGAACGCAGTCACGACAGGCAGGTTTCGGCTCGACGCGATCGCATCGCCGATGCGGATCCACTGCTCCGCGCGGTTGACGTCGTGGGCATGCTCACACGCCGAGAACAGCTGGCAGAAAACCTCCTCGACGATGATGAAGTCGTCGATGTCGCCGCCCGCGACCGAGGCGAGTGCCTCGTCGAGCAGCATCATTCCCTCCTCGGTGCGGTCTGAGTGGACGAGGCTGGCGCCGAGGTAGGCCAGCGTCGCGCACTCGAGCTCCGCATCGCGGTGACGCCGCCCGGTCTCGAGCGCGGCGCGGAACCTCGTTTCCTTGAGCGCGCGGTCCCCCTCGAACATGCCGGCGTTCAACGACACCCATCCCGCTTGCGACGAGTCGGGCGCGTCGGCGAGCAGCGTCTGCGCGCGGCTCATCCACCCGCCTCCGATGGCCCAATCGCCGATGAACGAGCCGTACATGTACGCGAGCGTGCGGGCGGTCCGGATCGCCCCGAGCTCGTCCCCACTCGACCGGTGTGCGGCGTAAGCGCGTTCCCAATGGGCGATCGCGGCGGGATAGTCGAGCTCGAGATATGAGGCGACCGCGAGCACTTCGACGAGGTCGCCGTTTGCCGAGTCGCTGATCGGAGCCACTGAGGCGCGCGCCGCCGCCGCGTCACCGCGGCGAAGAGCGGCGCGCGCCTCGGCGATCAGCGGTTCGGGAACGCTCACGCCACGATGCTCCCACCTCTTCAGTCCAGGTCGCGGACGCCGACGAGCTCGATGCCCCGCCGCTCGATCACCTTGCGTGCCGCGGGATCACAGAGGGCCTCCAGATCGGCGACCCGAATCGGCTCGGCCCAGTCGGCGTTCGGCGCGTCCTCGGGCGTGATCGCCCGCAGCTCCGGCGACGACACCGCAGGGTGGGAAAGCACGAAGTGGGTGCCTTCACCGATCTGCTCGAGTCGCTCGACGAACCACGCGGCGCGATCCTCGAGCGGCGCGAGGCTGAGGATGATCAGCGACGTCCAGACGTGGTGAGGCTCGAGCGGGCGATAGATGAACTTCACGCCGAACCGCTCGCAGATCGCGGTGTAGGCGGGGACCACCGACACGCCCATGTGAGGGTCGACGTAGGTCAGCTGAAGGCCGAGCGCGACGGCGCGATCGGCTTGCGCGTGAGCCTCGGCGATCGCCTCGCCGGGAAGTGCGGTCGCCGCGTCCTCGACGGTGCGATGGAACGTGCCGTCGGCGCCCCGCAACGACGGCGCGGGGGAGAGCGGCGCCCATCGCAGGAAGTCCCACTCACAGGTGAGCGTGACGTGCAGTCCGACTGGAACGCCGATGCGCTTCGCCATCGCCGCGCCCTCGGCAAACCACGGTGTCGGTGCCATCACCGACGTTTGCGTGAGCACTCCTTCCGTCGCCGCGAGCTCGGTGCCCTCGTTGACGGCGCGGCACATCCCGAGGTCGTCGCCCTGCACCACCAACCGGATCTCGCTCACGACTCAATAGCGTAGGTAGCGATGGACGTCGTGGTCGCCGTCTCCGGTCTCGTGAAGACGTTCGGTACGACGCGTGCCCTCGATGGCCTCGACCTCACTGTGCGGCAGGGCGAAGTGCACGGGTTCCTCGGGCCGAACGGCGCGGGCAAGACGACGACGATCCGCGTGCTGCTCGGTCTGCTCCGCGCCGACGCCGGATCGGTGCGGCTGCTCGACGGGGACCCGTGGAGCGACGCCGTCGCGTTGCATCACCGTCTCGCATATGTGCCCGGCGACGTCAACCTGTGGCCGAAGCTGACCGGCGGCGAGACCATCGACCTGTTCGGGCGACTGCGGGGTGACCTCGACGCGGCGCGGCGTGACGAGCTGATCGAGCGGTTCGAGCTCGACCCCACGAAGCGGGCGCGCACCTACTCGAAGGGCAACCGCCAAAAAGTGGCGCTCATCGCCGGGCTCGCTTCCTCCGCCGAGCTGTTGATCCTCGATGAGCCGACGTCGGGCCTCGACCCGGTGATGGAGGTCGTCTTCCAGTCCTGCATCCGAGAGGTCAGGACGGAGGGCCGCACGGTGCTGCTCTCGAGTCACATCCTCGCCGAGGTCGAGGCGCTGTGCGACAGCGTCAGCATCATCCGCGCCGGCAAGACGGTGCAGACCGGCACGCTCGACGAGATGCGCACGCTCACGCGCACCTCGGTCGTCGCCGAGACGACGAAGGCGCCCATCGGGCTGAGAGACGTCGTCGGGGTGCATGGGCTGCACATCGACGGCGCACGCGTCGAGTTCGACGTCGACACTCACCAGCTTCAAATGGCCATGGCCTGCCTGCTGGACGCGGGACTGGTGAGCCTGCAGAGCAGCCCGCCGACGCTCGAGGAGATGTTCCTCCGTCACTATGGCGACGAGCTCGCCCGCGACGGCGCACCGCCTGACGAGTCGTGATCGCCTTCGCCGGAACGGGCCCACTGACGCGGATGATCGCCAGACGCGACCGAGTCCGGATCGCGGTGTGGGTCCTGTCGATCGTCGCCACGGTCGTCGTCAGCGCCGCCAGCACCATCGGCCTGTACCCGACCCAGGCCGACCTCGACAAGGCCGCGGAAGCATCGCGGGACAACCCCGCCGCGCTCGCGTTCAGTGGCCCGGACGTCGCACTCGACACGATCGGGGGTCAGGTCGCGTTCCAGGTCGGTGCGTTCGGCCTCACGCTCGCGGGTCTGATGAGCCTGCTCATGGTGAGCCGGCTGACCCGCGGTGAGGAGGACAGCGGCCGGCTCGAGCTCGTGCGCGCGATGCCCGTCGGTCGCCACGCTCCGATCGCGGCGGCGGTGTGGGTGGTCGCGGCGATGAACGTCGCGGTCGGCGCGCTCGTCGCCGTCAGCCTCATCGCTCTCGAGCTGCCGACGATGGGTTCGCTGGTCCTCGGCGCGTCGTTCACCGCGCTCGGCCTCTTCTTCATCGGCGTCACTCTGGTCGCCGCGCAGGTGACCGAGAACCCTCGCGTCGTCTCCGGGATCGCGGGCGGGGTGCTCGGCCTGTCGTTCGTCGTGCGGGCGATCGGCGACGTGGGCGACGGGACGCTCTCATGGTTCTCTCCGATCGGCCTCGCACAGAAGTCGCGCCCCTACGGCGGGGACGTTTGGTGGCCGTTGCTTCTGTGTGTCGCGCTTGCGGTGGGCCTTGCCGCGATCGGGGCGGCGCTTGCATCACGGCGCGACTTCGGCGCGGGGCTGATCGCCGCCGAGGGCGGGGCCCGCATCCGGCGCTCCCTCGCTGGGAACCCCGCTCGGGCTGGCGGTGAGACTGCAGCGTGGCGTCGTGTGGTGGTGGGCGGTCGGCGTCTTCCTGGCGGGCGTCGCGTACGGATCGATCGCCGAGAGCATCGAGGACTTCATTGCCGACAGCGAGGCGCTCGAGGACATCGTCGCTCGAGTAGGTGCGGCCACTGTCGTCGACGCTTACCTCGCGACGACGCTTCTGATCCTCGCGTTGCTCGCGGCCGGATGCGGTCTGCAAGCCGTGCAACGGCTGCGGTCCGAGGAGAGCGAGCGGCGCGCGGAACCGGTGCTGTCGACCCGCACCTCGCGGTGGCGTTGGGCGGGGAGCCACCTCGCGGTCGCATACGGAGGAACCGCGCTCGTGCTCGCCGCCGGTGGGTTTGGCGCAGGGGCTGATCTACGGGCTCATCATCGGCGACCTCGGCCAGATCGGACGCCTGCTCGCCGCCGCTCTCGCGTACATCGCCTGCCGCCTGGGTGATGATCGCGATCGGCGTCGCGCTCTTCGGTTTCGCTCCACGGTGGACGATGCTGGCATGGGCGCCGCTCAGCGTGTGCTTCGTCATCGGGCTCCTCGGCGACTTGCTCGGCCTTCCTCAGTGGGTCGAGGACCTGTCTCCGTTCGAACGCACACCCTCGGTGCCGGCGGTCGATCTCGCGCTCGGGCCGCTCGCGGTGATGACCGTCATCGGAGCGGCGCTGACGTGGCTGGGTCTCATGGGCTTGCAGCGCCGCGACATCGGCTGACCGCAGACACGGCAGGCGCCGCTACGGTCCGCCTATGCGCATCGGATTGTCGGGGGGCTCGTCGAGCGTCGAGCGAATGGTGGAGCAGGCGCAGCGCGCCGAGGCCGACGGGTTCTCGACGCTCTGGTACGCCAGCGCGGTCGGTGGAGATCCGTTGGTGGCCATGGCCTTCGCGGGCAAGGCCACGACCTCGATCGAGCTCGGCACCTCGGTGCTGCAGACCTACACGTGCCATCCGGTCCTTCAGGCCAATCGCGCCGCGTCGGTCACCGCCGGGATGGGCCGGGCGGGCTTCATCCTCGGCCTCGGGCCCTCGCACAAGCCGCCGATCGAGGACATGTTCGGTCTCTCGTACGCGACGCCGGGACGGCACACCGAGGAGTACCTGCAGGTGCTGTCACCATTGCTCCGCGGACAAGGGGTCGAGTTCCACGGCGAGGAGTTCGACGTCGTGCTCCCGGGCCCGGTGTCGTCGCCGCCCTTTCCCGTGTCCGTGATGATCTCCGCGCTGGCGCCGCGCATGCTGCGCGTCGCCGGTGAGCTCACCGACGGCACCATCCTCTGGATGGCCAATGTCCGTGCGGTCGAGACTCACGTCGCGCCGCGCATCAACATGGCCGCGATGGATGCGGGCCGCGCCGCCCCCCGCATCGTGTGTGGACTTCCCGTCGCCGTCACCACTGACGAAGCGGAGGGGCGCAGTGTCGCGGGGCAGCTGTTCGCGGGCTACGGCGTGCTGACGAACTACCGCCGCATCCTCGACATCGGCGGGTGCGACGGACCGGCAGACGCCGCGATCGTCGGCGACGAGGCCTCGGTGACGAAGCAGATCAACGCCCTCGCCGACGCGGGCGTGACCGACTTCTGGGCCGCCCCCTTCCCCGTCGGCGCCGACAAGAAGGCCAGCCGCCAACGCACGAACGATCTGCTGAAGACTCTCGTCGCGTAACCCCAGCGTTCCTCGGCAATTAACGCGTCATTCGTGACGCGTTATTGACCTGAGAACGCGGAGGGGTGGTTACGAAGCGCGCAGGGCGTCGGCGAGGGGTTCGACGAGCCGGACCTCGTAGGGGCCGCGCATCGAGAAGATCGCGAGATCGACGCCGGCTTCACCGAACGCGCGCGCCCGGTCTGCGAGCTCCTTCGGATCCGCGTCGGCCGGCCACATGATGTGGACCGATCGCTTGATCGCACCCTCGTCGCGCCCGAGCGCCTCACAGTGCGACCGCAGCGTCGCGTCGAGCGTCTTCCACTCCTCGAGGTCAGGCCCGCCGGCGACGTCCCAGTGATCGGCCCAGCGCGCCACCGTGCGCAGGGTGCGTTTCGGTCCTTTGCCTCCGATGACAATCGGCAGGTGGGCCTGCAGCGGCTTGGGGTTGCAGCGCGCGTCAGTGAGCTCGTAGTAGCGCCCTTTGAAGTTCGTCACGTCGTTGGTGAGCAGCGACGAGATCACCTCGACCCCCTCGTCGAAGCGGTCGAAGCGCTCTTTCAGCGTGCCGAGCCGGATGCCGTAGGCGTTCGACTCGGGTTCGAACCAACCCGCGCCGAGACCGAGGCTGAACCGCCCCTCCGAGATGTGATCGACCGTCACCGCGGCGTTCGCCGTCACTGCGGGATGCCGATAGTGCATGCCGTTCACCATGCACCCGAGCCTCAGCCGGGTCGTCACGGCCGCGAGCGCGGCGAGCATCGCCCAGCTCTCGAGATGGGTGCCGTCCATCGGCGGGGTGAGTGGGTAGAAGTGGTCCATCGTCCACGCCGACTCGAAGAGGTCGATGTCGTCCGCGGCTCTCCAAACCTCGAGGAACTCCGGCCAGGTGCCGTGCTGGGGTGGGGTCTTGATGGCGAAGGCGACCATTCCCCGTACGATGTCACCTCAGCCAGAGCGCCGCGGGCGCATCTCACACGGCCGGAGGGGACCGACCTTGTCGACTGACATCGATCCGACCACGAATCGCGCCTTCGATCCGGATGCGCTACGCGAGAAATACCGCCAGGAGCGCGACAAGCGCCTGCGGCCCGACGCGAACGACCAGTACCAAGAGGTCGTCGGGCAGTTCGCTCACTACGTCGAAGATCCGTACGTCGAGCCGATCGTGCGCGACCCGCTCACCGACGAGGTCGAGGTCGTGATCATCGGCGGAGGGTTCGGCGGTCTGCTCGCCGGGGCCCGTCTCCGGGAGGCGGGCGTCAACGACATCCGGGTGATCGAGAAGGGCGGCGACTTCGGCGGCACCTGGTACTGGAACCGGTACCCGGGCGCCATGTGCGACGTCGAGTCCTACATCTACCTGCCGCTGCTCGAAGAGGTCGGGTACGTCCCCAAGGAGAAGTACACGCACGCCCCCGAGATCCTGTCGCACAGCCGGGCCATCGGCGAGCACTACGACCTCTACGACAACGCGCTCTTCCAGACCGAGGTCACCGAGCTGCGTTGGGACGAGCCCACGACTCGCTGGATCGTGAGCACCAACCGCGGCGACCGCATCCGCGCCCACTACGTGTGCATGGCGAGCGGCCCGCTGCACCGGCCGAAGCTGCCGGGCATCCCCGGCATCACCGGCTACAAGGGCCACACGTTCCACACCAGCCGATGGGACTACGGGTACACCGGCGGCGACAGCGACGGCAACCTCACGGGGCTGAAGGGCAAGCGCGTCGGCATCATCGGCACGGGCGCGACCGCGGTGCAGTGCATCCCGCACCTCGGCGAGGCTGCCGATCACCTGTACGTCTTCCAGCGCACTCCCTCGTCGATCGACGTGCGCGCGAATCGCCCGACCGACCCGGAGTGGGAGGCCAGCCTCGAGCCCGGCTGGCAGAAGCGCCGCATGGACAACTTCAACGCGCTGACCTCCGGCGGTTTCGAAGCCGAGGACCTCGTGATGGACGGCTGGACCGACATCATCGGGAAGCTGTTGATCCTGTTGCAGCAGAACGCGAGCGGTGAGATGAACGCCGAGAGCCTCGCGACCACGATGGAGCTCGCGGACTTCGAGAAGATGGAGCAGATCCGCTCCCGAGTCGACGAGCTCGTCGAGGATCCCGAGATCGCCGAGGCGCTCAAGCCGTATTACCGGCAGTTCTGCAAGCGCCCCTGCTTCCACGACGAGTACCTCGACACGTACAACCGTCCGAACGTCACGCTCGTTGACACGCAGGGCCAAGGTGTCGAGCGCATCACCGAGAAGGGCGTGGTCGCCAACGGAGTCGAGTACGAGGTCGACTGCATCATCTTCGCGACAGGCTTCGAGGTGGGCACCGAGTTCACTCGGCGCGCCGGCTGCGAGCTCTACGGCCGCGACGGCCTCACCCTCACCGAGAAGTGGGCCGACGGGGCGTCGACGTTCCACGGCATGCACACGCGCGGGTTCCCGAACCTGTTCATCTTCAGCATCTTGCAGTCGGGGTTCTCGGTGAACTTCCCGCACATGCTCGACGAACAGTCGCGACACATGGCGTACATCCTCAAGTACGCCGCCGACAACGACATCCGCCACATCGAGACGTCGCAAGAGGCCGAGGACAAGTGGGTGCAGACGATTCTCGACCTCGCCATCAGCCGGATGGACTTCCTCGAGTCGTGCACGCCGGGCTACTACAACAACGAAGGGCGCCCGAGCGAGCGCAGCAGCCGCGACGGTGTGTACGGCGGCGGCTCGATCGCGTTCACCAGGATGTGGGAGGAGTGGCGCGCCAAGGGCGACCTGGAGGGCCTCGAGCTGACTCCATGACACAAGGCCGCTCGGTGGCGAAGGTCACGCCATGAGCGGAACGCAAGCCGGTGTCGCCGTTGCCGCACTGGGTCTAATGTCCGCTCGCGAGCCCCCGGACTCTTCCGGACGTGGCGGGTCACCAGCAGCAACAAGGAGTACGACTACATGGCAAAGACCGCATCTCCCGTCGACAACGGTGTCAACGTTCAAGCTCTGCTCGACGCGCGTGAGGCGCTCACCTCCGCGCCCGAAGCGGCGCAGTTCAAATGGCGCGCCTCGTGCAAGTGGGTGAACGGCACCCACAGCAGCAACTCGGTGAAGGGGTTCTTCGGCCTGGGAGCCGAGCAGAGCCACAAGACCGAGTTCTCCTTCGACGCTGACCACCCCGAGCTCTTCGCTTCTGAGGACCTCGGCATCACGCCGGTCGAGTACGTGCTCGTCGGCCTCGCCAGCTGCCTCACCGCCGGCGTCGCCGCAGTGGCGCAGAACCGAGAGATCCAGCTGAAGTCGGTCTCCGCGACGCTCGAAGGCGACATGGACGTCCAGGGCATCCTCGGCATCGACAGCGACGTGCGCAATGGGTTCAGCGGCATCAAGGTGACCTACAACATCGACGCTGACGCGTCGCCCGAGGACATCAAGGCACTCGTCGCGCAGTCGCAGAAGCGCTCGGCGGTGTACGACATCGTCACGAACCCGACGAACGTCACCGTCGAGGTCAACCCGTAGCAAATCCGATCGGCCAGGCGAGTCCCTTGCGTTCGACCACGACCGTCGTCATCGGTGCGGGTCACGCAGGGCTCGCCATGAGCCGGTGTCTCTCGTCCCGATCCATCGATCACGTCGTGCTCGAACGCGGCACCGTGGCGAACACCTGGAAGACCGAGCGGTGGGACTCGCTGCGCCTGCTGACGCCGAACTGGCAGAGCCGCCTGCCTGACTACCGCTACGACGGCGACGATCCCGACGGCTTCATGACGATGCCCGAGGTCATCGGGTTCATCGAGGCGTACGCGCACCACGTCGCCGCACCGGTGCAGACCGAGACCACGGTGACCTCGGTGACACGCAACGACAACGGCTTCGTCGTGCGAACAGACCAGGGCGACTGGGCCGCGCCGACGGTCGTGCTGGCGAGCGGCCACTGCAACATCGCCCACATTCCTGCGGTCGCCGCGGCGCTGCCGCCGGGCATCACGACGATCACGCCCGCGCAGTACCGCACGCCCGAGCAGCTCGAAGAGGGCGGTGTGATGGTGGTTGGTGCGGCCGCGACCGGCGTCCAGCTCGCGGACGAGATCCAACGTTCGGGCCGGCCAGTGACGCTTGCCGTGAGTGGGCACGTGCGCTCGCCTCGCGTGTACCGAGGGATGGACATCCAATGGTGGATGGACGTCACCGGGCTCAACAACGAGCGCTACGACGAGGTCGACGACGTGACCCGGGTGCGCAAGCTGCCGTCGTTCCAGCTCGCCGGCTCGCCCGATCGCCGCACGATCGACCTCAACGCCCTCACCGACATCGGTGTGCAGCTCGTCGGCAAGTTCGCTGGCATCAACGACGGCAAGGCGCAGTTCTCGGGTTCGTTGCGCAACCAGTGCGCGATGGCCGACCTCAAGCTCGGCCGTTTGCTCGACACCATCGACGAGTGGGCGGCGACGAACGCGCTCGACCGCGAGGTCGAGCTGTCACAGCGCTACGAGCCCACCCGCGTCGACGACGACCCGCTCCTCGGGATCGACCTGCGCTCCGGCGCGATCAGGACGATCATCTGGGCGACGGGCTTCCGGCCCGACTACTCGTGGCTCGACATCGACATCGTCGACCGCAAGGGCTACATCCGCCACGACGGCGGCGTGGTCACCGAGGCGCCGGGTTTGTACTTGATGGCGATGCCGTTCCTGAGGCGGCGCAAGTCCACCCTGATCGACGGTGCGGCCGACGACGCGGCCGACCTGAGCGACCACCTCGCCGCGTACCTCGCGACCCGAGCGATCTCAGGTAGATAACGCGTCACTGGTGACGCGCGATCTACCGAGGAACGGGGGGTTCGGCGAACGTGGGGGTGGCGCCTGCGGGCAGGCCGATCTCGAACGCGTTGAGCGTGAACGACACCAGCGCGTAGTAGCCGACCAGCGAGACGAGCTCGACCATCCCTCGATCGCCGAGGAAGTCGTGGGCGGCGGCGTAGGTCTCCGCGTCGAGGCGTCCGTCCTCGCTGAGCTGCTTCGCGGCGGCGTACACCGCGCGCTCGTCGTCCTTCGAGAGTGGTGGCTCCTCGCCGCGGCCGATTGCGTCGATCACGTCGTCGGTGACCCCGTGCTGACGGGCCATCGGCACGTGCGCCCACCACTCGAACTCAGACTTCCACCGGGCGCCGGTCGTGATGATCGCCAGCTCGAGCAAGCGACGCTCGACTGAGCTGCCCGCACGGAGCTGCCACCCGAGCTCGGCGGCGCGGCGTCCGAGCTCGGGCGCGTGCAGCCAAGGGTTGAATGGCCCTCGCAGGCCACCGTCCTCGTCGATGACGGCCGACGAGCGAGTGGAGACGATCAAGTCCCACAGGGCTCCTCCCGTCTCGTCCAAGTCGTCGCGTCGGAGGGGAGGAAGTCGGCTCATGCTGCGATCATCGCGAACGCGCGGACGGGAAACGTCCCGAAGCCGCTCACCTTCGGCGGCACCGCGAAGAAACGAGCGCCCTGGTCGGGCAGCTCGCCGAGGTTCGTGAGGTGCTCGACGATCGGGACACCGGCGCCGAGCAAGCCGTGATGCGCGGGTCGGCGCAGGTTTGCCATCGAGTCGATGTTCACCGAGTCGATGCCGGCCAAGGTGACCCCACGGGCGAGCAGCTCGTCGATCACCGCCGCGGTCAGGTGGGGCGCGGGCTTGCCGTAGTCCGGGGTGCGCCAGTGGCGATCCCAACCGGTGTGGAACAGCACCGCCGCCCCCTCGAGCGACACGGACGGCAACGCGTCGACGCCGATGCCGCCCGCCGTCCCCTCGCAGCGCACGACGACCGCGGGCAGATCGGCCAGCTGGGTGAGCGCGAGCCCGGCGAGGTCAGCACCCTCCGCATAGAAGTGGAACGGGCTGTCGACGTACGTGCCCGTGTTCGCCACCATGTCGATCCGCCCGATGTGGAACGAGACGCCCCCTTCCAAGCGCTGAGCTGTCTCCTCGCGGCCGAGGTGCGTCGTGATCGTCGGGCCCGGCAGACCCGGGTAGGTCGTCATCCCGTCGACGATCTCGTGGCTGAGGTCGATGAGCTGTGCCATTCGAAAACTCTAAGGTCGCCGCCTGGGCGAGACTGTCGGCGATGACTGAGCGGGTGCCCTACCTCAACTCCCGCCTGCAGGGATTCGGCACGACGATCTTCGCCGAGATGTCCGCGCTCGCCACCGAGACCGGTTCGATCAACCTCGGACAGGGCTTCCCAGACACCGACGGGCCACGGGAGGTGTTGCAGGAGGCGATCGACGCGATCCGTCGGGGCGAGAACCAGTACCCGCCCGGGCCCGGCACTGCCGACCTGCGCCACGCCATCGCCGATCACCAACGGCACTGGTACGGCCTCGAGCACGACCCCGACACCGACGTGCTCGTCACCGCGGGCGCGACCGAGGCGATCGCTGCCTCCTTGCTCGCGTTGTGCGAGCCGGGCGACGAGGTCGTTGCGTTCGAGCCCTACTACGACTCCTACGCGGCGTGCATCGCGATGGCGGGCGCGCAGCACCGGCTCGTGCAGCTTCGTCCGCCGAGGTACGCGTTCGATCCGCAGGCGCTCCGCGACGCAGTGACACCGCGCACCCGGCTGTTGCTCATCAATTCCCCGCACAACCCGACCGGCAAGGTGCTGTCACGCGATGAGCTCGAGATCATCGCCAGTATCTGCATCGAGCACGACCTGATCGCGGTGACCGACGAGGTGTACGAGCACATCGTGTTCGACGGCGAGCACATCCCGCTCGCGACGTTGCCGGGGATGCGAGATCGCGTGCTCACCATCTCCTCGGGCGGTAAGTCGTTCTCGTGTACGGGCTGGAAGATCGGCTGGGTGTGCGGTCCCGCGGCGCTCGTGCGCGCGGTGCGCACCGCCAAGCAGTTCCTCACCTATGTGAACGGAGGGCCCTTCCAACCCGCAATCGCGGTGGGACTCCGGTTGCCCGACGACCGCATCAACGCGCTCGGTCTCGAGCTGAAGGAGAAGCGTGATCGCCTTTCCGCCGGCTTGGCGAGCGCCGGGCTCACGGTGTTCCCGCCGTCCGGCACCTACTTCGTGACGGTCGACATCCGTTCGTTGGGCGAGGACGACGGCTACGCGTTCTGTCGCTCACTCCCGGCGCGGTGCGGGGTGGTCGCGGTGCCCAACGTCGTCTTCTACGACGACGTACGTGGCCGGGAAGCCGCTCGTGCGCTTCGCGTTCTGCAAGAAGATGGACGTCATCGACGAGGCGGTCGAGCGCCTCCAGAAGCTGAACCGGTGAGGGGGATGCGGTGAAGGTCGCAGCGATCCAGCACGACATCGTCTGGGAAGACCCGCTCGCCAACTTCGTCCATCTGGCGCCGATGATCGGTGAGGCGGCGGCCGCCGGCGCCCGGCTCGCCGTGCTCACCGAGATGTACTCGACCGGCTTCTCGATGGCCGCCGAGCGCATCGCCGAGCCGATGAACGGACCCAGCACCGAGTTCCTGGTCGAGCAAGCGGCGATGCGCGACATCTGGGTGTGTGGCTCTCTGCCCGAGCGAGGGCCCGGCGACGCGCGACCTTCGAACTGCCTCGTGCTCGCCGGCCCCGATGGCACGATGCACCGGTACCGAAAGATCCATCCGTTCTCGTACGCCGGCGAGCACGAGCACTACGCCGCGGGCGACAAGCACGTCACGGTGATGGTCGAGGGCGTGAGGCTCAGTCTGTTCGTTTGCTACGACCTGCGTTTCGCCGACGAGTTCTGGGCGGTCGCGCGTGACACCGACTGCTACGTGGTCGTCGCGAACTGGCCCTCGCCCCGCCGTGAGCACTGGCGCGCGCTGGCCCGGGCCCGCGCGATCGAGAACCAGGCCTACGTCGTGTGCGTGAACCGCGTCGGGTCGGGCGACGGGCTCGACTACACGGGCGACAGCGCGGTCATCGACCCGATGGGCGGGGTGGCCGAGCTCGAGGGCGCCGAGGAGGGATTGCTCATCGCGGACGTGGATCCCGCCGTCGTCGCGGACACACGCGCCCGCTTCCCCTTCCTCGTCGACCGAAGGACCTAGGGAGGCACCGTGTTGCACACGCCGCTGTGCGATCTGCTCGACATCGAGCATCCGATCATCCAGGCGGGGATGAGCACCTACACGTCGCCCGCGCTCGTTGCGGCCGTGACGAACGCCGGAGGTCTCGGCAGCCTCGGAGTGTGGCGCCGCGACGTCGGCCAGCTCGAGCGGGATCTCGCCGAGCTTCGAGGTCTCACGGACGGGAAGTTCGCGCTGAATCACGTAGTCCCGCAGCTGGATGACGCCGCGTTCACGTTGAGTCTCACCGCGAGGCCGGCCGTCATCTCGTTCGCGCTCGACGACGCCGGCGAGCTCATCGAGCGCGTGCACGACGCGGGCAGCCTCGCGATGCAGCAGATCACCACCGTCCGTCAGGCCGAAGAGGCCGCCGCACATGGCGTCGACATTCTCGTGGCCCAGGGCGGCGAAGCGGGCGGCTACGGCGGCGTCGTGGCGACGCTCGCGCTCGTGCCGCAGGTCGTCGACGCGGTGCACCCTGTGCCCGTCGTCGCGGCCGGAGGGATCGCCGACGGACGCGGCTTCGCCGCCGCGCTGGTGCTTGGCGCCGCAGGCGTCAACATCGGGAGCCGCTTCCTTGCGTGCGAGGAAGCGCCGATCAGCGCGGCCTGGAAGCAGGCGCTCGTGGACGGGTCGTCGGAAGAGTGGGTACAGGTCGAATTCCTCAACGTCCTCAGCCCCAATCCGGGGGTCACCGGCTATGGCACGCGTGTGCGCGCCCGACGCAACGAGTTCACGGAGAAGTGGGAACAGCGGCGCTCGGAGCTTCCCGAGGTGGGCGGTGAGCTCGTCGGCGAGCTCACCCAGGCCGGCAAGGAAGGCGTCGACCTCATGATGGTCGGTGGGCAGAGCGCGGGGATGATCACAGAGGTGCTGCCCGCCGCCGAAGTGGTCCGTCGCCTCGTTGCCGAAGCCGAGGATGCGCTCGCTGCCGGGGCCGCGCTGGTCTCACGCTGAAGGTGGCGCCGCCCGACCTGAGTCGGTTGCTCGACACCGACGCCACCTCCCAGGCGGAAGCTGTTCGTCGTGGTGACGTCCGTGCGGACGAGCTTGTGCAGGCCGCGGTCGAGCGCACCCAAGATCGCGATGCCCGGATCGGCGCCGTCGTGTTCACTCGCTACGAGGAGGCGTTGCGCGAAGCGCGCACCGCCACCGGACCATTCGCCGGCGTTCCGATCATGATCAAGGACGGCGGCGAGGAGATTGCGGGATGTCAGTACGCGATCGGCACGCCGGTGCTGAAAGCGATCGGTCATCGCTCGGCGCGCACCACGCCGCTCACGCGTGCGCTGCAAGGACTCGGATTCGTCGTGATCGCCAAGACGAACGTCCCTGAGCTGTCCTCCGGCAACACCACCGAGCCATCCGCGTTCGGCCCCACGCGCAACCCGTGGGACCTCACCCGGACCGCAGGCGGTTCGAGCGGAGGCTCGGCCGCGGCGGTCGCTGGTGGCATGGTCGCGATCGCACAGGGGAGCGACGGCACCGGCTCGTTGCGCTACCCCGCGAGCGCGTGCGGCGTCCTCACGCTCAAGCCGAGCGTCGGCCGGATCCCCGTAACGATCCCGCTCAGCGACGATCAGGGGCTGTGGACCGCGTTTGTGCTGACGCGCCGCGCTCGCGACCTGAGCGCCGTGTATGTCGGTCTGGTGGGCGAGGAACCTGAGCCCGCGCCGAGCTCGCGGCGGGTCGGCCTCCTCGCTCACGATCCCATGCTCGGCGCGCCCGTCGACCCCGCCTGCCGCGACGCGGTCCTGCGCGCCGGCGACGTGTTGGAAGGCCTGGGCCACCGAGTCGAGGCTGCGCATCCTCGAGCACTCGACAACCTCTTCGGTCCCATCGGCGGTGCCCTCGACACGGCGATCGCGGACGCGCGGGCGAGTCAGCTGCGAACACTCGAGCGCCTCGTCGGCCGTCCCGTCGTCGAGGGCGATGTCGACGCCACGATGCTCGAGCAGGCGCGGCGACACAAGCCCGTGACGATCGAGGCCCGCGACGCCGCATTGCGGGAGATCAACGTGGCGATGAGCCCGATCGTCGATTGGTGGGACGAGTTCGACCTTCTCGTGACCCCGACGATGCGCCAACCGCCCTGGCCGCTCGGCGAGAGAACGGGTCCGCTTCATTCAGGCGTGTTCGCCGTGCCGTTCAGCTTCACCGGCCAACCCGCCCTCTCGGTCCCGCTGCATCGCACGGAGAGCGGGTTGCCCGTCGGTGTGCAGATCGTGGGCGCGCCGGGCGCCGATCGGTTGCTGCTCGACGTCGCCGCCGCGCTCGAAGCTGCGTCGCCTTGGCTGACGATCGCTCCCGCTCGGTAAGGTCGGGGTCCGACCGAGGGGGTTCACGTGGAATCGTTCGATGGGTTGCTCGCTGTTGTCACCGGTGGCGGAACGGGGATGGGACGCGAGCTCGTCGTGCAGCTCGCCCGAGAGGGGTGCTCGGTCGCGGCGTGCGACGTGATCCCCGAGACGCTCGCCGAGACAGCGAAGCTCGCGGCCAACGAGGCCAAGCCGGGTGTGAAGATCACGACCCACATCTGCGACGTCGCGGACGCCGCGCAGATGGACAAGTTCCGCGACGAGGTCGTCCGCGAGCACGACACTGACCACGTCAACCTGGTGTTCAACAATGCCGGCATCGGCGGCGGTGGTTCGTTCATCACGGGCGCTCGGGAGGAATGGGACCGCGTCTTCGGCATCTGCTGGGGCGGCGTGTACAACGGCAGCCGCGCGTTCGTGCCGCTGCTGGTCGCGAGCGACGACGGCTACCTCATCAACACCAGCAGCGTGAACGGCTTCTGGGCTTCGCTCGGCCCCGGCAACCCACACACCGCCTACAGCTCGGCGAAGTTCGCCGTGAAAGGGCTCTCCGAGGCGCTCATCGAGGACTTTCGCGTCAACGCTCCGCACGTGAAGGTGGCCGTGGTCATGCCTGGCCACATCGGCACCGAGATCATCAACAACAGCCGCCGCATCATGGGAGGCAGAGAGCCGGACGACATGACCGCGGAGGATCTCGCCGAGGCCCGCAGGCAGATGGCCTCGCGTGGCTTCCCCGCCGATTCTGCGAGCGACGACGACATTCGCAACATGATCAAGGGCATGGCGGACATGTTCCGCAACAACGCCCCGGTCTCATCCGCGCAGGCCGCCACGGTCATCCTCGACGGCGTGAAGGCCGGCAAGTGGCGGATCCTCATCGGCGACGATGCGCACGCGCTCGACAAGGCCGTCCACGCCGATCCCGAGGGCATCTACGGCGAAGGCGGCCTCGACCTGCAGTCGCTGCAGCGTTAGCTGGCGCCGAGATAGAGGTCCTTGTTCAGGAGGAACCGGGGGTAGGCACCCGCGTTCGTCGGGCGCGTGTGCAGCATCAACGGATGCATCAGGATGACCTCGCCCGCCGTCGCGGTGAGCTCGGCGACGCGGAGGGCGATGCCGTCGACTTCTTCCTCGCGATCGAAGAAGCGGGCGATCCGCTTCTCTGGCTCGCCGTCGGTACCGAGGTCGCATAAGTACTCGTAGCTGCGCATCAGCGACTTGCGGACCTGCGCTCCCTTCGCGCCGGGCCCAGGGGGATTCGCGGCGAAGTGCTGCGCGACCAGCCGGTGCGATCCAGTCAGGATCGTCATCCCGCCCGCACGCGGTGCGACATCGCCGAACATCGCGTGCACCTTGAGACCAGAGAGCGGGACGAGCGGCGCGGTGTAGTCGTGGTCGATGTGCCATGCCTTCCAGGGCACGGTCCAGGGCCGGAACGTCGGAAACAGCAGGAAGTACGCACCCCAATCGGCGGGCTGGCGCCAGCGCCCGGCTCCGACGAGGTCGTCGATGGCCCCGAGCGTGAGGCTGCTTCCGACGGCCTTGAACGCGGGGCGATCCTTGAGGTGCTGCAGGTGCGCGGGACTCTCGTCCAGCCAGGTGTTCGGGTTGTCGCGCTCGATGCCTTGCTTCGCCAGCTCGCTCCACACGACGTCGCGCATGTCCTCCGCCTCATCGTCGGTGAACGCGCCGGGGACACGCACGTACCCATACGTGGCGAAATGGTCCCGGTCGGCGGGGGACAGCACGTCGCTGACTGTGCCAGGTCGGCTCGTCGACCACGTCGGGATTGCTGGGTACGCTCCGCCCATCGCCTCTTCGTTCCCCTCGTTCTTCCTGGTGCGCCAAGCGGTCCGCGGCCCCAAGGTCGACGACGTCGCGGCACGGGTGACCGAGACATTGTCGTCGCTCGACTTGGGCCGGAAGGTACGGCCCGGCGATCGCGTGGCGGTCACCGCCGGAAGTCGGGGCATCGCCAACGTCGCGACGGCGATTGCCGCGACGGTCGCGCATCTGCGCGCGCTCGGAGCCGAGCCGCTCGTCGTGCCCGCGATGGGGAGCCATGGCGGCGGAACGGCTGAGGGGCAGGTCGAGCTCCTCGCGTCGTACGGCATCACCGAGGCGACCTGTGGCTGCCCGATCGTGGCGAGCATGGACACGGTCAGCCTCGGCGAGTCCAAGCTCGGCTTCCCGATGCTGTTCGATCGAGTCGCAAGCGAGGCTGACCATGTCGTCCTCGTCAATCGGGTGAAGACCCACACGATGTTCACGGGCCCCGTCGAGAGCGGACTGGCGAAGATGGCGATGATCGGGCTCGGCAAGCAGGCGGGTGCGGCTATCTACCACCAGGCCATCGTCGAGCACGGTTGGACGACGGTGATCGACGACGTCGTACCGGTCGTGCTCGAGAAGGGGAAGATCCTCGCTGGCGTCGCGCTCGTCGAGCGAGGCGATGAGGAAACGGCACGTGTCGAAGCCCTCCCTGCCGAGGCGATCCTCACCGACGAGCCCGCCCTGCTCGCCGACTCGCGCCGTTGGATGGCGACACTCCCGTTCACCGACATCGACCTGCTGCTCGTCGACGAGATCGGCAAGAACATCAGTGGTGCCGGCCTCGATCCCACGGTCGTCGGCCGGAAGGACTCGCTGCACATGGCCGACCCCGGCCGCGACCTGAGAGTCCGGTTCATCGCCGCTCGCAACCTCTCGGAGGACACGCACGGCAACGCGATCGGGGTCGGGATCGCCGAGTTCTGCCGTTCGCGGCTGCTCCGCGGCATGGACGTGGAAGCCACGAGGCTGAACGCGTTCACCGCCGGCGACATTGCGCCGGCGATGGCGTCACTCGACTTCGAGACCGACGTCGAGATCGTGGACACGGCGCTCTCGATGATCGGGCTGCGCGCCCCCCACGAGGCCAGAGCCATCTGGATGCGCAACACGCTCGCGGTCGACGTCGTCGCCTGCTCCGACGCGCTGCGCGACGAGGCCGACCTGCGCGACGACATCGAAGTGCTCACGTCGCCCGCGCCGCTGCCGTTCGACGCCGAAGGAAACCTCCCCGACTTCCTCCCGCGCTCGGGCTGGTAGCCCCGACCCCTCCCCTTCCGCCGCGTGTGGTCACCAGCGGCACTATGCGGCCGGCTGGTGACCAAACGGTCGTTCCCACTTGCGTTGGCTGGCCGACCCGTATTGAATACCTGACTAATCCGATCAACTTTATAGGAGTTAGTTCCTCATGATCCGTCGTCGTCCGAAGAAGCTCCTGGTCACCGCCCTGGTTCTCGCCCTGCTGGCGATCGCCGCGGGGTGCGGAGGCGATGACGGCGCGGCGGCGAGTGGCACCGACGCGACCGGCGAGGCGACCGGCGAGGCCGTGACGCTACGCCTCGGGTACTTCGCGAACGTCACGCACGCGACGCCGCTCGTCGGCGTCTCGGAGGGCCTGTACGCCGACGCGCTCGGCAGCGATGTGACGCTCGAGACGGCGATATTCAATGCCGGTCCGGCCGAGATCGAGGCGCTGTTCGCGGAGGCGATCGACGCGGGGTACATCGGTCCGAACCCGGCGGTGAACGGCTTCGTGCAGTCCGACGGCGACGCGCTGCGCATCGTCTCGGGTGCGACGTCAGGCGGCGCTTTCCTCGTCGTCAAACCCGGCATCACGTCGGCCGCCGACCTCGCCGGCACGGTGCTCGCCACGCCTTCGCTCGGCAACACGCAAGACGTCGCACTGCGGGCCTACCTGAAGGAGAACGGACTGACCGCGGACACCAGCGGCGGCGGCGACGTCTCGATCCGCCCGCAGGAGAACGCCGCGACGCTTGATGCGTTCAAGGCGGGTGACATCGACGGGGCATGGGTGCCCGAGCCGTGGGCCACTCGTCTGGTCGTCGAAGGCGGAGGTGAGGTCCTCGTTGACGAGCGCGACTTGTGGCCGGACGGCCGTTTCGCGACCACGGTGCTGATGGTCAGCAAGAGCTTCCTCGACGACCATCCGGATGTTGTGAAGCGCCTCATCGAAGGGCAGCTCGCGACCGAGGCGTTCATCGACGCCAACGAAGCCGAGGCGCAGACGATCGTGAACGATCAGATCGAGGCGATCACGGAGAAGCGCATGAACGACGAGGTGCTCGGGACGGCCTGGACGAGCTTGGAGTTCACGAACGATCCCGTCGCCAGCTCGGTTGCGCAGTCCGCGGCCGATGCCGCCGATGTCGGCCTGCTGCCCGAAGTGCCCGATCTCGACGGTCTCTTCGACCTCACGCTGCTCAATCAGGTGCTCGAAGCGAGAGGCGATCCTCCGGTCAGCGCCGCGACGTCATAGCTCGAAACGTCCTAGCGTCGTCGGCGGCCGAGAGGAGCGCCGATGTCGATCACCGACTCGCCCGGACCCCGGATCACGGTCACCCCAAACGGGCCGTACCACGTCGTTGGCGATGTCCCGGTGGTCGTCAAAGCCCAAGTCGAGACCGAGCTCGGCGAACCGATTGCGTGGGCGGCTGGTCCCGAGCTCGCACACAAGGCGCGCTACGCGCTGTGTCGATGCGGTCAATCGGCGCGGAAGCCGTTCTGTGACGGCACGCATCTCCGAGTGGCTTTCGAAGCCGAGGATGCGATTCGCGAACGGCACGCCACGGAGTACCCCGGTACCGGCGTCACCCTCCTCGACGACCGTGACATCTGCGTCCACGCCGGCTTCTGCGGCACCGCCATCACGAACGTCTGGAAGATGGTGCGCAAGACCGACGACACCACGGTTCGTTCGATGCTGATCGCGATGGTGGAACGGTGCCCTTCGGGAGCGATCACGTACTCGCTCGACGGCGGTGCGACCGAGAACGAGCCTCGTCTCCGTACCGAGATCGGGGTGAACGTCAACGGGCCGCTGTGGGTGACGGGCGGAATACCCGTAGAGGTCGGCGACGAAGGGCCGCTCCCTGCGCGCAACCGCGTGGCGCTGTGCCGATGCGGGGCGTCGGGCCGCAAGCCGCTGTGCGACGGGAGTCACAAGGCCGTCGGATTCGTAGACGACCCTCGCCCGAGCGAGTAAGTTCACCAACAGAACTCACTGCTTCGGGAGGACTCATGTCCAGCAACACGACCGCTGAGTGGCATCAGACCGCGTGCATCCTGTGCAGCGTCAACTGCGGCATCGAAGTGCGCCTCGATGGGCGGCGCATCGAGCGGGTCCGCGGCGACAAGGCCCATCCCACGTCGCAGGGCTACACCTGCGAGAAGGCGCTTCGTCTCGACCACTATCAGAACGGCCGGCATCGGCTGACGTCTCCTCTCCGGCGTCGCGACGACGGCACGTTCGAGGAGATCGACTGGGACACGGCGATCAGCGAGGTGGCGGCGCGGCTGGGCGCCGTCCGCGACACCCACGGCGGCGCGGCGATCTTCTATTACGGCGGTGGTGGGCAGGGGAACCACCTCGGCGGCGGCTACGGGCGCGCGACCCGCAGCGCGCTCGGCATCACCTACAGCTCGAACGCCCTCGCGCAAGAGAAGACCGGTGAGTTCTGGGTCGACGGCCAGCTCTTCGGTCGGCCGCGGTGCCACACCACCGGCGACTACGAGCACGCCGAGGTGGCGATGTTCGTCGGCAAGAACCCGTGGCAATCGCACGGCTTCCCGCGCGCCCGCACCGTCCTGAAGGCGATCGCGAACGATCCCGATCGGGCGCTCGTCGTGATCGACCCTCGTCGCAGCGAGACGGCGGAGCTGGCCGACTTCCACCTCCAAGTGCGCCCGGGCACCGACGCCTGGTGTCTCGGTGCGCTTCTCGCGGTGCTCGTCGAGGAAGACCTCGTCGACCGCCAGTGGCTCGCCGAGCACGCCAACGGGTTCGACGAGCTCACGACCCACTTGGCCAAGGTGCCGATCGCCGCGTCGTGCGCGGTCGCGGGGGTCTCGGAGGACGACATGCGCGCAGTGGCCCGGCGCCTCGCTGCGGCCTCGAGTGTCTCGATCTACGAAGACCTCGGCATCCAGCAAGCGCCGCACAGCACGCTCAACTCCTACCTCGAGAAGCTCGTCTACCTCGTCACGGGCAACTTCGCGAAGCGCGGAGCGATGAACATCCACTCCCGGTTCGCGAGCCTCGGCGGTGGTGGCAAGGGCGGGGGAGACCGCCGCAGTCCCGTCGGTGGACATCGCATCATCACGGGCCTCATCCCGAGCGCGGCGATCCCCGACGAGATCCTCACCGATCATCCCGATCGCTTTCGGGCGATGCTCATCGAGAGCTCGAACCCCGTCCACTCGCTGCCCGACAGTGCGCGCATGCGCGAAGCGCTCGCCGCACTCGACTGCGTCGTCGTGATCGACGTCGCGATGACCGAGACGGCGCGCTGCGCGGACTACGTGCTTCCCGCCGCGTCGCAGTATGAGAAGTGGGAGGCGACCTTCTTCACGCTCGAGTTCCCCGAGAACGCTTTCCAGCTACGAGCGCCGATCTTCGATGCGTTGCCGGGCACGCTGCCCGAACCCGAGATCCACCGGCGTCTGGCACGCGCACTCGGTGCCTACACCGACGACGATCTCGTCGACCTGCACGCCGCGGCGGCGCAGGGCCGAGAGGCGTTCGCCGACGCGTTCCTCAACGCGATGGTCGAGAAGCCGCATCTCGCGTCGTTGGCCCCCGTGGTCCTGTACGAGACGCTCGGTCCGACGCTGGGCGAGGGCCGTGAGGGTGCGGCCGCAGTCTGGGGACTCGCACACACGTGCTTCCTCGGCGGATCAGCGTCGGTCCAGCGGGCGGGCTACGCGAGCGGCGACGACCTCTTCGACGCGGTGCTCGCGAACCCGTCGGGTGTGCTGTTCACGGTCGACGACTACGAGGAGACCTGGCGCCGGATCGACACTCCTGACGGCAAGGTGAACCTCGTGGTGCCCGATCTGCTCGAGGAGCTCTCGTCGCTGCCGCCCGAAGTCGACGTCGACGCGGAGTTTCCGTTCGTGCTCTCCGCCGGTGAGCGGCGCTCGTCCACCGCGAACACGATCTTCCGCGACCCGTCGTGGAGGAAGAAGGACGGCGGAGCGGCGCTGCGCATCCACCCGAGCGACGCGGAAGTTGTGGGCGTCGAGGCGGGCGGTGTCGTGCGGGTCGTCACCCGGCGCGGCGCAGTCGAGGCTCCCGTCGAGATCACCGACGCGATGCAGCCCGGGCACGTGAGCCTGCCCAACGGCCTCGGCCTTGCCTCCCACGACGACGAGGGCAACGCGACAATGGACGGCGTGGCGCCGAACGAGCTCACGTCCGGCGACGAACGCGACTGGCTCGCCGGCACACCGTGGCACAAGCACGTGCGAGCCCGGCTCGAGGCGGTCGCCTGACCATGCGCAGGACACGTTTCGACGACTGGCCCTGCCCGATCGCGCGGACCACCGATCTCATCGGCGACTGGTGGACGCCGCTCGTGCTGCGCGACGCGTTCGCGGGTGTGCGTCGTTTCGACGATTTCGTCGCCGACCTCGGCATCCCCCGAGCGGTGCTGACGGCGCGCCTCGATCGTCTCGTCGAGGAGGGGATGCTCGACCGCGTCGCGTACGAGGAGCGACCGCCCCGCTACGAGTATCAGCTCACCGACAAGGGGCGAGCCTTCTGGGACGTGCTGGCAGCGATGTGGCGCTGGGGTGAGGACTGGTTGTGGCCGGACGGCGGCGCGCCGCCGGTCAAGCTCGTGGATCGCGAGAGCGGCGACGACATCCACCCCGTCGTCATCGACGAGCACACCGGCCAGCGCCTCGACATCCGCCGCATCAAGATCCGCCGCCGCTAGCTGGCTTTAGCGGCCGTTGTCGGAGAAGTGCTGGTAGTCCTTCAGCGTCTTCCAGTCGCCGCCCCACTCCCAGCCGATCGAGCGGAACGCGCGCACCACGACGTCGTTCGACACGATCATTCCCGGTCGGAGGTTGCCGCGGTCGAGGTAGGCCGTCGCGAGCTCGGGCAGCACTACGGCGCCCTTCACGTACGGGTTGTGGAACGGGTTCACGTCGATCGCCAGGCCGAACGTGTGCCGCGACCACGACGTCGTGCTTCCGGTCGCGGGCCGGCACGCGAACGACGCGGTGTCATTGCCGTCGCCGGTCGGCGGTGCGGACATCTCGGCGGCGCGCGGGATCCGCATCTCCTCGATCGGGAACCGCGCCGCGTGCAGCTGTCGGAACACCTCGACCATGCCCGGGGCCACGCTCGCGTGCACGAGCAGCTCGCCCGTGTGGAACCGTCCGTCGAACCCGAAGAACGAGACCTTCACATAGCGCAGATCGGCGAGGGCGACGGGGCAGGCCGGGTTCCACGACGAGCGCGCCGCGACCAGCAGAGAGACCGGCTCGATCGACGACTCGAACCCGTCGCCCGCGGGAGGGGGCAAGTCGCTCACGGTGACGAGCCGGCGATCGACGAGCTCGGGTGGCGTCGGCTGCGCAGCCGCGAAGCCGTTCGGTCCTACCGGAAGTGCTCGCGTGCCGAGCCACGCGGGCCGCGGGTTCGCAGTGCCGGTGTCGAGCACCGTGGTCGTCGAGCTGGGGGCGCCCGTGGCCGCAGCTAGCGCATCCGTCGTCGTTGTCGAGCCCGTCGCGCTTCCCGTCGTTCCGGGCACCGCGCAGGCCGCGAACAATCCGGCCGCCGCCAGCGCGAGGACGAGAGCTCCCGAGCGGCGGAGACGGAACGGCACCCCTCGACGGTAACCCCGCTGGGCGCCAGCCCCACGGTCAACCCTGCCGCTGCTCGGCCAGGTCAGCGAGCACGGCCATCGCCGCGTTGCGACCGTTCAACGCGATAACCGATCCCGCCGGATGGGTTGCGGCGCCGCAGAAGTAGAAGCCAGGCACGGGGGTCCGTGCTGCGAGCCGCCGGTCCCACATCTGGTCGGGCATCGCCTCGCCCTGGAAGATGTGCCCGCCGGTGAGGCCCACCCGCTCCTCGATGTCGGGAGGGCCCAGCACCTCGTAGTGCTCGAGGCACCGCTCGATGTCGGGCGCGACCGTGGCGATGAGATCGATGAACTGGCGCTCGACATCGCTGCGCTGTTCGTCCCAGGTCGTGCCGTGCAGCTCGTAGGGGCCGTACTGCCCGAACACGCTCATGAGGTGGTGGCCCGGCGGAGCGGGCGTGGGGTCGTAGCCGGTCTGGAAGTACACCTCGCCGTAGCCGACGTTCACGCGGCCGTCGACGCAATCGAGAAACGCGCGCTGCGCGGCGTCGAGACCGGCGGTCACCGACACCATCGAGCGGTACGGCCACTCTTGTCCTGCGGCGGCGGTGAACGTCGGCAAGCGGGAGAGCGCGGCGTTGAACTTCACCACCGGGCTGCGGACCTTCCAGTCCTCGAGCTGCCGTCGAAAGGAGGCGGGCATCAGTGCGTTCGCAGTCAACATCGCGAGCGCTCGCTTCGGGTCGGCGTTGCAGATGATCGTCGACGCTCGAATGAGGTCGCCGCCCTCGAGGCGGACGCCTTCGCCCGGGAGGATGTCCGCGACGGGCACCCCGCACGCCAGCACCGCGCCGGCCTCTTCCGCGGCCTCGGCGATGGCGAAGCTGACGAAACCCATGCCGCCTCTCACGTAGCCCCACACCGGCCCCTGTCCGTGCAGGTTTCCCTGGTAGTGCATGAGCTTCACGGATGCCGTCCCCGCGTCCTTGGGACCGGCGTATGCGCCGATGACACCCTGACCGAACAGCGCGTCCTTCAGGCGCTGATCCTCGATGTAGTGATCGAGCACATCGGAGATCGACGCGTTGAACAGGATGTCGATCATCCATTGGTCATCTCCGAGCAGCTCCTCGAGCTCGGGTCGTGTCGGTGAGTCGCCGACCCAGGTGTCGCGGCCGCGGGTGCGCAGACGCTGGCGCATCTCGTCGAAGATGTGCTCGTACGCCCAGTAGCCGTCGATGTCGCGGCGCGAGAGCTTCATCTCCTCGAGGCTTGCCTGCGTCTTCCCGTCATCGAGCCACTGCGCGAACGAGCCTCCTTCGGGGAACGGCGACCACAAGTTGGGGTCGGCGACGTATACCTCGAGTCCGCGTTTCGTGAGGTCGAGCTCGTCGATCACCCGCTGGTCGAGAAGTCCGACTACGTAGGCACAGGGGCTCACGACGTAGTCCTGGTCCGCGAACGGCCGCTCGAGGGAGCACGCGCCCCCCAGGCGTTCGCGCTGCTCGAGCACGAGGACCCGCTTCCTGGCTCGAGCGAGATACGCCGCGCACGTGAGGCCGTTGTGGCCCCCGCCGATGATCACTGCATCCCACTGCACCGACGCCAGCGCGGCGACAGGTTGGGGCAGACCAACTTCACCGAGTCTGGCGGCGATCGACGGCAATGGTTTCTCTCCCTCGTGGGCATAGTCTGCGCGCGTGGACGGCGCCCACGACATGGGCGGGATGCACGGCTTCGGTGCAGTCTCGACGCAGGTGGAGACCGATGAACCGGTCTTCCACGATGAGTGGGAGGGGCGCACGTTCGGCCTCATGCTCACCACCAGCGCGAAAGGGCTCACCAAGGGTGGTTTGCGCCCCCACATCGAGTCGATGCCCCCCGCTGACTACCTCCGAGCCAGCTACTGGGAACGTTGGGCGTTCGCTGTGGAGCGGGGTCTCGTCGAGCGAGGCACCCTTGCCGCGCGCGACATCGACGAACGGGCGGCGCGTCCGGTCACTCCAGCGCCGACCGCGGACCCGGAGTTCGCCGCGACGCTCGTGCACGCCCTGACGAACCCGATCGACCAACCGACGGTACGGGTCACGCCTCGCTTCGCGATCGGGCAGCGCGTCACCGTGCGGAGGATGGCGCCCGCTCATCATCACCGGTGCCCTCGCTACGTGCGCGGCGCCGCCGGCACTGTCATCGCAATGCACGGTGGCTGGCCGCTTCCCCACACGCAGGGTCACGGCGACCCAGAGGCTCTCTACACCGTCGCCTTCCGCATGGCCGACCTGTGGGGTGACGACGCGGAACCTGGCCTGTTGCACATCGATCTCTGGGAGAGCTACCTCGAATGACCGATGGCCACGACCACGACCACGACAACGAGGATCACCATCACCCGGCGCCGCTCACGGATGTCGAGCGAAGAGTCGCCGCGATCGAGTCGTTGCTCGTCGAGCGGGGACTGATCACGAGCGACGCCATAGACGCGATCGTCGAGGCCTACGAACACGACCTCGGTCCGATGAACGGGGCGAGGGTCGTGGCTCACGCGTGGACCGATGCGGCGTACCGCCAGCGACTGCTCGACGACGCGACCGCGGCTATCGCCGAGCTCGGGTTCGGGGGCGCCGAAGGTGAGCACATCGTGGCGCTCGAGAACACCGACACAGTGCACAACGTGGTCGTGTGCACCCTCTGCTCGTGCTACCCGTGGCCGGTTCTGGGGCTGCCGCCACGCTGGTACAAGAGCGCGGCCTATCGCTCCCGCGTGGTTCGCGAGCCGCGAGCTGTGCTCGCCGAGTTCGGCACCGTTCTCGCCGACGGTGTCGAGGTCCGCGTGTGGGACTCGAGCGCGGAGATCCGCTACCTCGTGCTGCCGCTCGCACCGCCCGATGCACCGGCACGATCCGAGGACGAGCTGGTGCCGCTCGTGACGCGTGACCACATGATCGGCGTCGTCCGGTGACAGGCAGCATCCCGATCGACGTGCCCCGCCGCAACGGTGAGCTCGTGTTCGAGGCTCCGTGGGAGAGCCGCGCCTTCGGCATGGTTGCCGCCTACCTGGAGACGACCGGTCTCGATTGGGAACACTTCCGCCGCCATCTCATCGCCGCGATTGCCGCGAACCCCGACGACGCCCCGTACTACGAGTCGTGGACGACTGCGCTGGCGGCGATGCTGGCGGCCGACCGCGTCGTTGCACCACACGAGCTCGACGACCGCGCGGCGCGGGCCTGAAGCGTGCCGAGAAAGGTCGGAACCGACCGGCGCGAGGAGATCCTGGTGGTCGCCTGCGACGTGCTGATGGAGCGGGGGTTCGCGAAGACCCGCATCAGTGACGTCGCCCATCGCCTCGGGATCTCGGCGCCGCTCGTCGTGTACCACTTCGGCTCGAAGGATGCGTTGCTCGCCGAGGCGTTCGCGTTCGCCTCGCGTGCCGAGACGGCGTTGGTCGACAACTTGGCGGAGTCCTCGGACTCGCCCGTCGAGCGGCTCGATGCCCTCCTCGTCGCGGGCGTCGGGCCGGCGACCCGTACGTCGTGGGCGCTGTGGATCGACTCGTGGGGCGAAGCACTGCGCTCGGAAGTCCTCCGGCGCACGTGGCGACAGCTCGATGACCGCTGGAGGCGATCGCTGCAGCGGGTGATCGAGGACGGCATGACGGCACGCGTGTTCGTTCGCGGCGACGCCGCGGAGCGGGCGTCGGTGCTGGCCGCCCTGCTCGATGGATTGGGCGTGCAGGTCGCGCTGCGCCACGCTCCGCGCGCGGCGTCGCTCGATCAAGCCCGGCGGGTCGCGGCCGAGCTGCTCGGCTTCAGCCCGGAGCGGATCCGGCCGCGGGCGAGCGGGAGCGGCGAGGAGACGGGCCGCCGCTGATGGGCTCGCCTCGGTAGCCGCGGGCCACCATCGTCACGAATCGGTACACGTCGCTCTCCTGCTCGGCCAGCACGCCCGGCACGAACGCCGGGTGTGACAATCCCCGTTGCACCGACTCGACGGCCGCCCAGTCCTGGTGGTTCGTGAGGTCCCAGAAGTCGACGGCATAGGACGGATCGAAGCCCGGCGTCGCCATCGCCTCAGGCGGAAACAGCCACTGGCACTCGACGGTCGTGCGGCCCGCCGCCACCGGCTCGAGGCGATGCGTGAGGACGTAGTCAGGGTGGAGGCTCACGAGCAGGTTCGGGAAGACCGCGAAGTACAGGACCTGGCGCCGTTGTTCCGGCGTGAGGTTGCGCATCGCGACGCCGCCGGAACGTCCCGTCAGCGACATCGTCGCCGCGAAATCGGCGAGATCCATGCTGCCGCCCACCCATGCGCCGCGACCCTCGTGGTTGTCGCCCGACTCGGGCGGACTCACCCGCGCGAGCTCGGGATGGATCAACGGGCAGTGGTAGCACTCGTTGTAGTTCTCGACCGCGATCTTCCAGTTCGCCGCCAGCTCATATCGATGCGTGTGCGCGACGACGAGCCGATCGCACTCCCAGTTGACGAGCGCATCCGCGAGCGAGCCGACGTGTTGCTCGAAGGACGGCGCATCGCCCGACACGTTGACGAACACCCACCCGCCCCACTCGGCGTGGCGCACGGGGATGAGCGCGATCGCCGACGGGTCGAAGTTGCCGGCGTCGAAGCGCGGTGCCAGCCGGAGCCGACCGTCGAGCTCGTAGCTCCACGCGTGATACGGGCACTGGATCACACCGCGGTTCGAGGCTCCGTCGCACGGCAGCAGCTCGTGGCCGCGGTGGCGACAGGCGTTGGCGAACGTGTGCAACGCGCCGCGGGAGTCGCGCACCATCAGCAACCCCGACCCGCCGACCGAGCGGGCCCGCTGGTCTCCAGGATTCTCGACGTCTGCGGCGCGGCCGGCGCACACCCAGCCATCTCGGAAGAACGCGTCCTGTTCCCATGCGAGGACCGCCTCGTCGACGTACGCGGCGCGGGGCAGCATGCGACTTTCCCCGAAAGGCGCGAGCACCGCGTCGAGCGCGGCGGCGTCGATCGGTGCATGCGTGCGAGGCGTCATGGCCGCACCATCTTGCGCCATCGCGCTCATCGGGCGCGCAGCTAGGTCGAACTCGCAGCTCCGGCTCAGTCGCAGGTTGGGCTGGAAGACAGGGGAAAGAAGCCGTACGGCAGCTCGAGCCGGTTGGCGCGCATGAGGTCCGAGTCGGCGAGGATGGCCGGCGTGGGGCCGTCCGCGACGATGCGGCCCTCGTTCATGACGAGGGCGCGTGGACACAGCTGCATTGCGTAGGGCAGGTCATGGGTGACGATGAGCGTCGTCAGGCGGAGCTGCTCGATGATCTCCGCAAGCTCCCGACGGGCCATCGGGTCGAGGTTCGAGGACGGCTCGTCGAGCACCAGGATGTCGGGCTGCATGGCGAGCACGGTCGCGACCGCGACCCGTCGACGCTGACCGAAGCTGAGGTGATGGGGGGCTCGCTTCGCGTACGCCTCCATCCCGACCGCGAGAAGGGCATCGTGCACACGCTGCTCGAGCTCGTGCCCCTGCACACCGAGGTTCGCGGGCCCGAACGCCACGTCGTCGTGCACGGTCGGCATGAACAGCTGGTCATCGGGATCCTGGAAGACGATGCCGACTCGCCGGCGGATCTCCCGCAAGTTGGGCTTCGTCACCGGCAGCCCGGTCACCATCACTTCGCCCTGGCCTGCGAGGATGCCGTTGAGGTGCAGCACGAGCGTCGTCTTCCCGGCGCCATTCGGCCCGAGCAAGGCAACCCGCTCGCCCTCTTGGATCGCGAGGTCGACGCCCCGAAGCGCTGGGTGGCCGTCGGGATACGCGAACGTGACGCCGCTGACTTCGAGCGCGACGGTCACTGCATGCTCCACGCGACCGCGGCGATCAGGGCACCTGTGATCGGCAGCGCGAGCGCGGCAGCCCACTGGCGGGTCTCGCCGGCGTCGTCGGAGAGGACGGGCAGCGCCCCGCTGTACCCTCGGGATGCCATCGCCAGGTAGACGCGCTCACCGCGTTCATAAGACCGGATGAAGAGCGTCCCCGCCGAAGCAGCCACCGCCCGGGCGTGCCACAGCCAGCGAGCGTCGTATCCACGCGACGCGCGCGCGACGCGCATCCGCTGCATCTCGGCGGTGATGACGTCGCCATAGCGGATCATGAACGCGCAGATGCCGACGAACACGCGAGGCACCCGGAGCCGCTCGAGCCCTCGCAGGAGGTCGGGTATCGGGGTCGTCGCCGCCATGACGATCGTCGCGGCGACACCGAGTGTGGCTTTCACGACGATGTTCCACGCTGCCCACAGCCCCGCGACGGACAACGAGAGGCCGAGCACCTCGACCCGCTCGCCGTGGCCGACGATCGGCATGAGGGCCGCGAACGCGAGGAACGGGATCTCGATGACGAGACGGCGCGAAACGAATCGGAGGGGTACCTGACCGACTCGTGCGAGCCCGACGAGGATCAGTGCGAAGCACGCGAACGCCCACACTGCTTCGCGGGGCGTCGCGACGATCGTGAAGACGAAGAGCACCGTCGCGGCGACCTTGCACTCGGGTGCGAGCCGGTGGAGGGGCGAGGTGCCCGCGAGGTACAGCTGATCGTGGCTCCCGCTCACGGTGTGGCCGGCTCGCGCTTTCGGACGGCCCGCACCAGCAGGAGCACCCCGTATCCCAACGCAAACGTGGTCGCGACGCCGATGATGCCGGCGACCCCGGTGCCGAGCTTCGCGTCGTCGACGCCTTCGACGCCGTAGTCGGCCAACGGGCCGCCTTCGAGGGCATGGGCACGCGCTCCCGCGTCGACGCCTGCCTCGGCCGCGACCTTCTCGAGGCCGTCGGGCTGCGAGCTGGCGTAAGGGCTCACGAAGAACGCGAGGGCGAACGCGACCACGAGCCCGACGCCGACGAACGTCCATGTCCGCCGGTTCATGCGAGCACCGCCTCGGGCACAGGGTGGCGCGCGCGGAGGAGGTATTTCGCTCCCCACACGAGGTCCGGACGGCTCGACATGACCGCGCCGACGGTCATCGCCGTGATGATCCCCTCACCGATGCCGATGAGCAGGTGCACGCCGATCACGGCGGAGCCGACAGTCGCGACTGAAGCCGCGCCGTTCCCACCGACGGCGTACTCGAAGGTGAAGGCGATCGCCGCGAGCACCGGCCCACACGCCGCCGCGAAGCCCGACGCGACGGTCACGTTGGGCCGCGTGCGGGGCAGCACGCGGCGGATCAGGAGGAAGACGGCGTAACCGCCGAACGCACCCACCATCGCCATGTTGACGACGTTGAGCCCTAGTGCGCTGAGGCCGCCGTCGGCGAAGAGCAGCGCTTGGACCGTGAGGACGACCGTGACGCACAACGTGCCGACCCATGGGCCGACGAGCACCGCCGCGAGCACCCCTCCGAGCAGATGGCCGCTCGTGCCGCTCGCGACCGGAAAGTTCAGCATCTGCGCGGCGAACACGAAGGCGGCGGTCAGCCCCGCGAGGGGCACTTGTTTGTCGTCGAGCGTCTGCGAGGCCTTTCTCACACAGACCGTGAGTCCGGTGATGGCGACGGCAGCCCCTGCCAGAGATGTCGTCCCGTCGATGAAGCCATCGGGCATGTGCATCGGCACCGACCTTAAGGTTGTTGCGAATTGCTTGCAATAGTGCTCTTCCCGGTGGATGTACGGCGCTCCTAGGCTGGTTGGATGGCCGCTGATCTCCGAGCCGTGCAGATGCTCGCTGCCGACGCGACTCCCGACGACGTCGTGGCCGTGCTCGCTGAGGACGGATGTGTCTGCGTCGACCGTCTCGTGGACCCGGCGGTGATGGATGAGATCCACGGCGAGCTGGCCCCGTTCATCGAGGCGACGCCGATGGGTCCCGACGACTTCAGCGGCCACCGGACCCGCCGCACCGGCAGCCTCATCGCGCGCTCGCCGTCGTTTCGGCCCCTGGCGACACACCCGCTCATCACCGGCACGCTCGATCGGGTGCTCGGCGACCACGCCACGAGCTACCAGCTCCACCTCACCCAGGTCATCGACATCGGTCCGGGCGAGCCGGGCCAGCTGGTGCACCGCGACCAGTGGGCGTTCGACTTCTTCCCGTTCCCCGCCGGCTATGAGGTCGAATGCCACGTCATGTGGGCGATGAGCGACTTCACCGACTCGAACGGTGCGACCCGCGTCATCCCCGGCAGCCACAAGTGGGAGGACAAGCTCCGTCCCGGCTACGAGGACACGGTGCCGGCCGAGATGGCGAAGGGCTCGGTCTTCGTCTACATCGGGTCCGTGTACCACGGTGGGGGCGCGAACCGGTCAGACGGGCGTCGTCTGGGCATCAACGTCGGGTACACGCTGTCGTGGCTGCGGCAGGAGGAGAACCAGTACCTGGCTTGCCCGCCCGAGGTCGCCCGCACGCTCGACGAGGATCTGGCCAAGCTCATCGGCTACCGACGTGGGGCCTACGCCCTCGGGTACTTCGGCGATCTGCAAGATCCGATGGAAGCGCTCCACGGCACAAAGGAACATGGCACAAAGGAACGGGGGTTCCACCCTTGAACACCAACCCGCGCGAGACGGCCCGCCAGCATCTCGTCCCGCACTTCACGAAGACCGCCGCTTGGCGCAGCCCGGACCTGCCCGTCTTCGTGCGCGGCGAGGGGGCATACCTGTACGACGACAGCGGCCGGCGTGTGCTCGACGGGCTGAGCGGCCTGTTCTGCGTCCAGATCGGCCACGGCCGCTCCGACCTCGGCGCGGTAGCGGCGAAGCAGATGGAGACGCTCGGGTTCACGACGAACTGGGGCGTGGTCAGCCCCCCGTCGATCGAAGCGGCCGCGCTGATCGCCGAGCTGGCGCCGGGAGACCTCGAGCATGTCTTCTTCGTGAGCTCGGGATCGGAGGCCGTGGAGTCGGCGGTGAAGCTGGCGCGGAACTACCACGTGGCCCGCGGCGAGGACTCTCGGGTCAAGGTGATCGCCCGGGAGTGGGCCTATCACGGCACCACGCTGGGAGCGCTGGCGGTGACCGGCGTGCCCCGCCTGCGCCAGCCGTTCCTGCCCATGCTGTGGGACGGCGTGCGCCACGTGACCAACACGCTGCATGCCACGACCCGCGAGCAGGGCGTCGAACGGGCCCATGCGATCGAGCAGGCGATCCTGGAGGAGGGCCCGGAGACGGTCTCGATGGTGATCGCCGAGCCCGTCCAGAACGGCCGCGGTGCGCTCGTGCCGCCCGAGGGGTACTGGCAGGAGCTCCGTCGCATCTGCGATCAGTACGGCGTGCTGCTCTGCGCCGACGAGGTCATCAACGGATACGGCCGCCTCGGTGCCTGGTTCGGCTGCGAGCTGTTCGACGTCGTCCCTGACCTGCTCACCTTCGCCAAGGGCGTGACGTCGGCCTATGTGCCCCTCGGCGGTGTGATCGCCCGTCCGGCTGTGATCGAGGAGATCGCCGCGTCGCCACTGGGCAGCTTCGTCCACGGGTCCACCTTCGGCGGCCATCCCGTGGCCACCGCGGTCGCCGTGGCCAATCTCACGGCTATGCGCGACGAAAGGGTGATCGAGAACGTGGCCGCCAACCAGGATCACCTCGCGAGGGCGGTCCAGGGCCTCTGCGACTCCTACGACGTCGTCAAGGAGACCCGGGGAATCGGGTACTTCTACGCCTTCGAGCTCGCCGCGAGCCGTTCCGAGCAGCGAGAGCTCACCGCCGACCAATCCGCGGGCCTGCTCGGTGGGGAGCTGGCTCGGTTCATCCGCGAGGCCGGGCTGCACATCCGACCCGACGATCGGGGGGCAACGATGCTGGTCATCGCGCCCTCCCCTGATCTGCGGGCCAACGGAGCTCGACGACCTCATCGACCGGGTCAGTCAGGTGCTCGACCGCACCACCGCCTGGCTGGGTGAGCTGACCCCCAAATGGGCGGCGCAGTGCGCCGCCCGGGTGCGCGAGCACCGATTCGCTCGAGCGAAGCGATGCAGGAGCCGATCGAAGCGGAGCGGAGAGCGGCGCACGCAGCGACTGGCGCCGGCCTCCGATCCACCCTGACGCGGTGAAATTGAGTCACAGTTGGGTGACATCGGGGTTTCGGGGTTGCAAAGTGGGGGTGACGCGCGCCACGCTGGGAACTCTCCTTGCACGCATGACGTCAATGAACCTGCGAGCCGTAACCCCTCGGCTTGGATCTCGAAACGCCTCTTTAACCTCGCCCAGGAGTACTTGTGCCCGCCGCTGCTGTCACTGATGACGATCTCGTTCGTATCTACCTGTCCGAGATCGGACGCCATGCCCTGCTCACCAAGGCCGACGAGGCGCGTCTCGGCGCCCAGGTGAAGTCGGGCCTCGCCGCTGTCGAGGAGCTCGCCGCCGGAGGCCATCCCGCCCCCCGCCGCCGTGAGCTCGTCAAGCTGATCAAGACGGGAGAAGCCGCGAAGGACACCTTCGTGAAGGCCAACCTCCGTCTGGTGGTCTCGATCGCGAAGAAGTACCAGTCTGCCGACCTGCCCCTCCTCGACCTGATCCAAGAGGGCAACATCGGCCTGATGCACGCGGTCGACAAGTTCGACGCGGACAAGGGCTTCAAGTTCTCGACCTACGCCACGTGGTGGATCCGCCAGGCGATCACCCGCGGCATCGCCAACACGGGTCGCACGATCCGCCTGCCTGTCCACGCAGTTGACCAGGTCAAGTTGCTGCAGAAGGCCCGCCAGGAGCTCACCGAGCGTCTCGGCCGTCAGCCCCGCGACGCGGAGCTCGCCGACGCCCTCGACGTGAACCTCGAGAAGCTCCACGAGATCATGGCGTTCTCGCGGATCCCCGGTTCGCTCGACGCGCCCCTCACCGACGACGGCGACACCGAGCTCGGCGATCTCGTCGGCGACCCCAACGCCGAGTCGCCCGCCGACATGGCGGTGCTCTCCTGCCTTCCCGGCGACACCGAGGAGGTGCTCGCCGTCCTCGACGAGCGCGAGCGGCGCGTGCTCAAGCTGCGCTTCGGTCTCGACCGCGGCGAGCCCCGCACCCTCGACGAGGTCGGCGAGGTGTTCCAGCTCACCCGTGAGCGCATCCGCCAGATCGAGGCCCGTGCCCTCGTGAAGCTGCGCCACCCCGCCACCGGCGACAAGGTCCGTTCGCTGGTCGCGAACTGAAAGTCGCGGCAGACCGTCACGCCGTCTTCAGGACGGCGTACCAGATGCGGTGCGCGACGCCCACGATCGCGTCGCTGATCGCCAGATATCTCCCGTAAGCCTCGTAGGCGGTGATCAGCGCGAGAGCGCCGTCTTCAGGCTCGTTGCGTAGCGCCACCATCGCGTCGCGGTAGCCGCGCTCGACGTCCCGCGCGGTCTTGGTGGCGGCGTCCGCTCGCTGGCTCGCTTGCTCGGGGTCGCTTTTGATGCACGCGATCGCGGCCGCGAGGTGCTCGGTGCCCTCCAGCAGGAGCTCGGCCATCGCGGCGGCGGCCTCGTCCGGCTGCCATCCGAGCGCTTCGGCGTCGCGAACCACGTTCTTGGCGCCGTTGACGACCACGTCCAGCCGCTCGGACATCGTGTAGAGGTCCTCCGGCTCGAGAGGAGTGACGAGGGCCGTGCGCAGCGCATGGGCGAGCGCACGGCGCGCATCGTCGCCCGCGTGCTCGCAATCACGGATGCGTTGCGCGTCGTCGCTGCTCCCTCCCGCGGACCACGCTCCGAACGCCTGCATCCCTTCGACGGTGACCTTCGCTTGCGCGTCGAGCAGTCCGAGGAGGTCAGGCTCGCTGGAGAGAAACCACGGAAGCCGGGCTGCCATTGCGTCAGCCTCCCATCGCATTGTCGATCTGGTCGAGCACGACGAACAACGCGGCGCCCACGCCCATGCTCGCGGGGAGTGAGAGCGCGTAGCCGATGGCAATGCGCCCGACGACCTGCCAGTGGACGTGATGGGGCCGGCGGACGATCCCCGTGCCCACGACGCCCGCAGTCACGACGGCCGTCGTGCTCACCGGCGCGCCGACGAACGACGACAGGATGATCACGACGGCGGAGCTGGCTTCTGCGGTCGCGGCATCGAGTCCCTTCGTGCCATAGAGGCCCCGGCTCACCGTTCGCAAGACCCGCGCGCCGAGAACGGTACCGAGCGCGAGCGTGAGACCGATGAGCACGCGCACCCAGACGGGGATGTCGTTCGGGCTCGCCGTACCACGCGCGACGAGCACAGCGACGATGACCGCCATCGCCTTTTGACCGTCGTTGGTGCCGTCCGCGGCCCCGACGAGACCGGAGGACACCCAGAGGCTCCCTCGGATCGGTCCGCTCGCTCGACGCGTCGCGCGCCGGAGTACGACTCCGGTAGCCCATCGGCCGACCGCCGCGGCCGCGAGTCCGGCGATCGGTGCGACGACGACGGCGAGCGCGGCACCCCACACGCCGTAGGGGCGAATGCCGCGCAGGCCGCCCCAGACGATGGCGCCGCTCTCGCCGGTCGCCCACGCCGCTCCTGCGAGCCCTCCGACCAACACGAGCCCCGCGCTCGACGGGGATGCCCAGTCGGGCCGCGACCGTGAGGAACAGCACAGCCGAGACGGTGCCGGCGGCGGTGACAGTCGTCAGGTCGCCTGGAGCGACGTCGATCGAGCCCAGGATCGTGGCGACGACGGCCGTACCCGTGAACACCGCACCCGCGAAGTGGGTGACGAAGCTCCAGCCGAGGATCGAGCGCACCGTGCCGGCCCGCGCGGCGACGAGGTTCGCGCTCGCGTTGCCCGCGGCCGACTGCCCGATCGTCAGGGCAAGAGCGAACGCCGCGACGATCGCGACGGCGGTCAACGACTACCCAATCGCTGCGCCGACGAGAGCGAGGACGCCGATGATTGCGAAGATGACGGCCGCGCCGTACCGGATCGCCCGCTGAGGCAGACGATCGCCGGCCGCCGCGGCCGACGACGATCGCGATCGCATCGGCAGCCACCATTCCCAGTGTCGAGCCGACCCAGACACCGAAGAGCCCGTACTCCGTCGCCAACGTGATCGTCGCGAGCATCGTCTTGTCGCCGAGCTCGGACAGCAGGAACAAGCCGCCGACGGTCAGGACGATGGAGCCGTGTGACTGGGTGAGGCGCGCTTCGTCCTCCTCGTCGAGCGTGTCGCCCCGCAGAGTCCACAACGCGAACACGAGGAACGCGACACCCGACGCCGCCTCGATGGCGCGCTCCGGGAGCGCAGCGCCGACCGCTGCACCGAGCGCGACCGACACCAAATGGACGATGGCGGTCGCGGCGGTGATCCCGATCAGCACCGGGATCGCCGGGTAGCGCGTCGCGAAGCCGAGCGCCATGAGCTGGCTCTTGTCGCCGAGTTCGGCGACGAAGATGATGCCGAAGCTGACCAGGAAGGCTTCGATCACGTGGCCGGGGCGGGCCGGACAACGCTCCCTGGTTGATAGCGGCGACGGAACAGGAGGTACGCGACCAGCCCGGCCAGCATTGGCAGCCAGTACGACGCAAGGCGGTAGATCAGCGTCGCGAGGACGGCTTCTCCCGCTCCCACGCCCGCGAGCGCCAACGTCGCGGTGAGCCCCGCTTCGACGAAGCCGAGCCCGCCGGGGGTGATCGGGATCATTCCGAGGATCTGCGCGCCGGCATAGGCAAGCAGGACGAGCGAGGGGTCGGGATGGGCCCCCACTGCGGTGAGCGCGGCGAGAAGAGTCAGAAAGTCGAACAGGGAGCGCCCGGTCGCGCTGAGGATGGCGGCTCCGAGGTGTGTGCCGAGTGCCGATCGAATGAGGTCGCGCTCCTTCACCAATCGATCGGGAAGGTCGGTGACGGGCGCCTCCTTGCGCTGGATGCGATTGCGGATGCGTTGGATCACCGAGCCGATGATCTCGAGCGGGCGGTCGAAGATCAGAAGGCACCCGGCGCCGATGGCGAGCAGCACAAATCCGCCGGCGCCGATCCACGCCGCTTGTGCGAGGCCAGAAGGCACCCTCGTACCGGAGAGGATGGCGGGCAACACGAGCACCGGCAGCACGAACACCGTGCCGGTGGTGAGCAGGGACAGCGCGGTGATCGATGTGCCCGCCGTCGCGGCGTTGATGCCGGCGACGGTGAGCATCCTGAACTGCATCGCGGCCCCGGCCGCCTGGCCGCCGGGCACGATGCGCGTGAGCGCCCCGCTCGCGAGCTGAGATGTCGCGACCGAGAACCACGCCTTCGTCCTGAGCGCGATGCGCTGAAGGTTCCAGAAGCAGACGAGGCTCGCCGTCTGCGTGGCGATGATGAGAGGGAACCACAGCGGGTTGACCGTTTCGAGGTCCTGCCAGGACCCCAGCACCGAGATGATCGCGGGGAACAACAGGTAGAGCGAGAACGCGGTGATGACGAGCATCACGATGCGCCAGATGAGCTTGCGCCGGCTCGGGGTGGAGACCTGCCCTGTTGTGCGCGTCTCGTCGATCGCCGCGTTGATGGCAGCGACGCGCGGCATCTCGGTTTCGTGGTCGGCGGCCACCGTGCCACGGTAGCGACTGCTCACCAGGGTCCCTGAGTAACGTCACCGAACATGGGTGTTCTCGCCGACCTCACGAGCGCGTGCGGGGAGAACCCCGGCAACGCGTGTGAGTGGGTGTTCGAGCAGACCGGGAACGAGTGGCTGGCGGAAGCGGCGGGCTGGCTCGTCGACAAGCCGTTGCAGATCCTGATCGCGGTCGTCGTCACGTTCATCCTGGCGTGGGGGCTCCGGCGCGTCGTGAAGCGAGGAATGCGCAGGTTCGTCGTCCTCAGCGGCCGCAACCCACTCTCGCAAGAGGCGCCCGAGCAGCTCGAGCAGCGAGCCGGCACCCTCGCCACGGTGTCGTCGAGCACGGTGGTCGCGCTCGTCTACGCGGCCGGAGGCCTCGTGGATCCTCGCGATCCTCGGCGTCGACGTGAGGGCCCTGGCGATCGGCAGCGCCTTCGTCGGCGCCGCGCTGGGCTTCGGCGCGCAGCAGATCGTGAAGGACGTGCTCGCCGGCTTCCTGATGCTCGTCGAGAACCAGTTCGGCGTGGGCGACACCATCGAGATCGGAGACGTCGAGGGTGTCGTGGAGCGCGTGTCGATCAGAGTCACGGATGTTCGCGACGGGCAGGGCACGCTCTGGCACATCGCCAACGGCGACATCCGCGTGCTCGGCAACAAGTCGTCGGAATACTCAACGGCCGTGCTCGATGTGCAAGTGAGTGTGGAGGTTGCGGCGACCAGGGCGATCGACGTCGTGAGCGGACTCGCCGCGGAGTCCGCGAAGGATCCCGCGATCGCCCCGCTCTTGCTCGGTCCGCCCAAGGTCGTGGGCGTGCAGGCGCTAGCACCCGATCACATGACGATCAGGGTGACCGCGCGTACGAAGCCGGGCAAGCAGTTCGAGGTGCAGCGGCTGATGCGCATCCCCCTGAAGGACGGCCTCGACGCCGAAGGGCTGTACGCCGGTACCTCAGCGGCGGCTGCCGCCCCGACGCCCCCTCTGCTGTAGCCCCAGCCGGTTTTCTTGGCGCTGCTGGGTGTCAGAGACCCGCTGGCGCCAGAGAATCGGCTGACCTATCCAGGGTCGGCGGCGAGCTCGACCTCGATCTCGGCGGGGCCGGATGCGTCGCTGAGCAGCTCGAGGTCGACGTTCTTGATCGAGCCGGCTTCCTTCAGATCGTCGAGCGCGAACCGCAGCGCGTCGAGGCGGTCGCCCGTGTCTCGGACGACCACGCGGTCGACTGGTGCGCGCATCGACTTCCGTGCTTCGGACTTCGCCTTGCGCACCGCGCCGAGCACCTCTCCCGCGACCTCTGCAACAAGCCGGTCGCCGTCGCTGGCGGCCGCGCGCACGTCGTCGGCGTCGGGCCACGCCGATCGGTGCACCGATCCGTCCTGCCACCATGACCACGCTTCCTCGGTCACGTACGGCGTGATCGGCGCGAGCAAGCGCAGGAGTGTCGACAGCGCGCGACGCAACGCTGCGTTCGCCGACGCGGCGCCCTCGGGCCCGGCGGCTCCGTAGGCCCGTCCCTTCACGAGCTCGACGTAGTCGTCACAGAACGTCCAGAAGAACGCTTCGGTGCGCTCGAGCGCGCGTGCGTAGTCGTAGGCGTCGAAGGCGATGGTCGCTTGGTCGACGACGTCGGCGAGCAGCGTGAGCATCGCCCGGTCGAGCGAGTCAGTGATGTCGGAGTCGGAGGTCTCGTGCTCGCCGGCGAGACCGAGCACGAACTTGCTCGCGTTCAAGATCTTGATCGCAAGGCGGCGCCCCACCTTCATCTGGTTCTTGTCGAGCGAGAGGTCCTGCCCCGGCCGTCCGTTCGCGGCCCAGTACCGAATCGCGTCGGAGCCGAACGTTGACAGCAAGCCGTTGGGGTCGTCCTCGCTGTTGCCCTTCGACTTCGAGAGCTTCTTGCGGTCGGGGTCGTTCACGAAGCCGGAGATCGCGGCATCGCGCCACGGCAGCACGCCGTGCATGAGGTGCGACCGGACGACGCTGTAGAAGAGCCATGTGCGGATGATGTCGTGCGCCTGCGGACGCATGTCCATCGGGAACACGCGCGCGAACAGGTCAGGGTCTTCGACCCAGCCCGAGATGATGTGGGGCGACACCGACGAGGTGGCCCACGTGTCCATGACATCAGGGTCGCCGGCGAACCCGCCCGGCTGACCGCGCTGGGAGTCGTCGCAACCAGGGGGGACGTCGGTCGACGGGTCGATGGGAAGGTCGTCCTCGCTGGCGAAGATCGGCCGGCTGCGGTCGAGCGTTCCGTCGTCGAGCACCGGATACCAGACCGGGAACGGGACACCGAAGAACCGCTGGCGCGTGATGTTCCAGTCGCCGGCGAGACCGTTGACCCAGTTCTCGTAGCGGACGCGCATGAAGTCGGGGAACCACCGCAGCTCACGCCCGCGCGCCAGGAGCTCGTCGGTGGGTGGGTACTTGATGAACCACTGCCAGCTCGTGACGATCTCGAGCGGGCGATTGCCGTTCTCCCAGAACTTCACAGGGTGGGTGATCGGCTTCGGCTCTCCGACCGAGTCGCCCGACGCGGCAAGGAGCTCGACGATGCGCGTCTGCGCCTGCGAGACCGTGCGTCCCGTGATCTCGCGCCACGGCCCGTCGCGGTCGATGCCCGCGGGCGGCGCCTCGACGATGCGGCCGTCGCGCCCCACGATCGAACGCACCGGCAGCCCGAGCTCGCGCCACCAGATCACGTCAGTCGTGTCGCCGAACGTGCAGATCATCGCGATGCCCGACCCCTTCTCGGGATCGGCGAGCTCGTGCGCGACGACGGGCACCTCGACGCCGAACAGGGGTGTGCGCACGGTCGTGCCGAACAGCGGCTTGTAGCGGGCGTCGTCGGGATGCGCGACGACGGCGACGCACGCGGCCAGAAGCTCGGGCCGGGTCGTCTCGATGAAGACGGGCTCGCCGGTCGCCGTCGAGCGAAAGCCGACGCGGTGGTACGCGCCGGGGCGCTCGCGGTCCTCGAGCTCGGCTTGGGCGACCGAGGTCTTGAAGTCGACGTCCCATAACGTCGGTGCTTCCGCCAAGTGCGCGTGACCCTCGTTCAGCAGGCGCAAGAATGCACGTTGCGACGTGCGGCGGGCCTTCGCGCCGATCGTCGTATACGTCTGGCGCCAGTCGACCGAGAGGCCGACCCGGGTCCAGAGCTCGAGGTACGCCTGCTCGAGCTCTTCGGTGAGCTCGGCGCAGAGCGCGACGAAGTTGGGCCGCGAGATCGGGATCGGCTGCTTCGGGGGTGTCGCGGGCGCGACGAAGGAGGGGTCGAACGGCAGCGACGGATCACACGTGACGCCGTAGGTGAGCTGGACGCGGCGCTCGACGTTGAGCCCGTTGTCGTCCCAGCCCATCGGGTAGAAGACCTCTTGCCCGCGCATGCGGCGGTAGCGGGCGACCATGTCGGTCTGGCTGTACGAGCACACGTGACCGGGATGGAGGGCGCCGCTGACCGTCGGCGGGGGAGTGTCGATCGAGAAGATCTGCTCGCGGGTCTTTGTGCGATCGAAGTGGTAGGTGCCGTCGCGCTCCCAGGCCGCGCTCCACTTCTGCTCGAGCCCTTCGAGCGTCGGCTTCTCGGGTGCGGTCGTTTCGCGGACGGACATGGTGGAGAAACGCTACCGGGCGCGGTAGGGGCTCCCCGCTACCGTTTCCGTCGTGATCCACCTCCACGACACCGCCTCCGGCACTGTCCGCGAGCTCGCGCTGCGCGAGCCGGGCAAGGTGGGCATGTACGTGTGTGGGCCGACCGTCTACGGACCTCCGCATCTCGGCCACGGCCGATTTTCGCTCGTGTTCGATGTGTTGCGCCGGTACCTCGAGTGGACCGGGCTCGAGGTGCGCTACGTCTCGAACATCACTGACATCGACGATCACATCATCGACCGCGCCAACCGCGAGGGCCGTTCCTCCGAGGAGATCGCGGTGAAGTGCGAGGCCGTCTGGTACCAGGCGATGGATGCGATCGGCGTGAAGCGACCCACGGTCGATCCCCACGCGACCGCGTACGTCGACGAGATGATTGCCCTGGTCGAAGAGCTCGTCGATCGAAGCCGGGCCTACGTCACGAGCGACGGCGTGTACCTGTCTGTCGAGACGGTCGAGGGCTACGGGCTGCTCGCGCGGCAGTCGCTCGACGAGATGCGGGCCGGCGGCGGCGACCGCGATCTCGTCGGTGAAGAGAAGCGATCGCCCGGCCGACTTCGTGCTCTGGAAGTTCGCCAAGCCGGGCGAGCCGTCGTGGGACTCGCCATGGGGTCCGGGGCGGCCCGGTTGGCACACGGAGTGCGTCGTCATGTCGCTCGACCTGCTCGGTGAAGGCTTCGACATCCACGGCGGTGGCCAGGATCTCGCGTTCCCGCATCACGAGAACGAGCGCGCACAGGCCGTCGCGCTCAGCAAGCAATTCGCGAGGCATTGGGTGCACAACGGCTTTGTCGAAGTCGGCGGCGAGAAGATGTCGAAGTCGCTCGGCAACTTCACCAATCTGCTCGACCTCATCGAGACCGTGGATCCCCGTGCGTACCGGCTGTTGGTCCTGCAGTCGCATTACAGGTCGCCGCTCGAGATCAGCCGCGACACGACCGACCACGCGGAGCGTTCGCTCGCCGGGCTCGACGCGTTCGCGCGCCGGGTCGCCGTCGATCTCCCAGGGTGGCATCCCGCCGACCACGAGGCGATGGATCGATTCCGAGACCTGATGGACGACGACCTCGACACGCCCGGTGCGATGGCCCTGATGTTCGACCTCGTGCGGAAGGTCAACGCGGCGCTCGATGCCGGGTGACATGGCCGCGGCAGCGCCGCTCGCCGGTGCGGTGATGGCGATCTGCGAGGCCGTGGGGCTCGAGCTTCGATCTGAGGTCGGTGAGGTGCCGCCGGAGATCGCGGCGTTGGCCCTCGAGCGCGACGAAGCCCGAGCCGCCAAGGACTTCGCCCGGGCCGACGCCATCCGGGCCGAGCTGCAGGCCGGGGGCTGGGTCGTCGAGGACACCGCGAACGGCACGCTCGTGCGTCAGCCCTGACGCGGCCGTGCTGATTTGACGACAGCCCCGGCGGGGCCGAACGCTTCCCCGGTGCTGGGGCGACGAGCGAAGGGCGATCGAACGCCGTTCCCGCCCGGCTTCGGCACGATCTGGACGACCGTCGCGCTCGACCTCATCGGTTTCGGCATCGTGCTGCCGATCCTGCCGCTCTACGCGGAACGCTTCGGCGCGAGCGCCACCACCATCGGCGTCCTGCTGGCGTCGTTCTCGGTCGCGCAGCTGCTGCTCGCCCCGGTGTGGGGCCGACTGTCGGATCGTGTCGGCCGCAAGCCCGTCATCCTCATCTCGCTCTTCGGCACGGCCGCGGGCAGCTTCCTCACGGGGGCCGCTGGCTCACTGCCGTTGCTCTTTCTCGGCCGGCTCGTCGACGGTGCCTCGGGAGCGAGCGTCTCGGTCGCGCAAGCGGCGGTGGCCGATGTCGCCGAACCCGCCGACCGCCCCCGACTGCTCGGCTTGCTGTCCGCCGCGTTCGGCGTCGGTTTTGTCGCCGGACCGGCCATCGGCGCCCTCGCCGCGCTCGGCGGGCCACATGTGCCTTTCTATCTCGCCGGATGCCTCGCGCTGGTGAACGGGCTCGTCGCGATCCGTCGCCTCCCCGAGACTGCCCCCGCGCGCGTCGAGTCGACGTCGGATCACCGCCAAGCGGCCGAAAAGCTCGCTCCCGATGTGCGGACCGACCTGTGGCGACTCGCGATCTGCGCATTCGCGGCAACGTCCGCGTTCGCCGGCTTCGAGGCCACGTTCGCCCTGTTCGGCGAGGATCGATTCGATCTCACACTGAGCTCGATCGGGTTCGTCTTCGCCGGCATCGGCCTCTTCCTTGTGCTCGTCCAGGCGACGCTGGTGCAGCCCGTGGTCCAACGACTCGGCCCGGCGGGCACGCTGCGCGCGGGCCTCGGCCTCAACATCGTCGGTCTGTTGTTGCTGGCGGTCGCCGTCCACTGGGTCGTGCTCGTCGCCGCACTCGCCGCGTTGATCGTCGGGCAGGGCTTGACGTCACCGACGCTCGCATCGCTCGTCGCCGGCCGCTCGCCGATCGAGCGCCGCGGGCACACGCTCGGTCTGCAACAGATGTCATCGGGATTTGGCCGTGTGCTGGGCCCGATCATGGCGGGCGCGCTCTTCCAGCACATCGGTGTCGGCGCGCCCTACGTGCTCGGTGCCGGCATCACCGCCGCCGCACTCGCGCTGGTGCTCACACTCCACGAGCGAACCGATTGCTCACTCAACCACCGCATAGGGGGGTCGAGTGAGCAAACGGTGTCAGGTCTCGGGTGACTCCGTCGGTGGCCATGAGCGCCGCGAGTCGTCCATGGGACTCATGAGCCCGATGTCGTTGCCATCCGGGTCGGCCACGATCGCGTAGCACGCTCCCCAGAACGCGTCGAACGGCGGCTGACGGCCGGTGTATCCCGCCGCGGTGAGCGCTGCGTAGCGCGCGTCGACCGCTTCGCGGCTGTCGAACGAAAAACCCACGACGACGGTGGCGCTCCAGGGATCGGCGCGCCAGCCCGCGTGCCACAGGCGAACCGAGTCCGCAGCGTCGAGCTCGAGGCTGAAACCGCTCGGCATCGTGAGCTGCACGTGCGTGTGCTCGCCCTCGACGCCCTTGGGCTCGACCCCCGCGAGCCGGCGGTAGAACTCGACCGAGGCCGCCACGTCCTTCACGATCAGGTTCAACATCCGCAGGTCAGGGGCACTGCCGCTCATGTCTGATTGTTTCCCGCAGGATGAGTTGCAGTTCGTTGTTACCGACGGGTAACTTGGCGGGATGACCGACTTCTCCCTCGACCTCAGCGAGGACCATCTGCAGCTCCAGAAGTGGGTGCACGACTTCGCCGAGAACGTCGTGCGGCCCGTCGCCCACGAGTGGGACGAGCGCGAGGAGTTCCCGTGGCCCGTCGTACAGGAGGCCGCGAACATCGGCCTGTACGGCTTCGACTTCATGGCCAACGCGTTCACCGACCCGACCGGGCTGACGTTGCCGGTGTGCCTCGAGGAGCTGTGGTGGGGTGACGCCGGCATCGGGCTTGCCCTCTTCGGTTCGGCGCTCGCCGCTGCCGGGATCTCTGGCAACGGCACCCCCGAGCAGGTCATCGAGTGGGTGCCGCAGTGCTACGGCACTCCCGAGAAGATTCAGCTCGGCGCGTTCTGCGTGAGCGAGCCCGACGCCGGCAGCGACGTGTCGTCGCTGCGCACGCGAGCCGTGTACGACGAGGCGAAGGACGAATGGGTGCTGAACGGCACCAAGGCCTGGATCACCAACGGCGGCATCGCCGACGTGCACGTGGTCGTCGCCGCGGTGGATCCCGCGCTGAAGGGCCGGGGGCAGGCGAGCTTCATCGTTCCGCCCGGCACGAAGGGACTGTCGCAAGGCCAGAAGTACCAGAAGCACGGCATCCGCGCGAGCCACACCGCCGAGGTCGTGCTCGACGACGTGCGCGTGCCAGGCCGGTGCTTGCTCGGCGGCAAGGAGAAGCTCGACGCGAAGCTCGCCAAGGCTCGCGACGCGGGACACACCGGCGCGAAGCAGCCGGCGATGGCGACGTTCGAGGCGACACGTCCCGCGGTCGGCGCGCAAGCGCTCGGCATCGCCGCGCGGCGTACGAATACTCACTCGAGTACGCGAAAGAGCGTCACGCGTTCGGTCGCCCGATCATCATGAACCAGGCCATTGCGTTCAAGCTCGCCGACATGCGCATGGAGATCGACGCGGCGAGGCTCCTCGTATGGCGGGCCGCGTGGATGGCTCGCAACGGCAAGCAATTTGTCGCCGGCGAGGGGTCGATGTCGAAGCTGAAGGCCGGCGAGGTCGCCGTGAAGGTGACAGAAGAGGCAATCCAGATCCTCGGTGGCTACGGCTATACCCGGGAGTACCCCGTTGAGCGCTGGCACCGCGACGCCAAGATCTACACGATCTTCGAAGGCACGTCCGAGATCCAGCGGCTGGTGATCGCAAGGGCAATCAGCGGTCTGCGGGTCGAGTAGGTCTGGCTGATCGTCTGGCTGATCGCTTGAGTCAGGCCCCCCTGATGGTCGCGATCGGTGCGAGTGGTCCGGCAGGTTCAGTGTTGAAGTTGCCCTTGCCACGCTGACCGTTCACGGCCTGCGTGCTCTGGGCGAGGGAGATCGTCGCGTGCGCGGCGGCGTCGCTCATCTGATCGAGCGCGACGAGGCTGAGGTTGTCGATGTCGTCGCACGACAGGTGATAGCACTGGTCGTACTGCTCACCGGCGACGCCGCCGTACATGGCGACCTGTTCCGCCGTCTTTATCCCCTCGGCACCGGTGAAGAGCCCGCCGGCGGGGATCCCGACCTCGATGAACGGGCCGTAGTCGGATCGCCCGTCGAACGCGGTGGGCTCGGTCGCCAAGCCCTGGCTCGCGAAGTATTGGAGGAACAGTTCTTCGATTGCGGCGGATCCCTCCGGCGCGCCGCTCGGAGGCGGCGGAGAGTCGGACAGGTCGCCGTCGTACACGAAACGAGCGAAGTTCGGTGAGCCCACCATGTCGAAGTTCAGCATCGCCGCGATCTGCGACTGTTCCTCCTCGCTCAGGCTGGCGACGTACGCCGTGGATCCCAGCAGTCCTGACTCCTCGGCGCTGAACCAGATGAATCGAACCTTGTTGCGCGGCTTTACCTTCGTCATCTGCTCGGCGATCTCGAGGATCGTCGCGGAGCCGGATCCGTTGTCGTTGATGCCCGGGCCGACGCCGACGGAGTCGAGGTGAGCACCGACCACGATGACGTTGTTCGGATCGCCGGTCGTGGTCTCGGCGACGACGTTGTGGGTGGTGTATGTGCCCGGACGCCAGTCGACCTTGAACCGCGCCGTGAGACCGGTGTCGCCGCTGAGCACTCCGTTGGCCAACACCGTCCCCGTCCCGACCGTCGCAGCGAAGGTGGGGATGTCGAGTCCGGTGAAGTCGAACCACAGGGGCTCGGTGCGGCCGGGCTGCCCTTCATTGATGAAGACCATCGCCCCGGCGGGGGAGGCATCGGCGAGCGTGAACTTCTGAGCGAACGTGCACGTCCCTCGCTGGACGATGATGATCGCTCCCTCCGGAACGCCGGCATAGTCCGCGGCCTCGCATCCGCTGGTGCTGGTGTTCGGTGCCGCACCCGGGGGCAACACGAGATCGATCGCCCACACTGGAGCGGTGATGTCGAGCTCGTATGCCGTCGACTTGAACATCGAGCCGAAGTCGCCACCGAGCGAGGCGCCAGCTATGCCGGCGACGAAGCTGGTGCCACTCACGATCTCGAGGACCGGCGCCTCGAAGTCGGCGAGGAACGTCAAGTCGTAGTCGAACTCGTCCTCTGTCACGTTGAATCCGGCGGCCGCGGCGCGTGCCGCGACGTAGTCGGCCGAGTTGGCGTAACCCGGCGCGCCGGCGAGGCGATTGGCTCCGCCGCTCGCGTCAGAAATCGCCTGCAAGGCGCGCTCGTGCTCCAGGATCCCCTCGACCGTCACGGCCCGCCGCAGCTTCTGGGAGTTGTTGTTGTTCGAGTTGGGCTCCGATGTCACCGGAACCGCCGCGATGACGAGAGCAGCGCATGTCAGCAATGCGCCGCCGACAAGCCTTGATCGGTGCATGGTGCCTCCCACGCTCCCTTTTGACCCGGCTGAATCGCTCCGTAGGAGCGTGATCCATGCCAGGGAGGTCGTCAAGAGACGACCTCGGTCGAGCTCGTCCCGCGACTCTGTTCGCGACGCAGCCTGCGGAGGTCATCGGCTGCGTACAGTCGCGGCGTGGCTGGCTCCGAGGCAGCTCGGGTGCGATCGATCGCTTCGGGCCTCTCTCGTCGCATCAAGGAGCACAACCTCACGCTCGTCGCCGCCGGCGTCGCGTTCTACGCGTTTCTGGCCTTTGTACCCGCGCTCGTCGCGTTCATCTCCATCTACGGGCTCGTTGCCGATCCCGACGACGTCGCTGATCAGGTCGCGGACATCGCCTCGGCGCTGCCGGAAGAGGTGCAGGACTTTCTGACCTTCCAACTCACTTCCATCGCGAGCGCAAACCGCGCTGGTGTCTCGTTCACGCTCGTGATCGCGATCGCACTGGCGCTCTGGAGTGCGTCGGGGGGGATGGCGGCGCTCATCACGGGGATCCACGTCGCGCATGAGCACGACGAGCCGTCGGGCTTCGTATCCAAGCGCGGGAAGGCGCTGATGCTGACCCTCGGCGCGATGGTGTTCCTCGGCATTGTCATCTTCGTGATCGCCGCCGTGCCACCCTTGCTATCCAAGGCCGGACTCGGCACCGCGGGCGAGCTCGTGTTCAGTGCGCTCCGCTGGCCAGTGCTCGGGGCGGTGATGATCGCCGGGATCGGCCTGCTGTACCGAGTTGCCTTGAAGGGTTCCCCGAGCGCATGGCTCGGCCTCGTGACGCCGGGCGCGGTGATGGCGACTCTCGGGTGGCTCGTCGTCTCGGCCGGTTTCGCCTTCTACGCCGCGAACTTCGCGAGCTACAGCAAGACCTACGGCGCCCTCGCATCAATCGTTGTCGTGCTGCTGTGGTTGTGGCTGAGCTCGCTCCTCGTCCTCGTCGGCGCGGAGGTCGATGGGCTGCGGGAGGAGTGATACGAGCGATACTGGAGGCGATGACCGCGCCGGCTGAGGAGCTGCGCATCGACCGGCGCGCGCCGGTCGAGCGCACCGCGCTGCCGCCGACGTCCTGGGTCGAGCTCGTCCCCGGTTTCGTTCGTGACGCCGACGCCATCTTTCACGAGTTGCACACGACGCTGCCGTGGGGACAGACCGAAGTGCTCAGGTACGACAAGTACGTGCCGGAGAACCGGCTCGGGGTCGGAGTACGCACCGACTCCCACGTGCTGTTCCGCCAGACCGATCTCCACCTTCGGTCCCGCTTCCACGTCCAGTTCACGGGAGTGTCGGCGATCCTCTATCGCGACGGGCAGGACTTTCAGGGTCTTCACAGCGACCGGGAGATGCGGTGGCTCGACGACACGGTCATCGCCATCGCCGTGCTCGGCGCGCGGCGCCCGTTCGTCCTGCGTCCTCGGCTCGAGCGGGGAGTGCCGGTCGAGCGCATCCCGGCCGGCACTGGCCCCGACGATGTGGTCCTCACGCCGGGCGACGGTGACCTGCTCATCATGGGTGGCGCCGCGCAGCGCGGGTGGCTGCACGGAGTTCCGAAGGCGCCCGCGGTCGACAAACCGCGCATCTCGCTCACGTGGAGATGGACGAGCCGCAAGGGACGACCCGATACCAACCCGACGTTCTACGAAGGACGCCAATTCAGCGACCGCCCTCGGCAACCTGGCTCGCGCACGCGTCGACCTTGAGCACGAGGACAGCGTCGCGGCGGGCGCTTGTCACAGGGGTTGGGCGGCGGGCGGGTATCGGGGCGACGATCGCCGACCGCCTGCGCGCTGACGGCTGGAACGTGGCGACGACGGGTTGGCGCAGCTACGACGCACGGATGGAGTGGGGCGCCGACGAGCAGCCGCTGGCCGAGCACGAAGTTGACTTCGCCGATCCCGACGCGCCCGACGCACTCTTCCGTCTTCTCGCCGATGGCGGGGCGATCAGTGCGATGGTGCTGTGCCACACCGAGAGCGTCGACTCCGATATGCAGAGCACGACGATCGAGAGCTTCGATCGTCACTTCGCGGTGAACGCGAGAGCGAGCTGGCTCCTGATCCGGGCGTTCGCTCGCCAGTTCCCGGCCAGCGCGGCAGGAAGCGGCCGCGTCGTCGCGCTGACGAGTGATCACACCGCGTTCAACCTGCCTTACGGCGCGAGCAAAGGTGCGCTCGACCGAATCGTCATCGCTGCAGCCACCGAGCTCGCCGACTTGGGCATCACCGCGAACGTGGTGAATCCCGGTCCGAACGACACGGGCTGGATGGACGATGCCATCCGCGGCGCCGTGCTGCGCAGCAACTTGCAACGTCGCATCGGGACGCCTGCGGACACCGCGAGCCTCGTGAGCTTCCTGTTGTCGGACGAGGGCGGGTGGATCAACGCCCAGCTGCTGCACTCCGACGGCGGGCGCCGCCCGGGCTGAGACTGCGCGTTACTGCGGCCAGGGGAAGCCGTCGAACACTGCTCTCGCATCGGCCTCGAGCTCCGCGCACGGCCCGATGACGTCGATCGGCACGTTGCCGCGTGCGAACACCTCGCGGCTGGAGAGCTTGAGCATGGGCGCTCCTTCGGGGACCATCGTCCCGAGCTGCTCGCTCGACAATGCGAACACGAGCCGGCCGATGCCCGCCCAGTACTGCCCGCCCGCGCACATCGTGCAGCTCTCGCAGCTCGTGTAGAGCGTCGCGCCGGCGCGCTCCTCGGTGGTCATGTGCTGGGATGCCCAAGCGGCGAGCGCGAGCTCGGGATGTCCGGTGACGTCGCCCTCGCCGACCGTGTTCATGAGCTCCAGCAGCACGGAACCATCAGGGCCAACGAGCAGCGAGCCGAACGGTTGGTTCCCGCCGTCGCGGGCCTCGCGTGCCAACTCGATGCAGCGACGCAGGCGCGCGATGTCGCTCTGATCCACGGTCACGACCTCAGGCCGCGATGACGGAGGCCGCGCTCCCCATCAGGTCGAGGAAGTTGTCGCAGTAGAACCGCTGCTTCGCGTCCTCGTCGGTTTGCGCGAGCGACGCCTCGAAGCGTTCGATCGGCCGGCGGCCGCCCTCCACATGCGGGTAGTCGCTCGAGAACAGGCACACCTCGGGGCCAGCCTGCTCGATGATCCAACCGACGTCCTCGGTCGGGTACGGCGTCGCCCGAATTTGCCGGCGCACGTACTCACTCGGCCGAAGTGACAGCGCGCGGAGGCGCTCCTCGTGACGGCTGAACGCGTCGAACGCCGCCTCCAGCTGGCGCATCCACGACGGCAGCCAGATCGCGCCTTGCTCGATGACACCGAAGCGCAGTGAGGGGAACCGCTCGAGCACGCCGTCGAAGATCATCGTCGCGAGCGTCTGCATGGGCGGATGCGGGATGCCCATGTAGTCGACGGAGCGGAAGTTCTCCTCGCCGCCGTGGAAGTCGGGTGGGATCGGCAGGCCGTTGCGGAAGTAGCTCTTGTCGATGAGGTCGCCGGTGCCCCCGACGTGGAAGACGACCGGGATCGCGGCCTCCTGCGCGCGCGCCCAGACGCCATCGAGACCGACGTGGCTGGGGGAATGCCCCGGCGGACAGCCCGACGCGATGAGCAGCGCAGCCGCACCCATCGCGATCGCCTCGTCGGTCATCGGGGCCGCGTCGTCGAGCGAGCACAGCGGTACGTAACAGGTGGGCAGCAAGCGCGGGTCGGCCGCGCAGAACTCGACGATGCCGCGGTTGTGTGCGCGCGCCGCGCCGAGCGCGAGGTCGACGTCGCCGCTGTGCTCCCAGTCGTGAAGGCGGCGGTTGTGAAACGTGTTGAAGACGAGCTGGCTCGAGAACCCGAGCAGGTCGAGCGCCCGCCCGCGATCGTCGGCCAAGAACGAACCGGTGGCGGCGAAGTTCTTGCGGTTCATGATCTCGGCCGCCTCGTCCGAGGTGTACTCCGCTGAGCGGTGGCGGTCGGCGAGGCGCTCGAACGCGGCGTCGAGATCACGGAGCTGCTCGTCGGGGTCGCCGGTCTGGCGTAGCTCGTTGCCGCTCGAGTAGCGGAGCGGCTCGATGCGGTCTCGCACGGCAGGGTCCGCGTGAGCGACCAACCAGCCCGGGGTCTCCATGATGTGGGCGTCGGCATCATGCACGACTCGACCCGTCGCGTTGTACGGCATCCCCCGAGTCTCGCGCGCTACCAGGAGATATCGTCCGGGCGCCGTGGAAGAGGGGTGGGGCCATGCCGAGTGCCGACGAGATCCGAGCGACCCAGAAGCAGACGTGGGACAAGTTCTCCGCCGGGTGGGAGAAGTGGGACGACGTCGTGATGGCGACGACCGGTCAGGTCGGCCGAGAGCTCATCGAGAGCCTCCGGGTCGGCGAGGACCAGCAGCACCTCGACGTGGGTGCCGGCACCGGCGAGCCGGGGCTCACCATCGCGGCGCTCGCGCCGCGGGGCCGCGTCACACTCGCGGACCTGTCTCCCGAGATGCTCGCCGCGGCCGGACGCCGAGCGACCGCGAAAGGCCTCACGAACGTCGACTACCGCGAGTGCGGCGTCGAGGACTTGCCATTCCCCGACGCGACCTTTGACAGCGTCAGCTGCCGGTTCGTGTTCATGTTCATCCCTGACATCGACAAGGCGGTGTCGGAGATCGCCCGCGTGCTCAGGCCCGGCGGTCGTGCCGCTGCGGCCGTGTGGGCCGGCCCCGATGTGAACGCTTGGGCCACGATCGCAGGTGCGGCGATGGCGACCGAGATCGAGCCGGTGCCGCCGGATCCCGACGCGCCCGGGATGTTCCGTTGCGCCGCGCCCGATGCGATCGGCGCCCGGTTCCGGGGTGCCGGACTCCAGGACGTGACCGAGTGGGACGTCCCCACGCTCATGGAGACCGAAAGTGCCGAGCAGTACTGGTACTTCGTCACCGAGCTCACCGCCCCCGTCATCGCCGCCCTCGCGACCGTCGACCAGGCGACGCGCGACCGCATCGGCGCCCGGGCGATCGAGGCCGCTCGAGCGTACGAATCGGACGGAAAGGCCAGGCTGCCGGGCATGGCCCGCTGCATCGTGGGGACGAAGTAATCGCGGCTGGGTTGAAGGCCGAGATTCCGGGGTACTGTCCGCTCGTCGCCCACGCAGTCCGGAACGCTCCAGGCCAAAAACGAAACGCATTCGCGGAAGTGAAGGGCAGGAGCGGGCGCCGGACTGCGTAGGCGACGGCGGAGATCTCGTCACCCCCAGCTGTCGGGTCGGATCCCGGGCACTCGTGAGGCGTGACCGCCGGCACGGGTGACTTCTTCGGCGAAGGTGATCGCGTTGTCGACGGCTGCGCACCGTCCGTCGTTGTTGAAGTAGACGAACACGTCCGTATCACCGAACGTCGAGACAATGCGCTCGGCCCAGCCGCCGAGCGTGTGGCGGTGGTAGTTCGGCGCGACCTGGGCATCGCCGTGATGAAGGCGCACGTAGCCCCACGACGCCGTGCGCCAAGTCGGCCCCAGTGTGGATCCTCCCCGGTCGGCCCACACCTGCGCGGCGCCTCGGTCCGAGAGCAGCTCCGCCACGTCTTGCCGCCACCACGACTCGTGTCGCGGTTCGACGGCGAGCCGCACTCCCACCGGGAACGCGTCGAGGGTCGACGCGAGCGCCCCGACGTCGACTTCGAGGTCGGGCGGAAGTTGGATGAGGATGGGTCCGAGCTTCCACTCGAGTGCGGAGGCGCGCTGCATCAGCCGGTCGACCGGCTCGCTCGGATCCCGCAACCGCTTGACGTGGGTGAGGTACCGCGACGCCTTGACGGTGATGATCTCGTCGTCGGCGCTGCGGCGGTGCCACCCCGCGAACGTCTCTCGCGATGGCAGTCGATAGAACGATACGTTGAGCTCGACCGTGCGGAAGTACGTCGTCACGTGCTCGAACCAGCACTTCTGCGGCACACCGTCGTAGAACCGGCTTCGCCAGTCCTGGTACATCCAGCCCGAGGTCCCGATGAGCACGGTCACGCGGACCTTCGTTGCCCGAATGGCGTGATCGAAGCCTGGTCGTTTCGGTCTCTCGCGCTTGGGGTAGTCGGGGGGCGTTCCCCGCATGCCTCAGGAGGGTCTCATGGCCAAGGACGAGCTCGACCGCAATCCAGGCGACGGCGGTGAGACTCATCAGGTCGCCGACGGCGGCCCTGTCCTCACGACACAACAGGGTGTGCCGGTCTCCGATGACCAGAACACGCTTCGGGTCGGCGACCGTGGGCCGGCGGCGCTCGAGGACTTTCATTTCCGCGAGAAGATCTTTCACTTCGACCACGAGCGCATCCCCGAGCGCGTGGTGCACGCGCGCGGCTACGGCGCGCACGGCTTCTTCGAGACCTACGAGTCGCTGGCGGACGTGACTCGCGCCGACATCTTCCAGCGAGCGGGCGAGCAGACGCCGGCGTTCGTCCGCTTCTCCACTGTCGCGGGGAGCAAGGGCTCCGCCGACCTGGCCCGGGACGTACGGGGCTTCGCAGTGAAGCTCTACACGAAGGAGGGGAACTGGGACCTCGTCGGGAACAACATCCCGGTGTTCTTCATCCAGGACGCGATCAAGTTCCCGGACATCATCCATGCGGTGAAGCCGGAACCCGATCGGGAGTTCCCCCAGGCACAATCGGCCCACGACAATTTCTGGGACTTCGTGTCGTTGATGCCCGAGTCGACCCACATGCTGATGTGGGTGATGTCGGACCGGGCGATCCCGCGGTCGTTCCGCTTCATGGAGGGGTTCGGCGTGCACTCCTTCCGTTTCGTCAACGAGGCGGGGGTGTCGACGTTCGTGAAGTTCCATTGGAAGCCGAAGCTCGGGCTGCAATCCGTCATGTGGAACGAGGCCGTGAAGATCAACGGCGCCGACCCCGACTTCCACCGTCGCGACCTGTGGGACGCGATCACCACGGGCAACTTTCCGGAGTGGGAGCTCGGTGTTCAGCTCTTCGACGACGAGTTCGCCGATCAGTTCGAGTTCGACATCCTCGACCCGACGAAGCTCATCCCAGAGGAGCTCGTCCCGGTGCGCATCGTCGGGCGCCTCGTCCTTGATCGCGTGGTCGACAACTTCTTCGCCGAGACCGAGCAGGTCGCGTTCTGCACGCAGAACATCGTCCCGGGCATCGACTTCACCAACGATCCCTTGTTGCAGGGCCGTAACTTCTCCTATCTCGACACTCAGCTGAAGCGGCTCGGCTCGCCGAACTTCACCTATCTGCCGATCAACGCCCCGAAGTGCCCGTTCGCCCACTTCCAGCAGGACGGTCACATGGCAGTGGAGAACCCCGTGGGACGCGTGAACTACGAACCGAACTCGTGGCCGGGCGACGAACGCGGGCCTCGGGAAGATCCCGAACGCGGCTTCGAATCCCTCGCGACGACGGAGGTGGGCGAGAAGCGCCGCGTCCGCCCGGGCAGCTTCGCCGATCACTACAGCCAGGCCCGCCAATTCCTTGACAGCCAGATGCCGATCGAGCGGCGGCACATCGCGAAGTCATTCGTCTTCGAGCTCAGCAAGGTCGAGCGGCCGGACATCCGGGAGCGGATGGTGGCCAACCTGCGCAACGTCGACGAGGACTTCGCGACCGAGGTCGCCGACGGCCTCGGGCTCACGAAGATGCCCAAGAAGTCGAAGGCCGCAAAGGCGCCGATCACCGACCTTCCGCCGTCGCCGAGCTTGAGCATCGTTGCGAACGGACCCGAGAGTTTCGCCGGCCGCAAGGTGGGCATGCTTGTGACCGACGGTGCCGACGCCGCGCTCGTCTCCGCGCTCCAGGACGCCATCGTGGCCGAAGGCGCGGTTGTCGAGGTGATCGCTCCGAAGATCGGTGGTGCGACCCTCAGCGATGGGGCGCTGCTCGAGGCGCAGCAGAAGATCGATGGAGGGCCGTCCGTGCTCTACGACGCGGTGGCGGTGCTGGCATCCGACGACGGAGTGAAGATCCTCATCGACGACCCGGCCGCGAGGGACTTCGTCTCCGACGCTTTCGCCCACGCCAAGTTCGTGGCCTTCACACCGCCCGCCGAGGCGCTCTTCACGGCGGCGGGAGTGGTACCCGACGACGGCTTCATCGCCCTCGCGGGGCCGGATGACGCGGACCGATTCGTCGACGCGTGCCGCCAGCTCCGTCACTGGGTGAGAGAGGCGATGTAGAGGCTGGCAACATCTGGGTGCCATGACGGACGCCGTCGACCTCACCCGATGCACTGCGACCGAGCTGCTCGACCTCTACCAGCGCGGTGCGGCATCGCCGGTCGAGGCGACCCAGGCGGTGCTCGAGCGGATCGACAAGCTGAACCCCGTTGTGAACGCGTTCTGCTTCCTCGCGGCGGACGAGGCGCTCGACGCGGCCCGGGGAAGCGAGTTCCGCTGGCGCCGAGGCAAGCCAATGGGTCCGCTCGATGGCGTCCCCACCTCGATCAAGGACCTCGTGCTCACGAAGGGCTGGCCCACACTGCGGGGCAGCCACACCGTCGATCCGCATCAGCCGTGGGACATCGACGCGCCCGCGACCGCCCGCCTGCGCGAGGCGGGCGCCGTGCTGATCGGCAAGACGACGACACCCGAGTTCGGCTGCAAGGGCGAGACCAACTCGCCCCTCACGGGCATCACTCGTAATCCATGGGACACGACCAAGACGCCCGGCGGCTCGTCGGGCGGCACCGCAGCTGGCAGTTGCCGCGGGGATGGGCCCACTCAGCATCGGGAGTGATGGCGCGGGGTCGGTGCGCATCCCCGCCGCGTTCTGCGGCAACTTCGGATTGAAGCCGAGCTTCGGACGGGTGCCCGCGTACCCGTTGTCACCGTTCGGTACGGTCTCGCATCTCGGGCCGCACACGATGAGCGTCGCGGACGGCGCGCTCATGATGAACGTGCTGAAGCAGCCCGACGCGCGCGACTGGACATCCCTTCCACCCGACAGCTCCGACTTCACCATCGGACCTCGACGGCGGCATCGACGGGCTGCGCGTGCTCTTCTCTCCGACGCTCGGGTACGCGAAGGTCGACCCGGAGGTTGCGAGCGCGGTTGCCGCGGCGGTCGACGAGCTGGCGGCGCTCGGCGCGCGCGTCGAAGTGGGCGACCCCGGCTTCGAGGATCCGCTCCCGATCACGACGGGCCTGTGGTTCACCGGTGCGTGGACCCTGTGGAACACGCTCACCCCTGCGCAGCAAGCGGTCACCGATCCCGACTTCGCAGCGGAAGCGCAGCTCGGCCGCGAGATGAGCAGCCTCGACGTGCAGCGGCTGAACCTGCGGCGCGGCGAGCTCGGATCGAGGATGCGCCAGCTCATGCAGCACTACGACCTGATCGTCACGCCGGCGGTCGCGGTGCCCGCGTTCGATGCCCGGCCCGCCGGCTCGGTCCCGCTCGACCCCGCATCGATGCTCGGATGGACGCCGTTCTCGTACCCGTTCAACCTGACGCAGCAGCCCGCGTGCACGATCCCGTGTGGCCTGACGCGCGGTGGTCTGCCGATCGGCATGCAGCTCGTCGGCCCGATGTTCGCCGACGCCCTCGTCCTGCGCGCCGCCCGCGCTTACGAACAGGTTCGCCCGATACCCCGCCCCCCGATCTGACGCCCACCCCCGGCGTTCTCAGGTAGATAACGGGCCAAATTGGCCTGTTATCTACCGAGGTTCGGCGGGATCGGCTTCCCAGAACACCTCGACTTCGGTGCCGTCGGGATCCCAGCAGCGGAACGTGACGTACTGCTCGCCCGGCCGGAAGTCCTCGAGCTCGCCCACGCGCACGCCCGTACCCGCGAGCGCCGCCTGCCGGGCCAGCACCTCGTCGGCATCCGCGCCGCCGAAGCCGATGTGGAAGCCCGACGGCAGCTCTTGGTGCGGATCGGCAGGGATGAGCGCGAGCAGGAAGCCATCGTCGTTGCGGATGAAGTAGCCGCCGTCGGCCTCGAACGCAGGGCGGAACCCGAAGTGCTTCTCGTAGAACTCGCGACACGCCGCCGCGTCGCGCACTCGAAGGTTCAAGTGATTCAGATCCACGCGCCCAGCCTCTCAGACACAATGGCGCGATGTATGACCCCGAGCGCGGCTACCCCCGCATCGTCCCGCATCTGCTCTACGAGGATCCGAACGCCGCGATCGACTGGCTCGTCGATGTGCTCGGCCTCACCGAAGTCATCCGCTACACGATGCCCGACGGCAAGGTTGGCCACTCCGAGCTCGAGTGCGGTGGCTTCATCGTCGGAATCGGTGTGAACGGCATGGCCTTCGGGAGCGTCCAGAGCCATACGCTCGTCTACGTCGGCGATGTTGACGCGACCGCCGCGAAGGCCGTCTCCGCCGGTGGCGCGTTGCTGATGGAGCCCGGCGACCGGCCCTGGGGATTGCGCCAGGCGCTGATCGCGGATCCCGAGGGGCAGCACTGGGAGATCACCCAGCATGTTCGAGACGCACCGGCGGAAGAGTGGGGCGCGACGCAGCTCGCGCCGATGCCTGGCTGATCAGGGCCCGCGCCCTCAATCGGGCAACAGCGGCACGAGGAACCCTGGGTCGTGGCCGAGCTGCCCGGCGCGACTGACCGCTGCGGACCCGAACCGGTCTCTCACCTCGTCGAGGGTTTCGTCGAGCCGGCTTGCGGTGCGGCGGCTGAAGGGCAGCGGGAGCTGTACGGCGTCGTTGTCGTCGAGGTTCATGATCGCGATGCCGATCAGCGTCAAGCCCTGCTCCTCGATCATGGGTTGGACCGACTCGAGCAAGCCCCGAGCAGTCTCGAGGATCGGCTCGGTGCGGGCGGTGGGCCGGGGCAAAGTGTGCGACCGAGTCGCCCGCGACCAATCCTCGAAGCGCATGCGCAGCACGACGGTGCGGCCGACTCTGTCCGCGGCGCGCAGGCGTCGAGTGACGCGATCGACGAGACCCGCCAGGGTCGCCTCGATCTCACCCGGTGCCTTGGCTCGCCACCCGATCGCGCGCTGCGACCCGATCGAGCGTCGCCGCCGTCCGACCACGACGGGTCGGGGGTCGTAGTTGTGCGCGAGCGCGTGCAGATGCCGGCCGCTCGCCGGGCCGAGGATCGACACGAGCGTCGATTCAGCGAGCCGCGCGACGTCGGCGACGGTGTCGATGCCGCGACCGTGGAGCTTCGTCGCCGTCTTGATGCCGACGCCCCACAGCCGCTCGACAGGCAGGGGATGCAGGAATGCGAGCTCCTGCTCGGGAGGCACGACAAGCAGGCCGTCGGGCTTGGCAACTCGACTCGCGACCTTCGCCAGGAACTTCGTGCGCGCGACTCCGACGGTGATCGGGAGACCGACGCGCTCGAGCACCCGCGCTCGAAGGAGGATCGCGATCTCCGTCGGCGTGCCCGCGAGCCTTCGGAGGCCGCCGACGTCGAGGAACGCCTCGTCGATCGAGATGCCCTCGACGAGTGGCGTCGTGTCGTTGAACACCTCGAACACGGCCTTGCTGGCTTCGGAGTACGCCTCCATACGAGGCGAGACCACGACCGCGTGCGGGCAAAGAGCGCGCGCCTGCCTTCCGCCCATCGGCGTGAACACGCCGAACGCCTTCGCCTCGTAGCTGGCCGCGAGGACAACGCCCCCGCCCACGATGACCGGCCGACCCCGCAGCGAGGGGTTGTCGCGCTGCTCGACCGACGCATAGAAGGAGTCGAGGTCGGCATGGAGGATCGTCGCCTCAGATCGCTCGAACATATGTTCGTAGATGGTATCCTGCGCGGGTGACCGACATCGAGGTCGTCGAGGCGATCTATGCCGCGATGCACGCTCGCGACCTACCCCGCCTCATCGAGCTGATCGACGAGAAGGTCGTCATCACGCAGGACCCGCGGCTGCCCTGGGGTGGCCGGTTCGAGGGCCTCGAAGGCTTCGCCCAGTTCGCGGCCGCACTCACCGGGACGATCACCTCCGCGGTCACGCACGACGAGCTGTTCGCCGCCGACGGTGATGTGATCCAGGTGGGGCATACGCGGGGGACGGTGAACGAGAGCGGCGCGTCGTTCGACATCGCCGAGGTGCATCGCTGGACGATCCACGACGGCAAAGCGGTGAGGGCCCACTTCTCGATCGACACGCCCGGCATGCTCGCCGTGCTCGGCTTGGAGGCATAGCCATCGACATCTCGTGCACGTTCGCGACCTCCATGGCCACGCCCGAGCATGTCGCGCGTGCCGAAGCGCTCGGCTATCGGCGGGCCTGGCTGTACGACTCGCCCGCGCTCTACCCCGACGTCTGGATGATCTTGGCCGAGTGCGCGCGCCGCACGTCGACGATCGAGCTCGGTCCGGGCGTCGCGATCCCCTCGCTCCGCCACCCGATGGTCACGGCGTCGGCCGTCGCGACGTTGGTCGATCTCGCGCCCGGCCGCGTGAACCTGGCGATCGGGTCGGGGTTCACCGGCCGGCTCACGCTCGGGCAGAAGCCGCTCAAGTGGTCCTTCGTCCGCGAGTACGTCAGTGCGGTCATCGGCCTCCTCGCTGGGGAGACCGTCGAGTGGGAGGGAGCGCCGATCCGGATGCTGCACCCCTCGGGCTTCGGCGCCGCGAGGCCGATCCGCGTCCCGATCATCCTCGGCACGGGTGGGCCGAAGGGCGAGGCGGTCGCGCACGAGCTCGCCGACGGCGTCTTTGCCACCGGCCCCAGCCCCGGTTTCGAGCGGTGCTCGGTGCTCACCTTCGGCACCGTGCTCGACGACGGCGAAGACGCGGGCAGCGCGCGCAGCATGGCGGCGGCCGGTCACGCGGGGGCGCTCATGTATCACGCCCTGCACCTGCGGGGCATGGCGGCATCGCTTCCCGACGGCGACAAGTGGGTCGCCGCGCTCGAAGCCTTCCCCGAAGCCGAACAGCACCTCGCGCTGCACGAGGGTCACTTGATCGAGGCGAACGAGCGCGACCGGCTCGTGGTCACCGGCGAGACCCTCAAGATGTTCGGCCTCGCCCGCAGCGCGGATGAGTGGGCGGCGCGGCTTGCCGAGCTCGCAGAGGCGGGCGCGACCGAAGTTGCCTATCAGCCGGCCGGTCCCGACATCTCCGCGGAGCTCGAACGCTTCATGACCGCGGCTCGGGCGAGGGCATGACGCCGGCCTGACGAAGCCCGAGCAGGTTGTCGACGATCCCTCGCTGATGAACGACGCGGCCCGACTCGTCGAACTCGAGCAAGATCATCTCTTCGAATTCGAGCCGCCTCCCGGTTGCGGGCAGTGGTCCCCATGCGCCGAGCTGGGTTCCTGACGTCCTGAGGTGCACGGCGACGCGCCAGCCCTCGGCCACCATCGACAGCAGCTCCTCGTGGTAGTCGGGGAACGTCGCCCAAGCGCCGTCGACCATTGCTCGGACCCCCTCGGCGCCGTGGCGCAGCGGGCCGTACGGCCGGTAGTCGGCGACGTAGTCGGGTGCGTACAGCTCGTCGAGCACGTCGAACTGGCGGCCGTTCCAGATCTCGTCGAACAGCCGCCGCACGACTTCCTTGTGGCGCTCGCACCTCCACTCGCGCCCCTGTCGGACCAGATCGGACACGATCGCGGTCTTCGCGATCGCGTACTGGTTGCCGTCACGCCACGGCAGCCGCGCGAGGTCACGCTTCACGGCTTCGTAGCGAGTGCGGCTCACCTCGTCGACGCGCAGCCAGTCGCGGAAGTCGAGGTAGTCCAGGATCTCCTGGGCGCCAGCGCTGACGACGTGGATGTGGACGTCGCGCGCCGGGGTGCGCAGCAGGCGGTGGTCCGGCTCGCGCCTTCGCAGGACGAACCCGGCGTCGACGAGCCGGGGTAGGAACGCATCGTCGTGCGAGACGTCGGCAACCACGACGAGGATGTCGATGATCGGCTTGGCGGTGAGGCCGGGCACCGACGTCGAGCCGATGTGCTCGATGCGCAACGCGGAGGCGCCGAGCGCCGCCGCGATCCGGGCGCGGAGGTGTTCGTACCGATCGGCCCAGGATGGGTCGTACTCCGTGAGGACGATCTGCACTGACGGCTCGACGCCCTCGATCACAGCGGGATCTGGGTCTGGAGACGCGCCCATGTCGCATCTTGGCCCGCCGCCGTATCGTTCGCGTGATGCCTCACTTCGATGCCGCCACCGTCACCGTCGACGATGTGGTCGAATCGCTCGACAGTGAGGGCTACTGCATCGTCGAGGGGATGCTGTCGATTGCCGAAGCCGCCGCGGCGAAGGCGTCGTTGCGGGAGGTCCTCGACGAGATCCCGTTCGGACGCAACGACTTCGAGGGCTTCAGCACCCGCCGGGTGTACGCGCTGTTCGCGAAGACCCGGGCGTTCGACGCGGCGGCGATCGATCCGCTGCTCCTCGGCGTGCTCGACCGGTTCCTGGGCCACTATCAGCTGTCTGCGCCCACTGGCATCCAGATCGGGCCGGGGGAGAGCGCACAGGGGCTGCATTACGACGCGAGCGTCTATCCCCTTCCGCGCACGTTCGGTGATGTGGTGCTGAACACGATGTGGGCGCTCGACGACTTCACGGTCGAGAACGGCGCGACCCGGATCGTGCCCGGCAGCCATCGTTGGGAGGGCCGGCAACCGACGGCCGAGGATCGAGTCGTCGATGCGGTGATGCCCGCGGGATCGGTGATCTTCTACGGCGGCAAGGTCTTCCACGGGGGCGGGGCGAACCAGACCGACACGCCGCGTCTCGGAGTCATCCTCGAGTACGTCGCGGCGTGGCTGCGCGCGCAGGAGACGCACCTGCTCGCCGTGCCGCGCGCGACGGTCGCGGAGCTGCCTGGACGCCTTCAGGAGTTGCTCGGCTACAACATCTATCCGCCGTTCCTCGGATACGTCGACGGGCGCCACCCCCGCCGCTACATCACGGAGCGCGCCTGAGGCCGAGCCCCTAGCTCTGCGTGTTCAACAGCTCTGCGTGTTCAACCTCCGCAGGCGGTCGGCCAGCGACGACATCACTTCCAACGCGAACGTCGGCGTCTCGTGGATGAGGAACAAGAACTCGCGTTGGTCGATCACGGCGAGCGAACAGTCCTTCGCGGCCACTGCGGACAGGGAGCGCGGCGACTTGTCGATGATGGCCATCTCACCGAAGACGTCGCCCTCGTCGACCGTCCCCACGGAGTTCGCTCCGTGCTTCAGCTCGACCTGGCCGCTCACGACGCCGTACATGCAGTCGCCGACCTCACCTTCGAGGAAGATCGTGTCGCCGCTGGCGAAGTCCTTGGTCGTCCGCGCGTTGAGAAAGACACCCCGTACCGTCGTCATTCGGCGGAGTCTTGTGCTTGCAGGTGAACGGAGAATGGCCAGTAGGTAGCGATTCGGATCAGCTCCCGGACACGTCGGTGAGGAGCGCGGCCATGACCAGCGAGGCACCTCGCGTGTCGCCCATGGTGCCCTCGCCCATGCGGTTCATCACGTAGGCAACGGTCATGCGCGCGTCGAAGTCGTTGACGACGATCGAGCCACCCCAGCCGCCCCAGAAGCAGGCGCGGGGGTTCGGGCTGATGGGCAGGTCGGCCGAATTCAGGCCGTAGTTCATGCCGAGGCGCACGGGTAGGCCGAGGATGAGGTCGACACCCTGGATCTGCTCGTCGAACACGGCCTCGCATCCCTTCGCCGAGAGCAACCGAGTGCCTCCGGTCTCGCCGCCATTCGACAGCGCCGATTGCACCATGGCGACCGATCGGGCGTTGCCGTGCCCACCACCGGCGGGGATCTCGGCGCGCCGCCAGGGGATCTCCCACGACTGCGGGGCTGAGATCGGCGGGTTGCCGAACGTCTTGAGGAGCACCTCGCTGGGGTCCTCGGGGATGGGGAGCGGCCCCGACGGAGGGATCACCAGCGCGACGCGCGGGTCGCACTCCTCGGGCGTGCCGATGTGGAAGTCGGCGCCGAGAGGCCCGGCGAGCTCCTTCGCGAAGAACGTGCCGACCGACTCCCCGGCAACGCGTCGCACGACCTCGCCGACGAGGTAACCCTGCGTGATCGCGTGGTAGCCCGACGCGGTGCCCGGCTCCCACCACGGCGCCTGAGCGGCGAGCAACGAGGTGCACTTCTCCCAGTCGTAGAGGTCCTCGGCGACCATTGGCTCTTCCCAGCCCGAGAGGCCGGCGGTGTGCGCCATCAAGTGGCGCACTTCGACGTTCTCCTTGCCCGCCGCAGCGAACTCCGGCCAGTACTTCGCGACCTTGCCGTACAGATCGAGCTCACCCCGATCGGCGAGCATCAGCGCACACAGCGCGGTCATCGTCTTGGTCGTCGACCAGACGTTGATGATCGTGTCGCGCTCCCACGGCGTCGTCTTCGCCTCGTCGATGTACCCACCCCACAGGTCGACCACGAGCTCGCCCTCGAGGACGACGGCGACCGATGCACCGACATCGAGACCCTGGTCGAAGTTCTGCGCGAACGCCGTCTTGACCATGTCGAAACGCGGATCGCAGGTGCCCTTGATGTCAGCCACGTTGCCCCCAGGAGTCGTCGGTGGCGCGACCCTACGCCGCCTGAGGCAGGCTTAGACCATGAAGCGCATCCCGCACTGGATCGGCGGGAAGGTCACGCCCGGCACGTCCGGCCGCACCGCTCCCGTCTACGACCCCGCCACCGGCGCCCAGACGGGCGAGGTCGACCTGGCCTCGGCCGAGGAGGTGGACGACGCGGTCGAGGAAGCCGCGTCCGCGTTCCCGGCCTGGCGATCGGCCTCGCTCTCGCAGCGCACCGAGGTGCTCTTCCGGTTCCGCGAGCTCGTCGACCGACATCGGGCCGATCTGGCAGCCGCCATCACGGCCGAGCACGGCAAGGTGCTCTCCGACGCGGGCGGCGAGGTGGCGCGTGCAGTCGAAGTCGTCGAGTTCGCGTGCGGGTTGGCGGACCACCTGAAGGGCTCGTACAGCGAGCAGGTCTCGACCGGCATCGACGTGTACTCGATCCGTCAGCCGCTCGGTGTCGTTGCGGGCATCACACCGTTCAACTTCCCGGTGATGGTGCCGCTGTGGATGGTGTCGAACGCGATCGCGTGCGGGAACGCGTTCGTGCTCAAGCCGAGCGAGAAGGATCCGTCGCCTTCGTTGCTCTTGGCTGAGCTGCTCGCCGAGGCGGGCGTGCCCGACGGGGTGTTCAACGTCATTCAGGGCGACCGGGTGGCGGTGAACAGGATCCTCGAGCATCCGGGCATCGCAGCGGTGAGCTTCGTGGGATCGACACCGATCGCGAAGCACGTCTACGAGACGGGCACCCGCGCCGGCAAGCGCGTGCAGGCCCTCGGCGGCGCGAAGAACCACATGGTCGTGCTTCCCGATGCCGACGTCGACGCGGCCGCAGATGCGGCGGTGTCTGCCGCATATGGGTCCGCAGGCGAGCGGTGCATGGCGATCTCCGTTGTCGTGGCCGTGGGAGACGTTGCCGACCCGCTCGTGGCAGCGATCTCGTCTCGGCTTCCCAAGCTGCGCATCGGGCCCGGTACTGATCCCGACAGCGAGATGGGCCCCCTGGTGACAGGCGAGCACCGCGACAAGGTCGCGGGCTATGTCGACCGCGGATACGGCGAGGGCGCGACGGTCGTGGTCGACGGACGGGAGCGCGCGTTCGAAGGCGAGGGGTTCTTCCTCGGTGTGTCGCTGCTCGATCACGTCACGCCGGAGATGGACGTCTATCGCGACGAGATCTTCGGCCCGGTCCTCTGCGTGGTGCGCGCGGCCTCCTACGACGAGGCCGTTCGTCTCGTGGACGAGAACCCGTACGGCAACGGCACGGCGATCTTCACGCGCGACGGAGGAGCGGCGCGCCGCTTCCAGTTCGACGTGCAGGCCGGGATGGTCGGCGTGAACGTTCCCATTCCCGTCCCAGTCGCGTCGTTCAGCTTCGGAGGCTGGAAGTCATCGTTGTTCGGAGACCGGCACATGTACGGCCCCGACGGCGTCGACTTCTACACGCGCACCAAGGTCGTCACGGCCCGCTGGCCCGATCCGTCGACGAGTCGAGTGGACCTGGGCTTTCCTCAGACGCGCTGATTCCGGCCAGCTCACGAGTCAACGGAGAAAGCGCGATCTCGCCGCGTTCCGCGCTCCGCTCCAGCCCGAAGGCGCGGTACACGACGGTGCCCAGGATCTCGCCGTCTGTCAGCTCGACGCGGCCCACATCGATCCCGGCCTTGATCTGGAAGCCCTTTGCCGCAGCGTCCTGCTGGAACGCTCGGGTGAACGCAAGGGAATCGAGCGGATCCTCGAATGCGGCCAGGCATCCGTCGCCCAGGGTCTTCACAATGGTGGCGTGGTGGGCGTCGCCGAGCGCCCGCATCCACGCCGCCGACTCGCGATGGAGCGCCATCACCTCGGGGTCGCTCAGCTTCTCGACCGTCGCTGTCGAGCCGCAGATGTCGACGCAAGCGACCGCCATCAGCGCGGGGCCGTGACTCTCTCCGGTCCGGAGCGGCGGAAACGAGCGGTTGTCACCGAGCCACGACGCCTGGAAGACCTCCTCGAGGTGAGGGAAGTCGCGGATGCGGTGATAGCCGAGACTGCGCAGGGCGACGCGGTCGGCGAGCGACGGCTCGGCGAGCAGTGCGGTGACGTGAGACACCACAGTCTGTCCCCCGTGTGCGGCCGCGCGGAGCCTTGCTGCTTGGTTGACGGCGGTTCCGTAGTAGTCGTCGGAGATTGCGTCGACCTCACCGACATGGATCCCTATCCGGAGCTGGATCTCGAGTGACTCGATCGGCTGGCTGAGTCGGTCTTGAAGCGCACATCCCGCGAGCACGGCATCGGTGGCGAAACCGAACACGGCGAAGTGGCTGTCGCCTTCCCCCCGCGCTTTGAGGAGGTCGCCTCCGTGCGCCGAGACGACGGCACCGACCGTGCTGTCGAGAGCCGCGACCGCCTCGGTCATGGCGCGGGGCTGCGATGCCCAGTGGGTGTTGCTGCCCTCGATGTCACTCATGAGGAATGCGCGTAGCGAGCGACTCATGACGCCTCCCGTTGGAGTGTGTATGTCGCCGGGGGCTGTTGCTTCTTCCACGGGCCGCGCTCGTTGTTGGGCAGTTGACGGTACACCGGCTCGCTGATGCGGATGCCGGGTCCGGCGCCCATGCGGAATACGTGAATGACACCGGCACCGAGGATGTCGTAGCGACGCGAGGCACCGGTGCCGAGCTCGCCTTCGACGACCACCGAGAGGTGGATGTTGGCGCCGACGTCGAGTGCGACCCCATGTTCGGTGCCAAGCGCGCGCACCGGATCAGTGAGCCCTCGGACGCATTGCACTGCCTGCGCCGGCGTCGGCTTCGTCGAACACGGCGAGACAGCCGTCGCCGACGAACTTCACGATGCGGCCGCCGCCGGCCTCGATGCGATCGGCCATCGAATCGGTAGAAGTCGTCGACGAGCAGCGCGAGCTGCATGGAGCTGAGGGGGGCGATGGCCCGGCTGAAGCCCGCCAGATCGACCATCACCATGACGAGGCGGCGCTCAACGAGCTCCGCGGGAGCAGAGGTGGACATGGATCCTCCTGTTCGTGGTTCTGACCTTGCTGTTGCGGGGGTGGCTCCCGCGGGGCCCTCGAAAGGGGTGCCGAACCAAAGGTTACGCCTCGTTGACCTCGAGCGCATCTGTGTTGAGGTCTTCGGACGGGATGATGCGCGACGGCAACGCGTCGGGCATCAGGCGCCCGTAGAAGTAGCCGGCGACGGCCATCACGACTGCGGCGACGAGAAAGGCGAGCCCGACTCCTCGAGTGAACGCGTGCTGAGCTTCGCTCGCGAGGCGCTGTCCGGCCGCACCGCCCAGTTGGTTGGCGACGGCGAGTGCCTGCCCGACCGACTCACTCGCGATGTCGCCGACCTCGGGCGGTAACGCCTCGGTGGGCGCCGCCATCGCCGAGTGGAAGCGCGACGCAGTGACGCTGCCGAGCACCGCGATGCCGAGCGCCGCGCCTACCTCGCGCGTCACGTCGTTGACGGCGGAGCCGACGCCCGACTTGGCGAGCGGCAGAGAGCCGACGATGAGCTGACTCGAGGCGGGCATCACGACTGCCGAGCCAGCCGCGATGGGAACCAGCGTCACCAGGATGATCCAGTACGCGGCGTCGACATCGATCGTGGACAGCAACGCGAACGCGGCCGCACCGATCCAGAAGCCGACGCGCACCACCCTGCGCACGCCGAACCGGCTGATGATCTTGGGTCCTCGCGGCGCGATCGCGATGAGCGTGATCGCGTACGGCAGCTGACGGATGCCGGACTCGAGCGGCGAGTATCCCTGCACGAACTGAAAGAACTGCGTCAGCAGGAAGAACATCCCGAACGTGCACAGGAAGATCATGGTGATCGCGCCGCTGCCCGTCGAGAAGGGCCGCACCCTGAACAGCCGGGGATCGAGCATCGGGTTGGAGATCGACAGCTCGTACCGGACGAAGAGAGCGCCGCCGACCACGAACGCAGCGAAGCCGGCGAGGGTCGCCGGAGACGTCCACCCGAGCTCCGGACCTTCGATCACGGCGAAGACCAGTCCGACGAGCGCGACGACTGAGAGCACGGCCCCGATCGGATCGAGCGCGGTGTGGCCCGGATCGCGCGATGTGGGGACGAACAGCACGGTGAGCACGATCAGCAGCACGACGATGGGGATGCAGACCATGAAGACCGAACCCCACCAGTAGTGCTCGAGCAGCACCCCGCTCGTGATCGGTCCGAGCGCACCGCCAACTCCGGCGAACGCAGCCCAGAGCGCGATCGCCTTCGGGCGTTCGTGCATCGGGAACGAGTTGAGGATGATCGAGAGGGTCGCCGGCATGATCAGCGCCGCTCCGACGCCCATCAGCGTCCGCATCGCGATGAGCTGGTTCGGGTCATTGGCCTGGCTGGCCGCAAGCGCCGCGCCGCCGAAGATGAAGAGGCCCACGACCAACGCGCCCTTGCGTCCGAACCTGTCGCCGAGTGCGCCCCCAGGCAGCAGCAGCCCGGCGAACACCAGCGCGTACGCGTCGATGATCCACTGCAGCTCGGTGCCCGACGCACCGAGCTCGCGCTGGATCGTCGGGATCGCGACGTTCAGCGCGCTCACCGCGATGACGATGATGACCAGGCTGAGGTTGAGGATGGCCAGGATCAGCCAGCGCCGGCGGTAGACGTCGGGTGCGATCCCGTAGGTGTCCGGGTTCGGTTCCGCCGTCGTGGTCACTCTGGCGTTTCTATCGTGGCCGAGGGGCTACGCGTCGATGCGGTGGATGCCGCGCAATCCGGCCCACGCCAGATCGGCCACCTGCTTGGCGAGCCGATCGGGGTCGAGGTCGAGAACCTGATCGACCCAGTGCCGGCTCGTCCCCTCTGCCAGCCCGACGAGTCCGTACGCCAGGTTGCGGCGGTGGTCGGCGTCGATGTCGGCGTCGATCAAAACGGCGATGGCCTCCGCGATGGTGCGCTCGACGGAACGCACCGCAGCCGCGAACTCCTCGTCGCGCCGCGCCCCGCTGCCGAACAGCAAGACGAATGAGTCGCGCTCCTCAGCCACGAACTTGAAGTAGGCCTGAAAGCCCCGTTCCACCTGCATGTGCGGTGTGCCCGCCTCGGCCGTCGCCTTGCCGATGGCGGCCATCAGCCGGTCGCCGACATCACCGAGCAGCTCGAGATACAGCTCGCGCTTCGACGAGAAGTGCTGATAGAGCACCGGCTTCGTGACCCCCGCCGCGGCGGCGATGTCGTTCATCGACGTCGCGTGGAAGCCCTGCGATGCGAAGACCTCGAGCGCAACGGCCACCAGTTGGTCTCGCCGCTCGGCGGCCGGAAGTCGCGTCGACATGGTTACCGGAGAGTAACCGCCGCTCAGCGCCCCTGGGCGCGGTCTTCCTTCTCCGCGGCCTTCACGGCGTAGCCGAGGACGATCGACGGAGCGAGCAGGATCGAGCCGACGACGATGCTGCCGGTGACGATGCCCACGATGAGCCCCGTGAACTCGGTCATGGCCCCGATCACGAAGACCACGACTGCGACCAGGAAGCCCAAGTAGCCGAGCCGCTTCCCGATCGTCGCGACCTTCGCGGCCAGGGCTCGACGTTCCAACACCGGGTCGCGCGGTTCGCTCACGGCAGCCATCCCGCGTCGTCGAGGAGGGCGCGGACGTCGCGGCGCAGGCGCTCGTGTGAGAAGTGGACGCGCGCGAGCTCGCGGTTCTGGGCGAGGTCTCGGGGGTCGGCCCCATCGCGTAGCACGGAGGCGAGCGGTGTCGGATCGTCGGTGGGCAACCATCGGAAGCCCAACGACCGGATCTCCTCCGCGATCGGGTAGCGCCCCACCGCGACGGGGCGTTGGTAGATCGCCGCTTCGATGGGTGGGTTGCCGAAGCCCTCCCATGTCGACGGAAAGACGACGGCGTCGCACGCGGCGTATCCGTCCGCGACGGCTGATCGGCGCTTCGAGCGGCGCTCGGAGAACCCGCACCTCGGTGGCGTCGAGCAGCCGGTCGAGGTCGGGCCCGTAGCCCTCCTCCGCGGGGCCAGTCAGCCAGTAGGTCGCCTGGGTCGCCTCGGCGAGGGCGATCGCGGCGGGCACGTTCTTGCGCGCGATGGCTCGGGACGGGTGGAGGAGGAGTCGCTCCGTGCGCGCGACGTCGAGCCGCGCCCTCGTCTCGTCGCGTCGACCGGGCTCGACATCGACATCGAACGCATTCGCGATCTTCGTCGCGTCGATGCCGGCACGAGCGAGCATCTCCGCGCGCGTCAGGTCGCTGATCACGACGTGTCGCCACGCCGTGTCGTCAGCCGGGAGCTCGGTGACGAGCGCGTACCGCTCGCGCTGCCATGGCGGGTCGTGGTGATGGAGCACCGCGGGCCGCCCGCGCAGCACCTCGGCGACGACCCTCGACGCGGTGAGGTTGATCGGGATCGTGAGCAGGTTCTCCACGACCACGAGGTCGAAGCCGTCGAGCGCGGTCTTGACCTCGTCGACGCTCGGCTCCTCGGCGGCGGCGATCGCGAGGCCGGGGACGAGGCGATCGACAGGACCGTCCCCGGCGACCGTCGACACGGAGAAGCCGATCTCAGTGAGCACCCGATCCCAGCGCGCCGAGACGATCGACACGCCATCAGCGCGCCCGAGACGGAACGAGAGGATCGCAGCGGTCGCCATGGGTGTCCGAAGGCTACGGCGCAGCCGACAGTGCAGAGATCAGCCGAGGGCCTTCGCCATGCAGTAGCTGTCGGTCGATCCGACGTACTCGCCCCACGCCTCGGTGGGAGTGAACCCCGCCCGCTCGTAGACGCGAACCGCTGATTCGAGATACAGCGCGGTCTCGAGCAGCAGGCGAGTCGCGCCGATGGCGCGCGCCTCGCGCTCGAGGCTGTCGACGAGCACCGCGCCGAGCTTCTTGTTGCGCGCCACGGGCTTCACGAACATGCGCTTCAGCTCGGCCACGCCCGGCTCGATGGTCCGCACGGCGCCGCACCCAACGGGTTCGCCGTGGAGGTGCAGCACCAGGAACGCGCCGCGTCCCGGGCTGACCTCCTCCGCGGTGAGGCCCCAGAAGTGGGAGCCCTCCGCATGGGTGGCCATGATGTCGGCGTTGAGCTCGCTGATGAGCTGCTGCGCGTCACCGTCGTCGAGGCCCACGCGCGTCACCGTGAGCGGAGGTTCCGGATGCGCGAACGTGAACGCCCAGGGCGAGGGCCCGTGGGTGCGCAGGAACTCCAGTCGCTCCTTCGCCTCGTCGACGCTCGGGATGTGTCCCGCGTTCACCCACCACAGCGTGGTGTAGGCGTCGGACGGCACCTCGAAGAATTGGCGGCGCTGGCGCAGCACGGCGACATGATCCGGATGCGACACGAACGCGCGCAGTGCCTCGACCGAGGTCCACACGCTCATGTTCACGAGGATGTCGGGGTCCGGAAACGCGCGCACCGAGGTCGCATCGCCTTCCTCGGTCTGCAGACGCCACACGAACCCCGGTGCCGCGTCGGCGATGGCGTTCACAGGCTCCAGGGCCGACACGAACGGCTCGAGCTGAGGACCGTCGAGCGGCGCGAGCAGGCGCGCGACGTTGACCTGCGCGAGGTGGTGCACGAGGCGAATGTATTCGGCGAATGTATTAGCGGCGGCTGGGGAGTGGCTGCCCGCTATATCTCTCGATGAGCTCGGGAGCGGGCTCATCGTCCTCGGGCGCGAGGCTCGCCAGTGCCGGTTTCGCGCCCCCGTCCAGCATCGTCTCGCGTAGGTCGAGCACCCAGTCGTCGACGAGGCCCTCGGGGGCCGGCTGCCGGACGGCCCACGGGTGCGCAGGGGCCGCGCCCCGTTTCGAGGCTGCGTGCGCCCACGCCCGGCCGGGGGCCTTCGCATGGCGAGAAGCGGAACGCCGCGCCAGCCGGAACGCCACGTTGGCCAGCCCGAACAGCGCGATGAGGTCGCCGAACGTGAGCACCATGCTGAACGCGGGCACCGGAATGATGGCCGTCAGCGGCTCGAGTCGGTCGCCCGGTTCCTCGAGACGGCGCCCGGGCCCGAGCTCCGCGGAGCTCACAGCATCCTCGTCGACACCGACGTCGACGACGGCGTCGATGCGCACGGGAATCCCCTGGTTCGCGAGGAGGACGAGGAGGTTGCACGAGAGGCCGATCGCGACGATCACCACACCGGTCAGATGGAGGTTGAAGATCGCGAACGCGAGCACCAAGGTCCATCCGATCGCGACGACGCCGGTCGTCCAGCTCTGGTCGACGAACCAGGGGAGCACCGTGCATGCCAGGCCCAGGGCGCCGACCGGCCATCGCCGCACCTGCGTCGTTCGGACCGCGCGCCAGTGACCACCGGCGATGAGACCTACGAGCAGGCCTCCGGCGAGAAACGCGAAGGGAAGCCACATGACGCGTTCAACGTACTTCCGCAGGGTTCGCGTTCAGTGGATGTCCGCCTCACGCGCGGACGCGTGTCATGCGACGACGACGACGGGCGTGCCGACTCCCGCGAAGTCCCACATCTTCGCGGCGTCCTCGACTCGCTGGCGTACGCAGCCAGCGCTGCGGAACGTGCCGAGCTGCTCGACGGCCTGGATGGCGCTGCCGTTCCGGCGCAAGGGGATCGAGTGGAACCCGATCGCGAGCGTGCGTCCGCGCGCGAACCGCACCATGTACTGCATGGTGACCTTCCCGCCTTGACCGGTGGTGACCGGCGAGCGCGAGAACACCGAGTAGCTGCCGGGACGTGGCACTCCACGACGTCCTGACACGAGCCACGAGTCGATCGCGACGCCGTCGGCACCGACGAGCCACACTCGCTGCGCCGAGTTGCTGTACACGACGCGGCGACCGCTGCCGGAGGCCGCCGGCAACGCGGGCAACGCCGCGCGCGCAGCCGGCGCGGCGCGGGCGGGGGGCTCACCGCTGCAGGCGCTGGTGGCGCGGCGGGCGACGGCGCCCCTTGGAGCACGGGGGGCGGCGGCGGCACGACGATCTGGGCGCCGGCGACGTCCGGCCACCCGACACCGAGCACCGTGAGCGCGGCGAGTACGCCCAACACCAAACAGGTCCGCCTCATCGCACCATGGTAGGACGGTTGCCGTGAGCGATCAGCCGAACCTCCACGACTGGAAGCCCCTCGTCGAGGATCTCGGCGAGCGACGCGAGAAGGCGCTCGGCATGGGCGGGCCCGCGCTCCTCGAACGCCAACGGTCGATGGGCAAGCTGCCGGTGCGTGAACGGCTCGACCTCTTGCTCGACCCCGGTTCCTTCGTCGAGTTCGGACAGCTCGCCGATTCGATGGACCCCGCGCTCGCCGCCGATCGCGGCTACCTCGCGGCCGACGGCATGGTGGCTGGCGTCGGGCTGATCGACGGCCGTCGCGTCGCCGTGTGTGCATACGACTTCACGGTCATGGCGGGCTCGATGGGACAGGTCGGTGAGCACAAGACCGAGCGACTGCGTGAGGTCGCGCTCCGTCAGCGCATCCCGATCGTGTGGCTGCTCGACTCCGCGGGCGCGCGGATCCAGACGTCGTCGGGATCGACGTTCGCCGAGGCCGGACACCTGTTCCGCGAGCAGGTGACGATGAGTGGGGTGGTGCCGCAGGTCGCCGCGATGCTCGGCCACTGCGCCGCGGGCACTGCCTACATCCCGGCGCTCACCGACTTCATCCCGATGGTGAAGGGCACCTCGTCGATGGCGCTGGGCGGGCGGCATCTCGTGAAGGCGGCGACGGGCGAGGACGTGACCGAGGAGGAGATGGGCGGCTCCGAGGTCCACACGAAGGTGAGCGGCGTCGCCGACCTCGAGGTCGCAAGCGACGAGGAGTGCCTCGCGGTCGTGCGGGCGTACCTGTCGTTCTTCCCGAGCCACAACCAGGAGAACCCGCCCGTGCGGCCGGTGAGCGATCCGGTCGACCGGCGCTGCGAGGAGCTCTACGACATCGTGCCTACCGCGCCTCGGCGCGCGTACGACATGCGCAAGGTAGTGAAGGTCATCGTCGACGACGGGTACTTCTTCGAGATCAAGCCCGGATGGGCACGCAACCTTGTGACCGGCCTCGCCCGCGTGGGTGGCATGCCGGTTGGCATCGTCGCGAGCCAACCGATGGTCCTCGGCGGTGCACTCGACGTGAACGCGGCCGACAAGGCGGCGCGCTTCGTGTGGCTGTGCGACGCGTTCAACATCCCGCTCGTGTTCTTGCACGACGTGCCCGGCTTCATCGTCGGATCCGCGGTCGAGAAGCAGGGCATCATCCGCCACGGCGCCAAGATGCTGTTCGCCGTGTCGGAGGCGACGGTTCCGAAGGTGTCGATCGTCCTGCGGAAGTCGTACGGCGCGGGCTACTTCGTGATGAACGGCACCGCGTACGAGTGCGACTACATCGCGATCTGGCCGACCGCAGAGATCGCCGTCATGGGCCCCGACGGCATGGTGAACATCATCATGCGCAAGCAGCTCGAAGCGATCCCCGAGGGCAAGGAGCGCAACGACGCGCGCATCGCGATGGCCGAGGAGCTGCGCAAGAACATCGACCCCTACATCGCCGCGGGGCACGCCCATGTCGACGATGTCATCGATCCGGCCGAGACCCGCCTCGCGATCTGGAAGGGGCTGCAGGTGTCACGGACCAAGCATGTCGATCGTCCGTGGCGCAAGCACGGCGTGATGCCCGTGTAGCGAGCGTCGGCGGTCCTCAGGGGCGGCTGCGCACACCGACGAGCAGCGTCTCGATGATCCGCCTCGGTGCCTCGTTCAGCAGCGGGAACGCGAGCGCCCGCTTGGGGATGCGAACGTGCCGTCGTCCCTTCTGCACCGCCACGACGACTTCATCGGCCACCGACTCGCGGGGAACGTCGACGAGCATCTGCAGCTTGTAGAAGCGGTCGAACGACTTCCGGGTCGGGGAGTACTCGTTCACCTGGTCGAGCATGTCGGTCGGGATCGGGCCGAGCTCGACGAGCGTGGTGCCGATGGGCGTGCCCTTGAGCTCGAGTCGCAGCACGCCGCTGAAGTTCGTGAGCCCGCCCTTCGTCGAGCAATACGACGTCATGCCGGCGAAGCCGCCCACGCCCGCGAGCGAGGAGACGTTCACGATGTGGCCGCGGCCGCGCATCAACATCCCGGGGAGGACCTGCCGGCACAGCTCGACCGGCGTCACGAGGTTCACCTGGTGGATGGTGCGGATGTCCTCCGCCTTCGTGTCGACGAGCGCGCCGACCATGTCGAGCCCCGCGTTGTTCACCAGCACGTCGACCGGGCCGGTGTCGCGCTCGACCCGCGCGATCAGACCGTCGACCTGGGCCGGATCGCCGAGGTCGGTCGCGATCGACGCGCCGCCGACGTCTGCCATCACCTTGCCGAGCAGCTCGGCGTTGCGGGCCACCCCGACCACATGGGCGCCCTCTTGTGCGAAGCGCTGTGCGAGTGCCTCACCGATGCCGCGTGATGCACCAGTGATGAGCACGTTCTTGCCGGTCAGATCCATCGGCCCCCCTCGGTCGCCCGCCCTCCGTGGGCGCCATAGTCTCGCCCGCCAGCGCCGCGGGCGCACGGGGAGGCGTCGTGACCGAAGTTCGGGCCGAGATCACCGCGAACGTCTGGCAGGTGCGCACCGAAGTGGGCGCGCAGGTGGCCGAGGGCGACGAGCTCGTCATTCTGGAGTCGATGAAGATGGAGATCCCCGTCGTGGCGCCGGTTTCGGGCACCGTCACCGAGATCCGGGTCGCCCCCGACGACAAGATTCAGGAGGGCGACGTCGTCGTCGTGATCGACTGACCGACCCTCTCTTCGTCGCCGGCCTCCGCTCCGCTTCGCCCGGCTCCTGCTCGCTTCGCTCGACAATCGGTGCTTCGCGCACCCGGCGGCGCATTGCGCCGCCCGCTACCGCTTCGCTTCGGGCGGCTCCTGCTCGCTATCGCTCGACAATCGGTACTTCGCGCACCCGGCGGCGCATTGCGCCGCCCGCTAGCTCGAGAAGGCCTTCTTCAGGAGGCTGATCGACTCGGCTTGCGCTTGGTCGGCCGCGGGCATCACCCCGACCATCGTGAAGAAGCCGTGGATCTGGCCGTCGTAGCGCGTGTTCGTCACTGAGACACCGACCTCGCGCAGCTTCTCCGCGTATGCCTCACCCTCGTCACGCAGGGGATCGAACTCGGCCGTGATCACGTGCGCGGGTGGCGTCTTGGCGAGCACCTCGTCGCTGGCGAACAGCGGCGAGAGGAGCGGCTGCGTGACGTCAGTGCCCTCCTCGTAGTAGTGGCCCATGAACCAATCCATGGCCTCCTTCGTGAGGAGGTAGCCCTCGGCGTTCTCCTTGACCGACGGGAACGACATCGTGATGTCGACCACGGGGTAGACGAGAAGCTGGTACGCGATGCCGGGCACCGAGTTGGACACGATCGCGCTCGAGGTTGCCGCCCGCGGAGTCGCCGCCCACCGCGACACGCGACGGATCGCCGCCGAGCGAGGCCGTGTTCGCGAGCACCCACTTCGACACTGCGATGCACACGTTCGGACCCGCTGGGAAACGCGCCTCGGGCGCGAGCGGATAGTCGACGTTCACGACGATGCACCCGGCGCCGTTCGCCAGGCGGCGGGCGGTCGCCTCGCTGTTCGCCGCGGTGCCAATCACGAAGCCGCCACCGTGGATCCAGATCAGCACGGGCAGCCCGCCGTCGCTGGTGCCCGCGGGCTTGATCACCTGGCAGGGGATGCCCTCGATCGTCTGCCACTCGCTGGACGCGACCTCCGGCATCTCGGGCGCCATCGCTTCCATTGCGGTCATCTGCGCTCGAAGCTCTTCGGGTGAGATGTCACCTCCGAGCTTGATGCCCATCTCGTTGATGAGGTCGAGGATCTGACGGGCAGCAGGATCGAGAGGCATGCGCGGGATGTTATGCCGCGGCCCGACGTCAGATGTTGGGCGGCAGAAGGCGGGCGACGTTCTCGTAGAAGAAGTAGAGAACGAAGAGGAACGGGATGACGGCGAGCAGGTAGGCGGCCCACCGCTTCCAGTGCCGGCCGAGGAACCAGAAGCCGACGGCGACGGCGGTGGCGAGGAGACCCCACAGGATCGTCGGCAGCCACGCACTCGAGTCGCTGAACCATCCGGCGCTGAACGAGTCGAGCGCTGCGATCGTCGGGTCTTCGACCGGCTCGACGATCGTCTGCTCGTCGCCGTTGTCCACCGGCGGTGCCACCACCGTTGTAACGGCCGCTGGCAATGCATCCTGCACCGACGTGTCGAGCCGAGCCTTCACGATGATGCGCTGCCGCGAGCTGTAGCGCGGGTTGCAGGAAGTGAGCGTGAGCGTGGCGTCGGGCGTCTGATCGAGCACGCTGAAGTCGGTCGGCTTCACGATCAGGGTCTCGGTCACGAGGTACCGGAACCGTCCCTGCACGGTCGTCACGACGATCGTGTCGCCCGCAACGAGCTCGTCGACGCGGAAGAACGGCGCGCCGTAGGTCGTGCGGTGGCCGGCGATCGCGGAGTTGCCGACCTGCCCGGGCATCGGCGTCTGGGGATAGTGCCCGGGCCCCTTGCGCAGGTCCGACACTGCAACGCCGGCGACCACGATCTTGTCGACGTCGATCTTCGGGATCTCGATCCGGGCCAGCGGGTCGCCCGGCTCCACGACGGGCGGCGGCACCGCAGCGGGCGCGACAGTCGTCGTGGGGGCAATAGAGGAAGCCGAGGACGGCCGGGTCGTCGTCTCCCGGGTCGTTGTCGGCGCCGGTGTCGTGGCGATGATGCTCTCGAACTCGTTCTCGAGCTTGTTCTGCGCCCGCGCTTCCTGGATGCCGGTGCCCCACAGCTGGTACACGACGAACAGGAGGATGAGGACGCCCGCGCCGATGAGCACGCGCCCGATGCCTCCGACGACCCACCGCCAGTCGCGTGATCGCGTTTTCTTGGCGCCATCGGGGCTCAGAGACCCGTTGGCGCCAAAAGAATCAGCCACGGCTGGCGTTGGGGTGTCGAGGTCGATGCCGCCGCCGTCGACGTCCACGAGGGCAGGGTACCCAACCCCCGCATTGTCGCCTTCGCGCCCCCACAACTACGGTGAGCAGGTCTCATGGACTCCGTCGTCCACCTTCGCGCGGCGGTCTCGCTGCTTGGGCGCTTCCCCGCGCTGGCCGGGGTCGATCTCGACGTGGCCCCCGGCGAGATCGTCCTGGTGCGAGGTCCGAACGGTGCCGGCAAGACCACGCTGCTCCGTCTGTGTGCGGGCCTTGCCAATCTCAGCTCGGGCGAGGCCGTGGTCCTCGGCTGCGACCTCGCGCACGACCCGCGGTCTGTCCGCCCGCGCGTCGGTCTGCTTGGTCATGCCACGGCGCTCTACGACGACCTGTCCGTCGTCGACAACGTACGGTTTTGGTCTCGCGCGGCGGGTGCTCGTGCCGCAGATGCCGAGGAGGCGATCGAGCAGCTCGGCCTGAGCGGTCGCCTCGCGAAGGTGCCCGTCGCCCGGCTGTCGGCCGGTCAACGCCGGCGCGCCGCCCTCGCGATCCTCGTCGCCCGCCGCCCGGAGCTCTGGCTGCTCGACGAGCCCCATGCGGGCCTCGACGCGACCGGCCGCGACCTCGTCGACGACCTCGTTCGCCGAGCTGCCGCCGCCGGCGCCACGGTCCTGATCGCATCGCACGAGCTCGACCGAGCCGTGCCGCTCGCGGGCCGCACGGTCACGCTGGTCGGCGGCCGGCTCCAGGCTGTGCCCCAAGAGACTGTGCCCGAGAAGACCCTGCCCCAGAAGACCGTGCCCCAAGCGGAGTCGGTCCGTGTTCCGTGACGCGGCTCTCATCGCGGGCAAGGACCTTCGGATAGAAGCGCGGTCTCGCGTCGCGACGAACCAGATCGCGCCGTTCGCGGTGCTCGTGCTGATCCTCTTCGCTTTCGCCCTCGATCCCGACCGCGGCATCCTCGCCCGCGCGACTGCCGGGCTTTTCTGGATCACGGTGCTGTTCTGCGCGCTGCTCGCCATCCAGCGGGGCTTCTCGATCGAGTCGGCCGACGGCAACCGAGACGCACTGCGCCTCACGTCTCTCGACCCCGCCGGGATCTTCCTGGGCAAGGCCAGTGCGATCGCGCTCGAGCTGCTCGGGCTCGAAGTGCTGCTGCTGATCGGCGTCGTCGTCCTCTACGACGCGTCACTCGACAGCGCCGGACTGCTCGCGCTCACGATCGTCACCGCGACCGCCGGTCTCGCGGCCGCCGGTACCCTCTACGGCGTCCTCGCCGCCGGGCTCAGAGTTCGGGAGACCTTGCTTCCCCTGCTCCTGCTCCCAGTGGTGGCGCCGGTGCTCATCGGGGCCACGAGGGCGTTCGAGGCGGCGCTCGCCGGCTCGCCCTCCGAGGGCTGGCCGTGGGTCGGCCTCCTCGGCGTCTTCGCCCTCGTCTACACGGCGCTCGGGCTCGTTGCCTTCGGACCGCTCCTCGAGGAGTCGTGATGCTCGACCAGCAGGCTGAGACGTCCAGCGGCGCCGGGTCGGTGACCTCCACCGGCACGAAGGCGACCCGCGCGCTCGGCATCGCCTGTCTCGCCGGCACCGCGCTCCTCGTGTTCCTCGGCCTCGTCGGCACTCCCGAAGACGAGGTCCAGGGTGACAGCGTCCGCCTCCTCTACATCCACGCGCCCGCCATGTGGGTCGCGTACCTCGCGTTCGGCATCACCGCTCTCGGCAGCGTGATGTACCTCTGGAAGCGCACCCGCTCGCTCACCTGGGATCGCGTCGCGGGAGCGTCCGCCGAGATCGGTGTCGTGTTCACTGCGGTCGGTCTCGTGACGGGGATGATCTGGGGCCATCTGTCGTGGGGCGTCTTCTGGACATGGGACGCACGGCTCACGACGACTTCACTCCTGTTCGTCCTCTTCCTCGGCTACCTCGCGCTCAGGCGCATGCCGGCCGAGCCGCATGTGCGGGCGAAGCGCGCCGCGATCCTCGGCATCATCGCGTTCATCGACGTGCCGATCGTCCACCAATCGGTCGAGTGGTGGCGCACGCTCCATCAGGACGCGACGGTGTTGCGCCGCGACCTCGACGTCCAGGTCGACGGCATCATGCTGTTCACGCTGTTCCTGGGCTTCATCGTGTTCACGTCGATCTACGCGTGGCTGCTGTTGCATCGCCACCGTGTCGCAGTGATGGAGGACGCGCTCGACGAGCACGGTCTCGAGCTCGCGATCGAGGAACGACACGCCGAAGGGATGGCGACGGCATGACCGACGCCGGATGGATCCTCTCGGGCTGGGCCATCGTGCTCGGCGGCATCGGTGCGTACGCGCTGCGCGTCATCACGCGTGGGCGCTCGCTCGCAAAGCAGCTGCCCGATGAGGACAAGACGTGGACCTGACACCACGCACCGGGCCCGACGCGGCAGTCGCGTCAGCCGCCCGCACGCGCGCACCCTCCACGCGTGGCCGCAAGATCGGCGTGAGCGTCGTGCTCGCTCTCGTGCTCGCCGCGGGAGCGATCATCCTCTTCCAGGGCCTCAGCAACGCGACGATGTACTTCTACAACGCGGACGAGGCGGTCGCGAAGCGCGCGGCGCTCGAGGACAAGCGCTTCCGGCTGCAGGGCGAGGTCGTGCCCGGCACGATTCGGGAAGAGGGCGACCTCGTCGCGTTCGACGTGCGGTTCAACGAGGTGACGGTGGCGGTGCAGAACGAGGGCAGCCCGCCCGACCTCTTCCAGGAGGGGATCCCGGTCGTGCTCGAGGGCCGCTGGGCGGGGGAGACGTTCGCGAGCGACCGGATCCTCGTGAAGCACAGCTCCGAGTACAAGGCGGAGAACCCCGATCGGGTGCCCGCCGATGCTCCCTAGTCGCGCATGAACGCGGCCCTCGGGACAGCCGGCGTCGCGCTCGGCCTCGCGGCTGCGGTCGTCGGCGCGGTCACGCTCGTCGTCGGCCTCGTGACGGGTCGCCCTTCGCTGCTGCGTTCATCCCGCCTGTACGTCGGGTTGCTCGCGGCTGGCGCCTTGCTCGCCTTCATCGCGATGGAGCGCGCGCTCATCACCCGCGACTTCTCCCTCGAGTACGTCGCCCGCAACGGCAGCACCCGCACGCCCGCCCTGTTCAACTTCGCCGCGCTGTGGTCGGCCCTCGAGGGCTCGATCATCCTCTGGGCGCTGATCCTGTCCGGCTACACCGCGGTCGTCGTCCATCACTTCCGGACGCGCCTCACCGACCCCCTCGTCGGATGGGCGCTCGCCACGATGCTTGCGGTCGCGGCGTTCTTCTTCTTTCTGTTGCTCGGCCCCGCCAACCCGTTCACCGAGGTGCAGGGGGTCATCCCGACCGAGGGGCCGGGCCCGAACCCGCTGCTGCAGAACCACATCCTCATGGCGTTCCACCCGCCGATGCTCTATCTCGGGTACGTCGGGTTCACCGTTCCGTTCGCGTTCGCGATCGCGGCCCTCGTCACGGGACGAGTCGGCGAAGGGTGGCTGCTCGAGACACGACGCTGGACGCTCTTCGCGTGGGGATTCCTCACCGTCGGCATCATCCTCGGCGCGTGGTGGAGCTACGAGGTGCTCGGGTGGGGCGGCTACTGGGCGTGGGACCCGGTCGAGAACGCGTCGTTCCTGCCGTGGCTCACCGGCACGGCATACCTGCACTCGGTGATGGTGCAGGAGCGACGCGGCATGTTGCGGGTCTGGAACCTCTCACTTCTCTGTGCGACCTTCTCACTCACGATCCTGGGCACCTTCCTCACCCGCTCGGGTGTCCTCGACTCGGTGCACGCGTTCACCGAGAGTCAGATCGGCCCCGCGATCCTCACGTTCTTCGCCATCGTGGTGCTCGGCTCGGTGAGCCTGATCGGCTGGCGGGCGGATCGGCTGCGGTCGCCGGGGTCGATCGACTCGCCGATCTCGCGCGAGGGTGCGTTTCTCGCGAACAACGTGCTGTTCGCGGCGTTCGCCTTCGTCGTGCTCCTGGGGACCGTGTTCCCGCTCGTGCTCGAGGCGGCGAACGGCGAGCGCATCTCGATCGGGCGCCCCTACTTCGATCGCATGACGATGCCGATCGGCATCGCCCTCCTCTTCCTCATGGCGGTCGCGCCCGTGCTCCCATGGCGGAAGGCGTCGGGTGAGCTCCTGCGCCACCGCCTCGTGTGGCCGGCGTGGATCGGCACCGGCGTCGTCGTCATCGCGGTGGCGTTCGGAGCCCGCGGCCTCGCCCCGCTTCTCGCTTTCGGACTCGGTGGATTCGCGGCGGGCTCGGCGCTGCGTCAGATCGTGCTCGCCACCCGGCGACAGGGATGGCATGGGCTCGTCGGCCGCGCGAACGGCGGGATGATCGTGCACGTCGGCGTCGTGATCATCGCGGTCGCGCTGGCGGCTTCCTCCTCGTACAGCCACTCAGGGGAGTTCCTGCTCGCGCCCGGAGAGTCGGCCACCCTCGCCGGCCATCGCATCACCTACCTCGGCATCGAGCGGGCCGAGGAGGAGGCCAAGACGGTCACGCGCGCTCGAGTGCAGATCGACGGCGGCCAGATCTACGAGCCCGCGCTCTCGCGGTTCCCGGGCGGCAGCAACACGATCGGCACCCCGTCGGTGCGCACGGGCATCACTGGCGACGTGTACCTGACGCTGCTGGACGTGCCCGACGAGGACGGCGGGCAGGCTCGCATCGGCATGCTCGTGATGCCGCTCGCCGTGTGGCTCTGGATCGGCGGCACGGTCATGGCCATGGGAACCCTGCTCGCGGCGTGGCCCGGCCGCCGTCGACGTCCGACCGATCCGGTGTCCGCACCGGTGCCGGAGCGCGAGCCTGCCGCACCGGGCGAGCCCGTCGGCGAACCGGTGGGAGCGGGTGTCGATGGCTGACACCGAGAACCGTGACACCGAGAATCCGGCGACCGAACCCGGGGCGACACTGCCGCCCCGCCGCCGCATTGGTGTGGCCGTCGCCATCGCGATCGGGATGACGGTCGTCGCGTTCATCGCCGTGCTGGCCACGCGGTCGCCGGCCGTCGATCGTCAGTCGAAGAGCCCGCTGCTCGGCAAGCCGGCGCCCGAGATCATCGGCTCGAGCCTCTCGCCCGTCGACGGTGAGACCTACCGACTCTCGGACCGTCGCGGGCGCTTCGTTGTCGTCAACTTCTTCGCAACGTGGTGCGCGCCCTGCATCCGGGAGCATCCCGAGCTCGTGTCGTTCGATCGGCGTCACGAGCAGATCGGCGACGCGGAAGTGATCAGCGTCGTGTTCAGCGACGACGAGTCCGCGGTGCGCGACTTCTTCGAGGAGAACGGCGGGGAGTGGGTCGTCGTCGCCGACCCGGAGGGTGTCGTCGCACTCGACTATGGCGTGACCGGCATCCCCGAGTCGTTCGTCGTGGATCCGAACGGCTTCGTCGTGAGCAAAGTGACCGGCGGCGTCACGTCCGGCGGACTCGATGCGATCGTCGACGCGGCGTCGCGGCTCGAGGCCCCTCCGGAGAGCGACTCATGACGAGGCAGCAGCAGCTCAACCGCGTCGCGTGGATGGTGCTGGTGCCCGTCTTGCTCGTGGCGTTGCTCTTCGGCACGTTCGGTGGGCGCGGACCTCGCACGAATGCCGACCGCGTCAACGCCATCGCGTCCGAGTTCAAGTGCCCGACCTGCCGGAGTGAGTCGGTCGAGACGTCGAATGCGCAGACCTCGCGCATCATCCGTGCCGACATCGCTCGGCGTGTGGAGGCGGGCGAGTCCGACGACGAGATCCGGGCCTATCTGATCAGTCGCTACGGCGAGGAGTACCTGCTTACGCCCCAAGCCACCGGTGCCAGCAGCGTCGTGTGGATCCTGCCCGTGATGGTCATCGTCGCCGCCATAGCAGGGCTCGCGGTCGCGTTTCGCCGGTGGCGCGCCACACCGTCCGGGCCCGAGCTGACCGACGCCGATCGTCGCCTGGTCGACGCGGCGCGACGAGTCGAGCGGACGCACACCAATGGCGACTGACGCACGCCTCGATCTCGACGAGCTCGCCCGCCTCGAGGAGGAGCGTGCCTTCCTGCTCAAGTCCCTCGACGACCTCGAGCGCGAACGCGAGGCCGGCGACATCGACGAGCACGACTACGAGACCCTCAAGGACGACTACACCCGGCGTGCTGTGACCGTCCTCCGGGCGATCGAGGCCGGCAAGGCGAAGTTCGCCCCGCCCCGTCCGGGAGGCGCGCGGACGGCACTGATCGTGGGCGCCGTCGCGGCGGTGGCGGTAGTCGCTGGTCTCGTGATGGCGCGCGCGGCGGGCCTGCGCCTGCCGGGAGAGTCCGCCTCCGGGAGCATCAGCCAGAACAGCAACAGCCTTCTGGTCGAAGCCCGCGGGCTCCTCGCCTCGGGCGACGCGGTCGAGGCCATCCGGCTCTACGACGAGGTGCTCACCCTGCAACCCGACAACCCCGAGGCTCTGGCCTACCGCGGGTGGCTGCTGTACCAAACCGCGGAGCCCGAGCTGATGGCCGAGGGCAAGGAGCTCGTCGCTCGCGCGGTCGCCGCCGATGCCGCGTATCCCGACGCGCACTTCTTCCTCGGCTTCGTGCTCCGCGAGGACGGTGACCTCGAGGGTGCGCTCGCGGAGTGGGACGCCTACCTCGCGCTCGACCCGCCGTCTGGGGCGGCGCAGGCCGTGCAACAGGCCGCCGACGAGGTTCGTCTCGAGCTCGGCCTGCCCGTGGAGCCCGGCGGCGTGGGGGCTGCTACAACCGCACCGTGACCGTTCGCCTCGGGGGAGGTCAGGGCTTCTACGGCGACGGCCTCGGCCCGGTGCCCGACGTGCTCGAAGCCGGCGTCGACTACCTCGTCTGCGAGGCCCTCGCCGAGCTCACGCTGGCGATCCTGCAGAAGGACCGCCAGCGCGACGAGTCGCTCGGGTTCACCCGCGACCTGCCCGCGTACGTCCGTGCCGCCTTGCCCTACGTCGTCGACGGCCGCACGCGGTTCATCACCAACGCGGGAGGCATCAACCCGGTTGCGGCGGGTCGGGCAGTGGTGGCGACGCTGAAGGAGGCTGGGGCGACCGGGCTCACCGTGGCAACGATCGTCGGCGACGACGTGCGCCCGCGCGCCGATGAGCTCGGGCTCCCGGCCGACGCGCTGTTCGCGAACGCATACCTCGGCGCCCGTCCGATCGTCGAGGCCCTCGACGCCGGCGCTCACGTGGTGGTCACCGGCCGGGTCGCGGACGCATCGCTGTTCCTCGCCCCGCTTGTGCACGAGCACCGGTGGGCGTGGGACGACTGGGATCGCCTCGCGGCCGGCGTGGTGATCGGCCACCTCCTCGAGTGCAGCGGCCAGGTCGCGGGCGGCAACTACTCGGGACCCTGGTGGACGAACCCGAATCCCCTGCGCATCGCCTTCCCGATCGCGGAATGTGATCCTGACGGGAGCGCCATCATCACCAAACCTCCGCAGTCGGGCGGGATGATCACGTTCGACACCGTGCGCGAGCAGCTGCTGTACGAGGTGCACGACCCGGCGCGCTACCTCAACCCCGATGTCGTCGCCGACTTCACATCGCTCACGGTGACCGATCTCGGCAGCGATCGCGTGAGGGTGGCCGGCACTCGTGGACTGCCGGCGCCACCGACCTACAAAGGGCTCGTGTGCACGCCCGCCGGTTGGGCCGGCGAGGCCACCTTCGCGTATCCGTGGCCCGACGCCGAAGCCAAGGCGCGGGCGGCGGTGCGTTGGGTCAAGCAGCGTGCGATCGACGCGGGCGTACCCGTCGAGGAATGGCTCGAGGAGTACTTCGGCGTGAACGCGTTCGGCGGTGCCACCGTGGATCTCGACACGGCGGACGTCGACGGGTGCGAGCCGCCCGAGGTGATGGGACGGCTGGCGTGGCGGTGCGCGGATCCAGAAACCGCGGCGCGCGTGAGCCAGGGCACCGGCGTGCTCGGCCTCTCCGGCCCCCCGACGATCGCGGGGTTCGGCCGCGCCCGCGGGGGCAAGCCCACCCAGCTGCTCGCCGTCGACGCGTTCGCGGTTGATCGCCACCTTGTCGACAGCCAGGTGCGCGTCGATCTCGTCGAGGTGTGAGCAAACAACCAGACACCCACCCTCAACTGGGCGAAGTGCGATACGGTCCGCCGCCGTGAGCAACCTGCCGCCTCCTCCGCCCGCGCCGCCGACGCCACCCAACCCGCCGACCCCACCGCCCGGTGGTCCCGCGGGGCCTCCGCCCGGCATGCCCGGTACGGGCGACAGCGCGGCGGGAAGCTATCCCGCGGCGTGGTCGCTCGACGCGCCGCTCGAGATCGCCCGGTGGCGGCCGTTCGTGCACTGGCTGCTGATCATCCCGCAGGCAGTGGTGGCCTACTTCCTGTCTCTCCTCGCGAGCGCGCTCACCTTCATCGCGTTCTTCATCATCTTGTTCACCAAGGTGTATCCGGAGAGCCTCTTCAACGTCATGGTGATGTGCGAGCGGTACCAGTACCGCGTCATGTCCTACGCGATGTTCCTCCGCGAGCCGTATCCACCGTTCACGTTCGAGACCGTCACGGCCGATCCCGGCGATGACCCATCGAGGCTGTCCGTCGTTTATCCCCGTGAGCTGAACCGATGGGCGCCGCTCTACAAGTGGTTCATCGCGATCCCGCACTACATCGTGCTGGCGTTCCTTTGGTTCGCCGCGGGCATCGTCCTTCTCATCTCGGCCTTCGTCATCCTGTTCACAGGGAAGTGGAACGAGGGGATGCGCAGGTTCGTGATCGGCGTGAACCGGTGGACTTGGCGCGTGACGGCCTACGTGTACCTCCTGCGCGACGAGTACCCGCCGTTCTCGCTGGACTGACCGAGAGCGACTGACCTAGAGCGGCGGGGGGAACACCTTCGCCCGCCGCCACTGCCCGCCCTTGCGCTCGACCACCCAGGTCACGGCCTTGCGCATGTCGTAGTCACCCTTGATGACCAGACCCCGGCGCTCCAGCGCGTCCAACACCGCGGGGATCACGTCACCGTGGCTGCACAGCACGGAGTTGTTCGGCGCCTTGTCGACGAGCGCGATCGCGGCGGAGAACTCGGTGGTCCCAGGCCCTTCCCACTCGGAGAGCGCCTCGGTGATCCTGAGATCGATCCCGAGCTTCTTCGCGAGAGGCTCGACCGTCTGTGTGCACCGGACATACGGGCTCGAGTAGATGCGCGAGATCGGGAGATGACCCAACATGAGCGTGAGGCCGTGGGCCTGCTCGAGGCCGGCCCTGCTCAGGGGCCGGTCGCGGTCGTCCCCGTGGAAGTCACGGCGGCTGCCTGCCTTCGCGTGTCGCACGAGGTAGAGGCGCATGAGACGGGCAAAGATAGTCCCGCGTCGTTCATCCTGCTCATCGGGGTACCTTCGGCCTGTGGCTCGCATCCAGCTTCGTGATCTCTGCGGCGTGCGGTCGGGAGACAAGGGCAACATCTCCGACCTGGCGCTGTTCGCCGACGACGAGGCCGCGTATGCCGCGATCAAAGGCGCCGTCACCGCCGACGTCGTGAAGGCCCACTTCGACAGCCTCGTGCAAGGAACGGTCGAGAGGCACGAAGCGCCGAACGTGCTCGCGCTGAAGTTCGTCATGTACGACGCTCTCGGAGGAGGCGGTCCGCGCTCCCTGCGGTCCGACAACCTCGGAAAGACGTTGGGTGCGGCCCTGCTGCGACTCTGGATCGAGGTGCCCGACGAGGTCGCCGCGGGTGCCCGCCGTCGCAAGGCGCCGGTCGAGCGCGGTGCGTAGCCCTGATGGGCTTCTTCGAACGCAACCGCAGGCAGCTCGCCGACCGGGGCATCGATCCCGATCGCCTGCCGCCCGGCCAGTACTTCACCGAGCGCTTTCCGGTGCTCCAGGTCGGCGACGTACCCCAGATCGACGTCGCCACCTGGACGTTGCGCGTCTTCGGCCTGGTCGAACGCGAGCTCACGATCTCGTGGGACGAGCTGCGGGCGATGCCGCCAACCCCGCTGCGCACCGATATCCACTGCGTGACGAAGTGGTCGAAGTTCGACACGACCTGGACCGGTGTGGCGGTTCGGGACCTGTTTGACCGCGCCGGTCTGCGGCCCGAGGCAACGCACGTGATGGGCCACGCCGCGTATGGCTACACCGCGAACCTCCCGCTCGCGGACGTCGTTCGGCCCGAGTCGATCGTCGCGTACGAGTACGACGGAGGGCCGATCCCGGTGGAGCACGGTGGCCCCGTGCGCCTCGTCGTGCCGCACCTCTACTTCTGGAAGTCGCCGAAGTGGTTGGAGGGACTGGAACTGCGCGCCGGTGACGAGCCCGGGTTCTGGGAGCGCAACGGGTACCACATGTACGGCGATCCGTGGCGCGAGCAGCGCTACTGGGGCGACTGACCCGGAGATTGACCCGGAGATTGACCGAGGCGCCGTAACCGCTCGAGCACGGTCGGGAGGGCGGCGAGCACCGCGTCGATGTCGTCATCGGTGGACGACCAGCCGACCGAGATCCGCAGCGACCGCTCGGCGTCGACGCCCATCGCCGCCAGAACGGGTGACGGCTCGATGGCTTCGCTCGCGCACGAGCTGCCGGAGTGCACCGCGATGCCGGACTGGTCGAGCCCGAGCAGCACCGCCTGCGGTTCGACGCCGGCGATCCCCAGGCACACGATGTGAGGCAGTCGAGCGTCGCGGTTGCCGTAGAACGTGACGCCGGGGATCTCGGCGGCGCCATCGATGAGCCGTTGGGTGAGGCGCCGCGCCGTCTGCTCCTCGCGCTCGAGACTGGTCGTCAGTGCGCTCGCGGCGGCGCCCCAGCCGATGATCGCGGGCACGTTCTCGAAGCCGGCTCGGCGCGCCCGTTCCTGGTCGCCGCCGAGCAGCAGCGGGCGGACGCGAAGACCGCGCCGCACGAGGAGCGCGCCGACCCCGGGCGGTCCCCCCATCTTGTGTGCGCTCACCGACAGCAGATCGATGCCGAGGTCGTCGAACGCAATCGGCACATGCCCCGCGGCTTGCGCGGCGTCGACGTGGAGGAGGACGCCTCGTTCGTGGCAGGCCTCCGCGATCTCCGCGACGGGCTGCAGGGTGCCGACCTCGTGGTTGCCCCACTGCACATGGACGAGCGCCGTGCCGGCGCGGATCGCTTCGCGCACGGCCTCGACGTGGACACGGCCGGTGGTGTCGCAGGGAACCCAGGTGATCTCGGCATGCGCCGCCGCCGCGAAGCGCACCGCGGAGTGCTCGACTTCGGTGACGACCATGTGGTGGCCGCGCTCGGCGGCTCCCCACGTGGCCGCCGCGATGGCCTCGGTCGCGCCGCTCGTGAAGACGACTTCCCGGTTGCGGGCGCCGAGCAGGCCGGCCAGCGCGTCGCGAGCGTCCTCCACCGCGACCCGGGCGGCGTGGCCCTCGGTGTGGATGCGGGCCGGATCGGAAGCGAGCGGCGAACCCATCCACTCGACCATGGCGTCGATCGCCTCGGGCCGTGTCGGGGAAGTCGAAGCGTGGTCGAGGTAGTGGCGCACCGGGTCGACCCGAGGTCGGTCGCTCAGAAAGCGGTGACGCAGACGTCGTCGCCGCGAGGCAGCGACGATTCGATCTCAGGATCGGTGTCGCCGTAGAGCGTCTCGAGCATGCCCTTGACCATGCCCCGGTCGACCGCGCAGATCACCGGGTTGTCGACCGCCGCCGCGCCGAACGGGCAGTGGTTCGACACGATGCGCAGCTCGCCGCCCTTGCGCTCCGTGTGGGCCGCGAAGCCATGGGCGGTGAGCGCATCGGCCACGGCGTGGAGCGCCGCGCGGAAGGAGCGCTGACCGCCGTCGCCGGCCATCGCCTGGGCCATCGCCCGCCCGTACTCGATGCCCACCTGCTCGGCCATCTGCTGGGCCTGATCCGCCGGGAGAAGGGCGAGCGCGCGGCCGAGCAGTGTGAGCACCACGTCGTCGCTGCCGACGGGCACGTCGAGCGTCACTTCCTCGTTCGCGCGCCGGTAGTGCTTCGACGGGCGCCCCGCCCCGCCGTGTTCGCCTCGCTCGACGACGACGTCGAGGTAGCCGCCGGCGGCGAGCTTGTCGAGGTGATGGCGAGCGACGTTCGGGTGGAGCGCGAAGTGCTCCGCCACCTGCGACGCGGTGACACCACGGTCGTGCTCGTGGGCGTAGAGGTAGATCTCGCGGCGAGTCGGATCACCGAACGCACTCGTGATCGCGGTGACGGCCGCAGAAAACTGCTTCGGGGTCAGCGCCGAGGTGGGTGCCGACGTGTCCACACCGGTATTCTACCTATCCGCGTAGTGCAAATCTCTCGCTCGGAGCCCGTGATGCCCACCCATGACCAGGTGCTCGAGGCGTTGCGGCCGGTCCAGGACCCGGAGCTGCACCGCTCGATCGTCGAGCTCGGCATGGTGCGGGACATCGACATCGACGGCGGCGACGTGAAGGTGCTCGTCGCGCTCACGGTCGCAGGGTGCCCCCTTCGGGCCGAGATCACGAACCGAGTCGACTCAGCCGTCCGCACGCTCGATGGCGTGGCGTCGGTCGGCCTCGACTTCACGGTGATGACCGACGAGGAACGAGCCGCTTTGCGTGAGCTGCTGCACGGGGACGCCGCCGCGACCGCGGGCTCGCAACCCGCCCACGGGCACGCGCAGGGCCGAGCGATCCCCTTCGCCGACCCGGAGTCGCGCACGCGGTGCCTCCTCATCGCATCGGGCAAGGGCGGCGTCGGGAAGTCGTCGGTAACGACGAACCTCGCCGTGGCCCTCGCCCAGCAGGGCCACTCGGTCGGCATCATCGACGCCGACGTCTACGGGTTCTCGATTCCCCGCATGCTCGGCACCGACCGCGACCCCGTCGTGATCGACCAGATGCTGCTGCCGCCTGAAGCCCACGGCGTGCGCTGCATCTCGATGGGCCACTTCGCCCGCGACGACCAGCCGGTGATCTGGCGCGGCCCGATGCTGCACAAGGCGCTCGAGCAGTTCCTCACCGACGTGTACTGGGACGAGCCGGACTTCCTGTTGCTCGACCTGCCGCCGGGCACCGGCGACGTGTCGCTCTCGCTGTCGCAATACCTCCCGAGAGCCGAGGTCTACGTGGTGACCACCCCGCAGCCCGCGGCGCAGAGCGTCGCGCAGCGGGCGGGGCTCATGGCCGAGAAGGTGCACCTCGACGTCAAGGGCGTCATCGAGAACATGTCGTGGTTCACGGGCGACGACGGTGTGCGGTACGAGCTGTTCGGGCGGGGCGGCGGCCAGGCGCTGGCCAACCGGCTCGAAGTGCCCCTGCTCGGCCAGGTACCGCTCGTCCCCGCGCTGCGCGAGGGAGGCGACGACGGCCGCCCGATCACCGCGGTGTCGCCGGACAGCGAAGCCGCGCAGATCTTCCGCTCGATCGCGGGCCGCATCGCCACCGAGCTCGCCCCGAAGCGCATCTACCGCAAAGAGCTCAAGATCATCTGACCCCCGCCTTCCCTCCCGGTCAGGGGTTGGGGCACCGGTAGAGTGACCCGGCCCAATCGGCCCTGGTTGCAAAGGAAGTTCTGTGGACGTGCGCATCGGTGTCACCCACGCCCCTCGTGAGATCAACGTCGAGATGGACGATGGCATCGACCGGCAGCAGCTGAAGGCCGATGTCGCGACAGCGCTGGCCGACGACGCCGCGGTGCTCTGGCTCACAGACAAGCGGGGACGCGACATCGGCATCCCCTCGTCGAAGGTCGCCTATATCGAGATCGGCACCGCCGACAACGACCGCAAGATCGGCTTCGGCGGCTGACGCAGCGCTGAGGCGACGCCGTGGTCGTCGATCTGCTCGATCGCAAGCTCCTCTTCGTCACGGGTAAGGGGGGCGTCGGCAAGACGTCGATCGCGAGTGCGCTGGCGGTGCTCGCCGCGTCGCACGGCCGCCGCAGCCTGGTCTGCGAGGTCGACGCCAAGGGCGACCTCGCCTCGGCGTTCGAGACCGAGCCTCTGCGCTTCAAGCCCCGCGAGGTGCACGACGGCGTGTTCGCGATGGCGATGGACACCGAGCAGTCGCTCCGTGAGTACCTGAAGCTCCAGCTGCGCATCCCGCTCGTCGGCCGCATCGGCCCGCTGGCCCGGAGCCTCGACTTCGTGGCGAGCGCCGCCCCGGGGGTGAAGGAGATCCTCACGGTCGGGAAGTTCTGCTACGAGGTGCGCAAGGCGTCCTACGACCTCGTCGTGGTCGACGCCGAGGCGAGCGGGCACATCGTCGCTCAGCTCACCGCGCCCGACACGATCGCCCGGCTCGTCCAGGTGGGCGTCGTGCGCGAGCAGACGCAGTGGATGCTCGACATCCTCAACGATCCCGCACAAACGGGCGTCGTCATCGTGACGAACCCCGAAGAGATGCCCGTGAACGAGACGATCGAGCTGGCGGCCCGTCTGCGCGAGCAGACGTCGGTCGATCTCGCCGCCGTGGTCGTGAACCGGGTGTTGCCCGAGCTGTTCGGCCGAGGTGAGGAGGAGCTCTTCGAAGGTTTGCGCAGACCCGAGCCTGCAGCCGCACTCGCGAAGCGTGTCGGACCGGCCGCGCCGCTCGTGCTCGATGCCGCCGAGCTCGCGGTGCGCTTGCGTCGAACGGGAGCAGCCCACCTCGTGGAGCTGCGTGATGGGATCGTTCCCGCCGCGCCGCTGCTCTACGTGCCCGAGCTGTTCGCGCGGGCGAAGGGCCTCCGGGCTACCCGTCAGATCGCCGGCGCACTCGGTGAGGAGCTCGGCTTCTGATGGCACGCGCGACCACGGACGCAGGATCGCTGGCGGCGCTGATGGCCTCCAAGGAGATCGCGATCACGTGCGGATCGGGTGGCGTCGGGAAGACGACCACCGCGGCCGCGGCGGCGGCCATGGCTGCCGCGCATCTCGGCGGACGCGTGCTCGTGCTGACCGTCGACCCCGCCCGCCGGCTCGCGAACGCACTCGGCTTGGAGTCGTTCGGCAACGTCGAGCGGCGCGTGGACAAAGCCGCGTTCGAGGCGGCCGGAGTCGTGCCGCGCGGCGAGCTGTGGGTCGCCATGCTCGACACCAAGCAGTCGTGGGACGATCTCGTGCGCCGCCATGCGCCCGACGCCGCGACCCGCGACGCGATCCTCGCGAACCCGCTCTACGAGAACATCACGACCCGGTTCGTGCAGGGCCACGACTACATCGCGATGGAGCGGCTGTACGACATCCATACGGCGGGGAAGTACGACCTGGTCGTCGTCGACACCCCACCGTCTCGCAACGCTCTCGACTTCCTCGACGCCCCGGCCCGCATGGCCGAGTTCTTCAACAGTCGGCTGCTGCGCTGGCTCACGGTTCCGTATCGATCGAGGATGATGACCGCGGCGTCGCGACCCTTTTACCAAATGGCCGATCGCATCCTGGGCTCGCAGTTCCTTCAGGACATCGCCGAGTTCTTCATCCTCTTCCAGACGATGCACGACGGGTTCGTCCAGCGAGCCCGGGCCGTGCAGCGCGTGCTGGCCGACAAGCGGACGACGTTCATCGTCGTGAGCACGCTCGAGTCGTCACCGTTGCGGGAGGCCGAGTTCTTCATCGATGCCCTCCACGAGCGCCACCTCCACCTCGGCGCGATCGTGCTGAACAAGGTGCTCCCCGCGTACCTCCTCGACCCGGCTGCGGCGACTGCGGCATCAGTCCTGGAGCGAGAGGCCGGTGCCATCGGCGCCGATCTCGCACCGCTTCTCGCCGCCGAGCCGGCCGACCTCACGCGGTTGGTCGCCGATGTCGCCGCCAGCTTCCACAACTACGCGGTGGCGGCGACCCGCGAAGCCGAGCAGCGCACCGAGCTCGCCCGCGCGCCCGAAGTCGTGTCGGTGCCTCAGCTGGGCGGTGAGCTCACCGACCTGGCCGGTGTGCTCGATCTCGGCCAGTACCTCTGGCGGCCGCGGTAGGGGAGTGCTCGCCCACACTGCGCGCGCAGAGTGGTCGACGTGGGTACCATGGCATCCAGCGGTCCCCGCGGGCGAGGAAGCGGGGGCCCAAGACGAAGGAGGGGCAATGTCTTGGCTACGCAAGGTTCCGGACCTAGCACCGGAGCCGGAGCCCGAGGTGGTGGTGGAGCCGCCGGCGCCGAAGCTCATTTGGGGAAAGCCGACCCGCTGCCCCGAGTGCGGGGGGCCCGGCTTCCTCGAGCACATCGACCTGCGCAAAGGCGTCATGTACCAGCACGGCCGTGAGTGCGAGCACCGGTGGGAGATCAGCGAAGCCGAAGTGCTCGCGTCCCAAGACGGCTGACACTTTCGTACTCCCGACTCACTTTCGGGCGACCGCTGCCCATCCGAATGGATTGGTGCGCACCTCCACCTCGCTGAAACCGGCCGCCTCGAGGCGGGCGGCCACCGTGTCGGGGTCCACAGGGTTGTAGGTGTCGTCCTCGTGGTGCGCGGCGAGCTCGTCGCTCGCCAGGCTGTCGCTCGCAACGAGCGCCGCCCCCGGTCGCAGGACCCGCGCGACCTCCGCGAACAGGCGGTCCTGGAGGGCGATCGTCGGGACGTGATGCAACATCGTGAAGCACGCTGCACCCGTGAACCGACCGTCGGGATACCCGAGCGCGGTGGCGTCGCCGACGACGATCTCGACGTTCTCCTTTGCGTTGAAGCGCTCAGTGAGCATCGCCGCGAGCACCTCGTCGATCTCGACCGACGTGAGCCGGGGCACCCTCTCGCACAGGACGTCGGTCGTCGCGCCGTAGCCCGGGCCGACTTCGATCACGTCGTCACCGAGATCGACCTCACCCATCGCCCACGGGAGGATGACGTCTCGCATCATCGCTCGCCACTCGTCGCCGCCGCAGGCTTCGTGCGCTTCGTTCATTGGCGCACGTTATCGACCGCCGGCTCAGCCCTTCGCTGGACGCGCCGAGATCTCGAGCGGCATCGGGCGCACGGACGCCTCGGCGGGTTCGGCACTGATCGCCCCCATGTCGCTGCCGTCGACGTCGATCGCGTGCAGCTCGACCGCGATGCGCCCTGTCGGCACATGGACCACTGCCGTTGTCCAGCCAGAGGGTGAGCCGGTGGCCACGACCGGCACGATGATCGCCTCGCCGTCGTCGAGGGTGACGCAGAACTCCGCCACACTCCGCTCGAGATGTGCGAGGACGAACGTCCGCCGGCGCAACACTGCGACCGTCGCGTCGATGATGCCGTTGCCGTTCACGCCGCCGGCGACTCTGATCGGGCAGGTCGAGGCCGACTCGGACGCGAACTTGAGGGTCACGCACGTGACCGGGCCGGTGCCGTCGCTGAGCGGCGAGTCGGCGCCCGTCAAGGTCCACGTCGCGCCGTCGACGACGTCAGCAGCCAGGTCGCGCTTCGGCGCGGACTCGAGCACCCGGTAGTCGGGATAGGGAGGCCCGAGAGGCTGGTCGACCCGCACCACCTCGGCGCCCGACTCGTCGTACCCGACGATGGCAGTGACCTTCAGTGGGTCGCCGACCGAGGCGACGAACCACCGCAGCGGGATCGACGGGTCGCTTGACGGCACGGTGTCGACGGCGAGTGGATCCAGGCCGGTGCGGACGATCTCGACACGAGTGATCGCCGGCTCCGTCGCTGCGAAGACGACATTGGCCCCATCGCTGCCGACGCCGATGCCCGGCCGCGAGCTCGTCGTCTCAGCGCACGCGCTGCCGACCATGTCTCCGCCGTCGAACGCGAGCTCGCCGCACACGAGTCCTTCGTCGCTGTCGGGGAAGCGCAGGCCGTTGATCGTCCACGAGCGGCCGTCGAGCGAGCCGGTCGCGAGGGCCGGGATCGTCTCCGGTGAGGCGGGCTCTTCGAATCCAGGCTCGGGGGTCTCGCCGCCCGACAGTGGCCGTACTGCCGCGACCGCCGCTTGCCACTCCTCCTCGCTCACCGGATGGAGGCTCGCCGCGAACGAGACCATCGTGGCCGCATCCGTACCGGACGCCGACATCGTGAACACAAGTCCCGTCGCCGTGTCGCGCCACAGCAGCTCGCGCATCTGCTGCTGGGTCGGGTCGTCTCGAGAGATGTCGACGAGGAGCGCCGGCTGTCCGGCAACCGTGACCGCTTCGGTGCGCCCGCGCGGTGCGGGATAGACGGTCAGCGCGTCCTCGGTGCCCATCGTCGCGGTGAGGTTGAGGAACGGGTCCGACGGCTGGCTGAGGTCTTCGGGCCCCCGATACCCGAGGGACCACGACGGTCCCCCGTACCCCATCGGGAGATCGGCCGGGCCCGCGTAGGTCAGCGCGACGGCCTGAGGCAGCACCGTGGCCGTGAAGTCATCCGTCGCCGGCGTCGCCCCGTCGGGTTGCAGGCCGTTCGCGAAGTCGATCGGTTCGGTGCCCGTGAGGCCGTCGGCGGTGACCGACACGGTCGTCTGCGGATCCTCGGCCCACATGATGAGCTGCGCCGGGTCGTCGCCGCCGTTCGTCGTCACGACCGCCTCGTGTCCACGGACGGTGGTGATGGTCGCGTTCGGATCGCCCTCCCACCCGGCAGTGTCGAACCCTCCACCACCCGGCTCGGTGCGGATGTCGACTCGGACGACGGGCCCCGCGGGCGACGGCGACCGGTACAGCTGCAACCGGCTCCTGCCGATCGCTGCTTCGCTCGCGGGCGCGTCGGCGGTGTTCAACGACGGGCCGCCGTAGTCGCCGGCGTTGTCGAGCACCCACCCGTCGGGAAGGTCGGGCAGCAGCTTCGGAAGGTTGGACGGCTCGGTGGGCGCGCGCAGCTTCACGTCGTCCGCAGCGGCCGCGGCGACGGTCTGGGACTTCGGCTCGGAACCTCGACGTGTTGCGAAGCCCACCGCCGCCGCACCGATCGCGACGACGGCCACGATGCCCACCAACGACATGCCGACTCTCCGCCGATGCCGGTTGCGGGTGTCCTGCGCGAGCATCTGATCGAAGCGGGCGCGACCGTCGTTCGGCACCGAGATGCCGTCGGCGCGCCGATGCAGCGCGTCGGTGAGCGCGGAGTCGAGATCGTCGGGGGAGTTCACGGTTCGATCACCTCTCGAAGCTGGGCGAGCCCGCGGTGCAGCAGCGACTTCACGGTGCCGGGGCGGCAGCCGAGTGCGGCCGCGATCTCCGCCTCGGACAAGTCCTCGTAGTAGCGCAGGACGATGGCGACACGCTGGCGCTCGCTCAGGGTCGCGAGCGCGTCGAGCAGCGGCTCCTGCGGGGGAGCGACCGCCGAGGAGGGAGCAGTCGCATGTGCCCGCTCGAGCCGCGCTCGGCGCCGGTTGTTGCGGCACGCGTTGACGACGGCAGTACGCAGGTAGGCCGTGGGATGCTCGACGCCGTCCCACTTGCGGTGCACGCGCACGAAGGCGTCCTGCACGAGTTCTTCGGCCACGGCCGGGTTCCCGACCAGCAGCGTGGCGAGACGCACCATCGGGCGGTAACGCTGAGCGAACAGGTCGTCGAAGTCCCGCGAGTCCGGCGGATCCGGTTCGGCACCGTCGAGCGCGGCGTCGTCCACCGGGTCGACCGGGTCGATGTTCACGAGCTCAGCCACCATCCTTGGTTGAGACACCTGAGGCGCCGTCCCGGTTCCCGCACGGGTGGCTCGTAGCATCGTGGCCGATGGCGACCCTCGCCGAGCTCGCGCGGCACCGAACCTCGCTCGGGCACGTCCAGATCGCCCACCTGCAGCGCCTCGTGGCCGAGTGGGGGATGCTCGCCGACTTCTGCTTCGCCGACCTGCTTCTGCTCGCGCCCGTCATCGACGCCGATTCGTGGCTCGTGCTCGGGCAGATCCGCCCGACGACAGGGCAGACGATGTACCGGGCCGACTGGGTCGGGGAGGTGCTGGTCGGTGCAGATCATCCTCACGTCGCCGAGGCCTGGAACACCGGCGAGATCGTCGTCGGTGACATGGCCCAGGTGCGCGGGAGCGATCGGGTGCGGGTCGCCGCGATCCCCGTTCGGCACGACGGCGCGGTTCTCGGTGTGCTGACGCGTGAGTGGTCGCCCTCGGTCGGGCGCGAGCTCGGCGAGCTCGAGCGCACCTACCTCGAGGTCTTCGAGCGCTTTGCGCGGATGATCGCGGACGGCGAGTTTCCCTTCGCGGCCGAGCGGTCGAGCACAGCGGCCCTGCCCCGCGTTGGCGACGGCGTGATGCTGCTCGATGCGTCAGAGCGGGTCGAGTACGCGTCGCCGAATGCGGTCTCCGCGCTGCACCGCGCGGGCGTGCAGGCGAACGCCGTCGGCATGCGCCTTGCCGCGATCGGCTTCGACGATCACCCCGTGCGGCTCGCGTTCGAGTCGGCGGCACCGGCAACCGAGGAGATCGAGCAGGTTCCCGAGGTGATCGTGCTCGTGCGCTGCCTCCCCCTCCTGAAAGGGGGCAAGGTGAGTGGAGGCGTCGTGCTCGTGCGCGACATCTCCGAGCTGCGTCGCCGTGACCGCATGCTGCTGAGCAAGGACGCGACGATCCGCGAGATCCATCACCGCGTGAAGAACAACCTGCAGACGATCTCGTCGTTGCTCCGCCTGCAGGGACGCCGGCTCGAGTCGGCGGAGGCGAAGGCGGCGGTCGAGGAGTCGGTGCGCCGCATCCGCACCATCGCGCTCGTGCACGAGACGCTTTCGCGCGATGTCGGGGACGACATCGACTTCAACGACATCCTCCTGCCCCTCGCGGCGATGGTGGAGGAGGGGCTTCAGTCGCCCGACCGGCCGGTTCGGCTTCGCATCTCCGGGGACGCTGGCCGGCTCTCAGCGAACGTGGCGACCCCACTCGCGGTAGTCCTCACCGAGCTGTTGCAGAACGCGGTCGATCACGCGTTTGTGGACGGCCGGCCCGGCACGATCTCGGTAGACATGGCGAACGACGGCTCGATGCTCGCGGTGACGGTCAGCGACGACGGGGTCGGGCTGCCCGACGACTTTCGCATCGAAGACGCCACCGGTCTCGGGCTGTCCATCGTGCGGACACTCGTGACGACCGAGCTCCTCGGGACGATCGAGATGGCGCGCGCGGATCCCGGGACAGTTGTCTCGTTGCGGATGCTGATCCCGGAGTCGTACGGGTAGCTCAGCCCAATCGTCGAACTAGGAGGCCCGGCGCTGACGGGCCAACCATGCCCGTCGCAGTCGCCGGCGCTCATCCTCCGACGTGCCGCCCCAAACGCCCGAGTCCTGGTTGGTCGCAAGCGCGAACTCGAGGCACTGCGATTGCACGGGGCAGTTGCCGCACACGGCCTTGGCAGCGTCGATCTGCTCGATGGCCGGCCCCGTCGTTCCGACGGGGAAGAACAGGTCAGGGTCGGTGTCTCGGCAGGCGGATTCGGCCCGCCAGTCGCCGCGATCTTGGGCGAGCGCAATCCCAGTGGCGACCGACACGCATCCTCCAGCCCAACCTCGCTCGGCGTCGCCGCCGAGGCACTTCCCTCACGAGACCTGCAGTGTGTGAAACCGTTCACATGGCGCCGACCCGGGCAATGACCAGGAGCGACGCGGTGTGCCGAGGGTACACCAGAGGCTACGAGGCGGCAAGTAGTTCTTCAGGAGCCCGACACGCGCTCCTCACATTGATTGGATGGGTGCATGACCCAGGTGATCGCCCACCGAGGCGCGTCGAAGGCCTTTCGCGAGAACACACTGGCGGCCTTTCGAGGGGCCGCCGCGATGGGAGCCGACATGGTCGAGCTCGATGTCCGGGCGACCGCCGATGGCTTTCTCGTCATCCATCACGACGCCCAGCTCCCCGACGGGCGGGTGATCTACGACCTCCACGCACGCGAGCTTCCCTCCGACGTCCCGGATCTGGCGGCGGCGATCGAGGCCTGCGGCGACATGGCGGTGAACGTCGAGGTGAAGAACTCCCGCCAAGACCCGGACTTCGACAACGAGCGCACCGTTGCTGGGGACGTCGCTCGCTTCGTGGCGGGCCGTTCGATCCACGACCAGGTGCTCGTGTCTTCGTTCGATGTCGGGAGCATCGAGCGTGTGCGCATCGTCGATCGCACCGTCCCGACGGCGTGGCTGACGATGGTGATCCCCGATGCGGCCACGGTGGCGGCGGGGCTCGTCGGCAACGGTCATCGTGCCCTGCATCCCTACGATCCCCTCGTCGACGCCGCGTTGGTCGAGGCGTGTCACGAGCGGGGACTCGAGGTCAATGTGTGGACCGTTGACGAGCCGGCCCGGATGAAAGAGCTCATCGGCTTCGGGGTCGACGGCATCTGCACGAATGTGCCGGACGTCTTGCTAGCCGTGCTCGGCCGTTCCTGACGCCGCAACGTCGGGCAGCACCAGGTTCAGTGCGTTGGGCTCGTGGCGGAACTGCAAACGGTCGACCTCACCGAGGTAGTCGCCGTCGACCTGGTACGGAAACGGACGATGCCCCAGTATCTCGAAGCTCTCGAGGTCGGTGCGGAAGTCGACCGAGCGCGAGTTGCGCAGCGTGCGCGGGTTCATGAAGGCGGTGCGAGCGAGCGTCGTCGCCATCGACATCCCGAGCGACCGCACCGTCACCGCGACGAGCCCCCGGTCGAACGTGGCCTCCGGAGCGATGTCGAACGGGCGGTTGCCGAGAAACGTGTACGGAGAGGTGTTCATCACGACGGTGAAGTAGCCGTCGTCCACGACCCCGTCGTGGAAGTGCACACCGAAGTGGGGGTGACGGCGGTCGTAGTGGCGAAGCCACGTGACGACGGTCGCGTAGATGAAGAGGGGATGGCCGAACCAGCGCTTGAACGTGTCGCGACGCTCTACCTGGCGGACGACCGCCGCATCGAAGCCCACCCCTGTGTGGAACAGGAAGTAGCGGTCGTTGACGCTGCCCAAGCCGACCTTGCGCATCGATTGCTTCGCCAACGCGTCGAGCAGCACGCCGGTCGCTTCGATCGGGTCGTTCGGCAGGCCGATCGTGCGGGCGAAGACGTTCGTCGAGCCGCCGGGCAGCACCGCGAGCGCCGTCTCGGTGCCCGCCAGCCCGTTGGCGCCCTCGTTCTGGGTGCCGTCCCCGCCGAGCACGACGACCACGTCGACGCCGTCGGCCGCCGCGCCCTGTGCGAGACGGGTGGCATGGCCACGCCTGCTCGTCTCGGCGAGCGACACCTGGTGGTCGGCGCTCAGGGCCTTCTGGATGACGACTCGGCTGCGAGCGGTGACCGACGAAGCGGCCGAATTGACGATGAGAAGCAGTCGCAGAGGGGCCCCCGGCAGTGTCGCGTTCGCCTCACGATCCGATTTGTGGCCGTGGGGCCTGGGGCGCAGACTACGACGCCATGAACGTCGTCGTCTGCGTCAAGCAGATCCCCGACCCCGCTGTGCCGGGGGCGCTCGACCCGTCGACCAAGACGTTGAAGCGTGAAGGCAAGCTCATCCTCGATGAATCCGACTCGTACGGTGTCGAGATGGCGTTGCAGCTCGTCGACGCCGCGGGCGGCGGCGAGGTTTCGTTGGTGTCGATGGCGCCGAACAACGAGGTGTCGGGTCTGCGCACCGCTCTCGCGATGGGTGCGGCCAAAGCTGTGCTCGTCAGCGATCCTGCGTTGCAAGGCTCCGACTCGCTGTCGACCGCCAAGGTGCTCGCCAAGGCGATCCAGCGTCTCGGGACGCCCGATCTCGTGCTGACCGCGACCGAGTCGACCGATGGCTACACCGGCACCGTGCCCGAGCAGATCGCCGAGCTCCTCGGCCTGCCGTCGGTCACGTTTGCGAAGCACGTCGAGGTCGCGGGTGAGACGGTGAAGGTGCAACGTCAGACCGAGGCCGGTTACGACGAAGTCGAGTGCCCGATGCCCGCGGTCGTGAGCGTGACCGCCGGTGTCGTCGAGCCTCGCTATCCCTCGTTCAAGGGGATCATGGCTGCGAAGAACAAGCCGGTCGAAGAAGTGACGGCCGCCGACCTCGGTCTCGACGCCTCATCGGTGGGATGGCCGGGCGCACGCCAGGAAATCACCGACATCACGGCCGCGGAAGCGCGGCAGGCCGGCGAAGTCATCGAAGACGACGGCGAGGGGCACCTGAAGATCATCGCCTTCCTCGAAGGCCTCAAGGTCATCTGAGGAGGATGAGATGACGCTCTCCACTGTGTGGGTGTACGCCGAGTCGGCCGAGGGCAAGCCGACATCGCTGACCCTCGAGCTGCTCACCAAGGCCCGTGAGCTCGGCGGCACCGTCGAAGCGGTCTACGCCGGTGAAGATGCTGCCGGCATCGCTGCCGCGCTCGGCGAGCACGGCACGTCGAAGGTCTACGCGATGCGCGATCTGAACGATGCCCTCCCGGGCGCCGCGGTGGCCGCGGCGATGGCGACCCAGATCGAGTCGAGTGCTCCCGACCTGATCATGTTCGGCATGACCTACGAGGCCCGCGACGTCATGGGCCGACTGTCCGTCAAGGTCGACAAGCCGGTGCTCACCAACAGCATCGACGTTTCGGTCGACGGGTCGACAGTGAAGTGCACGACGGCGATCTTCGGTGGCAACACGCTCGTCACCACCGCGGTGTCGGGCGGAGCACCGGCGCTGGCGGCGTTTCGTCCGAAGTCCTTCGTCGCCGAAGCCGGCGGCGGGGCCGACGGTGAGGTCGTCGAGGTCGCGGTGCCGGACGTCGGCGCGACCGGCACGGCACGCGTGACGGCGCGCCACGTCGAGGAGTCGACCGGTCCGAAGCTCGACGAGGCCAACATCGTCGTGTCGGGCGGCCGTGGCCTCGGGGAGGCCGGCAACTACCACTTGATCGAGGACCTGGCGAAGCTGCTCAAGGGCGCGCCGGGCGCGTCGCGTGCGATCGTCGACGCGGGCTGGGTGCCGTACTCGTATCAGGTGGGCCAGACGGGCAAGGTCGTGAAGCCCACCGTCTACCTGGCGGCTGGCATCTCGGGTGCGACGCAGCACATGGTCGGCATGAAGGGCTCCAAGAACATCATCGCCATCAACAAGGACAAAGAGGCGCCGATCTTCTCGATCTCGGACCTCGGCATCGTCGGCGATGTGCACAAGGTGCTGCCCAAGCTGATCGAGGCTCTCCAAGCCCGCGGCTGACCTGTGCCCGCCACCGGCGAGAGCTGGACGAACTGGGCGGGCAACCAGACGCACGACGTCATGGCGCTCGAGCACCCGAGTTCTGTTGATCGGCTCACGACGCTCGTCGCCGAGGCCGCGGCCAGCAGCGAGCGGGTGAAGGCGGTCGGGGCCGGGCATTCGTTCACCGGCATCGCGCTCACGAACGGACGATGCCTCGTGCTCGACCGTCTCGATCGCGTGCTCGACATCGACACCTCGTCTGGGGTCGTCAGCGTCCAGGCCGGTATCACGCTGGCCTCGCTCAACGAGGCGCTCGCCGAGGCCGGGTTGGCGTTCCCGAACCTCGGTGACATCGACCGCCAGACGATCTCCGGGGCGATCGCGACCTCCACACACGGCACCGGTGCCGAGTGGGGCGGACTCGCGACGTTCGTCGAAGCAATGACGCTCGTGACCGCCGATGGTCGCGCTCGCCGGATCGACGCGAGCGACGCCGACCTGCTCTCGGTCGCGCGCGTCGGCCTCGGCGCGCTCGGCATCGTCGCCGAAGTGACGCTTCGGTGCGTGCCCACGTTCGAGCTGCACTGCACCGAGGCGCCCGTGGTGATCGAGCAGATGATGGAGGCCTGGGACGACGCCGTCGCCGCGCACGACCACTTCGAGTTCTGGTGGGTGCCGTCGACGGAGTGGGTGCTGACGAAGGCGAACCTCCGCGAGGGTTCGTCGAAGCCGGGGTGGACGCCGCCGCTCGAGGAGCGCGACATCAGCCGGCGCGGGCTCACCGTGCTCGGCCTGCTCGGGCGTTGGCAGCCGGAGGGTGAGCGCCCGCACGCACTCCAGTTCAGCGACCGAAGCGACCGCATCTTCTGCTCGTCCCGCGAGACACCCTTCTACGAGATGGAGTACGCCATCCCCGCCGAGCACGGCATGCACACGCTGAGGGAGGTGCGTCGCCAGATCGAGCGGCACGACTGGGGCATTCGCTTCCCCGTCGAGGTGCGGGTCACGGCGCCCGACGACGTCGCGCTGTCCACTGCGTCTGGGCGCCCCACCGTCTACATCGCGGTGCACGAGTGGCACGATCGGCCTTACGAGGAGTACTTCCGCGAGGTCGAGGCGGTCATCCGCGAGCTCGACGGCCGTCCGCACTGGGGCAAGCTGCACACCCGGACCGCCGACCAGCTCGCGGCGCTGTATCCGAAGTGGGACCAGTTCCAGGCGGTGCGGAATGAGTTCGACCCTCACGGGATGTTCACGAACGACTACCTGGATGCCGTGCTGGGGCCGGTGTGAGCGAGTGGCGCAACTGGGCCCGCAACCAAGTGTGTGCGCCGGCGGCGGTGGCCCACCCGCGTGATGTCGATGAGCTCGCCGCGGTCGTGAAGGCGGCGGCCGCGAACGGCTCGACGGTGAAGGTCGTCGGCGCCGGTCACTCGTTCACGGACATCGCGTGCACGACCGGCACGCAGGTTGTCCTCGACCGGTACGAGGAGGTGGTGTCGGCCGACGTGGCGAGCCGGCTCGTGACCGTGCAGGCCGGCATCACGATCCGCGGCTGAACGCCACGCTCGACTCTCTCGGGCTGGCACTGCCGAACCTCGGCGACATCGACGCGCAGACGATCTCCGGCGCGTTCTCGACGGGCACCCACGGCACCGGCGCGCGGCTCGGCGCGCTGTCGACGTTCATCGAGGCGATGGAGATCGTGACCGGGGACGGCTCGGTGATCAGCTGCTCGCCCGCCGACGAACCCGAGCTGTTCGCGGCCGCGAGGGTGGGTCTCGGGGCGCTCGGCGTGATCTCCACGGTCACGCTGCGATGTGTCCCCGCCTTCACGCTCCACGCGGTGAACGAGCGCAAGCGACTCGACGACGTGCTCGCCGACCTCGATCGCCACGTCGAAGGCAACGACCACTTCGAGTTCAACTGGTTCCCGCACACCGAATGGGTGCAGGCGAAGCAGAACAACCGCGTTGACGACCCGCCTGCACCCCGATCGCGCGCGAAGGAGTGGTACGACGAGGTCTTTCTCGAGAACGTTGCGCTGAGCGCGGCGTGGCGCGTCGGCCGCCGGTTCCCCTCCACGATCCCGGGCATCTCGCGCCAGGTCACGCGGCTGATCGGCCGGGTGGATTCCACCGAGCAGTCGTACCGCGTGTTCACGACGCCCCGCTCCGTGCGCTTCTACGAGATGGAGTACGGAATCCCACGCGCCGCGGCCGCCGACTGCTTGCGCGAGCTGCGGTCGTTCATCGACGCCAGCGGTCTTCGCATCCAAGTCCCCGTCGAGGTGCGCTTCGTCGCGGGCGACGACATCCCACTGTCGATGGCTTCCGGACGCGACAGCGCATTCATCGCGTGCCACGTGTTCGAAGGGCGCGGCTACGAGCAGTACTTCCGCGGCGTGGAACGGATCATGAGCGCGGCGGGCGGCCGTCCGCACTGGGGCAAGCTGCACTTCCAGACCTCGGAGACGCTCGCGCCGCGCTATCCGGAGTGGGGCCGCTTCCAGGCGAGTCGCGCCCGAGTCGACCCCAACAGAACGTTCGCGAATCCGTACCTCGAGCGCGTCCTCGACTGAGTCCGAGGCCTGGTCCTAGGCCTGGTCGGTGGCCGCCACCGCCCACGCCATGCCCTCGTCCGGGTCTTCGACCGCAAGGCGCACGACCCAGCCGGTCTCGGGCTCGTAGGCGTCCCACACGAACCACCGGAGCGCGGCGATCGAGTCGCCGACTTCGTCGGGGGAAAGTGGCCAGTCGTCGAGCGCGTCCGCGAGCGCGACTGCCGCCCACCACACGTCGAAGCGTCCGGTCGCCATGCCGCGACGACGACCGTGCGCGCCGCCGCTTGCAGCCGCCCATGCCATCCACGCGAGCCCGTCGGCCGCGGTGATCTCCGCGACGCGCGCGCGGCGTACGCCGAGTGCCGCGATCGCGGCGGGGGCTCTCCCGCGGACCGCGACCGCCTCGGAGCGGCCATTCGACTCGACTGTCCATCGCGTCGTGAGCGCGAGGAGCGCGTCGGTCGTCGCGCGGTCCTCGACGACATCGCCATTCTCGAGCTCGATCGGGGAGAGCGCGGGCGGCGCCGGCGACGGGAACGCGGCCTTGTCCTCTTCGTACTCGGCGAGTGGATACTTCGGCTCCCACGACATGAGCGTGAGCGGAACCTCGAGGACACGTCTGTCGATGTCCTCATCGCGGAGGTCCTCGCCGCGCAACACACGCTCGTGGGCGGTGATCGCGGCGAGCGGTCCCGGCGCCAGGTGCGGTACCAGCTCCGCCCAGGTGTGCGTGCTCGCCGCCACCTCGGGCAGCGGTCCGAGTGCGAAGCGCCCCGCTCCTTCCGCCAACACCCCCGCTGCCCACTGTCCGGGCGCCTCGAGCGCGAGGCGGTACTCGGCCAGCGACGCCGCTGGCCACAGCTGCTTCCCCCGTTCCAGTGCCCAGCGGCAGCGGTCGCGGAGCTCGACGAGCCCGTCCCAATCCCGTGTCGCGCAGAGCTGATCGACGGTGCGCACGAGCTGGTCGAGATCACCCTGCTCGACGACCTCCGCGAGCGTCGGCGCGGTCACACCATCGGCCACGGATAGCGCCGGCCGGACGGGTCGACGGGGAAGACCGGTTTCGCCACGACCGCCTTGGCCCGGCGCTGCACGGCGTCGACCTCGTCGCGGTCGAGGAGCGCGCGCAGGCCCGGCGGCACTGCCTGTGCGATTCGAGCGACGTCGACGATGAGCGACTCCGGGATGCGGTCGCCGCCGAACTCCCAGATGACCGTGCGCAGCTTCGGCTCGACGGCGAAGCACAGGCCGTTGTCGATCGCGTAGATCCGGTGATCGAGACCGAGGAGGCAGTGGCCGCTCTTGCGATCGGTGTTGTTCACGAGGAGGTCGAAGACTGCGATCGTCATGAGCGCGTCGTGCGTCTCCACGCGCTCGTGCAGGGTGAAGTAGTGCTGTTCGAAGTCCGCCGGCACGAACAATTGGAGCGACCCTTCGCCGAGCGGCCCGTCGTCGCGGAGCACGGTGGGGGGGACGATGCCCCAGCCGAGGGCATGTGAGAGCACGTATGCCGCGACCTCGCGCTTGTGCAATCCCGACGGGAAGTCCCACAGGGGACGCTCGCCGCGCACCGGTTTGTACACGGCCTGGGCCTCGACGCCGTTGTGGCACAGCTCGACGAGGTACGTGGCATTCGAGCTCCACGGCATTCGCCCGACGAGTGACACCTCACCCTCGGCGAGCAGCGCGAGCGGGTCCGGCGGAGGCCACTCCCGAGGCGGCTCGTTCGTCGCCATCGCGATCAGTGGAGTCCGTGACCGTTCGACCGGGGGCAGATGTGCCCCTCAGGGTCCATCGGCCGCCCGCAGATGCGACACGGAGGGCGTCCGGCGGCCATGAGCGCTTCGGCGGTGGCGACGAACGCCGCCGCCTGCTCACGCGTGATGCGCACGCGGGCCGACGCTCGCTCCACCCCGGGCGCCGGGTTGCCTTCGTCGTCGGTCTCCACGAGCTCGTCGGCCGCGACGAGGATGCGGTCCTCGTCACCGTCGTACGCGACCCCAATCGATCCGACCGTCCACTCCGGCTCGATCGGCTCCGTCAGCGCGAGAGCATCGGGATGCGGCACCGTCTCGGCTTGAGGAAGGTCGGCGAGCATCCGCTGGAGGAACTCTCCCAGCGCCGCGACCTGTTGCTTCTCGAGCCGCCACGAGAGGGTTGTGCTCGCCGCGCGCGCCTGGAGGTAGAACACACGCTGGCCCGGCTCTCCGATCGCGCCGGCGGTGAACACCGAGACGTCTCCGAGATCGAACGACTCACTCATCCCGGTTTCAGCTGGCCTTCAGGTCGGCGAGAGTACCGTTGGCCGAGTTCACCGTGAGCACGGCCGGCCCGCCCGCGCCGTAGGCGATCGCCGTCACCGAGCACGGCGAGATCACGATTCGTTGGAAGAGGTCGAGGTGGGTGCCGAGCGCTTGGGCCACCGCGGCCTTGATCGGGTCCGCGTGCGATACCACGACGACGCAGCCGCCCGGGTGACGAGCGACGATGCGATCGATCGCGCCCGTGATGCGCGACTGCATCTCGGCGAACGACTCGCCGCCGGGGAAACGGAAGCCGCTCGGGTAGCGCTGCACCGTCTGCCACTCGGGCTGCTTGAACAGCGCCTTGAGCTCGCGGCCCGTCCACTCGCCGAAGTCGGCCTCGAGCAGGCCCTTGTCGATGCGCACCCTCAGCTTGCGCGCCTTGGCGATCGGCGCGGCGGTCTCGCGCGTGCGCTCGAGCGGCGAGGCGTAGACCGCGTCGACCTTCGGCAGGGCTTCGAGCCGCGTGGCGACGGCGACGGCCTGCTCCCTTCCCTTGTCGGACAGGTGCAACCCCGGCGCGCGCCCGGGAAGAATCGTGCCGGTCGTCGCGGTCTGGCCGTGACGCACCAACACCACGAGGGTCGGGGGAGGAGGCTTCGGGCGACTCATGGGCGGAATCGCCAACCTACCCTGACCCCGGTGGAGTCCCTCGCGGCGTTGACGGCCGAGATCGTCGCGTGCCGGACGTGCCCGCGGTTGGTCGCGTGGCGTGAGGAAGTCGCGTGCGAGAAGCGCGCCGCGTTCCGAGACGAGCAATATTGGGGCCGGCCGGTGCCCGGGTTCGGTGACCCCGAGGCGCGCATCGTCATCCTCGGGCTCGCACCGGCCGCGCATGGCGCCAATCGCACGGGCCGCATGTTCACGGGTGACCGGTCCGGGGAGTGGTTGTACGGCGCGCTGCACAGAGCCGGTCTCGCGAACCAGCCCACCAGCACAGGACCCGACGACGGGCTCGCGTTGATCGATACGTACCTCACTGCCGCGGTTCGGTGCGCGCCGCCGGCGAACAAACCGACCGTCGAGGAGCGCGACGCTTGTGAGCCGTACCTCGCACGTGAGATCGCGCTGCTGCGCAACGGGCGCGTCTTCGTCGCGCTCGGCGCGTTCGCGTACGAGGCCGCGTGCCGCGTCCTGGGTGTGCGCCCACGCCCGAAGTTCGGCCACGGCGTTGAGGTGCCCCTCGACGACAGCCGCATCCTCGTGTGCTGCTTCCACCCGAGCCAGCAGAACACCTTCACCGGCAAGCTCACTCGAGAGATGCTCGACGCCATCTTCGCCCGCGCCGTCGCGCTCGCGAACCCGAACCCGAACGCGAACGCGAACGCGGGCCCGGATTGACGAATCGGGGCACGCATGATGCCTCGAATCATCAATCCCGCCGTCGCGGGCAGGGGCGGCGCAGTGCGCCGCCCGGGTGCGAGAAGCACCGATTGCCGAGCGAAGCGAGCCGAGCCGATCGAAGCGAAGCGGAGAGCGGCGAGGGACTAGTTGAACAGGGCGAGGATCTCGCCGGTGCCGTAGATCACGGCGACCACAGCGAGGAAGATCGCGACAGCGTTGCGCAGGCGGACGTCGCCGGCGTGGAGAGTCAGTCCCGAGCCAATGCGAGCGCCGGGCACGACGCCGAGCGTGAGGAAGAACGCGAACCGCCAGTCGATGTTCCCCAGTGCCGCGTGGGTGATGGTGCCGGGGATCGCGAACAGCCCGACGCACACCAACGAGGTCGCGATCGACTGCTTGAGCGTCATCTTCATCCACTGGTTGAACGCCGGCACCATGACGATGCCGCCGCCGACGCCGAGCAGTCCCGACAGCGCGCCCGAGAGGGCGCCGATCCCGACGAAGCCTCGCCGATCACTCGCGGTGCGGCAGATCTCGTCCGCGGGGCGGGATTCGTCGACGACGAGACGGTGCGGTCCGGTCCCGACGGCGTACGTCCGCCACACGGTGAACGCGACGAAACCCGCTGTCACGAGCTGCTGTATGTGTCCGTCCCCCGGGATGACTTCGGTGGCGAGCGCGCCACCGACCGCACACAGGACGCCGATGGGCACCACCCAGACGACCGCGGTCCACGCGATCAGCTGCTCGCGCGAGTAGCGCAGCGACCCGCTGATCGAGCTCGGGATCACCGACGGGAGCGTCGTTCCGATCGCGATCGTGGCGGACGCACCGAGACCGCGGACGAACGGTGTCGAGATGACTGCGCCGCCGACGCCGAACGCGCCGGACAGCACGCCCGTCAGCACGCCGGCCGCGACGGTCAGCGCGTCGCGAAGAGGACTCGGGTCCACGCCGCGTCAGTGCGCGGCGGGAGCTGTGCCGTCGGCCTTCTTCTTGGGGGGTGGCACTCCGACGATCGGCGTCTGGTCCGCGAACGACGGCCAGCGCCGCCGGCTCACGATCGAGAGCGTGCGCAGCAGCTTCATCGCCTTTTCGTCCGAGTCGGCCGGGCGGCTCTCGATGCATCCGGTCGCAATCATGCGGCCGAGGATCTCGCGCCCGAGCTCGGTGCGCACGAGTGTCAGCGTCCAGTCGTTGTCCTCGCCGATGCCGCCCGTCGAGATGTCGGCGTGCTCAGCCGCGAAGTCGGGGCACATCTTGCAGCCCTCGCGCGTCCACTGGTGGCACTCCTTGAGATCGATCTCGTGGTACGCGCCATCCTTCATCCAGATCTGGAAGACGCCCTTGATGTTCATCTTCACCATCTCCTCCTTGCGGAGGCCGTACTTCGCGAGGAAGAGCTCCTCGAAGATGGCATCGTCGAACGTCTTCGAGCACAGCAGCCCGATGTTGAACAGGAACGGTTTGCCCGCCTTGCCCACCTTGCGCGACCACATGATGGGGAGCGCTGAGCTCTGGCAGCTCATGCCCACGAGGGCGAGCTTCGAGTAGCCCTCGTCGAGCGCTTGCTTCACCGCGAGCGTGTTCGCGGAGTACGTGTAGCGGGAGCCCGCCGATGCGAGGATCTCCTCCTTGTTGCGGGCGAGCCCGGGGATCGCCTTCCACGACGTGCCGTCACCCTCGAGGAACGAGGTGAGCGCGCAGTCGATGTAGCCCTCGTCCATCGCCCAGATCAGCAACGCGGAAACGAAGCCGCCGTCTTGTCCGATCTTGTGGACGTAGTCGTCGCTCGCGCGGCACAGCAACAGGTCCTTCGTGATGCCGTACATCTCCGTGGGCTCGCGCACGCGGCCGAACAGGTGCATGTCGGCCTCGGGCTCCCAGGTGCGAAAGCGCGGGCACGCCCGCGTGCACGACGTGCAGCCCTTCTCGCCGTGAAGGCAGTTGTCGGGGCCGAGCTCGTCCTCGAGGTGGTAGGGCTTGTAGCCCTTCTCGGCGTGGTCATAGCCGATGACGTCGTGCGGGCAGGCGATGACGCACCCGGCGCACCCCGTGCACAGGCCGCTCTGGATGACCTCGGAGTAGAGCTCCTTCCACTGGTACGTCCACCGTCCGGTGGGAAGGGTGGGGGCGCTCTCGGTCACAGCCACGGCGGCACTTTACGCCGCGTCTTTCGCTGCCTGACCCGACGGTCAAGAATGTCGGCATGGATCTGACTTATCCGCCCGAGGCTGAAGCGTTCCGCAAGGAGATTCGCACCTGGCTGGAGGACAACCTCCCCGACGGTTGGTTCGACGAGGGCTTCGATCTAAGGGGAGAAGCGCGAAAGCGCTTCAACGCGGAGTGGGTGAACAAGCTGTACGAGGGCGGGTGGATCTGCGCGTCTTGGCCGCAGGAGTACGGCGGCAAGGGGCTCTCGATCATGGACAACGTCGTGCTGAACGAGGAGTTCGCACGCGCCGGCGCGCCGATGCGTGCGGATTTCTTCGGCGACACGCTGGTCGGTCCGACGATCCTCGAGTGGGGCACCGAAGAGCAGAAGAAAGACTTCCTCCCGAAGATCCTCAAGGGTGAGATCGCCTGGTGCCAGGGCTTCAGCGAACCGAACTCGGGTTCGGACCTCGCGTCGCTCAAGACCACCGCTGTGCTCGACGGAGACGAGTGGATCATCAACGGGCAGAAGGTCTGGACCACGCAGGCGCAGGTCGCCGACTTCGTCTTCCTGCTCGCGCGCACCGACCCCGACGCGCCGAAGCACAAGGGCATCTCCTACTTGCTCGTGCCGATGAAGCAGCCAGGCGTCGAGGTGCGCCCGATCACGCAACCCGACGGCTCGTCCGAGTTCAACGAGGTCTTCTTCGACAACGCCCGTTGCCCGAAGGACAACGTCGTCGGCGGCGTCAACAACGGGTGGAAGGTCGCCAACACCACGCTCGGTTTCGAGCGCGGTTCGTCGGCCACCACGTCGTACCGTCGGTTCGAACGCGAGCTCGAGACGATCATCGAGATGGCGAAGGCCAACGGGAAGATCGACGACGCGTCGATCCGCCAGCGTTTGATGAAAGCGTGGGCCCGCGTGCAGATCATGAAGGTGAATGGCTGGCGGTCGTTGACTGCCGCGCTCAGTGGCAAGCGTGACTCCAGCAACATCGCTCTCGGCCTGACGAACAAGATGTTCTGGTCGGAGCACCATCGTGAGGTGATGGAACTCGCGGTCGACGTGAAGGGCATGGACGCGCAGGTCCTCACCGGGCGCGACGACGACTCGTGGCCCGGCATCGCGCGTCAGCGGGGGCGGGACAACTACCCCGTCAGCGCCCTGCAGGCGTCGTTCTTCTTCTCGCGGTCCGAGACGATCTGGGGCGGCACTGCCGAGATCCAGCGCAACATCGTGGGGGAACGAGTGCTCGGTCTGCCGCGCGAGCCGCGCACCGATTAGTCCTCGTCGCCGCTCTCCGCTCCGCTTCGATCGGCTCCTGCTCGCTGCGCTCGACAATCGGTGCTTCGCGCACCCGGCCGGCGCATTGCGCCGGCCATCTCACTCCTCGTCGCCGCTCTCCGCTCCGCTTCGATCGGCTCCTGCTCGTCCTACTCTCCGTCTCTACCCGAGCGCGCCGGCGGCCTCGAGGTCCGCGCTCGCATCGCGGGCATCGGCGCCGTCGGTGAGCACGGAGGTCTCGCGCAGCGGGATCTCCTTGATGAACCACGACGCGACGAACGCTGTGGCCATGACCGGGATGCCAACGAGGAAGATCGCCGTGATCGACCGCGACAGCGCTTCGATGACGGCCGACGCAACGGGATCGGGGAGTTCCCGGATCGCGGCGGGACTTTGCAGCAGCCCTTCCTCGAGCTGCGTGCCCGCCGGCAGCAGGCGGGGGAGCTCGACGGCGAGGCGGGCGTTGAGCACCGCGCCGTAGGCGGCGAGCCCGATGGCGCCACCGAGCGAGCGGAAGAACGTCGTTGACGCGGTGGCGACACCGAGATCCTTCCAGTCGACGGCGTTCTGCACCGCGAGCACGACGGTGGGCATCGTCATGCCCATGCCGAACCCGAGTATCAGCATCGATGCGCTCGTCATCAAGCGGCTCGACTCGGGCGTCATCTGCGACAGCCCGGCGACGCCGATCGTGCCGAGCGCGGTGCCGATGACCGGGAAGATCTTGTAGCGGCCGGTGATCGCGGTGATGCGCCCGGCGCCGATCGAGGTGATCGTGACCCCGGCCATCAGTGGGAGCAGCAGCAAGCCCGAGTTCGTGGCCGACGCGCCCGTGCACACTTGGAGGAACAGGGGCAGGAACGCACTGGCACCGAACATCATCGAACCGAGCAGCAGCATGATCACGGCGACCAGGCTGAAGATCGAGTTGCGGAAGAGGTGCAGGGGGAGGATCGGCTCCTCCGCGTGATGCTCCGCGACGATGAAGAGCACGGTGAGGACCGCGGACGCCGCGAGCAGCCCGAGGATCACCGATGACGACCACGCGTACTCGTTGCCGCCCCAGCTCATGGCCAGGATCAACGAGAACACGCCGGCCGTCATGAGCGTCGCGCCGAGGAAGTCCACCTTGCGGTCGCGCCGATGGAACGGCAGCCGCAACGCCTTCGTCGTGACGACGAGCGCGACGATGCCGAGCGGGATGTTGATGAGGAAGATCCAGCGCCAGGTGAGGTTGTCGACGAAGAAACCGCCCATGAGGGGGCCAGCGACACTCGCGACCGCGAAGGTCGCAGTGATGAAGCCGGTGTAGCGGCCGCGCTCGCGGGGCGGCACGACGTCGCCGATGATGACGAACGCCATCGCCATGAGACCGCCGCCTCCGACGCCCTGCAACCCGCGCGACGCGATGAGCTGGTTCAGCGTCTGCGACATCGCGGCCAACACCGAGCCGATGAGGAAGACGACGATCGCAACCTGGAAGAGGATGCGCCGTCCGTAGAGGTCGGACAGCTTGCCGAACAAAGGCGTCGCGGCAGTCGACGTGAGCAGATACGCGGTGCCGACCCACGCGATCTGCTCGAGACCGCCGAGCTCACCGACGATGGTGGGAAGCGCAGTGTTGACGATCGTGCCGTCGAGCGCGGACAGCGACAGACCCGTCATGACTCCGGCGAAGACCGTGTAGAGCTGTCGCTTCGTGAGGACGCCGTTGGCGGCGATGTCGACGGCGTTCACGCTGCTCCCGGCGGGGTCTGTGGCACGAGATAGTTGCAGGCTGCAACTGGTTTCCTGGTAGTTTACAAATGTCATGTCGGACGCCAAACCCGTTCCGAGCGATCTCTCCGTGCTCTTCCGCGTGGGCGCCGCGTGGCGCGAGCTCCGCCGTGGCGCGGCGATGCAAGCGTTCCGACCGATCGTCTACGGCGAGGGGAGCGATGCCCTCGATCTCGGTCAGGTCGACGCCCTCGACCTGCTCGTCTTCCACGGCTCTGTGCGGATGGGCGAGCTCGCCGACGCCCTTCGGGTCGACGCGTCGACAGCGACGAGAGCCGTCAACCGGCTCGTCGATGCCGGCCTCGCGCAGCGGAAGCGCTCCGACGACGATGGCCGCGTGATGGTCGTTGCGATCACCAAGCGGGGATCCGAAGTGCACAAGGCGCTCATGGAGCGCAGGCGCGAGGCGCTCGCGGGCATCCTCGCGGGCTTCAGCCCTCGCGATCGGCTCGAGCTCGCAGCTCTTCTCGAGCGGTTCGTGGCCGGGCTCGACAGCTACGTGTCGGGCGAGGCCGGTCGTGCCGAGCCGCAGGCTTCGTGAGGTCTGTCCACACCTACGGCCCTCATCCCAGTCAGCACGCCGAGCTCTTCCTGCCCGAAGCCGGCCCTCCCGAGGGTTTCGCGGTCGCGATTCACGGCGGCTTCTGGCGCGATCGCTACGACCGCCACCTCATGGACGGGCTCTGTATGGACCTCGTGGCCCGCGGCTGGGCGGCATGGAACCTCGAGTACCGCCGGATGGGTGATGACGGCGGCGGATGGCCGCACACGTTCGACGACGTCCGTGCCGGCATCGACGCGCTCATCGATGTCGCCGGACTGCTCAGCGCTCGAGTCGTGACGATCGGACACTCTGCCGGAGGGCACCTCGCGTTGTGGGCCGCGCACGAGTGCAAGGTCGTGACAGCAGCTGTCTCGCTCGCCGGCGTGACGGACCTCGTCGACGCGCACCGACGGGGGTTGTCGAGCGACGCGACGGGTGCGTTTCTCGGCGGCAGCCCCGCGGAGGTGCCCGACCGCTATGCCGCGGCGTCGCCGATTGCGCTGCTGCCGATCGGAGCGCCGATGCTCCTGGTTCACGGAGATCGCGACGAGAACGTGCCCATCGACCTGAGCGTGTCGTTCTCGCGAGCGGCACTCGCAGCCGGCGACGATGCCCAGCTGCTCACCGGACCGTTCGACCATTTCGACGTCATCGATCCGAACGGCCAATCGTGGCCGCGAGTGATGGACTGGCTCGGTGCCTGATCCGCTCTCCCGGGCCCACGCCGAAGCGCTCGACGTGGCCGACGTGCTCGCCGGCTTCCGCGATCGCTTCGTCATCGACGATCCCGCGCTGATCTACCTCGACGGCAACTCGCTCGGCCGACTGTCGAAGGCGACCGAGGCGCGCCTGATCGAGGTCATTCGCTCCGAGTGGGGCCGAGATCTCGTGCGGCATTGGGACGATTGGCTCCCGCTGCCCGGTGTCATCGGTGACCGCCTCGGCCACGCGCTCCTCGGCGCGGCTTCCGGGCAGGTCGTGGTCGGCGACTCGACGACCGTCAACCTCTACAAGGGCGCATCGGCCGCACTCGACGCGCGACCCGATCGACGCGTGGTCGTCACCGACTCCGAGAATTTCCCCACCGACCGCTACGTGCTGGAGGGTCTGGTCCAACAGCGGGGACTGACGCTGCGCGACGTGAAGGCGGACCCGGTCGAAGGCTTGGCGGTCGACGAGGTCGCGGCCGCGCTCGACGACGACGTGGCACTCGTGAGCCTCTCGCACGTCTCTTACGCGTCGGGAGCGATCGCCGACATGGACGCCATCACCACGGCGACTCATGCGGCGGGCGCGCTGGTCATGTGGGACCTCTGCCACAGCGTCGGATCCGTCCCCGTTGCGCTCGACCAGTCGAAGGTCGATCTCGCCGTCGGCTGCACGTACAAGTACGTCAACGCCGGCCCCGGTGCTCCCGCGTTCATCTATGTGTCCGTGGGCAAGCAGGCCGAGCTGCGCCAGCCGATCTGGGGTTGGTTCGCTCAGCGCAACCAGTTCCAGATGGATCCCTGGTACGACCCGGAGCCGGGCATCGGGCAGTACCTCGTCGGCACGCCGTCGGCGATCGGACTCGTGGGCGTCGGCGAGGGCGTGAAGCTGCTGACCGAAGCCGGCATCGACCGACTCCGGGCGAAAGGCGTCGCGCTCACCTCGCTGCTCGTCGACTTGCACGACGCGTGGCTCGCGCCGCTCGGGTTCCAGCTCGGGTCACCGCGCGATCCGGCACGGCGCGGCTCCCACGTCGCCCTCCGGCATCCCGAGGCCGAGCAGCTCTGCCGCGGCGTTGATCGAGCATGGTGTCGTGCCTGACTTCCGCACTCCCGATCGCGTCCGTTTCGGTCCGGCGCCCATCACGACGCGGTTCGTCGACGTATGGGACGGAATGGACTGCCTACGCGGGCTCGCTCAGTAGCTCTCGCTCAGTAGGCCTGGTTCCAACCCGGGACGCTCTCGCGGTTGCGGCGCGCGCTCTCCGCGTAGCTCGCGATGTCGGAGAAGAAGCCGAGGAGTACGAACAACCAGCCCCAGCCGGTGACGCCGACCCGCGGGGCGTACGCGAGTGAGTAGATGAGCGTCGTCCACGGCAAGAAGAGCAGGCCGAGGAACGGCACGATGAACGAGTCGTAGGCGCGGTCGACGAAGTCGGTGAACACCCACACGAGGACGAGAGCCAGCCGTGGGGAGATCGCCGCCGTGAGCAAGACCAGACAACCCATCGCGGCACCCTATAGCCCTACGCTGACGGCCGTGGCGGTGAGTGCGCGTCCAACGGAGGCACCTGCTCCCGGTGTCGCGACGAGCCACGGGCGACTCGAGTTCCTCGATGCACTGCGCGGCATCGCCGCGATGATGGTGGTTGTCACCCACTTCGCCGAGCGACTGTGGCCGGAGGCCCTGCGCTTCTCGACGGAGACGTTTCGTCCGGGTGAGTGCGGCGTCATCATCTTCTTCATCTGCAGCGGCTTCATCATTCCGGCGTCACTCGAGCGCCGCGGCTCGCTCCGCGCGTTCTGGATCGGTCGCGGCTTCCGCCTCCTCCCGGCGTATTTGGCGGCGGTCGGTGCTGCGCTGTTGTTGCACCTCGTCGACCGTTATCCGCTCGCGCCGCGCCTGACGGAAGATCCGGTTGTCGGCGTCGCCGCGAACGCGACGATGACGCAGCATCTGCTCGGCCAGCCGCTCGTGCTCGGCCAGTCGTGGACGCTCGCCTACGAGCTCGTGTTCTATGGCCTCGTCTCGGTGCTGTTCGTCGCGGGCCTGCACCGCCGCTCGGTCTCGTTGTCGGTCGCGCTCTTCGCCGGTGCGCTCGTCGCTGGCAATGCACTGAAGCCGCTGGCCGTGACGACCCCCGAGGGCTCGTCGCGTGGCCTGGTCGTGGCGATCACGCTGGCGGCGGTCGTGCTGGCGGTCGCACTGGCTCGCACGACCACTGGGCGGGTCGTCGCCGGCGTGCTCACCGCGCTCGCAGTGCCGCTCGTGCTCAACCGACCGGAGCCGTTGTGGTTCGCGCTGCTCGTGCTCGGCACGATGTTCGTGGGGACCGTGCTGTACCGGGCCACCACGGGGCAGATCTCCGGCTGGGTCGGTGGTGTGGTCTTCGGGTTCGCGATGGTGATGATCGTGCTGGTCGAGTGGGTCCGCGAGGTCTCGTTCGTCGAGCCGACGACGGGCGCAGTGACGAACTGGCGCGCCGAGTCGCTCACCTTCGTCGTCGCGTACCTCGTGTTCGGGGCCGCGCTGCTCCTCCGGCGCTTCCACTTCCCGAAGGTGCTCGTGTGGCTCGGTGCGATCAGCTACTCGCTCTATCTGTGGCACACGCTCGTGCTCAGGGCGATCTCGCCGACGGCCTACCGGCCGCTCACGTTCGCAGTGTGGCTCGCGGCGGCGATCGTGGTGTCTGCACTCTCGTACCGCTGGATCGAGCAACCGTTCATCCGCATGGGCCGCTCGATCGCTGCTCCGAAGCCTGCGGAGGGGGCGTGATGGCGCGGCCGAAGCCTGACGCGCAGAAGGTCGCGGTCGCGATTCGGGAGTTCGCGCTCGCGATGCCGGGTGCGTGGGAGGACACGCCGTGGGAGGAGGACGAGGTCGCGAAGGTCGGCAAGAAGATCTTCGTCTTCATGGGCCACAAGTCCGATCCCACTCCGAACGTTTGCGTGAAGCTGCCCGAGTCGAACGGACAAGCACTCGGGCTCGAATGCGCGACGCCGGCGGGCTACGGCCTCGGGCGCTCGGGCTGGGTGGTGATCGAGCTCGCGGGGCGTGATCGGCCCTCGCTCGAGGTGCTGTGCGACTGGGTCGAGGAGAGCTATCGCGCGATCGCCCCGAAGAAGCTCGTCAAGGAGCTCGATGACGCACACGAGGACTAGATGATCCTGCAGGATCTCGACGCCGAGCTGCGTGAGCTCGCGGCCGCGGACCAGCTCTCCGGCGTCGCGCTCATCATGCGCGGAGGCGACACGGTGTTCGAGGGCGCCTACGGCTGGGCGAGCCGCACATGGGGCGTGCCGATGCGGCCCGACATCCGCTTCGACTGCGCGTCGATCACGAAGCTGTTCACTGCTGTCGCGACGCTCCAACGGGTCGACGCCGGCGACTTCGACCTCGACACGTCGGCGATCGACTACCTGGGGCTCACCGGCACGACGATCTCGCCCGCGGTGACGGTGCGCCACCTGCTCACGCACACCTCCGGCCTGGCCGACGACGCCGACGAGGAGGACGGCGAACGGTACGAGGACGTCTGGGTCGACGTGCCGAGCTACTCGGTGCGCGAGGCGAGTGGCCATCTTCAAAACTTCGTGCACAAGCCACCCCGCTTCGCTCCCGGCGAAGGGGCTCGCTACTGCAACGTCGGGTTCGTCCTGCTCGGGCTCATGATCGAGAAGGCGACGGGGATCGGATACCGCGACTACGTGCGCCAGAACGTCTTCGCGCCCGCGGGGATGATCCGTTCCGGCTTCTTCGCCATGGACGAGGTCGTCTCCGAAGTCGCCGAGCCCTGCGAACCCGTCACCGACGCAGACGGTCAGATCACCGGTTGGCGTCGCAACATCTACTCCTATCCGCCGATCGGCACCCCCGATGGGGGAGCGCACGTCACGGCCCGCGATCTCGTCCGGTTCATGGATGCACTCCGTGGCAACACGCTCGCGTCGCCGGAGCTCACCGCGCAGATGTGCACGCCCCAGGTGTTCGCCAAGCAACGCGAGGACGGGACGCGTCACTACGGGTTCGCAACTCAGTTCCATCTCGATGCCGCGGGCACCCTGCTGTGGTGGGGCAAGGACGGGGTCAACGTCGGCGTGAGCGGCGAGGTCGACTACTACCCCGACCACGACACAACGATGGTCGTGCTCGCAAGCTCCGAGGACGGGGCGTGGGGACCGCTGCGCACCATCGACAAGATCATCCTGTCGGGAGCGCTTGACAGTCCTTAACCAGGCTGTTATCTATTGAGGTGATGGGGAATGACCTCGCGCCGGTCGACGTGACCCTCGCCGCGCTCGCGGACCCCACTCGGCGAGCGGTCGTCGATCTGCTCGGTAGCGGCCCGAAGCGTGCGGGTCAGCTCGCGGCCGCGGTGGGGATGAGCGGTCCGGCGATGAGCCGTCATTTGCGCGTGCTGCGCGAGAGCGGCCTCGTCGAGGCTGAGCTCGTCGACAACGACGCGCGCCTGCGGATGTACCGGTTGCGGCCCCAGTCGCTCGTCGCCCTGCAGGCCTGGCTCGACCAAGTCGAGGCGTTCTGGTCCGAGCAGCTCGGCTCGTTCAAGGCGCACGCCGAGCGCACGCGAAAGAAGCCGCGGTGAGCGACGGCGTCGCGACCGCGATCGTCGAGGTGGCCGTCGATCCGCCGACCGCGTTCGAAGTCTTCACCGAGGAGGTCGCGGCGTGGTGGCGCGCGTCGGAGTCGGTGCGGTTCGAACCCGGAGTCGGCGGGCGTGTGCTCGCCCTCGGCCGCGAGCCTGAGGCACCGCCGATCGAGGTCGGTCGAGTCATCGTGTGGGAGCCCGGCCCGCGTCTCGCCTTCACCTATCGCGGCGACACCGAAGTCGAGGTGCGCTTCGAGGCGTCCGAGCACGGCACGCGTGTGGTGCTCGAGCACCGTGGCTTCGACCGGAGCCTGGCACCCGATCTCTCAGACGACTGGGCTGGGCTGCTCGGTCGCTTCGCGGATCGGTCGCGCGAGCGCATCCTCATCGGACGACTCGCGGAGTTCGTCACCGCGATCGCCCAGAACGACGTCGAGTTCTTCCGCGAGAACATGACCGACGACGCGATGTGCGTCTTTCCCGGCACCGACGGCGTGTACGACAGGGAGCAGACCGCGGCCGGGATGGCGGACCACCCTCCGTACGCGAAGTACCTGCTCGAGGACCCTCGGGTCATCGATGCGGGGCCGACAGCCGCGGTACTGATGGCACGCGGTGTCGTCCAGCGCGTCGACGATCCGACGCCGCGGTCGGTCGTCGTCAGCAACACGTTCGTGAACCGCGACGGAGTCTGGAAGCTGGCGTTCGTGCAGTGGACGCCAGCATGACGATCACGGTCGACACCGTCCGCAGGCTCGCGCTCGACCTGCCGTCGACGACCGAGAAGCCCTGCTTCGGTACACCCGCGTGGTACGTGAAGGGCAAGCTGTTCGCCCGCGCGCTCGAAGACGACATCTCGATCGTCGTGAAGGTTGACTTCGACGAGCGGGCCGCGCTGCTCGACGAGGCTCCTGATGCGTATGCGGTCACGCCGCACTATCAGAACTACCCGATGGTGATCGTCCGCCTGCCGAAGGTCCGGCCCGACGATCTCGAGGAGCGCCTTGTCGAAGCCTGGCGCTTCTGCGCCCCGAAGCGGCTGCTCAACGACTTCGACGCAAGCTTCTGACGCTGATCGAGCCGTGGGCGTCGGAGAATGGCGCGTCGCGACGATGATCGGGTCGTGAGCCAGCCTCGTGCGATGGTCCCCGACCAGGGTGCCGCGCTGCTCGCCTTGTATCCCGACGCGTTGCCCCAGGTGTACGGCTACTTCCTTCGCCGTTGCGGGGTGGCCGCGACCGCCGAGGATCTGACCGCGGAGACCTTCCTCGCGGCCGTTGACGCCGTGAACGAGGGAAGGGTGCCCGCCATCTCGGTGGCATGGCTCGTGGGCGTCGCCCGGCACAAGCTCGTCGACCACTGGCGCCGGCAAGCCCGAGAGGAGCGCCGATTGGCTGCAGTCGCTCAGCAGCCGCAGTCGAGCGACGACCCTTGGGACGCCGTGCTCGACGAGGCGCGCGCACGCGAGGTGCTCGAGCGTCTCGGCGCACACCACCGCGTCGCGCTCACGCTGCGTTACGTCGACGACCTCAGCGTTCGCGACGTCGCGGACCACTTGGACCGCACGGTCCACGCGACCGAGGCGCTCCTGGTCCGCGCACGCGCCGCGTTCCGGCATTCGTACGACGAGAGGGGTGACGATGGCGACTGATCCGCTGACTGCGCTCCGCCTTCCTGTCGAACCGGTCGAGCCCCGAACCCGAGTTCGCCGCGGAGCTGCGGCGACGAATCGAAAGGACACTCATGCCTGCAGCGAACCCCACCGCCGTACCCGCACGGGAGCAGACGGTCACCCCGTACATGGCGGTCAGCGACGCTCGCGCCGCGATCGCCTGGTACAAGGAGATCTTCGGCGCCGTCGACGACGACCGAGCCGATCATCATGGACGACGGTCGTGTGGGCCACGCCGAGTTCCAGATCGGTGACTCCGTGATCATGATCTCTGACGAGTGGCCCGAAATGAACGTGATCGGCCCGACGGCCCGCGGCGGTTCGACCACCGCGTTCGTCATCTCCGTGCCCGACGTCGACACAACGTTCTCGGCGGCGATCGAGGCCGGAGCGACGGTCGAGCGTCCGGTCGAAGACCAGGTCTACGGATCGCGAGCCGGGTGGCTCATCGATCCGTGGGGCCACCGCTGGAACGTCGGGACGCCGATCAGCTGACCGACCAGCTCGGCCGCTCGTTGAGCGCGGTGGCATCGAACCCCGCCATCCGCTTGTACGACGACGAGATCTCGACCATCTCCTCCTCGGAGACGACGTCGTGGATGTCGCGAAAGCCCTCGGGCGCGCGCTGCTCGGCCAGCTCCATCATGCGCTCGGGGCCGACATTGCGATTGGCGAGCACGATCTGGGCAGTCAGCGGGCGGCGGATCTCCTCGTAGTGCGCCAACCCCGCATCGACATCGGGCGAAGTGGCGAGGCAGTGCGCCAGCACGCGTGCGTCGACGATCGCCTGCGACGCGCCGTTCGACCCGACCGGGTACATCGGGTGGGCGGCGTCGCCGAGCAGCGTGATGCGTCCGAAGGTCCACTGGGGGAGGGGATCGCGGTCGACCATCGGGTACTGGAAGACCTCCGCGGCGCCGCGGATGAGCTGAGGCACGTCGAGCCAGTCGAAACGAAAGTCGCCGAACGCGGTCGCCGCCTGCTCGGGATCGGCGCGGAACTCCCAGTCCTGCTTGGGCATCGGCTGGCCGTCGGCGGTCTTCAGCTCCGCCACCCAGTTCACGAGCGAGCGTCCTTCGTCGGCGAGCCGGCGCGAGATCGGATAGATCACCATGCGGTGTTCCATGTGGCCGACGAGCACCATCGTGCGCCCATCGAGCAGTGGGTCGCGCTCGGTGACCCCGCGCCACATCGTGATCCCGTTCCAGAGCGGCGGGCCCTCGCCGCCATAGAGCGAAGCACGGACGACCGAGTGGACGCCGTCGCACCCGACGAGCACGTCACCGTCGTCGCGGCCGATCCGGCTCCCAGTGCGGCGGTCGACGAACTCGGCCCAGGCGCGACCGCCGGCGTCTCCGACGGCCGCGACGGGATGACCGGTGTGGTAGCGGTCGGGGCCGAGCCGGTCACGGACGGCGCGGTGGAGCATGCCCAGGAGCTCTCCCCGGTGGATCGAGTACTGCGGCCAGTGGTAGCCCGCGGCGACGCCGCGGTCCTCGCTGAACACGCGTTGTCCGTGCCGGTTGAAGAAGACGAGCGCCGCGGTAGGGATCGCGGTCGACGCGAGCTCGTCACCGAGACCGAGCTCGATCAGCTCACGTGCGGCATGAGGGAGCACGTTCACACCGACCCCGAGCTCGCGCACCTCGCTCACGGCCTCGTACATCTCGACGTCCTCGATGCCGGCGGCGTGCAGGCTGAGCGCCAATGCGCAGCCCCCGATCCCGCCCCCGACCACGACGATCTTCATCGCGGGCAGGCTGTCACGCCCGGGTCTCCTTCCGTGCGCTGAGCCAGAAGCGCAACCCTCGCACGACGATCGGGACGCCCGACTCGTGAAGTCGTTCGAGCGCACGGCGGTGCTCGTCGATCGTGAACGCCGGGACGGCCCACGGGACCATTCGGAGGTACCACGCGAACGCGCCGACATCGGAGAACGTGATCGTTTCGATCGCGTCCCCGCCGTCGTGCACCACGAACCCTGCGGCCTCGAGCTGCGCAGTCGCGAACAATCGGTCGAACCGCCGGCTGGAGAGTGGCGGCAGCCCGATCAACTCGCCGGCATCCCCGCCAGCCGAGTCGGCCTGTTGGGTGATGAACCGGCCACCGGACCCGAGGACGCGGAACACCTCTTCGGCCGCGAAGGCCTCGTGGCGGTTGATCACGAGATCGAACGCGGCGTTGCGGAATGCCAGCCGGCCACGGGGCGGGCGATCGACCTGGTCGACGTTGTCGACTGCGCCCTCGTCATGGACGACGCGAATGCCCAGCGGCGCGAGGCGCGCCGCCGCGACCGGCACGTTTGGTGCCCAGCCTTCCGTGGCGACCGTCCGCTCGGGCAACGACCTGATCTCGGCGAGCCGCTCGCCGCCACCGGTGCCCATGTCCAGCACGCGGGTCGCTCGTGCGACCCCGCCCTCGACGATCGCGGCCTCGACGATGGCCCGGTAGTCCCACGGCACGCCGCTCATCGACATCCGATCGCCGAGCCAGGAGAAGTCCCAACCGGACGTCGGATGCGCGGCGGCCTCGGCGAGCAGGTCGGCGGCGGAGCTCACGGGTCGCAACGTACGCGTGTGCCCACTCGGGCGCGGCATAGTGCCCCGAGTGACCACACTGCCCCTCTGGACGCCGTCCGCCGAGCGGGTCGCGGCGTCGGCGATGCATCGCTTCCGCCAACGCGCCGGCCTGCACGACGCGACGGCGCTCCACCGATGGAGCGTGGAGCAACCCGATCGGTTCTGGCGGGAGGCGTGGAATGCGTGTGGAGTCATCGGAGCGCGCGGCGAGGTCGCCCTCGACCCAGGCGACGGCACGATCGCTGGCGCGCGGTTCTTTCCCGAGGCATCGCTGAACCTCGCCGAGAACCTGCTCGCGGGGCCCGATGACGAGGCGACGCCCGCGATCGCGTTCGAGCGGGAGGACGGCACGCGACGCACGATCACCTGGGGACAGCTGCGGGTGTCGGTCGCGGCCACCGCCGTGAGCATGCGGGTCGCCGGCGTGCAACCTGGCGATCGGGTGGCGGCTTGGATGCCGAACCTGCCTGAGACCGTCATCGCGTTCCTCGCCGCGAACGCGGTCGGAGCGATCTTCTCGTCGACCTCGGCGGACTTCGGCACCGCCGGCGTCATCGATCGCTTCGGACAGATCGAACCCGTCCTGCTGTTCGCGGCCGACGGCTACTTGTACGGAGGCAAGCGCTTCGACTGCCTCGACCGTCTCGCCGAGATCCGAGCCGGCCTGCCGACGGTCCGCACGACGGTCGTCACGGGCAACCTCCGCGACGAGCCCGATCTCCGGGGCAACGATGCTGGCGTCGTGTCGTTCGGCGACTTCACGGCCGATGGCACGGGCTCGCTCTCGTTCGAGCGGGGGCCGTTCGACCGGCCGGCCGCCATCCTCTATTCGTCCGGTACGACCGGCCCGCCGAAGTGCATCGTGCATCGAGCCGGCGGCATCCTGCTCAAGCACCTCACGGAGCACCAGCTGCATTGCGACGTGCGGGCGGACGATGTCGTCTTCTACTTCACGACGTGCGGCTGGATGATGTGGAACTGGCTCGTGTCCGCGCTGGCGTCGAAGGCGACGATCGTGCTGTTCGACGGCAGCCCGATCCATCCCTCGCCGGCCGTGCTGTTCGATGTGGTCGATCGCCATCGCGTCACGCTGATGGGCGTCTCCGCGAAGTACATCGACGGCGTGGCCAAAGGGGGGCTGCGGCCCGTCGACACTCATCGACTCGACTCGCTGCGCACGATCTGCTCGACGGGCTCTCCCCTGTCACCCGAAGGGTTCGCGTACGTGTACGACGCGGTGAAGGAGGACGTCCACCTCGCGTCGATCTCGGGCGGCACCGATCTGTGCGGTTGCTTCGTCGCGGGCGATCCGACCCGACCGGTCTGGGCGGGTGAGATCCAAGGACCGGTGCTCGGGATGGCCGTCGACGTCTGGGACGAGGACGGCCGGCCGGCGCCGATCGGCGAGAAGGGTGAGCTCGTGTGCACTGGCCCGTTCCCCTCGACGCCGGTGGGGTTTTGGGGCGACCGCGACGGTTCGACGTACCGCCGCGCGTACTTCGAGCGATTCCCCGGCGTCTGGGCGCACGGCGACTTCGCGTCGTGGACCGAGCACGGCGGCATGGTGATCCATGGGCGCAGCGACGCGACGCTCAACGCGTCCGGCGTGCGCATCGGCACTGCCGAGATCTATCGGCAGGTCGAGCGGCTCCCCGAGGTGCTCGAGTCGGTCGCAGTCGGGCAGGAGTGGGACGGCGACACGCGCATCGTGCTATTCGTGCGCCTCGCGGAGGGCAGCGCGCTCGACGACGCATTGCGAGCGCGCATCAAGCAGACACTGCGCGACAACTGCTCGCCCCGGCACGTTCCCGCGGTGATCGGCGCGGTGTCCGACATCCCTCGCACCCGCAGCGGCAAGATCAGCGAGCTGGCTGTCACCGACGTCGTCAACGGTCGGGCGGTGCGCAACACCGAGGCCCTCGCCAACCCGGAGGCCCTCGCGCAGTTCGCCCCGCCCTCGTAGGCTGCGCCGGTGCCGACCGCCCTCGGCTTCCGGACGCATTCGGGTTGGACCGTCATGTGCGCGGTCACGAGCGGCTCGCCTGCGAGCATCGACCTGTGCCGCCGGCTCGAGCTGTGTCCACCGACCCTGCCTCGCCAGGCGTATCACGCGATCGTGCACGATGGCCTCGACCTGACGGCCGGTGAGCGCCTCATCCGCAAAGTCGCCGAGGCGTCGGTGAAGTCGGCCCGCGCCGCGATGCGCGCCACGATGCGCGCCACCAAGGACCTCGTCGCGGTCGCGGTCGTTGCCGAGCCGCGCGACCTGCCCGGCCTCGAGCGCATCCTCAAGTCCCACGCGTTGCTGCATTCCGCGGAGGGCGACATGTACCGCGAGGTGGTCGTCGATGCCGCCGAACGGGAGGGCATCCCCGCGTTTCATTTCCCGTCGAGCGAGCTGCGGGCCGAGCCCCAAGACGCCTTGATGAAGGCGTTCGGGGCGGCCGTGGGAACGCCGTGGCAGCAGGAGCACAAGGACGCGGCGCGCGCCGCGCTCAGGGCGCTGGCTTCGGTGCCCGCAGCGGCACGAGCGCCTCGGTCACGCGCTGGAGCTCGTTGAGCATCGCCGTGGCCTGCGTCTCGAAATCCTCGGTCGCCTTGAAGACGCCGTCCTCGACGTGTTTCGCAACCCAGGGGATGTAGACGGCCTCTGAGAGCGGCCACATCTTGATGACGACACAGACGGGTTTGATCGCTTGCACCGCGCGTGTGCCGCCGGCGACTCCGCCGTAGCTCACGAAGCCGACCGGCTTGTACGCCCATTCCCGCAGCAGGTAGTCGATCGCGTTCTTGAGCGCGGCGGTGTAGCCGTGGTTGTACTCGGCCATCACGAACACGAACGCGTCCGCGGCGTCTACCCGCGCACTCCAGTCCAGCGTGTGCTGCTTCGTGTACGTCGCGAGCCGGGGGTGGTTCGGCTCGTCCATCAACGGCAGGTTCAGCTCGGCGAGGTCGACGAAGTCGATGTCGAAGCCCCCGTGCGCCTCGGCCTGTGCGTGGAACCAGTCGGCCACCGTGCGTCCGACCCGGACGGGCCGGGTGCTCGACACGATGATCATCAGGCGTGGTATCGAGCTCACGCAGCCACCTTGTCTGTCACCGTCAGTCTCGGCAAGAGCATGTGCACGAGCGGCCCGATGCAGAGCGCGTAGAGCGCCGTGCCGACCCCGACCGTGCCGCCGAGCAGCCAGCCCAGCGTCAGGACCGTGAGCTCGATGACCGTGCGGGCCGCCCGGACCGAGTAGCCACGAGCGGCGAGCCCGGTCATGAGGCCGTCGCGCGGTCCGGGCCCGAGCCGGGCCCCGATGTAGAGCGCGGTCGCGAGGGCATTCAGCAGGATCGCGCCCAGCATGAAGGCGACTCGAGCCGCTATCGGGTCGGGTTTCGGGAGCACGAGCAGCACCCCGTCGATCACGAGGCCGACCATGATCACGTTGCTCACCGTGCCGAGGCCAGGACGCTGACCGAGCGGGATCCAGAGCAGCAGCACCACGACCCCGACGAGGATGCCGACGGTGCCGATCGGGATGCCGGTGCGGTCCGACAGGCCCTGGTGGAACACATCCCACGGGGCGAGCCCGAGGCGGGCCTGCACGAGCAGGGCGACGCTCAGCCCGAAGAGGAACAGGCCCACGTACAAGTACACGAGTCGCCGAGTGAATGTTGACATGTCAACCAAGACCGTACACTGTCGCTGTGGCCGATGCGAAGTGGCTTTCCGACGACGAAGAGCGGGCGTGGCGGGGGTACCTGCGCATGCGCACGCTGCTCACCGCGCAGATCGGCCGAGATCTCGTGGATGACTCCGGGCTCTCGGACCCCGACTACACCGTGCTGTCCAACCTCTCCGAGGCTGAGGGCCACCGTTGGCGGCTGAACGAGCTCGCGGCACGCATGCTCTGGTCGAAGAGCCGCCTCTCCCACCAGATCGCTCGCATGCAGGAGCGCGGCCTCGTCGCGCGTGAGGACTGCGTCACCGACGGGCGCGGTGCGTTCGTCGTGCTCACGACGAACGGACTCCGTGCGATCAAGGCGGCGGCACCGCCGCACGTCGCGTCAGTGCGCCGTCACTTCGTCGACCTGCTCACGGCCCATGAGATCGACACGCTCGCGACGATCGCGAACAAGGTCGTCGATCACCTCAGCGAACCCGTTACCCGCCGGACAGCGCCTGCATGATCGTGATCTCGTCGGAGGGCGCGACAGAGGTGGAGAGATCGCGCACCGCGTCCTGATTGATCCAGATCTTCATGTGCGTGCGCAGCCGACCTTGTTCATCGACGACCCGGAAGCGCATGCCGGGAAACTGACGGTCGAGGTCGCGCAGCAGCTCGTCGACTGTGCCGCCGTCGCCGTCGACCCACGCCTTCTGCTCCGTGTACGAGCGGAGCGGCGACGGGATGCGCACCTTCATGCAGGCCCTGTCATTCGGGCGCGGCGTACTCGACCGAGTAGATCTCGGGGAGATGCTCGGCGATCGGCCTCCACGACTCGCCCTCGTCGGTGCTGGCCCACACCTCGCCGCTCGTCGTGCCGAAGTACACGCCGACCGGATCGTGCACGTCAGTGGTCATCGCCTGCCGCTTGACCGTATACCACGCAGTGGACGGCAGACCCTTGTCCTGACGAATCCACGACGAGCCGGCGTCGTGGGTGACGAACACCGCCGGCTTGCCGTCGGGGCTGGTGCGCGGCCACACGTCGGTGCCGTCCATCGGGAACACCCACGCCGTGTCGGGATCGCGAGGATGCAACTCGATCGGAAAGCCAATGTCGCCGACGTCGCGCGGCATGTTGTCGCCGATGCGCTCCCACCGTCCTTCCGGTCGCTCCATCCGGTAGATGCCGCAGTGGTTCTGCTGATAGAGGCGGTCAGGGCGCAGCGGATGCAGACGCATGGTGTGAGGGTCCTGGCCGAACTCGGGGTTCGGATCGGGGAAGAAGTCGGCAACCGACCCGGCATTGAGCGGTGCCCAATCCTTGCCTCCGTCGGTGCTCTCGAACACGCCACCACCGGACAGACCGATGTAGAGGTGATCGGGATCGCGCGGATCGACGATGACCGAGTGCAGCATCGAGCCGTCTGGCGTCTGGTCCTCGGGGTAATTGGCCCAGGTCTGCCACATCGGATGGTCGTTGAAGCCCGTCACCGGCGCCCAGCTGTCTCCCCCGTCATCGCTGCGGAAGAGGCATTGCGGCGTCGCGCCCGCGTACCAAACGCCTGGTTGGTCAGCGTGGCCCGGGCTGAGCCACACGACGGACTGGACCGTGCGCTCGAGCGTGTCGCTCGCTGCGAACGCCGGGGGTGAGCTGGCCTCTTGCCACGTCGAGCCGAGGTCGCGGGAGCGAAACACCGTCGGGCCGAGATGGCCCGTGCGCGACGCCGTGAGCAGGGTGCGGTTGTCGCGTGGGTCCATCACGACGTGCTGGATGATCTGGCCGAGGAAGATGGGGCCGGTGGGAGTCCAGGAGGTGCGGTTCGCATCCGGAGTGAGCAGCCAGGCGCCCTTGCGTGTCCCGATGAGCAACATCGCGCCATCTTCGCGCCAGGGTGGTCGCTGTAGCAGCGGCGCAGTGCGCCGCTGGGTGCGCGGAGCACCGAGGTGTTTCGAGGGCGGCCAAACCCTGGGCCCCGGAACGGCGTGTGACCTGCGGTGAATGACGCCCCGACGCCGCTTCTCGCCCCGCAGGCGGCGGAGTTCGACGACGTCTTCCTGCACCATTACCCGACGCTCGTCCGGTCGCTGACAGCCGCATGCGGCGACGGCGAGGTGGCGGCGGACTGCGTGCAGGACGCCTTCGTGAAGGCCCACGTTCGGTGGCGCCGGATCTCCCGGTACGACAACCCCGTGGCCTGGGTCCGCCGCGTCGCGATCAACAACATGCGCGACGACTTTCGCAAGCAGGCTCGGGGGGAGAAGGCGAGGCGCTTGCTGAGCGCCGGAGCACCGTCGGCGCTCGAGGTCGATGACGACGAGCCCGTGGTCGCTGGCTCGTCGATCGACGATCTCGACGCCTTGCTTCAGGTGTTGCCGCCCCAGCAGCGATTGGCCCTCTCGCTCTACTACGTCGAGGGGCTGACGGTCGCCGAGGCGGCGGTGGCGATGTCGCTCTCGGAAGGCGCCGTGAAATACCACATGAGCAAGGGACGAGCGCGGCTGCGGCCGGAGCTCGAGGAGGCCAGAGATGCCTGACGACATCGACCTGAAGCAAGCATTCGACCGCGCCGCCGGGTCAGCGCCCTACGCGCCCGCCGCGCTCGCGGGGTTGCGGACGCGCATCCGCAAGGCCCACCAGCGACGCGCGTTGGCGCGGGGCGGCGCCGGTCTCCTCGGCGTCGTGGCCGTCGGCGGCGTCATCATGAACATCGGAGGCGACGGCTCTGGCACCGAGGTCGCGGTGACGGGCCCGGGGGCGTCGGACACCTCCGGCCTCACGTCGACGACCTTCGCATCGACGACGGTCGCATCGACGTCGTTCACATCGACCTCTGGCCCGACGGTCTCGACAGGGGCGTCGACGACGCCAACCGTCACGGTTGCGTCGAGCTCGTCGGCGCCGACGACCGGATCGGTGACAACCGCCGGCAACTCGATCCCGGCGACGACCGTCGTCCCGACGACGCGGCCGAGCGTTGGGCAGGTGGCGGTCTTCACCGCCGAGGGCGGCACGATCGTGGTGGACTACACCTCGAACGCGATGACCCTCACCAGCGTGGCGGCGAACCCGGGCTGGACCGTCGCGGAGTCACGGGCTCAGCCTGACGACATCGAAGTGCGCTTCGAGAACGAGGACGGAGACGACTCGAGGATCAGAGTGCGGCTCGTCGACGGTCAGCCGGAGCAGGACGACGACCGCAGCGGTCCGGGCGGCGACGACGATTCGAGCGGGGAGGGGTAGCGCTGCGGAGCGTTCAGTCGTCGTAGCGCTCAGTCGTCGTCGGAGTCGCCGGGGCCGTCATGGCCACGGCGGTCTCCGTGGTCATCGTTGTCGTCGTCGGGCCCGTCGTGACCCCGACCTTCCCCGTCGTGGCCGCGGTTGTCGTTGTCGTCGAGCTCGTCGTCATCGCCGACGCTCGTCGAGGTCGCATCGTCGTCGTCACCCTCGTCATCGTCGACGCTGGTCGATGGTCCGGTGCTCGAGGTCGACGGCGCGGTGGTGGGAGCGAGCGTCGTGGCCGTCGTCGGCACGGCACTCGACGAGGCTGCGGTCGACGAGGCTGCCGTCGAGGACACGGTGATCGTGGTGCTCGGCCCGCTCGTCGAGGCTCCCGAGGTCGAGGCCCCCGAGGTCGATGTCGCCGAGGTCGATGTCGCCGAGGTCGATGTCGCCGAGGTCGACGTGGACGACTCGCCCAGGGTCGGATCCGACTGTGACCCGACCCCAACCGCGTCGGCTCCGGCGAGGACCGCTCCGGCGGTGAGCCCGGCGGAGGCGAGCGTGATGATGACGGCGGTGGCAATGGCGCGACGTTCCATGACGGATTGACGCTCGGCCCGGGGGTCCAGGTTTGGCCGTCCCGGATTCACAACGGTACAGATTCAGGTAAGAAATCTGTCGCTGTCTGGTCATATTGGAAACACGGGCGCGAAACGCCGCCTTCATACGGTCCAGGGCGGATCCCCTACGATCCCACCGACGCCCAACGCCCTCGAGAGGACGCGAATGAAGCTGATCACGGCCATCGTCAAGCCGTTCAAGGTCGACGAGGTGAAAGCCGCCCTCCACGAGCTCGGCCTCTCGGGCATGACCATCTCTGAGGTGCGGGGATTCGGGCGCCAGCGGGGCCACACCGAGGTGTACCGCGGCTCGGAGTACACGGTCGATTTCGTCCCGAAGGTCCGCATCGAGGTCCTGGCGTCGGACGACGACGCGAAGCGCTTCGCGGACGCGATCGTCGAGTCGGCCCGTACCGGAGAGATCGGTGACGGCAAGGTGTGGATCACGAGCGTGGAGTCGGTCATCCGCGTGCGAACGGGGGAGATGGGCGGCGACGCGCTCTGACGGCTTCGGCGAGCGGCGTCAGCAGCTGCTCGCCGACGAGGAGCTCGGAGGCGACGCGTTCACGCGGGCATACGCCGCGCTGGCGGATTCGTATCTGATCGAGCTCCTCGGCGACGCCCCTGACTGCGCCCTCGTCGCCGTAGGCGGCTACGGCCGGGGCGAGCTCGCGCCCGCGAGCGACATCGACGTCATCCTCGTGCATCGGGGCCGGCGGGACGTGACCGATCTGGCGCGGCGCATCTGGTACCCGATCTGGGACGCGGGTGTGCCGCTCGATCACGGGGTCAAGACCGTCACCGAGGCCCTCGGCGTCGCGGCCCGTGATCTCAAGGCCGCGATGGGGCTGCTGACCGCGCGCTGCGTCGCGGGCGAGCCTGACCTCGCCGCCGACCTGGCGAAGCGCGCACTCGATCAGTGGCGCTCGAACGGAAAGAAGTGGCTGCACGCGCTCGGCGATGCGACTCGTGAGCGTCACGCTCGCGTCGGGGACGTGGCCTTCTTGCTCGAACCGGATCTGAAGGAGGGTCGCGGGGGGCTCCGCGACGTCACGGCGTTGCGCGCCGCCGCGCTCGCGGCTCCGATCCTGTCCGAGGAGGATCGGTTCGCGCTCGAGGCCAGCGAGCTGCTCGTCGCGGCGCGCGTGGAGCTGCACCGGGCCAACGGCAAGGGCGAGCACCTCGTGCTCCAGGCCCAGCCGGCGGTCGCTCGTGGCCTCGGGATGAAGGACGCCGACGAGCTCATGCGCGGGGTGTCGGGAGCAGCGCGGACGATCGCGTTCGTGAGCGATGACGCCTGGCGCCGAGTCGACTCGTTCCTCCAGCGGCGCAGCCGCGCGTCGGTGCGTCCCGACCAGGTCCACAGCCCGGGCGTCGTGGTCCGGGGCGGTGAGGTGTGCCTCGACCACGCCGCTGACCTCGACGACGGCTCACTCGTGCTCCGCGTCGCCGCGGCGGCCGCTCAGGCCGATGTGCCGATCGCACGCACGGCGCTCGACCAGCTTCGTCAGGACGCCGCCGGACCCGGTGATCCATGGCCTCCCGATGCACCCGCGGCCCTCTTCGATCTGCTCGCCGCGGGTCCACCCGCAGTCGCGGTCTTCGAGGCGCTCGATCAGTACGGACTGCTGACGCGCATCCTCCCCGAGTGGGAGCCCGTGCGGTGCAAGCCGCAGCACAACCCCTACCACCGCTTCACCGTTGACCGACACCTGGTGGAAGCAGCGGTCGAGGCGTCGGCGCTGCGCGATCGCGTCACTCGACCCGACCTCCTGTTGCTCGGTGCTTGGCTGCACGATCTCGGGAAGGGGTATCCCGGCGATCACTCCGTCGCGAGCGCGGACCTCATGCACCACATCTCGATGCGGATGGGCTTCGCCGCGGAGGATCAACACACGCTCGCGAAGCTCACCCGCGAGCACCTGCTGCTCCCGGATACGGCCACGCGGCGCGATGTGCGCGATCCGGTGACGGTGGCGAGGGTCGCCGAAGTCGTGGAAGACATGACCACGCTCGAGCTGCTGCACGCATTGACCGAAGCGGACGGAAAGGCGACCGGCCCGAGCGCGTGGAGCTCGTGGAAAGGAGCGCTCGTCGACGAGCTCGTCACCGCTGTCGCAGCGAGGCTCGGCGGCGCGCCGTCCATCGATCGTCGCTGGCAGCTCGATCCCGGGCTCCAAGCTCTCGTCGACGACGCCGCCGGCGATCTGCTCGTGCGCCCGCAGGGCTCGACCGTGGTGATCGTGAGTCCGGACCGCCCCGGTCTGTTCTGCAAGCTCGCCGGTGTTTTGTGCTTGCACGGGCTCGAGGTGTTGACCGCCGACGTCCGATCAGCGAGGGGCACGGCCGTCGACTCCTTCGTCTTCCATCGTCCCGCGGGTGAGGTGGACTGGGACCGATTCCGCGGCGATCTGGAACGCGCGCTCGGCGGCAGTCTCGATCTCGACACGCGCATCGCCGAACGAGCTCACAACTACCGGTTGCAGTATCGCGGCGCCGGCCCGCCGGTCCCGTACGCCGTCACGGTCGACAACGAGGCGTCAGGTGACGCGACCGTCGTCGAAGTGCGGGGCTCCGATGCGCTCGGCGTGCTGTACCGCATCGCGTACGCGTTCGCCGACCTGCGACTCGACATCCGCCACGCAAAGGTGCTCACGCTCGGCCACGAGATCGTCGACAGCTTCTACGTGGTCGACGTCGACGGGCGCAAGATCGAGGATGCGCCGCGGGTGGCTGACATCCAACGAGTCGTCCTCGTCGAGCTGACCCGTCTGGCCTAGCGGAGAGCGGCGACGAGGTGCAGAATCGGGCGCAGTGCCCCCAAACCTTCACGGCTGCTCAGACGTGGATAGTTCGGCGAGCGACGCTCGGCCCGAGGTCGCGCTGGCGTCGAGTGCCGAGTTCGATGAGGTCTTCCGTAGTCACTATCCCCGGTTGGTCCGGGCGCTCACCGTTGCGAGCGGTAACCCCGAGGTGGCGGCCGACGCCGTGCAGGACGCCTTCCTCCGTGCGCACCTGCGCTGGAAGCAGCTCGTCCGGCACGGCGATCCGGTGGTGTGGGTGCGGCGAGTGGCGATCAATGCGATGCGCGACTACTTCCGCCACGAGAGTCGGGGCGCCAAGGTGCTGGCCGTGCTGGCGTCCGAGCCCCAGTGGGTGGAGGGTCCGAGCCCCAGCGGCGGCGAGGCCGTCGCGCTCCTGGCGACGCTGCCGCCGCAGCAGCGGTTGGCGCTCTCGCTGTACTACCTCGAGGGCCTGTCGGTCACAGAAGTCGCCAGCGCGATGGCGCTGTCGGTGGGTGCGGTGAAGTTCCACATGAGCCAGGGGCGGGAACGGCTTCGGCCGGCGCTCGTGGAGGCGGGTCATGGTTGACGACGGCTACATGCTCGAGATCCTCGAAAGCGCGGCGCCCCCGCTGCCCTCGGCGGCTGTCGCGCTCGACGAGCTTCGTCCGCGCATCCGCCGCGCACGCCGGCGCCGCGCCGCCAGGCGGGGGAGTGCGGCGTTGGTCGTGCTGGTGGTGCTCGGTGGGCTGGTGTCCCAGACCACCTCGAGTCAGCCCTCCCGTGAGCTCCGGGTCGGGGAAACTGACACCACCGCCGTGATCGAGTCGAGCACGACCTCGGTGGCGGCATCGACGACCGTCGCGAGGTCGGGCGGCGACGGTGCGGCCTCCGCGGGGGTCGGCGCGCCCGACGTCGACAACGACGCGCCGGTGGGGGCATCTGGCTCCCGCGCCGGTCTGAGCGGCACCCCGCCGGTCGCCGCCGCGAGCCCGAACGCGGCCACGGCGCATCCGGCCCCGAATCCGGCGGCGACGAACCGAGCCGCAGGCGGCCGGTCGGCGGCGGCGCCCAACGCCGCGACGGGCGCGGCTGCGGGCGGCGGCACAGCGTCCGGAGCGCCGCACGTCACCACGTTCGGGAGCCAAGCCGGCACGGTCGAGGTCGTGTACACGGACACATCGATGAGCATCGAGTCGGTGTCTCCGCTGCCGGGCTGGTCAGTCGGCACGACCGAGGCGGGCGATGCCGCCATCCAGGTGACGTTCGAGTCTGAGTCCGGCGAGGTAGCGGCGGTCGACGTCGAGGTCCACCTGGACGACGGTGTGCCGGTCGTCGGCGCGGCTGACGAAACGGTCGAAGAGACGCTCGGTGGCGCGGGCGACCTCCCGGATCTCGTGGGCGGCAGCTGACGCAAACAGGCGGGTGGCCCAAAACGTCGTCACCCCGGTCCTCCCGCCAGGACCGGGGTGTTCGACTGGAACTCAGTTCCCGCCACGCCGCCGTTGCGTGCGACTTCGTACCCACGATTGAGCGGGGCAAAAGGTTTGGCGGACGGTGGAATCTCTTCGTCGTGGGTACGTTCCGGGCATGACCGCAATCAGTGACCGGTACCGTCGCCTGTCTGACGACATGACGAAGAAGATCGATCAGGTGCCGCCCGACAAGTGGAGCGCACCAACGCCCTGCCCCGACTGGACCGCCACAGACCTCGTCCGCCATCTTGTCGAAGCGCCGGGCTTGTTCTTCGGGATGGCTGGCCTCGAGGCGCCCAAGGTGCCACCAGTCGAGGACGATCCGGCGACTGCGTTTGCGGCAATGCGAGAAGCGGTCCAGGGCGCGCTCGACGATCCCGCGAGTGCCACCAAGGAGTACGACGGTTTCGCCGGAAAGTCGACCTTCGAGAAGGGCGTCGACCAGTTCATCTGCACCGACCTGATCGTCCACGGGTGGGACCTCTCCCGCGCCGCTGGTCTCGACGAGCACATCGACCCGAAGGACCTCGCCGCGGTGCGCCAGGCGATGGCACCCATGGCTGACAAGATGCGCAGTCCCCAGGCGTTCGGTCCCGAGATCGACGACGCCCGCTGGAGCTGACGAGCAGACGAAGCTGCTCGCCTTCCTCGGCCGCCGCGCCTAGGTCACGGCCTCGTCCCAGCGCACGGGATGCACCGTGTGCGTCCCGGCGATGCCCTTCAGCTCCACGACCGTCCGGGGATCACCAAAGCGAAGGTCGCCGCGTGCGTCGACGATCTCGCGCACGAGCGACGACACGAGGACCTCGCCTCCGTGAGCCTCGTTCGCGATGCGCGCGGCCAGCACGACGTGCTTCCCGAACAGATCGCCGTCGTCGTCCTGGATGACCTCGCCCGTATGAAGGCCAACCCGGATGCGAATCGCTTCGGTAGGCCTCGAACGGGCGTGTGATTGCAGCCCGCGCTGCACTTCGGTCATGCACTGGACGGCAGAGCGCGTGGACGGGAACGCGAGCATGAAGCCATCACCCTGCGCCTTGATCTCGCGCCCGTGGTGGCGGTCGACCGCACGCCGGACGATCGAGTTGTGCACACCGAGAAGCTCGACCCACTTCGCGTCGCCGAGCTCGACGGCGCGCTCGGTCGAGGACTCGATGTCGCTGAAGACGATCGTGACCGTGCCCGCGTCGGCCTGGAGGCTGGCGTAGCTGTCGTGCTGTTCCGATGCGGCGGCGGCAACCAGCTCGATGGATGAGGCGCGCGGCGACGACAAGATCCCGCCGGTGCCCTGGCCCGTGACTTCGACGCTGCAGCCGCCGAACTGCACGAGGTCGCCCCCATGGAGAACCATCGCAATCTCGAGGGGACGGCCGTTGAGCAACGTGCCGTTGAGGGAGCCGAGATCCGTGACGACGATGCCACTCCCGTTGGGTCGTAGCTCGAGATGGCGACGCGAGATCTCCGGGTCGGCGAGCAGCACTCCGGCACAGTCGCGACCGATCTCGATCGGCTCGTGGACGACGAGGTGGATGGGTGTGCGCCCGGGTTCGCGTACAACGACGGCATCGGGCATCGTCACGCCCCCGGCGTGTACTGCGGACAGGTACGCGTGGTACGCCTCTCCTTCGGGGAGGAACTCCTCCCACTCCTCTTGCGTGAGGTTGCGCCCCGCCGCTTCGCAGGCCCGAACCCTCCACATCGCGGGATCGAGCTCCCAGACCACCGTGTCTGAGCCGCCCGACACGAGGTGCGTGCCGCTCGCATCGACGACGCTTGATATCACTGTCGCGTCACTGGGGTTGAACGGTTGTCCGATCTGCCGGCCGGTTGCGACATCCCAGAGCGTGACGATGTTGTTCCAGGTGACGGCCACGCCGATCCCGTTCGCGCCCACGAACGCCACGAGGGGCGAGCCGGCGGGGAAGGAGGGCGCCACCGGCTCTCCGGTCTCCGGGTCGACGACGCTGATGACCCCGGTGAACGGGTTGGTCAGGACGAGGCTCCCGTCGGAAGCCCAGGTGCCGTTCTGCGGCTCGTCGGGATCGCCGTACCGCGCGAGCGGCTCGCCGCTCTCGTCGAAGACGATCGTCTTGCCGGCGAGGTCGGTGATCACGAGCCGCCCTCGAGCGTCGAACGCGAGAGCGCCCGCGCCGTCGATCTCGTCGATGGCGAGATCCTCCAGCTCCTGCCCCGTCGTTGCGTCGACGACAAGGACGCCGTCCGGCGTCGCTGCTGCGATGCGGTCGCCGTCCGGGCTCCACCTCAGGGGCATCCCTATGTACGGCACGTCCTCGACGACCAAGCGACGCGAGCGCCCGGTCGAGAGAGTGAAGACTTCGATGGCCGCCAGCTCGCCATTGGTCGCCTCGGAGCCGACCGCCACCCTTGTCCGATCGGGGCTGATGGCGGCGGGCAGCACCCCTTTGAGCGTGTAGTTCACGAACGGCTGGGCCGGACGAAGCGTGTGCACGACGGTGCCGGTCTCGACCTCCACGATGCGGATCTCGTCGTTCGTCGGAATGCTGGGGATGGCGACGAGGTCGGTGTCGCTCGACGGGTACGCGAGCCATCCTGGAATTCCGATCGGCTGAGCGATCTTGGTCCGACCGCCGACGCCGTGCACGATGATGTCGCCGTCCTGCCCGGCGACGAACACGGCGTCGCCATCGGGGTCGAATGCGATGCCCGCCCGTTGCCCAGGGGCGCTCATCAGATCGGGACCGATCTGTCGTCCTGTGCGCGTATCGAGGATCCTTGTCACTCCGAGGTTGCTCGTCGTTGCGACGAGGGTGGAATCGTCGCTGAACGCGAGCAACCCGACGTTGACGTCGAGCGGTTCGCCGACGGGCTCGTGGGTTGCCACGTCGAACAGCTGGGACTGCCCGCTGCCGAGGCTGCCCGCGGCGAGCCGCTCGCCGGTGGCGTCGAGGGCGAACAGCGAGGGACCAGGAAGCGTCAGCGGGTCCGCGACCTCGGTCCCACGCGTGGCGTCGACGAACCTGACCTCCATCGGCGTGGTCGAGGTCGACGTCCCGACCGCCAGCGTTCTCCCGTCGGCGCTCCATGACAGCCAGCCGACGTCGCTTGCGGGCAGGTTGCCGACTGATTTGGCCATCGTGACGGAGGAGCCGAATGCCCGTTGAGGTCGCGAAGGCGAAGATCGTGTCGCCATCCGGAGCCTGATGCGTCGCGCTCGGGGATGAAGCCGGCCGGTGGCCTTGTCACACCATCCGCGACGAGTGTTCGCGTGGACCCGTCGACATCGCGGGCAAGGACCCGCGAGTCGTGGAACGCGAACGCGACGAGCCCGCCGTTCGGTTCCATGAGGCCGACGACCGGGGTACGGACACCTTCCACTCGTCGACGAGGCTCCCGTCCACGAGGTCGATCGTGACCACGCGGCCGTCGAGCGTGCCGGCAACGAGAGACTCTCCATCGGGCGTCACGGTGATGTTGACCATCGGGATGCCGGTGTGCAGCGTCCGCAGGACGTTGGGTTGTCCCAACAGTGCGACTTGCAGCGCGCCGAGCGTGTCGGGATCCGACCGCAAGCGCTCGGCCTCGAGGGCAAGGAGGAGGGCTTGCGGTTGGTCGGATTCGCCCAGGGCCCGAGCCTGGAACGCCATGCGGGTGATCGTGTCGTTGCGGGCTGCCTCTGTCGCGAGTTGCGCCTGCGCTTGGGCGGCGTCGTGTTGGTCGTCCGCCTCGTTGCGCTGCGTCCACGCGATCCCACCCGCGATCAGAGCGACGACGAGCGCGGCCGCGACACCGGCGACGAGGCGACGCAACCGGCGGGTGGTGCGCGCTTCCTTCGCGAGGGTCGCCTCGCGGGCCGTGATGGAGTCCGCAACGAAGCGGCCCTCCTCCGTGGAGAGGCGTCCGGGGTTTCCGTCGACCCAGCTCTCGGCGGTCTCGAGCCGTCCCCCGCGGAGGAGATCGCCGTCCTGGTGGCCGGCCTCGGCCCACGTGTCGGTCGCCTCGGCGATGCTGCGCATCACGGTCAGTCCCTCACGGTCTTGCTCGATCCAGTCGTTGAACCGGGGCCATGCGGCGAAAAGGGCCTCGTGGGCGATCTCGACCGTCGGTTCGCGGTGTCGTGGGATCACGGTCGAACGTGAGCAACCGCTGCTCGCCGAACCGGTCGATGACTTCGTTCATCGCGGCTCCGCCCACCGGTAGCGCGACGCAGTTCGGCGCGAACGCGCCCGCCGGCGGGTGTCCGCCTCGGCCTTGCCCGGGGTCACGAGACGACTGAAGAGATCGCGGGCCGCCGTCTTCCCGCGTCGTCGAGCGCGTCGTAGGTGTCCTCGGCGTGCCGGCCGAGCGCGCCCGAAACTCCGCCGAGGTCGCGATAGGCGTGTCGAGGGTCATCACGAGCCCGTCGCGCCGGTCGTAGAGCTCGGTGAGGCAGTACTGGAGGAAGGGCAGCGCCGCCGGATGTTCGGCGACGTCGCCCACGACGGTGGCGAGCAGCCCCGGCTCGAGGCGGACGCCGCTGCGTTCCGCCGGACCTGCCACGGCCCGCTCGATCTCCTCGGCCGACAGCGGCGTGATCGCGATGGTGTTGGTTGCCATGAGCTCGCCGATGGCGGGGCTGGCCAGCGGTCGGTCGAAGTAGTCGGCCCGGATCGTCACCAGAACGCGGATCCGCGCGTTCGTGTCACGTGCAGCGAGTGCGAGTGCGGCGAGGAATCGATCACGCTCGTCCGGCTGTGCCTGCGTGAAGAGTTCCTCGAACTGATCGAGAACGAGCAGGAGCTCAGCGGTTCCGGAAGGCAGTGTGCGTTGCACCGCGTGGACGAGGCCGCGCTCGCCGTCCTTGAGTTGATCGAGAAGGGTTGCCGGCGGATTGATGGCAACGCGTAGCAGCGCCGATTTGAGCTCCTCGTATGGATGGCGGCCCGGACTCATCGTCGTGACGAACCACTGATCGGAGCCGTCCACCGCGCCATCGACGAGCTGCGGTACGACGCCGGCGCGCACGAGGCTCGACTTGCCGCTGCCGGACGGGCCGACGACGTTGACGAAGCGAGCACCGTCGCGAAGCTCGCGTGCAGCACCTGCTCGACCATCCGGTCGCGGCCGAAGAAGTCGGCGGCGTCGGCCTCGTCGAACGAGCGCGAGGCCCTTGTAGGGGTTGGCGCTCGCACCGGATGTCGTGAGAAGAGTGGCGCCCACGGCGCGCTCGGCGCGTGCACCTCGCGGGTGACGCGAGCGCGTCGCCCGTGGTCGCGAGTCGTCCGGCAGTCGCTGCCGCGGCGCGGAGCGCATCGACGAACTCGACGACTGAGCTGTACCGGTCGTCGCGGATCGGGAAGCGTCGCCTTCTGTACGACGGTGTCGATCGCTGGCGGGAGGTCGCCGCGTTGTGCCGAGAGGCCGGGCACCGGGCGAGCGAGCTTCTCGCCGACGAGGCCCGTCGTGGTCTGCGAGCGGTACGGCAGCTGGCCGGTCAGCAGCTCGTAGACGATGACGCCGAGCGGGTAGATGTCGGACTGCACGGTCACCTGGCCACCGGTCATCTGCTCAGGGCTCGCATACGCGGGAGAGCCCGCCGACGGCAGGTCGTGTGCTCCGACTTCGGTCGCGTGCGCGATCGCGATCCCGAAGTCGGTGAGGTAGGCATTGCCTTCGTCGTCGAGCAGCAGGTTGCCGGGCTTGAGGTCTCGGTGGATGACGCCGGCGTGGTGGGCGGCGGTGAGCGCACCGCCGATCTGCTCGACCGCTTCCACGGTCTTCGGCAAGGACGAGAGGGCCGTCGGCGAGGCGATCCTCGAGCGTCCCGCCCCGCATCCAGCGCATGACGAGGTAGGCGCCGCCGGGCTCGCGCCAGAAGTCGTAGAGCGGGACGATGTAGGGGTGCTCGAGCCGGGCGACGAGCTGTGCCTCGTTCTCGAATCGACGGACGAACGCGGGATCGTCGGCGAGATCCGGATGGATGATCTTGATGGCGACATCGCGATCCACCGTGGCTGGATCGCGCGGTACACAACCCGAAGCGCCCCTCCCGAGCTTCTCGCCGAGCTGGTAGCCCTCAGGCACGCGGTGGCGGCAGTGGTTCACTCGGGGGTCGTGGGTGGCGATCATGCGCTCGAGCTTGACGAGCTCGCGCGACGGCTCGAGCCCGATCTCGTCGGCGAGGTGAGTGCGGTAATGCTGAAAGGAGCGCAGCGTGTCGGCCTGCCGACCGTCGCGATAGAGAGCGACGAGCAGCTTGTGCGCGACGTGGGTGCGGAGCGGGAACTCAACCGTGAGGCATTGGAGCTACGCCGACGGCTTCGGCGGTGGCTCGCCGGGGAGCAGCGCCTCGGCTCGGTCCTCGCGGAGCGCCGAGGCGAAGCTCCTCGAGTCGGGCGTCTCGGCCGAGGCCCATGGTTGGGACGCGAACTCGTCGTACGTGGGGCCGTTCCACAAGGCGAGCGCTTCGTCGAGGCGGACCTTGGCGGCTCGGTGTCACCGGCCTCGAGTCGGGAGTGCGCCGCGGCAGCGAGCCGCTCGAAGCGCTGGCATCGACCATTTCAGGGTCGACGACGAGCGAGTAGCCCGGCTCGCGTGGATCAGGTGCCCATCGCCAAGGGCGAGCCCGCAGGCGCGACACATAGGTGCGCATGGTGTTGGCGCCGATCGGGAGGCTCCTCGCCCGCCCACACGGCGTCGATCAGCCGGTCGACCGACACCACCTTGCCGGCGTTGACGACGAGGGCGGCGAGCAGTCGCCGTTGCCGCGGACCGCCGATGGGGATCTCCACGTCGCGTCTCCAACCCCCGCACGACATTGGATGTATATTTAGCTAGATATCTCATATTTGGTAGTTATGTTAGTTTGAATGTAAGTGGGGGAGGTGTAATGGTAAAAGGGGGGGTGGGTCAGGCAGCGAGGCCGAGGCGAGTGCCGAGCGCTGCGAAGTCCGACGGCGAGAGCACCGAACCAGTCAGCCCCCACACGCCTTCGAACACCTCCGGCGGTGCGCCGGCCCGCATGCCGCCGAGCAGCTCGGTGCGGTCGTCGATGTTGATCGACGGGATCATGATCGCCAGGGCTTGCGCCATCTCATCGGGCGGGATGCTCGACACGATCGAGACGTGGATCCCCAGCACCGCTTCGAAGCCGAGGGCCTGGTCGAGCGCCGGCATGACGACGCGCTCTTCGAGATCCTGGTGGGTGAGGTACGAGCTCGTGAATGCGGCCAGCTCGGTGTACAGCCGGTGCACCTCGTCCCGCTGCGCCGGGCCCTCAGCGTCGACCGCCTCGGAGGCCTGGTTCTTCAGGTTGTCCATCCACCGCTCGAGGCGGACGTGATCGGCCTCGATCTGCTCGGCGAGATCGGACAGGTGCTGCTCGATCGAGGGCTGGACGAACGTGTCCTCGTGGTGGGCGTGACCCACGAGCAACTCGATCACGCTGTCGACGTGGTTGGCGACCTCGGCCCGTCCCGGGCGGGACGAGGGGTCGACGTTGCCGGCCTGGAGCGTGACGGTGAAGAGCTCGGTCCGGATGGCCTTGTGGATGTCCCTGTACAGATCGATGGTCGGCATTTCCGCTCCTTGGATCGCTGAGTTGATGACCTCATCGTCCGGGAATCCGCAGGTCGGCGCTCCCAAAAGGCCCGTAAGTGAATGCTAAGAACGTGCTTAGTGCTGGCGGATGAGACCGTGGAGTTCCTCCACAGTGGGTGCTCACTGGTCGTGGGCACGGTCAGTGCCGACGGTGCGCCCATCGCGGGGCGCGGCTGGGGGCTGACCGTGCTCGAGCCCGACGGCTCTCGGCTCAGGTTGATCGGGGTCGAGGGCGAAGTCGCCCTGGGCTCCATCGCGGTCACGGCCTGCAGCGTGCCGACGCTCCGGTCGATGCAGTTCAAGGGCACCGTCGTCGAGATCGAGTCCATGACCGAGGCCGATCAGGCGAAGTGCGAGCAGTACTCCGACGACTTCATGCAGGACATCACCGACACCGACGGCGTGCCCCGCTACCTGTTGGAGCGGATCTTTCCCGCCCACAGGGTCGCGTGCACCGTCGTCGTCGACGAGATGTTCGACCAGACGCCCGGCCCGCGCGCCGGTGCGGCGCTGTCGTGAGCGACCACGAGGTCCCGGATCTGGCCGACCTGCGTCTCTGCTTCGAGGGCGCCGTGCCCGCGGTGATCGCGACGGCGTCGGCTGCCGGCGTCCCGAACGTCACGTACCTCTCGCGGGTCCGGTATGTCGACGATGAGCACGTCGCGTTGTCGAACCAGTTCTTCTCGAAGACCGCGCGCAACCTCGCCGAGAACCCGCGAGCGTCGTGCTGCTGGTCGACCCGACCACCTACGACGGAGTTCCGCCTGACGTTGCGTGTTCGAGCGGACCGGAAGCGGGGCCCCGTGTTCGAGCAGCTGCGCGAGGACGTCGACGAGGTCGCCGCGCATCACGGCATGCAGGACGTGTTCAAGCTGCGCGCCGCCGACGTATACCGGGTGCTCGACATCGAGCGGCACGGCAACGCGATCACGTGATCCTCCGGACGACGACGCGGCGGACCGGTCGCCGCGGCCGGCTGGCCTCTCTGAGCTCGTTGCTCGGCTGAGCCGGTGTCCCGACCTCGACACGTTGGTGGGCGCCACCGTCGACGGGCTCGACGAGCTGCTCGGCTATCCGCACTCGCTGCTGCTGCTGCTCGACGAGGAGGGCGGCCGGCTGTTCACGATCGCGAGCCACGGCTACGAGCGGAAGGCGTCGGGTCCGAGGTGCCGGTGGGGGAGGGCACATCGGCATGGCCGCGGCGCGCGCGCGCACCGATCCGCATCGGCAACCTCCGCCAGATGGGAAGTACTCCACGTCGGTGCAGCGGGCGTTCGAGGAGGAGGGCTACGTCGGTCCCGGGCGCGACGATCGCCGCTGCCCGGGCTGCCGGATGCCGAGAGCCAGCTGGCGGTGCCCGCGATCGCGCTCGGTCAGCTCGTCGGCGTGCTGATGGTGGAGAGCCCGCCGGCGGTGGCGTTCGACGAGCCGACGAGGCGCTGCTCGGCGTCGTCGCGTCGTTCGTGGCGAGCGCGATCGAGATCGACCGGTCGCGTGAACGCGACGGCGCCGAGCTGCGCCCGCCGCGCCGTGGCCGCGGTGCCACGCCACCGGGCGCGGCGACGCACGTGCGCTTCTTCGCGGTCGACGGCAGCACTTCCTCGACGGCGACTACCTCATCAAGGGCGTCGCGGGCCGCATCCTGTGGTCGTTGCTCGGCCAGTACGACGCGAACGGTCGGGTCGAGTTCACGAACAAGGAGGTGCGGCTCGACCCGACGCTCGAGCTGCCCGAGCTTCCGCGACAACCTCGACAGCCGGCTGCATCCTCCTCAAGCGCCGCCTCGACGAGCGCGACGCGCCGATCCGCATCGAGAAGACCGGCCGGGGCCGCTTCCGCCTCATCGTCGAAGGCGCCATCCACCTCGACCAACCCACGCCCACCCCCCTCCCCCCCAGCCCTTTCTATCGACAGCCACGTGGGCCCCCCCGCGACCGTGCGCTCCTTCCTTTCCCGCCGACTTGCATCTGGCGCCCGCTGTTGGCGGGCGCCACGGCGAGTCGCGCTTGCGGAACGGGAATGTCCCACCCTCTGCGTACCGTCTGCGGTCATGCGAACAGCGGGCGCCGAGAGCGCCTGCCGTCGCTGCGCTCGCGGCCAAGCAGCACAGCGCATTTGGCAGACGGCAGGCCGCCTCAATCGGACTTTCACATGAGGCGGTTGCAACGCGCCTGCGTGGCGGCGTCCTCAACGAGCCCGTGCCGGGCGTACTAGTGGTCGCCGCCGCGCCGGTCACTTGGCGGCAGCGGCTCATCGTTCCGACGCTCATTCGCCCCGGTGGCGTCGTCGTGTCCCATCCCGCCGCCGCAGCGCTCTACGGCTTCGACGGATTCGGCGAGGCCGAGATCGGAGTGACCGTCGCCGCCGGTCGCTTTCCTCGGTTGCGAGGAGTGATCGTTCACCGCGATGGAGTGTGGGATGAGCGCGACCACACCGTGGTCGACGGCATCCCGTGCACGAACATCGCGCGCACGTTGTGCGACCTGGGCGCGGTCGTTTCGCAGAACCGGGTGGAGGGCGCGCTCGACGACGGCTGCACAAGAAAGGGTCAGCGAGCGGTGGATCCGCGAGACGCTCGATCGGGTCGACCGACCCGGTCCGCGGGAAAGCGACACTTCGGCGCATCCTCGCCCTCCGGACCGAGCCGGCGCCCTCCCCGCCAACATGTTCGAGCGCCTCGTCGAGCGGGTGTGCGCGAGCGTGGGCTGCCGCCGCCTGTCCGCCAGCTCCAGGTGCACGAACGTGGCGGGTGCCGGGTCGCCCGCCTCGATCTCGCCTGGCCGGACGCCATGCTTGCCGTCGAGGCGACGAGCCTCCGGTGGCACGGCGCTCCGGGCCGGTCCCGGCGTGACAAGGAGCGCGACATGTGGCTCAAGCGGGACGGATGGGCGATCGAGTACCCGACCTGGGAGGAGGCCAAGGCAGCCGGCGGAGTTCGTCCGGATGTTCGAAGCCATGTACCTGCATCGAGTCGAAGGCCACATCGCGTGACAGCAGCCGGCGGCCCACCGCTGGCGACGCACTTGCATCGGGCGCCCGCTGTTTGGCGGGCACCACGGAGCAGATCATCAGGTCGGCGAGGGGAGGTTGGACTAGGCGGTGATGAGGTCGGCGGCGCCGAAGGCGGAGTCGAACCGGTCGCACCAGATCAGCGACAGTCGCGAACCGGGCGAGGTCGGTGTCGGGCGGGAGGTCGTAGTTCTGATCGCCCTGGTTGCCCTTGAGGCGACCGAGGTTCACGTGCTCGTCGTCGAACGCGGACTCGTCGCCCGCCGCCGGCGTCGTCGTCACGTACAGGTAAAGGTCGGGACCGTTCGAGGTGTCGAGTCCCTCGAGGCGCACGATGCGACGTCCGTCGGCGAGCTCGAGCACGCGGGCCACGCCGCGAGTGCCGTGGTCGAGCGACACGAACTCACCCCGCGCGAGCTCCACCGGCTCGGGCCGAGCGGTGGACACCGGCGCACTCGGGGTCGGACCGACCGCCGCGCTCGTGGACGATGGCGGTCGGCGACGGCCGACGGCGACGACGGGGATCGGCTCGTCGACGCGGTCGTCGATCCAGAGCTTCTGCGGCTGGAACCAGAACAGGACGAACGCGACGCCGGCGACGATGACGACGCCCATCAGCCACAGCAATCCACGTCGGCCCATCGGTGAAGCCAACCACCGCCTCGCTCCGTACTGCGAACGGCGCACGAAAACAGCAATGAACAAACAAGGAACACCGGCCTTGCGGACAGAATCGGCCCATACGTTCGCCCCATCCCCCGGACATGGAGGTGGTCACATGCGGCTTCACTCGACCCGATGGCTTGTCGTCACACTCGCTGTCGTGGCGATCACCGCGGCCGCGTGCGGCGACGACAACGAGGCGACACGGCGGCCCCGGCAACAACAGCGGCGGGAGCACGGAGGAGATGGGCGACGTCCTCGAGGTAGCTGCGGCCGAGGGCGACCTCGGCACGTTCCTCGCCGCGACCGAGGCCGCTGGCATCATGGATGGCCTGCATGGCACCGGACCGTTCACCGTGTTCATCCCGACCGACGAGGCGTTCGAGCGCCTACCTCGACGAGACGGGGATGAGCCAGGCCGAGCTCTTCGCCGACCCCGCCGCGTTGCGCGACGTCGTCGAGCAGCACATCCTGAACGTGAATGACGACGCGGACATGGTGATGGCGATGGACGGCGAGGCGTTCACGACCGCCGCGGGCACTCCGCTCGAAGTGACCGTCGACGGCGAGACGGTGATGGTCGGCGACGCCACGGTCGTCCGATACGACCTCCAGGCGTCAAACGGCGTGATCCACGTCATCGACGACGTGCTCGTCTCGATGGAGTCCTGACCGCGCCATGACGACGAACACAGCGAGCCGGCGGCCGCTCCGGCCACCGGCGTGATGTCGCGGCCCCGGGCCGCGATCGCCGGCGTGGTCGCGGCGATCGCCGCGCTCGGCGTGAGCGAGCTGCTCGCGGGGCTGGTCGAACGAGGTGCCGTCGCTCATGCTCGGCGTCGCCGAGGTGTTCGTCGACGAGACACCGGGTGGGATCGTCCGCTGGAGCATCGATCTGTTCGGCGCGAGCCAGAAGACGTTGCTCGTCATCGGGATCGTCGTGGCGTCACGCTCGCTGCTCGGGGCGGTCTTCGGAGTGCTCACCGGCGCTCGTTCGCGTCCGGCGCCGCGGGCTTCGTCGCGTTCGGCGTCGTCGGCGGCGTGGGCCACCGGCTCGCGTGCGCTCAACGCGCCGAGCTGGGCGTGGATCGCCGCCGTCGTGTCCGCGGGCGCGGGGATCGCGGTGCTGTGGTTCCTCACGCGACCCGCCGCGGCTTCGCCGGCGGACCCGACTCTGCGCGCCGTCGAGCCGATCGGCGTGCCCGACCGACGCCGGTTCCTCGTCGCGTCCGGCGCGATCGCGGCCGTTCGGCGCGTCGGCGGCGCGGTCGGCCGCTCGGCTGCGCCAATCGCGCAGCGTCGAGGGCGCTCGCGCCGAGGTCGCGGCCGTCCTCGATGCGCCCGCGCCGACGGTTCCCGCCGGCGTCGCGACCTTCGACACCGCCGTCGATGGCATCTCGCCGCTCGTGACGCCGAACGAGGACTTCTACCGGATCGACACCCGCCTCCTCGTCCCCGCAGGTCGATCCCGCGAGGCTGGACGCTGCGGATCACCGGGATGGTCGACCACGAGGTCGAGCTCACCTTCGACGACCTGCTCGCCATGGACCGCATCACCGAGTTCGTCACGCTTGAGCTGCGTGTCCAACGAGGTCGGCGGCGACCTCGTCGGCAACGCGCTGTGGTCGGGCGTGCCGCTCGCCGGCTGCTCGACCGCGCCGGCCCGCATCCCGACGCCGACGCAGATCGTCGGCCGGTCCGTCGACGGCTGGACCGCGGGCTTCCCGACCGAGGTGCTCGACGGCAACGACGCGTGCATGGTCGCGATCGCGATGAACGGCGAGCCGTTGCCGGTCGCCACGGCTTCCCCGCCCGCCTCGTCATCCCCGGCCTCTACGGCTACGTGTCGGCGACCAAGTGGCTGAGCGAGATCGAGCTCACGACGTGGGACGCGTTCGACGGCTACTGGATCCCGCGGGGCTGGTCGAAGGAGGGCCCGATCAAGACCCAGTCGCGCATCGACGTGCCCCGCTCCGGCGCCGACCGTCGCCGCCGGGCGCAACGCCGGTCGCCGGCGTCGCGTGGGCGCCGACTCGCGGGATCGAACGGGTCGAGGTGCGCGATCGACGAGGACGGCGAGTGGCACGAGCGCGGCTGTCAGGCGCTCTCTCGGGGCAGCATGGGTGCAATGGCTGTACGAGTGGGATGCCACGCCCGGGCTCACACCGCATCTAGGTGCGCGCCACCGACGGCGACGGCGAGACGCAGACCGAGGAGCGCACGCCGCCCGGCGCCCAGGGGCGCGACTGGCTACCACACGATCACGCGTCGAGGTCGGCTGAGCGCCGGATGAGCGCGCCGCCGGGCGTCGTCCTCGTCGTCGACGACGAGCCGATGGTGCGCGAGGTCATCGCGAGCTATCTGCGAACGCGACGGCTGCCGGGTCGCGAGGCGCCCGACGGAGCCACTGCGCTTCGCATGCTCGATCGACGCGACCCGATCTCGTCGTCCTCGATCTCATGCTGCCTGAGGTGGACGGCCTGTCGGTCCTGGCACGGCTGCGCACGACGACCGACGTCCCGGTGATCGTGGTCACGGCGCGTGACTGTGAGGCTGATCGGGTCCTCGGTCTCGACCTCGGCGCCGACGACTATGTCGTCAAGCCCTTCTCGCCGCGTGAGCTCGTCGCCCGCGTGCGTTCGGTGTTGCGCCGATCGCGCCCAGCGTCGCCGACCGCGCCGAGTCGCATCGTGCACGGCGGCCTCGTCATCGATGGCAGTCACGCGAGGTCGAACTCGACGGCCAACTCGTGGCTCTCACCGCCCGCGAGTTCGACCTGCTCGCCTTCCTCGCTGCCGCGCCCCGCCAGGTGTTCAGTCGCGCCGATCTGCTCGAGCAGGTGTGGGACTCCTCCCCCGACTACCAGGATCCGTCGACCGTCACCGTGCACATCCGCCGGCTGCGCCACAAGATCGAGCCCGACCCCGACAGCCGCGCCACCTCGTCAACGTGTGGGGCGTCGGCTACCGGTTCGACCCATGAAGCGCTTCGTCGCCGCGGGCGTCGTCGTCGCATCGGCATGGTGGTGCTCGAGATCGTCATGGACCCGGCGAGCGGCGATCGGCGTGAGCTGTTCGCGCTGTTCGCCGCGATGGCCAGCCTCACCCTGATCGCCGCGCACCTCGTCCCGACGCTCGGCCTCCAGGCGCGCTCGCTGCGTCACACGGTCTCCGCGGTCGGGCTCGTGGCTGCCGGGCTCATCGCGCTCGCCGTAGCGGCGGGTGCGTGGCGCATGTTCCTGTCGGTGCACGACCTGCACCTGCTCGCTGTCATGCTCGCCGTCGCCGCCGGCCTGAGCATCGTGTTCGCCGTCGGCATCACCCGCTCGCTGCGCGACGACCTCGCCGCGCTCCGTCGCACGACCGATGAGGTCGCCGCCGGCGACCTCGCCGCCCGCACCGGCGTGACCCGGGTCGACGAGCTCGGCGCCACCGTGGCGGCCCTCGACGAGATGATCGAACGCCTCGCCGACGCCGAAGAGCAGCCCGGAGCCACGACGACGAAGCCGCCGCGAGCTGCTCGCCGCCCATCGGCCACGACCTGCGCACGCCGCTGACCGCGTTGCAGGCAGCGGTCGAGGCGCTCCAGGACGAGCTCGCCCCCGAGCCCGAGCGTTACCTGCGGTCGATGAGCCACGACATCGCCCACCTCCGGCCCTCGTCGACGACCTGTTCCTCCTCGCCCGCATCGAGGCCGGCGACCTCACGCTCGACCACCAACCGTCGACCTCGCCGAGCTCGCCGACGAGACCATCGAGGCGATGGCGCCCGTCGCCGTCGCCAGCAGGTCGATCTGCGCCTCGAGCCGACGGACGCATCCCCGTCGTGGGCGGCCCCGAGGCACTCGGCCGGGTCATCCGCAACCTCGTCGACAACGCGATCCGCCACGCACCCCCCTCGCCGAAGGTCGTCGTGCGCGTCACCAACGGCGACCGTGCGACCGTCGAGGTCATCGACGAGGGACCCGGCTTCGACCCAGACCGCATGCTGGCGACCTTCGACTCCTTCGTCCGCGTGGATCTCGTCGCGCAGCCGCGACACGGGCGGGGCCGGGCTCGGGCTCGCCATCGCTCGAGGCGTGATCGAGGCACACGGTGGATAAGTGCTGGGCGCCGACTGGACCGGCGGGCAAGGACGGCCTCCGGTCGCCGGCGTCCGGCTGAGATACGTAGGCGGCTCCTCGGGGCACGCAACCTCCGGCGCGCTGGAGGCTGGGCCGTCGGCGGAAGCGAGTCGCTGGCCGCGCCGCGTGCTACGACTGCCACAGCAACGAGACGGACTGGCCCGTCCACTCGTACGTGGCGCCGATGTCGTGGCTGGTGCGCCGCGACGTCGAGGCCGGCCGGACGAGCAGAACTTCTCGGAGTGGGATCGCGACAGTGACGTCAACGACGCGGCCCACGAGATTGAGGACGGCACGAGCCGCCGTGCGCTACACCTCCTACATCCCGACGGCGCTGAGCGACGACGAGAAGGCCGAGCTGATCGCCGCGCTCGAGACGATGCACGACGCGAGGTGACTGATGAACGACAGCGAACGGTTGATGCGGCTCATCGACGGCTTCGTCGCGACCAGCTCTGTACGTCGTCGCGAAGCTCGGGATCGCCGATGCTCGGCGAAGGGCCCAAGTCAGCGACCGAGCTCGCGGCCTCGGCCGGTGCGATCCGGCCGCCCTACACCGAGTGCTGCGCGGCCTCGCCGCAGAGGAGGTCTTCGACGAGCTCGACGATGGACGTTTCGCGCTCGGTCCGCTCGGCGAGGCGCTCCGCCCGTTGCAAGGTGCGGCGATCGCTCGCGGCGAGGTGTACTACGACTCGGCCGCCGGCCTTTTCGAAGCCGTGATGCGGGGCGGCGTGCCGTACGAGCTCACCCACAAAGACGCGGTTCTTCGATCACCTCGGCCAACATCCCAGTCGCGAGGCGGCATTCCAGGGGTCGATGGCCGGTCGGGCCGAGCTGGAGGCTGAGGCGGTCGTTGCCGCGTACGACTTCGCGCGGTTCGAGACGGTCGTCGACGTCGGCGGCGGCCGGGGCGTGCTCCTTGCCGCGATTCTCGAAGCGCACCCCGCGTCCGCGGCACGCTTCTCGATCGCCCCGCCGCGATCCCCGACGCACGCGTGTACCTCGACGAAGCGGGACTCGCCGATCGGGCCGAGTGCATCGCCGGTGACTTCTTCGCCGAGCTGCCGAACGGAGCTGACGCCTACGTGCTCTCTCGAGTCCTGCACGATTGGGACGACGCCGACGCCACCCGCATCCTCGAGACGTGTCGCCGGGCGTTCGCCCCGACAGCGCGGTGGTGATCGTCGACGCAGTGCTGCCGCCGCTGCCGCGCGACAAGCCTGCGGCGATCCGCATGGACCTCCACATGCTGTTGCTGCTCGGCGCCCGTGAACGCACTGAGACGGAGTTCCGCGACCTCGCCGCCGGTGCCGGCTTCGCGGTGAAAGGGGTGACGCTCACCGCGTCGCCGGCGGGTCTCGGCGTGGTCGAGCTGCGACTGGCCCGAGAGAGCTCAGTAGTAGATGGGACCGCGGGTGCCGCCGCCGCAGGCGATCGAGTCGCCGGTGATCGCGGCGCTCTTGGGTGAAGCGAGGAACGCGACGAGGTAGGCGACCTCGTCGGCTCGACGATGCGGCCGATGGTGTTGCGGTTGAAGCCCGCAGCGGCCTCATCAGTCGTGCGCTCGGTGCGGGTGAGGCCCGGATGCACGCAGGTGACGTTGATGCCTTGCGGGCCGAGCTCGTCGGCGAGGTTCTTCGTCATCGCCGCGACCGACACGTTCCGGATCGATCCGAGCGTGGAGCCGACTGCCGCGCGGCGAGCCCGCTCACGTTGATGATTCGGCCCCAGCCGTTCTCGATCATGCCGGGCGCGACCTCGCGGGCGCACCGGAGGTAGCCCATCACCTTCGTGTTGACCTCGGTCCACAGCGCATCGGTGGTGACGTCCGCGAGCTTGGGCGGCGGTTGCAGACCGCCGGGCATCGCCGCGGAATTGACGAGGATGTCGACGCCGCCGAGGCCCCGCGCGAGTCAGCGACCATCGCCCGCACCGACTCGTCGTCGGTCGTGTCGCAGGACTGGCCGATGACCCGTCGCCCGGTCGCTGCTGTGAGCTCGGCGGCCGCGGTCGACAGCCGCTCTGGGTCGCGGCGGCGATGCCGACGTCGACGCCTTCCACCGCGAGCTGGCGCGCGATCGCCTTGCCGATGCCGCGGCTGCCGCCAGTGACGATCGCCTTCTTGCCGTCGAGGTCGAGGTCCATCAGCGACCGAAACCGTTCCGCAGCTGCTCGAACACTTCGTCGAGGATCGTGTCGAGGTCCGGCGCATCGCTTGCAACCCACGTTTCGACCGCGACTTGCAGCGCGGTGGTGGTCGCGGCGACGACGAGTCGCAGCTCGAGGTCGCTCATGCCATCGGCGCGTCCGGAAGTTCGCAGCTGGTCGATGACCTCGCCCTCCCAGCCCTGCCTGCGCTCGGCGGCACGGGTCGAGAGCGACGGCGTCGAGGTGATGATCCGGTGGCGGAGGCGGAGCAGGTCGCGCTCCTGTGCGTAGTCGGTGGAGACGAGTCGCAGCGCGGCCTCGAGCGCCGGAAACGGCCGCACGACCGGATCCTGGTCGGCGAGCGCCTCGAGCAGGCGGGTGCGACGGCGGTCGCCCTCGGAGAACAGGACGTCTTCCTTCGACGCGAAGTAGCGGAAGAACGTGCGGGCGGAGAGGTCGTGCGCCGCCGCGATCTCCTCGACGGTCACCCGATCGAATCCCCGCTCGGCGAAGAGGCGGAGCGCCGACTGGGCGAGCGCGTCCCGAGTCTTCTCGCGCTTTCGCTCCCTCAGACCCGTCGCCGGCATGCCTTGAGTCTCGCACGGCGGCTCCAATGACATGAAATGACGTTTGTCACGTTGTGTCATGGCTCCCGACGCGGCAGAGTGGCTCGGCAATGAATGACGAGGCGATTCAGGCGCGCCGCTGGTGGACCTTGGGTGTGCTCTGCCTGAGCCTCGTGATCGTCACCGTCGGCAACTCCAGCTTGACCGTCGCCATCCCGACGCTGTCCGAGGACCTCCACGCGACGACCTCGCAGCTGCAGTGGGCCGTCGCCGGGTACTCGTTGGTGTTCGCCGGCCTTCTCTTCACGGCCGGAGCGATCGGCGACCGCTTCGGCCGCAAGGGCGCGCTGCAGCTCGGGCTCGTCGGCTTCTTCTTTGCCGCGTTGCTCGCCACCGCGTCGACCGAGATGTGGCAGATCATCGCCTCGCGGGCCCTCATGGGCGGCGTGCGCCGCGTTCATCATGCCGTCGACGCTGTCGATCCTCGTCAACGTGTTCGGCCCGCACGAGCGGACGAAGGCGATCGCGATCTGGGCGGGAGTCGCGGGCGGTGCGGGCGCGCTCGGGCCGCTCGCGAGCGGTTGGCTGCTCGGCCACTTCTGGTACGGCTCGGTCTTCCTCGTCAACATCCCGTTGGTGCTCATCGCGCTCGTGCTCGGCGCGTTCCTCGTGCCGCCGTCGAGGGATCCTGAGGAGGCCAAGCTCGATCTCGTCGGCGCGGGTCTGTCGATCGTCGGGATCTCCGCGCTCGTCTACGGCCTGATCCAGGCGCCCGACGTCGGATGGACCAACGCCGAGCCGCTCGCCGCGTTCGCCGTCGGCGTGATCGCGCTCGCCGCCTTCGTGTGGTGGGAGTCGCGCGTCGACGAGCCCATGCTCGACATGAAGTACTTCCGCAATCCCGCGTTCAGCGCCGGGACCGCGGGGCTCACCCTCGTCTTCCTGTCGATGTTCGGCGTGATGTTCCTCTTCACGCAGTACTTCCAGCTCATCCTCGGCTACAGCGCGCTCTCCGCCGCGGTGAGGTTCTTGCCGATCGCGCCGATCATGATGATCGTTGCTCCTCTCACGCCGCGGATCAGCGCCCGCTTCGGCTCGAACCGCACGGTCGCCGCCGGGATGACGTTGGTATCGATCGGCTTCCTCCTGTTCGCCTTCATCGAGGTCGACACCCAGTACCCCTACATCCTCGGATGCATGGTCGTCCTCATCTCCGGCATCGCGCTGACGATGTCGCCGATGACCGCGGCGATCATGTCGGCGGTGCCGCCCCGCCGTGCGGGCGCGGGCTCCGCGATGAACGACACGACGCGTGAGCTCGGCGCGGCGCTCGGCGTCGCGGTGCTGGGCAGCGTCGCGGCATCGCGCTACAGCGCCGGCATCGCCGACGCGATCTCCGGACTCCCGGCCGCGGACCAAGCGGCGGCGGGTGCATCGCTCGGCTCGGCGTTGCAGACAGCCGCCCGGCTTCCGCAGGAGATCGGCGCCGAGCTGGCCAGCGCGGCCGAGCACGCGTTCGTCTCCGGTATCCACCTCGCCGCGATCACCGGCGCGGTGCTCGCCGCCGGCGCCGCGCTGATGGTGCTGCGCTTCCTCCCGCGTCACATCACGCAGCACGGCGCCATGCACGACGCGGTGTCGGCCGCCGAAGACGTGGCCGAGCTCGGACTCGGGGGAGCGTTGCCCGTGTTCGCCGACACGCCGATCGGCCGGAGGATCCGAGAGAGGTCGCGCCCGCGCCCTGAGGCTCGGCCGAACGACCCTCAGCCGAACACGTGGACGAGCTCGGGGAAGATCTCCGCGACGGGGCCTCCGGTCGCGTCGAACGATCCGGTCGAGTTCGTGATCACCACCAGGGTGTCGCCCGTGTCGGTGTCGTACATCGCGAGTGACGTCCATCCGAAGATCTGACCGCTGTGGCCGATCCAGCCGTGGCCGTAGTCGTCGATGCCGAGGCGATAGCCACCGACGTCCTGATCCGAGGGGGGCGACGCCAGGCGCGTCGCCGCCATCTCCGGCGTGAGGAAGCTCGTGCCCATGCCGCCGGCGGTCCACGCGCCGAGGTCTCGCGATGGTCGAGTACATGGCGCCGCCGGCGCCGGCCGACGAGACGCTCCAGTCGGTGACGTCCTGCGGCGTGGCTCCCTCGACTCCGAGCTCTTCGAGCTGGTCCACGCCCGGCTGGTCGAGGTAGCCGTGCGAGAACGGATCGGGCATCGAGCTGTCGCTGCCGGGTGTGAGCGCAGTGCTGCTGAGTCCGGCGGCCGTCGCGACCGACGTCAGGATCACGTCGATCGGCACGCCCTCGATCTTCTCGAGCATCTCGCCGAGGATGAGGTAGTTCGTCGTCGAGTAGTCGAAGGTCCCGGCCGGTTCGAGCGGCAAGCTCGTGAGCACGAGGTCGATGATCTCGTCGGCCGTCCACACTCGCGCGGGATCGGCGACGACGTCATCGAGCAGGAGTCCGGTGTTCGCGTAGTCGGGGATGCCCGACGTCATCCCGAGCAGCTGCTCCACCGTGATGTCCGCGATGTCGGGATACGAGGCGGCGAGGTCGGGCAGCACGTCGGCGATCGTGTCGTCGAGGGCGAGCGCGCCGGCCTCGACGAGCTGGAGGGCGCAGGTCGCGGTGAACGTCTTCGTGATGCTGCCGACGCGCGAGTGGTCGTCGACGGTCGCGTCCGCTCCGCCCCTCTCCGCCTTGCCATACGCGGCGATGTGCTCACCGTTCTCGGCGTGCCAGACGCCGATCCAGATGCCGGTGAGATCGTCCGGATGCTCAGCGAGCACGTCGTTGAAGCTCTGGTCGATGGCGGCGGCGAGCTCGGCGTCCATCGGCGTCGTGTTGCGCTCGATGCCGGTGAACTCCACGGACTCGGGTGCGACAGCGGTCGTCGACGGTGCCGCCGTCGTGGCGGTGGTCGACGAGTCGTCACCACACGCGGCGACGAGCAGAGCGATCGGGACGAGGAGGGCGCTCGCGCGGAGCCGCATCCGAGGAGTCTCGCATCGCCCGGGGCGGGTAGGTCCTGGGAGTCGTAGTGTCGCCGACCAGGAAGGACAGGAGGTCGCCATGCAACAGCTGAGCGGACTCGACGCCTCGTTCGTGTACAGCGAGTCGGCCCACGCGCCGACGCACGTGACGAGCATCCTGATCTACGACCAGTCGACGGCTCCGAAGGGCGAGGTCACCTTCAAGGGGATCCTCGAGCACATCGAGCAGCGGTTGCACCTGGCGCATGCGTTCCGACGACGACTGGTGCGCGTGCCGTTCGATCTCGACCATCCCTACTGGATCGAGGACGGCGAGTTCGACCTCGAGTACCACGTGCGCCACATCGCGTTGCCGAAGCCAGGCGACTGGAGGCAGTTCTGCATCCAGACCGCGCGGCTGCACGCGCGCCCGCTCGATCTCGCACGGCCGCTGTGGGAGATGTACGTGATCGAGGGACTCGACGGCGTCGAAGGAGTGCCGAAGGGGAGCTTCGGCGTGGTGCTCAAGGTGCACCACGCGGCGATCGACGGCATGGCCGGTGTCGAGCTCATCACCGCGATCCAAGATCAGACGCCCGATGCGGGGCCGCCGCCTCCGCCCGCAGAACCGTGGGCGCCCGAGCGGGTGCCGACGTCGGCCGAGCTGCTGTCGCGAGCGGCGGCGAACAACCTCACGCGGCCCGCGCACTTCGCTCGGGTGATGGGACGGGTCGTGCCCGGCATGGGACGCGCCGCTGGGCAGCTGCGGAGTGCCGGCGGTACCGCGCCGCAGACTCGGGCGCCGCGCACGCGCTTCAACGGCCCAGTGACGCCGCACCGCGTAATCGACGCGTTCTTCACGACCATCACGTCGGCGAAGGGCATCAAGTCCGCGGTCGCGGGCGCGACCATCAACGACGTCGTGCTCACGGTGTACGGCGGCGGCCTTCGCACCTATCTCACCGCGAAGGGCGAGCTGCCGGACACGTCGCTCCTGGCGATGTGCCCGATCTCGCTTCGTTCGGCGGTCGAGGCGCGGGCCGGCGGGAATCAGGTGTCAGCAATGGTCGTCCCGCTCGGCACCCACATCGCCGACCCACTCGAGCGGCTCAAGTCAGTGCAAGCGGCGAGCCACAGCTCGAAGGAGTTCGCCGAGGCGTCCGACGCGCGGTCGTTGTCGGAGCTGAGCCAGTTCATCCCCGGTGGGCTCGTCGGCATCGGCATGCGCTTTTCGTCGCGCTTCGCCCGCATCGCTCCGGCGATGGCGAACACGACGTGTACGAACGTGCCGGGGGCGCGTGAGCCGCTCTACTTCGCTGGCGCGAAGAACGTTTCGGCGTTCGGAGCCGGTCCGGTCGTCGACGGCATGGGCCTCATCAACGTGATCACGAGCTACTGCGACGAGCTCGTGCTCGGCTTCACCGCGTGCCGCGAGATGATGCCGGACCCGGCGTTCTACCGGGAGTGTCTGGCCGAAGCGTGGGTCGCGCTGGAGGATGCTGCGGAATAGCGCGTCATCGCCTCAGTCGCCTTGTCGGGGCCGACGCATCGGCGCGGCTTGCCAGTCGGGGCCGAACTCGAACTCCTCTGCCGGCTTGCCACCCGCGGGCCCGGGCGCCGCGCGCATCCCCGTTGGCTTCACCAACCCGGCCCGCGTCACCGTGCGATGGAAGTTCGCTGCATCCAGCTGCGTCTCCCATACGGCCTCGAAGACGTTGCGCAGGTTTGTGAGCGTGAACGTCGGGCCGACGAACGCCTTCGCGAGGCTCGTGGTCTCGAGGTCACGCCTCGCCCGTTCCACCGCGTCGCGCAAGATCTGGGCGTGATCGAAGGCGAGCTCGACCCGGCCGCCTAGAACCTCGTGCACGGCGAACAGCTGCGCGTCGTCGGCATCGGTGCCCGCGGCGAGCGCGCCGACATCGCGCAGGACCGCGAGGAAACCGACGCTCACCACGTTCGTGCGGGGATCACGGCCGGGGTCGCCGTAGGCACCGAACTGGCTGAGGTGAGGGGCGGCCTCCACGCCCGTCTCCTCCCGCAGCTCGCGTGCCGCGGCCTCCTCGAGGGTCTCGTCCGGACGCTTGAAGCCGCCGGGCAGCGCCCACGCACCGCGGTAGGGGTCGTCACGGCGCCGCACCAAGAGCACCTGGAGCTCGTCGCCCACGATCGTGAGGATCACCACGTCGACGGTGACGGCGAACTGCGGGTACTCGCGGCCGTCATAGCCCTTCGGCGCCTTGTGTCCCGGCCGGCGCTTCGCGGTCACAGCCCCACCTTAGGAGGAAAGAGTCAGTCTGAGAAGAACTAGTTATAGTCTGATAGACTAAATCCACGCCAACCAGGAAAGTCGAGGCCGCCCATGACCGATGACCTGTTCGCCGAACTCGATCGAGCCCTCGGGCCCGTCGCCATGATGAGCCTCCAGAGCCGGGGCCTGCTGCCCACTCCCGGCGCGCCCACAGACGAGCGGCTGCCCGCACCCGATGTCTTGCTCGATCGCGTCACCGGCGCGCTCCTCGGCGCCGCCGCGGGGAATGCACTCGGCCGTCTCGGTGAGCAGAAGCAGCGGCGGAAGGGCTCGGCTCAGTTCGTCTCGGCTGACGCCCTCGCCCGTACGACGTTGACGGGTCCGTCGCGCAAGGTCCGCGCCGGCGTGCAGCAGCTCTTCATCTCGATCAATGCGCTGCTCGAGGCCGGCGAAGGCGCGCCGCCGGTGGTGAGCGACCGGATCGTCGATCGTGTGCGCAGCCTTCGGGTCCCGGGCCGCGCCCTGCTTGCGACCGTCGAGCAGCGTCGCGCCGGCATGCCCTGGTTCGAAGCGGGAACCGGCTCGTTCGGCGAGGGCGCGCTCTGCCGCGCCATCGCCGCGGGCCTTGTCCTTGCTGATGATCCGGTGCGCCGTCCCGTCATGGCGGGGCTCGACGCCGCGGTCACCCACGCGTCGCAAAGGGCGGTGCACGCCGCGACGCTCGTCGCCGGGTCGATCGCGACGTTGGTGCGCCGCACCGACGCGCTGCTGCCCGGTAGTCCCGACACCTCCGAGCTCGACACCGCGCTCGCCAACGTCGGTCTCGATCAGGAGGCGGCGACCACCATCGCGACCGCGCTGGGCGTGCTGCATGCCCATCCCGGTGATCCGACGCGTGCGATCGCCATCGCCGCTTCGGTCCCCGGCAACGCGGACACGTTCGCTGCGATCACCGGAGCACTCGCCGGCGCGGCCTACGGCGCGGCCTCGCTTCCCGATCGGTGGACCAGCGACATCGAGTTCGCCGGCGAGCTGCGCTACGCTTGCTGCCCGCATCGTTTCCCGGCTGGTCGGCGACACGCCGAGCCGACGGGCGTCGCCCGCATCTGGTTTCTCCTCGACCGTTCCGGCTCAATGGGCTCGATCAGCGAGGCCGTCGTGGGCGGCTGCAACCTGTTCTTCTCCGAGCAACGGGCTGTGAGCGGCGAGGCGACCGTCACCTTCGTGCAGTTCGACGACCAGGATCCGCATGAGGTGGTGCTCGACAACGTCCAGGTCGCGTCCGTCGTGCCGTTGGGTGCGCACGAGTTCCAGCCCCGTGGCAACACACCGCTGCTCGATGCCACCGCTCTGCTGCTCGACCGCGCCGAACGCGCGGGGGCGGCGCCCACCGACAATCTCGTCGTCGTGTTCACCGACGGCCACGAGAACGCGAGCCGTCGCTGGACGCGGGAGACCCTCTTCCGCCGGATCAGCGAGCTGCAGTACAAGGGTTGGACGTTCGTCTTCCTCGGCGCCAACCAGGACAGCTACGCCGAGGGCGGCAGGCTCGGCTTCTCCTACGGGAGCACGTCGAACTTCAAGGCCGATCGTGCCGGCGTCCAGGCGGCGTTCAGTGGGCTCAACCGGGCCGCAGGCGAGTGGCGGGGCAAGGCGAGCCGGGTCCGGCTCGCCGACCGCGAGCGCTTCTGGGGCGAGCGCAAAGAAGCGGAGGAGCTCGACGACTGACGGTCGCCCGGGAATGTCACACCCCCGCGGTACAACGGAGGGTGGAGGAGGGCGATATGGCGATGACCCGGCCGGCGAGGGCGCTGCACCTCGTCGACATCGACAACCTGTTGGGCGATCCGGCCACCGACGACGAGCTCGAGATCGGCTGGACGATCTGCGCGTACAAGCACGCGGCCGCCTTCGTCGAGGGCGATCACGCTGTCGTGGCGACGTCACCGTTCGGTAGGCACGCCTTTGCGATCGGCAACGCGTGGCCGGGTGCGCAGCACCTGTGGCGCAAGGGCCGCGACGGGGCCGATCTTGCCCTCCTCGATGAGGCCGCCTGGGCGGTCGAGACGCGTCATTTCAGTCGGGTCGTGATCGGTTCCGGCGACCGGATCTTCCTCACCGCCCTCGAGTGGTTCGAGGGTGTGGGGGTCCCAGTCGAGGTGGTGTCGCGCCGTCGCTCACTCGCGGACGCACTGCGCACTCGGGCGCGGTCGGTTCGTTTCATGCCGGACGCGGAAGCGGCGTGACCACCGAGCTCTGCATCCATGAGATGGACCCGGCGACGTGTTCGATCTGCAAGCAATGTCGTCGACCTCGGTATCGGGGGCCGAGCTACCGCTGTTCGGCCGAGTCGAGCGGCCGACCTCCCGACGCTCGCGCCCTTCTGACACGGTCCGCTTCACCGCTGATGGGTAGGAACATACGAAAAATATCGAAATATGAGTTGGTACTCGTACACACGTTCGATAGCATGTGGCAATGCGGGAAACGGCGGAGACGCGAGCGGTCGAGGCGCAGCTCGGCGAGCTGATCGCCCAGCACCACGCGATCGGCGCCGAGATCGTCAGCCTCCTCGCCACCCTCGACGTGGAAGACGGTTGGCAGAGCGACGGCCATCGGTCGCTGGCGCATTGGCTGTCAGTGCGCGGCAGCTACACCCTGTCCGAGGCCCAGCGCTTCGCCACCGCCGCGATCCGGCTCGACAGTGTCAGGTCGATCCACGCGGCCGCCGCCACTGGCAAGCACTCGGTGGGAGTGCTCGCGATGGCGGCGCGAGTCGCCACGCCGGCGAACGAGGCGCTGCTCGCGCAGATCCTGCGCGACGCGGTCCCCACACAAGCGGCGCGCATCTTCGCGAAGCTCGACGACGGCCGTGCGAAAAACGGCGGCACGAAGCCCGATCCCGATGTCGACTACTGGCAGCGCCACTGGGTCGACGATCTCGGCCGCGAGCGGTACGACTTCGCGCTCGACGGTCCGACCGGCGCTCTCTTCAAGGAGGCCTGGCAGGCCGCGCGCGCCCTCGGCGAGAAGGACCTCGATCCGATCGATCTCGAGCAGCGCCGGCGCCTGAACGCAAACGAGATCGCCAGTCGGTGGGCGCGCACGATGCTCGAGGCGGCGACCCGGTCGGGCAGCGTGGCACCCGGCGACGAGCGTTGGTGCGTGCAGGTGTCTGCCGACCTCGAGACGCTGGCCCGCGTGCTGGGTTTCGACTTCGACCCCGCGCTGCCGGCGCGGCTCGGCAGCCAGTGCTTCATCCCGGCGACGGGCAAGCGGCTCAGCGACGCTGAGCTCGCGCGAATCCTGTGCGACGCAGGTGTCCAACTGCTCGTGCACCACAACGGAGTTCCGCTGTGGTTGGGCAACGAGGTGCGCACTGCCACGCGTCATCAGCGCCGAGCCCTGCGATTCCGGGCTGGCGTGACAGGCTGCGAGTTTCCCGGGTGCACTCAGACTCGGTTCGTCGACGCACACCACGTGCGCTTCTACGGAAAGAGCGGCCCGACCGACCTCGACAATCTGATTTTGCTGTGCGGATACCACCACGGACAGATCCACGACAACGGGTGGACGATCACCACCGAGAGCGATCAGCAGTTCACCTTCTGGCGCGGCGAGCGATGTCTCGGCACCACCGTGCGCGGCGACTCGGCCGGCGGACGGCCACCCGACCTCGCCGAACTTCCGCTCGTCGAAGCGCGACCCGACCCACCACCCGATCTCGCGCCCCCAACGCGTGGGTGGCCGGCGGATGCGAGCCGCTCACGAAGTACGCGCTCGGTGTCTACGTCGAGGCCCTCCTGGCGGCATAGCCGCGCCATGCGGACCCTCAGGCTGATGCGGGTCGCGTGGCCTTCCCAGTAGCGGTCGCGCAGCAGCCGCTTGTAGAGCTTGCCCGTCGGTAGGCGCGGCAGCTCGTCCTCGAAGTCGATCGTGCGCGGACACTTGAAGTGGGCGAGGTTCTCCCGGCAGAACGCGATGAGCTCACGCTCCAGCTCGGGCCCGGCCTCGATGTCCTCCATCGGCTGCACGACCGCCTTCACCTCCTCGCCCAAGTCCTCGTTGGGCACGCCGAACACCGCGGCGTCCATCACCTTCGGGTGCGTGATGAGGAGGTTCTCGGTCTCCTGCGGATAGATGTTCACGCCGCCAGAGATGATCATGTAGGTCTTGCGGTCGGTGAGGTACAGGTAGCCGTCTTCGTCGAGATACCCGACGTCGCCGACCGTGCTCGCATCGCCCGTCTCGTTCCGCGACTCCGCCGTCTTGTCCGGCGCGTGGAAGTACTCGAAGTTGGTGGCGCCCTTGAACCACACGGTGCCGGGCGTGCCGGTGGGCTGCGGGTTGCCGTCCTCGTCGAGGATCAGCAGCTCGCCGAGGATGCACTTGCCCACCGTGCCGGGATGAGCGAGCCATTCTTCGGAACTGCAGAACGTGAAGCCGTTCGCCTCGGTCGCGCCGTAGTACTCGATGATCTTCGGGCCGAACCACTCGATCATCTGCTGCTTCACCGGCACAGGGCACGGCGCCGCGGCATGGATGATGCACTCGAGCGACGAGAGGTCGGCGGCGGCCCGTACGTCGTCGGGGAGCTTGAGCAGTCGCGAGAACATCGTCGGCACCATCTGCGAGTGAGTGATCCGGTGGTCGCGCGACGAGGTCGAGGAACTGCGCCGGATCGAACTTCTCCATGATCACGGCAGTGCCACCCATGCGGATCGTCGCCGCCACGCTCGCCTGCGGCGCCGAGTGATACAGCGGCGCGGGCGATAGGTAGGTCTGTCCCTCACGGAAGCGAAACATCATCTGGACGAACCCCATGATCGCGAGACCCGCGCCGGGCGCCGCGTCGGGCAGCGGACGCAGGATCCCCTTCGGTTGCCCGGTCGTGCCGGACGAGTAGAGCATCGCCGCGCCCAGCTGCTCGTCGTCGATCGGCGTCGTCGGGAACTCGTCCCTCGCCGCACTCAGGCTCTCGAACGGCGCATCGGCCGTATCGACGTCGGCCATCAGCCACCGCTCGACGTTCGGGCACAGCTCCGGCAGCTGCATCGCCACCTCGCGCTTCGCCGCCGATGTCACCACGACGCGGGACTCGCTGTCGTTGATGATGTATGCCGCCTCGTCGGGAGCAAGATAGGAGTTGATGCACGTGTAGTAGAGGCCGCTGCGCTCGGCGCCGCCCTCGCACTCGAGCATCCGCGGGTTGTTCTCGAACAGGAACGACACGTGGTCGAGGCGCTTCAACCCCTGCGCGCGGTAGAGGTGAGCCATCTGGTTGGCCCGGTCCTCGAACTGGCGGTAGGTCACGACCTCGCCACTGGTCGCCATGATGAGAAGCGGATCATCCGCTCGCGTCTTGAGGTACTCCCCGACGTACATCCCGCCGAAGTTAGACGCGCCGCCCGAGGTAGGCCGCGAGCCGGTCCGCCGCACTTGCGCCTGACGGTGCGGAGCGTTCGTCGTCGAACATCTCGGGCCCTCGACGTTGTCCGACGTCGACGTAGTCGTGGGCGAACCGCCTGACGAGCTCCGCCATCTCCGGGTCGAGGTCGGTGCTTTGGCCCGTCGCCTTGGCGACATCCCACGCGTGCACGAAGTGGTCGCCCATGAACATCGCCGCCACCGCCGAACCGGTCGCCTCGCCCCACGGCATCGGCATCGTGCGGGCAACGAGCGACGGATCGATTCGATACACGTGGACGGCGGCCGCGGCCTCCGCGACATAGGTCTCGACGGGATCGAGACCGCGCAGATGATCGACGTAGAAGTTCACGCCTTCGCCGTGGCCCGACAGGCAGACCGAGACCATCTTCGCCCCGCCGACCATGTGGTTCACGACGTCGCGCACAGTCCAGCCTTCGCAGGGCGAGGGCGCCGTCCACTGATCCGGCGTGACCTCCCGCAGCACCGATGACGCGGTCGCGAACGCTCGCTCCATCTGCTCGACCACGTCCACGAGGCGAACCTACCGAGGTCAAGCGGCGTCGCGATACGGTATCACACTGATACCATTTCCTGCCATGGCCATGACTCTGAGGCTCACCGACGAAGAGCAGCGCGCTCTGCGGCAGCGCGCCGAGGCCGAGGGCATCTCGATGCAGGACGCGGCGCGGCGCGCCGTTCGTGAGTACGTCGCCCGAGGGGCCCATCGCGCGCGAGTGGGCGCAGCGGCTCACGCCGTCCTCGACGCCCATGCGGACGCGCTCCGTCGCCTCGGTGAGTGACGCGACCGACCGAGCGACGCGCTGACCGAGTGACGCGCTGACCGAGTTCGTTGACCTCGACGACCTCATCGACCTGGCGCGCCTCCTCTTCGGAGACCCACCGCCGATCCGCGACGGGGGGCTGCTCGGTTCGGCCGCCGCTCGTCCGCAGATGTCCGTTGGCGGTGAGGACGCCTATCCCGACCTGTTCACGAAAGCCGCGGCGCTCCTGCACTCGATCGTCAAGAACCACGCCCTCGTCGACGGCAACAAGCGACTGGGGTGGCTCGCCACAGCCATCTTCCTCGAGTTGAACGGCGCAAGCGTGCTACGAGCGAGCAACGACGATGTCTTTGACCTTGTCATGCGTGTCGCGAGCGCCGATCCGCCACTCGAGCAGATCGCCGATGACCTTCGAGCGCTTTCGAAGGGCGCAACGAGCTGACCGTCAGCGGTTCACGAAGGCGTCTTCACACGACGACTTCGACGCACGTTCCCCGCCCCGGCGACGACTGCACCAGGAGCTTCCCTCCGAGCGCGTGCGCCCGCTCTTGCATGCTCAGCAGCCCGAAACCCTGGTGCTGCTGCTGGTCCACGACGAAGCCACATCCGTCGTCGTCCACGACGAGGTGCACGTCGCCGTTCTGCCACAAGCGCACCGCCACGCGCCTGGCCTGACCATGCCGTCCCGCGTTCGTCATGGCCTCGCGGAGGATCCGCAGCAGGTTCTCGGCAATGTCGCTCGCCACCCCGACCGTCGGGCTGAGGTCGAGCGACACCGTCATTCCGTGACGGCTCCCGAGGTCCTCTGCGGTCTGCGCGATGGCGACGTCGAGCCGCTCCGGCGCAGAAGACGAGAGGAGCGTGATCGCGCGGCGGGCTTCGTCGAGGGCCCGCTCGGCCGCGTTGGCGATCTGGAGGACCGCTTCGGGCGTCGGGGAGTGACGCACACACGTCCGCGCCTTCGACGCGACGAATGCGAGCTCGTGCGCGAGCCCGTCGTGCAGATCACGCGCGACACGCCGCCGCTCATCGAGCGTGACGGTGCGCTTGACGTCAGTCAGGTCGGTGATGGTCGTCACCCGTACTTCCCGGCCCTGATAGGAGACGGTGCGTCCACTCGCGGCACCCTCGAAGTGCGTGCCGTCCTTCCGAAAGGCGACGAACTCGAGCGGGCCCGACGACTTGGTCGCCACGCGGTCGGCGAGGGCCGCGTGATGCTCCGGCTCGACGAACCGCGTGATCGGCATCCCAACCAGCTCCTCTGGCTCGTAGCCGAGGAGGGTTGCGAACACCGCGTTCGTGCTGACCACCACGCCCCCCTCGCTGATGCAGACGCCGTTGCTGGTCGCGTCGGCGAGGCACCGGAACCGCTCCTCGCTCTCCCGGAGCGCCTGTTCCGCCTCGACCTCGGCGGTGACATCGCGGAGCGAGGTCTGGATCTCGGCGGCGACTCCGGTATCGGGATCGATGGCGCGTTGGCTGCGGCCGTGCACCCAGATGTAGTCGCCATCGCGGCGGCGGATCCGGAACCGGCGGTGGCGCAGCTCGTCCTTTTCGAACAGGACGAGACGATCGGCGAACAGATGCAGGTCCTCGGCGTGGATGAGCGACGCGAGGCCGAGCCCGATCAGCTCGTCCGGCTCGTATCCGAGCAGTCGCGACATTGGCGACACGTAAGTCAGTCGTCCATGTCGGTCCGCCCGCACGATCGTGTCGGTGGCGTTCTCGGCGAGCAGTCGGAAGCGAGTCTCGCTCGCGACGCGGTCCGAGATGTCCATGATCGAGCCCACATAGCCGATGATCGATTCTGCGGAATCGGTCACCGCTGTCGCGCGGCCGCGCACCCACGGCGTCGTCTCGTCCGGCCGGCGAAACCGGTACTCCGAGCTGAAGGGGGTGCGAGTGGCGGCCGACTCTGTCCACTCGGCGAAGACACGGTCCCGGTCCTCGTCGTGGAGGGCGGCCGCCCACCCCGTGCCGAGGGCGTCCTCGAGACCGAGGCCACTGAGCTCTGACCAGCGCTCGCTGACCCACGCGCAGAGACCGTCGGGATCGGTCACGAAGATGCCGACCGGCAGCAGGGGTGCGATCGAGCGGACAGATTCAACAACCTCGCCCAGGTCGTTCACCTGGTCCTATCGGAATCCGCCCGCCGGAATCCAGGCGCTCGCGGCCCGCCTAGACCTTTGGTTGCTTGACGAGCCGGAGGTACGGCTTGACGGCCTTCCACCCTTCGGGGAACCGCTCGCGTGCCTCTTCGTCCGACACCGCGGGGATGATGATCACGTCGTCCCCCTGCTTCCAGTTCACCGGCGTCGACACCTTGTGCCCGGCGGTGAGCTGCAGCGAGTCGATGACACGCAGGATCTCGTCGAAGTTGCGTCCGGTGCTCTGCGGGTAGGTGATCGTGAGCTTCACCTTCTTGTCGGGCCCGACGACGAAGACCGACCGCACGGTGGTCGTGTCGCTCGCGTTCGGGTGGATCATGCCGTAGAGGTCGGAAACCGCGCGGTCCGGGTCGGCGATGAGCGGGAAGTTCAGCGAGTGCCCCTGCGTCTCCTTGATGTCCTTCGCCCAGCGCATGTGCGACTCGAGCGGATCGACGCTGAGCCCGATCACCTTGACGTTGCGCCGGTCGAACTCGCCCTTGATGCGGGCGACCTCGCCGAGCTCGGTGGTGCAGACCGGCGTGAAGTCCTTCGGGTGCGAGAACAGCACCGCCCAGCCGTCGCCCATCCACTCGTGGAACCTCACGGTCCCCTCGGTCGTCTCGGCCGTGAAGTCGGGTGCCTCGTCGCCGAGCTGCAAGCAGTTCACTGTGTTGTGCGTCACTTCAGGGGTTCTCCTTCTTCCATGCGAAGCGCGCCTCACGCCTCGCCTCAACGCACGGTCGCGCTCCTCGGTAGAACGATGGTGGTGAGCCGGTAGAACTCGTACGCTCGCGGCGGGAGCCTGTGATGCAGTACGCGATCCTCGGCCCGTTGGAGGTCGTGCGCGACGGCGAACCCGTCCCCCTCGGCGGTCTGCGCCAGCGGGCGGTGCTCGCTCGATTGCTTGTCGACGCGGGTCGCGTCGTGCCCGTCGATCGGCTCATCGACGATGTGTGGGACGGCCGCCCGCCCGTGACCGCGCACAAGACGCTGCAGAAGTACGTGTCCGAGCTCCGCAAGGTGCTGGGGCAGTGCGCCGTACGCACGTCGGGCGGCGGCTACGTCGTCGACGTGGACGCTGACGAGCTCGACTCCCGTGAGTTCGAGCAGCTCGCCGACGCTCGGAATTGGGATTCCGCCCTCGCCCTCTGGCGGGGAGATGTCCTCGTCGACGTCGGTGACCTGGCCTTTGTCGCGCCTGAACGCACCCGGCTCGAATCGCTGCGCCTTGCCGCCGTCGAGGGCCGGCTCACCGCTCTGCTCGACGCCGGACGGCACGCCGAAGTGGTGGGTGAGCTCGCCGAGCTCGCCATGGCGCACCCATTCCGCGAACGACTGACGGCCCTGCGCATGCTCGCCCTCTACCGATCCGGTCGGCAGGTCGAGGCGTTGCGAGCGTTCGATGCGCACCGCAAGCGCCTGGCCGACGATGTCGGCGTCGAGCCCGCGGCCGAGCTGCGCGCGCTCGAAGCGGCGATCCTCGCTCACGATCCCGCTCTCGACCTGCAAGCGGCGGCGACCCCACTGGCGGGCAATCTGCCTCAACCGTTGACATCGTTCATCGGGCGAGTGAGCGACCTCGCCGCGATCGCGGAGGTGATCGTCGACAACCGCCTCGTCACGCTCACCGGCCCCGGCGGTGTCGGCAAGACGCGGTTGGCGATTCGCGTCGGCGCGGACGTTGCCGATCAGTACCTCGGTGGCGCGTGGCTCGTCGACCTCGCGCCTCTGCGCAACGGTGACATGGTCCCGGACGCGGTTGCCACCGCGCTCGGTGTGGACGTGCGTCACGCGCCCGATGTCTATGTCGCACTCGTGAGCGCGCTACGCGCACCGTCCGCCCTGCCTGCTCATCCTCGACAACTGCGAGCACCTCGTCGACGCATGTCGCGAGTTCGTGACTCGGGTGCTGCAGATCTGTCCGAACGTCACCGTGCTCGCGACGAGCCGTCGCCCGATCGGCGTCGAGGGCGAGTACGTGCGTCCGGTCGCGCCGCTCCCGCACCACGAGGCGGTGACCTTGTTCGTGGATCGCGCGCGATTGCTCGGGTCGGGCGACGCGGTCGATGCCGGCGGCGGGGAGGTCGACGAGATCTGCGCCCTGGTTGATCGTCTGCCGCTCGCCATCGAGCTCGTGGCGAGCCAGCTGCGGGTGCTCGGTCTGGGCGAGGTGGCCGCCCGCGTCCAGGACCAGCTGCACTTCATCGGCCGCGCCCCGTCCTCCTCGCCGCGGCAGCGCACCCTCAACGACATGGTGGCGTGGAGCCACGACCTCCTCCCAGCCGACACCCAACGCGTGTTCGCCCGGCTCGGTGTGTTCGCGTCGTCGTTCACGCTCGAGGCGGCCGAGGCCGTGTGTGGCGACGGTGTCTACGTCCACATCACGACATTGCTCGATCATTCGTTGCTGGTGCGGGTGGCGTCGAACGCCGCCGAGCCGTCGCGTTTCCGCATGCTCGAGACGTTGCGGCTGTTCGCCCTCGATCGTCTCCACGAACGGGGGGCGGACGAGGCCGACGCCGCCCGCCGCAGCCACGCCGAGTTCTACCGGCAGATGGCGAGGACCGGCGGCGAGCACCTGTGGGGACCCGACGAGCGGGCATGGCGGCTGCACCTCGAGGCCGAGGAGCCGAACCTGCACGGAGCGCTCGGCTGGGCCGAGGACAACGACCTGGCGATGGCGTTGCGCCTCTCGATTGCGCTGTGGCCGTACTGGGACTTCCGCTGGGGCGAGCGCAAGGGCGTTGCCTATCTGGAGGGTGTGCTGAACCATCCCGACCTCGACGTGCCCGACGAGCTCCTGGCGTGGGGACTCACAGTCGCCGCCGACCTGTCCGCGAACCCCGGCGACGCGCGCCGCTCGGTGCCGTGGGCCGAACGGGCGGTTGCGATCTTCCGTCGGCTCGGCGACGACCTCGGATTGCGCCTCGCACTGCTCGCGCTCGGCTCGGGATTGGGCAACCAAGGCCGGCTCGACGAGGCCGACCTCGCGCTCGCGGAGGCGGTAGAGCTCGGTCGACGGGATGACGACGGCGTGGTCATCGCGCGGGCGTTGAACCACGTGTCGTTCATTGCCGCGCGCCGCGGCAACTTCGAGCGGGCGCGTGACCTGAACCGTGAGGAGGTCGATCGCTGGACCGCGATCGGGAGCAAGCGAGGCGAGGCGACCGGGCTTCGGCACCTCGCGGTCGCGCTGCAAACCCTTGGCTCACTCGATGAGGCGGAGGAGCTGTGCACCCGCGCCATCGACATCTGGACCGAGCTCGACGACCCGACGTCGATCGCCCACGTGCGCATGACGCTCGGTGACATCGCGCGGCATCGCGGCGATCTCGACGCCGCGGGCGATCTGTACGGCCTGGCGATGGAAGGCTTCGAGGCCGTCGGCGATCGCCGCTGCACCGCGTCGACGTTCAAGAACTTCGCGGTGCTCGCCGCACGTCGTGGCGATCACGAGGCGAGCTGCGAGCTGTTCCGGCGCGGCCTCGTGTTGCGGCACGAGCTCGGCGATGACGCTGGGTTGGCCGAGTGCCTCGAGGGCCTCGCTGGTGGTCGTGCCGCGATGGAGGAGTGGGGCGCGGCGGTGACGCTGCTAGGTGCCGCGAGCGCGTTGCGGGACGTGACGGGTTCGCCGGGCTCCACGCAAGACGCCGCGACGGTTGCGGGATTGGTCGCCGCGGCACGCGCGGCGCTGGGCGACGACGGGTTCGAGGGTCCGTGGGAGATCGGCCGCCAGCGGTCTTCGGAGGAAGTCGTCGCCTTCGCGGGCCGCCTCTGATTCCGCGGTGAGAAACGCGTCAAATTCGACGCGTTCTCTCCAGAGAATGCCGGGGTGGGGGGGCTCGCCGCCTAAATCGAGTCGGCGCCCTTCACGGAGATGTCGAACTCGGGCTTGAGGCCGAGCACTTGATCGAAGAGCGTCGCGGCCCGTGGCGTGATCTCGCGCAAGCCCTGCAGATTGAGCACATCGACTTGGCCGTGTCGGTTCAGCTTCGCAATGACCACCTCACCGTCAGGGCCGACCAGCTCGAGCTCGCTGAGCCGGTGGTCCGGAACGAAGGCATCGAGACGGCGTTGGCTACCCGAGCCTGGGCGAGCCACGACGTGCTCGGGGGCCTCCCAGAGGTGGCGGCCGAAGAGCTCGTCGGCCCGCTTCTGCGTGACCACGTCCTCGACGTCGAGGCGCCCGATCACCCGCAGCCGTCCGCCGAGCACCGAGATCACGTACATCCGATCGCCGCTCTTCACGCCCCGCTGGCGGAACACGCTCGACGCGGAGTGGCCGACGAAGGTCCCCTCGCCGTCCTCCGCCCGTTCCCGCTTCCAGTAGTGGGCCCACATCGTCACGGCCTGATTGTGCCGCCTGATGAGGCCGCGCCAGTACCTTTCGGCCGTGGCCACGGTGGTCGGCGCGAAACGACGAGCGCGGCGGGCGTTCCACAAGGTGCTCGGCCACGAGCGCAGAAACGAGCTCAGCGGTCGTGCCGGCCAGTCGAATGCGCCCCGCTTCGACTCGCTCGTATCGCAGGCGTGCACGGCCGCCCAGATCGACGACGCCAAGTTCGTGGAGTGGTGCGAGCGCATCCAGAGCCCCGTGCTGATGCACCGCAAGCTGTGGGAGTGGTGCTACATCCTCGAAGCGCTCGAGTCGCGGGGGATGATCGCGGACGGCGCGCGAGGCATCGGGTTCGGCGTCGGGCACGAACCGATCGCGTCGTACCTCGTGAGCCGCGGATGTCGGGTGACCGTGACGGACCTTCCCGCCGGCTCGAGCGACGCGGACCACTGGGATGGCGCTTCGCAGTGGGCCGACGACCTCGCCGCGGCGTGCGACGAGCGGCTGTGCAGTCCGGAGCACTTCGCGGCAAACGCCGAGTTCCGGCCTGTCGACATGCGCGAGATCCCCGCCGACTTGGGCGGCTACGACTTCAGCTGGTCGTCCTGCGCGTTCGAGCACCTGGGCACGCTCGACGCCGGGTTGCAGTTCGTCGAGCGCCAGATGGACCTCTTGCGACCAGGCGGCATCGCCGTGCACACGACGGAGTTCAACGTGTGCTGCAACTTCGCCACGGTCGTCGAGGGCGAGACCGTCGTGTACCGGCGACGCGACCTCGAGGCGCTGCGGCGCCGCCTCGCCGCAGGTGGTCACGAGATGACGCTGAACTTCGGGCTCGGCAACCGGGCCGAGGACCGCCACGTCGACACCGAACCGTGGAGCAACGTCCACCTCAACCGGCGGATCGGGGGCTACATCGTCACGTCGTTCGGGATCACGGTGAGAAAGGCCGGTGAGAAAGGCCGGTGAGAAGGGCCGTGCAATGATCCTCGGGTGACGCTGATCCTGCGCGACCTGCCCGCGGACGCGCGGGGCGTGCTCCCGTCGCAGCTCCTCCGCCGGGCCATCGACCTCGGGTACGTCGAGGCCGACGGCGGGAAGATCCCCGACGATCGGGTCCAGCCGGCGAGCCTGGATCTGCGGCTTGGGCACCCGCGCGTATCGCCTGCGGTGCAGCTTCCTGCCGGGCGCCGAGGCCGTCGAGCGCAAGATGCGCCCGCTCGTCATCGACGAGCTCGATCTGCGCGATGGGGCGGTGCTCGAGCCGAACCGCCCGTATCTGATCCCGCTGATGGAGCGCCTTGCGTTGCCCGAAGGCGTGCGAGGCAAGACCAACCCGAAGAGCTCGACCGGACGCCTCGACGTGTTCACTCGCGTCGTCACCGACCGCAGCTATCGCTTCGACGAGATCGCCGACGGCTACAACGGCCGCCTCTACCTCGAGGTCGTTCCCCTGTCCTTCGCGGTCGCAGTCGAGGAAGGACTGTCGCTCAACCAGCTGCGACTCGTCGTCGGGCGGGCGCCCCTCAGCGACGCCGAGCTGCTCGAGGAGCACCGAGCGAACCCGTTGCTCTTCCGCAACGGGCAGGCCGTCGAGCCGCACGACCTCGCGCTCGCGGACGGTCTCTTCCTGAGCCTCGACCTGCGCGGCGACAAGCGCGCGCAACGTCGGGTACCGGGCCAAGCTCAACACTCCCGGCCTCGACATGGCCTCGGTCGGCACCCACCGGGTCGACGACTACTGGGAGCGGGTGACGAGCGAGGAGCGAGCCCGGATCGTGCTCGACCCCGAGCGCTTCTACCTGTTGCTGTCGGAGGAGAGCGTGCGCGTGCCGCCCGGCCTGGCCGCCGAGATGACGGCGTTCGATCCGACGAGCGGGGAGCTGCGCACGCACTACGCGGGTTTCTTCGACCCTGGGTTCGGCTACTCGCGTGACGGCCAGCTGCACGGCACGCGCGCGGCGCTCGAGGTCCGCGCTCACGATGTGCCGTTCATGATCGAGCAGGGGCAGGGCGTGTGCAAGCTCACGTTCGAACGCATGCTCGCGGAGCCCGACGAGCTCTACGGCGACGACGTCGGCTCGAACTACCAAGGGCAGGCCCAGACGCTGAGCAAGCACTTCCGCGTGACGAAGTCACTCGCCGCGGAGCCGCCGCAGATGGAGCTCTTCAGCGGCGATTCCTGAGTGACGGTACGGTCGGCCCATGACCACGATGATCGGTCCGCTCCGCCGGGCGACCCTGATCGCGGCGAACCGAACGGCCATCGCGTGCGGCGACGTCGAGCTCACCTACGCGGAGACATTCGACCGCTGTCGGCGCCTCGCGGGCGGGTTGCGTGGGCTCGGTCTCGGCGACGGCGACCGGGTCGCGGTGGTCGGCCCGAACTGCCATCGCTACGTCGAGCTGTACCAATCGGTGCCCGGCTCGGGCCTGGCCCTCGTCCCGCTGAACCAGCGCCACACCGACGCCGAGCTCAACTACGCGCTCGACGATTCGCAGGCGCCAGGTGCTGTTCACCGAACCGCGTGATCGACGGCCTCCCCGCGTGCGTGAAGCAGGTGATCGACCTCGACGACGGCTACGAGAAGCTGCTCGCGAACGCGGAGCCGGCCGAATTCCCCGCCGATCTCTCTGATCAGACAGTGGCCGGCCTCTTCTACACGGGCGGCACGACCGGGGCGGCGAAGGGCGTGATGCTCACGCATCGCAACCTCGTGCAGAACGCCCTGCACTTCCAATCCTTCGCTCGCTTCCGGCCGGAGATGACGTGGCTCATCGTGGCGCCGATCTTCCACGCGGCCGGCTCGATCGCCGTGCTTCCCACGGTGTGGGCGCGGCGGCAAGCAGGTCGTGCTGCCGGCGTTCGACCCGGTGGCCGCACTCGATCTCATCGAGCGGCACGGGGTCACCGCGACGCTGGTCGTGCCGACGATGCTCGCCGCGATCAACGAGGAGCAGCTCGCTCGCCCGCGTGACGTCGCGAGCGTGCGAGTGATCTTCCACGGTGGCTCGCCCATCGCGACCGAGACGTTGCGCCGCGCGCATGCGGCCTTCCCCGACACCGAGCTGGCGGAGATGTACGGCGCCACCGAGACCGCACCGATCGCGACGACGTTCCCGAACGAGGAGCGCTGGCTCGACTCGCCCCGCTCGCGCTCGTGCGGGCAGCCCGCGGTCGGTGTCGAGATCACGATCCTCGACTCATCGGGCGCTCCGATGCCGACCGGCGAGGTCGGCGAGGTCGCGATCCGGGGCGAGAACGTCATGGTCGGCTACTGGAACAAGCCCGAGCAGACTGCGGCCGCGCTCGTCGACGGGTGGTACCGCAGCGGCGACCTCGGCTATCTCGACGACGAGGGCTACGTGTTCCTCGTCGACCGGGCGAAGGACATGATCGTCACCGGCGGCGAGAACGTGTACTCGACTGAGGTCGAGGACATCCTCTACCGGCATCCCGCAGTGCTCGAGGCGGCCGTGTTCGGCGTGCCCGACGCGCGGTGGGGCGAGGCGGTCTACGCGGTCGTGATCCCTCGCAGCGAGGTCACGTCCGAGGAGCTCATCGCGCACTGCCAGGAGGCGATCGCCGGCTACAAGGTGCCCAAGCAGATCGAGCTGCGCACCGATCCGCTGCCCAAGTCGGGCGCCGGCAAGGTGCTGAAGCGCGAGCTGCGCGAGCCGTACTGGGCGGGCAGACCGAATCGAGGGTCGCCGGCACGTGACCACCGATCTTCGGTCGGCTCGCGACGAGCATCTGCACGAGCACATCGACTCGATCTACGCCGAGCTCACCGACGGGCTGCAGCGCTCGCTGCGCGTGGCCGAGCTCGTCTACGAGGCCGCGGAGCGCTACCCCGGTCTCGTGCCGACGCGCGCCGCGATCGACGCCGAGCGCGAGCTGCCGCAGAAGCAGAAGGCGCGGCCTCGAGATCGACCAAGGGCGTGTTCGTCGCCCACGTGCTCGCGCGTCCGCAGATCGGCTTTCATCTGATGCACTCGATGTCGCAGCCCCGCGCCGAGGCGTTGGCTCGTCAGGCGGAGTTCGAGCGCACGGGCCACGTCGATCTGGGCCCGATCCTCGTCGAGCGCGAGGGCAACGTCGGGCGTGGTCACGATCCAGAACCACGCGTTCCTGAACTCCGAGGACGACGTCTCGACCGCGATGTTCGAGGTGGCCGTCGATCTCGTGCTGCTCGACGACGCGATCGAGGTCGGGGTGCGTGCGAGGCGCGCCGGCGACCCATCCGAAGTACGAGGGCCGCCGCATCTTCGGGTCGGGCATCAACCTCACGCACCTGTACTACGGGAAGATCTCGCTGGTCGAGTTCATGATCGAACGCGAGCTCGGCGGCGTCAGCAAGATGTACCGAGGCCACAGCGTCGGGGCGTTCGACTCGCACCGAGCTCGAGCAGCGCGGCGAGAAGCCGTGGATCGCCGCCGTCGACACGTTCGCGATCGGCGGGGCGTGCCAGTGGTTGCTCGTGATGGACCGCGTGATCGCCGAGGCCGGCTCGTACTTCAACCTGCCCGCCCGCAAGGAGGGGATCATCCCCGGGTCGGCCAACCTGCGGTTGCCTCGCTTCGTGGGGGAGAGGCTCACTCGAGCAGGCGATCTTCTTCAACCATGTGTTCCAGGCCGAGAGCCCCGAGGGGCGGATGATCGCGGGCGAGGTCGTCCCCGAGCGCGACGTGGGCGCCGCCGTCGACCGCACCGCGGAGGAGCTCACGAGTGCAGGGATGACGAGCCTGCTCGCCAACCGCAAGGCGATGCGGGTCGGGCACGAGCCGCTCGACGTGTTCCGTCGCTACATGGCGAACTACGTGCGGGAGCAGGCCTACTGCCTCTACAGCCCGGCGCTCATCGACAACCTCGAGCGGAACTGGGACGCCAAGCGCAGGAAGCTGTGACCACGACCGTCGGCCAGGCAACCCACGCCCTGATGCGGGCGCTCGGCATGACCACGATCTTCGGCAACCCCGGATCGACTGAGCTGCGCTTCTTCAAGGACGCCCCTCCCGACTTTCGCTACGTGCTGGCGCTGCAGGAGTCGTCGGCGGTCGCGATGGCGGACGGGTTCGCGCAGGCGAGCCGCATGCGCCGCGTTCGTCAACCTGCACTCCGCCGTTGGCGTCGGCCACGCCATGGGGAGCATCTTCACGGCGATGCGCAACCAGACGCCGATCGTGATCACCGCGGGCCAGCAGTCGCGCGAGCTCCTCGTCGGCGAGCCGTTCCTCTTCTCCGAACAAGCGACGGAGCTGCCGCGGCCGTACGTGAAGTGGGCGGTCGAGCCCGCCCGCGCCGCAGACGTGCCCGCTGCCATCGCCGCGCGCGTACTACGTGGCGATGCAGCCTCCCTGCGGACCGACGTTCGTGTCGATCCCCGAGGACGACTGGGATGCGCCCGGCGAGCGCGTCGCGCCCCGTGACGTGCACAGCGAGTACGTCGGCGACCCCGTCGGGTTGGCGGCCGCCGCGGCGGCATTGAACCGGCAGCACCCGGCCAGCCCTGGTGGTCGGCGCCGGCGTCGATCGTGACGGCGCGTGGGACCTGACTGTTGAGCTGGCCGAGCGCACCGGCGCCGCGGTGTGGGTGAGCCCGCTGAGTCGGCCGCTGCAGCTTCCCCGAGGATCACCCCGCGTTCGCCGGCTTCCTCACCCCGGCGCGGCGGCAGCTCGCGAAGCAGCTGGAGGGCCACGACGTCGTCGTCGTGCTCGGCGCGCCCGTCTTCACCTACCACGTGCGCAGCGACGGGCCGTTCGTCGCGAGCGGCACTGCGCTGTTCCAGCTCACCGACGATCCCGACGCCGCGGCGTTCGCCCCCGTCGGGACGGCAGTGCTCACCACGTTGCGGCCAGGGCTCACCGAGCTCCTGCGTTTGATCGCACCGGGAGAACGGGCGCCGGCCAGGGGCCGAGCACCGATGCCGACGCCATCTGCGAGCGACCCGATGTCGGGTGCCTTCGCGCTGCACACGATCTCGCGCCTGATGCCCGACGACGCCGTGATCGTCGAGGAAGCACCGTCTCACCGCAACGCGATGCACGACCACCTGCCGATTCGCCACAGCGGCGGCTTCTACGCGGGTGCGAGTGGGGGACTGGGCTGGGCGCTGCCCGCCGCCGTGGGCGTGTCCCTCGCGGAGCAGAGCCGGCGGGTCATCTGTGTCCTCGGCGACGGGTCGAGCCTCTACTCGATTCAGGGGTTGTGGACTGCGGTCGAGCATCGGCTGCCCATCACGTTCGTGATCCTGAACAACCGGGGGTACTCCGCTCTCAAGGCGTTCGGGTTGGCGATGGGAATCGAGACCTTGCCAGGCGTCAACCTTCCCGGCATCGACTTCGTGAATGTCGCGATCGGGTTTGGGTGCAGCGGCGAGCGCATCGAGGTCGCCGAGCGACTCGAGCCCGCGCTCCGCGAGTCGTTCGAGGCCGACGGGCCGACTGTGCTCGACGTGTGGGTCGACGCGACGGTCGAGCGTCTCTACTGACCCGACACTGGCGCGAGGGCGATGAACGCTCGCGCCGCGGGTGACAACGGCGCATCCCGATGGATGAGTCCGAGCTCCCTCCAGAGCGCCGGACGGATCCGGGCGACGTGGGCTCCCTGAGCGCGGGCAACCTCGGCCACGGGTGCAGTGACGACTGCCGCCCCCGCGCCAGCGAGCACGAGGGGCACGACGGCGTCACGCTGATCGGTCTCGACGGCGAGCTGCGGCGTCACCCCGGCGTCCTCGAACGCGGCGTCGAGCGTGTCGCGGGTCGACGTGCCGGCGGGCAACGTCACGAGGGCATGGCGCGCCAGGCGAGCCAGATCGAACCGGGCCGGCGTCAGCGTGCCCGGAGGGAGGATGGCCACGAGCTCCTGACGGCCTAGTGGGATCGTGCGCAGGCGCTCGCCGTGCGCTGGCAGCTCGGTGATGCCGAGCTCGCTGTCGCCCGAGCGGACCCGGTCGATCAAGGCGCGAGTGCCCTCGGGATGCGCGAGCCGCACGGTGACGGCCGGATGGGCGGCACGGAACGCGCCCACCATTGGGGTCACCGGGTCCACCGCGAGGGTGGGGAGCGCGACGAGGTCGAGGTGCCCCGCGACGACGCCCGCCACCTCGTCGACCCCGGCCCGCATGACGTCGAGCGCCCGGAGCACCTCTCGGGCGGCGGGCACGAACGCCTCGCCTGCAGCGGTGAGCGCCGTGCGCCGCCCCACCCGGCGGAACAGCTCGACTCCCAGCTCGCGTTCGAGCGTGCCGACGGCGTGCGAAAGCGACGGTTGGGCGACGAAGCACGCCGCGGCGGCGGCCGTGAACGTGCCGTGGTCGGCCACGGCCAGGGCGTACCGGAGCTGATGCAGTTCCATAGAGAAAGACTATGGGAAGGCGAGAAAATTGGTCTTGGACCCACACCTTCGGGTCGTGGTCCCATGGCTTCGTGGAGTGGATCGCCATTGCGTTGATCGGAGCCGGAGTCGGCTTCCTCGGCGGGCTTTTCGGCAAGGGCGGGTCCGCGATCGCCACTCCGCTCCTCGCCGCGGTGGGTGTGCCGCCGATGGTCGCGGTCGCGGCCCCGCTGCCCGCCACGATCCCGGGCACGCTCGTCGCCTACCGCCGGTACCACCGGTGGGGCATCTCCGACCCGCAGGTCATTCGATGGAGCATCGCCTTCGGCGTGCCCGCCACGATCCTCGGCGCGTACGCGACACGGTGGATCGACGGCGACGTGCTCATCAAGGTCACCGATGTCCTCCTCGTGCTGATCGGCCTCAAAGTGCTGCTCCGCCCCGATGACAACGAGGTCGTGCGCGACGACATCGATCACCGCTGCCTGCGCATGGCTGGCGTCGCGGTCGCGGTCGGGCTCTGCGCTGGGCTGCTCGCGAACTCGGGCGGCTTCCTGCTCGTGCCTCTCTATCTCGCCGCCTTGAAGCTCCCGATCAAGACCGCGCTCTCGTGCTCACTGGCCACAGCGGCCGCGCTCGCGATCCCGGGCACGCTCGTGCACGCGGCACTCGGTCACATCGACTGGACGGTGACGCTCGTGTTCGGTGCCGCGTCGGTGCCGCTGTCGAGCCTCGGGGCCCGCACCGCGCTGCGCATGCACTCGGCAACCTTGGAGCGCCTGTTCGGGGCGGGGCTTCTGGTGCTCGGCGCGGCGCTCTTCGTGATCCCCTGATCAGATCGGGAGACCCACGTAGTTCTCGGCCATGAGCCGTTGCGCGGTCTCCGATCGGGCGAGGTTCTGCAGCTCGGCCTCCTGCATCTTCAATCCGAACTCTCCCGTGTCGGGGAATCGGTGCAGCTGTGTCGTCATCCACCACGAGAAACGCACGGCTTGCCAGACGCGGCGGAGCGCGCGCTGCGAGTACGTGTCGATGCCAGTCGTGGATCGACCCGACAACGCGTCGTCGAGGCCTTCGAACAGGTAGTGCACGTCGGAGAACGCGAGGTTCAGGCCCTTCGCTCCCGTCGGCGGGACGATGTGTCCTGCGTCGCCGGCGAGGAAGAGGCGTCCGTAGCGGAGGGGTTCGGCGACGAAGCTGCGGAGCGGCGCAATCGACTTCTCGATCGACGGTCCCGTCACGAGCGTGCCCGCGACATGGGAGGGGAGACGGGCGCGGAGCTCGTCCCAGAAGCGCTCGTCGGGCCAGTCGTCGACGGAGTCGTCGAGCGAGCACTGCACGTAGTAGCGGCTGAGCATCGAGTGGCGCATCGAGCAGAGCGCGAAGCCCCGTTCGGAGTGGGCGTAGATCAGCTCCTCGTCGATCGGCGGTGTCTCGGAGAGCACGCCGAGCCATCCGAACGGGTACTCGCGCTCGTACTCGCGCAGCAGGTCGCTCGGGATCGTCGGCCGGCTCACTCCGTGGTAGCCGTCGCAGCCGGCGATGTAGTCGCAGTCGATGCGATGGGTCGCGCCCTCCTTGGTGTAGGTGACGTACGGCGCGTCGGTCGCTACGTCGATCGGAGTGACGGCGTCGGCCTCGTCGATGATCACCACGCCCTCGGCGTCGAGCGCGTTGTACAGGTCCTTCGTCACCTCGGTCTGTCCGTAGATCATCACCGACTTGCCGGTCTGGCCTTTGAAGTCGACTCGGAGCAGCTGGCCCATGAACGAGAGGCCGACGCCGTCATGGACGAATCCCTCGCGCATCATGCGATCCCCGAGCCCGGCGTCCCGGAGCATGTCGACCGAGCCCCACTCGAGGACGCCGGCGCGGATCCGGGCCATCACATACTCCCGCGTCTGACGCTCGAGGATGATCGCGTCGTGACCGGCCCGGTGCAGCCGGTGCGCGAGCATCAGGCCCGCGGGACCGCCACCGATGATCACGACTTGCGTGCGGGTCATGCCGTGTGGCTCATGTCAGGAAGCCGAGCAACGCTTCTGTGAACTCAGCCTCTCGTTCGATGTTGCTGAGGTGGCCCGCGTCGAGCAGCTTCAGCTCGCTCGCCGCGATCTGCTCATGCAGGAACTCGGATTGCTCCGGGGGTGTCGCGACGTCGCCGGTGCCACCGATCACGAGTGTGCGGGTCGTGATGGCGCGCACCTCGCCGCGCAGGTCGGCGCCGCGGATGGCCGCGCAGCATCCGGCATAGCCGCCGGCGTCGGTCTCGAGCAGCCAGTCTCGGGCCCGCGCGATGTCGTCGGGACAGCTCGTGATGAACTCGGGAGTGAACCAGCGCTCGATCACCGCGTCGACCAAAGCGGGCATGCCCTGCGTGCGGGCGACGGCGATGCGCTCGTTCCAACGCTCGATCTCGCTGATCTTGGCGCCCGTGTTGCACAGGGTGAGCGAGCGGAGGCGCGCCGAGGCGTTGAGGCCGAGCCACTGTCCGACGAGCCCGCCGATCGACAGCCCGCAATAGTGAAACGTCTCGAGCGAGAGCGCATCCGCGACATCGACGACATCGCGCCCGAGTTGCTCGAGGGTGTAGTCGCCGTCGGGCACCTCGCTGCGGCCGTGCCCGCGGATGTCGACTGCGACCACTCGGAAGCTCGGGCTGAGCGCGGCAACCTGCGCTTGCCACATGCGCCGATCGCATCCCAGCGAGTGCACGAGGATCACGGACGGCGCGTCGCGCCCGCCGATGTCGTCGTGGGCGAGGATCATCAGGCTCCCTTCGTCACGGTCAACGACGAAAGCGCGTCGCCGGTGGCCTCGAGCGCGGCCGCGGCGGTCATGAAGACCAACGGGACGGCGAACCACTCCGCATGCCACGACCCCAAGCCCCGCTCGAGCTCGTGGGGCTTGCCCGACGTCACGATCGCCGTGACACCGACGCACGCCTCCGCCGCGGCCATCGCCCGCATGGCGTCGATCGGGTTCTGCTTGCCGGCCGCCGCGGTGGATCCACCGCCGCGCATCGTCACCTCGCCGAACGAAGCAAGCAACGCGAGGTCGCCCGCCACCTTCTCGGCCCATCGTGCGAAGTCGACCGCGAGTCGAACCAAATCGACGACAGGGGATCGGTCCGTGTGCCACGCGCCCGGGGCGGCGTCGAGGGCGAGTCGCTGCGCGACCGCGTCGCACACGGCATCGCTCAGCCCGGCGCGATCACCGATGAGCCCGCCGAGTTGCACCGGGAAGCGCGCGTTGTCAGCGCGTTCGACGAGCGCGTCGAGCGGCGTGAGCCACCGACCGGCGCGGAAGCCGAACGTCGTGTCGCTCGCGGGTTGAAGGAACGAGCGGGCCTGTGCGGGTCGATCGCCGTACCTCTCAATGCTGTCCTGCAGCGCGCCTTGGCAGCGCGTGCCCAGCTTGGACAGCTCCGCGAACGTGGCGCGGGCCAGCAGCATCACCGAGGAATCGATGACGTCCTGCGTCGTGAGGCAGTGATGGAGATGGGGCGCGGCCGACTCGTCGAGACGCGACCTCAGTGCATCGAGCAGCGGGAGGACCGGCGTCCCCGCACTCCAGCCCTCGGCGAGGATGTCGGCGCTCACGGGTGCGAGGCATGCCTCCACGATCGCTTCGGCCGCCGGTCCGGGGATGTCGCCGGCTTCGGCCTGAGACACGGCGACGGCCGACTCGACGGCGAGCATTGCCGCGACGCGGGAATCGGCGCTCCAGATCGTGTCCATCGAGTCGGTCGAGAAGCCGGGGTAGACGCTCATCGTCAGACGTCGAAGAACACGGTCTCGTCGTCGCCCTGGTAGCGGATGTCGAACCGATACGTCGCGACCGAACCGTCTCCGTCCTCCACCCGCTCGGCGATGAGGGTGCCCCGGCGATCGGCGGGCACCGTGGCGAGCACCGGGTCGGCCGCGTTCGCGTCGGCCTCGTCCGAGAAGTAGACCCGGGTGTAGGTCGGGTCGAGCATGCCGCGGGCTTGAATGATCAGCGAGAGGTGCGGCGCTTGCAGTCCGCCTTTCGGGTGGGGGACCGGACCGGGCTTGATGGTGAGGAACGAGTACGCCCCGGTCTTGAAGTCGCTCGCGCAGCGCCCGAAGCCGCTGAACGCAGAGTCGACGGGAGCGTCGTCGCGATCGTCCGCGGGATGCTGGTAGCGACCGGCTGCGTTCGCCTGCCAGAGCTCGATGAGCGCGTCCTCGATGTGCTTGCGATCACCGTCGTAGACGAAGCCCTCGACCCGGATGCGCTCGCCGACGGTCTCGGGGGTGGTGAGGACGTTCTCGCCCTCGGCGCCGATCCGCATCGTGAAGTACGGGCCGACGGTCTGTGACGGCGTGGGGCCGCTCATGACTCTGGGGTGGCGAGCGGTCCCCGGAGGACGATGTCCCAGCGGTAGCCGAGCGCCCAGTTCGGTGTCGTGATCTCGTGGTCGTAGGTGGAGATCAGTCGGTCGCGCGCGTGCGGCGGCACCGCTTGAAAGATCGGGTCGAACTCGAACAGCGGGTCGTCGGGGAAGTACATCTGGGTCACGAGCCTCGTCGTGAGGGCCGGTCCCAAGAGCGAGAAGTGGATGTGGGCGGGACGCCAAGCGTTGTGGTGGTTCCCCCATGGATAGGGCCCGGGCTTGACGGTGAGGAATCGGTACTCGCCGTCCGCGTTGGTACGGCATTGCCCGACCCCGAGGAAGTTCGGGTCGAGCGGGGCGGGGAAGTCGACCTCGCGCCAGTGCATGTACCGCCCGCACGAGTTCGCCTGCCAGATCTCGATCAGCGCGTCAGGGATCGGCGCGCCGTTGTCGTCGAGCACGCGCCCAGTGATGATCGAGCGTTGTCCGATCGCCTCGCCGCCGGTGCCCGCGTTCGTCGTGAGGTCGGCGTCGTCTTCGGAGAGCTCGGACCAAAGTGGCCCGGGGCCGGTGACCTCCGACAGCGTCTGCACCAGCGGGATGAGCGGCATCGTGGGCGACCGCTTCCGGGTGCCCTTGTAGTCCGAGTAGAGGAACGGAGGATGGTCGGCGTGGGCGCGCGGCGTGTAGACGACGCTCATCGTGCACGCTCCACTTTGGCGAGCTGCAGGGCGTGGTTCGCTGCGGGCACACCCGCGTAGATGCTCACGTGTTGCAGCACCTGGGCGAGCTCGCTGTCGCTCACGCCCGTGGCGGTGGACGCGCGGAGGTGCAACGCAAGCTCGTCACGGCCGAGCGCGGCGAGGATGGCGATCGTCACCATGCTGCGGGTCTTGCGGTCGAGCGTGGGGTCGGCCCAGAGGTCACCCCACACGTGCTCGGTTATCCACTCGAGGAAGGGTCGGTCGAGGTCAGTGGCGTTCGCGCTCGACCGCTCGACATGCTCGCGCCCGAGCACCTCGGTGCGGATGCGCACGCCGTCGTCGTAGCTGCCCACCCGGCGCACCGTAATCACTCCGGCGCGAGCATGGAGCATGGTGCGCGCATTCCGAACACTCGCGGCGGTGGCCTTGCTCACCGTGTCGCTCCTCGCCTGCGGTGACGACGATGGCGGCGACGGCGCGAGCCCTTCGTCGCCGCCCGCCTCCCTTGACGGTGCGGCGACGGGCGAACCGTTGGCGGCGCCCGAGGTGATCGCGGGCGAGGACGGCCTAGGCGGCCGCCAGCTCGTCGCGACGCTCGAAGTCGCGAAGGCGCCGACCGAGATCGCCGGCGTCGAGATGACGGCACTCACCTACAACGGGTCGTTCCAGCCGCCACTGCTGGAGATGACGCCCGGAGATCATGTCGAGATCACGATCGTGAACGGACTCGATGAGGCCACGAACCTGCACACCCACGGCCTGCACGTCTCGCCGATCACGCCCGGCGACAACGTGCTGATGACGATTCCCGCCGGAGAATCGTTCACCTACGAGTACGACCTGCCCGATGACCACGCGCCCGGTACCTACTGGTACCACTCGCATGCGCATGGCATCAGCGAAGGCCAAGTGTTCGCGGGCATGTCCGGCGTCATCGTCATCCGCGGCCTCGACGAGCTGCTGCCCGCCGACCTTCGCGACGTCACGCAACACGTGTTCGCGCTCAAGGACATCCAAATCGAGGACGGCGCGATCATCACGGACAACATCGACTCGAACGCATCGACGACCCGGCTCGTGAACGGCCAGCTGCAGCCTGTCGTCACAATGCGGCCCGGCGAGACCCAGCTCTGGCGGCTCGCGAACGTCGGGGCCGACATCTTCTACCGAGTCGCACTTTCGGGAGCGGAGCTGCACGTCATCGCGGAGGACGGCAACCCCGTGGCGCAGGTGCGGTCGTTCGACGACCTCGTCATGCCGCCCGGCAAGCGGTTCGACGTGCTCGTGCAGGCCGCGGACTCGGGGTCGATGAACTTGGAGACGCTCGGCTACGACCAGGGTGGCGACACGTACCCGGAGGTGACGCTGGCGACCGTCGCCATCGACGGCGACCCCGCGCCCGAGCTCTCGCTTCCGACGTCGCTCGCGCCGTTCGACGACCTGCGCGAGGTGGAGGCCGCGGAGAGCCGCAGCTTCGTCTTCACCGAGGACGACGCGAACAATCAGTTCTTCATCAACGGCGAGATGTTCTCGCACGACCGCGTCAACACGGTCGTCCAGCTCGACACGGTCGAGGAATGGACGATCAGCAACGACACGACCGAGCAACACCCGTTCCACATTCACGTCAACGACTTCCAGGTCGTCAGCGTGAACGGTGAGGCTTACGACGCGGTCAGCCTGCAGGACACGGTGATCCTCCCGCCAGGTGGCGAGGTCGTGATCCGGATGCACTTCACCGACTTCCTCGGGAAGTACGTGTACCACTGCCACATCCTCAACCACGAGGACAACGGGATGATGGCGGTGCTCGAGGTCGTGGCCGCTGCGTGACGCTACTCGGCGACGCCGCTGAGGTAGGCGGCTTCGATGCGTCCGAACTCGTCGCGCAGCTCGGCGGCGGGGCCCGCGAGCTCGATGCGGCCGCGCCTGAGCACCACGACGTGATCGGCGATGTCGAGGGCGCGCCGCGCCTGCTGTTCGACCACGACGACGGCCACGCCGTCGTCCGCGGCAGCGCGGAGTGCGGTGAGCAGGCGCTCCACGACGAGGGGCGCGAGACCGAGCGACACCTCGTCGGCGAGGAGCAGCCGAGGTTGGCGCCCGAGCGCGCGTGCGAGCGTGAGCATCTGCTGCTCGCCCCCCGAGATGAGCCCGGCGCTGCGGCCGAGCAGTGGCTCGAGCTCGGGGAAGAGCGCCAGCGCACGCTCGACCCCGACACCCGCAAGCCGCAGGTTGTCGGCGACGGTCAGGCAGCGGACCGCCGAGCGCTCCTCGGGCAGGAGCGCGGTGCCCGTCGCCGCGCGGCGATACAGCGGTTGCCGGGTTGCGCGTCCGTCCCAGCGCACGTCGCCGCCCAGCGGGCGCAGCTCGCCGGCCAGGGCGAGCAGCGTGGTCGTCTTGCCCGCGCCGTTGGCGCCGAGCAACGCGAGGACCTCGCCGCGACGCACGACGAGGTCGAGGTCGCGTACCGCGGGTTGCCCGCCGTATCCCGCGGAGAGCCCGGTCGCCACGAGCAGCGCGTCGTCGGTGACCATTGACGCCGCCGCATGCCGGGGCGCGGCGGCGACGCCTTCGTCGCCGAGGTAGGCGTGGATCACGGTGCGGTCGCGCGCGACGACCTTCGGATCACCGTCCGCGATGAGCTTGCCGAAGTCGAGCACCGCAACGCGATCGCAAACGCCGAGCACGAGCGACACGTCGTGCTCGACGAGCAGCACCGCCATGCCCCACTCGTCGGCGAGGCGGCGGACGAGGCGGCCGAGCTCGGCGGTCTCCTGCTCGCCGAGGCCCGCGGCGGGTTCGTCGAGCAGCAGCACCGAGGGCTCGGCGGCGACCGCGCGAGCGAGCGCGACGAGGCGTCGTTTACCGAACGGGAGCTCTTCGGGCCGGCGATCGAGATCGTCTTCGAGGTCGAACTCTCGGATCACTGCGGACGCCGCGGCGCCGAGCGGAAGCCGGCCCGGATGCACGAGATCCGTGAGGTAGGCGCGCCAGTCGCGGGAGTCACAGGCCGTGCGCAGGTTTTCGCGGACCGTCATGCCGTCGAAGAGCTCCAGGCTCTGGAACGACCGACCCACGCCGGCCACCGCGCGCTTGCGCGCGGACCATGCAGTGACGTCGGCACCGTCGAGCAGCACTCGGCCGGAGAGCGGCTTGGCGAAGCCGGTGAGCGCATCGATCAGCGTCGACTTGCCCGCGCCGTTCGGCCCGATCAGTCCGAGCACCTCGCCCGGCCGGATCGTGAGCGACACGTCGTTCACCGCGTCGACCACGCCGAAGCGCACTCGGACCGCGTCGGCCGCGAGCGTGTGCGGTGCAATCACCGGTCGCTCCTGCGTCGAGAGCTCGGCCACGCGCCGGCGGCCGAACGACACGAGACGGCGGACGTCGATGCTCGCGAGGCCGTTCGGCAGCCACAGCAGCACGACGACGACCACGACGCCGAGCGCGAGCTGCACGACCTGGTCGTTGTCGAGGACGTCACCGAAGAGATAGGGAACGATCGCCCCCGGGGCGAGTGCCGCACCGAGCAGCGCGCCCACCACGAAGCCGATGCCGCCGATGACCGCGTAGAGCACGACCAGGATCGACTGGAAGATCGAGAACGTCGGGTAGAAGACGACCGTGGGCCGGCGGAACGCGATCAGCACGCCCCCCACACCCGCGATCGCGCCCGCGAGGCCGAACGCGTAGAGCTTCGCCCCGATCACGCCGATGCCGAGAGCGGCAGCGGCGCGCTCGTTCGTGCGCACGGCGACGAGCCGGCGGCCGGCGCGGCCGCGACGCAGGTTCGCAACCCCGAGCGCGAGGACGACGAAGCACCCGAACGCCAGGAGCGCGTAGCGGTCGGCGTGGCGCGTCGTGTCGAAGTCGATGCCGAAGAGGTCGACTTCGCCGATCTGGGTGCCCGTGATGCCGCCCGTGCGCTCGGAGTTGTTGAGGATGAGGCTCTCGAGCACGAGCGACAACCCGAGTGTGGCGACCGCGAGGTTCACCCCGCGGGTGCGCAGTGCCGGCAGCGCGACGACCAGCCCGACGGGGATGGTGCCGAGCACGCCGATGAGCGCGGCGAGCTCGAACGGGAAGTCGTAGTTCACGACGAGGCGAGCGGCCATCCATGCGCCCACGCCCGCGAGTGCGAACTGCGCGAGTGACAGCTGGCCGGCGTATCCCGTGACGACGACGAGCGACAGCACGATGATCGCTGTCGTTGCGGTCGTCGTCGCGGCCTCGACGCCGTTCGTCGGCATCCCGAAGGCGATGACGGCGAAGCCGATCGCGATCGCGGGTATGGCGATCGTGGCGCGCACCCGTCCGCTCCCGATCTCCGAGGGCCGCTCCGCCGCCTCACTGCGGAGGGGCAGGGCGCGCCCGCGGATCATGAGCACGCCGATGATCACGAGGAACGGCACGGCGCGGCCCCAACCCTGCAGCGCGGCGGGATCGGACACCTTCGTCTGCAGGTAGGCGATCTCGGACTCGAGGATGCCGATCAGCAGCCCGCCGGCGAGCGTCGAGCGCGAACGAGCTGAAGCCGCCAACGAGAGCGGCCGCCATGCCGGGGACCACGAGCAGCGTGAGGTTGGCGACGCTCAGGCCGGTCACGTTGACGATCAGGATCGCGGCGACGACGGCGAGGCCTGACCCGAGCCCCCAGTTCGCGGCGGCGACACCGTCGGGCGAGATGCCGAGCAGCGCCGGCACTCGTCGATTCTCGGCCACCGCGCTGGTCGCCAAACCGAAGCGGGTCTTGCGGTAGACGACGGTGAGCGCCGCCGTCAGCACGACCGCGACACCGAACAGGATCAGCCGGTCCTGGCCGATGTCGATGTCGGGCAGCACCTCGATGGTTCCGGTGGGCAGCAGCTTCCCGACGATGCGCGGCGTGTCGCCCCAGAGCTCGAGCCCGAGCGCGAACAGCACAGTGAAGAGGGCGAGCGTGGCGATGAGACGTGACAGTGCGGGCGCGTGACGAAGGGGTCTCATCACGAGGAAGTGCGTCGCGACCCCGATGGCGACGCCCAGCGCGACTGCGAGGACGAACGCGAGCGGCGTCGGCATGCCCCCGTCGCGCCAGAGGTAGAACGCGAACGCGCCGATCATCCCCATGGCGCCCTGGGCGAAGTTGAGGACCCCCGAGCCTCGATAGACGAGGACGAGGCCGAGGCCCATCAGTGAATAGACCGCTCCGGCTCCCAGCCCGAGCAGTGCGAAGCGGATCAGAAGATCAGCCTCGCCCCGGTCAGCAGGGTTCGCCGGTGAACATGTCGATGAAGCCGTCGCTCAGCGTGACGAACTCACCGCCCTCGAGCTGCTGGTAGTACCCGCACACGTTGAACACGCGCGGGATCGCGCCCGCAGGGGTCGTGAACTGCAGCGGGGGGAGGAGACTCAGGTCGAGCCCGGTCACTGTCGGCAGCGCGGCGTAGAGCGCGGCGCCAGTCTTCTCGGGCAGCGGCGCGAGCACCTCGGCCACGGCCTCGACCGCCGAGAACGAGTTCGTGCGGAAGCCCGTCAGGTCGTCGAAGCCCGCCGCCTCCATCGCGTCCGAGTAGTACGCATAGCCGTCGGCATTCGTCGTGGCGTTGTCGAAGAACGAGGTGACGTAGATGCCGTCCGCGGCGTCGCCGAGCGCCTCGACCACGGCGGCGAACTCGGTCGTCGTCGCCGAGATCGGCGTGTCGGGGGACGCCTGGCGGAGGGCGATGATGAAGTTCGTCGCGTCCTGACCGGCCAGGCCGACGAGCACACCATTCGTGCCGCCCTCGAGGACCGCGGCGACGTAGGTGGCCATGTCAGGGGCGCCCACGGGGATGCTCACGTCGTTCTTCACCCCGAGCCCGTCCTTGGACAGCGCCTGGTTGGCGAAGATGGCGATGGCGGCGGCGGCCGCGAGGTCGATGCGGGCCGAGGCTGATCACGCTCGCGCCGGCCTCCGAGACGAGAACGTCGGCCAATCCGCCCGACGCGCTCACGATGCCGCCGTACAGCGGGAAGGACGCCGGCGAGGTGAAGTCGGCGGCCGCGGCGGGCACGTTGCCGACCACGGGGATCTGCGCCGCTTCCAGGATCGGGAAGTACTCACCCGCGTTCGCGCTCACCGGACCGACCACGGCGACAACTCCCTCGGACACCGCTTGGTTGCCGCACTCGCGGGCCGCGTTCGGGTCGTTGGCGAGGTTGCACTCGACGAGCTCGATCGGCGAGCCGTCGATGCCGCCCAAGGAGTTGATCTTCTCGGCTGCCGCGGTCGCGCCCTCGGGCACCTCGGGCGTTGCCACTGCGCCGGTGCCCTCGTAGAAGACCATGATCTTCACGGGCTCGCCCGTGAGCTCGACCGTGGTGTCCGCGGCCGCCGTAGTGTCAGTCGCCGCGGTTGTCGCGGCTCCTGTCGTGGCGCTGCCGGTCGTGTCTGCGGAGTCGGAGTCTCCGTCGTCGCCGCACGCGGCGATCAGCAGAGATGCCGAAAGCGCAAGGGCCATCGACACCATGGCAGGACGTCGGATCATGTGCATCTCGCCGGCGAATGCTAGGCACGGTTCACGGTAAGTCAAGCGGACGGTACTGTTGTGTCGAATGAGTGACGATCTCGCGTTCGTCTCGGCGCTCGATCAGGCCGCGATGGTACGCAAGCGCGAGGTGTCGCCGGTCGAGCTCGTCGAGCTCTACCTCGAGCGCATCGAGCGCATCAATCCGAGGCTCGGCGCGTATCTCACGGTCGCCGCCGACTATGCGCTCGACACCGCTCGGGCCGCGGAGAAGGCCCTGGGCGAGGGCACCGACCTGCCGCCGTTCCACGGCGTCCCGATCTCGATCAAGGACCTGAACGACACCGCGGGCATCCGCACGACACACGGCACCGCGGCGTGGAGCGACCGCATCCCGGACCGCGACGACGAGGTCGTCGCGAAGATCCGCCGCGCCGGGTTCGTGATCCTCGGCAAGACGGTCGCTCCGGAGTTCGGTCCGCTCAATGTCAGCGAGCCGCCGGCGTATCCGCCCGGGCGCAACCCGTGGGACCTCGATCGCACCTGTGGCGGGTCGTCGGGTGGCGCCGCGTCCGCGTTGGTCGCCGGGCTGTGCCCGATCTCGCAGGGCTCCGACGGCGGCGGATCGATCAGGAACCCGTCGTCATGGTGCGGGTCGTACGGCATCAAGCCGTCACGCAACCGTGTCTCAGCGGCACCGGGACCAGATTCGTTCTTCTCGATCAATGGACCGATGGGCCGAACGGTCGCCGACACCTCGGCGCTCCTCGACGTGATGTCGGGCTACGTCACGGGCGACGCGCACATCGCGCCACCACCTACCCGCCCGTTCGCGACCGAGGTCGGTGCAGACCCCGGTCGGCTGCGGATCGCGTTTCACCCTCATCCGGGCGTCGAGGCGGAGGCGACCGGGGCGGCCAACCGGCAAGCCGTGCTCGACACGGCCTCGTTGCTCGTCGACCTCGGCCACGAGCTCGTCGAGGCCGCGCCCCCGTCGTTCGACCAGGTGTTCCTCACGCACGCGGCAATGCTCTTCGCGGGCAACTTCGCGGCGCGCGAGCCCGACATTCCCGACCCCGAGACGTTCGACCCCTGGAACCGGATGCTGCTCGAGATGGGCAGAGGCGTGAAGGCGGCGGACTACGTGCGGGGCCTCGCGATGCTGCAGTCGCGCTGCCGCGAGGTCGTCGCGTTCTTCGACGACTTCGACCTCTTGCTCACGCCCACAGTCGCGAAGCCGCCACCGATGATCGGCGCGCTGAAGGACTTCGACTTCAGCAAGGTGCAAGAGGTGTTCGGGCTCACGCCGTTCACGAGCATGTGGAACACGACCGGCCAACCGGCGTCATCGGTGCCAGCCGGTTTCGACGAGCTCGGGCTTCCCGTCGGCGTGCAGCTCGTCGGGCGGCCGTGGGACGAGGTCACCGTGATCCGCGTCGAGCGCGCAGCTCGAGGCGGCGCGGCCGCTGGGTGCACGAGCATCCGAACCTCTGAGCGCCCGAACCTCTGAGGGCTCAGTATCCCGGCGCCAGCTTCGGCCAGGGTCGGGCCTGCTCGTACCGCGCCGCGACCTGCATGGCGAGAGCGTCTTCGTGGCGACGGGCCACGATCTGCATCCCGACGGGAACGCCCTCGACGAGGCCGGCCGGCACTGACACGACCGGGTTGCCCGACAGGTTGAACGGCGCGGTGAAGAGCGCGGGCGCGGCGGGACCGATGTCGCGTCCCGCGACCACGGTCGGGATCGGGCCCTCCACTCCGAATGCAGGGACCGGCGACGTCGGCACCAACAAGATGTCGGCGTCGCCGAAGAGCGCGGCGAGCTCCATGTCGATCTGGTGGCGCACCTGGTTGGTGCGGGCCACGCCTTCGAGCGTGAGGTCGGGATTCGTGAACGCGAGCTCCATCAGCGGCGCCGCCCCGGGCGTGTTCATGAGGTTCATGAGGATCTGCGGCCCGTACTCGGCGTCGACCGGGTCGGCATCGGCGTAGATGACCGCTGCGCCGATCGTCACGAGGTTGGGGAAGCTCACGGTCGCGTTCGAGCGGGTCATTCCGCAGGCCTCGATCAAGACGGCCGCGGCTTCGTGGAGTGCGGCCGCGACGCCCGGGTCGCTCGGCGACACGCCGAGGTCGTCGACGACTGCGGCGCGCAAGCCGGACGGCAGGTCGTGCAGCTGCTGCTCGTACGGCACCGCCGGCGGCGGCAACGAGTAGGGATCGCGTTGGTCGACGCCGACGACGACGTCGAGGTAGCGAGCGGTGTCACGGACCGACCGCGCCAGCGGGCCGTAGTGGACCATGTTGGCGTGGCCGAGGTAGCCAGGGCTGCGGGGGACACGGCCGTAGGTGCCCTTCACGCCGACGACGCCGCACCAGCCCGCGGGCAGGCGGATCGAGCCGCCCATGTCGGAGCCGGTCGCCAGCGGGACCATGCCCGACGACAGCGCGGCGCCCGACCCGCCCGACGAACCCCCCGGCACCCGGCTCAGATCCCACGGGTTGTGCGTCGGGCCGTGCAACAGCGACGTCGTGTAGAAGAGCCGGCCGATCTCCGGCGACGCGGTCTGACCGACCGGCACGGCGCCCGCGGCGAGCAGGCGCGTGCTCATCGTGGTGGTCGTTGTCGCGACGCGGTCCTTCCAGACGGTCGACGCGCCGGTCTGCGGCCATCCCTCGACCGCCTCGAGCTCTTTGATGCCGAGCGGCACGCCCGCGAGCGGACCGGGGTCGTCGCCCGCTGCGACTCGGCGGTCGATCTCGCTCGCCGTCGACCGCGCGCGGTCGGGGTCGAGGTGGACGAACGCCCGGACCTTCGCGTTGAAGCGCTCGATGCGTTCGAGGTGATGCTCGAGGACCTCGACCGCTCGGAGCTCACCGCCGCGCACCTTGTCGGCGACGACCGCGGCGTCCAGTTCGTGCAGCTCCATGGTCGCTGTAGATTAGCCGTCGTTCACGTTCGTGGGCTGGGGAGCCGTGGAGCACGGGGGATGCCGTGGAACACCGGGTGAGCGACGCGGTCGACGAGCTGCTGCGCGACCATCCGCCGAGCAAGACCGACCCGCAGGAGTTCCTCGGCGCGCAGTTCGACCATGGCCTCGCGTGGGTGCACTTCCCCGAGGGTTGCGGCGGCCTCGGCGTCGACCCCGATCACCAGCAGGTCGTCGACGATCGCCTCCGCGGCGCAGGTGCGCCCGATCCGATGCTGCGGAACTTCATGGGCATCGGGATGATGGCGCCGACGATGGTTGCCTACGGCAGCGACGCGCAGCAGAAGCGCTATCTGCGTCCCGCGTTCACGTGCGAGGAGATCTGGTGCCAGATGTTCTCCGAGCCGGGTGCCGGGTCGGACGTCGCGTCGCTCGCGACGCGCGCGGTCCGCGACGGCGACGAGTGGGTCATCAACGGTCAGAAGGTCTGGACGACGATGGCGCACGTCGCGAAGTGGGGGATGCTGCTCGCCCGCACCGATCCCGACGTGCCGAAGCACGAGGGGCTCACGTACTTCGTGCTCGACATGACCCAACCCGAAGTCGACGTGCGGCCGCTGCGGCAGATGACGGGCGAGGCCGAGTTCAACGAGATCTTCTTCACCGACGCGCGCACTCCCGACAACGAGCGGATCGGCGAGGTCGGCGAAGGGTGGCGGGTCGCGATCGGCACGCTGATGAACGAGCGGGTCGCGCTCGGCGCGCTCGCCAAGGAGGACCGCGGCGCGGGCATCATCCGTCACGCGGTGCGCCTTTACCTCGAGCGGGGAGGCAACGACCCGGTGCTGCGCGACCGCCTCGCGAGGTGCTGGATCGACGCGGAGATCGTGCGCCTCACCACACTGCGGGCCCAGGCGGCTCGACAGCAGGGCACGCCCGGTCCGGAGGGTTCGATCCTGAAGCTCGCCGTCGGCGGCGTGCACCAGCGCGTCTTCGACCTGTGTGTCGACCTGATGGGCGCGGACGGCACGCTGATCAGCGATTACGAGATGCGGCGCCCGACAGTGATGGGGGAGTCGGCGCTCGGCGACGACGAGCACGTCGATCTCGTCAAGGGGTTCCTGTCGGTGCAGGGCACGACGATCGGCGGCGGCACCACCGATATCGGTCGCAACATCCTCGGCGAGCGCGTCCTCGGACTGCCCGGCGAGCCCCGCACCGACCGTGATCTGCCGTGGAGCCAGGTGCCGCGGAGCTGAATGGAGCCCATGTGAAGTCGTTCGAGACCTTGCTCGTGGACGTCGACGAGGGCGGCGTCGCCGTCGTCACGCTCAACCGGCCCGAAGCGATGAACGCGTTCAACCTCGAGATGACCGCGGAGTTCGACGACGCCATCTGGTCGCTCGAGCGTGACGAGAGCGTGCGCGTCATCGTGCTCACCGGAGCGGGCAAGGCCTTCAGCACCGGCATCGATCTGGCCGCGGGCGGCGACACCTTCGGGGCCGCCGCGCACGAGGAGCACAACGTGGAGGTGGGTGCCTCCGACTCGCAGATCACCGATCGGTACGCGTTCTGGACGATGCGCACGCCGATGATCGCGGCGATCAACGGCATCGCGATCGGTGCGGGCCTCACGCTCACGTTTCTCGCGGACATCCGCGTTGTGGCCGATGATGCGCGTTTGCGGCTGCCGTTCGTGCGTCTCAATGTGATCCCAGATGCCAACTCCACGTGGCTGCTCCCTCGTTTGGTCGGTCTCTCGCGCGGCCTCGAGCTGTTGATGACGGGTCGCTGGTTCACCGGACAGGAAGCGGCGGACATCGGGCTCGCGTCGCGCGCGGTGCCCGCGGCAGATGTGCTCGGCGTCGCGCTCGAGATCGCACGTGAGATCGCGGTGAACGCGGGTCCGGTCGCCCTCGGTGTCACCAAGCAGCTCGTCTACAAGAACCTCATGGAGACCGACCGCGTCGCCGCGTTCACCGAGGAGACTCGTTTGACCTGGTGGGCGGGGTCCCAGCCCGACACGATGGAAGGCGTGACCGCGCTGATGTCGAAGCGCCCGCCGCAGTGGAGTCAGTCGAAGCACCTGCCGCTGCCCGAAGATCTCCCGGACATGTGATGTGAAGACCGAGTCCCACCCGAAGCTCCGGCGTTGGGGGCCGTGGGGGCTGGCGCCCGCGCTCATCCTCGTCTCCGTCAACTTCCTCGACGGGATGGAGGCGAACTTCATCCCGGGCGTGCTCTCGCTGCTGCAGGACGAGTGGGGGTTCGGCGACACTGCCGCAGGAGCAATCCCGACCGCGATGGCGATCGCCGGATTGCTCGTCACCCTCCCCGCCGGCTACCTCGCCGATCGCCACAACCGCACGACCGTGCTCGCGCTCGTTGTGGCGTCCTGGTCGGTGTTCACCCTTGCGTCCGCGCTCGCGACGAGCTTCGCGATGTTCTTCGCCATCCGCGTGCTGTTGGGCACGGCGGCCCACATCGACAACCCGTGCTCGTCGAGCCTCATCACCGACTTCTACCCGGCGGAGTCGCGTGCTCGAGTCTTCGCGTTGCAGCGCGCCGCGTGGTACGTCGGCATCTCGCTCGGCATCGCGCTGGGCGGCGTGCTGGGCGAGGCGTTCGGCTGGCAGGCGCCGTTCCTCGTCATGGTGATCCCGGGCCTGATCGTCGCGTTCTTCGTGTGGAGGCTCCGCGAGCCGGTGCGAGGCGGGCTCGAGCCGGAGACGATCGCCGCGGGGCCCGCGCTCGAGCACGGGGTGAAGGCGATTCGCAAGGACGCTCGCGAGATCCTGAAGGTGCCGACGCTCCGCTTCGTCTTCGTCGGCATTGCAGTCGCGTTCGCCGGGTTCAACGGGCTCGGCTACTGGCTGCCGAGCTTCTGGGAGCGCACGTTCGATCTGAGCGAGGGGGAGTCGGCCGCGATCACCGGCGCTCTCGCACTCGTGGCCACGATGCTCGGGTCGTGGGTCGGTGGAGTTCTCGGCGACAAGTGGCACCGCACACGGGCCACCGGCCGCATCGATCTCGCCGCGGGCTCCCTGCTCGTCGGCGGCGCCCTGCTCGCCATCGCGTTGGCGGTGCGAGTGCTCGCAATCCAGGTTCCGCTTCTCGCGGTCGCGGCGTTCTTCCTCGTCGCGGGCATGCCGAGCTACGCCGCCGCAGTGGCCGACGTGCTCCCCGTGCGACGGCGCGGCATCGGGTTCGCGGTGTTCACGTTCCTCGTGACGGTGAGCACAGCGCTCGGCCCGCTGTTCGTCGGCATCTTCTCCGACCTCACGGGATCGCTGCGCACGGCGCTGATCATCATGGCGCTGCCGTGCATCCCCGGAGCGCTCGTGCTCGCACAAGCGCGACACACCTACGTGGCCGACGCCGCGGCCATCACCCGCTGACGGGACTCAGAGCGGCTCGCGCGCGGAGGCCGAGGACCACCTCGCCGACGATGTTGCGCTGGATCTCATCGGTGCCACCTCCGATGTGCATCGCAATCGAGCCGAGCATCGCGTCGGCCCAACGGCCGTGCTCAGGCGCGGCCTCTCCTGTGAGGACACCCGAGGGACCGAGGAGGTTGCACCCCGTGTCGGCGACCGCCGTCCCGAGCTGCGCGGCTGCGAGCTTCAGGATGGACCCTTCCAACCCGGGGATCATGCCCTTGGCGAGGCTCGTCCGGACGCGGGCCGTCGTCAGGTCGAACAGCAGCGACAGCGTGTACACGCGCGCGAGCTGTTGGCGCTGGCGTCGGGTCAGTAGTCACGCCATGCGCGGCGGCGAGACCCGCGAGCGCGCGGAACGGGCCCAACGCAGAGCCAAGAGCCCCCGCCGCATACCGCTCGTTCATCATCGTCGTCCGCCCGACGCGCCACCCTTCGTTCTCCTCGCCGACGCGATTCTCGACGGGCACCCGCACGTCGTCGAAGAACACTTCGTTGAAGTGGGCATCGCCGGTGATCTGGCGGAGCGGGCGGATCTCGATGCCGGGCGACGCCATGTCGACGATGAGGCACGTGATGCCCTTGTGCTTCGGCGCGGTCGGGTCGGAACGGAACAGCCCGAGGCCGAACTGGCTGTAGTGCGCGCCGCTCGTCCACACCTTCTGGCCGTTGAGGATGTAGCTGTCACCGTCGCGGACCGCGCGCGAGGACAACCCGGCGAGGTCGCTGCCCGCGCCAGGTTCGCTCCACAGCTGGCACCAGACTTCGCGCCCTTCGAGCATCGGACGCAGGTACCGCTGCTGCTGGGCATCGTCACCGTGGGCGATGAGCGTGGGGCCGATCATGCTCACGCCGATCGTGCAGACGTTCGCCGGGAGCTCGTAGCGATTGAGCTCCTCCGCGAGCACCACGGCCTCGAGCGGCCCGGCGGCCCGGCCCCCGAACTCGATCGGCCACGTGATGGCCGCCCACCCGCCATCGGCGAGCGTGCGCTGCCATTGCTTCGCCTTTTCGACCGCCGCGGGGTCGTCGTCGAAGCCCGACAGCACCGAGACGCGCTCGGTCGCGTCGGTGCGCAGCCGTGCGTGCTGCTCGAGCCACGCTCTCGCCTCGGCGCGGAACTCCGCCTCGCGCGGCGAATCATCGAAGTCCACTAAGCCTCCCTCTTCCTCGCCAAGGTCGGCGGGCCGGCGAAGCACTGCGCGAGCTCGAGCCACGCCACCGCGCCGGCGCCCCAAGCGCGGAGCGCCGTGTCGCCCACATGGCGGCGCTGGGTGACGACGAGGCAGAAGTCCTCGGCGGGGCCTGACACGACCTCGTCGCTGTACTTCGGACCCCAGACCCACTGCTCACCATTCGGCCCGACGAGCTCGACTCGTGGTTCGGGATCGGGCACCGGGAGTCCGCGGTTGCGGAACGAGAAGCCTCGGGTGCGCACCCCGAGGTCGGCGATGTGACGCAGGCGCGCGGTCGGCGGGCGTGAGAGATCGAGCGCGTCGACGATGTCCTGGCCGTGGGCCCATGTCTCCATCAGTCGAGCGGTGATGAACGACGCGACGCTCATCGGCCCGGTGATCCACCCGATCCGCTCGCCCTCAGGCCCTTCGCTCACGGCGCGGACCGTCGCCGCGGCAGAGCCCGTCCACCAGGCGAGGAGCTCGGCCGGCTCCGACGCGCGCGAGCCTCGGCCTGCTGGTCGGCGTCGACACGTTCGAGGTCGTTCATCAGCTCAGCGAGCCGGTCGGCGAACCCACGCTCGTCGGTTGCGGCGAGAGTCGCGAGGTCCTCGCCCATCGCAAGGTGGGCGACCTGGTCGCGCACCTGCCAGCCCGCCGCGGGCGTCGCTCGATCCCACTGAGCGGCGCTCAGCGGCGCGAGCAGGGCGGCCAGCTCGGCTTCCTCGGCGACGAGATCGCCAAGGAGCTCGGCGCGAGTCGGGCGGCTCATGCTGTCCGGTCTAGCAGCGTCGTTGACGCTTCCGCGAGCCGTCGTTAACGTCCGCCGCCATGGCAGACGAAGTGCTCTACGACGTGAGCGAGCACGTCGCCACGATCACGCTCAACCGGCCCGACCGCCTCAACGCGGCCACGTTCGAGCTCGGCGAACAGCTCCAAGCCGCGTTCCGCAACGCCGACGCGTCACCCGATGTTCGGGTCGTGATCCTCACGGGAGCGGGCAAGGCCTTCTGCTCCGGCGACGACGTCGAGGCGGCGTGGGGCGACCCCCGCATGGAAGCCACCATGGCTGAGCTCGGTGCGGCTCGGCCGCCGATGACGCCCGAGGTGGCCGCCATCCTCGACTGCCGCAAGCCGACGATCGCCGCGGTCAACGGCGTCGCTCTCGGCATCGGCATGGACCTCGCGGTGTTGTGCGACTTGCGGATCGCCTCGGAGCGGGCTCGATTCGGCCAGCTGTTCGTGAAGATGGGGCTGATGGCCGACGTCACTGGCTACTGGTGCCTCCCTCGACTCGTCGGGTCCGCGCACGCCGCCGCGCCTGCTCTTCACGGGCGACATCATCGACGCCCAGGAAGCACTGGCCATGGGTCTGGTGTCGCAGGTCGTCCCCACCGACGAGCTGATGGGCGAGGCGCGAGGACTGGCGGATCGCATCGCGGCGAATCCGCCGATCGCGGTGGAGTACATCAAAGAAGGGCTGCGGCGGGCCGCCGGCACCGATCGGCACGGCTTGCCCGATCTCGCGTCGTTCGTCGGCAACGGGCTCGCGCGGCTGTTCACGACGGCTGATCACAAGGAAGCGGTCGCCGCGTTCATGGAGAAGCGACCGGCGACGTTCACGGGCCGGTAGGGCCGCGAGCCCAGGGAGACTGATGCTCGAACGAGATCTCGTGCTGCCGCACACGATCGCCGCGCACGCCCGCACGACCCCCGATCGCGTCGCGATGATGGACGTCGAGGGCCGCGAGATCACCTACGCCGCGCTCGACCGCGAGCAGCGCCGGTGGGCAGCCGCCCTTTCGCGGGTCGGCGTCGAGGCGGGCGAGACCGTCGTCACGATGGTGCCGAACTCGTTCGAGTCGTACTTCGTGTGGCTCGGGGTCGCGTGGTTGCGCGCGATCGAGGTTCCGACGAACAACATGTATCTCGGCGAGATGCTGCGCTACCTGATCACCAACTCCGAGGCGCGCTTCGCGGTGATCTCCGAGCGCTATCTGGACCGCCTCGTCGACATCGCATCCCAGCTCGAGCGACTCGAGGCGGTGATCGTCCCCGACTCCGATCTGCTTCCCGGAGTGCGGCATCCGGATGATCGGGGCGACCGAGCTGTTCGACGGCGTCGAGCCCGACCTCGAGGAGCCCGGGCCGGAGTACTTCGACATCTGCTCGATGATCTACACGTCGGGCACGACCGGGCCGTCCAAGGGTGTGCTCGTGCCGTGGGCCGAGCTGTTCGAGTTCGCCCGCATCCAGCCCGAGGACTTCATCGGCCCGGACGGCGCGTACTACGCGATGTTCCCTGCGTTCCACGTGTCCGGAAAGGCGTCGCTGTACATCTCGGCGCGGGCGCACGGGCACGTCGTGCTCCGCGAGACGTTCAGCCTCACCGAGTTCTGGAACGACATCCGACGCTTCAACGTCACGGCCGCGGGGCTTGTCGGCCCGATGGCCGGACTGTTGATGCTCGCCGAACCTCAGCCCAACGATGCCGACAACCCGCTCGACAAGATCTACGTCGGGCCGATCATCCCGCAGATCGAGCAGTTCATGGAGCGCTTCGGCATCACGCGCGTCGGCACCGGGTTCGGGATGACCGAGATCGGCGCGCCGATCATGTCGGATGGGTTCTCGCTCGCGAACTACCAGAGCTGCGGCCGACCCCGCACCGGTCCGCCGAACTACGAGGTCCGGGTGGTCGACGAGCACGACGAGGAGGTCGGTCCCGGCGTCGTCGGCGAGCTGGTGGTCCGCGCCGGAGACCCTTGGGTGATGAACGCGGGCTATTACGGCATGCCCGAACAGACCGCACGGGCCTGGCGCAACGGCTGGTTCCACACCGGCGATGGCTTCCGATACGACGAGGACGGCAACTACTACTTCGTCGACCGCATGAAGGACGCGATCCGCCGGCGCGGCGAGAACGTCTCGTCGTTCGAGGTCGAGGCGTTCGTGAGCCGGCATCCCAAGGTGGCCGAGTCCGCCGCGGTCGCCGTCCCTTCCGAGCTCACCGAGGACGAGATCAAGATCTGTGTCGTGGTGCGTCCCGGCGAGGAGCTCACTCCCGAGGAGCTCATCGACTTCCTCGCGCCCCTGATGCCGAAGTTCATGGTGCCCCGCTACGTCGAGTTCATCGACGGGCTGCCCAAGACGCAGGGAACGATGCGCACGCGCAAGGTCGAGCTGCGTGACGCGGCCGTCAACGAGCGCACGTGGGACCGTGAGGCCGCCGCAAACCCGCGTTTACACTCAAGCGGATGACGGCGACGTCGGTTCCGATCGCGCCCGGGCTGTTCACGTGGCCGGCCGACGAGCCGCGGCTGCTCGGCACCCGGTGTGGCGAGTGCACGTTGATGGCGTTCCCCGCCCACGACGTGTGCCCTCGCTGTGGATCCGCAAGCGTCGAGTCCGCGACGTTCGACCGCAGCGGCACGTTGTGGACGTTCACGACCCAGCAGTTCATCCCCAAGTCGCCGCCGTACGCGCTGGTCGAGACCGAGGAGACGTTCGAGCCGTACGCCGTGGGCTACGTCGAGTTCGCGGACCAAGCGCGCATCGAGGGCCGCATCGTCGACTGCGCGCTCGACGATTTGCGCATCGGGGCGGAGATGGAGACTGTTGTCGTCCCGTTCATGGTCGACGACCAGGGCCGCGAGGTCGTCACTTACGCGTTCCGGCCGGTGGGCTGACGCGATGGGGGGACAGATGGACGTCGCCATCATCGGGATCGGGATTCACCCGTTCGGACGCTTCGATGACCTGTCCGCACTCGACATGGGCGTCACGGCGGCCCGGCAGGCGCTCTCCGATGCTGGGCTCGCGTGGAGCGACGTGGAGTTCGCGGTGGGCGGCAGCCTCGGCAGCACACAGGGCACGAGCGCGGCACCCGATGCGATGGTGTCGCGCCTCGGACTGACCGGTGTTCCGTTCGTGAACGTGAGCAACGGCTGCGCGACGGCGGGCACCGCGCTGTCGATGGCGTGCACGAGCATCCGGGCCGGCGTGCACGATCTCGGCCTCGTCGTCGGCTTCGACAAGCACCCGCGGGGTGCGTTCGATCCCGATCCTGCGCTGATGGGTCTCGGCAAGTGGTACGGCGACACCGGCATGATGCTCACCACACAGTTCTTCGCCATGAAGCTGCAGAGGTACATGCACGACTTCGGCATCAGCCGCGACACGCTGGCCAGGATCGCCGCGAAGGCGTACCGGAACGCGGCGAGAAACCCGAACGCATGGCGGCGCAAGCCGTGGAGCGAGGACGAGATCCTCGCGTCGCGCATGCTCAACGAGCCCCTGACTCAGTACATGCTGTGCTCGCCGGCGGAGGGCGGTGCCGCCGTGGTCGTGTGCCGAGCCGATCTCGCGCGGAACTTCACGGAGCATCCGGTGTTCGTGAAAGCCGTGACGATGCGAACCCGCAAGTTCGGCTCGTTCGAGGTGATGGCGCCGTGGATGCCCCCGAGCGCGCTGACGGCCCGGCGGTGCAGGCCGCGCAAGCGTGCTTCGAGGAGGCCGGCATCGAACGCGGCGACGTCGACGTGATCCAGGTGCAGGACAGCGAGCCGGGGGCCGAGCTGATGCACCTCGCCGAGTGCGGGTTCTGCGCCGACGGCGAGCAGGAGGAGCTCGTCGCCCGCGGCGCGACCGAGATCCACGGGCCGATGCCGGTGAACACCGACGGCGGTCTCATCGCGAACGGAGAGCCGATCGGCGCGTCCGGCCTGCGCCAGATCTACGAGGTCTGCCTCCAGCTCCGCGGTGAGGCCGGTGAGCGGCAGGTCGCCGCCCCGCGTGTCGGCTTCACCCAGGTGTATGGAGCGCCGGGGGTGAGCGCGTGCACGATCCTGACTCGGTGATCATCGACGCACCACAGCGGCGAGCCAAACGCCGGCCCTATCGCCGCGACGAGATCCTCGCGGCCGCCGTCAAGCTGTTCCACGAGCGCGGCTACCACGGCACCGGCATGGACGACATCGGCGCGGAGGCGGGCATCAGCGGGCCGGCGATCTACCGCCACTTCAAGGGCAAGGAAGAGATCCTCGAGATCCTGCTGCTCGAGGCGGCGAGGTCCGCGCTCGACGAGGCGCGGGAGGTCGTCGCCGCGGCGCCGTCACCCCGTAAGGCACTCGAGTCGCTCGTCGACCTGTACATCGGTGTCATCGCGGCGAACCCCGCGCTCGCGTTCGTCGGCATGTACGAACGACGGACGTTGAGCGCCGAGACGCGGGCGACCATGGACCGTTACGAGCGTCTCCACCTCGAGGAGTGGCTCCACGCCTTGGTCCAGCTGCGCCCCGAGCTGAGCGACGCGGAGGCGCGCACCATGATCCGCGCCGTGCACGGGCTCGGTGTCGCCGCGATCGTGTACCGCAGCGGCATGGAGCGTCGCGCGCTCGTCGATCTCGTCACCGGCATGACGATGAAGGCGCTGACGGTCAAGCCCCGCTGACCAGCGGAGCCGTCAGGAGAAGTCGGGCGGGCGCTTCGCGAGGAACGCGGCGATGCCCTCGACCGCGTCGGGCCGACCCGCCGAGCGCACGAGGGCGGTGGCCTCGGCTTCGAGGTGCACCGCGAGCGTCTCGTCGAGGCTCGTCCGCAACAGGCGCTTGGCCTCGCCCAACGCCTTGCTCGGCCCCGACACCAGCTCTGCCGCGACCCGTTCGACCTCGGCCGCGACCGCGCCGGCGGGCACGACGCGCGTGACGATGCCAGCGGCCCGTGCGGCCTCGGCATCGAGGGCGCGGTTGGTCAAGGTCAGCTCCTGCGCCGTGCGCAGCCCGGCCAGACGGGGGAGGAACCACGAAGTGCCGCCGTCGGGGTTCAGCCCGACACGCGTGTACGCAACGACGAACCTCGCGTTGTCGGCCGCGATCACGATGTCGCCGCCGCACGCAAGGCCGAGGCCCGCCCCGGCGGCGCTGCCGTGCACCGCGACCACGATCGGAGCGTCCATCCGGGCGAGCGCCACGATCGCGGCGTGCAGGTGGGTCGTGACCTCGCGGAGCTCGGCCGGAAGGTTCTCGCACTGGCCGAACGAGCGGAGGTCACCACCGACGCAGAAGTTGGCGCCCGCTCCCCGGAGCACGACGACCCGCACAGCGGGGTCGCGTTCGGCGGCGACGACGGTCGCGTGCAGATCGCGGGCGAGGCCGAGGTCGATGGCGTTCCCCGCGTCGGGCCGGTTGAGCGTGATCGTGCCGACGCCCTCGTCGACGTCGAGGGAAACCGTCGCAGTCATGGGCTGAACATTGTCACGCAGGCGTGCAGGCCCCCACTCGCACGTCGACCTGGGTGAGCTCGCCGCCGCGGATCTGGACCAGACCGGTCCGATCCGACGGCGTCGAGCACCCAGTACGAGCCCTCGACGAGCTCGCCGAACACCGCGGCGGTCACGTGACCGCCGCGGTGCTGTCTCGTCCAGACACCGGTGTGCACCGTGCTCGCCGGTTCGCCTTCGGGGCGCAGGAACAGCTCGGTGCCTTCGTGGACGTCGTCCATGAACACGACGAGGGCTCCGATGTCGTCGCCGATGTCGATCACCGGCGCACCGCCCTGAACCTGGTGGTGGGCGCTGTGGATATGTCCAGCGTGCACGTGTCCGTGATGCATCGAGTCTCCTAGACCGACAGCGGCTGGACTTCGGAGCCGGCGACGGGGTGGCCGAGGTACGGGAACGCCGGCAGGTAGCCGCTCGGCGGCGTGCTGCCGTCGGTGACCGCGCTCGCGGCTGCGTCCGGCGTGTACGCCTTGTTCACGAGCGGATACGTCGCGCCAGCGACGGCCCGAAGCTCGACGGTGACGACGTCGTCGGCCACGCGCCGCCCATTCGGGAAGCCGGCGAGATCGCCGCCCAGGATGCCCAGGTTGTTCGGGCTGCTGGCCGGGGGAACCGCCACGTTGAGTCGCAGCATGTCGGCCTGCGTCGTCCCGGTGAAGTTCTGGAAGCCGGGGATGATGCCGGAGGGGATGCCGGTGAGCAGGATCGCGAGCAGGTCGGCGCGGTCCGCGTTCAGGGCGGCGAGATTGGGGAACACGTTGGGGTAGAGCACGGGCAGCAGCTTGGCCAGCTCGGGGCGAGCCACGTACTGCGCGTAGTCCTTGTCCCGATCGGGCGTCGACGCGTTCCACCGGTCCTTGCGACCCATGGGCACGATGACTTCGTTGAAGAGCGGGTTGCCGAGGCGTGAGACCTGCACGAACGGACCAACACTCAGATCTTCGTCGTCGTTGCGCACGAGCGCCTTCTGGCGGTGGGCCGATGCCCAGACGCCGATTGTGGCGTCGCCCGCCATCACGTCGGTGGGCTTGTTGCCGCGACGGGTGAGCCGGCTGATCGGGACCTGGATGGCGAGCGTGTGCACGTTGAACGCCCGCAAGGCGTTGATGCCTGTTGCCGCCGGGGTCGGGATCAGGTGGAGGTTTTGGAAGGGACGGAGCGCGGCGAGATCGAAGACCGCGCCGAGGTCGACGTAGAAGCCGTCGAGACGCTGGCCCGCGAAGACGACGATGCCGTCGGAGAGCGACCTGACCGCGGCGTTCGCAAGGCCGGAGTAGTTGGGCGTCGACCGGATGCCGACGTTGCAGGGCGGCGAGGGGAGGTTGTCGCCGAGCCTGCGGGGCCGGCTCTGTCGCCACTCGGTGACCGAGTAGGTCTGACGCCGGTTGAAGTTCGCGCTGTCGAGCGACGCGATCGGTCCCGTGTTGTAGAGGAACGTGTCCGGGTTCGCGACCGTGGTCTTGAAGCGGAACTCGTAGATGACGTCCGCCCGACCGTCGCCGTCGTTGTCGACGTTGATGCGGTAGAGCACGTCGTCGCCGAACTCGAAGAAGTTCGGCCCGCCGGCGGGATCCTCGAGCGGGATGTAGTTCGTGATGAGTGTGACGGTGTCGGGGCGATCGGGGCTCACGAAGGCGTAGGTGTCCGTCGAGTCGGCGACGGGGTCCTTCGAGATCTCGGGGGCTTCACGATGGGATGACATGGCGGACTCCTCAACCGGCCTGGGCGGACTTGGCGGCGCGCATGACACGCGCGACGAGCTGCGGATCGCGGACGACGACCTCGTCGGCGCCCTGGAGGATCGCGACCTCGCCGCGAGCGGCGTCGCGAACGTGGAAGACCACGGCCCCGGTACCGAAGGCTGCGAGCTCCTCAGGCTGCAGCACGGCCTCGGGGTTTGGTGCCGCCGCCACGGGGGCGGCTGCGACCAACGTGGACATCGGGACGGCGACAGCCGCGACACCGGAGGCGCGCAGCAGATCGCGTCGGGACCAGTCAGGCATGACGATCTCCTCTCGGGTGCACGACAGACGGTCGCTGTCGCACGGTCGCTAGTACGACGCCGAAGAGGATTTGGATGGCGTGAACCCGGGCTAAGGTCGGTGCCCGCGAACCCGGGCTGCGAAACGGTCGCTGATCCTGCGGCCTCAGTGGCCCGGCCGCCGCCTCAGTCTTCGACGGTCAGCCGCCTCGATCAGGTGCTTCGCTCCCGCACGGTCCGGACCGTGATGGCGAGCGATCTCCCGGAGCTCCGCTTCCCACTCCGGCGACCAGAGCCAGTCGGCGACGCGGGCGACGCTCGGCGGCGTCCATGTCGTCCTCCGGAGGTCCACGAGCACGAGGTCGTGCGCCGCTTCGACGTCCGCGGCCGCCAGCCCGGGGCTACGGACGCCGCGCAGCGTGTGAAGGGCCCGTCTCGCAGTGGAGTGGTCCGACGCGTGCAGCTGCGCACGGAGCGCCGCGCGCAGCTCATTGTTCGCTACCGCGCCAGCGAGCTGGCCCAGCTCACGCTGGTTGCAGTGCTTCCTCCCCGCGACCGCGTCGAGCACGTACCGGCGCGCCCGCGCCCGATCTGCGTCGGGCAGGGAGGCCTGCGCCAGCGACCGAGCGAGCTTGGCTCGCGCGTAGCCCGAGCGGAAGTAGTAAGGGTCGGCCTCGAGGTACGCGAGGGCCTGGTCGGCCGCATCGGTGTCCTCGCCGTCTCGAAGGCGTCTCCGAACGTCGTCCAGCCACTGCTCGAGCTCACGTGGTTCCGGCAGGCCCACTCGCTCATCCTGTCGGATCGAGTGCGGGATGGGGGCGAGGCGTATTGTCCGCGCATGTTCATCGCCGATATTCCGGAGGAGGCGGCGAGCCCCGAGATGGCCGCGATGTTCGCCGCCGATCGTGACCACCACGGTTACGTCAACAACTGGACGAAGGTGTACGCGCGTCGCCCCGAGGTGCTCGCGGCGTGGGAAGCGTTGAGGAATGCGATCACCGGTCGCATGGATCAACGCCGGTACGAGCTCGTCACGATGGCGGCCGCGCAGCGCATGCGGTCGAGCTATTGCGCGCTCGCCCACGGGGTGGGTCTCATGAAGCACTTTTACGACGCGGACACGGTCCTCCACCTCGCGAGCGATCGTGAGAACGCGGGCCTCGACGAGGTCGACCTCGCTGTGATGAGGTTCGCGGAGAAGGTCGTCGACGACGCGTCACAGGTCACGCAAGCCGACGTCGATCGCCTTCGCGATCTCGGTCTCGACGACGACGACGTCCTCGACGTCGCGCTTGCCGCTGCCGCTCGTTGCTTCTTCAGCAAGCCGCTCGACGCGGTCGGCGCACAACCCGATGCGGCCTACCTGCGGCTCGACGAGAAGCTGCGCGACGTGCTCACCGTGGGGCGGCCGATCGCCGCGGTCTGATGGTCCCGGTGTGATGGACTCGGTCGACGTCGACGGCTTGCGCGTGGCCTACGAGCGGGCTGGTCGTGGCCCTCCGCTCGTGCTCTTGCACGGCTACGTCGGGGACGGTCCGACGACCTGGCGTCACCAGATCGACACGCTGTCCGACGACTTCACGGTGATCGCGTGGGACGCGCCCGGCGCGGGCGCCTCGTCGGACCCGCCTGAGTCGTTCGGCATGGCGGGCTACGCGGATTGCCTCGCACGCTTCGTCGCCGCGCTCGGCCTCCTCGGACCACACATCGTGGGCGTGTCCTTTGGCGGGGCGATGGCCATCGAGCTCGTTCGGCGCCACCCGGCCGCGGTACGCACGCTGACTCTCGCGTCGGCCTACGCAGGCTGGCGCGGATCGCTGCCGGCCGACGTCGCCGAAGCACGACTCGAGCAGGCGATACGGCTGTCAGAGCTCTCGCCCGACGAATTCGTTGCAACGCTGCTTCCGACGATGTTCGCCGAGGGAACCCCACAGAAGTCGATCGACACGTTCGAGGCGCCGATGCGAGCGTTCCACCCACAGGGCTTCCGCGCGATGGCGCGTGCTGCCGCCGAGGACCTGCGTGACGCGTTGCCTGCGATTCGCGTGCCGACCTTGCTCGTCTACGGCGACCGCGACGTCCGCGCCCCACTCGCTGTCGCCGAGCACCTCGAAGCCGAGATTGTCGGGTCACGCCTTGTCGTGTTGCCCGGAGTCGGTCACGTGTGCAACATCGAGGCGCCCGACGCGTTCAACGCGACGGTGCGTGACTTCCTCGGCCTGAGCTGACGCTGGCGCATGTTTTTGTATGGCGCTGAGGTACGTACGAAGTTTGTGTTCCTCTTCGCGGCTCGGCGCTTGAACTGCATAAACGCGTTAGGCGGTTCTGGTTGTGCTGGATCGCTCACAGCGCGGACTCATACCTGTGCGACAGACGAAGCTGCTTTGCTTGCGAGCGAGAGGATGTCGCGAGCGGCGTGCTCCGCGGCATCGAGGTCGCTGAGCTAGCGCTTCGCGGTTGGACCGGAACCGCGAGGAACGCTTGGATGTGGGGTAGCTCGCTGTCGCCGAGCAGTGATTCGTACTGAGCCACGCGACGGTCGCACTCGACGAGATCGCCCGCCTCGCGATGAGCGTGCGCGTGTCTCGAGTCCGGCGATCGTAAAGCTGCGGTCCCCAGTCCGGTGACCGATCTCGACGAGGTCCGCCGCGTCATCGAGTACCGACCCTATCGAGCCAGGCTCGTGACCGGTGACGTGCCGCGAGCCAGGACGTGTCCGATGGTGACGAGGTCGCCGAGCTCAGAGGCCGATCTCGTGGGCCTCTTCGACGAGAGCCCGGGCGCGGGCGGGATCTCGGTGGATGATCTCGGTGGCGAGCGCCGCTTGCACGCGTGCGTGCGCGACGCTGCGCTGCGGCCCCAGCGAGGTCAAGAGCCTCCTCGGCGAGGGCGACGAGCTCCGGGTCGCTCGCCGTACCCGAGGTCATGAGGCCGTACTGGAGCATCCCGGCGGCGGCGAGCGCGAGCCTGCCCGCGTCACCGGCGTTGCGCGCCGCGGCTGCGGCGCCGCGCAACACTCGCGATGTCGTGGGCTGCCAGAGTGTAGGAGCATCTCGCCAAGCCTTATGGCGAGGTCGATTCGCAGCGTCGGGTCGGGGGGGCCGAGCCGCTTCCGACAAGTGATGCGCTCGCTCGTAGTGCTCAGCTGCCTCAGCGGGCGCGAGCGCCACTCGGCGACGAACCCGGCGCGCTGCGCGTGCTCGATCGCGTGGCGGGCATCCCGAAGACGTCGAGGCGATGCAGGCGTGACGAGCGAGCTCGGCGATCCTGCTCGTGTCGTCGGCGCGCTCCAGTGCGTCGGCGACGGCGCTGTGCAGTCGCAGTCGGCGTGCCGAGGTGAGCGAGTCGTAGCGGGCTCGTCGGAACAGAGCGTGTGTGAAGGCGAAGTGCGCCGAGCACGACCGGGTAGCGCGGCGATGAGACCGGCTCGGATTCGATCCGGTCGAGGGATTCGAGACATTCGGCGAGCGACCGGGAGGCGGAGGTGGCGAGCAGGTCGGCGCCGAACTCGGTGCCGATCACCGAGGCGAGGTCGAGCAGCGCCAGGTCCTCGGCATCGAGGTGCGCGTAGCGGCGAACCAGGATCGCCGTGCTGATGTCAGAGGGGTGCCGTCGCTCCTCGCGAGCTCGCGAACGAACAGCGGGTTGCCGTTGGTCTCGGCGTGGATGAGCTCGGGGTCGCGGGTGCTGTCGAACTCGGCCACGAGGAGGGCGACGTCGGGTCGGGACAGGCCGCTCAGCCCGATGGTCGTCACGACGGGCAGCCGATGGAGGTCAGCAGAGCAGCGCGACGGGTTCGGTGAGGTCAGGGCGTGTGTCGCGTCGTCACGACGACGAGGAGCGGTAGGTGGGTCATGCGGCGCGCCATGTGGCGGACGGCGTCCTGCGTCGTCGAGGTCGACCAGTGAAGGTCCTCGACGACCAGCAGCACCGGCGCCCTTTCCGCGGCTCTTGGCGAGATAGGCCACGCAGTGCGTCGAGGATCTCGACGCGAGTAGGGCCAGAGCCGGCGTCGATGACGGGGCGGATCGAGCGAGGGCCGCCGCGATGGCGGGCGCGATGAGCGAAAGCGGCGCGCCTCGCCCGCCGACGCGGCGACGTACCTCCGCGAGATGGCAGCGAGGCTGCCTGCTCCTCGAGCACCTGGGCGAACGGCTCGTACGGGCGCGACGCCTCCTCATAGCAGGAACCGAGGAGCACCCGACCGCCATCCGCGTGCACCTCGACTGCGAGCTCGGCGACGAGGCGGCTCTTCCCGATGCCAGCCTCACCGGCGACCACTGCGATCAGCGACTGCCCATCAGAGGGCGCGGGACCACATGCTCGCGCAGCTGGGCGCGCTCGGCCTCGCGTCCCACATAGCCGACGGGGTCGGCGAGAAGATCGAGGTGCGGCGGCAGCACCGCCTGCGCTGGGCCCGATGAATCGTGGGCCTCGCTGAGAAGGTCGTGCGCCGCGCCGCGAGGTCTCGGCGGTTCGATGCGTCGAGCTTGCGCAACAGCGATGAGATGTGGCTCTCAACGGTCCGACGCGATACGTAGAGCCGTTCGGCGATCTCTGGGTTGCTGAGCCGCTCGGCCACGGCGGCGAGCACCTCCCGTTCCTTGCGCGTGACGCCGCGCTCGATCGAGCACTGACGGCGACGCGGGGGTCGCGATCGTTGGACGATCACGCTCGCGAACTCCTGGTCCGACCAGTGCGTAGATCGGCTCAGGTCGTGCGACATCCCGCGCAGGGGCTGTTCGCCGAGACCGACGAGCTCGAGCCCTTCGTCGAGGTGGTCGGCGACGAGCGCGGCTGTGGATTGGCTCAGTAGGACTTGTCCGGCCCGGACGAGCGAGCGGAGCCGAGCCGACCGGTTCACGGCGGGGCCGAAGTAGTCACCGTCGCGTTCGATCGCCTCGCCGGTGTGGACCGCTACCCGGACACGGATGGGCGTCTCGGCGGGCCACTGCTCGGCCAACAACGACCGTTGTGCCGTGAACGCGGCCTGTACGGCGTCGGAGGCGCGACTGAACACCGACATGGTGCTGTCGCCTTCACCGCGGAACTTCAGGAGCACGCCGTCGCAGCCAGGCAACCGCGCCTCCGATCAAGGACTCGCACCGGTGCATCGACTCGTCCATCGTTCCGGGAGCGTTCTCCCAGATCCGCGTGGAGTCGACGACGTCGGTCAACACGAAGGTGACCACCCCCGACGGCAGCACTCCCGGATCCCGGACCATCGGCAACAACGCCTGTCAGTCGAACTGGTACGCCGGTTGGGACGCGAGCCACGTGAAGTACGACGGGCGCACCATCCCGAGAGCGCCTTTGCCGGCGACGACGGCACGGGAGATGGGTTCTGCGATGCGGGCAAGGTCGTCGAGGCTGTCGGCGATGGCGTGCATCACCGGCAGCATCTGTGCGTCGGTGGCATCCTCGATCTCCTCGCGGAGGATGCGTCCACGCGCCGTCAGACCTTCCGCGTCGATGAGGTCGAGCTCGATGAGCTCATGGTCGGCCCGCTCGAGCTCCTTGCGGTTCCACCCCCAGACGTGGCGGTAGCCGCACCCCTGGAGGCCGTACCAGTGCTCGGTGAGGATGTGGATCTGCGGTGCGGTGAGCCCGCGGCCGAGCCACGTCGCGTTGTGGGCGTCGCCACGCACCTCGCGGAGAACCTCGGCGCCGTGCCACGCGTCGGTGAGCGGGTCCGCGGTCCACCCGAGCGCGAGGAGCGAGGCCGCGAAGGGTCGCCCGCCCACCGTGAAGGCCTCGCAGGCTCGCCGCATGATCACCGCCAGGGCTTCGATGCCGTCTGGTTCGGGCCCGAGGATGCGACGAAGGCTCGCCACCGCGCCGTGGTAACGCGCCTCCACGACCGTCGCGGCCGACCCGGTGTCGTGAACCCGTTCGACGGCATCCGCGATGACTCGGGGCGCCGTCTGGGGAAACGCCGAGCCCGCCAGCTCGGCGGACACGTCGCCGAGGGCGGCCACACGGGGGGCATGGAACGTCGTCGGCGTGCTGACCACAACGTCACGCCAGTCGCCGACCGGATCGCCCAACCCGAGCGCGGAGTATCGGTCGTGGCACTCGCGCGCGAAGTAGCCGCTCGCGGCGAACGCGTCGGTCCACTGACGGATCGACCGCGATGCCAGCTTCAGCGCATCGGCGTCCACGGCGACCTCCCCACGCTGGCGGCCTGGCGCGTCGACAAGCCTGTCACAGCCGGTCGACGGGCATGCCGGCGCGCTCCCAGGCGGCAAGGCCACCGTCGAGGTGCGCCACATCCCGATAGCCCATGTCCCGCAGCACGACCGCGGCGAGTGCCGATCGGCCCCCGCTTGCGCAGTGCAGGATCACGCGCCGCTCCGGGTTCAGCTCCGCACGATGCGCGGGGCTCGCTGGATCGGCACAGAACTCCAGAACGCCCCGAGGAACGTGCACGGCCCCCGCGATGATCCCCGCCTCGTCACGCTCGCCGGGCTCCCGAACGTCGACGAGCACGGCGTCTCCACCATCGAGCTCCGCCGCGACTGCTCGGGGCGTCAGGTTCTCGACCTGACCTCGCGCCGTCTCCACCATCTCCGTTGCAGACAACATCTGTCCTCCTTTTGACGCTTGCGATCGTGCCGTGCAGGCGCCCGGAGGTCATCCGTGAGACTCACGGAAGTCGACACCGAAAATTCGCGGCCCTCGGCAGGATTCGAACCTGCGCACCCGGCTCCGGAGGCCGATGCTCTATCCCCTGAGCTACGAGGGCGGGAGTTCGAGGGTAGCCGCGCGAGACTCCGGCGATGTCCGCTCCCACTGCCGCTGATGTCGTCATCGTCGGGGGCGGCTCAGCGGGGTGCGTTCTCGCGTCGCGGCTGAGCGAGGATCCGCACCGGTCCGTGGTGCTGCTCGAGGCCGGCCCGGATTGGCGATCGGCCGACGCGGGAGCAGAGGTGCGCTCGCTCAATCCCGGTCTCATCATCGGGCAGGACAAGTTCGACGCGCTGCAGTACCCCGCGTTGCAGGCGAGACGTACGCGGCTGCAGGAGCCGGAGCTCTTCTGGCGCGGGAGGGGCATGGGCGGCTCGTCGACGATCAACGGCATCCTCGCGATCCGGCCGGTGCCCGAAGATCACGACGAGTGGGGCCTGCCGGGCTGGCGATGGGATGACCTGCTGCCCGCGTACTGCCGGCTCGAGACGGAGTACGACTTCGGTGGCGATGCGTGGCACGGCGTCGACGGTCCGATGCCCATCTTCCGGATCCCTCAGGAGCGATGGGGTGCGGTCGACCGCGCGCTGAGCGGCGCGGCGCTCGCGGTCGGCTACGGCTGGTGTGCTGATCACAACGCGCCCACCGGGGAGGGCGTGTCGCCGTACGCCATCAATGGGGATCCCATGCGTGAACAGCGCGTCACGACGAACGACGCGTACCTCGAGCCGGTTCGGGACCGTCCGAACCTCCGCATCGTCGGGGACGCCCTCGTCGACCGGGTGATGCTCGCCGGGGGTCGAGCGGTCGGCGTGCGCGTGAAGCTCGATGGCGGGTGGACCACGGTCGAGGGTGGCGAGGTCGTGCTCAGCGCCGGTGCGGTGCACTCGCCCGCGATCCTCCTGCGCTCGGGCATCGGGCCGGGACTCGCGGTGGACCTGCCGGTCGGCCAGCATCTGCAGGACCATCCCGTGGTGTACGCGGTCCTTCCCCTGCGCGACGAAGCGCAGCCCGCGACGCCGTTCGATCGGCACACGAACGTCTGCGTTCGGTACTCGTCCGGTCTCGCCGGAGCGGGGCGCAACGACATGATGATCGTCGGGATGAACCGCACGCCGGTCGCGCCCGTGGGCCTCATCGGCGTGTGGATCAACCAGTGCTATAGCGAAGGCACGCTCCGCCTCGCATCGCCAGATCCGGCCGTCGACCCGATCATCGACGAGGACATGATCAGCGACGAGCGCGATCGCTCGCGGATGGTCGACGGCGTTCGGCGCATCGTCGAGCTCGCGTCGTCCGGGGAGGTGCAGGCGATCTCGACCGTGGCTCCGATCGACCGGCTAGGGGAGGCGTTGCCGTCCGGCAACGCCACCGATGAGGAGGCCGCGACGTGGGCGCTGCGCGTCGCCGGCGACGCGCAGCACATCTGTGGTACGGCTCGGATGGGCTTGGGCGACGATTCGGTGGTCGACCCGTCCTGCCGAGTGCGGGGGGTCGGCGCGCTTCGGGTTGTCGACGCCTCGGTATTTCCCTCCGTGCCCCGCGCGAACACCCATCTCATGGTGCTGGCGATCGCGGAGGTCATGGGTCGCGAACGAATGCCTGCAGGAGGTTGAGGTAGGAGCCGAGCGTCGGCGACGCGTGAACGGTGTGCGAGGCGCCGGGGACCTCGTGGATGCGTGCATGGGGGTTCGCCGCCGTATACCGGTCGGCATCGTCAGGGGTGAACACGGCGAGCGTCGGATCGGCCCGCACGATCGTCACCGGGCAGCTGAGGTGGGCGTCGGGGTCGAACCCGTTCCACACGATGCCCGCGACGGCCGCCTCCATGGTCGCCGGATCCCAGAGGTGCAGTGATGCGCAGCGCACCGAGGCTTCCTCGGTCGTCGGTTCCATGACGATCGGCAGGTAGTCCTCCTCCGGAGCGCGTCGGTCTTGAAGCTCTCGGACCGCGGCGATCAGCTCGGGGAAGAACTTCGCGGTGGGGCTGTTGCTCCGGCGCTCGGCATCACCCTCGTAGAGCGGCGGATCCTCGAGGAACACCGCGATGACCAGGTCGGGCCGAGAGCGCGCGAGCTCGGCAGCGACGACGCCGCCGAGCGAGTGCCCGACGACGAGAGCGGGACGTCCGATGTCGGACTCGATCACAGCCGCGATGTCGGCCGCGTAGCTCGTGGCGTCGTAGGACTCGAGCGTGGCGCGGCTCGACTCCCCGTGACCGCGCAGGTCGACGTTCCAGACGTCACCATCCAGGTGGCCCACGACCGCGCGGTACGCGAGCCGGCTCCCCGACAACCCGTGGAGGAGGACGATCGGCGGTGCGTCCGGATCGCCGAGGCGATCGACGGCGAGCATCTGGCCGGTTGTCAACGAGGTGAGCATGGGAGCGAACGTTACGATCAACGGGTGATCAGGGAGGACCTTGCCGCCGCGGTGCGCGCCTCGCTGGCGTCGCTCGGTGTCGAGCCGACCACGGAGATCGTGCTCGAGCGTCCCCGCGTGGCCGAGCACGGCGACTGGTCGACGAACGTGGCTCTCGCCACCGCGAAGGCTGTGGGACGCAACCCCCGCGAGCTCGCCACCGAGCTTGCCGATCGTCTGAACGCGGCCGACCTGCCCCACGTCGCCAAGGTCGAGATCGCCGGACCGGGCTTCGTGAACTTCCGTCTCCACGACACGTGGCTGCACGAGGTGCTGCTCGACGTCATCGCTGGCGGCGTCGACGACTACGCGCGGCCCGACCTCGGGCACGGCGAGCGGGTGATGATCGAGTTCGTCTCCGCGAACCCGACCGGCCCACTGCACGTGGGCAACGGCTGGTTCGCGTCGTACGGTGACGCGCTCGCCCGCCTGTTCGCGCGTACCGGCCACGTCGTCAGCCGCGAGTACTACGTGAACGACACCGGCGGACAGGTGCGCAAGTTCGGCGCGAGCATCCTGGCCCGCAAGCACGGCCAACCCGTGCCGGAGGACGGCTATCCCGGCCAGTACGTCGCCGATCTCGCCATGCGCTACGACGGCAGCGACGATGTGGTCGAGGCCGGTCGCTGGGCGGGGGAGCACGTGCTCGCCGACATCCGCGAGACGTTGCAGACGATCAACATCGAGTTCGACGAGTGGTACAGCCAGGCATCGATCGAGGAAAGCGGCGCAGTCGCCGAGGCGATCGAGGAGCTACGGGCCAAGGGTCTGATCTTCGACCGCGAGGGCGCGACGTGGCTACGCACAGAGGACTTCGGCGATCCCCGGAAAGAGCGCGTGCTCATCAAGTCCAACGGCGACGTCACCTATCTCGGCGGAGACATCGCGTACCACCGCGACAAGTTCTTCGTGCGCGGCTTCGACCGCGTCATCGACGTGTGGGGCGCCGATCATCAGGCCCAGGTGCCGAGCCTCATCGCGGCCATGGAGGCCCTCGGCGTCCAGCGCGGGAAGCTGGAGGTGAAGCTCGGACAAATGGTGTCCTTGGCGTCCGGGCGGATGTCGAAGCGACTCGGCAACACCGTCGACCTTTCCGCGCTCATCAACGACATCGGCCCCGATGCGACTCGCTTGCTGACCTTGCTGTCCTCGGTCGACGCCGCGCCGACCATCGATCTCGACATCATCCGCGAGCAGTCGCGTGAGAACCCCGTGTACTACGTGCAGTACGCGCACGCGCGCATCGCGTCGATCCATCGAGTCGCGGCCGAGCGGGGTGTCGAGCGGATGCCCCTCGCCGCCGTCGACCTCGCCTTGCTCGTCCACGACCGCGAGCTCGACATCCTCCGCACGCTCGTCGAGCTGCCCGATGTCATGGTCGCCGCGCTCGAGGAGCGGGCGCCGCACAAAGTCACGACCTGGGTGCGCGAGCTGGCCGACCGGTTCCACGGCTTCTATCACGACTGCTACGTGATGGGGGAGGGCGTGAGCGCCGAGCTGACGCAGGCCCGGTTGTGGTTGGTCGAGGCGGTGCGCATCGGGCTCGCGATCGGCTTGGATGTGCTCGGCGTGCACGCTCCCGACTCGATGTGAGCGCGATCTCGCGGCATCTCTTGCCCGACACTGCCACGGTCGACGCCTCGGGACGACTGTCGATCGGTGGCGTCGACCTGCTCGACCTCGCGGCCGAGCACGGCACGCCCCTTTTTGTCTACGACGAGGAGCATCTGCGGGCTCGGTGTCGTGAGGCCGCGCTGGCGTTCGGGCCCGGACTCGCGATCTACGCGTCAAAGGCGTTTCTGTGCCGCGCCATGGCGCGGCTGGTCGACGAGGAGGACCTCCGGCTCGACGTCGCGACCGGGGGAGAGCTTCACGTCGCGCTCGCGGCCGGCTTCCCCGCCGACCGTCTCGTCCTGCACGGCAACAACAAGAGCGTCGAAGAGCTCCGGATGGCGCGCGCCGCGGGGGTCGGTCGCCTCGTCGTCGACTCGTTCGACGAGCTCGACCGCCTGGACGCACTTCATGCGGATGACGGCATCGCGCCGGCCGTGCTGCTGCGGGTGACACCGGGCATCGAGGCCCACACGCATGAGTACGTGAAGACCGGCCAGGACGACTCGAAGTTCGGGTTCGGCATGAGCGTCGGCGACGCTGCTCGGGCGGTCGAGCGGGCGGCGGCGTCGCCGGCCATCGACCTCGTCGGACTCCACGCCCATATCGGCAGCCAGGTGTTCGCGGTCGACTCGTTCCGGGCCGCCATCGAGGTGCTCGCACCGTTCGTCCGCTCGACCGGCCTCCCCGAGCTCATCGTGGGCGGCGGGCTCGGCGTGGCCTATGTCGAAGGCGAGGAAGCGGCGACGCTCGTCGCAGTGGGCGAAGGTGCTGCACGAAGCGTCCCGGGAGCATGGCGTGCCGGTGCCCATCGCGGCCGAACCGGGACGGGCGATCGTCGCCGCCGCCGCAGTCACGCTTTACACGGTCGGCACGATCAAGGCGCTGCCCGGCCTGCGCACCTATGTCGCTGTCGACGGCGGCATGAGCGACAATCCGCGACCCGTCCTCTACGGCAGCGGCTACGAGGCATTCCTGCCGCGGTCGACGCCCGCGGGGCGACCCCGCTCCGTGCGCATCGTCGGCAAGCACTGCGAGTCGGGCGACGTGCTGGTCCACAACGCACACGTCCCCGACGACATCGTGGTCGGGGACGTGTTGTGCACTCCGGTCACGGGTGCCTACGGGCACTCGATGGGTTCGAACTACAACAAGGTGCCTCGCCCCGCCGTGGTGTTCGTGCGAGACGGCGACGCGAAAGTCGTCATACGCCGCGAGACCTACGACGACTTGCTGCGCTACGACGTTTGATCAGTCGACGCGCGCCTTCGCGGTGCCGGTGACCACGGGCTCCCCGGCCTGGTTGACGGTTTCGACGGTGAGCTCGGCGACGCCGTCGGCCACCGACGTCACGGTCGCGGTCGCGGTCAGGGCGTCGCCCGGCCACACCTGCTTGACGAAGCGCACCCCATAGGAGAGCAACCCCTCGGTGCCGAACCAATCCGTGAGCACACGCCCGGTCATGCCCATCGTCAACATGCCGTGCGCGAACACGCCCGGATACCCGGCGATCTCGGTCGTGAACTTGTCGTCGGAGTGCAGCGGGTTGTAGTCCCCGGATGCGCCGGCGTACTGCACGATCTGCGTGCGGGTGAGATCGTCCGTCAGCACGAGGCTGCGCGTGTCGCCTTCCTTCACGGACGCCATGTCATGCCTCCTGCTGGACGACAGTCTCGGTGCGGACGCCGACGCCGCGGGCGGTGACGACGAGCTCGCCGTTCTGGTCGCGGTACTCGGTGACCGACTCCGAGAAGATGAGCTTGCCGCCGCGGCGTCCCTGCTTCTCCCACGTGTTGCCGGGGCTCACGGTGCCGGTCAGCACATCGCCGGCGCGCAGCGGGCGGTGATACTCGAAGTGCTGTTCCGCGTGCAGCCCACCTCCACCTCCGCCGCCGCCTCCTCCGCCGCCGCGGGTGATGCCGGTCGCTTCACGGCCCGATCCGAACCACGGCTCGCCGAGCTTCGGGCGGAGGAAGTAGTCCGGATCGAACTGCGCGCTCGCCTGTGCGAACGTCGGCGGCGCGGGCACCGACTCGGCGCCGGTGAGTGCGCCGTAGTAGTCGGGGTTGGGGTCGCCGATGGCCCGAGCGAACAGTGCGATGTGCCCGGCTTCGATGGGAAATCGATCGATGCTCACGGCCGGCGACTCTAGGCCGCTCGCCTAGGCTGGTGCGCATGTCCGCACGCACTCGAGAGCTGCCGCGCCGCTCGTGTCTGTCCGTCCCCGGTTCGAGCGAGAAGATGCTCGGCAAGGCCCCCGGTCTGCCCGCCGACATGGTCTTCCTCGATCTCGAAGACGCGGTCGCGCCGCTCGAGAAGGAAGGTGCTCGGGCGAAGATCGTCGACGCAATCAAGTCCCAGGACTGGGGCGACAAGATCCTCTGCGTCCGTGTGAACGCGTGGGACACCGAGTGGACCGTGTTCGACGTCATCGAGGTGGTCGGTCAGGCCGGCATCCGCCTGGAGGAGATCATGCTCCCCAAGGTGCAGTCGGCCGCCGAAGTCGTCGCGCTCGATCTGCTGCTCACACAGGTCGAGATCAAGGCCGGGCTGCCGCCCGGCCACATCGGCATCGAGGCCCAGATCGAGACGACCCGGGGCCTCATCAACGTCGAGGAGATCTGCGCCGCGTCGCCCCGGCTCGAGACGATCATCTTCGGCCCCGCCGACTTCGCCGCGTCGATGGAGATGCCCGTGCTCACGGGCGGGGTGCAGATCCCCGAGTACCCGGGGGATCACTTCCACTACGTCTTCTCGAAGATCCTCATGGCCGGGCGGGCCAACAACCTGCAGGTGATCGACGGGCCGTTCCTGAAGATCCGCGAGCCCGATGCCTTCCGCGACTACTGCCAGCGAGTGCGCGTGCTCGGCTACGACGGCAAGTGGGCGCTGCATCCTGATCAGGTCGAGATCCTGAACGAGCTGTTCTCGCCCACGCAGGAGCAGTTCGACCGGGCCTGGGACATCCTCGACGCGTACGAGAAGGCGACGACCGAAGGCGAACGCAAGGGCGCGGTCATGTTCGGTGACGAGATGATCGACGAGGCATCGCGCAAGATGGCCACGAAGTTCGTCCGTCGGGGCGAACGGGCCGGGTTCCGTCGCTCCGCGACTTGAGCACCGTCAGTTGAACACCGTTGAGGCCGTCCTGTTCGACGCAGGCGGCGTGCTCCTGCTTCCCGACCCCACCGTCATCGGTCCATTGCTCGCGCCCTACGGCGCGGACACATCGATCGAGTCCCTCACCCGCGCGCACTACGCGGCGATGCGGACGCAGGACTTCGAAGGTGAGGTTCACGACGACTGGCGCGCGTACGACCGTGGCTACGTTCTTGCCGCGGGGGTGCCCGAGCACGAGCGCGAGGAGGCGGCATTGATCCTCGGCGTGACTCGTACCGCCCACCTGTGGCGATGGCCGATCGTCCCTTCGGTGCAGGGTCTGCGTCTGCTGCATGAAGCCGGGGTGCCGATCGGCGTCGTCAGCAACGCGGCGGGCCAGATCGAGGCGGTGCTCCGGCGCTTCGGTGTGTGCCAAGTGGGCGATGGCGATGGCGTGCCGGTGATCATCATCGTCGACTCGACGATCGTGGGAGTCGCGAAGCCTGATCCGGCGATCTTCTCATTCGCCCTCGAGGTGCTCGACGTGAAGGCCGAGAGCGTCGCGTACGTCGGTGACTCCTACGCCAACGACGTCGTCGGGGCGCGGTCCGCCGGCATGCAGCCGTTCCTCCTCGATCCATACGACGACCACGCGGATGCGGACTACCCGCGCATCAAGACGGTAAGCGAGCTTCTCAGCCTCGCGGTTGCTCGCTAGCCGGCAGCCGGCGCGCGATGACTCGGAGCGCGAGGATCTCGTCCGCGCCCTCGAAGATCGACAGCACCCGCGCGTCCACGAACAAGCGGCTCACCGCGTACTCCTCCGCGTAGCCGTACCCGCCGTGGATCTGCATCGCCTCGCGGGTGACCCACTCCGCGGCGCGGCAGACGTACGCCTTGACCATCGACGCTTCGAGCGAGCCGCCGCCTTTCGCCATCATGCGAGCGACGGCGTAGGAGAACTGTCGAGCGGCCTGGATGACCACCGCCATGCGGGCGAGCTTCACCTTCGTGAGGGGGAACTCGCCGATGGGCACGTCGAACACCGAACGGTCGAGCGCGTACTGCGCGGCCGCCTCGTACGCGGCTTGCATGACACCCACGGCGCGAGCGGCGGTCTGCAGACGGCCGTTCTCGAACCCCTCCATCGTGAAGTAGAAGCCTCGGCCCAGCCCGGCCTCCTCGCCGATGAGGCAGCTGTCGGGCACCCACCACCCATCGAGTGAGACCTCGTAGGAGTGCATGCCGCGGTACCCGATGGTGTCGATGGCTCGGCCTTCGATCTTGCCGCCCGTGCCGTCCTGCGTGAACTCGAAGCCATGCCCCTCGCCGCGCGGCTTCGACACCACGAACAGAGACAGGCCGCGGTGCGCTTTGGATCGGTCGGGGTCAGTGCGGGCGAGCAGCATCAGCACGTCGGCTCTCGCCCCGAACGTGCACCAGGTCTTCACACCGTTGATCTTCCAGCCCGGTTCGCCTCCGGGGCCGGAGGCCCGCACGGCCGTCGTCTTGACGCCGCCGGCGTTCGACCCGAAGTCGGGTTCGGTGACCGCGACCGCCACCATCGCCGAGCCGTCGGCGAGCTTCGGGAGCCAGTGCCGCTTCTGTTCCTCGGTGCCACCGCGCACGATGGCGCGCGTGAGAATCTCGGGACGCGTGATGAGCGAGCCGCCGATGCCGAGTGAACCGCGGCTCAGCTCCTCGGTCGCTACGACCATGCCCATGTAGTCGCTCTCGCCGCCCGCTGCGAACCCGCCGTACTCCTCGGGCACCGACAGCCCGAACCCGCCCATCTCGGCCAAGCCGGCGATCACGTCCTCGGGCACGTCGGCGTTGGTGCGGTGGACGTGCTCGGCGACGGGCTTGATGCGATCCTCGGCGAATCGTCGGAACGTGTCGCCGACGAGCTCGAAGTCGGCGTCGAGGTGGCGAGGTCCCTCCTCGCCCGCGAGGGCGGCGAGGAAGTCGGGGTCGCGATACGTGGCGAGGAACGAACGGGCCGGGTCGAGCGCGCCGGGCTCGACGGACCACTGCGTCTCGCGGCCGAACACCCGCGCCGCAAGGTCGTGCACGGCGTCGGCGACGAACGCGCAGGCGATGCGGCCTTCGGCGTCACCCTTCGCGCCGTAGTCGAGCAGCGATCGCGCGATCTCGACGGCGGCGGCGGCGTGGGCAAGGTCGTAGAGCACGACTTGCTTCTCGTCTCCCTCGGCGAAGGGAGCGAGGTGCCGCGCCGCCTGCTGCACGACCGCGTCGGCGAGATCGACGACGGATGCGGCAGCGCTCAGGTCCGGGGCGGTCACGCCGGCGAGGTTAGTGATGCGTGTTGGCGTCAGTCAGATCGATGACGAGGTTCGGCCCGGCGATCCACGCGGGGAGATGGCGGGCTTCGAGTGCCGCCGCAAGGACGAAACCTTGTACGCGGTCGCAGCCCATGTCGATGAGCGCCCCCAGTGTCGGCGCGTCTTCGACACCTTCCGCCACCACCTCGAGGCCGAGGTTGTGCCCGAGATCGATGATCGACCGCACGATCGCCCGGTCGCTGTCGTTGCGGGTCATGTCGGTGACGAACGATTGGTCGATCTTGATCTCATCGATGGGCAGACGGCGGAGGTGCGACATCGACGAGTACCCGGTGCCGAAGTCGTCGACGCTGGTGCGCACGCCGAGCGCCGTCATGCGGGTCATTGCGTCGAGCGCCGTCACCGGGTCCGACATCAGCTGGCTCTCGGTGATCTCGAGCACGAGCCGGTCCGGCGGCACACCGGCGTCCGCGAGAGTCGAAGCGATGTGGTCTGGGAGCTCCGCGTCGGCGAAGTTCCGGGCCGAGATGTTCACCGACACATTCAGGTCGAGCCCCTCCTTCCGCCAGCGGCCGCACTGACTCACGGCCGTCGCGACGACCCACCGGGTGAGCGGCTGGATCAGCCCCGACACCTCGGCGAGCTCGATGAACTCCTCCGGAGCGACGACTTCCATACCCGGGTGATGCCAGCGCAGGAGGGCTTCGACCCCGAGACGTTGGTCGCCACGGAGCGGCACGTTGGGCTGGTAGTGCAGCACGAGCTCGTTGCGCTCGAGGGCCCCGCGGAGGTCGGCGATGAGCGTGAGGCGCCGCACGCTGAATCGGTCGTGCTCGGGGCGGTAGCTCGCGCGCGGGAGGCCGGACCGCTCGGCTTCGGCGAGGGCCATGTTCGCTCGCTTCAGCAGCGTGTCCGCGTCCGCGCCGTGATCGGGATACACGGCAATGCCCGCGGTGCAGCGAGTGTCGATCGGCACGCCGTCGAGCAGGACTGGTCGTTCGAGGGCCTCTGCCAACCCTTTCGCCGCCTCGAGAGCGCCCTCTTCGTCGCCGACGTCGGTGAGCACAACGGCGAACTCGTCGCTGCCCACCCGCGCGACCGTGGTCGATCCTGACACCACGATCGACAAGCGGCGCGCCACCTGCTCGAGCAGCAGGTCGCCGTGGTGGTGGCCGAGCGTCGCGTTCACCTCTTTGAAGCGATCGATGTCGAGCACCACGACCGCGACGCGACCGAAGTCGTCGATCGCCTCCTGCAGACGATCGACGAGAAGGACGCGGTTGGGGAGGCCGGTGAGCCCGTCGTGCAACGCCTGATGCCGGGTGCGCTGCTCCACACGGTTGCGCTCGCTGATGTCTTCGATCGCGAGGCCGACGCCCTGGTCGGGGAGGGCGAACGCGTGAACGGCGTACGCGGTGTCACCGGTGACCACATTGTCGAGTGTCACCCGCACGCCGGAGCGCACGACTTCCGCCAGGATGCCCGACAGGTCGAGGTGGGCGAGGGCGGGGAACGCCTCCTCGGGCCGACGGCCGAGAGCGTCGCTGTCGCGGACGCCCGTCACAGTCGAGGCAGCCGGGTTCGCCGACACGAGCCTCATCGTTCGTTCGTCCTTGGGATCGTCGAGCCGGGCCACGTAGACGCCGAGCTGCATGTGATCGAGCACGTTCGCGGCCTGGCGGAGCGACGTGCGTTCGCTCAGGTTCTCGTGGAGGATGCGGGCGATCTTGCGGCGCTGCGCCTTCTCGCGCCGCCACCCGAGCACGGCCGCGACGGCGACCCCGATGGCGACCGCGCCGATGACGAGAGCGACGACGCCCATGGGTGTGAGCATTGTCGGCTTGCCGCTCGCGATTGGGGATGCTGCTCCGGATCGGTGGACCGCGCCGGTCGCTAGCCTCGCCGACATGACCATCCACGAGCGGCCGTTCGGCCGCTACCTCGAGGACTTCGCGGTCGGCGACATCTATCGCCACTGGCCGGGCAAGACGATCACCGAGGCCGACGATCACCTCTTCTGCATGATCACGATGAACCACCATCCGCTGCACACGAACCAGTGGTTCGCGGAGCACGAGACGGTGCACGGCAAGAACGTCGTAGTCGGCAACTTCGTGTACTCGCTCGTCTTGGGCATGAGCGTGCCCGACGTCAGCGGCGCCGCGATCGCGAACCTCGAGGTCGAGTCGCTGACGCACAAGCTGCCGACCTTCCACGGCGACACCATCTACGCGGAGACCAAGGTGCTCGACGTCGTCGCGTCGTCATCGAAGCCCGATCGGGGGATCGTCACCGTCGAGACGAAGGGGTTGAACCAGCGTGGGGAAGAGGTCTGCTTCTTCCGTCGCAAGGTGATGGTCTGGAAGCGCGACGCGGCGCCGCCACGGAGCCGGCCCTACGACGAACAGGACATCTGGTCGTGACCGTCAACCCGACCGCCGCGACTGGCTTCGACTCGGGCGCCGAGGCGTACGAGCGCGGGCGCCCCTCCTATCCCGACGAGGCGATCGCTCATCTCGTCGAAGTGCTGCACCTCGGCCCGGGCCGGCGGGTGCTCGACCTCGCTGCAGGCACCGGGAAAATGACCCGGCTGCTTGGCCCTCACGGCGTCGACCTCGTCGCGGTCGAGCCCGTCGCGGGCATGCGGGCCGCGTTCGAGGACGCGGTGCCCGGCGTCGAGATCTTGGACGGCACCGCCGAAGCGATCCCGTTGCCCGACGGGTCGGTCGATGCGGTCGTGGTGGCGCAGGCATTCCATTGGTTCGACGCGGACAAGGCGCTCGCCGAGATCGGCCGGGTGCTGAGGCCCGGAGGAGGCGTGGCGCTCGTCTGGAACCGGCGGGACGAGTCGGTGCCGTGGGTGGCCGAGATGTCGCGCATCATCCACTGGAACCGGGGTCTCATCCCGCAGTACGACGGCATCCAGCTCGACGGCTTCACGACTTGGAGGTGCGGGTATGTGCAGCGCCTCACGCGCGAGGGCTTGCTCGACCGGGTCTCGTCGGTGAGCTACATCGCGGCGATGGACGACGAGCAGCGCGCGCCCGTGCTGACCGAGGTGAGTGCGCTCGTGGCCGGCTTCCCCGAGCCGTTCGACCTGCCCTACGTCACCGAAGTGCACAGCCGAACCTGATGCGCGACCTTCCCTGGCGACGCACCCGCGACCCGTGGGCTGTGCTCGTCTCGGAGGTGATGCTGCAGCAGACGCAAGTTCCGCGGGTCATCCCGATCTGGGATGCCTTCATGGCCGAGTTCCCGACGGTGACCGCATGCGCCGAGGCGTCGCAGGCCGACGTCGTGCGGGCTTGGGCGGGACTCGGTTACAACCGGCGAGCGGTCAACCTCCACCGCGCCGCCGTGATGATGGCGCGGTCGATGGAGGGCGTGGTGCCCCGCGACCTGGAGGCGCTGCGCCAGCTTCCGGGAATCGGGCCCTACACCGCGCGTGCGGTCCTCTCCTTCGCGTTCGAGCAGGACGTCGGCGTCGTCGACACGAACATCGCTCGTGTGCTGTCGCGCCGCGTGGACCGGCGGCTCACGACGCGTGAGGCGCAAGCGACGGCGGACGCCCTCGTCCCGCCGGGGGCGTCGTGGGAGTGGAACCAGCGCCTGATGGATCTCGGCGCACTCGTCTGCACCGCGCGTGCACCGGCGTGTGACCGGTGCTGGCTCCGCGAGGGATGCCGGTGGACCGGGGAAGCGTGGGCGACGCCCAAGCAGTCGAGGTTTGCTGGCTCCGACCGGCAAGGTCGGGGCCGCTTGATCGCCGCGCTGCGGGACCAGTCGGTCCCTCTTGACGACGTCGCGGGCGTGATGGGCTGGCCGGCGGATCCCGCTCGCGCGGAACGGGTTGCCGCCCAGCTCGTCGACGAAGGCATCGTCGAAGTGCGTCAGGCGGTGATGCGGCTCACGATCTCGTCGTAGGCGGCGTCGGCCAGCGCGACCATCTCGTCGTCAGTGCGGTCCTGGATCGGATGGGGAACGAACATCCGCGCCATCGCCGCGAACCCGAGCGATTTCGACTGTGCGGCTGCCGCCTCGACGAACTCGCTCGACGCGACGAACATCGACGGCACTCCCCGGCGTTCCAGGTCAGCGATGTCGTGCACACTGCACGACGTACACGACCCTCAATCGGCTAACGCTTCGATCACGAGGTCGCACTTCGTCGAGATCTCGTGACGCAGATCGACGGGCGCCGGCTTCGTGAACGTCGGCTTCGCGAACCGTTCGACTCGCGCGCCGGCCGCTTCGAGCCGGTGCTGCAGGCGATCGAGGAAGATGTTGCCGCGGGGCTTCGAGATGTCGAGCAGGCCGATCGTGCGGCCCTCGACCGAAGCCGGCCGCTGCACCAGTGCTCGCTCGGCCGGTACCTGTTCGCCCGTGGGATCGAGCACGACGGTCATGCCGTCACCTCCCGCGTCGTCGGCTGGCTGCCGATCTCTCCATTCGCCCAGCCACCGATGATGGCAGAGAACAGGCCCGCGCCACCGCCCGCGTGCACGACCAGCAGCCCCTCCGGGCGGAACTTCGACAGCGTGAGCCCTCGCAGGTGGTCCGGGATGCCTTCGGCCATGCCGCCGGCTCCCCGCACGATCTCGTCACCGGGCAGCTGCAGCAGCCCGTGGATCTCGTCCTTCACCTTCTGCTTCGACCACCCCGCCTCTCTGAACACCCGGGCGTGCTCCGGGCCGACAACGAGGATCGCGTCGAACCCGAGCGGCAGCTTCGGATGGTGCACCGTGCGCAGGCACGCTGCGAGCGTGTGGGCGAGGTCGTCCGGGTCGCGCGCGAGCTGATCGACGACGCAGCGTGGACCCTCACCGGGGAAGAGCGTGACCGTGGAGGCCGTCGGCGCGAAGCCCCGCTCGACCGACAGCGGCTCCCACGGCGAGCCTTCCTCGTCTTCCGCGAAGCAGAACGAGAGCTTGCCGGGGTTGCCATGCGTCGCCCGATCTACGCCGCCCGGCCGCCCTCCGCCCACATTGCGGATGACGAGCTGCACGGCTCGACCGATGGCCAGGTTGGCCCGGTTTCCCTGACCAAGGACGTTGCCGCCCCCGTTCATCCCGATCGCACGGCGGATCGGGCCGTTCACGATGATCACCGGTCCGACGGGCATGGTCGTCGCGAGCACGCCGTGGATGTTGAACGAGTCTGTGCACGCCGCTTCGAGCGCGGCCAGGATCACCGGGAGGTACTCCGCCTTCGCCCCGGCCATGACCGCATTGATCGCGACCTTCTCGACCGTGCACTCGACGAGATCGGGAGGGACCACGGCGACGATCTCATCGGGCGCACGCGTGGTGCCTTCGAGCATGCGCAGCACGCGCGCCTCGGTTGGAGCGACGACAGGGAGGCCATCGGTCCAGCCTCGATCGAACAAGGCCTCGGCCTCGTCCTCGAGCGCGGCGATCTCGACGCGCCGGCTGCGCAGCACCGATCCGCCGAAGCGCACCGCGAGCACGTCGACCATGTCTGGATCGACCGACAGCGAGCCGCAGCCCGGCCGCAGCGCGGGCAGGTCCACGCCGAGGGGCGATTGCCCGGAGAGCTTCTCCCACTCCGGGCGTGACCAACCGACGGTGCGCTCGACCTCGACGCCGTCCTCGACCCGAATGAGCGTCGGCACGGTCTCGATGTCGTGGTGGTACGAGACGGCGAGGTCGTGGTCGTGCACGGTGCCGATGCCAGAGGGGAAGGCGGGGTCGTCTTGGCTGTACACCGTCAACGGCACCCCCGCGGCATGGATGCTCTGCAGCACGGGTACGACGAGCACGCAGGTCGGGCACTCGGCCTTGACCACAGCAACGAGCCCGTCGGGGAGGGTCATGAGCGGGACGTTAACGCCGGGGTGAGACGGCGGGTGAGACATCGGTCACCCGCTGGGCAGCGGTCCTTGACGTTTCTGTACCCTGGCCGACCCAAGGGGGAACTGTGCTCAACATCACCTTCTTCGGCGTGCGGGGTTCGACTCCTTGTTCAGGCGAACGCACGCGCCGATACGGCGGAAATACGTCCTGCGTCGGGGTCGAGGTGCCCGGCCAGAAACCCATCGTCCTGGACATGGGCACGGGCTTGCGGTACTTCGGCGAGACCCAGCCTCTCGACGGCACCTTCGAGGGCACGGCGCTGGTCAGTCACCTTCACTGGGACCACGTGCAGGGCCTCCCGTTCTTCGTGCCGATCCTGACCGGCGGGCACCTCGATGTGTATGCCCCGGTGCAGGAGGACGGCGTCGACCTCTTCGACGCGTTCGACCTGTGCATCCGGCCTCCGTTCTTCCCGGTCGCGATGGACGCGCTCGTCGGTACGTTCGCGTTCCACCCCTGCGCCGACGACGAGTTCTCCGTCGGCACGGCGAAGGTGACGTCTCGCAGCGTCCCCCATGTCGGGCCGACCAACGGCTACCGAATCGAGTGGGAAGGAGCGACGGTCGCGTACATCTCCGACCACCAGCAGCCTTACGACGGCGGCAACTCGATCGCCGAAGGCGCCCTCGAGCTGTGTGACGGCGCCGACCTCGTGATCCACGACGCGCAGTACACGGTTGCCGAATTCCCCAAGAAGTCGACATGGGGGCACTGCACCGTCGAGTACGCCGTGATGGTCGCGAAGGAGGCAGGAGCGAAGTCGCTCGCGCTCTTCCACCACGACCCCACCCGGCACGACGAGGCTCTCGACGACCTGACGATGTGCGCGCGTGAGTTCGCCGATCGCGCTGGTGTCGAGCTCATCACGGCCGCCGAGGGATTGACCGTCTCGTTTGGCTGAGGTGTCAGAATCGGCCCCCGTGGCCGCCGACCCTCCCGACATCGACTCTGCCGTCTACCGCCAGGTCCTCGGCTACTTCCCGACCGGCGTCACGATCGTCACCGCAGAGACCGATCACCACCCTGTCGGCCTCGCCGTCGGCTCGTTCGCGTCGTTGTCGCTCGATCCTCCGCTCGTGCTGTTCTGTCCGAGCAACACCTCGACGAGCTGGCCGCACATCGAGAGCGCGGGCAAGTTCTGCGTCAACGTCCTGGCGGCCGACCAAGAGGGCGTGTGCCGTCACTTCGCGGGCAAGAGCGACGACAAGTTCGCGGGCATCGGCTACCGGCACAGCCCCCTCGGCTCGCCGATCATCGACGGTGTGCTGGCCTGGATCGACTGCGAGATCGAGTCCGTTGTCGCGGGCGGCGACCACGTGATCGTCGTAGGCCGCGTGCACGACCTCGACGTCGCGGGGTCCGGAGGTCCGCTGGTCTTCTTTCGCGGCGGGTACGGGCGCTTCGAGGTCTGATTGGGTTGGGTGGCGGGCGCCATCGTCGGCGTCGTGCTGCTCATCGCCGGTGCTGCGAAGCTCACGAGCCGGCAATGGCCGGCCCAGGCCGATCTCCTCGGCGTCCCCCGTGGTGCGGTGAAGGCGATCCCGGTGCTCGAGGTCGTGATCGGCGTCGCCCTCGTCGCCGGGGTGCCCTACGCCGGCGTTGCCGCGATCGTGTTACTCGGTGCGTTCACCGTGTTCCTGGTCGTGGCGCTCGCGCGGGGAGTGGAGGCGCCGTGTGCGTGCTTCGGCTCGTTGTCCACGCGACCGGTGACGTGGTGGTCGGTCGCGCGCAACGTCGTCTTGATCGGGCTGGCGCTGATCAGCCTGACGTGACGTTCAAGGTAGTGAGGACGAAGGCGAGCACTTCGGCCTCCTCGCGCCACGAGTCATACCGCCCCGACTTCCCTCCGTGGCCGGCGCCCATCTCGGTCTTCAGGACCAGCGGCTGTTCGCCGGTCCCGGTCGCTCGCAGTCGCGCCACCCATTTCGCCGGCTCGTGGTAGCTCACCCGGGGGTCGTTGAAGCCCGCGGTCACGTACATCGCGGGCAGGTCGGCGGCGGCCACGTTCTCGTAGGGCGCGTACGAGGCCATGTACGCCTCGTACTCGGCTTCGGCGGGATTGCCCCATTCCTCCCACTCGGCCACGGTCAGCGGCAGCGTCTCGTCGAGCATCGTGGTGACGACGTCGACGAACGGCACCTCCGCGACGACCGACGCGAACAGATCGGGGCGCATGTTCACGACTGCGCCCACGAGCAGGCCGCCGGCGCTGCCACCGCGGATGGCGAGCCGGTCGGGTGAAGTCCAACCCTCGGCGACGAGGTGCTCGGCGCACGCGACGAAGTCGGTGAAGGTGTTGCGCTTGTTGAGCAGCTTTCCGTCGAGGTACCAGCGCCGTCCGAGCTCCCCGCCGCCCCGAACGTGGGCGAGCGCAAAGACCACGCCCCGGTCGAGCAGGCTGATGCGCGGCCACGAGAACCACGGGGCGACGATCACCTCGTAGGAGCCGTAGCCGTACAGCACCGTGGGGTTCGAGCCATCGCGAGGCAGGCCCTTGCGGGCCACGAGAGAGATCGGAACCAACGTGTCGTCGGATGCAGTCGCCCACATGCGCACTGTCTCGTAGTCGGACGCGTCGAAGCCCCCGAGGACCGGCTGCTGCTTGAGCAAGGTGCGGTCGCTGGTCGCGAGGTCCACCTCGAACACAGAGGGCGGCGTGATGAGCGACTGGTAGTTGAAGCGATACGTCGTTGTCTCGTACTCGAGGTTCGTGCCCGCCGACAGGCCGAAGGCCGTCTCGGGCTGGTCGATGACGAACTGCGACCCGTCGGAGCGGATCACGCGCAGCGTCGGGAGGGCGTCGGCCCACTCGAACGCCACGACATGATCGGCGAACGCGTCGACCCCGAAGAGGCGCACGCCCGGACGATGCGGCAGCACCTCCTTCCACGACGACTGCCCGGGTGCGTCTATCGGGGCCTCGACCAGCCGGAAGTCGAGCGCGTCGAGGTTCGTCACGATGAGCAGGCGGTCGCCTTGGTGATCGACGGTGTACTCGTGTCCCTGTTCCCGGGGCTCGACCATGCGCGGGGGAGCGACAGGGTCGGTCGCGTCGAGCAGACGGACCTCGCTCGTGGTGCGGCTGTCGGAGGAGATGATCACGAACCGCCCGCTGCGGGTGTTGTCGACCCCGACGTCGAAGTGGGTGTCATCTTCTTGGTAGACGAGGACGTCGGTGTCCGCCGGCTTGCCCACCTCGTGGCGCCAGATCTGATACGAGCGCCACGCGTCGTCGGGTCGTGTGTAGAAGAGGTATCCGTCGTCGGCCGACCACGCCGTGCCGTAGTGCACGCCCTCGATGACATCGGGAAGGTCCTCGCCGTTGTCGAGGTCGCGGATGCGCATCGTGAAAACTTCGGCGCCGGTCACGTCCGTCGAGTACGCGAGCAAGCGGTGGCTCGGGCTCACGTCGAGCGCGCCGAGCTCGAAGTAGTCGTGGCCCTCCGCGAGGACGTTGCCGTCCACGAGCACCTGCTCGCCGTCGTCGGTGTCGCGTTCGGGCCGCCGGCAGAAGATCGAGTACTGCCTGCCTTCCTCGGTGCGAGTCACGTACCACCACGGACCACGGCGCGCCGGCACGGACAGGTCGGTCTCGAGGATGCGGCCCTTGATCTCCTGGAAGAGCGTCTCCTGGAGATCCGCGAGGGGCGCGAACCACTCGGTCGTGAACGTGTTCTCGGCTTCGAGATAGGGGACGGTGTCGGGGTCGTCGCGGTCGCGCAACCACGCGTATTCGTCGACGACTTCGTGTCCGTGCCGGACTGTCGCGACCGGGATGCGCTTCGCCACGGGCGGTTCGAGCATCATCGGAACCTAGTGGCGCGTGGCGCCGGTGACGGCCCATCGATCGCCCGCGGCGCGCCGTCCGAGCACGGCGAGGCGCACGGCCATGAACACGGTGAACACCGCCCAGAGCCACCCGATGCCTCCGCCGAGCGCGAGCACGAGGGGTGCACCCACGAGCACGATCGAACAGACGGCTGCCATCGCCGCCGCGAGGAACCGCAGGTCGCCGGCGCCGACGAGGATGCCGTCGAGCACGAACGCCGGTCCGCTGAGCGGCTGGGTGATGGCGACCCAGAGCAACAGGAACGTCGCGAGGGACACGACGGCTTCGTCGTCGCTGAACAGCTGCGCGAGAAACGGGCGCAACGCGAGGACGAGCAGCCCGGCGCCGATCCCGAACACGGTGCCCCACCGCAGCGTGCGGCGGGCAGCGCGATGGGCGTTGTCGCGCGAATCCGCGCCGAGGGCCTGGCCGACGAGCGTCTGCGCCGACACCTCGAGCGCATCGAGCGCGAGCGCGAGCGTCGCCCAGATCTGGAACGCGATCTGCTGTGCGGCGAGGTCGATCTCACCGAGGCGGGCGGCCGCGGCCGTCACCATGAAGAAGGCAGCGCGCAGCACGAGAGTCCGCAGGAAGAGCAGCCAGCCGTCGGTCCCCGCGGTGCGAAGCGCGCGCCGGTCCGGGCGCAGTCCCGCTCCCCGTGTCGCGGCGGTGCGCACGACGACGGCCGCGTAGATCGACGCCGCCGTGAGCTGCACCACGACGGTGGTCAAGGCAGACGCGCCAACCCCGAAGCCGAAGCCGTAGATCAGCACTACCTCGAGCACGAGGTTCGTCACGCTGGCGCCGATCGCGACAGCGAGCGGCACGCGCACTCGCTTGCTGCCCCGCAGGTACCCCACCGAGGCGAGCGACACGAGCAACGCCGGGACGCCCAGCAGGCTGATGCGGAAGTAGACGAGTGCGAACTCCCGCGCCTCACCCTCCACGCCGACGAGCGACATGAGCGGCTCGGCGAACGCGTAGCCCGAGAGGGAAAGAGCGACGCCGATCGAGAGCCCGAGCCACAGTGCTTGCACCGCGGTGTGCGCCGCCGCCTGTTGCTGGCCCGCGCCGAGCAAGCGGGCCACCGCCGCAGTGGTTCCGAACGCGAGGAAGATGCACAGCGAGTAGCCGGTGACGAGCACGGTCGAGGCCGCGGCCACCCCCGCCAGCTCGGGCGTGCCGAGGTGGCCGACGACGGCGGTGTCGGCGAGGACGTACAGCGGCTCGGCGATGAGCGTGAAGAACGCCGGGATGGCGAGGGCGAAGATCTCGCGGTCGAGGTCCTGCAGCCGCTTTCCGGCGGGCGCGCGCACCACCGCACCGTAGGCTCGCGGCATGGCGAACAAGCACGACTTGAAGATCCGCAGCCGCGACGTCACCGACGGCATCGAGAAGGCCGGCGCCCGCGCGATGTTGCGGGCGGTCGGCATGGGCGACGAGGACTGGGACAAGGCGCAGGTCGGCGTCGCGTCGTCGTGGAACGAGGTCACGCCGTGCAACATGCCGTTGTCCCGCTTGGCGCAGCAGGCCAAGGCCGGCGTGCGCGCCGCCGGCGGCTTCCCGCTCGAGTTCGTGACCATCTCGGTGAGCGACGGCATCTCGATGGGCCACGAAGGGATGCGCGCGTCGCTCGTCAGTCGCGAGGTCATCGCCGACTCGGTCGAGACCGTGATGCACGCAGAGCGCTTCGACGCCCTCGTCGCGTTCGCCGGATGCGACAAGAGCCTGCCCGGCATGATGATGGCCGCGGCACGCCTCAACTTGCCGGCGGTGTTCGTCTACGGCGGGTCGATCCTCCCCGGTCATCTCAACGGCAAGGCGCTCGACGTCGTGAGCGTGTTCGAGGGCATCGGCGCGTGCGCGGCGGGCACGATCACCGAAGAGGAGCTCGGTCAGATCGAGCGCAACGCGTGCCCGACGGAGGGCTCGTGCGCGGGGATGTTCACCGCCAACACCATGGCGGCGATCGGCGAGGCGATCGGCCTGTCTCTGCCGGGCAGCGCCTCGCCTCCCGCGGTCGACCGCCGGCGTGACGACGACGCTTATGCCGCGGGCGAAGCGGTGATGAACCTGCTCGAGCTCGGCATCCGCCCGCGCCAGATCATGACGCTGGAGGCGTTCGAGAACGCGATCGCGGTGACGAACGCCCTCGGCGGCTCGACGAACGCGGTGCTCCATCTCCTCGCGATGGCGAACGAGGCGAAGGTCGACCTCACGCTCGATGACTTCAACAAGGTTTCGTCGCGTGTTGCCCACATCGCCGACATGAAGCCGGGCGGCAAGTTCCACATGAGCGACCTCGACGCCGTCGGCGGCGTTCCTGTGGTCATGCAGCACCTGCTCGAGGCCGGTCTGCTGCACGGCGACTGCCTCACCGTCACCGGAAAGACCATGGCCGAGAACCTCGCCGCGCTCGCACCCCCCGCGCCGGACGGTCGTGTCGTGCATCCGCTCAGCCAACCGATCCACACGGAAGGCGGCCTCGTCATCCTCCGCGGCTCGCTCGCGCCGAACGGCTCGGTCGTGAAGGTCGCCGGGCTCACCCAGGACCAGCTGCACTTCGACGGCACCGCGCGCGTCTTCGACGGCGAGGACGGGGCGATGGAGGCGATCCTCGGCGGCAAGATCCAGCCGGGCACCGTTCTCGTCATCCGCTACGAAGGGCCCAAGGGTGGGCCGGGCATGCGCGAGATGCTCGCGGTCACGGGCGCGCTCAAGGGCGCCGGGCGCGGCGCGGACTGTGCGCTCGTCACCGACGGGCGGTTCTCGGGCGGCACCTGGGGGTTCAGCATCGGCCACGTCGCCCCTGAGGCAGTTGACGGTGGGCCGATCGCGTTCGTCCGTGACGGTGACCGCATCGTCGTCGACGTGCACTCGAAGTCGATCGACCTGCTCGTCGACGACGCCGAGCTGGCACGTCGGCGTCAGGACTGGAAGCTGCCCGAGCCCCGCTACACGACGGGGGTGCTGGCGAAGTACGCCCGTCTCGTGACGGGCGCGGAGAAGGGCGCGATCACCGAACCGTGACTCCTCGCGTCACGGCCGCTCGCCGTCGCGACGTTCGGTCTCCACCTTGGACACGGTGCGGATCGAGCGGGCGCTGACGTAGAGCTTGTGGGTCCCGAGCTGCAGCTGCAGCCAGAGCCCTTGGAGCGGGCCGAGCGGTGTGTCGACGGGGAGGCGGTCGAGGAGTGCGGTCGGCTTGAACGTGAACCGGCTGCCCGCCAGCAGCACGACCGACCGGTCGGTCACGAGGATCAGCCGCCGCGCGTACAGGCGGGTGAACACCACGAAGAGCACGAGAACGCCGACAATCGGGCCGAAGCCGAAGCTGCTGAGAAGCAACGACACGCCGAGGCCGACGATCGCGGCGAGGCCGAGGGCCAACCAGCGGTTCATGCCGGCGAGCGCCTTGATCACGTGGTCGACGCGCTCGCCCTCTTCGAGGAACGCTGAGTACTCGCTTGGCACGGGGCAGCAGTGTTACACTTCGCCCGATGCATTCCGGCCTCAGCCTCATCCTGGTAGTCACCTAGCGCACGCCTCACATACCCGCGTGCGCTGACCGACCTCCCCGACGGGAGGTCGTTTCAGTTTTCGGATCAACTTTCGGAGCAGTCACCGAGCACTTTCCATGCAAGGAGCAGTCATGCAGCTGACAGGGGCCCAAGCCCTCATCAAGAGCCTCGAGATGGAGGGCGTGGAGGTCATGTTCGGCCTCCCGGGCGGGTGCATCCTGCCTGCGTACGACCCGATCCTCGACTCGTCGATCCGTCACATCCTCGTGCGCCACGAGCAGGGCGCCGGTCACATGGCCGAGGGGTACGCGCACGTGACTGGTCGTCCGGGCGTCGCGATGGTGACGAGCGGTCCGGCGGCGACGAACCTCGTCACGCCGCTCTGCGACGCGTACATGGACTCGATCCCGATGGTCGCGATCACGGGGCAGGTGCCGACCGCGGCGATCGGCACCGACGCCTTCCAAGAATGCGACACCGTCGGCATCACCCGTTCGGTCACGAAGCACAACGAGCTGGTGATGGATGCTGCGGATCTCCCGCGCGTGATCCGGGAGGCGTTCCACATCGCGACGACCGGCCGGCCCGGCCCGGTGCTCGTCGACGTGCCGAAGGACGTGCTGCAAGCGACGATGGACTGGTGGTGGCCGGAGTCGGTCGACCTCCCGGGATACAAGCCGACGACGAAGGGCCATCCCCGGATGATCCGCGAAGCGGCACGGCTGATCCTCGAGTCCGAGCGACCCCTGATCTACGCCGGTGGCGGAATCTTGAAGGCGCGGGCCGCCGATGCGCTGCGCGAGCTCGCCGAGCTCACGAACATCCACGTGGTCACGACGTTGATGGCACGAGGCGCGTTCCCCGACGACCACCCGCTGTGCCTCGGCATGCCCGGCATGCACGGCAACGCCACCGCGGTCACCGCGATGCAGAAGGCGGACCTGCTGATCGCGCTCGGCTCTCGCTTCGACGACCGGGTCACGGGCAAGGTCGGGTCCTTCGCCCCCGAGGCGAAGGTCATCCATGTCGACATCGACCCGGCCGAGCAGGGCAAGGTGCGCCGTCCCGACGTGCCGATCGTGGGCGACTGCCGGCTCGTCATCGAGGAGCTCGTCAACCAGATCAGGGCGCTCCTCGACGCCGGCACCGTGGCCGCGGACACCTCGGCGTGGCGCAGCCGCGTCAGTGGCTGGCGCGAGAACTTCCCGCTCACTTATGAGGCGTCCGAGCCGGGCGACGCGCTGAAGCCGCAGTTCTGCCTCGAGCGGCTGCGCGACTCCGCGCCCGAGGACTGCATCGTGGTGTCGGGCGTCGGTCAGCACCAGATGTGGGCGTCGCAGTACTGGAAGTTCCGCCACCCGTACACCTGGGTGAACTCGGGCGGGCTCGGCACGATGGGCTTCGCGGTGCCGGCGGCGATCGGCGCAAAGGTCGGCCGGCCCGACCGCATGGTCTGGGCGGTCGACGGCGACGGTTGCTTCCAGATGACTGCGCAGGAGCTCGTCACCGCTTCGACGGAGCGCATCCCGATCAAGGTCGCGATCCTGAACAACGCGTACCTCGGCATGGTGCGCCAGTGGCAGGAGATGTTCTACGAGGAGCGCTACTCAGAGGTGTACCTCTCACCGGACCTGCCCGACTACGTCGGCTGGGCCGAGGCGATGGGCTGCGTCGGCATCCGGGTCGAGTCTCCCGAAGAGGTGCAGTCCGCGATCGACAAGGCGAACGAGATCGACGACCGCCCGGTCGTGGTCGAGTTCCGCACCGACTCCGAGGAGAAGGTGTTTCCGATGGTGCCCGCCGGTCAGTCGAACGACGACATCGTGCTCGCTCCTGGTCAGGACAAAGGGTTGCTGCGATGAACGCCGCCGCGAGTGCGCCCCAGCACCACATCCTGTCGGTGCTCGTCGAGAACAAGTCCGGTGTGCTGGCCCGCGTCGCGAGCCTGTTCGCGCGGCGCGGCTACAACATCTTCTCGCTCGCGGTTGCGCCGACCGAAGACGAGCGGTTCAGTCGCATCACGATCGTCGTCGACGTGGAGTCGGCGCCCCTCGAGCAGATCGTGAAGCAGCTCTTCAAGATCATCAGCGTCGTGCGGATCAGCGAGCTCGATCCGCGCCATGCCGTCGAACGCGAGCTTTTGCTGGCGACCGTGCGGGCCGAGTCCTCGCAGCGCAGCGAGGTGCTCGAGCTGGTGCGCATCTTCGAGGGCAAGATCCTCGCAGTCGGCGCCGAGGCGCTGACCGTCTCGCTCGAGGGTCATCCCGACAAGGTCGATGATTTCGAGGAGATGCTGCGACCGTATGGTTTCGTCGAGCTGCAGCGCACCGGTCGGGTGGCGCTGCCCAAGTTGGAGCGCGAGGCTGCACGCCTTCGCTCGTTGAGAGGAAGGGCCAGCTGATGGCAGCCAACGTGTATTACGAGCGCGACGCGGACCGTGCGCTCATCGCCGGCCGCAAGGTCGCGATCATCGGGTACGGCTCGCAGGGCCACGCGCACGCGCTGAACCTGAAGGACTCGGGCATCGACGTCCGCGTCGGGCTGCGTCCAGGCTCGTCGTCGGTGGCGAAGGCCGAGGCCGCGGGGCTGCGCGTGGTGCCGATCGACCAGGCCGCGACCGAGGCCGACGTGATCATGCTGCTGCTGCCCGACACCGAGCAGAAGAAGGTGTACGAGGAGTCGATCGCGCCCCACCTGCAGGCCGGCGACGCGGTGCTCTTCGCGCACGGCTTCAACATCCGGTTCGGGCGCATCTCGCCGCCCGAAGGCGTCGACGTGGCGATGGTCGCGCCGAAGGGCCCCGGCCATCTCGTGCGTCGCACCTACACCGAGGGCGGAGGCGTGCCGGCGCTCATCGCCGTCGAGCAGGACGCGACCGGCAAAGCGCGTGACCTCGCGCTGGCCTACGCCGACGCGATCGGCGGCACCCGCGCCGGCGTGATCGAGACGACGTTCGCCGAGGAGACCGAGACCGATCTGTTCGGCGAGCAGGTCGTGCTCTGCGGAGGGCTCACCTCGCTCGTGCAGGCCGGCTTCGAGACGCTGGTCGACGCGGGCTACCAGCCCGAGATGGCGTACTTCGAGTGCCTGCACGAGGTGAAGCTGATCGTCGACCTCATGTACGAGGAGGGGATCGCGGGCATGCGGTACTCGATCTCCGACACGGCCGAGTACGGCGACGTGACCAGAGGGCCGCGCATCATCACTGAAGCGACGCACGCCGAGATGAAGAAGATCCTCGACGAGATCACGTCGGGCAAGTTCGCCGAGGAGTGGGTCGCGGAGTCCGACTCGGGTCGCGCTCGTTTCAACGCGCTGCGCGAGGCCGGGCGGCAGCACCCGATCGAGAAGACCGGTGGCGAGCTGCGGGCGATGATGCCCTGGATCAGCGCCGGCAAGCAGAAGGTGAGCGACGCCTCAGGCGGTTAGCAGGGGCGGCGCAGTGCGCCGCCTGGGTGCGCGAAGCACCGATTGTCGAGCGAAGCGAGCAGGAGCCGGCTCGAAGCGCAGCGGAGGACGGCGACGAGGAATTGCAGCCGCCCATCAGGTGAGGCGGTCGACGACCCAGTCGATGCACTGGGTGAGCGCTTCGACGTCGGACGGGTCGACCGACGGGAACATCCCGATGCGCAGCTGGTTGCGGCCGAGCTTGCGATAGGAGTCGGTGTCGACGATGCCGTTTTGGCGAAGCACCTTCGACACCGTCGGCGCGTCGACGCCGTCGAGGTCGATCGTGCCGACGACCGACGAGCGAATCGCCGGATCAGCGACGAACGGCGTCGCGTACGGCGTCTTCTCCGCCCATTCGTAGAGGATGGCGGCCGATTCGTCCGACCGTGAGGCGGCGAACTCGAGCCCGCCGCCGTCGTTCATCCATCGCAGCTGTTGGTCGAGCAGGAACAGCGTCGCCAGCGCCGGCGTGTTGTACGTCTGATCGAGCCGGCTGTTCTCGAGCGCGATCGACACGTCGAGCGACGCGGGACACCAACGTCCCGAGGCGGCGATCCGTTCGATGCGAGCGACGGCCGCGGGTGAGCACGCCGCGATCCACAGGCCACCGTCGGACGAGAAGCACTTCTGCGGCGCGAAGTAGTAGACGTCGACCTGCGACGGGTGCCAGCGCAGGCCGCCCGCGGCCGATGTCGCGTCGACGACGACGAGCGCCGTCGGCGCCTCCCGGCCGCGCCAACGACATCGCGACGCCCGTCGAGGTCTCGTTGTGTGTGAGTGCGTACACGTCGACGTCGTCTCGGGCGTGCGGCGCTGGATGCGTGCCCGGCGCCGATTCGATGAGGTCGGGCTCATCGAGGTGCGGTGCCGCCGCGGCAGCGCCCGCGAACTTCGACGAGAACTCGCCGAACACGAGGTGCTGGCTGCGGCGCTCGATCAGTCCGAACGTCGCGACGTCCCAGAACGCCGTCGATCCACCATTGCCGAGCACGATCTCCCACCCGTCGGGGAGCCCGAACAGGGAGCGCAACCCGTTCCGCGCCGACCGCACGACCGCCCTGACCGGCTCCTGGCGATGGGAGGTGCCGAGCCACGAGCTGCCGGCCTCGGCAAGTGCTCGCACCGCTTCCGGGCGCACCTTCGACGGACCGCAGCCGAACCGCCCGTCGGCAGGAAGCAGCGACGGCGGGATCGAAATGTCGCTCGGGAGGCCTGGGGTCACTGTGCCAGCATGGCAGCCGTGGAACGCATCTCTCGGCGCATTGGAGCGATTGCCGAATCGGCGACGCTGGCCGTCGACGCGAAGGCCAAGGCGCTCAAGGCCGCAGGTGAGGACGTCATCGGCTTCGGTGCCGGTGAGCCCGACTTCCCCACACCGGACGCGATCGTCGAGGCCGCCGCGGCGGCGTGCAAGGACCCGGCCAACCATCGATACACGCCGACGGGCGGCCTGCCCGAGCTCCGCGAGGCCATCGTCGCGAAGAGCAAGCGCGACTCCGGCCTGACGTGCACCGAGGCACAGGTGCTCGTGACGAACGGTGGCAAGCAGGCGCTCTACAACACGTTCGCGGCGCTGCTCGACCCGGGCGACGAGGTGCTGCTGCCCGCGCCGTACTGGACGACCTATCCCGAGTCGATCACGCTCGCCGGGGGCACGCCGGTCGTAGTTCCGACAACCGTCGCGTCGGGCTTTCGCGCCACGATCGACCAGCTCGATGCCGCGTGCACCCCGCGCACGAAGGCACTCGTGTTCGTGTCGCCGTCGAACCCGAGCGGTGCGGTGTACCCACCCGCCGAGGTCGAGGCGATCGGACGATGGGCCGTCGACGAAGGGCATCTGGGTCGTCACCGACGAGATCTACGAGCACCTCACCTTCGGCGAGCACACGTTCTCGTCGATGCCGGTGCTCGTGCCCGAGCTCGCCGACACGTGCGTCGTCGTCAACGGCGTCGCCAAGACCTATGCGATGACCGGGTGGCGGGTCGGCTGGATGATCGGTCCGGTCGATGTCGTGAAGGCGGCGACGAACCTGCAGAGCCACAGCACCTCGAACGTCGCCGACGTGTCGCAGCGGGCGGCAGTGGCAGCGCTCAACGGCGACCTCAGTGCGGTGGCGATGATGCGGGCCGCGTTCGAGCGCCGCGGCCGCACGATGTACGAGCTGCTCAACGCCATCCCCGGGGTCACCGCGATCGAGCCGCAGGGTGCCTTCTACGGCTTCCCGTCGCTCGAGGGCGTGCTGGGTCGCTCGATTCGCGGGCGAATGTCGCGCACGACGACCGAGCTCAGCGAGGTGCTGCTCGACGAAGCGAAGGTGGCGATCGTGCCCGGCGAGGCGTTCGGGGCGCCGGGCTACGCCCGCCTCTCGTTCGCCGTCAGCGACGACGACATCGTCGAGGGCATCACGAGGATCGCGAAGCTCCTGACCGAGTGAGCACCTCGTCGGCCGCGGCGAGGCCCGAGAGCACCGCGCCCTCGACGCGGCTGGGCATCCCGCCGTACTGATCGCCGGCGACCACGACCAAGCGTGGATCGTGCTCGACGACGCGGCACCCGGGCCCCGTGACGGCTTTGGGGCGACCGTGTTGCCAGCTCACGAGTCGCGTCTCGACGACGTTGGCCGCGCCGATGAACGGCGCCGCGGCGTCGACGAGCTCTTCGACGGTCGCCGTGAGACCGGGACGGGCGTGCAAGGTGAGCGCGGGTACGGACGAGATGCCTTTCGCCTGGTTGTCGGCGACGAAGCCGAACCACTCGTGATCGGTGAGCGGCAGCCCGCCGGGGGCTGGCACCGCCGACTCACCGTCGAGCACACACAGCGCCGCGAGCATCGGGTCGTACTCGTGCTCGTTCGGCGCGGTCACGACGACGGCATCGGCGGCGAGGGACGCGATGTCGTGCATCTCGATGCCGTACTGCACGTCGAGGTCCGCGGCCACGGTCCCGCCTATCGAGTCCATGCCGCTCGCGCCGATGTAGCGCGGGAACCCGTCCGGCTCAGGTCCGAAGCCGCGGCACCACTCCCGCACGACTCCGTCGCGCAACCACCCGTCCACCAACGCCTGGAACACCGGCGTCCGCACCGTGAAGAACTGCGCGCCGGTGTCGCACACCGCGCCCGCGAAGCGCTCCGTCGCCATGCGCCCGCCGGGCGTCGCCATCCGCTCGAGCACGGTGACATCAATGCCCTCGTCGACGAGTCGGCGTGCGCACATCAACCCGGCGATGCCCGCGCCGACAACGACCACGTCCATCGGCGGCGACCATACCGGTTGGCCCCGGCGCGACCGGCTCGACAAGGATGACCGCCATGGCCCGCGTGCTCGTCACCGAGGAGATCGCTGATGGCGGGCTCCAGCTGTTGCGCGACAAGGGCCACATCGTCGACGTGCAGCTCGACCTCAGTCCCGCGGATCTCCTCGATGTGGTCGTGGGCGCACACGCGCTGATCATCCGTTCGGCGACGAAGGTCACCGCCGACGTGCTTCGGGCAGGTACCGACCTCGTCGTGGTCGGCCGCGCCGGCATCGGGCTCGACAACGTCGACGTCGAGGCCGCCACTAGCCGGGGCGTGATGGTGGTCAACGCGCCGCAATCGAACGTGCTCTCGGCCGCCGAGCACACGATCGCGCTTCTCCTCGCGCAGGCCCGCAACATCCCCCAGGCTCATGCCGCGTTCGCGCGAGGGCCGGTGGGAACGCACACGCTGGGAGGGCGTCGAGCTCAACGACAAGGTGCTCGGCGTCATCGGCCTCGGGCGTGTGGGCAAGCTCGTGGCGCAGCGAGCGCTCGCGTTCGGCATGCGGTTGCTCGCGTACGACCCCTTCGTGTCGCCCGAGCGCGGCCGGCAGATGAGCGTCGATCTCGTCACGCTCGAGCGCCTGATGGCCGAGTCGGACTTCGTCACGATCCACCTCCCGAAGACGCCCGAGACGGTGGGGTTGCTCGGCCGCGAGCTGCTCGCGCAGGCGAAGCGGGGCATCCGCATCGTCAACACGGCCCGCGGCGGCATCATCGACGAGGCCGCACTGGCGTGGGCGGTCGAGGAGGGCATCGTCGGGGGTGCCGCTCTCGATGTGTTCGCCGAGGAGCCGACGACCTCGTCGCCACTGTTCGGGCTCGACAGCGTGGTGGTCACGCCCCACTTGGGCGCGAGCACTCGTGAGGCGCAGGACAAGGCGGGAGACACGATCGCGGAGCAGGTCTTGCTCGCTCTCGCGGGCGAGTTCGTGCCGTTCGCCGTCAACGTGAGCGCGGCGGAGGCGTCGGAGACCGTGCGCCCGTACCTCCCGCTCGTCGAGCGCCTCGGCCAGCTGTTCGCCGAGCTGAACGAGGGAGCGTCGACCGCACTCGAAGTCGAGTACCAGGGCGCGTTGGCGGACTACGACACGCGCATCCTCACGCTGTCGGCGCTGAAGGGTCTCTTCACCGGCGCGCTCGACGAGCCGGTGACCTACGTCAACGCTCCGCAGATCGCGAAGGACCGCGGTGTCGAGGTCCGCGAGCTGTCGACGCCGCTCACGACCGACTACGTGAACCTCATCACCGTGCGCAGCGAGCAGCACTCGATCGCCGGCACCCTCGTCGGTCTGCGCGGCGAGCCGCGGCTCGTGATGATCGACGACCACAAGGTGTATGTGCCGCCGGCGCGGCACATGCTCATCGTCCGCAACGACGATCGCCCGGGAATGATCGGCCTCGTGGGCACGGTGCTCGGTGAGGCGGGCGTGAACATCGCCGACATGGACGTCGGCCAATCACCTCACGGCACGGCGCTGATGCTCATCGCCACCCCGGACGCGGTTCCCGCTGAAGTGATCGACAGCTTGCGCGGCGCGCCCGGCATCCTCTCGGTGCACTCGCTCAGCGGCTAGGCGTGTTCGGCGAAGCGACGCTCGTCAACCTTCGACGGTGATCGCCGCCGTCGGGCACATGTCGGCGGCCATCTCGACCTTCGAGCGCAGCTCTTCGGGCGGCTCCTCCGTCAGGAGGTACAGGAACCCGTCGCTGCGCACCTCGAACACCTCGGGACACGTTTGCATGCACGCTCCCGTGCTCGCGCAGACGTCGTAGTCGATGCTGACCTTCATGGCGAGCTCCTTCAGCGTTTGGCAGGTCTGAGGCCGTCAGCCGCGGCGGCCTCCGAGGAGGCGTAGCAGCGATCGGGCGTCGTGCGCGCATAGTTCACCATGCCGGGCACGTGGAAGATGCCACTCGAGAGCTTCGCCTTCACGGGAAAGCCGTCGGGGCACGCTCCGTCGATCGGCTCGACCCAGGTCGCGACGGCGACTCGCGGCGCCAGGTCGGGCGGCGCGACGTCGGGCAGCGCGATGTCGGGCAACGCGACGCCGACCGAGGAGCGCGCTCGGCGCGTCCACGCCATGATCAGCGCAACGAGGATTCCGATGACGATCAGGACCCGCAGCAGCCTGCGCATCGCCGGAAACCTAGACCGGTCGACGCGCGTGTCGGGTAGGATCGTGTCCCGATGTCCACCCTTCTTACCTCCGGCCTCCTCCTCATGTAGGCGAGCACTCATACGGTGCTCGCCGAACCTCCTGCGCCCGAAGGGCCAGGAGGTTCTTGCGTTTTCCAAACCCACTTTCGAAAGGTTCGTGCCATGCCTCCCGCTCCGAAGCAGCCCCGGAAGATGCCGTTCGAGAAGTACCGGCGCCAGCTTCCGCTCGTGCTCGCCGACCGGACCTGGCCGGACCAGCGCATCGAGAAGGCACCGCTCTGGTGCTCAGTCGACCTGCGCGACGGCAACCAGGCGCTCATCGACCCGATGGACTCGGCCCGCAAGCTGCGGATGTTCACCACGCTCGTCGACATGGGCTTCAAGGAGATCGAGGTCGGGTTCCCGTCGGCGTCGCAGCCGGACTTCGACTTCATCCGCTCGCTCATCGAAGAGGATCGAATCCCCGACGACGTGATCATCCAGGTGCTCGTGCAGTGCCGTCCGGAGCTGATCGAGCGCACCTACGAGTGCATCAAGGGCGCGCCCCGGGCGATCGTGCACTTCTACAACTCCACGTCAGAGTTGCAGCGGCGCGTCGTGTTCGGCCTCGACAAGCAAGGCATTGTCGATATCGCGGTGAACGCCGCGAAGCTGTGTCGCAAGCTCGAGGACACGGTGCCGACGACCGCGGTGCGCTACGAGTACTCGCCCGAGAGCTTCACTGGCACCGAGCCCGACTTCGCGGTCGAGATCTGCGAAGCCGTGATGGATGTCGTCGAGCCGACGGTCGATCGCAAGATCGTGCTCAACCTGCCCGCGACGATCGAGTGCTACACGCCGAACATCTATGGCGACGTGATCGAGTGGTTCCACCGCAACATCAAGCACCGTGACCGCGTCTGCCTCAGCCTTCATCCGCACAACGACCGCGGGTGCGCGGTCGCTGCGGCCGAGTTCGGCGTGATGGCGGGCGCCGATCGCGTCGAGGGAACGCTGTTCGGCAATGGGGAGCGTCCCGGCAACGTCGACATCGTGAACCTGGCGATGAACCTGTTCAGCCAGGGTGTCGACCCCAAGCTCGACATCAGCGACATCGACGCGCTGCGACGGGTGGCGGTGTACTGCAACCGGTTGCCCGTCCACGAGCGGCATCCGTACGCGGGCGACCTCGTGTACACGTCGTTCTCCGGCTCCCACCAGGACGCGATCAAGAAGGGCCTGACCGCGCTGCCCCCCGACTACGACGTGTGGGAGGTGCCGTACCTGCCGATCGACCCGCACCACGTCGGCCGCACCTATGAGGCCGTCATCCGCGTGAACAGCCAGTCGGGGAAGGGCGGGGTCGCCTACATCATGGAGTACGAGCACGGCATGACCCTGCCTCGCCGGCTCCAGATCGAGTTCTCGAAGGCGATCCAGCACGTCACCGAGGACACCGGCACCGAGATCAGCCCGGCCGACATGTGGGACGTGTTCACGAATGAGTACCTGCCGGAGGATCCCGCGGTGAGCCTCCTCTCGCACGAGACGACCTCGGTGTCGGCGCCCGAGGGCGATCTGGCCCGGGTGACGGCGCAGCTCGTCGTCGACGGCAAGCACGAGACAGTGCAGGGTGAGGGCAACGGCCCGATCGATGCGTTCGTCCACGGGCTGCGCGCGTTGCTCGGTGTCGAGCTCGACGTGGTCGACTACTCCGAGCACGCGGTGAGCGCGGGCGCGGACGCGCAGGCCGCCGCGTACGTCGAGACCGTGTGGCCCGACGGTCAGACGCGCTGGGGTGTCGGCATGGACTCGAGCATCCTCACTGCGTCGTTGAAGGCAGTGGTGAGCGCGGTCAACGCCCGGCGGTAGCGGGTCCCGCGGTCGACGGCAGCCATGCCGGGCGACTGGCTTCGTAGCCGGCGATGTCGTCGACGTAACGGAGGCTGATGCCGATGTCGTCGAGGCCTTCGAGGAACCGCTGCTGCGTCGCGGGATCCAGCGGGAACGGACTCTCCAACCCGAGTGCGGGCGCGGAGACGAGCAAGCGCTCCACGTCGACGGTGATGCTGAGTCCGGGGTCGGCCTCGACCGCTTCGAGCAGCTCCGCGCCGACGTCAGCAGGCACCTGCACCGGCACGAGGCCGTTCTTCGTGCAGTTGTTGCGGAAGATGTCGGCGAAGCGAGGCGAGATCACCGCCTCGAACCCGTAGTCCATGATCGCCCAGACCGCGTGCTCGCGCGACGACCCGGTCCCGAAGTTCGGTCCGGCGACCAGGATCGAGGCGCCCGCGAAGCGTTCGTCGTTCAGCACGAACGAGCGGTCGTCTCGCCACTCGGAGAAGAGGCCCTTGCCGAAGCCCGTGCGCTCGACCTTCTTCAGCCAGTCACTCGGGATGATCTGGTCGGTATCGACGTCACTGCGGTCGAGCGGGATCGCGGTGCCGGTGATGGCGCGGACGGCCTTCATCGCAGGTCCTCGGGAGTTGCGAACGTGCCCGCGACCGCGGTGGCCGCGGCGACGGCGGGGGAGACGAGGTGCGTGCGACCACCGCGACCCTGACGTCCTTCGAAGTTGCGGTTCGAGGTGGACGCGCAGCGTTCCTGCGGCGCGAGCTTGTCGGGGTTCATGGCGAGGCACATCGAGCAGCCCGCCTCCCGCCAGTCGAACCCGGCGGCGCGGAACACCGTGTCGAGTCCTTCGAGCTCTGCCTGCTGCTTGACCGCCACCGAGCCCGGCACGACCATCGCCCGCTTGACCGTGACCGTGCGTCCGTCGACCACCGCGGCCGCGGCCCGGAGATCCTCGATGCGGCTGTTCGTGCACGAACCGATGAAGACCGTGTCGACGGCGATGTCGCGCATCCGGGTGCCGGCGGTGAGGCCCATGTAGGTCAGCGCCCGTTCGGCCGACTCCCGATCGGACGGGCTCTCGTAGGACTCGGGATCGGGCACCGAGCCGTCGATGCCGATGACCTGCGCCGGGTTGGTGCCCCACGACACATGGGGGACGAGCGTCGCGGCGTCGATTGCGACGTCCTTGGCGAACGTGGCCCCGTCGTCGGTGACGAGTGACCGCCAGTCGTCGAGCGCCTGCTCCCAAGCTTTGCCCTTCGGCGCGTGCTGGCGGCCGTCGAGGTACGCGAACGTGGTGTCGTCGGGTGCGATGAGGCCGGCGCGCGCGCCCGCTTCGATCGACATGTTGCACACAGTCATCCGGCCCTCCATCGAGAGCGAGCGGAAGACGGAGCCGCGGTACTCGATCACGCTGCCGATGCCGCCGCCGGTGCCGATGCGACCGATCACGCCGAGGATCACGTCCTTCGCCGTCGAGCCCGCGGGCAGCTCACCGTCGACCGTGACCGCCATCCATTGCGGGCGCGTCTGGGGGAGCGTCTGCGTCGCGAGCACATGCTCGACCTCGCTCGTTCCGATGCCGAACGCAAGCGCACCGAACGCGCCGTGGGTCGAGGTGTGGCTGTCGCCGCAGACCACCGTCATGCCCGGCTGCGTGAGGCCCTGCTCCGGGCCGATCACGTGCACGATGCCCTGCCCGAGCTGGCCCATCGCGAAATGGCGGATGCCGAAGTCGGCGCAGTTGCGTCGCAACACCTCGATCTGCGTGCGCGAGATCGGGTCGGCGATCGGCTGATCGATGTGCTCGGTCGGGACGTTGTGGTCCTCGGTGGCGACGGTGAGGTCGGGGCGACGCACCGTGCGGCCGTTCAGGCGAAGCCCGTCGAACGCCTGCGGCGAGGTCACCTCGTGCACGAGGTGTAGGTCGACATAGAGAAGATCGGGCTCGTCGGGGCCGGAGTGGACGACGTGGCGGTCCCACACCTTCTCGGCCAGGGTCGTGGGCATATCTCACATCCTGGTACTAGAGTCTCGGCTTGTGAACGGCAGTGTAAGCGGAGTGGGAGTGCTCGACAAGGCGATGACGGTGCTGGCCGCCCTCGAGCGCGAACCGAGGTCGCTGGCGCAGCTCATGACCGACGTCGGACTGCCCCGCGCGACGACCTATCGACTGGCGATCGCACTCGAAGCCCACGGCCTCGTGCGGCGCGACGGCGACGGCCGCTTCGCACTGGGTCTCGGGCTCGTCGCGCTCGGACGGGCGGCCGCGCACGGGCTGGGGTTGCCGGAGGTGGCCCGGCCCGTCCTCGAGGCGTTGCGCGACGAGACCGGGGAGAGCGTGCAGCTGTACGTGCGCGAAGGCGACCGCCGGGTGTGTGTGGAGGCGCTCGAGTCGCCGCACGGTCTGCGCACGATCGTGCCGCTCGGCGCCGCGCTGCCTCTCGACGCGGGGTCGGCGGGAAAGATCCTGCGCGGTGACCCGGAGGCCTTGAAGCGCGGGTGGGCCGAGAGCGTCGCCGAGCGAGAAGCGGGCGTCGCGTCGGTGAGCGCGCCGGTGCGGGCGGCCGACGGCGCCGTGATCGCCGCCGTGAGCGTGAGCGGCCCGATCGAGCGCACGACCCGGCAGCCCGGCAAGCGGTACGCGACGGCGGTGGCGGAAGCGGCGGCCCGGATCGAGCGAGGACTCAGTACCGGCCTGCGCTGACGGAGCGCGAGGCCACCGACGCGCATGCGTCGAGGAGCGCGGGCACGAAGCGATCGGCGCCGAACACCGCGGCATCGTGCCCGCCCTCGACGCGATGCACGGTTGCGCCGGGGATCGCTGCGGCCAGCGCGAGCTGACGCCGCGGCGAGACCAGCTGATCCTGTGTCGTGACGACCACTGCCGTCGGGACGTCGACCTCGCCGATCCAACGTGTGGACGAGAACTGACCCACGGCACGCGAGGCCTCGAGCACGGCCGTGGGGTTGTGCCGGCGGATCTGGTCGCGGGCCCAGAGCTCGGGTCCGCTGGCGTCTCGCCGCATGACGAGCTCATCGACGAGGCGACGTTGGACGACGCGCGGCGTCAAGCGGGACGCCAAGGCCAAGCCGCCGAGCCCCGTGTAGACCATGCGTTGGTCGCGCGAGGACGAGAAGCCCATCGCGGTCGCGCAGAGCACCATCCCCTCGACTCGGGACGGGTGCCGCTTCCAGATGAGCTGCGCGATCGGTCCACCCATCGAGTAGCCGACCGGGATGAAGCTGCGCACGCCGAGCTCGTCGGCGAGGGAGACGACGTCGTCGGCGCAGTCCTCGAGTCGGAACATTCGGCGCGATCGAATGCCGCGGCCGTGGCCTCGGTGATCGAGAGCGAGCACTCGGTAGTGCGCCGCGAGGGGACGATACGACGGGTACCAGTTGAGGTCCGCGGTCGCGCCGAGACCGTGCAAGAGCACAACCGTGGGCGCGCCGGGCGGGCCGGAGAAATCGCGCACGAACCGGCCCGCGTCAGCCATCGCGCTAGCGCTCGACCGCCAGCACCGTGACCTTCAAGGTCGCACCGTTCGGCGCCTCGTAGGTCACGCTGTCGCCTTGCACCGCTCCGATGAGCGCCTCGCCGAGCGGGGACGCGGGGGAGATGACGTCGAGCCCTTCGACGCGTTCTTCGATGCTGCCCACGAGATAGCGCTCGGCGTCGTCGTCGGAGTCGCCTTCGTACACGATCGTGACGATGCAGCCCGGCTGCACGGCGCCGGTGCCGTCGTCCTCCGCGATGACCGCGTCGAGGAGCATCGACTCGATCTTGCGGATGCGGGCCTCCATCATCCCCTGCTTGTCTTTGGCGGCGTGGTAGTCGCCGTTCTCGGACAAGTCGCCGTGGGCGCGAGCGACCTCGATCTCGCCGGCGACTTCCGTCCGCCCGCGCGTCGTCAGATCCTCGAGCTCGGCCCTGAGGCGGTCGTAGGCCGACCGAGTCAGGTGGTGCTGCTGGCTCACCGTCGTCAAGTTACCCGTGGTAATCTCCGTTGATGCACACCTTCTCGGTGGTGATCATTCCGTAGCGCACGCCTCCACCCGGCGTGCGCGTTCGACCGTCCCCGAGGGGGCGGTTTTCTCGTTCTCGGGAGCAGTTTTCGCACATGAGTGCCACAACCCATCGCCTCGCCGTGATCGGCGGAGACGGCATCGGCCCCGACGTGGTGGCCGAGGCCATCAAGGTCGCCCGCGCCGCGGGCGTGCGGCTCGACACCGTCGAGTACGACCTGGGCGGCGCGCGGTACCTCCGCACGGGCGAAGTGCTGTCGGACGCGACGGTCGAGGAGCTGCGCGGGTTCGACGCGATCCTGCTCGGCGCGGTGGGTACGCCCGATGTGCCCCCTGGCGTGCTCGAGCGCGGGCTGCTCCTGAAGCTGCGCTTCGAGCTCGATCTGTACGTGAACCTCCGACCTTTCTTGCTGCCGCCGAACGTCGACTTTCTCGTGGTGCGTGAGAACACCGAAGGCACCTACGCCGGCGAGGGCGGTTTCCTCCGCAAGGGCACGCCGTATGAGATCGCGACGCAAGGATCGGTGAACACGCGGATGGGCGTCGAGCGCTGCATTCGCTTCGCGTTCGACCTGGCGCGAAGCCGTGGGCGCCGGCACCTCACTCTCGTGCACAAGACGAACGTGCTCACGTTCGCGGGCGACCTGTGGCAGCGTGTGTTCGACGAGGTCGCACGCGAGTACTCCGATGTCGAGACCGCGTACAACCACGTCGACGCGGCGTGCATCTACTTCGTGCAGGATCCGCAGCGCTACGACGTGGTCGTCACCGACAACCTGTTCGGCGACATCCTCACCGACCTCGGTGGCGCGGTATCCGGTGGCATCGGGTTCGCGGCCTCGGCGAACCTCAATCCGGCCCGCACCGGGCCCTCGTTGTTCGAGCCCGTGCACGGCTCCGCTCCCGACATCGCCGGCACGGGCAAGGCGAATCCGATCGCGGCGATCCTGTCGGGGGCGATGATGCTCGAGTTCCTGGGCGAGGCCGATGCCGCCGCCCGAGTCCGTAAGGCATGTGCTGAACCCGGCTTGGCCGGATCGACCACTGAGATCGGCGACCTCGTCGCAGAAAGGGTCTGAGATGCCCATCACCCCGACCGAGAAGATCTGGATGAACGGCGAGATGGTCGACTGGGCCGACGCCAACATCCACATCCTCACGCACTCGTTGCACTACGGCATGGGTGTGTTCGAGGGCATGCGCGCCTACGAGACCGCTGACGGTCCGGCGATCTTCCGGCTCACCGATCACATCACCCGCATGCACGACTCGGCCCGCATCCTGCTGATGCCGATGCCGTATTCCGTCGAGGAGCTCGTCGACGCTTCAAAGGCCGTCGTGCGCGCCTCCGGGCTGCCGGCGTGCTACGTCCGCCCGATCGCGTACTTCGGATACGGCGAGATGGGCCTCAACACCCTTCCGTGCTCGGTCGACGTCGCGATCGCGTGCTGGCCGTGGGGCGCGTACCTCGGCGACGACGCCGCCACCAAGGGCGTGCGCATGAAGATCAGCTCGTGGGTGCGTCACGACCACAACACGATGCCGCCCGCGTCGAAGACCACCGGCAACTACGTGAACTCCTCGCTCGCGAAGGTCGAGGCGCTGAAGGCCGGGTACGACGAGGCGCTCATGCTCAACTCGCAGGGCCTCGTGAGCGAGTGCACGGGAGAGAACATCTTCGTGGCCCGGAGGGGCGTCATCATCACGCCTCCGCTGTCGGCCGGCGCGCTCGAGGGCATCACTCAGCACAGCGTCATGACGATCGCCCGCGACTTCGGCTTCGAGTGCCGCATCGGTGAGCTGACGCGAAGCGACCTCTACATCTGTGACGAGATGTTCGTCTGCGGCACCGCGGCCGAGGTGAGTGCGGTGAACGAGGTCGACGACCGACCGATCCCGTGCCCCGGTCCAATGACGACCGCGATCGCCGATGAGTACAAGAAGGCCGTGCGCGGCCAGGTGGACCGGTACAAGGAGTGGGTCGAACATGTCAGCTGACGTAGGCAGCCGGACCGTCGAGATCTTCGACACGACGCTGCGTGACGGCTCGCAGCTCGAGGGCATCTCGCTGACCGTCGACGACAAGCTGCGCATCGCGGAGCAGCTCGACCACCTCGGGGTCCATTGGATCGAGGGCGGGTGGCCGGGCGCGAACCCGAAGGACGAGGAGTTCTTCCGCCGCGCGAAGACCGAGCTCAACCTCACGACGTCGACCATGGTGGCGTTCGGCTCGACGAGGCGGGTGAAGGGCAAGGTCGACGACGACCCGACGCTCGCCAACCTCGTCGCCGCGGGCACCTCAGCGGTGTGCATCGTCGGCAAGTCGTGGGACTACCACGTCACCGAGGCGCTCGGAACCACGCTCGACGAGGGCGCGGCGATGGTCGGCGACTCCGTCGAGTATCTCCGCGGCCACGGACTCGGCGTGATGTTCGACGCCGAGCACTTCTTCGACGGCTACAAGCGCAACCCCGAGTTCGCGCTGCGGGTGCTCGAAGCGGCGGCAGTCAACGGCGCGTCCGCCCTCGTGCTGTGCGACACGAACGGCGGGTCGCTGCCATTCGAGATCGAGCAGATCGTCGGCGAGGTCGTCCGGCACTTCCGCGACGACGTCACCATCGCGATCCACACCCACGACGACACCGGGTGCGCGGTGGCAAACGCTGTTGCCGCGGTTCGCGCCGGAGCGGGTCAGGTACAGGGGACGATCAACGGCATCGGCGAGCGCACCGGCAACTGCAACCTCACGACGGTCATCCCGAACCTGTCGCTGAAGATGGGCATCGAGACGATCCCCCCGGATCGCATGGAGCGCCTCACCTCCGTCGCCCACCACATCGCCGAGCTCGTCAACGTCGCGCCGAACCCGCAGGCCCCGTACGTGGGCGCCTCCGCGTTCGCGCACAAGGCCGGCCTGCACGTGAGCGCGATCGTGAAGCGGTCCGACGCGTACGAGCACATTCAGCCCGACAGCGTCGGCAACGGAACTCGCTTCGTGGTCTCGGAGCTGGCGGGCAAGGCGACGCTCAAGATCAAGGCCGAGGAGCTCGGTCTCGATCTCGACGGCAAGGCACTCGGCGATGTCGTCGACACGCTCAAGCGTCTCGAGCACGAGGGGTACCACTTCGAGGCCGCCGACGGCTCGCTCGAGCTGCTGATGCGCCGCGCCGCCGGGTGGGAGCAGGAGTACTTCGAGGTCGAGTCGTTCCGCGTCACCACCGACGAGATGCCGAACGGCTCGTTCATGACGGAAGCGACGGTGAAGGTCCACGTCGCCGGCGAACGGGTCATCCGCACGGCCGAGGGCAACGGCCCGGTCAACGCGCTCGACCAGGCGCTGCGGCTCGCGATCGCCTCGCGCTACCCGGCGCTCGAGCGGGTCCATCTCACCGACTACAAGGTGCGGGTGCTCGACACCGACAAGGGCACCGCGGCCGTGACCCGCGTGCTCATCGATTCGACGAACGGTGATCTGAGCTGGTCGACGATCGGCGTCTCCGAGAACATCATCGAGGCGTCGTGGACGGCGCTGTTCGACTCCATCGTCTTCGGCTTGCTCCACACGCAAGACTGAGGCGATGGCCGCCCCCGAGTACGTCCCGGTCAAGTCGACCGACCGCGCCACTGCGTACGAGTCGCCCGACTACGTGCCGGGGCCATGGTTGGCCGACCGCCCGGGAGATCTCGTCGGGCGGCAGCCCGAGGGGTTCATGCTCGGCGATCCCGGTCCCGACCAGGGCTTCGCGCTCCTGCTCGCCCGGCGATTCCACGACCGGCTGCAGCTCGCGGACTTCGAACACGCTGAGGATGCGGTCGCGGGCTGCGTCGCGGTAGCCACGAGGCGGGCTTCGGTGTTCCGGCGCGCCCCGGTGATCCACGATCTCGAGATCGCGTTCACGGTCTGGGGCTTCCTCGATCCCACTCCGCCCGCCGACCTCGTCGCGCTGCGACGCGTCGCTGTTCCTCGCGGTGTCGCATCCGATTCACTACCGGGAGCAGCGCGTGATTGCGCACCACGTTCCCGAGTCGACGTTGCGCATGAGCGCACCTGCGGTGCGCGAGGCCTATCCGGCGCGCTGGTCAGAGCTGATCGGTCTCGTCGCTTCCCACCAGCCGTAGGCGCCCATCACCCCGAGGCCGAGCACGATCGCGAGGTACACCCACGCGTTCGTGCGATCCCAGTCGACGTCGTCGCGGAACCTCATCAACGCGTACAGCTCGAGCACCGCGAGTGCGAAATTCGCGGCCATCGCCGGCTCGATCCGCTCCCAATCGCCCTCCCGCGCGGCGTGGACCGACGCGACGCCAATGCCGATGAGCCACGCGGCGACCGCTTGCGCAGTGAGCGTGGTGAGCGCCCACGGCCACCAGTCCGCGATCGAACTCGGCCAGAGGAACAGCACGACTCCGTAGACGATGAGTGCCACACCCGTCGCCGCACCCAAGGCGCGGAACCATGTTGGAGTCGGCCGGAGACGCGACCCGTCGACACCGGGGGCTCGACTCTGACGGACCCACACCACCACCATGATCCCCGGGACGACCGCGTACACGATCAGCCAACCCCATGTCACGATCGAGGTGATGATCCCCGGGTCGCCGAAGTGGAACTTCTCGAGGTTGTTGAGGGTGGCGACCAACGTGAGCACGGTGAACACGAACACCGCCGGCACCGCGACGCGTGCGTGATCCCAGGTGCGTCGGCGTGATCCCTCGAACTCGAGCAGGAAGCTGGCCCAGTACGCGGACCCGAGGAACGCCGCGGTGAGGGGCGGCTGGATCGTCCACGCGAAGTAGTCGGCCGTCTCCTCGGGCCGCAGCACGAGCGGGATGCCGACGAGCAGCACCAGGAGGCTCGCCACCAGCAGCAATCGCCGCATCGCGGGCATCAGCAGGCGCTCCGGCATCAGTTCGTTCTAGCCCAGCGATCGGTCGGGCGGCGCGAGACTTGGGCCATGCAGCCGATCACGCTGACCGACGAGCAGCGGCAGTTCCGCGAAGTGCTCCGCCAGTTCTGCGAGGACAAGATCGCGCCCCGGGCGGCCGAGACCGACCACCTGGCTCGATACGACTGGGATGCGTTCAACGCGTTGGTCGCGATGGAGCTACCCGCGCTGGGCATGCCCGTCGAATACGGGGGAGCGGGCGCGGACCTCGTGACGCAGGCGATCGCGGCCGAGGAGCTCGCGCGCGTGTGCGCGTCGACGAGCCTGATGCTGCTCATCTCCAAGCTCTCGATGCTGCCGATCATGAACTTCGGCACCGAGGAGCTGAAACGCACCTATCTGCCACGAGTCGCGAGCGGCGAGTCGCAGGGGTCGTACTGCCTGTCGGAGGCGGACGCCGGGAGCGACGTCGCGTCGATGACGACCCGCGCGGTCCGCGACGGCGATGCGTACGTCATCACCGGCACGAAGGTCTGGATCACCAACGCGGGCATCAGCGACATCTACATCGTGTTCGCGAGGACCGACTCGTCTTCGAAGCATCGAGGCATCTCGGCCTTCGTCGTCGAGAAGGACTGGGGAGTGCAGGTCACCAAGCTCGAGGAGAAGATGGGTGTGAAGGGCAGCCCCACGGGTCAGCTGCTCTTCGACGAAGTCCGAGTGCCGGCGACGAACCTGCTCGGGCAGGAGGGCGAGGGCTTCACGATTGCGATGCACACGCTCGATCGCTCGCGTCCCACCATCGGCGCGCAAGCGGTCGGCATCGCGCAGGGCGCGCTCGACTACGCGATCGGGTACATGAAGGAGCGCAAGGCGTTCGGGCGTCCGATCGCCGATCTGCAAGGACTGCAGTTCATGGTCGCCGATGCCGCGATGAAGGTCGAAGCAGCGCGCGGCCTCGTGTACCAGGCGTGCGCCGAGGTCGACGAGGACGACCCGCGCGGCGATCTCTCGAAGCTCGGCGCGATGGCAAAGTGCTTTGCCGCCGACGTCGCGATGCAAGTCACGACCGACGCGGTGCAGCTGCTCGGCGGGCTATGGCTACACGCGTGACTTCCCGGTCGAGCGGATGATGCGCGACGCGAAGATCACGCAGATCTACGAGGGGACGAATCAGATCCAGCGCGTGGTGATCGCGAAGCGGTTGCTGGGGTAACCACCGGAAGGCCGTCCGGGCGAACCGCGAGCGACCCCTGGGTGGCGATCCCCATCGCGCGCGCGGTCAGCTCGTCGACCTGACGCACCGTCACGGTCGGCCCCTGCCCTGTTGCGCTCGTGACCCGCTCTCCGGTCGGCCGTGGGCCGACGAAGACGGTCATCCCCGGGCCGATGAGATCGATGGTCGATACGCGGTCGCCCGCGCCCCGCACCCAGTGGTGGCCGATGCGGCCACGGAGGTCGATGTGCACCTCGTCGAGGGTGCTGCGGCGGCTTCCGTCCTCCTCGGCTGACCGCGAAAGGTTGTGCTCGACGATGGGTCGACGTTCCTGCTCGTAGCTGTCGAGCAGCGAGGCCGGCGCCCAATCCTTCAGCACCCACGCCAGCTTCCAACCGAGATCGAAGCCATCGGCGATCGCCGTGTTCATGCCGGTGCCCCCGCGGGGAGTGATGCGATGCGCCGCGTCGCCGACGAGGAAGACGTCGCCCGCGCGGAACTCGTCTGCGATCTGCGCCGCGAACGAGAACGGGGCGACACGGTCGATCTCGAGAGGCAGGCTCGCGACCCCGGCTGACCGAGTGATGAGGCGGCCGATCCGCTCGTCTGGATAGTCGGCGAGGGTTTCCGTTTGCGGCGACCACTCGAACCCGTAACGCCACCGATCGTCGGTCCCCGAAGGGAGCGCAACCCCGGGCGCGTCAGGCGTCGTCACCGCGTACAGGAGGTACGCGTGGTCGCCGACGAGTTGCCACAGCGGGGCCCGGAACTCCACCGCGATGAGCTCGAACAGATGGTCTGGGCCGTGCATGGAGATGCCGACCGCGGTTCGAACCGGGCTGTGAGCCCCGTCCGCGGCGACCACGTATCGGGCATCGATCGAGCTCACCGCGCCGTGCTGGTCCCGGACGGTCACACGCGTGGTGTCGGAGTCACTGCTGAGCCCGATCGCCTCCACGCCACGCTGCAACCGCGCCGTTGGAAGGGCGGCGAGGTGATCGAGCATGACCGCTTCGAGGTGGTCTTGAGGGACGCAGACGGGCGTGGTGGGGCTCAACATCTCGCTCTGCTCGGTCGTGGGGAGCCCGATGTCGTGCGCGGTGCCCGACGACGCCTCGGCGAGCGTCCGGCACTCGAGGAGCCGCATCTCGACCGCGTTGCTGCCCGCTTGCACGGCCTCCTCGAGCCCCCATGAGCGGACGAGCTCCATCGTCCGGAGGCTGGCCAGCGTGGCGCGGGGGAGGGTCGAGGCATGGAGGCGTCGTTCGACGATCATGCAGTCGATGCCCTGTCGCGCCAGGGTGATCGCTGTCGTCAGGCCGGCCGGGCCGGCTCCGACGACAAGCACCGGGACTTCGTTCATCACATCCTCGATCCACACGACGATCTGTAGTTAAATAGACACTGTGTAGTTTTAAAGACAGCCTGTCAAGTGAAATGGATGTGACCTATGGCTACGCGGAAGTACGAGCAGCGGGTGCGAGCCGAGAGTGCCGACGAGACGCGCCGCCGCGTCCTCGACGCGGTTGCGCAACGGTTGAAGGACGCGCCGACCGAACCGCTGAGCCTGGATGTTGTCGCGCGGGACGCGCGAGTGGCCAGATCGACGATCTACCTCATCTTCGGCTCGCGTGCGGGCCTCTTCGACGCGTTCGCCGACGATCTCATGGCCCGCACCGGGATGGCGGCCATCACCGAGGCTGTCGCGAGTCCAGACGTTCGTGAGCACCTACGAGGAGGGATCGCGGCGGGCGCCCGTATGTACGCCGCTGACCGCGACATCTACCGCGTGCTGTTCGCCATGGATCAGCTCGACCCGCAGTCCGTGGGCGGTGCCGTGAGAAAGCATGAATCCGCGCGACGTGGCGGCATGACGCACTTGGCGCGCCGACTCCGCGCGAGCGGCGTACTTCGTGACGATGTCTCCGCCAAGCAGGCCGAGCGCGTGCTCTGGGTGCTCGCGAGCTTCGAGGGCTTCGACTCGCTCTACACCGGGCTCGGGCTGCCGCTCGACGAGGTCATCGACGTGTTGGTCACTACTGCTGAACGGGCGGTGTGCCGGCCAGCGCAGTGATGCGGGCCCGTAGGTCGTCCAGCAGGGCCGGGTTCTCCTTGAGACCCGTCCGGGTGGCGCCGCTCAGGGCCCAGGGCTTCAGCCGGTCGAGGGCCGTCGCCAGGCCGGCCGGGCCGAGCGCCGCGATTGCCGCGGCCACGGCGCGCTCGGGTCCGACCTTGAGCGACGACGATGCCGTGAACTCGGCGACGTCGTTCGCGAGCAGCAGGTCCGATGCGGCGAGCTCGCTGAAACCGAAGTCGATCATCCAGACGCTTCCGTCGGTGGCGAGAAAGATGTTCGCGAGTCGCATGTCGCGATGTGCGATGCGGCGCTCGCGCATCATGACGACCTGGTGCCAGACCGCAGCGAGCACCGCGTCGGTGACGTCCGCTTCGTCGACGCGGTCGAGTGACTTCCCCTCGACGGCCTCATAGGCGAGCACGAACGAGTTGGGCTCGGCCGACGCGAACGCCGCGAGACGAGGCGTACGGATGCCGACGTCGCGCGGCAGCGAGGGCCACCATCGCCTCGTGCTCCACCGCGCGCCGCAGCGATGAGAACGGCCGCTCGTCTCCGAGCTCGCGCCGACCCACCATCCGGTACAGACGGAACATGAGATCGGCGCTGCGCTGGTCGTCACCGAGTGCCTTCACGAACAGCGCCTGACCGTCGGTGTCCTTGGCGAAGTACGGAGTCGAGCCCCGAGCGTCGAGACTTGCCTGGGTGAGCTCCGCGAGAGGCTTCCCGACTGCGGCGAGGCCGTCGGCGATCGCCTGGCCGGTCGGCCGCCGGGACGGTCCGCCGAAGACGACCACCACCAGCGCCCCGGCCAACCACCCGGACAACACGGCGCGGAGCGAGTCGAAGGAGACCTCCTCAGCCATGAAATGGACGAGGGCCAACGCGAGCACGAGCACCCAGCCGATTCGGCGAGCGCCGCGACTCAGCCATGGCGCCGCGGCGGTCAGCGCGGCAGTAACGGCCGCGATGCCGTAGGCGGTCGGGAAGCCGTCGGTGATGAACCCCACTCCGTCGTGGATATCGATGACCTGGGCGCCGGGCTCGGGATCGAACTGCTCGAGGACCGAGGCGAGTCCATTCGCCACGATCGCGGCCGCCCCGACCGTCAGGAGGAGGCGCCAGCCGCCCTCTCGCGTGACGACGATCAGGCCGCCGATGAGCACGACGGCGGTGAGCAAGCGCGTGCCAACGACGATCGTTGTGATCATCCAGCTCGGCAACGCGTTCAGGCCCGTGAGCAGGTCCTCACCGAACTGGACGAGGGAGTCGCCGAACAGCCATTGCACGATGCCGAGGACGACGAGCACGGCGAACGCGATGATGAGCCGAAGGATGTCGGACGGGGAGCGCTGCACCTTCGGGATCGGCGCTTCGACGATCTGGGTCACGAGCGAGCAGGGTACGCACCTGGTTGACGCCGAAAGCGCACCCTGCACCGTTGTAGACATTTCGGTGAACTGCGAGGAGACCCCGTGCCCCATACCCCGCCGACCCTCAGTGCCGAGCAGCTCACGGAGCTCCTTGGTCTGCTGAAGAAGGCTGACAGCGTCGAGCTCAAGCTCAGCCTGCCGGCGACAGACATTCGTCATTTGATGCGGACGCTCGAGGTCGATCCGCTGGACGCGCAGATGCGCCAGGTGGTCTTCTTCGACACACCCGATCTCGCGCTGCACGAGGCGGGCGTCGTTGTTCGGGGCCGCCGGGTCCAAGGAGTCGGCGACGACTCCACCGTGAAGCTGCGCCCGGTGGCGCCAGAGCACCTCTCGCCGACGCTCCGCAGCAGCCCGAGCTTCGGCGTCGAGGTCGACGCCATGCCGGGTGGGTTCGTCTGCTCGGGCTCGATGGTCAACGACATGGCCCCCACGGTGGTACGTGAGGTGCTCCTCGGCGACAAGCAGATCAAGAAGCTGTACACGAAGGAACAGCGTGCGTTCTACGAGGCGCATGCGCCGGACGGCCTCGACATGAATCATCTGTCGATGCTCGGTCCCATCACCGTGTTCAAGCTGAAGTGGAAGCCGAAGGACTTCGCTCGGCGCGTCGTCGGAGAGGTCTGGCAGTACCCCGACGGGTCGCGCATCCTCGAGCTCTCCACGAAGTGCGCGCCCTCCGAGATGTTTCAGGTCGCAGCGGAGAGTCGGGCGTTCCTCCACGCCAAGGGAATCGACACGGACGGCGAGCAAGCCACGAAGACCCGCGCCGCGCTCGAGTTCTTCTCGGCCGAGATCAGATCACAGGATCAATCGGTGTAGGCAGTCCGAGTGCTGCTTCGACGACTTCAGCGGCATCAAGCGCCTTGTCGTCGGCGAATCGGTCGCCAGTGAGCAGCACTCCCACTGGCACACCGTCGACGAGGCCGGCAGGCACGCATGCCGAGGGGAGGCCGAGCACGTTCGCGATCGTCACGCATCGCATCATCTCGATGGTGGCGAGTGCGTTTTCCGCGTCCCACCCGTGCTCGAACGGAAGCTGCGTCCACGTCGGCGTGAGCACGAGATCGGTGCTCGCGAACCACAAGGCCCACTCGCGCATGAGCGCCTGGCGCGCCATCAGGATCTGCGTGTAGCTCGCGAGGTCGTGGGCGGGCAGCGATTCGAGTACGGCTCCGAGGAACGCGTTCGCGGAGTCGCCCATGATCGGGGTGATCATCGGACTCATGAAGCGGATGTCTTCACCGATGAAGGCGAACCACGTAGCGATGGCGTCTTCGAACCGGGGCGGGCCGTCTTCCGTCACCTCATAGCCTGCGCCGGCGAGCGCATCGGCCGCGGCGCGCACGCGATCGGCGACGCGCGGATCAGTCGATCCGCCCGGAGGACTCGCGAGCACCGCGACGCGCAGCGGCCGCGTTTCGTCGCGTAGGGACCCGATCGGGACAGGCACGGAGTACGGATCGCGCGGGTCACGACCGGCGATGAGCTCGAACGCGAGACGGACGTCGGCGACGCGTCGGGCCATCGGTCCTTCGACCGGCATCAGCTGGAACGAAGCGGGTCCATCCGCTGCCGGGCCGAAGATGAAGCTCGGCACCATGCCCGCCGACGGCTTGAGGGAGGCGATGCCGCAGCAGCTCGCGGGGTTGCGCAACGAGCCGCCGATGTCGTTGCCGAGTCCCACGGGTGACATCCCCGACGCCAGCGCCGCGGCCTCGCCACCAGAGGAACCGCCGGCCGTCCGCATCGGGTCCCAAGGATTGCGGGTGAGGCCGTGGAGCGAGGAGTCGGTGTGCACCCGCAGCGCCATGTCGGGGCAGTTCGTACGACCGATCGGAATCGCGCCAGCCGCCATCATCCGTTCGACGATCGGGGCGTCCACCGGTGAGATCGCCTGAGCCAAGGCCGGCACTCCGTTGTCGGTCGCGCAGCCGGCGAGATCGATGTTCTGCTTCACGGTGAACGGGACGCCGTGCAGTGGCCCCAGTGGCTCTCCTGCGGCGAGCGCCGCGTCAGCGGTGCGGGCGGCGGTTCGCGCCTCGTCGCCGAGGACGCGTGTGATCGCGTTGAGGTGCGGGTTGACCTCCGCGATGCGCGCGAGATGCGCGTCGATCACCTCAGCCGAGGATGCTTCCTTGCCCGCGATGATCGCCGCCAGCTCGGCGGGTCCTTGCTTCCAGAGCTCGGTCATGACGGCGACCCTAGAACCGTCGACGGGAGGCTGCTCAGACGACGGCAACGCTCGTGATCGGGGCGACGGGCGGGGTCGCGCCGAGCGATCCGACGAACCCGAGATCGCTGAACGTGAAGATGCCGCCGTCGGATCCGACCATCAGGTAGCCGTTGCCGTACCGCACCATGCCCACGACCGGACGGTTGAGACGCGTCGCGCCCATCGATCCGCGGAAGACCGCGTCGCCAAACGTGAAGATGCCGCCGTCGGACGCGACGAGCCAGTAACCGTTGCCGGTCGCGGTCGGCACGAGGCCGCGCACGGGTGCGTTCAGCCGCGTCGCGCCCATCGAGCCACGGAAGGCCGCGTCGCCGAAGGTGAAGATGCCGCCGTCGGAAGCGACCATGTAGTAGCCGCGACCCGACGGCGTGACGATGCCACCGAGGACCGGACCGTTCAGAGCGGTCGTGGTCATATCACCCGCCGACGGTGCGTCGCCGAAGCTCACCGCACGGCCGCGGCTCGAGAAGACCACGTACCCCTTGCCGGTCGGCGTCGCGGCGAGGCCGGTGACGAACTCTCCCGGGATGAGCGTCCCGCCCGCCACCGAGCCGAGCGCGGGGGCACTTCCGAAGTTGAAGACCCGACCGGTGGTGGTCACGACCCAATAGCCCTTGTCGTCGGGGGTTGTCGCCATCCCGACCGCCGCGCCGTCGACCTGCCCCGCCGGATCACCGAAACCGGCGGCGGCGCCGAACGGATACACCTTGCCGTCGGCGCCGAGCATCCAATATCCCGCGTCGGTGGGGTTTGGCGCGGGGGTGGGCGGCGACGGTGGGGGAGGCGGCGGTGACGTGCCGATCAGGCTCTGGATCCAGGCCACGTTGGCTGACACCTGCGAGAAGCCCGCGGGCGTCTGGTTGCACGGATCGCTGCCGTAGCTCACGACGCCGGCGACGCGCGTGATCCCACGCGTGTCGGCGACGAGCAACGGACCACCGCTGTCACCGGGGCACGGCCCGACAGTGCTGTTGCCGGCGCAGATGTGGTTCTCGCTCAAGAACGAGGCGAGGACCGCCACGCAGACGCTGTCGGCGAGCAGCGGGACAGGGGCGACGCGGAGGTCCGCGACGCCGGCGCTGCCGTTCGGTGTGTCCGCCCCCCATCCGGCAACCACCCCGGTTGTCACTCCGGTGTAGGCGGGTTCGACGTCCGCGGTCATGAGCGGAGCCGCGGGCTGCGGCATCGGTGCGGTGAGGCGAAGCAGCGCGAGGTCGTTGCGGCGGGCGGCGCGGTCGAACGCGGGATGGATGACGATCTCGAGCACCGCGATGACGGTGCCGGTCTGCGTCCGGAGGTCGGCTCGGCCTCCGACGACCTCGATCGTGCCCGGCTGGCTTCGGTAGCCGATTGCGCAGTGCGCAGCCGTCAGGATCCACTCAGCGGCGACGACGGTGCCACCGCAGAACTGGTCGTTGAACCGGCGGTCGACGAGGGCCACGACCGAAGGCGCCACGGACGAGGGAACCGGGATCCCACCCATGATTGCTCCGGCGGGGACGGGGGTGAGCACGCTCTGGGCGCAGAGGGGCAGGATGAGGGCGGCGACGAGCGCGAGCGCTCGAATTCGAGACATTGCCGCCCATGCTGCCAGTGCGCCGACACGGGGTGGTACCGCCTCCCCGAATTGTTACTATCTAGGTAGTGCAATTTCCGATGTCCGCGCACCCCGATGGGAGTGATCCACGATGGCGGTGACCGACCTCGATCTCGGTCGTTACAAGCTCGGCTGGGCCGACGAGGAGGAGTACGTCTTCCGGCCCGAGAAGGGCCTCAACACCGACGTCGTGCGGGACATGTCGTGGTGGAAGGGCGAGCCCGACTGGATGGAGAAGTTCCGTCTGAAGTCGCTCCGCACCTTCGAGCGCAAGCCGATGCTGCCGTGGTTCGCGGTCAACATGCCGGACCTCGACTTCGACGACATCTACTACTACATCAAGCCCACCCAGGGGCAGGTCGACGAGTGGGACGACCTTCCCGAGCAGATGAAGGCGACCTACGAGAAGCTCGGCATCCCCGAGGCCGAGCGGAAGTACCTCGCCGGCGTCACCGCTCAGTACGAGTCAGAAGTCGTCTACCACCGCAACCGCGACGAGCTCGCGGCGCAGGGCATCCTCTTCTGTGACATGGACACGGCGGTGCGCGAGTACCCCGATGTCGTGAAGCGCTACCTCGGCACGGTCATCCCGCCGGGCGACAACAAGTTCTCCGCGCTCAACTCCGCGGTGTGGTCGGGTGGCTCGTTCATCTACGTGCCGCCGGGCGTCGAGTGCGAGATGCCGCTGCAGGCCTACTTCCGCATCAACAGTGAGAACGCCGGGCAGTTCGAGCGCACGCTGATCATCGCCGACGAGGGTGCCAAGGTGCACTACATCGAGGGGTGCTCGGCGCCCGTATACACGTCCGACTCGCTGCACTCTGCCGTCGTCGAGATCATCGTCGGACCGAGTGCACGCGTCACGTACACCACGATCCAAAACTGGTCGCCGAACGTGTACAACCTGGTGACCAAGCGGGCCCGGGTCGAAGCCGAGGGCCACATGGAGTGGATCGACGGCAACATCGGCAGCCGCCTCACGATGAAGTACCCGTCGGTGTACATGGTGGGTCCGAAGGCATCGGGAGAGGTGCTGTCCGTCGCCTACGCCGGGCCGGGCCAGCACCAGGATGCCGGCGCCAAGATGGTGCACGCCGCGCCCGAGACGACGTCGAAGATCGTGTCGAAGTCGATCTCGAAGGACGGCGGCATCACGACGTACCGCGGTCTCGTCCACATCGACGAGGGTGCCTACGGGTGCAAGAGCCACGTGCAGTGCGATGCGCTGATCCTCGACGAGCAGTCCGTGAGCCGCACGTTCCCCTACATGGAGGTGGGGGAGCGCGACGCCGAGGTCGGACACGAGGCCACGGTGTCAAAGGTCGCGGACGAGCAGCTGTTCTACCTCATGAGCCGCGGCCTCTCGCAGGAACAGGCGATGGGCATGATCGTGAACGGGTTCATCGAGCCCGTGACGCGCACGCTCCCGATGGAGTACGCCGTGGAGTGGAGCCGCCTCATCGAGCTGCAGATGGACGGCAGCGTCGGCTAGCGCTTCAAGGCCGGCGCTTCAAGGCCGGCGCTTCAAGGCCGGCGCTTCAAGGCTGGGTCGTCGGCCCATCCGCGGGCGGGCCCTGCTCCTTGTTCATCTGCTCGAGCCGCTGACGCACACGGGCCTCGACATCGACCGGGGACTCGAGCGTTCCGTCCGGCGCGATCGACGGCTCTGACGGTTCGATGGTGACCGCGGCCTTCGAGCTCAGCATCGACGTGATGAACCATACGACGACGAAGCCGATGACCACGACGAGGACACCTTCGACGATGCCGGCGACGACCGCCACGAGGAAGCCCGCCCACGCGATGACGATCAGCGCGATCGTCAGGGCGCGGCGAGCGCCGGGAGACACGCCGGCCATGAGCCGTTCGAGCACACAGAAACGATAGCGACGAGAGCGCGCGCCAACCGGGAGCCTGACGGGGCAGACTTACGCGCGTGCCGATGCGAGTCGAGTGCAAGAACTTCGAGAGTCGTACCTATCCCAACGGCGAGACGGTCCGGAAGTGCAACCTCGACCTGGCTCCCGACGCGCCGTGGCGCTGTCCTGACGACTGCCCCAAGTACGAGCGGCGCCTGGCCGACATGGCCTGGCAGTACGGCACGCTCGTCGCTCCTGTGACGCCCGAGGAGCCGCCGGGTCTCGACGACGGGAGTGCCTCGGCGCTGCTCGACGAGGCCGAGGACATCATCAACGCCGCGGGGCCGGGCATCCTGGCCGAGGTGCAGGCGGAGAAGCAGCGCAAGCCATTCTGGAAGCGGTTCGGCCGCAAGTAGCCTCGGGGGGTGAGCCCCTTCACCGCTGACGCTGCGGCGGCGTTGCCAGGTCCACCCTGGCTGCAGGTGTTGCGCACCAGCGCCGCGGACCGGGCGGCGGGCGCGGTGTTCCCCACCGAAGCCGAAGAGATCTGGCGCTACAGCCGCATCAGCGACCTCGACCTCGACGCTTACACGCTGGCCGGACCCACCACCCCGCTCGGCGCGTCCGACGACGCGATCGCGGCCGCCGTCGCCGGCACCAAAGCCACGATCCCCGAACGAGCAGGGCTGGTGATGGTGGTCGACGGGCAGGTGGTCCACCACGAGGTCGATCCGGCTCTCGCGGAGAAGGGCCTTCGGGTCACAGACGCGGAATCGCCGGGGTCGATGGGCGCCATCATGAACGAAGCTCCTGACGTCTACGCCGAGCTGAACACCGCCTTCGCGACGGCCCCGATCGTCATCGAGGTGCCCGACGGGCTCGCGATTGGCGTCCCCTTGGTCGTCGCGCATTTCACCGCGACCGAAGGGCTCCTCACCATGCCGCGCGTCGTGGTGCGGTTGGGCACCGACAGCGAGCTCACTGTGCTCGACCACCACAGCTCGGCCGACGTCAGAGCGCTCACGCTTCCGGTCGCCGAGCTCGAGGCCGGCCCCGGTGCGCGGTTGCGCTACCTCGCGGTGAACCTGCTCGGCCCTCGCGTCTGGCAGATCGCGTCGCAGGTCGCGCGCGCCGGAGCTTCCTCATCGACGCTCGTTGCCAACGTCGCGCTCGGCGGTGACTACGCCCGCGTCCGCACAGACGCGCGCCTCGACGGCAAGGGCGCGGCGGGTGACCAGCTCGCGGCGTACTTCGGAGAGGGCGACCAGATGCACGACTTCCGCACGCTCCAAGACCACGCCGCACCGAAGACGACCTCGGACCTGCTGTTCAAGGGAGCGGTCGAAGGCCGCGCCCGGTCGGTGTACAGCGGCCTCATCCGCGTGCGGAAGGAGGCACCCGGCACGTCGGCGTTTCAGACCAACCGCAACCTCAAGCTGAGCGACGCGGCCTGGGCCGACTCGGTACCGAACCTCGAGATCGACACCAACGACGTGCGTTGCAGCCACGCGTCGACGGTCGGGCCGATCGACGCGGAGCAGCGCTTCTACCTCGAGAGCCGCGGAGTGCCACCCGAGCGAGCGGAGGAGCTCATCGTGAACGGCTTCTTCAGCGAGGTGCTCGAACGGCTGCCGGTCAAGGCCATGGTCGAGCCGCTGCGCGCGCACATAGCGGCGAAGCTCGCGCGGAGGCACGCGGCATGACGATCGAACGTCTTTGCTCGGTGCAAGACCTTCCGGACGGCCAAGCCCGCCTGTTCGTCCTGGGCGACACCCCCATCTGCGTCGTGCGCATCGTCGATCGCATCTTCGCGATCGGTGACACCTGCAGCCACGCGGAGATCTCGCTGTCCGAGGGTGAGGTGCTCGTCGACGAGTGCGAGATCGAATGCTGGAAGCACGGCAGCTCGTTCTCGCTCGAGACGGGCGAGCCGCTCACGCTGCCCGCGACCCAGCCGGTGCCCACCTACCCCGTGCGCATCGATGACGGCGACGTCTACGTCGAGGTCGAGCTGTGACGGTCGCGCAATGACGGTCGCGCTGTGACGGTTCTCGAGATCTGCGACCTGCACGCCGGCGTGTCGGGCAAGGAGATCCTGCGCGGCATCAATCTCACCATCGCGAGCGGCGAGGTGCACGCCGTGATGGGCCCGAACGGGTCGGGAAAGTCGACGCTGTCGCACGTGCTGATGGGCCGTCCCGGCTACGAGGTGCTCGGCGGCACAGTGACGTTGAACGGCCAGGACATCCTCGCCCTCGAACCTTGGCAGCGCGCCGAGGCCGGTCTGTTCCTCGCGCTCCAGTACCCGACTGAGGTGCCAGGAGTCAGCCTCGAAGCGATGATCGGCGCCGCCCTCGAGGCGAGCGGGCGCGACATTGCAGATCTCGGGTCGCGCCTTCGGCACGAGGCCGAGCGCATCGGGTTCGACGAGCGCTTCCTGGCCCGCCCCCTGAACGTCGACCTGTCGGGTGGCGAGAAGAAGCGCAACGAGACCGTCCAGCTCGCCGTCCTCGAGCCAGCGATCGCGATCCTCGACGAGCTCGACTCGGGGCTCGACGTCGACGCCCTCCACGCGTGCGCGCGACGGATCGAGGCGGCCACGAAGGAGCAGAACCTCGGCGTGCTCGCGATCACTCATTACGTGCGACTGCTGCACGAGCTGCACGCGGACCAGGTGCACATCCTCGTGCACGGACGAATCGTGAAGTCAGGCGACGACAGCCTCGCGGCCGAGCTCGAGGCGCACGGGTACGCGCCCTATCTCGACTGACCCATGGAGTCGCCGATCGTCGCCATCGTGATGGGCTCGCGCTCGGATTGGGCGACGATGGAAGCGGCCGCGGACGTTCTGACTGCCCTGGAGGTGCCCTTCCAGGTGAAGGTTGTCAGCGCGCATCGCACGCCCGCGCTGCTGCAACAGTTCGCAGTCGCCGCCGAAGACCGGGGCATCGAGGTCGTGATCGCGGGAGCGGGCGGGGCCGCACACCTCCCGGGCATGATCGCCGCCAACACGGTCCTCCCTGTCCTCGGTGTGCCCGTGATGTCGAAGGCGCTCAACGGGCTCGATTCGCTGCTGTCGATCGTGCAGATGCCCGCCGGCGTCCCCGTGGGAACGCTCGCGATCGGCGCGCCCGGCGCCACGAATGCGGGCGTGCTCGCGGCGGCGATCGTGTCGCAAGGACGACCGGAGCTCCGTGAGCGGCTGCGAGCGTGGCGCGAGGCGCGGACCGCCGACGTGCTCGCGCACCCGGACCCCCGCCTGCCTGAGTGACCCGGGCTCGCGTCGGCGTCGTCGGGGGAGGACAGCTCGGCGCGATGCTGGCCGAGGCCGCGGCGGCAATGGAGATCGACTGCGTGCTCGTTGATCCGGTCGCGGACGCACCCCTGGCGCACGGTGAGCGGGTCGTCACCGCCTTCGACGACCCGCTCGCGATCTCCGTACTGAGCAGCTGTGACGCGGTAACCGTTGAGCTCGAGGGAGTGCCCGTCGAGGTTCTCGAGCGCTTGGCAGGCGTCACCGCCGTACGGCCACCTCCCGGCGCAGTCGCAGTCAGCCAGGATCGCCTGGCCGAAAAGGATCATTTCACCGTTGTCGCCATCCCAACCGCCCCGTACACGGACTCGAAGCAGGCACCGCGCCGTGCGAGCGCGGAGGTCATCGTGAAGTCACGCCGCGGCGGCTACGACGGGCGGCGGCAGATACGAGTGGCCGAGGGCGGCGATGTCGGCGCGGCGATCCGCGCCCTCGACCGTCCGGCGATCGTCGAGGAGCTGGTCCTGTTCGATCGCGAGCTCTCGATCGTGGCCGCCCGTGCGACGGACGGGGCGATGGCGTTCTATCCGCTCGTCGAGAACCATCACTCCGAGGGCATCCTGCGCACGACGATCGCGCCCGCTCCCAACGTCGACGTGTCGTTGCAGGCACTCGCGGAGCGGCACGTCACCGTGCTCGCCGAGTCACTCGACTACGTCGGCGTGCTCGCGCTCGAGCTGTTTCAAGTAGGCGATCGACTGCTCGCCAACGAGATGGCTCCTCGGGTGCACAACTCCGGGCACTGGACGATCGAAGGCGCGGCGACCAGCCAGTTCACCCAGCACCTGCTCGCCATCACGGGGCAGCCACTCGGCCCGTGCGACCTCCTTGGCATGGCGACGATGGTGAACCTGATCGGCGAGCTGCCCGAACCAATGCCCTCCGGGCCCGGCGTGTTCGTCCATCTCTACGGGAAGGCGCCCCGCCCCGGCCGCAAGCTCGGTCACATCACGACCCTGGGTTAGGCCGAGATCTCCTCGAGCCCTTGGGTGAGGGTGTTCCACGCGAGGGTGGCGCACTTGATCCGCACCGGGAACTTGACGACGCCCCGCAACGCCTCGAGGTCGCCGAGCTTCACGTCTGAGGGCGCTTCGTCGCCATCATCACTATCGAGCGCGTGCTCGTGGATCGACATCATCGCCTTGAAGGCCCGGATGACCTCTCGGGCTTCCTCTACGGACTTGCCCTTCACAGCCGTCGACATCATCGAGGCTGACGACTGGCTGATCGAGCACCCCTGGCCGCCGATGCGCAGATCGCGGACCACCCCGTCCTCGACGTCGAGGAACACGATGATCTCGTCGCCACAGAGCGGGTTGAAGCCTTCAGTGCGATGCGCGGGCGGAGTCGGGAGCTCGCCCCGGTTTCGCGGGTTGCGGTAGTGATCGAGGATGATCTCGCGGTAGAGGTCTTCGAGTCCTGGCATCGTGGTCCTCAGGCTTGTGAACTCAGGGTGTGAAGAAGTCTGTCGCCGCGTCGAGCCCATCGGCGAGGGCGTGGACGTCGGCTTCATCGTTGTACACGTAGAAGGACGCTCTGGCGGTCGCATTGACCCCGAGCTCTCGCATCAACGGCTTCGCGCAGTGGTGCCCGGCGCGAACACACACGTTCGTCTGGTCGAGGACCTGTGAGATGTCGTGCGGGTGGAGGTCGCGGAACGCGATCGACAACGCGCCGCCCCGCACCTCGATGTTGCGGGGGCCGAAGATCGTGAGGTCGTCGCCGAACCGTTCGGTGAGATGGTCGATGGCGTATCCGGTGACGTCCATCTCGTGGCGGCGCACGTTCGTCATGCCCAGCTCGGTGAGGTAGTCGACCGCGGCACCGAGCCCGATCGCTTCGGCGATCGGCGGGGTTCCCGCCTCGAACTTCACCGGCAGCTCGTTGGGTGTGTATCCGTCGAGGCGCACGTCACGGATCATGTCGCCGCCACCGAGGAAGGGCGGCATCGCGTCGAGCAGTCCTTCCCGTCCCCACAGCACGCCAATACCCGTCGGGCCCGCACATCTTGTGGGCTGAGAACGCGATGAAGTCGGCGCCCATCGCCTGCACGTCGGTGGGCACGTGGGGCACGTACTGGCAGGCATCGACGATCGCCACCGCGCCGTGTGCGTGTGCCGCATCGCTGAGCTGACGGACCGGGTTGATCGTGCCGAGCACGTTGGACATCGCCGCGAACCCGAATGCCTTCGCTCCGTCGAGCAGCGCGTCGAGGTCGGTCAGGTCGAGCAGACCCTCGGGCGTGAGCGGCACCCAGCGCAGGACGATGCCCCGTTCGGCGGCGAGGATGTGCCACGGCACGATGTTGGCGTGGTGCTCCATGTGCGTGAGCACGACGACGTCACCTTCGTGCAGATTCGATCGGCCCCATGAGTGCGCGACGAGGTTGATGCCCTCAGTCGCGTTCTTCGTGAAGACGATCTCGCGTTCGGTGGGCGCGTTGATGAACCGCTGCACCTTGAGGCGCGCGGTCTCGTAGGCCTCGGTCGCCTCCCCCGCGATGTGGTACACGCTGCGGTGCACGTTGGCATTGCACGTCTCGTAGTAGCGCGTCATCGCGTCGAGGACCTGTCGTGGCTTCTGCGAGGTCGCGGCGGAGTCGAGATAGACGAGACGCATGCCGTTGATCTCGCGGTCGAGGATCGGGAAGTCCTTCTTGATGCGGGCGGTGTCGAACGCCGCGTTCACCGCCATGCGTCGTACCCCTCTCGGTCGAGCCGCTCGGCCATCTCCGGGACCTCCGCTGTCGACGATGCGGCCGTCGATGAGGATGTGCACACGGTCGGGCTGGAGGTAGTCGAGCAGGCGGCGGTAGTGGGTGATCAGCACCACCCCGAGGGCCGACCGATCTGCCCGCACCTCTTGCACGCCGCGGGCGACGACCTTCAGGGCGTCGATGTCGAGCCCGGAGTCGGTCTCGTCGAGGATCGCGAGGTCCGGCTCGAGGATCGCCATCTGCAGCACCTCGTTTCGCTTCTTTTCGCCGCCGGAGAAGCCCTCGTTGAGATAGCGATCCGCGAACGCCGGATCCATCTCCAGGCGTTTCATCCAGTCCATGATCGCCAGGCGCAGCTCGAGCACCGACAGGTCGATGCCCTTGCGGGCGGAGAGCGCTTGGCGAAGGAACTGGATCACCGAGACGCCGGCGATCTCCTGCGGGTACTGGAACGCCAGGAACATGCCGCTTTTGGCCCGTACGTCGGTGGGCCAGTCGGTGATGTCGTCGCCCTTGAAGAAGACCCGCCCGCCCGTGACCTCGTAGCCCGGGTCGGCCATGAGCGCGTTGGCGAGGGTCGACTTGCCAGAGCCGTTCGGGCCCATCAGCGCGTGCACCTCGCCGGCCTGGACTCTGAGGTCGACGCCTCGGAGGATGTCGCGGCCCGCGTCTTGCGCCGAGTCGTCGTCGGGGGCCGGTCGGACGTGCAGATCCTCGATTCGCAGCAGCTCAGAACCGGGGGTCGCGGTCACATCGCCAGTCTAATAACCACTATGGCGATAGGGGAAAATAGGTCCTAGAAAGGGGCCCAGAAAAGGGGCCGGGCGGCCCACTCAGTCACCCTCTGACCCCGCCGATGGAGAGATCATCGTGAAGCGCGCGCCGGCCAATGCCCTCGACGCGGCCGGGCCTCCCGTACGGGGCCTGGCTGCCCTCGCGTCGCTTGCCCGCGCCGTGGCCGCTGCCGACGACCTCACCCACACCCTCGAGATGGCGGCCGAGGAGGCGAGGGCCGCGCTCGGCGCCTCTGCTGTCTCGATCGCGCGCGCGGACATGGAGCGCCAGACCCTCCGGGTGCTCGTGAACGTTGGCGTCCTCGCGGAAGGTGAGGTGCGCTTCCCGACGCACGAGGAGTATCCGTTCCACGCGTTTCCCGCGGTGGAGACGTTGCTGCTCAAGGGCGAGCCATACCTCTCGTGCGCAGACGATCCGAACGAGGACCCGACGATCGCCGAATGGCTCCGTCACACGGGCCGCAACTCCGAGCTCGGAGTGCCCATCGTGGTCGACGGCGACGTGTGGGGCGAGCTGTGGGCGGCCACGGCGCCCGGCGACGCGCCGCTCAGCGCCGACGACACCGAGTTCCTGCAGGCCGCTGCGCTGTACGTTGCGGCGGCGCTCGGGCACGCGGAGCACCTTGCCCGGCTCGAGCGGCTGGCGTTCGAAGACTCGCTGACCGGCCTCGCCAACCGTCGTGCGCTCGATGAGCGGCTCGAGGCCGCCCTCGAACGAGCCGGTATCACGGGACGCCCGGTGTCGTTGCTCGTGTTCGACATCGACGGCATGAAGGAAGTCAACGACCGGTTCGGCCACGACACCGGCGACGAAGCGCTGGTCGCGGTCGCCGGCGCGCTCCGTCACGCCGTGGCCGAGATCGAAGGCGCGGCTGCGTTCCGGCTGGGCGGCGACGAGTTCTGCATCCTGCTGGAAGGTCACGACGGCGCGAGCGCCGCACATGTAGCGCAAGAGGCCTTGACGTTGCTGCAGGCCTCGTCCGGGCGCCGATTGACGGCGTCATGTGGCGTGGCCACAACCGGTCGGGGGGTGAGCCGCCCCAAAGAGCTGTTTCGCTCGGCCGACGCGGCGCAGTATGCCGCAAAGCGCGGGGGGCGGGGTCGAGTGTCGGTCGCGCGTCCTGCGAGCGACGGACTCGTCGAGGGGGTCCGCGCGCCGTGGCGGCTTTTTCGAGATCGCAGCCCCGCGTTGCAGGGTCTGCTCGAGACCGCGCTCGAGCTGCTCGACGGTCCTCTGGTCGCAGCGGACGCGACCGAACGGCTCGAGGCGGTCGCGGCTGCTGCGGCCCGATCGCTCGATGTCGTGTCGTGGACGATCTCGCTCGCCGAGCCGGGGGGCGGGGCCGTGCGCGCCGTGCTCGTCGGCATGTCGCGAGCTGACGGGGGCGGCGGCACCGAGAGCTTCGTGTTCGACGACGCCACCAGCTACGTCGTTGCGGACTATCCGGAGACCGAATGGGCCCTCCGCGAAGAGTCGGCGTTCGTCGTGGCTGCTGACGACCTCACCGCCGATCCGGGCGAGGTCGCGATCTTGCGCAAGCTTCGCGCTTCGCACGTACTCGGCGCGGGGGCGCGCAACGAGTCAGGCAGGTACTTGCTCGAGCTCTACGGCGACGCGCTCACGGCGCCGCTGGAGCAGGCCCGCTCCGAGATCCGGCTTCTCGTGCTCGAAGCCGTGCACGGCGCCGCGCGCCGGCGCCAGGAAGCGGCTCGAGGAAGCGGCTCGAGGACGCGGCCCTAGGAGGACGGCGTGTCGGACGGCTTGGTGTCAGCGGCCTTCGTTTCAGCGGCCTTGCTGTCGGCGTCGTCGGTCTGCACGCCCTCTTTCAGCCCGTCCTTGAACTCCTTCTGCGCCTGACCCAGTGAACGGGCGAGCTTCGGCAACTTCGTGCTGCCGAATACGAGCAGGACGATCAGCAGGACGATGATCAGCTCAGGTGCCCCGAAATTCATCTCGTATCCCTTCGTGGGCGGTCGTTGGCGAGTCTACGCAGCACCCCCCTGTTCTGGATCATCACCGGGGGGATGGCCGCTCGTCACCAGCGGCGGTCGACCCACTCTTGGAGATGCGGGCGTTCGGTGCCGATCGTGGTGTCGTCGCCGTGGCCGGGGAGCACGAGCGTGCCCTCGGGGAGGGTGAAGAGGCGCCGATCGATCGACGCGATGATCGTGTCGAAGTCGCCTCCCGGGAACGTGGTGTTGCCGGGCCCCCCGGGGAAGAGCGTGTCGCCCGAGAACAGCACCGGTGATCCCTCGACCAGGAAGCTCATCGACCCGGGAGTGTGGCCGGGCGTGTGGATCGTGTGCAGCCGCACGTCGCCGATCTGGATGACCGAGTCGTCCTCGATGACCTCGTCGTACGACGGCAGCATCGCCGCGTCCTCCGCGGTGATCCCGACGGAGTACCCCGCGTCGCGGAGCTGGGGGACGGCCTGGATGTGGTCCCAGTGACCGTGGGTCTCGAGCACCCGCCGCACGTTGAGGCGCTGGCAGAGCTCGAGGAGCTTCTCGTGCTCGTTGGCCGCGTCGAGCAGCACGGCGTCGCCAGTGGCCTTGCAGCGCATGACGAAGACGTTGTTGTCGACCGGCCCCACGACGAGCTTGTGGATCTCGATCTGGCCGTCGTTGTAGTGCACGGGAACCCTCCTTGGCGCCGAAACCCACGGACTGGCATGTGCGCCTTGACCCGCGGGTCTAGTAGAAAAGCCAGGCCGCTTGTACCCAGTCTCACCGCCTCACAGGGGGAAACGAACGTGAACTTCGCCTTCAGCGAGGAGCAGGAAGAGCTTCGCCGCACCGTCCGGGCCTTCCTCGACCAGAAGTCCCCCGAATCCGAGGTTCGTCGCCTGATGGACACCGAGCAGGGCTACGACGAGGCCGTCTGGCGGCAGATGGGTGAGCAGATGGGCCTCCAGGGCCTCATCGTCCCCGAGGAGTTCGGCGGATCGGGATACAGCTATGTCGAGCTGATCGTCGTGCTCGAAGAGATGGGTCGGTCGCTGCTGTGCGCGCCGTACTTCGCGACCGTCGCGCTGGCCGCGAACGCCCTGATCCACTCCGGTGACGATCAGGCGAAGAAGGAGTTCCTGCCGGGCATCGCGTCGGGCGAGACGATCGCGACCGTCGCGTTCACCGAGCCGTCGGGCAAATGGGACGAGGCCGGCATCACGATGGCGGCAACGAAGTCGGGCGACGACTGGAAGCTCAGCGGCACGAAGATGTTCGTGCTCGACGGCCACACGGCCGACCTCATCATCGTCGCGGCCCGCACGTCCGCTGGCGTGTCGTTGTTCGTCGTGAGCGGTGACGCCGCGGGGCTCACCCGTACCGCGCTCTCGACGATGGATCAGACCCGCAAGCAGGCGAAGCTCGAGTTCTCCGACACGCCCGCGCGGCTCATCGGCACCGACGGCGCCGGGTGGACCGTGCTGTCGACGGTGCTCGATCTCGCCGCGGTTGCGCTGGCGGCCGAGCAGGTCGGTGGCGCTCAGCGCTGCCTCGACATGGCGGTCGAGTACGCGAAGGTCCGCGTGCAGTTCGGCCGCCCGATCGGTTCGTTCCAAGCGATCAAGCACAAGTGCGCTGACATGCTGCTCGAGGTCGAGTCGGGGAAGTCCGCCGCGTACTACGCGGGGTGGTGCGCCGCCGAGATGAACGAAGAGCTCCCCTCGGTCGCCTCGCTCGCGAAGGCGTACTGCTCCGAGGCCTACTTCCACGCGGCCGCCGAGAACATCCAAATCCATGGCGGCATCGGCTTCACCTGGGAGCACCCCGCACACCTGTACTTCAAGCGGGCGAAGTCGTCCGAGCTGCTGTTCGGTGATCCGACCTATCACCGTGAGCTGCTCGCCCAGCGCATCGGCATCTAGCTCCGCGAGTCCCCGAGTGGGGGCGCCGTGACCATTCTCATCGTGGTGGCCGCCGCGCTGATCGTCTTCGTCATCGCCGCGGTCGTCGTCGGACGTGAAGCCCACCGCCTGGACGCGCGTTCGCCCCGCGTCGTCTTCGACCTCGACGAAGCGGTCCTCGCCGTCAGCGAACGCCTCCCCCCCGACGTCACCGCGACGCTGAGCTACGCGGACGTGCGCGACATCGTCAGGTGGCACATGGCCGACCTGCGCGCGCAAGGGCTGCGACCGCCCACGGCCCTCGAGGTGCCGCAGGACCCCACCCGGCTCACGGTCGTCGACGAGGAGGCCTCGATCGCGTCACTCATCGCCCGGAGCACGTCGGAGGGACGCACGTACCGGCCGGCCGACATCGCCGCGGTCGTGGAGGCTCACTTCCAGCACCTCCGGGAGATCGGCGCAGTGGGGCCGCCAGCCGGGGACGCCGATCTGTGAAGGTCCGCCTGTGAAGGTCCTGCTGTGACCCGGGGCACGTGACGCCCGACATACGTAGACGCGCGAGGTGCGCGCGAATACGTAGGAGTGCCGATGTGCCGAGGCCACTCGCGGGCGCATCCTGGAGTCATGACGCTGGACCCGACAATCGGCCTCTCCATCCACGAGCAGCGTCGCGCCACCCTCGAAGCCGCGGCGACGCGGTCGGCTCGGCCTCGTCGCTCGTTTCGAGCGTGGGTGCGCCGCCGCTCCTCTGTCACACGGGGGTCGTGATCTGACGGAGAGCAAAACCTGATCCGTATGCTCGACCGCATGCTCGCCGGGCGCACGGGACTCAGCCCGGTGATGGTGGGACGTACCTCCCCGTTGTCCCGCCTCACCGGGTTGATGGACGCCTCCCGGTCAGACCACGCGGTCGCGCTCGTCGTCGGCGAGGCAGGCGTCGGCAAGACGCGGTTGCTGCGCGAGTTCTGCGCGACCCTTCCCGCGGGCGTGACCACACTTGGCGGCCAGGCCGAGCCCGGCTCGCTGGGCCGTCCGTTCGAGCTCGCACTCGACGCCTTGGGCATCGACCGTGTGCCCGAAGGCTCTGACCCGCTCGGCGCACTCGTCCAGACGTACATGGACCGTGTCGCGGCTGGTCCCGCGGTGATCGTCTTCGAGGATCTGCACTGGGCCGACGCCGAGAGCCTCGGCGTGTTCGAACGACTCGCGGCGGGCACGCCGCGCGGTTCGATGCTGTTGGGCTCATACCGGCCGGACGAGCTCACGCGCTTCCTTCCCGCGGCTGATCTCCTCGTGCGCCTCGACCGGCGGCGCACGGTGCACCACCTGTGGCTCGACCGGCTCACGCACGCCGACGTGGCGTCGTTCCTGGCTTGCGTGTACGGACGCTCGCTTCCGTCGAAGACGGCCGATGCGCTGCACGCGCGGACCGGTGGCAACCCGTTCTTCCTCGAGGAGATCCTGAGCGCGGCGAGGGGCGCGGAGCCCGACGCACTGGCCACGCAACCGCTGCCGTTCACACTGGCGGAGATCGTGCGCCGTCAGCTCGACGGACTGGCAGGCGACGAGCGTCGAGTCATCGACGGAGCCGCGGTGCTCGGGCGGGGTGCGTCGTTCGACATGCTCACGGCGGTCACGCACATGACCGAACCGGAGCTCATCGGCCATCTCCGCGGACTCGTCGAGCGGGGCCTCATCGTCGAGGATCGTCCTGACGAGTTCGTGTTTCGCCACGCGCTCGTGCGAGACGCGGTCGAGGATCAGCTCCTGGGACGCGAGCGACGTCGCCTGCACGAGGCGGCGCTGGCAGCGTTGCGAGACTGGGGCAGCGCCGATCTCGCGGCGTTGGCCCATCACGCCCGCCGGGCGGGCCGGACCGACGAGTTCCTCGAGCTGGCGCGCGAGGGTGCAACGCACTACCTCGAACGCGGGTCGTCCTACCAGGCGCTGCAGCTCACGACGGACGCACTCGCTGAGGATCCGGATTGCCTGACGCTCCTCGAGACCGCGACTCGCGCGGCGTGGCTCGTCGGGCTCAACGAGGAGGCGCTCGGGCACGCCCGTCGGTGGCGTTCGCAGTCGCAGGCCCAATCGGACCTCGCCGGCGAGGCGGCGGCCGCGCACATGGTCGCCCGCGTCGTCTGGGACCTGGGGCGGCTCGACGAGCATGACGCCGCGGTCGCGGATGTCGAAGCGTTGGCCGACCGGCTCGATCCCGGACCGGAGCGCGCGGCCGCGTATGCAGCGGTCGCGCAGGCTCACATGCTCGCGAGGCGCCGGGAAGTCGCCGTGTCATGGTCCGAGCGCGCGATCGACGAAGCGGATAGGTGGGGAGTCAAGGAGGCACGCGGACTTGGCCTCGTCGAGAAGGGTTCCGCGCTCGCGGACTGGCCGGGCCGCCGGCCGGAGGCGATCGCAACACTCCGTCAGGCGATCGCGGAGGCGGAAGCTGTGGGCGATCACGTCGCGGTCGCCCGCGCGTTCCACAACCTCCACGGCTGTGTGTCGCTGCACACTCGCGAGGGCAAGGCGATCGTTGCCGCGCTCGACGCCGCCGCGGAGAGAGCGGGGTTCGACGCGATGGTGCGCACGAAGCACGCGGCCTTGCAGGTCGAGATCGCGATCAGCGAGGGTGACATGGCACGCGCCCAGGCCGGTCTGGACGGATGGGTGTTGCGGATCGGCGAGGTCGCGCCGACCGACGCGCAATGGCCCGCCCTCAATCAGATCTCGATCTGGCTCGAGGGCGGACGGGTCGACGACGCGGCGGCCCTCGCGGACAAGACATTCGAGTTCATGACGTCCGAGGAGCTCTGGGACCTCGCGGTAGGCATCCAGCTGGCCGAGCGGCGAGGAGATCGCCCGCTGGTCGAGGCGCTCCTTCGACGCCTGCACGATGTCGCGGAGACAGCACCGTGCGAACCGGCCGTCGAGTGGACCGTCCTGCCGATCGAGTCCGCCCTGCGCGCGGGCTTGCCGACCGTGCTCATACGAGAGCAGGTGCGTCCCCTGCTCGAGCTCGCGGGCGACCAGCCCTGGGTCGGTGTGGGTGAGGCGATGCTGCTCGCGGCCGAGGGCGACCACAGCGGCGCGCTGGACCAGTACGACTCGGTGCTCGCTCACGACGAGCCCGGGCTGCCGGTGAGTCTCCACGCCTCGTTGCTGCTCGCCAGCGCGCGTTGTCACCTCGTGCTCGGCGAGCGCCCCGTCGCCGTTGCGCTGGCGACCGAGGCTCGCGGGCTGCTCGAACATTGGCCGGGCTACCGCCGGGACGAGGTGGACGCCTTCTTGCGCCGCGCGACCCGGCCGGGGCCGGCCGACGCTGGGGATGGGGGCGGCGAGCTGACGGCCCGCGAGCGGGAGGTGGCCGCCCTCGTGGCGCGAGGTCTCACCAACGCGGCCCTTGCCCGGGAGCTCTACATCTCGCCGCGGACCGCCGCCGTCCACGTGTCGAACATCCTCGCCAAGCTCGGGTTGGCGAACCGCTCGGAGCTCACCGCCTGGGCGGTCCGCTCCGGGGTGGGCACGGCGACGGAATAGGGCGCGCGGCTTTTCCTCGTCGTGTGGTTTGCTGGTGTCACCGAGGAAAGGAGGTGGTCCAACTGCATAGTCAAAGTCTTGGGACCTCGGAGGTGGCTGGCCGCTAGGCGGCCCGCTGGACCACCCGGCGAATACCCGCCAGCAACCGTCGGCACGACGGCTGGGAAATGGTCCCGCCCAGTGGGCTCTCGCAGAGCCCGAACGTTGTCCGATCCTCAATTGTCGAACGTCATCAGGGGTGCCTACGGGCGCCCCTGATGCGCGTCGGCGGCCAGTAGCGTGCCTCCCGTGCAGCGTCCCGTGCGCTTCGAGGAGCATCGGTGGCTCGGGGACAAGCGCCGCCAGATCGCCCACGACGTCGACGCGTGTGACGAGCCCGAGGTCATCGAGGAGCTGATGGCCTCCGAGCGGTTCATCTGCTTCGCTCCCGACGTGCTCTCCGAGGCCCGCAACCGTGGCTACCGCCGTTGCTCGCGGTGTGCCGGGGCCCAAGCGGCCGCCCGGGCTGAAGACCCGGCCTGACCGGGTCGGCCGTGAACGGATGGTTCGACTCCGGCGGGCTCAAGGTGGCGCGCTACCTCGCGCTCCCGAACGGACGCGCCACCCCGGCGACCCCGGGGCTCGTGCTGTGCCACGGCTTCCCCGTCGGCCCGCTCGACGCGCGCCAGTCGGCCAGCACGTTTCCGGAGCTCATCGACCGAATCGCGAACGAGATGGGATGGGCGGCACTGACGTTCACCTTCCGCGGCTGCGGACAGAGCGAAGGCGACTTCTCGCTGCTCGGCTGGCTCGAGGATCTGCGCGCTGCAGTTGATCACCTCGTAGACGAGACCGGCGTGAGCAACGTGTGGCTGGCGGGCACGAGCACCGGCGGCTCGCTCGTGATCTGCGAGGGCGCGGAGGACGCGAGAGTCCGCGGCGTCGCCGCTCTCGCCGCGCGCGCCGACTTCGACGACTGGGCAGGCCAGCCCCGCCGCTTCCTCGACCATGCACGCGAGATCGGTGCCGTCCGCAGCGCGACGTTCCCTCCGTCGTTCGAAGCGTGGGCGCGCGAGTTTCGGGCGTTGCGACCCCTCGATGCCGCCCGTCGAATGTCGGCCAAGCCGTTGCTGATCGTGCACGGTGACGACGACGAGTCCGTTCCGATCGTCGATCCTCGTCTGCTCGCCGAGGCGCATGGCGCGGCGGAGCTACGCATCGTCGCGGGCGCGGGCCACCGCCTTCGACACGATCCCCGCGCTGTGGCCATCCTCCTCGGCTGGCTCGACCGCGAGCGCAACCGGGTGACCACGATTCGCTGAAGGAGAGCTCGTGAAGATCGGTCTGTTCCCGCCCTTCGCCAACCCACTCTGCACGCCGGAGCACATCGCTGCCGTTGGGCGAGCCGCCGACGAGCGCCGGTTCTCGTCGCTCTGGGTCGCCGAGCACGTCGTGCTGTTCGAGGAGTACTCGTCGCGCTATCCGTATCTCGAGAGCGGGCGGTTCCCGGCCGCGCCTGACCGCGGGTTGACGGAGCCGTTCGCGACGATCGGGTTTCTCGCCTCGGTCACTTCGAACATCAGGCTGGGCACGGGCGTGCTCCTCGTCCCGCAGCGCAACCCCGTGTACACCGCCAAGTCGGTGACCACACTCGACTGGCTGTCGAACGGGCGGATGGATCTCGGCATCGGCGTGGGCTGGCTGGCCGAGGAGTTCGCCGCACTCGGCGTGCCGTTCGAGCGACGCGGTGAGCGGTGCGACGAGTACCTCTCCGTGATGCGCTCGCTCTGGACCGACGAGGTGTCGTCGTTCAAGGGCGAGTTCTACGACCTGCCCGAGGCGCGCCAGTTCCCGAAGCCGGTGCAGCAGCCGCATCCGCCGATCCACGTCGGCGGCGAGAGCAACGCAGCGTTGCGACGGGCGGCTCGGCTGGCCGAGGGGTGGTATGGCTACAACCTCGATCCAGCGGGCGCGGCCGAGCGGGTCGCGAAGTTGCGCACCTTGATCGCCGACGCGGGTCGCGCACCCGGCGACGTCTTGGTGAGCGTGTCGCCTTACATGCACGAGGTGACGGAGCGTGAAGTCGACGCGTACGCGGAGGCCGGTGTCGATCAGCTCGTGTTGTACGCGCCCATTCGCTCCACCGACGACGCCGAGCCGGTGCTCGATCGCCTCGCCGCGCTCATCCCGGGCGCGGGGTGACGATGGTCAGTCCTGCTTGGTTCTGCCTGCGGCCTTCTTTGCCTTCTTCCACTGCCTGACCTTCTCGAGCGCCTCGGGGCTGTCGATGTCGGCCACGGAGCGGGGCTCGGGATCGGCGAAGGGACCGGCGACGTGCTCCCAGCCCTGCGGCCTCACTCCCATGCGCTTGGCGAGGATGGCGACGAAGATCTTCGACTTCTCGTCGCCGTAGCCGGGGAGCGCGCGCAGCCGCGCGAAGAGCTCGTCGCCGGTCGTCGCGCTCTCCCAAATCGCCGCCGTGTCGCCGTCGTAGTCGTTCGCGATCGCGACGCACATCTCGTGGGCCCGGCGGCCCATGCTCGCGGGGAAGCGGTGCAGCGCAGGCTTCTGGCAGAACACCGCGACGAGCTCCTCGGCCTCCATCGCCGCGATCTTGTTCGCGTCGAGCTCACCGCCGAGCCGCTCCTTCAGGAGTGCGGGGCCCTTGAACGCCCACTCCATCGGGACCTGTTGGTCGAGAAGCATGCCAAGAAGGAGCGCGAGGGGCTCCGTGTTGAGCAGCTGGTCGGCTTCGGGATTGCCGGTGACCGCGAGGGTGCCCTTCATTGACGGGAGCCTACGGCGGGTTGCGCGGGTCAGCCGGCGGGCATAGGTGTCATGTCGCGCCGCCGATGAGCGTCGTCTCGAGCAAAGCCACCGTGCGGGTCACCCATTTCTTGGTGGACCATCCGCGCTGTCCGACCAAGTCCTCCCAGGATCGCAGCGAGGTCGCCGACCACAGGAGGTCGGCAGCGGCGGCGGAAGGCCATTCGCTTGACAAGAGCCCCTCGGCGGCCAGCCGGTCGATGACAGAGCGACATCGATGATGACGGGCGTCTTCGCGCTCGTTCCATGCCTCGGCCGCGGCCTCGTCGGTACGGCGCAGTCGGTCGAGGCTGTTGGCCACTCCCCGGATTTGAGGCTTGATTCGTCCCTCTACGAACGGCCTCTGCACCGGGACCAGCGAGAGCTCGAGCGGATCAGCGTCTTGACGATCTCGGGGTCGTCGAGCGCCAGCTGGGCCGCGACCGCCCCGCCGCTGGAGTGGCCCGCGACGTGAGCGCGCTGCACACCGAGATGATCGAGGAGTGCGGCAGCGTCGGTGGCGTGGTCGACGACGCTCACCGGCCGCGTCGGTGTGGGTGCTGCCGACCCAACCACGCTTGTGGTAGCGGATCAGCTGGTAGCGGCTGGCCAGCTCCGGTTCTGCGATGAGCGGCAGGAACCCGTCGGCGAGGACGGGGCTGATGAGCAGCACGGGTTCGCCCGTTCCGACCACCTCGTACTCGAGCTCGACGCCATTGACCTTTGCAATCTCCATGAGTCCTCCTCGGACTGGCTCGTTGCGGGGACTGGTGGTCCCACCCGAGAGGCGTGAGCAAGAGCTGTTACGGCCGTAACCATCACGGGTACGGTCGGCGCCGCGTGACCTCGGACTCCGATCGGCCGAGGATCGGGAGGCGCGCGATGAGCGATGGCGCTGGTCTTGGCCTCGTCGAGCGCGCAGGTGACGCGGCAGCCCGGGGAGAGTGGAAGCAGGCATTCGATCTCCTCATGGAGGCGGACGCGGACGGCCTGCTGACCCCCGCCGAGCTGCCGGTGCTCGGCGAGGTCGCCTACGCAGCCGGCCATCTCGACGTGACCATCGAGGCGTGGGAGCGCGCCTACGCCGCATGCCTGCAGGCCGGTGACCAGGTCGCGGCGGGCGGCGCGCCGTTCGTGTCGCGATGCACCTGCTCTTCGACACCGCGCTCATGGCGCCCGTGCATGGCTGGTTGGCACGAGCGAGCGGCTGCTCGAAGGTCAGGGCGAGACGCCGGCCACGCGTGGCCGCGGTCGTCCGCACCTACGAGCGGATGCTGACCGGTGACCTGCCCGACGCTCGGCAGGGGCGCGGCGCGCCATCGAGGTGGGCTCGAAGTGCGACCCGGCGGCGTGCGCCATCGGACGGGTGGCAGAGGCTCGGCTGCTCATCCTGGACGGCGACGTCGAGCAGGGTCTGGCGCTGCTCGACGAGGCCGGGGTGGCGAACGTCTCCGGGGACCTCGATCCGCTCTCGACGGGGGTCGTCTACTGCGAGCTCGTGTGCGCCCTGCAGGGCCTCGCGCAGTACGACGTGGCCGAGGAGTGGACCGAGGCGATGGAACGGTGGTGCGAGACGAATGCCATCGGGAGCCTGCGCGGTCGCTGCCGAGTCCACCGCGCCGAGATCCTCAGGCTGCGGGGATCGTGCGACGAGGCGGAGAGTCAGGCGCTCATGGCCTGCGAGGAACTGCGCCCTACCTGCGACGCGAGCTCGGGTGGCCGCTGAACGAGCTCGGACGGATCCGACTGCACAAGGGAGACATCGCGGGCGCGGAGGAGGCCCTCCTGGCGGCTCATCGCGCCGGGTGGGATCCCCAACCGGGTCTCGCGCTGGTGCATCTGGCCCAAGGCGACGTGGCCACCGCGGCTGCCGCCATCCGAGATGCCCTCGAGCGTCCGTTGCGGGTGCCCTCGAAGGAGCGACCACCAACACCGAGCTCAGCGCGCGCCGCTGCTCGAGGCGCAGGTCGAGATCGAGATCGCGGCCGGCGACGTCGACCGGGCTCGATCGGCCGCCGACGAGCTGGAGCTCGTCGCCGCCCGATTCGAGAGCAAGGCGCTGGTCGCCGGCGCCGCCCTCGCCCGAGGAAGGGTGCGGCTCGCCGACGGCGACGCTGCGGGCGCGGAACGGTCCCTGTCCGAAGCGGTGCGACTCTGGAACGAGGTCGGCGCGCCGTACGAGGCGGCGCACGCACGCATGGGCCTCGCCGAGGCCCACCGCGCCAGCGGCAGCGAGCACTCGTGCCGTCCTGGAGCACCAAGCGGCCCGCACGATCCTCGAAGGGATCGAAGCTGCGACGTCGGCGGCCCTCCAGCTCACGTCGAGCACCCGAATCGCCCGACGAGCTGCCGGTGGCGAGCGCCAAGGACTTTCGTCGCGAGGGTGACTACTGGACGGTGACCTTCGAGGGACACACCGTCCGCGTGCGCGACCTCAAGGGCATGCGCTACCTCGCACGACTTCTCGCCGATCCGGGCCGGGAGTTCCACTGCTGACTCGTCGCAGTCCGAGACGCGGTCGGGGTCGACGGCGACCAGATGGCGAGCTGCCGCGCTCGGCGTTCGGCACGCGGGCGAGATCCTCGACGTGCGCCTAAGGACGCCTACCGCCGAAGGCTGGCCGGGATCGACGACACATCACCAGTCGATGATCGGGTGACGCCGAGCGGGCGGCGCAGGTTGACGCCGAACGCGACTTCCTGATCCGCGACCTCGCATGCCGGTGGACTGGCGGTCGTGATCCGCCGCGACGGTCCGAGGGCGCTCGAGCGGAGTGACCCGCGGTCCGCAAGACGACGACACGGACGCTGAGCACCAGCCCCGAAGTCGCCGGGATCTCGATCGCCCATCCGCACTGAGCGACTCGCCTGTCGCTGATCCTCGTTAGTGCATGTGCTGGTCGAGCAGCACTGCCTCCCGGATCAGACGCGCGCCGGGTCCGCGGCGTCGGGGTCGATGTCGTAGTGCGCGATGGCGTCCCTGACCACTTCGGGCTTGACGTCGCCTGTCGCAGCGAGCGCGGACAGCACCGCCACAACGACATGCGGTGCGTCCACCTCGAAGTAGCGGCGGAGCGCGTCGCGGGTATCGGAGCGGCCCACGCCGTCGGTGCCGAGCGGAACGAACGGACGAGCGACGAACCGCGCGATCTGCTCCGGCACCGCCTTCATGAAGTCCGTCACGGCAACGATCGGACCTTCCGCGTCGGCGAGGAGCTGGGCGGCGAGGGGGAGGCGAGGGGGCTCTGATGGGTGTAGGCGGCTCCAACGTTCGGTGCTGAGCGCTTCCTCGCGCAGGGCCTTGTACGAGGTTGCCGACCACAGCTCGACGCCGACGTCCCACTCGTTGGCGAGCTCGTCGGCCGCGGCGCGGGCCGCGCCGTGCGCCGATCCGGAGAACAGGACCGTGGCCCGCGTGGTGGGGCCTTCGGGTGCGTCGGCCCACTTGTAGAGGCCGGCCATGATGCCCGCCTCCACGTCGGTCGGCATGGGCGGCATCGGATAGTTCTCGTTGTAGAGGGTGAGGTAGTAGAAGACGTCCTCTGGTTGAGGCCCGTACATGCGTTTCAGCCCGTGCTTGACGACCGTTGCCATCTCGTACGCGAACGCCGGGTCGTACGCCTGACATGCGGGCACGGTCGACGCCAACACCAGGCTGTGCCCATCCTGGTGCTGGAGGCCTTCTCCGAGCAGCGTCGTGCGGCCTGCCGTCGCGCCGAGCAGAAAGCCGCGTGTGCGTGCGTCGGCGGCCTGCCAGATGAGATCGCCCACACGCTGGAAGCCGAACATCGAATAGAAGATGTAGAAGGGCACCATGGGAACGCCGCGGTGCGCGTAGCTCGTGCCCGCGGCGATGAAGCTCGACATCGCGCCCGCCTCGGTGATGCCTTCCTCGAGGATCTGGCCGTCTTGCGATTCCGTGTACGAGAGCAACAGCTCGGCGTCGACCGGCTCGTACCGTTGCCCCTGTGACGCGTAGATCTTGAGCTCTCGGAACAATGCGTCCATACCGAACGTGCGAGCCTCGTCCGGGATGATCGGCACGACCCGGGCGCCAAAGCGCTCGTCGCGCGTGAGGTTGCGCACGAGCCGCGTGAACGCCATCGTCGTCGAGACCGACTGGTTGCCGGAGCCGGCCGCGACCTCGGTGAACGCAGTGTCGGCGGGCAGCTCGAGTGGGCGGCGGGCCCGGACCACGCGACGGGGGATCGCGCCCTCGAGCACGCGGCGCCGCTCGGCCATGTACTGGTACTCGATCGACTCAGGCGGGGGCCGGTAGTACGGCGGGTCGTCGCCCTCCATCGCGCTCTCGGGGATCTCGGCGTGGAGGTAGAGCCGGTCTCGCATGCTCCGCAGCTGCTCGTTCGTCATCTTCTTGATCCCGTGGGTCGCGTTGCGACCCTCGACGTTTGGCCCGAGCGTCCAGCCCTTGATCGTCTTGGCCAGGATGACGGTGGGGGCACCGGAGCCCTCGTTCTCGACGGCGGCCTTGTAAGCGGCATAGAGCTTGCGGTAGTCGTGGCCGCCGCGGGGAAGCAGCCGCAGCTCGTCATCGGACAAATGCTCGACGAGCCGGCGCAGGCGAGGGTCGGGACCGAAGAAGTGCTCGCGGATGTAGCTGCCAGTCTCAACCGTGTAGCGCTGGAACTCTCCGTCGACAGTCGTGTTCATCTTGTTGAGCAGCACTCCGTCGACGTCACGCGGCAAGGAGCGCGTCCCACTTCGACCCCCAGATCACCTTGATGACGTTCCAGCCCGCGCCGCGGAACGTGGCCTCGAGCTCCTGGATGATCTTGCCGTTGCCGCGCACGGGGCCGTCGAGGCGCTGGAGATTGCAGTTGATGACGAAGATGAGGTTGTCGAGTCGCTCGCGCGCGGCGAGCGAGAGCGCACCGAGCGTCTCGGGTTCGTCGCACTCGCCGTCGCCGACGAAGCACCAGACGCGAGTGTTCGACGTGTCGTCGATCCGGCGGTTCAAGAGGTAGCGGTTGAACCGCGCGTGATAGATCGCGCTGATGGGGCCGAGACCCATCGACACCGTCGGGTACTCCCAGAAGTCGGGCATCAGCCGCGGGTGGGGATACGACGACAAGCCGACGCGCCCGATCTCTCGGCGGAAGTGGTCGAGATCGTCTTCGGAGAGCCGGCCTTCGAGAAACGCGCGGGCGTAGATGCCTGGCGCCGCGTGGCCCTGGATGTAGATCGCGTCGCCGGGCTGGCCGTCGTCCTTGCCGCGGAAGAAGTGATTGAACCCGACCTCGTAGAGGCTCGCGCTCGACGCGAACGTCGACAGGTGACCGCCGATGCCGTCGGCGTGCTTGTTCGCCTTGATGACCATGGCCGCGGCGTTCCACCGGATGAACGCGCGAATGCGCCGCTCGATCAGCTCGTCACCCGGGAACCACGGCTCGCGCTCGGCCGGGATCGTGTTGACGTACGGCGTGCTCACGGTGGCGGGGAAGCCGACCTGCAGCTCGCGCGCCCGCTCGAGCAGCTTGCTGACCAGGAACCGGGCTCGGGTCTTGCCGTGCACCTCGACGACGCCGTCGAGGCTGTCGAGCCATTCCTGTGTCTCCTCAGGGTCGATGTCGGGCAGCTGGTTCACGAACCCGTCGAAGATCATGCGCCCATTCTCCACCCGCGGATGACGGTTCGGGTGCGTGATGTGTGAACATTCCGGGCATGCGCCCCGAACTCGTCGCCTCCTTGCGCGCGAACGGCGTCACCGACGACGAGATCGCCGCGGTGGGGGAGGGGCGGGAGCTGATCGACCTGGCGCTCAGCATGGCGATCCTGCCCGCCCGTCGGATGTACTCCCTCGAGGAGGCCGCCGAGAAGGTCGGGGCCGATCCCGAACTGGCGGCGCGGCTGTGGCGGGGCATGGGCTTTGCCGATCCCGAGCCGGGCGAGCGGATCCTGACCGACATCGACGTGCTCGCCCTCGCCGGTGTCGTCGAACCGATCGCGGAGCCGGTCGAGGGAGAGCGGGCCGTCGAGCAGACCCGGGTCATCGCCGGAGCAATGGCCGTGGTGGCCGAGGTCTGGACGGACACGCTGACGAGGATCGCCGAGGAGATGGCCGACGCGGGAGCCAGCGCAGATGAGGTCGCGCTCAAGCTGCTCGAGACGCTGCAGCTCGAGCGGATCGGCTTCCTCATCGACTATCTCCATCGGCGGCAGCTCATCGGCGCGCTCGAGCGCCGGCTTTACTGGAGCCCCGACAGCGCGCTCTCCGATCAGGTACTCACCGTCGGGTTCGCCGACCTCACCGGCTACACCTCCCTGACACAGCAGCTGACCGGCGACGAGCTCGATGCGCTCGTGATGCGGTTCGAGTCGCTCACTCGCGACGTCATCGCCGAATATGGCGGCCGCGTCGTGAAGACGATCGGCGACGAGGTGATGTTCCTCACCGCGAACCCGATCGCGGGTGCCGATCTCGCCCTGCGCCTCGTCGAAGCGCACGCGGAGGACGACATCCTCCCGCCCGTGCGGGTCGGCCTCGACAGCGGACCCGTGCTGTTGCGCGACGGTGACGCGTTCGGCCCCACCGTGAACCGCGCGAGCCGGATCGTCGATCTCGCGAAGGCGGGCACGGTGGTCGTGCCCTCGGGTGTGCGCGACGTGCTCGACGCCGAACCCGGCTTCCGAGTGCGCCCGCTTGGCGTGCGCCGACTGAAGGACATCGGCCGTACGTGGCTGTGGGCGGTCGGTCGGGACGTGCACTCGAGTGAGTGACCTCGTCGTCTACACCGACGGCGCGTGCATCCGAAACCCTGGGCCAGGCGGATGGGCGTGGGCGGTGGACGGTGGTCGCCCCCACGCGTCGGGCGCAGAGCCGATGACGACGAATCAGCGGATGGAGATCATGGCGGCGGCCAAGGCGGTCGAGGCGCTTGCCGGCCCCCTCCGGGTGGTGTCTGACTCGACCTACGTCGTCAACTGCTTCCGCAAGAAGTGGTACGAGACGTGGCACCGGAACGGCTGGAAGAACAGCCAACGCAAGCCCGTCGCGAATCGCGAGCTGTGGGAGCCGTTCATCGACGCAGTGCTCGCCCGCGGCGACGTGACGTTCGACTGGGTGAAGGGGCACTCCGACAATCCGATGAACGACCTCGTCGACGCGATGGCCGTCGAAGCTGCCCAAACCCAAACCGGCCGCACCGGCTGAGACCCGAACTGGTTCTCTTGGCGCAGACGGGGCTCTGGCACCCGCTGGCGCCAAGAGAAGCGGCCCGGGTCAGGCGTGGCGGGGGCCGATGGTGCCGGCGGTGCGGAGCGCGGCGATCTCGTCGTCGGTGAGGCCGAGCTCGGCGAGGATCTCGTCGGTGTGCTCGTCGAGCTTCGGGGCGTGGCGGCCGAGGGCGGCGGGTGTGCTTTCGAAGCGCATGGCGGGGAGCGGCTCGCGGACCCGGCCTATCCACGGTCGCTCGTGCTCGACGAGGCTCGCGTTGTGTACGACTTGCGGATCGAGGTGGACGTCGCCGACGGGCGTGACCGCGGCGCACGGTACGTCCTCGGCCTGAAGGAGCTTCACGAGGTCGGCGGTCGCGTACCGAGAGAACTCCTCGTCCATCAGCGGACCGAGCGCGTCCATGTGCTGCTCGCGATCGGCCATCGTGGCGAATCGGGGGTCGTCGAGCCAGCGTTCAGTGCCGAGCGCGCGGCACATCGCAGGGAACTGACGATCCGAGATCGCCATGCTCGCGAGGTGCCCGTCCTTCGTCTTGCGCACCATGTAGTTGTCGGCCATGTGCGCGCCCTGCGTCACGCCGTCGTCGAGGAACGAGTGCTGCATCATCCCGTCGGGCCAGAAGAACGCGAGGGCGGTGTCCATCATCGACAGCCGCACGTGCTGGCCGCGACCATCGTCGGATCGCTCGCGGGCCAGCAGCGCCGCCGTGATGGCGTGCGACGCGACGTAGGCGGTGACCTTGTCGACGACGGCGTTGCGGATCAGTGCGGGCTCGCCCGTGGTCGGGTCGGCCTGCAGCGCCGCCATGCCAGACAGCGCCTGGACGACGTAGTCGTAGGTCTTCTGGTCGACATAGGGACCGGCGTCGCCGAAACCCGAGATGCTCAGGTAGACGAGGCGAGCGTTGCCGTCGCGAAGGGTCGGCTCGTCGATGCCAAGGCGCTCGACGACACCCGGGCGGAAGTTCTGGACGAACACGTCCGCCGACGCCACAAGCGTTTTGAGCAGCTCGACCCCGCGTTCGTGCGTGAGGTCGACCGCGATCGTGCGCTTGCCGCGGTTCACGTTCGCGAACAGGGCGCCGATGCTGCCGATGCGATGCCCGAGATATCGCATGCGATCGCCACCCGCCGGATTCTCGATCTTGATGACATCAGCGCCGAGATCGGCGAGCACCATCGACGCAAGCGGACCGGCGATCATCTGCGTCGCGTCGATCACGGTGTATCCGGCAAGTGGTCCGGCCATCGCCCGCGGACGTTAGTAGGTTCGCCGCAATGGGCTCCGGAGGCGGCCGCCGAGTTGGCGTCGACACGGGTGGAACGTTCACGGATGTGGTCGACGAGTCCGGCGCGCACGTGAAGGTGCTCTCGGATCGGGTCGATCCCGCGTCGGCGGTGCGACGAGGGGTAGTCGAAGTGGGCGCGGCGGTCGACGTGCTCGCACATGGCACGACTGTCGCGACGAACACGTTGCTCGAGCGGGCGGGCGGCCGCGTCGCGCTCGTCACGAACGCGGGCCTCGAGGACCTCATCGAGATCGCTCGTCAGGATCGGCCCTCGTTGTACGACCAATGGGCCGACCGCCCCGCGCCACTGGTGCCGCGCGCCTGGCGCTACGGCGTGCGGGGGCGCGTCGCCGTCGACGGCACCGAGCTCGTACCCCTCGATGTCGCCGGTCTCGCGGCGCTGGCGCCCGAGATCGAGACTGTCGCGGTGTGTCTCTTGCACTCGGACCGGTGGCCCGCACACGAGAAAGCCGTCGTCGCGGCTCTGAAGGCGTGGGGTCACGACGCGGTCGCGTCGCACGACGTGTCGCCCGAGCATCGCGAGTACGAGCGACTCGTCACCACGGTCGTCAACGCGTACGTGCGACCGGCGTGCAGTGACTACCTCGCGCGCCTAGGTGGCGTCGCGCCCGCCGTGTTCGTCATGACGTCCGCGGGGGGCCTGGTGCCGCTGGCTCGGGCGACCGATCGTCCCGCGTCGCTGCTGCTGTCGGGGCCCGCCGCCGGGGTCAGCGCGGCAGCGGCCGTCGCGGCGGCCAACGGACATCCGAACGCAGTGAGCTTCGACATGGGAGGCACGTCGACCGACGTGTGCCTCATCGCGGGCGGAGTGCCCGCGCCCTCACCGTGGCGCGAGGTGGGCGGGTTTCCCGTGCGCATGCCGTCGCTCGACATCCACACGATCGGCGCGGGAGGAGGATCGATCGCGCGTCTCGATGCGGGTGGCGCCCTTCGGGTCGGACCGGAGTCCGCGGGCGCCGACCCGGGGCCGGCTTGTTACAGCCGGGGCGGCACCGCCGCGACGGTCACCGATGCCAACCTCGTCCTCGGCCACATCGCGGAGGGGAGCGCGCTCCCCGGCCTCGGCGCGCTCGACCTCCCCGCGGCGCGTGCCGCGCTCGAGCGCGCCGGCGTCGCAGCCGAGGGAGTCGTTGCGGTCGTCGACGCGGCAATGGCGAGCGCGGTGCGGAAGGTGACCGTCGAGCGCGGAGTCGATCCCCGCGACCTCGCGTTGATCGCGTTCGGTGGAGCCGGCCCGATGCATGCGTGCGCGCTCGCAGACGTCGTCGGCATCACCACGGTGATAGTTCCGGCCCGCGCGGGCGTCTTCTGCGCGGTCGGTCTCCTCGGCGCACCGGTGCAGCACGATGCCGTCCGTTCATGGCTCGACGCCGGCGACGCGACGTCCGCGTTGGCGGAGCTCGGTCGGGAGTCGGAGGTCGCCCTTCGTCACGAGGCCGCGCTCGCGGCGGATACCGCTGTCGATGTGACAACGGCCCTCGACTGTCGCTACGCGGGCCAGAGCCACGAGCTCACGGTCGGTTCGATCGACGAGTTCCATGCCGAGCACGAGCGCCGAAATGGCTACGCGCGTGTCGACGCAGTCGTCGAGGTCGTCGCACTGCGCGCCACCGCGAGAGCGTCGTCGCCGGTCGACGTCGAGCGACTTCCGATCGCGTCGCGAAGCGCGGTCCGCGGCCCCGCGGTGGTGAGCGAGCCCGACTGCACGATCTGGGTGCCCGAGGGCTGGCACGGCGCGCCCGGTGCCATGGGCGCGCTCGTCCTCGAGCGGAGAGAAGCATGACGCTCGGCGCCGCCGGCCTGGCGGTGCTGATCGGCCGGCTCGAGGGCATCGCCGACGAGATGGGAGCGGTGCTTCGACGCGCCGCGTTCAGCCCGAACATCAAGGAGCGAGCAGACTGCTCGGCCGCCCTGTTCAACGCAGCTGGGGAGCAGCTGGTGCAGGCGGAGCACATCCCCGTGCACCTGGGCGCGATGCCCGCGTCGGTGCGTGCAGTGATCGATCGCTTTCCCGGCGGTGTGGGGCTGGGACCGGGAGACCAGGTCGTGGTGAACGACCCGTTCGAGGGCGGCACCCACCTCAACGATGTGACGTTCGTGGCGCCGGCGTTCGTCGACGGCGCGCTTGTTGGCTGGGCGGCGAATCGCGCGCATCACGCCGACCTCGGAGGCGCGGCTCCCGGTTCGATGCCTGCGAACGCGACCGAGATCTTTCAGGAGGGCTTGCGCATCCCGCCCGTGCTGTACTCGCAGGCGCTCCGCGCCGTCGTGCTCGCGAACTCGCGGACACCCGACGAACGCGGTGGCGACCTCGACGCGCAGGTCGGCGCGAACGTGCTCGGTGCCGCGCGACTCGCGGCACTCGTCGAGCGAGGTGAGCCGGTGGATGAGGTCCTGGCGTACGGCGAGCGCCGGATGCGCGCCGCGCTCACCGCCATGGACGACGGCAGCTGGACCTTCGAGGACGTGATGGATTCCACCGGCGAGGCCGAAGACCAGCAACGTGCCGCCCGCATCGTTGTCAGGGTGACCGTGCGCGGCGATCACATCACGTTCGACTTCACCGGCACCGATCCCCAGCGTGCAGGCAACGTCAACGCGGTCGAGTCAGTGACCCTCTCGTCGGTCGTGTTCGCACTGCGGGTCGCCACCGATCCGAGCATCCCGGCGAACGCGGGCGCGCTGCGTCCGCTCTCGGTGATTGCGCCCCCGGGAACCGTGGTGGCTGCTCGTCCGCCCGCCGCGGTTGGTGCGGGCAACGTGGAGGTGAGCCAGCGCGTCGCGGACGTGTGCCTCGGCGCTCTCGCGCTCGCTCGTCCCGGCACGCTCGGCGGCGCGTCGCAAGGGACGATGAACAACCTCATCGTGGGAGGCGATGGGTGGGTGTACTACGAGACCCTCGCCGGCGGACAGGGTGCGCGGCCCGGGTCGGGACGGGATGAGCGGCGTGCACACCGGCATGACGAACACGCGCAACACACCGATCGAAGCGCTCGAGCAGGAGTTCCCAGTGCGCGTGTTGCGGTGCCGGCTGCGACGCGACTCGGGCGGCCTCGGTGAGGCGCACGGCGGCGACGGCATCGAACGCGACCTCGAAGTGTTGGAAGAGGCGACGGTCTCTCTCATCAGCGAGCGTCGCGTGTCGCACCCCTGGGGCGCCGACGGCGGCGAGGCCGGAGCGTGTGGCGAGAACTGGCTGCTGCCGGGCGGCGACGAGTCACGCGCGATTCCGATCGCCGACAAGTGCACGCTGCGAGTGCGGGCCGGCGACGTGATCCGGGTGCTGACGCCAGGAGGCGGTGGCTGGGGGTCCTGCGTCGGCCGGCGATCTCAAGAGCCGATCCGCGTCGACCTACGAGGCCACGGCTGCGCACTTCGATGCTCCCGCACTGTCGTTCTGGGATCGCTTCGGCGCGAGAACCGTGGACCGTGCGCGCGTCGGTCGTGGCGACCGCGTTCTCGACGTCGTGCTGTGGAACCGGCGCATCAGCGATACCCGCCGCGCTCGCGGCAGGTCCGACCGGCAGTGTCCTCGGGATCGACCTGTCCGAACCGGCTCTCGCGTTGGGCCGCGCCAAAGCTGCGGCGCGTGGGCTGCGGAATGTGGAGCTGCGCGTCGGCGACATCGAGCAGATCGACCTCCCCGCCGGCTCGTTCGACTGCGTGCTGTGTGTCTTCGGTGTCTTCTTCCTCCCGGACATCGCCGCCGCGACCCGTCGGCTCTGGGACCTCGTGGCTCCGGGCGGCCGTCTGGCCATCACCGTCTGGGGGCCGAACCTGTTCGAACCGGCGGCGTCAGCCCTCTGGGACGCCCTCGCGAGCTGAGCACGCTGAGCCGGCGACGCGGTGGGAGCCCTGGTCACGGCTCACGACTCCCTCCGAGCTGTCGGCTCTTCTCCGCGAGTCAGCGCCCAGCGCCCGCAACGTCACCGTAGAGGCGGAGGCCCACCGCCATCCGCTGACTCGGCCCGAAGACTGGTGGGACATCGTGCTCGGCACCGGGTATCGCGTCGCACTCGACCACCTGTCGGACGAGCAGAAAGCGAGGGTGAGGGAGCGCACACTCGCAACCTTGCGCACCGAGTCGATCGATCAGATCAAAGCCGACGTCGTCTACTCCGTCGCCACCAGTCCCCGGTGATCAACCTTCACACCGAGCGGCTGCTTCTGCGCCAATGGCGCGACGAGGACCTCGAGCCGTTCGCCGCGCTCAACGCGGACCCGGTCGTGATGGAGCACTTCCCGAGCACTCTCACGCGCGCCGAGAGCGACGCGTTGGTCGCGCACATCCGCGCTCGGTTCGCCGAGCACGGCTATGGGCAGTGGGCCCTCGAAGTGCGAAAGACCGGCGAGTTCATCGGTTTCACGGGCCTCGCCCTGCAGACGTTCCCCGCGCCCTTCAACCCCTCTGTCGAGGTGGGCTGGAGGCTGCGGCAGTCAGCGTGGGGCCACGGCTACGCGTCCGAGGCTGCGCGCACGGCGCTTCAAGTCGGTTTCGACGACTTCGGTCTGGACGAGATCGTGTCGATGACCGCGGTGACGAACGTCCGATCGCAACGTGTGATGGAGCGCATCGGGATGACGCGCGATCCTGCCGACGACTTCCTCCACCCGAGCGTCCCGGACGGCCACCCGGTGCAGCCGCACGTGCTCTACCGAGTCGCGCGGCCGTAGGTCGCGGGCTCGCTCTGGGTGCGCACCCGGCCAGTGATGCGGGATTGAACGGCGAGCGTGACGACACCCGCTGTCACGAGCCCAACGACGTTGATGGCGAGCTGGGCGGCCGCGCCGCCGACCTCGTTCCACTCCCCGTACGCTGCCGCGACGCCCATGTTTGCTACCGCCGGGATGGTCGTGACCGACACGAGCACGCCGATCAGGGTGCCGCTGCGCCCTTCGGTGAGGGCGAGCATCCCGACGATGCCCGCCAGCACCGCCACCACGACCGCCAGCGAGTCCGGGTGTGAGATGAACGCGGTGAGCTCCCGCTCGCCAAGGCCGTAGCTGTCAGGCGCGGCGTTCGTGGCGCGCAGCAGCGCGGTGGCCACGAATGCCACCGCCGAAGCGACTGCCAAGCCGACGCCGAGGGTCGAGGCGGCCTCGGTCGCGGGGCGGGCACGCCTGCGCACCAGTGCCACACAAAGCGCTGACAACGGCGCGTACTCGGGGCCGACAACCATGGCGCCGACGATGAGCACGGGCGAGTCGAGCAGGATCCCGATGCCGGCAATCACGGCGGCGATGCTCATGAACACGAGATACGACGCGGTGAGCGTCGCATCGTCGCGTGCGCGGTCTTCGATCTCCTCCCACACGAGCGCGTCGGCAGCGTGGCCGGGCGCCAGCGCCTCGGCGGCCGCGGCAGCATCGGACACGACCGTGTCGAGCGTCTCGACGGTGATCGCACCGCGATGGTGGACGTTCATCTCCTGAAGCCACTCGATCACGCCATTGCCGGCCTCGCGGACGACGTCGCACAACACGAGCTCGCCGACCGGGATCGACGCGGTTGTCGGAACCCGTGTGAGGTGCGCGACGCCCGCTGTCGCTCGGAGCTCTTGTATGACTTGGTCAACGAGGTCGCTTGGGACGATGAGTCTCAGATGCAGCACGTCAGACAGCCTGCACCCTGCGGTTAGATGTCGAAGGCTCGACGCGCGAGTACGACGAGGTCGCGGAAGGCTCGCACCACCGCTGCGTTCGCGGCAGTGTCGAGGATGATCGGCTCCCACTCGCGCCAGCGGAAGCCCGACGCGCCCAACAACTCCCCGATCGTGCTCTTGCCGCTCCCCGGTGCACCGACGAGCACGACGACGCGAGCCACCCGGGGATCCTATGAAGCCTCGCCACCTAGGCTGCCCGCCCATGGACATCAAGGGAGCAGCAGCGATCGTCAGTGGGGGAGCGTCAGGTCTCGGTGAGGCGACCGTGCGCCGGCTCGCCGCCGGCGGAGCCGAGGTGACCATCCTCGACTTCAACGCGGAGAAGGGCGAGGCGCTCGCCAAGGCGCTCGGCGGCGCGACGAAGTTCTTCAAGGCCGACGTCACGAACGCGGAGCAGGTCGCCGAAGGCGTCGCCATGGCATCGGAGTCGGCTCCCTTGCGCATCGGCATCAACTGCGCGGGCACCGGCACCGCCGTCCGCACGATCAACAAGGACGGCACGCCCCACATCCGCAGCGAGTGGGACCGCGTCGTCGGCATCAACCTGATCGGCACGTTCCTGTGCCTCACCCACGAGGCGGCCGAGATCTCGAAGGCCGAGCCGCTCGCCGACGGTCTGCGCGGCGTCATCGTGAACACCGCCTCTGTCGCCGCGTTCGACGGTCAGATCGGCCAACTCGCGTACAGCGCGTCAAAGGGCGGAGTGGTGGGGATGACGTTGCCCGCCGCCCGCGACCTCGCGGTCACGGGCATCCGCGTCTGCACGATCGCTCCTGGCCTCATGGACACACCACTGCTCGGCATGCTCCCCGACGCGGCGAAGGAGTCGCTCGGTGCCAGCGTGGTGTTCCCGCGCCGGCTCGGCTCGGCGGACGAGTTCGCGAAGATGGCGTTGCACATCGTCGACAACGACTACCTCAACGGCGAGACGATCCGCCTCGACGGCGCGATCCGGATGGCGCCGAAGTAGTCAGTCCTCGTAGCCAGTCCCTCGGGTCAGGATTCGACGACCGCGGCAAGCCGCAGGAGCGTGGACTCCATCGCCTTGCGGTTGCGCTCGGGTGCCCGCATCAGCTCGAGGGCCCACGGAGCGCGTGCGGTCGCCCAGTCGAACGTCTCCGTGACGCGGGTCCCCGCTTCGACCGGCTCGAGCTCGTAGCGCCAGATGTGGTGTCCGGCGTGGCGCCACGCGATGCGCCGGTCCTCCTCGAACTCGACGACCTCGTTCTTGGTGCTGTATGGCATGCCGATCTTCATGTCCATGCCGAACCTGGCGCCGAGCGCGAGCCGTTGCGGGCTCCCGTCCTTGGGTTTCTGCACCGAGCCGGAGCCGTCGATCTCGGCGTGACGGCTCGGGTCGGCGAGCACGTCGAAGATCGTGTCGGGCGACGCCGCGATCACTCGTTGCGCCTGGACTGATCGCTTCTTCTCGGTCATCTCTCTCCTTGATGTCTCGGGTCGGCGCCTTTGAGATCGGCGAGCAGCGCCTCGCCCGCGCGCCGGCCCGAGTACAAGGCGCCCTGGATCGATGCCGTGTCGCGATGGTCTCCGGCGACGTACCTGCCCTCGCCCAGGCTGACCGGCTGCTTCGGATGAAACGGCGGGCGTTGATCGGGTTGCGCGTGCTCGATGAGGTACGTGCGCAGGTGGCGCCACCGCTCGACGGCCGGGCCGAACCATCCGAGCAGCTGGCTGCGCACCGCGACCTCGATTCCCATCGATGCCGTGCCCGGGCACGCGGCGACGACGAGCGCTTGTCCGTCGGGCGCGTATGTGGGTGCGACCGAGCTGAGAACGGCGAGGTTTGCGACTGGACCGCTCGCCTCACCGTCGAGCACCACGACGCCCCCCTCGACGGGAGGGACCGGCGCGGCGTACCAAACGCACGAGGCCGACTTCGACCTCACCGCCGGCAACCCGAGCAAGCGCGATGCCTCGGGTCCTTCGGTCGCGATGACGACGTTGCGCGCGTCGATGCGTCGACCACCGTGCATCCAGAGCGCCGTGCCTTCGATGGCTCCGACGCGGCAGCCAAGATGGATCATTTCCGATGGCAGCGGAGCGGCCAGCTGCTCAGAGATCGCGCCCATGCCTTGGGCGGGAACCGCAGCGTCCCCACTCGCAAGCGTGCGGAAGATGACATCGAACACGCGGCTCGACGTCACGAGCGACTGGTCGAGCTGCATGCCGCCGAAGAGGGGTCGGAAGAACCGATCGATGATGGCCTCGGAGAAACCTCGGTTGCGCAGGGCCTGGCTCGTCGGCTCGTCGGGTCCGCGCAGAAGGTCGGGAGCCGACGTCGCGAGCAGCGACCGGCGCATGCGCGCGATCCGGAGCTTGTCGGGGAGGGAGCCGATCGGAGCTCGAGCGGACGTCACGGCGTCGACTGCGGACGCACGCGTCGTCCCCGCGCGAAACGGATCGTTCACCCGGTGGAACTGACCTCCGACGTGCACCAGCGCGCCGCGGTCGAGGGGGCGCAGGTCGAGCGCGGCGTAGTCGAGCTGGCGTTTTGCCTCGGGGTACTCGGTGAGCAGGACTTGGAAGCCCCGGTCGAGTTGGAAGCCGTCTACGACGTCGGTCCGGACGCGACCACCGACGCCGTCCGATGCCTCGAGGACCACGACCTCGACGCCCGCGTCAGACAGGACTCGGGCACAGGCCAAGCCGGCGAGTCCGGCCCCGACGATCACCACCTCGGCCCGATCGGGCGGCGGGCGCGCGTCGCTCATGCCGCGACGGGCTTGTCGAGCACGTGCCGGAGCGCTCCCTCGAGCTCGGGATGAGCGAACTCGAAGCCCGAAGCTACGAGCTGCTTCGGGACGACCCGCAGGCTCGAATAGAGAAGGTTGTCCGCCAGCTCGCTGCCGAGCACCAGCGAGGGACCGAACTTCGGGACGGGCACGAGCGTCGGGCGGCCGAGCACGTTCCCGAGCGTCTTCGTGAACTCCGCGTTCCGCACCGGCGCGGGAGTGGTGAGGTTGACGGGCCCGACGACGTCGGCTGTGAAGAGGTGTTGGATCGCGCGCAGCACGTCGTCGATCGTGATCCAGCTCTGCCATTGTCGCCCCGACCCGAAACGTCCGCCGAGCCCGACGTTGAACAGCGGGAGCTGCTTGCGGAGTGCGCCACCGCTCTTGCTGAGCACAATTCCGGTGCGCATGTGCACGACGCGCGTGCCGGCGTGCTCCGCCGGCGCGGTGGCGGTCTCCCATGCCACACAGAGGTCGGGCAGGAAACCATCGCCCGGCGGACTCAGCTCGTCGAGGATCTCGTCGCCGCGGTCCCCGTAGTAGCCGACGGCGGATGCGCTCACGAGCACGGCCGGAGGCCGACTGAGCTCGGCGATCGCACGGGCCAACAACCCGGTGCCTTGCACCCGGCTGTCGCGCAGCGCCCGCTTCTGCTCCTCCGTCCACCGCTTCTCGGCGATGCCCACACCAGCAAGGTGGACGGCCGCGCCCGCGCCCTCGATCGACGCTCGGTCGAGGCGGCCACTCGGGGGGTCCCACGTCACCTCGTCTGCGCCCCGTACCGGCCTCCGAACCAAGGCGATCACGCGGTGGCCGTCGGCGGCCAAGGCCGGTCGCAACGCGGAGCCGATCAGGCCGCTTGCACCAGTGAGGATGACGTCCATCGTCTCACCATTCCCTCGGTCGCCGAGATCGAGTCACTCCACCAGCGTCGGAACGGACGTGACCACGGTGTTCGGGCGGAACAGAAGCCTCGCCTTGAGTGCCAGCGCACTCTGATTGTGCAGGGCCTGCGTGTACCAGTGCGTCACCACGACTTCAGGGATCACGACGGTGATGATCTCGTCGGGATTCTCCCCGTCGAGCTCGTCGAGGAAGCTCAGCACCGGACGAGTGAGCTCTCGGTACGGTGAGAACATCGTCACGAGCTCGATGGGCAGCTTCTTCTCCTCCCACTCTCCCCGGAGGATCTCCTCCTCTTCGGCGTTCTCGACGACGGACAACGCGATAAGGCGATCGGGCGCGAGCGAACGGGCGTAGGTGAGCGCCTGCAGGGTCGGCTTGTTCAGCGTCGCCACGAGCACGACGACGTTGTGCGTGTACCGGCGAGGCTTCCACGCGTCGTCCGTGGCTACCGCCTGCTTGACGTGGTCGTAGTGCCGACCGATCGACCGCAAGACGACCACGATGAGCGGGATGAGCACCGCGGGAATCCACGCGCCGATCGTGAACTTGGATACGACGACCACGGTGAGGACGATGCCAGTGGCAATCGCGCCCACGAGGTTCACGGTGAGCTTCCGCTGCCAGTTGGCCGAACGCTCGTGCCAGTGGTGCACGCACATGCCGGTCTGCGAAAGCGTGAAACCCGTGAACACGCCGACGGCATACAGCGGGATCAGCGCCGAGGTCTCACCGCCGAAGATGACGACCAGCAGGCCCGCGACCCCAGCGAGGACGAGGATGCCGTTCGAGAACACGAGCCGGTCGCCTCGGCTCTTGAGCTGACGCGGGAGGAAGCCGTCCCTCGCGATGATCGAGGAGAGCCGGGGGAAGTCGGCGTAGGCGGTGTTCGCCGCCAGGATCAAGATCGCGAACGTCGAAAACTGAAGCACGTAGTAGAAGAACGTGCCGTCGCCGAACACCGCGCCGCCCATGATCGAGAGCAGTGTCTCGTGCTCCGACACCGTCGGCTGGAGCCGGTGGGCCAGCACGGAGATGCCGAAGAACGTCGCGCCGAGGATGCAGGACATCCAAATCAGCGTGCGGGCGGCGTTTCTCGGCTCGGGGGGGCGGAAGGCGGGAACGCCATTCGAGATCGCCTCCACGCCCGACAGCGCCACGGCGCCCGACGAGAACGCGCGGAGAAGGGCGAAGAGAGTGATGCCGGTGATCAGCGAGCCGTTCTCGGTGAGCTCGTTCAGCGACTCCTCGTCGACGGGCAGGGGTTCGAGGCCGCCGAAGTAGGATTGGTACAGCCCGTAGATGATCAGTGCACTGAGCGCGAGCACGTAGAGGTACGTGGGTCCAGCGAAGAGGCGGCCGGATTCCTTGACGCCGCGCAGGTTGGCGACGGTCATGAGTGCGATGAACCCGAGGCACATCGGCACGCGGATGTCCTGCGTCGACGGAAACGCCGAGGTGATCGCGGCGACGCCGGCGGACACGGACACTGCGACGGTGAGCACATAGTCGACGAGGAGCGATGCGCCTGCGACGAGCGCCGGTGTCACGCCGAGGTTGTCCTTCGAGACGATGTAGGAGCCACCGCCGCTCGGGTAGGCGAAGAGGGTCTGGCGATAGCTGGTCGTGACGATGGCGAGCAGGATCACGACCACGATCGCGATCGGAACGAGGTCCTCGAGCGCGGCCATCGCGGCGACGGGCACGAGCACGAGCAGGATCTCCTCGGTGGCATACGCCGTGGACGAGATCGCATCGGACGCAAAGACCGCCAGCGCGATGACTTTGGGAAGCCGCTGATGGTGCTCATCGCTCGACGGGATCGGCCGTCCGACGAAGATCCGCTTGAGCGTCGAGTACATCGGGCGCCAACTCTGTCACGACCCCTCGGCGCGCCCCGAATCGGGACTTGGGTCGGGACTTTGGTCAGTCGACGATGACGGGCACCGACGTGACGACCGTGTTGGGCCGGTAGAGCAGGCGGGCCTTCAGGGCGAGCGCGCTCTGGTTGTGCAGCACGTTCGTGTACCAGTGGGTGACGACGAACTCCGGGATGATCACCGTGATGATGTCGTCCTGGCTCTCGCTGTCGAGCTCGTCGAGATATCTCAGCACGGGGCGAGTGAGCTCGCGGTAGGCGGAGTGGAGGGTGTGCAGCTCCACCAAGATCTCGTGCTCGGCCCATTGCTTCTGGATCGAGTCCTGCTCCTCTTGGTTCGTGACCACGCAGACCGCGATGAGCCGGTCGGGGGCGAGCGACCGCGCGTAGGCGAGGGCTTGGAGCACCCCCTTGTTCACGCTGCCGACGAGCACGACGACGTTGTGGGTGTGACGCCGCGCCCGCCAGCCGGGTGGCACCGAGATGGCGTCGCGCACGTGTGCGTAGTGGCGACCGATCTGGAGGAACAGCACCACGATCGCCGGGATCACGACAGCGGGGATCCAGGCGCCCTGCGTGAACTTCGAGACAACGACGACGAGCGCAACGACCAACGTCGCCGCCGCGCCGATCAGGCTGATCGTCGATCGGTGCTTCCAGCCGGCCCCGCGATGCGTGCGTTGGAAGCGGAACATGCCGAACTGCGACAGCGTGAAGCTCGTGAACACTCCGACCGCGTACAGCGGGATGAGCGCAGCGGTGTTGCCGTCGAAGACGACGATGAGCAGCGCGGCGAGCCCGGCGAGGAAGACGATGCCGTTCGAGAACACGAGGCGATCGCCGCGATTGGCCATCTGCCTCGGGAGATAGCCGTCGCGCGAGATGATCGACGAGAGCCGGGGGAAGTCGGCGAAAGCGGTGTTCGCGGCGAGGATCAGGATCGCGAAGGTCGAGAACTGCAGCACGTAATACATGACCGAGCCGTCCCCGAACACGGCTTTGCCCAGGATCGAGAGCAGCGTCTCCTCTTCGGAAACGGTTGGTTGCAGACGGTGCGTGAGCACCGCCAGCCCGAAGAAGGCCGTGGCGAGGATGCTCGCCATCCACGTGAGGGTGATCGCCGCATTGCGTGACTCGGGCCGTCGGAAACGCGGGCACCCCATCGGCGATCGCCTCGACACCGGTGAGTGCCACCGCGCCCGAGGAGAAGGCGCGCAACATGATCAGAGCAGTCGTGCCGGTGAGCAGCGCGCCGTTGTCGGTGATCTCGTTGAGGGCCTCTTCGTTCACGGGCAGCACGCCGAGCTCGCCGAGATAGGAGCGGAGGAGGCCGACGATGATGAGCGCGAACAGCGCGAACACGTAGACGTAGGTCGGGCCCGCGAACAGCCGACCCGACTCCTTCAGCCCGCGCAGGTTCGCCACAGTCATCAACGTGATGAAAGCAATGCAGAGCACGACCCGGTACTCGAGGAGCTCCGGGAAGGCGGAGTCGATGGCGGCGACACCGGCGGAAACCGATACCGCGACGGTGAGCACGTAGTCGACCAGGATCGACGCGCCCGCCACCAGCGACGGCATCTTCCCGAGGTTCTCGCGCGACACGACATAGCTCCCGCCCCCCTGCGGGTAGGCCTTGATGGTCTGCCGATAGCTGGTGACGACGATCGCGAGCAAGACGCACACGACGAGAGCGAGGGGAACGATGTCGTTGAGCGCCGCCATGCCCGCCACGGGCACGAGCACCAGCAGGATCTCTTGGGTCGCATAGGCCGTCGAAGAGATCGCGTCGCTGGCGAACACGGCGAGAGCGACGGTCTTGGACAGCCGTTGATGGTGTTCCTCGCTGCTCGCGATGGGGACACCGACGAGCACTCGTTTCAGGCGTCCCCACACGGCCGCTCATGCTGTCATGACTCACGGCCGGCCTCGGGCAGCGTGATGCCTCAGACGCGGTGCCTAGGATGACCGCCCGTGCACGTCGTGGTGGTGGGCTGTGGCCGAGTGGGGTCGTCGTTGGGCACGAGCCTCATCGAAGCCGGTCACTCCGTCGCGATCATCGACAAGCGGCCCGAAGCGTTCGACCGGCTGGGCCCGTCATTCGGCGGCCAAACGATCAGCGGCATCGGATTCGACCGCGATCGCCTTCAAGAGGCCGGAATCGAGAAGGCGACGGCGCTCGCCGCCGTCACCAACGGCGACAACTCGAACATCATGATCGCCCGGGTCGCGCGCGAGACCTACAACGTCGAGCGGGTGGTCGCCCGCATCTACGACCCTCGGAGGGCGGCGATCTACCAGCGCCTCGGCATCCCAACTGTCGCGACTGTGTCGTGGGCGTCAGAGCGCGTGATGCGCCACATCCTCCCCGAGCTGTCAGCAGTCGACTGGGTTGACCCCAGCGCCAAGGTGTGCCTCGTCGAACGAGCGATACCTGCACGATGGGCGGGCCGGATGGTGTCCGAGCTCGACGAGCCGGGACGCGTGCGAGTCGCGGCCGTCGGTCGCCTCGGCGTCGCGCAGATCCCCAAGCCCGACCTCGTGGTCCAGGAGGGCGACATCGCCTACGTCGCCCTGGCCGGCGACGCGATCGCCGCATTCGATTCCCGGCTGGCCGAAGGCGGAGGACCGCACTGATGCGGGTGGTGATCGCGGGCGGCGGGAGTGTCGGCAAGTTCATCGCCGAGTCGTTGCACAACGGTGGTCACGAGGTGCTCATCGTCGACAACGATGCGGCGGTGGTCCGGCGCGCGGTCGCGGCGAACGAGCCTCCTGGCGTTCCGTGGATGAAGGCCGACGCGTGTGAGGTGAGCCGGTTGGCCGAGGCCGGCGTCGACAAGGCCGATGTCGTCGCGGCGGTCACCGGAGACGACGAGGACAACCTGGTCGTCTCGTTGCTCGCCAAGCAGGAGTTCGGCGTGCCGCGTGTCGTCGCTCGTGTGAACAACCCGAAGAACGAGTGGATGTTCAACGAGAGCTGGGGCGTCGATGTCGCCGTGTCGACGCCGCACCTCCTGACCGCGATGGTGGAGGAGGCGGTCTCAGTTGGCTCGTTCGTGCGCATCCTGTCGTTCGAGGGGGGACGGGCCCGCCTCGCGGAAGTGACGCTGGCCGAGAACTCGCCCGCGAACGACAAGGAGATCGTCGACCTCGACCTGCCCCGAGATTCGACGGTCGTCGCCGTCCTTCGGCACGACCGCCTGGTGGTGCCCCGGGGCGACACGATGCTGCGGGCGGGCGACGAAGTGCTCGTGCTCGTCACGGACGAGTCAGAGGAAGGCGTGCGCGCGATCCTGACCGGCGCGGGCCCCGAAGCCAGCAGCTCTCAAGCCAGCAGCGTGTAGGCGGGGTTCAGGATCACGAGCCGGCCCCGCTCGTTGTGCGCGACCCCTTCGACGAGGACACCACGGCCCGGGTGCAGCCCGCCGATCGAACGCCGGCCGGTGAACACCACCATGACTTCGCCGGTGCCGTCGGAAAGCACTGCCTCAGTAGAGGGTGATCCGGCGCGCGGTACCACGCGGAGCCGCTGCACCTCACCGCCGACGCGCACCGGCACCCGTGTCGGCATCTCAGCTATCTCGGTGACGCCCAACCCGGAATAGCGGTCGTGGAGCCGGGCGGCGTCGAGCTCCTCGACAGAGGCAGTGAGGCGGCGCCTGAGGTCCTTGAGTCCCACGGGGTCAGCCTGGCACAGGCTCTGGATACGCGGCCGGTACCCTTCGCCACCGTGGCGACGCGCAAGCTCATCTTCGCCGCGCTGGTGTGCGGCCTCGCGATCCTCCTCGCCGGCGGGGTCTGGTTGGTGTCGAGCAGCTCCGACGACGACTCGTCGAACGGCGACCTCCTGCAGATGGGGCAACCGGCCACGCTCAGCGGGGTGACGGCAACGGTGGCCGACGCGCAGACCGCGGGCGGCACTGCGGTGCTGATCGTCGACATGTCCATCGCTCCCGACGGCCCCAGCGAGGTCACCGACCTCTCCACCGGCTGGTCGTTGCTGAGTCCCACTGGGGCAGCCGTCACGATGGTGCCCGATGCCCAACCACCCGCGACCATCGAGTCGTGCACTACTGCCACCGCAACCCCGGCTTCGTCGGCGCGCTGTGCGGTGTCGTTCACCCTGAGCGAGCCGACGGGATCGCTGATCGGGTACACGGCGGTCTGGGAGCGCGGGGGCGAGCGGGCCGCCTGGCTTGTCCAATGACGGTCGTCCAATGACGGCCGTCCGGTGACGTTCGCCCCGTGACGCTGTTCGCCGGATATGAGCACGAGGGCTTCTTCGACGAGTTCGTCGACGGGGACGGCGAGGTGCGGTCCCACTATCGCCAGCTCGCCCTTCGTCTCGGGGCGCTGAGCCCCGACGAGCTCAATCGGCGCGAACGGCTCCGCGACGCGGCGTTCCGATCGGCGGGCATCACGTTCACCGTCTACGGCGAGGACTCAGGGCTCGAGCGAACGTTCCCGATGGATCTCGTCCCGCGGATCATCCCCCCGGGCGAGTGGGCGCACATCGAGCAGGGCTTGGGGCAACGGGTCACGGCGCTCAACATGTTCCTCGACGACCTTTACGTCGGAGAGCGCGCCGCGGTGAAGGACAACATCGTCCCGATCGGCCTCGTCACCTCGAGCGACGGCTTCGAACGTGAGGCCTTCGGCATCCCGGTGCCGCGTGGCGCCCGCTGCCTCGTGGCCGGCATCGACCTCGTCCGCGACGCCGAAGGCACCTATCTCGTCCTCGAGGACAACCTTCGCAACCCGAGCGGCATCTCCTACGTCCTGGAGAACCGCGCTGCGATGACCCGCGTGCTCCCCGGCGTGTTCGGCACCCATCGTGTGCAGGCGGTCGATCACTACGGAGCATCGCTTCTCGCCGCCCTTCGCCATGTCGCGCCGGCAGCCGCGGGCGACCCCTGCGTCGTCGTGCTCACCCCGGGCGTGTTCAACGCGGCCTACTTCGAGCACGCGTTCCTCGCGCGGCAGATGGGCGTGGAGCTCGTCGAAGGCCCCGATCTCGTGGTGGACGAGCACGTCGTCTTCATGCGCACCACCCGAGGGCTCGAGCGCATCGACGTGATCTACCGGCGCATCGACGACGCGTACCTCGATCCCGTGACGTTCCGGCGCGACTCGATGATCGGTGTGCCGGGGCTGCTCGCCGCGGCGCGGGCCGGCAACGTCACGATCGCGAACGCGGTCGGCAACGGGGTCGCGGACGACAAAGCGATGTACGCCTTCGTGCCGGACCTCATCCGGTACTACCTCAACGAGGAGCCGCTGCTCCCCAACGTCGACACGTACCTGCTCTGGGACCCAGACCAGCGAGCCCTGGTGCTCGATCGGCTCGACGAGCTGGTTGTGAAGCCGGTGTCGGGCTCAGGCGGCTACGGGATGCTGATCGGGCCGCAGGCGACTGACGCCGACATCGCCCAGTTCCGCCAGCACATCGAGGACGACCCGCGCGGCTACATCGCGCAGGAGATCGTGCAGCTCTCCCGTCACCCCACACTCGTCGGCGATCACCTCGAGGGCCGCCACGTCGACCTCCGGCCGTTCGTGCTCTCCGGGGAGCGCATCGAAGTGATCCCGGGCGGGCTCACGCGCGTGGCGCTGCGCAAGGGGTCGCTCGTCGTGAACTCCTCCCAGGGCGGCGGCTCGAAGGACACCTGGGTGCTGGCAGGGGAGGGCGACTGATGCTCGCCCGACATGCGGAGTCGATGTTCTGGATGGGGCGGTACATGGAGAGGGCAGAGGACACCGCCCGCATGCTCGACGTCACCTACCACGGCCTCCTCGAGTCGCCCCCCGAAGAGGCGACGCGTTCGTGGCTCGACCTGCTCTCGGTCCTGAACCTCGACCAAGGGTTCGCCGATCGCCACACCGAAGTGACCGCCGCCATCGTCAGCGAGTTCCTCGTGCTCGACGAGAAGAACCCGGGCGCGATCGTGAGCTCGGTCGGGCGCGGCGCGAGAGAACGCCCGGAGCGTGCGGGAGCTCATCTCCACCGAGCTGTGGGAGGCCGTGAACATGTTCTGGCTCGAGCTGCTCGCCCGCAACCTGCGTGCGGATCTCGAGCAGCAGCCCTACGAGCTCTACGGGCTCGTGAAGCGGCGGTGCCAGACCGTGAACGGCGTGGCCGCGGAGACGATGTCGCGCGACGACGGATGGCGCTTCCTGATGCTCGGCTGGATGCTCGAACGCACCGAGATGACCTGCCGGTTGCTGAACGTGCGCTACGGCGAGCTCGCCGGTGCTACCGACCTCGCCGGCTTCCACGTGCTCGTCGGCGCGCTGAAGTCGGCCTCGGCATCCGAGGCGTACCGAAAGGTGTACGGCGCAGCGATGGATCCGGCCCGCGTCGTCGAATTCCTGCTGCTGTCTCGCACGTTTCCGCGGAGCGTGCTTTATTGCCTCCGCCAGACCGAGCGCGACTTGGCTCGGCTCACAGCAGGTGAGTCCCTCACGCGGCCCGAGCGCATCCTCGGTCGCATCCGGGCCGAGCTCGAGTTCTGTGACGTCAACGAGCTCCTCGGCGACGGCCTCCAGTCGTATCTCGATCGAGTGCAGGAGGCGGTGCGTGAGGCGTCCGAGGCGATCGGCCAGCAGTACTTCCGAAACCTGCTTGTCGATCTCCATCCGCTCGAGCTCCGGCGACCGGGCGAAGGGAGCTAGCGGGTGCGACTCGACATCCGCTACCGCACGAGGTTCGAGTACGACGCCCCGGTGAGGGAGTCGCAGAACGAGCTGCGCGCCGCGCCGATGAGCGACCCCCGCCAGCTGCTGATCTCCTACCGGGTGTCGACGACCCCGGCGTCACGGGTGTTCAGCTTCACCGACTATTGGGGAACCCGCGTCGACGCGTTCGGTGTGCGTGAGCCGCACGACTCCCTCGAGGTCGTCGCCGAGGCTTCCGTCGAGACGCGACGGGCGCCCATGTTCACGGCTTCTCCTCACATCGATTCGGTGCGGGACGAAGCATTCCGCGAGGAGCATCTCGAGTATCTGCAACGCAGCCCACACGCGGACTGGGGGCCCCAAGTGACCGAGGAAGCGACTCGTCAGGCCGGGGCGAGCGGGACGGATCTCGTCGGTGTCGTGCTCGCCCTTCATCGACACGTAGGCGGGGCGATCCGGTACGAGCCGGGGTCGACCTACGTTGGTGTCGAGGTGGACGAGGTGCTTGCGCGGCGCGTGGGTGTCTGCCAGGACTTCGCTCACCTGGCGGTGGCGATGTGCCGCAGCATCGGCATCCCGGCGCGGTACGTGTCCGGCTATCTCTTCACGACGGACGACGCAACCGGCGAAGACCCTGAGGCCGACGTCGTGCGGGTGCAGACCCACGCGTGGTTCGAAGCGGCGATCCCTGGCGTGGGCTGGCTCGCTCTCGATCCGACGAACTCCTCGGAGGTAGGGCTGCGCCACGTGACGATCGGACACGGGCGGGACTATGACGACGTGCCCCCGCTGCGGGGAGTCGTCGCGGGTGCGGCCACACCTTCGCTCGGCGTCGTCGTCGACATCCGTCGATTGGCACCCACGAGTGCCGCGGCGGATGCGGCCGCTGCGCAAGCGCGCGCAACCGCGGCGGCGCAGCAGCGAATGGACGAGGCGCGTGCCCGGCGCGCTCACCTCGCCCAGCAAGCCCAACAAGCCCAGCAGTGAACGGCCGGCAGTGAACGGCCGGCAGTGAACGGCCGGCAGTGACCTTGATGACCGGCGGTAGCCTGCAGCCGTGACAGAGGAATTCGATCTCGTCATCATCGGCGGCGGCCCTGGCGGCTATGCCGCGGCCTTGTACGGCGCGAGCGCGGGACTCTCCGTCGCCATGATCGAGAAAGACAAGGTGGGCGGCACCTGTCTTCACCGCGGATGCATCCCGGCCAAGGAGTTCCTCGAGACCGCCGCGACGTTCCGCCACGTCGCCGGGGCCAAGGAGTTCGGCGTCGATGCGGGCCAGCCGATCCTCGACTTCGCTGTCAGCCAGGCTCGGAAGCAGAAGGTCGTCGACAACCTCTACAAGGGCCTGTCGAGCCTGGTGAAGAGCCGCAAGATCGTCACGTTCGCGGGCGCGGGCGCGCTGGGCGCGGGCCACCTCGTACGCGTCACCGGCAACGACGGCACTGCCACCGAGCTCCACGGCCGTCATGTCGTCCTCGCCTCGGGATCGGTTCCGCGCACGATCCCCGGCTTCGACATCGACGGGCAGATCGTGTTGACGAGCGACGAGGTCCTGATGCTCGACAAGCTGCCGTCCTCCGCAGTCGTGATCGGCGGAGGAGCGATCGGGTGCGAGTTCGCGTCGATGATGGCGGACCTCGGCGTGCAGGTGACGATCCTCGAGGCCCTGCCGAAGATCCTTCCCGGATGCGACGCCGACGTCGCGAACGTGGTGGTGCGCTCGTTCACCAAGCGGGGCATCCAGATCAAGACCGGCGTCCCCGTGACGGGGCACGAGCCGCAGCCGGACGGCGGGACGCTCGTGAAGTTCGGCGACGGCGAGTCGGTGCGCACCGACCAGGTCGTGGTCTCGGTCGGCCGGCGCGCCTACGCCGACCTGCTCGGGCTCGAGGGAACGGGCGTGGTGGTTGATCGGGGGTTCGTGCAGGTCGACGAGTGGTGTCGCACCGGCGAGCCCGGCGTGTACGCGGTCGGCGATCTCATCGCGACACCGCAGCTCGCGCACGTGGGGTTCGCCGAAGCGATCATGGTCGTGAAGGACATCCTCGGTGAGCAGCCGGTGCCGGTCGACTACGACAAGGTGCCCTGGGCGATCTACTGCCAACCCGAGGTCGCCTTTGCGGGGTACTCCGAGGAGGCGGCGGTCGAGGCGGGCTACGAGGTCGTCACCTCGAAGCACCAGTACCGCGGCAACAGCCGCGCGCAGATCGTCGGCGAGGTCGAAGGTCTCGTGAAGATCATCGCGGCCAAGCGCCCTGACGGCACGGCCGGCACGATCCTCGGTGTCCACATGGTCGGCCCGTGGGTCACCGAGCAGCTGGGCCAGGGCTACCTCGCCGTGAACTGGGAGGCGACCGTCGATGAGGTCGCGCACTTCATCCAGCCGCACCCGACCTTGTCCGAGCTGTTCGGCGAGAGCGTGCTGGCAATGACCGGCAGGAGCCTGCACGGCTGACGGGAGCGCTGGTATGGAAACAGAGCGCGTGACCGCGTCCACGACGATCGAGGCCTCCCCGGCGGCGGTGTTCGCGGTGCTGGCCGACCCGTCCACCCACGCCGACGTCGACGGCACCGGCTGGGTACGCGGGTCCCTGGACGGCGATCGCATCACCGCCGCCGGCCAGGTGTTCCGGATGGCGATGTACCACCCGAACCACCCGGACAAGGACTACAAGATCGCCAACCTGGTCGAGGTGTTCGACGAGCCGCGGGCCATCGCGTGGAAGCCCGGGAGCGAGTCACCCGAGGCCGGAGAGCTCAGCTTCGGCGGCTGGACCTGGCGCTACGACCTCGGGGCGACCGGATCGTCGCGGACGACGGTGACGCTGACCTACGACTGGTCAGCGGTCCAGCCCCATGTGCGCGAGTACATCCAGTTCCCGCCGTTCGGGCCAGAGCACCTCGACAACTCACTGCAGCACTTGTCCGACCTCGTCGCCTAGCAACCCGCGTACGCTGGCCGATGTTCGGGCTACGCCCCAGCAGAAGGAGCCTGTGCGGCTAATGGCCGACATCACGATGCCCCAGCTCGGTGAGACGGTCACCGAAGGCACGATCACGAAGTGGTTCAAGAAGGTCGGCGACGCCGTGGCCGCTGACGAGCCGCTCTTCGAGGTCTCGACCGAGAAGGTCGACACTGAGGTGCCCGCACCGATGGCCGGCTACCTCGCCGAGATCAAGGTCCCCGAGGGCGACACCGTCGAAGTCGGGGCCGTGCTCGCGGTGATATCGGAGGAAGCTACGGCTTCCCCAGCCGCCGCGGCTCCCGTCGCCGAGCCTGCAGCGGCCGAGCCTCCCGCGGCCGAGCCTCCCGGCCGAGCCTCCCGCGGCCGAGCCTCCCGCCGCGGGCGATGCCCGGCCCGTTGAGGAGCCCGCGGCTACCGCCCCGGCAACTCCGCCCGCGCCACCCGCCGCGCCCGCTGCTGCGGCTGCCACCGCGTCGACCGACGGGGCCGCGACCGACGGAGCGGGCAAGTTGTTGTCGCCGGTCGTGCGACGTCTCATCGCCGAGCACGGGCTCGACCCCGCGTCGATCACCGGCACCGGCGCCGGGGGACGCATCACGCGCGAGGACGTGCTCGACCACATCGACAAGCACGGCAGCGCGCCGGCACCGACCCCCGCGCCGTCCGCTCCGACGGCGCCCGCTGCGGCACCGACCCCCGCGCCGTCGCCTGCGGCGGCACCTGCTCCCGCCACCGCGGCTGCTCCCACGACTCGGGAGCCCGGCCAGCGCGACGAGGTCGTGGTCCTCCCGAAGATCCGCAAGCTGACCGGCGACCACATGGTGATGTCGCTCGCGACTTCACCGCACTCCTTCAGCGTGGTCGAGGTCGACTACGAGAACGTCGACCGCGTGCGCCGCGCGCACATGGACACGTGGCACCAGCAGGAGGGTTTCACCCTCAGCTACATGCCGTTCGTGTCGCGGGCGATCATCGACGCGATCGCCGAGTTCCCCCGGATGAACGCCACCGTCGGAGAAGGCGAGCTCACTGTCCACCACTACGTCGACCTCGGCATTGCCGTCGACTTGAACTACGAGGGCCTCTTGGTGCCGGTGATCCGTGAAGCCGACACGAAGCGCCTGCGAGCGATCGCCCGTGAGATCTATGACCTCGCTTCCCGAGCGCGGTCTCGGAAGCTCTCGCCCGACGAGATCCGCGGCGGCACGTTCACGATCTCGAACAACGGGTGGGCGGGCAGCGTGCTCACGGCCGCAATCATCAACCAACCCCAGGTCGCGATCATCTCCACCGACGCAGTGAAGCGGCGCCCGGTCGTCGCCGAGCTGCCCGACGGCGACGAGGCGATCGTCATCCACTCAGTGGGCAACCTGGCGATGAGCTGGGACCATCGGGCCTTCGACGGGGTGTATGCCGCGCACTTCCTCGTGAAAGTGAAGGACATCCTCGAGACGAGGGACTGGGAAGCCGAGCTGTGACCCTGAGGGTGCGGTGGCTGGGCCGGGTGGGCTACCGCGAAGCACTCGATCTGCAGCACGCACTTTTCGACTCGCACGCACAAGACCACCTGCTGCTGCTCGAGCACCCTCACGTCTACACGCTCGGTGTGCGCGCCACGATGGAGCACGTCCTCGTGCCGCCGGCGAGCGTCGGGGCCGACCTCGTGCGTGTCGATCGCGGCGGCGACGTGACCTATCACGGCCCCGGCCAGCTTGTCGGGTATCCGATCCTGACGCTTCCGGGGAAACGTGGCCGAGCGAACGGCATGGCGGACACCGTCGCGTATGTAACGGGCGTGGAGCAGGTGCTGATCGACGCGCTGGGCGAGTTCGGCATCGACGCCGGTCGGCTCCGCGGATTTCCCGGTGTGTGGGTCGACGCCGGCAGTGAAGCGCCCCGCAAGATCGCGGCGGTCGGTGTGCGGCTGTCGAGGGGACGCACGATGCACGGCTTCGCCCTGAACGTGCACACCGACCTCACGATGTTCGACCACATCGTCCCGTGCGGGATCGCCGGCAAAGCCGTGACGTCGCTCGCGGCGGAAGGCATCGCGGCGACCATGGCCGACGTCGTCGATGTCGTCAGTCGGGTGGCGGGCAAGCGCTGGGGAACGGCGGGTGTCGAGCGACAAGACGTCGCCTGGCGCACGGTCCCGCAGGATCTCGCCCTCTTCAGCCGGGGGTACGGAAGCGGCGAGCCGGTGCGGCTCACCGGCCGTCTGGCCCAGGCGGGCGTCACCGACGGCCTGCACATCGCGACGCGCAAACCCGACTGGCTGCGCGCGCCTCTGAAACATGGTCGCGAGGTCGTCGACCTGCGGCGCACGATGCGCGATCTCAGCCTCGCGACGGTGTGCGAGGAGGCTGGCTGTCCGAACCTGTCGGAATGCTGGTCCGATGGCACCGCGACGTTCATGATCAATGGCGCGTCGTGCACGCGTGCGTGCGGCTTCTGTCTCGTCGACACCAGCCGGCCGAAGCCACTTCAGGTCGACGAACCCGAGCGGGTGGCCGAGGCGGTCGCCCGCATGGGGTTGGCGCATGTGGTGGTCACTGCTGTGGCACGCGACGACCTCGCCGACGGAGGGGCCGCGGCCTTCGCCGCGACGATCGCGGCAATTCGACGGCGTAACTCCTTGGCGGCCGTGGAGGTCCTGATCCCCGATTGCGGCGGCGATCCGCATGCTCTCGGCGTGGTGTTCGCTGCCCAGCCCGACGTCCTCAACCACAACGTCGAGACCGTGCCGCGCCTGCAGCGGGCCGTCCGCCCGTCGGCTGGGTATGCCCGCAGCCTCGCCGTGCTCGCGCGGGCGAAGCGGGCGGGACTCACGACCAAGTCGGGCCTCATCGTGGGCATGGGTGAAACGGACGAGGAGGTGGTGGGTACGCTCGCCGACCTCGCGGCGATCGGGTGCGACATCGTGACGATCGGGCAGTACCTGCGCCCGACCAGCCACCATCTCCCCATCGCGCGTTGGGTGCCGCCCGACGCCTTTGTCGACTACAGAACGGCGGGAGAGGCGATGGGCATCGCCCACGTCGAGGCCTCGCCGCTCACCAGATCGAGCTACCACGCCCGAGCCGCCGCCGCGTCCCTCCCACCGGCAAGCAGGCTCGAGCGCGCCACACCGGCCTGACCCCCTGCGAGACTTGTGCCATGGGAACCGTCGCGCCTTCCATCTCGCCGGCGTTGGCCGAGTGGATCACCCGGCAGCACGTGTTCTTCGTCGGTACCGCGCCGAGCGGCGACGACGAGCACATCAACGTGTCGCCCAAGGGCCTCGACACCTTCCGGGTGCTCGGTGAGAACCGGGTCGCCTATCTCGACCTCACCGGCAGTGGCGTCGAGACGATCGCTCATCTGCGCGACAACGGGCGGATCACCGTGATGCTCTGTGCGTTCGAAGGGCCACCTCGCATCGTTCGTCTCTACGGCCGAGGCCACGCGATCGAGCCTGGTGACCCCCGCTTCGACGAGGTGGCCGGCCGCTTCGACAGTTTCCCGGGTACCCGATCGTGCGTCGTCATCGACGTCAATCGGGTGGCCGACTCGTGCGGATATGCCGTCCCGCTGATGTCGTTCGCGGGTGACCGCGATCGCCTGATCGAGTGGGCCGAACGCAAGGGTGCCGATGGCCTCGTCGCCTACCGAGCGCAGAAGAACGCCACATCGATCGACGGACTTCCCGGGCTCCCCGGTGTCGCCGAGGTCGCACCGTGAGCGCGGTGAGCGCGGTGAGCTCGGACACGGCCGCCTATGCCGACCGCCTCGCCCGCGTCAGGGCCGCGATGCAGGCACAGGAGATCGACGTGCTCCTGCTGTCGGTCGGTGCGGACCTGCCGTGGCTCACCGGGTACGAGGCGATGCCCCTCGAGCGCCTCACGATGCTCGTTGCCCACCGCGACGGTGACGTAACGCTCGTCGTGCCCAGGCTCGAGGCGCCGCGGGTCGTCGAGCGTCCCGGCGTCTTCACCATTCGGCCGTGGGAAGAGACCGACGACCCCGTCGCGCTCGTCGCCGCGTTGTCCGGCCGGGCCAAGACGGCGGCGATCGGTGACACGACGTGGGCCCGGTTCGTCCTCGAGCTGCAGCGTGAGATGCCGTCAACTGCGTTCTCGCGCGCCACTGCGGTCACCGGAGCGCTCCGCGCCCACAAGGACGACGCGGAGATCGACGCGCTGCGTCGCGCCGGCGCCGCCGCCGACCGGGTCGCCACTGCCTTGCAAGGAGGCGACATCGCGCTCGTCGGGCGCTCGGAGGCTGAAGTCTCGGCCGAGCTCTCGGCTCGCCTGCTCGCCGAGGGCCACCATCAGGTGAACTTCGCGATCGTCGCCGCAGGAGAGAACGCCGCCAGTCCGCACCACGACGCCAGCGCGCGTGTCATCCGGCCGGGCGAGGTGGTGCTCTGTGACTTCGGGGGCACCCTCGACGGGTACTGCAGCGACATCACTCGTTGCGTGTCCATCGGCGACCCCTCTCCGGAGGTCGCAGACGCGTACGCCGTGCTCTTCGAGGCGCAGGCCGCAGCGGTGAAGGCCGCGACCATCGGCACGCCGTGCGAAGCAGTCGACGGCGCCGCCCGAGACATCATCGCTGCGGCGGGCTTCGGGGAAAACTTCATCCATCGCACGGGTCACGGCATCGGCGTCGAGGCGCACGAAGACCCCTACATCGTGAAGGGCAATGCCGCGCTTCTCGAGCACGGTCACGCGTTCTCGATCGAGCCCGGCATCTACCTCGCGGGGAGGTTCGGGCTGCGTCTCGAGGACATCGTGGTTGCGACCTCAGCCGGCCCTGACGCGATGAACCGTGTCGATCATCAGCTCGTGGTCGTCGAGGCCTGAGCCGGTCGATCGAACGCTGAGGGATCGACCTCGGGTGTCAACGCCGTCAGCTCGATGTGCACCGCGGCGGTGTCGAGCAGCGCGACGAGGCCGTTGCCGGTGACGCAATAGGTCTCAATGCCACCGCCCACCGGCACGTGCAGGCAATCGGCGCCGATTCCCGCGACCTGTGTGGTGTCGACGGTTGGCGTCGACGATTCACGCGCAACCGCGACGCGCAGCTGCTGTGCAGGCGCCGGGCCGTAGAAGCGAGCGCTCACCCCGAGGTCGGAGATGCGCTGATCGAGCAGACCGTCCTCGCAGGTGCCCGCGATCAGGTCGCAGGTCTGGTCGGGATTGTCGTCGTCGTAAAGCGCGACGTCGCCCACCCGGACCGTCGTGCGTGGCGGCTGGGAGACGACGGTCGCCGCCCGCTCGACGGAGCCGAGCTTGCGCGTGATCACGTAGTCCGCGGTGAACGTCTCGCCGCCCACCGCGTCGAGCCGAGCAAGCACGCGGTCGACATCGGCGTTACCGGTCGGCTCCTTCGAAAGCGTGTCGACGGCCTCGGTGCCCAGCGTGGGCCGGCCGTCTGCGGGCACGCACGCTCCGGTGCCCACGACGAGCGCGAAGAGCGCCGCACCGGCGCACGCCGACAGAGCTCGTGCGCGGCGCATGACGCCGAAGGGTAGGGCAGTAGCCTCCCCCCAGTGGTAGGCGGCCCCCGGTGATCAGCCTCGACGCGGCCACCGTCCTCCTGCAGTGGGCAGTCGGCGGCCTCTTCTGGCTGTGGGTCACGACCCGGCGACGAGAGGTGGGCCTCGGTTACGGCTGGCTCTTGCGCAGCGTGTTCCTTGCGCTCGCGATCGGGTCGCTCGTCGTCGGCGTCGCATTCGACACGGTGTGGGTGCGCGAGGCCGCGACCGTCGGAGTGATCATCGCGACCGCGATTGCCTTGGCCGTGTCGGTCGCCCGGAAGCGAGCGGGAGTGTCGGGGCAACGAGCCGAGCACGATCGTCGATCCGCTCGCGTTGCCGCGATGACGGGAATCGACCGAGACGTGGCCGAGGCCGACACGGAGGTTCGGATCGGGCCGGAGTTTCCTCCCGTGCTCGATCTCGTGGCGCCGGCCATCGGCCTGGTCGGGTTGATCGCGGCGGGCATCGCCGCGGGCGGGCCGGCCCCGTTGGCCGTCGCCCGCACCCTTGTCGGCGCGATCTTCCTCGGCGTCGTCACCGACGCGATGCTCCTCGGCCACTGGTACCTCGTGCAGCCCGGTCTCTCCCGCGCCCCGCTCAACGAGCTCGTGCGCTGGCTCCAGTGGACCTGGCCCGCGGAGGTCGTCGTGCTCATCTGGCCGATTGGGATGCTCTCGGTGCTCGCCGGCACCGTCGACGACGGCTGGAACGGAACCCTCGGGTGGATGTGGGTCGCGTGCGCCGTGACCACGCTCGGTCTCGCGATCGCCACGAGCGCGGCGCTACGCGAGCGTCAGTACTCGGCCGTCATGGCCGCGACCGGATTGCTGTACCTGGCGATCCTGACCGCGTTCGGCATGGACCTCGTCGCACGGGCGGTGCTCGCCGGCTGACGGAACCGGGGTCGAAACGGTGCGGGTTCGCATGGAACTCCATGTGGCATCCGGCTCGGACCCTTTCACCGGCCGCGGTGCCAGGGCAGACTGGGGACATGGCGCGCCCGCTGTGGAACGGAAGCATCAGCTTTGGGCTGGTCACGATCCCCGTGAAGCTCTACAACGCGGTCTCCCGCAAGAACGTGTCGTTCAACCAGATCGACACGCGGACGGGGAGCCGCATCAAGATGAAGAAGGTGTCGTCTGTCGACGGCACTGATGTGCCCGACGAGGCGATCGTCAAGGGCTATGAGCTGACCTCCGGCAACTACGTGCTGCTCACCGCCGAGGAGCTCGACGCGTTCGAGGCCCGTGCCTCCAAGGCGATCGAGATCGAGGAGTTCGTCGACCTCGACGAGATCGATCCGATCTTCTACGACAGCGCCTATTACCTCGCGCCCGACAAGGCGACGGTGAAGCCCTATGCGTTGCTCATGCGCGCGATGCAGGCCACCAACAAGGTGGGCATCGCACGGTTCGTGATGCGGTCGAAGCAGTACGTCGCGGCGATCAGACCTCGCGACGGACATCTCGTGCTCTCGACGATGGTGTACGCCGACGAAGTCGTGGATCCGGTGTCGATCGGTGAGATCGAGGAGGCGGGCGAGGTCGAAGTCTCCGACCGCGAGCTCAACATGGCGCAGCAGCTGATCGAGTCGCTCGCCGCGTCGTTCGATCCCGAGCAGTTCACCGATACCTACCGCGAGCAGGTGCTGGGGCTCATCGAACGGAAGGCGGCGGGAGAAGAGGCGATCGAGGCGCCGGCGCCTGCCGCATCGACCCCCAAGGTCGTCGATCTGCTCGCCGCGCTCGAGGCGAGCGTGCGTGAGGCCAAGGCCGCGCGCTCGCGCCATCCGGCCACCGCGCCGACGCGGAGGGTGAGGCATCCGAAGCGGATGAGAAGCCGGTGAAGGCGGTCCGGGCGGCGAAGTCGTCAAAGGCGGCGAAGACGCCGTCGAAGACGACCGCGAAGGCCGCGGAAAAGCCGGCCGCGACGCGCAAGCGCAAGTCCGCCTGACCGATCGCGTCGGATGGCGTCCGCCGGGGTCGAGGTCGAGATCGACGGGCGTCAGCTTCGTCTGAGCAACCTCGACAAGGTGCTCTACCCCGAAGCGGGGTTCACCAAGGGCGAGGTCATCGATTACTACACGCGGATCGCGCCGGCGATGTTGCCGCACATCCGCGAGAGGGCGCTCACGTTCAAGCGCTTCCCTGACGGCGTCGACGGAGGATCGTTCTTCGAGAAGCGATGCCCGAAGCACCGTCCTCCGTGGGTGCCGACGGCCGCCGGTCCCGGCGACAACAAGGGCACGATCCAGTACTGCGAGCTCGACGAGCGCCCCGCGCTCGTGTGGGCGGCGAACATGGCCGCGCTCGAGCTGCACGCGCCCATGGCGCGGGCCGCCGACATCGAGACGCCGCGCGCGGTCGTCTTCGACCTCGATCCGGGCGCTCCCGCGACGATCGTGGAGTGCGCGCGCATCGGCCTGCTCATCCACGACGTGCTCGAGAACCTGTCACTCGAGGTATGCGCCAAGACCTCGGGAAGCAAAGGGATGCAGCTCTACGTCCCGTTGAACACCCCGGCCACGCACGAGGGGGCCGGCGACTTCGCGCTCGCGGTCGGGCAGCTCATCGAGCGCGCTCACCCCAACGACGTCACAACGACGATGGCCAAGGCGGTGCGAGGCGGGAAGGTGTTCATCGACTGGAGCCAGAACACGCGTCACAAGACGACGATCGCCCCCTACAGCATGCGGGCTCGTCCCCGTCCGACTGTGTCGACACCCGTCTCGTGGGACGAGGTGGAGGAGTGCGCGAGCGGACGCAACCCGTTGGTGTTCGAGGCCGCCGATGTGCTCGAACGGGTGGACGATGTCGGGGACCTCTTTGCCCCCGTGCTCGAAGTCGAGCAACAGCTGCCGACGCCGTCCTGATCGCCAAGCACCACTCGCTAGTGCACGACTCCCGCCGCACGCAGCTCGGCGACGCGCGCATCGTCGAAGCCGAGCTCGGCGAGCACCGCGTCGGTGTGCTCGCCCGGCATCGGAGCGGGCGAGCTCACCCGTGCGGGTGTGGACCCGAACCGGGGCGCCGGGCGCACCTCGCGAAGACGGCCTGCGTGCGGATGGCTCGTCTCGACGAACAGCTCGTTGTGGGTGATCTGCGGATCACCGGGAAGGTCGTCGAGGCCAAGGATCGGTGCCGCGGGCACGTCGTGCTCGACGGCTCCTTGCAGGAAGTCGGCGACCGTCGTGCGGGCGGCGACCTCGATCATCGTGGGTGCGAGGTCGGCGAGGTTCGCCATCCTCAGCGGGAGAGTCGCAAATCGCGGGTCGTCGGCGACCTCGGGCCGTCCGATCGCGGCGCACAAGCCTCGGAACTCTGAGTCCGACAGCGCGGTCGCCGTCATGAATCCGTCGGCGAGGGGAGTGATCGAGTACCCGCTTGCGATCGTGGGGCTGCGCATCGCGTCGTCCTCGAGCAGGGTGCGATCCATGGCGGCGTCGGGCCACAGGAACGCGATCGCGGCGTCGAGCATCGCGAGCTCGATGTGCTGTCCACCGGCGCCCCGCTCGCGGGCGAAGAGCGCAGCGGTGATCGCTTGGGCCGCGGTGTACGCAGTCACCTTGTCGCAGACGAGGTTGCGCAGCGCAGTCGGCATACCCGTTGCGGGATCGGTCTGAACGCCGGCCATGCCCGAGTAGGCCTGGATGACGTTGTCGTAGACGCGCCGGTTCGAGTACGGGCCTGTCGGCCCGAAGCCTGAGATCGATACATAGATGAGGCCGGGGTTTGCTGCCCGCAGGTCGTCGGGTCCGATGCCGAGTCGAACACAGGCTCCCGGCCGGAAGTTCTGCACGAACACATCGGCAGTCGCCGCCATCGCCCTCAGGAGATTGACTCCCTCCGGATGCTTCAGGTCGATCGTGATGCCGCGCTTGCCGCGGTTGCATCCCGCGAAGAGACCGGTCATGCCGCCACGGGAAGAGCCGAGATAGCGCATCAGGTCGCCGAGTCCCGGCGACTCGACCTTGGTCACTTCGGCGCCCTGATCCGCGAGCAGCATCGTCGCGAGCGGGCCCGAGATCATCACCGAGAGGTCGATGACCTTCACGCCCTCCAGCGGTCCGTTGCCCATGGCTCGAACCCTAGAGTGCGCCATGCCACGAGCGAGGCGGCGCTACGAGCTTCGAGGGGTTGTGTCGAGCGCGGGCTTCGAGTCCGGTGACCGATTCGTGATCGGCCATTGGCTTTCGTCGCCCATCGGACCGTTCACCGATCTGATGTGGGCGTCACCCGCGGGCGAGCGCGTGTTGCGTGTCCCGTCCGAGCGCGCGTTGCGCTTCGTATCGGGCATCTACGCGTTTGACCGAGCCGAGATCACCTCGGTGACGGCAACCGTGACCACTTCGTCGATCGAGATCTGCGCCGGCGACACCGAGGTCCGGCTCGCCGCGGGCCGCGCCCGCCCGATCCCGTTCAGCTCGGTGCCGGGTTTCACACGCTGGGTCCAGGATCCGATCGCCCGGCTCACGATGGGGGTTCGGACCTACGGAGTGAGCCCGACCGGCGTGCGCGAGTGGTACCGGTCGTACGTCTACCGGCGCGTGCACACAGCGACGGGACGGGTGGACGGGACCGAGCTCGGCGCGCTCGCGCCCCGGGTGGATCCACCCGTGCACTTCGGCTTCAGCGAACCGCCGCGCCGGCCATCGATGGTGTGGCTGCGGCCCCTGCTCGAGTATCCGACCGACCATTCGGGTCCGGTTTGAAACGAAACAGCCGCAGGCTGTTCGAGACCACGAACAGGCTGGAGAGCGCCATCGCCGCGCTCGCGATCATCGGATCGAGCAGCCCGGCGGCCGCGAGCGGGATCGCCAGCACGTTGTAAGCGAATGCCCAGAAGAGGTTGCCCTTGATCGTGGCCAGCGTGCGACGCGACAAGCGAATCGCGTCGGCGACGGCCGCGAGATCGGGACGGACGATGGTGATGTCGCTGGCCTCGATCGCGACATCGGTGCCGGTGCCCATGGCGATACCGAGGTCGGCCTGCGCGAGCGCGGCTGCGTCATTGACGCCGTCGCCGACCATCGCGACCACGCGGCCTCGTTGCTGGAGGCGCGTGACGGCGTCGACCTTGTCCTCGGGGAGCACTTCGGCGAACACGTCGTCGGCCTGAAGACCGAGCTGTGTGGCCACTGCCGTCGCCGTGGCCCGGTTGTCGCCCGTGAGCAGAAGGACCTTCAGACCCATCGAGCGCAGGTGGGCGACCGCGTCGACGCTGGTCGGACGGATCACGTCGGCGACGACCAGAGCCGCCCGAACCTGGCTGTCCCATGCGGCCACGACGACCGTGCGGCCGAGCGCCTCGGCGCTGTTGACGGCATCACTGATGGTCGGCGGGAGGGTCAGTCCGCGCGCGGTGAACAGAGCAGGCCGGCCGGCGAGGATCTTCCGACCTTCCACGATGCCTTCAACCCCGAGGCCCGCGTGATTGACGAACGAGTCGACCTCGGGCAGTGGTGACGCAGTCGCCGCCGCCGTCGAGATGGCGCGCGCGATGGGATGCTCGGACGCAGCCTCGAGAGCGCCGACGAGCCGAAGCGCGTCGCGCTCGTTTCCCGCTGCGGCGATCACGTCGGTGAGGGTCATGGCGCCGCTCGTCACGGTGCCGGTCTTGTCGAGCACGACCGTGTCGACCCGGCGCGTCGACTCGAGCACTTCTGGGCCCTTGATCAGGATGCCGAGCTGCGCGCCACGGCCCGTGCCGACGAGCAACGCGGTAGGCGTCGCCAAGCCGAGAGCACACGGGCAGGCGACGATGAGCACCGCGACGGCGGCGGTGAGCGCGTCGTCGACGTCACCGCTGATGACGAGCCACGACACAAGTGTGATCGCCGCGATGCCGATGACGATCGGGACAAAGATCGACGACACGCGGTCGACGAGGCGTTGCATGGGCGCCTTGCCAGACTGCGCGTGCTCGACGAGCCGGCCAATCTGAGCGAGCGCGGTCTCCGAGCCGACGCGGGTCGCCCGCACCACGAGCCGGCCGCCCGCGTTGATCGTTGCGCCGGTCACAGGGGACCCGGGGCCCACCTCGACCGGCAGGCTCTCTCCGGTCAGGAGCGACGCGTCGACCGCCGACGTGCCCATGACGACGGTGCCGTCTGTGGCGATCTTCTCGCCGGGCCGAACCACGAACTCGTCACCGACACGCAGCGCGTCGATGGGAACCTCGCGCTCATGCCCGTCAGCGTCCAGGACAGCGGCGGACTTTGCACCGAGCTCGAGCAGCGCTCGCAGCGCCGAGCCCGCGCGCTGCTTGGCGCGCGCCTCGAGAAGCCGCCCGAGGAGCACCAGCACCGTGACCACTGCCGCGACCTCGAAGTACACCTCGCTGTCACCATCGGTGAGCAGGACTGCAAGGGACCACAGGTAGGCGGCGGCGACGCCGAGCGAGATCAGCGTGTCCATCGTCGTGGCCCGGTGGCGCAGGTTGATCCACGTCGCGCGATGGATGGGCCACGCCCCCCAGGTGACGACGGGGGTCGCGAGGACGAGCGAAATCCACTCCCACGAACGTCCCTCGAACGCGGGAACCATCCCGAACACGAGAACCGGTAGCGCGAGGAGGGCGGACACCACGACGCGGGTCCGCAGCGAAGCGATGCCGCGGTCGTCGAGGTCCTCGTGATGGTGAGCGTGGGCGGACGGCATCGACGCGCCGTAGCCGATCGACTCGACGGCGGCGACGAGGTCGGCCGGCGCGACCTCGTCGGGATCGAAGTCGACGGCGGCCGTCTCCGTCGCGAGGTTGACCGTGGCGGACACGCCCTCGATCCCGTTGAGCTTCTTCTCGACCCGCGCCGCGCACGACGCGCACGTCATGCCCGTGATCGGCAGCTGGACCTGCTCCATCGTCAGGACCTGACGAGTCGCTCGATCGCCCGGCTCGCCTCGGTGACGAGGCGTTCCGCCTCCGCCGCGTCGTCGGATCGGGTCGCGTCGGCGACGCAGTGGCGCAGATGGGCGTCGAGCAGCTCGACGGCCATGCTTTGGAGGGCGCGCGTGGTGGCCGAAACCTGTGTGAGGACGTCGATGCAGTACACGTCCTCGTCGACCATCCGTTGCAGTCCGCGGACCTGGCCCTCGATGCGCCGCAGCCGCTTGAGGACGTCTTCTTTGGTGTCCGAGTAACCAGCCATAGAGATACCCTACCGGGGTATCGTGCTGGATGCTCGGACCTACCCGGCGTTCTGCCAGAGGCCCATGAGGTTGCCCTCGCTGTCCTTGAAGTAGGCGGCGAACCCCATGTCGCCGACCGCGAGCTTCTCGCCGACGGCGCTGCCACCGTTCTTTTCGATGGCGATGATGGCGGAGTCGATGTCGTCGACACCCAGCGTGAGCACCGGACTGTTGACCGGTGCCTCCCGCTGCATCATGCCGCCGCCGATGTAGCCGGGCTCGGACGGCATTCCCTCATCGCTCGTGGGGCCGGTCGAGACCATGGTGTAGTTCATCTCCGGCATCGGCTGGATCTGCCAGTCGAACACGTCTCGATAGAAGTTGCGGGCGCGATCGGCGTCATCGAACGGGATCTCGAAGTGCACTACTCGACCCATTTGGGACCTCGCTTCCTGTTCTCGTGCGGCGGGGCCCACCATCGTAGGTACATCGGCTCGGCCGAAGTCTCGCTACATTTCCCCGGTGCCCGTTAGGCGTGCCTACCAACTCACGATGGGCGGGCCGACGTTGCGCGGCCCGATCGCCGCAAGCGTGGCGGGCAAGACCGTGGAGATGGCGACCCTGATCCTGCTGGCCACACTGGTGCCGCGTGCTCTCGGCCCGTCCGACTACGGCCGATTCGCGGTCGCCCTGACGATCGTCACGCTGGGGTCGCTCGCGCTGACTCTCGGCGGGCCTGCACTGGTGACCCGCTACGTCCCCGGGGTACCGCCCGACGAGCAGATCCCGCTGGCCCGCGCCCTCGGTGTGCGGTTGGCGCGCGAGGCCGGCTTCCAGATCTGCGTCCTTGGCGCGATTGCCGCGTTGGTCGTCGTCGCGTTCGGTGTTCGAGTCCCGTGGCCGGATGCGATTGCCGTCAGCGCGGGGCTGATCCTGAACGTCGGCGCCACGATCGCACTGCTCGTGGCGCTCGGTCTCGGTCGGGCCGCAGCGTGGAGCGCGCGGTACCCGATCCAGAACCTCGTGCTCATCGCCCTCGTGCTCGTTCTCCACCCGGTAGCCGGATCGGCCGGCGCGCTCGCCGCGATCACCCTGTCGGCCTTGATGGCGGTGGTGTTCGCCGCCGTCGTGTCTGCGCCGGTGCTCGTCGCGGACGTGCCCGCCCCCCTGCCCGTTCCCGGGGGCGCGGTGCGGTTCGGCCGTCTGCAGACGGTGGGTGCCGCGTCTGACGCAGGTGACGCATCGCGGAGGCGTCGTCGTGGTTGCCCTCCTCGCCGGTTCGCAGCGAGAGACGGGCTACGCGGCTCTCGCGGTCGGCATCGCTGTCGGCGTCAGCTACGCCATCATCCAGATCTTCACGGTCTCGCTCCCTGCGGTGCTCACATCCGACGCTGAACCCGAGCGGGAGCTCACCCGCATCGCCGAAGGTGTGCTCGCCGTCGTCGTTCCCGTCGCCCTGATCGCGGCCCTGCTGCTCGATCGGCTCGTCCCCGCGGTCTTCGGCTCGGACTACGCGGGAGCGTCGCCGGCGTTCGGTCCTGCTGTCGCGCTGGTCGTGCTCGCCCCTCTCACCGCGCTCGTGGCAAACATCGCGTCGGTGCGCCTTCGCCCGGAGGTCGCGACGATGAGCGGAGCCGTGTCCCTCGTTGTGTTCGTGCTTGTCGCGCTCGTGGCCGTCGGGCGGTGGGGAGCGACGGGTGCGATCTCGGCCACGCTCGCGGGAGTCGCGGCCGGAACCATGGTCTCGGTTGCGATGGTGCGCGGCGACGCCACATCCCCTGGTGTCCGAACGCGCACCGTTGTGCTGTCGTTCGCCGCGGCCGTCGCGGTGCTCGTCGTCGCCGCGGTGGCGTGATGGCGGACGCCCCCGCCGCATCGGTGGTGATCCCGACCCGCGATCGTCTCGACCAGCTGGCGGAATGCCTCTCGGCCCTCGAGCTGCAGACCGCATCGTCGTTCGAAGTGATCGTCGTCGACGACGCATCGCGCGATGACGCCGGAGTCGCGACGGTCGGTATCGCGCTTTCCGCGGGCTCGGTTGCTGCGTGGGGAGGGGAGGGGTCCGGCCGTGGCGCGAAACCTCGGAGCGTCGGCCGCGTCGGCGGACGTGTTGTGCTTCACCGACGACGACTGCGAGCCGTCGCCGGACTGGATCGAGACGCTCGTGCGCGAGATCGAGCGAGGCGCCGACGCCGTTGCCGGACGCACGCTGAGCGCTCGTCGCGACGATCCCTTCGCAGAGGCGTCGCAGACGATCACCAACCATGTGATGGACGCCTCTGCCGATGGAAACGGCAACGTCACGTTTGCGCCGACCTGCAACATCGCGTGCCGTACCGAGGTGTTCCGCCGCGCAGCATTCGACGAGGCGTACCCACTCGCCGCGGGCGAAGACCGCGAATGGTGTGAGCGCCTCCGTGATCGCGGTGTCGCGTTGGTCTTCGCTCCCGAGGCTCGCGTGCTGCACGATCAGCGCCTCACGCTGCAGCGCTACTGGAACCAGCACGAGCGCTATGGCCGGGGTGCCTCACGATGGCACCGGTCTCGACCGCCGGGTGAGCGGTTGCAGCCGCTGCGCTTCTATGCGGCGCTGCTCGCGAAGGGTTTCTCGAAGGGACCGGCGATTGGGGCGCTCGTCGTCCTCGCCCAACTCGCGACGCTCGCCGGGATCACGCACGAAATGCTCGAGGCTGGCTGGTCGCGTCGAGCGCGCGAGGAGCGGTTCACCCGTCATGTGACCGACGTCGAGACCGCCGAGCGCCGCGACGGTCGCGGCGATGTCCTCGAGACGAGGCGGACGGCTGGTCTCCACGGGTCGCGACGAGCCGGGGATCACGAGCGCCCACGCATCGCCTTCGGTGTGGTTGCCCGATCGGCCGCTCCCGACGCCGCGCCGTGACACGGTGCCGAACCGCTCGGACCGCAGGCCTTCGAGTCGGGTCGCCGGCGTGTTCGTCCAGCGGACGATGAGATCGGGCAGCTGGTCAGCGCGGGCTCCCGCACCGAACAGGTCGGCGACGCGATCGACGGACTGCACCGCGGGCGAACCGTCGAGCTCGCGGAAGGTGTGGATGCCAGCCGTGATCTCGTCCATCAGCGCCTTTGCATCCTCGGGAGCGACGATGCCGTCGCGCTCTCGGCCTTGAAGGTTCAGCCGGATGTACCCCTGGTTCTCCGCGGGGTGTGCGAACGCGCGGGTGGCGCTCCAATCGACGCCGCGGAGCTCGAGTCGGGCGGTGAGGTCGAGCGCGGCGCGTTCGGGGAGCGCAGCCGCGACCCTGGCCCGCAAGCCACTCGGCACCGCCGCGCGCAGCCACCAGACCGATGACGTCGCCGCCGGCGTCTTGGCCGGATTGAGGATCGCGTCGAGCATCTCGGGCAAGAGGTCGGCGCGGCTGGTGTTCACGTCCATGCCCACTGGCGACACGACCAGCACATCGGCGTCGGTGGGGAGCGCTCTCACGATGCGTCCGAGCGCCGTGTCGACCGCCTCGTAGACATCCTCCAACGTGCTCGCGAGCGCGCGCTCGGCGTCGCGGTCGAGCTCAGCGGGATCGAGCTGCGAGAGGTCCCAGAACTGGTGACCCGCCACGTGCGCAGCGCAAAACGTCAGCCAGGCGAGATCGAACGGCCGCTCGCCGAGGAGCAGCGTCGCCGCGTCGGCGACCCGCGCGGGCGCGCCGAGCAGCCGGCGCCGAAGCCCGAGCATCTCGCGGACGCTGTGCCGGCCGAACACCTCGTCGACGGGCAGGGGCGCGCCGAAGAGCCGCTCGAGCCGCCGATGCGCGTGTGTCGGCTCGGACCACTTGCGCAGCACCACGCGGTCGTGGAGCTGCCAGCCGCAGACCAGGGTGCCGGGAGGGGGCTCGGTGGGCGGACGGCTCTCGTACGGGTCGATCGCCAGGGTGCGGCGGCCCTCGCGTCCGAGGCGCTCCCACACGGGGGCGGGCGCTGCGAACGCGTCCATGTAGTGCACTCGCTGATCGGCCGCCGACCACTGGAACGGATAGAAGAGGCCGTGGTCGCCGAGCTCCACGCCGCTGTACAAGGTGTGCTGCGCGCCGGCGGCGAATTGGGTGGCGGGGGCGTCGAGGTCGTGCCACACGCCCCGTTCGCGCAGCGCGGCCAGCGAGGGGAGTCGGCCTTCGGCCAGCATCAGCCGAAGAAGGTTCGCGCTCGCCGCGTCGAACTGGAGGATCGCGAGCACGGCTCAGCGCGACCTCTCCGGCGCGGTGAGCGTGACGCTTCGTCGGGTCGCGGCACTGGCCCGTGCGGCGTCGATGACTCGCATGACCGTCGCGCCCTCGGCCGCGGTGGCGAGCTCGGTCGCCGCTCCGGTGGTGACCGCGGCGGCGAACGCATCGAGCTGGCGGGCGAGTGAGGTCACGAGGGTGCTCGGGCGCCGTCGCGGATCGACGCGCGCTCGCACCGCGTCGACGAGCCCACCGAGCCGATGCGAGCCGACCCGACGTCCTGACAAGTCCCAGACCTCGAGGTGCTCAGAGTGCACCTTGTCGGTGGCCGCGCTCACCACGGCATGTCCCCGCTCGAGCCGAAGCTCGACGGTGGCGTGCTCCGGCCCGAGGTCCGCCCGAACGACTTCGACCACGTCGCTGCCGGTGATCCACGTCGCCCAGTCGACGAGATGGGGCCCGAGATCGAGCAGGGCGTCGTCACGCACATCGTGTGCTCGCCAGCTCCGGCGCCGATAGCTGATGCCGATCCCGACCTCGAGCTCGCCGGTCGGCGGCACGGCGTGGCGTAGGCGCGCTGCATCGGGATCGAACCGACGGTTGAAGCCGACCCAGGGCGTGGGGGACAGCGCGACGAGCTCGGCGGCGGCGTCGGCGTCGAGCGCGGGTGGCTTCTCGACGAGCACGGCAAGCCCGGCGGCGGCGGCACGTCTGGCATCGGCGACGTGTGCGCGTGCGGGTGTCGCGAGAACGACGGCGTCGAGGTGGGCGTCGTCGATCATACGTTGGGCGTCCGGGAACGTCGCGATTCGGTCGATGCCGTGTCGAGCGGCCTTGGCCGCGAGTTGGGAGCGACGGGTCGCGTCGGGATCGGCGGCGGCGACGAGGTGCACTCGCCGACTCAGCGTCACCGCCGGGAGGTAGCCCACCTCGGCGAGCCGTCCGCATCCGACGAGGCCGAGGGCGAGCGGGCGATCGGTCACGCGGCGGGCTTCTCAGCGGTGCCGAGCGGCACGATCGACGGTGTCGCGGTCATCGACATCGCACTCCGGTGGGACCGCGCCAGCAGCGCGACCGCCAGACCGACGGGCACGGCCGCGATCGACACCAGGTGATGCAGTCCGTGAAGCGCGACGCCTGCGATCGCGCGGGGCGGCCCGAGCCGCACCGCGAGGAGCAGATAGAACCGCCGGTTGAGCCAGACGAGTGCGCTCACCGCGGCGACCAGCAGCGCCGGCCACCACATCAGCAGAGCGCCCAGTGACGCAGCCGTCGCGACCGCGCTGACGCGATGACGCCAGCCGCAGTTCAACGACCGGGAGACCTGCCGTCGTCGAGCCTGCATCGCAACCCAGGGGATGCCCCGCCGCAGGAAGTCCGTGGTGACCATGGATCCGAGGGTCCACACCTTCAGGTGCGTGCCTTGGATCGTCGGGTCGAGCGTGATGCGACCGCCACGCGCGTGGAGACGCTGACCGAGGTCGATGTCTTCGACGGAGGGATTGGGGTAGCGAAGTTCGTCGAACCCACCGACGGCGGCGAAGCTCGTTCGGCGCACGGCGCCGAGGCCGGTCCAGAACGTGTCGGCCGGTCCTGCGCCCGATGCGTGGACGTGATGGTGGAGCAGGTTGCGGAACGCGGACACGGTGCCGTCGTCGTCGGGAGTGTCGTCGTACGCCCCGAACACCGCGGTCAGCCTCGGGTCGCGATCGAACGTGGCCCGGACGCGTGTGAACGCGTCGGGGTGGACCTCGACGTCGGCATCCACGAAGACGAGGACGTCTCCGGTGGCGCGTGCGGCGCCGAGGTTGCGCGCCGCCGATGCGGAGAGTGTGGTCGGTGCGTCGATCACGATGACCTCGTCCGGAGGCTGATCCGAAGCGGCAATCGCGGCACGGCATCGGGGCAATGTCGGTGGCTCGTCCGTCGCAGGCACCACCACCGAGAGCCGGATCACACGCGGGACTGTAGTCAGCGCGCCTTTCAGCGGCCAGTAAGCGCCCTTATCCCGATATGGGCAGCACGCTGACCACGCCCTCGACGGTGACGGCAACCTCGTCGCCGGGCTCCCAGCGCGACGACCCGAGTGTCCGGCTGCGCAGCTGCAGCCCGCTCGGCAGCGCGAGCTCCACGAGCACGTCGTGGCCGTAGAACGACCGGCTGAGCACCCGCGCCCGCACGTCGCCGTTGTGCCCGTTGATCTGACTGTGCCCGTTCACCGCACGGAGCCGGACCGCCTCCGGCCGCACGACGACGTCGACCTCGCCGGTGAGCGAGTGATCCGCGGGGAAGCGGCCGAGCTCGCAGTCGACCACGCCGTCCGTTGCGCGGCCTGGGACGATGTCGGCGGCGCCCAAGAACTCCGCGACCCACCGGCTCGCCGGGCGGCTGTACACCTCTTCAGGCGGTCCCGCCTGCTCCACCCGACCCTCACGCATCACGGTGACTGAGTCGGCGACGGAGAGCGCTTCTTCCTGGTCGTGGGTGACGAGCAGCGCACTCGCGCCGGCTTTCCGCAGGATCGCCATGATCTCGTCGCGAAGCGCGACACGAAGGCCGGCGTCAAGCGACGCGAACGGCTCGTCGAGCAGGACGACCTCGGGCTCGGGTGCCAGGGCGCGGGCGAGGGCCACTCGCTGACGCTCGCCACCGGAGAGCTCGTGGGGATACGACCACGCGCGGTCCGCGAGCCCGACGAGCGCGAGGCACTCCTCGACTCGGCCCGGCGCCGGGTTCCCGAAGCCGACGTTCTTGCCCACGGTGAGGTGGGGGAACAGCGCCCCCTCCTGGAAGACCATGCCCACCCGGCGGCGCTCGGGGTCGACCCATGCGCCGTCTCCCACGACGCGCCGGCCCCCGATGTCGACCGTGCCCGAATCGGGCACCTCGAATCCCGCCACGACCCTGAGCACGGTGGTCTTTCCCGACCCGCTGGGTCCGAGCAAGGCGACGACTTCGCCCTCGACGAGGGACACGGACGCCCCCGCGACCGCCCGGGTCTCCCCGAACGACTTGTCGATGCCGGTTGCCTCGATTGCCAACCGATCCGTCACCTGGGCAAGCATATGACGCTGGCTTGTCAGTCGAGTGTCGGCATGCTGGACTAAACGAGTTCAGGTGACCTAACACGGTCACGCCGCCAGCACGAATGCCCCGCCCTCCCCATGGTCCTTCGATTCGTTCAGAAGCTCACCCGCCGGCCCTGGCTCGTCGCGCTGGGCGTGGTGGTGCTCGTCGTGACGATGGGCGCGGCGTCCGTTTTCGCGTTCGGGACCAGCGGCGACACCCTCGTCGTCTACAACGGCCGGTCCCACTACGGGGACGAGCAGGTCTTTGCCGACTTCGAGAAAGCGACCGGCATCGACGTCCAGCTGCGCGGCGGGACCGCTCCCGAGCTCTACGAACGTCTGCGTAGCGAGGGCGAGGACACGCCCGCCGACGTGCTCATCACCACCGACCTCGCGAACCTGTGGCGGGCCAAGGAGTCGGGATTGCTCCAGCCGGTCTCGACGCCCACGCTCGAGGCGCAAGTTCCGGCCGAGCTTCGCGACTCCGACGAGGAATGGTGGGCGCTCAGCACGCGCCTGCGCATCCCCGTCGTCTCGACCGAACGCGTTCCCGCTGGCGCGGTCACGAGCTACGCCGACCTCGGAGACCCGACCTACCACGGCCGCACCTGCCTGCGGACGTCGAACAGCGAGTACAACCAATCCCTCGTCGCCGACATGATCGCCAAGCGGGGGCGCGAGGCCACCGAAGCTCTGCTGCGTTCGTGGATGGACAACGATCCGACGATCGTCAACTCGGACGGTGAGCTGCTCGCGGTGATCGCCGCCGGCGACTGCGATCTCGGTCTCAGCAACCATTACTACTTGGGTCGGGCACTCGCCGAGGATCCCGACTTCCCCGTCGCCCCCGCGTGGCCCGATCAGGACGGCGCTGGCGCACATGCCAACGTGTCGGGAGCAGGCGTCGTTCGGTGGTCGGACTCCAAGGAGGACGCGATCCGCCTCATCGAGTACCTGACCTCACCGCCCGGGCAGGAGCAGATCGTCAAGCAGAGCGAATTCGCCGCGAACCCGAACGTGTTGCCGCCGGAGCACATCCGGGACTGGGCGGACGTCAAGACCGATCCCATCGACGTCGAGAAGGCCGGTCCGCTGCTTGCCGACGCGATCGCGCTCATGCTCGAGGTCGGTTGGAATTGACGGCCGCGACCGCCGACCTCGCTCCTGAGACGAAGTCGGCGCGCCGGCGCCGACTGCCGGGATGGGCGGTCGTCGGGGTGCTGATCGCCGTCGTCGTCGCGGGGCCGCTGCTCGCCCTCCCGGCGAGCTTCATCGGCGAAGGCGAGGCGTTCTCACAGATCGCCCGGACACTGCTGCCGCGCGCACTCCAGAACAGCCTCCTCCTCGCGATCGGAGTAGGCGGGGGCACGTTGATCGTGGGCGGCGGGCTCGCGTTCCTCGTGTCGTTCTTCGACTTCCCCGGCCGGCGATGGCTCGAGTGGGCCCTCGTGCTCCCGATGGCGATCCCGGCGTACGTGCTCGTGTTCGTGTTGCTCGGCCAGTACGGGCTCGCGAGCCCGCTGCAGACGAACATCCTCGGGGACGGGTTGCAGCTGCCGTGGCTGCGCAGCCTGCCCGGGGCGATCCTCGTGCTGACCGGGGTCCTGTACCCCTACGTGTACATCCTCGGCCGGAGCGCGTTCCTCGGACAGTCCCGCCAGACGCTCGAAGTCGCGCGCAGCCTCGGTCGCAGCTACCCGCGCGCTGTGTGGGAGGTGGCTATCCCCGCGGCTCGTCCGGCGTTGGCCGCGGGCGTGGCGCTCACGATCATGGAAGCGCTCGCGGACTTCGGCGCGGTCAACCTGCTCGGCGTGCAGGCGCTCACGAGCGCGATCTACCGCGTGTGGTACGGCGCCTTCGATCGGGACGCCGCGCTCCAGCTGGCGACCGTGCTCTTGGGCCTTGCGCTCGTGATGCTCGCGATCGAGCGCTTGCTGCGGGGTCGGGCGCGCTATCACCAGGCGCTGAGCCGGGGCGATGCGGTGATCCCCGTGCGGCTGCGGGGGTGGAAGCGCTGGCTCGCGCTTGCCCCGGGCTGCGTGCTCCTCGCCGTGGTGTTCGTGCTCCCCGTCGCCCAGCTCGTGGCGTGGTCGGTGGAGACGATCGTCGACGACAACGTGTTCCCCGGCCTGGTCGACGCCGCCGTCACCACGCTCATGCTCGCGCTGGTCACCGCGTTCATCGCGACAGTCGTCGCGGTCATCGTGGCCTACGGCCAGCGATCGCAGCCGTCGCGCGTTGGAGGGATGTCAGCGAGGGTGTCCACAATCGGCTACGCGGTGCCCGGGACCGTGGTCGCCGTGTGCGTCTACCTGCCCCTTGTGTGGATCGACCGCAAGCTCATCGACGCCGCCGACTCGGCGTTCAACACCACGATCGGCCTGCTCTTCACTGGGTCCGTGATCGGACTCGTGATCGCCTATCTCGTCCGGTTCCACGCGCTCGCGTACTTCTCGACCGACGCGCGCATGGGTCGCATCGATCCCCACCTCGACGACGCGGCGCGATCGCTCGGGGCTGACCGCACGCGGGTGCTCGCCGATGTGCACTTGCCCTTGCTGTGGCCGGCGATCCTCACCGGCGCGCTTCTGGTCTTCGTCGAGGTGATGAAGGAGCTCCCCGCGACGGCGCTGCTCCGGCCGCTCGGCGCTGACACCCTCTCGATCACCGTGTGGGAGGCAACGAAGGACTCGCGGTTCGAGACGGCGGCGCTGCCGGCGCTGCTGATCGTCGCCCTCGGGCTGCTCCCGGTGATCCTGCTCGTGCGTCTGGTGCGGACCAACGGGTGGACCTCCGCGGCCGAGCGGGTGTGAGGTGATGACCGCCGCGGTGTCGGCACCCGCCGAGGCGCGCCGGTCATCACGATGGACGCCTCTCACCGTCGTCGGCGCATGCGTGGGGCTCTCCGTCCTCTCACTGCTGCTCCCCGTCGCGATGGGCTTCGACCCGTGGACCTGGATCGTGTGGGGTCGCGAAGTGAGTCGGCTCGATCTCGACACGACGGGTGGGGCGTCGTGGAAGCCCCTGCCTGTCGTCGTCACCACCGTGCTCGCGCCGTTCGGGGAGGCGGCCCCGCTGCTCTGGGCGGTGATCGCCCGCACCGCCGGCCTGCTGCTCCTCGTGGGGGTGTTCCGGCTCGCACGCCGCTTCGCGGGTGTCGCGGCCGGCGTGATCGCGACGGGGCTCGTGGTGCTCACGCCGGATCCCGATCCCCGCTTCGTTCGCATCCTCCTCGAAGCGCACGGCGCGCCGATCGAAGCGGCGCTCGCGATCTGGGCGATCGACCGGCACCTCGAGGGACAGCGCGCGACAGCGTTGCTGCTCGGCAGCGGTCTCGCGCTGATGCGGCCGGAGGCGTGGCCGTTTCTGGGCCTGTACGTGTTGTGGCTGTGGTGGCGCGAGCCGAGACTGCGAACCGCATCGGTGGTCGCCGTCGCACTCGTTCCCGTGCTCTGGTTCGGGGGCGACTGGTGGGGGTCGGGCGACCCCTGGCACGGCGCCGAGGCGGCGCAGGTCGGCGCCGGGAGCGCGATAGACCGCTTCGAGGATGCGCTCACCCGGGTGTTCGAGGTCGTCGTGCTGCCCGCGTGGATCTTCGCGGGCGCCGCGCTCGTCAGTGCGGCGCGCCGGCGTGAGCGCACGCTGCTCATGCTCGGCATCGGAACCTTTGTGTGGTGCGGGCTCGTCGTCGTGATGGCCGTCGCGTTCCAATACGCCGCACTCAGCCGTTTCCTTCTTCCCGCAGGTGCCCTCGTGTGCGTGCTCGCCGGCGTCGGCGTCGTGCGCACGTTCGCGGCCGTCCCGCGCGGTGGTGGACGGATTGCTGTTGCCGTCGTGGCCCTCGTGCTCGCTGTCCCGATGATCGCTGCGCGCGCGGTCGGGATCGAAGATGTCGTCGACCAGGTGCGCAACCGCGGAGAGCTCGCGGTCGATCTCGAAGGCGCAATCGCCGATGCCGGTGGCGTCGACGCGGTGCTCGCGTGCGGCACGGTCGCGATCGACGGCGCGAGCCTGTTGCGGCCCCACCTCGCCTGGGAGCTCGACGTACCGATCAACCGAGTTCTGGTCACGGCGGTTCCGCAGACCGGACCGGCGAAGGTGTTCGCGATTGCCGGTGGCGCGGACGATCGGGCCATGCGTGCCGTGGGGTCGGGGGCTCGGTTCGTCGTGCGGTCCGGAACATGGTCGATCTATGAGATCGGGTGTCCCGGCTAGACACTGGCGCGATGGACGCCCGTACCTTCCTCGGCTTGCAGCCGAGTCACAACCCCTATCGCTGGCAGCTCCCGGTCTCGCCGGGAATCTCGACCGGCTCGGGCTTCCTGTTCGGCGGATCGGGTCTCGGCGCGGCGATCGAGGCGATGGAGGGCACGACGGGCCGGCCCGTGGTGTGGGCGACCGCGCAGTACCTGTCGTACGCGCGGCCCGGCACGGTGATGGACATCGATGTCACCGTCGCCGTCGAGGGCCACCAGATCACACAGGCCCGCGCCGTGGGCCATGTCGGCAATGTCGAGATCCTGACGGTGAACGCCGCGTTGGGCGTCCGGCCACTCGAGGCTGCCGGCCAGTGGGCCGTCATGCCCGACGATGTTCCTCCGCCCGAGGATTGTGGCCCGCGCCCGTTTCGCTTCCTGGTCGAGGAGTCGATCAACACCCGGCTCGACCTGCGCATGGCGAAGGCCCGCGACTTCTCGGAGCTCGACGGCACGCAGGGCGACGGCCGCACGGTGATGTGGGCCCGGATGCCCGAAGTGCTCGACATGTCGGGCGCGGCGCTCGCGATCCTCGGCGACTACGTGCCGATGGGAGTCGGGCAGGCGCTCGGGCTGCTCGCGGGCGGCAACAGCCTCGACAACACGCTCCGAGTCGCCCGACTCGTCCCGACCGACTGGGTGTTGCTCGACATCCGGGTGCACGCGGTGGCGAACGGCTTCGGGCACGGCCTCGTGCACCTGTGGGCGCAGGACGGCACCCTGCTCGGCACGGCCAGTCAGTCGTGCATCCTGCGCTTCTGGAAGGACCGCGAGCCGCCGCCCACGTCATGACACCCCGCCGGTACAGCGCCTAGCGTCCCGCGCCATGACACTGCCCAACCGCCCCGGCATGACGGTTCCCTTCGGTGGCCCGCTCCATCAGCAGCGTGCAAAGTTCGAGGAGCTCGCTGACCTCGGCTACACCGACGTGTGGTCGGCGGAGTCCGACGGCGTGGACGCGTTCACACCGCTGATCCTGGCCTCGCAGTGGGCGCCGTCGTTGCGCCTCGGGACGGCGATCGTGCCGGCGTTCACCCGGGCACCTGCGGTGATGGCGCAGTCGGTGGCCGCGGCAGCGTCGGCCGCGCCGGGACGATTCGCGTTCGGCATCGGCACGTCTTCCAACGTGATCGTCGAGAGGTGGAACGGCGTGCCGTTCGTCGATCCGTACAAGCGCGTGCGCGACATGGTGCGCTTTCTACGGGTGGCGCTCACCGGTGAGAAGGTCACCGAGAAATACGACTCGTTCGAGGTGCAGGGTTTTCGACTCGGCCTGGTGCCGGAGGTGCAGCCTCCGATCCTCGTCGCCGCGTTGCGGGAAGGGATGCTGCGCCTCGCTGGCCGCGAGGGCGACGGCGCCATCATCAACTGGCTGTCGGCCGATGACGTGAAGCAGGTCGTGCCGCACGTCCAGGCTGGGGGAGCGGACAAGGAGATCGTGTGCCGCATCTTCGTCGCGCCGTCGGAAGAGACCGAGGCGGTGCGAGCGGCGGCCAAGTTCGCGATCGCGGCGTATCTCAACGTGCCGGTGTACGCGGAGTTCCATCGGTGGCTCGGGCGCGGCGATGTCCTCACGCCGATGTGGGACGCGTGGAAGGCGGGCGACCGCAAGCAGGCAATCGCGGAGATCCCCGACTCGCTCGTCGACGAGCTCGTCGTGCACGGCTCGCCCGCGCAGTGCCGCGCCCACATCCAGCGCTACTTCGACAACGGCGTGACGACTTCGAGCCTCGCCGTGATGCCCTTCCCCGGCGTCGACCACTGGGAAGCCGTCCGCGCCCTGAGCCCCTCCGCCCCCTAGCCGTTCAGGACGGCGCGGGCCCAGGCGACGCGGTCCGCGACCGAGTCGATCGAGAAGGCGGGGACGGCCATGTCGGTGGCGCCGATCGAGCGAGCGCGGACCGCGAGCGCCTTCGGATCGGGGTCGGGGACGAGGATGTCGTCGAGCACGTGATCAGGCACGAGCTCCACCGCCGACGAGGCCCCGCCGCGCACGAGGGCGGCGCGCACCGCGGCAAAGTGCTCGTCGTCGACGCCCCAAGACTTGCGCAGCGCGTTCGACGCGTTGAGCACGCCGTACGCCGCGATCACGCGGGCGCGCTCGCGCCCCTCGGGGCCGACGTCGACGAGCGGGGCCCACGTCAGCGGCGCGTCGCCCCCGACCGGACGACGCCGACGATGCGATCGAGATCGGAGTCGGGGATCGCCCACAGCAAGACGTGGTCCGCAACGCGGCCCCCCACCCGCAGCACCTTGTTGCCGCGGCCGGCGACCGTGATCGATACCGGGTCGAATGGCACTTCGAGGCTGCGGCCGCTCGCTTCGTCGAGCGGACCGCCGGCCGCCAACCTGCGCAGCAGCGCGACCGTTTCCTCGATCCGCTCGGCGGCGTCGCGGCGGTCGACGCCAGCGGCGCCGCTCACCTCGGAACCGCCCGCCGCGAGACCTACCATCACGCGCCCACCGAACCGGCCTTGCAGCGTGGCGATCGCCGCGGCCGTGTGGAACGGGTGCCGGAGGAACGGGTTCGTGACCATCGGCCCGACCGGGATGCGCTCGGTCGCTTCGAGCGCCGCGCCGACGAGCAGCCAGGTGTCGCGCCACCAGAACGCATCGGGCAACCCCAACCAGTCCGCGCCCGCCGCTTCACTCGCGCGTGCGAGCTCGGCGACCTCTTCGAGCGTGGGATTGAGGAGGTGGCACGTGACGCCGACCTGGTTCATGCCGCGACCTCCGAGTTGAGCACCTTGAATGCTTCCGCCGCGCCGTCGATGGCACGACCCATGTCTTGCGCGAGCAGCGCGAACCCGACGCTCTCCGGCCGGATGCGGCGCGCATGAGCCGCGAGCACTCGGCCGACCTCGACCGGCGTGCCCCGTACGAGTACGTGGTCGAGCCGCTCGTCGGTCATCAGGCCCCGTGCGAGCCCGTCCTCACCCGCGGCGAGCGCGATCGAAGCCTCCTGCAGGGCCGCGGCTTCGAGTCCCGCCCTCGCGCGCAGTGTCTCGGGTCCGTTCAGGAAGGCGTGGATCAGCAGCGGTCGGCTGCGCTCGACGTCCTCGTCGTCGAAGCACGCGCTGATGTAAAGCGCGATCGAGATCGGTCGCACTGACCGCGCCCAACCGACGAGCTCGTCGAACAGTGAGGGCGCCACGCCCGCAACGAACACGCCATCCGCGGCTTCTGACGCGAACCGGTTGAACCGCTCGCCGCGAGCGCCGATGAACAGCGGCAGGTCGGGGGCGGTGAACGCGTGCGCGGGTGGCACATAGCCGTCAGTCGGCTCACCGCGGCACACCGCCCTGATCACGCGTACTGCCCGGCGGCACTCCGACAGCGGGGCGCGCCGCTCGATCCCGAGTGGTGCCAGTGCGACGTCACCCCCCGGACCGAGCCCCAACACCCCGCGGCCCTCCGACAGCTCGTGAACCGTCATCGCGGCGACCGCGGTGATCGCGGGATGGCGCAAGTACGGGTTCGTGACTCCGACGGCGAGGCGCAGCCGCGTCGTCACTGCTGCTGCTGCCGCGAGCAGCGCAAACGGGTCACGTCCGGGGCCTTCGTCGCCGACCCACAGGTCGTCGATTCCCGCGGCCTCGCAGTGCGCGGCGTGCGCGACGAACGTCGACGCCGCGGTGTCGGGAAACAACCAGATGCCGGTGCGCAGCGACGCCTCGCCGCTCACTTCGGAAGCGCCGACAACGCGTGCGCTTCGGGGATCTCGGTCGTCAAGCCCAAACCGTTCGCCACGCGGTTGATGTAGCAGTAGTACGCAACGATGTTGTTGAGGTCGAGGATGTCGAGATCGTCGAGACCGACATCTCGCAGAGCTTCGACATCCCGCTCGGTGACCTCGATCGGTGTGGCGGTCAGCCGCGCCGCGTAGCCGAGGATCGCGTCGAGCCGATCACTTCCGCTGCGCACGCGCGCGGCATCGCGTGTGACCGCGTCGATGGTCTCTCGGTCGACTCCCAACGTCGGCAGCTTCACCCGCAGACCGGACGCGCAGTGTGGCGTGCCGTTCAACGTCGACGCGACGTACGCGGCGAGCTGGCGCTCCGCCGGTGTCAACGACGAGGGACATCCCTCGACGGACCGGTACAGCCGCAATCGCTCCATCACGATGTCGGGGTACAGGCTGCCGAGCATCGTGAACTCGGTCGGCTCGCCGAGCCGCTCGGCCTGCCAGTCGTAGGCCTCCTTCAGCAGGCCCGTCGCGTCGTCGGCGCTCACCGTCGTGATCCAAGGCATGCCCCGAGTCTCGCACCGGTACGGTGACGCCATGGCCAGGCCGTTCGTCCCGATGCTGCATCCGCCGGCGACGGAGGACGACGAAGCGACGCCCGAGCAGCGCTGGTTCTACGTGCGCGGCGACGACGTGCTCGTCACCGACGGCCAGGTGGAGCTTCCCCTTCGGGGCCGCCACTTCCTCGGCCTGCTCGACGGCCGCCCGTGCTGGGCCGGCGACGTCGAACCCCCCGAGTCGGGCGAGGACGACGGATCGTTCGTGCCCCTGCGCGCCCTGTGGGGTCGTCTCGACGAGGTGGAGTGGACCGTCGCGGGGCGTGCGGTGCAGCTCGTCGAGTGGGATCGCACCCACCGCTTCTGTGGCCGGTGCGGTGACTCCACGATTCCCGCTTCAGGGGAGCGCGCCCGCCGTTGCCCGCGGTGCGGCCTGTTGGCTTTCCCGCGGCTCGCTCCCGCGATCATCGTACTCGTCGAGCGAGACGGCGAGAACGGGCCCGAGGCGCTGCTCGCCCGCGGCCGCCAGTTCCCGATCCCGATGTACAGCTGTCTGGCCGGGTTCGTCGAGCCGGGCGAGACGATGGAGGAGGCGGTGCACCGCGAGGTGCGCGAAGAGGTCGGCGTCACACTCGCTGACGTCCGCTATGTCGCCAGCCAGCCATGGCCCTTCCCGCACTCGCTGATGCTCGGCTTCAACGCGCACTGGAGCGAAGGCGACATCGTCATCGACGAGAACGAGATCGCCGACGCCAACTGGTACCGCGCCGACGACCTACCGATGATTCCGCCGGGTATGAGCATCGCTCGCCGTCTCATTGACGCGTGGGTGGAGAGGGCAACCGCCCGGTGATCGACCGAGATACCGGCGAGGTCGTCGAGCTGCTGCAGGCCCTCATCCGCAACGCGTGCGTGAACCTCGGCACTACGGAGTCGGGCGAGGAACGTCGGAACGCCGAGACGCTCGCCGCGTACCTCGGGGCCGGCGGCCTCGACGTCGCGAGCTTCCATCATGCGGACACGCCCGATCGCCCTTCGCTCGTCGTGCGGATCGACGGGTCCGATCCGGACGTGCCGTCGATGGCGCTCGTGGGGCACACCGACGTCGTGCCGGTGTCGGAGGAGGGGTGGAGCCGCGACCCGTTCGGCGGTGAGCTCGTTGAAGGAGAGGTCTGGGGACGCGGCGCGGTCGACATGCTCAACCAGACCGCGTCGATGGCCGTCGCCGTGCGCCGGCTCGCGGAGGCGGGCTTCCGTCCGAAGGGAACGCTCTACTACCTCGCGCTGCCCGACGAGGAAGCCGGGAGCATCTTCGGCGCGAAGCACCTCATCGACGAGCACGGCGACGACCTCCGGATCGACTACGTGCTCACCGAAGTCGGCGGCATCGTCACCGAAGGAGCGACAGGCACCAACGTCGAAGCCGTCACCGGCGAGAAGGGCGGCGCGGTCGTCGACATCACCGTCCACGGCACTCCGAGCCATGGATCGACACCGTTCGGCTCCGACAACGCGGTGATCAAAGCCGCTGAGATCGTGCGGCGCCTCGCCGAGCATCGGCCCGAGACCCGCATCACCGACTCGTGGCGCCGATGGGTCGACGGGCAGGCGTACGACGCCGACCTGAAGGCATTGCTCACCGACGCTGACCGGCTCTGGGACGCCCTGGGCACGCTTCCGCCGGGCCTCGCTGCACGCGCACACGCGTGCACGCACACGACCTACCCACCGACGGTGATCCACGGCGGGCAGAAGCGCAACGTGATCCCTGACCGCGTCGTCGTGCAGCCCGACATCCGCATCGTGCACGGCGAGACGGTCGATGGAGTGATCGCCGGGTCTCCACGAGCTCCTTGCCGATTTCGGGGATGACGTGGACATCACGGTCGTGCGTTCGGGCGAACCGACCGAGTCGCCCATCGGCACTCCGATGTGGGCGGCGATGGAACGGGCTGCGCAGCGCGCCTATCCGGGTGCGCATCTGCTCGGGTGCCCGCTCACCGGCGCGACTGACGCGCGGTGGTTCCGGAAGGCCGGCGTGCCCTCGTACGGGTTCGGCCTGCTCAGTCGGTCGATCACCCCCACTGAGTACTGGTCGCGCTTCCACGGCAACGACGAGCGCGTCGATGTCGAGTCGTTGCGGCTGTCGTCAGAGATGTGGGAGCAGCTCGCCCGCGACTTCCTCAACGACGAGCGCTGAGCACGCGGCGCCGCGGGCTTCGACAGGTCGCCCTTTGTCCCGATCGTCACTCGTTCGAGGCCCAACCATCCCGCCATCGCGCGGAGCTCGCCGGCCAGCGCGTCGGCCACAGCAGCAACATCAACTCCGGGCTCCGCGAAGGCGCCCGGCACGATCAGCGTCTTCGCCTTGCGGTCGGCTTTGACATCGACTCGACCGACGATCGTGTCGCCGTGGAGGAACGGCAGCACGTAGTAGCCGTACACGCGCTTCGGCGCCGGTGTGTAGATCTCGATGCGGTAGTGGAAGTCGAAGAGGCGCTCGTCGCGCTCGCGGTACCAGACCAGGTTGTCGAACGGGCTGAGCAACGCGGTCGCCTCGACGCGCCGGGGCAAGCGAGCGTCGCGGTGCCGGTACGCGGGTTTGGTCCATCCCTCCACCTGCACGGGCACCAGCACGCCCTCCTCCACGAGCTCGGCCAAGGGCGGCCGGCTCGATATGACTGCCAGGCGGAAGTAGTCCGTGAGGTCGCTGGCGGTCGCGACGCCCATGGCCCGGGCGCCAAGCTCGAGCAGCGCCTTGCGAGCGTCGTGCTCCGACGGTGTGGGCACCGCGAGCACGTCGGGCGGTAGGAGACGCTCGGGGATGTCGTACACGCGCTCGAAGTTCGGGCGCCGCGTCGCTGTCACCTGGCCGGTCATGAACAGGTACTCGAGCGTCCGCTTGCCCTTCGCCCAACCCCACCACGGCCCGGCTTTCGTACCCGGATCGCTCAGCTCACCTGCGCTCAACGGCCCGTGGGTGCGCACCTCCGCGAGCACCTCGGCGAGGTAGCCGGGATGCGCACGTTCGAGGTTGGTCAACCATTGCGACATCCTCGGCGTGCGGTGCTCCCGCATCTTCCAGCGCCACAGCGGCTGCAGCTCGGTCGGGAGCAACGACGCCTCGTGGCCCCAGTACTCGAAAAGGTAGTGCGAGTTCCACGCCAGCTGTTGAAGCGCCTCGACCGGGTACGGCCCGAGGCGCGAGAAGAACGGCAGGTAGTGCGAGCGCACGACGACGTTCACCGAGTCGAGCTGGATCACACCCAGTCGGTCGGCGACACGTCGCAGATGCCGCCGATCGATCTTGCCGGTTGGCCGCTTCTCGGCGAAGCCCTGCGCTGCGAGTGCGATACGGCGCGCCTCACCGATCGACAGCTGATCCATCGGGCGCCGACCCTACGCGAGGGGAAGGAACGTGCCGTCCGCCGCGCGCCGAACGTCGCGCACCTCTCGAACTGCCGCCGTCTCGATCGGTCCGTACACGTGCGGGAAGATGCGCGCCGCATCCTCGTACTTGACCTCTGACGACAAGGCGTCGACGTCGATGGTGAGCACCACGTACGCGCGGGGGTCGTCGCGGTAGTAGCGGTTCGCCGTGTCGATCACCGCGGTCTCGCCGTCGGTGCAATGCACGAAGCCGTCGGCCGCGAACGCCTCGGGCACGTAGGTGTCGTGTGCACGTTGCGCCTCCCAGACCTCGCCCGCGACCAGATGAAACGTGTCCACGCGTCAGCTACTCGGCCAAACCCACCGGTGTGCCGTCGATGATCTGGTCGAGGTACTCCGACAGCCCGTAGCCCACGCGCCCGTCATCGAGCGTCCACTCGGTCATGCCCTCGCTGATGCGAGTGACGAGCATGTTGCCGTCGGGATCGGGACGGCGGTTACGCAGCGGGATCAGGTTCATCACCGTTCCCTTGATCCGCCACTCCTTCTCTGAACGCGACGATCGGAGCACCGCGGTGATCTCCTCGTGGTACTGGTCTTCGCCCTCGTAGGCCGTCGAGAGCTCGAGCCCGTCGCAGTAGTGCATCTGGCCGTCCTCCCAGACGAAGCCGCCCCGGGTGCCTTTGGCGTCGCGGCGGGCCACCCTGCTGCCCATGAACCCGAAGTCCTTTCCCACGTTGGCCGTCAGCCAGCGGTAGTACCAGGGTGCCTGCCAGAAGCGCGGCCCCCATGAATGGTCACGCAGGCCGAACCCGACGACCAACCACTCGCGCTCGCCGACGCGGATGCGTCCCGAGCCGGCGACGAGCTGTTCGTAGTGCCCGCGCGCGAACTCCTCGCCGGGCGTCTCGTGCGGCTCGTCGGGCTCGCCGCCGAACATCGACGCGCGGCCCTGACCGGTGAAGGTGATGTCGATCGAGGCCTCGGCATACGGGTTCTCGGTGAACGCCTTCTTCGGGTCGGCCATCTCGAGCGGATCGTCGAGCAGCACCACCTTGCCCTCATAGGCGACACGCAGCTCCTCGAACGGCGTGATCATCGTCCAGCGCATGCCGCCGGCATCGAACGCGTCGTTGTTCGAGATCTCCGCGCGCTTGAACAGGAACCCCACTTGTCCGTCGGGGAGATACAGGCAGATCGTCATCTCCGCATAGCCCTCGTTCGCGCGGTTGCCGATGCGGAAGAAGCCCCCGATCTTGTTGTCGGGATCGAAGATGTTCACGTACATGCTCTCGTTGAAGTTGGGCTCGGGGCCCAGCTCGTGCATGTACTCGTCAGCCGGTTCAAGTCGCACACCCATGGGCGCGGACCTTAGGTCACGCCTGCTGGTCGCCGCCTACCCGCGCTTGCAACCTGCGCATGCCGTTGAGCCAGCGGTCGTAGTCGTCGGTCTTGCGCCGCCAGTACGTGAGGACCTCGGGATGGGGGAGCACAAGGAACTGCTCCGCTGCGATCGCGGCGACGACGGCATCCGCCACGTCCTCGGGCTCGAGCACCGCGCCACCCGCGCGCACCGCCGCCGCGCTCGCCGCGCGGATGTCGCCGGTGAACATGCCCGTGCGCACACCTTGGGGACACAGGCACGACACGCGCACGCCTTGATCGCCATAGGTCACCGCGAGCCACTCGGCGAATGCGACCGCGGCGTGTTTGGTCACGGCGTACGGAGCGGAGCCGATCTGGGTGAGCAACCCCGCCGCGCTCGCGGTCGCGAGGAAGTACCCCTCGCCCCGCGCCAACCATCCCGGCAGCAGCGCACGTGCCGCGTAGACGTGGGCCATCGTGTTGACCTGCCAGATGCGCTCCCATGCGTCGTCGGGAGTCTCCGGGCCGGTTCCCAGCCCGATGCCGGCGTTGGCACAGAACAGATCGATCGGCCCGTACGTGGCCTCGGCCCGTTCGACGAGACCGATCACCTCGGCCTCGATCGCCACGTTCGTCGGCACCGCCATCGAGACGCCGCCCGCCCCCGCGATCTCCGCGGCGACGGCTGCGGCACCGTCGGCGTTGACGTCTGCGACGACGACACCCGCCGCGCCCTCCGCGCCGAAGCGTCGCGCGAGGCCCCGACCGATCCCGCTCGCGCCCCCGGTGACCACCACGACCTTGCCTTCGAGCTGCATGGCCGGGACTGTACGAGTGTCGGAGCTCCTTCGTCAGGCTGTGACGTTGGCGCCTTCCTCCGTCAGGCTGTGGCCGCGGCCTCCATCGTGGCGACAGTGACCGCCATGCGATCCGGGCCCCACGGCAGCGGCATGAGCACCGGCACCTCGACCCCGCCGGCGACGTAGGCCCGTACGGTGTCGCGCACTGTGCCGGCGTCACCCATGACGTCGATCCCGTCGACCATGCGATCCGAGACAGCGGCGACGGCGCCCTCTCGATCTCCCGCCGCGTGGCGCTCCCGGATGTCGGCGACCTCGTCGCCGAAGCCGGCGCGCGTGAAGCTCTGCGCATAGGCATCGACGACGGCATAGGAGAACAGGTCGCGCCGCGCCGCCTCGATGCCGTCGGCGCGATCGGCGACGAGACCCGCGTGGACGTATGCGTAGATCGTCGCGGCGCCACCCTCGCGGACCCGCTCGACGGACCACGGCACATGGCTCGCGGGGATGTAGTTGAGGAGGACGCCATCGGCGAGCTCGCCCGCGAGCCGCAGCATGCCGGCATTGAGGGCTCCGACGATGATCTTGGGTCGCCGCTCGCCGAGTCGCACGCCGAGTCGAAAACGGTTGATCTCGTAGAAGTCGCCCTTGAACGACACCGTGTCGCCGGCGAGGCACTCCTTCAGCAGGGTGACGTACTCGCGTACCTGGGCCAGCGGCCGCTTCTCGTACTTCGCGCCGTGCCACCGGCCCGCCACCACCGGTGACGAGATGCCGACTCCCACGAGGATCTCGCGGTCGGGATGGAGGGCCTGCAGGGTCGCGGCCGCCATGGCCACCAGCGGCGGGGTCCGGAGCTGCAGGGCGAGCACGCCGGTGCCGAGATCGAGGGACGGCGCAGCGGCCCCGGCCGCTCCGAGCAGGGAGAACGCCTCAGTACCGTTGGCCTCGGCTACCCAGAACGACCGGTAGCCAAGCTCTTCCGCCGCCCGGGCGACCTCGACGCCGCCGGTCACTCCGAGGGCTCCGAGGCTCGCGTAGGTCACGCCGAGCGAGGGGTGGGGTGCCATCCGCGGGACGCTATCGGTCCGAAGTGTGCCGGTCCGGTGACGGAAATCTCCGAACCCTTGAAACCGTCGCGTCACACTCGACCGGTACGGTGTCAGTACGGATCGGGAATGCCGAGCCGGACCGGACGGTTGGGAGGGTTCGATGACGCAGACCCACGACAGTGAGCAGATCGACGAGGCCCTGGCCATCATCGATCGCGGTCTGCGTGAGATGGTCGCCCGTGAGCTCGTCTCCACCGCCGAAGTCGCCGACCTGCTGCTCGACGTGCGCAGCCTCCTGACGAGCTCGAGCGAGCCCGTCGGCGCCTCCGTCAACTAGCTCTTCCTTCGTCAGCTCTTCTTCGCCGGCTTCGCCGGCTTCGCTTTCCCTTTCTTCTGCGCGCCCTCGGGCTTCCTCGGCTTCGCTGTCTCTGCGGCCGTCGCCCGGAGCGGACGTCCCCGCTTCACCAGGTCCTCGAAGGACTCGACCATCAGGTTGCGCAGCATCCCCGGATACGCGACGGCGGCCGCGTCGATGTTCAGCCCCATGTCGAGGCTTCCCGCGTATGAGAGCAGGGTGAGGTTGAACGCGGTGCCGCCGGTGGGTCCGATCGGGTAGTTCGCCTCCACCCTCGACCCGGCGAGGTAGAGGTGGACCGGTGAGGCCCGAACGTTCGATGTTCCGAAGTCGACGGTCTCGGTCTGCTGGCGGGCGATCCGCACGAGCAGCGACGTGGGCAGCGCGGCGGTGACGCCGGCGAGCGCGTTCAGGCTGGCCTGACCGGACTCGGAACGGGCCGTGTCGGTGGCTTCCTGGATGCGCTTGAAGCGCTCCTCGATGCTCATCTCGCCGGCCGGTACGAGCATGCGGGCCAGGGTGAACGCGTTGGCCTCGGTGGTGGCTCGCGTCCGGGTGCTGATCGCCATCGAGGCCCGCAGCTCTTCGATCGGCGCTCCCTGCGCGACGTGATACCGCCCCGCCGCCTCGGTCGCGGCCGTGATGAACGCCGTGTTGATCGAGCCGCCGAGCTCCTTGGCCGCGGTCTTCACGTCGTCGAAGGGAACCTGCAAGGTCTCGAGCCGTCGCGACAGCGACCGGTGCGTCCACAACGGTGAGAGCGCGCGCTTCGTGTCGGACAGCTGGCGCACGATCGCCCGCAACGACGTCGCGGCGGCGGCGCTCACTTCAGGGATGCGGCGCGGGTCGGCGAGGAGGTCGCCCCACTCACGTGCCAGTCCCATCGGAACGCGAAGCGTGCTCGTCATGACATCGCGCGCAACTTCACTGGGACTTGCTGCCGGAGGTGCCGCAGCCGCGTCGACCTCGGGCGGCAGCGGCTTTTCGGGAGCGTCGCGTTCGAAGTCGAGGAACTGCAGCGAGAGTCGCACTCCGCCCTCGCCGTCCATGAGCGTGTGGTGGAAGCGCATGAGCAGCGCGGCGCGACCGCCCGTGATTCCTTCGATGATGACCATCTGCCACAACGGGCGCGTGCGGTCGAAGGGATCAGCCGTGAGCAGCGTGGCGAGGTCGTAGAGCTGACGCTCGTCACCCGGAGGCGCGAGCGCGAGCCGTCTCAGGTGATAGCTGAGATCGAAGTCGTGATCGTCGACCCACACCGGCGGCTGCAGCCCGAGCGCCGGCTTCACCCGTTGGCGCAAACGCGGCACGACACGCGTCGCGCGGATCATCCGCTGCGCGAGCCGCTCCATGTCTGGCGCGGTATCGAGGACGGTCAGGTTGGCGACCGTGGAGGACAGGTACGGGTCCTTCTCGAGCCGCCACATCAAGCTCTCGGCGTCCGACATCCGAGGGCTCATCTCGACGCGAGATTCGGCCATGGGGCGAAGGCTAGGTCGCGACGGCTCGCCGTGCGCCGGCCCGCCATGCGGCGGCCGTCAGTGGCGGACCGAGATCAGCGAGGGATGGACGTGTGCTTGAACTCGTTGAGGTTCGGCCACTCCGTCAGGTCCAGGACGCGGTCGACGGTGGCCTTCGCGAAGTCCTGATCTCCGTGGGGCCGGTCCATCAGCCGGACGAACACCGATTGGTCTGCTGCGATGAACGTGGGCACGCCCCAGACCCGGTGATCGTTTGCTGCGGCCTCGTGCTCCTTGCGGATGGTGTCGAGGACGCCTCCCGCGGCGATCTCCTCGAACACGGCGTCGGCGTCCACGCCGTTGGTCTTCAACACGTCGTGGATCACCTCGGGCTCACGGAGGTGTCGACCTTCGTCGTGCCGCGCCCCGAACAGCGCGATGTGGGTCGCGAAGAACTGGTCGGGATACTGATCACGGACGACGACGCCCGCTTGCAGGGCGAACAGGCCGGTGTCCTTCGCGGGCTCGTCCCACACGTCTGGGTCGCCCTCGGCGACGTGGACCTGGCCCAGCGAGAACGGCAGGAACCGAACATCCCAGTCGGCGCCTCCCCGCAATCCCTCGATCACGTGCTCATGGGCGGTGCGGGCGAACGGGCAGCGGTAGTCGAAGGTGACAGCGAAGGCGCGCGAGGGCATGTCGTCGCCAACCCCTGGTCCGCCGAGAAGATTCCGGGGCCGACGATCTCCGGTCAACGCGAGCCGCCGAGCCGCCGCCACACCCGGGTGGCGACGGCGCCGAGGGCGAGACCGATCGCCGCGCCCGCGACGACGTCCGAGGCGTGGTGGACCTTCACGTACACGCGGCTTGTCGCCACCACGCCCGCGAGGCCGAACCACAACGGTGCTTCGCGCGGCCGGCCTTCGGAGAGCATCACGGCGGCGAGGAAGGCCGACGAGGCGTGGCCACTCGGGAAGCTGCTCGTGAGCGGCCGGCGCAACCCGTGTGGGCGCTCGCCTTCGTGGACAGGGCGGACCCGGCTGAACAGCGACTTCACGCCGAGGTTCACGACCGCCGACTCGATGCCGAGGGTGACGGAGAGACGGAGCGCGTCGGCGGTGTCGGCACCCGGGACGGCCGCGCGAGCGAGTCCGGCAATGTGCCAGAGGAGGCTGTGATCGGCGAGCGCGGATGCGAGATAGAAGACCTTGTCCGCCGCAGGGTTGCCCCGGATCCGGTCGAGCCATGCGTCGGCCGCCGCGTCGAAGCGGGCGACAGTCGGACCGAAGGGTTCGTCGGCGACGGCGTCGGCTGGCTGCACGCCTCTACAAGAGCACGGGTTCGGGTACGCGGGTGACGCCGACGAGGCTCGGGTCGCCTCCGAACGCCGGGCAGTACGCCTTGAACCCGCAGTAGTCGCACAACGGCCCGCGGTTCGGGCGGAAGCTCTCGTTGGCGCACGCTTTCTCGACTGCCGTCCAGATGGCCCCGACCTTCTTGTCGAGGAACGCCATCTTCTGGTCGGACGGCATGGCCACGATCGCGAGCGGCTCCGCGAGGTAGAGCAGCTGCACCCGCGCTGGCCGTCGCCCGAGCACCCGCTCGCAGAGCAGCGCGTAGAAGTTGACGCCTGAGAGCCGCCCCTGCTCATGGGTGACGCGGGGTGACTTGCCGGTCTTGTAGTCGGTGACGACGAGCTCGCCGTCGGCGTCGAGATCGAGACGGTCGATGACGCCCCGCATGACCGTGCCGCCGACCTCGGCCTCGAGGCGCAGCTCGAGCCCGATCGGGTGCACCGAGGTGGGATCTTCGAGGCGGAAGTACTGACGGACCAGCGCTTCGGCGTCGTCGATGAAGGCTTGTTGCTGGTCATCGTCGAGGCCGAGCCCGGTGAAGTCGGGATCGCCGGCCATCTCGGTGACGGCGCAATCGAGTGCGGTGAGCGCCGCCTCGAGGGTGCGGCGGGCCGGGGGCTCCTCGAACAGGAGCTCGAGCGCGCGGTGCACCAAGGTGCCCTTCGTCGCCCACGGCGAGGGCGGCTCGGGGAGCCGATCGATCGCGCTGAACCGGAACGCCAGCGCGCACGATTTGAACGATTCGACCTTCGATGGCGAGAGGCCATAGGGCACCGGGAGGGCCATGAGGCGACTGTACCGGGGGGGTGGGAGGTTCTCGGGGAGGCTCGGCGGGCCGCGGGCTAGCGTCCCGGACCGTGCCGCCGACGGAACCGCCGACGGATCGGCCGACGGACCGCGAGGCGGATCTCGCGGCCCTGCTGGCGGCCAACCAGGCCTTCTACGACGCGTTCGAGGCCAGCGACATCGACGCGATGTCCGAGCTCTGGGAGCACAGCGACCGGGTCGTGTGCACGCACCCCGGGTGGGCGACGCTGCGGGGGTGGGGGGCGGTCGCGGGGTCTTGGTTCGGGTTCTTCGATCGAGGCGAGCGGCTTCAGTTCATCGTGACGAACGCGCACCCCGAGGTCGCCGGCGACATCGGGTGGGTCGTCTGCGACGGGAACATCCTCGGGAGCGAGACGAGCGGCACCGTCGCGGCACTCAACCTCTTCGCCCGCCAGGGCGACGACTGGCGGATGATCGCCCACCACGGCAGCGTCATCGACTGACCCCCCTTTCGCGTTCTCAGGTAGATAACGCGTCATCGGTGACGCGTTTTTTGCCAAGGAACGGGAATGTCGCACCCTCTCTGCACCATTCCATGCCATGGCGGACAAGGTGGACTGGCATCTCGCAACACAGTTGGGGCTCGTCACGCTCGACCAGAGCGTCGAGGACGGCATGAGTCGAGCCACGCGCCAGCGGCGATGCACGACCGGCGAATGGGAGCGCGCTCATCGGCGCGTCTACCGATCGACCGCATTTCCGCGATCTCATGACCAACGACTGCTGGCCGCTGTGCTCTGTGCGGGGCCGGGCGCGGCAGTGTCGCACTATGCAGCCGCGGTCGCGTGGGGGATCGATCGCTTCACGACCTCCCTCGTGGAGGTTTCGATCGCCGACGATCGGAAGGTCGCGATCGACGGGGCGCAGCTGCATCGCATCCCGGACCTCGTCCCCGAGCACATCACCACGATCGGCCCCATCCCTGTCACCACCCGTCTGCGCACACTCGTCGACCTCGGCGCGGTCGCGCGGCCGTTTCTGGTGTCCCGAGCGCTCGAGCAGTGGCTCCGCGAACGGCACGTGACCGTCCCCCAGGTCCGAGCGATTCTCGACGAGGTTGCGCGTCGCGGGCGCGGCGGTGCGGGGGTGTTGAGGACCGTGCTCGACACGCGAGCGCTGCGGCTCGACGCCAGCGATTCCGAGCCAGAGGTCACGCTCGCCGAGGCGCTCCAGGCCCGCGGCGCTCCGCCGCCGGTGTACCACTACCTCGTCAGGGTCGGCCACGAGACGTTCGAGATCGACTTCGCGTATCCCGAGGCGATGCTCCTCATCGAGGTCGACGGCTACGGACCTCACACGACTCCCGAGGCATTCGAGGAGGACCGTCGTCGCCAGAACTTGCTCGTCGACAAGGGGTACATGGTGCGGCGCTACACGCGGAACCGAGTGATCCGCCGTGCCGACGCCGTCGCGGCCGAGATCGACCACTGGCGCCGCGTCCGAGCGGCGGCCGCCTCGTGAACTTCGGGAACGATCGCGTCAGGAGTGACGCGTTTTCTCCCTGAGAACGCGATCGGGTGCCCTACTTGGGTTCGCGGGGGAGGCCCAGCAGTCGCTCCCCGATGATGTTGCGCTGCACTTGGCTCGTGCCGCCGGCGATGCGGCCGCCTGGCGCAGCGAGCATGCCCGCGGCGTCGGGTCCCTCGAGCATCGCACTGGCGCCGGCGAGGTCGCCCCGCAACATCGTCGCTTCGAACATCAGCTCGGTGATGCCGAGCTTCATGAGCGAGCCCGCGGTGCTCGCGATCGGCCCCTGACGAAGGGCCATCGCCCTGAACGCGTTGCCCCGCGCCAGCAGATCGGCCAATCGATCCTGTTCGACGATGCCGAGATCGTCACCGCCCATCGCCGCGATCTGCTCGAGCCGGCGTTCGAGCCCGATGATCGACGCGCCGATGTGGCCGCGCTCGCTCGTGAGCGTCGCCATGCCGACCATCCAGCCTTCGTTCTCCGGCCCGATGAGCGCGTCGATCGGCATCTCGACATCGGTGAAGAACACCTCGTCGAACTCCGCCTCGCCCGTCATCTGCCGGAGCGGTCGCACCTCGATGCCGGGAAGGCTCATGTCCATCAGGAAGAACGAGATGCCCTTGTGCTTTGGTGCGTCGGGGTCCGTTCGGGCCATCAGGATCCCCCAGCCGGAGTAGCGGCCCCCGCTGCACCAGACCTTCTGCCCGTTGACGATCCATCGTTCGCCGTCGCGCTCGGCCCGTGTCGCCAGGCCGCCGAGGTCACTCCCCGCGCCCGGCTCGGAGAACAGCTGGCACCACACCTGTTCGGCGGCGAGCGTCGCTCGCAGGTGGGCGCTCTTCTGCTCGTCGGTGCCGAACTTCTGGATCACCGTGCCGGCGAGCACGATCCCGACCATGTTGATGAACGCGGGTACCCCCAGCCGGGCGCACTCTTCGATCCAGGTCGCGTTGTGGTCGGGCGTCAGCCCCTGTCCGCCGTGCTCCTCGGGCCAGTGGATGCCGGCCCATCCTTCCGAGAACAGCCGCCGCTGCCACGCGATCCCCTGATCGACGAGGTCGGGAGGAAGGATCGCGCCGTAGTCGCGGGGCGCGGCGGCCCGGTTCTCATCGAGCCAGGCGCGCGCGGTCGATCGGAAGTCGTCGAGGTCGATCACGCAGTCATCCTGCCGGGTTCGCGGTGACGATCAAGTTCCGCAGCTCCCGGACGGCCACCGAAAGCGCGGTGAGGTCGTAGACCCCCGCGGCTCTGATGCCGGCGACGACGGACTGGTACCGGTCGACCTGTGCCTGGTTCCGCGCGATCCATCCGTCGACGAGCGCATAGGCCTCGTCGCCGGCAGTCCGCATGCGCAGGACTTCGGCGGTGAGCTCGCGTTGCTCGAGCTGAAGGTCGTCGCGCAGCGCGGCGCGGGCGAGAGTCTGCCACTCGTTGTCTCGCGGGAGGTCGAGCACTCGATCGCGGATCCAGTCGACGCCGAGCCGATCGGCGAGCGCGAAGAACACCGCGGCGGCGTCCGCCACGGAGACCCCGCGGGCCCGCGCGACTTCGATGATGTCGAGCGCGGAGAACTGGGCGCCGAGCGCGGCGGCGGCGCGGGCCATCTCGCGATCCACACCCGCGGCCTCGTAGGCGCGAGCGGTTTCCTCCAGCTCGTCGCGGTCACTGCCGAACAGCACCTCTGGGATCGCCGCTGCGAGCTCCGTGGCGCCATCGCGGAACGCCGCCACCGTCGCGGAGATGTCGAGGGGTGGTCGCCGGTGGCGCAGCAGCCAGAGCGCGCCTCGTTCCACCATCCGGCGCAGCGCGAGCAGCATGCGGAGCTGGACGTCCGGCGCGACGACACCGTCGAGCCCCTCGATCTGGGACCACAGGGCTTGCATCGAGAAGATGGCACGGGCGGCGATGTGGGCGCGTGTGCTGTCGACGACCGTTGCACCGGTCTCCTCGGTCATGCGGAAGTCGTAGGAGATGCCGGCCTTGTTGACCGTGCCGTTCACGATCCGCATGGCGACGATCTCGCGCCGCAGTCGATGGCGGTCCATCTCGCTGCGGAAGCGCTCGCGGAGCAGGCTGGGGAAGTAGGTGGCGATCTCGTCGGCGACGAAGGGATCGTCGGGCAGGTCCGACGCCAGCACCTCGCGGACGTTGGTGGTCTTCGTGTACGCGAGCAGCACTGCGAACTCCGGGGAGGTGAGACCGTCCCCGGCGGACTGACGCTCGGACAGCTGACGATCCGTCGGCAGGCACTCGATGGTGCGGTCGATGAGGTCCTCGTGCTCGAGTGACCGGATGTAGCGCGCGTGCACGTCGACCATGGACTCCGCTTGCGCACGGGCGTTGGCGATCGCGCGGTTCTGCTCGTAGTTGTTGCGGAGCACCAGGCCGGCGACCTCGTCCTCCATATCGGCGAGGATGATGTTGCGCTGCTTCTGTGTGAGGTCCCCCGCCGCGACGACACCGTCGAGCAAGACCTTGATGTTCACCTCGTGGTCCGAGCAGTCGACGCCGGCTGAGTTGTCGATCGCGTCTGTGTTGATCAGACCGCCGGCAAGGGCGTACTCGATGCGGCCTCGCTGCGTGCAGCCGAGATTTCCGCCTTCCACCACAGCGCGGCAGCGCAGGTCTACGCCGTCGACGCGAAGCAGGTCGTTCGCGCGGTCGCCGACGTCGGCGTGCGACTCGGTGGACGCCTTCACGTAGGTGCCGACACCGCCGTTGAACAACAGGTCGACCGGCGCCTTCAACAGGGCCGAGATGACCTCGCTCGGAGTCAGCGTCTCGGCCTCGACGCAAAGCAGCGCGCGGGCTTCGGGCGAGAGCGCGACCGACTTGGCGCTTCTCGGCCACACCCCGCCACCTTCCGAGATGAGCGAGCGGTCGTAGTCGTCCCACGACGATCGCGGCAGCTCGAAGAGCCGCTTGCGCTCGGCGTAGGAGGCCGCTGGATCAGGTCGCGGGTCGAGGAACACGTGCCGGTGGTCGAAGGCGCCGACGAGTTGCATCGACCGGGAGAGCAGCATCCCGTTTCCGAACACGTCGCCCGACATGTCGCCGATGCCGGCGACCGTGAAGCGGTCGTTGTCCGGATCGAGCCCGAGGTGGAGGAAGTGGCGCCGCACCGACTCCCATGCCCCGCGGGCAGTGATCGCCATCTTCTTGTGGTCGTATCCGGCCGAGCCACCGGACGCGAACGCGTCGCCGAGCCAAAAGCCGTACTCGGCTGAGATGGAGTTCGCGAGGTCGGAGAACGTTGCGGTGCCCTTGTCCGCGGCGACGACGAGATACGGGTCGTCGCCGTCGTAGCGCACGACCCGTGGCGGCGGCGCGACCGTGTCGCCGACGATGTTGTCGGTCACGTCGAGCATCCCTCGGATGAGGATCTGGTAGCAGGCGACGACCTCGGCCTGCAGGAGCTCGCGGTCCGGCGTCGCGGGAGGACGCTTCACGACGAAACCGCCCTTTGCTCCCACGGGCACGATCACGGCGTTCTTGACCATCTGCGCTTTCATCAGCCCGAGGACCTCGGTGCGGAAGTCCTCCCGGCGATCCGACCACCGGATGCCCCCACGTGCGATCGGCCCGCCCCGCAGGTGCACGCCCTCGCATCTCGGCGAGTACACCCACACCTCGAAGACGGGACGCGGCAACGGCAGATCGGGAACCCGGGCCGGATCGAGCTTGAACGACGCGTAGGGCTTGGGTGCGGCGTTCTCGGCCGCTTCGTCGGGCTGGTACCAGTTCGTCCGCGTCGTCGCCTGCACGAGATGAAGGAAGCTCGAGAGGATGCGGTCCTCGTCGAGGCTCGCGACATCGGACAACGCCACCGAGATCTCGTCGGTCAAGCGGCGTTGGGCCTCATCAGCGTTGTCGGAGCGGTCGGGGTCGAACCGGCTCTCGAACAGGTCGACCAGCATCGCGGCGATGCGGGGGTTTCGCGACAGCGTGTCTTCGATGTAGCTCTGGCCGAACGTCGAGCCGATCTGCCGCAGGTACTTCGCGTAGGCGCGCAGCATCGCAACCTGGCGGCTCGACAGCCCACTTTTCAGCACGAGCCGGTTGAAGCCGTCACTCTCGGCTTCGCCGCGCCACAACCGCACGAACGCGTCGCAGAACCGACTCCGGGCTGTGTCACCCTCGAGCTCGGCGAGATCGTCGCTGCTCAACCCGATGTCGTAGATCCAGACGTCGGGTCCGTCGTGCGGATGAACGTCGTAGGGACGTTCGTCGATCACGCGCACACCGAGGTGCTCGAGGAGCGGCAGCACGTCCGAGAGGGCCATCGGCTCGCCGACGCGGAACAGCTTCAGCCGCACCGACCCCGGGGGCGCCTCGACGGGACGGGTGAGCGCCAGGGCGAGGTCAGATCCCGCCGGCCCGATGAGCGTCTCGACGCGCTGGATGTCGCCTACCGCGCTGCGGGGGTCGACGTCCTCCCGGTATGCGGCAGGGAACGCGTCGCCGTAGCGGCGGAGCAGCTCGACCAGCGCGCTCCTCGCCGTTGTGCTCGATGAGCTCCTCGGACAGGTCGTCGGCCCACGATCGCACGATGTCGGCCAACCGCAGCTCGACCTCGGCGATGTCGACCTCGCCGTTCGTCGCGGTCGGTTCCACGTACACGATGACGTGCAGCCGAGCGAGCACCGACTCGGAGATCCGCGTGGTGCTCTCGACGCTCGACCCGTCGAAGGCAGAGAGCAGGATCGCCTGCACGCGATGCTCGACCTCGGTCGTCAGCCGCTCGCGGGGCACGTAGACGAGGCATGAGTAGAACCGACCGAAGACATCGCGGCGGACGAACAGACGGACCCGCCGCCGTTCCTGAAGGTGGAGGATGCCCATCGAGGTCTCGTAGAGGTCCTCGACGTCCACTTGGAAGAGCTCGTCCCTGGGATAGGCCTCGAGGATCGCGAGGAGGTCCTTGCCCGAGTGTGATCCGCGTGGGAAGCCGGCGCGCTCGAGGACCGTGTCGACCTTGCGGCGCAGGATCGGGATCTCGCCCGGAGACGTGCTGTATGCCGCGGAGGTCCACAGCCCGAGGAATCGCCGCTCGCCGACAACGGCGCCGGATGCGTCGAACTGCTTGACGCCGATGTACTCGGGGAAGACGGGCCGATGCACGGTCGATCGGGTGTTGGCCTTGCTGATCGTGAGCATCACGGGTTCGCGCGCTCGCCTGCGCATCTCGGGAGGCAGCTTCGCAAAGCTCTGCGACACCGGTTCGCCGCCCGTGTCCCGCAGGATCCCGAGTCCGGAGCCGGGGAGCGCGCGAAGTACGTCCTCGCCGCCCTCCTCGGTCAGCTCGTACTCGCGGTACCCGAGGTAGGTGAAGTGGTCATCGGCCATCCAGCGAAGGAGCGCCTGAGTTTCTGCGACCTCGGCGTCGGGCACCGGAAGGTGTGCGGTGGCGAGGTCGTCGACCGTGGCAATCGATCGGGCGCGCATCTCTTCCCAATCGGCGACAGCGGGCCGGACGTCGTCGAGCACGCGCCGCACGTCGGAGGCGAGGTCGTCGAGGATCGCGCGATCAGTCTCGCGGTCGATCTCGAAGTGCATGAACGCTTCGGCGATGACGCCATCGCTCGTCGTGTCGTCGCTCTCCGCGTTGTCGAGGACCTCGAGCAACGTCCCGTCGGGGGTACGGCGCACCGTGACGATCGGATGGATCACGAGGTGGATGCCGACGCCGTGGCGGTCGAGCTCCATGCTCACCGAGTCGACGAGGAACGGCATGTCGTCGGTGACGATCTGCAGCACGCTGTGCATCGACTCGTAGCCGTGCTCGTCGAACGTCGGCGTGCAGATCCGCACGACTGGGGTGCCGGGCACACGTCGTTCGGCCAGGCGCAGATGCGCCAGCGCAGCGCCGTACAGGTCGGCCACGGATCGAGCGCCCGCGTCCTCGGAAGCCACGTGCGCGTCGTAGCGCGGCGCGAACCGGGCAAAGGACGTGCTCGTGGGCTCAGCCAGGCGAGCGCACCCATAGGCGACGACCTTCTCGAGGAGGTCGGCGCGCGCCTCTGCCTTTCCGTCCATGGCTTTCGGCGACATCGTTGTCACCTCCTGCTACGCCCTGGACTGTACGTCCGTCAGCCGGTCAATCCTTGAAGGCCGCGAAGTAGAGCGCGGTCTCCTCGCTGAGGTTGGCGGGCACCGAGTAGCCCTTCTCGTCACGGATCGTGTCCCAGTTGTCGCGCACGTCTTCCATCGTGTGCCCCGGCTTGTAGTACCCGGGCGACTCAGCGATGAACACTCGGGCAATTCGACCCCCTGCGACCGAATAGAGCTCGCCGGACACGGGGCAGTCCTCGTGGACGAGCCAGCCGACGAGCGGTGACACGTGCTCGGGCGCGACCTTCGATGCCATGGGGCCCATGATGTCCTCGGTCATGCGGGTGTGCGCGAGCGGCGCGATGGCGTTCGCCTTGATGTTGTACTTCGCGCCCTCGACCGCCAGCACCCGTGTGAAGCCGACGAGACCCATCTTCGCGGCGCCGTAGTTCGTCTGGCCGAAGTTGCCGAACACTCCCGCGGCGCTCGCAGTCGACACGATGCGTCCGTAGCCCTGCTCGCGCATCTTGACCCACGCGGGCCTCGTCACGTTGAAGGCGCCCTTCAGGTGGACGTCGATCACGGGATCGAGCAGCTCGGCGTCCATGTTGTGGAACGCCTTGTCGCGCAGGATGCCCGCGTTGTTGATCACGATGTCGACTCGTCCGAACGCGTCGAGCGCGGTCTGCACGATCGCCGTACCGCCCTGGGGCGTGGCCACCGAGTTCGTGTCGGCAACGGCCACGCCGCCGAGCGCTTCGAGCTCCTTCGCGGTCGCGTGGGCAGGGCCCTCGGAGCCACCGGTGCCGTCGATGCCGCCGCCGAGGTCGTTCACCACGATCTGGGCGCCCCGAGCCGCCAGCAACAGTGCGTGCTGGCGACCGAGGCCGCCACCGGCCCCGGTGATGATCGCGACCTTGCCGTCGAATCCGAGATCTGCCACGTCACCCTCCGTCTGGGAAAAGAACAGCGGGTGACGGTAGCCGGTCCGTCGAGTCGCTCAGTTCGAGCGGAGCTTGCTCAGTTCGAGCGGAGCTTGCTGAGGAGCCGCAGGATCTCGAGGTACAGCCACACGAGTGTGACCATGAGCCCGAACCCCGCGTACCACTCCATGTACTTCGGGAGCCCGGCCTGCGCGCCTCGCTCGATGAAGTCGAAGTCGAGCATGAGGTTGAACGCCGCGATGCCGACGATGAGCACGCTGAACGCGATCGAGAACGCGCCCGCCCCGTTGATGAACGAGATCTCCGCGCCGAACAGGCTGGCGATGAGCGAAACGCCGTAGACGACGACCACGCCGAACGTCGCCACGATGATCATGCGTCGCATCCGGTCGGTGACCTTGATGATCCGGGTCGCGTACATGAAGAGCATGCCGGCGAACACTGCCGCGGTGAGCAGGATCGCCTGGACGACGATGCCATTCCACTGCGCGTCATAGACGCGGGAGATCGCTCCGAGCACGAGACCCTCGAGCGCGGCGTAGAGCAGACCCGTGAAACGCGCCCACTTCGGCTTGATGATCGTGAGGATGGCCACGCCCAAGGCGCCGAAGAGCGGCAGGAACAGCCAGCCGGGGAAGTCCACGGATCCCACGGAGCCCTCGACGCCCGTCTCGACCGAGTTCCAGCCGACGACGGCGGTCGCGAGCAAGACGACGAAGAGCACGCCCGTGGCGCTCATCGCGCCGCCCATCGTCATGACGCCGGTGCGCAGCGGGGAGATCGGCCCGTCGTCGACCGGCGGGTGATAGGTGGTCGCGGTCGCGTCGACCGCGCCGGCGCCGCCCGCGGCCCAGCCGACTTCGTCCTCGGACGCCGCCTTGTTCCAGTTCTTCTCGTTGAGTGCCGGGTTCGGCATCGTGTCTTTCGCCTCCGTGTGCGCCGCGATGCGGCGAATGCTCATGATCGTACGACGCCGGGACCGAGAAGCGGACGTCGCGGCGGTAGATCCGGCGCCACCTGACCGGCGCCGCCGACCCGTGGCTACGTTGTGCGTCGTGGACTTCGACCTGCCTCTCGACGACGCTCCGGAGCGGCTGGAGGTGCGGCGCTGGTTCGAAGCGAACCCGAAGCCGAGCGCTCGCGAGCTCGCGGAGGCGGGCTACGTCGCTCCCCATTGGCCCCGTCCGTGGGGGCTCGAGGCCAGCCCGATCCAGCAGCTCGTCATCGACGACGAGATGCGTCGGGCGCGCGTGAGCCGGCCGCAGAACCAGATCGGGATCGGGTGGGCCGGCCCGACGATCCTGTACGCCGGCACCGAAGAGCAGAAGCGTCGCTATCTGTTCCCGCTCCTCACCGGCGAGGAGATCTGGTGCCAGCTGTTCAGCGAGCCGGGCGCCGGCAGCGACCTGGCGTCCCTCACCACGCGCGCGACGCGCGACGGTGACGAGTGGGTGGTGAACGGTCAGAAGGTGTGGACGTCCGGCGCGCAGTTCTCCAAGTACGGCATCCTCATCGCGCGTACCAACCCCGACGTGCCGAAGCACAGCGGCATCTCGTACTTCATCTGCCCGATGGACACGCCCGGTATCGACATCCGCCCGATCAAGGAGATGACCGGCACCGCCTTGTTCAACGAGGTGTTCTTCGACGACGTCCGCATCCCGGCCGAGAACCTCGTCGGCGACGTGAACGGCGGCTGGGCGCTCGCCAAGGTCACGTTGGCGAATGAGCGCGTGTCGCTCTCGGGCGGCGGCGCGCTTTGGGGGAGTGGACCGACCGCGGATGATCTGCTCGATGAGGTGCGCGGACGCGGTCGCGTCGCCGATCCGCTGATGCGCCAGCGGCTCGCCGACCTCTTCATCGAGTCGGAGGTGCTTCGCCTCATCCGCCTGCGTACCGTCAGCGCGGCGATCCAAGGACGCCAACCCGGACCGGAGGCGTCAGTGCGCAAGGTGCTCGCCGACGAGCACGGGCAGCACATCATGGAGCTCGCCAAGGATCTCGCCGGTTCCGCGGGGATGCTCACCGACGATCAGATGTGGCATCACGGTTACCTCTTCGCGAGAGCGCTCACGATCGGTGGCGGCACCGGTGAGGTGCAGCGCAACATCCTGGCCGAGCGCGTACTCGGCCTTCCCCACGATCCCGCGGCCTGACATGCCGGCATCGGCGCTGCTCGAGTCCGCGCGCGCCCTCGGTCCGCAGATACGCGCGTTCTCGGATGAGGCCGAGTCGCTGCGCCGGCTCCCCCCCGAGCTCGTGCGCGTCCTGTCCGAAGCCGGGCTGATGCGGCTCGGCCTGCCGCAGCAGTACGGAGGCGCCGAGCTCGACCCGGTGTCGTTCCTCGAGGTGGTCGAGGAGGTCGCGCGTCACGACTCGGCCGCGGGCTGGTGCGTGATGATCGCGTCGACCACGTCGCCGCTGGCCGCTTACCTGCCCGAGAAGGAGGCCGCACGCATCTACGGCGGCGACCCGCTCACGGTCACGGGCGGCGCGATCGCGCCGAGCGGGACCGGGCGTTCCGTCAAGGGCGGGTACGGGGTCACTGGTCGCTGGCAATGGGGGAGCGGCACGCAGCACTGCTCGTGGATCGTCGGAGGGACGCTCACCGACGCCGGCGACTACCGCCTCATGTTCTTTCCGGCGGACGACGTCGAGATCATCGACACTTGGTACTCGTCCGGTCTTCGCGGTACCGGCTCGAACGACTTCGCGGTCAGCGACCTCTTCGTGCCCGAAAGCCGTGCGGTTGCGATCGTCGGTGCTCCCCCTCGGTTGCAGCGGCCGCTCTACCTCTTTCCCTTGTTCTCGTTGCTCTCGCTCGCCGTCGCGTCGGTGTGCCTCGGGGTCGCCCGACGCGCGATCGACGAGCTCATCGAGCTGGCCGAGGTCAAGACTCCGGCCTTCTCTGGCAAGCGGCTGGCGGCGTCGTCGATGACTCAGGTCGACGTGGCGAAGGCCGAGGCCGCACTCGGCTCGGCGCGGGCGTTCCTCATCGACGAGATCGGCAAGACGTGGGACGCCGTGCTCGCCGGACGCGAAGTGAGCCTCGAGCAACGCGCCCGCATGCGCCTCGCGTCGGCCAACGCCGGCGCGCGCTGCGTCGAAGCCGTCGACCTCGCCTATCACGCGGGCGGTGGCACGTCGGTGTACGCGAAGAGCCCGTTGCAGCGGTGCTTCCGAGACATCCACACTGCGTCTCAGCACATCATGGTGGCGCCGCGCACCTACGAGCTGTTCGGGCGGCTTCGCCTCGGGGCGCCCGCCGATACCTCGATGCTCTGAGGCCGTTCAGTCTCGATCGGCGGGCGGACACGCCTTGCTCTCGTCAGAAGATGAAGATCGTCGTGGTCGTCGTCGTGGTGAGTGGCGGTACGCAGCGCGTGAGTGTCCCCGTCGCCACCGCTCGAGTGACGTTCCCGGAGGAGTCGGTGGCCGTGATGACCACGGTGATCGGGGCGACGAGGTCGTTGTCGTTCGGGCCGAACGCCCCCACGAACGGGCCGACGGTGCCCGAATACACCTCGTCCACGTTCGACAACGGACCGCCCTCGGACTTGTTCTTCACGGTCGCCTGATAGGTCACTGTCCCGACGCCGCTCGGATCGGCAACGGAGACGCTCAGCTGCGAGATCGTCGGCAGGTTCGAGGCGCATGACGCTCCCACGGGTGCCTGTTCGCGGATCCGCGGCGGCGTCAGCGTGACTGTTCCCACCGACGGACCATCCGCGTCGCGGGTCGTCGTGGTGGTGGAAGGCAACGTGGTGGTGGTCGTGGTGGTCGTCGGTGCCGTCGTGGCCGCCGTCGGCGCCACAGTCGGGCGGGGCACCGTCGTGCGGGGTGCAGTGGTGGGTGCAGTGGTGGGTGCAGTGGTGGGTGCAGTGGTGGCGACGGTCGTCGCAACGGCCGTCGTGGCCGGAACGGTCGTGGTCGTGCTCGTCGTCGTGGTGGTAGTGGTGGTGGGCACCGTCGATGTGCAGTCGGGTCCGTCGAAGGCGGGGTCGGTGACGACGGGAAGTCCGAAGATGTTCTTCGAGTCGACGCCCGCGGCTTCGTCGACCACGTCGGCGTCCGCCCACCCCGTCACGGACTCGCCACCGCTCGTCGTCACCGTCGAGAGCTCACGGAACTCTCCGAAGCTGCCCGAGTACACCGCGCTGAAGCGGATCGTGCTGTCCGCGGGCACCTCGCCCGCGCCCGCCCCACCGGGGCACAGCAGGAGCGGCACCGGCGCGCTCACCTTGTACGTGGCAAGCCTGAAGTCGCACCAGCTGAGCGTGCCTGCGATCACCGCGATGATCGCGAGCGCGGCGGCGACGATGCCCAGGTCACCGAACCAACGAGGCCGATGCGGCGGCGCCGCCCGGAGATAAGGCTCGGCCGGAAGAGCGAGGCCGTCGGAAGGGCTGCCGCTCACAACGATGGCATCGTATGGGTCGATCTGAGGGGGACCGCTTCATGCAGCTCTACGAGGCGTTGATGACCACGCGCGCGATGCGCCGCTTCACGGACGAGCCCGTCACCGACGACGAGATCACGCGTTGCCTCCAAGCCGCGCAGCAGGCGCCCAGCGGAGGCAACGTGCAACCGTGGCAGTACCTGGTCGTCACCGACCCCGAACGACGCGCGGCGGTCGGCGCGCTCTACCGAACGGCGTACGACCGGTACGAACGCACCCTTGCCGCGATCCCGCAGCGCTTCCGCACGCCGGAGGACGAGGCGTCGTGGAGCCGAACGTTCGCCGCGTCGCGCCACCTCGCCGACCACCTCGGCGAGGCCCCCGCGCTGGTGTTGTTCCTGCTTCCGATCATCGACTGGACGCCGAGCGACGGTGACGGGCCCATGGACATCGGGCCGCTCTACGCGTCGATCTATCCCGCCGTGCAGAACTTCATGCTGGCGGCCCGAGATCTCGGGATCGGCACGGCACTCACGACGGTCATCCGGATCCACCACAACGATCTTCGGCGGCTGCTCGACATCCCTGAAGCGATGGAGGTCGCCGCACTCGTCCCAATGGGACGTCCCGCCGGGCGCTTCGGAGTCGCGCGCCGCAAGCCCGCCGCGGCGGTCACGCACTGGGAGCGGTTCGGCAACAAACGTCCGGTCTGAGCAAGGATGGAGCGATGGCGATCAAGAGCATCTCCGATCTGGCCCGGGTGCATGGCGTTGAGCGGCGCGACAAGGTCGCGTTGCGAGCCGGCGACCGCACCTTCACCTATGGCGAGCTGAACGAGCGCACGAGCCGGGTCGCCAACGCCTTGCGAGCGGAAGGTGTGGAGGAGCAGGAGCGCGTCGCGTTCCTCGACAAGAACGGGCCCGAGTACTTCGACGTGCTGATCGGCGGCGCGAAGGCGAACGCGGTCGACGTCGCCGTCAACTGGCGGCTCGCGCCGCCCGAGGTCGCGTACATCGTCAACGACTCGCAGTCGAAGGTGTTCTTCGTCGGCGAGGAGTTCGTGCCGGTGCTCGAGGCGATCGCAGGTGACCTCACCACTGTCAAGAAGGTCATCGTGGTGGGTTCGCACCCGAGTCACGAGTCGTTCGAGGACTGGATCGCCCGCCACGACGCCACCGATCCGGGCGTGCAGGCCGGGCCCGACGACGTCGCGCTGCAGTTCTACTCATCGGGCACGACGGGGTTGCCCAAGGGCGTGATGCTCACGAACCCGAACCTGTTCACCGCGATGGATGCTCTGTCCACGCAGCTCGAGTTCACACCCGACTCCGTCAATCTGGTCGCGATGCCGCTGTTCCACATCGGTGGAGGTGGCTGGGCGTGCGTCGGGCTCACCGCGGGCTGTGAGGACGTGATCGTGCGCGAGGTCGACCCGGTCGCGATCGCGAAGACGATTGCCGAGCGACGTGTCACGCACGCGTTCCTGGTCCCGGCGGTGCTCCAGTTCATGTGCATGATGCCCGACGCCGCGAACGCCGACTTCTCGACGCTGGAGATGATCGCGTATGGCGCGTCGCCCATCTCGACGCAGGTGCTGAAGGATTCGCTCCGAGTGTTCGGGTGTGGCTTCACACAGCTGTACGGGCTCACCGAAACCACTGGCGCGGTCACCGGCTTGTTCCCCGCCGAGCACGATCCCGATGGGCCTACCTCGCACCGGTTGCGCTCGGCGGGCAAGCCGCTGAGCGGCGTCGAGTTGCGCATCGTCGACTCGTCCACCGGCGGTGACTGCGGCACGAACGAGGTCGGGGAGATCTGGATCCGCACGGTCCAGAACATGAAGGGCTACTGGAACCTGCCCGACGAGACGGCCAAGACGATCCTCCCCGAAGGCTGGTTGCGCAGCGGCGATGCGGGCTTCCTCGACGAGGAGGGCTACCTCTACATCCATGACCGCGTGAAGGACATGATCGTGTCGGGCGGCGAGAACATCTATCCCGCCGAGATCGAGAACGTGTTGATGTCGCATCCGGCCGTTGCCGATGCCGCAGTCATCGGCGTCCCCTCGGATCGGTGGGGCGAGACGCCCAAGGCACTGGTCGTGAAGGCCGCCGACACCGACCCGACCGAGCAGGAGCTCATCGAGTACTGCCGTGAGCGACTCGCCAAGTTCAAGTGCCCGACGTCGGTCGAGTGGATCGACGCGCTGCCGCGCAACCCCTCCGGCAAGATCCTGAAGAAGGACCTGCGCGCGCCGTACTGGGAGGGTCGCAGCCGGCTGGTGAACTGAGCCGACGGTGACGACGCCAGCCACGCACCACGCGATTGGAGTGACCTCCGGGCTCGGCGCTCAGGTCGCCGCGGCGTTCGCGGCCCGATGCGCAGACCTCGGCTACGACTCGCTGTGGGCGAACGACGACCCGATGGCGCCCGGGCTCGAAGAGCTCGCTCACCTTGCGGCGGGAGCGCCCGAGCTCGATCTCGGAGTCGGAGTTCTTCCCCTCGATCGGTACCCGCCGGCGAAGATCGTGGCGGAGGTCGATCGCCTGGGACTGGACCCGGCCAAGTTGTGGATCGGGATCGGGTCCGGTCGCCTGCGTCCCGCGTTGCAACCGGTGCGCGACGCGGTCGCCGAGCTGCGCGAGCTCCTTCCGTCCCCGAGCCGCGTCATGGTCGGCACGATGCGACCGCAGCTTTCGCGTCTCGGCGGCGAGGTCGCGGACGGTGTGCTGCTCAACTGGATGTTGCCGGCACAGGCGCAGCGCGCCCGCCGTTGGGTGCAAGACGGTGCGGCAGCCGCCGGCCGGGCGGCGCCGACCGCGGCGCTCTACATCCGCGTCGCGGTGGGGCCAGGCGCCGAGCAGCGGTTGCAACACGAGGAGGGCCGGTATCGCGGCTTCGACGCGGAGCACTTCGCAGCGATGAACGTCCCACTGGGATCCGTCGGGGTCGCAGGCTCGGACAGGACCGAGGTGGTCGAGCAGCTGGCGTCGTATCGACCCGCGGTGGATCTCCCGATCGTTCGTGTGCTCGCCGAGCGAGATCTGGCGTCACTGAGCGCCGTCGCCGAAGCCGCCGCGCCCTAGGAGCCTCTCAGCGGAGGAGGCAGAACTCGTTGCCCTCGGGATCGAGCAACACGACGAGCGCGTCGTTCGCCTGCTCTGGCGCGAGGGTTGCGCCCAGTTCCAGGAGCCGCTCGAGCTCGGCGTCGACGTGGTCGGCTTCCAGGTCGATGTGCACGCGGTTCTTCACGAGCTTGGCCTCCGGCACGCGCTGGAACCACAGGCGGGGGGAGGCGCCGCTGGTGCGCTCCACGAGCACGGTGGGGTCGTCGTCGGGGTCGAGGATCCCCATCGAACGGAGGCGTTCGAGCTCGTCGTGGTCGTAGGGGGCGACCTGGTACTCGTCGAGGACGCCGGCCCAGAACCGCGCGAGTGATGCCGGATGGCGGCAGTCGAAGATGACATCGCGGAGCCGGGCCATGACGCGTGTCGTAGCAGGTCAGCGGCGTCTCGTCTCGTGCCCCTGAGTCATCTCGTCGCGACCTGCCTGGGCGCCAAGTCGTGGCGTACGCTGCGTACCGGATGAGCGCGGGGTCCAAACGAAGCAAACAAACGAGAGTGCAAGTGCACTGCTCCAACGATCACGAGACCATCTTGGGGATCGAGGATGTTGCGATTGTCCACGCGCAGGGAACCGTCATCGGTTACCGGTTTGAGTGTCCGACCTGTGCGACGCTCACCGACGTGCCGGCCGGACCTGACACTCTGGCCATGCTCCACGCGTTTGGCGTCAACACACTGCTTCCCGGCGCGGGCGAGGCGCCGAGTGGCGTGGGCGCACATCGCGAAGCCGTCAGCTTGCGGGTGCTTCTCGACAATCCCGAGACCATGGCGGAGTTGTTCAAGGAACCCGAGCCCACTCCGCGGGTCGAAGAGCAATCGGGTTCGCCGAGCCCCTGATTCACCGACAGAGGCCCACCGGTGACGGTCGACGGGTGACCAATCTCCGACTGCTCGTCGCGTCACTTCTCTTGGCGGGTGCGCTGCCCGCATGCGCAGCCGTGCAGACCGCTGGCACCCCGCCTCCCGACGCTGCTGGGCTGGCAGCTCCGACGACGATCAACTTCGACCGCCTGCCCTCGATTCGCGCTGCCTTCTACTACCCGTGGTTCCCCGAGACCTGGGTTGCCCCCAACGGCGGGACCTACACGAACTACACGCCTACGGCTGGCCTGTATGACAGCGGCACGCTGTCGACGATGGCGCGGCAGGTGGACGAGCTCGTGTACGCGCGGGTCGACGTGGCGATCAGCTCGTGGTGGGGGCCAGGCACGCCGACGGCGACCCGCTTCGAGAAGATCCTCACGGCGACGACCACGAAGCGCATCCAGTGGGCGCTGTACTACGAGCGCGAGGGCTACGGAAACCCGTCCTCCGCCGAGATCGTCAACGACCTCCGGCCGCTGGTCACCGCGCACGCTTCGAACAGCCGGCTCTTCCGCCTCGGCGGGCAATTCGTCGTCTTCGTCTACGCCGGCCCGGACGACAACTGCGATATGGCAAGTCGATGGGTCAACGCCGGGGACCAGCTCGGCATCTACATCGTGCTGAAGGTCTTCGGCGGGTACCGCCAGTGCGCGACGCAGCCGGACGCATGGCATCAGTACGCGCCGGCCGTGGCAACCGACGCGCAGTTGCCGTGGAGCTACTCCGTGTCGCCGGGCTTCTGGCTGTACGGCGAGGGCGTTCGCCTGGCTCGTGACCCCGCCGCCTTCCGGCGCAACGTCCAGTCCATGGTCGCGGCGCGCCCGAAGTTCCAGCTCATCACGACGTTCAACGAATGGGGCGAGGGCAGTGCGGTCGAGCCCGCGCAACAGTGGGCAAGCGCGTCCGGCAAGGGCACCTACCTCGACATCCTCCACGACATCCCGCCGCGCTGATCTCCGCCGCCGATCTCAGTCGCCGCCGTTCTCAGTCGCCGCCGTTCTCAGTCGTACGTGAGCTCCTCGGCCATCGGTTGACCGCGCTCGTCGATGCGCACAATGCCATCGCTCGTCCGCAGCTCGAACCTCGCCGTGTGGACGGTGGTATCGATCTCCGCGTAGCCGAACGTCGTCGTCGAATTGAACTGCTCGACAGTCATCGCTTCGAGCACGCTGGGCCTGCTCCGGTATCCGGGGAAGTCACCCAGCACGGAGTCCTCCACGTCGGGGAGAGGGGCAGGCGGTCCTTCTGGGAACTCGGCCATCGCCGCCGCGCCCCACTCGACCACATTTGGCGCGAGCCGCGCCCACCGAGCGCGATGCAGATCGCCACTCAGAAAGCGCACCTGTGCGGGAGTGGCCGCCACGGCGGCAAGCAGCTCGGACCGCTCCTGCGGGTGGTTTGACCAGCTCGTGTTCGACTCGTGCGCGAACGTCGTCTCGGTGGCGATCACGACGAGCCTGGCTTCAGTCGACTCCAGGAGATCGAAGAGCCACGCCTTCTGCTCGGGTCCGAGCTTGGTATTCCCCGGCGCCGACGGGTCGTCGAGGGAAGACCGGTAGAGCACCCCCTCGGTCCAGATCAGAAGAACTCGGCCGTCGTCCATCGTGACCGACCCGTACCGTCCGTCCCGTTCGACAGCGGTGTCGTTGGCATTGAAGCGCGCGAACGCGTCGGCGGCGAAGGGAGCGGCAGTGGCCGCGACAATGTTGTTGCCGCCGAGGTCGTGGTCAGAGCACAGGAAGATCCAGGGCTTGTCGGCTAAGCGCGACATCGCGGCCCCGGCCAGCAGATCGCTCCAGCTCGCCAGGTACCCGTTCATGGACTGGGAGTAAGCCGCGCTGTCGAGGTAGCCGAAGTCTCCAAGGTGGATCATGAAGTCGGCGTCGAGGGCAGCGGCGGCGGCCAGAGCGCTCCCCGTCGCCGGAACGTGGTTCGAGTTCGTACAAGACCCGAAGACGAAGCTGAACTTCGCGGGAAGCTGTTCGACATCGAGTGACCTCGGTCGTGCCGGGGTGCGTGCGTCGTCGGTGCGCAACCACGGCAACCGGGACTCGCCGATCGCCACATCGTCGATCCACGCCTCGAAGGTGATGCCCAGGCTCGGGTGGTGGTTGCCGATCGAGACCCGGTTCTTGGTGCGGCCGACGAGTGCGCTGCGCCCGGTGCCGAGGAGCGTCTCCCTCGTGCCGTCGAAGGCCCACAGCTCGACGCGGCCGTCGGCGTCGACGCCGAGCTGAAGCTGCACCCACGCCTCGTCGGGCACCGGCACCATCACCTTCACCGAACTCGAGGTGATGCCCTCTCCTGTGACCCACAGCAGCCGTTCGGACACCTCCCCGACGCTGTCGTTGATCCTCGCGAGCTGGACTCTCGTGCCGTCCCCGCTCGCCTCGCGCGGCGAGAAGCTCAGTCGGATCCAACACTGTTCGACCGGGAGGATGTCGTGGTTCTTGTAGGCCTTCGTGTCGGTGGGGTTCGAGCAGCGCATCGCGAGTCCCTTGCCCTGCCCTCCCAACGCGAACGGGGCCCCGACAAGGAGAGCGGTCCCGCCGCCCGCGGCCGGCTCGCCGCCGCCCGTCGTGAGCGCGATCGGGCCGTCGTCCTCCGCATCGAAGCCGCGCGACCGCACGACGCCTGCGGGCCTGACCATGAACGTCTGCGCGTCGCTCCACGGACCCTGGAGCTCCCCCGCCCGACCCCGCACGCGAACGCTGTTGTTGCCGCTGGTCAGCCCCGTGCGCCCGTCGCCCTTCGCGATGTCGAACTGCGTCTCCGGGTTGCTGCGGGCGACGACGAATCCGTTGAGCTCGACGTCGTAGCTCTGCGCGTCCTCAACGCTTTGCCAGCTCACCTGTAGGGCGCTCGCAGAGGAGTCGAGCACGTTCGGGGTCGCGGCGAGGTGGGACGGGACCCCCAAGGCCGAGGGCCGGACGGCGCTGCGCGGTGCGCCTCCGCCCTGCTCGCTCGAGGAGCACGCCGGAACCAGCACCCCCGCCGCGCCGGTGAGGGTGAGGCCGATGAAGTCGCGCCGCGAGAGTCGCATCAGGCCGCCCGCCGTTGTTCCCAGCGCCAGCCCGTTCGGGCAACCAGCGCGGCGGCCGTGAGCCCGATGACGTAGAGCGCGACGGTCTGCAGGTTCTGCGCGGTCGTGCCGACCGGCGTCGGGGGAAGCCCACCGTTGGTTGTGACGATGGGGCGGCGCGGGCCGGCTTCGACGGCGAAGGCGTCGTCGAACGCGGGCGCTACGCTCGGTCTCGAACCCAGAGAGGGAAGGTCGAACCGCGCCTCCACGAGATCGAGGAGCGACAGGTGGTCGTGCTCGACGTGTGAGATGTAGCTCTGCTTCGCGTACGGCGAGATGAGGAGGAGCGGCACCCTCAAGCCGTTCCCGACGGGGGGTGCCGCGCTGTCGAACTGACCACCGCCGTCGTCCCAAGTCACGAAGATGGCGGTTCGGTCCCACTGACTGCTCTTCTGCACTGCGTTGACGAGGCTCAGCAGCCGGATCTCACCGTCGGCACCACCGAGGCCGGGCCGATCGGAAGGAGCCGGCAGCACCAGGCTGAACGGGGGCAGGGTCCCCGCCTGTGCATCGTCGAAGAACTGCTGCTGGTCGACAATGCGTGACCTCAGGTCCGGATCGCGCCATGTGCGCTCCATCGCGAGGATCGGCGCCCGGTAGAGCGAAGCGGGCACGGCGGTCCCTGCCCGCGGTAGGCCCCGCTCGTCACCTTGCGCTCGTCCACTTCCGACAGGCCGCCGTCGTAGAGGCGCCACTCGACGGACCGTTGGTTCAGCCGGTCGAAGACGGTGGGAACGTCGAGGTCGGCGAGAGCGGTGAGCGATTCCTTCGAGCTGAAGAGCAGCCCATGCGTGTCACCGGTGGTGAGGTCCAACATGTTCCCGAGCGTTCCGCCCGGAGACGACGCGAAGTAGTTGTCAAAGAGCACGTAGTTGTCGGCGAGCGACTGGAGGCCTTCGTCGTCCGATGGGCCGCCGCCCCTGCTCTCGGGTGGCACGTAGGACCCGAAGTACGAGTCATAGGTGTGGTCCTGCTCGACGATCACGACGATGTGGTCGAACGGCATCGACGGGTCGATTTCTGCCGCGGCGGCCGGCGTAGTCAGCCCGGCTGCGAGCACGGACACCATGGCAACGACGAGCAGCCCGCGCGTCCTGCTCATCCTGAATCCTCCGTCTCGGCCGCGCCCTCAATGGGCAACGGGCCGCCAGTGATCGAGTACACGACGAGGCGGGGACGGATGCCTTCCGGCGCCTCACCGTGTGCGGTGCGAAGTACACCCTCCCCGTCCGTGTACGCCGAGAACACGATGGCGCCATCGAACTTGCGTGCGTACTCGAGCGTGCGCGCGCTGTAGAAGCTCGAGCGGTCGGCGGAGTATGCGTCCCACACGACGTACTGCACGTGCAGCTGGCGGAGCGAGAGGTCGGGATTGGGGATCGGGACGTACGCGGGATTGCGCTTCAGCGGATCGACGCTGACGCTCATCGCCACGCTGTCGCGGTCACCGTAGAAGCGAAGGATGTTGCCGAGGGAGGGGCCGACCGTGAGGAAGCGGGCGTTGCTCGGTGTCGACTGAGCCCACTGGGCGAACTCACGTGTTCCGGCGAAGCTCTGGACCTCGACGTCGAAGTCGGCCATGCCGGGGATGTCCTTCTCGGCGGTGGTCGTCACGGCCCGCCACGAGACGATCGTCAACGCCGCGAGCACCGTGGCGAGGACGGCGCCGCCGAACCGCGAGAAGCGACCCGAGTTGGGCGGTTCGCGCTCATCGCTCGGACCGCGGTCACGAGGGCGACGCCCGCGCAAGCGCACAACGGAGGCATGAGCAGAAACAGGTAGGGAAAGAGCTTTGTGGGCCACACGGTGAAGAACACGAGAAAGGTCGCGAGGTAGGCGACGACGACGCGGTCCGGTGCCCGCCGTCGAGTGACGAGGGTGATCACGCCCGCCGCCATCAGGATGATCAGCGCCGGCGTCACGTACTGGAGGAACACGCGGCCGAACCACTCGTAGCCGTGGTTCGGCTCGCGACTGATCTGCCACACGAAGAACGACGACGCGTTGCGCGACTGGCTGATCAGCCGAGTCAGCGGGAAGGGCAGCGCGATCAGGATGTAGACCGCCGCGGCCCAGAGAGTTGGGCTCGCCTTGAGTGCTCGCCAGCGGCCTTCCGTCCAGATCGCATAGAGCAGGACGGGAACCAACAGCACGGCGACCTCTTTCGAGAGGGCCGCGAGACCCGCGGCGGCGAACGCGCCGAGCAGCACCGTGGGCGACAGCGTCTTCATCCACCGCAAGATCAAGAACAGTGAGAGGGCGGCGAAGAAGCCCATCGCCGCGTCGACGAGGACCTGTCGAGAGACGATCACGTGGTAGGGCACCACCGCACACGTGGCTGCGGCGACGAGTCCGGCCACCCGACCACAGAGTGTCCGTCCGATGAGGTAGCTCAGCATCACCGAGCCGACGCCGAAGAGCACCGCCACGATGAACCGAGCCGTGAAGTCGCTCTCTCCGAAGATCCGGAAGCTGGCCCCTACGATGGATTGCAGCAGCAGAGGATGCGCGCGAAACAGCGAGAAGTACTCGTCCGCTTGGCCGACGCCGAACATGGCGGCGCCCTGTCCTGCATATACCGCCTCGTCACTGTTGAAGCCGACAGCGCTGAGTTGCGCGAGACGGAGCACCGCGGCGCCGATCAAGCACACCGCGAGCGCGGCCAGAGCGACCCACGGCATCCCTGGCCGTCCTCTGGGGGCCGGGGATGGGCACGCGGAAGTCGGCCGGGGTGGCGGTAGCTTCATCTGTGCGGTGGCCCGCGCCGACCCGTCGACGACGCTGAAGGGAGCACCGACCGTGACGAGCGTGGCGGGTCCCGAGGACACCGTCGCGAGCGCGGCGGGCTGGGGGACGCGCCAGATCACCGCGTCGGCGATGCCGAACCTGATGAGGGTGAGCACGACAAGCGACGTGAGGTTGGAGACGGCGTAGTGCACGCCCAAGCCCGACGTCAGCATCCACATGATCGGGCCACGGAGCAGAAGCGCAACGTTGTTCATCGCCAGGAACGCCACGTAGCGACCCGCTCGTCCCGAGGGGCGTGCTCCCGCTCCGAAGACCCACAACTCCGCGAGCGCGAAGTTCACCGTCGACGAGACCTGAGTGGCGACGACCGCTGCGACGAGGTAGTTGACGCCGAGGCCCTCGATGAGCGCTGCTTGCGCGCCGAGGTTCACGACGAGGCCCACAGCGCCGACGGCGCCGAACCTCGCGGCTCGAGTGAGACGGGCGGAGGCGGGGCTCATCAGCACGACGGGCTCCCGATCGAACGCGTCACGATCGGATGCCGCTGGCCGCCCTGTCGTTTACATCCGCCTCGCGCCATGTCGAGACGACGTCCGGAATGCGGTTCGCCCAGTCGAGCGTCTCGCTCCGCAAGAGGCGCGCCTGCACACCGTCGAGCGCGCTGGCGATGATCTCGCGCTCAGCTGTGCGGAGGTCGTCCACGGCGACCGCGAGCAGCAAGCGTTCGAGCGACGCGTATGGGGGGAACCCGAACGCGTCATCACAGTTCGAGAGCAGCATCGACAGTGAGTCCTCGGGACGGAGGTGCTGCTCGCCTGTGCCGCCCCGCTGGATCACAAACAACCCCGCGACGTTGGCCGACGGAGCGCTTTCGACACCCCGAACGAGTCGCTGCACGTGGTACTTGGGCGGCGGGATCACGCGCTGGATGAGGGCGTTGATACTGGCGACCGGCAGTCGGTATCTGGTCAGCAGGAACGCGAGACGCCGGCCTTCCCGACTGTGGATCCTGCTCTGCGGGCGCAGGGCGAGGCGCTCTCGCCTGGTGAGCATCGTGTCCGTCAGCGCATGAACTGTGTGCGCGCTGATCGTCAGCGGCTTCGGGTAGGAGCGCACGACGCCATCGGGCGACAAGATCACGAGGTCGTCCGAGATGAAACGGAGCTCGGAGCCGTCGAGCACCTTCAGCATCGTCGTGGTCTTGCCTGTGTCGGTACGCGCCGTGACGAGGAACGCGTCTTCGCCATCCGCGAAGCAGGCCGCGTGGACTAAGGCGTAGCCCTGCTCGACGAGACGCCAGCGCAGGATGGGCTCGACCACGTTCGTGTACAGGACGTGAGGGGAGCGGGCAACGAAGGACGAGACCGTCACCTCGACGTTCGTCGGCCCCACGCTCAGCGACATCGCAAAGCCGGTCCGCTCCCGATAGCTGACCGTGGGGACATCGAGCATGAGGTTGACGGACTCGCCGAGCGGGATGTCCGCCATGCGCGCCACACTGGACAGAGATCGACGGCGCCATAGGTGCGGACCGCACCAGGAAGCGCTCGAGCTCGGGCAACGCCCGGTCGGACTCGACGCCGACCAGTCCATGCACGTCGTAGACCCACTTGCTTCGACCCGCTGGCTTGAGGCGCAGGGCAGCCAGCTGGCGAGCGAATTCGATGCCCTGGATCGCGTTGGCTTTGCTGTCGCCCGCATGACGAGCGCCGAACCTGAAGGGGCGCTCTACGACGCGAAGCTCTGGGTGACTCACCATGATCTCGAGAAGCACCTTGAAGCCACGCGGCCGGAGGCGACCGAGGTCCAACGCCCGCTTGTCCACGAGGAAGAACCCCGTCATTGGATCGCTCACGGCGGCGAGCGTGCGCGAGAACAAGCGGCGCGCGACGGTGCCGCACAGCGTGGAGACGAACTTGCGCAACCATCCGCCGAGGCCGGTGTTGGATCCCGACGGTTGATACCGAGATGCGACGACGAGGTCGACTTCTCCAAAGGCGGCGGTGTGGAGCAGGTCGGTGACCATTTCGGGCGGATGCTGGAGGTCGCCGTCCATGACACAGACCCATGACGATCTCGCGGCGGCGATGCCTTCGAGCACTGCCCCCGACAGACCGCCGGTGCGCTGGTGCCCGTGGCGCTCGAGCAGTCGGATCTCGAGATCGCGGTGCATCGAGACAGACGCGACGTCTCGGATACGGTCGCTTGTGTCGTCGTCGCTGTCGTCCACGAAGATGACCTCCGCGGGAAGACGGGCGAGCGCATGCGCGAGCGCTTCGACGAGCGGTTCGATGTTCGCCGCCTCGTTCTTGGTCGGGACGACGACGCTGACAGTTGGGGCGGCGATTCCCTGACACCAGGCGACTGGTGTTTCGAGCATCTCGGTCATGTGCCTCCTCGGGATGAAGGGCGGAAAACGCAAAGGCCGGTGGGCTCGTTCGCCTTTCGGGCTGAGTCGATGCGCCACCGACCCGCCTATCGTTCACCGCACACACGCTTCGTATTCACCGAGTGTTTGGAATATCGCTCGGAGTGATGATCCGGCCCGGAGGCCCCCGTTTGCCCAGGTCAGCGGGCTACGGCGCGCATCAATGCCGTCCAGATCGGATGCGGCGAATTTGGCGATGAGCTGCGTTGTGGCTGGTAGAGCGTGCCGATGAACGGAGCGTGACGATCTCGCTCGATTGCTCTTACTTCTCCATTGTCATCCACGGCGGAGATGCGCATGCCTCCCGCCGACGCGATGTATGCGAAGTCAGGGGACGAGGCCGTAGTTGCAGTGCGTGCGCTCGATCCGACGGCTCTCGCCAGGATGGATCTGCGCGAGCAGGGTGCCGGGCGTGATCGAGATCTCGATCTCGGAGTCGACGAGCGAGCACGACAAGCAGGCTGACCACGGGAACTCCCGGTCCGCCGTACTCCGCATGACTCGCGGCCTCGATCCCCATCACGTTGCGCGCATGCTCGACCAGCATGTGTTGGAACCCGCCTCAGGTGCCGACGAGCGGGATGCCCTTCTCCCGTGCGGTTCGGATGACGTCCTCGGCCGCGGCGGCATCGCGGTAGGGGCTACCCGGACCGATGACCACGCCATCCCCGAGCGCGTCGATCTCGTCGGTGCCCACGATGCGCACCACGACATGAGAGGAAGCGGCGGCGACAGCGTGATCGAGCGCGTCGACCGTGTAGCGGAAGGAAGCGTCTTGCTCGGACAGATCCATGAGGACCGTGATGACACGACTCACGGAAGGCTCAGGATATTCGGTCAGGGCGTATTCGGTCAGCCGCCCGTCGTCGTCGGAGAGCAGGTGAGCTCGGCGAGGACGGCGTCCCACGCCGCCCGGAGGTCGGACCGCGCCGTCTGCAACGACTCGGCCGCCTCGCCGATGCTGTCGGCGTCGCCGATCTCCGAGAGCGCGGTCTTGAACTCGTCCACCGCGCCCTGCAGCTCGGACCTCACGTTCTCGGACAGCTCCGCTCCAGAGCTTTGGAGGTCGTCGACCTCGGACTGAATGGTGTCAAGCGTGTTCTCAACGTCCTCGCGGGAGGTGTCGGCGAGGTCGACATCGCCGAGTGCGTCAGACGCTGTGGACTGGAGCGACTCGAGGTTCGAGCACACGTCAGCCGCGTCGTCGCTGACGCTGTCATCGCTGTCGTCACTGCACGCGCCAAGGAACAGCATGCCGATGGCGAGCGAGGCGGGGAGAACCATGCGGAGCTTCATGCGGCGATCCTAGGTCGCTGACCATCCGGCGAGATCGACGATGATCAGCACGATCACCGCCTCGATCGTGCCTGCTGTGTACTGCGGGTACTTCCGTTCGAGCAGCGCCACGAAGCGCTCGTGCGCCGCCGGCTCCGGCGTTGTGTGCTCGAGCGAGGCTCTGACCCACCACAGCTGAGACCAGTCGTCGCGATCCCACTGCTCGACGAGCAGCGTCGCCCGCGGGTCGCGCTCGAGGTTGCGCAGCCGCCCGAGCTTCGTCGAGCGCTTCGCCTTGATGATGTCGATCGGGATGCCGACGAGGTCGCCGTCGAGGACGAAGCACACCGGCACGGCGTCCACGCCGCGCTCGGGATGCAACGTGGAGAGCACCCCGTGGTCCGCGGACTCGAGGCGACGTCGCAGGTCGCTCGTCATGGCACCATCGTCGCGTGCCTGCCCCGGAGTCTGTCTGGATCCCGATGCGGGACGGCCGCCGCCTCAACGCTCGGATCTGGCGTCCCGCCACCGACGAGCCTGTCGGTGTGGTGCTCACCTTCGAGCCGTATCCGCACGGATGGATCACGCAGATGGTTGACCGCGGTCCGGCATCCGCGCTGACCGCGGCCGGCTTCGCGTTCGCCCGCGTCGACCTCGCCGGCAGCGGCGACTCCGACGGCCTCCTGCACGACGAGTACCTCGCGTCTGAGCAGGACGACGCGATCGAGGTCCTCGAGTGGCTCGCGGGCCAACCGTGGTGCAGCGGCAAGGTCGGGATGCGAGGGCTCTCTTGGTCGGGCTTCAACGCGCTGCAAGTTGCCGCTCGGCGGCCGCCCGCGCTTCGGGCGGTGGTGAGCGCGTGCTCGACCGACGACCGCTACGTCGACGACGTGCATTACATGGGCGGCTCCGTGCTCGGGTACGACATGCAGCTCTGGGCAACGTGGGCGCACATGTTCTTCGTGACGCCGCCTGATCCAGAGGTTGTCGGTGAGACGTGGAAGGACCGGTGGATCGACCGGCTCGAAAGTGTCAGCCCCGTGATCGAGACGTGGCTCAGCCATCAGCGTCGGGACGCGTACTGGCAGCACGGGTCCGTGGGCGAGGACATCGACGCGATCCAGTGCCCGCTCCTTCTCGTCGGTGGATGGGAGGACGGCTATCGCGACGCGATCCTGCGGCTGCTCGCGGCGCGTCCCGAGCAGACATGGGCCGTGATCGGACCGTGGGGGCACGGGTGGCCCAGCTGGACCGCGCCCGGCCCGAACATCGACTGGTTCGACACCGAGGTGCGCTGGTGGCGGCGGTGGCTCGGCGACGACAGCACCGCGCTCGACCAGATGCCGCCGGTCTACGCGTACGTCCAAGACTCTCGCCGACCGACAGAGCACCTGCTCCACCGGCCGGGCCGATGGCTCCCGTGCGAGGCGAGAGCGCTCGAGGCGGAGACGGTCACGTTCAACGGCACGACCTCGCGACAGGCGGGGGAGAGGTGCGCCGTCACCCGTCATTCCTCGCAAGGAATGCACGCGCCGGTCTGGTGTCCGGAAGGAGCTCCCGACGACTTTGCACTGGATCAGCGTCACGAAGACGCGGTCTCGGCGTGCATCGAATGGGAGCTCGCCGACGCTGTCGCGCTGCTCGGCCGGCCGGTCGCTCATCTCGAGCTTCGGACCGACCAGCCACAGGTGCAGGTGATCGTGCGGCTGTGCGATGTCGCGCCGGACGGGTCCTCGACCCTCGTCGCCACGGGTGCCGTCAATACCTCGACCGACGGCACACGGGTGACCGTGCCGATGCGGGCGACCGGCTACGTCGTGCCCGCCGGCCATCGACTGCGGCTCGCGGTCGCTCCCGGCTATTGGCCGATGGTGTGGCCCTTGCCGCCGATCGCAACGATCAACGCGTACGTCGACCGGTGTGAGCTCGCGCTGCCACTTGCACCGACCGTACCGCCCGACTTGATCGTCGAGCCCCAAGCCGATGCCCCTCCCCGCGCGCCGCGCCGGTGGGCTGAGCAAGTGTTCGGCACGAGCGAAGTCGCCATGCGTCGCGTGACGGACTCGGGCATCCAACACCTCGAGGACGGATCGACGTGGCGCGTCGGTGACCGGACCTCGTGGTCGACGACCGACGATCCCCTCGCATCGACGACGACGACTGCGGTGGTCATGGAGCGGACGCGCGGCGAATGGCGGGCGCGGTGGGAGGCTGTGAGCACCATGACGGCCGACGCCGAGACCTTCCACGTCGAAGTGGCGGTCACGGCGGACGCCGGGGGTCCCGTCTTCGATCGGAGCTACATGTTCACGATTCCGAGGGACCACACATGAGCGATCAGACGGGAGAGACCGTCGAGCTGTTGCAGGTGATGATCCGCAACCAGTGCGTGAACGACGGCACTGCGGAGTCCGGGTTCGAACGCCGGAACTCGGACACTCTCGAGGCGTACCTCGGTACGACCGGCCTCGATGTGCAGCGCTTCGAGCCGACGCCGGGACGCGCGTCGCTCGTCGTCCGCATGGAGGGCACCGATCCGCATGCCCCGAGCCTGTGCCTCATGGGTCACACCGACGTCGTGCCGGTGAACCCGGAGGGATGGAGCCGCGATCCGTTCGGCGGCGACCTCGTCGACGGCGAGGTGTGGGGACGCGGCGCGATCGACATGCTGAACCTCACCGCATCGATGGCCGTGGCCTTCCGTTCCCTTGTCCGGGGAGGCTTTCGTCCGCTGCGGCGACCTCATCTTCTTCGCGGTCGCTGACGAGGAGTCGGGGAGCGCGCACGGTGCGCGATGGATGGCCGACCATGAGCCTGATGCGATCCGTGCCGACTATGTGCTGACGGAGAACGGAGGAGTGCACTCCGGGCCGGCGGAAGCGCCGTACATCGGAGTGTCGGTGGGGGAGAAGGGCGTCGCCTGGCGTCGTCTCCGCGTGCGGGGCACTCCTGGTCACGGATCGGCGCCGTTTCGCAGCGACAACGCCCTCGTGAAGGCCGCCGCCGTCGTTCAACGACTGGCGAACTATTCGCCGGAGCCGAAGTTCCACGAGCTGTGGCGAACGCGCGTCGAGACGCTTGGCCTCGATGACGACACGGTGCGGAGGCTGCTCGACCCAATCCAGATCGACGATGTGCTCGCTGAGATGCCGAATGTCGGCGCGGCCGCGCACCTGCACGCGAACACGCACACGACGTTCTCTCCGAACGTCACGACCGGACGCGGCAAGACGAACGTCATCCCCGATTGCATCGACATCGAGGTCGACATCCGTACGCTCCCGGGCGAGGGCGCGGCGGAGGTGCAGGCCCACCTCGACGCCGCGCTCGGCGATCTCGCGAACGAGGTCGAGGTGACGATCCTCATCAACGATCCGGCGAGCATCAGCCCCGTGAACACACCGCTGTGGGACAGCCTGCAGCGAGCGGTCGCCCGGCCGTTCCCGACCTCGCGTCTCACCCCGGCACTGATCGTCGGGTTCACCGACGCGCGCGTCTATCGCCAGATGGGAGCAGTCGCCTACGGCGCGGGACTGATGAGCCCGTCGATCGACGGCGGCGAGTTCGGCCGGCGCTTCCACGGCAACGACGAGCGCGTCGACGTGGAGTCGCTCGCACTCACCACGAACCTCTGGCTCGACGTGGTGCAGGATCTCCTCTCATGAGTGACACGGAGCGGTACGTGCGGCCGCCGAGTGCGGAGTCGGCAGGAGAGGCGCCCGGACGCGGGCGCTTGGAGGGTCGCCGGGTGCTCGTGGTCGGCGGTGGGCAGCGAGTGGTCGACGCCGCGACCGACCCGATGGGCAACGGCCGCGCGATGTGTCTGCTGTTCGCGCGTGAGGGCGCCCGCGTCGCGGTCGCAGATCGCAACCGCGCGAGCGCCGAGGAGACGGTCGGGCTCATCACCGGCGAGCACGGAAGCGCGTTCGCCATCGAAGCCGACATCACAAGTGAGGGCGATGTCGCGCGTATGGTCGCCGAAGCGCGTGACGGCCTCGGCGGCCTCGATGGCCTCGTGCTCAATGTCGGCATCGGCGCGGGCCGCCTCGGTCTCGCCGGCGTCGCCGTCGACGACTGGGACACGACGCTGGCCACGAACCTGCGCGGGCCGATGCTCTGCTGCCGCGAGGCGTTGCCGGTGCTCGCCGAGGGCTCATCGATCGTGTTCATCTCCTCCGTCGCGGGCATCACATCGGGATCGCAGCTCCCGGCCTACGACGCGTCGAAGGCCGCGCTCGGTGGTCTCATGCGTCACGTCGCGCGGGAGGGCGCGCGGCGCGGCATCCGGGCCAACGTCATCGCCCCCGGTCTCGTCGACACGCCACTCGGTCGTCTCGCGAGTGCGGGCCGCCCGTCGCGGAACCGCGCCAACGTCCCGTTCGGCCGGCAGGCGACAGCATGGGAGGTGGCCTACGCAGTGCTCTTCTTCATCTCCGACGAGAGCGTGTACGTGACCGGTCAGATCCTCGCGGTGGACAGCGGGCTCACTGGCCTGTGACGAGGTCGCTCGCGGGGATCACACCCATGCGGCCGGCCTGGTAGTCGTCGAGCGCCTCGACGATCTCCTGGCGGGTGTTCATGAGGAACGGTCCGTAGTGCGCGATCGGCTCGCGGATCGGAACCCCCCCGAGCAAGAGCACCTCGAGGTTGGGCGAGTCCGCGGGCTGGGTGTCCGCTGCCGCCAGCGTGACGACATCACCGGGGCCGAACACCGCGAGCGTGTGCTCGTCGAGCGGTCGGCGATCGCTGCCGACGTGACCGCGTCCGCTCAGGACATAGACCATCGCGCTGAACGTCGGATCCCACGGCACCTCGAGCTGCGCGCCGGGACTCACGGATGCATGGGCGTAGGCAATCGGCGTGTGGGTGACTCCAGGACCGGAGTGGCCATCGAGGTCGCCAGCGATGACCCGAACGAGTGCTCCGCCGTCGGGTGTGGTGAGCAGCGTGAGGTTGTCGCCGGTGATGGCCTGATAGCGAGGTGGCGTGCGCTTGAGCGCAGCCGGCAGGTTGACCCACAGCTGCACGCCGTGGGTGCGGCCGCCGGACCGCAGGAACGCGTCGGTGGGCACCTCATCGTGGAGAATGCCCGCTCCCGCGGTCATCCATTGCGTGTCACCCTCGCCGATGATGCCGCCGCCGCCGTTCGAGTCGTGGTGCTGCACGACACCGTCGATCACGTACGTGACGGTCTCGAAACCTCGGTGCGGATGCCAGGGTGCACCGACGGCTTCGTTCGGTGCGTACTCGACGGGTCCGAGCTGGTCGAGCAGGAAGAAGGGGTCCGCCACGTGCGCGTCGATGCCGCCGGGGAACGGCCTCCACACGGGGAAGCCGGCGCCTTCGAGCGTGTGGTGGGCAGCGACGACACGAGTGACGGGACGGCGGATCGCCGTGGGCGCCGGATCGGTCAGTCGGGGAAGCAGGAGAGGGTTGGCGACAGTCACAGCAGGCATGCCGCGAAGAACATCGTTGACGTTTCAACTATTCCGGCGTGAGTAGCCTCGGGCCCTCATGCACGACCACAAGCACGCAGTGGACTGGGCGGCGATCGTCCCCCACATGGTGGGACGGCAGGCGCTCGAGGCGCCACAGCAGCGTCAGCTGATCGCGTGGCTCGGCATCAAGCCCGGCATGGTCGTCGCGGATGTCGGCTGCGGAGCGGGCGGCATGACCGCGCTGCTCGCGGAAGCCGTCGGCACGCCCGGATTGGTGATCGCGGTCGACGGCGAACCGGCGATGCAGGAGGCGACGAAGGCTCTCGCGGAGTCCTGCGGGGTCGCGGAGTGGGTGAAGGTGCTCGGCGGCGACCTCGAGCACGAGGACCTGCGCACGATCGTCGGTCGGACGGTCGACCTCGTGCACGCGAGCGCGGTCGTGCACCATCTCGCCGACGAAGTCGACGGCCTCCGACGTCTCGCCACCGCCCTGCGTCCCGGAGGTCGGCTCGTCGTGCTCGAGGGCGGGCTCGACACCCGCCATCTCCCTGCTGACTGCGGCATCGGCCGGCCCGGCCTCGAAGGCCGGATCACCGAGGCGCAGAAGGCCTGGTTCTGGTCGGCGGTACGTCCCCCCGAGCTCCAGGCCCGACCGGGTGCCCCGACCGGCTGGAACGACAAGCTCCTGGCCGCGGGGCTGCAGGACGTCGAGGTCCACTCCCTCGTGCTCGAGGTGCCGCCACCGTTACCGGCGCGCGTACGTGAGACCGTCCGCCACGGCTTCGTCGAGGGGCAGCGACGATTCGGCCATCTCCTCGATCGGGAAGACAACGAGACGCTCGCGGTGTTGATCGACGAACACGACCCCCGCGGCGTGCTCCACCGGTCCGACGTGTTCGTCCTCGGTGTGCGTACGGCGTTCGTGGGAAGAAGGAGCGCCTGATGACCGATCATCGCGGCCAAGTGCGAGTCGAGCAGAGCCACAAGCGCGTGCGCGCCTATTTGGGTGGCGAGCTCGTGTTCGACAGCATCCGCCCGTCCTTGGTGTGGGAGATCCCGCACTATCCCGCCTACTACATCCCGATCGGAGACGTCGTCGCCAAGCTCGACGCGACCGACACGGTGACGCACTCGCCGAGCCGCGGTGACGCGCAGCACTTCACCGTGCGGACCTCACGCGGCGAAGCCGTCGACGGCGCGTGGCGGTATCCCGACTCCCCCCTCGAGGCGATTCGCGATCTGGTCCGCTTCGACTGGGCGGCGATGGACTCGTGGTTCGAGGAGGACGAGCAGGTCATCGTCCATCCCCGGAGCCCGTACTCACGCGTCGACACGATCGCGAGCTCCCGCCACGTGCGTGTGCTCATCGACGGCGAAGTCGTGGCCGACTCCACACGACCGGTGCTCCTGTTCGAGACCGGACTGCCGACCCGCTACTACGTGCCGCAGACCGACGTGCGCCTCGACTTGCTGACGCCGACCGACAAGGTGACGCAGTGCCCGTACAAGGGAACCGCGCGCGTACTGGTCGGTACGTGTCGGCGACAGTGAGCACGCCGACGCTGTGTGGTCGTATCCGACGCCGCTGCCGGAGAGCATCAAGGTTGCCGGGTTGATGAGCTTCTACAACGAGCACGTCGACATCGAGGTCGATGGCGTGCTGCAAGACCGTCCCCACACACCGTTCAGCTGACGTTTCTCCGAGCGCGCGACCGCGCGTCGAGAAGGCCCTGTCGTCACCAGGTCGTCGGTTAGCGTCGTATTCGTGCCGCCGGCTCGATCCATCGCTGCCCGCGACGAGGTGATCTACGAGGCCATCCGTCACCGAGGCGGCCGAGTGACGGCACCGACGCGGATGGTCGTCGGTGTCTTGCTCGACACCGATGGCCACCTGACAGCCGATGACGTGATCGAAGTGCTCGAGCGACGCGCGCCCGGCGTGGCACCCTCGACCGTCTACCGCGTGCTCCAACGACTCGGCGAGCTCGGCGTCGTGGAGCACGTCCACGCCGGCGACGGCCCGGCGTTCTACCACCTGCGCGAGCATGGCCACGCCCATCTCGTCTGCCACCAGTGCGGCGCGGTCATCGACATCGAGGACGGCGCCCTCGCCGGACTCGCCCGCCGCGTCGACGAGGCGCACGGGTTCGCTCTGGACACTCATCACGCGGCACTCCTCGGTCTTTGCGCAGAGTGCCGGACCGGACCCTGAGGGTCGGATGGCGGTCGACGCGGTAGACGCGGCCCCTGACGAAGAACAGCGAGGCTTCCTCTCCATCCCCGATGTCAAGGCGTGGCGGTCGATCTATTCGTCACGCGGCGATGAGCCCCGGCGCCGACGGGCGGCCGACGCCATGCTCTTCGTGCTCGGGGCCGCGGGACTGCTGATCGCAAGCCTCATCGCGAGCAGCGACTCGATCGGTGAGGCCGACGCCGCCGCCGACCTCGCCAATCTCCTCGACTGGCTCGACCCGATTTGGCGCATCGCCTACGTGATCACAGCGATCCTGATCGCCGCGCTCATCGCTGTCGCGTTCGCGACGAAGCGGCGCGCGCTCGGCCTCACGCTTGTTGTCGCGACGCTTCTCGTGGTCGGAGTGAGCGAGATCGTGGCGCGCGTCGTCGAGGGTGAGTGGGCCGATCTCGGTGCGCTGTTCACGGCGGGAAACATGACCTTCCCCGCCCTGCGCATCGCGGTCGCGACGGCAGTGGTTGCTGTGGCACATCCCGACCTTTCTCGACCGATGCGCCGGTTTGGAAGCGCAGTCGTCGTCGTCGGGACGTTCGCGGCGATCGTGCTCGGGGAGAGCTCGGTTTCAGGTGCCCTTGCGGCTGCGTCGGTCGGTGTGCTCGTCGCCGCGGCGATCTTCCTCGTCGTTGGGTCGCACGCGGGGTTCCCGCCCGAGCGTCGCGTCCGGGCGAGCCTCGCCGAGCTCGGGCTCGCCGTCGGCACCCTCGAGCAGACCGCCGAGCAGACCGCAGGAGTCGCGACGTATGCGACCACCGACACAGCCGGCCGTGAGCTTCTCGTGAAGGTGTACGGGCGCGACGCGCGCGACTCGCAGTTCCTTGCACGGGTGTGGCGCACCATGTGGTACCGCGATGCCGGGCGACAGATAGCTACGAGCCGCGTGCGCCAGGTCGAGCACGAGGCGCTGTGCACGCTCGCCGCGCGTCGTGCGGGCGTGGCCACGCAGGACGTCGTCGCAGTCGGCCGCGTGAGCAGCGGCGACGCCGTGATCGTGCTCGAGAAGGTGGATGGCCCGACCCTCGCCGGCATGCCGGCCGACTCCATCAGCGACGACGTGCTCGAGCAGGCGTGGATCGGGATCGCCCGGCTGCATGGGGCGCGCATCGCGGACGGGCGCATCGATCTCGACCGCCTGGTGGCGAGCGACGGCCGGGTAGTCATCGATGATCTCGCCGCCGCCCGCCTCGGCGCCCGCGACAGCGACCGCGCGGTGGACATCGCCGAGCTCCTCGTGTCCACCGCCCTCATCGTGGGCCCGGAGCGCGCGCTCGGCGCGGCGCGGTCGAGCATCGGGGACGAGGCGTTGGCGGACGCCCTTCCGTATCTGCAACCGGCGGCGCTCACGCCGACCCTGCGTGACCAGGTGCACGACGGGGGGTTGAAGGTCGGCGAACTGCGCACCCAGGTCGCGACCGCCCTCGGCGTCGAGCTGACGCCGATCGCCGAGCTGCGACGCGTGACGTTGAAGGAGATCCTCTTCGTCGCGCTCACCGCATTCGCCGCGTGGCTGATCATCGGGCAGCTCGCGGACATCGGTCTGTCGACGATCATCGACGAGCTTCAGCAGGCGAGCTGGGAGTGGCTCGTGCTCGTCCTGTTCCTCGCCCAGCTTCCCCTCCTCAGCCAAGCACTGGCGCTCACCGGGGCAGTGCCTGCCCCCCTTCCTTATGCACCAACGGTCGCGCTCGAGTCGGGCATCAAGTTCGTGAACCTGACCGTCCCGAGCTCGGCTGGCCGCATCGCGGTCAACATCCGCTACTTGCAGAAGCAGGGGCTCAGCGCGACGTCCGCGGCCGCCGCCGGCGGGCTCGACGGCGTCGCGGGCACCATCGTCCAGATACTGCTGCTGTTGCTGATCCTCCCGTTCATCAGCATGGACCTGGACGTCGACGCCGGCTCGGATCTGTCGGCGCTGGTGTGGATCGTGATTGCGGGCGCGATCGCCGTCGTCGCGGCGGTGATCGTGTTGATCGTGAAGAAGTCGTGGCGGGAGAAGGTCGTTTCGGCTCTGCGGGAGGCGTTCGGGTGCCTCAAGTCCGTGCTCGTCGCGCCCGGGAAGCTCGTGCGTCTTTTCGGCGGCAATGTCCTCACTGAGATCGGCTGGGCGCTGTGCTTGGCCGCGTCCGCTCACGCGTATGGTGCGGACCTCGGCCTCGCGCAGGCCCTCGTCGTCAACATGTTCGCGAGCGTCTTGGCGTCGGTGATTCCGGTCCCGGGCGGCATCGGTGTGGCCGAGGCGAGCCTCGCCGCCGGGATGATGGCGTTCGGCGTCCCTCAGAGCGAGGCCTACGCGGCCGCGCTCACGCATCGTCTTGCCACCTTCTACCTGCCCCCGATCTGGGGTTGGTTCTCCTTGCGGTGGCTTACCCGCAAGGGCTATCTCTGACGTTGGTGGACGCACGCGTCAAGGGAATGGTGCGGGTGCCCGGCGGTGAGTTCGCCATGGGCTCCGATCGCTTCTATCCCGAGGAGCAGCCCGTTCACCGGGTGAGCGTCGACGAGCTCTGGATCGACGAGCATCCCGTGACCGTGGCGCAGTTCCGTCGCTTCGTGAAGGACACCGGCTACGTCACGGACGCGGAGAAGGCGCCATCGGCCGAGGACTATCCCGACGCGGATCCCGAGCTGCTCGTCGCGGGGTCGCTCGTGTTCATCGCGGCGTCGAGTCCGGTGCCCTTGCACGACTGGACGCAGTGGTGGGAGTGGATGCCCGGTGCCGACTGGCGCCATCCCGAAGGCGCGGGCAGCAACCTCAACGGTCGCGATCGTCACCCGGTGGTGCACGTGACGCACGCCGATGCGTCGGCGTACGCGGACTGGTCGGGCAAGCGCCTGCCGACCGAGGCGGAATGGGAGCATGCGGCGCGCGGCGGACTCGACGGTGCCGTGTACCCGTGGGGCGACGATCCCACGCCGAAGGGCAAGCAGATGGCGAACACGTGGCAGGGCGAGTTCCCATGGCAGAACCTCCTGCTCGACGGCTTCGCCGGGACGTCACCGGTCAAGCAGTTTCCGCCGAACGGATACGGCCTCTACGACGTCGTCGGCAACGTGTGGGAGTGGACCGACGACTTCTTCACGCCTCTTCACACCGCGGATCTCGACGTGCCCTGCTGCGTGCCGAACAACCCGCGGGTCGATTCACCCGACGCGAGCTACGGGCCCGGACAGGTTGGCGAGCAGTTCGCCCGGCGCGTCATCAAGGGCGGCTCACACCTCTGCGCGCCCAACTACTGCCTGCGGTACCGCCCCGCCGCACGTCAGGGGCAGACCATCGACAGCTCGACGGCTCATCTCGGGTTCCGGTGCGTCATTCACCCATGACGGGTGACGCGGAGGTCGCTTGGGAGGGCTAAGTTCCGCCCCTACCAGCGAACGAGGAGTGCCACACATGGGCAGCATGTCTCGGCCGATCGGACCGGTTTCGTGCGCGGTCTTCGGCTTTCCCGGCAGCAACTTCAAGGGCGCGATCGCACCTGCCCTGGCCGACCTGGTTGACAAGGGCACCATCCGCGTGCTCGACCTCGTGTTCGCGATGAAGGACGAGCAGGGCGACGTCGCGGTCGTCGAGCTGCAAGATCTCGATGCTGAGCAGAAGGCCTTTTGGGCCGGCATCACAGACGACCCGTCGGGGCTGCTCACCGAGGAGGACGTCGACGCGATCGCCGACGCGCTCGAGCCCGGCGATGCGGCGGCGATGCTCATCTGGGAGGACGTGTGGGCGGGACCGTTTGCCCAGGCCGTCCGCGACGCCGACGGCGAGCTGATCATGCTCGAGCGCATCCCCTACGACCTGGTCGTTGCCGCCCTCGAGTCGGCCGACTGACCCAGTCTTCACGACCCTTCACGACGAGAGAGGAACAACACAGACATGATGAGACGAATGGGCCGACGAAGTGTGGTCGGCACGGTGGCGCGCACGGCCGTAGTGGCCGGCACGGCGACTGCGGTCGTCGGGGGCATGAATCGTCACGCGGCGGGCAAGGAGCAGCAGGCTGCCGACGCCGCGGCGTATCAGCAGGAGCAGCAAGAAGCGCAGATGCAGGCGATGGCCCAGCAGGCGGCCGCACAGCAGGCCGCAGCGGCACCCCCGCCGGCCGCCGCGCCCGCGGGTAGCGACCTGACGACGAAGCTGAAGGAGCTCGCGTCGTTGAAGGACGCTGGCGTACTCAGCGACGAGGAGTTCGCTGCTGCGAAAGCGAAGCTGCTCGCGGGCTGACGCCTAGCGACGCATCGAGAGTGACCGCGCCTTGAAGGTCCGGCGATGAAAGTTCGGCGAATCGCGACCATCGTGCTGGTCGTCCTCACGAGCCTCATGGTGCTGGTGTCAGTGGTCGCGGTGTGGGCGACGCGCACGGTTTTCGATACCGATCGTTTCACCGCCGTCTTCGAAGACGTGATCTCCGACCCGGCAGTGACGAGCGCCCTCGCCGACCGACTCACCGACGAGGTCGGCGACGCCGTGCAGGCCAGCGGCGTCATCGCAGACAACGTGCCTTCAGAGCTGCAGCCGCTCCTCCCAGTTCTGGGCGGGGCGGTACGGGGGTTCGTGTCGGGCGAGGTCGACAAGTTCCTGCAGTCCGACACCGGCCAGCAGCTGATGGTGGGCGCGGTCCGGCGCACCCACGCCGCCGCGATCCGCGTACTCGAAGGCAAGGACACGCCGGGCGACCTTGTGTCCGTCGAGACCGGCGCGGTGACGCTGAACCTCGTGCCTGCCGCGGTGGCCGTCTTGGGGCGCGTTCAGGAGCGAGGCTTGCTGACGGACATCGACCTCCCCGATCTCAACGACACCCAGTCTCCGCAGGAGCAGGTCGAGCTGCTGAGCGAGGCGATCGGTCGTGACCTCCGGCCGGACTTTGGCCAGTTCGTCGTGTACGAGAGCGACCGGATCGACCGGGCGGAGAGCGCGGTATCGGTCGCTCGCGACGTGGCCAAGCAGATCAAGCGCTTCGCCGTGCTGCTCGTGATCGTGACCGTGCTGATGATCGCCCTCACGATCTTTGTCGCGCCGAATCGCCGTCGGGCCATGATCCAGCTCGGCATCGGAGTCGCAGTCGCGGTGGTGCTCGCCGTCATCGTCGAGCGCCGTGTCATCAAGTCGATTCCGAACGCGATCGCGAACGTTCAGGCGCGGGAGGCGTCGGAGAGCATCCTCGCGGCGTTCAGCAACAGCCTGAACAATGCGAACGGCAGCCTGCTCGTCGTGGCGTTGCTCGTCGCGCTCATCGGGTTCATCGCTCGACCCGGCGGTGGCGACCTCCGCGGCCATCCCGAGGTCGCCCGAGTCGTCGTTGGCGTCGTCGCACTCGCCGCGCTCTGGTTCCTCGGCCTGCACTGGTGGTCGGTGATCGTGATCGGAGCCTTCGTGGTAGTCGGGCTCCTCGCTACCGGTACCGCCGCGGACGAGGAGACGGAACCGCCGCCCCCTGACTCCCTGCCGCCCCCTCCGGCCGATCCGCCTACTCCGGCTTCGGCTTCGCCTGCTTCTTCGTGAGCGGCGCGATCTGCTCGCCGTCGAGCTGGCCGAGGTCGACTCCGTTGGAGAAGTGCACCCAGTAGCGCAGCCGCTGGAAGCCGTTGACCAGCATCACCTTGCCCTGTGTGCCGGCGGGGACGCCCGGAAGGTCGGTGGACGCGGTCACCTTGCCGCCGACCTTCAGCTGGATCTGGCCGGTGAGCGGGTTCGCCAGCTTGTGCGGAGGCCAGGTCGACACGGACGGCGACGCTAGTCGCGCGCCAGCACTTCCTCGGCGGACGACTGCATCCGCTTCGCCGCTCGTGCCGGCGTGAGCTCACCGCGGAGCGCGGCGTTGATCGACGACCATGCCGCGTCCTCGACCGCAGGAAAGCGGGGGAGCGGGGGATAGGTGATGAGCCCGGCGGTCACGGTGGCGCGTGTGATCTCGAGGCGCCGAGCGTCGGTCGCATCGACGGGCTCGACCTCAGCGAACGCATCGACACGGGCGCACACCGTACCGGCGCGCGCGTCGAGCGCGTGAGCATCGAACGAAGAAAGCTGCTCCACGCAATGCGAGTGCGGCGGGCACGTCACCGCACGTCGTCGGGATCGCCCACCCGTGGCATCCGCCGTACGAGCGGACGCCCGCGGGGCCGCTGAGGTAGGGATGCGGATCGAGGCGGTCGTAGACGGATGCGTCGCGTAAGGGCCCGAATCCGCCCGGCCAGGTCGCCGCCATGTCGAGATCGCCGCGCGCGAGCGCGGCATCGACCTCGTCGTAGTGCCAGGTGGGGAGCGCAGCCGGCGCCCGTGCCGCCAAGCGGCACAGCGTGTCGATCGCCTCCTCACCGAGGGCGGTGTCGAGCGTGGGCCGCAGGTCAGCGTCGAAGACCGTGCCGTCGAAGAGCTGCCCGCCGTGCGCGGACACGTACTCGAAGTACGTGCCGAACAGGCCTGACTCACGTCCGGTGAACCCGAAGACAGCGTCGCTGGCGAGCAGATCCGCCCACGTCGCGGGCGCCGGATCGACGAGGTCGCGCCGCACCCACAACACCCTGACGTCGATGTTGCGGGGCACGCAGAGGAGCGCGCCTTCGAACGTGCAGAGCTCGACGGCCTTCGTGGCCTGGTCAGCGGCGAATGCTGGATCGAGGGGCCGCAGCCATTCGGCCTGCGACGGCGCGTACTTGGAATGGGTGGACAGCACATCGATGCGCTCGCCACCGGCAAGCATCTCGGCGACCGCGCGGTTCAGCGTCGGGTGATCGGCGTGCACGACGATCTCGACGTCGGCGGGCAGCATCGAGTAGAGCCCGTCGTACATCGGCCCGCCGACGAGGGCCACGCGGAGCGCCATCTTGTCGTTCCTTTCGTCGCGGATAGCCTCGCCGCAACCAGCACCGAGGGGGAGCCATGAAGCTCAGCATGTCGCTCAGCTATGCCGGCGGGTTCAAGGAGGCAGCCAAGCAGGTCGTCGACCTCGAGAAGGCCGGTCTCGACATCGTGTGGGTCGCAGAGGCGTACACGTTCGACGCGATCAGCCAGATGGGCTACCTCGCGGCGATCACCGAGCGCGTCGAGATCGCATCGGGCATCGTGAACGTCTACTCGCGGACGCCGACGCTCCTCGGCATGACGGCGGCTGGCCTCGACTTCGTGAGTGAGGGCCGCTGCATCCTCGGCCTCGGTGCGTCAGGGCCGCAGGTCGTCGAGGGCTTCCACGGTGTGCCTTACGAGAAGCCGATGGCTCGCATCAAGGAGACGATCGAGGTCGTTCGGCGGGTCATCCGTCGCGAGGTCATCGACTTCCACGGCCAGACGATCGACATCCCCCTGCCCGAAGGCGAGGGCACCGGGCTCGGCAAGCCGCTGAAGCTGATCAACCGTCCGGTGCGCGATGCGGTGCCGATCTGGTGGGCGTCACTCATGGGCAAATCGGTCGCGGCTACTGCGGAAGTCGCCGACGGCTGGCTGCCGGTCATGTTCATCCCCGAGCGGGCCGACAAGGTGTGGGGCGACGACCTCCGCCGTGGTCTTGCCAAGCGCTCGCCCGATCTCGGACCGCTCGAGGTCTCGGCCGGCGGCATGCTCGCAATCGGCGACGACCTGCCGGTCGACAAGATCCGCGACATGGGGCGTCCCGGCACTGCGCTGTACGTCGGCGGCATGGGCGCCCGCGGCAAGAACTTCTACAACGATCTCGCCGTGCGGTATGGCTTCGAGCAAGCCGCGAAGGAGATTCAGGACCTCTACCTCGACGGCAAGAAGGAAGAAGCCGCCGCGAAGGTGCCGGAGGAGTGGCTCGAGAAGACATCACTCGTCGGCCCGGCGTCGTACATCGCCGACCGGGTCGCCGCCTACAAGGAGGCAGGCGTGACCGTGCTCAACGTCAACCCGGTCGGCTCAGACCCGGTGAAGACGATCGATCAGCTGCGCGAGATCGTGGGTGCGGCATGACCGATGTCGCGACTCCCACGATCGGCGGCACGGTCGAGCCCGGCTTCGAGGCGGTGCGCGAGGCGTTCGTCAGGAACTTCACCGACCACGGCGAGGTCGGCGCCGGCGTCTCCGTGCATGTCGACGGACGCAAGGTTGTCGACTTGTGGGGCGGCGTCGCCGACCTCTCGACCCAACAGCCCTACGACGAGTCGACGCTGCAGCTCGTGTTCTCCACGACGAAGGGCGCGGCCGCGGTGTGCGGCGCGCTGCTCTTCCAGCGCGGCTTGCTCGACTACGACGCGAAGGTTGTCGAGTACTGGCCCGAGTTCGCCGCCGCCGGCAAGGCGGGCATGCCGGTGAAGTATCTGTTCAGCCATCAGGCCGGTCTGCCGGTCATCGACGAGGTGCTCACGGCCGACCAGGTCTACGCGTGGACCCCGCTCATCGACGCGCTCGCCGCGGAGAAGCCGGTCTGGGAGCCGGGATCGAAGCACGGCTACCACGCGCTCACCTACGGGCACCTCGTGGGCGAGCTCGTGCGCCGCATCTCCGGCAAGGACATCGGCACGTTCTTTGCTGAGGAGGTCGCGGGGCCGCTCGGTCTCGAGTTCTGGATCGGGCTACCCGAGAGTGAGGAGGCGCGGGTCGCACCGCTCATTCCTTCGCCGCCGCCTCCGCCCGAGATGGTCGAGATGATGGCTTCGTTCATGGGACCGGACTCGCTCGGGGGCCGTGCACTGTCACTCGGCGGGGCGTTCGCCGTTGAGGGCGAGATGATCTTCAACACCCGTGGCATGCATGCCGCGCAGATCCCGGCCGCGAACGGCATCACGAACGCTCGGTCGCTGTCGCGCATGTATGCGGCGTGCGTGTCCGAGGTCGACGGTGTGCGCCTGCTCACGCCCGACACGGTCGCGAAGGTCACCGAGACGCTCACGGCTGGTCCCGATCAGTGCCTCGTCTTCGAGTCGACGTTCGGGCTCGGGTTCATGACCCATGGGTCGTTCACGCCGATGCTGGGCCCAGGGTCCTTCGGGCACGCGGGAGCAGGCGGCTCGCTCGGCTTCGCGCATCCCGACTCGGGCCTCGGATTCGGCTACGTCATGAACCAGATGCAGATGAACCTCGCCGGCGACCCGCGCGCCGCCGGCATGATCGAAGCCATCCAGTCGAGCCTCTGACCGGCGTCAGCCGGCTCGGACGCCCGACAGACGGTCGATGACGTTCTCGGCCTCGGAGACGAACTGACGCACGAGCTCGCCTGCGGGAATGAGCTCGTTGATCGCGCCGACGCCCTGGCCGCACGGGAAGAACTCGCGCTCGGGGTCGACCTTCGTGTTCTCGTCACCGCCGAGATGGCTCGCGCCCTGCTCGCTCGCGTACAGCGCCTGCTGCGGGAACGGCCTCAGCTCCTCGGGATGCTCCTCGAAGTGGTTCGTCCAGTCGTTGCGCACGACCCGGCAGGTCTTGCCGGTGAACGCGCGTGAGATGACGGTGCCGTCTTCCGGCAGCTTGACGAGGATGTCCTTGTAGCCGGGGACCGAGCGCGCTTCCGGCGTGGCGATGAAGCGGGTGCCGATCCAGACGCCGTCGGCGCCGAGCGCGAGCGATGCGGCGAGCCCGCGCCCGTCGAAGAGTCCGCCCGCGGCGACGACCGGCACGCGCTCGCCGACCGCGTCGACGACCTGGGGGACGAGCGCCATCGTCGCGATCAGTCCGGTGTGACCCCCCGCCTCGGTCCCCTGAGCAACGACGATGTCGCAGCCCGCTTCCACTGCTGCTGTCGCGTGGCGCACCTTTCCGCACATGCTCGCGACCAGGACGTTGTTGTCGTGGCAGAGGTCGATCACGTCACGCGGCACCCCGAGACCAGCGACGAACACGCGGGCGCCGCCGTCGATCACCGACTGCACCTGGTTCGCGACTTGGCCCGCGACGGCAGTGAGCAGATCGACGCCGAACGGCTTGCTCGTGAGCTCGCGCGTCTTGCGGATCTCGTCGATCATTCCCTCGTGGCCCATCGTCGACGCGCCGAGGCAGCCGAAACCACCCGCCTCGGAGACCGCGGCGGCGAGGCGGTGGTAGGAGACGCCTCCCATCCCGGCCAGCATCACGGGGTGTTCGACTTCGAGGACATCAGTGAGGCGGGTGCGCATGGGGGCGCATGGTACGCGGCCCGGTGCGCGGCGAGGCCCGTCACCTCCCCGGGGGGACGAGAGAGGTGGCGGGCCTCGACTTGTGAGCACGCACCGCGCGACCGGTGCGGCTCGTTGTGAGGGGCAGGCTAGAGAGGCCGCGTTTCACGCTTGTGTCGTCGGAGTGAATGGCGCGGGTCCGTCGGCTGGCAACTCGGCGAACGCGCCGTCGCGGTCGAGGAAGCGCCGATGCCAGCGCCTCGGCGTGAGCACGATCGCCCTCGGTTCGTCCTCGAACAGCCAGCGGGCGAAGTTCTCCCTGGTCCACGCGGTCTTGCCGGCGATGCGGATCGCCGCCCGTGCGCCCCTTGGATTGCGCAGGACCTTCCCGAGCGTGACGGACATGCGATGGTCCGCGACGAGGTGGCGTCGCACCGCGCGTTCGTAGCGCTCCGCGGTGACGGTCGCGTCGGCGCCGTTCGTGTTCAGGATCGTGTCAGCGGCGAGCATCCCCGTGAGCAGCGCCTGCCCGATGCCTTCGCCGGTGAGCACGTCGGTCGCACCAGCGGCGTCACCCACGAAGAGTGCACGGCCATGGCTGAGTGGCAGCGAGCCGATGCGGGCGGGGATCGGCCACGCCTTGTGCGGCGCTTCAGGTTCGGCCGTGTCGCCGAGCACCCTGCGGACGTGCGGGCGCGCCAGCAGCTCGGGCCACAGCTGCTTCATCGCCTGGGTCGAGATCGTCCCACCCCTCGCGATGCCGAAGCCGACGTTCGCGCGACCATCCGCGAGCGGGAACGACCAGGCGTAGCCGGGCAGCAGGTCGGCGTCGAACCACACCCACAGCTGTGTGGCCGCGGCATCGCCGACGTTGGTGAAGTACTGGCGGAACGCGTGCCACTCGCCGAGGTAGCCGGCCTCGCTCGCGCCGAGCGCCTTGCGCAGTGGCGACCACATGCCGTCGGCGCCGATCGCCATGCGCGCGGTGATCGTGCCCAGACTCTCGACGTCGAGCTCGATCGCGTTCGTCGCGGATCGCGCGCGTCGACCACGGCCGCGCCCTCGTGGACAGTTGCGCCCACGCCGCGCGCTCGTTCCACAATGAGCGCGTCGAGCTCGGCGCGGCGGGCGACGCCCGCGTAGACCCCCCTGCCCTGAGGGAGGGGGAACTCGATCGTGCGACCGGACGGTGACCGCACCCACGCCGCGGCTACGTCGTGCCACGACGGCAACCCGAGCGGCGAGACACCGAGCTCCTCGAGCAGTCGCAGCGCGCCCGTCGTGAGCCCGTCGCCGCAGCACTTGTCGCGGGGGAATGTGGCCTTGTCGATCAGCGCGACCCGCACTCCGGCGTGCGCGAGCACGATCGCCGCCGCACTCCCCGCCGGCCCCGCTCCGACGACCGCGACATCGACGTCTGTCGAGGACCTGGCCACCTGCTGAGGCTAGGAGTTCGGCGCCGGGTCAAGCAGCTTGACGTCGGCGGGGGCGCTCACGTTTCGCGAGCAGCGGGAGCTCGGCGAGGACCGCGTACTCAGGGTGCTCGGCGATGTAGCAGTGCACCCGGTCGCGTGTGCGCTGGGCCCGCTTGCGGACGGCGTCGGCGGAGATGCCGTAGCGAGGCGCAATCGTGTGAGACGGCGACGGGTCGCCGGCGACCGACTGTTCGGCCAGGTCGAGCAGCAGCGCGATGTCGCGCGGTGCGGCGCTCGCGGCGCCCAGCACGAACAGCAGGTCGGCCACCCGCTCGTCGTCCGCGGCGAGGCGGGCGACGGTGTCGAGCAGGTCCTCGTCGTCCATGATCGCGATGAGCACCTCGGGCGCCTCGCCCTCGACGGGCTCGACCGCGGTGAGCGGCCAGAAGCCCTGGTTGTGACGCACCAGCGCCTTGAGGTGGGCCCATGCCCAGCGCCACGGCAGCGCCCCGCCCGGCCGCCACGCACCGGCGTGGGTGACCAGCCAGGTGCAGAAGTCGGTGGCCACGGCCTCGACCTCGTCGCTCGGCAGCTTGCGCCCCACGTCGGTCGCGGCCCGGCGCACGGCGGCCTTCAGCTCACGGTCGAACTGGACCCGCAGCATGAATGCCGCGTTCCGATCGCCGTCCGCCACCAATGTCATGAGCTTCGTCAACTTGTCGTATCGTCCCGATTCCACCGAATCCCTCCTCTGCCTACGGGACCCATCATGAGAGGGGGGTGGGACATTTCTGGGATGCGGGTCCGACGACGAGGGGGAAAGCGCCATGGCTGGGCTGTGCGAGGGACGAGTCGCGATCGTGACGGGAGGCGCCCGAGGCATCGGCCGCGAGCACGCCCTGATGCTCGCGGAGCACGGCGCCAAGATCGTCGTGAACGACCTCGGCGGCGAGATGGACGGCACCGGCCAATCGACCGGTCCGGCCCAAGAAGTCGCGGACGAGATCAAGGCGATGGGCGGCGAGGCTGTCGCCAACGGCGACAGCGTGGCCGACTGGGAGGGCGCCCAGCGCCTCATCAACACCGCGATCGAGTCGTTCGGTCGCCTCGACGTGCTGATCAACAACGCCGGCATCCTGCGCGACCGGATGCTCGTGAACATGACCGCCGAGGAGTGGGACGCCGTGATCAGCGTCCACCTGCGCGGCACCTTCGCGCCCGCGCGGTGGGCCGCCGCCTATTGGCGCGACCGGGCCAAGGCCGGTGAGGCGAACACCGCTCGCATCATCAACACGACCTCGGTCTCGGGCATCTACGGCAACCCCGGTCAGACCAACTACGGCGCCGCCAAGATGGGCATCGCCGCGTTCACGATCATCGCCGCACGCGAGCTCGGCCGATACGGCGTCACCGTCAACGCGATCGCGCCCGGCGCGCTCACCCGCATGACCGAGGGGCTCGGCATGGGATCGGGCAGCGACGAGCAGCGCGAGCAGATGTCGCCACGCTGGATCGCGCCGATCGCCACGTGGCTGGCGAGCGAGCAGTCGTCCCACGTCACCGGTCGCGTGTTCGAAGCCTCGGGACGCGTGCTCGCGATCGCCGAGGGATGGCACCGCGGCCCCCGTGTCGATCCGATCGACGATCCCACCAAGATGGGGCCGGTCGTCGCCGACCTGCTCGCCAAAGCACGACCCAACGCCGGCATGGACGGCGAAGACTCGAGCAACTGAGAACCGGCAACTGACCCGCCCGCAACTGACACAGGAGCGCACGCACGATGCCGATCAATCCGGATGCCGTCGGGACCGAGTCCGCACCGGTCGAAACCTCGTGGTCCTCGAAGGACTGCTTGCTCTACGCGGTCGGCGTGGGGGCAGGCGTCGACGAGCTGCCGTTCACGACTGAGAACACCTCCGGAGTACCGCAGCAGGTGCTGCCCACCTTCGCCGTGATCGTCGGGATGGGTGGCGGCGCGTTCGGCAGCATCGGCACGTTCAACCCCGCGATGCTCGTGCACGGGCAGGAGGCGATCGAGCTGCACCAGCCGATCCCGCCCGAGGGCACGATCCGCACCACGAGCAAGATCACCGGCATCTACGACAAGGGCAAGGCCGCGCTCGTCGTCAGCGAGGCGAAGTCCGTAGACGCGAAGACCGGTGAGCCGATGATGACGACGCGCATGTCCGCGTTCATCCGCGGTGAAGGCGGGTGGGGCGGCGACCGCGGTCCGGGTGGTGCGGTGAACGTGCCGCCGGAGCGCGCACCCGACCACAGCGTCACCATGCAGACCTCGCCGGACCAGGCTCTCGTCTACCGGCTCTCGGGCGACCGCAACCCACTGCACTCCGATCCGTCATTCGCGGCGATGGGCGGGTTCGACACGCCGATCCTCCACGGCCTCTGCACGTACGGATTCACGGGGCGTGCCTTGCTGAAGTCGCTGTGCGACGGCGACCCGACGCGCTTCAAGGCGATGGAGGGCCGTTTCTCGTCTCCCGTGTTCCCCGGCGACAGCCTCACCGTCGACATCTGGACGATCGGCGACGGCCAAGCCGTCTATGAGACGAAGCGCAGCGGGTACGGCGGGGCGACCGACGTGAAGGTGATCGACCAGGGATCGTGCACGTTCACGAAGTGAGCGCGGTCAGAACAGCTTGAGGTCGCTCGGGCGCATGCCGCGCAGCACGTCGTAGTCGATCTCGACACATCGAAAGCCCCGATCGCTCGCGAGCACGCGCGCCTGCGGCGTGATCGCCTGCGCGACGAACACGCCCCGCACCGGCCGCAGCCCGGGGTCGAGCTCGAGCCGCGCGACGTAGCGGGTGAGCTGCTCGACACCGTCGATCTCGCCGCGCCGCTTCACCTCCACCGCGACGGTCGCGCCGTCGCCGTCGCGACACAGGAGGTCGATCGGTCCGATGTCGGTGGGATACTCCCGGCGCACGAGCACGAGGTCCTCGGCGATGACGTCGGGACGGGCGGCCAACAGCTCCTGCAGCTCGGCCTCGACCCCGTCCTTCTCCAGACCGGGATCGAGCCCGAGCTCGTGAGCCGAGTCCGAGAGCACCTCCTCGAAGCGGATGACCAGGCGCTCGCCCTTGGCGTTCGTGACCGTCCAGAGCACGACGCCGTCATCGTCAGCGGTCGACTCGACGAGGCGATTCGGCGCGTTCATCCAGTTCAGCGGCTTGTAGGCGCCGCCGTCGGCGTGGATCGCCACGCAGCCGTCGGCCTTCACCATCACGAGCCGGACCGCGGGCCCGAGCCGAGCATTGAGACGGCCCTCGTAATCGACCGAGCAGCGGGCGATCACGAGACGCACAGGCCGACGTTACGCGACCCTCACTTCGGCTCCATACCCGCCGATCAGACATCCGATGGGTTGGTCTTCGCGGGGGACCCTCGCACCGCTGCGACCTCGGGTCGGACGCCTTCTGATGCAGGCGCGCCTCGACGCGACCCTCACCCGACGCGATCTCGCCAAGGCCGTCGGCGTCACGAGCGCCGACGTTCGGGCGTGGGAGCGGGGCGACGAAGTCCCGACCGTCACGCCGATCGAAGCCATCGCCGACGTGTGCGGCGTGTCGGTCGCAGCCCTCGTCCCACCGCGCGAGGCCCTCTCGTTCGATCCGGTCACGGGTTGTCTCGTCGTCGGAGGCCAAGAGGTTCGCCTCGACGTCTCGGTGCTCGGCAACGAAGGCGTCCTGCGCTCGTACCTTTCACTCGTTCGCTCCGAACGAGCGCTCGCCTCGGACGCACCGGTATCGCTGCGCCTCGACGACCTCGAGGTGCTCGCGATCGCGCTGGATGTCACCGACGCGCATCTCGAGGACCAGCTGGTCGAGCTCGCGGGCGTCTCGGAACGCGCGGCCGCCGACATCCGCCGTCGCCTCGTCCGCCGCCGCACGCCGACTCGCTTGGCTGCGCTCGCGGTCGGGATGCTCGCCGCAGTGCCCGTCGTACACCTCCGCGGACAGCATCACAGCGAACCCCAGCCGCCACCGACGCCCACCCTGGCGACGACCAAGGGCGCTGAGTTTCCTGTCGAGATCGGCGAAGCGCTCGTCATCGAGCGCGACCCTCTGCAACCCTGACGAGTCGCATCAACAGCCCGCGCGGCTGGACTCGCGTCGCACCGCTCCACCATGCTCTCGCCGTGCCCCGTCGCTTTCTGATGCTCGCTGTCGCCTCCGCACTGGCGTTGTCGGCATGTGGTGGAGATGACTCCGGGAACGCGCTCCCTCAGGCGGCCGACGCTGACCTTGCTGCTGCGCACGTCAGCGGGCCCTGGACGGTGACGATCACGATCGACACCCAGGAGCCGCCCGTGCTCGACGACGCGATCGCAGTCGGTGACGTGCTCGAGCGCCACTTCGTGCTCGGGAACGGCTGCAATGTCGACACGAGCGACTGCAGCGTGAATCGGGAGTCGGCCGCCGGCCAATCGTCCGAGACGTGGACGCGCCAAGGCGCCGTCCTCACCTACCGCGCCGAACTGCCGGTGTCTTTGCCGTGCGAGGTCGACGGCGAAGAGAAGTCGACGGAGCACACAGTGCGCGCGACGATCACGCTGACCATCACCGACGCGATCCTGCTCGGCGACGAGTGGACCGCGACCGAGATGGCATACGCCCGCGACGCCGAGCTCGTTCCGATCACCGAGGGATGCCCGACCGGAACCCAGACCGAGAGCGGCACCGCCGTCCCGGGCACCGCCGTCCCCGACACGACCGTCCCCGACACGTCCGACTGATTCGGCGGTCAGCTCGACGAGCGGTCGCGGAGGCGCTTGCCGATCAGCTCGCGACGCTTCTGGAGGTCGCGGTACGTGAGCGTCTCCGTCGACGTGTCGACGCCGAACGAGGCCTTGACTCCGTCGAGGTCGAGGGGGACATCCATCGGATGGATGCCCATGTCCGCGGCGAGCCGGTCACCATGGTGCGTCGCGAAGTACGCGGAGATCGCCGTGATCTCGGCGAGCAGATCCAGGTCCGGGGCGAGCCGGGCGATCGCGCCATCCAGGAACACCATGTTCTTGACGTACAGCATGAGCTCCTTCGGCATACGGGCGCCGTAGCCGAGCAGAGCCTTGACGATCCTCTGGATCTCGTGGACCAGCTCCTCCCCGGACAACGTCGTCGGGTCGACCGGAGGTTGGTCGAGGCGGAGGTCGCGGACGACCGCGTCGATGTCGGTGTCGGGAGGCAGCGCCCCGAGATCGCGGAGCGCGGCGAGCTGCCCCTTCACGTCGTTCGTGGTGGCGCCCATCATCAGCCGGAGGAACGCGAGCCGGCGCGGCTCGGTGAGCCGGCCCACGATGCCGAAGTCGAGGAGCGCGGTGCGCCCGTCGGGCAGCACGAAAAGGTTCCCGCCGTGCAAGTCGCCGTGGAAGACGCCGTAGATCATCGCCCCTTCCATGAAGGCGATCATCCCGGTGCGGATCACCGCGGTGGTGTCGATGCCGGCGCGACGCATGCTCTCCACGTCATCGAAGGCGAAGCCGGACAATCGCTCCATCACGAGCACACGTCGCGTCACGAGTCGGGGGTGCGGACGCGGCACGACATAACCGCGCTGACCGAGCTCCGCGAGCACCCGCGCGACGTCGAGCATGTTCTGCGCCTCGAGGCGGAAGTCGAGCTCTTCGGAGATCGTCTCTGCGAACAGCTCGACGAGTGCCGGCGGATTGGCGAGCGCGGCGATCGGGATGCGACCCACCAGATGTGGCGCGAGCCACGACATCGCCGCGAGGTCCTGCCGCACGAGGGTGGCGACCTGGGGGCGCTGCACCTTCACGACTACTTGCTCGCCGGTGCGCAGCGTGGCGGCGTGCACTTGCGCGATCGAGGCCGCGGCAAGCGGCACGCGGTCGAAGGACGCGAAGACCTGCTCGATGGATCGTCCGAGCTCGTCCTCGACGACCTGTCGCACGGTGTCGAAGGACTCAGCCGGTACTCGGTCGCGACACAGCTTGAACTCGCTCACGAGCTCCTCGGGGAACAGCCCCTCGCCAGCGGAGATGATCTGCCCGAGCTTGATGTACGTCGACCCGAGGTCGGTGGCCGCGATCCGCAGGCGACGCGAGATGCCGGCCCGAGAGATGTGCTCGCCTTTGCGCCGCTCCACCAGCGCCCAACCGGCGACGGCGCGTCCGAGCCGGGTGCTGACGCGGGCGAACCGCCAGCCTGGCGGCACCCGACGCGGACGAGTGAGCCTGGGTACCTCCGCGCGACACGCGGCTCGAATGGCGTCGATGCCTGCGAGCCAGGTCAGCTCGTCGAGGTCGAGCACCCAGGGTGGATCGTCGCTGAACGCGCCGAACGTCAGGTCACTCGGAGGTTCGGGCGGCGACTGCATCTTCCGAGTCTCGCAGCCGCGCCCGCCCTCGCTCGCAACGAGGACGGCTACTCTGCGCCACGCGTCGCGGGGGCGCGAGCAGCGCTGACTGAGGGGGACACGAGATGGTCGAACGCTGGATCGCGGACAGCGGCCTCAGCGAGCGGTATCCGATCTACACCCGGGCGAACGTGGGTGAGGTGTTCCCCGATCCCGTGACACCGCTCACGCGCGACACCGGCATCTGGCTCGCCGAGCTCGGGTGGCGCGATGCGTGGGAGCGCGTTGGCGCCTTCGACCACAGCGAGTTCGACCCCGACGAGATCGAGCAGCTCGGCATCACCGGTGGCTACTGCTACCTCAACGCGTCGTTGATCCGGCTCTTCGGGGAGCGGGCGCCCGGGCTGTCCGCCCAGGCGATGGACGAGCAGTTCTTCGGCACGCAGCCCGGCATTCCGCCGTACGTGGAGCAACCGGGCGATGTCGATCTCAACAAGACCGAGCGCATCGGCCAGACGTTCGGGTGGGCGTTGACGACCGACGATCTGCCTGAGCTGATCGACGATCAGATCGCGACGAAGGTGCTGCGTGACGACCGGCCCGACCTGAGCGCGCTGACCGACCGCGAGCTCGCCGATCGGTACTTCCACTTGATGGACACCCACTTCCGCGATCTCTTCGCTCACCACATCTTCATCTCCTACATGGCGACGTTGCCGGTCGGCATCCTCAGCGCGATGGCCGCCGCGGTGGGCGACCCGTCGCTCGTGATGCGCCTCATCGTGGGGCTTGGTCAGGTCGACTCGGCCGCACCGTCGATGGCGATGTGGGACATGGGACGCTTCGTAGCGGAGTCTCCCCCGTTGATGGCTGAGTTCGACCGTGGCCTCGACGGCCTCCACGACCGGCTGCGCGCGTCTGACGACGAGAGCGCGGTCAAGCTGTGCGCGCTGCTCGACGAGTTCATCTACGAGTTCGGATCGCGCGGCCCCAACGAGTGGGAGATGCGCTCGCCGACATGGGAGACCAGACCCAACCTGGCGCTGGCCGCGGTCGACCGCATGCGGCTTTCCCCGGGTCCGCGGCACCGATCGCGCAGAACTCCCGAATGGCGACCGACCGAGAGCAGCTTGTCGAGCAGCTCAGCGAATCGCTCGCCGGCGATCCGGCCACGCAGGGTCAGTTCCTCGCCGCGGTCCGCGCCGCGCAGGTGTTCCTGCCTGGACGCGAGCGGACGAAGACGAACAACATTCGCATGGTCCACGAGGCTCGCATGACGATGCGCGAGCTCGGCCGCCGCATGGTCGAGCGAGGCGCATTCGACGAGATCGAAGACTTCGGGATGCTCCGGAAGGCCGAGTTCGACGACTTCCTCGCGGACCCTCACGCATTCACTCACACGATCCGGGCGCGCCGGGCCCAGTACGACGAGCTCTCCGCGCTCGAGCCTCAGTTCGTGTTCGTCGGCGAGCCCGACTTCCCCGACGCGTGGACCTCGCGGGCTGCGAACAATGTCGCGCAGCTGTCGTCGGGGGAAGTCCTCACGGGGCTCTCCGGCTGCCCCGGGGTCGCAGAGGGCCGCGCGCGGGTGATCCTCGACTCGCACGACCCGACCGCGCTCGAACCGGGCGACGTGCTCGTCGCGCCGATCACCGATCCGTCCTGGACGCCGCTGTTCGTGCCGGCCTGTGCCGTCGTCGTCGATGTGGGAGCGCTGCAGAGTCACGCGGTGATCGTGAGCCGCGAGCTGGGCATCCCGTGTGTCGTCTCCGCGACTGGGGCGACGCGGGCGATCCCCAATGGTGCGCTGGTACGCGTCGACGGTCTGGCGGGAACAGTGACGGTGCTCTGATGGAAGAGCGCTGGATCGCCGACACCGTCCCGAGCGAGAAGTACCCGATCTACACGCGGGCGAACGCGGGTGAGGTCATGCCCGACCCGGTCACGCCAATGTCGTCCACCCTCGCCATCCCCACCGCGGGCGAGCAGGGGTGGCGCGACGCGTACGTGAAGGCGGGCTCGTTCTTCTACGACGAGTTCGACCCCGACCGTCCCGACACCGTGGGCGTCTTCGGCGGATACCTGTACCTCAACATGTCGATGACGCGGCTCTACGGGCTGCGCACGCCGGGGCTCTCGCCCGGAGATGGTCGACTTCCAGTACTTCGGCGACATGCCCGGCATCACGCCTTACGCAGAGGAAGCGCGTCCCGACGACGAGAACGAGCTCGCGACGCAGCTGCTGCAGAAGTACCTCGACGAGCTGTTCACACGCGATGACCTTCCCGAGCTCCGCGCCGACCGCGATCAGGTCGACCGGCTCATCGCTCGTCGCCCCGACCTCGCCGAGCAGACTGACCAGGAGCTCGTCGACTACGCCCGCAGCTTCTTGCCGCTGTACCGGCGGCTGTTCTGCCGGCACATCCTCACGTCTGGCGCTTCGGGCATCGGCATTGGCACGGTTGCGGGAGTGTTGGCCGCCATCGACCAGCCCGAGCTGATCATGACCCTCGTCGCCGGGCTCGGTGACGTCGACTCTGCCGCGCCGTCTTGGTCGATGTGGGACATGTCGCGGATCGTCAAGGGCTCGCCCGATCTCACCGCCACGTTCGACGAAGGCAGCTCCGGCCTCGCCGCTCGACTCGAGGCTCTGGCGGAGGCGGGGAACCCCTCGGCGGAGGACTTCGGGAAGCTGTTCGGCAGCTTCATCGAGCGCTTCGGGCGCGGGGCCCGAACGAGTGGGAGCTGCGGAGCAAGACCTGGGGGATCGATCTCGACGCGCCGCTCGCGGCGATCGACCGCATGCGGTTCGCACCCGACGACGAGTCGCCCCAAGCGCGCACTGATCTGCGTGTCATCGAGCGCGAGGCCGCCACCGACTTCGTGCGCGAGCTGATCGCCGAGGATCCCGAGGCCTCGGGCACGTTCGAGGTGGGTCTGCGCTGCGCGCACCTCTACAACGCGGGGCGTGAACGCACCAAGACGAACAACGTCAAGATCGTCCACGAGATGCGCCTGGCCCTTCGAGAGCTCGGCCGCCGAGCCGTCGACCGCGGCGATCTCAGGAGCATCGAGCAGATCTTCATGCTCGTCGACAACGAGCTCGACGACTTCGTCGAACGGCGTGTCGATTTCCGCGAGCTCGTCGCCGAACGTGAGCGCTACTACCTCTCGCTCTACGACGTCGAGCCACCGTTCGTCACGCATGGTCCGCCGCCGCCCGTCTCGCAGTGGCGCCACCGGGCCGCCGCGAGCGGCGCGGATCACGCGGTCGCGGGCGACGTGCTCACAGGCATCCCCGGTTGCCCCGGCGTGGCGCGGGGTCGGGCCCGCGTCGTGCTCGACCCCACCGACCCGCGCGGGCTCGAACCGGGCGACGTGCTCGTCGCGCCGCTCACCGATCCGTCGTGGACGCCGCTGTTCGTGCCGGCGTGTGCCGTGGTGGTCGATGTCGGCGCGCAGATCACGCACGCAGTGATCGTGAGCCGCGAGCTCGGCCTGCCCTGCGTCGTCTCAGTCACCGATGCGACTCGCAAGATCGCGGACGGAGCGATGATCGAGGTGGATGGCAAGGCGGGAACGGTGACGATCCTCTGATGCTCGATCACCTGCGCGTCGTCGAGGTCTCGGTGTGGGTCGCGGGGCCCGCGGCCGGCGGTGTGCTCGCGGACTGGGGCGCCGACGTCATCAAGGTCGAGCCGCCGGAGGGCGACCCGATGCGTCGGCTCTTCGGCGCCATCGGTGTGCAGCAGACCAAGGTGCCGCCGTTCGAGCTCGACAACCGAGGCAAGCGCTCCGTCGTGCTCGATCTCCGATCCGACGACGGCATCGCGGCGATGTGGAAGTTGCTCGAGACCGCGGACGTGTTCCTCACGAACCTCCGCGCCGACGCGCTCGAGCGCCTCGGTCTCGACCCGGCAACCGTGCGGGAGCGGCTGCCTCGCATCGTGTACGCGAGCGTGACGGGCTACGGGTTGACGGGGCCCGAACGCGGTCGCCCGGGCTACGACATCGGCGCGTTCTGGGCCCGCAGCGGCGCGGCCGCGACGTTCGTCCCGTCGTCCGAAGATCCGCCCACGATCCGCAGCGGCTACGGCGACCACACGACCGGCCTCACCGTGTTGGCCGGGCTGCTCGGCGCGTTGCTCGAACGTGAGCGCACCGGCGAGGGCCGGCTCGTCGAAGTGTCGCTCCTCGGCACCGGCATCTACTGCATGGGCTGGGACCTCTCGATCCTGTCGGGCTTCGGCAAGATCTCGTCGACGAAGCCGCGTGCGCTGGCGCCGGCGCCGCTCGTCAACTCCTACAAGGCCGGCGACGATCGCTGGTTCTGGTTGCTCGGGCTCGAGGGCGATCGCCACTGGCCGGGCTTGGTGCGCGCCATCGATCGCGTCGACCTCAACGAGGACGAGCGGTTCGCCACGGCAGTCGGCCGCCGCGAGCATGGCGCCGCCCTCGTTGCCGAGCTCGACGAGACGTTCGCGGCCCGCACCTACGAGGAGTGGATCGAGCGCTTCGACGCGCACGACGTGTGGTGGGCGCCCGTGCAGACGTTGCGTGAGGTGCTCGCCGATCCGCAGGCGAACGCGGCGGGCATGTTCGTCGAGATGGCGGGCATCGACGGCGAGCGGTACCGGTCGGTCGCCACACCGGTGCGCTTCGAGCCGAGCACGGATCACGTCGCCCAGCCGGGCCTGGTGCCCACGCTCGGCCAGCACACCGCCGAAGTCCTGGCCGAGCTCGACCTCTAACCCCCGTTTGCTCACTCGACCCCCTCATACGGTGGTTCAGTGAGCAAACTCAGCCCCAGAGGGCGGTGAGCACGCTGTCGGCGAGCTCCTTGCGGCAGATGAGGAGGTCGGGGAGCCACGGGTCGGCGCGGTTGTAGACGAGGGGCGCGCCGTCGATGCGGCTGACGTGGAGGCCGGCGCTGATCGCGACGGCGGCGGGCGCCGCCGAGTCCCACTCGTACTGCCCGCCGGTGTGGGCGTAGATGTCGGCGTCGCCCGTCACGATCGCCATGGCCTTCGCGCCGGCCGAGCCCAGGGCGACGATGTCCGCGTCGAGGCGTTGCGCGACGACCATTGCCGCATGCGAGGAGCGGCTGCGGCTCGTGATCACCCGCACCGCGCGTCCGTCGGGCGGAGGCGGATAGGGCGGGGGATGGCCCGTGTCGTAGACGGTGCCGATCGCGGGCAGGGCAACCGCGCCGACCAAAGGCTCGCCGCGCACGGCCAGGGCGATGTGCACCGCCCAGTCCGAGCGCCCCGGCTGTCCGTACTCGATTCGTGCCGTCGAGCGGATCGACCACCCACACCCGGTCGGACGACAACCGCGCCGCACTGTCGCGTCCCTCCTCCGAGAGGATCGCATCGTTCGGACGCGCGGCCGCGAGGCGTTCGACGATGAAGTGATGGGCTTGTGAGTCGCCCTCGTCCATGACCCGCCATCCCGGAGCGCCGGCCGCAGTGAGCGATGCGCGCAGGTCGACGAGGAGCACTCCCGCGGCTTCCGCGATCGAAGCCGCAAGCTGGTGGTCGTCCATCAACGCTGTTCTGGTCGTCGGGCCAGGAAACGAAGGTGCGCGGCACGCGCGTCCCAGGCGTAGACGACGGCGGTTCCCGCGATCAGGTCGTGGAGGGCGCGGCGATCGCGCCGGAAGAGGGCGAGCCAGAAGCCGACGAAGAACAGCACGAAGCTCAACGGCGTCACGAGCACTCGGATGATCGCTTGACGGGTGGTCAGGGGGCGCCCGTCCTTCCCGACGGCCCGGAGCCCCACGATTGCCATGCCGAGCGTGCGTCCATCGGCTGCGAGCGAGTACGCGCAGTAGAGGAACGCCCATGCGGCGAAGGCGATGGACGAGAGCCAGGGCGCATCGCGAAGGGCGACATCCGCGCCGAAGAGCGCGGATGCGAGGTAGTCGAAGACCTTCCCCGCGACAGCGAACACCCCCAGGATGACCAGCGCATCGATTGCGAAGCCCGTGAGGCGGGTTACGAATCCCGCGTACGTGCCCTGGAGCTCTTCATTGTGTTGGGGTGCGCTGTCCGCGCTCATTGGGGCGGAGGCTCTCGGCCCTCGACGACCGAGCTGGGCCCGAGGGCGCCCAGCGCTTCTCGTCTGAGCGCTCGGTCCACCCACCGGTGAACGAACGAGTCCAGACCGACGCCGGCGCTTCGCGCCGCGTCCACGGCCTCGCTCGCGACTCCCGAGCTCGCACTCGCGATGAGGGGCCCGAGCTCGGTCCGCTCGACGAGTCCGTTGACGTCCACACTTTCCAGCGCCTTGTTGAGGTCGACCTTCGCGATGATCGCGTCGAGGTCGAGCTTGTCGATGACTGGGTTGAGGTCCATCGACAGGACGACACCGTTGATGAGGCGGGCCAAGACGAACGGATCGAGTCGGGAGAGGAGCCGAACGAGGTCCAAGCGGTCGAGGAGGCGATCGATGTCAACTCTGTCCAGCAGCTCGTTGAGGTCGACGCGCTCGATCACCGACTGCAGGTCGAGCCGGTCGAGCACCGCTTGGATGTCGACTCGCTCGACGACCTCGTCGACGTCGATCGCATTCACGACCGTCGGAGCGACCTCGTTGACGACCGACTGGAGGATCGCGGTCGCGTCCTCCAGCAGCGTGTCGAAGAATGCGGCTCGCCGCGTCCGCGCCTCGGGGGGCGGGCCGCAGGTTCGAGGCTCATACGGCTCGGACGCCCCCGTCAGCCAGAGGTGCGGGCGGCGCGTGCCTTCGGCGTCGGTGAATCCGCGGGGTGCTCCGGTTCGTAGGCGTGAAACGCCGTCGCCATGCATTCGACGAACGCCTCCGGGTCGGCGATCGCATTGGGGTCGAGCACGATGCCGATGTCGAGTCGATCACCGTTGCCGAACGCGCTGATGCTCGCGAGACATCCGAGGCGGGGGCCGAAGGGGTAGCACTCTTCGATCACTGCTCCGCCGATGTGGCGGTCGGTGCGGAACCCCGGCAGCGTGGTCGCAACGAAGTCGACCGAGTTCGCCTGCGAGTGCAGTGCCGGAGCGAGCACGCGCGTCGGCAGTCGACCGACAACCGATGCGACGCCGCTCGCGATTCGGACGACCGGCTCGCGTCGGGCCCGCGCCAAGCGCTCCGCGACGATGCCGAAGTGGGGCCCCGGATGCTCGGCCGAGGTCGGCACCTCGAGCCGAGCTGGTGCCACCCAATTCCCTCCGACGATGCCGGCGTCGCGATGCTGCGTCGTCGGCAGGGCAAGCCTCAGCTCGAAGCAGGGAGCACCGACATGTTGGTGGTACAGCCCGAGACCCGCACTGGCGCCCGCGACGAGCAGGTCGTTGCGGCTGCCACCCTGCGCGCGGGCGGCCTCGCGGGCGTCTCGTATCGAGAGCATCTCGAATCGGCTCGTCAGCGCACCTGAGGGTGGAATCGGCGAGAGTCGGCCGCCCGTGACAACGAGCTGGTTGGACACAGAAGACGCGATGTCGAGGCTTCGTTGGATCGCCCGAACGAACAGATCGACGGGGTTGATCGTGCGCGCGAACGACACACCGGCGGCCACGCCGGCGGCGACGGGAGCGGCCGCGCTGGTCAGGTCGAAGTTGATGTTGACGGTGCCCGGCTTGCGCTTGGGCGCGGCCGCGACGTCGGACGTCACGGTGAGCGGCGCCGCTTCGACAGCCTCTTCGGGAGCCGTCGCGACGAGCGCGGGCTGGGTCTCGTCGACGAGCATCGACATGAGTGAGACGCCGCCGAGGCCGTCGGTGAGCACGTGGTGGGCGCGGAGGTAGATCGCCGCCCGTCCGCCTTCGAGGCCCTCGATGAGCGTCACGTCCCACGGGGCACGATCGGGATCGAACGGCGCCGGCTCGAGGAGCCCGACGAGATCCAGGAGCTGTCGTCGGTTGCCGGGGGACGCGACGGCCATCGTGCGGAGGTGATGACCAGCGTTGAACTCGGCGTTCGGCACCCAGCCGGGGCGCGTCCGTGTGCCATTCGGGTCGTCGAGGCGCCACCGCAGCCGGGGCGCATGTTCGATCAGCGTCTCCAAGCGCTCGAGGAGCGCCTTCTCGGTCGGTGACCGATCCGTGATGATCAGGGTCCCGACGATCATGCGCAGCGTGGCGTCGTGGCCGGTGCGCCACATGATCGCTTCGATCGAGCTCAGTCGCTCACTCATGCGCCAACCGTACCCGGCCAATCCGACGCCCGTCCCCGGCCACGATGACGCCGGGGGATCCGCTTCGTGAGAGCATGCCGAGATGGACCGCAAAGCAGTGAATCCCTGGCAGTGGTCGGTGAACTTCGGGTTCAACCAAGCCGAGCTGATCGAGGGCGGAAGCAAGGTGCTCTATTGCTCGGGGCAGACCTCGGTCGACGGTGACGGGGCGCCGCAGAACGCCGGCAACATGGCTGCACAGATCGGCCTGGCGCTCGACAACCTCGAGGCGGTGCTGGCCGGAGGGGGCATGACGCTCTCGAATCTCGTACGCCTGAACTTCTATACGACCGACGTACCCGCGTTCATGGGCGAGGCGACTCCCGTGCTCGGCGCCCGTCTCGGCGCGGCGCAAGTGATGCCGGCGGGCACGCTGCTCGGGGTGGCGAGCCTCGCGTTCCCCGAGCTCATGGTCGAGATCGAAGGCACCGCCGTCGCCTAGGCGGGCGGGACGTACCCGGCCGCGACCTGCTCCCGGTAGTCGAGCTCGATACGCGCCGCTTGCAGCAAGTTGATCGCGTAGCGCATCGCTCCCGAGGAGTAGGTCGGGCACTCGAGGCCGGTCGTCGAGGGCTCAGGGCAGAAGTGCCCATCGGAGCCGCGCACCGTGATCTCACCGTCGCCCCCACCGCACGCCTCACGCGCCACCGGGATACGCAGCTCGAACGGCAGGCATCGCTGCGTCGCGATGAACTCGCCCACCGGTGAGATGGCGACGCCCGCATCCGCGTAGAGGACCGACGAGTGCTCAGCCGCGATCTCCCGATAGACGGTGTCGAGCTGCTCCCACGGGTCTCCCGGCAACGCCGGCGCGGGTGGCGAGGCGAGCACGAACGGAACGCCCGCCTCCGCGGCCGCCTCGATCGCCGTGGTCGTATCGGTGCGGTAGCGCTCCCACACGGCGTCGCCTGTGAGCACCTCGCCCTGTTCGTCAACCATGCAGCTGCCGATGCTGTTTCCGCTGAAGGCCCACACGACGAGATCGGCTCGGTCCGCGGCGAGGTCGTCGTTCAGCGGCGTGAGGAAGTCGCACGCTGCAGTGCCCCCGAGCGCGCGCGCTTCGACCTCGAGGCCGAGTGCAGGTGAGATCAACGTGAGATAGGGCTCGGCCTGCGTGACGAGCGAGTCGCCGTAGATGATCACGTGCGGTTTTTCGTCACCGGCACCTGTGGGTGTGGTGACTGCCGTGGTGACCGAGGGAGTCGACGCGCCGGCCTCATCGTCGGACGAGGATCGGCCTGCCGCCACGCCACCAGCGAACGCCACCGTGGCGATCGCGAGCCCGCCCACGACCGCGAAGAAGCCACGGCTCGGGGCGTTCTGCATGCTCAGTTTCTACCCGAATTGCCTCAGCGCTCAGCCGCGGGCCTGGGCGGCGCGTTCTACAGTCCGCCCATGTCCGGGCCAGTACCGATCTCGCTCAACGACGCCCTCGCGCAGCTCACGTTTCTTCCCGATCGCACGCCGATGGGCTCGGAGGACTCTTCGAGCGCCTTTGCCCGGGTGTCCACCTACCGAGACGGCGGCATCTTTGTCGGGCACTGGGCGGGCGAGTCGGAGTGGGAACGACACGCCGTCGCCGACGAGATCGTGATGATCCTCGAGGGCGAGACCACGCTCACGTTCCTCACCGACGACGGGGAGCGATCGGCGGGTCTCACCGCCGGCCAGCTCGTCGTGGTTCCGCAGGGCACGTGGCATCGGTTCCACACGCCCGACGCTGTGAAGGTGTTCAGCGTGACCCCGCAACCAACGGAACACAGCCCGGAGCGGCCGGACTGACTACCGAGGTCGGCTGTAGACGCCCATCGCCCGACTCCGTGGCTCAGAACGGAGGCGGTCCTACGCCAGTGACCTCAGCCCTGTCGGTGTGCGCTTGGTGGCCGGACACGTAGAACCTGCCTACCGCGCCGCTGAGAGAACGCAACTCGAGCTCCTCGCGATCCTCGAGGAACTTTGACCAGTTGACTGGGCCGGTCAGCGTGCCGTGCCAGGAGATGGGGACGCCGCTGCGCCTCCGCGAGGACGCGAGGTCGGCGTAGACGCCCGTTTCTGCACCCCCGTAGATGAGCCACACGCGGTCGAAATAGCGGGCCACTGGTTCAAACCCTCCCGAGCGGTCATCGCCCTTGCTAGCCCCCGCCACCGAGGCGTCTGAGAGCGGTCCGCCGCCTCGACGGCTGCGGAACAATTGGCGTAGTTCGGGCGGACCGCTCCGGACGAGATCGCGTGACGACCTCCTGGCGTTACACCGGTCAGCCATTTCTCGAAGCGCTATCTCGAAGCGCTATGGAGAGAACGGCGCCCCCTGCGCTTCGAGGTTGGCACCGATACGCGGAGGAACCTGCACCTGCCAGCCGCTCTCCTCGAGTTGCGCCCGTGACAGGCGGAGCTCCCCGCCGACCTTGCCCTGAGCGGCGAACCGAAACACCCATACGTCACCCTGGTCGATGACGTCCGTGAACGTCGCTGTCGTTTCTTGGCGGACGGTCCCGACGAGGGTCCAGTCGTCATGAGCGTCGGTGGTGACCGAGATCGTCATGCGGAACCGCGTGGGATTCTCGAAGGTGAGCCGGTCGACGGCGGGGGGAAGTTCGAGCGCCCGCACAAGCATGACCAGGCCGACGACGCACGCGATGCCGGCGGCGAGGAGAAGGCCCCAATGGGCTCCTCGGTATCGGCTGACTCGCGGACGTTCAGTTGTGGTGGCCGGGCCGCGTGTCATCGTGCGGCGACGGCGGTCGACGCGCGCTGATGCTGCGTGTGTGACATGTCGCTTCCTTCCATCTCCGCCGGCGCTGCCGGCTGTTGATCAAACGATCAGGAGACGAAGGAGGGAGGCGCCCGGCCGCTCTGTGGCGTCCACGAGAAGACGTGGCGACGCCCGACGGGATTGCCGCGTGTCGCCCGGCGATGTGCAAGACCGCAGAGCAGGATGGCTGCGGCGACCGCTAACAGCATGAAGAGTCGCTTCGGCGAACGATCGGACCACGTGTCGCGCTGTTCGCTGGTATGGGCGCCCAGCACCGCGGAGTCGCCGTGCGGCAGATCGCCAGCGAACGTGATGGCTCCGACCGGTGATCGACCAGGCACGCTGGGATCGGTCAGGGCCGGCAGAAGCAGGGCCGCGAGCGCGATGGCGAGGGCAACAACGAGATGCAGGCGCCGTCGTGACATCTCGCCGGGAGGATAGTTCGGGCCTGGCCGCTGCCCGTGACCCGCTAGGCGGCGGTGCCGTGGGGGTGGCCGGCGTCCTCGTAGCACTGGTAGTGGTAGTGCTCGACGCGGTCCCAGCGGTCACGGACGTACACGTTGCAGATGACCTGCTGGCCCCTGAACTTCGCGGAGAATTTCACGCGATCGCCGCAGCCTGAGCACGCGACCTCGCTGCCGGGCTCGATCGATCTGATGACGGCTCGCGTCCTGAGGGCGGTCTTCGTCGCCATGCCTTACCTATCGGCGGCGCTCCGCCCGTGCTTAGCCCCAGGTCAGCGTCCTCTGCTGCGCCCCAACTGCACCGCTCGCCCCACGAGATCTCGAATTGCGGCCTCGTCGGCGCCCGCGGCGACGACCGCCTGTACTCGGTCTTCCACCTCGGCAGCGAGCGATTCGTCGACTTCGCCCCGTCGATTCTCGGCAGAGCGGGCGGTCGCCGCGACGGCCATCAGCACGATGATCGACACCGCGGTGATCAGTCCGAACGTCACGACGACCCCGTTGTTGTTGTCCGCGACCGAGCCGATGATCATCCCCGCGATCCCGACGACGCAGATCGCGATGACCGCCCAACGCAGGACTCGAAGGGTCATCGCGCCAGTGGCTTGTACCGGATGCGGTGCGGGGTGTCGGCGTCGGCGCCCAGCTGCTTCCGCCGGAACGCCTCGTACTCCGTGAAGTTGCCCTCGAACCACCGGACGTAGGAGTCACCCTCGAACGCCAGCACGTGCGTGGCGATGCGATCGAGGAACCACCGGTCGTGGCTGATCACCACCGCGCAGCCCGGGAATGCGTCGAGCGCGTCCTCGAGTGCACGGAGCGTGTCGACGTCGAGGTCGTTCGTCGGCTCGTCGAGCAGAAGCACGTTGCCGCCCGACTTCAGCACCTTGGCGAGGTGCACCCGGTTGCGCTCGCCGCCCGAGAGCTCGCCGACGTTCTTCTGCTGATCGGATCCTTTGAAGTTGAACGACGCCACGTACGCGCGCCCGTGGATCTCACGGTTGCCGACCTTCATGTGCTCGACGCCGTCGGTGATCTCCTCGTAGACGGTCTTGGTGGGGTCGAGCGTGTCGCGCGACTGATCGACGTACGCGAGCTGCACCGTGTCGCCGAGCTTGACCGAACCGCTGTCGGGCGACTCGGCGCCGGTGAGCAGGCGGAACAACGTCGTCTTGCCGGCGCCGTTCGGGCCGATGACGCCGACGATGCCCGCCGGCGGCAGGGAGAACGACAGGTCCTCGATCAGGAGGCGGTCGCCGTACCCCTTGCTGATGCCGTCGACCTCGATCACCGTGTCGCCGAGGCGGTCGCCCGGCGGAATCGAGATCTCGAGCCGGTCGCCACTCCCGGAATCGGCCTGCGCCTCGGCGAGCAGCTTCTCGTATGCGGTGAGACGCGCCCTTCCCTTCGCCTGTCGCGCCTTGGGCGCCATCCGCACCCACTCGAGCTCGTTCTGCAGGGTGCGCTGCCGTGCCGAAGTCTGCTTCTCCTCGGCCGCCAGCCGCGCCTGCTTCTGCTCGAGCCAGGACGAGTAGTTGCCCTCGAACGGGATGCCCCGCCCTCGGTCGAGCTCGAGGATCCAGCGGGCGACATTGTCGAGGAAGTACCGATCGTGGGTGACCGCGACCACGGTGCCCGGGTACTCCTGCAGGAAGCGCTCGAGCCACGCCACCGACTCGGCGTCGAGATGGTTCGTGGGCTCGTCGAGCAGCAGCAGATCCGGCCGTGAGAGCAGCAGTCGGCACAGTGCGACGCGGCGACGCTCGCCGCCCGAGAGGACGGACACGTCTGTGTCGCCGGGCGGGCAGCGCAGCGCGTCCATGGCGATCTCGACGTTGCGCTCGACGTCCCACGCCCCGGCCGCGTTGATCCTGTCTTCGAGCTCGGCCTGCTCGGCGCCCACCTTCTCGAAGTCGGCGTCCGGGTCGCCCCACATCGCGAGGACCTCGTTGTACCGGTCGAGAAGCGCGCGGATCTCGCCGACGCCGTCCATCACGTTGCCGAGCACGTCCTTCGCCTCGTCGAGCGCCGGCTCTTGGGCCAGGTGACCGACGGTGAACCCGGGTGTGAGGCGGGCCTCGCCGGAGAAGCCGTCGTCCTCGCTGGCCATGATCCGCAGCAGCGACGACTTTCCCGAGCCGTTGGCGCCCAGCACCCCGATCTTGGCGCCGGGATAGAAGGACAGGCTGATGTCGGCGAGCACCTGGCGGTCGGGCGGGTAGTAACGACCGAGCTTGTAGGTCGTGAAGATGAACTGAGGCGCCATGACGGCGTCGACCCTACCGATGCCTCGCCGCTGACCGCGCCGGTGCTACGTTCCGCCCGTTCGGATGCCTCTCGCTGGGGGGAAGCACATGTACGCACTCGAGCTGCTCGATCGCACCGGCCTCGCGTTCACGTCTCGCTGGCTGCACATCATCGTCGGCATCGCCTGGATCGGGTTGCTCTACTACTTCAACCTCGTGCAGGTGCCGTCGTTCGCGGCGATGAGCGCGAATGCCCGCACCGAGTCGATCGACATCCTCGCCCGCAAGGCGCTGTGGTGGTTCCGCTGGGCGGCGGTTGCGACGGTCGTCACCGGCCTCGCGATCACTGGCTTCGCGAAGGACTACTACGACAACTTCGGCAAGTCTCCCAACGGGATCTCGATCTCCACGGGGATGCTCATCGCGCTCATCATGTTCGTGAACGTGTGGGGCGTGATCTGGCGAAAGCAGAAGATCGTCCTCGCGTCGGCGGTGCAGGTGCGGGCCGGGGGAGAGGCGTTGCCCGAGGCCGCCGCGGCCGGTCGGGCCGCGGGTATGGCGTCACGTCAGAACGTCCTCTTCTCGTTCACGATGATCTGGTTCATGACGTTCACGAGCCACTTCTCGTTCGCATTCGACACTGCGAGCAGCAGCGGCTCGAGGATCACCTACTGGATCATCACCCTGGCCATCCTGGCGGTGCTCGAGCTGAACTGCCTCGGCATCATCGGCGGCGGGTTCAAGCCGGCCGCCGAGTCACCGTTCAACTGGCCCTACGAGAGCGTGCGGAACGTGCTCATCTCGGGCTTCGTGCTCTGGGGCATCTTCTGGCTGATGTGGGAGATCCTCTTCGCCCCGTAGACCGGTGAGCCTCAGGCGAGGGTCTGGATGTACGCGGTGATCTGCGCGATCTCCTCGTCGGAATGAAGTCGAACTTCGGCATCACGTTGCCGTAGCCGTCGACGAGCTTGGCGCCGGGGTCGAGGATCGACTCGCGGATGTAGGCGTCGTCGACGGTGACCGTCGTGCCGTCGCTCAGCTCGACTTCGCTGCCATAGAGCCCCTTCCACGTCGGGCCCGTGCCGCGGTCGCCGTTGCTGCTGTGACAGCTCGGGCACCCGCGGTCCTGTGCGAGCTCGCGTCCCGCCTCGGCCTCCGGAGCGTCGGTGCCGGAGCTGCCGCCGCCACCGGAGTCGTCGCCTCCGCACGCCGCCAGCGCGCCCGTGAGAACGAGGACGGGGACGAGGCCGAGCAACGCACGTTTCATGGGCCGTCAACCTAACGCTCACCCGGGCGCTCACCCCAGGGCGCTCAGTACCCACCGGTAGCATCGAACTGTGGCAGACGAGCAACAACAGAGCGACGAGCAGTTCGGACCGAACGCATGGCTCGTCGACGAGATGTACGAGCAGTTCCGCGCGAATCCGTCGTCGGTGAGCGAGAGCTGGCGCGAGTTCTTCGCCGACTACAAGCCCGGCGCGGTCACGGTCGCGCCGGTTCCGACGCCCGCCCCGGCGCCCGCTCCTGCGGCCGCCGCTGCGACCGCACCTGCTCCGGCCCCGGCCGCCGCCGCTCCGACGACGGAGCCAGCCGCCGAGCCCGGTGACCCGATCCGCGGCGCGCGGCGCGGCGATCGTCTCGAACATGCAGGCCAGCTTGGCCGTGCCCACCGCCACGAGCTTCCGGGTCGTGCCCGCCAAGCTGCTCGAAGTCAACCGCAGCGTGATCAACGGCTACCTCGGTCGCACCGCGGGGGCAAGGTCAGCTTCACCCACCTGATCGGCTACGCGGTGGTACGGGCGATCGCCGACGACGTGAAGGTCATGAACTCGACATTCGTCGAGGGCGGCGACGGGAAGCCGCGGGTCGTCCATCACGAGCACGTCAATCTCGGCATCGCCGTCGACGTCGAGAAGAGCGACGGCAGCCACAGCTTGGTCGTCCCGGTGGTGCGCGACGCCGACGCGATGTCGTTCGCGGAGTTCGTCGCCGCGTACGAGGACCTCATCCGCAAGGTGCGCACGAACAAGCTCACGGTCGACGACTTCCAAGGGGCGACGATCACGCTCACGAACCCGGGCACGATCGGCACGGTTCAGTCGGTGCCGCGGCTCATGCCCGGCCAAGGCGTCATCGTCGGGGTCGGGGCGATCGACTTCCCGGCCGAGTACCAAGCCGCCGATGAGCGCACCCTCGCGGAGCTCGGCGTGTCGAAGATCGTCACGATCACCTCGACCTACGACCACCGCATCATCCAGGGAGCGGAGTCGGGGCTGTTTCTGAAGCGGGTGCACGAACTCTTGCTGGGAGAGGGCGGGTTCTACGACGGCGCGTTCACCTCGCTCGGCGTGCCGTACGAAGCGGTGCGGTGGCGTCGTGACGTCAACCCGGTGGAACGCGAGGAAGCGCGGCTGCAGAAGCAGATGCAGGTTGCGACGCTCATCCGCGTGTACCGAGTGCGCGGGCACCTGATCGCCGACCTGGATCCGCTCGCATGGAAAGCCCCGCGGATGGAGCCCGAGCTCGATCCCGCGACGTACGGCCTCACCATCTGGGATCTCGAGCGCGAGTTCCTCACGGGCGGCCTCGGGGGAGCGGAGCAGCTCGAGCTCGGCGAGATCCTGCACATCCTGCGTGACGCCTATTGCCGCTCGATCGGCATCGAGTACATGCACATCCAGGACACCGCCGAGCAGAAATGGATTCAGGAGCAGGTCGAAGGCGTGCGCTTCACACTGTCGCGTGACGAGCAGCGTCATCTGCTGTCGAGGCTCAACGCGGCGGAAGCGTTCGAGAAGTTCCTCGCGACGAAGTACGTGGGGCAGAAGCGCTTCGGGCTCGAAGGGGCAGAGTCGGCGATCGCGATCCTCGACGAGATCCTGTCGTCGGCGGCCGACGAGGGCCTCGACGGTGTCGTGCTCGGCATGCCGCACCGCGGCCGGTTGAGCGTGCTCGCGAACATCGTCGGCAAGTCCTACGACCAGATCTTCAAGGAGTTCGAGGGCTACGTCGACCCGTCGTCCACCCAGGGCTCGGGCGACGTGAAGTACCACCTCGGCGCGTCGGGCAAGTTCGTGAGCCCGGCTGGCGCCGACATCGCGATCGAGCTCGCCGCCAACCCCTCGCACCTCGAAGCGGTCGACCCTGTCGTCGGGGGCATGGCGCGCGCCCGCCAAGACCTCATCGACCGGCCCGGCTCGTACTCCGTCCTGCCGATCCTGATGCACGGCGATGCCGCGTTCGCCGGCCAGGGCGTCGTGGCCGAGTGCCTCAACATGAGCGACATCACGGGCTACCGCGTCGGCGGCACCATCCACGTCGTCGTCAACAACCAGCTCGGCTTCACGACCGCGCCCGAGCACGCCCGCAGCTCCACCTACGCCACCGACGTGGCCAAGATGATCCAGGCCCCGATCTTCCACGTGAACGGTGACGATCCCGAGGCGTGCATCCGCGTGGCGCGGCTGGCGTACGCGTTCCGGCAGACGTTCCACAAGGACGTCGTGATCGACATGGTCTGCTATCGGCGCCACGGGCACAACGAGGGCGACGACCCGAGCTACACCCAGCCGCTCATGTACAAGCTCATCGAGGAGCGTCGCTCGGTGCGCAAGCTGTACACCGAATCGCTCGTGAAGCGGGGCGAGCTGAGCCTCGAGGAAGCCGAGCAGTCGCTCGACGACTTCCAGCACCGCCTGCAGGCCGCGCTCGACGAGACCCGGCAGTCGGCGCCGCCCTCGCCGCCGAAGGTCGCCCGCCCGCCGGCGCCGATCGGCGTGCTGCCCCACCTCCCGACGGGTGTCGACCGGGCGGTGCTCGACCGGGTGTTCCACGCGCTCACCGCACTTCCCGATGGCTTCACGATCCATCCGAAGCTCGCCAAGCAGTTCGAGACCCGCACCCGGATGTACGAGGACGGCGACGTCGACTGGGCGACCGCGGAGGCACTCGCGCTCGGCTCGATCCTGCTCGAGGGCACCGACATCCGGCTGACCGGTGAGGACACGCGGCGCGGCACGTTCAGCCAGCGGCACGCAGCCCTCGTCGACTACCACACCGGTTGGGCATTCGTGCCGTTGGCGTCGCTCGACGAGGAGCAGGGGAAGTTCTGGGTCTACGACTCGCTCCTGTCCGAGTACGCCGCGGTCGGGTTCGAGTACGGCTACTCGGTCGTGCACAAGGACGCGCTCGTCGCGTGGGAAGCCCAGTTCGGCGACTTCATCAACGGCGCCCAGATCATCATCGACCAGTTCCTGGTCGCCGCCGAGGACAAGTGGGCGCAGACCTCAGGGCTCGTCTTGCTGCTCCCGCACGGATACGAAGGCCAGGGTCCGGAGCATTCGTCCGCGCGGATCGAGCGCTTCCTGATCCAGTGTGCCGAGGACAACATCCAGGTCGTGAACGCGACGACTCCGGCCCAGTACTTCCACCTGCTGCGCCGTCAGGTCAATCGCGAGATTCGCAAGCCGCTCGTGCTGTTCACGCCGAAGTCGTTGCTGCGGGCCAAGCAAGCGCGGTCACCGATCGACGCTCTCGCGTCGGGCTCGTTCGAGGAGGTGCTCGACGATCCGGGCGTGAGCGACTCAGCCGAGGTGCGGCGCATCATCTTCTGCTCGGGCAAGGTCGCCTACGACGCCATGGCCCACCGCGACACGCTCGGCGCGCCGGTCGCGGTCGTGCGGGTCGAGCAGCTCTACCCGTTCCCGCGTGAGCAGCTGATCGACATCCTTCGTCGCTACGAGGGCGCGCGTGAGGTCGTGTGGTTGCAGGAGGAGCCCGAGAACATGGGCCCGTGGCGGTTCATGTACGACCGCAGCCACGAGATCGAGAACGCGGGCTACAAGGTGCGCCAGGTCTGCCGCGTCGAGTCGGGCAGCCCTGCCACCGGCTCGGGCGTCATTCACGCCCAGGAGCTCACCGACCTGCTCGACGAAGCCTTCGCCGGCCTCTAACCCGACGACCTAGCGGAGGGGGAAGCCGACGACGGTTTCGAGGTCGGCGAGCGCCTGCTCGGGCGACACCACCTTGATCGTCGTCATGCCCATCGCGCGTGCCGGTTTGAGGTTGATGCCGAGGTCATCGAGGAACACGCAGGCGCTCGGCTCGACTTCGAGGAGCTCGCAGGCCATGTCGTAGAAGCGCGGATCGGGCTTGCGTACGCCGATCTTGCTCGACTCCACGATCACGTGGAACAGCGCCATCACGTCGGCCATCTGCTGCTCGCGATCCACGTGGCCCTGCGTCGTGACGAAGTTGTTCGTGAGGCACGCCGTCTTCAGCTTGGCCGAGCAGCGCCTCAGCGCCTCGACCATCTCGGGACGCAGCTCGCCGGCGAGCGCTTCGAGGACACGGCGAGCATCGATGCGGTGTCCCGCCGCTTCGGCTTCGGCCTCGTAGAGCGCGCAGAACTCCTCGATCGTCACCTCGCTGCGTTCGAGCTGCGCCCACGCGTTCGTGTCCCCGTTGGTCGCGTTGAGCCCGCGGAGCAACCCCTCGGGTACGCCCGCCTCGCGCTCGTACCTCGCGAACGCCTCGAACGGACTCGTGAGGATGACGCCCCCGAAGTCGAACAGCACTGCTTCGATCACACTCGCCTCGATCACAGGTCAGCCGAGGAAGTCGATCGCGAGGGCGTGCCACATCTCGGTCGACAGGCGGAGCGACTCTTGATCGACCCGCTCGTCGTCGCCGTGGAACATCACGCCGTAGTCCTCGAACGACATGTTGCGGCTGAAGAGCCCGAACCCATAGGCGGCCGAGCCGGCGCGGCGGAAGAACCGCGCGTCGGTGCCGCCCACGGTGAGGAACGGCACGAGCTTGGCGTCGGGGTAGAAGCCCTTGCTCACGCGATCCATCGCGTCCCACATCGGCGTGTCGAAAGGCGATGAGGTCGGTCCGTCGTCGTTGAACGACACGAGCTCCACGGCACCCGAGAGATCGCCGAGCGCCTCGTCGAGCATCGCCCGCACTTCGGGCTCCCCCTGCCCCGGAAGGGTGCGGATGTCGACGGTGAGGTCGATCGTGTCGGGGATCACGTTGGTCTTCGTGCCGCCATGGATGATCGTGGGCGCGAACGTCGTGTGCGTGCACGCGTGGAACTCTCGTGCCATCGCGAGCGGAAGCTCGTCGCACAGTGCGACGAGGCGGTCGGGATCGAGCAGGTCGGCCATGGTCTCCTGGGGCAGGCCGATGTCCTCGACGAACCGCCGCCAGGTGTCGTGGATCTGCGTCTCGGGCTGATACTCAGCGAGCCGGCGCACGACCTCCGCCGCCTTCACGAGCGCGTTGTCGGTACGCAGCGGCATCGATGCGTGGCCCGGCGTGCCGGTGACGCGCAGGGTGCTCCAGAACGTGCCTTTCTCACCGACGATGACAGGGAGGCGCACGCCCGCGCCGAGATCCATGGGGAAGCCGCCAGCCTCGGTGATCACGTAGTCGGCGACGACGTGATCACGCTCGTTCGCGACGAGGTAGTCCGCTCCGTAGGTGCCGAGAGCCTCCTCGTCCGCAACGCCGAGATAGATGAGTGTTCCCTTCGGCTTGAAGCCTGAGGTGGCCAGGTGCTTGAACGCGACGGCCATGGACGCGGTGAGGTTCAGCATGTCGACGGCGCCTCGTCCCCACACTTCACCGTCGATGAGCTCGCCTCCGAACGGGTCGTGACGCCAGCGCTCGGGGGTGACGGGCACGACGTCGGTGTGGCCCATCAGCAGCAGCGAGGGGGCGGCGGGGTCGGAGCCCTCGATGCGAGCCACCAGGTTGGCTCGGCCGGGTACGGCCTCGAACCGCTCGAGATCGAGCCCCGTGCCTTCCAGGTAAGTCGCCAACAGGTCGGCGCTCGACGGTCTCACGGCCGGAATCCGGGGTGCCGTCGTTCACGCAGGCGTTCGAGATCATCTGCTGGAGGAGCTCGGTCACCTCGCCGGTCGGGTCATCCATTCCCGGCACTGTAGGCGGGCATGTTCCCGGGACCGCCGGGTCGAGGATGGTTGACTGAGGGCCACCATGGCTCCAAACCTCCCCCGACACGTCGTCGTCGACGGATCGAACATCGCCACCGAGGGACGTTCGAATCCGAGCCTCAAACAGCTCGACGAGGCCGTGCGTGCGTTCATGGACGAGCATGCCGACCACACGGTGACCGTTGTCGTCGACGCGACGTTCGGGCATCGCATCGACAAGTCCGAGGTCGCCGCGTTCGACTCCGCCATCGATGCGAACGAGCTCGTCTGCCCGCCCGCCGGCGCCATTGGTCGCGGCGACGCTTTCGTGCTGCAGATCGCGGACAAGGCCGACGCGATGATCCTCTCGAACGACAGCTTCCAGGAGTTCCACGGCGAGTACGAGTGGCTCTTCGACGAGGGGCGACTGATGGGCGGCAAGCCCGTCCCCCACGTCGGATGGGTGTTCGTGCTGCGCAGCCCGGTACGCGGACCCACCAGCCGCCGCGTCTTGCGCGGCGTGAAGAAGTCAGGTGCGGCTACGTCGAAGAAGCGCGCCGGTTGTCCGTCCGCCGCAGCGTCGGCGCCATTGCCGGTGCCGAAGTCTCCTCCGCCCGGGCGGCGCAAGGCGGAGACGAGCACGGCGGCCGCTCCGGCGAAGCCGTCGGCGTCCGTGGACCAGAAGCGCAAGAGCGCCGATGCGCTCAACCCGCTGCTCGCGTTCGTCGAGTTCGTCGCGCACCATCCTGTGGGTTCGCCCGTCGACGCGTCGGTGGAGTCCTTCTCGTCGCACGGCGCGTACGTGGTCGCCGACGGCGTGCGCTGCTACGTGCCGCTGCGCTTCCTCGGGAAGCCCGCGCCCCGGAGCGCGCGCGAGGTGCTCGCGCTCGGAGAGAATCGCTCGTTCACGGTCGTGTCGATCGCGGCGGGACGCCGCGGCGTCGACCTGGCGCTGCCCGGCTTCGAGCCGGAGGGCGTGACCGTCACCGAGGCGCCGCCGGCGAAGCGCAAAGTCGCGACCAAGAAGGCGAAGGCGACGGCGAAGACGGACAAGGCCGCGGAGAAGGCGCCGGCTGCCGCGAAGGCGGACACGAAGAAGGCCGCCACCAAGAAGGCCGCCACCAAGAAGGCGACGCCCAAGAAAGCTGCTGCATCGAAGGCGGCTGCGTCGAAGGAGGCACCGCCGAAGGAGGCTGCGCCGTTGAAGGCAGCGTCGTCGGAAGCGGCACCGAAGGAGGCCGCGCCTTCCAGGTCGGAGACCAAGAAAGCCGTCGCAAAGAGGGCGGCACCGAAGAAGGGCGCCGCGAAGGCCGCGGCGGCCAAGAAGTCGGCCGCGTCAGCCTGAGCGCGCCCGCCGCGTCCGCATTCGCTCGACCCAGATCTCCATCGACTGGTGGTCTTGGACGCCCGGGATCAGCAGACGGTCGTCGAGCAACCAGGCGGGCGCGCCCGACACACCGGCGTCGTGCGCGGCGGCCATCGACGCCCGAAGTGAGTCGAGGCCGTCGCCGGCATCGATTGCAGCGTGCACCGCTTCGCCGTCGACGCCAGCATCGTTCATGAGCGTCGTGAGCGCATCGCGATCGCCGATGTCGACGCCCTCGACGAAGACGGCCGCGAAAAGCGCATCGTCGAGCGGCCCGAACTTCTCCGGCCAGCGAGCGTGGACGACCTCAGCGGCGAGCAGCCCGCGCCGGGTGTTCGGAATGTGTTCGGGTGCGCGGAACGGCATGCCCACCGCCGCGCATTCCGCTCCGACGTACGCGAACACATCCGCGAGCCGACCGGTGGCCGACACGCGCCGGCCGACGGCGGGCAGCTCGGGATGCAAGTCATACGGCCTGTGCGTCACCGACACATCGAGACGTTCCAGCAGTGCAGTGCGATCGCGGCCGAGGTAGCACCACGGGCAGAGGTAATCGCTCCAGACCACCGCACGCACCTGGGGGAGGCTACCTGCGCCCCAGGTAAGGTCGGCCCCGATGCGTGTGGCGACGTGGAACGTGAACTCGCTGAAGGCGCGACTGCCGCGGGTCGAAGAGTGGCTGGCCATCGCCAACCCCGATGTGCTGTGCATGCAGGAGACCAAGCTCGCGGACTCCGCGTTCCCCGCCATGACATTCCAGGCGCTCGGCTACGAGTCAATCCACGTCGGTGAGGGGCGTTGGAACGGAGTCGCGGTGCTCAGCCGGGTCGGCATCGATGACGTCGTTGCCGGCTTTCACGACGGTGAACCCGCGGATGCCGAGGCGCGGCTCGTCACCGCGACCTGCGGTGGGGTTCGCATCACGAGCGTCTACGTCCCGAACGGGCGCTCGCTCGATCACGAACAGTACGCGTACAAGCTTCGTTGGCTGGGCCGGTTGCGCGCCCACGTCGACGCGACCGCCGATCCGAACGACGACGTGATCGTGTGCGGCGACTTCAACATCGCCCCCGAGGACCGTGACGTGTACGACGCGGCCAAGTACATCGACACGACGCACACGAGCCCGGCGGAGAGGGAGGCGCTCGCCGAGCTGCTCGGGTGGGGTCTCGTCGACGTGTTCCGCGAGATCTACCAAGAAGACCATCTCTTCTCCTGGTGGGACTACCGAGCGGGCGACTTCCATCAGGGCCGGGGGATGCGCATCGATCTCATGCTGGCGAGCCCGTCGCTCGCGAAGCGGACGCAGTGGGCACTCATCGATCGCAACGCCCGGAAGGGCACCCTGCCCTCCGATCATGCCCCGCTCTTGGTGGACTTCGATGGCCGTGGCTGACGACCCGTTCGGTGCCGAGCCGTTTGACGCCAAGCCCTTCGAAGAACGGCCGTTCTTCGAGCGGTGGCAGTCGTCATGGGGCGCCGAGGTCAGCTCGCGCCGGGCCGAGCTACACCGGCTCGCGGGCGCGTTGCGGATCGCGATCGACGCGATCATGGACACGCAGGCGGAAGAGGCCGCGATCACGGAAGCGGCCGAGCTCGCGGAGGCGCTCGCCGCGGTGCTGCAAGCACAGCCCCGAGGCCGCACCGTCCAGGGGTGGGCCGAGGTCGCGAACTCGGGCGACGCGCACGGGTTCTTCGACTTCTCTCCCGTGCTCGGTCGCGCCAACCCGCTCGCTCCGCCGGTGGACATGAACGTGTACGAGGACGAGGTGCGCGGCACCGTGGCATGGAGCGCGGCGTATGAGGGCCCGCCCGGCTGCGTGCACGGCGGGCACATCGCGGCAGCGTTCGACGAGGTGCTCGGAATGACGCAATCGATCACGGGCACTCCCGGCATGACCGGGTACCTCACGATCCGCTACCGCAGCCCGACCCCGCTGCACACCGAGCTCGCGTTCCGCGCGTGGGTCGAGCGAGTCGACGGTCGCAAGATCCTGACGAAGGGCACGCTGCACCACGGTGACGTGCTCTGCGCGGAGGCAGAAGGTCTCTTCATCACGGTCGACTTCGCCAAGTTCGAGGCGATGCGGGCTCAGGTGAACGACGACACGAGGTCGAGCACCTCGTCGCCGTAGCGCTCGAGCTTCACTGGTCCGATGCCGGGTACGCCGCGCAAGGCGGTCTTGGTGCGCGGGCGGTGCTCGACGATCGCGTTCAGTGTCTTGTCGTCGAAGATCGTGTAGGCGGGTGTCGCCGCGGCCCGGGCTCTGGTCAGGCGCCACTGCTTGAGCGCCAGCAGCAGCGGGTCGTTGCTCTCCTGGGCGGCGCGCTTGTGCTCACCGAGCTTGTGACGGACCGAGCGGAGTGCGGCCCGGTTGTCGTGCTCGGGTCGACCGCTGCGCATGGCGTCGCAGACGTCGTCGATGACGCCGAGAAGGGGAGACGGCGACCGACTCATCGCACGGGTGCCGAACGTGCGTTGCTCTGCCCACGTGAGGTGCAGCTCGCGCTCGGCCCGGGTGAGCGCGACATACAACAGACGGCTCTCCTCGTCGATCTGGTCGGCCGTCGTGGCTTGGCTGATCGGGACGAACCCCCGCTCGAGCCCAGTGACGACGACGATCGGCCACTCGAGCCCTTTGCGCGATGGAAGGTGACGAGGGCGACCTCGTCGGCGTCGGCCGCGACGTCGTCGTTGCGGAGGGTTGCGGCCAGCCAGTCCGCGAACCCTTGCGTGGTGCCCGCGGGGTCGAGCGTGAGGTATTCGTGCCCGAGCCGGACGAGCACCTCGAGGTTGGCCCGCCGCTCGTCGGTGAGGCCGGTCGCACCGAGGTCGTCGGTCGAATCGTCGCCCACCTCGTCGACGACGGCTTCGAGATCGGCGAGGCGGGGAGCGAGCGGCCCGGCACCGTGGCGCGGGTCGCGGAGCCACGATCGCACCTCGGGTTGCTCGAGCAAGTTGCCACCGCGAACGCGACATGGCACACGTGCGGCCCGCATCGCCTCTTCGAGCACCGCGAGCTGTGCGTTGGTGCGCGCCAGCACGCCGATGTGACGCCACGACGTGGTCGGACCGCGGCTGTCGCGCACCCGGCGCGCGACCGCGGCCGCTTCGGCGGAGTCGGTGGGGTACGCGCTGATCGAAGGAATCGGGCCGTCGGGTTGGATCGTGTGGCGGAGCTCGAGGTCGGGCAGCACCGCGGAGGCGGCGCGCACGATCTGCGGAGTGGACCGGTAGTTCGTGCCGAGCCGAACGATCGTCGAACCGGGGAACCGGTCGGCGAATTGCGCGAGCGCGGCCGAGTCCGCGCCGTTCCAGCCGTAGATCGCTTGGTCGGGGTCGCCCACGACGCACAGGTCGGGACGTCCGGCGCGCCAGGCCTCGAGCAAGTGCAGCTGCAGAGGGTTGATGTCCTGGAACTCGTCGACGAAAAGATGACGGAACTTCCAGTGCTGTACTTCGGCGACGCGCGGGTCTTCGATGATTGCTCGTGCGCACAGGATGAGCACGTCGTCGAAGTCGATGAGGGAGCGCTCGCGTTTGATGCGCTCGTAGCGCTCGTAGATGGAGGCGATCGCGGCGGGAGGAAGAGGAGGGCGGCGAGCCGCGCGCTCGGCTTCGGCCGCGTACTGCGAGGGGTTGATCATGCGCGCCTTCGCCCACTCGATCTCCGCGGCGACATCCGCCGGTTGCGCGGGTGCGCCGGCTCCGGCGCGCCGCGACGACTGGGTGACGAGCGGCGCCAGGATCGGCGCCTTGCGATCGAGCAGCGAGAGTGGCGTCTTGCCCTCGTCGCTCCAGCGCTGCCGCAGCTGGGCGAGCGCGATCGCATGGAAGGTGCCGGCGGCGGCCTGGCCGCGCAGCCCGAGCCGGCTGAGACGGGTGCCGAGCTCGCTCGCCGCTTTTCGGGTGAACGTAATGACGAGCACGTGACCGGGATCGGCGGTCTCGGTAGCGAGGCGGTACGCCACTCGCCGAGTGAGCACTCGCGTCTTTCCGGCCCCCGGACCCGCCAGGATGCACAGCGGGGCGCCCGCGCTCGTGACCGCGTCGCGCTGGGCGGGGTCCAGATCGTCGAGCAGCGCGCCGGAGTCCATCCGCGTCACCTTAGAAAGAGGGTGGGGCACTCCCGGGACGCCTGGGCCTCATCGGCCGCGCGCTTGTCCCCAGGGGCTGTGGAAAAGCTCTGTGACAAGGGCGGTTGCCTGGGTAAAACGCGGCTCGGCCCCGAGTAGCCTTCCGGCCGAAGCCGTCCGTACTTCTCGGGGCCGTTCCCCGTTCCACGCCTCGCAGCTTCCCTCGCACCTTTCGGCGCTCCGGCGCTCCGGACGCCCCCTGCCTCCGACCGGACCCACTCGCGTGGGCCCACCCGGCGGTGGACAACGCCTTCGGCGTGACTCGTCCCGAACACCCGTTGCACCACCCCACCCGGCTCCACGATCTCCTTGCGGCTCCCGTGACTCCGGGCCGGGCGCTCACCTTTCGGTGTGCTGCTCGCCTTGCGGCGTGCGGTGCATTGCGCATCCGGTGGCGTCACTTTGCCGATTCGCAACACAACCGTCAAGAGAATTTCGACAACTTTCGACATCTCTGGATAACTTGTGGACACTCCTGTGGAGACGTTGTGGACGAGGTGTGCGTGACGGGCGTCACGCTGTGGACAGTGCGTCAAGAACCGGGGAAGGCGGAGCTTTCCCCGACCACCTCGTCGGTAGCGTGCCGGCGTGCTCGTGTCGCCGGAACGCTTCGAGGAGCTCGTGGCCGAGGCGCTCGACGGCATCCCGCCCGACCTCGGGGACCGCATGGACAACGTCGCGGTGTTCGTGGAGGACCGATCCCGCCAGGCAAACCTCCTCGGGCGCTACGAGGGCGTCCCGCTCACTTCGCGCGATGCGGGGTACGCCGGGATGGTGATGCCGGACCGCATCACGATCTACCGACTGCCGATCTGCGCCATGTGCCGGACCGAGACCGAGGTCGTCCACCAAGTCCGCGTCACCGTGATCCACGAGGTCGCGCATCACTTCGGCATCGACGACGAACGCCTCGACGAGCTCGGCTGGGCGTGAGGCACCGGGGGTAAGGTCCGCGACGTGGCCTACCCGAAGAACCTGCTCAACGACGGTGAGGAGATCGTCCTCGACCTCAGACCGCACTGGATGTACGTCGTTCCCACGATCGTCGTGGCGATCGCGGCCACGATCGCGATGATCGTGCTGTGGGTGATGACCGGCTGGGGCTGGATGGGATGGGCGACGCTGATCGTCGCTCTCGTGCTCGGCGTCAACGCGTCGCAGCGGTGGGCGAAGTGGACCACCACGAGCTTCACGATCACGACCGACCGCGTGATCTTCCGGCAGGGCCTCGTATCGAAGAACGGCGTCGAGATCCCGCTCGAGCGCGTGATGAACGTGAACTTCAACCAGTCGATCTGGGAGCGGATGATCGGCGCCGGCGACCTGCTCATCGAGTCCGGCGGGCAGGCTGGGCAGAGCCGCTTCAGCGATGTGCGCAAGCCCGAGCTCGTCGCGAAGGAGCTGCACAACCAGACGAACCGCTACACCCGCGAGCCGCGCGCCGTCATCCCGCAGAGCGGCTCCGATCTCCCGCCGCCGCCCCCTGCGGCGCCCCCGGTTGCCGACCACGCTGACCAGCTCGCGAAGCTGCACGACCTGCTCACCCGGGGCGCGATCACGCAGGCTGAGTACGACACCAAGAAGGCCGAGCTGCTCAACAAGCTGTAGTGCGCGTCGTCAGCCTTGTCCCGTCGGTGACGGAGACGTTGCTCGCGTGGGGCGTCACCCCGGTCGCGGTCACCAGGTTCTGCGAGCACCCTGAGCTCGTGCACGTCGGAGGCACCAAGGACCCGGATGTCGCCGCGATCGTGAGTCTGGCGCCCGATCTCGTCGTCGTGAACGACGAGGAGAACCGCAAGGAGGATTTCGACGCGCTCGAACGCGTGGGCCTCAACGTCCACGTCGTGCGGATCGAAACCGTCGACGACGTGGCGCCCGCGATGGAGGCGCTCGCGGGTGCCGTGGGCGCGTCGGCGCCTGCGTTCACCCTGCCAGCGCCCCGCTCACGACGGGTCCGCGCCTTCGTGCCGATCTGGCGTCGCCCGTGGATGACGATGAACGCCGAGACCTACGGGTCGTCGGTGCTCGCTCACCTCGGCGTGACCAACGTCTTCGCGGACGCGCCGACTCGATATCCGACGGTGACACTCGACGCGGTCGCCCGCGAGCGCGTAGACGTCGTGCTCGCGCCCACCGAGCCGTACCCGTTCTCGGCGCGGCACGAAGCGGAGCTCGGCACGATCGCGCCAGTGACCTTCGTCGATGGACAGGACCTGTTCTGGTGGGGCGCCCGCACGCCCGACGCGCTCCAGCGGCTCGGCGCTCAGCTGGCATCGCTCGGTTAGGTTCCGCCCATGGACTACCGACCACTCGGACGTACGGGGATGATGGTCAGCCCCTTCTGCCTCGGCGCCATGATGTTCGGCCGCTCCGGTAACAGGGATCACGACGCGGGCGTGGCGATCATCCACCGCGCGCTCGACGCGGGCATCAACTTCATCGACACCGCCGATGTGTACTCCGCCGGCGAGTCCGAGGAGATCGTGGGCAAGGCGCTCGCCGGTGGTCGTCGCGACGAGGTCATCCTGGCCACGAAGTGCCACTTCCCGCTGAGCGGCCCCGGTTCGGAGGCGCCACCCAACCGATCGGGCAGCTCGCGTCGCTGGATCAGGAAGGCTTGCGACGACAGCCTCCGTCGGCTGGGCACCGACTGGATCGATCTCTACCAGCTGCATCGCTTCGACCCGGCCGTCGACATCGACGAGACGCTCGGCGCGTTGAGCGATCTCGTGCACCAAGGAAAGATCCGGGCATTCGGGTCGTCGACCTTCCCGTCCGAGCGGATCGTCGAGGCGCAGTGGGTCGCGGAGCGTCGCGGCCGTGAGAAGTTCAGCTGCGAGCAGCCGCCGTATTCGATCTTCGTGCGTTGGATCGAGCGCGACCTGCTGCCGACCTGTGCGCGGTACGACATGGGGACGCTCGTGTGGAGCCCGTTGAACGGCGGTTGGCTCGCCGGCCGCTACCGCAAGGGTGAGCCGATCGATCCGGAGAGCCGGGCCGGGCGGATGGCGGCTCGCTACAACATGGAGTCGCCGTCCAGTCAGCGCAAGCTCGAGCTCGTCGACGAGCTCGACAAGCTGGCGAACGACTCCGGCTTGAGCCTCACGCACCTCGCGCTCGCATGGTGCCTCGAGCATCCGGCGGTGACGTCGGCGATCATCGGCCCGCGCACGATGGAGCAGCTCGAGCAACAGCTGGGGGCCGACGAGAGTCGGTTGTCGGTCGAGGTGCTCGACCGCATCGACGAGCTCGTGCCGGCGGGCACGAACGTCGACCCGAATGAGATGGGGTGGCGCCCGCCCGAGCTGTCACGGCGCAGGCGGCGCCGTCCGCGCTAGCTAGCCGCGGGTCACCGAGGCGCCGATCGTCGGCTTGACGACCCAGCCGATGTCGCGGACGGCTCCGACTGCGCAGAGCGCGACCACACACCCGCCGAACCCGGCACCGGTGAGCCGTGCTCCGTAGACGCCGGGACGCGACCGCAACGTTTCGGTGAGCGCATCAAGTGTCGGCGTCGACACCTCGTAGTCGTCGCGAAGACTCGCGTGACTCGCATCCATGATCTGCCCGGCGGTGTCGAGGTCGCTGCGCTTCGAGTGCGGCGGCGAACGCGCGCACCCGCGCGTTCTCGGTGACGACGTGGCGCGCCCGGGCGCGGACCACCGTGTCTTCGATGCGGATGACGTCGTCGACGGTCGCGGCGCGCAGTGGCCCGATGACGGCCTCCGCGGCCGCGCACTCGCGCACGCGCTCCGCATAGGACGAGCCCGCCAACGATCTCGACTCACCGGAGTGCACGACGACGACCTCGACATCGGCTGGCAGCGGCACGATCACCTTCCGGCGGGTGAGATCCCCGCAGTCGATCAGGAGCGCACCGCCGTCGCTGCCCGCCGCGCACACGAGCTGATCCATGATCCCGCACGGCACTCCTGACGCGCGCTGTTCGGCTCGCTGGCAGAGCTGTGCGAGGCCGAGCGTGTCGCCGTCCCAGCCGAGCGCGACCGCTGTCGCGACTTCGAGCGCGGCACTCGAGGACAAGCCTGCGCCGACGGGGATCGTCGTGGTGACGTCGCCGACGAAGCCCACCGCGGGACGCATCTCGGCGATCACGCCCGCGACATACCGGGCCCAACGTGGCGTCACCGAGTGCGGATCGGCGACGTCGAGCGGAAGCCTCGCGATCTCGGGCTCGCTCTCCGAGCGCAGGATCACCTCGCCGCCCCCGCGCTCACCCCGGATTGCCGTCCACCGGTCGATCGCCATCGGGAGCACGAGACCACCCGTGTAGTCCGTGTGATCGCCGATCAGGTTCACGCGGCCGGGTGCCCGCGCCGTGATCACACCCCCGCGGATCACGGGGACGCGGCCCTCAGGCGGCCCGCGATCGCCTCTGGACTCACTGGGTTGAAGTAGACGCCCGATCCGAGCTCGCCCGCGGCGATGAACCGGGGGAGGCCCGCGTCGCGCCACGGCGAGACGATGTGGACGTGCACGGGGCTCACGAGCGGGGTGCCGTCGTCGAAGGGCCGTTGGTGGATCCAGAGCATGTAGGGGAGCGCGGTCGCGTAGAGGCGGTCGAGCCGGGTGAGGACGTCGACGAGGATCGTGGCGAGCCCGCCACGGCCGTGTTCGTCGAGCGACGGCAGGTCGGGGGTCGAGACGTCCGGCGCGATCCGCAGCTCGATCGGCCACGCCGGTGCGTGCGGCACCCACGCTCGCCACCCCGGCGCCGCGGCGACGAATCGATCATCGTCGCGCTCGGCGCGATCGGCGAGCACGTCCCCCTCCGTCGCCGGCGTGAGCGGCACGTGGTCGAACGCGTAGATCTGCCCGTGCGGGTGCGCGATCGTCGCGCCCACTTCGGCGCCGCGGTTCTCGAACACGAGCACGTAGGCGACGTCGGCGCGTGCCCCGAGCGCGGCGCTCCGCTCCGCCCACAGGTCGACGACCTTGCGCGCACCGGTGACCCCGAGGGACGAAAACGACGCCTCGTGCACAGGCGTGTACAGCACGACCTCGCATCGAGCATCCGGCATCGGGGGATAGCGGTTGACGAACCAGCGGACGTCGTAGGCAGCGGGTGCTTCCAGCCCGCCAGGACAGAAGGGGCACGCGCCCTCGGGTTGGTTCGGCCGCGCCTGTCGATCACCGACGATGACGACCCTCGCGCCAGACGCGTCGGTGCGGACGTCGCTCAAGTCGCGGCGCTCACATCGCAGCGCTCACGTCGCGGCGCTCACGTGGCGGTCAGCGAAGCCCAAGTGTGGCGGCGAGACGATCGACGGCCTCGGTGTCGAACGGCGCTCTCAGCGCGATGTTCACCTGATCGGCGCCGGCGTCGACGTACTGGCCGATGCGATCGATCACCTCTTCTTCGCTGCCCGAAAGCACGCCTGGTCGTACATAGTCGGCCAGGCCTCCGAACTGCGCACGCAGGCTCTCCTCTGTCCATGCGAGACCGACGTTCACCGCGGTGCGCAGCTCCGCTGCCTCTCGCCCGACGGTGTCGCAGTGCTGGTGGAGCACCGATCGCTTGTGGGCGAACGTCTGCGGGTCGACGAACGGGACATTCCAGGCGTCGGCCCACTGGGCGGCGATGCGCAGCGTTCGCTTCTCGCCCGAACCGCCGATCCAGATCGGCAGCTCGGCCTGCAGCGGCTTGGGCTCGCATCGCGCGTTCTGCATCTCGAACCACTCGCCTTTGAAGTCGGTCGTGTCCTCGCGCAGCAGACCGCGCACGCACTGGATCGCCTCCTCGAGCTGATCCATCCGCACTTTCACGGGCGGGAACGGGATGCCGTACGCGCGGTACTCGATCTCGCTCCATCCCGCGCCGAGGCCCAGCTCGGCCCGGCCGCCACTCAGGTGGTCGATCGTGGCGATCGCGTTCGCGAGAACGGCCGGGTGCCGGTATCCGACCGAGTACACGAGTGAGCCGCATCGCACGCGGCTCGTGTCGCAGGCCAACGCGGCATGGGTCGCCACCGCCTCGTGGCACTCGGCACCGTCGGTGAGGGTCGCGCTGTAGAAGTGGTCCCACACCGAGATCCACCCGAAGCCGAGCTGCTCGACCTGCTTCCAAAGGGCCCGCAACGACGCCATCGACGTGTTTTGCAGTCCGGCGTGGACACCAAAGACGGTCATGACGCGACCGTAGTCACACTGCCGATCTCGACAGGGCCTCGAGCAAGGGCAGGTTGACCACGTGCAGCGAGTGACGACCGGGGACCACGAGCCCGCGTGCGCGCAGACGCTTGATCGCGCCGCCTGTCGTTTCGGGATCGGCTCGCAGCAGCGTCGAGAGCTCGCCCTGCGTCACATCGACCATCACGATGCTGCCCTCGGGTGTGCCGCGGGTCCGCGCGAGCTCACACAACGTTGCCGCGAGGCGGCGATCGAGGTCTTGCGGCATGTGCTCGACCGCGAACGTTGTTGTCGCCCGCAATCGAGCCGCCAGCAGACGGAGCATGGCGAGCGTGAACGACGAGTGTTCGGTGAGGAGGCGGTTGAGGGTGGGCGCATCGATGGCGGCCACCTTCGTCGGTTCGGTGGCGATCGCGCTCGCTGACCGGGGATGGCCGTCGATCGCCGCGAGCTCGCCGAACAGCGAGCCCGGCCCAAAGCTGCCGACCTCGAGCGGGATCCGCTCGCGGGCTGCCTCGACGCGCACCATCCCTTCGATCACCGCGAACACGGGGCCAGGGGGATCATCCTCCACGAAGATCCAAGCTCCCGCTCCGTAGTCGCGACGCTCGCCAGCGGTGATGAGCGCGTTCCAGACGTCACCCGGCAGCTCGTCACCCGTGTTCATGCACCCAGCATGGAACGGGGCGCAACCGGCGTAAAGTCGCTGCGATCACCGAGCCGACGTCGTTCGACACAGATCGAGCGCGGGAGGAGCGCGACATGGCCGGACCGTTGACGGGGTACCGCATCATCGAGATCGCGGGCATCGGCCCGGGCCCGTTCTGCGCGATGTTGCTCTCCGACATGGGCGCGGACGTCGTGCGCGTCGATCGCGCGGAGCGAGCGAGCGGTCAGGGGACGACGCCCTTCGCGGATGTGATGGGCCGCGGCCGCCGTTCGATCGCGGTCGATCTCAAGAACCCCGATGGGGTCGAGACGGTGTTGAAGCTCGTCGAGTCCGCGGATGCGCTCATCGAGGGCTTCCGGCCCGGTGTGATGGAGCGGCTCGGCATCGGGCCCGCGCAATGCGACGCCCGCAACCCGAAGCTCGTGTTCGGCCGGATGACGGGCTGGGGCCAGGATGGCCCGTACGCCGCGTGGTCGGGCCACGACATCAACTACATCGCTCTCGCCGGCTGCCTTGCGCACATCGGCAACGCTGATGGTCCGCCCGTGCCGCCGCTCAACCTGGTCGGCGACTTCGGCGGCGGCGGCATGTTCCTCGCGTTCGGTGTCGTGTGCGCTGTGCTCGAGGCGCAGAAGTCCGGGAAGGGCCAGGTCGTCGACGCGGCGATGGTCGACGGTGCCGCCATCCTCATGTCGATGTTCCACGGGTTCCTGGCGACGGGCATGTGGAACGACGAGCGGGGCACGAACCTGCTCGACACCGGCGCGCACTTCTACGACACGTACGAGTGCTCCGACGGCCAGTACGTGTCGATCGGCTCGATCGAGCCACAGTTCTACGCCGAGCTGCTGCGCATCACGGGCTTGTCCGACGATCCGGGGTTCGCCAAGCAGATGGACCGCAGCGCGTGGCCCGAGCTGAAGTCGCGCCTGCGCGAGGTCTTCCTCACCAAGACGCGCGACGAGTGGTGCGCGCTCATGGAGCACACGGATGTGTGCTTCGCGCCGGTGTTGACCATCGGCGAGGCCGCTGCGCATCCCCACAATGTGGCTCGCTCCACGTTCGTCGAGGTCGGCGGCATCTCCCAGCCGGCGCCGGCCCCGAGGTTCTCGCGCTCCGAGGCCGAGCTGGCCCGCCCGCCGTCGTACATCGGTGAGCACTCAGACGAGGTGCTGGGCGACTGGCTGTCGATGAATGCTGACGACATCGCGAAGCTGCACGACTCGGGCGCGGTGCGCTAGCGCTGCCTGATGGCCACCCTCGTCTGCTTCCACGCGCACCCCGACGACGAGTCGATCACGACCGGCGGCACGATCGCGCGCGTGTCGGCAAGCGGCCACCGCGTCGTGCTCGTCATCGCCACTGGGGGCGAGCTCGGCGAGGTGCCGGAGGACCTGAAGCCCGGTGAGTCACTCGCCGATCGCCGCGTCAGTGAGACCATGCGGTCGGCCGAGGTGTTGGGGATCGATCGCGTAGCGTTCCTCGGCTATCGCGACTCGGGCATGGACGGCTGGGACCAGAACCAGGATCCGGCGAGCTTCTGGCAGGCCGATGTCGACGAGGCCGCCGAGCGCCTCGCGGCGATCCTGCGAGACGAGTCAGCCGACGTGGTGACGGTGTACGACCCGCACGGCAACTACGGCCATCCCGATCACATCCAGGTTCATCGGGTCGGGCACCGCGCGGCGGAGCTCGCGGCGACGCCCTTCGTCTACGAGGCGACGATGAATCGCGACGCGCTCCGCCGCATGGTCGAGCAAGCCCGCGAGATGGGTCTCGAGCTCGACGCGCCGGAGCTGCCCGAGGACCAGCCGTTCGGCATGCCTGAGGAGGCGATCACCACCGCCGTCGACGTCTCGGGCTTCATCGAGCGCAAGCGCGCCTCGATCACTGCCCACGCCAGTCAGGTGACCGACTCGGGGTTCTTCCTTCGGATGCCGCCCGAGGTGTTCGAGCGAGCGTTCTCTACGGAGTGGTTCATCCGGACGGGTGCGCCACCCGGCATCCACGAAGACATGCTCGCCGGGCTGTGACGCGTCTGATCCTGGTGCGGCACGGCCGCGCCGCGGGCGGTTGGGACGATGACCTCGATCCCGGGCTCGACGATCTCGGACGCGCGCGAAGCAGAGGCGATGGCCGACCTCGTAGCTCCGCTCGGTCCGCTCCCGATCCTGGTCAGCCCGTTGCGGCGCACACGCGAGACCGCAGCGCCACTCGAAGAGCGCTGGGGCACGCCGGCGATCGTGGACGATGCGGTCGGCGAGGTGCCGTCTCCTCCCGATGTCCCGATGCGCGAGCGCACGACGTGGCTTCGCGAGGCGATGGGCGGCACCTGGGCCGAAATCGGCGAGGAGTACGTGCGCTGGCGTGACGGAGTCGTCGCCCGCCTGCTCGCAGTGGAAGTCGACACCGTCGTCGTCAGCCACTTCATCGCGATCAACGCCGCGATCGGCGCGGCGGTCGGCTCCGACCAGATCGTCGTGGCCGCGCTCGACAACTGCTCGCGCACGGTCATCGACGTCGTCGACGGTCGTTTGATCCTCATCGAGCAGGGTTCCGAGGCGCCTGACACGCTGGTGCGGTGAGCGACCTCCTTCCCGAGACCTGGACGCACACCGGTTTCGCGCAACGATTGCACTTCGGCGCCGGAGCCCTCGGCCAGCTCCCGGACATCGCGAAGTCGCTCGGCATTCGGCGTGCGCTGCTCGTGACGACTGCTCGCGGTGGGCAGTCCGACGACGGGCTGCGGATCGCGAAATTGCTGGGTCGCACGGTCGCCTCGACGTTCGCTGATGCCCGCTCGCACGTGCCTACGACAACGGTCGAAGCCGCGGTGCAGCAGGCGCGTCGCGATGCCGTCGACGGCGTTGTGTCGTTCGGCGGCGGCTCGTGTGCCGACCTCGGCAAGGCCATCAGCTTCTTCGTAGAGCAGGAAGCCGGAACACCGGGGGCGTCCTACGCCGATCGTCCCGCGCTCCGTCACATCGCCATCCCGACGACCTACTCGGGCGCGGAGCTCACGCCGTTCTTCGGGGTGACCGACGAGCGGACGCGGACGAAGGGCGGAGGGGGAGGGCCGACCAGCGCGCCCATAGCCGTCGTGTACGACCCGCTGCTCACGCTCAGCACTCCCGTACGCGTCAGTGCCGAGACGGGGATGAACGCGCTCGCGCACTGTGTCGAGGCGGCGTACTCGCCGCGACGCACGCCGGAGGCCGAGGCGATCGCGCTCGCTGGCGCGCGCCGCCTGGCGAGCGCACTGCCCGCGGTCGTCGACGACCCCGATGACGTCGAGGCCCGCACCGATGCGCTGGCCGGTGCCGCGCTCGCGGGCCGGTCCATGCAGAACTCGTCGATGGGTGTCCATCACGGGCTCGCTCAGCTCGTGGGCGGTCGCACCGGCATACCCCACGGCTTGGCCAACGCGGTGATCCTCCCGCACGCGATGCGATTCAACGCCGACGTGGCTCCCGACGAGATGATGCTGATCGGAGAGGCGCTGGGTGATCCCGATGACGCGTCGAGCGCGGTGGCGCGCCTCGTCGAGCGCCTCGGGTTGCCGAGCCGTCTGCGCGACTGCGGCGTCGACGAGGAGGACCTCGACGCGGTCGCGCGGATGTCGCAGGCGAGCCATGCCGTGCAGTCGAACTTGCGGCCGGTCGGGGAGAGCGATGCCCGGCGAGCGATCCTGCGCCGTCGACGCCTATCGTCGCCGACCGCCGCTGCGCTTCGGTCGGCTCCGGCTCGCTGCGCTCGACAATCGGTGCTCGCGTACCCGCGGCGCACTGCGCCGCTGGCCCGGCGACGGTACCCTGTATCGATGGTCGTGGTGGAGGAACGAGGCTGAGGGGCTTCCCGCTCGCCGCGAGATGAAGCCGCTGGGTCGAGTTGCCGCGCCCGGTGCTCGCGGCGCTCTCAGGTGGAGCGGCGGCGATCCACTTCACCGTCGTTCCCGAGCACCTCACCGAGTCGAGACGGATCGGCACGTTCTTCTTGGTCATCGCGTGGGCGCAGGCCGCGTGGGCGATCGCAGTGATCCTGCGTCCCGTCACTCGACGACTCCTCATCACCGGCGCGGTGCTGAACGGCGCAGTCGCGTTGGTCTGGGCCGTGCACCACAGTGTCGGCATCCCGTTCGACCTCGCGGGCGATCATGGCCACGGCGTCGGCACCGTCGATCTGACGTGCGCGCTGCTCGAGGGGCTTCTCGTCGCCGCGGTGGTTGCCATCCTCGCGGTCGGCCCGGCGCGCCGGGTGCCGACGACGAGCCTTGCCGGCATCGCCGCGGTGCTCGCCGCGGGTGCGCTCTTCGCGTCAGGCACGGCGGTGCTGTCCGGCGCATCCCACGACGGCGAGGCGGCGGGGCACTCCCATGGCGCCGCTACGGCGGAGGAGACGGTCGCGCCGACGCCCGCTGAGCGCCGCGTCCTCGCCCAAGAGCTCGTCGAGGCGCGCGCGGTCGCGTTGCGCTATCCCACAGTCGCCGACGCGGAAGCCAGCGGCTATCGCCGCGCCGGTCCGTTCAGCCCGGGCGCCGGAGCGCACTACGTGCTGATGGACGGCACGGGTACGAACCTCGACGGCGAGATCGATCTCCAGCGGCCGTTGTCGTATCTCTACGACGGCACGAGCGCGACGAGTGAGGTCGTGGGCGTCATGTATTACACGCTCGCTCCCGACGCGCCCGAGGGCTTCGCCGGGTCGACCGACATCTGGCACAAGCACTCGGGAGCGTGTCTCGTGACCAACGCGGACGGGTCCGTGGAGTCACCGCTCCCCGTCGATCAGGACACGACGCCGGCGATGTGCGACGAGGCGGGCGGCGAGTTCCTCGACACGACCGGATGGATGCTGCACGTCTGGGCGGTGCCCGGCTACGACGCACCCGATGGCGTCTTCGCCCACGACAACACCCTGGTGCGGTGTGCCGATGGTCGCATCACGCTCGAGCCGGCGGTGCTCAACCTGGGTTGCCCCGGCACCTGACGTTGACCCGCTGACGCGAGCGGAGGGTACGCTGGCCCGATCCCGTGACGACGCCATGTTTCGACGAGAAGGTAGGGGTTCGATGAGGAAGCTGATGCCGGCAGGTGAGCTGGCTCGTGACGATCGGTTCGTGCGCATCACGATGGAGGATGTGATCTTCGACCCTCGAAACGCGTTCGTGGCGACCCGTCGCCGTGAGAACGGCTTCGATCCCCGGGTCGCCGAGGCCCCCGACAGCGCCCGCGGCCTGATGCACGGCATCTTCGTCGGTGAGATCCAGGCCCTCGAGGGCGCCGGCCGCACCTGTTGGGACTTCGAGACGGGCAGCGACACGGGTGATATCCCCTTCGAGCTCAAGCTCGACATGGCCCGCCAGTGCTGGGACGAGGCTCGCCACGTCGAGATCTCCGTGAAGCTCTCCGATCACATGGGCACCGAGCTGGGGGAGTTCTCCGAGCAGACGCTGCTGTTCGAGGCGGCGTGCAATGAGGATCCTGTGCTGCGCCTGGCCGGCGTGAACCGGGCGCTCGAGGGCCTTGCCATCGACGTCTTCACCGCGATGCGTGACTTCGGCGGTGCGTTCGCCGACCCGGTCCTCTACTTCTGCGAGGACTGGATGCTGGCCGACGAGGTCACCCACGTGAAGATGGGCTCCGACTGGCTGCGCCGCATCACCGCGAAGGATCCCGAACGGCAGCAGCGGGCGCTCGACTTCCAGCGCACGGTCGACAAGGTCTTCTCGTTCGGCGGCTTCCGCGGCGAGGAAGAGGAGAGCCCGGTCCACCTGGCCCGCAAGTTCCGCGGGCTCGCCGGCTTCACCGAAGAAGAGATCACCGACCTCGTCGACGTCGCCGCCGAGGCATACACCGAGGCGCTCGCGGAGGCTGAAGCCGCTGCCGCCTCGCTCGCTAGCGCCTGACCCGCCCTGTACGCGCTCGTCCTGCTCGACCTCCACATCGGTTGGGCGTGGATGGTCATCATCGGCAACGGGCTCGCGGGAGCGTGGGCGCTCGCCGCGAACTGGCTGCTCTGGCTGCGTACCCGCGCGCTGTGGTGGTTCACCGCGTTCGTCGAGCTCGCGATCTTCGTGCAGGTTGCGCTCGGCGTCGCGCTCGTGTCCGGTGAGGGCATGGTCGCGCCGCAGTTCCACATGTTCTACGGCTTCGTCGCGATCATCGCCGTCGGCATCTTGTACTCGTACCGCGCGCAGCTGCGCAGCCGGCTCTACCTGTTGTACGGGTTCGGCGGCCTGTTCCTGATGGGTCTCGGCATCCGGGCCCTGCTCGTCGGCCAGACCTGACGACCGGCCTTCGGCTCGGGCTAGAGGTTGACGACCGGACAGGTGAGGGTGCGGGTGATCCCGTCGATCATCTGGATGCGGCTCACGACGAGCCGGCCGAGATCGTCGACGGTGGCTGCTTCAGCCTTCGCGATCACGTCGTAGGGGCCGGTCACGTCGTCGGCCGCGACGACACCGTCGACCGCTGCGACCTCCTGCGCCACCTTCGCGGCCTTGCCGACCTCGGTCTGGATGAGGATGTACGCGCTCACGGCCATGCCGCGCAGCGTACCCCCCGGTCGGGGTCAGCTGGCTAGGCGCTTCTCGAGCTCGTCGAGCTCAGCCGCGCAGCTCGGCGGGGATGTGCTCGCCGAACTGCGCGTAGTGCTCTTCGATCAGCGGCACCTCGGCGCGCCAGCCCTTGAGGTCGACCGACAGCAGCAACTCCATGTCGGCCTCGGTGACTTCGAGACCATTCGTGTCGATTGCGTCGAGCGTCGGCAGCAGGCCGATCGGCGTCTTCACGGCCTCTGCCTCGCCGGTGACCCGCTCGAAGACCCACTTGAGCACGCGGCTGTTCTCGCCGAAGCCGGGCCACAGCCACTTGCCATCGTCGTCCTTGCGGAACCAGTTGACCATGAAGAGGCTCGGCAGCTTGTCGGGGTCTGCGGCGCGCCCGATCGACAGCCAGTGGGCGAAGTAGTCGGCCATGTTGTAGCCACAGAACGGCAGCATGGCGAACGGGTCGCGGCGCAGGTTGCCGACCGCACCGGTAGCCGCGGCCGTGGTCTCCGATCCCATGATCGAGCCGAGGAACACGCCGTGCGACCAGGACGTGGCCTCGTTGACCAGCGGCACGACCGACGCGCGGCGGCCGCCGAACAGGATCGCCGAGATCGGCACTCCCGCAGGGTCCTGCCACTCAGGCGCGATCGACGGGCACTGCGACGCCGGCGCGGTGAAGCGTGCGTTCGGATGCGCCGCGGGCGTGGCGGACTCAGGCGTCCAGGGGTTGCCTTTCCAGTCGGTGAGTCGCGGCGGCTTGTCGGGCGTCATGCCCTCCCACCACACGTCGCCGTCGGGCGTGAGCGCCGTGTTGGTGAAGATGCAGTTCTCCTCGAGCGTCATCATCGCGTTGGGGTTGGTGTCCATTCCGGTGCCGGGCGCGACGCCGAAGAACCCGGCCTCGGGATTGATCGCGTACAGCCGACCGTCCTCGCCGAACTTCATCCAGCAGATGTCGTCGCCGACGGTCTCGACCTTCCAGCCGGGAATCGTGGGCACGAGCATCGCCAGGTTCGTCTTGCCGCACGCCGAAGGGAATGCGGCTGCGAGGTACTTGGTGACACCCTTCGGCGACGTCAGCTTGAGGATCAGCATGTGCTCGGCCAGCCAGCCGTCGTCGCGTGCCATCACCGACGCGATGCGCAGCGCGAAGCACTTCTTACCGAGAAGAGCGTTGCCGCCGTACCCCGAGCCGTATGACCAGATCTCGCGGCTCTCGGGGAAGTGGACGATGTACTTGTTGTCGGGGTTGCACGGCCACGGCACGTCGGCCTCGCCGTCGGCAAGGGGCGCGCCGACCGAGTGGAGGCACGGCACGAACTCACCGTCGGGGCCGAGGACGTCGAGTGCGGCCTGACCCATCCGGGTCATCGTGCGCATGCTCACCGCGACGTAGGCGGAGTCGGTGAGCTGCACGCCGATGTGCGCGATGTTCGAGCCGAGTGGCCCCATCGAGAAGGGGACCACGTACATCGTGCGGCCGCGCATCGATCCGGTGAAAAGTTCGAGCAGCTCGGCTCGCATCTCGTCGGGGGCGCGCCAGTTGTTGTTCGGTCCGGCGTCCTCTTCGCGAGCCGAGCAGATGAACGTGCGGTCCTCGACGCGAGCCACGTCGCCGGGATCGGAGTGCGCCCAGAAGCTGTTGGGCCGGCGCTCGAGCGGGGTGAACGTGCCCGCCTCGACGAGCTCCCGGCAGAGGCGCGCGTGCTCCTCGACGGACCCGTCGCACCACTCGATTCGTGCGGGCTCGAGGATCGCGGCCCACTGCTCGACCCAACCGCGCAGTGCCTCGTTCGTCGTGGTGGCGCTCATGTGTGCTCCGGAAGGACTCGGGTGGGGGGTGCCCTACCCGCGGCTGGATGGGGGGAAACCGGGAGTGCCCATGTCGACTTCGGAGCCCAACCGCAAGCGGGTGGCGAAGCCCTGTTCGTCGAGCTCGAAGATCACCCGCTGGCCTTGGCGGAGCATGCGGAAGATCGAGCCGGCCAGCGCATCGGAGGCCAGGTCGACCTCGGACAGATCGGTGTCGCGCACGATCACGCCGTCACCGGTGCCGGGGTCATAGGACTTGATCACGCCCTGCATGCCCACCGAAGGATACCTGCGGCCTTTCTCCCTGACCAACCAACGGAACGCAAGGGTTGCGCCGATACGATCGCCGCGGCATGACCCCGGCATCGGCTGAGGCCGCGCTCACGTTGAGCGATCTGAGCGCCATTCCGGTCACTGCGCTCAAGGGTGTGGGGCCGAAGAAGGCGGACGGGCTCGCCGAGATGGGCGTGGAGACCGTGCTCGACTTGCTCACGTACTACCCGCGCCGGTGGGTCGATCGTACGAACGAGGCGCGCGGTCGGCGATCTCCGCCCCGGCGAGGAAGCGCTCGTGCTCGTCACGGTGCGCTCGACCCACAAGACCATGACCCGCACCCGCAAGGTGATGGTCACGGTCGAGACCGGCGACGAGTCGGGCCGGCTCCGGCTTGTCTTCTTCAACCAGGCCTGGCGGGAGCGCCAGCTGCAGCCAGGCCTCCAGGTGGCGCTGTTCGGCAGGGCCGAGGCCTACAAGGGCCGTCTCACGATGACGAATCCGGTCGTCGACCTGATCGGCGACCGCACCGGGCGGATCGTCGCCGTGTATCCGCAGTCAGAGAAGTCGGGACTGACGACGTGGGAGATCGCCGGCTGGGTCGAGACAGCGCTGGCTCGCTGTCGAGCGCGGGGGATCGCCGACCCTGTGCCCGCGGGCGTGGTGCGTCGATTGCAGCTCGAGAGCCGCGAATGGGCGTTGCGCTCGATCCACGCGCCCGACTCGATGGACGCGCAGCGCGTCGCCCGCCGCCGGCTTGTGTTCGACGAGCTGTTGCGCGTGCAGCTCGCGCTCGTGCTGCGCAAGCGCGCCCTCGAGCAGGAATCGGTCGGCATCCGCCACGTGGTCGACGGCAAGCTCGTCGCCCGCTTTCACGAGCGACTGCCGTTCCCGCTGACGGGCGCTCAGAAGCGCGTCATCGAGCAGATCGAGTACGACCTCGCAGGCCAGCAGCCGATGCACCGATTGCTCCAGGGCGACGTCGGCGCTGGCAAGACTGTGGTCGCGGTGTCCGCGTTGCTTGTCGCGGTGCAAGGCGGCCACCAGGGCGCGCTGATGGCACCCACCGAAGTGCTCGCCGAGCAACACGCGCTCGGTGTGCGCGCGCTGCTCGCCGATCTCGAGGTGCCCGATCCCGGAACCCTGATGGGGGATCGGCCCCTGCGCGTCGAGCTGTTGACGAATCGCACGAGTGCCGCCGAGCGCCGGCGGATCGCAGCCGGACTCGCAGACGGCACCGTCGACCTTCTCATCGGGACCCACGCGCTGATCCAGGAGGGCGTGGAGCTGCGATCACTTGGTGTCGTCGTGATCGACGAGCAGCACCGGTTCGGCGTCGAGCAGCGCGCGATGTTGCGGGCCAAGGGACGCGACGGCGCAGTGCCCGACGTGCTCGTGATGACAGCCACGCCGATCCCTCGTACCGCGGCGATGACGGTCTACGGCGACCTCGACGTGAGCGTGCTCGACGAGATGCCGCCCGGCCGCACGCCGATCGTCACCCACTGGGCGCGGGGTCCGATCGAGGAGGACGGGGTCTGGGCCAACGTGCGGTCCGAAGTGGCCGAGGGCCACCAGGCCTATGTGGTGTGCCCGCTCATCGAGGAGTCGGAGAAGCTCGAAGTCGCGTCGGCGTCCGACACGTTCGAGCGACTGCGGGCGGGCGAGCTGGAGGGGCTGCGGCTCGCGTTGCTGCATGGACGGCTGCCGGCGGGGGAGAAGGCCGAGATCTTCGAGGCCTTCCGCCGTGGTGAGATCGACGTGCTCGTTGCGACAACGGTCATCGAGGTGGGTGTCGACGTCGCGAACGCGACGGTGATGGTGATCCTCGACGCGAGTCGCTTCGGCATCGCCCAGCTGCATCAGCTCCGGGGCCGGGTGGGTCGGGGCCAGGCGGCGTCCGTGTGCTGGCTCATCGACGAGGGCGCGGCAGAGGGGGCCGAGGCGCGGCTCACCGCGCTGGTGCAGTCGACCGACGGGTTCGAGCTCGCCGAGGTGGACCTCGACCTACGGGGTGAGGGCACGATCATGGGTGAGCGTCAGAAGGGTCGCAGCGACCTGCGTCTCGCCTCGCTGCGCCGTGACCGCGAGATGGTCGGCCTCGCCCGGGAGGTGGCGTTCGAGCTGGTCGACAGCGACGGCGGCATCACGTCGTTGCCCGGCCTGGCCGACGAGCTGCGCCTGTTCGTCGGCGACGAAGAAGCCGACTTCCTGCTGAAGGGCTGACGGGGTCAGGCGAGGACGGCGTCGAGCTTCTTCTCGACTGCTTCTTCGCTGGTGTTCAGCGAGAAGCTGAGCTCGGAGACGAGCACTCGCCGCGCGTTCATCAGCATCGTCTTCTCGCCACTCGACAGCCCGCTGTCGCGATTGCGCAACGACAGGTTCCGAACGACCTCGGCCACCTGGTACACGTCGCCGGACTTCAGCTTCTCGAGATGGTTCTTGAACCGGCGTGACCAGTTCGACGGCATGCGTGCGTCCTTCTTCGCGAGCACGTCGAGGATGTCTTCGACCTCGTCCTTGCTGACCGGTGGCCGGATGCCGACCTCTTCGGCCTTCTCGACCGGCACCATCAGGGTGAGATCACCGTGGGTGACCCGCAACACCAGGTACTCGACCTTCTCGCCGAACATCTCGCGCTTCTCTTTGCGCTCGATGACGGCGGCCCCGTGATGGGGATACACCACGCGGTCTCCGACCTTGAAACCCACTCGCTCAGCCCTCCGCAACTTGCCGCTCCGTCGTCAAGGATGCCAGATCCGACGTCGTTTCCCCCATTCACTGGTCTGCGTCGTCGGGCACAACGAGATCCCATCGATCGCGACAGTCGCTGCAGCGGTAGGTGATGAGGTCGCCAGGGTGCCACACGCCGTCCTCGGGTGGGTACGAGATGAGGTGCGCGCGACCTCCGCAGTCGATGCACGTGATCACCTCATCGACGTCCACTGTCACCGCCGCTCGCGGTCGGCGAACTTCGCAACACCGGCCGCAAACTCGGGATCGAAGATCACCGCGTCACCGTGGACCGCCTCGTTCGCGAGCGCCGCGTCGAGGTCGAGCCCGATGCTCTCGTAGACGGAGAGTCGATCGTGGACGACCGCTGGCCACGGCGACGACGCGATCTGCTCGGCGATCTCGATCGCGGCGTCGAGCGCGCCGCCCGCTTGCACCACACGGTTGACGAGCCCCATCGCCAGCGCTTCGTCGGCGCCGATCTCACGTCCGGTGAGGATGAGGTCGAGCGCGCGTCCGAGGCCGACGATGCGCGGCAAGCCGCACCGTTCCGCCGTCGACGAGCGGCACCCCGAAGCGCCGCTCGAGGCAGCCGAGCCGCGCCGTCGTTCCCGCGATACGCATGTCGCACCAACACGCCAGCTCGAGCCCGCCCGCAACACACCACCCCTCGATCGCGGCGATCACCGGCTTCGACAGCTGGAGGCGGGTCGGACCGAGGGGACCGCTCGGGCGCAGCTTGGGGAGGTCGCGCAGGTTCGCTCCCGCGCAGAAGGCGGTGTCGTCCCCGGTGAGGATCGCGACCTTCGCGTTCCCGTCGGCCTCGAACGCGAGAAACGCGTCGAGCAGCCGTTGCGCGGTCTCGGTGTTGACAGCGTTGCGCACTGCGGGCTGGTCGATCCGCACGATGGTGACCCTCTGATCGACGTGCACGCGACCGAGGCTACGGTGCGCCGTCGATGCGCGTGGTGGCCGGCATGGCGCGGGGACGTCGGCTCGAGGCGCCGCCCGGTACCGACACTCGACCGACGAGTGACCGGGCCAGGGGAGCGATCTTCAACGCGTTGCACTCGCTCGCCGCGGTCGTCGACCGGCGGGTTGCGGATCTGTTCGCCGGCAGCGGTGCGCTCGGCATCGAGGCGCTCTCGCGCGGGGCCGCGTCATGCACGTTCGTCGAACGAGACCGCGCCGCGACAGGCGGTGATCGAGGCCAACCTGGCCCACTGTGGCCTGGTCGGCGGCACGGTCGTGCGGGCCGACGTGATGCGGTGGCTCGAGGGCACCCACGGCCCGTTCGACCTCGTGCTGGCGGATCCGCCCTACGCCTTCGACGACTGGCCGGCACTCCTCGGGATGCTCGACGCGGGCCTCGCCGTGCTCGAGTCCAACCGGCCGATCGAGCCCGGTCCGGGCTGGGTGGTCACGAGATCGAAGCATTACGGCGGTACCGTTGTGACGTTCGTGGCGCGGGCGGCCCAGCTCTGAACCGTTCCCGTCCGCCCACCGAACTGCTGACCCAACGGAGCGACCGTGGCAAAGGTGTTGTATCCGGGGTCCTTCGATCCCATCCACAACGGACACATCGAGATCATCGAGACGGCGGCGCGTCTGTTCGACGAGGTCGTCGTCGCCGCCATGCGCAACCTTCAGAAGGGTGAGCCTGCGTTCACGCTCGAAGAGCGCGAGGCGATGATCACCGAGTCGTTGGCGCACCTCGACAACGTGTCGGTCCTGGTGTTCTCGGGGCTGGTGGTCGACGTGGCGAAAGACCACGACATCGACTTCATCGTGAAGGGATTGCGGGCGTCGTCGGACTTCGAGGTCGAGCTGCAGATGGCCCAGATGAACTTCGCGGTGGCCGGGGTGCACACCGTGTTCCTGCCCTCGGCGTCGTCGTCCTCCTTCATCGCGTCGAAGTTCATCCGCGACATGGCGCAGTTCGGGCGCGACGTGAGCTCGATGGTGCCTACGGCGGTCTCCAAGCGGTTGCAAGAGAGGTACGGCGGATGACCGAGCACGACGACGAAGAGACCGGTGAGCACCCCGTTCCTCGACTGAGCGACTCCGAGGCGCTCCTGCGGCGCGTCGCGGACATGATCTCGTCCGCCAAGACCATGCCGTTGTCGTCGTCGGCGATGATCAACCGGGACGAGATCCTCGAGCTGCTCGAGGACGCGAACAACCGGCTACCCGAGGAGCTGCGCGCGGCACGGTGGCTCCTCCGCGAGCGCGACGAGTTCCTCGCGAAGACCCGCCGAGAGGGCGACGACATCCTCGACGCCGCCCGCGCGCAGGCGGAGCGGATGGTGCAACGCACCGAGGTCGTGCGCGCCGCGCAACAGCGCGCGAGGCAGATCGTGACGACGTCCGAGGACGAAGCGCGTCGCTTGCGCCACGAGGTCGAGGACTACTGCGACCAACGCCTCGGGCAGTTCGAGGTGATCCTCGACAAGGTGCTCAAGACCGTGCAGGCGGGTCGCGACCGCCTCATCCCCACCGGGCTCCCCGAGCCCGACGCCGACGAAGCCGAGGCCGCCGCCGAGCACGAGGCGGTGTTCTTCGACCAGGACGACTGATGTCGACGCTTCCCGGTCTCGTGCTCGGTGTCGCCGACCTCTTGCGTCATCCCGCGTCGCGGCGGCACATCACCCTCGAGGTCCGCGCACCGGCGATCGAAGTCGGTGATGCGGTCGTGCCCGACGGCGCGACGGTCGTCGTCGACGGGGACCTCGAGTCGCTCTCGGACGCCATCGTCGTGCATGCGACGGCGCGGGCGCCGTGGCGGGCGGTGTGCAGACGATGCCTCGGGCCCGCCGACGGTGAGCTCGTTGCGTCGCTCACCGAGGTGTTCTCCGGCCGCGGCTACGAGGGAGACGACGGCGAGGAGGTGCATCCGATCAAGGGCGACGCCATCGACCTCGGTCCGTCCGTACACGATGCCCTCGCCCTCGAGCTGCCGCTCGCCCCGCTCTGCAGCGACGACTGCGCCGGCCTGTGCCCCACCTGCGGCATCGACCTCAACATCGCAGCGTGCGAGTGCCGGACCGAGTCGATCGACCCCCGGTGGGCTGCTCTCGACGTGCTCCGGGAGCCCCGTGCCGCGATCGGCGATCCGGGGCGGTTCGACCCTGGCCCTGCTGCTCGCTAGCCTGCTCCGGCCCCATCACGCGAAGGATCCACTGATGGCAGTCCCGAAGAAGAAGACGTCCAAGGCGAAGAGCCGCAGCCGCCGTGCCTCTGCCTGGACGCTCGACGCCCCGGCTCGCAGCACCTGCCCGCGCTGTGGCGCCGCGAAGCGTCCGCACAACGTGTGCGGCACGTGCGGCTGGTACAAGGGCCGTCAAGCGGTCGACGTCGGCTGATCGTCCGGCCCGGGCGCGCTGACCCGTCGTGCTGCCCATCGCGGTCGACGCGGTCGGGGGTGACAATGCGCCCGGTGAGGTGCTCATCGGCGCCCGCGTCGCCGCCGAGAAGCTCGACATCCCCGTCCTCCTGGTAGGCCCCGAAGAAGTCGTCGCGGCGAGCGGCCTGCCCCACGTGGTCGCGTCCGAGATCATCGCGATGGGAGACGACGGCGCTCAGGGCGTCCGGCGCAAGAAGGACTCGTCGCTCGTGCGGGCCGCCGAGGCGGTCCGCGACGGTCGGGCGTCCGGGATGGTGAGCGCCGGGAACACCGGCGCAACGATGGCGAGCGCGCTGTTGCGGATGGGACGCATCCGAGGCGTGTCGCGCCCGGCGATCGCCGCACCGCTGCCCGTTCCCGGGGAGACGCCGACCGTGCTGCTCGACGCCGGCGCAAACGCGGAGTGCCAGCCGGAGTGGCTCGTGCAGTTCGCGCAGATGGGCACGGTGTTCTCTCGTCAGCGCTTCGGTCTTGCGAGCCCGCGTGTCGGGCTGCTCTCGATCGGCGAGGAAGCATCGAAGGGCTCGTCGTTCGTGAAGGAAGTGCACCACCTCCTCGACGGCGCGCCCGGCGTCAACTTCATCGGGAACATCGAAGGGCACGACGTGGCGACGGACTTGGTCGACGTCGTGGTCACCGACGGGTTCAGCGGCAACGTCGTTTTGAAGACGTTGGAGGGTGGGCTCGAGGTGATTGTCGGTGTGATTCGCGCGGGGCTCGCGTCTACGGCGGAGACGCGTGCCGCGGCCGACGTGCTCGCGCCGGTGCTCGAGCCATTGTTCGACTACATGGGGCCCGAGGCGACCGGGGGAGCGGTGCTGCTCGGCGTCGAGGGGGTCTGCATCATCAGCCACGGTCGGTCGTCGGCACGCGCCGTGACGAATGCGATCGCGCTCGCCGCGGAGATGGTGAGGGGCGACATCGTCGGGGGGCTGCGGTCAGCGATCGCGACGCCCTCCTGACGGGGCACTCCGCGGCTGTCAAGCACGAAAGCAAGCAGAAGATCATGAAACACACTGGGCAGGCCTGACACCATCCCGGCGAGGTTGCAAGATGGCCGGTAGAATCCCGGGTGCTGCGCCCCCCGCGAAGCCCGACTGAGGACGCCACGCAGGACGGAGGAGAGCGTGCCCGCCGAGACCCACGTAGAACGAGCCCCCCTCGATCGCCAGGCCGTGTTCGAGCTGATCCGCGACCGGCTCGCCGACATCCTCGAGATCGATCCCTCCGCGATCAGCGAGGCCAACTCGTTCGCCGACGACCTCGATGCTGACTCGCTGGCGCTGATCGAGCTCGTCGAAGCCCTCGAGGAGGAGCTGAGCGAGCGCACCGTCGGCTTCCGCATCGAGGACGAGGACCTCGAAGACCTGAAGACCGTGCGCGACGCCGTTGACTACGTCTTTGGTCGGGTGGGCGAAGGCCCTGACTGACTGGCCCGAGGTCGAGGTGCTCCGGCACCGGATCGGGCATGAGTTCACGAACCCTGCCCTGCTGGTGCAAGCACTCGCCCACCGTTCGTGGTGCGCCGAGCACGCGACGCTCGACCAACCGGCCCCGCCGTCGAACGAGCGTCTCGAATACCTCGGCGACGCCGTGCTGGGCGCGATCGTTGCCGACTACGTGTACCGGTCCTATCCCGATCTGCCCGAGGGCCAGCTGACCGACGCGCGCAAGTCGGTCGTGAACGCGATGGCACTCGCGGGCGTCGCCGCCCGCCTCGGCGTGGGCGCCGCGCTGCTGCTCGGCCGCGGCGAGACCGCTGCGGGCGGCCGTGAGAAGACGTCGATCCTGTCGGACGCGCTCGAGGCCGTCATTGCCGCGGTCTACCTCGATGGTGGATGGGAAGCCGCGCGCCGCTTCGTGCTTGACGAGATGCGCGATGACATCTCCGCGTCTGTCTCGGGCATCGGCGGGAGCGACTTCAAGAGCGTTCTCCAGGAGCTGGCGGGGCGGCAGGGCCTTGGTGCGCCTCGGTACGACGTGAGCGAGACCGGGCCCGACCACGCCAAGGTCTTCACCGCGCGGGTCGCGATCGGGCTGGCCCAGCTCGGAGAGGGCGAAGGACGCTCGAAGAAGCAGGCGGAGCAGGCCGCCGCACGCGTCGCCGTCGATCGACTGCGCGCCCGCACGGAAGAGCAGCTCGCCGACCATGCCTGAGCTCCCCGAGGTCGAGACGATCAAACGTGATCTCGAGCGAGAGATCGTCGGAAAGCGCATCAAGACCGTGGAGGTATCGGGCACCCGCTCGATCCGCAGGGGCACGAAGAAGCAGTTCATCGGCCGTCTCGAGGGTGCCAAGGTGACGGGCGTCCAGCGCAAGGGCAAGTACCTGCTGCTCAAGCTCGACACCGGCGACCTGCTCGTCGTCCACCTCAGGATGAGTGGCCAGCTGCTGAAGGCGGTGGCCAAGGACCCGGTGGCGAAGCACACCCACGTCACGCTGACGTTGCAGCCTGCGGGTCAGCTGCGGTTCGTCGACCCTCGCACCTTCGGCGAGATGTTCGTGAGCGATCCCGAGCACCTCGCCGAGGACGCCCCTGAGCTCGCGACTCTGGGGTTCGACCCGCTCGACGAGCCGATCTCGTGGATCGACTTCGGCCGGATGCTCATCGCGAAGCCAGTGCAGCTCAAGGCGTTCCTGATGGACCAGCACCTGATCGCGGGCATCGGCAACATCTACAGCGACGAGATCCTCTACGCCGCCGGTCTGCGCTACGACCGGATGAGCGACACCCTCACGACGCAGGACATCCGCCGGCTCTACCGCGCGGTGGTCGAGGTGATGCACGAAGCGGTGAAGCACCGCGGGTCGTCACTCGCCGACGAGCAGTACCGCGACCTGTTCGGACGTGTCGGCGGATATCAGAACGAGCACCAGGCTTATGGTCGCGAGGGCCTCGCATGCCGCCGGTGCCGAAACACGATCGAGCGCGCGAAGTACCAAGGACGATCGACCTTCTTCTGCCCGAGCTGCCAGGTGTAGGGAAGGGCGGCGCACTGCGCCGCCGGGTGCGCGAAGCACCGATTGTCGAGCGAAGCGAGCAGGAGCCGATCGAAGCGCAGCGGAGAGCGGCGACGAGGAACAGCGGCGCATTTGCGCCGCCCTAACGACCATTCACCGAGCGCCGCGACCGCTCCGTTAGGGTCGATGCGGCCATGTTTCTGCGGTCGCTGACCCTCAAGGGATTCAAGTCTTTCGCCGACACGACCTCGCTCGATCTCGAGCCTGGGGTCACGGTCGTCGTCGGGCCGAACGGCAGCGGCAAGTCCAACGTCGTCGATGCGATTGCTTGGGTCCTCGGCGCGCAGGCGCCGAGTGCCGTGCGCAGCCAGAAGATGGACGACGTGATCTTCGCGGGCACCGCGAAGCGTCCCGCGCTCGGCCGCGCTGAAGTGACGCTCACGATCGACAACTCCGCTGGCCTCCTGCCGATCGCGTTCACCGAAGTGACGATCAGCCGCACGCTCTTCCGCACCGGCGACAGCGAGTACGCGATCAACGGCGTGCCGTGCCGCCTCCTCGATGTGCAGGAGCTCCTGTCGGATACCGGCGTCGGCCGCCAGCAGCACGTGATCGTGTCGCAGGGCCAGATCGATGCCGTGCTGAACGCCCGTCCCGAGGAGCGCCGGGCGATCATCGAGGAAGCCGCCGGCGTGTTGAAGTACCGGCGCCGCAAGGAAAAGGCCGAGCGTCGTCTCGAAGCGACCGAGGCGAGCCTGCTGCGCCTCCAGGATCTCCTACGCGAGGTGCGGCGGCAGCTGAAGCCGCTCGAACGTCAGGCCGACGCGGCCCGACGTCACGGTGACCTGGTTGCCGAGCTCGCCGCGCTCCGACTTCATCTCGCGGGTCGTGAGATCACTGCGCTGCGCACGAGGCTCGAGAACACCGCGCGAGATCGCGCGTCGTTCGAGCAGCAGTCGACGTCGATCAAAGATGAGCTCGCGGCGCTCGACAGCGAGGTGCTCACCACGCAAGCACGACTCGCCGCGCTCGGCGGCTCGGACCTCAGCGACGGCCTCGTGCGGTTCGAGTCGATGCGAGAGCGTGCGCGAGGGCTCGCCGCGCTCCTCGCGGAGCGGCGGCGCGGCGTCGAGCGTGATCGCGGCGGTCTGCTCGACGCCGACCTCGTCGCGTCGCTCGAGGCCGAGGCGGCAACGGTCGCGAGCGAGCTCATCGAGGTCGAGGCCAAAGCCCGGGAGCTGGGACCCGAGGCCCAGAGAGTCAGCGACGCCGAGGCCGCCCTCGTTGCAGAGCGCGAAGCCGCCCTCGGCGCCGAGAGCGCGGCGTTCTCCGGGATGCAACCGCTCGACCTCGAGCTTCATCCCCAGCGCGCCGGCGAGGTTCGAGGCGAGCTCGCGGCGCGGCGCGCGGCGATCGAGCGTGCCGTGGGTGAGCTCGCTCGCGTCGAGGCACGACTCGCCGCCATCGAGGAACGAGCGATTCGGCTCGCCGGGGAGACCGACGTGCATCGCGCCGCGTGCGAGCGGGCCGAGGAAGCCGAACGGCCGTTGGTCGATCGGCTGCAGCGGGCCGAGGAAGCGCAGCAGCACGCGGAGGCTGAGCTCGAATCGTCGGTCGACGCGCACCGATCCGCCGACGCCGATCGCCATGTCTGGTCCGCCCCGCGGAGGCGCTCGCGCTGGCGCTCGACGACCGGGGAACCACCCAGGCCCGGTGGCGAGAGGTCGAGGGCGCCATCGGACTGCTGAACGAGCTCGTCGAGATCGACGACGGATGGCAGGACGCATTCGAAGCTGCCGTCGGCGAGTCGCTCACCGCGGTTGTCGTCGAAGGAACAGTTGCCGCGCGGCGAGCGCTCGCAGCACTGACCGCGGGGGGCGAATCCGGCGCGGTGCTCGCGATGAGCCTGGTGCCTCAGCCGCGAAGTGACGCGGAGTCGACGCTCCGCGCCCACGTGCGGCCGCTTCACGATGCGGTGACGCCTCTGCTGGACGCGTTGCTCGCGGTCGTCGTCGTGGTCGACGGCGGCTGGGAGCGTGCCGCGGACACCGCTCTCCAGCACCCGGACGCGGTCGTGGTCACTCGTGAAGGCGATCGGTTCTCCTCGGCAGGCTGGCGCGTGGGCGCCGCCCGTTCGCAGCTCACCGTCGCCGCGCTCGACGAAGCCCGCAGTCGTGCGGCGGCCGCGGGAGAGCGGGCGAGTGCAGCCGCGACACGGGTTGCCGCGAACACGCTCACTGTCGAGGCCGCGCAGCACGAGCGGGTCGAGATCGAGCGTCAGCTCGAGGACAACGACTCCCGACTCAACGCGGCCGCCGACGGCTTGGCGCGCGTGCAGTCCGGGCAGCGCGAGGTCGAGACCGAGGCAGAAGGCCTGCGGACGCATCACGCGGCCCTCGCCGAGTCGTTGGCCGCGGAGCGCGCCCGCACGTTCGAGCTCGAGCAGGTCCTTCCGTCGCTCGAGGCCGACGAGGAGGCTGACGCGAGCAAGGCTCGGTCTGCTCACGCCGCGCGGGCGCGGCTCGACGAGCGGGCCCGGGCCGTTGCGGCGCTGCGTACGCACCTCGAAGTCCAAGTCGCGGGTCTCGACGAGCGCCGGCAGATGTTGAAGCGACGCCGCGACGAGGTCGAGCATCGCCTGCAGGCCGACGTGGCCGAGCGGGAACGAGCCGCCGGGCGCCGCATCGAGCTCGAGCGGACGATGACGACACTCGACCGGTTGGCCGCCGTCGTCGCCGGAGCGGCCGCGCAAGTGGACGAAGAGCTCGCCTCGCTGCACGAGGAGCGGCGGCGCCAGTCGGAGGAGTCGCGGCAGATCGCCGCGGCGCTCGACAGCCAGCGCCAGCGCCGCACTGCCGGCGAGCGTCAGCTCGAAGAGGTGCGCGAGCGCTCGCGACGCGCCGAGCTCGACGAGGCCGAGATCACGCTCCGGCTCGAATCGGCGGTCGAGACCGTCCGGCACGATCTCGACCGGGAGCCGGAGGCCGCCGTGGCCGCGCCGTGCCCGCCGCTGCTCGAAGGCGTGACCGCGCACGCACGGGTGCGTGAGCTCGAGCGCGAGCTGCGGTTGATGGGCCCGATCAACCCGCTCGCGTTGGAGGAGTTCGAAGCGCTCGAAGAACGGCACCGGTTCCTCGAGTCGCAGCTCGAGGATGTTCGCTCGACACGACGCGACCTCTCACGAGTGATCAAGGCGATCGACGGTGAGATCGTGTCGGTGTTCGTCTCGGCCTTTGCCGATGTCGCGTCGAACTTCGAGTCGCTCTTCTCGACGTTGTTCCCCGGGGGCCAAGGTGGCCTGCGCCTCACCGACGCCGACAACCTGCTCGACACTGGCATCGAGGTCGAGGCCCGCCCGTCGGGAAAGAACGTGCGCAAGCTCTCACTGCTCTCCGGCGGCGAGCGTTCACTGACCGCACTTGCGTTTCTGTTCGCCGTGTTCCGCAGCCGCCCGTCGCCCTTCTACGTGATGGACGAGGTCGAGGCGGCCCTCGACGACGTGAACCTCCATCGCTTCCTCGATCTGGTGCGCGAGTTCCGCGAGGAAGCCCAGCTGCTCATCGTGAGCCACCAGAAGCGCACGATGGAGGCCGCGGACTGCCTCTTCGGCGTGACCATGCAGCCGGGGGGCTCGTCCAAGGTCGTGAGCGAGAAGGCGTCACTGCACACCGGGTAGCCCGCCCCGTGGCGGCCGATAACTTGGCTGCGCCATGGTCTTTCTGATCCTCGCGACCATCGTCGTGCTCTTCGGGCTCGGCGTCGTCGTCGTCAACCGGCGTCGTGAGCGCCGCCTCAGCCTCGAACGAGCCCGCCCGCCGTCGCCGCCTCGGCCCCCCTCGCCGACCGCGGTCGAGGTGCCGGAAGCCGAGGTGGAGATCGGGGAGGCGCCGGTCGAGGAGCTCGAGGTCGACGAGCTCGACGTCGTCGAGGAGCTCGAGGTCCTTGCACCTCCGCGGTTCCGGGATCGTCTCGGCAAAGCCCGCGCCGCGCTCGCAGGCGCGTTTGCATCAGTACGCGCACGCGGTGGCATCACCGACGACACCTGGGACGACCTCGAGGAGGCGTTGCTGCGCGCCGACGTCGGCGTGGGGCTGACCACCGAGCTGATCGACGAGCTGCGCGAACAGGTGAAGACCGAGAGTCTCACGACGCCCGATCAGGTGCTCGACGCGCTGAAGGGCGAGCTGCTGGAGCGGCTCGAAGGTGTCGACCGGTCGCTCGTGCTCGATCCCCGCCCCGGAGAGCCGTGCGTGTGGCTGTTCGTCGGGGTCAATGGCGTGGGGAAGACCACCACGATTGGCAAGGTGGGCGCGCGCCAGATCGCGGACGGTCACTCGGTCGTGATGGCGGCCGGTGACACGTTCCGTGCCGCGGCCGCCGAACAGCTCGAGCAGTGGGCCGACCGCGTCGGGGCTGACCTCGTGCGGGGGGCCGAAGGCGGTGACCCGAGCTCGGTCATCTTCGACGGGGTGCAGCGGGCGGCGGCGCGTGGAGCCGACCTGGTGCTCGCCGACACCGCGGGGCGCTTGCACACGAAGGTGAACCTCATGGAAGAGCTGCGCAAGGTGCGACGGGTCGCCGATCGCCCGCCGGGCCACGTGAGCGAGGTGCTCCTCGTGATCGACGCGACCACCGGCCAGAACGGGCTCACGCAAGCGCGCCAGTTCACCGAGGCGGTGGAGGTGACCGGCGTCGTGCTGACCAAGCTCGACGGCTCGGCGAAGGGCGGCATCGTCCTGGCCATCCAGAACGATCTCGGGTTGCCGGTGAAGCTGGTGGGGCTCGGTGAAACCGCGGCCGACCTCGTCGACTTCGACGCGGAGGAGTTCATCGAGGCGTTGTTCGAATGAAGACCGTGTTCGAATGAAGACCGTGTTCGGCATCCTCCTGCTCCCGCTGCGGTTTTTGGCGGCGGTGACCCGCAAGATCGGCCTCCGGCGCATGAGCTTGCTCGCCGCGGGCGCCATCGCCGCGGTGCTGTCCACACCAACGACCGGAGCCGAGATGCGCCGTCGCGTCGCTCAGCTCGCGGACCGGCGCGTCCCCGACGCCGACCTCGCAGCTCGCGTCCGCCACGAGCTCTCCCATTCGCCCCGGACCTGGCACCTGCCCCAGCCGACGATCTCGGTGCTCCGGGGCCGCGTGGTCCTCGCCGGTGAGGCGCCCCATGCCACAGGACGCGCCGATCTCGAGCGTGTGGTGGCCTCCGTGCCAGGCGTTTTGGCGGTCGAGAACGAGATCCTGATCGTCTAGCGGATCGTCTGACCTGCTTGGGGGCGGTCCAGACGCCTCCGGTAGCCTGACGAACCGCATGTTCGATTCGCTGTCCGATCGTTTCGACGGCATCTTCAAGCGGCTTCGAGGCAAAGGGCGTCTGAGCGACGCCGACGTCGACGAGGTGCTGCGGGAGATCCGAGTCGCCCTCCTCGAAGCAGACGTCAACCTCACGGTCGTCCGCTCGATGGTCGCGCGCATCCGCGAACGCTGCCTCGGAGCCGATCTCACCGCGAGCCTCACGCCCGCGCAGCAGGTCATCAAGATCGTCAACGAGGAGCTCGTCGTCGCACTCGGCGGCGAGACGTTGAAGCTCACCTACGCGTCGAAGCCGCCCACAGTCGTGCTCATGGCCGGCCTGCAGGGCTCGGGCAAGACCACCGCATCCGCGAAGCTCGCGCGCTGGTTCAAGGCGCAGGGTCGCAACCCGTTGCTCGTCGGCGCCGACCTGCAGCGTCCCGCGGCGGTCGACCAGCTGCGCACGCTCGGCCGTCAGATCGACGTGCCCGTGTTCTCCGAGCCGACCGACCCGGTCGCGGTCGCGGACAAGGGTGTGGCCGAAGCCCGCCGTGTCGGTCGCGATGTCGTCATCGTCGACACCGCGGGCCGTCTCGCGATCGACGCGGAGATGATGGAGCAGGTTCGGCAGGTCTCGATCACGGTGCAGCCGAACTACACCTTCCTCGTCGTCGACGCGATGACCGGTCAGGACGCGGTCACGGTCGCCGAGGCGTTCCACGAGACGCTCGCGATCGACGGCGTGATCCTTTCGAAGCTCGACGGCGACGCCCGCGGCGGCGCGGCGCTTTCGGTGAAGGAGGTGATCGGGCGCCCGATCGCCTTCGCCTCGACGGGCGAGAAGATCGCCGACTTCGAGCAGTTCCATCCCGATCGCATGGCGAGCCGCATCCTCGGCATGGGTGACGTGCTCAGCCTCATCGAGAAGGCCGAGGAGGTCTACGAGAAGGAGGAGGCCGAGCAGGCCGCCGCCAAGCTCCTCGAAGGCCAATTCACGCTCGACGACTTCCTCGACCAGATGCAGCAACTGAAGAAGATGGGGCCGCTGTCGAGCATCGTCGGTATGATCCCCGGGCTGCCCAAAGAGGCCCGCAACGCCGAGATCCACGATGACCAGCTGAAGCGGGTCGAGGCGATCATCCGGTCGATGACGCTCGACGAGCGCCGCAAGCCCGACTTGGTGAACGGATCGCGACGCCTCCGCATCGCCAACGGCAGCGGCACGACCACCGCCGAGGTGAACGCGCTGCTCAAGCAGTTCAAGGACGTCCAGAAGATGATGAAGCGCATGGGCGGCCTCGGCACGAAGAAGGGCAAGCGGGGGCTACGACTCCCCGACATGCCGTCGCTGAACTAGAGAACCCGAACAAAGGAAGAACCAGTGGCAGTGAAGCTCCGCCTCATGCGGATGGGAAAGAAGAAGCAGCCGACGTACCGCGTCGTGGCCGCCGACGGGCGGGCGCCGCGCGACGGCCGGTTCATCGAGATCGTCGGCACCTACGAACCGCGGGCCGAGCCGTCGGTCGTGAAGATCGACAACGCGAAGGCCGTCGACTGGCTCCGCAAGGGCGCTCAGCCCACCGAGCGGGTCGAGAAGCTCCTCAAGATTTCCGGCGCGTGGGACGAGTTCCAGGCCGCCAAGGCCTCGAAGTGAGTCACGCGTGAGCGAAGCGGACAACGTCCTCGACGACGACGAGATCGAAGACGACCTCGAAGACGAGTTCGACGACAACGACACCGAGGACGACGACGTCCAGGATGACGATGGTCAGGATGACGACGACGGGGCCAATCGCATCCCGGCCGCGACGGCACGAGCAGTCCTCGACTACCTCGTGCGGGCGCTCGTCGACGATCCCGACGCCGTTGAGATCGACGCGGCCGAGGGCCGACGCGGCATCAGCCTGCGGGTGAGCGTCGCTCCGGGCGACATGGGCCGCGTGATCGGCAAGCGGGGCCGCACCGCCAACGCCGTGCGCGCCGTGACCCGCGCCGCCGCCGTGCGCGACGGAGTCGAGGTCGACGTCGACTTCGTCGACTGACACGGTCTGGGATCGCGGACTGAGCGTGGCCGGAGCCCTGCTCGAGGTCGGCTCGATCGGACGGCCACACGGGCTCCGCGGTGACGTGGTCGTCCACCTCGTCACGAATCGGCTCGAACGAGTCGAGCCCGGCGCCGTCCTCACGACGGATGGTGGCGATCTTCGGGTTGCGTCTTCGCGTCCGCAAAAGGGCGGCTTCGTCGTGCACTTCGAGGGCGTCGACGATCGCACCGCCGCGGAGCGGTTGAACGGTGTCGTCCTGCGCGCCGAGCCGATCGACGATCCCGACGCGTTATGGGTCCACGATCTCGTGGGCGCGACCGCGGTCGATCTCGCCGGGCAGCCGCTCGGAGTCGTGACCGCGGTCGTCGCGAACCCGGCGAGCGATCTGCTCGAGCTCGATGGCTCCGCGCTCGTGCCGGTGCGTTTCGTCGTGTCGGTCGCCGACGGATTCGTGGTCGTGGATCCGCCCATCGGGTTGTTGGACTGATCCATGCGCATCGAGGTCTTCACGATCTTCCCGTCGCTCGTCGATGACTTCCTCGGCGAGAGCCTCATCGGAAGGGGGCGGGATACCGGGGTCCTCGACATGCGGGTGCACGACCTGCGGTCGGCGGCGACCGACCCCCATCGATCGGTCGACGACTCGCCATTCGGTGGCGGACCCGGCATGGTGCTGATGGCCGAGCCGATCTTCGGAGCCGTCGAGTCGGTCGACCCGATCCGTCCCCTGTATTTGCTAGGGCCCGGAGGCGCGCGGTTCGACCAGGCCCGGGCGCGCGAGCTCGCCGCAACCGACGGCTTCTCGTTGTTGTGTGGCCGCTATGAGGGCGTGGACGAGCGAGTGCGGACTCATCTGGTCGACGGCGAGATGTCAGTCGGTGACTTCGTGTTGGCGGGCGGCGAGGTCGCCGCGCTCGTCGTGATCGAGGCGGTCGCGCGGCTCGTGCCCGGGGTGATGGGCAACGACGAGTCCGCCTCGGACGAGTCGTTCGCCGACGACTTGCTCGAGTATCCGCAGTACACGCGACCGGCCGACTTCCGAGGATGGTCGGTGCCCGAGATCCTGCGGTCCGGTGACCACGGCCGGATCGCCCGATGGCGACGCGCGCAGGCGATCGCCCGCACGGTCGCGGAGCGTCCCGATCTGGTCGAACGACGTGGAGGCCTCAGCGACGAGGAGAAGCACCTGGTGGAAGAGATCGGCGCGTTGGAGCAGAACGGGCCTGAGGGCTATCCTGACGAGTCCCCTCCCGGCCAGCGCCCCCAGGATTCGGAGTCGAGCGCGCCATGAAGCCCACCGATCTCGTCGATCAGCAGTATCTCCGCAGCGACGTGCCCGATTTCGCCCCCGGCGACAACCTCAAGGTCCACGTCCGGGTGGTCGAGGGCAACCGCGAGCGCATCCAGGTCTTCCAGGGGCACGTCACGCGGCGGCAGGGCTCCGGGCTCCAGGAGACGTTCACCGTGCGCAAGGTGAGCTTCGGTGTCGGCGTCGAGCGCACGTTCCCCGTGCACACTCCCATCATCGCCAAGATCGAGGTCGTGACCCGCGGCGACGTGCGCCGCGCCAAGCTCTATTACCTCCGCGACCGGGTCGGCAAGGCCGCCAAGGTCAAGGAGAAGAGAGTCTGAGCCCCGAGGATCTCGAGGCCTACGAGGCCGAGCGCGAGCTCGCCCTCGCGCAGGAGTATCGCGACGTCAGCGCCATGTTCGCTTACGCCATCGAAACCGAACGGCGCTTCTACCTCGCCAACGAAGTCGACGTGCGCGTCCAAGGCGATGGGCCGAGACCGTTGATCGAGGTCGAGCTCCGCGATGCCTGGGTGTGGGACATGTACCGGCAGACCCGGTTCGTCCCTGCAGTGCGCGTCCTGACGTTCAAGGACGTGAATGTCGAAGAGCTCCCAAGGCGCGAAGTCTGAAGATCCGCGACGCGCGCTCGGCGCGCATGGCGAAGCCCTGACAGCGAAGTGGTACGAGGCGGAGGGCTACACCCTGCTCGATCGCAACTGGCGTTGTCGCGAGGGCGAGATCGACGTGATCGTGGCTCGCGAGTCGACGATCGTCTTCTGCGAGGTGAAATCGCGGACGTCGGACCGGTTCGGCGCCCCGGTCGAAGCCGTGACGCGCACGAAGCAGGTGCGCTTGCGGAGGCTCGCGGCAGCATGGTTGTCGGCGCGCGGTGTGCACGGCGTCGATCTGCGCTTCGACGTGGCGTCAGTGATGGGGGAGCGAGTCGAGGTGATCGAGGCCGCGTTCTGAGGAACCGTGGTGAAGTGGGCGGTGTAAGGAAGGCGATGCGAGTGAGCATGGCGCGACCGGCGATCGTTGCCGTTGCCGCGGTCCTCGCCGCGGGCTGCTCAGGAAACGACGGCTCGACGGCCTCCCCGACGACGGCCGCGCAGACGACGGTCGTCGCACCTTCGAGCTGTGTGGTCACCGAGGCAGCGTCCGAGCTCTGTTGGGAGGAGGTTCTCCCCCTCGGCAGCGGGGCGTTTCCGACTGGGTCCGGCAACATGCCCGAGTGGGAGCCTGGGAAGTTCCCCCTCACGCTCACCCCTCAGGTCGCCTTCGACGGCGACCTCTGGATGACAGCCCAGGTCGTCGCGTACTCGTCGCCGGACGGGCTCGTGTGGACCGAGCACCAGAAGACCGACACACGTGAACGCATCTACAGCTCGGTCGTCTTCTTCGATGACCGGCTCTGGATGTTCGGCGGGTTCGACTACGACACCCGCACCTTCCTCAACGACGTGTGGGTGTCGTCCGACGGCGTGACGTGGACCAACGAAGGGCCCGCGGCGTGGTCGCCTCGAGGAGGCCATGCCGTCGTCGCCTACCGAGACCGCCTCTGGCTCCTCGGCGGCGCGGACCACGTCGCCGACGATCTCTCGCTCGATCGATTTCTCAACGACGTCTGGGTGTCCGAGGACGGGTTCGTGTGGAGCGAGGCGACCGCAGGCGCGCCCTGGCCCGCGCGCGACTATCCGGGCGCGGTCGTGTTCGACGACGCGCTCCACGTCGTGGGCGGGCAGAACCATGCCGACGTCTGGCGATCCGAGGATGGCGCGGGATGGACGTTGCTCACCGATGACCCCGGGTGGGGGGCACGCGGCGGCGCGGCGCGGGCAGCCTTCGACGGGAAGCTCTGGGTCTTCGGAGGGTGGGCGGGGGAGACGACGAACGCACTGAACGACGTGTGGATCTCGAGTGACGGGGTCACTTGGGAGCAGGAGCACGCACCCTGGGCACCACGAGCACCGATCACCGTCGTGTTCGACGAGCGGATCTGGATCTACAGCGGAAAGCACACCGGTGCCACAGACAACTGGGGCGGCGATGTGTGGCAGCTGCGAGCGACCGCGCCCGACGAGGGTGAGTGATCAGCGGCGGTTGTGCCGGTGCTCCCAGCACGCGTGATGCCAATGCCGGCGGAGGTCGGGCGCGAGCTTGGGTACGACCACGAGATGTCCCTCGCCCACGGGAATGACGCCGTGGCATCCGGGGCACACGTACTCCTTGGTCGCCTGGTAGGGCTGGACTCTCTGGGTGTCGACGTCGTCGTCGGGCCACGCGACATCGCTCATACGGTCACAAGACCGCCCACAGGACGAGCGCCAAGCAGGCGATGAGGGCGAGCCCCACCATCGTGTATTCAAAGACGCCCGGAGCGCGTCGCGGGCGGTAGGGATCGAGGCCCATAGAGACGGTTATCTTCGCGCCCATGGAGACCCTTGAAGTCGCGCGCCAGTCCGGCATCGTCACGGTCACGCTGAATCGGCCCGAGAAGAAGAACGCCGCCAACGGCACGATGTGGGACGAGCTGCTCGCGACGTTCATCGAGATCGGCGGGCGCGACGACGACAGGGTCGTGGTCGTCACCGGGGCCGGCGGCAACTTCTGTTCGGGTGCCGACCTGACCGGTGGGGGAGCGAACACTCCCCAACGGCACCAGCTCGCCGTGATGCGTCACATTGGCGATGCCGCGCTCGCGCTGCACCGGCTGCCGCAGCCAACGATCGCGAAGGTCGATGGGGTCGCGGTCGGGGCGGGATGCAACCTCGCGCTCGGGTGCGATCTCGTTGTCGCGTCCGACGAGGCGCGGTTCTCGGAGATCTTCGCCCGGCGCGGCCTGACCATCGACTTCGGCGGATCCTGGCTGTTGCCACGGCGCGTGGGCCTGCATCGTGCGAAGGAACTCGCGCTGCTCGCGGAGATCATCTCGGCGAAGGAGGCCGAGGCGATGGGTCTCGTCAACCGCGTCGTACCCGTGGGCGAGCTCGACGCGTTCGTGGATGACTGGGCGACGAAGCTGGCCGCGGGACCGCCGATCGCGCTCGCTCAGACCAAGCGGCTGCTGAACAACGCGTTCGCGGTGACGCTCGAGCAGGCGCTCGAGGACGAGGGCGCCGCCCAGACCGTCAACTTCGGCACGAAGGACACGCTCGAAGCCATGTCCGCGTTCGTCGAGAAGCGTCAGCCGAACTTCAAGGGCAACTAGCCGACGCGGCGCGCCTGCCCGCCCCGCGTCCCCTTCTGCTTCTCCGGTGAAAAGCGTGCCAAAGTGCCACGTTTTCTACCGAGGAACGCGCAGGCAGCCGGTTAGGCGCGCCAGGTGCGGGGCCAGGCCTCGAGGCGGAGGCCGTGGTGAGGATCGACGTTGGCCGGTGACGGACGGGAGGTGCGTTCCCACCGGCGCCGCGCTCGCCGCCGCCTCATCGCTGCGCTCCGGTGAAGCAACCGAGCACCGTCGGCCAACCCTGCGAGTACCCCGCGCGGGCCTCTACGGCGAGGGAGCCGAGGCGTTCCCAGTGGCGGTGCGTGAGCGTGACACGCGTGTTGTCATCGTCGATGGGAGCGAAGCGGACGTCGACCTCGGTCATGGCAATCGGCTCCGGATTCGGGTGCCACGTCATCGCCACTCGCGTCGGCGGTTCCCAGACCAGCACCTCACCCCACGCGTATTCAGTGCCGTCGTCGAGACGCTCGAGCAGACGCCCGCCGACCGCGCGGCTCGAACAGCACCTCGATGACCCGGTCCTCGCCGATCGAGTGCGTCTTCGTCGGCCACCAGGTGCCGATCTTCTCCGTGAAGAGGGTGAAGGCGGCGTCGATGGGTTGCTCCACGTCGACCGTGAACTCGAGCGGCGAGATGTCGACGTCGGTCGCTTCGGTCATCGCGACTTCCTCCTCGGTGTCGGCGGCTTGGCCGCCTGTTGATATGCACGGAGCGCGTCGGTCCAGAAGTCCTCGAGCCAGGCGCGGAGCGCATTCAGCCCTTCGGGACGCACGGCGTAGAGCCGGCGGGTGCCATCAGCGCGGTCGCTCACGAGCCCGGCTCCCTTCAGCACTTTGAGGTGTTGCGAAACGGCAGGCCGGCTCACGGGGAGATGCGCGGCGAGCTCGCCGACGGCCTGGGGACCGCGGCGCAGCTGCTCGAGCACCGCCCGTCGGGTCGGGTCAGCCAACGCCTCTATCGTCGATCCGTAAGTTGCCACTAACCGTAAGGTAGCACTTACCAATGAACTTGTGAAGGGAGAAATCAGCGCTTCGCTAGGGTGAACCGCCTTCGGGCGGCGTGGCCGAGTGGTTTAGGCAAGGGCCTGCAAAGCCCTGTACACCGGTTCGATTCCGGTCGCCGCCTCTACAGCGATGGCTGCAGGCGATGCCGGATGTCGTCAGCCACCGCCAGCACCCATCGCTGTGCTTCGGGCTGTTGCGCCGAGCTCGTGCCTTGCGCTCGATCGGCGAGCGCGTGCGCGACGAGCTCTGGCTCGATGCCGCGTGTGAGCGCCCACTCACCGCCTTGCGACTTCGAACAGATCCGACCCTCGAGCGAGAACCAGAGCGCGCGGCAAGCGTTCAGAACGGCATAGGAAGCGGATGCGTTGCTCGCCGCCCATCGGAGCTCGTCCACGATCTGCGCGAGCACCGTGCCCGTCGCGAGCGATCCAAACAACTCCACGGGTAGGGGACCCGCCGCGCTCCACCCCCGCTCGCGGGCGACGGCGTAGTGGAGGATCAGGTCGGGATCGCCTGACTGGGTGCGCCCCGAGACGACCTTTCGATCCTCGGGTGCGGTCGTGACATGAACGAGGAAGGGCCACGGTGTTGCAGGACTGGCAGCAGCCGATCGGGCGACGACGGACGCCTCGAGTCCGCTCGCGACCATCTGCCGGTCGCTCGCCAGCACGGCGGTGATCCGCTCGAGCACGGCGTCGTCCACATCGTCGTCGACGACGATGAGGACGTCGAGATCACTGGATGCCGGCACGAAGTCGCCGAGCACCGCGGAACCGTGGAAGCAGACACCGACGAGAGACTCGCCCGCAGCGAGCCCGAGATCTTCGACCAGCTGTCTCGCCGCGGGCTCGAGGCGTGGATCGATGTTCGCGCTCACGAGCCGAGTCTGGCGTGGGCCGCGAGCAGGACCCGTATTCTCCTGGTCGTGACCCGGGAGGTCGAAGCACTGCTGGCGGCACTCGACGACGAGCGCGCCGGGGTGCTGAAGAAGCTCGCTGGGCTCAGCGAGGCGGACGCGCGACGCAGCACCGTGCCGTCAGGCACGAACTTGGCCGGTTTGTTGCAGCACCTCACGTTCGTCGAGTCGAAGTGGTTCGAAGGAGTCGTCGCGGGCCGACCTGCGAGCCGAGGCCAACGCTCGATGGATGTGGATCCCTCGGTGACGCTGCGAGCACTGCGCGCCGATTACCGCGCCGCCTGCGAGGCCAGCAACGAGATCATCGGCTCCCTCGGCGACGCTGATGCGCCAGTGATCCACGACGGCAAGACGCGCGATTTGCGCTGGGCGATCCTCGCGGTGATCGGGGAGACCGCCCGCCACGCAGGTCACGCGGACATCCTTCGCGAGCAGATCGACGGCAAGACCGGCCGCTGAGAGAATCGGGCATGGCCACCTACGTACTGATGCACGGCGGCTGGAGTGGAGCCCACGGCTTTCGCCATGTCCGCCGACTGCTGCAGGGCGCGGGACACGAGGTGTTTACTCCCAGCCTCACCGGCATCGGCGAGCGCGTGCATCTCGCCAGCCCTCAGGTCGACCTGACGACGCACATCTCCGATGTCGTGAACGCGGTGCTCTATGAGGACCTCGACCCGATCGTGCTGCTCGGATACTCCTACGGCGGCGCAGTGGTGACGGGTGCGCTTCGCCATCTCGCGGATCGGGTACGCGAGCTCGTGTACCTGGACGCGTTCGTGCCTGAGGACGGCGACACCGTGTGGGGCCTTGCGGGGCGTGATGGCGAGCCCACGATCACCCTCGGCGAAGACTGGCTCGTCCCTCCGATGCCTCGCCAGTACGACGATCCAGACGAGGGCGCGTGGCAGCAAGCCCGCCGAGTTTCCCATCCCGTTCGTTGCTTCACCGAGCCCGTACGGCTCGACAAGCCGCTTGAAGACAATGAGTTCGGGCTGACCTACATCAAAGCGACGAACGACCCGAGTGAGGCGCCAGACAGCGCGTTCTGGCAAGCGGGCCGGCACGCGAAGTCGTCGGCGCGATGGACGTACCACGAGATCGCGACCAACCACATGGTCTTGAGCAATCGTCCGAACGAGCTGGCGGAGGTGCTGTTGGCACTGGCGTGAAAGGAGTTGCGATGGCGACGTTCGTACTCGTGCATCCGGCCTGGTTCGGCGGTTGGTGCTGGAAGAAGCTCACTCCGTTGCTCCGCGACGCGGGGCACGTCGTGTTCACACCGACACTCACCGGGCTTGGAGACCGCATGCACCTTGCGAGCCGCGACGTCGGCCTCGAGACCCACATCCAAGACGTCGCGAGCATGATCGAGTTCGAAGACCTCGACGATGTGATCCTTGTCGGTAACAGCTCGGGCGGCGCTGTCATCACCGGTGTCGCGGACCGAGCCGGACGACGAATCGCGCAACTCGTGTACCTCGATGCGTTCGTGCCGCTCGATGGACAAAGCCTCATCGACGTCATCCCGCCCGACCGTCGACCAGCGATGGAAGCGCTTGTCGCCCTGGAAGGAGACGGGTGGCTGCTCCCTCGCTTCTCAGCCATGCCGTGGGAGGAGTTCGTGCCGATGTCATGGCAGGTGACCGACAAGGACGATCTCGCGTGGGCGCTCGAACGCCTGAGCCCGACGCCATCCCGGCACTTCACCGACCCGATCCACCTGCACACGCCCGACGCCGACGCGCCACACCGCGTCTACATCCGCTGTCGCGGCTGGCCCCATCCGGGTTTCGATCGCTACGCGGAGCGGGCCGGGTCAGATCCCGCGTGGGAGCTCCGAGAGCTCGACACCTCGCACCTGCCCTACATCACCGACCCGGAGAAGCTCGCCGACCTGCTCAATGACCTGGCCGCCTGATCAGGTCGCGCTCGGCTCCTTCGCCGCGAGCTCGTCGAGCCGCCTCTCGATCCGATGGAGCTGCTCAGCGACTTCGTCGTCGTTGTCGCGCGACTCATGGCTGCCACGGAAGATCAAGAAGGTCGTAATCACGACGAACGTGAACACCTGCAGGAACTCTGACTGCCAGTTCTCGAACGTCGATTGCCCGAAATGGGGCCAGAACTGCGACCAGCTGAACGACTGCCCCGCGTCGTGAGCCTCGTCGCGCACGACCATCAGCTCGAACACGAACTGTCCGATCCAGCTGAACAGGAACATGCCGGCAAGCACATACGCCAAGCCATGATCCCCGAGGGGATACCGCTTCCTTTTCGCCATTACAGAGCCGATTCCCGACTCTCGCCGCGTCCATACGTCACCGTCACCTTTTCAACAGCCTGAGCAGGCGTTTTTCGCTCGCCACGAGCATCGCTGGCGACCGTGGGACCGGCCGCGACCAGGACATCAGCAGCGAGCCGTCCATGTAGCGATCGACGACCGTCGGGTGGATGTAGCTCGCCCGGCAGACGGCCGGGGTGTTGTTCAGATACACCGCGACTTCGGACACCACCTCGCGCACGGTCGAGACCTCAGGTTCGTCCTCGCCCGCGGCGTGCAGGCTCAAGCCCTCCGCGGCGAGCGTCGAGCCCTCCCAGGTGCGGAACGTCTTCGCCGTCGCGCCGGACGCGCCGTGACGGGAGAGGTAGTCATTGACGTCCGACGAGCCGATCGCGCGAACAGCGCCCTCGTCGGTCTCGTACTCGAACAAAGGCTGCCCCGGAAGGTGCTGGCATCGACGCACCAGTCGGGCGAGCGTGCGATCTTCCACGGCCACGTCCACGTCCTTGGCACCCTTGCCCCGGAACTGGAAACGAATCGTCGCAGCGTGAACCGAGACATGGCGATTGCGCAGCGTGGTCAACCCGAACGACTTGTTCGTCCTCGCGTACTCCTCGTTTCCCACGCGGAGCGCCGTGAGATCCAGCAGCCGAACCACCAGCGCAACGACCTGATCGTGACCGGGCGTCGGGTCGCGTAGATCCTTGCGGACCTGCCGGCGCAGACCGTCGAGTGACTTCCCGAACGCCAGCAACCCGCTGAACTTGTCGCCCGAACGATGCGCCGTGAAGTCAGCGTGGTAGCGGTACTGCTTGCGGCCCCTGGCGTCGCGCCCGGTCGCCTGCACGTGGCTGCGCGCATCGCCGGCGATCCACACGTCGGTCCACGCCGGCGGTATGGCCAGCTTCCGAATGCGTTCGAGGTGCTGCTTGCCGGGCGGCCGACCGGTGCGCTCGTCGCGGTACTCGAAGCGCTTCGTGCCCCTCCGCCGAATGCCCGGTTCCGCGTCAGAGCCGTAGCGCAGCCCGCGGGGCACAGTCGGAGCGTCGGACATGTGTCAGAGCGAAGGGAGACGTTGCTGCATCCCGACCAGGGGAGCGAGGGGGTCGCCCACCTCCGCGAGGCGATCGCCGATGTTGTCGATCGTCCACCGATCGGAGGTGAGGTCGGGGTCGTCGAGTTCGTCCCAGGTGATCGGCACGGAGACCGGAGCCCCGTGTGCGGGTCGGGGACTGAACGGTGCAACGAGCGTCTTGTTGATCGCGTTTTGGGTGAAGTCGAGCCGCGCCAACCCGCCGCGCTTGGACACGCTCCATTCCCAGCTCACCAGCTCAGGAACGGATTGGCCGATCGTGCGCGACAGCGCTTCGACCCACGCGCGCGTGTCGTCGAAGGTGTAGGTCTCGGCGACCGGGATCCAGATCTGGATGCCCCGCTGCCCGCTGACTTTCGGCATGCCCTTCACCGCTAGGTGATCGAGTGCGGTCCGATGAAGGCGGGCGAGGACGAGGAGCTCGTCGTAGGTCGTCTTCGGGCCGGGGTCGAGGTCGACGAGCGCCCACGTCGGGTTGTGGGGGTGCTTGGTCGTCGAGCTCCACGGATGCACCTCGATGGCGCCGTAGTTCGCCGCCCACGCCAGTGCGGCGGCGGAGTCGAGGACGAAGTACTCCTCGGTCTCACCGGGGCGAGCGTCGTCGTAGTGCCAGCGCTCGAGCCACTCGGGCGCGTATGCCGGCGCGGCCTTGTGCCAGAACCCAGGTTTGTCGATGCCGTTCGGGAAGCGCCGCAGGTTCACAGGCCGCCCCGCGAGATAAGGGAGCATCGCGGGGGCGACCGACGCGTAGTGCCGGATGAGGTCACGCTTGGTGAACGCGCGGTGCGGCTTCTTGGCGGGGAACAGCACCTTGTCGAGGTTCGTCAGTTTCAGCGTGTGCGCACCGACGGTCCACTCGCCCGCCTTGCCGAGCGCATCGAGGGCGGCGAGCTCATCGGTTGTGGGGCCCGCCCAGATCGCCTCACTCGACCACGTCGCGGCAGGAGCTTCCTTCACCTCGTCGTTCGTGCGGCCGGTCTTGACGGACTGCAGATGATCCTCGGCGTCCCAGCCCTTGATCGCCGCGTCGTCGTGCTTGTGCAGCAGCAGCCACTGCTTGTCCGCGTCACGGTCGCGACGAACGAGGACGAAGCGGCCCTTCAGCTTTTCGCCGCTGAGCTCGAAGTGGAGGTCGCCCTTCTCGATCTCCTTGATCGGGTCGGTGCCCTTCATCAGCTCCCACGTGCCCCAGTCCCACACGATCACGTCGCCGCCGCCGTACTCGCCGGAGGGGATGACGCCCTCGAAGTCGAAGTAGTCGAGCGGATGGTCCTCGACGTGCACGGCCATGCGCTTCGCGTCGGGATCGAGCGTCGGACCTTTCGGCACTGCCCAGCTCACGAGGACGCCATCGGCCTCGAGTCTGAGGTCGTAGTGCAGTCGGCGCGCACGGTGACGTTGCACCACGAATCGGTTACCGAGTGAAGCCGGGGCTCCGGCTCCCGACGGCTCGGGGGTGACGGCAAAGTCGCGCTTCTTCTTGTAGGTGGCGAGGCGAGCCTCGGCCGCCTTCTTCGCGGGCGCCTTCTTGGTGGCAGCGGCCTTCGTCGTAGCCGCGTTCTTCGTGGCCGGCGTCTTCTTGGCGGGCGCCTTCTTGGTTGCGGCCTTCTTGGTGGCCATGCCCGCGGGCTACGCGCTCTTCTTCGTCTTGCGGGCGGTGGTCTTGCGGGCGGTGGTCTTGCGCGCGCGTGGCTTCTTGGCCTTGGAGGCCTGGAGGCTCGCCTCGAGCGCAGCCATCAGATCGAGCACCTTGCCATCGGACTCAGGGGCCGTGGTCTCCTGCACGAGATCCTTGCCCGCCTGCTTCGCCTTAATGCGCTTCCGTAGCTCGTCCACATAGGTGTCGCGATACTTGGCCGGATCCCACTCCGCCGCCAGCCCGTCGACGAGCTGCATCGCCATCTTCAGCGCGGCGGCCTCGGGCTTGGACGCTCGGTTGGGAACCCCATCGACCGCACTCCGGGGCACGACCTCGTCGGCGAACCGCATCGTGGACATGGCCAGTGCGCCATCGAGCGGACGGACCGCGGTCAGGTACTGCTTGTTGCGCATGACGATCGTGCCGATCGCCACGCGCTGGCGCTCGTCCATCGCGGCGAGCAGCAAGCCGTACGCCTTCTTGCCCGCATCGCCGTCAGGGCCGAGCCAGTAGGTGCGCTCGTAGTAGATCGGATCGATCTCCTCGAGCAGCACGAACTCGGTCACTTCGATCGCGCGAGTCGACGGCGGGCGAAGCTCCTTCAGCTCCTCCTTGTCGAACGTGACGAAGTGGCCCTTCGACACCTCGAAGCCCATCTTCACGTCGTCGCTCTCGACCTCGCGGCCCGAGGTCTCCGACACCTTGCGGTGACGAACACGCGAGCCGCGGCTCGTCACCTCGTGGAAGTGAACGTCGTGGTCGCGTACGGCGGTGTACGCCTTCACGGGGACATTGACCAGTCCGAAGCTGATCGAACCGGTCCAGACAGGACGTGCCATCGTCAGATCCTCCTCGCCCGACCACGTGCATCGACGTCGAGCAGTCCATCCCACGCGTTCGCGGCCAGGCGGTCACGCGCGAGATCTGCCTCCTTGCGATCATTCGTGTGCAACGAGACCACGCATATCTGTGAGCTCGATGGCGGAAGGAACGTCTGACGGTACGCGTCGCTGCCCCCCATGCCGGAGAAGACCGTCGCGATCGCACCGAGGACCGACCCCGCGAACGCACCGACGATGGCGCCGGCCAGTCCCGTGCCTTCGCCGCCCAGGATGGTTGCGGCGAGGCCGATGACGAGCGCGCCGATGACCGCTCCAAACATCGCGCCGAACACTGCGCGGGTTGCGACCATGCGCGTCGCGCCCTCGGAGTCGGTACGCCCGTCGCCTTCCTCGGGGTGTGTCCACGATGACGAGAAGGGCCCGTCGAGCACGGCGAAACCCAACCGCGCGTCGTCGATCTCGAGATCTTCGAGAGTGAGCACCGCTTGGCGAGCCTGATCGAGGTCGTCGGTGACGGCGACCACGTTGCGCTCGAGCAGCGTCGGCTCCGGTTGCGAGACCGACACGATCTCCAGCCCGGCGAACTGGCGATGGATGAAGTCGCGGAGCGTCATTCCTTCCGGCATAGGCGCGACGTACCCGCCGAATCGATGCCTCGAACCATGTCGGAGCGGTCTTGACAAATAAAGTTGTCAGGAGCACAGTGGTCAGGTGCTGACGGCAGTGGAGACCGCTGACATCGCGGTGATCGAGGACCCGGCGGCTGCGGCCGTCGCGCTCGACCCGATGCGGTCCCGCCTGCTCAGCGAGCTCGTCGAGCCCGCCTCGGCCGGAGCGCTCGCACTCCGCCTCGGCATCCCGCGGCAGAAGCTCAACTACCACCTGCGCGCGCTCGAAGCGCACGGCCTGCTCGAGCTCGCGGAGGAGCGCAAGCGCGGCGGCATCACCGAACGGGTGCTGCGGGCGACCGCGGTCGCCTACGTGGTCTCGCCCGCAGCGCTGGCCGAGAGCGCCGCCGATCCCGACCTCACCGCTGACCACCTGTCGGCGCGCTACATGGTGGCGCTCGCCGGCCGGCTCGTCCGCGAGGTGGGCAGCCTGGCCCGGCGCGCCGGCGCCGCTGGCAAGCGATTGCCGACGATGGCCATCGACACCGAGATCGGCTTCCGCTCGGCGGAAGATCGTGCTGCGTTCGCCGACGAGCTCACCGCTGCCGTACTCGAGCTCGTCGCCCGCTACCACCATGACGACGGGCGACCCCATCGCCTCGTCGTCGCCGCTCACCCCCGACCCGAGGAGACACCATGACCACCCCCAATGTCCCGTTGCGCGCCGAGCTGACCTTTGAGCTGCCTGCTTCGGCGGAGATCGTGTGGAGCGCGATCGCCACGGCTCAAGGCATCAGCTCGTGGTTCCTGCCGACCGAGACGATCGAGACCCGCGACGGTGGCGTCGGGAGCGTCCTGCGGATGCACATGGGCGAGGGCTCGTTCTCAGACGCCACGATCACCGGATGGGACGCGCCGCGGCGGCTCGTGTACAGCGAACCCGGGTGGGCATCGCTCGCTGGTCACGACGACGCGGCGACCACGCCGATGATCACCGAGTTCCTGGTCGAGGCGCAGTCCGGCGGCACCTGTGTCCTGCGCGTGGTCACCAGCGCGTTCGGCACCGGGGCGGAGTGGGAGCGCGAGTTCTTCGATCACATGATGAGCAGCTGGGCGCCGTTCTTCGACAACCTGCGCCTGTACCTCACGCACTTTCCCGGCCAGCACGCCACCTCGTTGTCGGTTGCCGTGGTTGTTCCTGGGGAGGTCAGCAAGGTCTATGAAGCCCTGCTGCGGGGCCTCGGTGGCCGTGAGGTGGGCCAACCCGTCGACGCTCGCGGCCTGAGCGGCATGGTCGAGCGAGTCGCGGAGCCCGACGGCCCCCATGGTGTGCTTGTGCGGACGACCGAGCCCATGCCGTCGCTGCTGGGATTCCTCGTGCACGAGATGGGCGACGGTCTCCCCAACGTGTGGCTCGAGGGCTACCTGTTCGGCGCTGACGCTTCGAAGGTGGTCGACCGCGAGAAGTCGGCGTGGACGGCTTGGATCGAGAGCCTGGCGGTCTCGGCCTGACGTGTCGTCACGCTGGTATGCCTTAGTGCGTGCCGCAGTCATGGCGTGAGCTCGTCGACTCGTTCTACAGCGACGAGATCGAGGAGTTCTACGAGAACGACATCGGGGAAGTGCTCGACCAGAGCTTGCGTCCGCGGGGACCGGACATGCTGTTCGACCTCGCGGCGGAGCTCGGCGTCGTCGCGTCGTCGAAGGTGCTCGATCTCGGCTCGCGCGACGGCCGTCACCTCGTCGCGCTGCGCGAGCGCTTCGGGTGCACGCCCGTGGGCGTCGAGCCGGCCGACGCCAACCTCCGACGGATGCGTCGCACTTACTCAGGGGACACGCTCACGGTTGCGCGCGCGATCGCCGAGGCCCTGCCGTTCGCCGAGGAGTCATTTGACTTCGTTTGGATTCGCGACGTGCTCGTGCACATCGAGTCGCTGCGTCCCGCGTTCGCGGAGGTCCGGCGGGTGCTGCGGCCCGGAGCCCCGGTCCTCGTGTTCCACGTCTTCGCTACACCGCTGCTCGAACCCCGTGAGGCTGAGCGGCTGTGGAGTGCAACCGCGGTGATGCCGGCGAGTGCCGATCCGGAGGTGTTTCGGCGCGCGGTCGCTGATGCCGGTCTCGAGATCGAACGTTGGGAGGAGCTGCGCGGCGAGTGGCGCGAGCACCTGGAGGAAACGGGCGACCGGAAGACCTCGCGACAGCTGCTTCGGGTCGCCCGCATGCTCCGGGATCCCGAGCGCTACAAGGCGGCGATCGGGGAGCGCGAGTACGAGGTCGAGTTCGGTGACTGCCTGTACGGCATCTACCAGCTGCTCGGCAAGCTCGAGCGCGACCGTCTCGGTCTTGCGCCGGCCCTCGCGCTTGACAGATGCCGCTGTCGGTGCCTTAATCAACCAGTCAGTTGATCAACTGATTGGTTGAGTACCTCATGACAGACGACCCGCTCAGCAGCACCTTCGCTGCCCTCGCCGACCCGACCCGCCGGGCGATCCTCGCTCGGCTCGCCAAAGGGGAGGCCACCGTAAGCGAGCTGGCGGAGCCGTTTGCCATGAGCCTCCAGGCGATCTCGAAGCACCTCAAAGTGCTCGAGCGAGCCGGCCTCGTGTCCCGCGGCAAGGACGCCCAATGGCGACCGTGCCGGCTCGAGTCCGCTCCGCTCGAGAGCGCGTCGGCGTGGATCGAAGACCACCGACGCATCTGGAACGACCGCCTCGACCAGCTCGGCCGCCACCTCCAAGACATCCAACAACGCACACGGAAGACGAGGACCTGACATGACCGAATCGACGACGACCGTCGCCCCCGAGCTCGGCGAGGTGACGATCACCCGCGAGTACGACGCCCCCCGAGACCTGGTGTTCCGCGCGATGCTCGAGCCCGAGCAGCTCACCCACTTCTGGGGACCGACCGGCATGCACACGCCGCTCGACAGGATCGTCATCGAGCCGTGGGCGGGCGGCCGCTTCGAGACGACGATGGTGCCCGACGACGACCCCGACGCAGCGGGCTATCCGATGCGCGCGGTGTTCGTCGAGATCGTCGAGCCGGAGCGCATCGTCTGGTCGGAGCCCGACTTCGGCATGACCACCACGTCGACCTACACCGATCTCGGCGACGGCCGCACCCGCGTGGTGATCCACCAGACGAACGTGCCCGAGATGTTCCGCACGCCCGAAGCGCTCGCAGGCTTCAACACCAGTCTCGACAAGTTCGCCGCCTACATCGCCGTGCGCTGACCGTTGTCGTCTCGAGGAAGCTCGAGCGCACGCCACAGGTACCAGCTGGCGACAGTTCGGTAGGGCGCCCACCGCGTCCCGTGCGCTGCGAGCTCCTTGGGCGTCGGCGTCTCCTGTCCGTACACGAGGCCGAACGCGCGGCGCACGCCGTAGTCGTCGATGGGCAGCACATCAGGGCGGCCGAGCCGGAAGATGAGGAACATCTCGACGGTCCATCGTCCGATGCCCCGCACGACCGTCAGGCGCTCGACGATCGCATCGTCGCTCATCCGACGGATCTTCGCGAGGGTGGGAAGCTCGCCGGCCTCCTCGTGCGCGGCGAGATCCTTGAGCGCAGCGGTCTTCGCTCCGGACAGCCCGGCGGCGCGAAGTGCTGTCATCGGGCGTGCTGAGGATGCCGATGGCGGTGAGCGGTCCGCCGCCCGCGGCGGCGCCGCACCCGGGCGTAGATCGTGTCGGCTGCCTTCGCGCTGAGCTGCTGAGACACGATCGCTTCCGACAGCACCTGGAAGACACTCGCGGTGCGTTGCACGTCGAGTGCGAACGGGCCGACGACACGCATGAGCTGACCGAGCACAGGGTCGGCGCGCCGCAACGCGCCCACCGCGCCCTTGCCGTCAATCGCCGCTCGGGGCACGGCCCTCCTCGAACAGGCTCACCTGCTCGGCGCGGGCTCCTTCGATGGCGAGCATCCGCATCTTGGTGTTGACGCCACCGCCGGCCGAGAACCCGCCGACTTCGCCGCCCGCACCGACGACGCGGTGGCACGGCACCACGATCGCGAACGGGTTTCGGGCCAGCGCCTTGCCGACCGCACGCGAGGCATTGGGTGACCCGAGCAGACCCGCGATGTCGCCGTAGGTCGCGGTGCTCCCGACGGGGATCGAGCGAGCGGCCTCGTACACGCGGCGGTTGAACTCAGGCACCCCGCTCATGTCGACCGGCACCCAGGTCAGGTCAACCGGCTCGCCGTCGAGCAACGAGACGATCGCATCGATCACGCGCTGCACGGCCACAGGCGGATCGCTCGTCGTCCTCGACTTCGTGCCCGGGAGGCGTACCGCCACGATGGTGTCGCCCTGCCAGGCGATGCCACAGCGGCCGATCGCGGTGTCGAACTCAGTGGAACCCGCGCTCGTCATGGCCCCATCCTCTCGCCTGGGCGCGCCGTTCCACCGTCTCCGCGGTGGGAGACTCGTCACATGCGCCCGCTCGACCTCGGCCCGAGATCGAGTGACGAGTACGACCCGATCCCCCCATCACCTGTCGTGGTCGAGGCCGCGCGGCGAGCCCGGGAGGCGATGGGTCAGCTCGTCCGCAGTGGAGCAGTGTCTCGACGCGAGCTCTTCATGTCGGCCGCGGCGTCGGCGGCGGTCCTCTCGGCGCTGAGCGCCTGCAGCAACGAGGAGCGGGCCGCAAGCGGCACTTCGGCTCCCGGCGGCAGCTTTGACGTCGCCGGTACCGAGACGTCAGGCATCGGGACAAGCACCTCGACGACAATCGACCCCGCAGCCGCATCCAGCGTGCTCGACCGCGCCGACTTCGTGATGGACGTGCAGCTCCACTTCCTCGATCCGGCCCGCAACTTCGGCAACTTCGGTCAGAACTTCCCGCAGGCGGCCTGCGGCGCGGCCGACCCGAAGCTCTGCTTCTCGCAGGACACCTTCCTCGACCTCATCTTCGGCCAGAGCGAGACGCGCGTCGGTGTGCTCTCCGGCCTGCCGTTCGCCGGTCGAGACTCGCCGCTCGCGATCGACGTGATGCAGCACGCGAGCGAGAGCATCGCGGGACAGGGCTCGGATCGGCGCCTGCTGCTGCAGGCGCCCGCCTTCCCGGCCACCGGACCGCTGCAAGCCGCGCTCGACGGGATGGCCGCGGACGCCGCGACCTATCCGGTCGCGGCGTGGAAGACCTACACGCACGCGCCGACGGCGTACCGGCTCGACGACGACCGCGGTGACGCGCTGCTGTCGCAAGCCGTCGCGCTCGGCATCCCGATCGTCGCGGTGCACAAGGGGATCGCGGGAGAGGCCCGGGCAGCGTCGCCCGCCGACGTGGGGCCGGCCGCGGCGGCGCACCCTGACGCGACGATCGTCGTGTACCACTCGGGCTGGGAACCGAACGCGCCTGAAGGCCCGTACCTGCCCGAGATCCCGGCCGACCAGCAACGCGGCGTCGACCGGTTGCTCACGAGCCTGCAAGGCGCCGGGATTGGTCCGAACAGCAACGTGTACGCCGAGCTCGGCAGCACGTGGTTCAACCTCACTCGCAACCTCGATGCCGCGGCCCACGTGCTGGGCAAGCTGCTGCTGCACCTCGGCCCCGAGCGCATCCTGTGGGGCACCGACAGCATCTGGTACGGCACACCGCAAGGTCAGATCGACGCGTTCCGAGCCTTCACGATCAGTGAGGAGTTCCAGGAGCAGTTCGGCTACCCCGCGCTCACTGAGGAGTCGAAGGCGCTCATCCTCGGTGGCAACGCAGCCCGGCTCTACAACGTGGCCTAGGCACAACGCCTAGGCCACGTGGCCGATCGAGGTCACGCTCACGCCGCGGCGTCGACGACGAAGGTCTCGTAGCCCATCGCAAGCGCGCGCAGCTGGGCGGCGCCGTCACCTCGGTACGACGAGCCGTGCATCGTCGCGAGCGTCGTCGGCTCGAGAGCGGCGAGACGGGCGAGCGTCAGGGGAACGTTCGGGCCGAGCGATGTGGCGTGGAAGATCTCCTCGGCGACGAGGGCAGGCTCGACGATGTCGTCGGACGTGATTGCCGGACCGCCGCCGACCTGAGTGAACAGGTCCCCGGCCAGCAGCGTGCGGGTGGTCTGGTCGAACCACAGACCGCTCTCCCAGTTGTGGGGCACGTGCGGCGTCGGGAGGAACTGCATGCGGTGCCCGCCGATGTCGAGCGCGTCGTCAATGGGGACGGGAGGACGGTCGCACATGTCGTTGAGCGAGAGCATGCAGGCGAGCCCACCGTGGACGACCTGAGCGTTCGGCGCGGCGTCGAGGAACAGGTTCATCGCTCCGCACTCGTCGGCCTCGACGTGGGCGAACGAGATCCAGCGCAGGTCTTGCAGCGGGATGATGCGGCTCACGGCCTCGGAGACGAGGGGGAAGAGCTGGCGCATGCCGGTGTGGAACAGGAACGGCTCGTCGCCGCGGATGAGGAACTGGTTGAACGTGAAGCCGGCGGGAGGAGCGACTTCGTCAACGTGGGTCGAGAGGCGGAAGATGTCGGGAGCGATCTCGTCGATTGCGGTGTGCATCGGATCTCCTTGGGTCTGCCTCGCGACCCGTGTCGCAAGTGCTCTCGCACTGTCGCGTCGCGGGGCCGCCCCCCACATCGGGCGATCCCCCCTGATCGACCCCTATACGCGGCTCAGGGCGAGTCAGGGGGCGGTCGGCCGAGCGGCAGCGAGCGCGGCTGCTTCGGCTCTGGTGCGCACGCCGAGCTTGGAAAGGACCCTGCTCACATGGTGTTCGGCGGTCTTCGGGGAGATGAACAGGCGGGCCGCGATCTCTGCATTCGAGTTGCCCTGGCAGATGAGGTCGAGCACCTCGTTCTCCCGGGCGGTCAGCGATGCGACGGCGCGATCGCGGCTGTCACGCGACCGGGTGGGCGCCGCGGTGCCGAGGCGACGGAGCAGGGCAGCGACACGGTCGGTGCCGGGGGCGGCGCCGAGCCGTTCGAAGATCGCGGCCGCGGCCCGTGCTTCTCCGATGGCGCCCGGAGTGTCGCCCTGCGCCGCGAGTGCCTCAGCGAGCTCGACGCGAACCGAGCCCATCAGCAGCGGCCAGGCGCCGCCCGACAGCAGCTCACGCACGGCCTCGAGCTGCGCCACTGCCTCGGCGTGTTCGCCACGGGCCATCGCGACACGGGCCCGACTGAGCCCCGCTTGGGCACTGACCGAGACACTCTCCGCGACGTTCGCGAGGTCGGACAAGGAGGCCGCCGCCGACGCCGCGGAGTCGACGTCACCGAGCGCGAGCTCGGCCTCGACGAGACACGCAAGGAGCGGTCCTCCCCGCAACGCGTCACCCACGAGCTCCTTCAGACCGCGTCGGGCGATCGCCGCCGCCAACGCGGCCTCTCCCTTGCGGAGCTCGACGAGCGCGGCAGGCTCACAGGCGACGACTTGGTCCTCGTAGGGAGCGAGGAGCCCGGCGGCCTCCTCGACGCGACCCTGTTCGAGTCGGATGCGAGCCAAGTTGCAGGTGGTCTCGATGCGATGACCGAGGCTCTTGGACGAGGTCGGACCGAGTGCCGTCGTCATGACCGCTTCCGCTTCGTCCCATTGGCCTGACGCCGCGAGCACCGAGCCGTACACCAGCAGGCAGTGCGTCGCGAGCACGAGCGGACGCCCGCCCATGGGATCGATCATCTGCTCGCGCATCATCCGGGTCCACTCCTCGGCGCGGGCCACGTCGCCGGCACGGTCGCAACCCGAGAGCAGTGAGCAGAAGGACTGCCCAGCCAGCTGCGGATCGCGGACCTCGCCTGCTGTCAGCGCGGTCATGGCTTCGTCGAGACGACTGAAACCCTCTTGCACCCTTCCTTGGGTGATCAGGGCGAGCCCCCCGTCTGCAAGCGCGCGGACCTCGAGGTCGTGATCGCCGAACTCGAGCGCGATGTCGAGAGCCCGCTGCGCGCTCCGCTCGAGATCGATCGCGTCCGAACGGTCGCACGCCATGAGGCCCAGCTCGAAGTAGCCCCATTCGACACACGGGCCGACCTGTTCGAGCGTTCGCCGCGCTCGCTCGAGCCATCCCTGCGCCGCCGCTGGATTCCCGAGGGAGCCATGGTGCAGCTGGGCGAGGTCGATCGCCATGCGGGCCGCGGATCGCAAGTCGCCACGGTCGCGGTAGCCGCGGAACGCGGCTTCGGCATGCCGGCGGCCAGCCTGGAGATCGTCGTCGAAGAACGCCTGCCCGGCGAGCATGCGGCTGGTGTCGGGGTCGTTGCCCGCATCGACCATCACCGGATGCTAGGGGCCGGGATGCGAGGGGCTGGCGGTTCGCGCGCGTAGAGAGCGGTGAGCTCGGCCGCGAGCCGGGCGAGCTCGGTGATCACCTCGGGAGGGCCGAGCACCTCGACCATTCCGCCGAACGCGGCGATCTCTCCCGCGACTGAGCACGCGGTGTGGCCGCGGATCTCGACTTCGACACGACCGTCGGGCACGGTCGGCCCGATGCGGACGCGACTGCCGAACGTGCCGCGGCAGTCCCACACGATCTCCGGATGGACGAGCGCCTGCGCGTGTACAGGCGCGCGGAGCTCTTCCACTGCGCCTGTGATCAGCTTCCAGGCCTCGGCGAGGTCGAAGCCGTCGGGGCGCTCCGCGGGATCGCCGGTGGGCTCGACCGACGTCACGCGGTCGACGCGGAACGTGCGCAGTCCGGCCTCCGTGTCGGCTACGAGGTACCACGCGGTGCCCTTGGCGGCGAGACCGAGCGGATGCACCACACGAGTCGAGCTCGCTTTGTCGCGGGCGACGTACCCGAGCGTGATCTGCACGCCTTCGATGACGGCGCGTTGCACCGCGTCGAGGTGGACCGGCACTCGGCGCGGCGGGCCGGTGTGATCCCATCCGAGCGGATCGACGATCAACGCCGTGGACGCCGCCTCGGCGGTCGGGCGCATCGGCTCCGGGAGGGCACGGGTGAGCTTGCGGAGCGCGGCCTTCACCTCGGGAGTCGCCGACGACGAGGGGCCGGCGACGAGGAACAGCGCGCGTGCCTCGGCCGCGGTGAGGCCGCTCAGGTCGGTGCGCCCACCGCCGATGAGCTGCCAACCACCGTTGCGACCTTGCCGGGAGTAGATCGGCAACCCGGCCATCCCGAGCGCCTCGAGGTCTCGCCGGGCGGTGCGTTCGGAGACCTCGAGCTCGCTGGCGACCTCTGCCGCCGTGACCTGCCCGCGGGACTGGAGGAGCAGCAGGATCGCCACCAGCCGGTCCGCTCGCATGTCACCCATTGTTCACCACAAACCGGTCACATGGTGTCCGGTTCTCAGGCGCATGCTCGACCCATGGCACCCAAGCGCAATCCCCAACCCTCCGACCCCCGAAGCCTGTTCTCGAGCGCCATGGCCACTGCGGCCGAGGTCATCAGTGGCGTGCGCGAGGACCAGCTCGACCTCTCCACGCCGTGCCCCGAGTTCGACGTGACCGCCCTGGTCAACCACCTGCTCAACGGCCCGTACGCGGTCGCTGCCCTCGGCAGCGGTGCGGAGTTCAGCGAGCGCGCCGAGGCGATTCCGCACGATCAGTGGCGAGCCGACTGGGACACCAGCGCCGCTGCGGTGCGTGAGGTGTGGGCCGACGACGCCTTGCTGTCGAAGACGATCTCGCTCCCGTGGAATCCCCAGGCCCTCGGCGAGGACGTGCTCGCCGACTTCACCTGCGAGGTCGTGCTCCACGCATGGGATCTTGCGCAGGCGACCGGTCAGTGGGCTGACTGGAAACCCGAGGTCGTCGAGTACTCGTTCCGAGCGATGCGCGAGGGACTGCCCGAGGATCGCAGTGAGATCCCGTTCTTCGGCGAGGTCGTGCCCGTGCCCGACGACGCCCCGTACATCGACCAGCTCGTCGGCTGGTCGGGCCGGCAGCCCTGAGGCTCAGGTCGTCCCGTGCCCCCTGAATGCGAAGTCGTCGCCAGCGCCCCGCCGGCCGAGCGTCCCTCGGTCGGCGCGCACTTGCGACGCGCGGCACAAGCGATCCGTGGAGGCGAGGAGCCGCTCGTCCTGCAGCATGAGTACACGGTCGCCTACTACGCATCCAGGTTCAGGGAACCGGGCCATGGACGCGAGTGGTGCGATTGAGCACGCCTACTTCGCTGGCTCCGACGTAAGCGCGGCCGCCCGTTGCAACCACTGCGGCACGTCGTCACGGTGGTACACGCGCTCCGTCTCCTCGATGCCGTCGAGGAACCTCCGGTAGATGATCGTCTGTCGCAATGCGGCGATCGGTGCGATGAGCGCGGCCGCTCGCTGCGGATCGCTGCCGGGGAACGCGCGGGCCCATCGCTCGAGCCACCGGGCCTCGAGCTCGGCGGTGTGAGGCCCCGCTCGGTCGAGGAAGGCGGGCAGGTCGAACAGCGGGTGGCCGATCCCGACATCTCCCCAGTCGAGGACGACGGGTCCGTCACTCGTCCACCTGACGTTGCCGGGATGGAAGTCGCCGTGGACGAACGTGTTCGGGAGGCCGCACGAGCCGAGATCGGCGAATGCCTGAGGCAACTGTTCGACGAAGGGGTCGAGAACGATGCGGAGCTCCGCAGTGGCGTTGCGTTCCACCACGTCCTGAGCCAGAGGGATGAACGCTGACGAGCGCCAATCCGGTGCGCCGAGGGCGAGCACCTCGTCGATGCGGTCGACCCATGCGACCTGAAGGTCGACGAGCGTGTCCACCATCGCTTCGAGCTGCGGGAGCGTCGCGTAGTAGCAGTCGTGGCCCGGAACATCGGCAAGCAACATGCGACCGGGCTCGCCGGCGATGAGATGCGGTACAGGAGCTTCACCGTCGAGCGCGCGCAGCATCGCGGTCTCGTGTGCGAAGAAGGGCGGTACGTGCTTGAGCCACACGAGACCCGTCGTGGTGGGCATCCGCCAGATCGAAGAGAGGTTCCAGGTGCGCACCTGCACCGGTGGTCCCGTGAACGTGACGTGGCGAGCCGCCCAGTCGAGGTCGGCCTGCGGTCCACCGGGGCGCGCGTACGCGGCGCGGAGAGGGTCGTCGGCGATCGGCTTCGTCCACGGTCCAAGCAGCGCCGCTGGATCGCCAGAGGAGACTTCAGCGAGGTAGGTCACGGGCGAGACAAACGGCGTCTCTCCCTCGATCACGCGGAGCACGACGATGTCGAGTCCGAACTCGTCGCGCACGGCGTCAACGACCGGCTCGACTTCCTGCCACCACGGGGTGTCGAGGGTGAACGTCGGCAGCACGCCGCGCGGCTGATCGAGCACGACCGTGACGACTCGCGATGTCGGCGCCGTCACGGTCAGGCGCGCTCCTTGGTCGCCCGCCAGAGGCGCACCGGCTCGGGGATGCCCTTCATGACGACCGGCCCGAGCTCGTCGAAGCACACCCCCCGCACGCGGCCCTCGACCGACAGACGGGTGGACTCGGACGCGAGCACCTCGCCCGGCCCCGCGATGTCGAGGATGCGCGACGCGATATTCACATCGTGTCCGACGAGGTCGGTGCCCTTCATGAGCGCCGTGCCGCAGTGGACACCGATGCGAACCCAGAGGGGGAGCTCGATCTCGTTCTCGAATCGGTCCTGAAGATCGAGGCTCGTCACCACCGCACTCGGGCCGTCCGGAAACCACAGCAGCAACCCGTCGCCGAGCTCCTTCACGACGCGAGCGCCCGACGGCAGTGATTCCGTGACCACGCGCGCTTGGGTGTTGAGCACCTCGAGCGCCTGGTCGTCACCCTGCAGAGCGGTGAACTCGGTGAAGCCACTGATGTCGGTGAAGACGATGGCGCCCGTCACCGACGGGGCCGTCGCCGCCGGCGCCGTCCGGCTCGAAGCAGGGCTCATCAGCGCGCGGCGATCTCGATCTTGCCGCTCACCGTGCTGACTTCGACGACCACGTCGTTGCCTTCTTCGCACTCGCAGCGCACCTTGCCGCGTCCCTTGCTCCGCACGTTCGGCCGCACACCATGCGGCAGCGTGACGTCGATCGAGCCTGAGATCGTCCTCGCCCGCACAGGGCCCTGCGCGCCGGACTCGATGTCGACCTTGCCGCTGACGGTGCGCACCGCGATCTCGCTCGTCGCGCCGACACGCACGTCGCCCGACACGGTGGCGAGGTCGCCGCCGCCCGCCGCTCCCACCTTGATCTTGCCGCTCTTGGTCGAGGCGCGACAGAGCCCGGTGCACCGCTCGACGGTCGCGCGGCCGGACATGGAGCGCAGGTCCGCGCTCTCCACCGCGTCGACCGTGATCGATCCGCTCGTCGACGTCACCCGGACCGCACCCAGGTTGCCTTGTAGGTCCACGTCTCCCGACACTGTGCCGACCATCACCTCGCTGCCTTCGGGGCATCGCACGTGCACCGACGAGGAGCGCCGGTGCGGCTTCACCTCGATGGAGCCATCCTCGCCGCGTACCTGCTTGGCTTCCGGCTCGATCGACACGTCGTCACGGTCTTCGCCCACGATGGTCACCCGGCCCGAGATGGTCGAGATCCGAAGGCGAGGGGCAGACATCGGCCCATTGTCGCATCGGGCGGTCGCGTAGCAACGAGTCGTTCGTCACCATTGGCCGAGCGCCGACCGCCTAGCGTCGGAGGAGGGAGGTCGGATGCGGGAGCGTCGCCGCACGTCCACGTCGAACTTCGGAGTCGGGCGGCGCGAGAGCCACGACGCGTCCGCCTTCTACGGTCGATTCCAGGCACCCGTTCTCACCGACGCCGAAGAGGTCGCGCCGCCGAAGCCAGTCGCCGATCCGTTTGTCTGTGGCGACGCTCGCTCGATGGACGCCATCGACGACGGTTCGGTCGCGCTGGTCGTCACGTCGCCGCCGTACTTCGCGGGGAAGCACTACGAGGAGGAGCTCGAGAAGGAAGGTGTGCCGAGCTCATACCTCGAGTACCTCGAGCTGCTGACCGCCGTGTTCGCGGACTGCGTCCGCACCCTCGAGCCGGGCGGCCGGATCGCGGTGAACGTCGCCAACCTCGGCCGCAAGCCGTATCGGAGCCTGTCGGCCGACGTGATCACGATCCTCCAGGATCGCCTCGGCCTGCTCCTTCGGGGTGAGGTGATCTGGCAGAAGGGCGAGGGCGCGAGCGGTTCGTGTGCGTGGGGCTCCTATCGCAGCCCTGCGAACCCTGTGTTGCGCGATCTCACCGAGCGCGTCGTCATCGCGAGCAAGGGTCGATTCGACCGGGCCCGAGCTGCGAAGGTCCGCCGAGTCGAAGGTCTGCCCCACGAGGTGACGCTGACGAGCGACGACTTCATGTCCCTCACGCTCGACGTGTGGGAGATCCCGCCTGAGAGCGCGCGCCGCGTCGGCCATCCCGCGCCATTCCCGGTCGAGCTGCCCGAGAAGCTCATCGCGCTCTACACCTACGCCGACGATCTCGTGCTCGACCCGTTCATGGGGAGTGGATCGGCACTCGTCGCAGCCGCGCGCCTCGGTCGCCGTTACGTCGGTTACGACCTCGATCCCGAGTACGTCGAGATCGCTCGTCACCGCGTGGCGTCGGAGCTCGCGGCGCCCGCCGTGTCGATCGGTGTCGATCCCGTACCGACCACGAAGAAGATGGCGGAGGCCGCCCTCGCCGATGCCGGATTCACGATCGTCGCCCGCAACCGTCGCATTCGACGTACCGGTGTCGCGCTGACCTTCGTGGTCGAGGACGCGGCGAACGTCCCGTGGTTCGTGGATGTCGCAGGTCCGGCGACGTCAAACCGCGGCGGGTTGGCCCGCACCGATGTGGTGTGGCGGACACTCGGCCGCGCCGCGGCCGTCCGCGATCACCTTCCCGGACCGCTGTTGGTGCTCACCTCGCAGCTGCCGCGCAAAGGCAGCGAGGGCGATCTCGCGTTGCGTGCCGCCGGACCGCGTGCGCTGTTCGACGTGATCGACCTGCAGTCCGCCGACGCACGCGCCCGCCTCGCCACTTACGCCGCCGGCCGTCATCACGTCGAGCCCGCGGTGGGCTTCTGGACCTCGCAAGACCTCGCCCCACCACTCACCGACAGCTGATTTTCTTGGCGCGAACGGGGCTCTGGCACCCGCTGGCGCCAAGAGATTCGGCTCAGGCCAGCGGAGTGGGGGAGCCGAGGGTGCCGAGCTGGGCGATGTCGCGGGGGAAGAGCAGCGCGATCGTCCAGTCCGTCACCACCCGCGCTTTGCGGGCGAGGCCCGGGATCATCAGCAGGTGGTAGCTGCGTCCCATCCACCAGGCAATGAAGCCGCTGAACGTGACTCCCCGTACTTGGGCAACGCCCTGCCGCTTGCCGAGCGTGACCGCGAGACCCCGATCGCGGTACCGGAAGGGAGCCTTGTCGCCGTGTCCGAGCCACGCGGCGACGTTTCGGCCGGCGAGGATTCCCTCACGGAACGCGTGCTGGGCGGTCTGTGGGGAGGCGCCGCCGTCGGGATCGGGGACGGCGGCCGCGTCGCCGAGCGCGAACACGCCGTCGTGGCCGGGAACCGCGAGGAACTCGTCGACGATCACGCGCCCGCGTTCGTCAGTGGCGAGCCCGAGCGACATCACGAACGTCGACGGTCGTTGGCCCGTGGTCCAGACGAGGGTGCCGGTGCGGTAGGACTCGATCGCGGTCGGGCTGTCCACCTCGACCATCTTGTCGACGCAGGAGCGCAGCCGAGTGTCGAGCAGCACCTGCACGCCGCGGCTCCGGAGGTGGCGCAGCGCGTACTGCGCCAGCTTCGGGCTCAGGCTCGGGAGCAACGTGCCCTGTGCCTCGATCAAGACCCATCGGAGATCGACGGGTCTCAGTCGTGGGTACAAGTGCAACGCGTCGCGCGTCAATGATTCGAGCTCGGCCAGTGCTTCGACGCCGGCGTAGCCGCCGCCGACGAACGTGAACGTCAGCAGCTCGCGACGGAGGTCTCCTTCGGGGAGGTCGTGTGCGGCCTCGAGCTGCGCGAGCACTCGATTGCGCAACCAGATCGCGTCGGGGAGGGTCTTGAAGCCGACGGCCTCTTCCGCGAGGCCCGGAATCGGCAGTGTCGCCGGCACCGATCCGGGCGCGAGCACGAGCGCCTGAAATCGCAGCTCGTGGCGGACGCCGGCATGGTCGACGGCCGTCGCGGTGCGCGCCTTGACGTCAAGGTCGGAGACGACGCCAGTGATCACGTGCACCCGCCGCAACATCGGACGGAGCGGGACGACGGCATGGCGAGGTTCGATCGTGCCGGACGCGGCTTCGGCCAAGAGGGGAGAGAACAGCAAGAAGTTCTCGGGCGTGACCAGGACCACCCGGTCGGCGCGGTAGCCGAGGCGCCTCCCGAGCTCGCGTGCTGCGTACGCACCCCCGAAGCCTCCGCCGACGATCAACACATCGCAGTCGAACACGGCGTGATGTTAGGCTGACCACATGGCAGAACGCTCGTCCCAAATAATGAACAACACCCGACGTGTGGTTGCCCGAGTGGGACGGCGCCGCGTACGCCGCCAACACCGGCCATCACCGGGTGTTCGACGCCGCGTTCCTCGCGACGCTGCCCCTCGAAGGGGACGAGCGGATCCTCGACCTCTGTTGCGGGTCTGGCGACTTCACCCGCGCGCTCGCGGATTTGGTGCCCGACGGCGAAGTCGTCGGGGTCGACGCACAACCGTCGATGATCGAGCTCGCACGGGCGTGCGCGGCGCCCAACCAGAGGTTCGTGCTGGGTGCCGTGCAGCACCTCGGCGCACTCCTGCCCGACGCGGGCGGCTTCGACGTCGTCATGAGCCGCTCCGCGCTCCATTGGGTACCTGAAGCCGACCACCCAACCCTCCTCGCCGAGTGCTTCCGGCAGCTACGGCCGGGCGGGCGCCTCCGACTCGAGTTCGGGGGCGGCGACAACGTGCGGGCCATGCTTGCGCTCTTCGACGATTGCTCCACCCGGCTCGGTGGTCCCCGATGCCCGTGGACGTACCTCGGAGCGGGTCACTACCTCGAGCTGCTCGAGGGCGCGGGGTTCTCGGCGGCCGATGGTTGGGTGCGCACCGTCGCGCAGCGCCGGGCCTTCGACCGAACGTCGCTCATCGGGTGGCTCGAGAGCCAGTGCTTCCAGGCCTATGAGGCGTTGCTCGCTCCCGAGCTGCATCCGCAGCTGCGAGGGCAGGTGCTCGATCGTGTCGACGAGATGCGTCGCGCCGACGGCACCTACGACCAGACCTTCGTGCGACTCGACGTCCTCGCGCACCGGCCCTGACCGCATGGGCCGTTCGGCCCATCCGCGGCTGCATCGGAACTGTCGCCAAGGTTCGGGCGTTCCTTCCTCTGGCAATCGAGCAGGAGGAATGATGACCGGGCCGGTGGACGACGTATTGGAAAAGATCGTCGAGGAGTACCTCGCTCGACGGACGGCGTTCGTCCGTGACAAGGCCTACGCCCTCGCGTATGCCGTGCACTTCGACGTGACCGTGCAGGTGGACGCCACTGCCGGCGACCCCGAAGTGCTCGTGGAGCAGCGGGGGATCATCCCGCTCGCGATGACCGACCTCTCCGACATCGAGGACGACGCCTGGCGCGACCAGTGCCGCGAGATCGAGTTGCAGCTGTGCCCCGAGGGCTGGCCTGAAGTTGCGGATTGGAAGGCTGCGCACCCGCTCGGCTTCTCGCCGCCCGAGTGGGAAGACGGCCAGCTCATCTTCCGCTACAACGCGCGGTCCATCGCCATGTGCACCCTCGCGCTCGACGATGCGCAGTTCGAGCGTTACGTGACGGCGCTGTTCCGCTGGCTCGGACGAGCCCGCGAGCTCTGGATCGAGCAGATCACGTCGGGTGTCTACGGCGGCCTCGACGCGGTCACGCAGCTCGTCGATCCCGACGCCTACGACACGCTCACCACGGCGCATCCGAACCTCAAGCCGAGCGAGATCTTCGGCAGTTGAACACGAGACGTTGAAGACAAGGAGCAAGATCGTCGCGCTGACGATCGGCGCGCTGATCGTCGTCGGGTCCGGCTGCGGATCGAAGCACGACGAGGACGGCGCGCTGAGCGAGGCACCGGCCGTGAGCGTCCCCGCCGACGCGGGCAGCGAGATGGCCCGCAACCTGGTGTGGACCGAGGTCGCGATGGAGGACTCCCAGAAGCTGGAGAGTCTGTTCGGCGAGATCAGCAGTGCGGGCGGTGCAGGCGATGTAGGACGCGTCCTGTCCGCCTGCGCCCAGCTCGTCCCTGCTTCCACGTCGATGGCCGACCACGCGCCCGATACCCAGGCGGGTCGGCACGCACGCACCGCAGCGAACCTCTTCCTCGAGGCTGCGCACGCGTGTCTCGACCTCGAGGCGGAGACAGCGGCCCAGCTGATCAGCGCTGGCAGCGACGAGATCAGCAAGGCGACCGAGCTCATCGCGGCGAGCACCGCTGGCGTCGCCGGCTGACACTCTCACCGGACACTCTCGCTGGCACCTCTGCCTAGCGTGACGGTGTGGCGGCGCGACGGTGGTGGCAGCGGGGGACGCCGACGCCAACCGGCGAGCCGGGTAAGGGCGTCTCGTCGTTTCACCTCTGGTGGCTCGACGCGCCACGCGAGGCGGTGACCGCAGTTTCGGTGACGCTCGAGGTGCTCGAGCCGCCGACGGTGTCCCGTCTCTACTTCTGGGCGCTGCAGGCGACGTTCCACGACGGCACGCGCGCCTACGGCGGCGCACACCTCGGGTTGCAGTGGAATCCCCGTTTTCCCGACGCCCGAGCCGCGAACTGGGGTGGCTACGCCGACGTCGGCAACGTCACGTCGATCCTCGAAGGGACGCCGTCGCCGCTGCCGAGCACGCCGAACGACCCCAACACCCGTGACTACGGCTGGCAGCCGGGAGTGCCCTACCGCCTCCGCATCTCCCACGCCGACGAAGGCTGGCGCGGTGAGATCACCGACCTCGACTCCGGGGCGACGCAGCTGGTTCGCCACCTGCTCGCGCCCGGCGACCGGCTGACGTCGGCGGTGATGTGGTCGGAGGTGTTCGCCCGCTGTGATCATCCGACCGCAGCGGTGCGCTGGTCGACACCGGAGTGGACGCTCGTCGACGGGCAGACGCTCGCGCCCATGCGAGTGCGGGCGACGTTCCCGGCGGGCGGGGACTGCCCGAACACCGCTATCGGCGTCGACGCCCGAGGCATCTTCCAGCGCACGAACGCGGAGCGCACGAATCGCGACGGCGACGTGCTCGTCCTCCCGGCATGATCGCGACGTGGACATCGACGACCATCCGAGCAAGGCCGACATCGACGAGCTCGAAGAACTCCTCAACGAGTTCAACTTCGCCACGACGGGCATCCGCGACGGCCTCGAGATCGCGATCTTCGAGCGGGACGAAGCCGGTCGCATGGTTGCCGGGCTCTACGGGTGGACCTGGGGAGGCCACTGTGAGATCGACATGCTCTGGCTCGACGAGTCGCTGCGAAAGCAGGGCAAGGGAACGTTGATGTTGCGCGCCGCCGAGGAGGAGGCTCGCCGGCGGGGGTGCACCCAGATCTCGCTCGGGAGCCACGGCTTCCAGGCGCCCGACTTCTATCTCCGGCAGGGCTACGAGCTCATTGCCACGCTCGACGACTACCCCCGGGGCAGCAGCGACAACTGGTTCCGCAAGCGCCTCTGACGCCCGACCGTTTGCGCGCCAGCCCGACGCATTGTCGCTCTGACGCGCAAACGCCCCGTGAGCGTGAAGGGTCAGGTGGTGCAGACAGCCGCGAGGCTGGCGAGGGCGGTGCCGCGCCGCGGTTCGCGGATGACGTTGAGGTCGACGCCGTTCGTGCAGTAGCCGAACGACAGACCCGTCGCGGGATCGCCCCACGCGATCTGGCCGGCCGCACCGTTGTGCCCGAATGCGCCGGGCGACACCGTGCGACCCATGCCGCGGAGGTTGGAGCGGCCGTCGTCGCCCGCAAGGATCAGGCCGAGGCTGCGGTTCGCCGGTGTGTTGCTGAGCGGGTCGGGCAATGAGTTGCGCACATGTGTCGTGACATCGGCGAGGACGTCGGGCTTCCACACCCCTTCCTTGTTGTGGAGGAGCGCCTGGTAGAAGAGCGCGAGGTCAGCCGCGCGCATCGCGGCGCCACCGCCGGGCACGCCGAGCTGCGCGCACGTCGGGATGGTTGAACCCGAGCAGTGCCTCGGTGGTCACCTCGGTGACCGGCAGCTCGCTGATGCCGAACACGGCCTTGATCTCGTCGGCAGTCGCGAGCTCGCCGACGGGGACGAGCTCGGCGATGCCGTCCTGCTTGTCCTTCGCGAGGCCGAGGACGCGGGGCAAACCGAGCGGGGCGGTGACGCGACGCTCGAGCTCGTCGCAGAAGTTGCTGCCGGTGACCCGGTCGATGATCTCGCCGAGGACCCAGTGGGCGGAGGTCGCGTGGTACTCGTAGCGCGTGCCGGGCTCCCAGTTGAGACGCCATTCGGCGAATCGCTGCACGCGACCTTCGCGCGTCCACCACTGCGGCGCGCCGAGCGGGGCGTGCGGGAAGCCGGCCGTGTGCAGCATCACCTGTTCGACGGTGATCACGTCCTTGCCGTTGGTGCCGAACTCGGGGATGTACTCGATGACGAGCTTGGACGGATCGATCTGTCCCTCGCCGATGAGTGTCCAGACCGTTGACGCGACGAACGCCTTCGTGCACGAGAACACCGCGTAGCGCGTGTCGAGCGTGGCGTCGCCGAATGCTTCGAACGCGACGAGCTCGCCCTCGTACGCGAGCGCGACTTGTGTGGAGGGCAGCAGCCCTTCGTCCACTTCGCGACGGGCGCGGGTCAGCAGTGCATCAACTTTGCTCTTGTCGATCCCCATGGGGGCGGACGATAGCCTCCGCCGATGACTGGTGACTTGGCGTGGATCGATGCCGTCGGGCAAGCAGATCTGGTACGCGGCGAAGGAGGTCACGCCGCTCGATCTCGTCGACGCCGCCATCGAACGCATCGAGCGTGTGAACCCCGAGCTGAACGCGGTGATCCATCCGCTCTTCGAGAAGGCGCGGGCCGCCGCCGAGTCCGATGCGCTGCCCCACGGGCCATTTCGTGGGGTGCCGTTCCTCATGAAGGACGGGGTCGCTCACACGGCCGGAGATCCGTTCCACTGCGGCATGGCGTTCCTGAAGGCGCGCGGGCACACCGAGGAACACGACAGCTACTTCGCCGCGAAGCTCCGAAGTGCAGGTCTCGTGTTCGTCGGCAAGACGAACCTTCCCGAGCTCGCCGCGTCGTTCCTGACCGAGCCGGTCGCGTACGGCGCAACGCACAACCCTTGGGCGCTCGACCGGTCCACGGGTGGTTCGAGCGGTGGTTCGGCGGCTGCCGTCGCCGCCGGGCTCGTGCCCGCCGCGCACGCGAACGACATGGGCGGATCGATTCGGGTGCCCGCGAGCGCCTGCGGCCTCGTCGGGCTCAAGCCCACGCGGGCACGCACCTCACTCGGACCATCGTTCGGGGAGTACTGGGCGATGCTCACCCACGAGCACGTCGTCACCCGATCCGTGCGCGACTCCGCCGCGATCCTCGATTGCACTGCGGGAGCGATGCCGGGCGACCCGTACACGGCGCCGCCTCCCGTTCGACCGTTCGCAGAGGAGGTCGGCACCGACCCGGGCCGGCTGCGTATCGGCTGGCGCACGGCCCTGCCCGCCGCCGAAGGGTCGAGCCGAGGTGTGGCCGACGGTGAGTGCGTCGCAGCGGTCGAGGCGACCATCGCGTTGCTCGAGTCGCTGGGTCACCGGGTGGAGAGCTCGAGTCCGGCCGCGCTGGATCGGTGGCCAGAGGCATCGCTCCTGATCTTCGGTGCTGTTGTCGCGCGCGATCTCGACCGATGGGGTGAGCGTTTCGGCGTCACGATCACCGAGTCCGATGTGGAGCCCTCCAATTGGTTCCTCGCGCAGATAGGGCGCGGCATGAGCGCGTCGACATTGCTCGCCGCGACCGAGACGATCCAACGCTGGAGCCGTGACGCCGCCCAATGGTGGGCGGATGGCTACGACGTGTTGGTTACGCCGACGCTGCCGAGGCTGCCGCCGCCGATCGGTGCGGATGAGGACATGATCGACCTCGGGCCGTTCACGATGCCGTGGAACCTCACGGGACAGCCGGCGGTCTCGGTGCCATTGCACATGAGCAACGACGGTCTCCCCGTGGGTGTCCAGCTCGTGGGGCCGTACGGGCGCGAGGACGTGCTGATCCGCCTCGCGTCTCAGCTCGAGCAGGCTGTGCCATGGGTGCACCGGCGGCCGCCGGTGCACGCGTAGCCCTCAACCTTCAAGGTTCAACCTGCGGGGAGCTCGGCCGCCTGGGTGGCCGCGACGAGCGCGGTGCGCTTCGACTCGCGATCCGCGCGGGTGCCGAGCGCCCACATCCCCCACAGCCCGGCGAGGACCGTGGCGACCCCGCCCACGACCATGCCCCACCGAGGCCCGACGTTCTCGCCGATCCAGCCGATGATCGGGCCGCCGAACGGGGTGGTGCCCAGGAACGCGACGGCCCACAACGCCATGACACGACCGCGGAACGCCTCGTCGGCGCGCAGCTGCATCGTGGAGTTGGCGACCGTCAGGAACGTGACGCTCCCTGCGCCGACCACGACGAGCAACGCGATCATCGAGGGCAAGGTCGGCATCAACGCGGCGGCGACGATGACTACGCCGAACACCAATGTGGATCTGATGAGCGGACCATCGCCGGTTCGGGACCGAGACGCAGTGAACAGTCCGCCGATCACCGCGCCGACGCCCATCGCGCCGGTCATGATCCCGTAGGTCGCGGCGTCGCCGTTGAACGTATCGCTCGCAATCAGGGGAAGGTTCACCTGGAACTCGTAGGCGAGCGTTCCGACGACGGCCATGATCACCAGGGGAGTACGAAGCCGCGGGTCCGACCACACGTATCGGAAGCCTTCGCGCACCTGACCCTTGGCCCGAGGCTGCGCGGGCGCGATCTGCAGCAGCGCGACGTTCATCATGAGCAGGGCGATGATCACCGCCACGTACGACGCCGCGTTCAGGAAGAAGCACGGCGCGATGCCGATGACACCGATGATGACGCCCGCGACGGCCGGACCGATCACCCGCGCCATGTTGATGTTGACGGTGTTGAGCGTGACCGCGTTGTGGAGGTGCTCGCGGCCGACCATCTCCATCACGAACGTCTGGCGCGCCGGGTTGTCGAGCGCAGTGATGCACCCGAACGCGAGGGCACACAGGTACACCATCCAGAGCTCGACGACGTCGGTGGCGGTGAGAGTGCCCAGCGTGAGCGCCACGAGCCCGAAGGACACTTGCGTGATCAGAAGCACTCGCCGCTTCGGGAACCGATCGGCCATGAGCCCGCCGAAGGGCCCGAGCAGCAGCACGGGCAGGAACTGCAGTGCGACGACGAGGCCGAGCGAGGTGCCGCTGCCGGTCAGCTCGAGGACCAGCCAGGCCTGAGCCACCGTCTGCATCCACGTGCCCGTCAGCGAGATCGACTGGCCGATCATGTAGAGCCGGTAGTTCCGACTGCTGTGAAGGGCGCCGAACGTCTGCCGGGTCTTGGGGCGGAGGCGGGCTCGCATATCTGTTAGAGAGTCTAACAACTATGCGATCGAACCTCTCGCCGGTTGGTGAGCCGGCGGGGCGGCGGCGGGTGTGCGGCGCGAGTGCAGCACCCACGCGATGGCCCCCAGACCGAGCGTGAGCCCGGCGGCGCCGATGAACAGCGCCTCTGAACCCGTCGCCTCGTACACCGGGGCGGCGCCGAGCGCCATGAGGCCAGCTCCGAGTTGGCCCGCCGCGCCTGCGAGCCCCTGCCCGGCGGCCAGCCGCTCGGGCGGGCACGCCTTGGCCATGGCGGCCTGCGACGCCGGCACCGCGACGGCCTGGATGACCGCCTCGATGATCGCGAAGGACACAATCACGATGGGAACGGTGAACAGCCCGTAGACAGCGATCACCGGCGCGATCAGCACGAGGCAGATGAACGCCGCGCGGAACGGGCCGATGCGGTCAGCCAACCGGCCACCCCGCGACGCCAGCAGGATGAACGGGACGCCGTACAACGCGAGCGTCACGCCGATGAACAACGTGCTCGCTCCGCGGTCTTGCAGGTAGCGCGACCAGAGAGAGTCGTAGATGCCGACGGGCATGAACAGCGCGAGCGCCAAGATGCTCGCCACGACGACCTCGCGGTAGCGCAGCAGGTCGAGGGAGACGCTGCGAGGAGCCGCGGCGTCGAAGCCCGGCGCGGCCCCCGGGACGGGCCGGCGCGCGAGCGCCACGAGGGCGACAAGCATCACCGCGGCGAGGAGCCAAAACGGCGCGTCCAGCCCGAACGCCTTGGCCACCGCCGCCCCGACCACGGGAGCGGTGACGAACCCGCCGAGCTCCATGCTCGCGAGGCGGCCGAGGTTGCGCCCGACATGCTCCGCGTCGAGCCGGGCGACGATCGACCGGGTGGCGGGCCACATGCACCCGATCGCGAGCCCCGACATCCCCCTCGCGAGCGTGAACTGCCAGAGCTCGGTGGAGATCGCGAACGTCACGAGCGACACGAAGCTCAGGGCAAGGCCGGCGATCAGCAAGGTCTTGGCGCGGCCGCGGTCGGCCTGTCCCGCTAGTGCGAGCTGGGCGAACAACGCGGTGAGGAACGATGCCGCTGAGATGATGCCGAGGCCGTACGTCGGGAGGTCGTGCGCGTCCTGCAGGTCGGCGAGCAAGGGGAACACGACACCGTTCGCGGCGGCGGCGAGGAACGTGACGATGTACAGCGGGGCCAGGTCGTGACTAGCGCGGTCGTGACCCGAGCGGTCGTGACCCGCGCGAGCGTGCACGGGGGGTCTCGACCATCAGGCCACGCTACTGGCGTGTGCAACGATCGCCCCATGGTTCAGTCGAGTGCAGCTACGCCCTTCCGGATCGAGGTGCCCGACGACGTGCTCGCCGATCTTCGTGATCGGCTGGCGCGCACGCGTTGGCCCGCTCAGCTCGATGACGCGGGTTGGGACTACGGCACCGAGCTCTCCTACCTGCAGGAGCTGTGCGCGTACTGGCAGAACGACTTCGATTGGCGGGCCGCCGAGCACGGTCTCAACTCGTGGCCCCAGTTCGAGACCGAAGTCGACGGCGAGCACCTCCACTTCATCCACGCTCGCTCGCCGCATGCCGACGCGGTGCCGTTGATCATCACGCACGGATGGCCGGGCTCGGTCGTGGAGTTCCTCGACATCCTCGGCCCGCTCACCGACCCCGTCGCCCACGGCGGTGACGCGGCCGATGCGTTCCACGTCGTGTGCCCCTCGATGCCGGGCTACGGATGGTCAGGGCCCACGCACCAGCAGGGATGGGACATCCGGCGAGTGGCCGAAGCAAACGCCACGCTCATGGCGCGGCTCGGATACGAGCGCTATGGCGCGCAAGGCGGTGACTGGGGCGCGATCGCGACGACGCTGCTCGGATTGGCCGACCCTGACCATCTGATCGGCCTCCACGTGAACATGGTGATCGCCGGTCCGCCGACCGGGTCGACGAACCCCATGCAGGGGCTCACCGAGGCCGAGATGCAAGCGGTCGCGGACATGACGCACTTCCAGCAGCAGGAGACCGGGTATCAGGCGATCCAGGGGACGAAGCCGCAAACACTCGGTTACGGGCTCACCGATTCACCCGCAGGCTTGGCCGGATGGATCGTCGAGAAGTTCCGTACGTGGAGCGACTGCAACGGCGACGTGGAGTCGAGCTTCACGAAGGATGAGCTCCTCACGAACATCACCGCGTACTGGGTGACGAACACGATCTCGTCGTCGGTCCGGCTGTACTGCGAGTCGCAGCGCGCCCGCGCGAACGGGCCGGCGCCTGACTTCGTCGAGGTGCCGACCGGTGTAGCAATCTTCCCGAAGGAGCTCTACCGCGCGCCGCGCTCGTGGGCCGAGGCCGCCTACAACATCAAGCACTGGACCGTCATGCCGCGGGGTGGTCACTTCGCGGCGATGGAAGAACCCGAGCTGCTCGTCGACGACATCCGCGCGTTCTTCCGGCTCGTTCGGTGACGCCGTACCATCACACTCCGTGACCACGACCCCGACTCGCCATCGGCTGAACACGACGTTCGAGTGGACCGATCATCAGGGTCCCCTTCACTTCGTGACCGAAGCGCAGATGCGGTCGTTCGACGAGCAGGGCTACTTCTTGCTTGAAGGAGCGTTCGACGCCGAGGAAGTCGCGCGAGTCGTCGCCGCGATCGACCCGATCCACGAGCGGAGCGTCGAGTTCCTGCGCACCCGGGAGGACGAGAAGCTGTTCATCGCCGAGGCCGGGAACCTCGTGTTCTCCACCCACCTCGTGCTCCGGTCGGCGTTCCTGCGCGACTGGGTCGCCGGCCCTGTCTTCACCGCGCTCGTGCGGGACCTGATCGGTCCCGATGCGCGCCTCTACTGGGAGCAGGCCGTCTACAAGGAGCCAGAGAAGCCGCGCGCGTTTCCGTGGCATCAGGACAACGGGTACACGTTCATCGAGCCGCAGCAGTACCTCACCTGTTGGGTCGCGCTCACCGACGCGACGACCGAGAACGGCTGTCCGTGGGTGGTGCCGGGGCTGCATCGGCTCGGCACGCTCGAGCACTGGATGACCGACTACGGCTGGGAGTGCCTGCACGACCCCGAAGGCGCGGTGCCCGTGCCAGCCCGTGCCGGGGACATCGTCGTGTTCTCGTCGCTGACGCCTCACCTCACCGGGCCGAACACGAGTGGCGCGGTGCGCAAGGCCTACATCGTGCAGTACGCGCCTGACGGCGCCGCGGTGAGCGGACCAGGCCCGGCGACCGAGGGCATGCAGAACGATCCCGATCGTCAGTACGTCGTGCTGCGCGACGGCGAACCCGTCAGCGCGCCGCCGCTTCCAGAACCGAGTCGCTGAGTGCCGGCCACGCGGCCTGGGCCCAGGGGCCGAATCCCGCATCGGTGAGGCACACGCACGCCAGCCCCGCTCCCGGATCGACCCAGAGGAACGTGCCCGTGCGACCGAAGTGGCCGAACGTCCGCGGCGAGTTGCGTGCTCCGGTCCAGTGGGGATGCTTCCCGTCGCGGATCTCGAACCCGAGGCCCCAGTCGTTCGGTGACTGTCGGCCGAACCCGGGGAGCACCCCGTCGAGGCCCGGGAACTGGACGCTCGTCGCGTCCGCCAGCGTGGGGCGTGCAACGAGCGTGGGCTCGAGCAGCTCGCTAGCGAACCGGGTGAGGTCGACGGTGGTGCTCACCGCACCGGACGCGGGTGAGCCGTCGAGCGCGGTGTTCACCATCGCGAGCGGGTCGAGGACGGCCTCCCGCAAGTAGGTGGCCGTCGCCAGTCCCGTCGCCGCCTCGAGGGTGCGGCCGAGCACCTCGAAACCAGCGTTCGAGTAGATGCGCCGAGACGCCGGCTCCGCGATCGAGTTCTCGTCATCAGGCGCCAGGCCCGACGCGTGCGCGAGGAGATGTCGTAGCGATGCGCCCGGGTCGATCGGCGCGTCCAGATCGACGGAGCCCTCCTCGACCGCGACGAGCACCGCGTACGCGATCAAGGGCTTCGTAACGCTCGCGAGCGCGAGACGCTGCTCGGTCGCTCCGCGGCTCGCGAGGGTGCCACCTCGATCGACGACTGCGACTGCCCGGTCCCGACCCGGCCACGCATCGATCGCGGTCAGTGCGTCGGCAACGGTCAATCGAGTCCGGCGAGGAACTCGAGCATCGCGGCGTTGGTCTCGTCGGGACGCTCCTGCTGCGTCCAGTGCCCGCACCCCTCGAGCATGACGGTGCGTCGAAGGTTCGGCACGAGCGTCGGCAGCGCCTCGACGGCGCCCGGGTTCATCGCGATCACCCCGTCGCGGTCGCCCGCGATGAACAGGGCGGGAGGGGTGACGACCGCGCCGGCCCAGGCCGCGGTGAGCTCCCACGTGCGATCGATGTTGCGATACCAGTTCAGACCGCCCCGGAAGCCGACGCGCTCGAACTCGCCGACGTAGAAGTCGACGTCGGCTTCGGTGAGCCACGCCGGCAACGTCGCCGGGTCCACGAAGGCGTCGGTGATCGTTGCGTCGCGGCCAAGCCGACCCCACTGGTTCTCGCTCGGGTCGATGTCGCCCGAACCCACGTACATGAAGCCGCGGATGGTGAAGCGGACGTCCTTGCTCAGGTTCTCCTCGGCGACGCCGGGCTCCTGGAAGTAGAGGATGTACATGAAGTTCTCGCCCGCGAGCATGTTGAGGAGCAGGGTCGGCCGGCCGGGTGCGCGCGCGGTGAGCGGGACCGAGAGCCCGATGACGCCGCGGATGCGGTCGGGGCGCCAGAGAGCGGTGTTCCAGGCGACGGGCGCGCCCCAGTCGTGGCCCGCGATCACTGCGGTGGGCGCGTCGAGTGCGTCGAGCAACCCGATGATGTCGCCGACCAGGTGGAGCTGGGTGTACGCCTCGATCTCCTCCGGTGCGGTGGTCTGCCCGTAGCCGCGTTGGTCGGGCGCCACGACGTGGTACCCGGCATCGCCCAACGCGGTGAGCTGATGCCGCCACGAGTACCAGCTCTCAGGGAAGCCGTGGCACAGCACGACCAGCGGTCCGTCGGCCGGCCCGGCCTCGGCGACGTGCATGCGGATGCCGTTCGTCTCGACGAAGCGGTGCTCGATCTCGGTCATCGGGCGATGGTAGGTGGCCGGCGGTACGGTCACCGACGTGAAGTTCGGCTTGTTCTTCGAGCTCTCGGTGCCCCTGCCGCTCACGCGGCAGGCCGAGCAGCATGCCTACGCGAACGCGCTCGAACAGGCGGTGCTCGCGGACGCACTGGGGTTCGACTGGGTGTGGGCGGTCGAGCATCACTTCCTCGAGGGCTACTCGCACTGCTCGTCACCGGAGGTCTTCCTGACCGCGGTCGCCGCGCGGACCGAGCGGATTCGGGTCGGGCACGGTGCGGTCGTGTGCGTGCCCGAGATGAACCATCCGGTGCGGGTCGCCGAGCGCGCGGCGGCACTCGACATCGTGAGCGGCGGGCGACTCGAGCTGGGCACCGCCCGGTCGTCGACGTGGACCGAGCTCGGCGGGTTCGGCACCGACCCCGATCTCACGAAGAAGACCTGGGACGAGTACGTCCGGATCATCCCGAAGATGTGGATGCAGGATCGCTTCTCGTTCGACGGCATCTCGTGTCACGTGCCCGAGCGAAACGTGCTTCCGAAGCCGCTCCAAGACCCGCACCCGCCGATGTGGGTCACGGTCACGACGCCCGGCACCGAGCTCGACGCCGCCGATCGCGGTCTTGGGTGCCTCGGTGTGGCCGCGGTGACCTTCGCCGAGCAGCAGCGCCGCACCGCCGAGTACCGCCGCCGCATCGAGGTGTGTGAGCCGGTCGGAGCGATGGTGACCTCGGCGGTGACCACCCAGAACTTTCTGTACTGCCACGAGGACATCGACGTGGCTGCCGATCGAGGTGGCCGCATGGCCGCGGCGTTCAACTTCCTCAACTCGCACCTCCTCTGGACGCGCGAGGCCTACCCGACGAGCGCCTACCAATCGCTCGGGAACCAGGCGACACGAGCGATGAAGGAGACCGGCGCGCCGGGCGATCGTCGTCCGCTCCCCGAAGGGATCGCCATCGGCGACCCGGCGCGCATCGTCGACGTGATCCGCGAGTGGGAGTCGGTCGGCATCGACGGCATCAACTTCATCGTGAACACCGTCGAGGTCATCGATCAGGCCGACGTGCTCGCGAGCCTGCGACTCTTCGCGACCGAGGTCATGGCGAAGTTCCGACCGCGATGACGCTCGCGGTCGAACCACTCGACTTCGGCGAGACCGAAGTCGTGCTCATCTCCTACGAGCTCGCGGGCGTGCGCGGCGCCGACCTCCTGCCGATCGGTCTGCACGAAACGATCCCGACGTTGCTCACGATCACCGCATGGCGCGCCGTCGACATCGAGATGGTGCAGCTGCGCCTCTCGTGTCGAGCCGGCGTCCGGGCGCGGGCAATGCTCGTCGGCGGCGCCGCGGAAGGCGCGCTCGCCAAGGCGCTCGCGGACGGGTGGGCCTACCCGCCTCCGGCTTCCGCCACCGTACGAGTCGAGCGGCGCTACGACCGGGTCGCCGTCGCGGTGGTGGACGCCGGTGTCACCGTGCTCGACGTCTCGGTCGAAGACCCGCGGCCGATCGCAGCGGGCGACGTCCAGCACGTGGTTGGGCTGAACCGCGGATTCGTGGAAGGGCGCGGAGATCGGCTCGTCCAGGTCGAACCGCACTTCGAACCGCTCCGCGCCGAGCGCGGCCGGCCCCACGTCGGTGCCTTCGACGGTGCCTGGTTCGGTGATCCACGGGTCACACCCGCTCACCCGGTCGCGGCAACGATCTCCGTCGGCCACCTCACGTTGCCGCCGCCGCGGTTCGCGCAGCGTCCCGACCTCCCCGCTTGGGAAGGCACCGAGACGCTCGCCCCCACGGGATAGTTCGACGGGATAGTCAGCCGCCGAGAACCCGGCGTTTCTCCGCGGCGAATTCGGCGTCGGTGAGCGCTCCGCTCGCGTGCAGCTTCGCGAGCCGTTCCAGGGCCTCGATGCGTTCGTCGTCGAAGTCGTCTTGTGTGGCCCCCGCCGTTGGGGGAGCCCAAGCGGCACCCGAGGCCGGAGCCGTCATCGACGTGCCCTCGACCTGGATGTGCGCGCCCGGGAACATCTGCTGGAGCTGCGACACGATGTCGCCGGTGCTGCCCGACAGCATCGTCGGATCGATACCGGGCGGCGTCGATCCCGGCGGCGTCTCACCGCGCATCATCGCCGCGAGCGCGTCGGCATCGGCCTGGGCCGACTCCTCGTGCGACGGGACCTTGTCCCACAGCACCTTGACCTTCTCCGGGTTCGCGCGATCGACCTGCACGGGGAGAACGGTGCCGGGGAACGGCCACCTCTTCGTCGACACGATGTCGTGGACGTGCGCCGATGTGGCCGGCACGCCGTCCGCCTGCACGACGAGCGTCATCTTGCAGTTGCCCGATGTCGCGCGTGGCGGGGCCGAGGATGAGATGACCTGCGCCATGCCCTCGACGGGATCCTTCATGCGGTTGAAGAGGCCCATTGCACTCCTTCCGGGTCGCGGCCCAGAGTACTGATGTGGATCTTCCGCTCTATGTCTCGGAGGCGGAGCGAGAAGCCGACGGTGGCCCGCACGTCGTGCCGGCGTGGTTTCGTGCGTCCACCCATGCCGTCGAGGCCGTCGTCCATGAGATCGGTCGCCGCACGCCGACACTTGACCGCCTGGTCGTGCCGACTTCGTTCGAGTCGGGGCCGATCCTGGTGATCAGCCGCCTCGTTCTGCTCTGTCCTCACGACGCGGCGACGGCGTTCGACCGGTGGCGACCGACGGTTGACTGCGTAGAGCCAGAGGGCGGAGGGCAGCTCACGCTCGGTGCCGCAATCGAGGGACTGCGGCCGCCTCGGCTGCGAGCGCTCGTCGCCCGCCTGGTCCTCCCTCGCTCCGCAGTGACGCTGCCGGTCGAGCTCGAGCTCATGAAGTGGGACGCGTTCCACACGATCTTGAGCCTGCGGCTGCGGGGCCGGGTTCGGCGAATGGTGAGCCGTCGCCCTCGCTACTTCGCGGCCGGCCACGCCGCGCTCGATGACATCCGCGATCGGCTCGAAGGGCGCGCCACCGCGGAATGAGTTCGGTCAGAGTGAGTCGAGCGCCTGGCTGAGGTCGGCCACGAGGTCGGACGCCGACTCGATGCCGACGGAGAGCCGCACGAGTGCAGGGTCGACTTCGAGCGGCGAGTCCGCGGCAGAGGCGTGGGTCATGCGTCCGGGGTGCTCGATCAGGGACTCCACGGCACCGAGCGATTCCGCGAGCGTGAACAGCGAGGTTCGGCTCACGACGTCGAGCGCCGCGCGCTCGCCGCCGGCGCACGTGAACGACACCATGCCGCCGAAGTCACGCATCTGCTTGGCGGCTGCGGCATGACCGGGATGGTCGGGGAGCTGCGGGTACAGCACGCGGTCGACCGCGGGGTGGCCTACGAGGAGGTCGACGATCGCCCGTGCGTTCGAGGAGTGACGGTCCATACGCACCGCCAGTGTCTTGAGTCCGCGCAACACGAGGTAGCAGTCGAACGGCGCGGGCACCGCGCCCGCCGCGTTCTGGATGAACCGCAGCCGCTCCGCGATCTGGTCGTCATTGAGTGCGGAAAAGCCGCCGATGACGTCAGAGTGGCCGCCGAGGTACTTCGTCGTGGAGTGCACGACGACGTCGGCGCCGAACTCGAGCGGCCGCTGGAGGTACGGCGTCGCGAAGGTGTTGTCGACGACGCAGCGGGCGCCGTGGTCGTGGGCGACCGTCGCGATCGCCTCGATGTCGATGCACGTGAGCAACGGGTTCGTGGGGGTCTCGAGCCACACGAGCACAGCGTCATCTGGCCACGCGGCGGACAGCGCCGCGGGATCGGTGAGATCGACCGCGCTCCAGGAGTAGCCGGCGGGCCCGTAGACCTGGGAGATCAAGCGGAACGTTCCGCCGTAGGCGTCAGTGCCGAGGAGGATGCGATCACCGGGTTGCACGAGCGTGCGCAGCACCGCGTCCTCGGCGGAGAGACCGCTGGCGAACGCGAGGCCGTGGTCCGCGCCTTCGAGCGAAGCCAGGCACGTCTCGAGCGATGTTCGTGTCGGGTTGCCGGAGCGGGCGTACTCGTAGCCCTTGTGGTCGCCCACCGCCTGCTGCGCGAACGTCGTCGAGAGCGACAGCGGTGGGATGACGGCGCCGCTGGCTTCGTCGGGCGCTTGGCCGGCGTGGATGGCGCGGGTCTCGAAGCCGAGCGCTTCGACGCCTCGGCCTCACCCATCGAGCTGCTCGCTCGGCGAGAGGAACGTGAGCACGTCGGTGCGCGTGAGGACCGCGAGGGGTCGGCCGCCTGACAAGACGAGAAGCGCGGGGGCCTGGTCGAGCTTACGCACCACCAGGTCGAGCGACTGGCCGATGCCGACCGTCGGGAGCTTCGGCCCCATCACGTCGCCGACGGGTAGGTCGAGCACCTCGGGATCGTGGAACGCCTTGTCCATCAGCTCGAGCTCGTCCACCGCTCCCTGCACTTCGGCCGCAGCGAACGGCGGCTCGTTCTTGATCACCGGCAGCTGCGACAGCCCGTGCTTGCGCATCAACGCCACGGCGTCGCGCGCCGAGTGCTCTGGGTTCACGTAGATGAGCGGCGGCAGCGACTCGCTGCGGGCGTCGAGCACCTCGGCGACGCAGAGGTCGCATGTGCGCAGGAACCCGTAGTCCGCCATCCACTCGTCGTTGAACACGCGGGACAGGTATCCCCGGCCCGAGTCGGGGACCAGCACGACGACGATGTCGGACGGACTCGCCGCCTTCGCCACCCGCACCGCCGCCGCGACCGCGGTGCCGCCCGACCCGCCGATCAGCAAGCCCTCGTCGCGAGCGACGCGGCGTGCCATGAGAAACGAATCCTCGTCGCTCACCGCGATCACACCGTCGATCACCGACGGGTCATACGTCTCGGGCCAGAAGTCCTCGCCGACGCCCTCCACCATGTACGGGCGGCCCGACCCGCCCGAGTACACCGATCCCTCCGGATCCGCTCCGATGATCCGTACGGCCGGGTTCTGCTCCTTCAGGTACCGGCCGATGCCGGTGATGGTGCCGCCGGTGCCGAGGCCCGCCACGAAGTGCGTGACCCGCCCCGCGGTCTGCCTCCAGATCTCCGGGCCCGTGGTGTCGTAGTGCGACTGCGGGTTGGCGGGGTTCGCGTACTGGTTCGGTCGGAACGCACCGGGGATCTCGCGCACGAGTCGCTCCGCGGTCGAGTAGTACGACTGAGGATCCTCGGGGAGCACCGCGACGGGGCACACGACGACCTCAGCGCCGTATGCGCGCAGGAACGCCACCTTCTCGGGTGCGACCTTGTCGGTCATGACGAACACGCACCGGTAGCCGCGTTGCGCCGCGACGATGGCGAGCCCGACGCCCGTGTTGCCAGAGGTTGGCTCGACGATCGTGCCGCCCGGCTTCAAGAGCCCGTCTCGCTCCGCGGCGTCGATCATGGCAATCGCCGGTCGGTCTTTCACGCTGCCGCCCGGGTTGGTGGTCTCGAGCTTGACGGCGAGGGTGGCCGTGATGCCCTCAGTCTCCGACAGGTGCGGCAGCCGCACCATCGGGGTGTTGCCGACGAGGTCGAGGATCGAAGCGGCGATCTCAGGTTCGCCGGTCATGGCTGCACGCTACGCCGCGGACCTGCGGAAACGGTCGGGCTCGCGTCAGAGGCGCCCGGCTGCTGCGGCGGCGTCCTCGGCCTGATCGACTTGTGCTTCGAGCAGCGCCAGTCCGCCGTCCCAGAAGCCCGGATCGGCGAGGTCGCAACCGACGATGCGGCCAAGGTCCTCCGGGGCCATCGACCCGCCGGCCCGTAACAAGTGGAGGTAGCGGGGAACGAAGTCGGAGCCCTGCGTCTCGTACTGGTGGTACACCGACATCGCCAGCAGCTGCCCGTAGGCATACGCGTAGACGTACCCCGGGGTCCCCACGAAATGGGGGATGTAGCTCCACCAGCTGCGGTAGTTGTCGGTGATCTCGACGGAGTCACCGAGCATCTCGGACTGCGTCTCGGCCCACAGGTCGCCGAGTCGTTCCACCGACAGCTCGCCCTCCTCGCGGCGAGCGGTGTGCATCGCCTGCTCGAAGCGGTTCATCGCCGTTTGGCGGAAGACCGTGGCGATGCCACCTTCGATCGACTCCGCGAGCAACGCGAGACGGTCCTGCGGATCGGTCGTCGCCGCGAGCAGCCGACCGAACGTCACCGTCTCGCCGAACACCGACGCGGTCTCGGCGAGCGTGAGCGGCGTCGACTGATGGAACACTCCCTGTTCGCGCGCCAGGTGCCCGTGCAGGCCGTGACCGAGCTCGTGCGCGAGGGTCAGGACGTCGTTGCGCTTCGCAGTCCAGTTGAGGAACACATACGGGTGGTGCGACGGGACCGTGTACGCGCAGAACGCGCCGGGGCGCTTGCCGGGGCGAACGGGCGCGTCGATCCACCGCTCGTCGAAGAACCGGCGTGCGAGCGCCGCGAGCTCGGGCGAGAACGAGGCGTAGGAATCGAGCACCATGTCGCGCGCCTCGGGCCAGTCGATGAGCGTCTCGCTCGCGGCGACCGACGCGTACCGGTCGTAGTCCGCAAGGCGGGGGAGGCCGAGGATCTGGCGCTTCATGGTGTACCAACGCTGGGGGATGTCGTATCGGCGCTTCACCGCGTCGACGAGTGCCTCGACGCTCTCGTCGGTCGCTTGGTTGGCGAGGTTGCGGCTCGTGATCCAGGTCGGGTAGTGGCGCAGCCGGTCGTCGGTGCTCTTGTCCGCCAGCAGCGTGTTGAAGATGAACGCGCGCGTGCGCAGCCCGGGGGCGAGCCCAGCGGTGATCGCTTCGGCCGCTTGCTGGCGCGTCTCGCGGTCGGGATGCATCATGAGGGCGAGACCGCGTTCGAGGGGCGCGTCGACGCCGTCGGGCAGCGTGACTTTGATCTCGGCCGAGAGCTCGCTGAAGAGGCGGACCCACGCGGACCGACCCGTCACGCTCTTCTCGGCGTCGATCTTCTCCTCGGGCTCGGTGAGGAGGTGCGGCCGGTACCGCCGCTCCGACTCGAGGTGGTACCGGTAGGGAGCGACGCGCTCGTCGGCCAGGATCGTGTCGGCGGATTCGTCGGGTATCGCTGCCCACTCGAGCTCGAACCAGATCAGCTGGGTGCCGATCGCGGTGGCGCGCTCTTGCACGCGCTGCATGAGGGCACCGTTGGCGGGATCACTCGTGTCGACGGCGAACTTGAGGCCGGCATACGAGGCGGCCTTGCCGATCAGCTCCTGCAGGTCGCTCAACGACGACATGAAGGCCGCGAGCGTCGGGGCGTCCATCGTTGCGACGCGTTCGCGGTGTTCGAGGAGCGGGGGCAGCATCGTTTCGGCCCGGTCGAGCAGCTCGTCGACGCCCGCGGCGCCCTTCCCGTCGACGAGTGACTCGAGATTCCACGCGACTTCCTCGACGTCGTCGGGCGCGGGGGAGACGGCTTCGTCAGTGAGGGCCATGCGCCCGAGCCTAGGGCGCGTCGTTCTCGACCCCGACCACGCGCTTGTCGTCGTGAGCACTCTGCTTGTGGTCGCGTCCGCTCTTCCGTACGACGACGACCCAGCCGATGACGGCCAACGTGGCGAAAGTGAACCACTGGATCGCGTAGCTGAGGTGGGGACCGTCGTCGAGATGGGGGAGCGGGATGGGAGTCGGGCTGCCGGCCTCAGCGGGCGTCGACGACTCGAGCTCCACATAGAACGGAAGCAGTGGGTATGAGGTCTGTTGCTGGAGCCGCGCGATGTCGGCCCGGGCCAGTGCGGTGAGAGTGCCCTCCGCCGGATCGCGGGGCCCGAAGCTGCCCCGGGTCTGCGATGCGCGGACGCGACCGTCGACGGTGACCGAGCCCACCGGGGGCTCGGGGACCACGGGACCGTCGCTGCTCGTCTCCAACGGGATGAAGCCGCGGTTGACGACGAGCCCCTCACCGGTGGGCAGCACCAGCGGAGTGAGCACGTGGTAGCCGGGCGATCCGTTCAAGGATCGATTGCGCACGAGGACCTGTCCGTCCGCGTCGTACTCCCCGGTGGCCTGAACGTTCTGCCACTCGCCTCCGTCGGCCTGCTCGATCGGAACTGTCTCCCGGGTCGCACGTTCCCTCACCGCGGCGTTTCGCTCTTGCCGCTCGTCCAGCCGGCGCAGCTGCCAGAGCCCGAGGTTCACCAGCACCATGGCGAGTACGAGGACGCCCAGCGTGAACGCGATCCACTTCGGACGGCGGAGGAACGCATACACGGTTCAGGACGGTACCGGCGGGCTAGCTCGTGGCGAGCCCGGCCTTCGGCGCACCGGTGCGCGCGTCGTACGCGATAAGCGCGGGCATCGCAACCGCGAGCACGGCGATGCCGCCGATGCAGGCGAGGCCTCCGATGACGATGGAGGTGTCGACGGTGGTGACGGCCGCGACCGCCCCGGCCTCGAGGTCGCCGAGGGCCGGTCCTGTCGTCCACACCGCCATGCCGACGCCTTCGATCCGTCCGAGCATCTGCGGGGGCGTCGCCATCCGCAGGATCGACTGGCGGAAGACGCCGCTCACCATGTCGGAGCCGCCGGCGACGACGAGCAGAGCGAGCGAGATCGCCAGCCCCTCGACCAGTCCGAAGATGGTGATCGCGACGCCCCACGCGACGATAGCGAGGCAGAGCGCCACGCCATGGCGGTGCACCCGGCGCGCCCAGCCACTGGTTGCGCTCGCGATGAGTGACCCCGCGAACGGCGCCGCGAAGAGCAGACCGAGCACCGCGGGGTCGCCGTCGAACCGTTGGTCGACGAGTGCGGGGAACAGCGCGGCGGGCATGCCGAAGATCATGGCGATGAGGTCCGCGATGAACGATCCCTTGAGCGCGGCTCGACTGCGGAGATACCGGAGTCCCTCGGCTATCGCGTGGAGGCTCACGCCCGAGCCGCCGGTGATGGCGATCCGGCGCATCGTGAGGAGCAACGTGATCGAGAGGACGAACGTCGCGACGTCGACCAGGTATGTCCACGCGAGGCCGACCTGCGCGATGAGCACTCCGGCGATGACGGGCCCGATGAGGCGAGCGGTGCTGCCGAGCACGGCCTCCAGCGCGGTGGCCGACGGAATCTGCTCGCGCTCGACCAGCATCTGCACCGCGGAACGGCTCGCCGGTACGCCGATCGAGTAGCAGGCCGTTGTGAGGAAGAACACGACGAAGATCACCCAAGCCCGCGGGTTCGCCGATGCCGCATTGGCTGCGAGCACGAGCGCGCAGAGCAGTCCACCGAGCTCGGTGAGCAGCAGGATCCGGCGGCGCTCGAAGTGGTCCGCGACAGCACCGCCGATGATCGAGCCGAAGAACAGCGGGAACATCGCGACGAGCCCCAGCAGGCCGACGGCGAGCGTCGACTCGGTCAGGTCGTAGATCTGGAACGCAGCAGCGACCCGCGTGAGCTGCGACCCCGCGGCCGTGATGCCGTCAGCGCCCCACAAGACGCGGAACTCACGTGACGTGCGCAGCGGCGTGATATCGAGCGCGAGCTCGCGCAGCCTGCCCATCAGAGGTGCATGTCCATCCACACCATGTCGACTGCGGGCAGGCCGTTCAGCACGAAGTCGGGCGGGTATCCGCGTGCCGGCGAGAAGTAGTCCCGTTCGATCGACTGCAGTCGAAAGCCGCACCGCTGGTAGAAGTCGAGGTTGCCGGTGTCGGCCGAGCTCGTGCCCACGAGGACTCGCTTGGCACCCCTCGCTCGGCTGGCGTCCGCGACGTGGGCGAGCATCGCCTTGCCGATGCCCTTGCGCTGGTGCGACGCCGCTACCGCGACATAGCGCAGCTCGACCTCGCCCGGCGTGTGGACCAGCGCGAGCACGACCCCGATGTGCTCGGCATCGTCGACGACGACGTACATCACCCCGTCGTCGATTGCCGCTTCGAGCTGTGAGTCGGAGTCCTCGGCGAGGTGAAGCAGCGGGATCAGTCGACGGCGCTCTGGGCCGGCCGGGATCTCCCTGATGTTCAGGGTCGAGCTCACAGGCGAGCCCACACCATCGGGTCGGAGGAGCCGATGTGCTTGCCCGTCGAGGTGTCGAGTAGATCCACCGGATCGTGCTTGTCGATGTGACCGATGAGCCCGCGATAGATGCCGTAGCCGCACAGCTGACGCAGGCGCGGTGAGAACCGCGCGGCGACGTCGCGGGGGATGCCGAGCTGCTGGTTCTCCTGCTGGCGGATCCAGCCCGCGCAGTAGTTCATCGCGACGCCGACGCGCCTCTCGCTGGTGGTGTTCGCTCCGCCGCCGTGCCACAGCGAGCCGTGCCAGACGAGCACGCTTCCCGCATCCATCTCCGCAGGGATCGTGTCGTAGGTCTCGCCGTAGGTCGGCGAGTGATCGGCGGTGTGACTGCCCGGTACGAGACGGGTGGCGCCGTTCGCCTCTGTGAAGTCGGTGAGCGCCCACATGGTGTTGCACACGGTGGCGACGTGGGGCTTCGGGATCGGGATCAACTGGTCGTCGGCATGGATGGGCTGAGCGGTCTCGCCTGCCCCGATCGCGATGGACGACAGCGACGAGATCAGACATCCGTTGTCGAGGACACCCTCGACGATCGGGAGCACGTGGGGATGCACGAGGGATGCGCTCGTAGAGCGCGCCGTAGAGGAGCAGGTTGTAGATGCGCCACGTGGCAGCGCCCTCGAAGTTGTTGCTGGCGGGCTGCACCGCGAGCTCGTCCTCGAGGCGGGCCAGGTCGGCGTGCAACTCGGCGATGAGGTCGGGCTCGATTGCATTGGCGACGATCGTGTATCCGATCCGGTCGACCTCGGCGATGTGCTGTCCGACCAGCGTCTCGTCCACGGCTCGACGCTAGCGAGGGCGTCTGCCGCTGACGGGCGAGATACGGTCGCCGCCGCATGAGTCGCACTGACCGCCATCCTCCGATTCCGGGTGCCCGCACCGACATCACGGACGAGTGGATGTCGCAGGCGCTCGGCGTCGACGTTGCGATCGTCGAGGAGCAGCGGGTCGGCACCGGTCAGGTCGGCATGTGCGTGCGGTACCGGCTCGAGGGCTCCGAGGACGCCCCTGCTCGTGTCGTCGCGAAGCTCCCGTCCGACGACGACGTGAGTCGCGCGACTGGCATGGCGATGCGCAACTACGAGCGCGAGGTGCGCTTCTACACCGAGATCGCTCCGACCGTGGGCATTCGCACGCCGCGCTGCTACCACGCCGACTGGGACCAAGCCTCAGGGTTGTTCGTGCTTCTGCTCGAGGATCTCGCGCCCGCGCAACAGGGAGACCAGATCGAGGGCTGCACCCTCGAGGAGGCCGCGCTCGCGCTCGACGAGCTCGCGAAGCTGCATGCGCCGCGGTGGGCGGACCCGTCGCTCGCGGACGTCGCGTGGCTCTCCCACCGCGACGCGCAGGGCGTCGGGATGATCCAAGCGCTGTACCAGTCGGTGTGGCCCGGCTACCTCGAGATCTACGCCCCGGCGATGACCCCGAGCCAGATCGCGTTGGGAGAGCAGCTCGGCGCGTCGTTGGGACGGTGGGCGGCGGGCGACGAGGCGCCGCGCACGGTGACGCATGGCGACTACCGCCTCGACAACATGCTGTTCGGTACCGCCGAAGGCGGCTATCCGCTCGCGGTGGTCGACTGGCAGACGCCGGGACGGGGCGCGGCGCTGAGCGACGCGTCGTACTTCTTGGGTGCTGGGCTCTTGCCGGATGACAGACGCGCGCACGAGGTCGACCTCCTGCGTCGGTATCACGAGCAGCTGCAGGCGGGCGGCGTGCGCGACTTCTCGTGGGACGCCTGTTGGGACGGCTACCGGCGATTCGCGTTCTCCGGCTGCATCATGTCGGTGGTCGCGTCGATGGTCGTTGGTTCGAGCGAACGCGGCATCGCGATGTTCTCGGCCATGACCGAACGCCACTTCACGCACGCCGAGGATGTCGACGCGGCGGAGCTCCTGCGCTGAGCTGATGGCGATCGTCGAAGAACTGACTCTCCAGGTCGACGCGGGCGATCTCGAGGGCTTTCTCGAGGCCGACGCGCGCATCTGGACGGCGTTTCTCGCTGTGCAGCCCGGGTTCGTACGCAAAGAGGTGTGGGTGCCGACCGATCGATCGAACACCGTCGTGATCTTGGTGTGGTGGGCGAGCCGCGAGCAGTGGAAGGCGATCAGCGACGAGACCGTCGCGTCGGTGGATCGGGAGATGGGGGAGTGGTTCCGCGAGCCGGTCGTGCGCGAGTACGTCGTCGCTAGGTGAGCTCGACTAGGTGAGCTCGACCATGCCGTGCGGGACGCCGTAGTCGGCGAGCTTGTCGAGGAAGGGCACGGCGTCGAACGCTTCAGGGCCGAGGACGCCCACGGCTTGCCAGCGCTTCTCCGCGATCAGCTCCATCGCAACGACCGGGTTGACAGCGGTCTGCAAGACGACGGCTTGGTGTCCGTACTCGGCCATCGAGAACTCATTGTCGACCACCTGGTACAGGTACACCTCCCGAGGCTGCTCGTCGACGCCTGTTCCCCTCACCCAGGTGCCGGCGCAGGTCTTGCCGTGCATCCGGTTCCCGAGCTCGGCGGGGTTCGGCAGGCAGGCGGCGACCACATCGCGCGGCGCGACGTCGACGTCTCGCACGCGGATCTTGTCCTTGCTGTCGAGCCCGAGCCGATGCAGCGTGCGCAGCGTCTGGATGAATTGGTCGCCGAGGCCGTACTTGAACGTGACGCGCTCGCAGTCGACCCAGCGGGGGATCAGCACGACTTCCTCATGCTCGACGTTCACGCACTCGACCGCGCCGATGCCTTCGGGAAACACGAACGTCTCTGGCTCGGAGAAAGGCTCGGTCGTGAACCAGCCGCGGGCCCGCTCCCACACGACCGGAGGGTTGAGGCACTCCTCGATCGTCGTCCAGATCGAGAACGTCGGGGCGAAGTCGTAGCCGTCGATCGTGAGATCTGCGCCGTCGCGAACGCCGATCTCGTCGATCTCTCTGAAGAGATGGTCGGCGGCATATCGAGCGAAGACATCGGAGAGCCCCGGCTCGACTCCGATCCCGACGAGCGCGAGCAATCCCGCGCGCTCCCACTGCGACGACGCGGCGAACTGCTCGTCGCCGAGCATCACGCCGGTCTGCGAGTAGGGATCCTCGGGATGCGGCTGCGACACCGACATTGCCATGTCCAGGTACGTGCAGCCGGCATCGAACGCGGCGCCGAAGATGGGCGGGTTGAACCTCGGATCGCACGCGTTGACGACGACATCGGCCCGGTGCAGGTGCGCGAGCGCGGCGACGGCGGCTCGGTCACTCGCGTCGACCCTTGCCGCGGTCAGGCGATCGTCACCAAGAGTCGAAACGGCTCGCTCGGCCCGCCCTACGTCGAGATCGGCCAGCACCATCGCGTCGAAGAACGGGCGGCGACTGGCGGTCGCAGCGATGGCGGCGCCGACTCCGCCGGCTCCCACCACCAGGATGCGCATGGCGGCACGCTAGGCACCGCAGTGCGCGCGTTGGGTGATCGTTTCGGCGTGATCGTTTCGGCGTGATCGTCAGGCGGCGAAGATCCGGCGACTCGCGCCCATGGCGGGCAAGGCCGCGATGCGCCGAGCCAGGTACGAGGAGAACCATCCCGCGTAGCGCTGTTGCAGCTCGGGTCGCATCCAGTCGTCGCCCGTCACTCGCTTACGACAGTGCGGCGTGCCGCAGGAGCAGTCGAACTCGTCGTAGTCGGTCGAGTCGCTCATGGCGTAGTCGAACGTGATCTCTTCGCCGGGGTCGATGTCACGCATCGCGACGACGAGCAAGGCGCCGACGAGCCCACAGTTCGGATCGCACGAGTGGTTGACGAGGTCGCCGGGCTCGGCCGGATCGGGCCCGACCAAGAACAGGTGGTCGTCGATCTGGATGGCGTGGATGCGACGCTCCGCCGGGAGCGACTCGAGCGTCGCGCGATCGATCGCATAGCCACCGAACGCAACGACGGTCTCGCCGGCGCGAATCGGCTTCAGCGCGTAGAGACCTTCGCCCTTCGCACCGGCCGAGCTCGCTGCCACCTTCCCGTCGATGTGGTTCATCAGCACATCGAGCAGGCTTGTCGCCACCAGGCGCGATGTCCACTAACTGACGGGCCAGTTCGAACTGATCGGCGCGTCAGCGGAGCACGTGGAAGAACGTGAGCGGCAACCCGTCGGGATCGTCGATCGTGAAGCTGCGATGCCCCCAAGGGCGATCATCGATGGCTTCGACGATGGGGACGCCCTGCTGCACCACGCGATCGTGCAGCGCTTGCGCGTCGTCGACTTGGATGCCGAGTCGCACGCCCTCGGGTCGATGTGCCGGATGATGCGCGTTCGCCTCGAACACCTCGATCATTCCGCCCGCGGCGCGGAACAACGTGCCGCGACCATCGGGATCGTCCCACGACTCGTGGATCGGGAGGCCGAGCACGTCGGCGTAGAACTCGAGCGTGCGGAAGTAATCGCTCGCCGTGATGATCACGCGCAGATCAGCCACCCGCCGAGCGTACGCCCACCCCGCCGCCGCGTCGCCGCCGGGATTGATGATTGAACGGACGCATGGTCCGGCAATTCGTCAATCCCGCGACGGGCGACGCCAGTCGTCGACCAGCTCGTACCGATCGTCGTAGATCGAGTTCGCGAAGTCGGGCGGCCCATCCCAAGACACCGCGTCAGTCTCGCGACCGTTTCGTCACCTGGGCGCGGCATTGTGCCGCTGGCGCCGAAACGCTTTGGGACCGTGTGCGCGCCAGCCCGACTCATCGTCGCTCTGGCGCGCAAGCGGCCGCGGGAGTCGCGGTTAGAGCTGGATGGCGGGGGCGATGCCGACGGGGCGGCGGCCGGTGCCGGCGAGGCTGCCGTGGAACGGGACGTTGCCGAAGCTGAACACGCCCCCGTCGTTCGCCATCACGTGGTACCCGCCGCCGTCGAACGCGGCCATGATCGCCCGCGCCGGTCGGGCCCAGTTGATCTTGAGGCCCGGCACAGACCCGTGGAAGTACGCGTCGCCGAACGAGAAAACGCCGCCGTCCTCGCCAAGCACCCAGTAGCCGCGGCCCGAAGGCGTCGACGTCATGTCGACGGCAGCCGTCGTCGCACCGACACCGGGCACCGAGCCGAAGAACGCCGCGTCGCCGAAGCTGAAGATGCCGCCGTCGGCGCCAAGGATCCAGTAGCCGCCGCCGGTGGGTGTCGGACGCAGCTTGCGGGCTGTCGTCGCGATGCCCAGGCCGGGAAGGCCGCCGAGGTCGGTCGCGTTGCCGAACGGGAACACGGCGCCGTCGCTGCCGAGCACCCAGTAGCCGGCGCCGCCGGGACTACCGGCGATATCAGCGGCCCGGGCCTGGACGCCCTTCTCGGCCAAGCCGCCGAAGTACGGCGCATTGCCGAACGAGAACACCCTGCCCGCCTCGTTGACGATCCAGTAGCTGTCGGCGTCGCCCGCGGCAGCGATGGCCACTCCCGCTCCCACACCGAGGCGAGCGGTATCGCCGAGATCGAACGCGCCTCCAAAGGCGCGCACCCGGCCCTCGCTCGAGAGCACGCGATAGCCGATGAGGCCGCGCTGCGTCCGCGCCCCCACCCCGGCCCGGAGGTCGTTGAGCTTCGAGTAGAAGGCGACACCCGGACACTCCGTGATGCCGAGGTCGCGGTGACCCGTGATGTTCGGGAACGTCGAGGTCTGTCCGATGAAGTTCGTGAACGGCTCGGAGACCCCGACGTCGATGCCCTTCTGCCCGGCCTTCCACGCGAGCACGCGCATCACCGAGACCATCGCTGCGTCGGTCGGCTGGCTAGCCCGGTAGTCGCCCATCACCATGACGCCGCAGCTGCCGGTGTTGTAGTTCAGCGTGTGCGCGCCGACGACACCGATCCCGTCGACGGTCTCGCCCGTCGGCACCTCGGGCGGCGGATAGTCACGCGCCCAACGGCCCTCCCAGATGCGACCGCTCGGATCGACGATGAAGTTGTACGCGATGTCTGCCCAGCCGCGTCCCTCGCGATGGAACTTGTAGATCGCGCGGATGTCCGCCGGGATGTCGCCGCTGAGGGCGGTCGCCGAGTGGTGGACGATCAGCTTCTGGATCGGCGCGTACGAGATATCCGGCAAGCGCTTGGTCTCGTCGGCACCCCACGCCGATCGCGGAAGGATGATCGGCGGGGGCACGTTGATCGGCGCACGTTGGAACTCGCGGGTCGCGACCGGACCGGAACCACTCGTCGCGGCGTCTTCGCCGCTACCGCCGCCCTCTTGCGCGCCGGCAATGCTGATCGGGTTGATGAGTCGGCCGCCGAGGAGCACCGCTGCGCCGGCGCCCGCTGCTTGCAGCACCCGTCGCCGATGAAATTGCCCGTGCGACCGGGGAGCGTCATCGCATTCGCACACGAAAAAAGACCTCGAATGTGGTGGTAGGCGTCGCCCCGCCTCTGCCCCGGGGCGTCACCATAGCCGTCGCTCTCCGGTACACGGTGGCACCGCCAGACACGGTGTCGTCGCCAGAGATCGACCGGCTACCCTTTCGGGCGAAAGAGGGTTTGGTGGTCAGAACCGACCCGCAGAAACAGAAAGAAGGGCTCGGTCTTGGCTACCGGCACCGTCAAGTGGTTCAACAATGAGAAGGGGTATGGGTTCATCGCTCGCGATGGTGGCCCCGACGTCTTCGTGCACTTCAGCGCCATCCAGGGCAACGGTTACCGTTCGCTGGAAGAGGGTCAGCGCGTCGAGTTCGACGTGACGCAGGGCCGCAAGGGCGACCAGGCGGAGAACGTCCGCGTCGTCTGAGCGATCACCAGATCGTTGTGTCGAGCCGCCGGTCTGACCGGCGGCTCGATGCGTTTTGGTGCAGCGTGCTGCGAGTTCGGGCGACTCCGCTGGTACTCTGACCAGGTCGAGTGCCGCCAGGGTGGCGGGCTCGCGGGTCAACCTTTCACTCCGAGTGTCACGGTGTGCTCAGGCGGCCCACCTCGATGACAACGGAGAGAACCTACAAATGACCTCGTTCGCCGCGCTCGGCGTCGACCCCCGCCTCGTCGACGCGCTCGATGCAGCCGGCATCACCGACCCCTTCCCCATCCAGGCCCTCACGATCCCCGACGCCGTCACCGGCCGCGACGTGTGTGGCAAGGCCAAGACCGGATCCGGCAAGACGCTCGCCTTCGGGCTGCCTCTGCTCGCCATCGCGGGCCAGGCCCAGCCCAACCATCCCCACGCCGTCGTGCTGGTGCCCACCCGTGAGCTCGCCCTCCAGGTCACCGAGGTGCTCGCACCGCTCGGTGAGTCGGTCGGCTGTCGCGTCGAGGCCGTGTATGGCGGCGCGTCGATGGAACGTCAGCGCATCGCGCTCGCCCGCGGCGCCGACGTGCTCGTCGCGACCCCTGGCCGCCTGATCGACTTCATCGACAACGGTGCAGTGCGGCTCGACGACGTGCGTGCCGTGGTGCTCGACGAGGCCGACCGCATGGCCGACATGGGCTTCCTGCCGCAGGTCGAATGGCTGCTTCGCCGCATCACGTCACCGCACCAGACGCTCTTGTTCTCCGCCACCCTCGATGGTGCGGTCGATCACGTCGTGCGCCGTCACCTGAAGGACCCGGTCTTCCACGAGGTTCACTCGGACATGATGACCGTCGAGGAGATGGCGCACCGCTTCCTGCTCGTGCACCAGCTCGACAAAGTGAAAGTCGCCGCCGCCATCAGCCGAGGCGCGGAGCGCTCACTGATCTTCGTGCGGACCAAGCGCGGTGCCGATCGCCTCGTCGAACAGCTGCTGAAGGAAGGCGTGAGCGCCGCGGCCATCCACGGCGACTTGCGTCAGCAGATGCGCGAGAAGTCGCTCGCCCAGTTCACCGAAGGCAAGCTGCCGGTGCTCGTCGCGACCGATGTCGCCGCGCGCGGCATTCACGTCGACGACATCGACATCGTCATCCACTACGACCCACCCGAGGACGCGAAGAACTACCTCCATCGTTCGGGCCGCACGGCGCGGGCCGGGGAGTCCGGTCTCGTCGTCACGCTCGTGCTTTGGGACCAGGAGCTCGAGGTGCGACGGATGCAGCGTCGCCTGGCCCTTGACCTGCCGATCGTCGAGATGCTCTCCAACGACGTTCGGTTGGGCGACCTCCAGGCATGGGATCCGATCGCCGAGCCCGGTCCAAAGGCAGCACGCCGCGTCGCTCAATAGCGCCCGCAGAACCTGACCGGTACCTTCGGACGGTGCCCGTAGCAGTCGCGATCGAAGGGCTGATCAAGGACTATGCGGGCCCTCCGTCCGTGCGTGCGGTCGACGGCATCGACCTCGCGGTGAGCGAGGGCGAGATCTTCGGCCTGCTCGGCCCCAACGGCGCGGGCAAGACCACCACCGTCGGCATGTGCACGACTCGGGTGCGTCCCACGGCTGGGCGCGTGAAGGTCGCGGGCATCGACGTCCGGCGCGATCCACCCGGGGTCCGGCGACGGATCGGTGTGGTCACGCAGTTCAACACGCTCGACCGGTCGTGCACCGTCGTCGAGAACCTCGTCTTCCACTGCCGCTACTTCGGATGGAGCGCGCGTGCCGCCAAGGTGCGGGCGTACGAGCTGCTCGAGCAGTTCCAGCTCGCCGATCGTGCTGAGGCCACGCCGTACGCGCTCTCGGGTGGCATGGCGCAGCGGCTGCAGGTCGCGCGTGCGATCGCGCACCGCCCCGAGGTGCTCTTCCTCGACGAGCCGACGGCAGGACTCGACCCGCAGAGCCGACTGGCGCTCTGGGAGGCCATCGACGAGCTGCACAGCGCCGGCTCGACGATCGTGATGACGACGCACTACATGGAGGAGGCCGACCAGCTCTGCGCTCGGCTCGCGATCGTCGACCACGGCAAGGTGCTCGTCTGCGACACGCCCGCAGCGCTGAAGCACTCCGTGGGCGCCGAGACGATGGTCACGGTGCACCTCGAAGGCGACGTGCCCGAGGCCGCCGCCGCGCTCGCGCAGGTCGAGGGCGTCACACGAGTCGAACCCGGACCGGGCTCGGTCACCCTCTACACGCGGGGCACCGACGGGCTGCTGCCGCGGGTCGTGGTCGCCGCCCAGCCGTACGACCTCCGTGACCTGTCCGCGACCGAGCCCACGCTCGAGACAGTGTTCATCAATCTGACGGGACGGGACCTCCGTGACTGACACAGTGCTCGCGGGGCCGCCCGTCCTCACGTCTACGTCGGGGCGCGGCTACGGGGCGGCATTCTGGGGCCTCGTCGTGCGCGACCTCGTCGTCTTGCGACGGCAAGGCGCGATGTTCTTCGTACGGACGGTCATGCAGCCGTTCCTGATCGCGTTCGTCTTCGCGTACGTGTTCCCGCGCATCGGCCAGGGCTTCGGCGGCGATGTCGCCGCAGCGTCGGGCTACGGCACGATCCTGTTGCCCGGGCTGATCGCGTTCACGACGATGTTTCAGGGCGTCTCCGCGGTCGCGCTCCCGCTGGTCGACGAGTTCAACACGAGCCACGAGATCGAGGACCGAGCGATGGCGCCGCTGCCAACGAGCTTCCTCGCGCTGCAGAAGATCGTGTTCGGCGCGTTCCAGGCCCTGCTTGCCGCCGTCGTCGTCTTCCCGTGTGTGTGGCTCGTCGCCCGTGATGTGACCTCGCTCCACGTGAACAACTGGCTGCAGCTCGCCGCGATCCTGTTGCTGGCGTGCTTCGGTTCGGCCGCGCTCGGCCTCCTGCTCGGCACCGTGTTCGTACCGCGAACCGTGCCGCTGGTCTTCTCGCTGATCGTCGTGCCCGTGATGTTCCTCGGGTGCACCTACTACCCGTGGAAGAGCCTCGAGGTCATCCGGTGGTTGCAGCTGCTCGTGCTGATCAACCCCCTCGTCTACGTGAGCGAGGGGCTGCGGGGCGCGCTCACGCCGCAGGTGCCGCACATGTCGCCGTGGGTCACGTTCGGCGCTCTTCTGGCGGCCACGCTCGCACTCGGGATCGCGGGCACGATCACGTTCCGGCGCCGGCTGCTCTCGTAAGGCGGACAGCAGCGCACGGCCCGCTACCGTCTCGCGGCACCGACGAGCCGCGGGGGGATACGTGACCGACTGGAACTTCGCCGACATCTACGAACAGATCGCGGGGGCGATTCCCGACGCGCCCTGTCAGGTGAGCGGCGACAGAGTGACCTCGTGGGGCGACTTCGACCAGCGCGCCAACGCATTCGCGGCCGACCTTCTCGACGCGGGGCTCCAACAGCAATCCAAGATGGCGGCCTACCTCTACAACGGCGTCGAGTACCTCGAGACCTACGTCGGCGCGTTCAAGGGCGGGTTTGCGCCGGTGAACACGAACTACCGGTACGGGCCCGAGGAGATCGTCTACCTGTTCGACAACGCCGACGCGGAGGCGGTCGTGTTCCACGCGACGTTCACAGCGCTGCTCGAGGGCATCCGAGACCGGCTCCCGAAAGTGCGGCGCTGGTATGTCGTGCCCGATGAGGCGGGGGCGGGCCCGGACTGGGCGGTGCCGTACGAGTCGGTGGTTTCCGGTGGCGCGGATCGAGTCGTCGCGCCGTGGGGCCGCCGCGGCGACGACCTCCTGCTTCTCTATACCGGCGGCACGACCGGCATGCCGAAAGGCGTGATGTGGCAGCAGGACGACCTCTTCAACGTCCTGGGTGCCGGCGGGCAACCGCTGCTCGGCTTGGCCCCGATCTCGGCGGTGCAGGAAGCGGGTGACAGGGCGGCCACGATGCCGCGAGAGTCGCTTCCGGTGACGCTCTCCGCGTGCCCGTTGATGCACGGCACCGGTCAGTTCTCGTCGATGATCACGATGGGGCTCGGAGGCTCGGTCGTCACGCTCCCCGACCGCAAGTTCGACGCGGCCGAACTGTGGCGAGTGTGCGCCGACCGTCACGTCACGTCCCTCGTCATCGTTGGCGACGCATTCGCTCGCCCGATGGTGCAGGCGCTCGAGGCCAGCCCCGGCAAGTACGACCTGTCGTCGCTCGCTCTGATCAGCTCCTCAGGCGTGATGTGGAGCCACGAAGTGAAGGAGCGGCTGCTCGAGCACATCCCGAACGTCATGCTCTTCGACTCGTTCGGCTCGAGTGAGGCCGTCGGGATGGGCGCCTCCGTGTCGACGAAGGGCGCCGCGAGCGAGACCGCCGCGTTCATGCTCGGCGAGCGTGTCGCGGTGTTCACCGAGGACGGGCGCCGCGTCGAGCCCGGCAGTGACGAGTCCGGGATGGTCGCGGTCAGCGGCTATCTCCCCGCGGGGTACTACAAGGACGAGGTGAAGTCCGCGCAGACCTTCCGCATGTTCGAGAATCGCCGGTGGTCGATTCCGGGCGACTGGGCGAAGGTGAATCCGGACGGCACCCTGCATCTCCTCGGCCGCGGGTCGGTGTGCATCAACACGGGCGGTGAGAAGGTCTTCCCCGAGGAAGTCGAGGAGGTGCTCAAGCTGCATCCGGCTGTGCGCGATGCGGTGTGCGTAGGCATCCCCGACGAGCGGTTCGGCGAGACGATCTGCGCGGTGGTCGAGCCATCGGGTGCGATCGGTGACGTCGATGCCGAGTCGGTGATCACGCACGTGAAGATGTCGCTCGCGCCGTACAAGGCGCCGCGGAACGTCGTGATCGTCGAGACGATCGGGCGCAGCCCCGCGGGCAAGGTCGACTACAAGGGTCTGAAGGCGCTCGCGGCTGAACGCCTCGGGCGCTGAGGCGCGTGCGCGGCGACGACCTACGCGCCCGGCTCGGCACGGGCGAACCGGTGCTCATGCCGGGTGTGTGGGACGCGTTGTCGGTGCGTCTCGCGGCCGAAGCGGGCTTCGACACCGTGTTTCTCTCCGGCTACTGCGTCTCGGGCACGCAGCTCGGTCTGCCCGACTTCGGCTACCTCACCCAGCCCGAGATGGCCGAGGTAGCGCGCCGCGTGTGCGCGGCGAGCACCGAGACCATGGTCATCGTCGACGGCGACACCGGCTATGGCAACCCCTTGAACGTCATCCGCACCGTTCAGATGTGGGAGGCAGCGGGCGCGACCGGCATCTTCCTCGAGGACCAGGTCTGGCCGAAGCGCTGCGGGCACATGGCGGGCAAGCAGGTCGTGCCCGTGGACGAGTGGCTCGCGAAGCTGCGCGCCGCGGTCGACCATCGGTCGCATCTGCACGTCACGGCGCGCACCGATGCGCGCGCGGCGATCGGACTGGACGAGGCGATCTCGCGGGCCCGAGCGGCGATCGGCGTCGGTGTCGATGCGGTGTTCGTCGAGGCGCCCGAGTCGATCGACGAGCTCGAGCAGATCGCCGCGGCCCTTCCCGGAGTCGTGCGCGTCGCGAACATGGTCGAGACCGGCAAGACGCCGTTGCTCACGCCCGCCGAGCTCCACGATCTCGGGTTCGACCTCATCGTGTCTCCGTTGTCGGGGTTGTTCTCCGCGACGAAAGCGCTTCGGGACACCCTCGCCCTGTTGCGGGCCAAGGGGACGCTGCGTGACGACCTCGACCGGCTCGTGGAGTTCGACGCGTTCGGGGCGATCGTCGAGCTCGACCGCCACTTCACCCTCGACGAGAAGTACCGGGCCTGAATCCAGGTGGGCCTCAATCCTTGGCCGGCCTGCCGGGCGGCCGATAGTCTTTCGAGACTGCATCAGGAGTGGCCCTGACCGGGGGAAACCTCGGGCGGAGGGTCCGGCAACCTGGGACGGACAACCCAAGGTGCCATCCGCAGCGTGCGTGTTGCTGTGGGATGTGGCCGATCCGGCTTGCCGGCGGCAACGAAGTGTCCGGGCTCACGCCTGATGCTCACCAGTGGTGCGCGGGGAGGTGAGATGACAAACGGCGGTGAGATGACAGACGGCGAGCGGATCGAGCGGCCACCCCTTCCCGCGTCGGGAGCGTGGCGCCCCGGCGACCCGGTCGGTCGCCGTCAGTTCTTCACCCTGCCGCGCGACCGCCCCTTCGCGCTCGAGGGCGGCGGCGCTCTCGACGAGATCGTCGTCGCCTATGAGACCTGGGGCTCGCTCGACGACGACGCGTCGAACGCGGTCCTGATCTGCCACGCGTGGACGGGAGACAGCCACGTGACGGGCGAGGTCGGTCCGGGCCACGTCGCCCCGGGCTGGTGGGAGGGCATGGTCGGCCCTGGACTTCCCATCGACACCGAGAAGTACTTCGTGGTCTGCCCCAACACGCTCGGCGGGTGCCAGGGATCGACCGGCCCGTCGTCGATCGAGCCTTCGACCGGGCGGCCGTACGGATCGCGCTTCCCCGTCGTCACGATCCGCGACATGGTCCGCGTGCAGGCCGCGCTGACGACCCACCTCGGGATCGCGAAGTGGCTCAGCGTCATCGGCGGTTCGATGGGCGGCATGCAGGTGCTCGAATGGGGGGTCACGTACCCGAGCGGTGTGCGGTCACTGCTGCCGATCGCGGCGTGCGCGCAGGCCACCGCCCAGCAGATCGCGTTGGGAAGCGTGGGGCGTCGCGCGATCAAGCTCGATCCGAAGTGGCGGGGTGGCGACTACTACGACGCCCCTCCCGGCGATGGTCCGCACGAGGGCCTCGCGCTCGCGCGAGAGCTCGCGCAGATCACGTTCCGCTCCGACGACGTCTTCACCGATCGGTTCGGCCGGGAGATGGCCGATGTGCAGGAGGGCTTCTCGTTGTGGCAGCGCTTCGAGGTCGAGCGCTACCTCGACTACCACGGCGACAAGCTCGTCCGCCGCTTCGACGCGAACTCGTACCTCGTCATCGGCAAGGCGATGGACCTCCAGGACATCGGGCGCGGACGTGGGGGGTTGGAGGCGGCGATGGAGCGCATCCGTGTGCCCGTCCGCACAATCGGCATCCGCTCCGACGTGCTCTACCCGAACTACCAGCAGAAGCAGATCCGCGACGTGATGCAGTCGACGGGCGGACGCGCTGATTACGTGGAGATCGACAGCGACCACGGCCACGACTCGTTCCTCATCGACCTCGACCAGGTCGGTGGGGCGGTCGGGGGCTTTCTCGACGACGTGAAGAAGGAGCATTGGGACCAGCCATGACGTCCCCTGACCAATCCGATCATCCCGACCAAGCTGAGCATCCGGACCAGTCCGTGCGGCCCGACACGATCGCGATACGCGCCGGGCGCGACGACAGCGCGACGTCGCTCGCTCCTGCGCTGTGGGCGACGAGTGCGTTCGTCACGCCCAGCCTCGACGAGGCCCAGCGCATGTCGACGGTGCCCCGGTCGGAGCGCTTCTACTCCCGGTACTCCAACCCGACGGTGAAGTCGTTCGAAGACGCTGTCGCCGCGCTCGAGGGCGCCGAGGCCGCGCTCGCGTTCTCGTCGGGGATGGGCGCGGTGGCCACGGCGATCATGGCGCTGTGCTCATCGGGCGATCACATCGTCGCCCAGCGGCACATCTACTCCGGCACGCAGCTGTTCCTCCAGGGCGCGTGTCCCCGCTTCGGCATCGACGTGACGTTTGTCGACGGCACCGAGCCGGGAGCATTCGCGGCGGCGATCATCCCGGGCCGGACGATGCTCGTCGTGACCGAGAGCCCTGCGAATCCGCAGATGGCCCTTGTCGACCTCGATGAGATCGGCGCGATCCGTGGGCCGATCACCGTGGTCGACTCGACGTTCGCCACGCCGATCGGCCAGCGCCCGCTCGAACACGGTGTGGATCTGGTGCTGCACTCGGCCACGAAGGGGATCGCCGGCCACAACGATGCGACGCTCGGCGTCGTCGCGGGCTCGAAAGACCTCCTCGACTCGATCTGGTCGTATTCGGTGCTCCACGGCGCGTGTGCATCGCCCTTCGACGCACTCAACGGCTTGCGGGGCATTCGCACGCTTCCCGTGCGCTTTGCCCGTCAGAGCGACACCGCGCTCCGGTTGGCGGGATGGCTCGAGACGCATCCTGCCCTCGCGCAGGTGCGCTACCCGGGTCTCGACTCCCATCCCCAGCGTGAGCTCGCGAAGCGGCAGATGACATCGGGCGGGTCGATGTTCGCGGTCGAGCTGCGCGGCGGCCTCGAGGCCGGGCGCCGGTTCGTGGAGGGCGTGCAGCTCGCACAGCTCGCGTCGACGCTGGGCGGCCCCGAGACGTTGGTGACGCATCCGGCGTCGTCGACGCACGTCGGTCTGACACCGCAGGAGAGAGCCGATCGAGGCATCACCGACGGTCTCGTGCGGGTCTCCGTCGGCCTCGAGCACGCCGACGACCTGCTCGCCGACTTCGCGCAAGCCCTCGCCGCCCTCGAGCTGACTCCCGTCAGGTGAGGAGCTCGGCGAGGCGTTCGTCAGCGGGTGACTCGCGGGCGACCGCGACGGCGACGTAGGTGCTGCCCTCGCCGGCGAGGTACACCGAGGTCTTGCGGGGCGGGTTCGGGCTGCGCCCGATGATCGGGAGCGGCGCGCCGTAGGGACTGCCCTTCGTGAACGGGCCGCCCATCACCAGAACCCGGTCGTCGACGAGCTCGCCCCGGCCGCGCCGCCACCGCGCTCGGTCAGTCGCCGGAGCCTTGCCTTCCATCGGGAAGTCGACGTCGTGGTACTTGCAGTCGAAGACGCTGCCGTCGGGAGACGACCGCAGCTCCGGCTCGGCGGCCTTCGCCAGCCAGAACAGCCCGACGAGGATCCCGATCGACACGACCCACCAGAAGAGGTTCACGCGCTTCCAGCATCGCTCACGCGACCGGCGATGATGGTCCGCCATGCCCGAGATGCTCGAGATCGAGTTCTACCGCCGCGCCGCGGAACGCACGGTCGGCCGGACGATCTCGAGGGTCGGGGCTCCGGATGCCTGGTACCTGAAGGCCGGGCTCACGTCCGCGGCGTTGCGTCGCGCGGTGACGGGCCGCACCGTGAGCGCGATCCGACGGCGCGGCAAGCTCCTGCTGCTCGACACCGGCGACGGCCCCACGGTGGGACTGCGCTTCGGAATGACGGGGCGGCTGCTCGTCGACGGCGTTCCCGGCATGGAGCACCTCGAGTACGGCAGCGACCGGGAGGAGCTCGCGTGGGACCGCCTCATCCTCGGGTTCGCCGAAGGTGGCGAGCTGCGCATCAGGGACCCCAGACGGCTCGGCGGTGTTGAGCTCGACCCCGACGAGGATCGGCTCGGCCCGGACGCGCTCGACATCACTCCCGCCCAGCTCCGCGACATCATCGGTTCGAGCCGAGCGCCGCTGAAGGCGCGACTGATGGACCAGCACGCGCTCGCGGGCGTCGGCAACCTCCTCGTCGACGAAGCGTTGTGGAGAGCCGGCATCGACCCGGCCCGGCCCGCCAACTCGCTCTCGCCCGCCGAGCTGCGCCGCCTGCACCGCCATCTCCGCGCGACGCTCGTCGAGCTCGCGGAGCGCGGCGGCTCGCACACGGGCGACCTCCAAGAGGAGCGTCGACGCGACGGCATCTGTCCGAAGGACGGCACGCCCCTTCAGAGACGCACCGTGGGCGGGCGCACGACGTACTCGTGCCCGCTCCACCAGCACTGAGCTCCGTCTCTGAACTTCAGCGGGCCTCGTTAGCATCGCCGCCGTGTCGGCCGAGGAGAAGGTGAGAGTCGTTCTGCTCGCGCTCGCCGCGATCGTCCTTCTCATCCTCCTCGTCACGGTGCGCTTCGTGCGGTGGACCAAGCCCATCCACCCATCGCTCGAGCGGCTCGACGCCATGAAGGTGCGCCGGCGAAAATAGGAGGGCGCAAATAGGCGAATTGGGCCCGGCGGGCGCGGCGATACCGTGGGGCGATGGCCGACTCGTTGGATCTCGACGCGATGCTGCAACGGTTCCGGGATCGTGCGGCCGCCGTCCGGCAGCGACCCCTCCCCCCCGTTGCGGGCGCCGAGCGCCAGCAGTTCATCGCGCAGGCTCAGACCGACTTTCAGGACTTCGCGATCATCGGCGATGCGCAGGGCACGATCGAAGACGGCTTCTTGGTGCTGCGCATCGACCTCCGGCCCCCGAGTGAACGTGCTGAGGGAGCTTCGTCCTGACGACTTCCGTTCCGGCGCCCCCCGCTTCGACCCGCCTCGAGGATCACGCATGGCTGCCGATCTCCGCGGTCGCGTTCGCAGTGGTCGCGTGGGGACTCGGCGGCGTTGCGGTGAAGTCGATCGACGCCTCCGCGGTCACGATCGCTTGTTGGCGCATGTGGATCGCCGCTCCGATGATGCTCATCGTCCTGTACGCGACGGGTGGCCGCCTCACTCGTCTCGGGTTGCGGCGATCGGTGCTCGGCGGCATCCTCTTCGCCGGCCAGATCGGGCTTTTCTTCGCAGCCGTGCAGCACACGAGTGTCGTCAACGCCCAGCTGATCAACTCGATCCAGCCCGCGCTGGTGCTGCTCATCGCGGGGAAGATGTTCGGCGAGCGGGTCACCCGCCACGACATCGGATGGATGATCGTCGCCTTCGCCGGGGTGGCCATGGTGCTCATCGCCTCGTCGGGGCAGCCTGAGGTCAGCGGCTTCGGTGACCTCCTCGCGTTCGCGAACGTCTTTCTCTGGACGATCTACTTCGTCGAGGTGAAGCGGGTTCGCGAGCTCGGCATGGGAGCCATCGAGTACATGACCGGGGTGATGCTCATTGCCGCGGTCGTGTTCACGCCGTACGCCCTGCTCACCTCCGATGACCTCGGGTCGCTCCACGGCTCCGACTGGTGGTGGATCCTGTTCATCGTGCTCGTCCCCGGCGCCGGCGGGCATGTCGTCATGGGTTGGGCGCACAAGTACGTGGATGTGTCGGTCTCATCACTGATGACGCTCGGCGTTCCGGTTGTCTCGGCGATCGCCGCGTGGTGGTGGCTCGGCGAGGGCATGTCGGCGGGACAGCTGGTCGGTGGCGCGATCGTGCTGGGCGCGCTCGCTGCGATCGTGGGTCACCACCGCGGGCTCGAACGGGCGGAGGACGTGCCCGAGCCGATCTGAGAGGCTGTCGTCGGTTCGCGACACCGTCACGCGACACCGTCACGCGACACCAGCGAGGAAATAGGGGGGGAGTCATGCAACGACTGTCCGGCCTCGACGCCAGCTTCCTGTACCTCGAGACGCCGTCGTCCTACATGCACGTCGCCGGGCTCATGGTGCTCGACCCGACGACCGCCCCGCGTCGATGGAGCTTCGAGGAGGTGCGCGACATGATGGCGGAGCGGTTGCATCTCGCTCCGCCGTTTCGCCGTCGTCTCGTCGAAGTGCCCTTCGGGCTCCATCATCCGGTGTGGATCGAAGACCCCGACTTCGATCTCGACTTCCACCTGCATCACATCGCGGTGCCGCCGCCGGGAGCTTCGAAGCAGGTCGCCGCACTCGCGGAGGAGATCGTCGCTCGGCCGCTCGATCGCCGGAAGCCGCTCTGGGAGGCCTGGATCATCGAGGGACTCGAACATGGGTACATCGGGGTTCTCACGAAGACTCACCACGCCGCCATCGACGGAGTGTCGGGGAACGAGATGACGCTCGCCATGCTCGACACCGAGCCGGAAGGCCGGCCCGTCGAGCCCGACCCGTGGAAGCCCGACCACGTGCCGAACGACTTCGAGCTCGTGGGCTACGCGATGTCGTCGTTGGCTCGTCAACCGGTCAAGCTCGTCTCCTCGCTCGGCCGCAGCACTGCAGTCGCGTTCAACCTGACGCGCCGGAACCGAGACTCTGACATCGCGCCCCCGCCGGCGCCGTTCACCGCGCCTCGCGCGTCGTGGAACCACGCGGTGTCGCCGCATCGCTCGTACGCGATGACCACGCTGTCGCTCGACGACGCCAAGGTGGTGAAGAACGCCTTTGGCACGACGTTGAACGATGTCGTCATGGCCATGTGCGCGTCCTCACTTCGCGCGTACCTCGACGAGCGGGGCGAGAAGCTCGATCAGGCGCTCGTCGCGATGGTGCCGATGTCGGTGCGCACGACGGATCAGAGCGGCGAAGGTGGCAACCGCATCTCGTCGATGCTGGCATCGCTCGCCACCACGATCGACGATCCCGTCGAACGGCTGCTTGCCATCAGCGCGGGGATGCGGCAGGCGAAGGACCAGCAGAACGCAATCGGGGCCTCCACCCTCCAGGACTGGGCCGAGTTCGCGGCGCCCGCAGTCGCCGGCCGCGCCGCGCGTGCCTACGCCCGCTATCGCCTCGCCGACCGCCACCGCCCGATCTTCAATCTCACGATCTCGAACGTGCCCGGCCCGCCGTTCCCGCTGTACTCGGCCGGCGCGCGCGTCGTCGCGAACTACCCCATGGGTCCGATCAACGACGGCGCCGGGTTGAACATCACGGTGCTCAGCTACATGCACCAGCTCGACTTCGGCGTCGTCACCTGCCGCGAGCTGATTCCCGACGCGTGGACGATCGCCGACGGGCTGGGCGACGCGCTCGCCGAGCTGCACAAGCGGGCCGAGGCACCGGCCAAGAAGGCTCCCGCCGCGAAGAAGGCCAAGGCCCGGTCCACCGCGAAGGGAGCGTGATGGCCAAGGTCGTGCTCGTGCACGGTGCGTGGCACGGCGCGTGGTGCTGGGAGGGCGTCGTCGACGCGCTCGAGGCCAAGGGCGTCGAGGTCGAGGCGGTGGAGCTGCCGCTCACTTCGGCTGCCGCCGACGTCGACGCGGCGCGCGACACGATCGTCGCGGCGGGGGAGGGCGCGGTCGTGTGCGGCCACTCATACGGCGGACTCGTGATCACGAACGCCGCGAGCGGGCTTCCCGTTGGACGCCTCGTCTACCTCGCAGCCTTCATGACCGACCAAGGCGAGGATCCGATGGGACCTCTGCAGGCGCATCCCTCGCCGATGATGACGGCCATGCGGTTCGACACCGGCATGCTCACGATCGACGAGTCTCGCCTCCACGAGTGCTTCTACGAAGACAGCTCCGCCGAGCGCGTCGCGGAGATCATCCCCCTGCTGCGCCCGATGCCCCTCGGCGCGACGTGGGGAGTGCCCGGCGAGCCCGCGTGGAAGAACGTGCCCTCGACCTACGTGATGTGCACGCACGACAAGGCGATCGACGTGGGTGCTCAGCGAGCGATGGCGGTGCACGCCGACGAAGTCATCGAGTGGCCCACCGACCACTCGCCGTTTCTCACGCGGCCGCAGGAGATCGCCGACCTCCTCGCCTCCTACCTCTGACCCGCAGCACCGTTTGGTCACCAGCGGCACTATGTGGCCGGCTGGTGACCAAACGCTCATGTGCGGAGGTGCCGTTGGAGGCGCTCCAGGCGGCGGTCCCACTGCGCGCCGGCCTGCATCATCCAGGCGATCGCGTCACTGAGCGGCTCGGGTCGCACGGCGTACCGCACCTCGCGACCTTCTCGCGCGGCGTCGACGAGCCCAGCATCGCTGAGCGATTGCAGGTGCTTCACGACCGCTTGGCGCGAGATCGGCAGATCACGCGCGAGTGCGGTGGCCGTCTCGGGACCACCGGCGACGAGGCGCTCGACGACGTGACGTCGGGTCGGGTCGGCGAGCGCGCCGAACACGTCGTCGAGACGATCCTTCACTGCCGGGGAGGTTCAGGCGACGAGCGCGGCGGCCGACACTCGCAGCCACAGGTTGTCGAGCCGCGCTTCCCAGTAGGAGGCCTTCGCCGCGCTCGCCTGGGCCGGGCACGCCTGGGCCGTCGTCGACTCGAGCGGCGTCTCGGTGACCACGAGACGCGTGCCGGTCTCGGTGGGGCACAGCTCGAACGTGACCTCGGAGACCGCGCCGTCATCCGGCCACCACCGCAGCGAGAGGCGGTGCTCAGGATCGACCGTGCCGACACACGCGTGCCGCACTGTGCCGTCGTCATCGGTGAAGCATCCGGCGCCGCCGGGGCGCACGTCGAGGTCGACTGGCCCGCCCATCCAGCTGGCCAGCTCGTCGGGATCGGTGAGCGCGGCCCACACCTGCTCGAGATCGGCGTCGAGCTGGATCTCCCTGTGCACCCGCATGGCTGCCTCCCTGTGTGTTGTGCAACTTCGGGGTTGCACTTATGATGTGCAACAACTTGGTTGCAGTATAGGCACTGGAGGTCTCGCATGCTCGTCCCCACCGTGATCGAACAGACCAACCGAGGGGAGCGGGCGTTCGACATCTACTCCCGGCTGCTCTCCGAGCGGATCGTGTTCCTCGGCAGCGCCATCGACGACGCCGTCGCCAACCTGGTGATCGCCCAGCTGCTGCACCTCGAGAGCGACAACCCCGATCAGGACGTGTCGCTCTACATCAACTCGCCGGGCGGCGACATGACGGCCCTGTTCGCCATCTACGACACCATGCAGTTCATGCGGCCCGACGTCGCGACGATCTGCATCGGGCAGGCCGCGTCGGCTGCGGCGGTGCTGCTCGCGTCAGGCGCAAGAGGAAAGCGTGCCGTGCTGCCGAACGCACGCGTGCTCGATCCATCAGCCTCACGGTGGCGCCCAGGGCCAGTCGACCGACCTCGAGCTCGCCGTCGCCGAGATGGTCGAGATGCGCCGGCGCATGGTGCAGATCCTGGCCGAGTCGACGGGGCAGACGCCCGAGCGCATCACGTCGGACATCGACCGCGATTACATCCTTCGCGGCGATGACGCGGTGGCCTACGGCCTCGTCGATCACGTGATCGAGAAGCGCGGCATCGTCGGTGCAGTGGAGGTCGCCGCCTCGGCGTGAGGTGTCAGTTGATCGCATTGGTCGCGACGAGGATCAGGACGAGGCCACCGAGCACGAAGCGGTAGATGATGAAGATCCCGAGCGACGCGTGGCTCAGATACTTGAGCAAGAACGAGATCGACCAGTAGCCCGCGACGAACGCCGAGATCGTCGCGATGAGGGTCGGCCAGAAGCTGGCGCCCCCGGGGTCTCCGATCTCAGGCAGCTCGAACAGACCACTGAGGACGACCGCCGGCACGGACAGCAGGAACGAATAGCGGGCCGCGGACACACGATCGAAGTTGACGAACAGGCCGGCTCCGATGGTCGCGCCCGAGCGGGAGACACCGGGGATGAGTGCGAGCGCTTGCGCGCCGCCGATGACCGCGGCGTCGCCCGCCTTGAGGTTCTCGAGCGGCCGGTTGCGCTTGCTGACCCGCTCCGCCATCAAGAGGAATAGGCCCCCCAGTATCAGCGCGATGCCGATGAGCGTGAGGTTGCGCGCCTCGTCCTCGATCTGGTCACGGAAGGCGAACCCCACGATCGCGATGGGGATCGTGCCGAGGCCGATGTACCAACCCATGCGCGCGTCGAAGTCGTCGCGTGCCGAGCGATCGGTGAGCGAGCGCAGCCAGGCGCGGGCGATCCGCCACAGATCCGACCAGAAGTGCAAGACGACCGCGGCCATGGTGCCGAGCTGGACGACGGCGGTGAACGCGGCACCGGGATCCTCCCAGCCGAGGAACGACGGGATGATGCGCAGGTGCGCGGTCGAGGAAATGGGGAGGAACTCGGTGAGTCCTTGGACGATCCCGAGGACGATGGCCTGGAACGCGTCCACTGTGCCGTCACGGTAACCGGGAGCATCTACGCCCCTTGGGCATCGCGCCCTTTGGCGTCTCAGGGTCGGTTGCTAGAGTGGCGGGCTCACGCGGACGTGGCTCAGTTGGTAGAGCATCACCTTGCCAAGGTGAGGGTCGCGGGTTCGAATCCCGTCGTCCGCTCCAAGCAAGTCCTGCGCGCAGCTGCTCAACGAGCACTAGAGCGGTCGCCAGATGCGGAGCTCGTTGGCCGGCAGTGTCACGGTGAACCGCCCCGCCGGGTTCGAGTCGAACAGCGCGCGGCGGGCGTCGGCCACAAAGGCGTCGAGCCGATCGCCGAACAGGTGGGGCGCAGTCGATGAGGACGACAGCGATTGCGCGATCAGGTCATCGACAGTTCGCTCGAGGACGCGCCCGTCGGGCACCGTGACCACGTCCATCTGCCGGAATCCGGCTGCCTGGAACACCTCGTCCTCGCCGCTGGGCGAGGTGTTGCGGATCGTGCGGCCGGCCCGCTTGTCCGGCCCGAGGTAGCGGACGCGTAGCTCGTCGACCTCCGCCTCCACGGGCGACCGGTATGACTGCGTGTCGACCTGGACCGCCGCACCTTCGGGCTCGAGCATGCCTCGCACCGAGGCAGCCACCTTCGGACGATCCATCCAGTGAAAGGACGCGGCGAACGTCGCGACGCGAAACGTCCCGAGGTCGAGCGGCAGCTCCTCGGCGCGCGCCAACACCCACCGTCCGTTCGTCATGCGGCGCTCCGCCGCGAGCCGCGCCGCCTCCGAGATCATTCCCCGGTCGGGGTCGAGTCCAACGACCTCCTCGAAGAGGTGCGCGAGAAGCAGAGTGACCCTTCCAGGGCCGCACCCGACATCGAGCAGCCGTCCGCGCCCATCCAGAGCGAGCGCGTCGCGAAGCGCGTCAGCGAGTCCTGGCGCATAAGGCGGACGCCCCTGTTCGTAGTAGGGCGCGCAGCCCTCGAAAAGCGTCTCGTCCCACTCCCACGTCTCCCAACTCATGTCACGACCCGCCGTGACTCAAAGCCGTCGCGCATCTTGAGGGTCGCGGGTTCGAATCCCGTCGTCCGCTCAAGTTGTGTCCAGCCGCAGTCACGCCCGCGGCGGATGGGGAACGTGCCCTCGAGCTACCCGCCAGACGTTGCCGACCGTCGAGGCCGCGGATTGCCCAGCGATCGCAGCGGGGGCATAGCCGAACGCCTTCTCCGGAAGGCGCACGCGTAACGCACCCGGGAGGATGCGGAACTGGAGCGGAGACTCCAGCTCCAGGGCTTCGCCGTCCACGCCGGCCGCGACGGGAGCGCCCGACGTGACCTCGAACGTGGGTGCCGTCCAGTCCTCGAGGGCACGCGCGCCGTCGGGGCGCCGCAGGGCGACAAGCGTGGCGAGCTGCACTGCGGCCGCGGTGCCCGACACTTCGACGGCGAGGATGCCCAGCTTCCCGTCGTCGAGGCAGTCGCGGGTCCCCGCGCCGCCGCCGACGCGCAAGCTGTACCGGTTGTTGGAGACCTGGATGAGATGGGCCGAGTCGTGGTGCACTCCGTCGGGACCCGTCCAGCCGAGGTCCATGGGCTCGCCGCCCGGGCCTAGGAGGGTCGGCAGCTGGTCGAGCGTGGTGGCCACCTTGGCGTCGCGATACTCCTCGGACTGCGTGATCTGCCCGTAGACGCCGAGCGACACGTTGTTGACGAACACGCGGCCGTTGACCTCGGCCAGATCGATGCGCCGCTCCAAGGCGGGACCGAACGCGTCGAGGGCGCCGACGACGTCGTCGCGGTCGAGCCCCAGGTCGAGCGCGAAGTGATTGCGCGTACCAGCCGGGATCACGACGTGCGCGACGCCGCGCTGCGCGGCGACGGATGCGACCAACGCCTGCGACCCGTCTCCGCCCGCCATCCCGATCACGTCGGATCCCCGTGCGATCGCGGTTTCGGCCAGCTCCAACAGGTCATCCCCCGGCTGGAGGACCACGGGCTCGATACCCCGGGCGCGGCATTCGTCAGCCAGCTTGAACCGCTCGGCCTTTCCGCCGCCGGACTTCAGGTTCATGATCAGCACCGGCTGTCTGGCGGCCGGCACGGGCACGCCAGGGGTGGGTGCCGAGATCAGGGAAGCGCGGTCACGTTCGAGCGAGTACCGGGCGAGTGCCACGGCCGCCACGGCCAGGCCGAGGCTGGCGAACAACGCCAACAGATCATTCGCCGCCACGAGCACGACGACCCACATCACGAGGGCGATCGCCAGCGATCGCGGCGCTGACAAGCCGCGCCGCGCCCCGGCGCGTGATCGCGTTCCACGCCGCGGCCACCGCTACCGCGAGCGATGCGCCCGCGGCCACCATCGTCAACGGGTCGCTGAGCAGCAACAGCACGAGGACGAGCCCGGCCGAGAGCAGCACGGCGAACGACGCGATAGCCGCCATCCGACGTGACGGCTTCGGGACGGGGAGCGGTTCAGTGGTCACCGTTCGAGCACCGTAACGCGCTCGTGTCGTCGCTGACGTCTACGTTCGCGCCGGACCACGACGACACACGGATGGTTTCGTGCAGGCTGACGAGCGCGGGGCAAACCCATCGAGATTGGAGCGTCAGCTGCCGGGCGTGGCCGCGCTGCGGACCTACAAACGCGCGTGGCTACGGTCCGACCTCATTGCGGGGGTGGTGCTCGCGGCCATCCTCGTGCCGCAGGGGATGGCGTACGCGGAGCTCGCCGGCCTCCCGCCGGTCAACGGCCTGTACACCACGATCGCCTGCCTCGTGGGGTACGCGCTCACGGGCCCGTCGAAGATCCTCGTGCTCGGCCCGGACTCCTCGCTCGGACCGCTGATCTTCGCGGCGATCACTCCGCTGGTCGTCGCCGGCGACGACCCGGCGAAGGCGATCGCCCTCGCCGGGATGCTGGCCGTGCTCGTGGGTCTGATCGAGATCGGGCTCGGGGTCGGCAAGCTGGGCTTCGTCGCCGACCTGCTGTCGAGCGAGGTGCAGGTCGGGTACATGAACGGCCTCGCCATCACGATCGTCGTTGGACAGCTCCCGAAGCTCTGCGGGTTCTCGACTGACGCCGACACGTTCGTCGAGGAAGTGCGTGAGTTCGTGGCGAACTTCGACGAGCGCAACTCGACGGCCCTCGTCATGGGGCTCGGGACCTTGGCCGTGCTGCTCGTCCTGCCTCGCATCACCCGCAAGATCCCGGCCGTCCTCGTGGCCGTCGTCGGCGCGACTCTGCTGACCGCTCTCTTCGACTTCGACCTCAGTACGGTCGGCGGGCTGCCCGAAGGCCTCCCGACGCCGGAAGTGCCGTGGACAGAGGTGAACGACGTCTGGCCGTTGCTCGTCGCCGCGGTCGGCATCGTGCTCGTGTCGCTCACCGACACGATCGCGCTGTCCACCTCGTTCAACGCCAGACGCGGCGAACAGGTGAAGCCGAACCAGGAGATGATCGGTGTCGGCACCGCCAACATCGCGGCCGGCTTCTTCCAGGGCTTCGCCGTCTCGTCGAGCAGCTCACGCACCGCGGTGGCCGAGCAGTCCGGCGCCAAGACCCAGCTCACCGGGGTCGTGGGTGCCGGCGTTGTCGTGCTGCTGCTCGTGTTCTTCAACGACCTGCTCGCCGATCTTCCGAACTCGGCGCTGGCCGCTGTGGTCATCGCGGCCGCGTTCAGCCTGGCGAACTTCGGGGCGCTGGTCCGCATCTGGAAGGTGCGGCCATCCGCCGTGGTGCTCTCGCTCACCGCAACCGCAGGCGTCATCTTCCTCGGAGTGCTCGAGGGCATCGTCGTCGCGATCGCAATGTCGATCTTGTTGTTCTTCCACCGGAACTGGTGGCCGCGCGGCGCGGTGCTCGGCCGGGTGCCCGGCCGTGAGGGATGGCACAGTGATGCTCGCGGGGAGCGGTTGGTCGAGGACCCGGGCATCGTGGTGTTCCGGTGGGAGGCGCCCTTGTTCTTCGCCAACGCGGGCATCTTCAGTCAGCAGGTGCGCGAGCTGGTCCACGAACGCCAACCGAGATGGGTGATCCTGCAGTGCGAGGCCGTCACCGACATCGACGTCACGGCGGCCGCGATGCTCGAACGACTCGACAACGAGCTCAACGCGCGCGGCATTCACCTCGCCTTCGTGGAGCTCCGGAGCCGCTTGCAGGACCTCGTGCGTGACTACGGCCTGCACAAGACGCTCGACGCCGACCACTTCTACGATTCGATCGAGGACGCGCTCGACGACATCACCTCGACCCCGGGCGACGGGGCCTCCGAGTCCTGAGGCCCGTCCGTCGCAGAGATGAGTGACGCGGCAGATGTCTCGCCCATGGTCATTGCGGCGCTGCACCCGATCTGCCTGACGCTGCCGGAGGCCTACGAGGAGCAGGCGTGGGTGGGCACGCGTTGGATGATCCGCAAGAGGACGTTCGCGCACGTCCTGCTGGTCGACGGCGGTTGGCCGCCGGCATACGCGAAGGCAGCAGGAACCGACGGACCGGCGACGCTGTTGATGTTCCGTTCGTCGGGCGCTGAGGCGCACGCGCTTCGCACGATGGGTCCGCCGTTTTTTGCACCGGTCTGGCGGACGGACGAAGTCGGCATGATCCTCGACGCTGCCGTCGACTGGGACGAGGTGGCCGAGTTGCTGACCGAGAGCTACTGCCTCCTAGCACCGAGATCTCTCGCCGCGCACGTCGAGCGACCTGACGTCTGACGACGCCGCGCCTACAGGGTCAGGCGTGCGAGCACGGCATCGTCGTTCTCGGTGCCGTCAGGATCGGCGCCCTTGAAGCCGGCGAGGAGTGCGGTTGCGCCGTCATCGGACACGCTGGCTCCGAAGAAGGCGTCGGCAGGACCTCCGAGGTCAACGAGCAGGTGTCCACCGTCGCCGAACGTCTCCACGAACGCACCCTCGGGATCGAGCATGACGGCCATCGCGTCGATGTTCTCCGCGTCGAGCTTGCCGCTGCCCGCCAGCAGGATGTTGCCGTTCGGGAGGACCGTGAGGTAGCGCGCCCGATCGTCCTCGCCGGTGAGATCGAGCCGAGTGACGCCGTCCGTGCCGAAAGAAGGATCGAAGCTGCCGTCAGCCAGGAAGCGGTAGGCGACGAGGTCGACCTTCTCCTCGGAGTCGGCGCCCCGGCCGTAGCCGGCGAGGACGTAGTTCTCACCCTGGCTGGCCCACTGGTATGCCTCGGTCACACCCTCGAGCACGACGTGGTTGGCGAGGCCGTTGGTGCCGAACTCCGCGTCGAGCACGCCTTCATTCGTGAGGCGGATCAGCACGGGGCTCACGACATCGGCGGTGTCGCGGCTGTAGCCGGTTGCCACGATCTTGCCGTCGGCCTGCACGCCGATGTTGCGGGCGCTGTCCGCGCTTGCGTTGAGGTCCGCAATGACCACGCCGTTGGTCCCGAACCCGGGGTCGATCTGTCCCGACGCCGTCAGGCCGACGATCGCGAAGTCGACGTCGGTACGCTCGGGGCTCTGGTTCGGTGTCGTCGCGTTCACCGCGTAGCCGCCCTCGCGGGCGGCGAGTCCCCACGCGTTGTCGGTGATGAACGTCTCCTCGTCGATGACCTTGCCGACGCCCAAATCGATCCGTGCGATGCCGCCGGTGCCGAACGTGGTGTCGAGCTCACCGTCCGGCGTGAAGCGGATGACCGCCACGTCGAGATCGCCGGCGGCCTCGCCTTCGGCGCTGGGATCGTGCTCGGCTGGGCCTGCCACCACCACGGTGCCGTCGTCGTGCACCACGAGGCCGCGACCCACCTCAGCGCCGCCACCGCCTTCCGTCACGTTGACCGAGGCGGTGCCGCCGGTGCCGAACGTCGGGTCGAGCGAGCCGTCGGGGTCGAAGCGGCTGACCGCGAAGAGGTGGTCTTCGCCGACGGAGGTGAAGCCCGCCGCGTAGAGCTGGCCGTCGGGGCCGTGGACGACCGAGATGTACCGGTCGTTGTCGAAGTCCGAGATCGGCGTCGCGAGAATGCCGTCGACGCCGAAGGTCGGGTCGAGACCAGCGGAGGCGGTCGCGGCGGACGTATCAGGAGCCGCTGTCGATGCCGCACTGGCGCTGGTCGGCGCGTTCGTCTCGCCGGCGCTGTCGCCGTCATCGTCAGCGCAACCCGCGATGACGAGCGCCGCCACGAAGATCGTTCCGATGACCGTGCGTCTCACAGCTGCTCCCTCTGGTTAGGCCCTCTGGTAGGCGGCTTGAATATGAGCCGTCAAGGACTAGAAGCAGCAGATGTTAAGCATGCCTTATACAGCGCCGCAAGCGAGGGTGCTACTGCGGGGGCCGCCCGTGATCGATGAGCAGCACGACGTTGCCGGTCTTCTGCTCGGTCTCGACGTAGGTCGTGGCCTCGACGGCCTCGTCCAATGGGTACGTCCGGTCGATGACCGCTCGATAGCCGCCCGACTCGACGAGCTCGCGTGCGAACAGCACGTGTTCCTTCCGATATCGCGGGATCGGGAGCAGCACCCGCTTGCTCCCGAAGAACCGAGTCCACAGCGCGAGCGCCGGCACCTGCCAGAAGTACCCGAGGTCGGTGTCGACGTAGAACCCTCCGGGCTTCAGTGATGCCTTGCAGCGGCCGAACGAAATCTTGCCGACCGCGTCGAGGATCACGTCGTAGCGCTCGTCGTCGTGGAGGAACGGCTCGCGCGTGTAGTCGATGACCTCGTCTGCTCCGAGCGACTTCACCACGTCGACGTTCTCGGTGTTGCACACCGCCGTGACGTTCGCGCCGAGGTGCTTCGCAAGCTGCACGGCAGCGGTTCCGATCGATCCCGACGCGCCGTAGATCAGGATGCGGTTGCCTGCTTGCAGTCTGCCGGATCGGAGGCACTTGAGCGCGATGACGAACCCGTCGCAGATCGCTGCTCCCTCCTCGAACGTCATGCCCGCCGGCATCACAGCGATCGCGCCGCGTTCACGCACCCGGAGGTACTCCGCGTGCGCTCCGAACCGATCCGCGTTGACGCCGAACACTCGATCGCCGCGCCCGAACTCGGTGACGGCGGCGCCGACGGCGTCGATCTCGCCGGCGAACTCGGTGCCGAGAACTTGGCGCCGCGGCCGCACCAGCCCGCTGAACAACCGAACGAAGAAGGGCCGTGGGTCACGAAAGCCGCAGTCCGTACGGTTCACCGTCGTCGCGTGCACCTTGACGAGGACCTCGTTGTCCTTGGGCGCGGGCCGCTCGATGTCGGCGACGCGCAACACCTCGGGAGGCCCGTACCTCTCGTAGACGACTGCTTTCACGAGGGTACGGGGATGTTCGACACGGAGCGGTGAGCACGGATGCGCAGTACCACCCTGTGCTCGCGTTCCGCGCGGGCACGGAGCTTCTCCCGGTCCTCGTCGTCGAGCTCGCGGCCCAGTGACTCCACGACGGCAGCCATCACTTCGAACGCGCGCTCCTGCTCGATCGTCGCGGTTCCGAAGAGCGTGACGTAGGGAAACGGCATCTCCTCGCCGAGGACACACACGCTGATCGCCGGATCTCGCCGCAGGGCGGCGGTCTTGGCCCTGTCCTCGGTGATCGAGATCAGCACGTCGTCGCCGTCGACGACGTAGAAGACCGGCGTCAGCGGCGGACCATCGGTCGCGCCGGATGCGCGGTTCCAACTCAGGACGCACAGGCGGTTGGCGCGCACGAACTCACGGTGGTGGTCTGGGATCATTGCTCCCACTCCCGTCCGAACCACCGGCGGACCCGAGTGGTCCCGAAGTCGGCCTTGTCGGCCGCGAGCACCGCGGATGGCCCTTCGAGAGAGCCATGCGGCGCTTGTCCGCTCATGAATGTGACGTCCACCTTCGCGACGCTCCCGTGGCCGAACTCGAGATAGCAGATGCCGCGCCCGTCGTACTGGGACGATGGTGCATCGCCGCGGACCCGTGCGGCGACCCTCTCGGCAACGACAAGCGCTTGACCTTCGGAGAACACGCCTGCCTTCGGCGTGCCGACGCTGGTCACGTCGCCTACGGCATACACGTCGGGAAAGGACGTCTCGAGCGTGAGAGCGTCGACGGGGACCCAGCCGTCGACGGTCATCCCTGCCCGCTCGACGACCTGAGGAACGCAGTGCTTCGGGACTCCCAAGAACAGGTCGTAAGGCATCTCGGCCCCGTCGGCGAGGACGACCACGCCACGGGCCGGGTCGAGCGATTGCACCAGAGTCTGGGGATGCCACGAGATCTCGCGCTCTGCGAACGCGCCCAGGAGCGCTTCGGACGCGGCGGGGGAGGGCGGGATCGGCACGGGCAAGGGCATGACCAGCGCGATCTCAGACCGTTGGCGCACTCCCAGGCTCACGAGGTGATCGTGCATCAGGAGCGCGGTCTCGCTCGGCGCGGGCGGACACTTGAACGGCGTAGACGTGACCGCGACGATCACGCGCCCCCCAAGGAAGGTCGCGAGGACCTCACGTAGCGCGAACGCCCCCTCCTCTGTGTAGAACTCGTACCCGCCCTCGACGAGCCCGGGTGTCGCGCTCGGCTCGAGGTCGGCACCGAGCGCGACCACGAGGATGTCGGCCTCGAACGCACCGTCGTCGCTCACGACTCGCTTCGCGACCGGATCGATCGACTCGATGTTCGCCTGCACGAAGCGAACACCCGGCTTGACGAGGTCGCGGTATCGGTGACGGACCCCCGATGGCGCCGCCCGCCCGAACATCACATCGAGCTTGGAGAAGCCGAACACGAACGAGTCGGTGCGATCGATCAGCACGACTTCGATGTCGGTGCCGAACTCCTCGGACAGTCGCGTCGTGAGCTCCAAACCCGCGAAACCGGCCCCCAACACCACGACCCGCATCGCTGGCGACTCTACGGGAAGGTGACGAGCGCACTCCCCGTGTCCGGTCGGCGCGCCGCCGGGTAGGGACACGACGTGAGCGACCACCCGTACCTTCTGGCGAACGCGGCGACCCAGGCCAAAGACCGATTCGCGTCGCTGTCCGCCCTCTTCGACCCGACGACCTTCCGACACCTCGAGGCGGTGGGCATCGCCGGGGGGTGGCGGTGCTGGGAGGTCGGCGCCGGCGGCCCGTCAGTGCCGGCCTGGATGGCAGGGACCGTCGGGCCGAGCGGTCACGTGGTGGCGACCGACATCGACACCGGGTGGCTCGGTGATGTTGGGACCACCTTTGAGGTTCGCACCCACGACGTCGCCAACGACGAACCCCCGGGCGAAGGTTTCGATCTGGTGCACGCCCGTCTCGTGCTCGTGCACGTGCCCGGGCGCGACGCGGGTTTGCGCAACATGGTGAGGGCGCTGCGGCCCGGCGGGTGGCTCGTGCTCGAGGACTTCGACACGGCGCTCGTGGCGGTCGCGTGCCCCGAGGAGGCGACGCCGGCCGAGCAACGCGCGAACAAGATCCGGCTCGGCTTCCTCGAACTGCTCACCATGCGGGGCGTGGACGCAGAGTACGGGCGAAAGCTCCCGCGCCTTCTCCGCGAGGCAGGGCTCGAAGCCGTCGACGCCGACGCCTACTTCCCTGTGGCGAACCCGGCGGGCCGCCTCCTCGAACAAGCGAACACCGCGCAGGTCGCCGAAGGCTTCGTGACGACGGGGCTGGCGACCCGCGACGAGATCAACGACCACCTCGCATCGCTCGCCGCGGGCGAGTTTGACATCATCACTCCGCCTCTCATCTCCGCCTGGGGCCGCAAGCCCTGAGGCTCGTCAGCGACCTGGGTTGGAGTAGACCCGCTCCGCTGGCATCAACACGACCGTGCGCCGCTCGGCCGCCATGGCTCGGTCGTACTCGTCCCAGTCGTCATGGCTTCCGCCCGCAGCGGTGAAGACCTCGCGGAGGAGGAGCCGCAGCCGTTCGGCGTCGATCCCGGGATGGGGGTCGTCGGGCCCGATCAGCTCGGCCTCGCCTTCGGCGGTCATCCATTCCCAACCCGAACGCGCAGTGACGGTCAGCTGTGGACGTTCGCGGAGGTTGTGGAGCTTGGCCGGTCCGTAGGTCACGAAGGCGAGCACCTGTGCGCCTGAGGTCGGGTGGGGCATCGCCGCGGCGTTGACGAGGGAGGACTGGATGGTGCCGCCTTCTCGGATCGTGGACACGACCACGAGGTGCGACTCGCGCGCCGCGATCGCAATGAGATCATCGATCGTCGCCATCTCCCGAGTCTGCCTCGCTTGTCCACGCCGCGGTTGTCCAGGTGAGGGGAGCGAGGAACACGCCGCCCTGGCCCCATCCGCAGTGGCTCACCCACCAGCCGCCCGCCTCGTCGCGGACGATCTCGGCCGCGTGCGCGTCGATCGTCGCGACCTGGTCGGCGAGGTCGAACGACAGGGGGTCGTCGCTTGCGATCACCCGGGTGCGGCGATACGCGGCGCGGTCGTATCGCCCGGTCTCCCGCTTCGACCGAACTAGTCCCTCGTAATCGGGACCGATCAGCAGGTAGTAGGTGCCCTCGCGCTCGCAGACGAACGGTGACTCGGTGGGGCCCGCCATCGTCCCCGTCATCGGATCGCTGTAGACGATGTGCCGGTCGCTCCAATGGGTGAGGTCGGCGGACTCGGCCGCGGCGACGATGTGGTGCCCTCCTTCCGGCTCGCTCGTCGCGGTGTAGTACATGATCCAACGGCCGCCGACGCGCAGCACCATCGGATCACGGGCCTCGAAACCGTCCTGCACCATCGGGTTGTCTTCGTGACGCTTCCATGACGCGCAGTCAGGCGACGTCGCGAGGTGGATGCGGTACTCCGACGTCGACGACCCGCCTCCGCAATAGAACATCCAGTACAGGCCGGCGTGCTCGACGATGTGGGGCGCCCACAGGTGGGTCTCTCCTGACTCTTGGTCAGCAGAGAGCGCGTAGGGCTGGCGCGTCCACGGACCCTGCAGTGACGGCGCCGTCGCGTGAGCGAGGTCGAGCTCGTCGAACGGTGCCAGCGGCTCCCGGTGGGTGATGCCCACGAGATGCCATGTCCCGAGGTGGTCGCGCATCAACGTGTGGTCGTTGATGTACCAACGATCGGGCTGGCCGTCAGAGGGGTCATAGAGAAGTGCGAAGTCGCCGGCGACTGGTCGCGCAGTGGTCACGAGATCGGAACCGTAGAACCTCCCCCCGCGGGCTCATAGTTGCTACGGTCCGTCTCGGCACGTGCACACACCAGGCATTACGCCGGCTTGTTCGGGGGGACGAGACGTGGCCTTGCTGGAGGTGGAAGAGGTCTCCGTCCGCTTCGGGGGGATCGTCGCCCTCGACGATCTCTCGTTCGCGATCGAGCCCGGGCAGATCTGTGGCCTGATCGGGCCGAACGGAGCGGGAAAGACGACGCTCTTCAACGTCATCAGCCGGATCTATGACCCCACATGGGGCATGGTGCGCTTCGAGGGCGAGAACCTGCTCGACGTCTCGGCGTCGGGCATCGCGGGGCGGGGGGTGGCACGGACGTTCCAGAACCTCGCGCTCTACCCGACGATGACCATCATCGAGAACGTCATGGTCGGCGCAACGTCTCGGTCGAAGACGAACTGGATCACCGCCGCGTTCCGGGTCGGCGCCGAGCGTGAGGATCGCCAGCTGCGGCACGACGCGATGGAGATCCTGGCCGAGCTCGACCTCACCCGGTACGCGCTGCATCCCGCGACGGGGCTGCCGTACGGCACGCTCAAGCGAATCGAGCTCGCCGCGCGATGGCGTCGCGCCCGCGCCTGCTGCTGCTCGACGAGCCCGCGAGCGGACTCACCCATAGCGAGGTCGACGAGCTCGCGGAGACGATCCGCGTCCTCCGCGATCGCCATCAGCTGACGATCCTGCTCGTCGAGCATCACATGCAGATGGTGATGGGGATCTCCGACCAGGTGGTCGTCTTGAACTTTGGTCGGAAGATCGCCGAGGGCACACCGGCCGAGGTGTCGAACGACCCCGTCGTCATCGAGGCTTACCTCGGGGCTCCCGCATGAGCGAGCCCGTGCTCACGGTCAGCGACCTCGAGGCGTCATACGGGCCGGTCGCGGTGTTGCACGGCCTTGACTTCGTGGTGAATGACGGCGAGATCGTCGTGCTGCTCGGGGCGAACGGAGCCGGGAAGACGACGACGCTGCGCGCCCTGTGCGGCATGGTCGACACGAAGGGCTCGGTGCAGTTCGAGGGGACCGAGCTCGTCGGCAAACCGCCCGACTGGATCGTGCGGCGGGGCATCGCGCACGTGCCGCAAGGGCGGGGCACATTCCCCGAGCTCACCGTCGAGGAGAACTTGCAAGCCGGTGCGTACATCCGCAAGGACCACGACGAGGTCTGGAACGACGTGCAGCGCTGGCTCGAGGTGTTCCCGCGACTCGGTGACCGTCGCGGCGTCGCCGCCGGCAGCTTGAGCGGCGGCGAGCAGCAGATGCTTGCCGTAGCCCGGGCGCTCATGTCACGCCCAAAGATGTTGTTGCTCGACGAGCCGTCGCTCGGGCTCGCGCCAATGGTGACGCAGGAGCTGTTCAAGCGGTTCTCGGACTTGAACCGCGACTTCGGCACCACGATGTTCCTCGTCGAGCAGAACGCGGGGCTCGCACTCGCCATCGCGCAGCGGGCCTATGTGCTCGAAGCAGGGCACATCGTGCTCGCCGGCCCGTCGGAGGAGCTGCGCGACCACGACGACGTCCGCAAGGCCTACCTGGGGTTCTGACCATGATCCTTGCCATTCCGTTCATCAACGAGAGCTTCTTCAACTGGACGCTCATCGGCCAGCTGTTCGTCAACGGCCTGAAGCAGGGCGCGATCTATGCGCTGATGGCCCTGACGGTCGTGATCATTTACAAGACGACGGGGCATCTGAACTTCGCCCAGGGCGAGATGGGCACCATGGGCGCGTTCATCGTCTTCGTGATCGCCATCGAGAACGGTCACTCGTACTGGGTTGCGATCCCCATCGCGCTCATCTTCTCCTTCGTCCTGGGGGCGGCGCTCGAGCGCACCCTGATCCGACCGATCGAACGGCGCAGCGCTCTTGGCGTTGTCATCGTTACGCTCGGCATCTTCCTCATCATCAACGCGCTGAACGCCGCAATCTGGGGGACGCAGCAGCTCTCGCCGCTGGCGCCGTTCCCCAACTTCCCGGATGATCAGTTCGTGCTCGCGGAGGGCCCGCCCCGGTTCGCCGTTCGATATGGGGCGATCGGCACCTGGGTCACACTGTCGATCGTCGTCGCGGTCCTGTGGTTCTTCTTCCAGAAGACGAAGCTGGGCCTCGGCTATCGCGCGGTCGCGTCGAATCGTGAGTCGAGCCAGCTCGTCGGAGTGCCGGTCGGACGCATGCTCATGCTCGGGTGGGCGATCTCGGCGGTGCTCGGCACGATCGCCGCGATCATGGTCTCGCAGTCGACGAACACACTCGACTTCAACCTGATGACCGTGGTGCTCCTCTACGGCTTCGCGGCAGCGGCATTGGGAGGTTTCGACAGCATTCCTGGCGCCGTGGTTGGCGGTCTGATCGTCGGCATGGCGGAGGCGTTCATCCCCGCGTTCTTCAGCTTCGTCGGATCAGAGCTCAGCCTCGCCGTCGCATTGGGGGTCATCGTGACCGTGTTGCTCGTGCGTCCCGAAGGCCTGTTCGGCACCAAGCGAATCGAGCGGGTATGACCTGGCCGATCGTCATCGAAAAGGGCTCGTCGAAGCACCGCCTCTGGCAGGTGGTCGGCTACGCAGTGCTCGCCGGCGCGATCTTCTGGATCGCCTACCGGTTCCAGAACTACCAGCTCCTCAACTTCGCGCGAACCGCCGCCGATGCAGTCGCGATCCTGGGGCTGATGATCATCATCGGGTACTCCGGACAGGTCTCGATCGGTCAGAGCTTCTTCTTCGGGCTCGGTGCCTACGTCACGGCGTGGCTCGGCGTCGATCATGGATGGAACTTCCTTCTGACGCTTCCTGTGTCTGCCGCGATCGGCATGGCGATCGGCTTCCTCGTCGGAATTCCCGCGCTGCGCATCCGCGGCCTCTACCTCGCGCTCGTGACGCTCGCTCTGGCCGCGGTGTTCCCGGTGCTCGCGAAGCTCGAGGTGATGCAGAGCATCACCGGAGGCGCGAACGGCAAGCCCGCGGACGACATCATCTGGACGACCCCCGGCTGGGTGCCGGGTTCGCCGTCAAATCAGGCGTGGCAGTTCCTGGTGCTCTGTGCGATCGCCGCGGTGCTGTTCATCCTCGCTTCGAACATGATGAAGAGCCGGCCAGGTCGGAACCTGATCGCCCTTCGCGACAGTGAGGTCGGCGCGGCTGTGAGCGGCGTGTGGCCCGCGGGCTGGAAGGTCGGTGCGTTTGCGATCAGCGCGGCGTACGGCGCGCTCGGCGGCTCGATGCTCGTGTTCGTCACCCGTATCGCCGCTCCCGAGACCGGAGGATTCGCGACTGCGATCGCGCTGCTGACCGGCGCGGTGCTCGGCGGGCTCGGCACGATCTCGGGTGCCGTCGTCGGCGCGCTCGCGGTGACGTTCGTGCCCTACTACACGAACGAGTTCATGGCCGGTGATGGGCTTCTCTTCATTCCGGCGTCGGATGGACCGCGCGACTTCTTCATCTTCCAGGGAGGCGACGGTCCGATCCTTGCGGGAGCGCTTTACGGCGTGCTCCTCATCGCAGTTGTCTTCGTGATGCCGGGAGGCATCATCTACTTCGTGCGGCTGATGCGATCGAAGCTGATCCGCTTCGTGCCGAAGCTGCCCGACGTCTCTGCACCACGTAGGGACGAGCCATCTCCCGCCGAGCTCGAGCCGGCAGGAGCGATCAATCAGCCCAGGGGGGGAGAACCCGCATGAGAAGAAAGAACCTCGTCCGCTTCGCCGCGGTCGGACTTGCCTTCGTGCTCGTCGCCGCGGCATGCGGCGACGACAGCGACTCCGACAGCGCCGCGACCACCGCAGGAGCGGCCACGACCGGTGCCGCTGCGGCCACCACCGGCGCCGCCGCGGACACGACTGCCGCCGCTGGTGGGGAGACGCTCCAGGTCGACACCGCGGCCTGCCCGCCCGAGGCCACGACGCCGCTCGCGGACGGTGAGGACATCGTGATCGGCATCACCGTGCCGCTGACCGGTCCTCTCGCGGCGTTCGGCGCCATCCCGCAGGGTATGACCGTGTACTTCGACAAGGTCAACGCTGCCGGTGGGATCGACGGGCACAACGTCGTGCTGATCTCCAAGGACGACGCGTACGACCCGAACAAGACGCCGCCACTGGTGACCGAGCTGATCGAGCAGGACAAGATGATGGCGTCGCTCCTGCAGGTCGGCACGCCGAACGTCGCGGCGACTCGCGCCCTCTACGAGGAGTCGTGCACGCCGCAGCTCTACGTGGGCACCGGCTTCCCGGCATGGGGCGACCCGACGGCTCATCAGTGGACGATCGGCGGCATCCTCGCCTACAACACCGAGGCCGTCATGTGGGCTGACTTCATCGCCGAGCAAAAGCCCGGAGCCACTGTCGCCCAACTCGTGTTCAACAACGACTTCGGCAAGGCCTACCAAACCACCTTCGAGGCGATCGCGCCGGAGAAGGGACTCGAGGTCGTCGAGACCCAGCTCCACGAGGGAACGGCGACCGCGATCGACAACGAGATCACGACGCTGCTCGCTGCGAACCCGGACGTCATCATCGGCGAGACGACGGGCGCGTTCTGCCCGAAGCTCTTCGCAGGGCTCGCGGCCGGTGGATACCAGGGCATCGTCATCATCTCGGCGACGTGCGCGTCCGTGGCCTCGTTCTTCAAGCCAGTCGACCCGGCCGGCAACGGCGTCTACATCCTCGGCCAGCAGAAGGATCCGAGCGACCCGCAGTGGGCCGAAGATCCCCCGATGGTCGAGTACAAGGCCGACATGGCCGAGTTCGGCGAGAGCCTTGACGCCAACAACGGTCAGCACCTCACCGGCTACAACCTCGCAGCGCTCATGGTGGACACGCTGGAGCGGGCGGCAGCCCTGGAGGGCGGCCTGACCCGGGCGAACGTCATGAACGCGGCGTGGGCGACGAACTTCAAGGTTCCGCTCATCCTCGGCGGCACCTTCCATGTCGACGGCATCACTGACGCGTACGGCGCGGAGTACGCGGCGATGCTGCAGTACGACGCGGCGACGGGCTCGCTGGCGGCGACGGACCTTGTGTTCGACGTCGAGGGCGCGACGGGAGTATTCGAAGCGAGCTGACCGAGAACAACGCACACGGGGCCGCCCTTCGGGGCGGCCCCATCGCGTTCCGGGCGCGTCGGCCCTAGCCTCGAGCCGTGAACGATCCGGTGCTGCAGACCATCCCGCTCGGCTTCCAGTGGGCGACCGTCGACCCCTTCCTCTTCTGTGTGCACCACCTCGACCGGTACCCCGAGGCAAACGAGCACATGGGCCCCAACGCCTCGCTCGCGGCGCGCGACATCGGCATGGACTTCGCGGGCGCCGACGGCTGGCGCATGTACCACGGCAGCACCGTGCCCGGCTTCCCTCAGCACCCGCACCGCGGCTTCGAGACGGTGACGTTCGTGCGCCAAGGGTTCATCGACCACTCCGATTCGCTCGGCGCGACGGCGCGATTCGGTCGCGGCGACGTGCAGTGGCTGACCGCGGGGGAAGGGATCGTGCATGCCGAGATGTTCCCGTTGCTCGACCGCGACGGGCCGAACCCGTGCGAGCTGTTCCAGATCTGGTTGAACCTTCCCGCGACGGACAAGATGGTGCCGCCGTACTTCACGATGTTCTGGGATCAGGACATCCCGCGCCTCGCGACGACCGACGACGAGGGGCGCGCTACCGAGGTGACGGTGATCGCCGGTGCCCTCGCGGGCCTCGACGCCCCAGCGCCGCCGCCGAGCTCGTGGGCATCACGTCCGGAGGCCGACCTCGGCATCTGGCACATCGTCGCCGAGCCCAAGGCGCGCTGGTCGCTGCCGCCGGCCGCGGGGCCGGACACCGTACGCACGCTCTACGTGTTCGAAGGCTCGCTGCGCATCGGCGAACACGACTTCGAGGCATCCACGGGCGCGGTCGCTTCGCGCCGAAGACTCGGTCGAGATCACCGGAGGCGCGTACGGCGCCGAGGCGCTGGTCTTGCAGGGCCGCCCGATCGGCGAACCGGTCGCGCAGTACGGCCCGTTCGTGATGAACGACCGGGCGGGCATCGAGCAGGCGTTCGCGGACTATCGGCGCACGGGCTTCGGCGGATGGCCGTGGCCGACCGACGACCCGGTGCACCCGCGCGACGCCGGACGCTTCGCTCGACACGCCGATGGCCGAGTGGAACGACCCGACGAGGTGAACGCGCCCACGCGCTAGGTGATGCCTGATGTGTACGTCACGCTCGCCGACGCGGACCGCGCGACGCAGGAGCGAATCGCTGACGTGTTGGAGCTGCGGGCGGCAGACCCGCAGCAGCGGGCGATGGTCGAGTCCTACTTGTCGCTGATCGAGCTCCCATCCTCGGCGCAGCGTCCTCGACGTCGGCTGTGGCACGGGCGCTGTGACCCGGGCGCTGGCCGGGCGATCTGGGGTCGCCGAGGTGATCGGGATCGACCCGTCACCGGTCCTCATCGCAAGAGCGCGCGAGCTCGCGGCGGCACTCGGCAGTGTGCACTTCGAGCAGGGGGACGGTCGGACGCTGCCGTTCGGTGAGGGCGAGTTCGACCTCGTTGTGATGCATACGGTGCTCTGCCATGTCCCGCAGCCGGAGCGGGTACTGGCCGAGGCGGCCCGCGTGCTGCGACCAGGAGGCACCCTCGCGGTCTGCGACGGTGACTACGCGACGATCACGGTCGCGCTCACGGAGGACGATCCTCTCCAAGTGTGCGTCGAGGCGGTGAAGAGGGCATTCATCCACGATGTGTGGCTGGTTCGCCGGCTACCGAGCTTGCTGAGGTCGGCGGAGTTCGAGATCCTGAGTTCGGCCAGTCACGGTTACCTGCAAACCTCCGAGCCGGAGTACATGCTGAGTGTCCTCGACCGGGGTGCCGATGCACTCGTCGCCGCCGGCGGCAGCCCCGAGCTGGCGACGGCCTTGAAGTCTGAGGCGCGAACGTCGCGTCGAAGCCGATCAGTTCTTCGGCTTCATAGGGTTCGTGAGCTTCATCGCCCGCAAGCCGGGCTAGCGCGCCCGGCGAAGTCATCGAGTCGGTCAGCTCGACAGCAGGCGGCTGAGCGCTTCGCGTCGGTATGTGCGGATACGTCGCGAGGTCGACGCGTCCGGCACCGACATCTCCGAGCCGTGGAACGCGCCCGGCGTCACGTGCAGCTCGCACGGCACTCCTGCCGCGAGCAACCGAGACGCATAGCCGATGTCCTCGTCGCGGAACGGGTCGAGCTCACCAACGTCGATGTACGCCGGCGGCAGGCCGCGGAGCTCGGTCACCGTGGCCCGCGCTGGCGCCGCGTAGATCGGGACCTCGGCTCCGCCGACGCGATCGCCGAGGTACGCCCTCCAGCCGTGCTGATTGGACACCCGGTTCCAGACCTTCCCGAACGTGATCTCGCGGGTCGACGGCGTCTCGTCGCGGTCGTCGATCATCGGGTACACGAGGTACTGGAAGCACAGCGGGATTTCTCCGCGATCGCGGGCCAGCAGGGCCGCGCCGGCCGCGAGCCCGCCACCCGCGCTGGCCCCGCCGATCGCCACTCGTCTCGGGTCGATGCCGAGGTCGCCGAGGTGTCCGGCGAGCCACTGCAACCCCGCGTAGCAGTCGTCGATGTGCGCGGGGTACTGGTGCTCGGGCGCGAGCCGGTAGTCGACCGACGCGACGACACAGCCGAAGTCGCGCGCCCAGGTCTTGCACATGAAGTCGTCGCCGTCGATGGTGCCAAGGACCATGCCGCCGCCGTGGATCCAGAGGAGAGCAGAAGTGTCGGCGCGACGGTCGGGACGGGCGTACACCCTGACTCGGACTTCCGTGGCGTCGGCGCTGAGTGTGACATGGTCAGTGACCCCCACCTCGGGGATGGGCGGAAGGGCTGCGCGCAACGGCGCTTCGAAGCGCTCGATCAGCAGGCGCAGCTTCGGGATGTTGCGGCCGAGGTCGATCTCCGGAGCGGCTTCCAGTGCAACGGCGAGCTCGGGATCGAGCTGGTCGAGGAAGGTCATCGCGCGCAAACGTACTTCGCGCCCTCAGAGGGCACGGCTGACGAAGCGCCAGATCTCGGTGAAGTCGCTATCAGGGAGCGCAGCATCGGTGCGTTGCCACACGTCCGAGACGGTGCTTCCGACATCATCGGCGGTGCCGGCGGCGCGCACGGTCTCGACGTACAGCCTCAGGTCCTTCGCCATCAGCCGCGTGTGGAACCCGGCGTCGTAGGTGCCGGTGATCACTCGATTCGGGAACTTGTCGACGGTGGCCGAGTTGCGTCCCGGTCGACACGTTCAACACGTCGACCATCACGGCCATGTCGAGACCATGGGCCTCACCGAACGCCAAGCGCCTCGGACGTCGGCGGCCAGCGCGGTCGCCGAGAGGAAGTTGTTGAGCAGCTTCATCGCCTGCCCTGGCCGGCGCTGCTGCCGACGTGGAACACGTTGCCGGCGAACGCCTCGAACAGCGGGCGGTGATCGTCGAGCACCGATCGGCGGCCCGGCGAACATGAGCGAGATCGTGCCCGCGCGGGCGCCAGCGACTCCGCCCGACACCGGACCGTCGACGTAGGTCACGCCGAGTCGGCGCCAAGATCTGCCGCGGCATCGGCGGCGGCCCGCGGTCCGACGGTCGAGAGATCGACCACCGTGGTGACCCGGCGGCTCGGCGCGGCGACGACCGCGTCGACGATCGCGGCGGTGGCCGCGCCGTCGGGCACGCTCAGCAGGACGTGTCGGCCGCGCCGCGAGGTCCCCGACGTCGAGCGCGGCCGACGCACCCGCCGGGAGGCGCTCCGTGGTGCCCGCGGCGTCGAAGCAGACGACCTCGAATCCGGCCGCCGCGATGCGTCGACGCCATCGGGTGGCCCATGTTGCCGAGCCCGACGAAGCCGACAACCGACGGGGTCACGAGGCGGGCTCCGGCGTGATGCCCTCGGCCTCGAGCACCTGGCGTCCGAGCCGGAACGCCTCGACACCGGCCGGAATGCCGGCGTAGACGTGATCTGGATCAGCGTGTCGCGTAGCTCGTCGAGCGTGGCGCCGTTGCGGAGCGCACCCCGAAAGTGCGTCTTGAACTCCTCGGGCCGGTTCAGCGCGGCGAGAAGGCAGAGGTTGTTGAGGCTGCGCTGGCGATCGGTGAGCGGCGGTGCGACCCCAGACCTCGCCCCAGCAGTACTCGGTGACCAGCTTCTGGAACTCGAGGTTGAAGCTGTCGGCATTCGCGAAGGCCCGCTCGACGTACTCGTCGCCGAGCACCCGCTTACGTGCCTCCAGCCCGACCTCGAAGAGCTCTTCGTCCATCGTTCCCTCCTCAGGCTCGATGACGCGGCCGGGCCGTACAGTACGAGCTCGGTGCATCGGGTCTACGCGGTGAAGTACGCGGAGCGCGACGCCCGCCGGCCCGAGCACTTCCTCGGTGGCGATCCGCACGATGACCCGATGCCGATGGACTACTTCGTCTGGGCGGTCGTCGGGGAGCGGCCACCTGGGTCGTCGACACCGGGTTCGACACCGCCGACGCCGAGCGGCACGCCGGCGCAAGCTCCTGCGCACCGCGGCGGAGGCGCTCGCCGCCGATCGGTGTCGATGCCGCGTCCGTCACCGACGTCGTCCTCACGCACCTCCACTACGACCACGTCGGGCGGCCTCGACCACTTCCCGAACGCACGCTTCCACGTGCAGGACCGCGAGATGGCGTTCGCGACCGGCCGCAACATGACCGAACCCGCCCAGGGGCACGGCTTCACCGCAGACCATGTCGCCGCGCTCGTCCACCATGTGCACGACGGACGCGTCGTGTTCCATGACGGCGACGACCCACTCGCCCCGGGTCTCTCGTTGCACCTCTTGGGAGGGCACACGGACGGGATGCAGGTGGTGCGAGTCGAGACCGAAGGTGGCTGCTCTCGTGCTCGCGTCCGACGCCACTCACTACTACGAGAACTTCGAGACGGGGCGTCCCTTTCCGATCGTCTACGACGTGGACGCGATGGTCGAGGGGTGGCAAACGCTGCGTCGCCTGGCGTCGTCGCCCGACGCGATCATCCCCGGGCACGACCCCCTGGTGCTCGAGCGCTACCCGGCGATGTCGAGCGAGACCTCCGGTGTCGCGGTCAGGCTGGACGGAGGCCGCCGCTGATCCGCCGTGGTGGATCAGCTGTGGTGGCGCTCGTAGTGCTGCCGCAGAAGATCGATGCCGTAGTCGTTGCCATTCGGTGTCCGCACGATCGTGTGCACGTGATGTCGCGTCGGCTCGTCGTTCGCGAACACGACTCCGGGCTCGTGGTCGAACTCGATCAGCACCACCGGGCTCTGCACCTTGTAATAGAACGGGCTGACGTCGTCGGTGCCCCCCATCCAGGTGAAGTGGGTCTCGTCGAGGTGGTCGCCGATCTCTTTCATCGTGAGCGTTGCGTGCCCGTCACGGATGCGGCCGATGTAGGTCTCGACGAGATCGCGCAGCAGGCGCCGCTGTCCGTCTGACATCGCGTCGGCGCGCAGGCCCTCGTACGACAGCCGGCGGTTGTCCTGGAACGCGCCCGCCTGCATCTGTCCGTCGATCGGGACATCGCGGTCGGGCGGCACGTCGCCGTGGTGAATCGACGAGTACAGGATCGCCTGCTTCGCTTGGTCGTTCGAGAGGGACCGCACCATCGCGAGCCCGTTCTGCGCCTCGGCCTCGAACACGCGCAGGCCCGCGAACGGCCCGGACTTGATGTGGCACGGCTCGGCACCGAGGAACGCTGGCGTGAGGACCACCTGATCGCCCAAGACGAAGCAATGCAGGTTGATGTGGTGGCCATCGAGCTGCCAGCCCCAAGGCTCGTCGCCTGATGGCGTTCCGAAGATCGTGAGGAAGTAGGCCCACTCGCCGTACTCGTCGGGGCTGTTCGTGATCTCCGCGAGGAACTCGTTGCAGCGCATGAGGTCGCGCACATCGTCGAAACCTCGGGCACTGAGGCTCGCGCGCACGAGGCTGAGGGCAGCGGCGCGCTGCCCGGCGTCGAGGTCTTCGAGCAGGACACCGTGACGCCACATGTAGATGTGGACGTTGCACCATGTCCGCCATTGGTCGGAATCGACAGGCAGTGTCGCGACGGCGCGCTGCTTGCCGTCGAGAGACTGCAGGTAGGCGTGGGCGGCGTCGACCATGGCGGAGGTCGAGATGCCGGTCTTTCGGATTGGGAAGAGCCCGGGAACCACGACGCCGTCGGTCGTGATGCCGACGAACGGCTTCGCCACCGCGTCGTCGCCGAATCGCTCGAGATCGAGCAACAAGCCCGGGAGGCCCGGCTTGTGGCGAGCGGACAATGGCGGCATCCCCCGGAGGCCGAGCTGTTCGTAGTCGACGAGCGTCACCGCGCCCCATCCCTTCTGTCGCCGGGCCACAGCGCCGCGCCCATCTCGACTGCGGCCCGCCCGAACATTGTCGCGTCGTTGCTCACCATCACGAACGAGAACCCGCGCTCCGCCGCTGCATGCGCGGCGGCAGCGTCGCCTACCGCCGTCCCGCAGGGCAACCCGCGAGCTGCGGTCGCTGCGAGCAGCTTGTCTGTCCAGGTTTGCAGCTCGGGGGCCGTCGGTGGCAGCCCACTCGAGAGCGAGAGGTCGCCGGCGCCGAGGAACACCGCGTTGAGATTCGGGATGTCGAGGATGGCGTCCATCTGGGCGAGCGCCTCGACATCTTCGAGTTGCACACCACGGATGGTTTGCTGCCCGCGAGCGAGATAGTCGGCTTGGCCGGTGAGCCCCCAGCGCCCAGCGCGGGAAGTCCCGCCGGACCCTCGCGTGCCTTGTGGCGGGTGCACCATCAGGTCGACGGATCGCTGGGCCTCTGCCGCGTCCGAGACCTGTGGCACGAGGAGCCCGTCGGCGCCCGCGTCGAGCAAGCGTTGCGTGTGGCTGCCGCTGCGATCGGGCACCCGCACGAGTGCGGTCATGTCCATCGACTGGGCAACGACGATCGCGCTGTAGGCGAAATCCAGAGTGAGCGGGCTGTGCTCCATGTCGATGACGACGAACTCGAAGCCGGCCGACGCCAGCATCTCGAGCGTCTCGAGGCTCGGCAGCTTCACCCACGTGCCGAACGTCGTCGACCCTGGCCGGCGGAGGCCCTCGGGGACCGATCTCACGGCTCGGCGCTCATGGCTCCGCAGTCACGGTACGGGGTACTCGTCGGCGTTCAGCACCCAACCCGGCCGCTCGGAGAAGTCGACGCGCGGTGGACAGAAGATGTCGATCAGGTGGTGACGCATCTGCTCGACCCCTTGACTGGTGTGGATCGTCGGTGGCGGGATGATCGTCACTGCGGGACTGCTGCACCTCTGGTGGTCGTCAGGGCGCCAGGCGTCGAGGTCGACCGTCCACGGAGTGCGGATGTGGTGCACGTACTCACCGGCAAGCTGCAGCGAGATCTGCTCGAAGTCGTCGTGGTGATGGGGCGACAGCTTGTGCGGATCGCGAGGCCCGTCGTCGGGATAGAAGTAGTTGACCATGATCGTGCTGCAACGCAGCAGGCGCCCGAACCGGTCGCTGTCCTGCGGGATCGCGGCCAGCGGGTAGACCCGGATCGCGTGTCCACCCGGCGGGTCCGGCCACGGCACGAACGTCGGGACATTGGGATCGGCGGTGGCGAACACGTCCGCGTTGCGGCACTTGTCGGCGAGATCACGCGCCTGAGTCGAGAAGAGCCGGACGACGGTTCCCGAAGATCCGAGCGTGATCGCGCTCCGTCCCGGTGGGATGACAACGACGCTCTCGCCGTTCACGTCGGCGTGGTCGTTCCCGGCGGAGATCGTGGCCGCGGCATCGCCGGGGAACAGCACCATGTACTCGTCGGGTTGGTCGGCGCGCTCGAGCACGTCGCCCTTCGCTCCGTCGGAGAAGACGACGCAGCAGTTCTGGCTGCGCACGTACCACGATCTCGTGCCCGCGTCCGAGACCTCATCGGGATCGACCTTGTCGAACTCGAAGTACTGGGGAGCGAAGCAGGCACCGGTCGGTCGCTCCTTGGTCTGGGTGCCGCCGAGCTGCGAGCGCGGGTCGTTCTTGTCGTAGGGCATCAGCGCTCTCCTTTGTCGGGCTCGTCTGGTTCGAGGGGAGTATTCGGCCCGAATGGCAGGACACCGGGCTCGTCGCCGAGAAAGGCCTGCGTGAGGTGGCGGTGAACGATGCGCCACTGCCCGTCGGCTTCCTTCACGTACTCATCTTGGACGTCGGTGACCGACACCGGAAGGGTGAGCTTCAGTGGCGCCTCGCCGTCGCGGGCCCAGAGCGTGAGCATCGAGGTGCCGCGCGCCCGGCTCGGCGACTCGATCGTGAGGCGCAGGTTGCTGTGCGCGTGGCGCGACAGCCGGGGGCCCCGGCTGGCGCGCTTCACGTACGACTCGGCGATCGCGGCTCGTCCCGCGTTGCGTCCCGTCGCCACCGAGTACACGCCGTCCTCGGTGAACAGGTCCGCGACACCCTCTCCGTTCTGGTGATCGACCCGGTACCAGAACTCGACGCAGAGCGCCTCGATCTCGGCCCGGATCCGCAGGTCGTCGGTCATCAGGCGCGATTCTGCTCGTGAATTGCGGACACGAGCGGTTCGAGCTCAGCGGGCGCGGCGCCGTGCAGGATCACTCCGTCGGCGCCGAGGTCGAACTGTTCCTGCACCTTGGCCGCGCAGTGCTTGGGCGACCCGATCGCGGCGGGAGCGAGCCACTCGTCAGGGATGAGCGTGGCGACGTGCTGCAGCTCCTCGGTCGTCGCCTTGTCATCGAGCGCGCCGCGAAAGCCGGCGACGAACGGGTCGGCGCGGAAGCGAGCGAGCACCGCGGGATCCCATTGGTTCGTCGACACCATCAGGTCGCCGTACGCCTGGAGGTACGTCGCGAGCCGTCCGACCGTCTTCTTCAGGCGGACGTCCTCCGGGAGGTGGTCACCGATCGCGGCCGAGACGGACCACACCTTCACGGTGTCGGGGTCGCGGCCGGCGGCTTCTGCTGCCTGCTTCACCGTGCGGACGCATCGCACCAACGTCTCGTCTGTGAAAAAGGTGTGCAACACCACGTGATCGAACGTGCGGCCCGCGAGCGCGAGCGTGTTCGGGCCGAACGCCATGATCGCGACCGGGATGTGCTCGTCGAAGTCGGGATCGAGTCGGAGAAACGGGTACCGGCCCGCGGGACCGTCGTGACCGAGGATCGTCTCGCCCCGCCAGAGTCGACGCATGAGTCCGACGAAGTCCTCCATCTGGGCCGTCGTGATCGGCGGGAGTCCGAGCGCTCCCATCATCGGGCCGATCCCGCGACCCAGCCCGAGCGTGAACCGGCCATCAGTGAGGCGGTGCATCGTCGTCGCGTGCGACGCGGTGATGATCGGATGGCGCGTGTTGTGGTTCGTCGCGCCGGTGGCGATCTGAAGGTTCGACGAGACGGCTCCCACTGCACCCGAGAGGGTGGCGGCCTCCTTGATGTTGAAGCGCTCCGAGATGAAGACCCAGTCGAGGCCGAGACGCTCGCCATCGTGGACCTCCTGGATGAGATCACGCGGCGATCGAGGAGCTCCGGCCAGCGTGTAGAACCCCAGCGGCCCCCTCACCCCTCCGCTCACCCCCCTCCGCTCGCCCCTCCGCTCACCCCTCCGCTCACCCCTCCGCTCACCACGCGTAGGCCTCGGGCGCGGTGCCGCCGGGGCCCGGGAACAGCTCGTCGAGCCGCCGCAACGCGTCGTCGTCGAGAATGATCTCGAGTGACCGCAGGCCCCCTTCGAGATGGGCCATCGTGCGCGGTCCGACGATCGGAGCCGTCACCGCCGGTTGGTGCAGCAACCACGCGACCGCGACATCCGCAGGCTCGTGCTCGAGCTCGTCACACAGCGCCTCGTACCTCTCGATCCGCTCTCGGTTCTTCTCGACGCCCGCCGCCGCCCGCCCACCCTTCGACCGGCCGAGGTCCTGCTTGCGCAAGATGCCGCCGAGCAGACCTCCGTGCACAGGCGACCACGGCAGGATGCCGATGCCGTAGTCGACCGCGGCGGGAAGTACCTCGAGCTCGACCGTGCGCTCCATCAGGTTGTAGAGCGACTGCTCACTCGCGAGGCCGGAGAAGTGGCGGCGGTGGGCGGCTTCCTGGGCCTTCACGAGATGCCAGCCCGCGAAGTTCGACGACCCGACGTACAGCACCTTCCCTTGTTGGACGAGCGTCTCCATCGCCTGCCAGATCTCGTCCCACGGCGTCTTCCGGTCGACGTGGTGCATCTGGTACAGGTCGATGTAATCGGTCTGAAGGCGACGCAGCGATGCCTCGCACGCGAAGCGGATGTTGCGCGCCGAGAGGAACGTGTCGTTCGGCCAGTCCGACATGCTGCCGTACAGCTTCGTTGCGATGACCGTCTTCTCGCGGCGGCCGCCGCCCTGCGCGAACCACCGGCCGACGATCTCCTCGGTCCAGCCCTTGCGGTCGCCGAACCCATAGACGTTGGCGGTGTCGAAGAAGTTGACGCCTTCGTCGATGGCGCGATCCATGATCAGGTCGGAGTCGGCTTCGTCGGTCTGCGGGCCGAAGTTCATCGTGCCGAGGCAGATGCGGCTCACCGACAGACCGGTGCGACCGAGATGCGTGTACTTCATGGTGGGAATCTCCTCAGATGAGTGCGGGGGCGAGGGTGCGCCATTCCTCACGCGGGAACGAGGCGGGATCGGCGACGAGCACTTGGACGCACACGTGGTCCGCGCCCGCATCGTGGTGGGCTCGCACACGCTCGACGATCGCGTCGGCGTCTCCCCACGCAACGATCGCGTCGATCAGTCGATCGCTGCCCGGAGCCGCGAAGTCGTCGTCGCCGAAGCCCAGATTGCGGAGGTTGTTCGTGTAATTCGGCAGGACGAGATATCGCGACGCGTGCTCACGTGCGACCGCACGCGCCGCGGTGGGGTCGTCGTCCAATACCACCATCTGCTCGGTCGCGAGCAACGGACCGGTCCCCAGCGCCTCGCGAGCGACAGCCGTGTGCTCCGGGGGTACGAAGTACGGATGCGCGCCTGACGTGCGACGCGCTGCGAGCTCGAGCATCCGGGGGCCGAGTGCGGCGAGCACCTCTTCCTCGTGGGGAACCGGCGGAGACTCCGCGTCGAGCGCGTCGAGGTAGTCGACCATCTTGCTGAACGGACGCTTGTACTCCTGGTTGCTTCGCTCCACTGCTGGCGCGTGACTCACTCCCAGACCGAGGAGGAACCGTCCGGGATGCGCCGTCGTCAGCTCAGCGTGTCCATTCGCGACATCGGCGGGCTCGTGCATCCACACATTGAGGATGCCGGTGGCCACGACCGCGCTGCTGGTCGCCTCGAGGAGCCGTCGCGCATCGCCGAGCACGTCGCCGCCGGCGCCGCCCGGGATCCAGAGCGCCCCGTAGCCGAGCTCGTCGAGCTCCGCCGCGGCGTCAGCGGCTTCAGCAGGATCGCCTCTTCGCAGAACTCCGCTCCAGATGCCGACACGCCCGAGGTCTCTGGGGGCAGGGTCCATGCGTCGCAGATTGCCACTCACGAGAGCCAGGCGCGGGCGAGCCTCTCCAGACTGTCGAGGCGCTCGGGCAGGGCGTAGGTGACGGTGCTCACCATCACCTCGGCGGCGTGCGTCAGACCCGCCAGCTCCTCGAGCCGCTCGACGGCCTCGTCCGGCGTGCCGACGATGCGGTTGGTGGGCAGTGCGCGAGCTTCCTCGAGGGACGGATGGGTCGCCGCGACCTCGGGTGGCTTGAGCGGCTCGAACCGGCCGCTGTGCCGGGCGAGCAGCACGAGCCTCCCTGGCAGGGCGAACCATTCAGCCTCGTCGCGGGTCTCGGCGGTGAGGACGTTCGCAGAGACGATCGCGTAAGGGTCGTCGAGCATCGGCGACGGGCGGAAGGCCTGGCGATAGAGCTCGAACGCGCGGGCCGTCTCCGCGACTGACGAGCGATCGAAGTGATGCGCGAACGAGAAGGGAAGGCCCAGATAGCCCGCGAGCTCGGCGCTGTAGCCACTCGAGCCGAGCAGGGCGATCCACGGGGTCGAGGTCGACACGGGCGTCGCCGCGAACTGGCTCCACAATCCCGCCTCCGTGCGCACGTCGCCGAGCAGCCCCATGAGGTCGAGCAGGTGGAGTGGGAAGTCCTCGGCGCCGAGCGCGGCGGGGGAGCGGCGAAGCGCCGCCGCGGTGGCGTGGTCGGTGCCAGGCGCGCGTCCGATGCCGAGATCGATCCGCCCCGGATGGAGCGCCTCGAGCATCGCGAACTGCTCGGCCACGACGAGCGGGGGATGGTTCGGGAGCATCACGCCGCCCGACCCCACACGGATGCGATCGGTGCTCGCAGCCAGATGGGCGATGAGCACGGCGGGGCTCGTGCTGGCCACCGTGCGCATGTTGTGGTGCTCGGCCACCCAGAAGCGCGTGAGCCCCAGCGCGTCGGCGCGCTGCGCGAACGCGGTCGTCTCCTGCAGAGCGTCGCTGCTCGTCTTGCCTTCGCTCACGATCGCGAGGTCGAGCGCGGACAGGTGTGGCCTCACGCGGTCACGGTACATTCGCCCGCGATGGATGCCTCTTTGGTCTCAGTCGTCACGGGCGCGAACTCGGGAATTGGCCGCGCCACCGCGATCCACCTCGCCGAGCAGGGTCAGACGGTGTACGGCACCGTCCGTGACACGGCGAAGGCGACCAAGCTCCTCGCCATGGCGGGCGACCATGGGGTGGAGGTGAAGCTCGTCGAGCTCGACGTCGCCGACGACGCCTCGGTGCGCGATGGCCTTGCCTCGATACTGGCCGAGGCGGGTCGCGTCGACGTGATGGTGAACAACGCGGGAATCGCCGTGGCGGGCGTCGCCGAGGAGACCGATCCTTCCGTGTACCTCGAGCACATCAACGTGAACGTCTGCGGAGCCGTGCGCTGCATCAAGGCCGTCCTGCCGGGGATGCGCGAGCGGGGCAGCGGGGTGATCGTGAACGTGACCTCCATCGCGGGTCGGATCGCAGCTCTCGCCCAATCGCCGTACGTCGCGTCGAAGTGGGCGTTCGAGGGCATGAGCGAGGGCTTGGCGCAGGAGGTCGCGCCCTTCGGTGTCCGCGTCGCGATCGTCGAGCCGGGTGTGACGAAGTCGGCGATCTTCGCAAAGAGTGTCGACGTGCCGCACGAGACCGGGGCCTACGACGCGCAGTACCGGCGGTTGTTCCAGTTCTACACAGCCGGGCTCAGCGCGGCGACCGATCCGTTCGAGGTGGCGCGTGTGATCCATCACGCGATCACGACCGACGACCCCCAGCTGCGATACCAGGTCTCGTGGGGAGCGCGCGAGATCGTCGACGGCCGGGAGCGCATGAGCGACAACGATTGGGTCGCGCTCGGCAACGCGGAGGACGACGACGCGTACTACGACCGGTTCCGCGAGCTCTTCGGGTTGGAGCTTCGCACCGGCTGACGAATCGTCCGTTCGGGATGATGACTCGGAACGTGCCAAACTCCACGATGGCCGGGTCATCCGGTTCTACGAGGAGGGTGTTGTGTCGGTTTTGGCAGCGGAATGGGGAACCGGTCAGGTCTTCTGGTCGATGATGTGGTTCTTCATCTTTTTCATCTGGATCTGGCTGTTGATCACAGTGTTTGCGGACATCTTCCGCAGCCACGATCTCTCGGGCGTCGCGAAGGCGATCTGGATCATCTTCGTGATCCTCGTGCCCTATCTGGGTGTCTTCGTGTACCTCATCGCTCGCGGTCACAAGATGCAAGAGCACGCGATGGAGTCAGCGCAGGCGCAAGACCAGGCGATGCGTCAGTACGTGCAGAGCGTGGCTCCGACCGCGAGTCCCGCAGACGAGCTCGCGAAGCTCGCCGACCTCAAGGCCAAGGGCGTGATCAGCGACGCCGAGTACGAGGCGGCGAAGGCCAAGGCACTCGCCTAGCCCTCACGCACTCGCGATCTGAACGGAGGCGGCGGGGGTTCGCCCGCCGCCTTTCGCTCGCCCCCGGCTCACAGGAAGCCGGCGATGATGTTGATCGTCGTCGCCACGATCACCACTCCGAAGATGTAAGCGATAAGGCTCTGCCGGAGCGCGGTGCGGCGCATGTGGCGCGTCGACAAGGCCGTGTCAGAGACCTGGTAGCACATGCCGATCGTGAACGCGAGATAGGCGAAGTCGCGGTAGTCCGGCGGCCCCTCCTCGTCGTCGAACAGCACGCCGCCGTGGGGCTCCGTGTAATACATGTGGGCGTAGTGGAGCGTGAAGACCGTGTTGACCAGCGTCCACGACAGCACGACGGTGAGCAGCGCCACGGCGACGAGAAGCAGCTCGCGTTCCCCCGTGCGCTCATTCGCACGGTGCAGCGCGAAGGCAACGCCGGCAAGGCTGCCGATGCACGCCAGGTTGATCAGCAAACGGGCGCTGTTACGCGTCTCGTCGGCCCTCGTCGCGAGCAGCTTCGTCTGCTCCGCGTCGGCGCGATAGATGACGTGCCACACGACCGCGAGGATCACCGCAGTCATGGTGTCCCACGCCCCCAGGAGCGCGAGCTCCCACGGCACGAAGAACGCGAGGACGAGCGCGACGACCGCGCCCATCGCGATCCCGACGACGAGCCGGTTGAGCGCGGGCGCATGCGCGCCGATCAAGCGGTGATACGCATTCGGCGGCCCGGCGCCGTCAGGCTGCATCCGCATTGGCTAGCCGACCGCAGCTCGGGACGTCGACCACGGGACGTGATGGACTGGCGTGCACGGCGAGAGGAGAGCGATGCCCCGGCTGGAAAGACAGGACGCGCTGATCCACTACGACGCGCGCGGCGACGGGCCTGTCGTCCTCCTCACGCACGGCTTCTCCTCGAGCGGCAATGCCTTCGCCGGCAACGCCGCCGCGATCGTGAACGCAGGATGTCGTCTCGTCACCTGGGACCTGCGTGGCCACGGGCGCACCGACGCGGGCACCGACGCCGAGTCGTACACCGTCGCTCGCGTGCTCGGGGACATCGCCGCACTGCTCGACGACGTCGGCGCCGACCGCGCGGTCGTCGGCGGCCACTCGCTCGGCGGCTACCTCTCGCTCGCGTTTCGCATCGCCCACCCGGATCGCGTCGAGGGCCTGATCCTGCTCGACACCGGTCCCGGCTACCGCGACGACACCGCCCGCGCGGGCTGGAACCGGTTCGTCGACAAGGAGGTGCGGCGGCTCGCGGAGGAGCAGCCCGGCGACGAGTCGGAGGGATGGACGCGGACCGCCGAGCGCATCCTCAAGCAGCACGACGGCTCCGTGATCGAGTCGCTGCCCGCGATCGACGTGCCCGTGTTGGTCATCGTCGGAGAGAACGACAAGCCGTTCCGAGGTGGCTCGGCCTACATGGCGGACAAGATCCCCGATGCCGAGCTCGTCGTCATCGACGGTGCGGGCCACTCCCCGAACGTGACCCACAAGGAGGAGTTCGACCGCTGCGTCACCAAGTTCCTGGCCCGGGTAGCGACGCCGTGAGTCGCGTGATCACGGTGTCCGCTACGTACGGCGCCGGTGGCAGCGTCGTCGCGCCGGGCCTGGCGGAGCGGCTCGGCTTGCCGTTCTACGACCGTCTCACCCACGGGCCGGACACGCGGACACCGGAGCGCATCGCCGAGCGTCTGACCGAGGAGGAGCGCACACAGGCGCCGCCGGGTCGTGTCGTCGCGAGCCTCAGTCACCTCGGCAGCGCGCTCGGGATGCCCGTCGGTGACGCTCCCGAGCTCGATCCGAGCTCCGACCTCCGTCGCCAAGTGGCCGAGAGCGTCGCCCGCATCGCGAGCGGCGGCGGAGGAGTCGTGCTCGGCAGGGCGGCAGCGGTCCTCCTGGCTGCGCACGCGACGTCGTTCCACGTGCGCCTCGACGGTCCGGTGGACCGTCGGATCGCGCAGGGTATGAGGATCGAGGGCGTGACTGAAGAAGTCGCCCGTACTCACCAGGCCGACACCGACAAGGCGCGGAGCCGCTTCGTCCAGCGCCTCTTCGAGCGCGACCCCGCCGATCCGCGGCTCTATCACCTCATCGTGGACTCGACCGCGGTCGCATTGCCGGAAGTCGTCGAGGCGATCGCCATTGCCGCCGTCAGCTTCTGGGACTCCGAGCGCTGAGAGGTGCGCGTCGCGTTGCGCGGCGGGTCGATCGACGTCGTCGAGCTCGACGGTGATCCCGGCCGACCGCCGCTGGTCTTCCTCCACGAAGGGCTTGGCTCGATCGGGCTGTGGAGGACGTTCCCGCGCGATGTCGTGGAGGCGACGGGTCGGCGGGGCGTCGTGTACTCGCGGTTCGGCTATGGGCGGAGTGACCCGTGGGTGGAGCCGACGGGCCCCGACTACATGCACCACGAGGCGCTCGTCGTCCTTCCCGAGCTGCTCGGCGCGCTCCGCATCGAGGCTCCGGTGCTCATCGGTCACAGCGACGGCGCGTCGATCGCGCTCATCTTCGCTGGCGCCGGCGGCGACGCGTCCGGGCTGGTGCTGCTCGCGCCACACGTCTTCGTCGAGGATCGATCGATCGCGGGGATCGAGGTCGCGCGAGACGCCTTCCTCACGACCGACCTGGCCGGGCGGATGGCCAAGCACCACGATGCCGGAGCCGCCACGTTCTGGCGTTGGAACGAGATCTGGCTCGCGCCCGAGTTCCGATCATGGAACATCGAGGACTCCCTCGGTGGCGTGAGGGCGCCCGTGCTGCTCGTCCAGGGGAGCGAAGACGAATACGGGACCGTGCGCCAGCTCGACGCGGTCGAAGCGGGAGTGCCGGGCGCAGTCGAACGTCTCGTGCTGGAGGGATGCGGCCACGCGCCGCACCTGGAACGGCCCACCGACACGATGGAGGCGGTGACACACTTCGTGCTCTCGCTTGAAGGGAAGGTGCAGCCATGAGCGTGCTCGACGGCCCCCGACAAGAGCAGCGCCGTGTCCTCCACGCCGGACGGGTGCACTTCTGCCGGCCCGAATCTGATGCCCTTCTCCTGGACGACGGGACCACCATTCCCGAGGCGACCGCGACCTACCTCGCGCCCGTCGACCCGAGGACGATCGTGTGCGTCCACCTCAACTACCTGTCGCGCGCGATCGAGTTCGGCCGCGATCTCGAGGGGGACCATCCCACGTACTTCCTCAAGCCCGCCTCCGCGGTCAACGCGCATCGAGGTGATCTCGTGCGGCCCGCCGACTGCGAGCTGCTCAACTACGAAGGCGAGATCGCCGCGGTCGTCGGGAGATCGATGCGGCGAGTCCGCGCCGACGACGTCTGGGACCATCTCCGAGGCTTCTGCGCCGCGAACGACGCGGGGCTCCACGACTTCCGCGACACCGACGCCGGCTCCATGCTGCGGGTGAAGGGACACGACGGCTTCTGCCCGCTCGGGCCGGGCGTCGTCAGTGGGGTCGATGTGCGCGACTCAACGGTCCGGACGTATGTGAACGGAGTCGTCGTGCAGCGCGCGCCGGTGTCGGAGATGGTGTGGGGCATCGACGCGCTCCTCGAAGACATCACCCGTCACCTCACGCTGCTCCCGGGAGACGTCGTGCTCACCGGTACGCCGGCTAACTCCCGCCCTGTCTTCCCGGGTGACGTGGTCGAGGTCGAGATAGAGGGAATCGGGCGTCTCACCAACCGCGTCGTCGACGGCCCCGCAGTTCCGCCGGGTCAGGGCTTTCCGGCCACCGTCTCGAAGAACTGCCTCGGCGTCGCGCTCGGCGGCGACTACCGGCGGCTCAAGGACGCTGGCGTCGAGCCGTCGAGCAAGGCGTACCTCGAGCGACGCGACGAGCTCATCCCACTCAACGTGCGATGACCACCGTGCCATGACCACCAGGATCGCCGCGGCGTTGACACGCACGAGACGCACCGACTCCTTCCGCACTGCGCTCGTCTGTGGTGATCGCGCAATCGGGTACGCCGAGCTCGCTGATCGCTGCGATCGGGTGGGTCCGGCGATGGCCGCGCTCGGGTTGCAGCACGGTGATCGCGTCGCGATCCTCGCTGGCAACTGCCACCGCTACGTGGAGGCGTACATCGGTGTGCCTGCGGCCGGGATGGTGCTGCTGCCGTTGAACACCCGCCTTGCGCCGGCCGAGCTGGTCGCGATCGCTGATGCCGCCCGCCCGCGCCTGCTCGTGACCGACCGCGATCCCGGTCCGCTCGGCGACGCGGTGCCAAGAGTCGTCACCTTCGACGAATGGGACGCACTGCTCGATGGGGTGGAGCCTGCCGAGATGGCTGCCCACGGCGACGCGGACGAGCTCGCGCTCCTGTACTTCACCGGTGGGACCACGGGCCGGCCCAAGGGCGTGATGCTGACCCACCGCAACCTGGTCGCGAACTCATTCCACAAGACCCTCGCGTGTCGGTTCCAACCCGACGACGTCTACCTCGCGGTGGCGCCCTTCTTCCACGTCGCGGGCACGGCTCCGCTTGTGTCGATCCTGTGGCTCGGTGGGTCGCTCGTACTGCTTCCCGCATTCGACGCCGGTGACAGCCTCGATCGGATCGAGCGCCACCGCGTCACCGTGGCGATCCCAGTCCCCACGATGCTGGGTGCCCTCGTCGAGGAACAGGGCGCACGGCCGCGCGACGTGACGTCGTTGCGGTTGCTCGGCCACGCGGGGTCTCCGATCACGACCGATCTCTTGCGGAGGGCGCACGCGGCGTTCCCGAGTGCAGAGCTGGCCCAGTTCTACGGCGCGACCGAGACGGCGTCGATCGTGACCTGCCTTCCGCACGAAGAACGTCATCTCGAGGGTGGTCGGCTCGGGTCCGTCGGTCAGCCGGCGGTCGGCGTCGAGATCGCCGTGCTCGACACGTCGGGAGCCCGCTGTGCCGTGGGTGTGGCCGGCGAGGTTGTCGTTCGCGGACCGAACGTGATGGTTGGCTATTGGGAGAACCAGGAGGCGACCGAAGCCGCGCTCGTCGACGGGTGGTACCGCTCCGGCGACATCGGATACGTCGACGACGAGCACTACCTGTACCTGCTCGATCGCGCGAAGGACATGATCGTCTCAGGTGGCGAGAACGTGTACTCGCTCGAGGTCGAGGACGCGCTGAGCTCTCATCCCGCGGTGCTCGAAGCCGCGGTGTTCGGTGTGCCCGACGAACGTTGGGTCGAGGCCGTCCACGCGGTCGTCGTCGTGCGCGACGCTTCGCTCCTGTCCGAGACGCTGCCCGACGAGCTTCGCGCGCACTGCCGACGGACGATCGCCGGGTTCAAGGTTCCGAAGCGCATCGACGTGCAGGCAGAGCCACTTCCCAAGTCGGGACCCGGCAAGATCCTCAAGCGCGAGCTGCGCCGCGCCCTACTGGGAGAGCCCGTCAGACTCCACACGCCCGGACTCCTGACACGGGGCGTCGTGAGCGGAGACCTCTGCGTTACGTTTCCCGAGATGGACGTCGCGAAGCGCCTCGAAGAGCTCGGCATCACACTCCCACCTGTGCAGAAGCCCGCGGGCGCCTACGTCGGGTGCAGTCTCGTCGGCAACGTGCTCTACGTCAGCGGACACGGCCCGAGGCAGGGCAACGCGTACGTCCGGGGCAAGGTCGGGCACGACCTCACCGTCGACGAAGGCGTCGAGGCGGCGCGGGTGACCGGACTGTCGATCCTCGCGACGATCGACGACGCGATCGGGCTCAGCCGAGTGCGCCGCATCGTGAAGACCCTGGGGATGGTCAACACCGCTCCGGGTTTCCACAACACCCCCGCCATCATCGACGGCTGCTCGAACCTGCTCATCGACATCTGGGGCGACGCGGGACGAGGCGCCCGTTCGGCGGTGGGCATGGCCGAGCTCCCGTTCGACATCGCCGTCGAGATCGAGCTCATCGCCGAGGTGGACTGAGCGCATGTCGTCGATCGACCGGACGTGGTCAGCGACGCGAGCCCGCATCAGCTCGATCGACCCGCTGCACGCCAAGAAGCTGATCGACGACGGAGCATTCCTCGTCGACACCCGCCCGGCGGCCCAGCGCTCCGCGTTCGGCACGATCCCTGGAGCCGTCGCGATCGAGCGGACCGTGCTCGAGTGGCGTCTCGATCCCTCGTCTCCGGATCGCCATCCCCGAGCGCAGTTCGGGGAGCCGATCGTCGTGTTCTGCCAGGAGGGCTACTCCTCGGTGCTGGCCGTGGACTCGCTCGTGCAACTCGGGCTGCGTCCGGTGCACGACCTCGCGGGCGGATTCGACGCGTGGATGGCGGCGGGTCTTCCGGTGACGAGTGCCGACGATCTCGTCGCTCACAACGTCGAGTACGCGTCTCGTTTCGAGCAGGGAACGTTGTCGAGGAGACCCACTCGTCGGCTGGCGGTCATCGCGTGCATGGACAGCCGCATGGACCTCTTCGCCATGCTCGGCCTGCGCGAAGGCGAGGCTCACATCATCCGGAACGCCGGTGGCATCGTCACCGAGCACGAGATCCGCTCGCTCGCCGTGTCGCAGCGGCTGCTCGGCACCGAGGAGATCATCCTCATCCATCACACCGACTGCGGCGCCCACGGCCTCGACGACGCGATCTGGGTCGACGCGATCGCCGCCGAGGTCGGCGTTCGTCCCGATTGGGCGCCGGGCGGCTTCGGTGACCTCGACGACGACGTCCGTCAATCCGTGGACCGTTTGCGCGCGAGCCCGTTTCTCCCCCACACCGACCGCGTCCGCGGCTTCGTCTACGACGTCACCACCGGCCTCCTCCGCGAAGTCACCTAACCCAAGCCCCGGCTTCTCGCGCGCAGAACGCGTCACGGATGGCGCGTCACTCGAGCGAGAACGCTGGGGGCGCGGCCTTAAGGCGTCGGGAGGATCGTGCCGGTGGCTTCGCCGAAGCCGATGCGGGGGCGGCCGTCGCCGCCGGCCCAGCCCCGCAGCGCGACCGTGTCGCCGTCCTCGAGGAACGTGCGGGTGCTGCCGTCCGGCAGCGTGATGGGTTCGGCTCCGCGCCAGGTCGTCTCGATGAGGCTGCCCCGTTCACCGGGGTTCGGCCCGGACACGGTGCCCGAGCCGATGAGGTCTCCCGTCCGCGCCGAGGCACCGTTGACCGTCATGTGCGCGACCTGCTGCGCGAACGTCCAATACATGTCGGCGAACCGCGTTCGGCAGATGGGGTGTCCGTTCAGCAGCACTTCGAGGTGCAGGTCGAGGCCCCACGGCTCGCGCGGCGCGCAGGTAGGGGTCGGGCTCGGGATCTTGCTCGGGGGGCGCAACCAGATGAGGCCGCAGCGCGTCGAGCGTCACGACCCACGGCGAGATCGTCGTCGCGAAGCTCTTCCCGAGGTTCGGGCCGAGCGGCTGGTACTCGTAGGCCTGGATGTCGCGCGCCGACCAGTCGTTCAGCAGCACGAAGCCGAACACGAGTGACGCCGCATCGTCGGGCGCGACCCGCGTCCCCGGTCGGCCGATCACGGCTCCGACTTCGAGCTCGATGTCGAGCGAGCGGCTCGGCGCCGCGGCTGGCGTGGCGCCGTCGGCACCGCCGATCATCCCCATCGGGCGGGGGATCGCGGTGCCGGACACCACGACGCTCCCCGCGCGCCCGTGATACGCGACCGGGATGTGCCGCCAGTTCGGCATCAACGGCTCGGTGCCCGGCCGCAGGATCTGGCCGAGGTTCGTCGCATGGTGCAAAGACGAGTACGAGTCGACGTAGTCGGCGACCTCGAAGGGGAGCACACACTCGCAATCTCTGACGGGGTGGACGAGGTCGTCGCGCGGGGAAGCTGCCAGCAGCTCGCCGACCGCGTTTCGCACCTCGGCGCCCCGACCCGAAGCCATCAGCGCGTTGAGGGCGGGTTGGGCTGTCACCTCTCGGGCGATCCCCGCAGCCGAGACGTCCACAACGTGATCGCCGATGCGCACGACGACGCGCGGCTCGCCGCCGCGGACGCGGGCGACGCCGAACGGCAAGTTCTCGAGCGGGAAATCGGACCCGTCAGGGACCGGCACCCACCCTTCAGGCACGTCCCGCCCAGGACCAGGGGTACGAGGCGTCGCTCACCGAGCGCGCCAGGTCGGTGAGGCCGAGCGGGCGGAACGTGTCCATCATCACCGCGAGCTCACTGGTGCGATCGACGCCTTCGCTGCGCTCGCGGCTGCCCGGTTGTGGCCCGTGTACGAAGCCGGCGGGATGGAGGCTGATCGACCCCTTCCCGATGCCGGACCCGGCGCGGCTCATGAAGTCGCCGCCGGCGTAGAACAGCACCTCGTCGGAGTCGACGTTCGAGTGGTGGTACGGCACCTTCACGGCGTCGGGGTCGAAGTCGTAGAGGCGGGGGACGAAGCTGCAGATCACGACGCCCGGTCCCGCGAACGTCTGGTGCACGGGAGGCGGCTGGTGCACCCGACCGACGATCGGTTCGAAGTCGTGGATCGACAGGGCGAACGGGTAGAGGCAGCCATCCCACCCGACGACGTCGAACGGATGGTTGACGTGGACGTGGCGCGAGAGCCCGCCCCGGGTGCGCACGACCACCGGGACGTCCTCGCCCTCGGCGATGAGCGGTTCGCCTTCGGGCCCGCGCAGGTCGCGCTCGCTGAACGGCGCGCCTTCGGCGAGCTGCCCGCGTTCGGTGAGGTACTTCTGGGGGACGTCGACGTGGCCGCGCGCCTCGAACACGAGCAGGTCGACTGAGTCCTCGACGACATACCGATGCGTCGTGGCACTCGGCACGACGAGATAGTCGCCTTCCGTGGCCGCGAGACGACCGAACACCGACTCGAGAACGAGGTTGCCGCTGTGCACATAGACGAGCTCGTCGCCTGTCGCGTTGCGGTACAGCGGCGAGGTGTCGGTCACCGTCGCGAACGCGAGCGAGATCTGGTCGTTGCCGAGGAGGTAGCGACGTCCGAGCACGGCGTCGGCGTGCGCCGCGGGCGACAGCTCGCCGGTCCGCAGGTGGTGAGGTTTCAGCGGCATGTTGGCCGTGAACTCGGGTTCCGGTGCTTCGACGCTCTCGATCGTCCGCAGGGCCGATGGCGAGTGGCGGTGATAGAGGAGCGACGACGCGGCTGAGAAGCCCTCCTCACCCATGAGCTCCTCCGCGGCGACCTTGCCGTCGACGCGGTGCAGCGTGTGGCGCTTGCGGGGAACGTCGCCGACGCGGCGGTAGGGAGGCACGGCTACAGGTTTCCGCGTCGGGCCTGGTCGCGCTCGATCGCTTCGAACAGGGCCTTGAAGTTGCCTTCGCCGAATCCCTTCGCGCCCTCGCGCTCGATGATCTCGAAGAACACGGCCGGACGGTCGGTGATGGTCTCGGTGAAGATCTGCAGCAGGTGTCCTTCGTGGTCGCGGTCGACGAGGATGTTCAGTCGCTCGATCTCGTCCCACGGAAGGTCGATGCCGGATAGCCGCTCGCGCGCCTCGACGTAGTAGGTGGACGGGACCCGCATGAACCGCACGCCGCGGTCGCGCAGGGCTTGGACCGTCGGAATGATGTCGTCGGTGCGCAGGGCGATGTGCTGCACGCCGGGACCGTCGTAGTGCTCGATGTACTCCTGGATCTGGCTCTTCTTCAGCCCATCGGCCGGCTCATTGATCGGCATCACGATCTTCGAGCCGTCCCAGACGACCGTGGACATCAGCGCGGAGTACTCGGTGCGGATCTGGTCGTCGTCGAAGTGCTGGAGCTGACTGAAGCCCATGACCTCTGCGTAGAAGCGCACCCAGTCGTCGAGGCGACCCTGCTCCACGTTGCCGACGACGTGGTCGATGCGGGCGAGTCCGACGGGAGGTCCGACCACGGGGTTCGGCAGGTTCTCGTCCGTGTACCCGGGTTCGAGGAGCTCGCTGCGATACCGGCTGCGGTCGACGAACGTGTGGACCGTGTCGCCGTACGCGGCAACTTGACCGAGGCGCAGCTCCCCGTGCTGGTCGCGCTCGGACCACGGCTCGCGGACGGGATGCGCGCCCCGCTGCACCGCCGCGGCGAACGCGGCGTCCGCGTCGTTCACGAGCCACGCGAGGTCGTGCACGCCGTCGCCGTGGCGGCGCACGTGGTCGGCGATCGGTGACTCCGCGTCGAGGGCGCCGGAGACCACGAGGCGGATGTCGCCCTGCTCCAGCACGTAGCTGGCCTTTGTGTGCACACCCGTCTCGGGACCGGCGTAGGCGGTGCAGCGGAAGCCGAATGCCGACATCAGGAAGCCGGCCGTCGTGCGGGCGTTGCCGACCCAGAACTCGATGCAGTCCCACCCCAGGAGGTGTGCCGCCGGACTCTCGGTGACCGTCATGGTTCGATCAAAGCCCGCCCCGACCGTGACCGCAACCAGGGTCAGGGAGTAGACAGGGATCACCGTCAACCAAACCCTTCGGGAGGGCCGATGAAGCAGCTGAGTGGGCTCGATGCGTCCTTCCTCTACATGGAGACCGGCTCGCAGTTCGGCCACGTGTCGAGCGTGTCGGTGTACGAACGACCCGACGACCCTGACTATGACCCCTACGCCGCATGGCGTGCCCAGATCGAGCGCCGCCTTCATCTTCTCGAGCCCCTGCGGCGCCGCCTGCGGACGGTGCCGTTCTCGCTCGACCACCCGTTCTGGATCGAGGACCCCGACTTCGACCTCGACTTCCACGTGCGTCACAACGCACTGCCGCCGCCGGGCTCGGACGAACAGCTCGCCGAGCTGACCGCGCGGATCATCGGCCGCCCGCTCGACCGGAGCCGACCGTTGTGGGAGAGCTACGTCATCGAGGGACTTCCCGACGATCGCTTCGCGATCCTGACGAAGCTCCACCACGCCACGATCGACGGAGCGTCGGGTGCCGAGCTGCTGACGATGATGCTCGACAGCGACCCGGAAGGTGACTACATCGAGCCGCCGCGCACCGAGTGGCGCGGTGAACGCGTGCCGAGCGACGGCGAGATGATCGGGCGAGCGTCGATGTCGCTCGCCCGCAAGCCGGGCCGCGCGCTCCTCCTCACCGCGCGCACGACCCGAGAGCTCGGCAAGGCGACGCGCAACCCCGCGCTCGTGGATGCCGCCAACCAGGCCCGCGCCAGCCTGCGCGGTCCGGTCGGCGCGCTCCTCAACGTCGGCCGGCCCCGCGCGCCGGAAGGCGAGCAGCTCGGCTCGGCGCCGTCACTGACCGCGCCCAAGACACCGTTCAACGCCACGATCACCCCTCACCGCCGGTTCGCGTTCCGCTCCGTCCCGCTCGATGCGATCAAGGCGATCAAGACCTCGCTCGGTGCGACGGTCAACGACGTCGTGATGGCGGTGTGCGCCGGTGGACTGCGTGCCTGGCTCGAACGCGAAGACGCGCTGCCCGATGGTCCCCTCGTCGCAATGGTGCCGGTTTCGATCCGCACCGGCGAGGAGACAGAGAAGTGGACGAACCGGGTGTCCGCGATCTTCGCGTCGTTGCCCACGGACGAGGCTGACCCGGTCGAGCGCGTCTCGCGAGTGCACGACGCGATGGCCGACGCGAAGCGGCTTTTCGATGCGGTTCCTGCGGATGTGCTCACGGACTTCGCCCAGTTCCCGCCGCCGGCGGTCTTCGCGCAGGCGATGCGCACCGCGACGCGGCTGAGCGGGCGCTTCGGCACTCCCGTCAACCTCGTGATCTCGAACGTGCCAGGACCGAGGGAGCCGCTCTACACCGCCGGGGCCAAGCTGCTGCACTACTACCCGGTGTCGACGATCGTCGACGGCCAAGGGCTCAACATCACGGTGCAGAGCTACCTGAACACGCTCGACTTCGGGCTCGTGAGCTGTCGCGAGCTCGTTCCCGATCTCTGGGAGCTGCTCGACGACATCATCGACGACGTCGTGACGTTGGGGAAGGCCGCGGGCGTCGACGTCGACCTCTCGGCGACCGGCTAGTGGCCGATCGCGCCGTTCTGACGACGGGTGCGAACTCGGGCATCGGGCTCGCGACCGTCGTCGAGGTCGCCAAGCGTGGCTTTCGCTCGGTCGGCTCGGTGCGTTCACTCCCGAAGGCCGAGATCGTCCACTCCGCGGCGGCGGAGGCCGGTGTCGAGGTCGAGACGATCCTGCTCGACGTCACCGATGCCGAGCAGTGCGAGAAGGCGATGGCCGGGCTCGTCCTGGACGGCCTCGACCTCTATGGACTCGTCAACAACGCCGGCTACGGCTTGACGGGCGCGGTCGAGGACGTCGGTGACGACGAAGCGCGGGCGCTGTTCGAGACGATGGTGCACGCGCCGATGCGCTTGGCCCGCCTGGCCCTGCCGGCGATGCGTGCGAGGGGTGCGGGCCGCATCGTGAACGTCTCGTCGATCGCGGGGCTCACGACGATGCCGTTCGCGGGCCACTACACCGGGGCCAAGCACGCACTCGAGGCGCTGTCCGATGCCCTGCGGGTCGAGGTCGCGCGCGACGGGGTGAAGGTCGTGCTCGTCGAGCCCGGCGGCTTCAAGACCGGGATCTGGGAGGAGTTCGAGCGCGACATCACCAAGCGCGAGGCCGAGGGCAGTCGGCATGTACCTGCGTACCGACGCTCCTTGCAGGGACAACGCCTGATGGAGCCGATCATGGGCAACCCGCAGGCATGTGCCCGCGTGATCGCCGCCGCGCTGACGTCGGGTCAGCCCCGTAGTCGGTACCTCATTGGTTTCGACGCGCAAGCACTTCTGCTCGCCGAGCGGCTCACGCCCACATTTGTGAAAGATCGGGTGATGCGCCTCGGCCTCGGCCTTTGAGCCGACTGCCTGGTAGCAACGCGACCGGGGCACGCCCTCTATATTTCTCCGACACATACGATCAGGGGGGATCGAGTGGGGGACACGGGGGTGGGTCACCCGGCGAACGCCGGTGTGACGCGGCGGGGATGAGCGTGACTGACGCGACCGTCGTCACGAGACGCGTCCCGCGCGTCACGTTCGACCTCGACCGCGCCATGCCCTACCTCCTCGCGCTGGGCATCCTCGTCGTCCAGCAGATCTTCTTCGGCGTGCCGATCGGCATCTTCGTCCGCGGCATCGTCGTCGGCCTTCTCACCGCGCTGATCGCGCTCGGCATGGCCTTGACCTACCGGTCGAACCGCTTCATCAACTTCGCGCAGGGCGACCTCGGCACGCTCCCGGTCGTGCTGGTCGTGATGCTGATGACGGCGTGGTCGTGGCCGTATCTGCTCGCGGTGCCCGTCGGCATCGTCGCGGCGCTCGCGCTCGGCGCCGTCGTCGAGCTCTTCATCATCCGGCGGTTCTTCAACGCCCCTCGGCTGATGATCACGGTCGCGTCGCTCGGGCTCGCCCAGCTGCTCGGTGGCCTTGCCATCCTCCTGCCCCGGGCGTGGGGCCAGGACTTCCCGCTCCTCGGACAGCGCCTCGCGCCGCCGTTCGACATGGAGCTCACGATCGGCACGGTCGTCTTCGACGCGAACGACGTGATCGCCATGATCGTCGCGCCGTTGACGCTTCTCGGGCTCGCGATGTTCTTGCGCATGAGCAGCGTCGGCATGGCGATCCGAGCGAGCGCCGACAGCGCGGACCGCGCCGCGCTCCTCGGCGTGCCGGTCAAGCGGCTGCAGACCCTCGTGTGGTCGGTTGCCGCATTGATGGCGTTCATCGCCATCTTCTTGCGGGCCGGCATCATCGGCCTGCCGGTGTTCGGTGCGCTCTCGATCGGCGTCCTCCTGCGAGCGCTCGCCGCGCTCGTCCTCGGCCGGATGACGAACCTGCTGGCCATCGGCGTGAACGCGGTGGCGCTCGGCATCCTCGAGATCGCGATCGGCTTCAGCGCCTCGAGCCCGTTCCTGATCGACCCGATCCTCGCCGTCATCATCATCGTGGCGTTGATGCTCAGCCGCTCGTCGTCGACGCGCGTGGACGAAGCGGACGCGTCGACGTGGCGAGCGGCCGACGACGTGCGGCCGATCCCCGAGAACGTCGGTCGTATCCCGGTCGTCCGGCGGCCAAGTGGGGAGGCGTCGCGCTCGTCACGGCGTTCCTGCTGATCCTTCCGCAGGTGCTCTCCGTCGATCGCACCTACAAGGCGTCGGTGATCGGTGTGTACGCGGTGCTCGGGCTCTCGGTGGTGGTGCTCACCGGATGGGCCGGTCAGGTGTCGCTCGGGCAGATCGCGTTCTTCGCGATCGGTGCCGCCGTCGGGGCGAAGGCGACGCTGGACTGGGGACTCGATCTCAGCCTCGCCCTCGTCGTCAGCTTCGTGATCGGCGCGATCGTGGCGGCCGCGGTCGGGCTGCCCGCGCTGCGAAGACGCGGGTTCTACCTCGCCGTCGCGACGTTGGCGTTCTCCCTCGCGACGACGTCGTACCTTCTCAACCCGAGGTACTTCGTCGTGGGTGCCCGAGGGTCGCATCCCGAGACCGCCGCTGTTCGGCAAGATCGACATCGAGTCGACCTCCGGCATGTACTACGTGATCCTCGGCGTGCTCGTCATCTGCTTCTTCTTGGTGAAGGGCATCCACGAGAGCCGAACCGGCCGGGCGTTCATGGCGCTCCGCGACAACGAGCGAGCGGCCGAGGCGTACGGCCTTCACGCGATTCGCGTACACGTCGTCGCGTTCGCGCTCTCGGGCGGTCTCGCCGGCGTCGCCGGGTGTCTTCTCGCGCACCAGCAGCAGGGCCTCGATCCGGAGTCGTTCGGCGCGTTCGCGAACCTGTACATCCTCACGATGGTGATCATCGGGGGCGTCACGACACCGATCGGTGCGCTCATCGGCGCGATGTACCTCGTCGGCACCGAGTCGTTCCTGCCGGTGCGGTGGCAGTTCCTCGCGAGCGCGATCGGCGTGCTGCTGATCCTGCTGATCCTGCCGAGCGGCCTCGGCGGGCTGCTCTACCGCCTGCGCGATCGATGGCTCGCCCGGGTCGCGAAGCAACACGGCGTCGATGCGCCCGGCCTGGCGACCTCGGACCCGCGCGCGGCCGAGTCGGTGCTCGCGGCCGCGCCACTGGCGCAGAGTGCCGGGCCGGAACCCGAGCCCGAACCGGTGCCTGCAGGGGAGCGCTCATGATCAAGCGCTGGATGTATGGCATCACCGGTGGCGCCGCGATCTACCCGCTGCTGATCCTGTTCGGCCTGAACGCGGTCGACGAGCTCGACCGCACCGCGTTCGCGGTGCTGCTGCCCAACATCCGCGACGAGTTCGGCCTCGACCTCACCGGTCTGCTCGCGCTGATCGCGGCTGTCAGCTTCGTCGCCCTCGTCCTCCAGATCCCGATCGCGTCGTACTCCGACCGTCACAACCGGGTGCGCATCACCTGGATCGGCGCGCTCGCGTGGGCGTTCTTCTCGCTGCTCACCGGGTTGGCGTGGTCGATCATCGTGCTCGGCATCGCCCGGGCCGGCTCCGGCATCGGCAAGGCCGTCGTCGACCCGACGCACAACTCGCTGATCGCCGACTGGTACGACATCCCGAGCCGGCCGCGGGTGTACTCGTTCCACCGGGCCGCGAACGCGGTCGGCGCGATCATCGGCCCGCTCGTCGCCGGACTGCTCGCGGCCGCGTACGGATGGCGCTGGCCGTTCATCGTCTTCACGATCCCCACGCTCGTGTTCGTCGTCCTGGCCTGGCGGCTGCATGAGCCCAAGCGCGGGGTCTTCGAGCGGCGAGCGGCGGGTGCATCCGAGGAGGCCGCGCAGACCGAGGAAGCGCGGCCGAGCTTCGCCGAATCGTGGCGGATCGTGTGGAAGGTCGAGACCTTGCGCCGCATCTGGTACGCGCTGCCGTTCCTCGCGGTGTCGCTGATCGGCTTCTCGGTGCTCGCGTCGCTGCTGTACGAGGAGGTCTACGGCCTCGACGAGCGGGCCCGCGGCATCATCGCCGCGTGCGTCGAACCGGCGCAGCTCCTCGGGCTCATCCTCGGCGCCCGAATCGCCACCCGCCTGATGGTTCGAGGGCGCGGCGGAGGTGATCAAGTTCCTCACCTACGTCATCTATGCGGTCGCGGTGGGCTTGGCGGTCATCGCCGTGGTCCCCAGCCTCGGTGTCACCATTGCCGTGAACTTCGTGATCACCGGACTCGGCGCCATCCTCGCTCCGGGCATCTTCGCCGCGCTGAGCCTCGCCATCCCTCCTCGTGCCCGTTCGTTGGGGTTCTCGGTGGCGTCGCTCTGGATCATCCCGGGCCTGCTGGTTCTGCCGATCATCGGCGCGATCGGCGACAGGTGGGGGCTGCGTACCGGCATGTTGCTCATGACGCCGTTGTTCCTCGTCGGCGGGCTCGTACTGGCGACCACCAGGCGGACGATCAACGGCGACATCGCCGACGTCTGGCGGGCGACGGCGGCGCGGTCTGAGGTCGCCTACGAGCGCGCGCAGGGCCGCGCCAAGCTCCTGCTGGTCCGTGGTCTGGAGGTGCGCTACGGCAGCGTGCAGGTGCTGTTCGACGTGAACATGGAAATCGAGGAGGGCAGCTGCGTCGCGCTGCTCGGCACGAACGGTGCCGGCAAGTCCACGCTCCTCAAGGCGATCTCCGGCATCGTCGAGGCGGACCGCGGCGCGGTGATCTTCGACGGTCGGGAGATGACCCACGCGCCGCCGAACGAGATCGCCGCGTTCGGCATCCGGCAGGTGCCGGGCGGCCAAGGCGTGTTCCTGAACCTCACCGTCGAGGAGAACCTGCAGACGGCCTCGTGGCTCCACCGCCGCGACAAGGCGGCGACGGATGAAGGCATCGCAGCGCGTCATGGAGCTGTTCCCGGTCCTCGCCGAACGGCGTTCGGATCCGGCCGGCAACCTGTCGGGCGGACAGCAGCAGATGCTGGCGCTCGGCATGGCGTTCCTCTCCAAGCCGAGACTGCTCATGATCGACGAGCTGTCACTCGGGCTCGCACCGGTCGTCGTCGCGCAGCTGCTTCCGCTGATCGATCACCTGCGTGAAGAGGGCACGACGATCATCCTCGTCGAGCAGTCCGTGAACCTCGCACTCGCCGTGGCCGACACCGCCTACTTCATGGAGCGGGGGCAGATCCGGTTCCACGGCCCCACCCGCGAGCTGCTCGACCGGCCCGACCTCATGCGTTCGGTGTTCATCGAGGGCGCGTCGGAGCGGCTGCACGAGAACGGGGACGAGCCCGCCGCCGGCCGAGGCCGGAGAAGTTCGCGGTCACCAAGTACGCCCCCGACGGTCCCGCCTTGCTCGAATCGTGCGGTGTCTCGGTGGCGTTCGGTGGCAACCGCGCCGTCGACGACGTGAGCTTCGATGTTCACACGGGCGAGGTGCTCGGCATCATCGGCCCGAACGGTGCCGGCAAGACGACGCTCTTCGACCTGCTGTCCGGCTACCTGAAGCTGGACTCCGGCGCGATCCATCTGAACGGTCGCGACATCACCTCGATGGGGCCCGCGTCGCGCGCCGAGCACGGCCTCGGCCGCTCGTTCCAGGATGCCGCCCTGTTCTCGTCGCTCACGGTGGAGCAAACGATCGCGGTGGCATGCGAGCGCTGGATCAAGGTGCGCGACCCTGTGTCCGCCGCCCTCCACCTCCCCAACGCCTACGACTCCGAGCGCCAGACCATGGCGCGCGTCCACGAGCTGGTCGATCTGCTCGGCCTCGGGCGTGCACCGCACGAAGTTCACCCGCGAGCTGTCGACGGGCACGAAGCGCGTCGTCGGTCTCGCCTGCCTGCTCGCGCACCGTCCGTCGGTGATCCTGCTCGACGAGCCGTCGAGCGGCATCGCGCAGAAGGAAGTCGAGGCGCTCGTCCCCGTCCTGTTGCGCATCCGCGACGAGACCGGCGCCAGCCTCGTCGTCATCGAGCACGACATGCCGCTGCTGCGCTCGGTCGCCGACCGGATGATCGCCATGGACCAGGGCGCGGTGATCGCCGAGTGGCCACCCGCCGAAGTGTTGGCGCGCCGGAGGTCGTCGAGTCGTACCTCGGCACGACCGCCGACGCCATCGAACGTTCGGGAGCCTTCGGCCCTCGCAACTGACCCCCACTGCCCATCCCAGACGAGAAAGGCAACCTCATGCAACCGAGCAGCGCCGATACCCCGAGCAAGTCCGGCAGCCCGATGCGCCGCTACGGACCGCTCATCGCGATCGTCGCGGTGATCGCCGTGGTCGCAGGCATCTTGATCTTCGCCAGCGGTGGGGACGACGACGACGACAGCGCCGCTGCGACAACCGCGGCGGTCGGCGCGGGCACGACCGCGGCTGCAGGCGCAGGGACGAGCGCCGCCGCCGGCACGCGACCGGAGGGCGCCATCACGTTCGCTCAAGCGCAGGAGCAGGGCCTCGATCTCACGTTCGGAGACTCATGCGATCCCGAGACGGGACGGCTCATGATCCCGGACTACTTCGCGCCCGAGTGCTACGCGGACGCCGACGACAACGGCGGCGCGACCGCGCCGGGCGTCACGGCCGACACCATCACCGTCGTCGCCTATGTCGCTCCCGACAGCGACCCGGTGCTCGACTTCATCACCGCGGCGATCAGCAACGACGACACCGCCGCCCAGGTCGCCGAGACCTACCAGAACTACACCACCATGATGAACGACCTCTACCAGACCTATGGGCGCCAGGTGGAGCTCAAGATCCTCAACGGCTCGGGCACGTCGGAGAACGGTGTCGCCGCGCGCGCCGACGCCGTGAAGGCCGTGGAGGAGATGGGTGCGTTCGCGGTCTGGGGCGGCCCGGCGCTCGCGCCGTCGTGGACAGAGGAGATCAAGGCCCGCGGCGTCATCTGCCTCGGCTGCCCGGCCATCGCCGACCCCGAGCCCTACGTCTTCCCGATCACCGCGAGCGGCGACCAGACGCGGCTCCAGCTCGCCGAGTGGATCACGAAGAAGCTGAAGGACGGCAACGCGGAGCACGCCGGCGATCCGGCGCTCACCTCGCAGCCGCGGGTGTTCGGTCACATCTACCTCGAGACTGTGGGCGGTCCCCAGCCGCAAGAGGCGGCGGACTTCAAGGCGACGCTCTCCGAAGGCGGCGTCGAGCTGGCCGAGCAGATCTCGTACGCGCTCGACCCGGCGACGCTGCAGGAGCAGGGCGCGGGCATCATCCAGCGCCTGAAGGCGGCCGGCGTCACGACGATCATCTTCAACGGTGACCCCATCGCCCCGAAGATCTTCACCGAGGAGGCGACCAAGCAGAACTACTTCCCCGAATGGCTCTACGGCGGCTCCGTGCTCGTCGACACGAACGCGTTCGGCCGCACCTTCGACCAGCAGCAGTGGGCCCACGCGTTCGGCATCACCTCGCTGTCGACTCGGGTCTCGCCCGAAATCGTCGCCGAGCACGACCTGCACACCTGGTACTTCGGCGGCCTGGCGCCGGCCGACGACAGCTACGGCGTCATCTACCCGCAGCCAGCGTTGTTCTTCGCCGGGTTGCAGGCAGCCGGGCCGAACCTCACCGCGGAGACCTTCCGCGACGGGCTGTTCGGATTCACCGCGGAGCTGCCGGAACCCGCGCTCACCCAGCCGCTCATCACCTACGGCGACCACGGGCTCTGGCCCGAGGCGCCCGACTACTTCGGCATCGACGACTTCACCGAGATCTGGTGGGATCCCACCGCGACCGGGGAGGACGAGATCCGTCGCGAGGGCAACGGCATGATGCGCTTCGTCGACCAGGGCAAGCGCTACCGGCTCGGCGAGTGGACGAGCGAGCTCAAGGCGTTCGATCCGGAGAACGCGCCGGCGACGTTCGACGAGCTCCCCGCATCCGAGGCGCCTCCGTTGTATCCGCCGCCTCCGGGGTCGCCGGCCGCAGGCTGAGCTACCAAACCCAGCGCGTCGCTCGCTGCGCGAAGTCCTCTTCGCGTTCGATGACGGCGAAGGCGCGCTGGGGCACGATCTCCCACACCGCGTTCGACTTCACGAACGCGGCCAACTCGGCCTGCTTGTCGGGGTCGGGCTCGTACTTCGTCGCATACTGACCGGCCATCGGGTCGATCAGGTCGGCGGCCAGGATGCGAGCCCGACCCTCGACCGAGATGCACTCGACGGTGTCGTCGACCGTGAACGCGACTTGCGGGTTCGCCTGCATGTTGCGGGCCTTTCGCGAGGTCGGCGCGCACGAGAACGCGAACGATGACGAGTCGGGGAGCCACACTCCCCAGACCGGCAACGCGTGGGGGCGCCCCTTCGCCGATGCCGTGACGACCCAGTAGTTGCGGTTGCGCAGCAGTCGCTCCTCCGCCCACGACCACGGCAGCAAGCCGTCGGGCTCGTCGGGCACGCCGTAGTCCTTCATCGCCGGCCGCTCGGCGCGGGGCTCAGCCACCGTGAGGCTCCTTTCGTCGATTCGTGACCCGAATGAGCTCGTCGAACAGTCGTTGCTGTTGGGGATCGTCAGCGGCGGTGTCCTCGGGGTGCCACTGGACCGCGACGACCCATGTCGCGTCCTCTACCTCCACTGCCTCGATCGTGCCGTCGTCGGCCCAGCCGGTCTCGACGAGGCCCGGCGCGAGACCGCTGATCGCCTGATGGTGGAACGACGAGCACAGCGGCCGCTCGGTGCCCATCGCCTTCGCGGCGCGGGAGGACGGAGCGAGGTCGACCTCGTGCAGGACCCCGTCACGGTGCTCTTCGGTCCCGTCACGATCGGGAAGGTGTTGGATCAGCGTGCCGCCGAGTGCCACGTTGAGCACCTGCAGCCCGCGGCAGATCGCGAGCGTCGGGATGTCGTTGCGCACCGCAGCACGCGCGAGCGCGAGGTCGAACGCATCGACGTCGGCGTTCACCCCCGCCACCGCCTCGTGCTGGTCCTCGCCGTACTCCGCCGGGTCGACGTCGCCTCCGCCGATGAGCACGAGCGCGTCGAAGCGGCTGAGGAGCTCGTCGGCCTCGGCATCGGTGAGCGGCACCGCGAGCAACGCCGCCTCTTGACCGCCCGCGCGCCGGATCGCATCGAGGTACCGACGCGAACACGACAGCACGTCCGCGCGCGCTCCCTTCAGGTTGTCCCGGCTGACGAGCCGGGTGCTCACCGCGACGAAGGGGCGCACGGTTCCTGTTTACCCGCTCCCGCTACTGGCGCTCGACGCCTCGTCGTCGCGGCGGGCCGGCCCCGAGATAGGTACGGGCGGATTGCGGCAGACTCCTGGGCAGCCATTCACATCAACCTGGGGGAAGTCGATGAGTGGATTCGGACGACGGGCGTTCCTTCGAGGGCGCAGTGGCGACGACGGGCGGTGTGCTCGTCAGCGGGCCGCTGCAGGCGTCTGCTCGCCGACGCGGTGTCGGCGAAACCGGACGGGCCGCTCGGCCCGGTCGCCGACCTGCGCGACGGAATCGTGCGGCTGCACCTCCGGCCCGGGTTCCAGTACCGGTCGTTCCACGACACCGACACGCTGTGGGACCCCGCCCCGGCCGTACCGCCCGCACCGCCACCGGCGCTGCAGCCGCCACAGCCTGCCCTCGTGCTCCGCGACGGGACGTGCTTGCCGGGTCGGCACGACGGCATGGCGGCGTTCCCCGGGCCGAACGGCAACGTCTGGCTGGTCCGGAACCACGAGATCAACGGACCGGTTGCTGCCGCCTTCGGGCCAAGTGCTCCAGGTCCGGCAGACGCGCCCTACGACTCGCGCGCCGGCGGCGGGACGACGTCGATCCTTGTGACGCCGCGCGGCGAGGTGCTCGACGCGTTCACGAGCCTGAACGGCACGCAGATGAACTGCTCCGGCGGGCCGATGCCGTGGGGCAGCTGGATCACCTGCGAGGAGACGGTCAACGGTCCGGATGTCGGGCCCGACTTCACGAATGCGTCCAACATCCCGCTCACGCAGCCCCACGGCTTCATCTTCGAGGTACCTGCGGGCGGCAAGTCGAACCGCGTGCCGATCACGTCAGCCGGGCGCTTCGCGCACGAAGCGGCGGCGTACAGCCCGGACGAGGGGATCGTTTACCTGACGGAGGACAACTTCGAGTTCCCGTCGGGCTTCTTCCGTTACATCCCGCCGGCGAACCCGATGGTCGCCGGGCACCTCGCGAACGGTGGCGAGCTGCAGATGTTGCGCGTCGTCGGCACCGCGCAGGCGCACCTCGAAGCGAATCAGCAGATCGGCGCGAGCTACGCCGTCGACTGGGTGACGATCGACGACCCGAACCCGACCTTCGAGTTCACGCCCGGCGAAACCGCGCCGACGACGAACGACGCCGCCCTCCAGTACGTGGGGAACCAGGGCCGGGCGCAGGGGGCCGCTCACTTCTCCCGCCTCGAGGGAGCCGTCTACACGCGGGGCGAGATCTACTTCACCTCGACGCAGGGCGGCGGACTGGCCGAGACCGGGCCCGAAAACGTGACCGGATACGGCAACGGCACCGGCCAGGTGTGGTCCTACGACCCGCGTTCGTCGACCTTGACGTGCCGGTACCAGGCGCCGAACGCCGCGGCGTTGGAGCTGCCGGACAACATCACGGCCCGCAACGACCGCGGGACGATCGTCCTCTGCGAGGACGGTCCGGTCGAGAACTACATCCGCGGCCTGACTCGCGATGCGACGATCTTCGACATCGCCCTGAACCAGCTGCGGCGCAACAACCCGAACACCGTCAACGGCCAGGTCGTCCACCTGGCCCGATTCGGCGAGGAGTTCGCCGGCGCGACCTTCAGCCCCGACGGCGGGACGTTGTTCGTCAACATCCAGGCCGCGCAGGCCGTCACGTTCGCCATCTGGGGACCCTGGGGCCGAATCGGGGTCTGACCAGCGACACCACCGATGCGGCCGATGAGCACGAGCGCGTCTCGCTACTGACGCTCGAAGCCTCGTCGCCGCTCCCAGTCGGTGACGTGGTTGTTGAACGCGTTCCATTCCTGGCGGGCGGTGTTCAGCAAGTGACGATGGACATCGTCGCCGAAGGACTTGCAGGCGATCTCCGAACGGTCGAAGAGCTCGATCGCCTCCACGAGGGTGTGCGGGACGCGGGCCAGGTCGACGGCCGTGTAGCCGTTGCCGACGAAGGGGTCGCCCGGCTCGATGCGGTGCTCGACGCCGTGCAGGCCGCACGCGATCGTCGCCGCGAAGGCGTAGTAGGGGTTCGCGTCCGCACCCGGGATCCGGCACTCGACCCGTCGGTTCCCGCCGTGTCCGACGACGCGGAAGCCGAGCGTGCGGTTGTCGAGCCCCCACGCCACGGCGGTCGGGGCCCACGAACCAGGCCGGTAGCGCTTGTACGAGTTGACGTACGGCGCGTAGCACCACGCCATTTCGCGGGCACCCGCCATCAGGCCGCCGAGCCACCACCGTCCCAGGTCGCTCAGCCCGTGCGCGGCGTCGGGGTCCGCGATGAGCGCCTCGTTGCCGTCGACCGACCACAACGACGAATGGATGTGGCAGGACGATCCGACGCGGTCGATGTCGAACTTCGCCATGAACGAGATCGACTGACCGTGGGCCGCGGCGATCTCCTTCGCCCCGTTCTTGTAGATCACATGCCGGTCGGCCATCGTGAGCGCTTCGGCGTAGCGCAAGTTGATCTCGTGCTGCCCGGCTTCGGCTTCACCCTTCGAGAACTCGACCGGGATCCCGGCTCCGTCGAGTCCGTTGCGGATCGCGCGGATGAGGTACTCGTCCTTCGTCGTCTGGAGGATGTGATAGTCGAGGATGTAGTCGTTCTGCGGTGTGAGACCGGTGTAGCCCTTCGCCGCTGCCTCCTCGTAGCTCTCGTGGAACACGAAGAACTCGAGCTCCGAGGCCGTCATCACCTCCAGACCCGCGGCGCGGGCCCTCTCGATCTGGCGCCGCAGGATCTGGCGCGGAGAGACCTCGATGGGTTCGCCGCCGTCGACGTCGAACAGGTCGCACATGACGAGCGCGGTCCGGTCGATCCACGGCACGATGCGGAGCGTTGCCATGTCGGGCCGGCACGCGAAGTCGCCGTAGCCCTTGTCCCAGTTGGCGAATTGGTAGCCGGGGAGGACCGTCATGTCGACATCGACGGCAAGGAGGTAGTTGCAGCACTCGATGCCGCCGTCGTCGACCGCGACCTCGTCGACGAAATAGTGGCCCGTCACGCGCTTGCCCATGAGCCGGCCCTGCTGGTCGGGGAAGACGACGAGGACCGTGTCGACGTCGCCCGAGACGACCAGCTGACGCAGGGCCGCGAGGTCGAGCATTCCCCGGAGCATCGGCGAAGACTACGAGGACCTGGTCGTGGACGAACGGTCCGGCCGGTGGTGCAAGGATGGGCCTCCCAGCGTGAAGGAGGACGGCCGATGAACGCCGACGAGGCCAAGGCGCAGGCGGAGAAAGCCTTCGAGAAGGTCAAGGAGATCGTGGAAGTCGCTCTGAAGCGCGGGCAGGAGATCACCAACGACCTCATCGACAAGGCGAAGGAGTACACCAACAAGTCGAAGGATCAGGCCGGTGACACGGCCGACAAGACGAAGGACATGGCCGCGGACGCGACGGACAAAGCGAAGGACATGGCCGCGGATGCGACGGACAAGGCAAAGGACGTCGCGGCTGACGTCACCGACAAAGCGTCGGCTGCTGCCGACGCGGCAGCGGACAAGGCGTCGGCTGCTGCCGACGCGGCGACGAGCAAAGCAAAGGACATCGCTGTCGACGTGACCGAGAAGGCGTCAGATCTCGCCGACACCGCAGCAGCCAAAGCGTCGGCCGCTGCCGACGCGGCGACGAGCAAGGCCAAGGAGCTCTGAACGACCTCGCGGCGCCGTCGTCCGCGCTATTGCGGCCGGCGTCGTTTCGGATGCGACATCGCCGTCTCGTCGTCGGCGTCGCAGTAGCTGCCGCGATCGGTCTCGCCCTCGCCGGCTACAACGCCACGTTCGCGATCGCAGGCTTGTTCGTGGTCACCGTGCCGTTCGAGAAGATCTGGCCGCGGCACCGTCAGAGGTTGCGCCGGCCCGAGCTCACCACCGACTTGCTGTACGCGATGCTCGCCCCCATCACGCAGGTCGTCGGCGCGATTGCGGCGGTGGCGATCGGTCTCGTGAGTCTGGCGTGGGTACCCGCGCTCCCACTCCGGCCGATCGTCGCTTCGCTTCCGGGGCCGGTGCGGGGAGTCGTCGCCATCGTCCTGTTCGACTTCCTCGTCTACGCGAGCCACCGGGCGTCACACGAGGTGCCCTTCCTCTGGCGATTCCACTCGGTGCACCACTCGACGAAGACCCTCGACTGGGTATCGGGGTTCCGAGCCCATCCTCTGGACGGGGTGTTCGCGGCTCCGGCGTTCGCGGTGCTCCTGGGCGCGGGGTTCTCGCTCCGGGTCGCTGGCGCGCTCGCGGTCGTGCAGGCCGTGCTCGGCATCACGGCCCACCTCAACGTGAGCTGGCGGCTGCGACCGCTCCAGAAGCTGGTCTTCACGCCCGAGTTCCACCACTGGCACCACAGCAACGAGCCCGAGGCGTGGAACCGCAACTACGGGGTGCTCTTGCCGTTGTGGGACATCGTGTTCGGCACGGCCTATCTGCCTCCCGACCGCCGGCCCCAGAGATATGGCATCGACACGCCCATGCCCTCCGGCGTCGTTGCCCAGCTCAAGCACCCGTTCCGCCGTCCCCTGCCACTCGACTCACCTGCCCCTGGAGTCAAGGGCCCGGCCGGTAGTTTGAACACCCGATGACGGCGATCGACACGGACGGCAGCGAGCACCTCGACGCCGACGGCGCCTTCGACGAAGAGGTCGAGGACCGTCCGCGCTTCCAGTGGACCTGGCCGAAGGTGCTGCTGCTGGTGGGCGCGGTCGCGTTCCTGGCCGCCGCCGCGACGTACTTCCTCACGAACCGAGCCGAGGAGAGTCCCGGGACGGTCGACGTCGGGTTTCTGCAAGACATGATCGACCACCACGATCAGGCCGTCGCGATGGCGCTCAACGTGATCGGGCGAGAGTCGGACACAACGACACAGAGCTTCGCCCGCGAGGTCGTCATCTACCAGCGGTGGGAGACCGGCGTCATGGACACGCTGCTCGCCGGTTGGGGCGAGGATCGCGGAGCAGTCGATCGTCTGGCGATGGGGTGGATGGGCATGCCGTCGCCGGTGGGGGCGATGCCCGGCATGCAGCCGGCCGAGACTCTTGAACAGCTGGGCGAGCTCACGGGGAGCGATCTCGACGAGGCGTTCTTCACCGCGATGCGCACGCACCACCTCGGTGCGGTGCACATGGCCTCCTACGCGGCCGAGCATGCCGAGACCGCTGAAGTGCGCGAGCTCGCCGCCCGCATGGCCCAGTACCAGCAGATCGAGGCAAACGAGTACACCGAAGCACTGAAGCGGCTCGGGCTCGAATCCTGATGGGTCCCGTCGTCCTGGGCGGCGGCGGTCTCACCATTGACGACGTTGTAGCGGTGGCTCGCGGCGGTCGCCGCGCCGTGCTCGGCGACGATGCCCGCACCGCGATGGAGCGCTCGCGCGGGATCGTTGAACGCCTGGCCGGCTCAGGGAAGCCGGTCTATGGCGTCTCCACCGGGTTCGGCTCGCTCGCCGATGTGTACATCGAGCCCGACGACCGGGCGCGCCTCCAGGCGGCGTTGATCCGCTCTCACGCGGCCGGTCTCGGCGCGCCCGTCGAGGACGAAGTCGTGCGGGCCATGATGCTGCTCCGCGCGAGAACGCTGGCGATGGCCCACAGCGGCGTCCGACCGCTGCTCGTCGACCGCCTGCTCGCACTGCTCGCGGCGGGCATCACGCCACGCGTGCCCGAGCACGGATCGTTGGGCTGCAGCGGTGATCTCGCGCCCCTCGCGCACGTCGCTCTGGTCCTCCTCGGCGAGGGGCAGATCGTGGTGAACGGGGTGTGTGTCGACGCCGCGCCGACGCTCGCCAAAGAGGGCATCGATCCGGTGGTGCTCGAAGCCAAGGAGGGCCTGGCTCTCGTCAACGGCACCGACGGGATGCTCGGGATGCTCGCGCTGGCGTGTCACGACGCGGCTCGCCTCGTCACCATCGCGGACATCACCGCCGCGATGAGCATCGAAGCGCTGCTCGGGACCGACGCCGTGTTCGACGCAGACCTCGTCGGTCTACGGCCGCACGCCGGACAAGCCCGCAGCGCCGCGAACCTGCGTCGGATGCTCGAAGGATCGCCGATCGTGGCGTCACACCGTGTCGGTGACTCGCGGGTGCAAGACGCCTACTCGCTGCGCTGCGTCCCGCAGGTGCACGGCGCGGTCCGGGACACGCTGGCGCACGTGGAAGCGGTGTGCGCGGCGGAGCTCGACGCCGCGATCGACAACCCGGTCGTGCTCCCGGACGGGCGGGTGAGCTCGAACGGCAACTTTCACGGCGCGCCGCTGGCCTACGGCGCCGACTACCTGGCGATCGTCCTGGCGGACCTGTCGTCGATGGCCGAGCGACGCGTCGACCGGATGCTCGACCCGGCTCGCTCCCACGGCCTTCCGCCCTTCCTCGCCGACACGCCGGGGGTGGACTCGGGACTCATGATCGCCCAGTACACCGCGGTGGCGTTGGTGGACGAGAACCGCCGGCTCGCGACGCCGGCCAGCGTCGCGTCCATCCCGACTTCGGCGATGCAGGAGGACCACGTCTCCATGGGATGGGCGGCGGCGCGCAAGCTGCGGACCGTGATCGGGAACCTCGGGCGCGTGCTCGCCATCGAGTTCGTGGCCGCTGCCCGCGCCATTGAGCTGCGGAGCCCGTTGTCGCCCGGTGCCGGCACAGCAGCCGCCGTGCGAGCGCTGCGCGACGTCGTCGCCGGTCCCGGCCCCGACCGGTGGGTCACGCCCGACCTCGACGCGGCCTTCGAGCTCGTCCGCGACGACGCATTGCGCCGCGCGGTCGAAGCCGCGACAGGCGCACTCGAGTGACGTCCGAGCCCCGGCTCGTCCGCGCGCCGAGAGGGAGCACGATCACCTGTCGCGGCTGGCCGCAAGAGGCCGCGATGCGCATGCTCATGAACAACCTCGACCCGGAGGTCGCCGAGCGTCCCGACGACCTCGTGGTGTACGGCGGAACCGGCCGCGCCGCGCGCTCGTGGGCTGCGTTCGACGCGCTCGTGGCGACACTGGGCACGCTGGGCGACGACGAGACGATGCTGGTGCAGTCCGGCAAGCCGGTGGGGGTGTTCCGCACGCACGAATGGGCGCCGCGGGTGCTCATCGCCAACTCGAACCTCGTGCCCGAGTGGGCGACGTGGGAGGAGTTCCGGCGGCTCGAGGCGCTCGGCCTCACGATGTACGGGCAGATGACCGCAGGCTCGTGGATCTACATCGGCACGCAGGGAATCCTGCAGGGCACCTACGAGTGCTTCGCCGAGATCGCGCGGCGCCGGTTCGGCGGTTCGCTCACCGGCACGATCACGCTGACCGCCGGCTTGGGCGGCATGGGTGGCGCGCAACCGCTCGCGGTCACGATGAACGGGGGCGTCGCGCTGTGCGTCGAAGTCGACGGCCATCGCATCCACCGGCGGCTGGAGACGCGCTATCTCGATGAAGTCGCGGATTCGCTCGACGACGCGATCGCGCGGTGCGGCGCCGCGAAGGCGGAAGGGCGAGCGGTGTCCGTGGGCCTGCTCGGCAACGCCGCGGACGTGGTGCCGCGACTGCTCGATCTCGGCTTCGACGCCGACATCGTCACGGATCAGACGAGTGCACACGATCCCCTGAGCTACGTCCCGAACGACGTCAGCGAGGACGGCCGCGGCGGCGCTGCGGCGGGATGACCCTGACGAGTACGTACGGCGGTCTCGGGCTGCGATGGCCGCGCACTGCGCGGCGATGGTCGGCTTCCTCGACGCGGGCGCCGAGGTCTTCGACTACGGCAACAGCCTGCGCGCCGAAGCGTTGCTCGGCGGCTTCGAGCGCGCGTTCGACTACCCCGGCTTTCTGCCCGCGTACATCCGGCCGCTGTTCTGCGAGGGCAAGGGCCCGTTTCGATGGGTCGCGCTGTCGGGCGATCCCGAGGACATCGCGGCCACCGACGCCGCGGTGCGTGAGGTGCTTCCTGACGACGAGGGCTTGGCGCGCTGGCTGCATCTCGCCGAGGAGCGGGTCGCGTTCCAGGGATTGCCCGCTCGCATCTGCTGGCTCGGATATGGCGAGCGGGCGCGGGTGGGACTGCGGTTCAACGAGATGGTTCGAAGGGGTGAGGTGTCGGCGCCGATCGTGATCGGACGGGATCATCTCGACTCCGGGTCGGTGGCCTCGCCGTACCGCGAGACTGAAGCGATGGCCGACGGCAGCGACGCCATCGCCGACTGGCCGCTCCTCAACGCGCTCGTGAACACCGCTGCGGGAGCGTCGTGGGTGAGCATCCACCACGGTGGCGGTGTGGGCATCGGCCGGTCGATCCATGCGGGCATGGTGTGCGTCGCCGACGGGTCGGACCTCGCCGCGCAGAAGCTCGAACGGGTGCTCACCACGGATCCGGGGATGGGCGTGATCCGGCACGTCGACGCGGGATACGAGCGCGCGGCGATCGTGGCGGCCGAACGCGATGTCCGGGTGCCGATGCCGCCCCAATGACGCAGTCGCTCTGGTGTGAGTGGGCATGGCTCGGAGGCGAGGTGGCGGAGTCGGGCGTCGTGATCGAGCTCGAGGGAGACCGCATCGCCTCGGTCACCGAGGGGATCGCAGCCTGCCCGTCGAGCGCGGTGAGGCGAGATGGGCTCACGCTGCCGGGGCTCGTCAACGCGCACTCCCATGCCTTTCACCGTGCACTCCGTGGGCGCACGAACCGAGGGGCGGGCTCGTTCTGGACGTGGCGGGAGCAGATGTACGAGCTCGCCGCGTTGCTCGACCCCGACACGATGTACGCACTGGCCCGGGCGACCTACGGGGAGATGGCGCTCGCCGGAATCACGACCGTCGGGGAGTTCCACTATCTGCACCACGGCGCCGAGGGCGAGGGCTATGCGGATCCGAACGCGATGAGCCGCGCGATCGCGGCGGCCGCTCGTGGTGCCGGTGTGCGCGTGACCGTGATCGATGCGTGCTACCTCGAAGGGGGCATCGGCCGGCCCGTCGAAGGGGTGCAGCGCCGGTTCAGCGACGCGAGCGTGGACGCGTGGGCGGACCGCGTCGCTGCCCTCGATGCATCGGACGAGGTGCGCGTCGCTGCCGCGATCCACAGTGTTCGAGCGGTCCCACCGGTCGCGATGGAGGAGATCGCTCGGTGGGCGCACGAGCGCTGGCTGCCGTTGCACGCGCACGTGAGCGAGCAGCCCGCAGAGAACGCCGCGTGCGTCGAGGCTTACGGGAAGACGCCCACGCGGTTGTTGCACGATGCCGGTGCGTGCGGTTCGTCGTTCACTGCGGTCCACGCGGTGCACGTCACCGACGACGATCTCGCGGATCTGGAGGGCGCGACCGTCTGTTTGTGTCCCACGACAGAGCGCGACCTCGCGGACGGCATCGCTCCGAGCGGGCGGCTGCGCGATGCCGGGTTGGAGCTGGCGCTCGGGTCGGACTCGAACGCGGTCATCGATCTGTTCGAAGAGGCGCGTGCAGTCGAGCTCGACGCGCGCTCGGCGACCGGCTCGCGGGGTACGCACACCGCGGCAGCGCTGCTTCACGCGGCCACGGCTGGTGGCGCGAGGTCGCTCGGCTGGGACGATGCCGGGATGATCGCGACGGGAGCACTGGCTGATCTGGTCACCGTCGGCCTCGACTCTGTTCGCTTGGCCGGCGTGCCCGGAGCCGACGTCGTCAACGGTGTCGTGTTCGCCGGCACGGCCGGCGATGTGACCCACGTGATCGTCGGAGGAAAGGAGATCGTCCGCGGCGGCGACCACGTGACGATCGATGTCGCCACCGAGCTTCGGCAGGCCGTGCGCGACGCGTGGCGTGAGTCGTGACCCTCGTCGTCGACCGCATCGGTCTGCTGGTGACGAACGATCCGACCGTGGGAGAGGGCCCGCTCGGCGTCGTCCGCGACGCGGCGGTCGTCATCGACCACGGAGGCGTCGTCGCGATCGAGCGAAGTGGTGTCGCCGCCGATCGCCGCGTCGACGCGGGCGGGCGCTGCGTGATCCCCGGGTTCGTCGACAGCCACACCCACCTTGTCTTCGCTGGTGACCGCTCAGAGGAGTTCGCGGCGCGGATGGCGGGGGAGCCCTACTCCGCCGGCGGCATCCTGTCGACGGTCGCGGCGACGCGGGCGACATCCGACGCGGAACTCGCGGCACTCGCGGCCGATCGTCGCCGCGACGCCCTGCGCGGCGGCACGACGCATGTGGAGGTGAAGTCGGGCTATGGCCTGCGCACGGCGGACGAACGTCGACTCGTCGAGCTCGCGGCGGTGCTCACCGACGACGTGACCTTCCTCGGTGCCCACACCGTGCCGGTTGAGTTCGAGGGCAGGGCCGACGAGTACGTCGACCTGGTCTGCGGCGAGATGCTGCTGGAGTGCGCGCCCCACTCGCGGTGGATCGACGTGTTCTGCGAGGTGGGCGCGTTCGACGAGGACCAGTCACGCGCCGTCCTTCGGGCGGGGAAGGCGGCCGGGCTCGGCCTCCGAGTTCATGCGAACCAGCTCGGCGCGGGACCGGGCGCGAGGCTGGCCGTCGAGGAGGGCGCCGCCTCGGCCGACCACTGCACTCATCTCACCGGCGACGACGTCGAGGCCCTCGCCGCGAGCGACACGGTCGTCACGTTTCTCCCCGCCGCCGACTTCTGCACGCGGCAGCCCTATGCCGACGCGCGGCGGGTGCTCGACGCCGGCGCCACCGTCGCCCTGGCGAGCAACTGCAACCCAGGGTCGAGCCCGACGAGCTCGATGCCGTTCTGCATCGCGCTCGCCGTGCGTGAGATGCGCATGACGGTCGAGGAGGCGCTGCGCGCCGCGACGCTCGGCGGGGCCAAGGCCTTGCGTCGGGACGACCTCGGGCGGCTCGGTCCGTCGTCGCGTGCCGACCTCGTGGTGCTCGACGGGCCCACCTACGTGCATCTGGCGTCGCGGCCGGGGATGGCGCTCGCTCATCGTGTCGTCGCGGGCGGCGAGCTCGTCGACTGAGCAGCGCCGGCGAGTGCTTGGGATACTCGCGGCCATGGCCTTCGACCCGCTCGAGCCCTACGGGCCCCTCATCGAGACCCGCGCGCGCATCGTCACTTGGAATGTGTGGGCCAACTCCGGGCCGTGGGAGCAGCGCTTCGCCCGCATCGAGCAGCTGCTGCGGGGGATGGATCCCGACATCATCGCCATGCAGGAGGTGTGGAAAGCCGACGGCCAGGAGCCTCTCGCCGAGATCGCGAACCACCTCGGCTTGCACTACTCACCGTGCACGGAATGGTTCGAGCCTGCCCAGCTCGACAGCGGCACCGCGGTGCTCTCGCGGTGGCCAGTCAGCGAGACGCATCATCGCCGCCTCCAAGGCTTCGACGGAGGCGACGGGGGGCTCGTGCAGTTCGCGCGCGTCGACGGGCCTCGAGGCCAGATCGAGGTGTTCGTGGTCATGCTCGACTGGCGTCCCGACCTCAGCCACGTGCGTCAGGCGCAGGTTCGAGAGCTCGCCGCGTATGTTGCCGAGACCACCAACGCCGCGCACCCGGTGCTCATCTGCGGGGACTTCAACGCGGGCCCCGACAGTGACGAGGTGAGGATGCTCACCGGCCTCGCGCAGCCGGCCTCGCCCGGCCTGGTCTTCTACGACTCGTGGGAGGTGGCCGGCGAGGGCGGCAACGGACACACGTGGGCGAAGCGCAACAAGTGGGCGGCGGCGGCCCTGCTGCCCGACCGGCGCATCGACTACGTGTTCTCGGCGTGGCCGCGTGCGCGCGGCGCCGGACATCCGGTGCGGTGCGAGGTGCTTGGTGCGCCCGGCCTCGACGGCGTCGACCCGTCCGACCACTTCGCGGTGATGGCCGAGATCCGCTACTGACGTGGATGACCTTGCGTCAGTCGACCGGTACTGCCGAGAGGCCGTCGAGCTCATGGCCGCCCGACCAGGGACCATCCAGGAACGCGTGTACTACTCCTGGGTCGACCGGCTGTCGAAGCTCGAGCCCAGTGAGTTTCCGGCGCCGCTACAGGACCAGTTCGACATGCTCCGGCTTCTGGTCACCCGCGAGTCGGACCAGAAGGGCGGTGCCCTCTACGCGACCATCGTGGCGATGTCCGAGCAGGAGGCCGTTGAAACTGCGGGGCTGATGGTCTCACTCGCGCGCGCGGTGCACGCCGAACGCTGCAAGGGCTGATTCCGAACGAGGCTCGCTCTCCAGCGTCTCTCGGCCGGCGAGGTCCTCGCAGTCGAGTACTTCACACATCAGCTTCCATTGCCGTCGCGACCGTTCCGCCTCGGCCTCGTCGAGCCGTTGCCCGACCAGTCGAGCGATCGCGCCGCCGGCGGTGCAGACGGCGGCGATGAGGCCCCAGGTCCAGAACAAGGACACCAGGGTCACGAGATTGCCTCTGTCGCGAGCCCGACCCACCGGTCGACACACCACACCACTTCGTAGCGTCGCACGTTCGTTGGCCTCGGACGCGGATGGTTGACGTTGACGTACCCGGGGGAGAGGAGTCGAAGACCGGCAGGCCGCAGGCTGGAGTGGGTCGGCGATGAGGAGGGGACGTGGTCGAGCGGATGGTTGAAGCGAACGGGGTGGCGCTCTGCACGGAGCCGTTCGGCGATCCTGCCGACCCTGCGCTCCTCCTCATCATGGGTGTCGGCGGGTCGATGCTCTGGTGGGACGCTGGCTTTTGCCGCCTGCTCGCCGACGAAGGGCGGTTCGTCATCCGCTACGACCACCGCGACACCGGCCGATCGGTCACGTACAAGCCTGGCTATCCCACCTACAGCGGTTTCGACTTGGTCGCTGACGCCGTCGGAGTACTCGATGCCTATGGTCTGCCGGCGGCTCACATCGTGGGCGTCTCGGCTGGCGGGGCCTTCGCGCAGCTTCTCGCGCTGAACTTCGCCGACCGGGTCCTCTCGCTCGTCTTGATCAGTACCTCTCCTGCGACGCCGGGTGACCGCGGGCTTCCACCGCCGACCGAGGAGTTCGGACGCTTCGTGACGACAGCGGAGGTGGACTGGGCGGACACCGAGTCGGTGATCGAGTACCTGGTCGGCTACTCCCGCGTGCTGAACGGAGGCCAGCGCCCCTTCGATGAGGCGGCATCTCGTGCGCTCGTCCGTCGCGATGTCGAGCGCGCCCGCAACGTCGCGGCCCTCCAGAATCACGACGTGATCTCAGGCGACGATCGATCACCTGAGCCGCTGTCGTCGATCCACGTTCCCACCCTCGTGATCCACGGCACCGCGGATCCCATGTTCCCGTTCGAGCACGGGAAGGCGCTGGCGAAGGAGGTTCCGAACGCAACGCTGCTGCCGATCCCGGGCGCCGGGCACGGAGTGGATCGCGCCGACTGGGACACCATCATCCCGGCGATCCTCGAGCACACCCGCGCTGCCCGATCGACGTAGCCACCCTTCGCCGAACGCGTCGCAGATCAGAGCGAGGCGAAGGCGATCGAGGCCTTTCCGGCATCCAGGCGATGACCCCGGGAGGGGCTAGGAGACTCGTCTCGGCCACGAGTCAGGTGTGTCCCCGGGGCCATCGCCGCGATGTCACCGTGAGCTTCGCTTGCCCCGAACGGCTGGCACGCAAACCAACGTCGACGCGCACAAGCCCCGACCTCGGGAAGCGGGGGTCGCTGAACCGGAGTCGGGGCCTGTGGCCGCCTACCGAGAGATCGCGTGAGGACCTTCGTCCGTTACACGCGGACCGACACTGTATTCAGAGCGCGCTCAGCCGCTCACGCACCTCTTCTTCGGCCTCGCCCGTGCGGGTCTTGATCCGGCCGACCATCTCGTCATACTTGCCCTCGGCGACGTCGCAATCGTCATCGGTCAGTTCACCCCAGGTCTGCTTGACCTTGCCCTTGAACTGATCCCAGCGCCCGTCCCACTTCTTCTGCCAACTGTTATCCATGCTTCCTCCTTCGGTTGCGGCCGGCGACGCTGGGCCGCGGTCGTCGTGGACCACCGACTGCCCCGAACATGCGATGGCCAAACCATCAACTCGATGTACCTCGGCCCCACCGTCGTGGCAGGAGGCCCGTTCATGCTGAGGGTCGACGACGGCATGATGCTTTGCAAGCCTCGGCACCGGTCCGTCAAAGAGGCCGACACCGGGCTGGCGCCAACCGCGTGACCGCGCGTCGCGCGCACAAGCCCGACCTCGGCGGCGGATCCGAAGTCGGGGCTTGTGACTCACCCCCCGAGCGTCGCCCCGAGCACTGAGACCCTCCTACCCGTCGTAGAAGTACGGGTGGTGCAGGCCGACGAGGTCGCGTTGGCGTTGGGTTTCTGCGCGCTCGATGGCTTCGGGCGAGAGCTGGTTGACCTGGTCGGTGGTACGGATGCGCTGCGCGATGTCGCGGCGGGCGTAATGGGCCTGCAGGAAGAAACGGCCGTCGCCACCATTGGCGGGAGTGCCGCGGTGCCACACGTCGGACACGAAGAGCGCCACATCGCCCGCATCCGCGGTGAGCAACACGGGCGGACGCCCGTCGTAGGTGAGGTCCGGATCGGTGAGCCGGTCGAAGGGAGCGAGGCGACCGGACCGGTGGCTGCCGGGCACCACCGCAGTGGGCCCGCACGAAACCGGACAGTCCTGCAACATGATGTGCGCGCCTATCGCGAACACCGGGTAGGGGATGCGATCGTCCCACTCGATCCCCTCGGAGCGGGGCACGTGCGGCCCGGCGTCGCAGTGCCACGGACCGCCGCCGAAGTCGGGGAAGTTGCGCCACGCCGTGTTCGCGATGACGTGGCAGTCGTCACCGAGGAGTGGCTCGATCACCGCGAGGATGCGCTCGTGACCGATCGTCGCCTGGCTGAGCGCGCCCCGGTTGACCATCTCGTAGCGGAACTCGTCGCGGTCGGTGCGGTTGCGCTCCGGGGGGTACGTGTCGAACGTCGTGTCGATCTCGGCACGAAGCGCCGCGACCTCGTCGTCGGTCAGCACGTCGCGGATCACGGCATACCCATCGCGCTCGAGCTGCACGCTCTCGCCGGGCACCTCGGCTGTGAGGACCGTCAGGTTCTTCCCAACGCGCTTGATCACTGGCCGCCCTCCCGCCGCGGAGCTTCGCCGCCCACGAACCGCATGTCGGCGTAACGAGCGCCGGCCGCCGCGCCCGGCGGCATGATCGCATCGATCGCGGCGAGATCGTCCGCCGTGAGCGTGACATCAACCGCGCCGGCGTTCTCTTCGAGATACTCACGCCGCTTGGTGCCGGGGATCGGCGCGACGTCGTCGCCCTGCGCCATCACCCACGCGAGCGCGAGCTGGCCGGCCGTCGCGCCCCGGGCGTTCGCAAGCTCTCGCACCTTCTCCACGAGCTCGAGGTTCTTGTCGAAATTCTCGCCCTGGAACTTGGGAAGGGCACGGCGGAAGTCATCGTCGTCGAAGTCGTCGGGCGACTTGATCTGGCCGGTGAGAAAGCCTCGGCCGAGCGGGCTGTACGGCACGATGCCGATGCCCAGCTCACGCGCGATCGGAAGCACACCCGACTCGATGTCGCGGGCCCAGAGCGACCACTCGTTCTGCAACGCGCTGATGGGGAACGTCGCGTGTGCCCTCCGCAGCGTGTCGGGGCCGGGCTCGGACAGGCCGAGGTAGCGGACCTTTCCGGCTTCGACGAGCTCACCCATTGCTCCGACGGTGTCTTCGATGGGCACGTTCCGGTCGACGCGGTGTTGGTAGTAGAGGTCGATCTGATCGACACCCAGGCGCCGAAGCGACGCATCACATGCGCTACGGACATAGTCCGGCTGCCCGTTGATGCCGCGGGAGGACGGGTCGGCAGGATTCCCCACGATGCCGAACTTGGTCGCAAGGATCACTTCGTCGCGCCGATCCTTGATCGCGGCCCCCACCAGCTCCTCGTTGGTGTTCTGTCCGTACACGTCGGCGGTGTCCAGGAACGTCACGCCGAGGTCGAGCGCGCGATGGATCGTCGCGATCGACTCGTCGCGGTCGCCCTCGCCGTAGGACTGGCTCATTCCCATGCAGCCAAGCCCGAGCGCCGAAACCTCGAGTCCCTGGCTGCCGAGTCGGCGAGTCGGGATCGTCATGGCGTGCCGCCGTCGATGCGCAGGATCGCGCCGGTCGTGAAGCTCGAGGCGGCGCTCGCGAAGTACAGCGCGGCGCCCACGACCTCGTCGGGCTGACCGCCCCTCCGCATCGCCATCGTCACCTCGGCTCGCTTCTGGAACATCTCGAGATCCCAGGCCTTGGAGATGTCGGTGAGGAAAGGCCCGGCCTGGATGCAGTTCACCCGCACGGTCGGGCCGAAGGCGTGTGCGAACGCGACGGTCATCGCGTTGAGGCCCGCCTTTGCGGCGGCGTAGGGGATGACGTCGGGGGAGGGCCGGATCGACGCGACGCTCGACACGTTGATGATCGAGCCTCCGTCCCCCTCGGCCATCCGGGTGCCGACGACCGCGCTCAGCCGGAACGGACCCTTGAGGTTCACATCGAGCACCTTGTCGTAGAGCGACTCGGTGACGTTCGCGACGGCGTCGTAGAGCGGCGACATGCCTGCGTTGTTGACGAGCACGTCGACCTTGCCGAACCGCTCGTAGGCGGCGTCGGCCAGCGCGTCGACCTGCCCCCATTCTCCGACGTGGCACGCGAAGGGCAGCGCCTTCCGACCCGTCGTGCGCTCGACTTCCTCCGCGAGCTCCTCACAGGACGCGAGCTTGCGGCTCGCGATGACCACGTCGGCGCCGCACGCGGCGAACGCCAGCACCATCGAACGGCCGAGGCCGCGGCTTCCGCCCGTCACCACGGCCACCTTGTCGGTGAGATCGAATTGCTCGAGAGGGTTGCTCATGGCGATGGTGTAGCGCGTCGACTGGGCGGCGACGACCGCGACTTCGACCAACCACTGGGGCCGGGCGAGCGCGGGGACATAGACGAGCGTCGACGCCGGTCGGTGGTCCTTCATCACGGCGTCGCGAGCTTCCATCACCAGGGCCACGTTCGCGCCCGCCACGACATACGTCGTCATGGACACGATGTCGTCGATGACGAACCCCGACTCGGCGAGGATCACCCCGATGTTGCTCCAGACGAGCTTGGACTGTTCGCCGAGGCCCTCGGGGACCGATCCGTCGGGAGCCACGGGGACGACCCCCGCGGTGTGCAACATCGCCTTTACGCCACTCGACACCACGCCGTGCGAGTACGCCGCGGCCGGAGGCGCGATCGACGCGGGGTTCACGGCGCGGTTCACGCGCGCGGGTTCACGCTGGGGTTCATGGAGATACCGCCACGCGTGCGGCGACTGCGGTCATACGATCGACACCCTTCTTCAACTCCTCGTCACTGATCCGCTCGAACTTTCCGGTGTAGAGGTAGTCGCTGATGGCGAGCACCGCGAGGGACGAGACCTTCCGCAGCGCGGCGATCGTGTACAGCACCGACGCCTCCATCTCGACCGCGTAATGGCCGCGCTCGGCCCAGCGCGCGTGCTTGCTCGTGTCGCGGTCGTAGAACACGTCGCTCGACACGATCGGGCCGACGTGGAACCGCAGGCCTTCCTCTCGGACCGCGGCGAGCGCCTTCTCGACGAGCTGCCAGTCGGCCGTGGGCGCGTGAGGATCGCCGCCCACGTAGTTGAGGGCCGTCCGATCTTGGGGCGTCGAGGACACTGCGATGACCACGTCGCCCATCTGCATCGTCGGCTGGAGCGCGCCGGCGGTGCCGACGCGGATCAGGCGCTGCGCGCCGAGCATGATCAGCTCCTCGTAGACGATCGCGGCGCTCGGGCACCCCATTCCGCTGGCCTGCACCGAGATGGGCTTGCCCTCGAACGTCCCCGTGAAGCCGAGCATGCCTCGCTCCTCGTTCACACAGCGGGGCGAGTCGAAGAAGGTCTTCGCGATGTACTCCGCCCGGCGCGGGTCACCCGGGCACAGCACCGCGGGCGCGAAGTCGCCGGGCTTCGCGCGGATGTGGATCGGGGTCGGCATGGTGGGCGACGGTACCCCCGCTGCTCCCGGTGGGCGCGACGGTGATTGTCCGGGGCCACCGCTACGGGGCAACCTAGGGAGATGTCGGTCTCCGAGAGCGCTGAATGGCCGGAGACCGGGACGCCGATCCGGGTGCTCGTACGCGAAGATCCGAAGGAGTACCCCTCACGGATCCATGAGGGTGGCGGACCGGTGCTCCTCGTTGCCGCGCCGCGCAAGCTCGCCGTGTCGCAGCCTTCACCCGGCGACCAGATCATGCTCTCGTGGGGCGCGAAGTATGGCGCCCGGACCCTTCGCACCCGCCTCGTCGGGATAGAGGTCCGGCCCACTCCGGGCTGGCGGCTGCAGGCGATCGAGACGCCGGTCGAGGTGCAGCGGCGCCGTCACGCCCGCATCCCCGTCGACCGGGGGGTCGTGATCCACGTGGGCGATCGTTCCGTGCCCGCCCGGCATGGTCGACCGCAGCCTTCACGGTGCCCGCTGCTTCGTCCCCGTGTCCACGCGACTCGAAGTGGGCGATGTCGTCGACATCGAGATCGAGCCCGACGACATGGTGCGTGGCGCGACGGTCTTGCGGGCCGATGCCGTCGAGGGTCAGCTGCAGATCGCCTTCAACTGGTAGCGCCCACTGTCAGGCCGGTGGCAGGTCGAGGCCGCCCGCCGCGATCTCCTGCTCACCCTCGGGAGTGAAGAGAAACTCGATGAACGCGTCGGCCGCACCCGGGTTCGTCGACGCGTTGAGCTTCGCGACGATGCCAGGCACGGTCGCCCGCAAGTCGACGTCGAGCGCGAGCGACGAGACCGCAGCCGTTGCGTCGGTGCGGTAGGCGAGCCCCGCGCTCGCCCGACCGGTTGCGATGGCCTCGACGACCGTTTCGCCGTCGGTCGCGAGCACCTCTGGGCTCACGGTGAGACCCGCCCGCATCAACGCGCTGTCGGCAGCCTTCCCGCAGGAGGAGTCGAGGCTGCACAGTGCAACCGCGCGATTGGGGTCCGCCAAGTCGGCGAGTCCGGCGACACTCTCGGGATTGCCGGGAGGAACGACCAGTACGAGGGGGTCGCTTCCGAAGACGAGGGGCTCGGTCGCGAGGTGGCCGTTCATCGCGAGAAGGTCGACCGCGTCGCGTCCGATGCTGATGAACACGTCGCCCATCAACCCGCCGGCAACCTGATTGACCAGCCCGTTGGCGCCGCCGGCGGTCACCACCACCTCGACGCCGGGGTTGAGCTGCGTGAACGCGCTCGCAAGGCGCTCGACGGCAGGGGCGATCGGTGCGGCCGCGAGCACGACCAAGCGGCCGGTCGGAGGACCGGGAACGGTCGTCGGCGTCGTGGTGGCTACGACGACGGGCGCGACCTCGGTCGCACATCCGGCGAGCACCGCCGCGGCGGCGAACGCAGCGCACGAGAGCGGCCGTCTCACGTCTCGTACCCGGTGAGGATGCGTCGCGCGACGTCGGCACGGCGAGCCTGGAGGGCCGGGTCGTCCCACTCGGCCTCGGCTCCGAGCCGCACGAGCAGGTAGTCGAGGCGTTCGTCACCCATCACACCCAGCTGCACCGAGAGCCACCCCTCGCCGGCGGGCTCGACGCCGTACACCGTGTAGTCGTCCTCGAGAAGGTTGCGGAAACGATCGCTCACACGCACGGAGACGCGAGTGAGGTGCTCGGCGTACGAGAACTCGGCGGGCACCTCGATCTCGTCCGCGGGAGGCGTGAAACGAGTACGAGTCATCGCAGCCTCGGCCATGAGGTCGATGCGGAAGTACTTCAGACGGTCGTCCCGGTCGCGTCCGTACACGTACCACGAGCCGAACTTTCGGAACACCTTGTACGGCTCGATCTCCCGGTCGGTGGGCTCCATGGCGCCCGGCTTCAAGTAGCCGAAGCTCACGGTGGTCTCCTCCTCGACGCCGTCGCGCACGGCCTCCAGGCACGGCGGTTCGGGGAGGTGGACCACCACGACCCCGACAAGCGGCTCGAGCTTGTTGAGCGCGGCGTCGAGCGCGGCGTCGGGCCTGACCGAGCTCTGGCTGATGACGAGCCCGGCAAGATCCAGCTCGAGGGCACTGATCGAGCTCGGGGGCAACGACCGCATGTCGCGCAGCCAATGGGCGCTGTCCACCGACAGCGTCTCGCTCTCCTCGTCGTAGGAGAACGCGTCCGCCTCGTCGATCAGCTCTCCGTCGCTCTGTGAGCGAAACGAGAGGTACAGCACGGGGTCGAGCACGGAGCGCAGTGTTGCGACGTCGACGCCAAGGCGTGACGCGGCATCGGGCAAGCCGACCGACCCTTGTTCCTCGGCCATGCCGAGGAGCGCCTTCAACACCTCGAACCGGCGTCGCGCGGACAGCGCCATCAGCGGAGCTCCGACAGCGCCATCAGTGGAGCTCGGCCATCTGTCGCAGTCGCTCGCACAGGTCGGCGACGACCCTGGGTGGCGAGACGACTCGGACTTGTGTGCCGAGCTCCAAGAGCCTGTCGATCAGCGCCTCGTGGTTCTTCGACTCCGTTTCGACCGTCGCGTGGTCGTCTTGTCGGGCGGTGATCTCGCCCCCGACGAGGTAGGCCAACCGGGGCGCGAACGCGACACTCACGTCGAGCACGATGTGCAACGGCGGGTCGGTGCCCCATCGGTTCGGGTCCATGTCGAGGGCAGCGTCACGGTCGAAGTCGGCGGGGACGTCGAACTCGTCGTCGAGGAGGTCGACCTCACTGATTCGCTCGATGCGAAAGCTGCGCCGATCGCCGACGTCACGATCGTGGCCGACGACGTACCAGTGCCGGCGCCACATACCGACGGCCCACGGCTGGAGGCGGCGGGACTTGCCCTCGTAGACGAAGTGGACGCCACGTCGGCGGTGGGCGGCCCCGATGAGCAGGCGGATCGTGTCGGTGACCTCGAGGAACACCTCGGCTTCGTCGTCGCCGACGGCCGCGCCCAAGCGCTCGGGATCGTGGTCACGTTCGGCCTCGATGCTCACCTCCACCGCCGCCGACGCCGCGATCAACGCGCGCCGCTCGGCGCGGCTGAAGAACGGTGGTTGCAGCTCATACCGGCCTTCCTGCGCGTCGTAGCGCGCTTCGATGCCGAAGGCCGCCTTCAGCGCCTCGAGGTCGCGCCGGAAGGTGCTGCGGAGCGCCTCGTGGGCCGGCGTGCTCGTGTCGAGAATCTCGCCTTGGGCGCCGCGCGGCACCTCGCTGTACCCAGGGACATCAAGCGTCGCTCGGTCGAGCGTGAAGGTCCGCTCGTGGCCGATGTACGCCGCGAGATCGAGAACTCTCTGGGTGACATCAGCGCTCGCTGGCATCGGAGCGAGACGGTAGTCAGGCGCCAGCCCGGATCAGCGCTGGGCGAAGACGATCGTCACCCAGACGCGTCCGTCGTCGCCCTGGAAGATGCCGATGCCCGCCCGGTTGAAGGAACCGTCAACCATGTTCGCGTAGTGCGGCGGCGAGTCGACAAGCGCTTGGAAGGCACGATCGAGGGACCCGGCGACGGCGACGTTCTCGCCCATCCTCCGGGGCGCACCGGTCACGCCGTCACGGAGCGTGCTGTGGAAGAGGTTGCCCTGGCCTGCCATCGCGCGGCTCTGAGCCTGGGCCTTGGCGACGAGCTCCGCGTCGGGCAGGAGGGCAGGCTGACCCGACTGGGCCCGCACCGCGTTCAGGCGGGTGAAGACCCCGGTCTCCTCGGCCGTCATGCACGCCGACAGGCCGACGACCAGCAACCCTGCTCCGACCAGGGCGAGGATCTTCCTGGTCACAGGCCCCCCAGCTCGGCGCGGACGCACGAGAACAGCCGCAAACTCCACGACTTCCCGGTCGGCGCGATCGCAGCCGGCTTGAGGAACATCGGGGCAGAATGGTCGATCGGCCCAGTCTTGTTGGGGGATGGTCACGATGCCAAACCCTTCCCCGCTGACCCTGGGCCAGCCTCAATTCATCCATTCTGGCCCAGGAGGGCACATGAGCGAGGTCGCTGACCGGTACGACCGGGTGGCCAAAGGGTTCACGGACCGCGCGAACGCGGTTCCCGAGGGGGCCTGGGACCGCCCCGCTCCCTGTGAGGGATGGGTCGCCCGCGACGTCGTGCGGCACCTCGTCGAATGGATGCCGGGCATGTTCTTTCCCAGCGTCGGCCTGCCCCTCCCCGACGGACCGTCGGTCGACGACGACCCCGCCGGAGCGTGGCGGGCGCTCGATGCCGCGTTCCGGTCCGGTCTCGGCGATGCAGAGGTGTGCGCCCGGGAGCTCGAGTTCGGTCCCGCCGGGCGCCACACCTGGGAGGGGGCGGTGGCGACCTTCTGCATCGGGGACGTGCTCGTGCACACGTGGGACCTGGCGAGAGCGACCGGACTCGACGAGACGCTCGACCCCGACGAGGTGCATCTCCAATACGAAGGCATGCTGCCGGCGGACGAGATGCTGCGATCGAGTGGGCACTACGGCCCGCGAGTCGAAGTGCCCGACGACGCCGACGAGCAGACCAAGCTGATCGCGTTCACCGGCCGCCACCCGTAGGCGGACCGGTGGGGATCGCCGGCCGGACGTACTACGAGCGGGGTGAGCCGGTCGTGGTCGTGGTCCAGTGGCGTGGACCCGCGGTGCGCAACGTGCTGATTCGCCGTGCCAACGGTGATCTCGTCGTGCGTCCGTTCCGCGGTCTGCGCGTCGCGCCGCGCCCAAATCTCCCACCCCCGTCGTAGCGTCCGACGTGCACTTCCCCTCTCGTCGGCAGGCGCACGCGCGCCATTGCGAGGGAGGGCCTTGTGCTCGCCATCATTCCGTCCGCCACGCTGCTCGGCGTCGAAGGTCGCCCGGTCACCGTCGAAGTGCACGTCTCGAACGGGCTTCCCGCGTTCACGATCGTGGGGCTGCCCGACACCGCATGTCGGGAGTCGCGTGATCGGGTGCGCTCCGCGCTGCTGTCCGGAGGCTTCGCGTGGCCGCTCAAGCGGATCACGGTGAACCTGGCGCCGTCGGGCGTGCGCAAGGGAGGCTCGGGCCTCGACCTCGCGATCGCGTTGGGCGTGCTTGTTGCGAACGGGGATCTCGATGCGGGTGCCGCCAAGGACATGGCGTTCGTCGCCGAGCTCGGTCTCGACGGGCGGCTGCGGCGGGTGCCCGGCATTGTCCCCCTCACCGCCGTCGTCGCTTCCGCGGTGGTGGTCGTCGCGCCTGACTGCGCGACCGAAGCCCGCCTCGCGCACGACGGACAGGTGCGGGTCGCGACCACGCTCAAAGAGCTCGTCGAGTGCCTGAGGGGTGATGCGCCATGGCCCGATGTCGTTCATCCGCCCGACGACGCGAACCCGCCGCTGATCGCCGATCTCGCGGACGTCCGGGGTCACGAGCTCGGGCGGCTCGCGGTCGAGGTCGCCGCGGCTGGCAACCACCATCTGCTCATGGTCGGGCCGCCGGGCTCGGGCAAGACGATGCTGGCGACCCGGTTGCCCGGCCTGCTCCCGCCGCTCACGAGTGCGCAGGCGCTCGAGGTGACGATCGTCCACTCGGCGGCTGGCGTTCCGCTGCCTCGCGGCGGGCTCGTGCGTCATCCGCCGTTCCGGGCGCCGCATCACAGCTCGTCGATGGTGTCGCTCGTCGGCGGGGGCGGCGCCTACATGCGTCCCGGCGAGCTCAGCCTCGCGACACATGGCGTGCTCTTTCTCGACGAGCTCGCCGAGTTCATCGCGCCCGTGATCGACGGCCTGCGCCAACCGCTCGAAGAGGGAGTCGTGCGGGTCAGTCGGGCTCGCGCGAGCGTGACCTTCCCCGCCAAGGTGCTGCTCGTCGCGGCGATGAACCCGTGTCCGTGCGGCGAGGGTGGACCTCCGGGCGCGTGCCCTTGCAACGAGGCGGTGCGCCATCGCTATGTGCGCCGCGTGTCGGGTCCGCTCGTCGATCGATTCGACCTTCGCGTCCCCGTCATGCGGCCGAATGTCGACGACCTGCTCGGCGCCGCGGGCGGTGAGTCCACGGTCTGCGTGGCGGCCCGGGTTGCCGCCGCTCGGGCCCGCGCCCGGGAGCGGGGAGTCGAGTCCAACAGCGAGATCCCGTCGACGCAGCTCGACGAGGTGGCGCCTCTCACGCGTGCCGCGGCCGCACTACTGCGGCGCGAGCTCGAGGCCGGAAGGCTGTCAGGACGGGGTTTGCATCGCGTGCGCAGGGTCGCGCGCACGTTGTGCGATCTCCACGGCGGCGACGACGTCATCGCCGACGGTCACGTCGCAGTGGCGTTGCAGCTGCGGGTCGAACCCGTCGCGATCGATCGCTTCGTCGCATGAGCGCGGCGTGTCCGGATGAGGCGTACGGCGTTGCGCTCGCCGCACTCCCGATGATGGGTCCGGCGCGGTTGCGTGCGCTTCTCGCGCGGTGGGCGCCCGCCGCGGCCTGGGCCGCGGTCGCCGCGGACCGCGCGCTCGATGATCGCATCGTCGCGGCCGCGTGCGGGCGTGATCGTCACGAGGTCAGAGCGGTCTGGGCTCGGGTCGCCAAGCACATCGAGCCCGCGCGAGAGCTGCAGCGATCGGAGCAGGCCGGCATCGCCGTGCACCTCCTCGGGCGCGCCGGGTATCCGCCGGAGCTCGCAGCCGATGCCGAAGCGCCGGCGGTCTGCTTCGTGAAGGGGGACGCCACGCACCTCGCCTCACCGGCGCGGGTCGCGATCATCGGCACACGCTCGGCCACGGCGCCCGGCCTCGAGCTGGCCCATCGGCTCGGTCGCGATCTCGCCGCGGCCGGTGTGTCGATCGTGTCGGGACTAGCGCGTGGCATCGACGCCGCGGCCCATCGAGGCGCTCTCGCCGTCGCTGCTGCTCCTCCGATCGGCGTGGTCGGCAGCGGGCTCGACGTCGTGTATCCGACGAACAACGCGAAGGTCTGGGCGGCTGTCGCCGAGCGCGGCGTGCTGCTCTCCGAGGCTCCGCCGGGCGCGCCGCCGTCGGCATGGCGGTTTCCCGCGCGCAACCGCCTCATCGCGTGTCTCGCCGACATCGTCGTAGTCGTCGAGTCGCGGGCGTCCGGCGGCTCGATGCTCACGGTCAAGGAGGCGATCCTGCGGGGGCGACAGGTGATGGCGGTGCCCGGGGCCGTCAGCAGTGCTGCATCGGAAGGCACGAACCAGCTGATCTACGACGGGTGCTGCCCGGTGCGCGACTCGCTCGACGTGCTCGTGGCGCTCGGGCTCACCACTGCGTCGCGCGGTCGCGGCCGGGTCGGACGTCCACGCCCGAAGGGCGACGATGGCCGGCTGTTCTCGCTGCTCGACGCCGGCACGCCGCTCGACCTCGAGACGCTCGCGCGCAACTTCGAGCGCTCCCTCGCCGAGACCGCGCTCGCACTGGATCGACTCGAGGCTCAGGGTTGGGCCGAGCGCAACGGCGCCTGGTGGCAGGCGACATGACCGCGGCAGGCGACATGATCGGGAGGAGTTGGTGCGCGCCGGTACCGTGCCTTCATGGCCTGGGAGCGAGACGCGTTCCTGCAGTCGCTCACCTCCGTCGCCCCGGCTACGCGCGAGGCCTATGGCCGCGACATCGAGGGTTTCGTCATTTGGGCTGAGCGCGCCGACATCGACGGACCAGCTTGCGTCGACCGAACGATGCTTCGCCGCTACCTCGCGTACCTCGCCACGCGCCGCTACGCGCCACGCACGGTGGCGCGTCGCGCGTCCGCGCTCCGCCGCTACTTCGGGTGGTTGGCGCGGACGCGGCGCATCGAGGCCAACCCGTCGTCGGGGCTCCGGGCGCCGAAGGGCGAGTCTCGGCTGCCGCGGGTGCTCCGCGGCGACGAGCTGCGCGTGCTGCTCGACGACCCGCCCGCCACGGTCGACGACGACGACGAAGCGGTGCGGCTTCGTGACGATGCGGTGCTCGAGCTGCTCTACGGCAGCGGCTTGCGCGTCGCCGAGCTGTGCGGCCTGACCGTCGGCGACGTCGATGCCCGCCACCGCACGGTGACGGTGTGGGGAAAGGGCTCGAAGCAGCGGAAAGTGCCGATGAGCGAGCCGAGCGCCGAAGCAGTCGCCGCATGGCTGGCCCGAGGGCGCGATGGGCTCGTCACGAGCGAAAGCCCCGCGAATGCCACCTTTCTGAACCGCCGGGGTCGGCAGCTCACTCCCCGTGATGTGCGGCGCATCATCGACCGTCGGGCGATCTCGCCCACTCACCCCCACGCGCTGCGGCACAGCTTCGCGACTCATCTTCTCGACGGTGGTGCCGATCTGAGAGCGGTCCAAGAGCTGCTCGGCCACGCCAACCTAGGGACCACACAGAGATATACGCATGTCAGCAAAGAGCGTCTCCGTGTTGTCCACGGAGCCACCCACCCCCGAGCCTGATGAGCCGTCGCACGCGACGGCTGAGATCGATCGGCTCTGGAACGAGTTCAAGCGCAGCGGATCGCGCGCGCTACGCGACAAGCTGATCCTGCACTACTCGCCGCTGGCGAAGTACGTGGGCGCCCGCGTCGCGGCTGGCCTTCCTCAGAGCGTGGATCAGTCGGACCTCGTGAGCTACGGCATCTTCGGGTTGATCGATGCGATCGAGAAGTTCGACCTCGCTCGGGGCTACAAGTTCGAGACGTACGCGATCTCCCGGATCAAGGGTGCGATCCTCGACGAGCTCCGCTCCATCGACTGGGTGCCCCGTTCGGTTCGCGCCAAGTCGCGCTCGCTCGAGAAGGCGTACATGAAGCTCGAGGCCACGCTGCAGCGCAGCCCGACCGACGACGAGCTCGCGGCCGAGATGAGAGTGACGCCCGAACAGCTGCAGGCGCTGCTCACCCAGATCTCCTCGCTCGGTCTCGTCGCTCTCGACGAGACGCTCTCGTCGGGCGAACGGGGGGAGTCCTCGACACTCGGCGACACCATCCCCGACCGCTCGGACGGACCCGTCACCACGTATGAGACCGAGGAGATGCGCCACATCCTCGCGACGGCGATCAACACGATGCCCGAGCGGGAGAAGATCGTCCTCACGCTCTACTACTACGAGAGCCTCACGCTGGCCGAGATCGGCCTCGTCCTCGGCGTCACCGAGAGTCGGGTCTGCCAGATCCACACGAAGGCGGTGCTCCACCTGCGCGCCCGGCTGTCGGCCAGCGAGCGCGAGCTCGGCTGATACCGTCGTCTCTCGCTTCCCCCGCGATCACTCGCGTCATGGGGGGAGCCCATGCTCCGTCACCTCTGGGTGTGCACGGCGTGCGTCACGGCGTCGGTGCTGTCCGTCACTCCTGCGCTCGCCGCCGAAGACCTGCAGGGTCCGAGCCAGGTGCACTACGCGCCGCCCGTCGACGGCCCGATCATCGATCACTTCCGCGCACCGGCGGCGAGATGGGCGGCGGGCAACCGAGGCATCGACTACGAGGCGATCCCCGGCGAAGCGGTCCTCGCGTCGGCTGACGGCACCGTCGAGTTCGCGGGCCAAGTCGGCGGCACGTTGCACGTCGTCGTCAAACACGCGGACGGTCTCCGCACGAGCTATTCGTTCCTTGCCTCGGTCTCGGTGATCGAGGGCCAGCAACTCGCGCGCGGCACACCGGTCGGCCGCGCCGGAGCGTCGGTGCACTTCGGCGTGCGGCTCGGCGACACCTATCTCGATCCCGAGCTCGTGCTCGAGGGCCGCGCCTTCGGCGTGCGCCTCGTGCCGGTCGAGGACCAGACAGAAGCAGAACGGCGGCTCGGCGAGATGGTGCGCGACGCGTTCGTCGACGAATGGGCCGCCGGCGGCGGTGGTGGTGTGCCCGCCGCTGTCGTGGGGTGGTTGCGCGACACCGCGGATCCGGCCGAGCTGTTGCGTTTGGCCATCCACTACACCAAGGCCGTGTCGGTGCCGGTGCACATCGCGTCGGCAGGCTTCGCGGTCGCGCGGTGGTACCGACAGCGGACGACGTGCACCGCGAGCGATGGCGTCACCGCGATCGCGGAGCAACCCGTCGGCGACCACATCGTGGTGCTCGTCGCCGGGTTTGGGTCGTCGAGCGAGTCGGGCGCGGGCATCGACGGGGTCGACTTCGAGACGATCGGCATCCCCGTCGACCGGGTGATGCGGTTCTCCTACAACGGCGGACGCGTACCCGGCTCATCCAGCGGCGCGAGCGGGCCGTTCGCCGCGCTCGACACGACGACCTACACGACCTTCGACAGCCAGCGACCGCTCGACGAGGCCGCGGAGCGTCTCCGTCAGACACTCGAGCAGGTCGCGGCCGAGAACCCCGGCGCCCCGATCGATGTGATCGGCCATTCGCAGGGCGGAGTGGTCGCGCTCCGCGCACTCCAGCTCGGGGCCGCCGCCGGATCCCCGCCCGTGGGCGTCCGTCTCGTGACGATCGCGTCCCCGCACCGGGGAGACACGCTCGCGACCGGCGCTGACCTGCTGTCGCGCAGCCCCCTCCACGAGCTCGCGCTCGACGGTGCGGAGATCGCGATCCCGCAGTTCGCCGACGATGTGCACGACGACGGGTCGGCCCACGACCTCTCAGCGGCGTCGGCGTTCATGGACGACTACCAATCGCGCGGGTTGCCGCCCGGGGTGTTCGCGGTGTCGATCGGCGGTCGCTGGGATCCGGTGGTGCCAGCGCGCGATGCGCGCCTCGACGGTGCCGCACACATCACTGTCGATGTCGGGGGCGTTGCCGCCCATGGCCGGCTGCCGTCCGCCGATGTCGTCACGACACAAGTCGCGCTGGCGGTTCGAGGAGCCCGACCGACCTGCGAGGGTCTGCTCGACGCACTCACCGACCACCTCGCTTCCGACGCCGTGGCCACGGCCGAGGACCTCGTCGCCCTTGGGTTGGGATGACCCGCTGTGATGACCCGCTGTGATGGAGGCGCACCAGGGTCAACCGTCTACACTGGCCGGGCTCCGAGGGTCCCCTCGAGCACCACCTACACCATCACCCGTGCCCACCCGCGGTCGCCAGCAGGCGAAGGGTGCGGGCTTCGTCGAACCGCCGGGAGGAGAGCACCATGGCGCCTGTCGTCACCATGAAGCAGCTGCTCGAGGCTGGCGTTCACTTCGGACACCAGACTCGCCGCTGGAATCCCAAGATGCAGCGCTTCATCTTCGGAGAGCGCAACGGCATCTACATCATCGATCTCCAGCAGACGCTGGCGCGGATCGAGACGGCCTACTCCTTCGTCCGCGATCTCGTCGCCGACGGCGGCTCCGTGCTCTTCATCGGCACGAAGAAGCAGGCGCAGGACCCGATCCAGTCCTACGCCGAGCGCTGCGGTATGCCCTACGTCAACGAGCGCTGGCTGGGCGGCATGCTCACGAACTTCGAGACGATCGCGAAGCGCGTCGAGAAGATGCAGGAGTACGAGCGCATGCGCGCGACCGGTGAGTTCGATGCGATGCCCAAGAAAGAGGCGCTGATTCTCGGCCGCGAGCTCGTGAAGCTGCAGCGCAACCTCGGCGGGCTGCGCAGCATGACCAAGCTGCCGGAAGCCGTGTTCATCCTCGACACGAAGAAGGAGCACATCGCCGTCACCGAGGCGAACAAGCTCCACTTGCCGATCGTGGCTGTCGTCGACACGAACTGTGATCCCGACGTCATCCAGTACGTGATCCCGGGCAACGACGACGCGATCCGATCCGGCACCCTGATGTGCCGGATCCTCGCCGACGCGGTCGATGAGGGCCGGTTCATCGCCGCCCGCCGCAACCCGCGTGCCGCCGGCGGCCCGCCGCCCCGCGACGCGGCCGACGACGCCCGTATCGCCGCCGAGCAGGCTGAGGCTCGCAAGCAGGCCGCGGCTGCCGCGGCCGACCGCGAAGCCCGCGTCCTCGCCGCTCGTCAGAAGGCGCTCACCGAGGAAGAGCAACCGGCCGCTGAGCCCGCGACGGCTGAATCGGCGAGCGCCGAGCCCGCGACGGCCGAGCCCGTCGCAGTTGAGGTCGACGCGCCCGTCGCCGCCGAGGTCGACGCGCCCGCCGCTGAGGCGCCCGGTGAGGAATCCGTCGCCACTGAGGTCGAGGCGCCCGCGGGCGACATCGCACCCGCGGCATCCGCTACCGAATCCACTGAGGAGTGAAAGACCCCGATGGCTGAGTTCACCGCCAAGGACGTCCAAGAGGTTCGTCAGGCCACGGGCGCCGGCATGCTCGACAGCAAGAAGGCGCTCGAGGAGACGAACGGTGACAAGGAAGAGGCGATGCAGCTGCTGCGCGAGCGTGGCTTGGCTGCGTCTGCGAAGCGCGCCGATCGTGACAACACGCAGGGCGCTGTGGCCCTGGTGATCTCGGGTGATGCCGCCGCGATGGTCGAGCTGAAGTGTGAGACCGACTTCGTTGCGAAGTCCGAACAGTTCAACGCTGTCGCAAACGACCTCGCTCAAGCAGTGGTTGCGGGTGGCCCCGACGCCGCCAGTCAGCGCTCGGGCGATCTCGACGAGCTGAAGATCTCGCTCAAGGAGAACATCGAGCTCGGCCGCGTCGTGCAGTTCGTGAAGGGCGCTGGGAACGTTCTCGACAGCTACCTGCACGTGCAGAGTGAGCGAGGCGTGAACGGCGTGCTCGTCGAGACGTCAGGAACCTCGCAGGAGGTCGCACACGACATCGCGGTCCACATCGCGTTCGCGCGCCCGAAGTACCTCACGCGCGACGAGGTGCCCGCGGAGGACGTAGAGAAGGAGCGCGGCGACGCTCGAGGCGATCACGCGAAACGAGGGAAAGCCCGAGCAGGCGATCTCGAAGATCGTCGAGGGGCGCCTCAACGGCTACTTCAAGGACCTGGTTCTGCTCGACCAGCCGTTCGCAAAGGACGACAAGAAGTCGGTGCGCGACGTGATCGGCTCGGGCTCGATCATCCGGTTCGCCCAGATCGAGATCGGCGCCTGAGCCGCCCAGTGAGCGACGACGGCGAACGCAAACCTCAGGCCCGCTGGAAGCGGGTGGTGCTGAAGCTCTCGGGAGAGGCGTTCGCCGAATCGAGCGGATACGGCATCGACGGCAACGTCGTCGAGCAGATTGCGAGCGAGATCGTCGACGTCCGCACGAACCTCGGTGTCGACATGGCGGTCGTGGTCGGCGGCGGCAACATCTGGCGGGGCATGCGCGGTGCGGGAAGCGGTATGGACCGCGCGCAGTCGGACTACATGGGGATGCTCGCCACGCTGATCAACGCACTCGCCCTCCAGGATGCACTGGAGCGGCTCCATCAGGAGACGCGCGTGCAGACCGCGATCGAGATGGCGAAGGTCGCAGAGCCCTACATCCGACGACGCGCGATCCGGCACCTCGAGAAGGGCCGCGTCGTGATCTTCGCGGGCGGCACGGGCAACCCGTACTTCACCACCGACACCACCGCGGCCTTGAGGGCGGCCGAGATCGAGGCAGAGGCGATCCTGAAGGGCACGCATTCGGGGGTCGACGGCGTGTACACCGCGGATCCCAAGCTCGACTCGACGGCCACGCGCTTCGATCGCGTGTCGTACATCGAGGTGCTCAACCGCGGTCTGAAGGTCATGGACTCCACGGCGATCACGTTCTGCATGGACAACAAGCTTCCGATCGTGGTGTTCGACCTCATGGAGCCGGGCAACATCCGGTCGGTGCTCGAAGGTGCGCACATCGGTACGCTGGTCTCTTAGATCCGTCCGTCACCCTGTCCAGTACGTGACGGCGTAGGGTCGTACGCCATGATCGACGAGACGTTGCTCGACACGATGGAGAAGATGGAGAAGGCCGTCGAGCACGCTCGTGCCCACTTCGGAACCGTTCGAACCGGCCGTGCGTCGCCGGCGCTCGTCGAGAAGCTGATGGTCTCGTACTACGGCTCCGACGTTCCGTTGCAGCAACTCGCCGGCTTCACCGTCCCCGAGGCGCGTCTTCTCGTCGTGCAGCCGTACGACAAAGGCAAGGACGTGATGGCCGCGATCGAGAAGGCGATCCGCAACTCCGATCTCGGCATCAACCCGAGCACCGACGGTGTGGTGATCCGGCTTGCGTTTCCTCCGCTCACCGAGGAGCGGCGCAAGGAGTTCGTGAAGGTCGTGAAGCACATGGCCGAAGAGGGCCGTGTTGCCGTCCGCAACATCCGGCGCGACGCCCGCAAGCACCTCGAGTCGGCGGAGAAGGCGGGCGACATCTCGCACGACGAGCTCGACCGTGCGGAGAAGGAGCTCGACAAGCTCACACACGAGCACGTCGAGGAGATCGACAAGGCGCTGCAGCACAAAGAGCACGAATTGCTCGAGGTGTGAGTGCTTTGTCCCGATCCCAGGAGGCTTTTCATGGCTGAGGACGAGAGCGGCTTTCGACCGCCCGACGACGAGCCCGAAGGAATCCGGCTCGTCGGGCCAACCGACCCACCCTTGAAGTTTCCCGAGCGCGGCTCAGACGACACGACTGCACTCCCGCATTGGTCGGAGCCAGCGACCGGTGAGATGCCACGGATGCTCTTCGACGAAGAGCCCGCCGAGCCCGACCAAGAGCTCGAGGCGTGGTCGTCCTTCGCCGCGACACCCCGCTGGCGCAGCTCAGCTGACGACTGGGACGACGACACCGACCTGTCCGAGCTCGGGGATGCCGAGACGAACATCGGCGCACTCGACTCGAGCCGCGACGACCGCGCCGATGTCTTCGTGTTCGACGACACGACCGAGCCGCCCACTGATCCCGCGCCCGCGGTGACCCCGATCCGGACGGGGACGCGCAGCGCACCCCCGGCCGCACCTGCAGCAGCGGCCGCGAGCAAGACGACGACCGCGCGCAAACAGTCGCCGTCCCCACCTCGCCCCGGCGGCGGTTCGGGAGGGGGCACAGGCGGCCCCACCGCGGACCGCGACCTTCCCGTGGCCATCGGCGTCGGCGTCGCGCTGGCGGTGGTCGCGCTCGTGCTGTTCTCGATCGGACCGGGTGCGGCGATGGGACTGGTCACGCTGGTGATCGCAGCCGCCGCGGCCGAGTTCTACGCCGCGATGCAGAAGGTCGCGTACCGCCCAGCCACCCTGCTCGGCATCGTCGCGTGTGCCGGCTTGCCGCTGGCCACCTACTGGCGAGGCGAAGCCGCGATCCCGCTCGTGCTCATGTTGAGCGTCGTGTTCGGGTTGCTCTGGTTCCTGCTGGCGGCCGAGGACGTCCGCCCCGTCCCCAACCTCGCGGTGACGCTCCTCGGCGTCGTCTACGTCGGATTGCTCGGGTCGTTCGCGGCGCTGTTGCTGAAGTTCCCGAACGGCGTCGGCATGTTGCTCGGAGCGATCATCGCCACGGTCGCCTACGACGTCGGCGGCCTGTTCGTCGGGTCGAGCGCAGGGCGGTCACACCTTTCGCCGAACGTCAGCCCGAACAAGACCTACGAAGGTCTCGCCGGCGGCATGCTCATGGCCATCCTCGCTGCGGTCGTCATCTGCGGCCGGTTCGTGCCGTGGGACAACTTGGGCGACTCCATCAAGCTCGGCATCGTCGTCGCGATCGCAGCACCGCTCGGCGACCTGTGCGAGTCGATGATCAAGCGCGACCTCGGCATCAAGGACATGGGGACGATCCTCCCCGGCCACGGCGGCATCCTCGACCGTTTCGACGCGCTGCTCTTCGTCCTGCCGTCCGTCTACTACCTAGCTCTCGTCACCGACCTCTTCTGACGCGGCCGCCGGCCGGCGCGGCGGCGGGCCGCGTAGGCTGCGTCGGTGGGCACGCAGGTGGCCGTCGCCGGCTCGACCGGCTCGATCGGAGTGCAGACCCTCGAGGTCGTGGCGGCCGAGCCCGACCGGTTCGAGGTGTGGGGCATCGGCGCGTCTACCTCAGTCGAGAAGCTCGTCGAGCAGGCGAGGCGGGTACGTCCACAGGTCGTCGCGATCGCTGATCCGACGCACGAAGCCACACTCCGCGAACAGCTGCCCGACTGTGACGTCAGGGCGGGGAGCGATGCGCTCGCGTCGCTCGCCGAGGGCGCTGACGTCGTGGTCAACGGGGTCGTTGGCTTTGCCGGCCTTCCCGTCACCATGGCGACGTTGTTGGCCGGCAAGCGTCTCGCGCTCGCGAACAAGGAGTCGCTGATCGCCGCGGGCCCCGTGGTCGCTGCTGCTCGGCGCACATCCGGCGCGGAGCTCGTACCAGTCGATTCTGAGCACTGTGCGGTGCACCAATGCCTGCGCGCCGAGCGCGACCTTGGGAGGCGCCGATCTGGCGCGGATCGTGCTCACCGCGAGTGGGGGTCCGTTCCGGGGTCGCAACCGGACCGACCTCGCACAGGTCACCGTGAACGACGCCCTCGCCCATCCGACCTGGAGCATGGGCCCGAAGATCACGGTGGATTCGTCGACGCTCATGAACAAGGGGCTCGAGGTGATCGAGGCCCATGAGCTGTTCGACGCCCCCTACGACCAGATCGAGGTCGTCGTCCACCCGCAGTCGATCGTGCATTCGATGGTGGAGTTCACCGACGGAGCGACCGTTGCCCAGCTCTCAATGCCCGACATGCGCCTGCCGATTGGCTATGCGTTGGCCTACCCCGAACGCATCTCGACGCCCTTCGGGCGGATGGACTGGGCGGCGACCGGCCGGCTCGACTTCGAGGCGCCCGACCTCGAGACGTTCGGCTGCCTGCGCCTGGCCTATGAGGCCGGGCGGCTCGGCGGAACCGCCCCAGCCTGGCTGAACGCCGGGAACGAGGTCGCCGTCGCCGCCTTCCTCGACGGGCGCATACCGTGGATTGCCATCTCCGACGTCCTCAGCGAGGTGCTTTCCAGGCATGATGGGAACTCGGCCGACTCCATCGACGCTGTGATCGAAGCTGACCGCACTGCCCGGGCCACGGCCGCCCAGGTGATCGAGCGGCGGCAGGCGGCCTAGGCGGAAAGGGAGCACATCACACGATGACCGACACCCAGGTACCGGGAGCACAGACCCCCGGGGCCGAGCAGCCGCCCGAGCAGCCTCGGTCGGTCGTCGGCTTGGTGCTCCTCGTCGCGGGCATCGTCGCCTTGGGCGTGCTCGGGTCGGTGTCGGCCGTGATCGTCGTGCTCGCCCTTCTCGTGATGATCTTCATGCACGAGCTGGGCCACTACCTCACCGCCCGGTCCGCGGGCATGAAGGTCACCGAGTTCTTCCTCGGCTTCGGCCCCCGCATCGGGTCATTTCGCAAGGGGGAGACCGAGTACGGGCTGAAGGCGATCCCCGCCGGCGCGTACGTGCGGATCATCGGGATGCACAACCTCGATCCCGTCGAGCCGGAGGACGAGGCGCGCGCCTACAAGAACAAGCCGTACTGGCGGAAGATGAGCGTCGCTTCGGCCGGCTCGATGATGCACTTCCTGATGGCGGCGCTCCTGCTGTTCACGCTGTTCGCGACCTATGGCCAGCGCAGCGAGGACAACTGGACGGTCGGAGCGATCTCGCGGCTCGGCAACACGAACACGAGCCCGGCGCTCGAAGCCGGCCTCGAGATCGGCGATCGCATCGTCGAGGTCGACGGCATCCCGGTCACGACGTTCGACGCGACGGTCGACCTGATCCAGGCGCGACCGGGCCAGCAGGTGGTGCTCCTGGTCGAGCGTGACGGCGAGACCTTCGAGACCGCGACCACGCTCGAGGAGCGCAACCCCGAGGGGGAGCCGGTCGGGTTCCTCGGCGTCGGCCCGACGTTCCCATACGAGAGCCAGTCGATCCTGTCCGCCGCGAAGAACACCGGCGTCATGTTCAAGACGCTCACGACCGAGACGCTCGGGGCGCTCGGCTCGTTCTTCTCGCCGAGCGGGATGTCCGACTACGTCGACACCCTGCTGGGACGGCCGGCGACGTCGACCGACACGGGATCGAGCTCGGACGAGGAAAGCCAGGGCGATCGCCCGCTGTCGCCGGTCGGCGCCGTGCGGATCGCCTCCCAGGCCGCCGACGCCGGTCTGCCGGAACTGCTCTGGTTCCTGGTCGTCATCAACATGTTCGTGGGCATCTTCAACCTGATCCCGTTGCTTCCGCTCGACGGTGGCCACATCGCGATCGGCACCTACGAGAAGATCCGATCCCGCAAGGGCAAGCGGTACGAGGTCGACGTCGCCAAGCTGATGCCGCTCACCTACGCGGTGGTCCTGTTCATGGGATTCGTCTTCGTGTCTTCGCTGTGGCTCGACCTTTCCGACCCGCTGCGCAACCCGTTCGGGCAGTGATCGGCGCGGTGACCCCGCGGTGAGCCCCACCTACGAGCGACGGCGCACCCGTCAGATCCAGGTCGGCGCGGTGCCCGTGGGGGGCGACGCCCCGATCAGCATCCAGTCGATGACGATCACCAAGACGGCCGACGTCGACGGCACGCTCGCCCAGATCTACGCGCTCGCCGGCGCCGGATGCGACATCGTTCGTTGCACCTGCAACGAACCCGAGGCGGCGGAGGGTTTGGCCCGCATCGTGCCGCGGTCACCGCTGCCGGTCGTCGCCGACATCCACTTCCAATACAAGCTCGCCTTGGCGGCGCTCGATGCGGGGGTGCATCAGCTGCGCCTGAACCCCGGCAACATCCGCAAGCCCGAGCACATCAAGCTGGTCGCATCCGAGGCGCGTGATCGCGGCATCTCGTGCCGCATCGGCGTCAACGCCGGCTCGCTCGACCCCGAGCTCTACGAGCGCTTCGGAGGACCGACGGCCGCGGCGATGGTCGAGTCGGCCAAGAAGGAGATCGGCTACTTCGAGGAGGTCGGGTACGACCTCATCGAGATCTCGGTCAAGTCGTCGAACGTGGCCGTGATGATCGAGGCCTACCGGCAGCTCGCCGACGTCACCGATCATCCGCTCCACCTCGGCGTCACCGAGGCCGGTCCGATCCCGCAGGGGCTCGTCAAGGCCACGGCCGGCATCGCGACGCTGCTCGCGGAGGGCATCGGCGACACGATCCGCTACTCGCTCACGGCCGATCCGGTCGAGGAGGCGAAGGCCGGCCGCGTGCTGCTCGAGTCGATGGGCCTGCGTGAGCGCCGAGGCCTGGACCTCATCGCGTGCCCGTCGTGCGGACGCGCGGAGATCGACGTGATCGCGGTGGCCGACGCCGCCCAGCGCGCGCTCGAGGGCCTGAACCTGCCGATCCAAGTCGCGGTCATGGGATGCGTCGTGAACGGGCCGGGCGAGGCACGATCAGCCGACATCGGCATCGCCGCCGGCCGCAAGCGCGGCCATCTCTTCATCAAGGGCGAGGTCGTCAAGCGTCGTGCCCGAGGACGCGATGGTCGACGAGCTCGTCCGTCTCGCCGAGATCTACGTGAAGGATGGCCCCGAAGCGGCACTCGCGCAGGCCGACCCGACAGCCGCGGCAGAGGCGGAAGCCGACCGCGCCGCGTTGCTCGACGACCGGGGGGCCGACGCGAACGCGAGCGAAGAGCGCGTCGAGCTGATCCGCAAGCGCGTCCAGACGTAAATCGGGCGGCTCGCTCCCACGGCTTTGGGACCATGGGCGATGAGCTGGGACGAGCGCTTCTCCGAGGACTACGACGTCTGGTCGGCGCGAATGACGGCCGACCTCCCGTTCTACGTCGAGCTCGCACGCGAGGCACAAGGTCCGCTGGTCGAGCTGGCCGTCGGAACCGGGCGCGTCGCGATCGCAGTGGCGCGGGCGACGGGACAGCGTGTCGTCGGCATCGATTCGTCGCCGACGATGCTCGCGCTCGCTCGGACCGCGGTGGCCGAGGCGGGCGTCGACGTCGACCTGCGCGAAGGCGACATGCGCGACTTCACAGTGGACGAGCCGGCCGCGTTGATCTACTGCCCGTACCGAGCGCTGCTGCACCTCCCGACGTGGGCCGACCGGCGCCGGACCTTCGAACGGGTCGCGGAATCGCTGCGACCCGGGGGCCGGTTCGCGTGGAACGTGATCGCCTTCGACCATCAGTACGCCGCCCAGCACGACGGCGTGGCCCAGACCGAGCCTGTGCCGCACACCGTGCGGTACTCGGTGGGCGACAACCGGATCGACATCGTGCGCGCCGACGGCGCAACGAGCTCGCTCTGGTGGGCGACGAAGAACGAGTGGCTCGGGCTGATCGACGTCGCCGGGCTCGAGGTCGAGGCACTGTACGGAGGGTTCGCGCGCGAGCCCTTCACCCCCGACAGCCGTGAGTACGTCTTCGTTGCTCGCCGCCTACCCTGACCCGATGGCCAAGGGCAGCGTGCTCACCGCGCAGGCCGAGGACTTTCCTCGGTGGTATCAGGATGTCGTCGCCAAGGCTGAGCTGGCCGACAACGGTCCGGTCCGCGGCACCATGGTCATCCGCCCCTACGGCTACTCGCTGTGGGAGCGGATGCAGGCGGAGCTGGATGCCCGCATCAAGGCCGCCGGCGCCGCGAACGCGTACTTCCCGCTCTTCATCCCCGAGAGCTACCTGCGCCGCGAGGCCGAGCACGTCGAGGGCTTCGCGCCGGAGCTGGCGGTCGTCACCCACGCCGGCGGCGAGGAGCTCGGCGAGCCCCTCGTCGTACGGCCCACGAGCGAGACGATCATCAACACCTACTTCTCGAAGTGGGTGCAGAGCTACCGAGACCTGCCACTGCTGATCAACCAATGGGCCAACGTCGTGCGGTGGGAGCTGCGTCCCCGACTGTTCCTGCGCACGACCGAGTTCCTCTGGCAGGAGGGCCACACCTGCCACGCCACCCAGGAGGACGCCCGCGACTACGCGACGAAGATCCTCGAAGAGGTCTACGCCGACTTCATGGTGAACGTGCTCGCCATCCCCGTGCTGCCCGGGCGCAAGACCGCGGCGAGCGGTTCCCTGGCGCCATCAACACGCTCACGGTCGAGGCGATGATGGGCGACGGCAAGGCACTGCAGATGGGTACGAGCCACGAGCTCGGCCAGAACTTCGCCAAATCGTTCGAGACGCAGTTCTCGACGGAGGAAGGCACGCTCGACTACGTGTGGCAGACGTCGTGGGGGGCGTCGACGCGCCTCGTCGGCGGCCTGATCATGGCGCACGGCGACGACGCCGGACTTCGCATCCCTCCTCGGCTCGCGCCCATCCAAGTCGTCGTGCTGCTCGTCCGCGGCGAGGAGGGGGCGGGCGAGGCCGCCGAACGCCTCGCACGCGAGCTCCGCGGCGTCGACATCCACACCGAGGTCGACGCTCGCACCGACATCTCGTTCGGCCGCCGGGTCGTCGACTGGGAGCTGAAGGGCGTGCCTGTCCGCGTCGAGGTGGGTCCGCGTGATCTCGCCTCCGGCGTCGTCACGCTCGCCCGGCGCGACGCCGGCACCAAGATCACGGTGCCCGTGGCCGAGGCCGCGCCACGGGTGCTCTCCCTCCTCGAGCACATCCAGGGCGAGCTGCTCGCCGAGGCCACGGCCCGGCTCCAGTCGCGGACCGTGGCGGTGAAGACAGTCGAGGAGGCGGCCGAAGCGGCCGCGACCGGGTTTGCAGAGCTGCCTTGGGCCGCCGTCGGGACCGACGGCGAGGACCGGCTTCGGGCCGACGGGGTGACCGTGCGGTGCCTGCGTCGCGAGGACGGGTCACTGCCCCTCGACGACGACGAACCGGGGCTTTTGGCCACAGTGGGCCGGGCCTACTGACCGCCTCGCCGGTATACTTTGCGGGTTCGTTTCAGTTCGATCAGGCGTCGACTGAAGGCGTGGGCGCTGCCCACGCCTTCTGTTTCGTCGGCGCTCGGTCGTTTGACAGTCCGGAGAGGAGGCGAGGGCGATGAGTGCAACGACCGCGGCCGACAAGGTCCATCAGCTCGTCGCGCCCCTGCTTGCCGACCTGAGCATCGAGGTGTCCGACGTCGAGCTCGCCGGGGGCCTCCTGCGGGTCACCGTCGAGCGGGCCGACGGCGCCTCGATCGACATCGACGCCATCGCCGAAGCGACCCGCATCGTCTCGCGTGAGCTCGACCTCCACGACCCTGTGCCCGGCCGCTACACCCTCGAGGTCTCGAGCCCCGGTCTCGAACGCCCCCTGCGCACCCCCGCCCAGTTCGCGAAGGCCGTGGGCCAACAGATCTCGGTGCGAACACAACCGAACGTCGAGGGCGAGCGCCGGGTGGCCGGCTTGCTCACTTCGGCGGACAGCGCCGGCATCGTCGTGACATCCGAAGGCAGCGACGGCCCGGTCCGCCGCGCGCTCGCCTACGACGACATCGAACGTGCCCGGACCGTGTTCGAGTGGGGACCGCCGCCGAAGGCGCCCAAACCGAACCGCGCGGCGCGGCGCAAGTCGGCATCTGCGAAGGAGACCGCGCGATGAGCTCTGGCAACCCCGACATGATGGACGCCCTCAAGCTTCTCGCCGCGGAGAAGGGCATCTCGGTCGACGTCCTGCTGCAGGCACTCGCCGACGCGTTGGCGTCCGCCTACAAGCGCATGCCCGGCGCCGCCGACGAGGCCGAGGTCGAGATCGACGCGTTCACCGGTGACATCAGGGTGATGGCGTACGACATCGACGAAGAGGGCAACTGGGTCAACGCACGCGACGACACGCCCGACGACTTCGGCCGCATCGCCGCGCAGACCGCCAAGCAAGTGATGGGTCAGCGCATCCGCGAGGCCGAGCGCGAGCGTAAGTACGAGGAGTACGCGGGTCGCGAGGGCGACATCGTCACCGGCATCATCCAGCAGAGCGACCAGCGCTACACGCTGCTCGACCTCGGCAAGGTCGAGGCGTTGCTGCCGCAGGCCGAGCAGGTGCCCTACGAGCGGCCCGAGCCAAGCACCCGCCTCAAGGCGTACATCGTCGAGGTTCGGCGTACGTCGAAGGGCCCGCAGATCGTCGTGAGCCGTACCCACCCGGGTCTCATCAAGCGCCTTTTCGAGCTCGAGGTCCCAGAGATCGCGGACGGCGTCGTCGAGATCAAGGCGTGCGCACGCGAGCCCGGTCACCGGACGAAGATCGCCGTGTGGTCCAACGACCACAACGTCGACCCCGTCGGCGCGTGCGTCGGCGCCCGCGGCGCGCGCGTGCGCATGGTCGTGAACGAGCTGCGGGGCGAGAAGATCGACATCGTCCCGTTCTCCGACGATCCAGCCGACTTCGTCGCGAAGGCATTGTCACCCGCGAAGGTGAAGGAAGTTCGCATCCACGAGGACGCCGGCAATGCCGAAGTGATCGTGCCCGATTACCAGCTGTCGCTGGCCATCGGGAAGGAAGGCCAGAACGCGCGGCTCGCCGCTCGGCTCACCGGCTGGCGTGTCGACATCAAGAGCGAGACACAGCTCGCCGACGAGGAGCGCTACGCCGGCGAGGAGTGGGCGCAGGGACAGTGGGTCGAGAACCCCGAGACCGGCGAGATGGAGTGGCACGACGCCGAGGGCGGCGAGGCCGTCACGGCCGGCGACTGGCAAGGGACGACCGACAAGGAACCCGAAACCGTCGTTGATGTCACCGAGGCCGCCGGCGGCGAACAGTCGAGCGCAGCCGACGAACCGGCTCCCGCCGAGGACCCGGCACCCGTCGAGGCGGCCACGGAGGAGCCTTCGGCTGACGAGAGCTGACGCCGGGCCTGTCCGCACCTGCGTCGGGTGTCGGCGGCAGCGGCCGGCACACGACCTGGTCAGGGTTGTCGCGGACGCCGCGGGCGAGGTCGTGATCGGGCGCACGCTCCCCGGAAGGGGAGCGTGGCTGTGCCCGGACAGCCCCGCATGCCTGGCCCAGGCGTCGAAGCGGGACGCACTCGGACGGGCGCTGCGCCGGCCCCTCGGTCCAGAGGCCTACGCTCGGCTGCAATCGCTCCTCGTACGACCATTGGAAATCCCTCCGAACGTGCGAGAATGATGCACCGCGCTGGACAGCCCGATCGGCTGGCGCGCACGTGAACTGATCTCCATCCCCATCCGAAAGGCTGACCGCAACCTTGCCCGCAAAGATCCGCCTCCACGAGCTGGCCAAAGAGCTCGGGATGACCAACAAGGAGACGCTCGACCTCTCTGTCGCGCTCGGCATCGGCGTGAAGAGTCATTCGTCGAGCATCGAAGAGGCGCAGGCCGATCGAGTGCGCCGGCGGGCGGAGCGCGACGGGCTGATCCGGCCCGAGCAGCCGGAAGAGGTGAAGCCGGCGAAGCCGGCCAAGGCGGCCGCGAAGACTACGAAGAAGGCAGCTGCACCCGCCGAGGAGCAGCCCGCCGCGGTGGACGTTCCTGCGGCGGTCGCGCCCGAACCTGCGGCCCCGCCCGTCGAGGAGCCCGCGGCGCCAGCTGCGCCGGCTCCGGTCGTACCGATCACCGTGAGCGAGCCGGAGCCGGTCACCGTCGAGGTGCCCGCGGCGGCAGTCGAGCCGCCGCCTCCGGCGGCCGAGCACCGCGTGGTGCGGAGCCGCCCGCTCGAGCCCGGCGACACCCATGGCCCGTCGATCGCGCCGGCCGCGCGGACATCGGCGCCCGGGCTCTCCGACCGCGCCGCGCCGCGTTCGCCGAGTGCGGGGTCGCCGAGCGGCGCCACGATCTCGGCTCCGCCCTCTATCCAGCGTCCGGTTGCGCCGACCGCTCCCGCTCCGGCGACCGCGCCGCCGCGGGAGCACCGCGCCCGCGGCAATGCCGACCGCGCCCGCGGCGACGAGCACAGCGCCGGCCTCGGCGCCCACCGCGCCGTCGGCAACGAGCACCGCACCAGGCCGCGACCAACGCGACACCCGAGGCGGCCGACGGCGTCGGCGGCGCCCGCGGGCGCGCCCCCGCGCTCGGCCAGCGGCAAGCCGATCCCCCCGCCGCCTCGTTCGCAGAGCGGCAAGCCCATTCCGCCGCCGCCCGGCATGGGCGGGCGCGGGCCCGCGCCGTCGCGAGGCACGACGACCAGCACCGGACCGTCGGCCGGGCGCGGCCCGTTCGGCGCGCGTCCTGGCGGGCCTCCCCGCACTTCTGGTGGTCTCGGCAGCGGCCCGAGCGGCGGCCCCGGCGGTGGCCGCGCCCCGTACGGCGCGCGTCCGGGCGGTCCCGGTGGCCCGGGGGGTCCCGGTGGCCCTGGCGGGCCTGGCCAGGGCCGGGGTTCCGGCCAGCGTCGGCCCCGTCCCGCCAAGCGCCGCCGCCGTCGGAACCTGGAGGAGCTGCAGCCGCAGTCGGGGCCGACCTATTCGCCGACGGATGCTCCGATCCCCGAGGGCACGATCATCATCGAACGCGGAGCCAGCGCGCAGGAGCTCGCGGCGAAGCTGAACCGCACCGCGGCTGACGTCGTGCGCTACCTGCTGCAAGAGGGCGCGATGGTCACCGCGACCATGTCGCTCACCGACGAGCAGATGGAGCTGTTCGCGCTCGAGATCGGCGCCGACCTCCTCCTCATCGAGCCTGGGCAGCAAGAGGAGTTCGAGCTCCAGCAGCTGTTCAACGACGACGATGACGACGACCCCGTCGCGCAACGGCCGCGGCCGCCCGTCATCACCGTCATGGGGCACGTCGACCATGGCAAGACGCTGCTGCTCGACCGAATCCGCTCCGCGAACGTCGTCGCCGGCGAGGCCGGCGGCATCACGCAGCACATCGGCGCCTACCAGACCGAGAAGGACGGGCGCCTCATCACCTTCATCGACACACCCGGTCACGAGGCGTTCACCAAGATGCGCGCTCGCGGCGCGGAGGTCACCGACATCGTCGTGCTCGTCGTCGCGGCCGACGACGGCGTGATGCCGCAGACGATCGAAGCGATCAACCACGCGAAGGCCGCGGAGGTGCCGATCGTCGTCGCCATCAACAAGATCGACCGTGCCAACGCCGATCCCGCCCGCGTGATGCAGCAGCTGTCCGAGCACGAGCTCGTGCCCGAGTCGTGGGGCGGCGACACCATCGTCGTCGAGATGTCGGCCTTGCAGGACCTCGGCGTCGACGACCTCCTCGAGCAGCTCATCCTCGTGGCCGACGTCGAAGAGCTCACCGCCAACCCCGAGGGCCGCGCCAAGGGCGTTGTGCTGGAAGCGAACCTCGACATCGGGCGCGGCCCGGTCGCCACTGTCCTTGTCGACAAGGGCACGCTCGCCGTCGGCGACCCGATCGTCGCGGGCGCGGCGTGGGGCAGCGTGCGCGCTCTGATCGACGACCTCGGCGAACAAGTGAAGGAAGCCGGACCCTCGACGCCGGTGCAGGTGCTCGGCCTCTCGATTGTGCCCGGTGCCGGTGACGAGTTCCGAGTCGCCCCCGACCTCAAGACCGCGAAGACCGTCGCCGAGGCGCGTGAGCAGCGTCAGCGGCTCACGAGCCAGCGAGGCATGGCCGCAGTGACGCACCGCGGCGTGAAGCTCGAGGACATCTTCGATCAGATCCAGAAGGGCGAAGCCGCCACACTGAACCTGATCGTGAAGGCCGACGTACAGGGTTCCCTCGAGGCGCTCACCGAGGGCCTCCGCAAGCTCGAGCGCGACGAGGTGAAGCTCGCCTTCGTGCATCGTGGTGTCGGCGGCATCACCGAGAACGACATCACGCTCGCTGCCACCACGAACGCCACGATCATCGGTTTCAACGTGCGTCCGGACCGCAAGGTCCGCGAGCTCGCCGACGCCGAGGACGTCGAGGTGCGCACCTACGAGATCATCTACCAAGTGCTCGAGGACATCGAGAACGCCATGGTCGGCATGCTCGCTCCCGAGTACGAAGAGGTGGTCACGGGCGAAGCCGAGGTGCGCGAGATCTTCCGGGTGCCGCGCATCGGGGCCATTGCGGGCTGTTACGTGCTGAACGGCACGATCACCCGCGGCTCCAAGGTCCGTTTCCTTCGCGAGGGCACGATCATCTGGAAGGGCGCGGTCCAGTCGCTGCGGCGCTTCAAGGACGACGTCCGCGAGGTCAACGCCGGGTTCGAGTGCGGCATCGGTCTCACCGACTTCCAAGACCTCAAGCAGGGCGACATCATCGAGACCTACGAGGAGCGCGAGATCCCCCGTAGCTGACCAAGGGGGGCTTGAGCCGTGCACGTGCTGACCCTCTCCGTCGATCTGCACCTGCCGGAGTCCCGTTCGCTGAAGATGAAGCGCAGCGTGGTGAAATCGATCGTCGAGGGTGCGCGCCGTCGGTTCTCGGTCGCCGCCGCCGAGGTCGAGCATCAAGACCAGTGGCAGCGGGCGGGGCTCGGCTTCGCGATCGTGGCGAACAGCCAGCACCACGCGACCGATGTCATCGACGAGGTCGAGCGGTTCGTGTGGTCCCATCCGGAGGTGCAGGTGCTGAAGACCGAACGGAGGTGGCTCGAATGACACCTCCCAGGCGCCGCCGCGCGCAGACGCCCCGGCAATACCCGCGCACCGCTCGCATCAACGAGCTCGTCCGGGAAATCGCGGCGGAGGAGATCGAACGCATCGACGACGAGCGGCTCGAGCTCGTCGCCATCACCTCGGTCGACGTCGATTCCGACCTGCGTCATGCAGTTGTGTGGTTCGACAGCCTCCGCGGCGAAGCGGACGACGAGGCCGTGCTCGAGGCATTCGGTGACGCGCGGATCGCTCTCCAAGCGGCAATAGGCCGCCAGGCTCGGCTCAAGCGCACTCCCACGCTGTCGTTCAAGCCCGACCCGGCGATTCGTACCGCTGAACGGGTCGAGCAGATCATCCGGGAGCAGCAGCGCGACGATGGCTGAGGGGTTCGCGGTTGTCGACAAGGCGGCGGGCTTGACCTCGCACGACGTCGTCGCACGCGCCCGCAAGGTGCTGAGCGAACGACGTGTCGGCCACGCCGGCACGCTCGATCCAGACGCGACGGGCATCCTCCTGCTCGGCGTGGGCCGCGTGACGCGCCTGCTTCGCTTCCTCACCGCGTTGCCGAAGACCTACACCGGCGAAGTGGTGTTCGGCGTCGAGACCTCCACGCTCGACGCGTCCGGAGAAGTCGTCGCGACGTACGAGATGCATCCGCAGCCGGAAGCGGTGGGTGCGGCAGCGGCGGCCCTCACCGGTCCGATCATGCAAGTGCCGCCGATGGTGTCTGCACTGAAGGTGGATGGACGCCGGTTGTACGAGCTCGCACGCGAGGGCATCGAGGTCGAGCGGGAGGCCCGGCCTGTCACCATCCATCGCTTCGAAGTCGCGCCGACGGGCGATCCGCTCGTCTATGCGATCACGGTCGAGTGCTCCTCGGGCACCTATGTCCGTTCCCTCGCCTCTGACCTCGGGCATCACCTCGGCGGGGGCGCCCACCTGCGCGCGTTGCGGCGTACCGCCGTCGGTTCCTTCACCGAGTCGGAGGCGACATCGGTGGAGGATGTCGTGCTCGCGCCCGCCGCTGTTGCGCTGCGCGACTACCCGCGGGTCGAGGTGAGTGCTCCGGTGGCCGCCGCGATCGCCCACGGCAAGGCTATGACTCGCCACGATCTCGTCGTCGAGGGCGACGGACCGTGGGCCGTCGTCGACGCCGACGGCGTGTTGCTCGCGGTGTACGAGGTCGGGTCCGTGGTCGGGGTCGTGAAGCCCGCCGTCGTGCTCGCGTCCGCGGGCTGACCGTTAGGGTTCGCCCGGTGGAGGTGATGCGGTGGAGGTGATCCGCGACGGCGACCCGTGCCCGCATCCGCCCGAGGGCAGCGTGGTCACGATCGGCGTGTACGACGGGGTGCATCTCGGGCATCGCGCGGTCATCGCAGAGGTGAAGCTCCGAGCCGCCGAGCTCGGCGCGCGTTCGGCGGTCGTAACGTTCGATCGTCATCCGGCTGCGGTCGTGCGCCCCGAGTCCGCGCCCCTCCTGCTGACCGACCTCGACCAACGGCTGGCCCGCATCAAGGCGACGGGGGTCGACTACACCGTCGTGATCACGTTCGACGAGGCGCGGTCAGCGGAGTCCGCGGAGGACTTCGTCGAGCACGTCCTCGTCGAATGCCTGAAGGCTCGGGGTGTCGTCGTTGGCGAGGACTTCCACTTCGGGCACCGGCGCGCCGGCAACGTCGCCCTCCTCCAGGAGATGGGGGCCGTCCACCGCTTCGAGGTCGAGCCGCTCGGTCTCGTCGCACCGACGGGGGAGCGCGAACCGGTGTCGTCCACCGCCATCAGACAGGCGCTGGCGGGTGGCGATCTCGAGACTGCTACGGCGATGCTCGGTCGATATCACGAGGTCTGGGGTGTGGTCGTCGTCGGCGACCGGCGGGGCCGCCAACTCGGCTTTCCGACCGCGAACGTGGCGGCGTCCCCCGAGATCGCCCTCCCCGCGGATGGCATCTACGCGGGCTGGTACGAGCGGCCCGACGGATCGGTCCACCCCGCCGCGCTGTCGGTGGGACGCCGGCCAACCTTCTATCCCGACCAGCCGTACTCCCTGCTCGAGGCCTACCTCCTGGGGTTCGACGGAGACCTCTACGGCGAGCGGGCCAAGGTGCGGTTCGTGGCCCGCCTCCGCGACGAGCTGCGGTTCGACTCCGTCGAGGCCCTGGTCACGCAGATGCGGGCCGACGTGGCCGCAGCCAGGGCGGTGCTGGTAACCTGATCGGGTCCGTCGCGGCCGATCGCTGCGACGTGATGCGCCGCCAAGGCTTTCCGGCCTCGTCAGCGCGCCTTCCCGCCCACCGTGGGCGCCGAAGCAGAAAGCGAGCCATGTCCGACAAGTCCACGACGATCTCCGCGCACCGCCTCCACGATTCCGACACCGGATCCCCCGAGGTGCAGATCGCGCTCCTGACCGATCGCATCAATCAGCTCACCGAGCATCTGAAGGTCCACAAGAAGGACCATCACAGCCGCCGGGGTCTGCTCATGCTCGTCGGTCGCCGCCGTCGCCTCCTCGACTACGTCCGTGCGAACGACGTCGAGCGCTACCGCGGGATCATCGCCAAGTTGGGCCTGCGCCGCTAACGCAACACCGCAACACAACACACCGAGCGGCTCCGAGGTCAGCTGCCAGTCGCCGGTCTCCCGAACTGATTTTTCTTGGCGCTGCGGGGTCGTACAGACCCGAGAACGCCAAGAGAACCAGCGTTGGGGAGACTGCCGACTGGGAACTGGCCGCCCGCCGCTCCAGAACGGGGCCGCCACAGGGGCGAGCACCCGAGAGGAGGTCCGCGTGGCGGACATCACATCCGTATCGGCGCCGATTGGCGGCACCGACAAGACCCTTACCTTCGAGACCGGCCGTCTGGCCCAGCAGAGCCAAGGCTCAGTGGTCGGCAAGCTCGGCGAGACCGTCGTGCTCGTCACGGCGAACGCCGCGAAGGGCGTGCGTGAAGGCATCGACTTCTTTCCTTTGACGGTCGACGTCGAGGAGCGCGCCTACGCCGCCGGCAAGATCCCCGGCTCGTTCTTCCGCCGGGAAGGGCGGCCCAACGACGCCGCCATCCTCACATGCCGGCTCATCGACCGGCCGCTGCGCCCGTCGTTCCCGGACGGCTACCGCAACGAGACCCAAGTCGTGGTCACGGTGCTCGGCGCCGACCAGGACAACCCGCACGACGTGCTGTCGATCAACGCCGCGTCCGCGTCGCTGATGCTCTCGGGCATCCCCTTCGATGGCCCGATCGGCGCAGTCCGCGTCGCGTACGACACCGACGGCGAGTGGATCGCGTATCCGACGTATGAAGAAGGTGACGCCAGCACGTTCGAGCTCGTCGTTGCCGGCCGCGAGCTCGCCGATGGCGATGTCGCGATCATGATGGTCGAGGCCGGTGGCACCGAGAAGGCCTGGTCGTACTACGAGGCCGGCGCGCCGAAGGTGAGCGAAGAAGTCATCGCCGCCGGGCTCGAGGCGTCGAAGCGGTGGATCAAGGAGTCGATCGCACTCCAGCGCGACCTCGTCGCCAAGGCCGGCGTGCACGAGCCGATCCCCTACACGCCGATCGTCGACTACGGCGACGACGTGTGGGAGCGGGTATCCGCAGTGGGGTCGTCGAAGCTCGACCCGGCAACGCGCATCGTCATCAAGGCGGAGCGCAACGAGGCGATCGACACGGCGACGGCGGAGATCATCGCCGAGCTGTCCGGTGAGTTCGTCGGACGCGAGAAGGAGATCAAGGAAGCCGCTCGCTCGCTCACGAAGAAGCTGGTGCGCAAGCGGATCGTCGAGGACGGAGTGCGCATCGACGGCCGCGGCGCCACCGACATCCGGCCGCTGTCGGCGGAGGTCGGTGTCGTGCCGACCGCGCACGGCTCGGGGCTGTTCCAGCGCGGCGAGACGCAGGTGCTCAACATCTGCACGCTTGCGATGCCGCGGATGAACCAGCTGCTCGACACGATTGGTCCCGACACCAACAAGCGCTACATGCACCACTACAACATGCCTCCCTCGGCCAACGGCGAGGTCGGTCGCGTGGGTTCGCCCAAGCGCCGCGAGATCGGCCACGGCTTGCTCGCCGAGCGCGCGCTGCTGCCGGTCGTGCCCAGCCAGGAGGAGTTCGCCTACACGCTGCGCCTCGTGTCCGAGGTGCTCGCCTCGAACGGGTCGACGTCGATGGCGTCGGTCTGCGCATCGAGCCTTTCGCTGATGGACGCGGGTGTGCCGATCAAGGCGCCGGTCGCGGGCATCGCGATGGGTCTCGTGTTCGCCGAGGGGCGTTACACCACGCTCACCGACATCCTCGGCGCCGAAGACGCGTTCGGCGACATGGACTTCAAGGTGGCCGGCACGGCGGACTTCGTCACCGCCCTGCAGCTCGACACCAAGATCGACGGCATCCCCGCCGACGTCCTGGCCGCCGCGCTGCAGCAGGCACGCGAGGCCCGCCTCGCGATCCTCGATGTCATGAACGCGACGATCGCCGAACCCAGGCCCGAGGTGAACGACACCGCGCCGAAGATCATCAGCTTCACGATCCCGATGGACAAGATCGGTGAGGTGATCGGCCCCAAGGGCAAGGTCATCAACACGATCCAGCAGGAGACGGGCGCGGACATCGCGGTCGACGACGACGGCGTCGTCGGCACCGTGACGATCGGCTCCGTCGACGGCGGCGCGGTTGCCGAGGCTCGCCGTCAGATCGAGCTGATCATCAACCCGCCGAGCGCGTCGGTGGGCGAGGTGTACGCCGGCAAGGTCGTGAACATCACGAAGTTCGGCGCCTTCGTCAACATCCTCCCGGGTCGGGATGGCCTCGTGCACATCTCCAAGCTCGGGCGGGGCAAGCGCATCGAGCGGGTCGAGGACGTGCTCGAGCTCGGCGACGAGATCATGGTGAGGGTCGACGACATCGACCCGAACGGCAAGGTCTCGTTGACGCCGATCGGCGAGGGCGACGACGCCGCTGACAGCGACGGTGAGTCGGCGTCCAGCCGGCCGCCCCGGTCCTCCGGCGCGTCGAGCTCCGGCTCGTCCGGCGGCGCGTCCAGCAGCGCATCCGGCGGCGCATCCGCGGTCTCGTTCGAGGACTCGTTCGACGCTGAGGCACGGGAGCAGTTCGGCGACCTGGGCCCGGCGACAGCGGGAGCGTCGACGGGCGGTCGTCCGCCCAGCAACGACCGGGGCAGCGACCGTGGCCGCGGGCCGCGGCGCAGTGGTGGCAGCGGGGGCGGCCGCCGTCGCTGAGCGGTCCCGCATCGAGACGACCGAGCTGGCTTCGGGTGTCCGCGTCATCACTGAGCGGATGCCCGAGGCCCGATCGGCGTGCGTCGGCGTGTGGGTGGGTGTCGGCGCACGCGACGAGCCCGAAGCGCTGAGCGGCGTCTCGCACTTCCTCGAGCACCTGCTGTTCAAGGGCAGCGAGACGCGCACGGCCCGCGACATCGCGCAAGCGATCGATCGCGTCGGCGGCGACATGAACGCGTTCACGGCGAAGGAGTACACGGCGTACGTCACGCGGCTCCCGAGCCGGCACCTCGATCTCGGGATCGACGTGCTCGCCGACGTCTTGAGCGCTCCATCGTTGCGCGACGGCGACATCGAGGCCGAGCGCCAGGTGATCCTGGAAGAGCTCATGATGGACGAGGACACGCCCGACGACCGGGCGCACACGCTTGTCTTCGAGGCATTGTTTCCCGGCCACCCGCTCGGGCGGGAGACCGCAGGCAGCGCGGACACGGTCGGCGCCATCGCTCCCGACGAGATTCGCGACTTCTTCGATGCGAAGTACGGACCGTCGGCATTCGTGGTTGCCGCCGCAGGTGATGTCCATCACGCCCACGTGGTCGCTGAGGTCGAGGCCAAGATGCGCTCGACCCGGGACGTCACTGACGTGGAGCGCACGCCGCCGATCGAGCCGTCCCGCCGCCTTTCCGTGCTCAAGCGACCTATCGAGCAGGCCCATCTGGCACTCGGGTTTCGCACGTTCGGCCGTCTCGACCCGGACCGTGAGGCGCTCGAGGTGCTGAACCATGTCCTCGGGGGAGGCATGTCGAGCCGTTTGCTCCAGACGATCCGCGAGGACCGTGGCCTCGCCTACTCAGTGTTCTCGGCGCACACCGAGTTCTGCGACGCCGGCGCGCTGACGATCTACGCGGCGACGACGCCGGGTCGCGTCGACGCGGTGCTCGACCTCGTCGACGAAGAGCTCGAGCGCCTGCAGGCCGACGGCATCACCGCGGACGAGCTCGAGGTCGCGCTCGGCTATCTCGAGGGTTCGTTGGTGCTCGGCTTGGAGGACTCGGGCAGCCGCATGGCACGGCTAGGCGGGTCGCTCACCGTCCGCGGCTATGTGCGCACGATCGAAGAGCAGCTCGCGCTGTATCACGCGGTGACCGTCGAACACGTCGCGAAGGTCGCGGAGCGAGTGCTCTCGGCCGCTCCGTCCCTGGCGGTCGTCGGCCCCGTCTCGAAGCGGACGCTGCAGTCGCGAGTCGCGCGGAGCGCGGTAAGTCAGACGATCGTCGTCGTCTTGCCCAGGTAGCGGTCGCGGAGCAGCCGCTTGTAGAGCTTGCCGGTGGGAAGGCGGGGGAGCTCTGCCTCGAAGTCGATGGATCGAGGCACTTTGAACCCCGCGAGCTGCTCGCGTGCGAATGCCGTGAGCTCACGCGGCGAGGTCCTCTGACCCGTCGACCCCGTCGATCGGTTGCACTACCGCCTTCACTTGCTCGCCGAAGTCGTCGTCAGGAACGCCGAAGACGGCGACGTCGGCGACGCTCGGATGTGCGATCAGCACGTCCTCGATCTCGCGGGGATAGATGTTCACCCCGCCCGAGATGATCATGTACGCCTTGCGGTCGGTGAGGAACAGGTAGCCGTCGTCGTCGACGTACCCGACATCACCGAGCGTGGAGCGTCCACCGGGCAGTCGCGCACCCTCGGTCTTCTCGGGTGCGTTGTGGTACTCGAACTGGCCGGCGCCGGAGAAGTAGATCGTCCCCTCGGCGTTGGGCGGAAGGTCGTTGCCTTCCTCGTCGACGATGTGCAGCTTGCCGATCGCGATGCGGCCGACCGACCCTGGGTGTTCGAGCCAATCCTCGCTCGTGATGAAGGTGGCGCCGTTTCCCTCGGTGCCGGCGTAGTACTCGAGCAAGATCGGTCCCCACCATTCGATGATGCGGCGCTTGACGTCGACCGGGCACGGCGCGGCAGCGTGGATCGCGACGCGGTGGCTCGACAGGTCCGGGGCGAGGCGCACCTCGTCGGGCAGCTTCAGCATCCGCACGAACATCGTGGGCACCCACTGCGAGTGGGTGACCTTCTCCCGTTCGATGAGCTGCAACGCCTCGGCCGCGTCGAAGTGCTCCATGATGACCACGGTGCCGCCAAAGCGCTGCGCGGTCACGGAGAACGCGAGCGGCGCGGCGTGGTACATCGGCGCGGGGGAGAGGTAGATCGTGTCCTCGCCCCATCCATAGACGGACGCGCCCCTGAGCACGACGGGATCGGGGTCGCTCGGCGCCAGCGTCGGGAGCGGCCGCTTCACGCCTTTCGGCCGGCCGGTCGTGCCCGACGAGTAGAGCATCGCGGCGCCCATGACCTCGTCACCGAGCGGCTCGGTTGATGCCGCTGCGAGCGCGGTGTCGTAGTCGTCATAGCCGCCCAGCGCCCCCCCGACCATGAGCCGGGTGTGCACTGCCGGGATGTCGTGTTCGCCCATCAGCGCGGTCGCGATCTCGGACTTCGCGGTGGAGGTGACGAGTGCGGTCGCCTCGCAGTCGTTCACGATGTAGGCGACCTCGGGGACCGTGAGGTAGCTGTTGATCGTCGTGACGTAGAGGCCAGAGCGCAGCGCCGCCCATACGACCTCCAGGAACCGGCTCTGATTCTCCATGAACAGTGCGAGATGGTCGCCCCGCCGCAGCCCTGCGTCGCGTAGCACGTGGGCCAATCGGAGTGAGCGCTCGTCGAGCTCGCGGTAGGTGACGATCTCGCCGGTGCGTCCCATGATCACGGCGGGTCGGTCGGGCGCGGTCGCGGCATAGGTCCCCGGATACACCGCGGTGACCGTAGCGCCGGTGTGTAGCGTGCCGCGGATGACGATCCGCGTCGGGGTGTTCGGTGCCGGCGGGCGCATGGGCGCGACGGTGTGCGCCGCGGTCGATGCCGACCCTGCGGTCGAGCTCGTCGCCGCGGTCGATCCGTTGCACGAGGGCGAGGAGGTCGCGGGTGGTGTCGTCATCGCGGGTACGCCGCGTGCCCTCGCCGATGCGCACGCCGACGTCGCGGTCGATTTCACCGTCGCCGAGGCGGCGATGGGCAACCTGCGGTGGTGCGCGATGCACGAGGTGCACGCCGTTGTCGGAACGACGGGCTTCAGTGCGGATGAGCTCGACGAGCTACGGCATCTGTTCGCCGCCAGCAACTGCATCGTCGCGCCGAACTTCGCAATCGGAGCGGTGCTCATGATGCGCTTTGCCGAGCTCGCTGCGCCCTGGTTCGAGACAGCCGAGGTCATCGAGCTCCACCACGATCAGAAGGCCGACGCGCCCTCGGGCACGGCGATGCTCACCGTCGACCGCATGGCTGCGGCGTCGTCGGACTGGGCGCCGGACCCCACGAAGGTCGAGGTCGCCCCCGGCGCCCGTGGCGGGCTCGGGCCGGGCGGCATCCACGTGCACTCGGTGCGCCTACGCGGGCTCGTTGCTCACCAAGAGGTGCTGCTCGGCACCACCGGCCAGTCGCTGACGATCCGCCACGACTCCTACGACCGCAGCTCGTTCATGCCCGGCGTGCTGCTCGCGGTGAAGGCGATCAAGGACCGCCCCGGCCTCACGATCGGCCTGGACGCCCTGCTTTTCTAGTCGCCGGGCTCCGCTTCGCTTTGCCCGGCTCCTGCTCGCTCCGCTCGACAATCGGCTACTTCGCGCACCCGGCGGCGCATTGCGCCGCCAGCTAGCGCCTGCCGCTGGTTTTCGAGCGTGCAGCGGTGTCAGAGACCCGATTCCGCCGAGAGAATCAGCTGACTAGTGATGTCTGCAGTGCGGGGGCGTACCGAAACGCTGGTTGAGCTCGCGCTTGAGGCCGTGGGGCGCGTCCTCGCGCGCGATGCGGTGTGCGGGAAGCAGCGAGCGCTGTGCCTCCACGTCGCCCGCGAATGCCTGCGTGCAGAGCTCGGGCTCGAGGTTGGCCGCGGCGAGGATGACGCCTGTGCAACCGAGCGCGCCTGAGAACAACGCCATCGCCGCCGAGCCGGTGTAGAGCGGACCCTCGTACACAGCCTGCTCCTCGAGGAGGCGGGTGGGATCGCCGGTCGAGTCCTTCAGTCCGGCGACGGGAAGCAGGTTCAGGAGGTCGACGCGGATGCCTTCGGTGCCGGAGACCGCTGGGTAGTGGTAGGCGATGACGGGAAACGTGCCCGCCGCGGACGCGATGTCTTCGTAGAACGCGCGCACGTCGCCATGGTGTGGTGACAACGCGAGGGCGGCGTCGGCGCCGTGGTCGATCGATCGTTTCGTGAGCTCGGCCGCGCTCACACCGGAGGGAAGGCCGCCGGTGCCGAGGATGACAGGGACGTCGGAGGGCACGGCGGCGCGGACTGCGTCGAGCAGCGTCAGCCGCTCCTTCATCGACAAGTGGGGTGCCTCACCGGTCGTGCCGGCGACGACGATCGCTTGCATGCCTCGCTCCGCGAGGTGTGCAGCGTGGCGGGCGGTAGTGGCGGCGTCGACCGTGCCGTGCTCGTCGAAGAACGTGACGGTGGCAGCGGCGACGCCGGTGAACACGGGATCGGGCATGTGGACTCCTGTCGTTTGTAGGGATCGAGTCAGGACGGTCGGCGGTGGAACATGCGGGCGTTGGCTTGGTCTCGTGGCATGAGGACGATCTGGTCGATGTTCACGTGGGACGGTCGAGTGACCGCGAACGTGACGCACTCGGCGACGTCGTCCGCAGTGAGGGGTGTGAGGCCGTCGTACACCTTGGCCGCCCGCTCGGCGTCGCCCTCGAAGCGCACGAGCGAGAACTCGGTCTCGCACGCGCCCGGGTCGATCTCGGTGACACGGATCGGACGCCCGAGCAGCTCCATGCGCAGCACTTGGTGGAGCGCGTGCACGGCGAACTTCGCGGCGTTGTATCCCGCGCCTCCGATGTAGCCCTCGAGCCCGGCGACGGAACCCATCAACACGACATGGCCGTCGCCTGTCGCTTCGAGCTTCGGAAGCAGCGCCTTCGTCATGCGGACGGTGCCGAGCACGTTCGTGTCGAACATGCGCTGCCAGTCTTGGAGGTCGGCCTTCTCGACCGGGTCGAGCCCGAACGCACCGCCTGCGTTGTTGACGAGCACGCGGCAGCTGTCGATCGCGTCGCAGAACGCGTCCACCGACTCGTCGTCGTCGACGTCGAGCGGGAGTGCCGTGCCGCCGATCGTGTCAGCGAGCTCGCGCACGCGGTCGAAGCGCCGAGCGCCGACGACGACGTCGAAGCCCTCCTTCGCCAGGTGCCGTGCGGTCGCCGCGCCGATGCCGCTGCTCGCCCCCGTGACGACCGCGACCCCCCGGTGCATTGCGGCGGACGTTACCGGACCTCCTCGTCGGGCTCGACGGTCGCTTCGCGGTCACCCGTCGTGTCGGGCCCGGTCTCCTCCGACCCCCCGTCGGCCAACGCCTCGGTCTCGGCCTGAATCTCGTCCTCGATCTTCTCGATCCGCTCGATCTCGCCGCGCGCCCCGGCACGGCCCGCCTGGAAGACGACGATCGCGACGGAAAGGCCGAGCAGCGGCCACTGATACCGCTGGATGAAGTCGAGGACGTACCCCAGCGGCTCTTCGAGGGCTCGACCCAGGAACCAGACGAAGATCAGCCGGCAAATCGTGCCCAGGATGTTGAGCGTCCAGAACAGGCGCGGTCGCATCCCCGAGGCCCCGGCGAACAGGCACACCAGGTTGTTGGGCATGACGGCGACGAGGGGCGCGCCGATCTTGCCGAACACGCGCTCGACCCACCTGAGCTGGCGGGTCGCGCCCGTTCCGCCCTTGCTCTCCAGCCACTTCAACGCTCCCTCGCCGTACCAGCGCCCGAGGAGGAAGAAGAGCGGGTCGGAGACGAGCAGCCGGACGAAACCGATGAGGAAGTACGGCAGCGGGTCGATGTCGGCTGCGACGACGAGCAGCAGGTGCCGGTTTCGGGCGTCGAGCGTGATGAGCCACACCGGGTGGTGGTTCACCAGGGTCGGCGCGAGCGCAGTGCCGACGTTCGCCATCACCACGAGGATGCCGATGGGCACCAGCAGCAGGGTGAGGCGTCGCCGGTCGAAGCGCGGGGGCTCTATGGCTTGGTCGGCGGACGACACGAGAGGCCCGAGCGTACCGGCGTGGAACCGGCCGGCGACGCCGCTTCTAATCTGGTGCGAGACGAGGTTTCATCGACGGCGCGCTTCACCAACTGGGGGCACTCATGCAGGGCTTGATGCAGGACTATCCGCTCACGATCCCGCACCTCTTTCAGCGGGCCGAGCAGCTGTTCGCGGACAAGACAGTGGTGACGGCCACGGGGAGTGGCATCGAGCGCGTCACGTACGGCGACTGGGCCGAGCGCACGCATCGCGTCGGCGGGGTGCTCGATGCCCTCGGGATCTCGGCCGACGGTCGCGTCGCCACGTTTGCGTGGAACACGTCCCGGCACCTCGAGCTCTACTTCGCGGCGCCGTGCACCGGGCGGGTGTTGCACACGCTCAACATCCGGCTCTTCCCCGACCAGCTCACCTACATCGCCAACCACGCCGCAGACGAGGTCGTCTTCGTCGACAAGTCGCTGACGGGCCTGTTGTGGCCGTTGCTCAAGACGTTCGACACAGTCCGCCATGTCGTCGTGATGGACGACGGGAAAGGCGCGATCCCTGAGGAGGGCGCCGACGGGTTCGAGATCCACGACTACGAGTCACTCCTGGCGAGTGCCTCGCCGGTCGAGTTCGCAGTCGACGACGAGAGCCGCGCTGCGTCGATGTGTTACACGAGTGGCACCACCGGCAATCCGAAGGGCGTCGTGTACTCGCACCGGTCGACGTTCCTCCACACCATGGGCGCGATGACCGCCGATTCCCTCGGAGCGCGCGAGTCCGACGTGATCCTGCCCGTGGTGCCGATGTTCCACGCGAACGCCTGGGGTCTCGCCCACGCCGCGGTCGCGTCGGGTGCGACGCTCGTCATGCCCGGCCCTGACCTTTCGGGTAAGGCCGTCGCCGATCTCATTGTCAATGAGCGCGTCACGGTGGCCGCCGGCGTACCGACCATCTGGATGGCTGTGCTCCCCGAGCTGAAGGGTCGTGATACGTCGAGCTTGCGGGTCATTCCCTGCGGGGGCTCGGCCGTGCCGCGCGCGCTCTCGGAGGCATATCGCGAGCAGCTCGGGTTGCCGATCCTGCAGGCCTGGGGCATGACCGAGACCAGCCCGATCTGCTCGGTGTGCCACGTGAAGTCGACGTTGCGGAGCGATTCCGTCGAAGAGATGGCCGAGCGGCGCACGACGGTCGGTCCGGCGGTGGTCGGTGTCGAGCAGCGCGTCGTCGCTCCTGACACCACCGACCCGCTGCCGTGGGATGGCGAGAGCAGCGGTGAGCTGCAGGTGCGGGGGCCCTGGATCGCGCGCAGCTACTACAACGACGACCGCGCCGCCGAGTCGTTCACCGAGGACGGCTGGTTGAAGACGGGCGACGTGGCCACGATCGACGCCGACGGTTACATCCGGCTGGTCGACCGCACGAAGGACCTCATCAAGTCGGGAGGGGAGTGGATCAGCTCGGTCGAGATCGAGAACGAGCTCATGGCGCATCCGAAGATCGCCGAGGCCGCAGTTATCGGGGTCGCGCACCCGCGCTGGGCCGAGCGGCCGCTGGCGTGCGTCGTCGTGAAACCCGGCGAGGAGCTCACCAAGGACGAGGTGCTGGAGTTCCTCGCTCCGAAGCTCGCCAAATGGCAGCTGCCCGACGACGTGGTCTTCATCGAGGAGGTGCCGAAGACCTCGGTGGGCAAGTTCTCGAAGAAGGACCTGCGCTCCCGCTTCGCCGACTACTCCCTGCCTGCCTGAGCAAATCTCGATCCCACTGGCCGTGTGACGGACGGCCGCTGGACGGTGAGACAGTTTTCGTCTTACCATCTCAGCGTGCCGGAAGTGCTGCTCGACCTGACCCTCGAAGATCGGGTGCTCGATGCCGCCAAGGCCTGCTGCGAGCGCTGGGGGATGGCCAAGGTCACCGTCGACGACATCGCCGCCGAGGCGCGGTGCTCCCGGGCGACCGTGTACCGCCTGTTCCCAGGCGGCAAGGACAACCTGTACGAAGCGCTGCGGCAGCGCTCGACCAGGGAGTTCTTCTCTGAGCTCGACGCGCACCTAGCCGAGGCGACCAGCTACGAGGAGCTGCTGGTGCGGGGCCTGGTCGCTGCCACCCGCGCGCTGCGCGATGACGAGCACCTTCAGCTCATGCTCGCCTCATCGCCCGGCGAGGTCATGACCGAGCTCACCGTCGCCGGCCTCCCTCGCATCTTCGACGCCGCGACCCTCTTCCTCACCCCGCGGTTCGCCCCTCACATCGGCACCGAGGCGTCCGGTCGCCTGGCCGAGTGGCTGGCCCGGGTCGTCATCTCCTACTTCTTGTCGCCGTCGCGCCATGTCGACCTCGGCGACCCCGGGTCGGCCCGTCAGTTCGTCGACCAGTTCGTCTTGCCTGCCTTCCCAGCACTCTCCAGAGAGGCCTGACCGCCATGAGCACCGAGATCTCCGACATGATCGGCCGCGACGACGTCAACGACGTCGAGGCCATCCTCGCGATCACCAACACCGACGTCGACGCCGTCCAGCACGCGGTGAAGGACAATGCCGACGCGCTCTTCACGTGGGACTACGACCTGTCGCGTCCGGCGCTCCGCAAGCTCTACGAGAAGGCGAAGACCGGTCAGTGGAACGGCGAGACCGACCTTCCCTGGCAGACCGAGGTCGACCAGGAGGCCGTCGTCATCGCGAACGCGGCTGCCGCGCAAGGTGGTGTCGGCACGAATCCCGACCACTACATCGGCTCACCGGTCGAGAAGTGGGGCGACAAGGAGTGGCTCGAGTTCGGCATCCAGAGTCAGAACTGGACGCTCAGTCAGTTCATGCACGGCGAGCAGGGCGCGCTGCTGTGCACCGCGAAGATCGTCGAGACGGTGCCGTGGTACGACGCCAAGCTGTACGCCTCGACGCAGGTCGTCGACGAGGCGCGACACGTCGAGGTGTTTGCGAAGTACCTCGACACGAAGCTCTCCGGTCACTATCCGATCAACGCGCACCTGCGCATGCTGCTCGACGACATCGTCAACGACAGCCGCTGGGACATGACCTACCTCGGCATGCAGATCATGGTCGAGGGTCTCGCCCTCGCCGCGTTCGGCTTCATGCACCAGATGACGACCGAGCCGCTCCTCAAGCAGCTGCTCCGCTACGTCATGAGCGACGAGGCTCGCCACGTGGCCTTCGGCGTGCTCAGCCTGCAAGAGGTGTACGCGGGCATGGGCGCCGCCGAGATCCGCGAGCGTCAGGAGTTCGCGTTCGAGGCATCGGTGCGCATGCGAGACCGGTTCTTGCAGCAAGAGGTGTGGGAGCGGATGGGGATCTCGCCGAAGGTCATGATCCCGTACATCCTCAGCGACGACACCCGCGGGCTGTTCCAGCAGATGCTCTTCTCGAAGATCGTGCCGAACTGCAAGAAGCTCGGCCTGCTCGACGCCGCCGACGGCTGGCTCCGTCGTCGCTACGAGGAGCTCGGCGTCATCCAGTTCGAGGACTGGGCCGACACCGGCGAGGAGTACGGCGAGTTCGCCCTCCCCGACGGCGCGGTCGCCTGACGCCGCCTGCACGTCCCGCCCGCAAGTTCATCGGGCTGAGCAGGGCCCGCTGGTAGGTTCGCGCCGGATGGCCCATCAATCCGACCCGCATCTGCTCGTTGCCCACGCGCTGCATGTGAAGGGCTTCGGCACCGTCGAAGACATCGCTCGCATCACCGGGCTCACCGAACCGCAAGTCGAGTCGCAGCTGGTCCCCATGCTCGAGCGCGGTCTCGCGCAGTTCCGCGAGGCACGGGGCCTCTGGATGCCGACGCCCGAGGGCAAGCAGGTCGCGGCCGACCTGGTTGCCCGCGAGCTGAAGGACGCAGGCGTCGAAGACGGACTCCGCGAGGCTTATCCCGCGTTCCTCGAGCTGAACGAGCAGTTCAAGGCCCTCTGCGGTGACTGGCAGCTGTTCCCCGGTGAGGGCGACAACCGGGCGCCCAACGACCACTGCAATCCGGACTATGACGCCGCGATCGTCGGTCGTCTCGCTGCGCTCGATCGCCTCGCGCAGGGCTGCTGTGTCTCGTTCTCCGACCATCTCACCCGGTACGCCCCCTACGGGCCGCGTCTGACCGCCGCCCGGACTCGCCTCGAGGCGGGGGACCCGAAGCAGTTCACCGGCGTGATGTGCGGCTCGTATCACGATGTGTGGATGGAGCTGCACCAAGACCTCTTGCTGACGCTCGGCATCGATCGGGCGGACGAAGGGAGCTACTGATGGCCGGACGTTTTGGCGCGGTGCTCACCGCGATGGTCACGCCGTTCGATGCGGACGGCGCCCTTGACCTCGACGCGGCGGTGAAGCTCGCGCGCTGGCTCGAGGCAAACGGTAACGACGGCCTCGTCGTCGCCGGCACGACAGGGGAGGCACCCACGCTCACCGACGAAGAGCAGCTCGACCTGCTCGCCGCGGTCAGCGAGGCGGTGACGATCCCGGTTGTCGGTGGCACAGGATCGAACGACACCCACCACGGCATCGAGATGACGGCGAAGGCGTCCGGCACCGGTATCGCCGGCTGCCTTGTCGTCACGCCGTACTACAACCGCCCGTCACAGGCGGGTCTCGAGGCGCACTTCCGCGCTGTGGCCGCGGCGACTGCCCTGCCCGTGATCCTGTACGACATCCCGATCCGCACGGGACGCAAGGCGGCCACCGACACGCTGCTGCGACTGGCGCGCGACGTGCCGAACATCGTCGGCGTGAAGGACGCAGCGGGCAACCCCGCGGAAACGGCCTCGCTCATCGCTCGGGCTCCTGGTGGCTTCGAGGTCTACAGCGGCGACGACCCGTTCACGTTGCCGCTGCTCGCGGTCGGCGCGGTCGGGGTCATCGGCGTCGCCACGCATTGGTCCGGCGTGGAGCACAGCGAGATGGTCTCTGCCTTCGAGAAAGGCGACGTCGTCGCGGCGCGAGAGGCGAACGCTCGCCTGCTCGAGTCCTTCGCGTTCGAGACGAGCGACGACACGCCGAACCCGATTCCGGCGAAAGCGATGATGCGGGTGATCGGGCACGCGGTCGGTCAGTGCCGGCCTCCGCTGGGTCCGGCTCCTGCGGGCACCGAAGAACGGGCTCGGCAAGTGCTCGACAACTTGCGCAGGGTGTGACGAGCCGGCGGCTCGCAGCCCGTGGCTGATCCTGTTCGCATCGTCTTCCTCGGAGGCCTCGGCGAGATCGGCCGCAACTGCGCGTGCATCGAGGTCGACGGGCGCATCATGCTCCTCGACTGCGGCCTGATGTTCCCCGAGGCGGACATGCCGGGCATCGACCTCGTGCTTCCCGACTTCACGTACCTGCGCGAGAACGCGCACCGCATCGACGGCTGCGTCGCCACCCACGGCCACGAGGATCACGTGGGCGGCCTGTCCTTCTTGCTCCGCGACGTGTCGTTTCCGATCTACGGGTCCCCGCTCACCCTGGGGTTGGCTCGCAGCCGCATCGAGGAGGCGGGTCTGCTCGGTCGCACCGAGCTCGTGCCAGTGGCAGATGGCGAGCGTCGCGTGGTCGGCCCGTTCGATCTCGAGTTCATCCCCGTCACCCACTCGGTGCCTTACACGTTCGCGACCGCGTTCCACACACCTCAAGGCGTGATCCTCCACTCCGGCGATTTCAAGCTCGACCTCACTCCGGTCGACGGTCGCCGCACCGACCTGTCCCGAATCGGCGCGATCGCTTCGTCGACCGGCGTCCGTCTGCTGCTCTCCGACTCGACGAACGCAGAGGAGCCCGGCCACGCTCCGTCCGAGCGCGAGGTGGGCCGGGTGTTGATCAACCTCTTCCGCCAGCACGAGGGGCGGCGCATCATCACCGCCTCGTTCGCGAGCCACATCCACCGCATTCAGCAGATCGCCGATGCGGCGATCGCGTGCGGACGCGTCGTCGCCACGCTCGGACTCTCGGTCAAGCGCAACGTGCGGCTCGCGCGCGACCTCGGACTGCTCACCATTCCTGACGCCTCAATCGTCGAGATCGAGGCAATCGCGGACCTTCCTCCCGGGAAGGTGTGCGTCGTGTCGACAGGGTCACAGGGCGAGCCGATGTCGGCGCTCGCGCTGCTCGCGTCGGGCGACAACCGTTGGCTCAAGCTCACCAGCGAGGACACGGTCATCCTGAGCTCGCACGCCATCCCCGGCAACGAGCACAACGTCAACAAGGTCATCGACGGGCTCTTGAGGGTCGGCGCCGAGGTCGTGCACTCCGGAGTGGCCGATGTGCACGCCACCGGCCATGCCCAGGCCGAGGAGCTCAAGATGCTGATGGCGCTCGCGAAGCCCGAGCTGTTCATCCCCGTGCACGGCGAGTTCCGCCACATGATGGCGCACGCCCGCCTCGCCAATCAGATGGGGCTGCCCGACAGCAACATCCTCCTGGCCGAGGACGGCGATGTCGTCGCGCTCACCGACGACGGCATCGACTTCGCCGGACGAGTGCCGGCGGGTTACCTCTACGTCGACGGCATCGTCGGCGATGTCGGTCACGGCGTGCTGCGCGATCGTCGCGTGCTCGCGGAAGAGGGCGTTGTCGTCGTCGTCGTGACCGTCGACGTGTCGACGGGAAACGTCATCACCGGGCCCGAGATCATCACCCGAGGATGGGTCTACGCGCCCGAGGCCGAGGACCTCATCGACGAAGCCGCCGATCACGCGCGCCGCGCGGTCGAGCACGCGTTCGCCTCCGGTGCGCACGACTCCGAGGCCCTGCAGCGTCACCTGCGCCAAGCGGTTGGTCGGTTCGTCAGCGAGCGCACCCGCCGTAAGCCGATGATCGTGCCCGTCGTGATGGAGGCGTAGTCGAGCCGTAGCGACTCAACCGAAGGTGTAGATGTAGGCCACGATCGCATCGATCTCTTCGGCCGACAGATCGTCACCGAACGACGGCATCGAGCCGGTGCCGTCGGTGACGATCGCGACGACCTCGGATTGATCGGGGAAGCTCTCCTCGAGGTTCTGCAGCGAAGGCCCGAGGCCACCCCCTCCGTCGTCGCCGTGGCACGACGCGCATTCGTCGTTGTAGAGCGCCTGCCCGTCGACTGCGCTCGCCGCGGTCGTGTCGGCGGCTGCTGTCGTGTCGGCGCCGCCGGCCTCTTCTGTCGTGTCGGCGCCATCGTCGCCGGTCGTGTCCGGCGGGGCGGCGGTCGTCGCCACCGCGACATCGTCACCCCCGCCGCCCTCGTCGTCGCTCGACCACGGTGGGAAAGACGACGCGAACAGCGAGACGATGAACAGCGCGGCCAGTGCCAGCGCCACGATCTGCAGCACGTTCGTGATGCGCTTCATCGGGTCATCGGAGTCGGGCCATCAGAACGAGGGGAACCCGTGCTCGAACCACCACCACACCGCGCTGGTCGCCCACACGAGGATGAGCGCGGTGAACACCACGCCGCCTGCGACCGGCAAGCCCCAACGCGGGAGCTTGCGATTGCGTACGCACAGCACCTTCGTCACGAACGCGCCGTACACGATGCATCCGACGACGGAGTGCACGGCCCACCACGGGTTGCCGTAGTCGTTGAAGCCGAGCGCCCAGAGGCACTGAAAGGCGACGGGCAGGCTCACGATGAACGCCAGCGTCCCCGCCATGCGATGCGCCTGCGGCATCCACGGCTTGCGCCGGCCCTGTGCGCGTTTGCCGAAGAGCCGGCGCCCCACCCACTCCTGGAAGACGGCGAGTGCGGCAGCCAATGTCGCGAACCACACCTTGAACTCCGGCTGCCCGCTGAAGAACCAGATGAACGGTTGCTCGAAGGTCGGGTCGTGGACGTTCGCGTACACGCCGAGCGCGAGCGCGACGAGAGCGCCGATGCCCGAGAAGATGAGCATCCGCCGAAGTCGATCCGGCGGTGTCTTGCCGCTCGCGGGCCGACGCGCGGGCGGGTCGGCCGTGGCGACGGCAGGTGCGATGACGGTCGCCGGTTCGGCTACGGGCGGGGCGACGGTCGCCGCGGTCGACTCCGGCGGGGCGAACGGAGGCGGCGGCACGCTTCCCCCGCGCGGCGGAGGCTTGGGCGGAATCGGACGAGAGCCCGGTTGTTGCTCGTCGGCCACCGCTCTCCCTTCGTCGCCTCCGACCTCGTCGCGCGCCAGAGGCGTCCGCTCGTCGGGCGACGCTAGCCCGCGCCGTCCGCGCGGGCATCGGGAGTCTCGGAGGGGGCATGACCCACGGGTACCCTGAGGTCAATGGCCGTGCGCTTCGTGATCATCGGTGGTGGCCCCGCGGGCAACCAGGCCGCGACCTACGCCGCTCGCCTCGGGGCTGAGGTCGTGCTCGTCGAGAGAGACATCGTCGGCGGCGCCGCCCACCTGTGGGACTGCATCCCCTCGAAGACCATGATCGCGACAGGCGGCGCGATGTCGTTCTTCCGGCGTGCGGAGGGCATGGGTCTCGACGTGGATGCCGCCCTCGACCGCGACAGCCTGAGGGGTCGAGTCGACCGCATCGAGGAACGACTCCATCGCGCGATCGTCCAGCTCTTGACCAGCCAGAACGTGCGCCTCATCGAGGGCGCCGCGCGTCTCAAGGGCCCGAACCAGGTCGTCGTCGAGACGGCGACGGGAGTCGAGGAGCTCGAGGCTGATGCCATTCAGCTGTCGACTGGGTCGCGGCCCCGCGTGCCCGAGTGGTGTGTGCCCGACGGCAACCGCATCTTGACGACGCGTGACTGCTATCCACCTCCGCAGATACCCGAGCATGCGGTCGTGGTGGGGTCCGGTGTCACGGGAGTGGAGTTCGTGCACATGCTGTCGTCGCTCGGATCGAAGGTGACGCTCATTGTCAGCCGCCAGCAGGTGCTGCCAACGAAGGATCCCGAAGTCGCGGCGGCGCTCGAGGCCGATTTTCTGGCGCGCGGTGTGAGCTTGCTGAAGGGCGCCCGCGCGGTCGGCATCGACGTCATCGACGAGCGCATCGTCGTGCGGTGTGATGACGGGAGACAGGTCCACGGAAGCCACGCCATCCTCGCGATCGGCTCGGTGCCGAACGTCGAGGGCCTCGGCCTCGAAGCTGCAGGAGTCGAGACCGACGACAGCGGCTACGTGCCCATCAACCATCACTGCCAGTCGAACGTGCCGCACATCTACGCGGCCGGCGATCTCTCAGGGAAGCTTCCCTTGTCTTCGGTCGCCGCGATGCAGGGCCGCAAGATCGCGGAGCACGTGATGGGTTTGCACACGCGCGAGCACCGCCATCTCGACTACGACAAGGCGGCCTCCGCGATCTTCACGGAACCCGAGATCGCCGACGTCGGTCTGGCCGAAGCCGAGGCGTTCGCCGAAGGGCGCAAGATCCGTGTGACGAAGGTGCCGTTCTCGGCGAGCGCGAAGGCGCTCATCAACAACGATCCCCGCGGCTTCGTGAAGATCCTCTCCGACCCGGCCACCGGCGTGGTGCTCGGGGGCTCGATCGTCGGCCGCCATGCCGCTGAGCTCATCTCCGTGATCGCGCTCGCGGTCACCGCGAATCTGAAGGTGAGCGACATCTACGAGAGCCTGCTGGTGCATCCGGCGCTGGCCGAGGCGCTCGCCGACGCCGCCGAGTAGTAAACGCACCGTCAACAACAGACAACGCGGAGCCAACACGACTTCGCGGGACTTGATACGTTGGCGGCCTCGCGAAGCGAACGGTCTACCCCGCAGACCTGGAGGTTCCCATGACCCGTCGATTCCGCCGCTCCGTCGCCGCACTGATCACAGGATCCTTGCTGGCGTTGGGGGTCGTCACGGCACCGCCCGCCTATGCCGCCGCACCGCACGTGGACCGGCAACGGCGGCGCGTCCTGGAGCACTCCCGCGAACTGGAACCCGGCCGGGCCGCCGGTTGACAACGACGTCCTGACCTTCCCGGCGGGCGCGTCCTCGCTGAACAACACGTACGACCTCGCGGACGGCACCAATGTGACGCTCAACTTCACGGGCGCCGGCTACATCATTGGCGGCATCAACATGCTGGACCTGCAGGCGATCACGCAGTCGGTCGCCGGCACGAACCCGATCTCTACGCCGATCACTGGCGACGATCGGGAATCTCCCGGTCAATGTCGACTGCGGGCACTCTTGCTCTGGCGGGGCCCATGGGTGGTGCGTTCAGCTTGGCGAAGGTCGGGGCAGGCACGCTCGTTCTCGGGGGGCAGAAGTCTCTACACCGGCGCCACTCTCGTTGGCGCGGGGAGCCTCATCGTCGACGGCACCATCAACTCGAGCCAGACGCAGGTCGCCCAGGGAGGTCTCCTCGGCGGTAGCGGCTTCACCGCCAACGTCACCGCGACGGGCGGCACCATCTCGCCCGGTAACAACGGTGCGGGCGTCTTGACGGTGAACGGCTCGCTCACGCTCAGCGGAGGGACGGTCTCGCTCGACATCCTCGGCGCCGCGCCCGGCACGCTGCACGACGCCCTTACCGTCAACAACGGGGTGGTTTCGCTCGGCAACGCGGCTCTTGTTCTCGCCGGCAACTTCTTTGGGCCGACCAGCCAGACGTTCATCGTCATCAACAACACCGGCACCGGAGCGATCCAGGGCACGTTCCTGAACCTCCCCAGGGTGCGACCTTCGCCGCGGCGAACGGCGTCTGCTACACGCATCAGTTACGTCGGCGGCACCGGCAACGACGTCGTCCTGACGCAGGTCGGCAGGTCGGGCATCCGGCTCGCCGGCGTCGACCGAGTCGACACTGCGGTCAAGATCTCGCAGAACTCGTTCCCCGCGAACGGGTCCGCGACCAGCGGTGGTGCTCGCCCGCGGCGACCTCTTCCCCGATGCCCTTGCCGGCGCCCCTCTCGCCGTCTCCAAGGTCGGCCCGCTCCTGCTGGCCAACCTCGTGGCCGGTGCCACGACCGTCGATGCTCGGACGGTCGCCGAGATCCAGCGCGTGCTGACAACGGGCAAGACGATCCACGTGCTCGGCGGTGCGTAGCGATCCCTGACTCGATGGTCCAGCAGCTCACTGCGCTGGGGTACCAGGTGCCGAGGCAGTTCGCAGGCGCAGACCGCTTCCAGACGGCGGTCCTCATCGCGCAGACGGGCCTGAACAACCCCGCGAACCTGTTCCTCGCGAGCGGCGTGAACTTCCCCGATGCTCTGTCCGCTGGACCCGCCGCAGCGAAGCTGCAAGGGGCGATCCTGTTGACGAACGCCAACGTGATGCCGGCGTTCACCTCTCAGTACCTCCACGACTCGCACTGGTGCGACCATCTTCGCCCTCGGCGGTCCCGCCGCCGCCGCTGGTGGGGCGCCGGCGGCCAACCAGATCGTCGGTGCTGACCGCTACGCAACTGCGGTCATGGTCGCGCAGAGGTTCTTCCCGAACCCGACCGCGGTCGGAGTCGCGAGCGGCGAGGCCTTCCCTGACGGTCTCACCGGTGGCGCGCACATCGGCAAGCTCGGCGGCGCACTCCTGTTGACCGCTCAGGCCGCGTTGCCCGCCAATGTCCAGTCCTACTTGCAGAGCGTCAAGGCGACCGTCACGCAGCTGTTCATCTACGGCGGCCCAGACGCGGTCAGCACTCAGGCCGCCACGCAGATCGCCGCGGCAGTCGCCTGACGGGGCTGTCCTTCGAAGGCCGATCGTCGTCGTAGCCGCGGCCGGCGTGGCAGGGCTTCTGGCCCTGCCCGCCGGCTCGGCGCGTGAGGCTGAAGAGTCCGCTAGCCGAAGAGCCTTGCGGCTAGCCGATCACGACCACGACATCGCCGGCGCCAACGGTGACGCCCTCGGTCACCCTGACCTCGGTCACCGCGCCCGCCCGCTCGGCGAGGATGTTGTTCTCCATCTTCATCGCCTCGAGCACGCATACGGCTTGCCCGGCTTCGACGGTGTCGCCGACCGCGACGAGCACCTTCACGATCGTCCCCTGCATCGGCACGGTCACCTGACCGCTGCCCCCGCCGCCTCCGGAGCTGGAGCTGGCGGCACGACCGGGTCGGACTCGGGTCGCATCCGACGCGACCCCGTTGGCGACTGGCCCGGCGGATTCGGGGACCCAGACCGTCACGGCGAACCGCTTGCCGTTCACCTCGACATCGACGTCGCGACGCACTCTCGGCCCGTCCGTCTCGCCGTCAGCCACGGGTGGGGCGGACGCCGGTGCCGCGATGCCGCTCAGATCGAGGCGTTCCTCGACCCACTTCGTCGAGTGCTGCGCATCGATGAAGTCTTGGTGGGTGAGGATCGCGACGTCGGCGGGAACCGTCGTCGCGACGCCTTCGACCACCAGTTCGCCGAGCGCCCGGAGCATGCGCTTCCGGGCCGTCTCCCGGTCAGCACCCCACACAACGAGCTTGCCGATGAGGTTGTCGTAGTACTGGCTGATCTCGTCGCCACTGGCGTAGCCGCCGTCGAACCGCACCCCGAAGCCGTCGGGCACCACGAGCTTGGTGATCTTGCCGGGCGACGGCAGGAATCGGCCGCCCGCCGGGTTTTCGGCGTTGATGCGGCACTCGATCGCATGGCCTCGCCGTTCGATCGACGACTGATCGAAGGAGAGGGGCATCCCAGAGGCGACGCGGATCTGCTCGGCGACGAGGTCGATGCCGGTCACCATCTCGGTGACCGGGTGCTCGACCTGCAGTCGCGTGTTCATCTCGAGGAAGAAGAACTCGCCGTCCGCGTACAGGAACTCGACGGTGCCCGCGTTGTAGTAGCCCACCGAGCGCGCCACCGCGACGGCCGCCTCGCCCATCGCGCGGCGCACCTCTTCGGCGAGGAGCGGAGCGGGGCTCTCCTCGACGAGCTTCTGGTGCCGCCGCTGCGCCGAGCAGTCGCGCTCACCGAGCCAGACCATGTTGCCGTGGGTGTCGCCGATGATCTGGACCTCGACGTGCCGCGGCCAGGGCAAGTAACGCTCGACGTAGAGCTCGGCCCGCCCGAAGTAGGCCTGAGCCTCGCGCGCGGCGGACTCGATCGCGGCCTCGACCGCGTCGGGACCAGTGACGACCTTCATGCCCCGGCCGCCGCCGCCGTACGCCGCCTTCACGGCCACCGGCCACCCGTGCGCCTCCGCGAACGCCCGGACCTCGTCGGGCGATGTCAACGCCTCGCTGATGCCGGGCACGCCCGCCACGCCGGCGCGGTCGGCCGCGAGTCGAGCCGAGATCTTGTCGCCCATCGGCTCGATCGCCTCGGGTGGCGGGCCGATGAACGTGACGCCCTCCGACGTGATCGCACGCGCGAAGTCGGTGTTCTCCGAAAAGAAGCCGTACCCCGGATGGACTCCGTCCGCTCCACTCTGTCGAATCGCCGAAAGGATCGCGTCGGTGTTCAGGTACGACTCCGCCGCGGTCTGTCCTCCGAGTGCGTAGGCCTCGTCGGCCAGGCGGACGTGCATCGCGTCGCGATCGAGCTCGGAGTACACGGCGACCGAGCGGATGCCAAGCTCCTTGCACGCACGGATGACACGCACGGCGATCTCGCCGCGGTTCGCGATCAGGATCTTCGTCAGCATGAGGCGCCTATGTTGGCAGGCGGTGGCGTGGACCGTGGAGTGGGTCGCCGAGACCGGTTCGACGAACGCCGATCTGCTCGAGGCGGCTCGGGCCGGCGCGCCCGCAGGCACGGTGCTCGTGGCCGACCATCAAACGGCCGGCAGAGGCCGCCTCGGACGGCAATGGCACGCGCCGCCCGGCAGCTCACTGCTGGCGTCGATCCTGTTCCATGCGCCCGATCGCGCCGCGCTGCACCACTACACCCAGGCCGTCGGCCTGGCTGCCGTCGATGCCTGTCGCTCGGTCGCCGCAGTCACGCCGGTGCTCAAATGGCCGAACGACTTGCTCGTCGGCGACCGCAAGCTGGCCGGAGTGTTGGCCGAGAGCGCGCCAACCGAGAGCGATCCGATCGCGGTTGTCGTCGGCATCGGCCTCAACGTGAACTGGCCGGCTGAGCTGCCGGTCGACTTGGCCCGAACGATAACCGCGCTCAATCACGAAGCCGGTCACGACATCGATCGGCGGGAGGTGCTCGATGTGCTGCTCGACGCCCTCGACGCCCTCGATTGGACAGCGCTCGCGCCCCGCTATCGCGCCGCACTCGCCACTCTCGGCCGTCGGGTCAGAGTCGAGCAACCATCAGGTTCCATCGAAGGTGTTGCGGTCGACGTCACGCCCGAGGGGCACCTCGTCGTGGCGACGTCGGCAGGTGACATCGCCGTCTCGGCCGGTGACGTAGTGCACCTTCGCGATGCCCCCGCATGACGGATCCCCGCGAAAACCCTCCTGTAGCGTGACCATCCGTGTCAGCGCGCCGTTCGAGCAAGTCCAAAGCGGCGCTCGCGCGGCCTCGGCGAGTACGCCGGACATGGCCGCAGCGCATGCTCATCGGCTTCAACGTCTTCCTGATCGGCGTGTGCCTCGTCACCGCTGGCGGCATCTTCTACACCTTCAACAAGTTCGGTGACCTCCCGCGCGTCGAGCTCGCTCATGTGCTCTCACCCGAGCCGCAGCAGGAAGCGATCGATCGCGCGCAGAACTTCCTCCTCGTCGGCTCCGACAGCCGCGCTGGCATCGCGCCCGATGATCCGAACATCGGTGCGTTCGGTAGCGAGGCCGAGGTCGGCGGACAGCGCTCCGACACGATCATGGTGCTGCGCATCGATCCCGAATCCGAACGGGCGTCTCTGCTGTCGTTCCCGAGGGATCTCTGGGTGTCGATCGCGGGCACCGGCGCAAAGCAGCGGATCAACACCGCGTTCTCGCGCGGTCCCGACGTGCTCGTTGCGACGCTGCAACAGAACTTTGGCATCCCGATCCAGCACTTCGTCGAGGTCGACTTCGTCGGCTTCAAAGGCCTCGTCGATGCGGTCGGCGGTGTGCCCGTGTACTTCGAGAACCCTGCCCGCGACAGGAACACGGGTTTGAACATCCCGGTATCCGGCTGCGTCACCCTGAACGGCGACCAGGCGCTCGCGTACACGCGCTCCCGCCACTACGAGTACCGATCCGGCGATCGTTGGCGCACCGACGGCACCGGCGACCTCGGACGCATCAGCCGCCAGCAGGACTTCATTCGCCGCACCCTGGTGAAGGCCGTCGCCCGGGGCGTCCGCAATCCGATCGTGCTCAACGAGCTGATCGACGTCGGCATCCGCAACGTCACCGTCGACAGCGGCCTGTCGGCCCGCGACCTCATCCGCCTCGGCAACCGGTTCCGTGAGCTCGACCCGTCCAAGATCGACATGTACACCGTCCCGATCACGCCCACCTCGATCAACGGCGCCGCGGTGCTGCTCATGCAGGAGGAGGCGGCCCAGCCGGTGCTCGATGTCTTCCGGGGCCTGCCCACGGAGACCGGTGACGGCACTGCCGAGCCGCCGGCGCCAACGGTCCCGCCGGCAACGGTCCAGGTCCAGGTGCTCAACGGTGCAGGGGTCCGCGGGCTCGCCGGCCAGACGAGCGAGGCGCTCGCGGCGATCGGCTTCGAGGTCGTCGACCCGGGCGACGCGGACAGCACGCAGTACGACCGCACGGTCATCCGCTACGCGAAGGGCCAGGAAGGCGCCGCCCGCACGGTGGCCGCGTACCTCGACTCCGGGGCCGAGCTCCAGCCGGTGAACGAGGTGGCGGCTGGTGACGTCGTGGTGGTCCTCGGCCGCGACTTCACGCAGGTGAACACGACGCCCTCCACGGTGCCCTCCAACGACTCAGCCTCCGCCGATTCGGGCTCGGCGGCGACGACCGCCCCCGTGGCCTCGTCGACCACAGTGGTCGGCGTCATCCCGCCTGCCGAAGCGGCCTGCGGGTAGGCCCGCGGCGATCGGTCGCCGCGTGCGAGTGGCGCTCACCCTCGAGCAGTGCTGGCACCGCGTGCCCGGCGGTACTGCCGTCGCGGCAATCGGGCTCGCGAAGGCGCTCGCCGACGTCGAGGGCCTGACACCGATCGGTGTGACCGCCTGGCACCGCCAGCTCCCGCCTCCGCCGTGGCAACCCCCGATCGCCACGGTGTCGTTGCCTCTGTCACGGGCCGCGCTGTACGAGGCATGGCACGCGGTGCGATGGCCGCCGGTCGAGCGGGCCACGGGGCCCGTCGACGTCGTGCACGCGACCAGCCTCATCGTGCCGGCGACGAGCGCGCCGCTCGTCGTCACCGTGCACGACCTTGCCTTCCTCGACGACCCGTCTCGGCTCACCGCGCGGGGGCACCGGTTCATGCGGCGGGGCCTCGACCTCGCGCGCCGGCACGCGGCCGTCGTCGTGTGCTCGTCGGAGGACACCCGGCGAGCGTGCATCGCGGCCGGGCTCCCCAAGTATCTCCTCCGCGTCGTGCCGCTCGGCACGGACACGGAGCCGGCTTCGCTCGGCGCGATCGCCGACGCGAAGGCACGCTTCGGATTGCGTCGGCCCTACATTGCCTGGGTCGGCACGTTCGAGCCGCGCAAGAACGTTGCCGGTCTCCTCGCGGCGTTCGCGATCGTGGCGCAACGGGATCGGGACCTCGAGCTCGTGCTCATCGGCCCGTCCGGCTGGGGGCCGCAGCTGAGCGCACTCACGGAGGGGATGGATCCAGAGGTCCGGGCGCGAGTGCGGGCGCTCGGGTTCTTGCCCGACGCGCAGCGCAACGCAGTGGTCGCGGGCGCGTCCGCCTTTTGCTACCCGAGCATGCGTGAGGGCTTCGGGCTGCCGGTCCTCGAGGCGATGGTGCAGGGCACTCCGGTCGTTACCTCCCGAGGCACCGCGACCGAGGAAGTCATTGGTGATGCCGGTGTCGTGATCGATCCCGGACAGCCTGAGGAGATCGCGAACGCGCTGTCACGGGTCATCCGCGACGACGACTTGGCCGACGAGCTCGCGCGTGCGGGCCGGGCCCGAGCCGCGGAGATGACGTGGGCAAGGTGCGCCGAACGCATGGTCGACGTGTATCGGGGAGTTGCCGCAGGTTCGCGCCGATGACGGCTGAGCCGACGAAGGTGAAACCGCTTCGCGTGGGAGTGAACCTCCTGTGGCTGGCGCCCGGCGATGTGGGCGGATCCGAGGAGTACGTTTGCCGCCTCCTCGACGGCCTCGGGGAGGTCGACCGCCACGATCTCGAGCTGACGCTGTTCGCGAACAAGCGCTTTTGGGGAGCCCATCCGACGATCGCGAACGCGCACCGTCTGGAGGTCGCCGCGATCTCGGGTCGATCGCGGGCGACGCGCATCGCCGCGGAGGTGAGCTGGCTGGCCACTCGGGCCAGGGGCCTCGGCCTCGACGTCATGCACCATCCCGGCGGCACGGTGCCCCCGCGCACCGCCAGGCCTGTCGTGCTGTCTCTCCACGACCTGCAGTACCTCGAGTACCCCGAGTTCTTCTCGCCGCTCAAGCGCGCCTATCTCCGCAGCGCGGTGCCGCGATCGACGAGACAGGCGGCGATCGTCACGGCACCTAGCGAGTTCGCGCGCGGCACGGTCATCCATCTGCTCGGCATCGCCGCGGACCGGGTGCTCGTCGTGCCGCACAGCATCCCCGCGGGCGAGCCGGGTTGGGGCACTCCACCCGACGTGGTCCGCGCCCACTACGACCTCCCCGGTCCATTCCTCCTGTATCCCGCTGTCACGTGGGCGCACAAGAACCACGTTGCGGTCGTACGTGCGCTTTCGGCATTGCGGGCAAAGCACCCCGACCTCACCCTCGTCCTCACTGGCGCCCCGGGTCCGGCGGAAGGTGCCCTCACTGCGGAGATCGACCGGCTCGGGCTCGCCGACTCCGTGCGGCGCACCGGGCGAGTACCGGCCGTGGACGTCAACGGTCTCTACGACGAGGCCGTGGCAACAGTCGTGCCCTCGCGCTACGAGGGCTTCGGGATCCCAGCCCTCGAAGCGATGCGCCGGGGATGCCCCGTCGTGGCCGCGAACGCGACCGCCCTCCCCGAGGTGGTCGGCGACGCGGGTGTACTCGTCCATCCCGACGACATCGACGGCTGGGTGGCGGCGATCGACTCGATCATGGGCGACCCCGAGCGGCGGAGTGCGCTCGTCGAGGCCGGAATCTCCCGCGCCGCGTCCTTCAGCGGTGCACGAGCCGCGGCGGCGCTGCTCAGCGCGTACCGTCGCGCCGCGGAGGTCCACAACTCGTGAAGGTCGCAGCCTCGTGAGACTCGTCGTTCTCTGCCCGCATTTCGCGCCCGACGTGGCGCCAACGGGCGAGGTGATCACCAGGATCGTCGAGGAGCTCGCGGCTCGCGGCCATGTCATCGAGGTCATCACCGCGCTGCCCTGGTACGAGCACCATGCGGTCGAGCCCGAGTTCCGGGGGAAGGCCGTGCGCCGCGAGACCACACCGTGGGGCGAGATCGTGCGCGTGCACCCGTTCCCAACGGACAAGCGCGACATCTCGCGGCGAGCGATCGCGTTCGGTGGTTTCAGCGCGCTGGCGGGCGCCGTCGCTGTGACCGGTGGTCGCGTGGACGGCGTGTTGGCCATGTCGCCTCCGCTGACGCTCGGGCTCACCGGCTGGGGCCTCGCCCTCGCCCGCCGCGCGCCGCTCGTGTTCAACATCCAGGACGTGTTCCCCGACGTCGCGATCGAGCTCGGTGTCCTCCGCGGCGAGCGGGTGATCGCTGCGGCTCGGTGGCTCGAGCGGGTGAGCTACGCGCGGGCCGACGCCGTGACCGTGCTCTCCGACGACCTCAGGGACAACGTCGTTGCGAAGGTGGGCGCAGCCGCGGCCGCCAAGGTGCACGTGATCCCCAACTTCGTCGACACCGACAGGATTCGGCCGGGACCACGCGAGAACAGCTATCGGCGCGAGCTCGGCCTCGGCGGGGAGACGGTCGTGATGTACGCGGGCAACATCGGCATGTCCCAGTCGCTGGAGCTCATGCTCGACGCGGCGGCCGCGCTCGCGCACGATCCCGAGGTGGTCTTCGTGATCAACGGCGGGGGAGCGGCGCGGCCGGGTCTGGAGACGGCCGCCCGCGGTCTGCCCAACGTGCGGTTCGTCGACCTCCAACCGCGGCAGCGGCTTCCCGAGGTGCTCGCGGCTGCCGACATCCACGTGGTTCCCCTCAAGCGAGGTCTCGGCCGATCGAGCGTGCCGTCGAAGACCTACTCGATCCTCGCCGCCGGGCGTCCGGTGCTGGCCAGCGTGGACCGCGGCACCGAGGTGGCCAGCCTCGTCGAGCGGTCCGGTGCCGGGGTCTCGGTGCCCCCCGACGATCCCGAGGCGTTCACGAAGGCGCTCGGCCGTCTCGTCGCCGCGCCCGACGAGCTCGTGCGGATGGGCGCTTCCGGCCGCCGTTTCGTGGAGGGCTGGGCCTCGCCGGCCGCCGTCGCCGAGCAGTACGAGGCGCTGTTCGAACAGCTCCGACGCCACCGCGCGTGACTTCGGGCGCCCAGAGCGCACGGCTAGCGTTGCATCCCTATGGGTAAAGCCTCGTCGGCCAAAAAGGTCGCCCGCGCCAGCCGTGCCGGTGGCGGTGGGAAGGTTTCGCAGCAGCGCAGCCTCACGTTCCCCGTGACGATCGCGGTGGTGCTCGTGCTCGGCTTCGCGCTCGTGATCTTCGCGAGCCGTGACAACGAGGCGACGGCCGACGACTCCCCGCCCCAGGCGAACATCGACCACTGGCATGCCGCCTACGGCATCTACGCCTGTGACGCCTTCCTCACGCCGATCGAGGTTCAGGACGACCCCGAGGGGATCCACAGCCACGCCGACGGTGTGATCCACATCCACCCGTGGGTCGGTGCTGCCGCCGGAAAGAACGCAACACTCCAGGTGTTCGCTGACGCGGTCGGGCTCGAGCTCAGCAACGACGAGATCACCGTGCCCGGCGTCGCCACGTTCGAGAACGGTCAGGACTGCAACGGCGAGCCGGCATCGTGGAAGGCCGCGGTCTGGGCCGACGAGAACGCCGAAACGCCGGTCATCGTCACGGAGGACTTCGGCGACATCCATTTCACCAACGACCGCATGCTGATCACGCTGGCATTCGTGCCCGACGGCACCGACATCCCGAAGCCGGAGAGCCAGGGCCAGCTGGACCAGCTGACCGACGTTCCGCAGGCGCCAGGCACCGCCGCGCCGAGTTCGTCGGCGGGTATCGACATCCCTGTGACCGACGCTCCGGCGACCACCGCAGCGCCCTCGTCGACCGCTGCCGCCACCACCGGTTCGTGAGAGCGGTCGTCCTCGTCGGGGGCTTCGGCACCCGACTGCGACCGCTGACGCTCACCAAACCGAAGCAGATGCTGCCGGTCGTCCATCGACCGATGATCGACTGGGTGGTCGGCCACCTCGCGCCGTTCGGCATCGACGAGGCGATCCTGTCGCTCGGGTACAAGCCTGACGCGTTCATCGAAGCGTTCCCTGACTCCACCTGCGCCGGTGTGCGTCTTCGCTACGCCGTCGAGCCGGAGCCGCTCGACACCGCCGGCGCGGTCGGCTTTGCGGCCCGTGACGCCGGCATCGACGAGACCTTTCTCGTCGTGAACGGCGACGTCTTCACCGATCTCGACGTGAGCTCGCTGGTCGACTTCCATCGCGCACGTGGCGCGGAAGGCACCCTCCACCTCACGCCGGTCGACGATCCCTCGATGTTCGGTGTCGTGCCGACCGACGACGACGGCCGCGTGATCGCGTTCATCGAGAAGCCGTCGCGAGACGAAGCGCCGACGAACCTCGTCAATGGAGGCACCTACGTGCTCGAGCCTTCAGTGCTCGACCGCATCGCCTCTGATCGAAAGGTGTCGATCGAGCGCGAGGTCTTTCCCGCGATGGCATCCGAAGGACGTCTCTACGCGATGTCGACGAACGACTACTGGCTCGACACCGGCACGCCCGGGCAGTATCTGCAGGCCAACATCGATCTCCTCTCGGGCCGCCGAGGCCGAGCGTTCGCGGGAATCGATCCCACCGCCACCGTCGACCCCGCCGCTACCGTCGAGCGCTCGGTCATCTCGAGTGGATGCCGCATCGACGCTGGAGTGATCGTGCATGATTCGGTGCTCATGGAATCGGTAACCGTCGAGACGGGCGCAACCGTCAACACCTCGGTCATCGGCAGCCAAGCGCGCATCGGCGCGGGCGCCACCCTCGACGGTGCGGTCGTCGGGGACGGATACGTCGTCGCACCCGGCGAATCGCTTTCCCAGACCCGCGTGCCCGAGCCCGCCTGATGCGCGCCCTGGTCACTGGCGGAGGCGGGTTCATCGGGTCGAACCTCGTCGATCGCCTTCTCGCCGAAGGGCACAGCGTCGACGTCGTCGACAACCTTCTCACCGGCAAGCTCGCGAACCTCGCCGAGGCCCGGCGTGCCGGCGGCCACGCCCTCACAATCCACAACCTCGACATCCGTGCCCCCGAGCTGGTCGCCCTCGCCGAACGCCAAAAGCCCGAGGTCGTGTTCCACCTCGCCGCGCAGTCGAGCGTGAGCATCTCGGTCTCCGATCCGCTCCTCGATGCCACCGTGAACGCGGTGGGCACGCTGAACGTCCTCGAAGCGGCGCGTGCCGCCGGCAGCCGCAAGGTCGTCTACGCCGCGAGCGGCGGCACGATCTACGGCGACATCGACCCCAGCGACCTGCCCGTCAAGGAGTCGCACTCGCAGCATCCGCTGTCGCCGTATGGCGTGTCGAAGAAGGCGGGCCACGACTACCTCGTCGCCTACCGCGAGCTGCACCAGGTCGAGTTCACGTCGCTCGCTCTCGCGAACGTGTACGGGCCGAGGCAAGACCCGCACGGCGAGGCGGGCGTCGTGTCGATCTTCGCGGCGCGGCTGCTGGCCGGTGAGCCGTGCAAGATCTTCGGCGACGGCGAGGCCACTCGCGACTACGTCTTCGTCGACGACGTCGTTGACGCCTTCGTGCGCGCCGCGTCGAAGGGCAGCGGCCTGCTCCTGAACATCGGCTCCGGGCGCGAGACCACCACCAACTCGCTCTACAAGGTCCTCGCGTCAGCCGCGGGCGTCACCGCATCCGCGCTGCACGCTCCTCCTCGAGCCGGTGATCTCGCCCGCTCGGTTCTCGACCCGGCGCGCGCCGAGCTGCACCTCGGCTGGAAGCCGTGGACGTCCCTCGACGAGGGCATCGCCGCCGTCTTCAGCTGGCTTCAGCGAAACAAGTCCTCCTGAGGGCTCCGCACCACCTCCTCACGCACCGAACCGTCGCGTAGCCACTCTGGATCCACGCCCCGCACCACCGCGACCGGGATGCCCGCGGACTTGCCCATCACCATCTCGGCCGCGCCGGCGAGCTCGTCGGCCACGCACACCTCGGTGACCTGCATGACCCGCCCGAGCGCGTCGGGGGTGCCGCGCAGGTCGAACACACCAGCGACCCCCGCGCACCCGATCGCCACATCGGTGAGGCCCTTCCGCCACGCCCGTCCGAACGTGTCGGAGACGATCACGCCCACCGTGCAACCGCTTCGCGCCCGCACACCGTCGCGGATGCGGCGGGCCGACCGATCGGAGTCGACGGGAAGCAGCGCGGCCCAACCCCGTTCCATGTTCGACAGGTCCACCCCCGAGTTCGCGCACACGAAGCCGTGCCGAGTCTCGGTCACGATGAGGTCTCCTCGCCTCCGGACGATCCGCACGGCTTCTTCCTCGACGAGGTGCTTGTGCGAGAGCGGGTCATCGGGATCGATCGCGACGACGCGGCCCTCCGCTTTCGAGACGATCTTCTGCGTCACGACGAGCACGTCACCGTCGCGCAGCGCCGTTGCCGCGTCCGCTGCCGCCATCGCCGCGATCGCCTCGACGATGTGATCGGCGAGCACGTCGCCGGGCCGGACCTCGCCGATGCCCTCGACGCCCCACATCTCGATACGACTCACTCGGTGCTCGCTTTCTCTAGCCCGCGCTCGTGATCGCCGTCTCGGCGAGCGCGGCCGCGATCGCCGGCGTGCTCATGACGGTCTCGGCCACGACGCAGCGCATGCCGACTCCCTGGACCGCGTCGACCAGGCCACTGTCGGCGACATCGACGACGAGAGCGGACGCGACGTCGGCATAGATGCGGGCAACGCCCACGACCGACGACTCGAATCCGAGGTCGGCCATCAGTCGGTCTGCAGGCCCCTTCAGCGCGGCGCCCGCGACGATGGGCGAGATGGCCACAACTCGGTCGCGCCGCGTGATCAGCTCGTCGCGGATGCCGGGCACCGCCAGGATCGGCCCGATCGAGATGAGCGGATTCGACGGCGCGATCACGATCGTGTCGGCGCTGCGCAGCGCCTCGAGCACACCGGGCGCCGGCCGGGCCGACTCGGCACCCGCGAAACGCACCGCCGCCACCGCGACATCGTGCCGGCGAGCAACGAAGTACTCCTGAAAGCCGAGCTCGCCCTCGCCGTCGACCGTGAACCGGGTCTCGACCTGATCGTCGGTCATCGGCACAAGTCGCAACCCGAGCCCCCATGCCCCGGTGATCTCGGCGGTGACCTCGGACAGCGACGCTCCCTCGGCCATGCGGTGGGTGCGATACATGTGCGTCGCCAGGTCTTTGTCGCCGAGCCGGAACCACGTCGCGCCCGCCGCCGAAGCCAGCGGGCGGACGTCGGCATAGCGATCGAGCGCGCCCATCGCCTGCCACGTCTCGCCGACCAGTCCCCAGCCCGTCTCGGGATTGATCGCGCCAGCGAGCGTGTACATCACCGTGTCGAGGTCGGGACTGATGCGCAGCCCGTGCATCACGACGTCGTCGCCGGTGTTGACGATGGCCATGATCTCTGGCTGGGGACGCACCTGCACCAGCCCGCTGAGAAAGCGGGCCGCGCCCACACCGCCGGCCAGGACCGTGATCACCGGGTCTTCCTCACTCGGTCTCCATCGCCCGACGGTAGATCGACACGAGGCCCTCGACCGTGGCGTCCCACGAGAACGCGCCGAGGCGACGGCGGCCGCGTGCGACGAGAACCGTCCGCGCGGCCTCGTCGGTCAGCACTTCTTCGAGCGCGCCCGCGAGCTCGTCGACGTCGTGCGGGTCGACGAGCCGCGCCGCGTCGTCGGCCACCTCGGGAAGCGCCCCCGCCCTCGCGGCCACGACGGGAACGTCGTGCTGCCACGCCTCGAGCATCGGGAGCCCGAACCCCTCGTCGAGCGACGGATAGGCGAGCACGGTCGCGTCTTTCAGCAGCGCCGCCCGCTCGCCGTCGTCAACGAAGCCCATCGTGCGCACCCGCTCCCTCGTCGCGGCAGGGAGAGCCTCGATCGCGGCGCGGACCGCGGGCGCGTCGGGACCGTCGGGCCCGGCGAGCACGAGCACCACGTCGGGTTGGCGTGCCGCGACCGCTCCGAACGCCTGCACCAAGCGGGGGAGGTTCTTGCGCGCTTCAAGGGTGGCGAGCGAGAGGATGAACGGCTCGTCCGGAGCCGGCCTCGTGGCGGCAGTCGGATCGGGCGTTTCGCTCCCCTCACCAGCAGCAAGGTGCACCGCCACGACGTGCGATGTCTCGAACAGCTCGCGCGCTTCGGCGGCGACGTGCTCGGACAACGCGTGGATCCAACCGCCGGATGCGGCGACTCGCCGCACGACGGGGCCGAACGCGGCAACGGTCGGCGTGCAGCGCTCTGGCGCAGTGACGAACGTGCAGTCGTGGACGGTGACGACCGTATGCGGGCCGGGCGGAGCGATGAAGTTCGTGCCGTGGATGGTGTCGGCGCGTGGGAAGGCGCGCGCGAACGTCGGGCCGCCTCGGCCCCATGACCGCACCGCGACGCCGGCCGGGACGAACACCCGTTGCGCTCCTTCGGGGAGCTCACTCGCACGAGCGCTCCGGCTGAGCACATACGGGCGCGCTTCGATGCCCTCGAGGCGCGCCAAACGGGGCAGCACTGCCTCGACGAACCGCCCGACACCAGTGCGGGGGCCGACGAGCGGCGTGGCGTCGACGGCGACCCGCACGAGCGCCGACGCTACCGGTGCGCGCCCGCATGCACGCGCGCTCACGGCGCCCTCGACGGCGGCCGGTGATCATCGTCGTGCCGTCCCGCAGGGTGGCTACCGGGGCCGCGCAACCCCTCCGGGTACCCTTGAACCGCTCATGTCCGCTGATTCCCCGCTCCTCGAGGTCGTTCCGCGGCGGACCGTCGCCGAGCACTTCCGCGATGTGTGGGCCTACCGCGAGCTGCAGCTCGGTCTGGTGCGCCAAAACCTCAAGGTCCGCTACAAGGGCAGCGTCCTCGGGTTCGTCTGGTCGCTCCTGAACCCGCTCCTCTACCTCGTCGTCTTCTACTTCGTCTTCCAGGTCTTCCTGGGCAGCGGCATCCCGTCGTTCCCGATCTTCCTGCTCTCGGGCCTCCTCGTCTGGAACCTGTTCCTCGGCTCGCTGCCCCCGGCCGCGGGATCGATCATCGACAACGGCTCGCTCGTCAAGAAGGTGTGGTTCCCCCGGGAGATCCTCCCGATGGCATCGGTCGGCGCGGCGCTCGTGCACTTCTTCCTGCAGCTCGGTGTGCTCTTCGCGGCCATCGCGATCGTCCAGTACCCGGTGCCGTGGTCGTACCTGTGGCTGGTCGTCCCCGCGCTCCTCACGCTGCTCGTGCTCACTGCCGGGCTGAGCGTGCTCCTGAGCGCCGTGAGCGTCTACGCCCGCGACATCCGCCACCTGCTCGAGCTCGTGCTGCTCGCGTGGTTCTGGATGACACCGATCGTGTACCCGTACGAGCTCGTGGCCGCCAAGCTCGGCGACAACAGCTGGGTCGCGTTGCTGAACCCGATGACGTCGATCGTGCTGTGCTTCCAGCGGGGCATCTACGGCAAGGTGAACGGCGACGTGCAGCCCGACGGCACCGCGCAGGCGATCCTGCCCGACGAGTCGCAGTGGTGGTACCTGCGCAACGTGCTGATCATCGCCGCCGTCGCGAGCGTGCTCGTCGTCGTCGCGATCAAGGTCTTCGACCGCCTCGAGGGGTCATTCGCGGAGGAGATCTGACGTGGCGCCCGTCGCGGTCAACATCGAGTCGGTCTCCAAGCGCTTCCGTCTCAACACCGGCAAGGCGCGATCGCTGAAGGAACGGGTCGTGCACCCCAAGCGCCGCGCTTCTGAGGACTTCTGGGCGCTGCGCGACATCTCGTTCGACATCGAGGCCGGTGAGACCGTCGGGTTGCTCGGTCACAACGGCTCGGGGAAGTCGACCCTGCTGAAGTTGGTCGGCGGCATCATGCAGCCGACGACCGGCAGCATCCGTGTGCGCGGTCGGCTGGCCTCACTGCTCGAGCTCGGCGCCGGCTTCCATCCCGAGCTCACCGGCCGCGAGAACGTCTACATGAACGCGGCGGTGCTCGGTCTCAAGCGCAAGGACATCGAGGCGCGCTTCGACGACATCGTCGAGTTCGCCGAGCTCGAACGGTTCATCGACCAAGAGGTGAAGCACTACTCCTCGGGGATGTACGTCCGCCTCGGGTTCGCGGTCGCTGTGAACGTCGACCCGGACGTGTTGCTCGTCGACGAGGTGCTGGCGGTCGGCGACGAGACGTTCCAGCGCAAGTGTCTGGATCGAGTCCACCAGTTCCAGGATGAAGGCCGCACCATCGTGGTCGTGTCCCACGCTGCCGATCTGCTGCGGCGCATCTGCACGCGCGTCGCCGTGCTCGACCACGGCGAGATGGTGGCGCTCGGTGCACCGGGCGAAGCAATCCGCGTGTTCCGTGAGCGGCTGCATGCGGAGGAGGTCGAGCGGCGCGACCGGCTCGAAAGCCGCGCGTTGGCCGGCGACGCGCACACCGCACACGGCTTCACGCAAGAGGAGCGACGCAACCTCAAGGTGCGCATCACCGCAGTCGAGCTCGACCATCCAGGCCGCGCCGACCGCCGCTACCTGCTGCCGGGGGAGCCGCTCTCGGTCCGCGTCACCTACGAGTCCGACGAGCGCGTCGACGACATCGTGTTCGGCTTCGCGGTGTACGACCTCGCCGACGGTCGCCACCTCTACGGCGCCAACACCGAGATGCTCGGCGTGCCGATCCCCTCGGTTGAGGGACAGGGTGAGGTCGTCTTCGACATCTCCTCGGTGCCCTTGCTCGACGGCACCTATCCGATCACGCTCGGCATCCACAGCCACGACGAGGGCACCGTCTACGACTGGAGCGAGCAGCGGCACTGGTTCGAAGTGATGAACCCGGAGCGCACGACCGGCACCGTCGCGCTGCCCGTGAAGGTGAAGGTGACCGGGTGAGCGACACGAGCGACGCCAACAGCGACGGGAACGACAGCGTCGATCTCGATCTCGTCATCGCGGAGATCTACGACGCGGTCGCGCAACGCCGCGCAAGCGGCGAGCTGCCCGCTGACCTCGAGGCCGAGCTCGACGCCGAGTTCGCGAACTACGCGCCGAATGCCGTGTCGGGCGACTCGCTCTCCGGTGTGCTCAGCCAGGCGGACAAGGCCGTGACGATCGATGTCGACGCGCCGACGGCGGGCCGCTTCCCAGCAGGCCCGGTCAAGAAGGGCGTGCGCAAGCTCACCTTCTGGTACATGCAGTACCTCGCGAACCAGGTGAGCTCGTTCGGCAGCGCGACGGTGCGGGCGCTGCGGATGCTCGACCGGCGCGTCACCGTCGTCGAGCAGGCGACGCCAGGTGCGAGCCGCACCGTGACCAGCACGCTCGACGCGATCGACCCCGCGCCGCTGCCCGGTCCGACCGTGAAAGCGGTCGTCGACAGCCTCAGCGGGGTACGCGGCCGCGTCTTGCACACCGAGTGCGGCAGTGGCGAGCTCGTGCGGGCGCTCGCCGACGCTGGCCTCGACGCCTACGGCGCCGAGCCCCGTCGCCGGCTGCTCGCTCCGGCGCTGCGTGACGGGCTCGAGATCCGTCCCGACTCGGCGACCGACCACCTGACCGCGATGGCCCCGGCGGCGCTCGGCGCCCTGGTGATCTCGGGCATCGACACCCGCCCGACGGGCGCCCAGGTCCACCTCGCCGACCTCGCGGCGCGAGCGGTCGCGAGCGGCGGACGCCTCGTCATGCTCGGCAGCCAGCCCGACGCGTGGGCCGCGGCCATCCCGATCGTCGTCGCCGATCTCGCGCCGGGGCGCCCCCTGCACGCGGAGACATGGGAGGCGTTGCTCGCGGGCAAGGGATTCGACGTGACCGAGGTGCTCGACGTCGCCGCCGCCCCCGAGGTGCCCGGCTACGCCGTCGTGGCTACGCGTCACTGACCGTCCCGTGACCCACGCCGACCGCCTCGCCGTCCATCAGGTCGTGCCGACCTTCGCCCGTCGCGACGCGATCGGCGGTCATGCGTTGCTCGCACAGCGGCTCTTGCGCGCCGAGGGCTTCAGCTCGCAGATCTTCACGGCCTCGGCGCCCCGCCACCTTCGCCATCTCGTGCGCGACGTCCGCGCGCTCCCGGCCGCCGAGCGCACGTGGATCCTGTACCAGTGCTCGACGGGAGCACCGATCGCCGACGACCTCTACGACCGCACCCAGCCGCTGATCGTCGACTACCACAACATCACCCCCGCCCGGTTCTTCGTCCCTTGGGAACCGCGGATCGCGAACGAGCTCGAGGCGGGGCGTCAGCAGATGATGCGCCTCGCGGAACGGGCCGTGCTCGGGCTGGCCGACTCCGGGTTCAACCGGGCCGAGCTCGACCGAGCGGGATATCGCTCGACAACGGTGGCTCCCGTGCTCATCGACTTCGCCTCCTTCGATCGCCGCGCCGATCGCCGCGCGCTCGACCGCCTGCAACGCGGCAAGGCGAGCGGCGGAGCGGACTGGCTGTTCGTCGGCCGCCTCTCACCGAACAAGGCGCAGCACGACATCGTGCAGGCGTTCGCGGTCTACCGACGGTGTTACGACCCGCAGGCCCGTCTCACGCTCGCGGGAGGATCCTCGTCTCTTCGCTACGAACGCGCACTGCGAGCCTCCATCGCCGCGCTCGGCCTCGGCGACAGCGTGCGAATGCCCGGCTCCGTCTCGGACGCGGTGCTCGCCGCGCACTACCGCACCGCCGACGTGTTTGTGTGCCTGTCCGATCACGAGGGCTTCTGCGTCCCCCTCCTCGAAGCGATGCACCACAGGTTGCCCATCGTGGCGTTCGCGGCGACGGCGGTCCCCGAGACCCTTGCGAGCGGCGGTCTGTGCCTTCCCGACAAGGAGCCGGCTGCGGTCGCTCACGCGGTGTCGCGCGTGCTGACGGAGGATTCGCTGCGTGCCCACCTTGTCCGTTCCGGCGAGCGGCGGGTCCGGGACTTCGACCTGACTCGCACGGGCGCGATCTTCACGTCGGCCATCACCGGCGCGATCGGCGTCGCGGCGTGAGAGCGATCCACCAGTTCCTCCCGACGCTCGATCCCGGTGACGCCGTCGGCAACCACACGCTCGAAGCGCAACGGCTGCTGCGGGGGCTGGGCCTCGAGAGCGAGGTGTACACGCAGACCGTGCACCACTCGATGGTCGGCCGAGCCCAGTCCTTCCAGAAGTTCACCGGCGGCCCGGACACCGCCGTCGTGTACCACCTCGCCGTCGGCTCCGTGCTGGCCGACCTGCTCATGGCACGACCCGAGCCGCTGATCGTCGACTACCACAACATCACGCCCGCCCGGTTCTTCGACGAGTGGGATCCGCCGATCCTCCACGCGGTGGAATGGGGGCGCAGCCAGCTCGCCGCGCTCGCGCCGCGGTGCCGCCTCGGGCTGGCGGACTCGGAGTTCAACCGCACCGAGCTCGCGTCGAGCGGCTACCGGCCGACCGCGGTCACGCCGATCCTCATCGACCTCGAAGCGTTCGACCGCGACTTCGACGAGGTCGAGTTCGCGCGCTTGCAGGCGGCCAAGGGAACGGGCGGCGTCGACTGGCTGTTCGTGGGCCGCGTCACGCCGAACAAGTGTCAGCACGACGTCGTCAAGGCGTTCGCGGCGTACCGCCGGCTTCACGATCCGCAGGCTCGGCTGCACATCGTCGGGGGCGTCGCGTCAGAGCCCTACGCGGCGGCTCTTCGCGCGTTCGTGCGCAGCCTCGAGCTCACCGACTGTGTCGACCTCACCGGGCCAGTGTCCGCGGGTGTGCTCGCCGCGCACTACCAAAACGCCGACGTCTACGTGTGCCTCTCGGAGCACGAAGGGTTCTGCGTCCCGCTGCTCGAGTCGATGCACCACCACGTTCCCGTCGTCGCGTTCGACGCGACCGCGGTTCCCGAGACGCTCGACGGGGCCGGCATCTGCCTGCCCGACAAGGCGCCGGCCGTGGTCGCGCAGGCGGTGCATCGTGTCGTCACCGACGACGAGCTGCGCGCCAAGCTGCTCGCCGCCGGCGAGCGACGCCTCAGTGACTTCACGCTCGAGCGCAGCCGCGCCCGGTTCCTCGAGGCGATGGCGCCCGTGCTCGACGGGGCCGTCCGATGAAGCTCGCGTTCGTCACCCCGCGCTACGGCAGGGAGGTCGTCGGCGGGGCCGAGCTCGGCGCTCGCTTGCTCGCCGAGCACCTCGCCGCGCTCGACGGCTGGACCGTCGAGGTCCTCACGACCTGCGCCCGCGACGCGTGGACCTGGGCCAACGAGTATCCGGCCGGCACCGCCCACGAGAGTGGTGTGGCCGTCCGCCGCTTTCCGGTCGCCGGGCAACGCGACCCTGACTTTCGGCGGCTCACGCTCACTCTCCTCGCCCATCCGGAGCGCGTCGACGACACCGAGGGCCAGGACTGGATCGTGCGGCAGGGCCCCGTGGCGCCGGCGCTGATCGACGCGATCAGCGCCAGCGATCACGACCTGATCGCGTTCACCCCGTACCTGTACCACCCGACCGTCGCAGGCCTCCCGCTTGTCGCGGAACGCGCCATCCTGCATCCCGCCGCGCACGACGAGCCCGCCATCCGCCTTCCGCTCTTCGATTCGGTCTTCGAAGCCGCGCGCGGCGTCGCGTTCTACAGCGAGGGGGAGCGTGCGATCACCGAGGAGCTCTTCCCGTCGACGGTCGCCAAGCCGCAAGTCGTCGTCGGCCTCGGCATCGACCCGCCGCCGACGGGATCCGACTCGACCGACTTGGGCGCGCTCGCGGGCCGGCCGTACCTGATGTGCCTGGGCCGTGTCGATCACAGCAAGGGGACGCACCTCCTCGTCTCGCTGTTCGCGCGCTACAAGGAGCGCCGCCCTGGCCCGCTCGCGCTCGCCGTCGTCGGGCCGGTGCAACGGCCCGTGCCCGAGCATCCCGACGTCGTGCAGGTCGGCGAGGTCCAGGAGGCGACGAAGTGGGCGCTCCTCCGCGGGTCGACCGCGCTGGTCTCGCCGTCGGCGTTCGAGTCGTTCTCGCTCGTGCTGTTCGAAGCATGGGAGGCCGGCCGTCCGGTGCTCGTGAACGCTCGGTGTGCGGCGACGCTCGAGCACGTGACTCGCTCGGGAGGCGGCCTCGCGTTCGACACGTACGCGGTGTTCGAGGCGGCGCTCGACCGCCTGCTCGGCGACCACGACCTGCAACGCCAGCTCGCGGACGCCGGGGCGCGTTACGCCGTGCAATACCGGTGGCCCGCGGTCGTCGACCGCTACCGGCGCTTCGCGGAGCGCCTCGCCTCTACGCTGCCCGCCGATGCCTGACGACGACCTCGAACGCACCCTCGCCGAGCAGTGGGAGTGCGTGCAGCAACGAGGCAGCTACACCGCCGCGCTGTCGGCTCCCATCGATGCCGTCGCGACGACGGGTCACTTCCGTGTTCCCGAGGTGCCGGCGTCGTCGAAGGTACCCGGTGGCGGCACGATCCACTCGGTCGTGGGCAAGACGGTGACGCGTCACCTCACCGACCTGTGCACGCAGCTCGACGAGTTCGCGCGGTCGGTGCATCGTGCGCTCGTCGCGATCGTCGATGCGCTCGATGACCCCGCGCCGCCTGAAGTCCAGGCCCGGCTGGACGATCGTTTCCGATCAGCTCGCCACGCTGCAGCGCCAGCTCAACGTGATGCGCGACGCCGAGTGACGCCGCTGGTCTGGATCGGCTCGCTCGCCCCCGGTGGAGGCGCGGAACGCGTGATCGCCGCGTTCGATCTGCTGTGCACCTACGACGAGCCCGGCGCCCAGCTCGTGATGGCGGGACCGGCGCCCGATCCGCGTCACCTCGCTGCGCTCACGCGCTACCGCGACGAGCTGAAGCTGCTCGGGCTCCGGTTCCACGTCAATCCCTCACCAGCCGAGCGGGCCGCGCTCGGCGCGCGCTCGGTCCCGCCTGGCCGGATCACAGGCCGGATCTGTAGGACCGCATGCGGCTGCTCTATGTCGTACCCCGCTACGGCGAGCGGGCCGCGGGCGGCGCCGAGGGCGCCTGCCGGTCGTTCGCCACGCGGATGGCGGCTCGGGGTCACACGGTCGAAGTCGTCACGAGCTGCGCGATCAGCTACCTCGACTGGGCGAACGTCCTCCCTCGAGGAGCCGATGACGACCGTGGCGTGACCGTGCACCGGCTCCTCACGGTTGCGCCGCGCGACATCGAACGGTTCTCCGCGATCTCGATGCGCACACTGACCGGACGGCTGCCCGCTCCCGCGCACGTGCAACACGCGTGGCTGGCTGAACAAGGGCCGCGGCTCGACGGCCTTGCGCTGTGGTTGCGACGCAACGCGGCTCGGTTCGATGCGGCCGTCGTGTTGCCGTACCTGTACCTGCCCGCGTTCGACGCGATCACGACGCTCGCGGGGCGTCTCCCGATCGTGTTCCATGCGTGCGCGCACGACGAACCGCCCCTCCGCCTCGGTGTGTTCGAACGGCTCTTCCGCCTCTCCGACGCGCACGGCTTCTTCACCGAGGAGGAGGCCGCGCTCGTCGCTCGTCGATTCCATGTCGAGCGCCCGTCGCTCGTCACCGGGATCGGCGTCGACATCGACGACGGGCCCATCGCGCCGACACAGGTGCCGGGGCTGGGGGAGCGGCCGTACGTCGTGTGCGTCGGACGGATCGATCCTGGCAAGGGCACGCTCGAGCTCGTCGAGTGGTTCTCCCGCTACAAGGAAGCACGTCCCGGCCCGCTCGCGCTCGTGCTCGTCGGCGACCCGGCGAACGAGGTGCCCGCGCACCCCGACGTGATCCTCACCGGCGTCGTCGACGAGCGGACCCGCCGCGCGATCGTCCAGAGCAGCATCGCCTTCGTCCAGCCGTCGCACTACGAGAGCTTCTCGCTCGTGCTCATGGAGGGATGGGCGGCGGGCAAGGCCGCGGCCGTGCAGGCGCTGAGCCCCGTGCTCGCCGGCCATGCGCGGCGCAGCGGAGGGGCGCTGCCGTACCGCAACGAGGAGGAGCTGGGCACGGCCCTCGATCTGCTCGTGGGAGAGGCGGGACTGCGCGATCGGCTCGGAGCCGCCGGCAAGCAGTACGTGATCGACAATTTCACCTGGTCAGAGGTGCTGGGGCGGCACGAGTCGCTGGTCGACCGGGCACTATCCTCGTTCTCGTCCCCCCAGCGACAGAGGTAGTCGATGCCCCGCGCCCTGATCACCGGCATCACTGGCCAAGACGGCCAGCACCTAGCCGAGTTCCTGCACTCCAAGGGTTACGAGACGTTTGGACTGGTCAAGGGCCAGGCCAACCCCAAGGCCGAGCTGCTCGCGCAGGAGCTGCCCTACGTCGAGCTCGTCAGCGGCGATCTCGCCGATCTTCCTTCGCTCGTGGCGACGCTCGAGTACACGCAGCCGCACGAGGTGTACAACCTCGCCGCGATCTCGTTCGTGGCGCTGTCGTTCAAGCAGGCGGAGCTGACCGCGAACATCACCGGCCTCGGGGTGCTGCGCATGCTCGAGGCGATCCGCATGATCGGCGGTTCCGAGAACAACCCGATCCGCTTCTACCAGGCGTCGTCGTCGGAGATGTTCGGCAAGGTGCGCGAGACGCCACAGAACGAGAGCACGCCCTTTACCCGCGGAGCCCGTACGGCTGCGCCAAGGTGTTCGGGCACGACATCACCGTGAACTACCGCGACTCATATGGCCTGTTCGCATGCTCGGGCATCCTGTTCAACCACGAAGGGGAGCGCCGAGGGCTCGAGTTCGTGAGCCGCAAGATCACCAACGCGGTGGCGCGCATCAAGCTCGGCGTGCAGGAGGATCTGGTGCTCGGCGATCTCGAGCCCAAGCGCGACTGGGGCTACGCCGGCGACTACGTGAAGGCGATGTGGCTCATGCTCCAGCAGGACGAGCCCGACGACTACGTGGTCGCGACCGGCCAGACGCACAAGGTGCGTGAGTTCGTCGAGGCCGCGTTCGAAGCGGCGGGCCTCGACGACTGGCAGAAGTACGTGAAGCAAGACCCGCGGTTCTTCCGCCCGTCCGAGGTCGACCTGCTCGTCGGAGACGCGACGAAGGCTCGCACCAAGCTGGGCTGGGAGCCCGAGGTCGACTTCCGAGGACTCGTGGATCGCATGGTCGCCCACGACCTCGCCGTCGAGACCCGCAAGGCCGAGCGGCGGTAGCCGCCCCGACCGTCAGGGCTCGAGCGGCAAATCGTGGAACGCCTCGACGAGTGATTCCTCGTCGGGCGCGTCGCCCCGCTTGATCAGAGGGTGCAGCAGCAGAGCGAACACCGCGAGCGAGATCGCCGATCCTGCGACCAATCCCGCCTCCACGCGGAGCAGCAGATCGGTGCCGGCGGCGACCACGCCGATGAACACGATCGTGCCGCAGATCCAACCGATCGCGACTCGGGCGTGGCCGTGCAACGCGATGAGCGCCTGCGACATCGAGATGCCGACCATGTAGAGCGCGCTCGAGGCGGCGAGCATCGTGATGTTGCGACGGCCGAGGTCGTACTCCTCGCCGAAGAGGATGCGGATGACGAGCGGGCCGATGAGGAACGCGCCCACGACGGCGACGGCCCCGAGCGCGATCACGACGGTGAGCAGACGGCGGAAGCCCGATCGGAAGTCGGCGAACTTGCCGGCACCCGCGAGGGCGGCGAGCTTCGGGAGCAACGAAGCCTGCACGGCCTGGAAGAGGAACAGGGGGACACGGGCGATGACCGTGCTGGTCGTGAACGCACCCGCGAGCGTCTCCTCGTCGGGTGTCGCGAGCAGCTGCACGGTGATCGGCCCCGCGTTGATGAGAAACGCCGCGAAGACTGATCCGGCCAGGAGGTAGCCGAGGTTGCTCGTGAGCTCGGCCCACGGCGCGGGCGGTCCCGGTTCGACCAGGTTGCGCTCGCGACTCACCGCGATCGCGACGGCGATGAGCGGCGGGATGCCGACGGCGAGGCCGTACAACCCGACGGTCTCGACGCCCACGAGCGCGAGTGCCACGCAGAACGCCATGCGGATGGTGCCCTCGCCGCCCATGTAGAGGCCGTACGCGCCGAAGCGGCCCATCCCTGAGAACGTCCCCCGCCCGAGATGGCCGGCGTAGTAGCCGACGAGGCCGAGCAGGAACCCCACGAGGAGCAGCCAGCTCCCGTCGAAGAGGTGCTCGACCATCCACGGGCTCACGATCAGCGTGATGACCACGAGGATCGCCGCGAGCAGTCCGCCCAGCTGGGCGGCTCGCCCGATGACCGGTCCGCCGCCGATGCCATTCGCGCGTCGGTGGGCGAGGGCCCGGCTCACCTCCTGCTCGACGGGCAGGAAGAAGCCCGGTCCGGCGAGGAACGTGATGATCCACATCACCGACAGCGGTGCGAACGCATCGGGGCCGAGCGCGCGGGCGGAGATCGCGAGGAACCCGTAGCTCGCCAGGCCCGCGATGACGAGCCCGGTCCCGACGGTGATCGTGCCTTCGGGAAGCGGGTTGGCACGAACCGCCGCAGGGCGGCTGTCAGGTTCGGGCGGAAGACGAGCGGCGATGAGGTGCTCCTGGAGATCCGGGCCGGTGCGCAGCATAGGAGCCATGTCGAAATCAATCGGCATCACGGGAGGGGCGGTGAGCGCTCGTCCGCCCTGGCTCATGGAACCATGGGCCGGTGTACGACGCCGTCGTGGTCGTCTCGTTCGGCGGCCCCGAGGGGCCCGACGACGTCCTCCCGTTCCTCGAGCGCGTCACGCGCGGCCGGGACGTGCCGGAGGATCGGCGGCGATTCGTCGCCCGGCAGTACGACTCGTTCGGTGGCGTGAGCCCGATCAACGGCGCGAACCGTGCGCTCGTCGCCGCGCTCGATCGTGAGCTCACGGCGTCGGGGCACTCGCTGCCGGTGTACTGGGGCAACCGCAACTGGCACCCGTTCCTGGCCGACACCGTGCGCCAGATGCGCGACGACGGCGTCGAGCGCGCCCTCGCGTTCGTCACGTCCGCATACAGCTCCTACTCGTCGTGCCGGCAATACCTCGAAGACATCGAGGCAGCGCGCGCGTCAGTCGGCCCGGGCGCTCCGGTGATCGACAAGCTGCGCCAGTTCTACGACCATCCCGGATTCGTCGAGCCGTTCGCGCGGAATCTGGCCGACGCGATCAGCTCCCTTCCGATCGAGGTCCGTGACGCGGCCGCAATCGCATTCACCGCGCACAGCCTCCCGATCGCGATGGCCGGCGCGTCCGACTACGTGGCCCAGCTGCGGGAGGCGTCCCGACTCGTCATCGAGACTGCCGGCGCGCCCCATCCGTGGGAGCTCGTCTTCCAGAGCCGCAGCGGTCCACCAACGCAACCGTGGCTCGAACCCGACGTCGGCGACCACATCGACCGGCTCGCGGCAGACGGTGTGCCCGGAGTGGTCGTCGTCCCGATCGGCTTCGTCTCCGACCACATGGAGATCGTGCACGACCTCGACGTCATCGCCGCCGAGCGAGCTGAGCGTGCGGGCATCGCGTTCGCGAGGGCCGCGACACCGGGGACCGCGCCCGAGTTCGTGGCGATGGTGCGCGAGCTCATCGAGGAGCGGCTCGATCCGTCCTTGCCTCGGCGCGCGCTCGGCCGACTGGGCGTGCGGCCCGACGTGTGTCCCGGTTGCTGCGCTACCGGGCGGTGACGCCCACCTCGCGCAGTGCGTCGTCGCCGAGACCGAGGCGGAGCAGCTCGAGGTCGATTGCCGACGGCCGTCGCTCGTCGAGGCGCCATCGGCGCTCAACCGCGGCGAACATCTCTGGTTCGCGAGGGACAAACGACTCGGTCGGTGCGTCCGGCGTGCGGAACACGTAGAGGCACCATGCGGCGGTGAGCCCGAACCGGGCGAGGTGCGGATGCACACGGCGTTCGACCTCGGGGCAGCGCAGGAAGCCGGCGGTCTCGAACTGCTCGGTCCACCACCGGTACGACGCGATCGTGACGTGACCCTCCACGAGCTCGCCGCGTACATCGCGCGCCAAGTCCTCCTCGGCGACCGGCCCGTCGAAGTCAGCACCCAATTCGTAGAGGGCGCCGACGCGGTCGTCGCGCACCTTTCCTTCGAGCCATCCCGGTGGCCCACCCGCGTTCGGACCGAAGGACGGGATCGTCGCGACCACCCAACCACGGCACACCCGGCGCAGCTCGTCGAGCGCGCGTGGCACCAATCCGGGCGGGATGTGCTCGAGCGTCTCGAGCACGCTCACGGCGTCGAACGACTCGGCTGCGAACGGGAGGTGCTTCGACACGTTGGCCCTGCGCACGTAGGGTCGCGCCGCTCGTGACGCATGCGAGATCGCCCAGCGACTCGCGTCGACACCGTGCGCGTCGAGGCCGAGCTCGCGCAGCGCCTCGACGACGTAGCCCTGCGCGCAGCCGACGTCGAGCACATCCGCGGCAGGGAGGAAACGCCACAGCAAGGTACGCGGCGACGTCGGCGTTCGAGCTCGCGCGGGTGTAGCACTCGTACCCCGACACTCCGCCCCGGGTTCGCGGGTCCCGGCCCCGGCCGTAGTACGACGCGCCATATCGGCGTGTCCACAGCACGATCACAGGCTAAGGCCGTCGTCCCTGCTCATCGTGGATGCACCAGAGCCCGACGCGACGCCAGTACCGTCGACGCGATCACACGCACCATTCGCGCCTGCTTCATCGCGGTGCTCGCGTTGATCGCGGTGATTCCGATCGCCGACGCGAGCGCCCAGTCCGCACCCGCCTCGCCCGTCACGTTCCTCGTGCAGGGCAAGGGTTGGGGGCACGGTCGCGGCCTCGGTCAGTGGGGCTCGCTCGGCTACGCGCTGAAGGGCTGGAAGGTCGACCAGATCCTGGCCCACTACTACGGCGGCACGACCGCCGGCACGATCGATCCGAACTCGGAACTGCGCGTCCGCTTGCTACGCGAAGACGACATCGACGTGATCGTGGTGTCGGAGCGCGGGCGGCTCGTCTCCGGAGCGGCGCCCGGCACGTTCACGGCGCTGCGGGCCCAGCCGCAACCGGGTGGCGGCTACCGCGTGCAGTCGGGACCAGGGTGTGCGGGACCGTGGACGGATGTCACGACCGCGCCGAGCGTCGACTTCCGTACCGACCCCGCGGCGCTCGACAGTCCCGACCCGTCCACGCTGCTCGCGGTGTGCGAGGTCGGGGGGGTGATGCGCTACTACCGCGGCAGCCTGCTCGCGCTCCGCGACGCGAACGGCGCCTCGCGTGCCGTGAACATCCTGCCGCTCGACCGCTACTTGCGCGGTGTCGTGCCCCGCGAGTCGCCCGCGTCGTGGGCAGGCCTCGGGGGAGGTGCGGGGATCGAGGCGGTGAAGGCGCAGGCGGTCGCGGCGCGGTCATACGCGTGGGCCGAGTCGCGGTACACGTACGCGCGGACCTGCGACAGCGTCTTCTGCCAGGTCTACGCCGGAGCGGCGATGAGACCCGCCGGCGGCGCGATAGCGCTCATGGAGGACCCGCGCACCGACACGGCGATCGCGGCCACCGCGGGACAGGTACGGCTCGACGGCAAGGGGGCGGTCGCACGCACCGAGTTCTCGTCGTCAACGGGCGGGTACACCGCAGGTGGCACGTTCCCGGCGGTACCAGACGAAGGCGACGCGGTGTCGATGAACCCGAACGTCGGCTGGACTGCATCCGTCGGCTCCGACGCCGCGCTCGCGGCGTTCCCGCAGCTCGGCGCGCTCACGGGCATCGAGGTGGTGGGGCGCAACGGGCTGGGACCGTTCGGCGGCCGGGTCACGAAGGTCGCGCTGCGCGGCACGAAGTCGACCGTCACGCTGTCGGGGAACGAGTTCCGCTCGGCATTCGGGTTGAAGTCCGATGTCTTCCAAGTCGCCGACTTCGGCACCTCGCCGGCCGTCGGCGTCGCGAACGGCAAGGGTGACGACTACTGGCTCGTCACCACGACCGGCGGAGTGTTCGCGTTCGGCGGCGCACCCGACCGCGGATCGATGTTCGGTGTGAAGCTGAACGCCCCGATGGTCGGCATCACCTCGACGGCCGACGGTCAGGGCTACTGGCTGCTCGCGAAGGACGGCGGCGTGTTCTCGTTCAACGCGCCGTTCTACGGGTCGACGGGCAACCTGAAGCTCAACAAGCCGGTCGTCGGGCTCGCGGTGCGGCCGCAGGGCGACGGCTACTGGTTCGTCGCAGCGGACGGCGGCATCTTCAGCTTCGGCGCGGCGCCGTTCTTCGGATCGACCGGCGACCGTAGAGTCACCGCGCCCATCGTCGCCATGTCGCCGTCTCCGTCGGGTGGCGGCTACTACGTGATCGGCGTCGACGGTGCCGTGCACCCGTTCGGCGACGCGAAGGACTTCGGCTCGCTGCCGGGATCCCCTTCACCGATCGTCGGCCTCGGGGTGCGGCCGCAGGGCGACGGCTACTGGCTCGTCGCGGCCGACGGCACGGTGAGCGGGTTCGGTGCCGCGTCCGCGGTCAGCGGGAGTGGAGCAACCCCGGCCGCTGCCGCCCCGGTGGTGGGGATCTCGGTGACGGCAAGCGGACAGGGCTATCGGTTGGTGCGAGCCGACGGCAGCACCGCCGGCTTCGGAGACGCGACTTCAGGGGAACTACGCGGCCTGCGGCTCGGAACCGCGGCTGACGAGGTCCTTGAGCTGTGCGCGAGCGGTCTTCGCCGCATCCCGCGCTTGCTTCATGAGCTCCGCCGCCTGCTCGGGCAGGTTCGCCTGCAGGCTGTCGAGGATGGCCTCGAAGCGGTCCTCGAGGGCGGTGAGACGCTCCTCGAGCTGCTTGGCCTGGGCCTCCCAGCTCTTGCTCACGCCGTCGAGCTTGGGCAGCTGGCTCGTGAACGTCTCGAACTGGGTCTTGCCGTCGGAGACCTGCGTCTCGAACCAGTTGCGCAGGCCTTCCTGGCCTTCCTTGGCCTGCTGGAAGCCCATGACGCCGAGGCCGACGGTGACGTAGAAAGCGTTCTTGGCGGCCTTCGTGGCGGTGTCGATCGGGCTGGTCGTGGTTGTGGCGGTGGTGGTGGGCATCGCTCCTCCTGGGGGTTTGCGACGTCGAAAGTGCTTGCCACACTAGCGCGATACTTAAACAGTTGCAAGCACTTGTGATCGATTGCACAGTCGCTCGCGATCGGCAGCACAGGCGCCCGCGCCCCGTAGCACAGCCATCAGAGCCGTTGTCGGTGGCCGTTTCCGGAGGACCTCGGGCGCTAGCCTCGGAGCCTCGTGGATGTCCAACCGCAGGCGGCGCCGCCAGTCGTCGCCGTGGTGGTGGCCAAGGACCCCGGCGAGTGGTTCGACGAGGTGCTCGGTGCCCTGGCCGCTCAGGACTACCCCAATATCTCGGTGCTCGTGATCGACACCGGCAGCGACGAGATGGTTGCGGGCAGGGTCGCCACCCACCTCCCCGACGCCTACGTCCGCCGGCTCGACGACAACCCCGGGTACGGACCCGCCGCCAACGAGGCCCTCAACCTGGTCGAGGGCGCCGGCTTCTTCTGCTTCATGCACGACGACGTCGCCCTCGAGCCGGCGACGATCCGCCTCCTCGTCGAGGAGTCGTACCGGTCCAACGCCGGCATCCTCGGCCCGAAGCTCGTGGAATGGGACGACCCCCGCCGCCTGCTCGCGGTCGGGGTGGGGGTCGACAAGGCGGGCGTGCAGGTCCCCCTCGTCGAGCGGGGTGAGCTCGACCAGGAGCAGCACGACGCCGTCCGCGACGTCTTCATGGTCCCCGGCGCCTGCATGCTCGTCCGGGTCGACCTGTTCGACGCGCTCGACGGCTTCGATCCCGAGATACCCGCGTACGGGGAGGACCTCGACCTGTGCTGGCGTGCGCATGTCGTCGGCGCGCGCGTGATGGTGAACCCGGACACCCGCGCCCGTCATCGCCAGGCGATCGCCGAGACACAGCCCGACGAGGAACGCTCGCGATTGCTCGCTCGCCACCGGCTCCGCACCGTCATGAAGAGCTACGGCCTGCTGCACCTGATCCGGGTCGTGCCGCAGATCGCGGTCATCACGATGGCCACGGTGATCTCGTCGTTGCTCACCGGTCACCCAGGCCGAGCGCGGGACGCGATCGGCGCGTGGACCTGGAACCTCGCCCGGCTCGGCGACATCCGCCATCGCAGCAAGTACCTCGACCGCATCCGGCTCGTGCCCGACGCCGAGGTGCGCTTCCTCCAGACGCGGGGGAGCGCACAGGTGCGCGCGGTGCTGCGGCGGCGCGCCTCGGACGAAAGGTTCGCGGCCGCAGCCGCGGTCGGGCGCAGCGTCGCCGACACCCTGGCGGCCGGGCCGCAGCGCACCGCACTGCTCGCGTGGGCGGCCGTGGTCGCGTTCCTGATCGTCGGCGGGCGCGAGCTCATCACCGACGGGGTGCCGGCGATCGGCCAGCTCGCCCCGCTGCCCGACTCGGCGACCGACCTCTTCCAGACGTTCACGTCGGGTTGGCGCACCATCGGCCTCGGCACGACCGCTGCCGCTCCCACCGCCTTCGCCGGAATCGCGTTCGCCGGCATCGCGCTGTTCGGGCAGATGGGCCTGCTCCACACCCTGCTCGCCCTGCTGCCCATGCTCATCGGGCTGATCGGCATGTGGCGGCTCACCGCCCCGATCGGCTCGGTGCGGCCCCGCATCGCGTCTCTCGTCGTGTATGCCGCCGTGCCGCTGCCATACAACGCGATCAGCAACGGCCGATGGGATGGGCTCGTCGCTTACGCCGCGCTGCCCTGGGTGCTCTCCCATCTCGCGGGGGCCAGCGAGCTCGCGCCCTTCGACGCGCGGCCACCCCGCCGGTGGTGGGCGAGCGTGATCGGCCTCGGCGTCGTCATCGCGCTCGCGATGGCGGTCGTGCCGTTCGTGCTGGTGCTGGTGGTCATGGTGGCGACCTCGATCGTCCTCGCCTCGGTGCTCGTCGGTGGATGGCGGGGCGCGTTGCGAGCGTTCGGTGTGGCGCTGGGTGCTCTCGTCGTTGCGGTGGTGCTGCACCTGCCGTGGTCGGCGACCGTGCTTTGGCCCGGCAGCGACTGGTCCGGGTTCGGCGGCGTGGAGCCGGCCGGGGTGGGCACGCTCTCCCTCGGTGAGATCTTGCGCTTCGAGACTGGGTCACTCGGCGCCGCTCCGCTCGGGTGGGCGTTCCTCGTCGCCGGCGCCCTCGCACTGGTCCTCGGCCGTGGGTGGCGCCTCTCGTGGGCGACGCGGGCGTGGACGATCGCCGCGGTGCCGTTCGCGCTCGTGTGGGCGTCGTCACGCGGGTGGGTGACGGTTGGGCTGCCCTCGGCTGAGGCGCTCCTCGCGCCCGCGGCAGCCGCGTTGGCCCTTGCCGCCGGACTCGGCATCGCCGCCTTCGAGATCGACCTCCGCGGCTACCGCTTCGGATGGCGCCAGCTCGCATCGCTCGTGGCCGCCGCCGCGATCGTCGTGGGGATGGTGCCCGCCCTCATCGCCGCAAGCGGGGGACGGTGGCGCGCGCCGCACAGCGACTTCGCGGCCTCGCTCGGCTTCATGGACCAGGACCCGGAGGCCGGAGCGTTCCGCGTCTTGTGGCTCGGCCAGCCTTCGATCTTGCCGCTCGCCGGGTGGCAGCTCGGCGAGGGCGTCGCGTACGCGACGTCCGACAACGGTCCCCCCGACGTGACCGACCTGTGGGTCGGCAGCGCGCCGGACTCCACGCAGCTCATCGCTCAGAGCGTGACCCTCGCCGCCAACGGACAGACGGATCGCCTCGGCCACCTGCTCGGGCCGATGGGGATCCGCTACGTGGTCGTGCCCGACCGGCTCGCGCCCGCCATCGACGACACGCCGCTCGTGCCCGCGCCCGCCGCACTCACGATCGCGCTCGCCTCGCAGCTCGACCTCCGCCACGTCGAGGTCGACGACGCCCTCGACGTCTACGAGAACACCGCCTGGACACCCGTTCGCTCTCTGCAGTCGACGAGCCCGCCGGACGCGGCCGAGGGGGCTCCACCCGTCGCGCCACAGCCCGTACTGCTCGACGAGACCGGCGTCGCGACATTCACCGGAGAGCTCGCCGCCGGGACAGTCGTGGTCGCCGACGCGGCCACCGACCGCTGGACGCTCCGGGTGAACGACGACGAGGTGCCGCGCGAGACCGCCTACGGATGGGCGAACAGCTACGCGGTCGCCGACCCCGGTGCGGGCTCCCTCTCGTTCGACACCCCCCTCGCGCGGACCCTCGCGGTCACGGGACAAGCGGCCGTGTGGCTGCTCGCGATCGTGTTGCTGCTTCGATGGAAGACCTCGATCCGTTGGCCGCGCAGCGCCCGCGCCACCGTTCCCGCGAGCGCCGCTCCGGACGCTTCATCGGTGGCGAGTGCGGAGCTCGAGACGTCAGGAGCGCCGACGTGAGCGTGCATCGCCTCCCGATCCTCCTCCTGTTCGGAGGCCTGCTGGCCGCTGGGCTGGTCATCGATCAGGATCCGCCGCCCCCCGACGAAGTCGTCTTCGGCACGGCGACCGCGCCCGTGCAACCGGTCGCGTCGCCGGTCACTGCGGCGACGTCGACATGGTTCTGTCCTGGGGTTCCCGCCCCGCCCGACGGCAGCGTGGCCGGCTTCGTGACGATCACGAACCCGACCGAGGCCGAGCTGCCCGCGCTGCTCACTGTCGTGCCGAACGAAGGCAACCCCGCGACACGAAGCCTGACGCTTGCACCCCACTCCACGACCTCGATCAACCTCGCCGAGGTCGCGCCGGCCGCGTACGTCGCCGCCCAGGTCGACGTCGAAGGCGGCGGCGTCGTGGTTGAGCAAAGCGTGGCGAGGGGCGAGATCCGCGACCCGAGCGCGTGCGCGACAGCAGCCGCGGCGAGCTGGTACTTCGCCGACGGTGTGACGACGCGAGACGCGCGGCTCACCTACCTGCTCTACAACCCCTATCCCGACGACGCGATCGTCGACATGGAGTTCGCCACGAACGAGGGCCCGTTCTCACCGCAGCCACTCCAGGGGCTCGTGGTGCGCGCGAACTCGGTACGCGTCGTGGACATCACCGAGCAAGTCCGTCGGCGCACCGCCGTCGCCGCCACTGTCTCCGCCCGGTCCGGGCGGCTGGTGCTGGGGCGCATCCAGACGTTCGACGGCAGCGAGGGCCGCGAAGGCTTCACGTCCGGGGTGGCGGCGCCCGCCACCGCGCCGGTGTGGTTCTTCCCGGACGGCCGGCGCGTCCCGCAGGTGAGTGAGCGCGTCATCGTCTTCAACCCCGGCGACGAGGTGGCCGAGATCGACATCGAGGTGCGTCCCGAGTCGGCGGAGGGCGACGAGCCCGACGACGCGCTCGCCACCGTGGTGCCGCTCAGCGTCGCTCCTTTCTCAGCGGGCCAGTACGACATCACCGGCGACGTCGGTGTCGTCGACGGGTTGCACAGCATCCTCGTCACCTCCGCGAACGGCGTGCCGGTCGTCGCCGAGCGCGTCATGAACCTGGTGGCCGACGAGGGCACCCGAGGCGTGAGCTCGCTGCTCGGGTCGCGGGTCGCCGCAACGCGGTGGCTGCTGGCCGCCGGCGGCACGTCCGACACGGTCGTCGAGGAGGTCACGGTGCTCAACACCGGCGATCAGCCCGCGTCGGTGCGGGTGTCGCGGCTCGACGCCGACGGCTTCGTCGAGGTCGGCGATGCGCTCGAGGTCGCCGCGGGCGGTGTCGCGCAGCTCCGGGTCAACGACGAGATCACCGAGACGCCGATGACGCTCCTCGTCGAGGCGGATGGGCCGATCGTGGTCGAGCGAGGGTTGATCTTCCGGCAGGAAGCGGGCACCTCACGTCAGCTCGCCGTCCCGCTGACGTGACGCGGGCGCTGTTGGCTCTCGCGCTGGGCGCCAGCGCCGTGATCATCGGGTTCCTGGTCAACCGGCGTCGCGTCCACACGTCGGCCGCGCCCGGTGTGCGCCTACCCGATCGGGTCGCGCGCGCCGAGTTCGCCCGGCCCGACGCCCGAGCCCTCGTGGTCGTCTTCACGTCGGCGTCGTGCGTCACGTGCGCGGCCATGGTGTCTGCCGCAGCCACAGTCCGCAGCGACGAGGTCGCGGTCGACGAAGCCGAGGTCGGCGCCCGGCCCGAGGTGCACGCAGCGCTACGAGATCGACGCCGTGCCGATCACGCTCGTCGTGGATCGCACCGGCATCGTCCGCGCGTCGTTCGCGGGCTCGGTGACCGCCGACGAGCTGCGCGACGACGCGCTGGCTCTGGTGGAGTAGCTGGTCAGTCGGAGGGAACGGGCGTCGGCTCGGCAGCCGTCGGCGCGGGGACCGACTGCTCGCTGTCCTCCGAGGGGCTGTGCTCTTCCAAACCTTGCTGCACCAAGCGGGACACGTCGGCGCCGTCGATGGTCTCGCGTTCCAGGAGCGACTGTGCGACGAGGTCGAGGCCCCGGCGGTGCTTCGTGAGGAGATTGAACGCACGGTCTTCCTGCTCCCGCAGGATGCGCTCGACCTCTTCGTCGATCACGCGAGCGGTGTCGTCGGAGTAGTCGCGGGTGTGCATGAGGTCGTCCCCGAGGAAGACCTGCCCCTGCGAACCCCATGCCATCGGGCCGACTCGGTCGCTCATGCCCCACTCGCGGACCATCCGGCGAGCGAGCTCGGTGTTCACCACGAGGTCGTTCTGGGCGCCCGTGGACACCATGCCGAAGACGATCTGCTCCGCCATGCGGCCTCCGAGGCGCATGCAGAGCGAGTCTTCGATGTAGGCCTTGCTGTGCATGTGACGCTCTTCGGGCATCTGCTGGGTGACACCGAGCGCCATGCCCGTGGCGAGGATCGTGACCTTGTGCAGCGGATCGGCGTTCGGCAGCACCGCGGCGAGCACGGCATGGCCGCCCTCGTGATAGGCGACCGCGCGCTTCTCCTCGCCCGAGAGCACCACGGACTCACGCCGGGCACCCATCATCACCCGGTCGCGCGCCGACTCGAAGTCGATGCGCTCGATGACCTTCGACTCGCGCCGCACGGCGAACAACGCCGCCTCGTTCACGAGGTTGGCCAGGTCGGCGCCGCTCATGCCGGGCGTGCCCCGCGCCATGATCTCGAGGTCGGCGTCGGGCCCCAGCTTCTTGTCTCGCGCGTGGACCTTCAGGATCGCGAGGCGCTCCTCGAACTCGGGCATCGGCACGACGACCTGACGGTCGAAGCGGCCCGGGCGCAGCAGCGCGGGATCGAGGATGTCGGGCCGGTTCGTCGCCGCCATCATCACGATGCCCTCGGTGGCCTCGAAGCCGTCCATCTCGGAGAGCATCTGGTTGAGGGTCTGCTCACGCTCGTCGTGCCCACCGCCGAGCCCGGCGCCGCGCTTGCGGCCGATCGAGTCGATCTCGTCGACGAAGATGATCGCCCGACCGAGCTTGCGGGCCTGCTGGAAGAGGTCACGCACGCGTGACGCGCCGACGCCGACGAACATCTCCATGAAGTCAGAGCCCGTCACCGACAAGAACGGCACTCCCGCTTCGCCCGCCACCGCCCGCGCGATGAGGGTCTTGCCGGTGCCGGGTGGGCCCACGAGGAGCACGCCCTTCGGGATTCGGGCACCGATCTCGCGGAATCTCTCCGGCATCTTGAGGAAGTCGACGACCTCGCGGATCTCCTGCTTGACGCCTTCGTAGCCGGCGACGTCGGCGAACGTGGTCGACGGCTTGTCGGCGGAGTAGGTCTTGGCCCGCGAGCGCCCGATCGACATCACGTTGCCCATCTGGCCCGCGGCGCGCCGCTGCATCCACACGAAGAAACCGATGATCAAGCCCACCGGCAACAGGAGCGGGATGAGACTGCCGAGGAAGCTGCTCTGGGGCGTCTTGAACTCGACGTCGACGTTCTTCTCGTTGAGCAGCTCGAGGTCGGCATCGGGGAGCGGGATCTGCCCTGTCGTGCTGAACTCGCTGCCGTTCGTCATCTGGCCCTTGATGCCGCCGGTGTTGTTGTTGACCGTGATCGACTCGACATCGCCCTGTTCGACGAGCGAGCGGAACTCGGTGTAGCTGATGTCGCGCCCGTCACTCCGCGACAGCAGGGTCGGGATGAGGAGCGCGCCGGCGAGGAGCCCGAGGAACACCCAGATCGCCCACTTCGGGATGCCCGTCGACTTACCTTGACGTCCGTAGGGTCCGCGATCGTTGCCGGGTCCCTCGCCCTGAGGGGGGCGCCGGTCACCCGAGCCGCGACCGTTGCCGGACGGCGGGGGCGGGGGGAGCTGGCTCATGCGACCATGCTAGGGCCCGGGGTGTCCCCAATGACGCCGCTGGTGACAGGTATCGTCGCCCGAATGCGCCGCCAGTGCTGCCGCCCCGCGTGCGCGGAGCCGGCCGTGGCGACTGTCACCTACCACTACGGCGAACAGGCGGCGTGGCTCGATCACCTCACCGTCGAGCGCGACCCGCACGCCTACGACATGTGCGCCCGCCACGCCGAGCGCCTGCGCCCGCCCCGGGGCTGGATGCTCGACGATCGCCGCGTGCGATCGTCTGGCCCCGTCGCCCTCGCCGTCTGAGCGGTCGGCCACCGTGGCCGACGAGACCGCGACCGCCCCGGGGATCCGCGACGCCCTGCTGACCTGGCTCGCCGCCTTCGTGGTGTCGAACCTCGTGGGTGCCGCGGTGCTGCTCGCCGCGGGCTACGGCGCCGCGGACGATCCCGACCCTCCGCTGTGGCTCACTGCCGTCCTGCAGGTGCCGCTCTGGGTCGTGCTCGTCGGCGGGACCGTGCTGTTCTCGCGTCGCAAGGGCAGCGGCGACCTCACGGTGGACATGGGACTGCGAGCTGAGCCCCGCGACGCCGTTCGTGGTCTTCCGGTCGGCGCGGTGACCCAGCTCGTCCTCGTGCCCCTGCTCTATGTCCCGATCTTCTGGATCTTCGACATCGACCCCGACGAGCTGGATGACGCGGCCCGCGAGCTCACCGACCGGGCGAGTGGCGCCGGCGTGGTTGTGCTCGTGCTTCTCGTCGTGTTCGGCGCGCCCATCGTCGAGGAGCTGTTCTTCCGCGGCTTCTTGATGGGAGCGCTCGACCGGGCGTTCGGGACCGGGTGGGGGCTGTGGCTGAGCGCACTGTTCTTCGGCCTGATCCACTTCCAGCCCCTTCAGTTCCCGGCGCTGGTGCTCTTCGGGCTCGTCGCCGGCCTGCTCGTCCACCGGTACGGGCGGCTCGGGCCCGCGATCTTCGCCCACATGGGCTTCAACGCCGTGACGATCACGATCCTGCTGCTGCAGGAGTGACTGCTCACGGCCGATGGTGTGATGCGAACATGTCAGGGCTGATGACGGGCCTCGTATGACCGACCTCCTCGAGCAAACCCCTCCGGAACCTCCCGGGCCCCCGCCCTCGCCGGCCGGGGAGCTCGTCGACGCGTCCGCCGAGCGCGGGCCCGGGTGGGTCGAGCGGCTCGCCCGGCGTCTCGCCGCCGTCACCATCGAGGGCTGGATCACCTTCGGGATCGTGGTCGGCGCCGTGGTCTTCACGCTGGCCCAGCTCCATCCCGATCTGCTGTTCTCGAACAGCACGCCGACCGGCGGCGACATGGGTGCTCACGTCTGGGCGCCCGCGTACCTGCGCGACCACCTCTTGCCGCACTTCCGCCTCTCGGGGTGGGCGCCCGACTGGTACGCCGGCTTCCCCGCCTACCAGTTCTACATGGTGATACCTGCGCTGGCAGTGGTCATCCTCGACGTCGTCCTGCCCTACGGGCTCGCGCTCAAGCTCGTGTCGATCGCGGGAGTGCTCACACTGCCCGTGGCCGCGTGGGCCTTCGGCAAGCTCAGCGGGCTGCGCTTCCCGGCGCCCCCGATGTTCGCGGCGATCGCGGTCGTCTTCCTCTTCGACGAGACGTTCACGATCTACGGCGGCAACATCGCGTCGACGATGGCGGGCGAGTTCTCGTTCTCGATCGCGCTGTCGCTCTCGCTCGTCTACTTCGGCGTACTGGCCCGCGGGCTGCGCACCGGCCGACACCGCGCGCTCGCGGCGGGGTTGCTCGCACTGTGCGTCCTGTCGCACCTCATCGTCGCGATCTTCGCCGCGGCCGGCACGATCGTGTGGTTCCTCCTCTACCTGGATCGCCACCGCTTCAAGTGGCTCGCGACGACACTTCCGGTCGCGGTGTTGCTCACCGCGTTCTGGGTCGTGCCGTTCTGGATGCGGCGTCACTACCTCACCGACATGGGGTACGAGCGACGCACCGACTACGTGAACCTGCTCTTCCCGGGCACGTGGAAGTGGGACGCCATTCTCGTCGTGCTCGGCGTGATCGGCTTGCTCGCCGCGATCGTGCGCCGACAGCGGACCGGCATCTGGCTCGGGCTGATGACGCTCATCTACGGCGTCTGGATCATCGTGTGGCCGCAGAGCATGTTCTGGAACGCGCGGCTGACGCCCTTCTACTACCTGTGCAAGTACCTCCTCGCCGCCCTCGGTGCGGTGGAGATCGGGCTCTGGCTGGCGTCGATCGCGTCGCGCCTGTTCGGTCGAGGCGCCAAGCGCGCTGTGATCGCGCTCACCCCGGTCGTCGGTGCGCTCGTCTGTGTGATCGTGCTCGGCATGAGCCTGCGCATCCTGCCCGGCGGGCACATGGTGACGGTGCAGAGGTCGTCCGGACCGGTCTCCGCGTACAGCTGGTTCGGCCTCACCAACACGAGATCGGCGTTCGTCGACGACTGGGCGAAGTGGAACTACCTCGGCTACGAGGGCAAGCCCGCGTACGGCGAGTACCGAGACGTGATGACGACCATGGACGAGATCGGCCAGACGCGCGGGCTGCGGGCGCGCGGAGTGGGAGTACGACTCCGAGCTCAACCAGTACGGCACGCCGATGTCGATGATGCTCCTCCCGTTCTGGACCGACGGCTGCATCGGGTCGATGGAGGGGCTCTTCTTCGAGTCGTCCGCAACGACGCCGTACCACTTCCTCGCGAGTTCGGCGCTGTCGGCCGCACCTTCGCGTCCCGTGCGCAACCTGACCTACGACCCGCTCGACGTGCCCAAGGGCGTCCAGTACATGCAGCTCCTCGGAGTGCGGTACTACATGGCCTTCTCGCCCGCGGCCGTGAAGATGGCACGCGAGGACGAAGGCCTCACCGAGATCGCGACGTCCGGGCCGTGGGTGATCTTCGAGGTCGCCGACTCCGAGATCGTCTCGCCGCTCGAGAACGAGCCGGCGGTCGTCGAGGGCGCTGACAAGAACTCCAAGAGCTGGCTGCACGTCGGCGAGGACTTCTTCCTCGACCCGGCGACCTGGAACGTCGAGCTCGCGGCGAGCGGGCCCGACGAGTGGCAACGCGTCCAGGTTGGCCAAGTGCCCGAAGAGCGGCCGCTCCAGCCTGTCGAGATCACCAACATCACGACCGACGACGACCGCATCAGCTTCGACGTCGATCAGGTCGGTGTGCCGGTGCTCGTCAAGGCCTCGTACTTCCCGAACTGGCAAGCATCGGGCGCCGACGGTCCGTGGCGGGTGACGCCCAACCTCATGGTCGTCGTGCCGACGAGCGAGCACGTGTCGCTCCACTACGGGCGCACACCGATCGACATCGCCGGGATCCTGCTCACGCTGCTCGGCTTCGCGGGGCTCATCTGGCTGATCCGCGGCCCGGCGCTCGTGTTCCCCGCTCCGAAGGAACGTCCCGGCGCGGCACCCGACCACGACGACGGCTGGGACGCCGACGACACCTCGTCGACCGACGAGCTTTGGGAAGACTGGGACCAGTGGGAGACCGACGACGACTGGCAGCCCGACATGGCCGACCCCGGAGGGGATTCGAGACCGCTTCAGTAGGGTGCCGCCGTGTCGCTCGACGTGATCTTCAAGGCCTACGACATCCGAGGCACGGTTCCGGAGCAGCTCGACGCCCGCATCGCGGGGGCGATCGGAACGGCGTTCGCCCGATTCGCCGCCGCCCCCCGAATCCTCATCGCACGCGACATGCGCGAGTCCGGTGTCGATCTCGCGGCGGCCTTCGCTGACGGAGTGCGTCGCGAAGGGGTCGATGTCGTGCAGCTCGGCCTCGCGTCGACGGACTTGCTGTACTTCGCCGCGGGTCGACTCGACGCCCCGGGGGCGATGCTCACCGCGTCACACAATCCGGCGGCGTACAACGGCATCAAGCTCTGTCTGTCCGGGGCACGCCCCGTCGGTGTCGACAGCGGGCTGACCGAGATCAAGGCGACGACGGCCGAGCTCCTCGAGCGGGGCGACACGCGCCCGCTTCGCGGGGCGGTCAGCGAGCTCGATCTGCTCGACGACTTCGTCGCGCACGTCCACTCGTTCGTCGACACCGCGAGCCTCCGCCGACTGAAGGTGGTCGCCGACACCGCCAACGGCATGGGAGGTCTCATCGTCCCCCGCGTCTTCGAGAAGCTTCCCGTCGACCTCGACATGCTGTTCCCCGAGCTCGACGGGACGTTCCCGAACCATCCCGCCGACCCCATCCAGCCCGCCAACCAGAGCGACCTCCGGGCGCGCGTCACGGCCACGGGCGCGGACCTCGGGCTCGCGTTCGACGGCGACGCCGACCGAGTGTTCCTCGTCGACGAGCAGGGACGAGGGCTCTCAGGCTCGACGACGACGGCGCTGCTCGCCACGCGGGTGCTCGCGAAAGAGCCCGGGGCGAAGATCATCCACAACCTCATCTGCTCGAAGGCAGTGCCCGAGGTCGTCCGGGAGCACGGCGGCGAGCCGGTGCGCACCCGCGTCGGCCACTCCTACATCAAAGAGGTGATGGCCGAGACCGGCGCCGCGTTCGGCGGCGAGCACTCCGCGCACTACTACTTCCGCGACAACTACCGCGCGGACTCCGGCATCATCGCCACGATGTTCGTGCTCGAGGCGATGTCGCTCGCTGATCAGCCCCTCTCTCAGCTTCGACTGCCCTACGAGCGCTACGCCGACTCCGGTGAGATCAACACCGAGGTCACCGACCCTCAAGCGACCATCGAACGCGTCGCCCAGCACTACGCAGGGGCGAAGCAGGACCGACTCGACGGGCTCACGGTCGACGACGACTGGTGGTTCAACCTGCGCCCGTCGAACACCGAACCGCTGCTGCGTCTGAACCTCGAAGCGGCAACACGCGAGGACTGCGACGTGCACGTGGCCGAGGTGTTGGCGCTCATCACGCTCGGCTGACCTCACACATCTGACATTGCGTGTTGCGGGGTAGTGTCGGCTCGATGGCGCTCGATCCGCTGCTCCTCGAGATCCTCGCGTGCCCCGAGGACAAGGGCCCCCTCTACTACTTCGTCGACGAGGACGCGTTGTACAACCCGCGCCTCAAGCGTCGCTACGCGGTGCGGGAGGACATCCCGATCATGCTCATCGACGAAGCGGAGACCGTGACCGACGCCGAGCACGATCGGCTCATGGCCAAGGTCGCGGCCGAGGGCCTCGAGCCGACGTTCACCCCGTGATCGCCGGGGTCGAGCGATGACGAGGCTCGACTCGCTCGGCATGTACGAAGCCGCGCTCGCGCTGCCCGAGCAGGTGGCGAACGCGGCGATCTCGGTGGCAGGCGGTATCGACGGTTTGCCGGCCCGCGAACAGGTTGCGCACGTGCTTGCGCTCGGCATGGGCGGCAGCGGCATCGCCGCCGACGTGATGTCTGTCGTCGCCGGCCCGTTCCTACCCGTGCCCATCCTCGTGTCGAAGGACTACGAGCTGCCGGGCTTCGTGGGGGAGCGGACCCTCGTCTTCGCGATCTCGTTCTCCGGCAACTCGGAGGAGACGGTCGAGGCCGCGACGCAGGCCGCGGCGCTGGGTGCGCGTGTCGTCGCCGTCTGCGAGGGGGGCGAGCTGGCCCGTCTCGCCGAGCAGTGGGGCGGCGGCGGTGCTGCGCGTCCCGCCGGGTATCCCGATGCCCCGCGCGGGCATCGGCGCGTTGGCGATCCCTCCGCTGCTCGCGCTCGAGCAGATGGGATTGTTTCCCGGCGCGGCGGCGTGGATCAGCGCAGCCGTCGACCAGCTCGCGCGCCGCCGCGACCAGCTCTCGGCAGCGAACAACGCGGCCGACCGGCTCGCGCGTGTCATCGGTCGCACCATCCCGCTCTTCTACGGCGCCGGGCCGCTCGGCGCGGTGGCTGCGCAACGCTGGAAGGCGGATGTCAACGAGAACGCGAAGGCGCCCGCGTTTGCCAACCGGATGCCCGAGCTCTGTCACAACGAAGTCGCGGGATGGGGACAGCACGGTGACGTGACCCGCCAGGTGTTCACCATCGTGAACGTGCGCCACGACCACGAGCACCCGCACCTGGCACCTCGCTTCGCCCTCGTGGACTCTCTGGTCGAAGAGGTCGTCGCATCGATCGCCGAGGTGCGAGCCGAGGGCGAAGGACCCTTGGCTCAGCTGCTCGACCTCATGCTCTACGGAGATCTCGTCTCGCTCGCCATGGCCGACCACGAGGGTGTCGACCCTGGGCCCATCGCCGCGCTGGAGTTCATCAAGGACGCTCTCGCCGGCTCTCCCTGACCGGGCTGGCCTGACCCGGTCGGGCTGACCCGATTGCGGCAAGGCCGCCGTAGACTCCGGCGCCGTGACCACCACTGATGCCCCTCCCGCGCGGCGCGACTTCCGCGTCGCTGACCTCTCCCTCGCGCCCTTCGGCCGCAAGGAGATCCACCTCGCTGAGCACGAGATGCCCGGCCTTCGCGCGCTCAGGGCTGAGTTCGGCCCGAGCAAGCCGCTCGCCGGCGCCCGCATCTCCGGCTCGTTGCACATGACGATTCAGACCGCGGTGCTCATCGAGACGCTCGTCGAGCTCGGCGCGGAGGTGCGCTGGGCGTCGTGCAACATCTTCTCCACCCAGGATCACGCTGCCGCGGCCGTCGCGGTGGGTCCCGAGGGCACCGTGGACGAACCAAAGGGCATCCCGGTCTACGCGTGGAAGGGCGAGTCGCTCGAGGAGTACTGGTGGTGCACCGAGCAGATGCTCGACTGGCCGGGCGGCGACGGCCCGAACATGATCCTCGACGACGGGGGAGACGCCACGCTCCTCGTGCACAAGGGCGCGGAATTCGAGCGACTCGGAGACGTGCCGGAGCCTGAAACAGCCGGTTCAGTCGAGTTCGGGGTCGTGCTCGCGCTGCTCCGCAAGACGCTGCGTACCGACCCGACGAAGTGGACCCGGATGGCGGCCGCGATCAAGGGCGTCACCGAGGAGACGACGACCGGCGTCCATCGCCTGTACCAGATGCAGCAGCAAGGCTCGCTGCTGTGGCCGGCGATCAACGTGAACGACTCGGTCACGAAGTCGAAGTTCGACAACCTCTACGGCTGTCGTCATTCCCTGATCGACGGCATCGCCCGCGCCACTGACGTGATGATCGGCGGCAAGACCGCCGTCGTGTGCGGCTTCGGTGACGTCGGCAAGGGTTGTGCGCAATCGCTACGCGGCCAAGGCGCCCGCGTGATCATCACCGAGATCGACCCCATCAACGCCCTCCAGGCCGCGATGGAGGGCTACCAGGTCACCGTGCTCGAGGACGTCGTGAGCTCCGCCGACATCTTCGTGAGCGCGACCGGCAACCTCGACGTGATCACGGTGGATCACATGGCGCGGATGAAGCACAACGCGATCGTGTGCAACATCGGCCACTTCGACAACGAGATCGACATGGCCGGTCTCGCACGCGTTCCCGAGATCGAGCGCATCGAGATCAAGCCTCAGGTCGACCTCTGGTCGTTCCCTGATGGCCACGCGATCATCGTCCTGGCCGAGGGCCGGCTCGTGAACCTCGGTTGCGCGACGGGCCATCCGAGCTTCGTGATGTCGTGCTCGTTTTCGAACCAGGTGATCGCCCAGATCGAGCTGTTCGCGAACCCGGGCAAGTATCCCGTCGGCGTCTACGTGCTGCCCAAGCAGCTCGACGAGAAGGTGGCCCGCCTCCATCTCGACGCCCTCGGCGTGAAGCTCACCAAGCTCGACGACGAGCAGGCCGACTACCTCGGCGTCCCGCCTGGCGGGCCGTACAAGGCCGAGCAGTACCGCTACTGACGTGCGCGACCTCGAGGGCAAGGTCGCCGTCGTCACGGGCGGCGCGAGTGGCATCGGACGAGGCCTCGCCGCGAGGTTCGCGGCCGACGGCATGCAGGTGGTCATCGCCGACGTCGAGAACGCCGCGCTCGAACAGACGGCCGCCGAGCTCGGCGTCGTGGGTGTGCAGACCGACGTCGCCGACGCGGTGTCGGTGCAGGCGCTCGCCGATCAGGTGTGTGATCGCTTCGGCACCGTGCATGTGCTGTGCAACAACGCGGGCGTCGGCGGCGGCGGACAGATCGCCGACCTCACCCTGGCCGATTGGAAGTGGGTGCTCGACGTGAACCTGTGGGGGGTCATCCATGGCCTCCACTCGTTCCTGCCCCGTCTGCTCGCCAACCCCGATGGAGGGCACGTCGTGAACACCGCGTCGATGGCCGGGCTCTTCGCGTCGGCGGGCATGGGCCCCTACAACGCGACGAAGTTCGCCGTCGTCGCGATCAGCGAGACGCTCTCGAAGGAGCTGCAAGCGGCGGGTTCGTCAGTTGGGGTCTCCGTGCTGTGCCCGGGCTTCGTACGTACGAACATCTTCGACAGCCAGCGCAACCGACCCGACGCCTTGCGCAACGCGACCAAAGCCGTCGGCGACGCACGCGCGCGCAACGACATCCTCAAGCGATTTCTCGAAACTGCAATGGATCCTGCTGAAGTGGCAGTGCACGTGCGCGACGCGATCGTGGAAGATCGGTTCTGGATCACCACACATCCCGAATTCTTCAACGCGGTCACGCAGCGGGCGGACGACATCGTGACCGGCCGCAATCCGATCCCGACCACCTTCGAGTCGCAATCGGATTGACACAGGGGATGCACCGGGGCGTGGGGGACCGCCCACTAACGTTCCTCCATGCTTCGTAAGCCGCTTGCCCTTCTGTTCGCTGCTGCCCTCATCGTGACGCTTGCCGCGTGCGGTGGCGACGACAGCGATTCCTCCGCCCCCGACGAGGGCTCCGACAGCACCGAGGCTCCCGCTGCGAGCTCGGACGCGCCCGACTCGTCCGCCGGCGGCGACGAGTCGGCAGCATCGACCGGTGCACCCGACTTCTCCGGTGAAGGCGGAGGCGAGTTCTGCAGTCAGGCCCAGGGCTTCGACGAGGTCTTCGGAGACGAGGCGTTCCAGTCCGAGGATCCCGCGGACTTGGAAAGTCAGTTCAACGCGTCGCAGGAGGCGCTCGCTGACCTCGAGAGCAGCGCCCCCGACGAGATCAAAGAGGACGTCGGCGTGATCGCCGACACGCTCGCGGGCCTCATCGAAGTGTTCGAGGCCGCGAACTACGACTTCACGGCGCTCGCGCAGGATCCCGAGGCGATCGCGCAGCTCGAGGCGTTCAGCAGTACTGAGATCACCGAGGCGAGTACCCGCGTCGAGGCATACCTGACCGAGGTGTGCGGCATCGACGCCGACGGCTGACGCCGCCCGCTGCAAACTCCGCTGTCACAGCCCCCGGCTAACGGGCGGTGTGCTGCTGGTCGCCCGGTGTCCGGTCTGTCGCTGCGTTGAGGCAGGGGTCTGCACGGGCTGCTCGGGGCAGTTGCGCGCCGCCGCCGACCCGCTCCCGATCCCACGCGGTCTCGACAGCCTCAGCCGCGGTCATCGCCTACGAGGGCGTGGGGCGCCAGCTCATTGCCGGGCTCAAGTACCGCAACGCGCGCGCCGGCGTCGACGCGTTGGCGGCGGCCATGGCCGCCCGGGTCCAGGCCATGCGCGGCGAGACCGCCCCTCTGCAGGTGGTCACCTGGCTGCCGACAACCTCACGGCGCGCTGGGCACCGTGGCTACGACCAAGCCGAGCTTCTGGCCCGTCAGGTCGCCGCTCGGCTCCGGCTGCGCTGCCGGCGCCTCCTCGTGCGGCACGCGGGCCCGGCCCAGACCGGCCGCGGTCTCAGCGCCCGGCTGCTCGGCCCCGACCTCACGGGGTTGCACGCCGCGGCGGACCTCGTCGTGCTGCTGGTCGACGACGTGGTCACATCGGGAGCATCGATGACGGCGGGAGCCATGGCGTTGCGGCGAGCCGGAGCGCGCGAGATCCACGGGGTCGCCGCCGCCCACACGCCGCGTACACTCGGTCCTCCCGGCACTGCGAGGAGCGGCCCGTGGACATCACCGTGAGCAGTCGTCACGCCGACGTATCTCCCGCCTTGCGGTCGGCGGTCGCCGACAAGATCGGGCGCCTCGATCGTTTCCTCGACGGCATGGAGCGCGCCGACGTGCACTTCAGCGAGGAGCGCAACCGGCGCATCGCCGCCCGGGAGGTGTGCGAAGTGACCCTTGAAGGGCACGGCCACCACGTGCGGGCGAAGGTCGCGGCACCCGACCAGTTTGCGGCGGTCGATCTCGCAGTCGCGAAGCTCGAGCACCAGCTCACCCGGCTCAAGACCAAGCTCGTCCGGCGCAACCATGGCAGCCGGGTGTCCGCGAACGGCAAGGCGACCGCCGCGGTCGCGGAGGTGTCGACCGAGAGCGGCGACCCCCGCATCGTGAAGGTGAAGCGGTTCGCGATGAAGCCGATGCCGCCCGACGAGGCCGCGTTGCAGATGGACCTGCTGGGCCACTCGTTCTTCTTCTTCTCGAACGCCACGACGGGCAAGGCTGCGGTCGTGTATCGCCGCGCCGACGGCGACGTGGGACTGATCGACGAGGCCTGAGTTCTCGGCCGGCGGTCCCGCCTCAAGGCAGCCGGCTCACGACCACCGGGGTGAGCGTTCGCACGGCAGCAGCATCGGCCTCGGTCGTCCCGAACGGGACGCCGACCGAGACGTACACATCGCCGGCGAGCACCGACATCTGCAGGCCCGCCACCGAACCGAAGTAGGCGTCGTCGCCGACGTCGGGCACGGGCTCGAGACCGTCGACGAGCTGTTTGGTGTCCTCGAACAGACGCTCGGCGGAGTACGAGCCGCCCGAGCGCGCCGCCGGCCTGTGCGGAGTCGGTCGTCACGACGGAAATCGAGAGCGAGCGGGGGGGCGACTCCTGCGTCGACCAGGTGCACGTGCGCTGTCCGAGCGGGTTCGGGAGGCTTCCCTGAGGCCCGGCCGCGGGTGCGAGGACCGGAGCCTGCAGTGCCGCGCCGACCTCGTCGGTCGTGAGCAGCGCGCACGGATCGATCGCGTTCACGGTCACCGGATCGATCGGGGACGTGGTGGAGGCGGCGCCGTCCGGCGCCGACGATGCGACTTCACTGGCGCTCGCCGCGCTCGCTCCGTCGCTGTCGTCGCTGCACGAGCCGAAGGTCATCGCGCTCGTGAGGACCCACACCGCTACCGCCGTCGACATCCGGCTGCCGCCGTGTCGGATCACGGAAGCGACCCTATTGCGCCCTAGCCTGGGGGCCGATGTCACCGATGCATGAGCTCGGCTTGCGGGCGAAGTCGGCATCTCGTGTCCTTGCGGGCGCGTCGACGGCAACGAAGGACGCGGCACTCTTGGCCGCGGCCGACCTGCTCGTGGAACGCTCCGAGGAGGTACTTGCGGCAAACTCCCTCGACATCGACCGTGCCGAGGCGGCCGGCGCGACTGCGACGGTCGTCGATCGCCTCCGCCTGAGCCCTGCACGCGTCGAGGGTATGGCCGACGGCCTCCGCAATGTTGCGACCCTTCCCGACCCGATCGGCGAAATCGCCGACGGGTGGGTGCGTCCAAACGGGTTACGCGTGCGACGCGTGCGCGTCCCCCTCGGCGTCGTCGCGATCGTCTACGAGAATCGGCCCAATGTGACCAGCGACGCCGCCGGCCTGTGTGTGAAGTCGGGCAACGCGGCGTTCCTGCGAGGCTCCTCGGGCGCGATCTCCTCCAACATCGCCATCGCGACCGCCCTTCGGGAGGGCTTCGTGAAGGCCGGCTTGCCATCGGAGAGCCTCACACTCGTCGAGGACACCAGCCACGAGGCGGCGGTCGAGTTCATGCGAATGCGCGGCGTCATCGATTGCCTCATCCCTCGCGGCGGGCCATCACTCATCGCCAGCGTCCTCGAGAACGCCACGGTGCCCTACGTCATCGACGGCGACGGCAACTGCCACATCTACGTGGACGCGACTGCGAACCTGCCGAAGGCATCTGAGATCGTCCTGAACGCGAAGCTGCAACGCCCGTCGGTGTGCAATGCGATGGAGACGTTGCTCGTGCACCGTTCGATCGCGGCGCCGTTCCTGAAGCGGGTCGCGCGGGGTCTGGACAGCGTCGAGCTCGTCGGCGACGACGCCACTCGCGAGATCCTTGGTGCGGATCGCGTCGCACCGGCGACCGACGATGACTTCGCGACGGAGTTCCTCGCGCTGAAGCTGGCGGTGAAGGTGGTCGACTCCGTCGACGAGGCGATCGACCACATCGCGCGTTTCGGCTCTGGCCACTCGGAGGCGATCCTCACCGGTTCGGTCGACGCCGCGTCGCGTTTCACGCGTGAGGTCGATGCCGCCGCGGTCCTCGTGAATGCGTCTACCCGGTTCGTCGATGGTGAAGAGCTCGGGTTCGGCGCGGAGATCGGGATCTCGACGCAGAAGCTCCACGCACGCGGACCGATGGGCTTACGCGAGCTCACCACCCTCAAGTGGGTCATCGAGGGAGACGGACAGATCCGGGGCTAGCGGCGCCCGCCGCGTGCTCGGGGTTGTGCTGGAGCAGCACCCGGCTGAAGAACACGACGATCGTTCCGGCCAGCACCACGCCGAGCAGGCCGGCCCGGAGGCTGATCGCGTCGGCGGTGAAGCCGACGATCGGCGGAGAGGCGAGGAATCCGACTCGCAGCAGCACGCTCACCACTGTGAGCCCGACCCCCGGCGGCAGCCCAGGGAGCTCGTCGCCCGTGTGCATCGCCGCCGGCACGAGGGTGGCGACGCCGAGGCCCGCGAGCGCAAACCCGATCAGCGTCGCCGACGGCGTGTGGAACAGCAACGCGAGAGCCATGGCGACTGCGGCAAGGATGGCGCCGCTGCGCACCACCGTGCGCTGGCCGAAGCGGTCGACGACGCGATCGCCCGTGAGCCGGCCAAGGGTCATCGCAGACTGGAACGACACGAACGCGAGACCCGCCGCGGCGGCGGCAGTTCCGAGATCGTCCTGCAAGTAGAGCGCGCCCCACGACGCGGCGGCGTCTTCGACCACGGCACCACACGCTGCGAGAACGCCGAGGGCGGCGAGCGCCCAAAGCGTCGTCGAGGTGATGCGTCGCACTGAGAGATGAGCCGGTGTCCCACGATCGACGCCGTCGCGGCCGCGCAGCATGAACCGGTAGCTGACCAACGCGACGACGGCGAATAGCACCGACGCCGTCAGGAGCGCGGCGCCCAACGACACGTCGAGTGCCAGCGTCGCGGCGCCCATGAGACCGCCGGTCACCGCCCCGATGCTCCAAATGCCGTGGAACGAGTTGACAATGGACCGGCCATAGCGGCGCTGGACTCGAAGGCCGTGCGCGTTCATCGCGACGTCGGTGACGGCGTCGAGCGCTCCGGCGACGAACATGATCGCCGCGAGAGCGGCCCAGCTGGCGGCGAGCGAGACCATCGCGAGCGCGGTGGCCAAGGCGACGATGGTCGCAGTGGCAACCCTCGCCGAACCGAAGCGCCCGATGAGCGGCGCGGCCAGTAATCCCACGACGAGCGCGCCGAGCGGGAACGCGGCGATGGCGGTGCCGAGCGCGGCGTTGCTCAGCCCGAGGTCGGCGCGGATCTCCGGGTAGCGGGGAACGAGGTTCGCGAACAGCGCGCCGTTGGCGAAGAACACCGCGGCCACGGCCACACGGGCTCGTGAAAGGCCGGGATCGTTCATCGGGATCCAGGTAATCAGGCGGCACAACGTCGCAGGTGACAACCATGGTGATTGACCCTGCGGTCAAGCGGCCCGGTACGCTTCCTCAGATGTCCTCAGGAACACCCGGCGCGCCGTCCGGGACCTCGTACCGGTTCGACTCCGTTGCCGACGTCCGTCAGGGCCTTCGCGACGTGCATTACCTGGCCGACGACGGCATCGCCGGAGTGGTGTTCCTCGCCGACCGCCTGCAGAAGCCCGTCCTCATCGAGGGGCCCGCCGGCACCGGCAAGACGCAGCTGGCGAAGTCCGTCGCCGAGTTCACCGGAGCCCGGCTGATTCGCTTGCAGTGCTACGAGGGTCTCGACGAGAGCAAGGCGCTGTACGAGTGGAATTACAAGAAGCAGCTGCTCCGCATCCAGGCTGACCGCCACGCGGACGGCTGGTCGGATGTGCACGATGACATCTTCAGCGAGGAGTTCCTGCTGACGCGTCCGTTGCTCGAGGCAATCCGCGCCAATGAGCCGGTCGTGCTGCTGGTCGACGAGGTCGACCGCGTCGAGATCGAGACCGAGGCGTTGCTGCTCGAGATCCTCTCCGACTACCAGGTCTCGATCCCCGAGCTCGGCACCGTCGAGGCCACCCAGATCCCGCTCGTGTTCCTCACTTCGAACAACACCCGCGAGCTGTCCGAGGCGCTGAAGCGCCGTTGCCTCTACCTGCACGTCGACTATCCCGATCTCGATCGCGAGAAGGAGATCGTCCTCACGAAGGTGCCCGACATCACCGAGAACCTGGCCGATCAGGTCGCCCGCATCGTGCGGTCGATCCGCCAGCTCGAGCTGAAGAAGGCACCGTCGGTCTCCGAGACGCTCGACTGGGCGCGCACCCTCGTGCTGCTCGGCATCGACTCGATCGACGCGCAGCAAGCGAAGGAGACGTTGCACATCTTGCTCAAGTACCAGACCGACATCGCGAAGGCGGCAAAGGAGCTGTCCGTCGAGGCAGGGAAGGCCTGATGCGGCTGAAGACGAGCAGCGCGAGGATGCGCCTCGCCCTGCTCGGATGTGTGCTCGCGGTCGCGTGCTTCGTCAGCGCGTGCTTACCGCCTCCGGGCATCCGGCCCGACGCCAACGGCACCTGGCATCCCGACTATCTGCCCTACCAAGGGCTGGGCGCGTGGGTCGACGCGTTCGACTACCTCGACGTGTACCAGACCAACGGTCGCACCGCGCCGCTCAGCCCCGCCGTGCTCGCCGACATGTCCGCGCAGGGCGTCAAGACGCTCTACCTCCAGGCGGCCCGCGACGATCCGAAGTCGCCGGGTGACCTGACCGATCCCAACATCGTCGGTACCTGGCTGCAGACAGCGCATTCGTACGGCATCAACGTGGTCGCGTGGTACCTGCCCCACCTCACCAACGTCGACACCGACATGCGCCATCTCATGGCGCTGTTCAACTTCGAGTTCAACGGTCACAAGTTCGACGGCATCGGCGTCGACATCGAGTCACGCGTGGTGCCCGACGTTGCTGAGCGCAGCCGCCGGCTCGTCGACCTGTCCCGACGGCTCCGGCAGTCGACCGGCACCGCCGTGTTGAGCGCGATCGTCGTGCCACCAGTCGTGATGGACATCATCAACCCGAACTTCTGGGTCGGCTTCCCCTGGGCCGAGCTCGCGCCCTACTACAACGTCTGGATGCCGATGGGCTACTGGACCGGCCGCACGCAGGCGTCCGGCTACCACGACGGCTACCGCTACACACTCGACAACATCACGTTGATCCGCCAGCACATCAACAACCCGACGGCGGTCGTCCACCCGATCGGCGGCATCGCCGACACCGCCACCGACGACGAGATCCGCGGGATGGTCATCGCCGCCCGCGAGCAGGGTGCGGTGGGCTGGTCCATGTACGACTGGAACACCAGCAGGATGACGTCGATGCCGATCCTTCGCGGCGAGTTCTGAGGACCCTCCGATGCTCGACCTCCTAGGCGGCTTCATCCAGGAGCTGCGCGCGGCGGGGCTCCCGGTGTCGCTCACCGAGAACCTCGACGCGATGGAGGCCGTCAAGCACATCCCGATCGAGGACCGCGACGCGTTCAAGTACGCGCTCGGGGCGACGCTCGTGAAGAACAACGCGCACTGGCGGGCGTTCGAGACGGTCTTCGAGGTGTACTTCTCGCTGCGAGGTCCCGAGTTCGCCGTCGATCCCGACGCGGACGGCGATCAATGGGGCGAGATGCAGCCGGGCCAGCAGCAGGCGGGCGGTCCCGGCGGCGCGATGGACCAGCTCACGCCCGAGCAGCTCGCGGAGATGCTGTACCGGGCGCTGATGAACGCCGACGAGGCGATGATGCGGGCGCTCGCCCGCCAGGCGGTCAGCCGGTATGCGGGGATGGAGCCCGGCCGTCCTGTCGGCGGCACCTACTACCTGTACCGCACGCTGCGGAACCTCGATCTCGACGGCATGCTCGAGAAGCTCATGGAGTCGGCTCGGCAAGAGGTCGGCGGCGAGATGACTGCGCTCGAGGAGCGGCTCGAGCGCGACGAGTTCGAAACCCGCATCAATCAGCTCAAGCAGGAGATCGAGGCCGAGATCCGCCGTCGCCTGGTAGCCGACCGCGGCGTCGAGGCGATGGCCAAGACCCTGCGCAAACCGCTGCCCGAGGATGTCGACTTCATGCACGCCTCGCGCGACGAGATGGCCGCGCTCCGGCGGGCGCTGTACCCGCTGACCCGCAAGCTCGCGGTCCGCCTCGCACGCAAGCGTCGCCACGGTCGCAAAGGTCCCCTCGACTTCCGCAACACCGTGCGGCACTCGCTCTCCTATGGGGGGGTGCCGGCCGAGCCGAAGTTCCGCTATCCCCGCCCGGCCAAGCCCGAGATCATGGTCGTCGCCGACATCTCCGGCTCCGTCGCCGCGTTCGCTCGGTTCACGCTCCACCTCGTGTACGCGATCAGCAACCAGTTTTCCAAGGTGCGGGCGTTCGTGTTCATCGACGGCATCGACGAGGTGACCCGCTTCTTCGAGGGCGTCGAGGACATCACCGACGCGGTGCATCGCGTCAACACCGAAGCCGACGTCGTCTGGGTCGACGGCCACAGCGACTACGGCCACGCGCTCGAGGTGTTCTGGGAGCGGTGGGGCAAAGAGGTCGGGCCGAAGACGACGGTGATCCTCCTCGGCGACGCGCGCAACAACTATCACTCCGCGCAGTCGTGGGTGCTGAAGGAGATGCGCCACCGGGCGCGTCACGTCTATTGGCTGAACCCCGAGCCGCGCTCGTACTGGGACACGGGCGACTCGATCATCGGCGAGTACGGCGTCCACACTGACGGGGTGTTCGAGTGCCGCAACCTGCGCCAGCTCGAGCGCTTCGTCGAGAACCTCGCGTGAGCGTGTGACTCGGCTCGTCTTCATCCGTCACGGCGAGTCGCAGGTCTACGTTGACCGCATCGTCGGCGGCCTCCTCTCGTGCAACGGCCTTTCTGAGTTCGGCCGGCGGCAGGCGGGCGCGCTCCGAGATCGTCTCGCGGTCACCCGTGAGCTCGATGCGGTGGACGCCCTCGTGGCGAGCACGATGCCGAGAGCGCGTGAGACGGCCGAGATCATCGCGCCGGCGCTCCACGACCTGGCCGTCATGCAAGACGAAGGCTTGTGTGAGCGGCATCCCGGCGAGGCCGATGGCATGTCGTGGGACGACGCGCTGGACAAGTATCGCTTCGAGGACTTCGAGGACGATCCCGGGAGGGCCGTCTCACCAGGAGGCGAGACGTGGACCGAGTTCCACGAGAGGGTGGGTACGACCGTACGGCGTCTCGCATCTGAGCACGAGGGGCGCACGGTCGCGATGGCGTGTCACGGGGGAGTGATCGACGCCGCGCTCCGCGAGCTGCTCGGGCTGCCCATGGTCGGCGCGTTCGAACTTTCGACCGAGAACACCTCGCTCACCGAGCTCGTGTTCGTCCCCGGTCGCGATCGCCGGACGCCACGCTGGCGCCTCGTCCGTTACAACGACGCGGCGCACCTCGCAGGACTCAGCTGACGCTGGCCGGCTAGCTCAGCCCTTCGACCATCTGGTCGTAGAGGTGGAACAGCGCGGGGCGGTCGTGCTCCTCGCGCACCAACAGCGCCAGCCGGCGACTCCGCAACACGAGCTCGCGTGCCGCCCGCCCCGGCCACGGCCGCGGCAAGAGCTCCGGTGGCAGCAGGGGATCGGTGCGTGTGCACTCCGACATCGCCACTGCCATCGCGAATGCGAACGGGAGGAAGTGGTCGTCGCTGAAGCGCTCCTTGCGGCGACGCATCTCCTCGAGCTGCTCCGGTACGTGACGGTGTTGCTCGATGAACTGCTCGTAAGCGCGGGCCACTTCGCTGATCGGCCAGAGCTCGTGTGCGAGCTGACGGGGATCACGTACGCCTCCGACCTCGAGGTCGTCGGTCGTCGCGAGTGTGAGGTACTCGTCGACCCGCAGGCGTTTGGCCTCCTGACGAACGATGTCCTCCCAAGGGTGGGGCGACACGTACATGCCGCCCTGCAACGCCGCGCCGCCGTGGCCGAGCAGCCGGTCACGCAGGTGGTCGCGAGCGGTGCGGCGGTTCTCGGGCACGGCGAACGCGGCGATGTGCCACAAGCGATCCCATCCCCGCCCCGCTGCGTCCTGCTGATATGCGGTGCGGGTGCGCGTCCAGCCCGCCTCGAGCTGCGCGACGCCCGCCTCGGTGGCCACGAACCGCGCCGACCGGCCTTTGCCGTGCTGGATGTACAACCCTTCGTTCACCAGGCGGCGCAAACAGGAGCGCACCTGCTCCGACGACTGCCCGCACGCCTCGGCCACCGCGTAGAGCTCGGCGGCGACGATCTCCCCGTCGTCGTGACGCATGCCGGTCACCAGAACTCTGGTCGGGATCGGCACGGTCGTCCTCGTCACGACCGAATGGTACGTCCTCTGGGCGGCAGCGCCCTCAGCGCTGTCCCGTCTGACGCGATTGACGGCCGTACCAAAGCAGCGCGGCCAGCACGATCACGAAGAACATCAGCACGAGCACCGTCGAGGTGCCGCTGCTCACTTCCGAGGCCAACACGACATCGAGCTCGGTGGTGAGCACAGGCCCGCACCGCGCGAGCACCTCCACGCGACCAGGCTCGACATCGGGTACCTCGATCTCGGTCTCGAACGTGCCGTCGTCCTCCGCAGTCGTGCTCCCGACCTCCTCACCGGCGATCTCGAGCGTCACCGACGCTCCTGGATCGCAACCCTGCCCCGTCGCGGTCGCGTCGCCGCCGGGTGGGACGGTCGGCTCCTCGACGTCGAGCGCGCGGACTTCAGGGGCGGTCGTCGTCGTCGTGCTCGCGGTCGTCGTCGTCGTGGAAGCGGCGGTGGTGGTCGGGGCGACCGTTGTGGTGGCACCCGTGGTGGTCGCGCCCGTCGTGGTAAGCGGACGCGTCGTCGTGGGCGGACGCGTCGTCGTCGGCGCAGTGGTCGTCGGCGCCGTCGTGGTCGGTGCGGTCGTGGTCGGTGCGGTCGTGGTGGTCGCGATGGTGGTCGTTGTCGTCGTGGTCGCGATCGTCGTGGTCGTGGTGGTCGTCCCGCCGGTCACGAGGAACGGTGCTGAACCGACTTGGCTCGGCTTGTTGTTCGGGTCGAGGCAGTGCGACGTCACCGTGTGGTTCCCGGGCGCGGCGTTCAGCGGCACGGCCATCGTGGCGCTGCGAGTCGACGCGGAGAAGTTCACGTCCTGTCCCGACGCGACCGTTCCGTCGAACAACAGAAACCACACACGACAGCTGAGGCGACCGAACGTCGGGTTCACCGGCTGCGAGCCAGTGAACGAGCTGCCGGGCAGACCTGAGGTCGGGTTCAGCGTCAGCGGCCCGGGCGGCGGCGGCGACTGCCGCGGGGCCGCGCCTACCGGGACGGCCACGATGAGCATCGCGACCACCGCGACCATGCCCGCCACGATCCGGCGCGCCGATGTCGGGAGGCCGCCCATGCCGCAGTCTCGCTCAGGAGCACCCGTTCCGTCGCGCACCCTCACGACGCGTGGCAGGCTCCGGGCGTGTCTGCGAGGGAGATCGTGCTCGTCCGCCATGGCGAGACGGAATGGGCGAAGCTCGGCCGCCATACCGGCCGCACCGACATCCCGCTCACCGACGATGGCCGCGCGCAGGCCGAGCTCGCCGGGCGTCGTCTCGCCGGTCGTGACTTTGCCCTCGTGCTCACGAGCCCCCTGGGGCGCGCGTTCGACACCTGCCGCCTCGCCGGTCTCGCGGGAGTCGCCGAACGTGATGACGACCTTTTGGAGTGGGACTACGGCGAGTACGAGGGTCGTCGCACCGTCGACATCCGGGTCGATCGCCCCGGATGGACGTTGTGGGACGACGGCGTGCCCGGAGGCGAGACGGCGAGCGAGGTGGCTGCCCGGGTCGACCGCGTCATCGATCGCGCGGTGGCGGCTGATGGAGACGTCGCACTCTTCGCCCACGGCCACGTGTTGCGCGTACTCGGCGCTCGGTGGCTCGGCCTCGACCCCACCGGAGGCCGCCTTTTCGCCCTGTCGCCCGCCACCCTGTCGGTGCTCGGTTACGAGAGGGAGACCCGCGTGTTCCTCCGGTGGAACGACGTGTGCGATCCAGTGGTCGCGCTCCAGACGGAAGCAGAGGACTCCTGATGGCGGTCGAGGTGCACGGTCACGACGAGCTAGCCGAGCGCGCGGCCGAGTGGATCGCAGCCCGAATGAAGCCGGCGGTCGCTGAGCGCGGCCGATTCACGCTCGCGGTGAGCGGCGGATCCACGCCGGCGGCGATGTTCGCCGCGCTGTCACAGCTCGCACTGCCGTGGGCAGAGGTGCACGTCTTCCAGGTCGACGAGCGGGTTGCCCCCGACGGCGACCCCGACCGCAACCTCGGCGATCTCAGTGCCAACCTGCTCGATCGCGTTCCCGTGCACGCGCACGTGATGGACGTCACCGCCCCCGATCTCGACGACGCCGCACGCCGATATGCCGCGGAGCTCCGCGCCGTCACCGACGACGGTGTGCTCGACGTCGTGCACTTGGGTCTCGGCGATGACGGTCACACCGCGTCGTGGCCGCCGGGCGATCCGGTCATCGACGTCGAGGACGCCGATGTCGCAATCACCCAGCCCTACCGCGGACGCGTGCGGATGACCCTGACCGTGCCCACGGTGAACCGTGCACGCGATGTGATGTTCCTCGCCGCGGGGGCGGGCAAAGCCGAAATGGTGCAGAAGCTCGTCGCTCGCGATCCGGGCATCCCCGCGAGTCGTGTGCGGCCCGACGCAACCTTGCTCGTGGACGAGCGCGCCGCGGCCGGGCTGTGACCGGCGCGGCGTTCGGGCTCGAGACGGAGGTCGTCGACCCGGAGGCGCGCGACCGTGCAGTAGAGCGCTTCCGCACCGCCGGCATCGCGCTGCCGACGTTCGCGCAGCTCGCCGACCCCTCGGTCGTGCCTGCCGGCGTCACGGCCGCGGTTGGCCGCGGTCGGGCCGGACGACGCCGATGCGGCCAACCTGTTCCGGGTCCATTGGTTCAACGGCGCGGACCGCACGACGCGCGATGCCGTCCCCGGGCACCTCATCGTTCCGCGGTCGCTCACAGGAGTCGACGCCACGATCGTGCTCGCGCTCGGCGATCGATTCCCGATGATCGGGGCCCACAAGGTGCAGGCCGCCTACGCGTGCCTCGCCCCGCGGATCGTCACCGGCCAATTCGATCCCACCGCGCACCGGGCCATCTGGCCGTCAACCGGCAACTACGCGCGCGGGGGAGTGGCCATCTCGCGGCTCATGGGCTGTCGCGGCGTCGCCGTCCTCCCCGAGAACATGAGCCGCGAGCGTTTCGAGTGGTTGGAAGCGTGGGTCACCGATCCGGCCGACATCGTGCGCACGCCGGGCTCCGAGAGCAACGTGAAGGAGATCTACGACACCTGCAACGAGCTCGCACGAGACCCAGCGAACGTCATCCTCAACCAGTTCTGCGAGTTCGGGAACCACCTCGGCCACCGCATTGCGACCGCCGCAGCGCTGGAAGCAATCATCGGGGACGTTCGGCAAGACCATCCCGAGCTGCGGCTCCGGGCGTTCGTGTCGGCCTCGGGCTCGGCGGGCACGCTCGCCGCGGGCGACACGCTCAAGCAGCGCCACGGCTCGTTCACCGTTGCGGTCGAGGCCCTCGAGTGTCCGACGATGCTCTGCAACGGGTTCGGCGAACACAACATCCAGGGCATCGGCGACAAGCACATCCCGTACATCCACAACGTCATGGGTACCGACGTGGTCGCCGCGGTCTCCGATCGCAGCACCGACGCACTCGGTGTGCTGTTCAACACTCCCGTGGGAAGGGCAGAGCTCGCCCGGCGCGGCGTCTCCGACGACGTGGTGCGCGGTCTGCCCCATCTCGGGCTCTCCTCGATCTGCAACCTCGTCGCGTCGATCAAGGTCGCGAAGCGCTTCCGGCTCGGTGTCGACGACCTCGTCGTGACCGTCGCGACCGACGGTGCCGCGCTCTACGGCTCTGAGCGCGAGAAGACGATTGCCCGAAGCTGGCCCGACGGCTTCGACGAACGCGCTGCCGCCGCCGTGTTCGCCGAGCACCTTCTGGCTGTCTCCGACGATCACTTGCTCGAGTGCTCGGCGCTCGACCGCGATCGCATCTTCAACCTGGGGTACTTCACCTGGGTCGAGCAGCAGGGCGTTTCCGTGGATGACTTCGAGGCGCGGCGACAGCCCGGCTTCTGGACCGCGCTCGAGGCGCTCGTCCCGAAGTGGGATGCACTCATCGAGGACTTCAACCACCGGACCGGTGTCCTCGCCTCATGGTGATCGCGTGCGCGGGCTGTGGGTGGCCCGCACCCCCGCGATCGGCGACCCCATTTCGCTGTCCTCGCGCCGGCACCGACGACGTCGATCACGTCCTGGTCCGACGTCTCGATCCCTCCGCCGCGTGGCCGGATGAGCGAGACCCCAACCCGTTCCTGCGTTACCGACGGTTCCTGGCCTCGTATGACCGGGCCGAGGACGACGCTCACTTCGTCGACGTCGTCACCCGCCTCGACAAAGCAGTAGCGGCGGTCGACGGTCGCGGCTTCACCGTGACGCCGTTTCGCTGGGCCGACGCGCTCGGCGCGTGGGTGAAGGACGAGACCGGCAACGTCGCGGGCTCGCACAAGGGTCGCCACCTCATGGGCCTCGCCATCTGGCTGGAGATGGCCGGCGTCGAGAAGTCGCGACAGTTGGCGATCGCGAGCTGTGGCAACGCCGCTCTCGCCGCAGGAGTGATCGCGCGTGCCTCGGGCCGGCCGCTGTCGGTCTTCGTCCCGACGTGGGCGGACGACAGCGTGCTCGCGCGACTCGGTGATCTCGGCGCGGAGCTCCATGTCTGCCCGCGGGAACCCGGTGACCCTCCGGGCGACCCGTGCGTCCATCGCTTCCGCGAGGCGGTAGCGGCGGGTGCGGTCCCATTCTCGTGCCAGGGTCCCGACAACGGCCTCACCATCGACGGCGGTCGCATCCTCGCCTACGAGCTCGCCGACGCTGAGGTCTCGCTCGACGCCCTCGTGGTGCAGGCGGGTGGCGGTGCGCTCGCGTCGGCCGTCGCGCAGGGTCTCCATGAGGCGGTCGTGCTCGGACGCCTCCCTCGTGAGCCGGCCGTGCACGTCGTACAGCCGGAGGCAAACGCCCCGCTTGTCCGCGCGTGGCAACGGGCGCGCGAGACCGCAGAAGAAGCGCCCCGCACGCGTCGGGCGCATCGTCGCGATTTCATGTGGCCCTGGGAGCCAGCGGGCACGAGCGTCGCCACCGGCATCCTCGATGACGAGGCCTACGACTGGGCATCGGTCGTCGATGCGCTGTTGCGCACGGGTGGCACCGCGATTGCGGTCGGGGAGGACGACCTCGTGCGGGCGAACGAGCTCGCCCGGTCGGCGACGGGGATCGACGTGGACCCCACCGGCTCCGCGGGACTCGCCGGTCTCGTCGCGCTCCGCGAGACGCATGCCGTCTCGCCCGATGCACGCGCGGCCGTACTGTTCACCGGATGACCTCGAGTTCCACCACGCCCCAGGTCGTCCTCGACGGCCTCTCGTTCGGCGAGGGCCCACGCTGGCACGACGGCCGCCTCTGGTTCTCCGACTTCCACACGCATCGAGTGCAGGCGATGGACGAGGACGGCAACGCGGAGACGATCGTCGAAGTGCCGAGGCGTCCCTCAGGGTTGGGGTGGCTGCCCGATGGCCGGCTGCTCGTCGTGTCGATGCAGGACCGCCGGCTGATGCGGCTCGACCCTGGAGGCCTCGTCGAGCACGCCGATCTGAATGGTGTCGCGACCTTCGACTGCAACGACATGGTCGTCGACGGTCAGGGGCGGGCCTACGTCGGCAACTTCGGATACGACTTCGCCCACGGCGAAGCACCGAAGCCCGCGGCGCTCGCGCTGGTCACTCCAGACGGCGCGGTGTCGACGGCGGCGGACGACCTGATGTTCCCGAACGGCACCGTGATCACGCCCGACGGATCCACGCTCATCGTGGGTGAGACCTTCGGCCGTCGCCTCACCGCGTTCGACATTGCCGCGGACGGCACGTTGTCGAATCGTCGAGTGTGGGCCGACCTCGATCGTGTCACGCCGGACGGCATCTGCCTCGACGAAGCGGGCGGCATCTGGGTCGCCGATCCCACGCATCATCAGTGTGTGCGGGTCGTCGAAGGGGGCGAGATCTCCGATCGCATCCCGACCGAGCGGGCGTGCTTCGCCTGCATGTTGGGCGGCGCGGACCGGCGCATGCTCTACCTCGTCACCGGCGACCTGTCGGGCGACGAAGCGACACTGCTCGAGCAACGGCCCGGTCGCATCGAGTCCGTCCGCGTCGAGGTCCCCGGCGCCGGTTGGCCGTGAGCACCTACGCTGCCGCGATGGAGACCAGCGGAGTAATGCTCGGCATCGACATCGGTGGCACCGGCATCAAGGGAGCTCCTGTCGACCTGGACAAGGGGGAGCTCACGACCGAACGCTTCCGGCTTCTCACGCCGAAGCCTGCGACGCCGGAGGCTGTGGCCAAGACGGTGGCGGAAGTCGTCAAGCACTTCGGATACGAAGGCCGGGTGGGGTGCACCTTCCCCGCTGTCGTGAAACACGGTGTGGTTCACACTGCATCCAACGTCGACAAGTCTTGGATCGGCACTGACGCCCGCGCCGCGTTCGAGGAAGCCACGGGGTGCACATTCACCATCACGAACGACGCCGATTGCGCTGGCGTCGCGGAGATGCAGTTCGGCGCGGGCGCGGGACGGATGGGGGTGGTGATCGTCGCGACCCTCGGCACGGGCATCGGCACCGCCGTGTTCCACGATGGGAAGCTCCTCCCGAACACCGAGCTCGGCCACATCGAGATACGGGGCAAGGACGCCGAGGACCGCGCTGCCGACAGCGTGCGCGAGGCGAAGAAGCTCGATTGGAAGCAGTGGGCCAAGCGCGTCGACGAGTACCTGGATCAGCTCGAGAGTCTCATGTGGCCCGACCTCGTCATCATTGGGGGTGGCGTGAGCAAGAAGGGGGAGAAGTTCATCCCCCTCCTCACGCCTCGTTGCGAGGTCGTGGCCGCCAAGCTTCTCAACGAAGCCGGCATCGTCGGAGCCGCACTCACGGCTTGAGCGGCACCGTCAGGCGGAGAGCACGCGGCGAGCCCTCAGCAGCTCGGCCACCGACCAAGCCTGGAACGGACATCCCGTCGCGCCGTGCGGCGCGTCGCCGTCGGCCGTCTCCGACACCGAGCCGAGTCCGAACTCACCGAGGTGGGCCACGAGACCGTCGAGCACGTCCACCGGCGGCTCGCCCGTGGTGCACGCCGCATCGACGAACGGGCCGATCAGCCACGGCCAAACGGTTCCCTGGTGGTACGCCGCGTCGCGCTCGGATGGTCCGCCGCGGTGGCGGCCGGTGTACGCGGGATCGTGTGGCGACAGTGACCGCAGGCCGAGTGAGGTGAGCAGGTCGGAGCGGCAGGTCGAAACAACGGCCGAAGCCAGATCGGAGCGGGAAGACCCCCCACCGCCCGATGCCGCAAACGGGCCGTTGGGGAGCGACACCGCGAGCAGCTGGTTCGGCCGAATGGCTCCGTCATCGGCGCCGGTCGTGCCGACCACGTCGAGGAGATGGTCTCGGCGCGCGAAGCGCGTGAGGAACGACGACCGTGCGAACTCCTCCAGCGACTGCCATCGATCGGCATGTCGACCGAGTCGGCGGTGCAGGTCGCTCACCGTCCCGAGTGCGTTGACCCACAGCGCGTTGATGTCGACCGCCTTGCCCGAGCGCGCCGTGATCGGTTGCCCGTCGACACGTGCATCCATCCACGTCAACGCCCAACCAGGCGCACCCTGTTGGAGCAGGCCGTCTCGCGGGTCCACCTTGATGCCGAACCGCGTGCCGTGCGAATGCGCGTCGATGATGGCGTCGAGCGCGCTGTCGAGCTTGGCGAGGAGATCGAGGTCGCCCGTCACCGCCACGTGGCGACCAACGGCGTGGATGAACCACAGGGTGCCGTCGGCGGTGTTGTACTCGAGGCCGCCCGCGTCCGCCGTGTTGGCGAGCATGCCCTCCGACAACGTGGCTGCCGAACGCAACAGCAGATCGCGACCCTCCTCGTACCGCCCGGCCGAGAGGAACAGGCCCTCGTAGGAGGTCATCGTGTCGCGTGACCACTCACCGAACCATGGGTAGCCGGCGACGACCGACGGACCCGTCGCGGTCGTCACCACGAATTGGTCAGCTGCTCGCGCCAGGAGCGCATCAACCTCGTCCATGGGTCGGGCCATGGCTTCGACACGCGCTGCTCGTGCCTGCGCACTCGTCACGATCTCCGCGGCTGGCGGTGGCGGCCGATCGAGCTCGCCGGCCCAGGCGACGACATCGGCCCATTCGCCCGGCTCCAGCAGGGTCGCGAAGCAGCCCGCGGCCCAGAGATCTTCAGTGTCACCGAGCCCGCGCTCGGCCTCGGCTCGAGCGCGCACGCCGCGGTACCAGGATCCGCCCGCGATCCACTCGGGGCCGCACACGCGGTAGGCGTGCTCGAAGACGAAGCCGTCGGCGACTGCCTCAACTGAGGGGTCCGCGCCGGCGTGACGGTCGCTGTGCCCGTCTCGCCATGTGCACAGCGGTGTGAGCTCGACCCGCACTGGGCCTGGGGCGTGCACCAGCCGGTGACGCACGGCGACCGCGGGTCGACCGTGCACCATCGCGATCTCACGTTCGAAGGTGATGTCGCCGATCACCCACCGCCACTTCGGGATTCCGAGTGTGAGCGTGAACGACTCCAGCTCGATGTAGCCCGCCGGGTCGACGACACCACTTGCCCACTCGTCGGTCGCGAGCCGGATGCGGCGATCGCCGACGACCAGAGTCGGATCGAGTGTGGCGAGACCGAGCATGCGCCGGCTCACGCCGGCATCTCCCCCCGCAGCTTCGCCGGCGACCATCAGAAGGCCGTGGTACCGGCGGGTGCGGAGCCCCGCGACGGTGCCCATCGCGTAGCCGCCGACACCATCGGTCACGAGCCACTCGCGGGCGGACGCCTCTGAGAGGCTGCCGCACACTTGGCGGCCGAACTCGATGGGCATGAAGATCCCTCCTCATGTCATCATCGCCCGCCAGTCGCTGGAGTGGAAGGGGCTCGACCGATGGCGTCCACTCGACCTCGGACTGACTCATCGGCGGAGCGCCGCCGACTCGATGAGGCCGACCAAGGCCTCGTTGCGTGGAAGCGATGGGGCCCGTATCTCGCGGAACGAGCCTGGGGAACCGTTCGCGAGGACTACAGCCCTTACGGCACAGCGTGGGACTCGTTTCCCCACGACCACGCGTGGTCGCGTGCGTACCGGTGGAACGAGGATGGCCTCGCCGGCTGGTGCGACGACCGCCAGACGCTGTGCCTCTCGCTCGCGTTCTGGAACGGGCGCGACCCGATTCTCAAGGAACGCATCTTCGGGCTGAACGCGGAGGAGGGCAACCACTCCGAGGACGCGAAGGAGTACTGGTGGTTCGTCGACTCCACACCCACGCATTCGTACATGCGGTGGCGCTACCACTACCCCCAGAGCGAGTTCCCCTATGGCCGCCTCGTCGAGGAGAACCGGCGACGCACCGAGCACGATCCGGAGTTCGAGCTCATCGACACTGGCGTCTTCGAGGACGACCGCTACTGGTGGATCGAGGCAGAGTTCGCGAAGGCGACGCCCGACGATGTCTATGTCAAGGTCACGGTCGGCAACGCCGGGCCCGAGACCGCGACGATCGAGGTCCTGCCGACGTTGTGGTTTCGCAACACCTGGTCATGGGGGATCGATGCCCGCAAGCCGACGCTGACGACCGAGGCACGCGCCATCGTCGCGGAGCACCACGAGCTGGGCCGTTACCTGCTCGAGCTCGCGGGCGATCCCGAGCTGCTCTTTTGTGAGAACGAGACGAACGCGCACCGTCTGTTCGGCATGTCGGGAACCGGTTTTCCAAAGGACGGCATCAACGACTACGTCGTGCACGGCGCGGACACCGTCAATCCCGAACGGTCGGGCACCAAGGCGGCAGCTCGGTATCGACTCACGGTCGGTCCCGGAGAGACCGCCGAGGTGCGCTTCCAGCTCGGCCCGGGTGCCGATCACGAGGAGGATTCGTTCGACGACATCCTGTCGATGAGGCGGGCGGAGGCCGACAGCTTCTATGCCCGTCTCACGCCGCCGGCGGCGACCGAGGACGAGGCTCGTGTGCTGCGGCAAGCGTTCGCCGGGATGCTGTGGTCGAAGCAGTTCTTCCACTACGACGTCGCCCGCTGGCTCGAAGGAGATCCCGAAGGCGCGCCGCCTCCGCCGGAACGCTGGCGCGGACGCAACAAGGAGTGGCGCCACGTCGACTGCTTCGACGTCATCTCGATGCCGGACACGTGGGAGTACCCGTGGTTCGCGGCATGGGACCTTGCGTTCCACTGCGTGGCCCTCGCCCACGTCGACGCGGACTTCGCGAAGCGCCAGCTGCTCCTGCTGCTGCGCGAGTGGTACCAGCATCCGAACGGACAGCTACCCGCATACGAGTGGGCGTTCGGCGACGTCAACCCTCCGGTCCACGCATGGGCTGCGATCCAAGTGTTTCGCATCGACGGCAGGCGCGACTACGGCTTCCTGAAGCGCGTCTTCCACAAGCTGCTCCTGAACTTCACGTGGTGGGTGAACCAGAAGGACGAAGAGGCCAACAACGTCTTCGAGGGCGGGTTCCTCGGCCTCGACAACATCGGTCCGATCGACCGCGGCGCGGCGTTGCCGGGCGACCAGATCCTCGAGCAGAGCGACGGCACGGCCTGGATGGCGCGCTACTGCCTGGAGCTCCTCGAGATGGCGTTGCTCCTCGCGCTTCACGACCGCGCCTACGAGGACGTCGCGACGAAGTTCTTCGAGCACTTCACCTACATCGCGACGGCTATGAACAAGCAGGGCTTGTGGGACGAGGAGGACGGGTTCTACTACGACGTCCTCCGCAGCCCGGACGGTGCGACGACTCCATTGCGGTGCCGGTCGATGGTGGGTCTCATCCCCATGACCGCCGCGATCGTCTTCGACGATGAGGCTCGCTTGCTGCTGCCCGACTTCGCGTTTCGGTTCACCTGGTTCGAGCGGAACAAGCCCGAGTTCGCCGATGTGATCGCCCACACGCAGGAGTCAGGCCGGCGAGGGCGCCGGTTGCTCTCGATCGTCGGGCCGGAGCGCCTGTCCCGCATCCTCACCGCCTTGCTCGATGAGGACGAGTTCCTGTCGCCCCACGGCATCCGCAGCTTGAGCCGTCGCCACCTGGACCATCCGCTCCGCCTCTCGATCGGCGGTACGGACGCGACGCTCGACTACCAGCCGGCCGAGTCCACGACGACGTCGTTCGGCGGCAACTCCAACTGGAGGGGACCCGTGTGGTTCCCGGTGAACTACTTGATCATCGAGTCCCTCCGTCGTTACCGGCGCTACTTGGGTGACGACTTCAAGGTCGAGCTGCCGACGGGGTCGGGCCACTACGTCACGTTGCGAGAGGCGGCCGACGAGCTCAGCGATCGACTCATCTCGACGTTTCTTCTCGACGAGCGCGGCCGCCGCCCGTGCTACGGCGCAGTCGAACGCTTTCAGAACGATGCGTCATGGCGTGACCATCTGATGTTTCACGAGTACTTCCATGGCGACAACGGCATGGGGTTGGGTGCATCGCACCAGACAGGTTGGACGGGTCTCATTGCGAACCTGATCCTTCGGCGAGCAAGTCGCCGAGTAATTTCATGAGGTGAGCTATCCGCGCAAGTGGTTGGCGAGCTCGATCACCGGTGGTGTCGCGCTCGGTCTCGTTGTCGGTTTCGCGGTGAAGGCGAGCGGCAGTGAAGACGACGACCCGCCGACGGTCAAGACCGAGGACACGGTGGCGAGCGCCGACACGACTGCCGCCGCGGGTTCGACCACTGTGCCGGGCGCCGAGACCACGGCGACCACGGTGCCCGCGGTGACAACGGTGCCGCCACCTCCCCCTCCGCCTGAGACGACGGTCCCGGTCGCGTCTTCGCGCCGCCGGCCCCGTGCCACGACGACCGTGCCACCGCCGCCCCCACCTCCGCCGCCGCCCCCGTCGACGACGCCGTTCGTGACCCCGCCGCCCCCGCCGCTCATCCAGGTCGGCTCTTAGCGGCTCACCTGCGCAGCAGCTCGGCGATGCGGTACGCCAGATCGAGCGACTGGCGCGCGTTCAGCCTCGGATCGCACATGGTCTCGTAGCGGTCGTCGAGCTGATGGTCGAGGATCTCCTCCGCGCCACCGAGGCACTCGGTCACGTCGTCGCCCGTCAGCTCCACGTGCACGCCACCCGGCCACGTGCCCTCGGCGGCGTGCGCCCGGAAGAAGCCTGCCGAGCTCGGCGAGCACGTCGTCGAAGTGGCGAGTCTTGCGTCCCGACGAGCTCGTGAACGTGTTGCCGTGCATCGGGTCGCACGCCCAGACGACGGGGTGGCCGACGTCTTTGACGGCGCGCAGCAACGGCCGCAGTGACTCGTCGGCGCGGGCGGCGCCCATGCGGGCGATGAGCGTGAGCCGCCCCGGCACCCGGCCGGGGTTGAGCGTGTCGCACAACGCGAGCACCTCGTCCGCGGTAGCCGTCGGTCCGATCTTGCATCCGATTGGGTTGCCTACGCCGCGGAGGAACTCGACGTGCGCGCCGTCGAGCTGACGGGTGCGGTCGCCGATCCAGAGCAGGTGCGCCGAGCAGTCGTACCACTCGCCGGTGAGGGAGTCAGTGCGGGTGAGCGCCTCCTCGTATCCGAGGATCAGCGCTTCGTGGCTTGTGTAGAAGTCGACCTCGTGCAGCTGCGGGCTGCGCGCCAGATCGATGCCGCAGGCAGCCATGAACCGCAACGCGCGCTCGATCTCCGAGGCGATCGCCTCGTAGCGCTGGCCCTCGCCGCTCGTCGCCACAAACTCCTGATTCCAAGCGGCGACGCGCGACAGGTCCGCAAATCCGCCTTTCGTGAACGCTCGAAGCAGGTTCAGCGTCGACGCCGACTGGTGGTATGCCTGCACGAGGCGCTCCGCGTCGGGCGTGCGCGCCGCCGCCGTGGGCGCGATGTCGTTCACCATGTGACCGCGGAACGACGGCAGGTCGGTGTCGCCGACGCGCTCGATGGACGCGGAGCGGGGCTTCGCGAACTGGCCGGCGATGCGACCGACCTTCACGACCGGCACCCCCGAGGAGTAGGTGAGCACCACGGCCATCTGGAGGACGACCCGCAGCTTCTCCCGGATGCTCACCGCCGAGAAGTCGTCGAACGACTCGGCGCAGTCGCCGGCCTGCAGCAGAAATGCGTTCCCCGACGCGACCTGACCGAGTGACTCGGTCAGCCCGCGCGCCTCCCCGGCGAACACGAGCGGGGGAAAGCCATGGATCTGCTTGAGGGCCCGGTCGAGCGCGCCCTCGTCGGGCCAGTCAGGCTGCTGACCGGCCGGGAAGGCTCGCCACGACGACGGCGACCAGCGATTGGCCGAGGGCGCGTTCACAGGCAAAGGGTGGCCGTTGCGACCGTCGCGGCGCAAAGCGATTCGCGGAGACGGCCCGCCGCCCGAGCGCCCGGGGGGCGTGCGCTCGGGGGCGGGCCATGACGCCAGCCCGACGGGGGGATCAGGCGGCGAGGATGCGAGCGGCGTCATCGCGGAGACCCGTGACCGCCCGCTTGACGAGGCGGCGAGCCGCTTCGGCAGTGACGCCGAGCTCCTCGCCCACCTCTCGATAGCTGCACTTGCGCCCATCGACGAGACCGAACCGACGCTCGACCGCGTACCGAGCCCGCTTGTCGAGCGTGCCGAGCAGCTCATCGAGCATGACGCCCTCGGCTGCGGCGATCACGGCCTGCTCCGGGCTGATCATGTCGCTCGGCACGAGATCGCCGAGCGTGCTGTCACCGTCCTCGCCGATCGACCGGTCGAGCGAGACCGGCGTCGACAGCCGGTGGAGACGGGCGTTCTCGTCGTCGAGCTCGTCGCCGTCACCCGACACCTGGCGAAGCGCGGCCCGCAGGCTCGCCGAACGATCACCGGGAAGCCGGACAAGACTCGCCTTCTGGTCGAGCGCGCGCCCGATGGCCTGGCGGATCCAGAACGTGGCATAGGTGGAGAACTTGAAGCCGCGCCGCCAGTCGAACTTGTCGACGGCGTGCTCGAGGCCGAGGTTGCCCTCCTGCACCAAGTCGAGGAGATCCATGCCGGCGGGCAGGGGATAGCGGCGGGCGATGCTCACGACGAGGCGGAGATTTGCCCGGATGAAACGATCCTTGGCGGCGGCCGCGACCCGGATGAGCTCTTCGAGCTCGGGATCTTGGTCGCCGGCGGTGAGACGTTCGGACGCGAGGCGTCCGGCTTCGATCGCGCGGGAAAGCTCCCGCTCCTCTTCAGCGTTGAGGAGGGAGACCTGACCGATCTCATTCAGATACAGACCAACTGCGTCACTCATGGCAGATCCTGCAACCAGAACTACGGTGATGTCATTCCCTCCTCTCTTATCGGCGAGGCGTGTCACATGGCACAGCCCCCATCCCACATTTCCGGTATGCGAACGACAGGTAGCCTGCGGTTTCGTGCCAGCAGCCGAGCAGGGTTGAGACGGTGCCGTCACCTCGACGGTCACCTCGACCGTCACCTCGACTGGGCGTGTTCGGAGGCACGTTCGACCCCCCGCACGTCGGCCATCTCGTCGCCGCCGTCAACGTGCGCTACGCCCTGGACCTCGACCGCGTGTTGCTCGTCGTTGCCAACGTCCCCTGGCAGAAGGTCGGGGAGCGGGAGATCACGCCCGCGCCGGACCGCCTCGCCATGGTCGAAGCCGCTGCGCAGGGCGTGGCGGGCATCGAGGCGAGCCGCATCGAGATCGACCGGGGAGGCTCGTCCTACACGGCGGACACCCTCGCGGCGCTCCGCGACCAGTACGTCGACCCCGAGCTGTTCCTGATCGTGGGGAGCGACGCCGCCGGCGGGCTCACGACGTGGGAGCGGGTGGACGAGGTGCGCGACGGCTGCACCGTCGTGGTCGTGGATCGTCCCGGCGCGGAGGGGGAGCAGCCGCCGGCGGGCTGGCGCTGGCTCCGGGTCGAGGTGCCACGGCTCGAGGTGTCGAGCACCGACCTACGCGCTCGAGTGACCGACGGGCGGCCGCTCGACTACCTCCTTCCTCCCGGCGTCATCGAGTGCATCCGCAGCCGGGGGCTCTACGCGGTGGCAATTCGGTGATCGAGGATCCCGAAGTCATCCAGCCCGAGGAGGTCGAACCCGAGGTCGGCGAACCCGTCGACGTCACGGTCGACGACGTCACGGTGGTCGACCTCACGGTCGCGGTGCCGATCACGACGGAAGCCGGGGCGCGCGACACGATTCGAGACACCTCGCCCGGCATGCGCCCGATCGCGCCGCCACCCCCACCGATCGTTGACGAGCCAACCGAACCGACGGCGCCGGAGGCTGTATCGACGGCGCCGGAGGCTGAATCGACGGCGCCGGAGGCTGAATCGACGGCGCCGGAGGTGCTGGGTCGATCTCGTCGCAGCATTCATCGCCTGCGCACGCGTCCCTGGCGAACCGCCGGGATCGCGCTTGCGATGGTGTTGATCGCCGGTGCGATCCCGGTGCTCGGCGCGTTTGCCGGGAAGACGATCATCGACAGTCGTGAGGGCCGGCTCGTTGCGCGGACGGGCCGGGCCGCGGACGTCGTGCTGCCGCCGACACCGGCGCAGGTCATCGTCGGGCTCGACGCCGAAGGCCAAGCCGAGACGATTGCGCTCGCCTCGCTCCGGCCCGGTGGCCGGGGTGGCTTCTTCATCCTCATGCCCACCCTGCTGCGCGTCGAGGTGCCCGGCATCGGGCCGGCGCCGCTCGCGAGCGCGTTCGCGACCGGTGGCACGACGCTCCTGCGCCAAACCGTGGAAACGGCGCTCGACATCCGCGTCGAGCAGGTGAGCGTGCTCGACCCGGCGTCGTGGCCGACTGTCGTCACCGGCCCGATCGAGGTCTCCTTCGACGATCCCGTCGCGATCCCCGGTGTCGACGGGCGGCTCGAGGAGCTGTTCCCTCCCGGCCCGAGCTCGTTGACCGCAGACGACGTCCCGGTGGTGCTCGGGGCTGGCACTCCCGCGGAGACCGAGGCGGCCCGGCTCGTGCGCTACGAGGAGCTGTGGACAGGCATCCTCGCGTCGATCGGGAACACCACTCCGCCACCACCGACATCGCCGCCCACGACGTCATCGAGCGCGGATCCGGTGACCGTGCGACCTCCGCTGCCGATCGATCAGCACCTCGCCGCGCTGGCTGGGGGCGACTACGAGGTGCTCGTCCTCCCCGTGATCGCGCTCGATGGCGAACCGGAGTCGTATCGACCCGACGAAGGGGCGATGCACCTTCTCGTGGCTGAGGCGATGCCCGGCGCGGTCTCCCCGCCCACGAACAGTGCGCGGATCCGCCTCGTCAACACGATCGGCGACCCCGATGCGATGCTCACGGCAGCGAACCTCGTGCTGCTGCTCGGCGCCAATCTCGTGATCGCGAGCGACAGTGGGGACGCCGCACCGAAGACCCAGGTTCTGTATTCGACCCCGGGGTTCAAGGGGGCCGCGGAGTTCATGGCCGAGTCGCTCGGTGTCGGGACGGCCGCCCAGGACGCTACGGTCATCGACGGCATCGACCTCACGGTCGTGCTCGGGTCCGACTTCGCGGCTGAGGTCGCCCGCCATCAGGCGTCGTCCACGACGACGAGCACCACATCCCCATCCACCACGAACAGGGAGAGCGGTTCCTCTGGCTGACAGCGTGAGCGAGCACACGATCGAGCAGTGGGCGAAAGTCGCCGCCCGAGCAGCCTCGTCCAAGAAGGCCGATGACCCGGTGGTGCTCGATGTGGGAGCAGTCCTCGCGATCACGGACTACTTCGTCATTGTGAGCGGCTCGAACACGCGGCAAGTGCGCACGATCGCCGACGCCGTCGAGGAAGAAGTGAGGCGCGACGGAGGCCCGAGCCCGATTCGCGTCGAGGGTCTCGACGACCTCAAGTGGGTGCTTCTCGACTACGGAGACTTCGTGGTGCACGTGTTTCTCGACGAGACGCGCAAGTACTACGAGCTCGAACGCCTGTGGTCCGACGTCCCCCGCCTCGCATGGGCGGAGCCCGTCACGACCTTCTGACTGGCGTCGCGTGACCGGCCGCCCGCGGCGCGGCCTACTCGCCGGCCGCGGCTTTCGCTTTGGCCTTCTCACCGCGAGGCGGCTGCGTTCGAGCAACGCGGCGGGAACGCGCTTCGCGGCTTCCGACATCGCGTCATCCGCGGGCGCGTCGCCTGACGCGGCCGGTGCCCCAGCCGCGGGTTCTTCGGCCGCTACGTCCTCGAAGTCCGGCGGCACCATCCCGGGCTGCCAGTAGGTGTAGAGCCCTTCGATCACGTCGCTGAGGCCGCTCGTGTCGTGGCCCTTCTTCACGTCGACGGTGATCACGTTCATGTAGACGTGCACCCCGTCGACCTTGCCGGTTGCGAGCAAACGGCGGGCGATCTCGTCGGGCGGCCGCGGGCCCGTCGCGTCCGCGAGCGAGTGGTAGTGCTCGTGCCCCATTCCGGTGAAGCTGCGGTTCGTCACGAAGCGCACGAGGCCGGGACGGTTCGCGGGCTTCTCGGTGACGGCGATCGGCTGACCCACGAGCGAAGGGTACCGGCAGTGGAGCTAAGGGGATTCGAACCCCTGACCTCTTGCATGCCATGCAAGCGCTCTACCAACTGAGCTATAGCCCCGAGGGATCATCGACGGTACCAGTCAGGTCACCACGTTCACCATGCGCCCGGGAACGACGACGACCCGTTGCACGGGGCGGCCGTCGATCGCCTTGATGACTGCGGGGTCAGCGAGAGCGGCCGCCTCGATCGCGGTCGGGTCGGCATCGGTTGCCACCTCGATGTGGGCGCGGACCTTGCCCTTCACCTGCACCGGAATCACCACGGTGTCTTCGACGAGCAACGCGGCGTCGGCTACCGGGAAAGGTGCGTACACAACCGAGGACTCGTGGCCCAAGCGGTGCCACACCTCCTCCGCGATATGGGGCGCGAGCGGCGCCACCATCAGGACGAGGGCCTCCGCGACTTCGCGCGGCGTCGTCGCGTCCGCCTTTGCGGTGACGTGGTTCGTGAGCTCGGTGAGCTTGGCGATCGAGGTGTTGAACCGCAGGTTCGCCATGTCGGCGCCCACCGCGGCGATCGTGCGATGCAACACGTGGCGCGTCTCGTCGTCGGCCGCTCGATCGTCGACGCGCAGCGCTCCGGTCTCCTCGTTGATCACGAGCCGCCAGAAGCGCTGCAGGAAGCGGTGGACGCCAACGATCGCCCGCGTCTCCCACGGTCGTTCCTGGTCGAGCGGCCCCGTGAACATCTCGTAAAGGCGCAGCGTGTCGGCGCCGTAGTCGCGGTAGTACTCGTCGGGCGAGATGCCGTTCTTCAGGCTCTTGCCCATCTTGCCCATCTCGCGCGAGACCGGCTTTCCCTCGTAGACGTAGCCGCCGTCGCGCTCCTCGACGGCGTTCGCTTCGACGTACATGCCCCGTTCGTCGGTGTATGCGGCAGCGAGGATGTAGCCCTGGTTGTACAGCCGTCGGTACGGCTCTCGCGACGACAGGTGTCCGAGGTCGAACAGCACTTTGTGCCAGAAGCGGGAGTAGAGCAGGTGCAGCACCGCATGCTCGACTCCGCCCACGTAGAGGTCGACGCCACCGGTGTCGCCGTCCCACTGCGGGCCCATCCAGTACCGCTCGACTGCCGGATCCACGAACGCGTTCTCGTTCGTCGGGTCGAGGTAGCGCACCTCGTACCAGCACGACCCCGCCCACTGCGGCATCGTGTCCGTCTCGCGCCAGTACGTGCGGCGCCCTTCGCCCAGGTCGAGCTCGACCTCGACCCAGTCCCGCGCACGGGCGAGCGGCGCCTCGGGCTCGGACGTCGCGTCGTCGTCGGCGAAGGTGCGGGGGCTGAAGTCCTCGATCTCGGGTAGCAGCACGGGCAACGCCGACTCGGGGACCGCGATCGGGAGACCGGTGTCGTCATAGACGATCGGGAACGGCTCGCCCCAATAGCGCTGCCGACTGAACAGCCAGTCGCGCAAGCGGTACGTGATCGTGCCCTCGCCGGCGTTCTTCTGCTCGAGCCACTCGATGATGCGCCGCTTGGCGTCGGCGACACCGAGGCCGTCGAGGAAGCCGCTGTTGATCGCGGGACCTTCGCCGACGTACGCCTTGCCGTCCCAATGCTCTGGCGGCTGCACGGTGCGAACGATCGGCAGGCCGAACACCTCGGCGAACTCCCAGTCGCGCTCGTCCTGGCCGGGCACGGCCATGATCGCTCCCGTGCCGTATCCCATGAGCACGTAGTCCGCGATGAAGACCGGGATGGTTGCGCCGTTCGCCGGGTTCGTCGCGTACGACCCGGTGAACACTCCGGTCTTCTGGCGCGACTCGACCTGGCGCTCGAGGTCGGAAATCGAGCCTGTGGTGCTGATGTAGTCGGCCACGGCGTCGAACGGCGTCGCCGCGCCGCCGGTCCATTCCGCGAGGGTGCCTTCGGGCCACTCTGCCGCAGTGAGCTCGTCGACGAGCGGGTGCTCGGGCGCTAGCACCATGTAGGTCGCGCCGAACACGGTGTCGGGACGCGTCGTGAAGACCGAGATCGCGGCGTGCGCGGCCGGCACCGGGAAGTGGATCAACGCGCCCTCGCTCCGGCCGATCCAGTTCCGTTGGATGCGCTTGATCGGCTCGGGCCAGTCGAGGACATTCAGATCGTCGAGCAGCCGATCGGCGTACGCGGTGATGCGCATCTTCCACTGCTTCAGCGGTCGCTTGAACACCGGGAAGTTGCCGCGGTCGCTGCGACCGTCGGACGTCACCTCCTCGTTGGCCAGCACCGTGCCCAGGCCGGGGCACCAGTTCACCGGCGCGTCGTCGAGGTACGCGAGCCGGAACGAGTCGACGGTGCGCCGCCGCTCGACGTCGTCGAGCTTCGACCAGTCGCCACCACCCGGAACGGCCCGTGTTCCCGCTTCGAACTCGGCGATGAGCTCCGCGATCGGACGGGCGCGATCGACGGTCGCGTCGTACCAGGAGTTGAAGATCTGCAAGAAGATCCACTGCGTCCACCGATAGAACGAGACGTCGGTGGTGGACACCGAGCGGCGAGGATCGTGCCCGAGACCGAGACGGTGCAGCTGGCGTCGGTAGTTGGCGACGTTCGCCTCGGTGGTGATGCGGGGGTGCTGGCCGGTCTGTACGGCGTACTGCTCCGCGGGCAAGCCGAACGCGTCGTAGCCCATCGTGTGCAGCACGTTGTGGCCGGTCATGCGCAGGTAGCGCGCGTAGACGTCGGTGCCGATGAAGCCGAGCGGGTGCCCGACATGCAGCCCGTCGCCGCTCGGATAGGGAAACATGTCGAGCACGAACACCTTCGGCCGGTCGGCCACCTCGTCGAAACCGGTCGCCAGCGGCCCCGCGGGATTGGGAGTGCGGTAGGTGCCCTCGTCGTCCCACCGCTGCTGCCAGCGCGCCTCGATCTCCTGCGCGAGCGCCCGGTCGTACCGATGCGCCGGGACGTCATCGTTCCTGGTCGCGGGCACCGCTTCGGTCGGAGCGTCGCTCGGGGACATGAGGTTCGAGGTTACCGGCCGACCCTGCGCAGACCCGGCAGTGATTCGTAACCGGCCCCCTTCTGCGCAAGTCTTATGTGCGTGACCCTCACGCCCCTTGTCGCGCGCCTCGAGCGCGCGGCCGACCGGGGGCGCGGGGCGACGTTCATCGGCAAGGACGTACGCACCCTGGTGCCGTGGTCTCAGCTGCACGACGACGCGCGGGTGATCGCGGCGGGGATGCAAGCCCGGGGCATCCAGCCCGGCGACCACGTTGCGATCCTCGGGCCGACGAGCCGGCCGCTCGTCACCGCGATCCAGGCGTGCTGGCTCGCCGGAGCGTGCGCAGTAGTGCTGCCCCTCCCGATGCGGATGGGGTCGATCGAAGAGTTCGTCGAGCAGACGCGGACCCGGATCCGAAACGCCGACGCGGCGCTGCTGCTGCTCGACCCGGATCTCGCGCCGTTCTATGAGGCGGTCGAGGGCGATCCGCCGTCGGTGCTACTGCCCGATCTCATGCCGGGGAAGGGTCGGCCGAGTCCCGACGCGCACGAGCGGGTCCCCGACGATCTCGACCGGCTGGCGATCCTGCAGTTCACGAGCGGATCGACCTCCGAGCCCAAGGGCGTCATGTTGCCGCAGCACGTGCTGTGCTCGAACCTCGACGCGATCGAGAAGGCGACGGAGCTCGACTACGAGGTCGACGTCCTCGTCTCGTGGCTGCCGCTGTATCACGACATGGGGCTCGTCGGATGCATGACGACCCCGATGACGACCGGAGCCGGCTTGGTGCTCGCGTCACCGCAGGACTTCCTCGCTCACCCAGGCGCGTGGATGGAGTGGATCTCGACCTACAAGGGCACAGCGACCGCGGGGCCGAACTTCTCGTGGGTGCTCGCCACGCGCGCGCTGAAGCGGATGAGCGGGCTCGATCTGTCGCCGATGCGCATCGCGCTGAACGGCGCCGAGCCGATCGATCCCGATGCCGTCGAGGCGTTCGTCGCTGCGGCAAAGCCGCACGGCTTCCGCCCGGGCGCGGAGTTCTGCGCCTTCGGCATGGCCGAGGTCGCGATCGCCGGCACCTTCCCCCCGCCGATGCGGGGCATGGTGTGCGACATCGTCGACCGGCGCGTGCTCGAGACCGAGAAGGTCGCGAAACCAGTCGACCGCGACGACGAGAACGCCCGCCGCCTGCCGTTGCTCGGCACTCCGGTACCGGGGCTCGAGATCCGCGTGTGCGATCAGCAGACCGGCATCTCGCTGGGGGAGCGCGAGGTCGGCGAGCTCGAGATTCGGGGCACGTCGGTGACACCGGGGTACTACAAGCGGCCCGACGCCACCGCTGAGCTCTTCCGCGACGGGTGGCTACGCACGGGCGACCTCGCCTACACGCTCGACGGTGAGCTCGTGCTGTGCGGACGCATCAAGGACGTCATCATCATCGGCGGCCGTAACCTCTTCCCCGAGGACATCGAGCGCGCCGTCGGTCCGATGGAGGGCATCCGCGCCGGCAACGTGATCGCGTTCGGCGTCGATGGCTACAAAGGCAAGGAATCGGTCGTCGTCGTGGCCGAGACGCGCGCCGAGGATGTGGAAGCGCTGCGCAAGGCCGTGCATCAGCGGGTCCTCGAGGTGGCCGGAGTGCCTCCGCGCGATGTGATGCTCGTCGTCGCCGGCACGATGCCGAAGACGTCGTCGGGCAAGCTGCAACGCAGCCTGTGCAAGCAGCGCTATCTCGAAGACGCGCTCCAGCTCGCGTAACTCAGACGACAGCAGGCTTCGGGCGGGTGAAGCGCACGAGCACCGCGTACACCGCGAGCGTCGCCAGCGTGATCAGCGTAAGGAAGAGCGTCATGAAGATCACCCAGCCGCGGTCCTCGCCGGTGGCGGCGATCAGCATCGCGAGTGTTGCTGCGGCGATCCCCGCACTGGTCGCGCGCACTCGAGCGGGAACGAGCTCACTCCGGCGAAGGACTCGGACGCTCGCTTCGTGCGCGCCGATCAGCGCGAGCGTCACGATCGTCATCACCATGCCGACGATCATCGGGCCGACCGCCAGCGGCCACCAGTCGCTGTCGTCGCCCGTAAGCAGTGCGACGACCGCGCCCACGCCGAGCAGGAGCGCGCCGACGATCGGCAACGCGATCCAGAAGCCCGGTGACCCGGTCGCGGCGTCGACCTCACCTCGACGGCTGCGCATGTAGAAGATCAAGATCACGAGTGCGGGTATGCCCATGAATGGCCCGAAGGCGCTCAGCGCGACCAACGCGATCGCTATGAGCATCATGACGATGGCGCGGGTGCGGCCGGGATGGTGCGCCATGCCTTCCTCCAGACGGAGCTTGGGGGCGGAGCGAACGACGTCGCCAACCGTTGTGGTGAAGAGCCGCACGCCGCGCACGCCCCGATGCACGCGCAGGTCGTGATGCACCCGGCGCATCTCGTCGCCGTACTCGCTCCGGAACGACTTCGGATAGAGCCGCAGGAGATGGCGGTAGAGGTCCATCAGGCCCGCTTCGGCGCAGGCGTGAATGCAGCCCGGGCGCGACGGACGAGCGAAGCGAGCCGGTCGAGCTCCGCAGTGGCCGCGGCGGCGCCCGAGGCGGTCAAGCGGTAGTAGCGGCGGCGCTGGTCGTCGAGCTCGGGATCGGGCCGCTCCTCTGCCTCCTCGATCATCCCGTCGCCCAAGAGTCGTTTGATCGTGCCGTAGAGCGTCCCGGGACCCAGCTTGATGGCCCCGTCGCTGAGCGCGTCGACGTCGCCGATGAGCGCATAGCCGTGGCGCTCGCCCCGGCCGAGCGCGAGGAGGATGTGGAGCGCCGCCGGTTGAAGCGGCCGTGCGTCAGACTCAGTCGACATCCGATATATCAGGACACGACTGAGTCCGGTTGTCAACCGGTTTGATCTCGAGCCAGAGCGCTACGCGGCCTTCAATGCCTCGAGCACGCCCCGCCACCGATCGGGATCGCTGCGGTAGGGCGCGTAGAACGAGATGCGCTGGATGCAGTCGCCGTACCGACGGTGGAGCTCGGGGGCGATCGCCTCGGGCTCGCCCATCACCGCGAACGTCGTGAGGATCTCCTCGTCGATGAGGTCGCCCATCTTCACCCACTCGCCTTGCTTCGAGAGCGAGTTCAGCTCGTCCTGCAGATCTCCCCAGCCGTGCAGATCGAGCACGGGTCGGTACGCGGGCGTTGACCCGTAGAACGCGATCTGCTGACGGGTGCCTTGGGCCGCGGCCTTCAGCTCGTCCTCGTTCGTGCCGGTCACGACGAACGACGGCCCCACGATCTCGAAGCCGTCCATCGTCTTGCCGGCCTTCGCGCGCCCACGCTCGAGCGCGGGCAAGGTGACCTCTCGGAGGTAGCGCTCAGTGGTGAAGCCGTGGCAGATGAAGCCGTCACACACCTCACCGGCAACTTCGGTCATCAGCGCGCCGACACCGGCGAGGAAGATGCGGGCGTGGCCGTTCGGGTTCGGACCCGGGTTGAAGAACGGCGTCATCAGCGTGTGCTTGTAGAACTCACCGCGGAAGTCGAGCTTCGTGCCGTTGTCCCAGCAGTCCCAGATCGCGCGGATCGCCAGGATCATCTCCCGCATCCGTGCCGCGGGGTGGCTCCACGGCATGGAGAAGCGTTTCTCGATGTGCGGCTTGATCTGGCTGCCCAGACCGAGGATGAACCGGCCGCCTGAGTACGCATGGAGGTCGTAGCCGACGTTCGCAAGCAACATTGGGTTACGCGGCGAACGCGACCGCGATGCTGGTGCCGAGCTCGATGTTCTCCGTGTGCTCTGCGGCGAGCAGCAGCGGGAAGAACGGGTCGTGACTGGTCTCCGCGGTCCAGATGCCGCTGTAGCCGGCGTCCTCGGCTTCTTGCGCCGCCTTGCCGGCCTTGCTGAGATCGAAACCGATGCCTCCGTCAACCTTCATGGCCGCGGACGATAGCGGTGGGAGTTCAGCCCTGCTCGCGCAGGAAGCGCTCGAGCTCGGCGACGAGATCGTCGCCGGTGGGCAGGTCGCTGGCGTTGAACGGAGCGAACGACGACTCGGCGGACTCGGCGGTTTCGGCGTCGGCCTGCAGCTCGAGCTGGTGCAGCATCTCGCGGTGCTCGTCGCTCTGCGCGACGAGCTCGTCGAGACGAGAGACGTGGGCGGCGGCGGCCTGCCGGAGGCCGTCGGCTTTGAGCGACAGCGCGCCCACTTCGCTCAGCCCGTCGATGAGGGCGATCGACGCGGGCGGGTACGGCATCGCCGCGGCGTAGTGGGGGACCTGCGCCCACAGCCCCACGGCTGGCAGCCCCACCTCGGCGCATCGTCGCTCGATCGCGGCCTCGACGCCGGCAGGTACGTCGACCGAGTTGCGCAGATAGCCCAGGCGTTCCGCCAAGTCGGATGAGTTGGCGGTCGTCGACAGCCGCGATGGTCGCGTGTGTGGCGCCGCGAACGGGTACGCGCCGAGTCCGACGACGAGGCGCGTACCGAAGTCGACGGCCAGCGCGACTGATTGCTCGGTGAATTGCTTCCACAGGGCGTCGGGCTCGTGCCCGAGCAGCAGCAACAGGTCCTTCCCGCCGTGGTCCTTCGCGTGGTGGAGCTGGATGCCGGGCCACGTCAGCGCGGTGTTCACGCCGTCGCGGAGATGCATCACCGGCCGGCGGGCGCGGTAGTCGAGGAGTCGATCGCTGTCGAACGTCGCGATGACCGTGGGCTCGAGATCGGCCACGAGCGCTTGGGCCGCGGTCGCCGCGCCCAGACCGGCGTCGATCCAGCCTTCGAGCGCGACGACGAGCACCGGCGCGTCGAGATCGGGCCGGCTGTGGATCTCGTACAGCGACGCCGGCTCGGCCGGGCTCACGACCCTCGACCCACGATCTCGGCCGCCATGGCCGCGCACCGTTCGACCTGCAGCTTGAACATCTCGAAGCCTTCGCGGCCCGAGCCCATCGCACCGGCGACGTAGCGCGCGTAGACGCCTTCGACGATGCAGGCGAGCTTCCAGTACGCGAACGCGGTGTAGAAGTCGACATCGGCCACGTCTCGGCCGGAGACCTTGGCATAGCGCTCGAGGAGATCGGAGCGATCGGGAAACCCTTCGACTGCCGTCGCCGTCGATGCGAGTCCGCCCTCGCCGTCCTTCGGGCCGGTCCAATAGACCATCAGCAGCCCGACGTCGGCCATGGCGTCGCCGAGCGTGCAGATCTCCCAGTCGAGCACCGCGGCGATGCGGCCGTCGCCGCTCACCATGCAGTTGTCGAGGCGGTAGTCACCGTGGACGATCGAGGTGCCGATCTGCGGCGGGATGCGGTCCATGAGATGGTGGTAGACGTCGTCAATTGCGGGCAGCTCGCGGGTCTTCGACTTCTCCCACTGCGAGTACCAGCGCTTCAGCTGCCGCTCGATGTATCCCTCGCGGCGTCCCAGCTCACCGAGCCCGACCTCGTCCGGGTCGACCGCGTGGATCTGGGCGAGCACGTCGACGAGATCCTCAGCGGCGATGCGCCGGGCGCCTTCGTCGAGCGCGCGGCGCACGGTGTTGGCGTCGCGGAGGACGTAGCCATCGACGAACCCCATGACGTAGAACGGCGCGCCGTTGACGTCGCTGTCGTCGCAGTAGCCGAGCGCGGGGGCGACAGGCACGGTCGTCGGACCGAGCGCCGCGATGATGCGGTGTTCGCGTCCCATGTCGTGCGCGGTTGCGAGCACATGGCCGAGCGGCGGGCGTCGCAACACGCGGGCAACACCGTTCGCGTCGGTGACCTTGAACGTCAGGTTCGAGTGTCCGCCGGCGATGAGGTAGTAGGTGAACGGTGGCTCGGCTCCGTCGATGTGCTCCGTGAGCCACGTGCCCACGCGCTCGACGTCGATGCCCTCCGGTGCCGTCACGTCCACGGCGACACCGTAGTCAGGCCTTCTCCTCGGTGACGCCGAGCGGACCTTGCTCGCATCGAGCAAGCAAATCGTCGTACCAGGTCTCGGGCCACGGCCAGATGCTCTCGATCGCCCATGTCGCTCCCGCCGCCTCGAACTCCGCGGGATCGATGTCGGGCGCGAGCGTCGCGACGACGTCGAACCCGATGAGGTCTCCGCGCAGCTCTGCCACTCGCTCGACGACGTTGGCCACGATCGCGGGCGTGAGCGGTTCGCCGTCGCCGCTGAGCGGCACGACGCCGTCCCAGCGAGCCGCGCGTCGAAGCGGACGCGGGTTCGGCCAGAGCGCGGCGACCCACACCGGCGGTCGCGGCGCTTGGAGCGGGCGAGGGAGCAGGTGCGCGCGGTTCACCGTGTAGTGCGGTCCCGAGTGCGAGAAGGGCTCGCCCCGCCACAACCCGTCGAGGGCGGCGAGTCCGTCGTCGAGCATCGAGGCGTGAACTTTCGGGTCGATCGGCTCGCCGAACGCGCCGTACTCGTCCTCGGGGGGCACGCCGAGACCTACGCCCAGCACCGCCCGACCACGACTGAGGTGGTCGAGTGTCGTGATCTGCTTGGCGAGCACGTGCGGCCGTCGACGCGCCACCGGTGTCACCAGCGTGCCGAGACGCACTGTCGTCGTGCGAGTCGCGCAGGCACCGAGCAGCACCCACGGATCGTGGACGTCGAGGTGCATGTCGCGTCGCAAGTGGAGGTGATCCCAGAGGAAGAACCCATCCCACCCGGCGGTCTCCGCGGTCACCGCGAGGTCGACCAGCTTGGTCGGATCGCCGACGTTCGGAGAGCTGATGCCCCAGCGCATACACGTCTCTACACCACCGCCGTGTCTCCCCGTGCGGTCGCCGGCCGGTTCGACCGGCGGGATCGCGAACGGCCGCCGATAGCCTGCTCACCATGTATGTCGACGTCACCGATGACACATTCCAGGCCGAGGTCATCGACCGCTCGGCGGCCGTCCCCGTAGTCGTCGACCTTTGGGCACCGTGGTGCGGGCCCTGCCGCACGCTCGGACCGATCATCGAGAAGGTCATCGATGAGACCGACGGCCAGGTCGTGCTCGTGAAGGTGAACGTCGACGAGAACCCCGGCATCTCGCGGGCCTTCCAGGTGCAGTCGATTCCGTTGGTGGTCGCGCTCAAGGACGGCCAACCGGTCGACGGCTTCCTCGGCGCGCAGGGTGAGCCGGCGGTGCGCGACTTCGTGCTCGGGCTGCTGCCGACCGAGCAGGAGACGGCCCTCGACGCGCTGATCGCTCAGGGCGACGAGGCTTCGCTGCGGCAGGCGCTCGAGCTCGAAGCTGGCAACGAGAAGGCGATCGTGGCGCTCGCGGAGCTGCTCGTCGAGAAGGGGGAGTCCGAGGAGGCCCTCGGCCTGCTCGCTCGCATCCCCGAGACGGCCGAGACGCGCCGTGTGGCCGCACTTGCTCGGCTCGGCGACGACGCGCCAGCCACCGACGACTTCGATGAGAAGCTCACGGCACTGCTCGAACGCGTGAAGGACGACGACGCCGCGCGTCAGGAGTACGTGGATCTGCTCGAGCTGATGGGCGCCGATGATCCTCGGACTGCGGGCTACCGCAAAGCGTTGACCGCGCGACTGTTCTGAGCCCGGGGTCGCGCAAAGCGGTGCCCATCGAACGACGCGACGGCTACCTGCTGTGGATCGGCGGCCCGGTGCCGCGCGGCTCGGAGGGCATCACGATCGGTTCGGTGGTGTGCGTCCGCGAGCGCGCGGCGGATCGTTCCCGACTGCTCCGCCACGAGGTGGTGCACGTGGTGCAGTGGTCGGACTTCGGTGTCGTCGGGTTCCTGAGGCGCTACCTCGGGGCGTACCTGCGCAGTCGTGTGCACGGCTACTCGCACAAGGGCGCATACCGCCGGATCCCCTTCGAGGTCGAAGCCGAGTGGGTCGCCCGGCGAGCGGAGGTAACGTCGGGCTGACTTCCTCCCCGTGGTCTCTTGCCGGTGGAGGATGCCGTGTCCGACTTGTTGCCCGTCCCACCCCCGTTGTCGTGGCGCGCCCGCGCGGAATCGCTCCTCGGCGGGCGAACGCTTACGCCCGTACGACTCGCCGTCGCGCTTGCAGGCCTCGCCGCCGTCGTCGGTCTCGGCGGGGTCGTGGCCGTGTGGGTGCTGCGCACCCCGCCCAGCACCGAGTCGCTCATCCCGCTCGCGGCAGGTGCCTCCGCCGCGCCGTCATCCGCACCAGAGGTCGCGCCCGTCGATGGCATCGTCGTGCAGGCCGCGGGTGCGGTGGTGGCGCCCGGTGTGTATCGCCTTCCGAGCGACGCGCGCGTGATCGATCTCATCGACGCGGCGGGCGGCCTCGCTCCGGGCGCGGACCCGAATCGTCTCGCGCTCGCGGCGAAGGTGGCGGACGGAGAGCGCGTCTATGTCCCGATCGTGGGCGAGCCATTGCCAGCCGCGGTGGGGTCAGGCGGCGCGACGGGCACGGGCGACGCCGGGCCCGTCGATCTCAACACCGCGAACGAGAGCGACCTCGATGCTCTGCCGGGGATCGGCCCAGCCACCGCGGCGGCGATCGTGGCTCACCGCGACCGGCACGGCCCGTTCACGTCGGTCGACCAGCTGCTCGAGGTGCGTGGCATCGGTCCCGCGAAGCTGGAACAGCTGACGGGGCTCGTGCGGGTGTGAGTGTCAGTGTGAGTGTCAGCTCGCGAGGCGCAGCAGGACGCCGACGCCGGTGAGCACGCCTGCCCACAGGCAGAAGGTCACCCATCCGAACTCGACGAACCACTCCCGCCAACCGCCGATGACTCGTTGCGAGACCCGCCGGCTTGCCCACCACCCCAGAAGCGCCCACAACAGGAGGCTCGTCGCGATGGCGAGGCCCGCTCGGACCGGACCCACCTCCACCGGGATGCCGAAGGCCACGGCGGTGGGCACCGCGAGCAACGCGAGCACCGAGCCGGCCACACCGAGCATGTTCGAGTTGTGCCCGGTCGCGGGGATCTCGAGGACGATTGCCGCGAGTCCGGCAGTGATCGCGGGCACGAGAAGGGCGACGAACGGACCGCGGCGACGCACCCGGTTTCGAGCGGACGTGAGGCCACCATCGGCCCGTTGGGGTACCGCGTGCGCGGGCGTGATGGAGACGGTTGGTCGCGCTGGCGCCTTCGGGGGCGGTTTCGGAGGCGAGATCGCCACTCCTCAGACCCTCGCCATCCACGCCGTGACCGGGGTGCCGTCGATCTCGAGCTCGTGCGGCTGTCCTGCGCCCGTGACCGCATCGCCGACTTCGAGCTGTTGCGCGAGGACTTCCCCCGCGATCCACGCCCGATGCTGACTCACCGCGTACGCCAGTGCTGCGGGAGCGGCGAGCGCCACGGAGATCCGGTCGGAGAGCTCGAGGCCGACCTCCTTGCGTAGATCGTTGAGCGCTCGCACGACCTCGCGGGCGGTGCCTTCGTTGCGGAGGTCATCGTCGAGATCGAGGTCGAGGGCCACCGCCCATGCGCCGTCTTGCGCCAGCGCGAAGTCGCGATGGCGCTCGGCGCGCACTTCGACCTCATCGGCGTTCAGCCGCTCACCGGCGATCTCCACCGATCCGTCGCGCTCGAGCGCGGCCTGGATCTCGGCGCCGTCGGCTGACGCGAGTGCCGCCTTCACGTCGTTCACCTTCTGGCCGAGCCTCGGTCCGAGCGCACGGAAGTTCGGGATCACGGTCCACGAGACGAGGCCGGAGAGGCTCTCGATGTCGTCCAACGCTTTGACGTTGAGCTCGTCGGCGATCTCGCTCCTGGCCTCATCGGACAAGGTCGCGCCGGGATGGAGGAGCAGTGCCCGTCGCAAGGGCTGACGCACCTTGACCTTCGCGTCGGCGCGCGCGGCCCGGCCGACCGACACCAACCGCCGCACGGACTCCATCTCTGACGCGAGCGCGCCATCAGCGTCGCGAGCTGCCGGCCAGTCGGAGGTGTGCACCGAGAGCTCGCCGGTCAGACGCGTGTAGATCTCGTCGGACAGGAACGGGCAGAACGGGGCGAGCAGCTGGCTCGTCACGACCAGGCAGCGGTGCAACGTCTGGTGGGCGACCGGATCCGAGCTCTTCCAGAACCGGGGGCGGCTGCGGCGGACGTACCAGTTCGAGAGGTCGTCGACGAACGTGGCGAGTCGCGTCGCACCGGTCAGCGCGTCGAAGTCGTCGAGCGCGGTGGTCACGACGGCGATGGTGTCGTCGAGCTCGTTGAGGATCCACCGGTCGAGCAGGTGCGTGGGCTCGACTTGTTCGTCGCTCGGCGCCCACCCGTCGAGGTCCGCGTAGGTCGCGAAGAACGAGAACACGTTCCATAACGTGAACAGCGTCTTGCGGGTGGTCTCACGAATCCCATCGTCCGACACCCGGCGTGTGGTCCAAGGCTGGCCGGCTGAGAAGAAGTTCCACCGCAGCGCGTCGGCACCGTGGGTCGCAGTCTTCATCCACGGATCGATGACATTGCCCTTCGACTTCGACATCTTCTGCCCGTCGTCGTCGACGAGGAGACCGAGGCATACGACGTTCTTGAACGGCGTCGAGTCGAACACGAGCGTGTTCACCGCGAGCAGCGAGTAGAACCAGCCGCGGGTCTGGTCGATCGCTTCACAGATGAAGTCGGCGGGGAACGAGCTCTCGAATTCGGTCTTGCCCTCGAACGGGTAGTGATGCTGCGCGGACGGCATCGATCCAGAGTCGAACCACGCGTCGAGGACAGGGAGCTGCCGCATTGCTGTCGCTGAACATCCGTCGTATGGGCAAGGGAACGTCACCGCATCGACGTAGGGACGATGGAGATCGAGGCCCGTGAGGTCGTGTCCAGCGAGCTCGGCGAGCTCGGCCACGCTTCCGATGCACGTGTCATGTCCACTCTCGCAGCGCCACACCGGCAGCGGCGTGCCCCAGTACCGGTCGCGCGAGAGGGCCCAGTCGACGTTGCCCTCGAGCCAGTTCCCGAAGCGTCCATGCTTCAGATGGTCGGGATGCCAGCCGATGCGCTCGTTCTCGCGGAGCAGCGCCGGTCGTTGCTCGGAGGTGCGTGCGAACCACGACGTCTTGGCCCAGTAGATGAGCGGGGTGCCGCACCGCCAACAGTGGGGGTAGCTGTGCTCGTAGGGAACCTCCCGCACCAAAAGCCCGCGCGAGGCGAGGTCGTCGATCAGGCGTCGATCCGCTTCCTTCACGAAGATGCCCGTTAGGCGCGGCACTCGGTGGTCGAAAGCGCCGTCGGCATCGACGGGATTGAGCACCGGGAGCCCCTCGGCGCGTCCGATGACGGCGTCGTCCTCGCCGAACGCGGGCGCGAGGTGCACGATGCCCGATCCGTCGGTCGTCGACACGAAGTCGGCCACCACGACGCGCTCGCCGCTGGCGTCGAGCGGGAGATCGGTGAAAGGACGCTGGTACCGCCATCCCTCGAGCTCGGGACCGGCGAAGCGGGCGACGACGTCGTGAGGCCCGTCGCCGAACAGGCGCGGCACCGCCTCGGCAGCGAGGATCAGGTCGCGTCCCGGAGCGGCCCCCCGCAGCTGGACGTACGACACCTCGGGGCCGACCGCGGTCGCGACGTTGGAGACGAGCGTCCACGGCGTCGTCGTCCAGACGAGAAGGTCTGCGTCAGCGGCGGGGCTGCCGACGAGCGGGAAGCGCACGTAGACCGAGGGGTCGACGACGTCCTTGTAGCCCTGGGCGACCTCGTGGCTCGCCAGCGCAGTGCCACAACGTGGGCAGTAGGGCGAGACTCGATGTCCCTCGTAGATGAGCCCCTTGTCCCACATCTGGCGGATGATCCACCACACCGACTCGATGTAGTCGTTGGAAAGAGTCCAGTACGCGTCCTTGGTGTCGATCCAGACCCCGGAGCGTGCGGTGAGGGCCGCCCAGTCCTCCACGTAGCGCGACACCGAGTCGCGGCATCGCTGGGTGAACTCGGCGACGCCATAAGCCTCGATGTCGTGCTTCGAGGTGAGACCGAGCTCCTTCTCGACCTCGATCTCGACGGGGAGGCCATGGCAGTCCCACCCACCCTTGCGCGGCACATCGCGGCCGCGCATCGTCTGGAACCGCGGATAGAGGTCCTTGAACACGCGCGCCCAGACATGGTGAAGGCCCGGGCGACCGTTCGCCGTGGGCGGGCCCTCGTAGAAGATCCAGGGTTCCGCCCCCTTGCGCAGCCGCTTCGTCTCCTCGATCACGTCACGCGACCGCCACCGCTCGAGCGTCTCCACCTCGAGGGCGACGAGGTCGAGGTTCGGATCGACCGGGCCGAAGGGCATGGGGTCAATCGTAGGGGCTGCCCTTCCCCGTCCCGGGGCCAGTAAGGCGGGGTGCGTACAGTACGGACCTCATGACCGCCGCTCTGTACGACACAGCCGGCGACGATGCGATCGTCCTGCGGGTGCATGCCCAGCCCGGCGCGGGCCGTTCCGCGGTCGTCGGCCGGCATGGCGACGCGCTGAAGGTCAAGGTCGCCGCACCGCCGCAGGACGGCCGAGCCAACGAGGCCCTCGTCGGGTTGCTCGCCGAGCAGTTCGGGGTGAAGGCCGCGCAGGTCACCCTCGTCAGTGGAGCGACCAGCCGCTCGAAGCGATTCCGCATCGAAGGGATCGAGCTCGACGGCGTGCCGCTGTTGCTCGATCGCCTGCTCGTGGACTCCGGCGACGCGATCGATCGCCGGCCCGGCCGGGGTGGTTGAGCCTCGTCGCGCGCAGGACATACAGTTCCGGACCCCTTGCCGGCACGAGAGGACTCCAGATGGCGAAGGCAAGCTCCCCGAAGAAGGTGCCGGCAAAGAAGTCTGCGGCGGCGAAGGCTCCGACGAAGAAGGCGTCCGTGTCTTCCAAGGCTCCCGCGAAGAAGGCGGCGCCGGCAAAGAAGGCCGCGCCCCCGAAGAACGTGGCCGCGAAGAAGCCCGCCCCGGTGAAGAAGGCCGCGCCGGCAAAGAAGGCCGCGCCCCCGAAGAACGTGGCCGCCAAGAAGCCCGCGCCGGTGAAGCAGGCCGCGCCCCCCAAGAAGGTGGCCGCGAAGAAGGCAGCGCCTCCCGCGAAGGTGGCCGCGAAGAAGGCAGCGGCTCCCGCGAAGCCTCCGCCTCCGCCGAAGCCGAAGGTCACGCCGTACGACGCGAAGTTCCTCGAAGCGCAGCGCGAGATGCTGCTCGAGGAGCGCGCGCGCTACACACGCCAGGCCGATCGTCTGGCGTCGGAAGCGGCTGCGCTGGTCGAGGATCTCGAGCCGGGCGACGTCCAGTTCGACGAGGAGTCAGGCGAGGGCGACACGATCGTCGTCGAACGCGAACGCGATCTGGCGATGAGCGCGCAGGCGTTGCAAGCAGTCGCTGAGATCGACGCCGCGCTCGCGCGGATCGACGACAAGACCTACGGCCTGTCGATCGTGTCGGGGCAACCGATCCCCAAGGAGCGTCTGCGCGCCATCCCGTGGGCGTCCGAGCGAGTGGAGGAGAAGGTGGGCGGACTGGGCACCACCTCACGGTGACGTGACCGGCCGGCGAGGTCGTCTCGTCCTCGCGCTCGGCGTCGCGGCCGCCGTGATCCTGGTCGACCAGCTCACCAAATGGTGGGCAGTCGTCAACCTTCAAGACCGGATCATCCACCTCTTCTGGACGTTCCAGCTGAACCTCACGTTCAACAGCGGCATGGCATTCGGACGCGGGCGAGGCTTCGGTCCGCTCATCGCCGTCGTCGGCATCGTCCTCGTGTCTGTGCTGCTCCTGGGCACCTCGCGCGCGCCGACGAAGCTCGCGGCCGTCGCCGGAGGCCTGGTCCTCGGCGGTGCAATCAGCAACCTGCTCGACCGGTTCTTCCGCAACGGCGACGGTTTCCTCGGCGGTCACGTCGTCGACTTCATCGACCCGCAGTGGTACCCGGTGTGGAATGTCGCCGATGCCGCGGTGGTGATCGGTGGCATCCTCCTCGTCGTGATCGGTGTCCGAAGCGCGCCGACGGAGGCCGTCGCCAAGCCGTCGTGAAGAGCACGGAGATCGACGTACCCGCGGCGCTGGACGGGGAGCGACTCGACCGGGTCGTCGCGATGGTGACCGGCGTGAGCCGAGCCGTCGCTGCTTCGCTCGTGGATGGCGGATCCGTCGACGTCGACGGGAACGTCGAACGCTCCGTCAAGTTGCGGTTGTCCCACGGCTCACGGGTACGGATTGTGCTGCCCCCCGACGATGTCGCAGGCGTGCAGCCCGACCCCACTGTCGTCGTGCACGTGGTGTACGAGGACGCAGATGTCGTCGTCGTGGACAAACCACCGGGGCTCGTCGTCCATCCGGGTGCAGGCAACCCGACGGGAACTCTCGTGAACGGTCTCGTCGCCCGGTTCCCGGAGATCGCCGACGTTGGCGACCCCGCCCGTCCCGGCATCGTCCATCGCCTCGACAAGGGCACGTCCGGGCTTCTGGTCGTCGCGCGATCTCCCGCGGCCTACGGCGTGCTCGTCGACCAACTCGCGCACCGGTCGGTCGAGCGTCGGTACACGACTCTCGTGTGGGGGCGTCCCGAGCCGGCGACGGGGGTGATCGACGCGCCCGTGGGGCGCTCGGCGCGCGACCCCACGCGCATGACGGTGAGCTCACGTGGTCGCGACGCGCGCACCCACTATCACGTCGAACGCGCGTATCGCTCGCCCGCGCTCGTGACGCTTCTCGACTGCCGGCTCGAAACCGGGCGTACCCACCAGGTGCGGGTCCATCTCGCCGCCATCCACCATCCGGTCGTCGGCGACAGCCGCTATGGCGGCAAACGAGAGCCCATCGCGGCACCGCGCCCACTGCTGCACGCGCGAGCGCTCTCCTTCGCGCATCCGGTCAGCGGCGCGCGGGTAGAGGTGGAGTCAGCGCTGCCCGAGGACTTCCGCGCGGTGCTGGCGAGCCTGACGGACTGAGCCCCTCAGGACCGCTTCTCGGCCGGCCACGGCATCTCGCCGCGGGCCTGCGCCGCGATGTCCGCGAGCGTGTACGACTCGAGGCGCGTGCGCATGTGCTCACCCACGACGTTCCAGATCGCGAGCAGCACGCACTGCCCCTCGTGATCGCAGGCGCCGTCGGTGTGGGGCAGCCCGAAGTCGCCGAGCACGATCGGGCCATCGACGGCGCTCACGACCTCGGACAGCGTGATCTCCGACGGTGGACGGGCGAGCACGTAGCCGCCCCCGACGCCGCGCTTGGACCGCACGAGGCCCGCCCCCTTGAGCGCGAGGAGGATCTGCTCCAGGTAGGGCTGGGGGAGTCCGGTTCGCTCTGCGATGTCTCGGACCGAGGTCGGTCCTGACTCGTCCGCGTGCAAGGCAAGCGAGAGCAGGGCCCGGCTGGCGTAGTCACCCCGTGTGGACACCCGCACGACCTCACTGTAGGACCTCGCGTCTGCTTCGCTATGGCCCCTGTCATGATCGTGTCCGCAGTCGTCTCGCTCTCTCCGAAGGACCCTCGTGGTTGATAGTCCCGTCCTGCCTGACTATGCCGGGGCCTGCCTCAGCAACCTCATCCCGGCCCTGCTCGGGCCCCGCCTCGACACGGCGCCGGCGTGGTTCCCCCCGAGCGCCCTGCAGGCGCCGCAGGTCGTGTTCCTGGTCCTCGACGGCCTCGGCTGGGACCAGCTCCAGGCGCACCGATCCCTCATGCCGGTGCTTTCGGCGATGGACGGTGGCCCGATCACATCAGTGGTCCCCTCGACCACCGCGACGGCGCTGACCTCGATCAGCACGGGCCTGCCGCCGGGCGAGCACGGGGTCGTCGGCTACCGGATCGACGTGCACGGCGAGGTGCTGAACGTCCTGCGGTGGTCCACGCCGCGCGGAGACGCGCGCCGCGCCATACCGCCGGAGCAGCTGCAGCCGTACGAGCCGTTCCTCGGGCAGCGGCCGCCGGTCGTCACGAAGGCCGAATTCTTCGGTTCGGGTTTCTCGCTTGCACATCTCAACGGGGTGCGTTGGCGAGGCTGGCGCGTCCCATCGACGTTGACCACCGAGGTGCGCGAGCTGTTGGCCGGCGGCGAGCCGTTCATCTACGCCTACTACGACGGCATCGACAAGGTCGCGCACGAGTACGGACTCGCCGAGCACTACCGCGCCGAGCTGACCTGGGTGGACCGGTTGATCGGCGACCTGCTCGAGGTGATGCCGCCGGGAGCGGTGCTGCTCATCACCGCCGACCACGGCCAGGTCGACGTCGGTGACAACGTCCGTCCGCTCGATGCCGACCTCCTTTCGCTCCTTCGGGGACAGTCGGGCGAAGGGCGCGCACGTTGGCTCCACGCCTACGACGGCGCAACCCGCGACGTGCTCGACGCCGCGAAGGCGCGCTATGGGGATTGCGCGTGGGTCGTGAGCCGTGAGCAGGTGCTCGACGAGGGATGGCTCGGCCCGCGGGTCCTCCCCGGTGCCGCGGATCGTCTCGGTGACGTGCTGCTGGCGGCGCGCGACGACGTCGCGTTCGACGATCCCGCCGACACCGGGCCTTTCTCCCTCGTGGCCCGCCATGGGTCGCTCACGTCAGCGGAGATGCTGGTTCCGCTCCTCGCGTCGTCGCCCTAGTGTGCCGGGCATGAGTGACCGGCATGAGTGAACGCGAGGTCGTGCCGGCGGAGCTGGTGACGATGCCGGGAAGTGGCTCGGACCTCGAGAAGCAAGACGTGGAGACGATCGAGCAGCCGGCCAAGGTCATGCGGATCGGCTCGATGATCAAGCAGCTCCTCGACGAGGTTCGCGCGGCACCGCTCGATGAGCGCAGTCGCGATCGCCTGCGTGACATCTACGAAACCTCGGTGCGCGAGCTCGGCGAGGCGCTCTCGCCGGACCTGCGCGATGAGCTCACCCGGCTGGCCCCGCCGTTCGCGGACGCGGTGCCGAGCGACGCGGAGCTCCGCGTCGCGAAGGCTCAGCTGGTGGGCTGGCTCGAGGGCCTGTTCCACGGCATCCAGGCGACGCTGTTCGCCCAGCAGGTCGCCGCCCGCCAGCAGCTCGAGCAGATGCGGGGGCAGCTCCCGCCTGGCCAGGGTCCGCCCACGGCGCCCGACCAACGCCCAGGGACGTACCTCTGAGCGACCCTGCTACCGTGCAAATCACACCGTCGTAATTCGCAGCTGGGCCGAGACACTGGCAAAGAGGAGTTCGGGCATTGGGGGACTCGTTCGTCCACCTCCATCTGCATACCGAGTTCTCGATGCTCGACGGCGCGGCGCGGGTGACAGAGGTCATCGACGCGGCGGTGGCCGATGGGCAGCCGGCGGTGGGCATCACCGACCACGGCAACATGTACGGGGTCCTCGACTTCTACAAGGCCTGTCGCGGCGCGGGCGTGAAGCCCGTGATCGGGATGGAGGCCTACATGGCCGGGGAGTCGCGGTTCGAGCGCCCGACGCGCCGCGGTCGCGTCGATGACTCGGGTGGCGAGACCGAAGGCGGGCAGAAGCTCTACTACCACCTGACCCTGCTGGCCGAGAACCAGGTCGGCTACCGCAACCTCATCAAGCTCGCGAGCCTCGCCTTCCTCGAGGGCTACTACTACCAACCGCGCGTCGACTGGGAGCTGCTCGAGCGTCACCACGAGGGCCTCATCGCGACCACGGGCTGTCTCGGTGGCCACGTGCTGCAGTCGCTGATGGCCGGTGACCAGCAAGGAGCGCTCGACAAGGCTGCGCGCCTGCCGCGACATCTTCGGGCCCGAGCATCTCTTCGTCGAGCTCCAGGATCACGGCATCCCCGCGCAGCACCAGACGATGGGCGCGCTTTTGACATCGCCGAGCGTCTCTCGCTTCCCGTGCTCGCGACGAACGACAGCCACTACGTGCACCGTCACGACGCGGTCGCGCACGACGCGCTTTTGTGTGTGCAGACGGGCACCACGATCGACGACCCGAAGCGGTTCAAGTTCGAGGGTGAGGAGCACTACCTCAAGTCGGCCGCTGAGATGCGGTACCTCTTCCGTGAGCGCACCGACGCGTGCGACAACACGCTGTGGGTCGCCGAACGAGCCGACGTCGAGATCGAGTTCGGCAAACCGCAGCTGCCCGAGTTCCCCATCCCCGAAGGCCACGCAGGCGACGTCGAGTACCTCCGACACCTCACGCTCGAAGGCGCCGAGCAGCGATGGGGCAAGTACCTCCACCCGACGATCGCCGAGCGTCTGTCGTACGAGCTGCAGGTCATCGCCGAGATGGGCTTCGCTTCGTACTTCCTCATCGTCTGGGACCTGATCCGCCACGCCCGTGAGCAAGGCATCCGCGTCGGCCCGGGTCGCGGCAGCGCGGCGGGATGTGCGGTCGCCTACTGCCTGCGCATCACGGACCTCGATCCGATCAAGTACGACTTGCTGTTCGAGCGGTTCCTGAACCCTGGCCGAGTCCAGATGCCCGACATCGACATGGACTTCGACGATCGCTACCGCGACGAGATGATCCGGTACGCCGCCGAGAAGTACGGGCGCGACCACGTGGCGCAGATCGTGACCTTCTCCAAGATCAAGGCGCGGGCCGCGGTCCGCGATGCCGCGCGGGTGCTGGGTTACCCGTACGCGGTGGGCGACAAGGTGGCCAAGGCGATGCCGCCGCTCGTGATGGGGCGTGACACGCCGCTGGCGAAGTGCTTCGAGCTCGACCCGAAGCACGAGGACGGCTACAAGGCTGCGTCCGAGCTCCGCGAGATGTACAACACCGACCCCGAGGTGAAGAAGGTCGTGGATGTGGCGCGGGGCCTCGAGGGGCTGCGCCGTCAGGCCGGCATCCACGCGTCCGCGGTCGTGATCACCCGCAACGAGCTCACCGAGTACCTCCCGCTGCAGCGCAAGCCGGAGAACGGCCAGGATCCCGAGAGCGCCCCCATCGTCACGCAGTACGAGATGCACGGGGTCGAGGACCTCGGGTTGCTGAAGATGGACTTCCTCGGACTGCGCAACCTCTCGGTCATCGAGGAGACGGTCGAGCTGATCCGCCGCGGACAGGCACATTCGTCGACATCGACGCCATTCCCCTCGACGACGACCCCGCCCTCGCCATGCTGCGCCGCGGCGACTCAATTGGCGTGTTCCAGCTCGAGGGCGGACCGATGCGCTCGTTGATGCGTTCGCTCGCGCCCACCAGCTTCGACGACGTCGCCGCCCTCGTCGCGCTCTATCGCCCCGGGCCGATGGCGGCGAACATGCACCTCGACTACGCCGATCGCAAGAACGGGCGGAAGCCGATCACCTACATCCATCCCGACATGGAAGATCTGCTCGCCGACACCTACGGCTTGATGATCTACCAAGAGTCCGTGATGCGAGTCGCGCAGCGGTTCGCGGGTTACACGCTCGCCGAGGCCGACAACCTCCGCAAGGCCTGTGCGAAGAAGATCCGCGAGCTGATGGTGAAGGAGCGCGAGAAGTTCGTCGACGGATGCACGTCGACCGGCTACGGCACCGAGGTCGGCACGAAACTCTTCGACATCATCGAGCCGTTCGCCGACTACGCCTTCCCGAAGAGCCACTCCTACGGGTACGGGCTCGTGGCGTACCAGACGGCGTGGCTCAAGACGCACCACCCGGTCGAGTACCTCGCCGCGCTCCTCACGAGCGTGAAGGCGAGTCAGGACAAGGCCGGCGTGTACCTCGCCGAGTGCCGTCAGATGGACATCAAGGTCCTCGTCCCCGATGTGAACGTGTCCTCGCTCGACTTCACCGCCCTCGGCGTCGAGGAGGCTCCGCCCGCGATGACATTGCCCGCCGGCTGCGTCGGGCTGATCCCGTTCGGTCTGTCCGCCGTGCGCAACGTCGGCGAGGGACTCGTGCGGCAGATCCTCGAGGAGCGAGACAAGGGCGGGCCGTTCAGCGACTTCTACGACTTCTGCGAGCGGGTCGACCCGAGCGTGCTCAACAAGCGAGCGATCGAGTCACTCGTCAAGGCCGGGGCGTTCGACTCCCTCGGCCATCCCCGCCGGGGACTGCTCATGGTCTGCGAGCAGGTTGTCGACGTGACCCTGGCTCGGCGTCGCGAGCGCGACCAGGGGGTGATGAGCCTGTTCGGCGAGGCGGGCGCCGTCGATGCCGCCTACAACGAGCGAGTCCCGATCCCTGACCTCGAGTTCGACAAGGCCCAGAGACTCAAGTTGGAAAAGGAGATGCTCGGGCTCTATGTGAGCGACCACCCGTTGATGGGGGCCGAGGCCGCGCTGCGCCGTCGCAGCGACTGTGCGATTGCCGACCTCGCCGAGAAGCCCGACGGCGACACCGTGACGGTGGGCGGCGTCGTGACCGGATTGCAACGGAAGTACACGAAGAAGGGCGACCTCATGGCGGTCTTCACACTCGAGGACCTCGGCGGCTCGATCGAGGTGATGGTCTTCCCGAAGGTGATGAGCGAGCAAGGGTTCAAGCTCGCCGACGATGTGATGGTGTGCATCCGCGGACGCATCGACGCTCGCGAGGACGTGGCCAAGCTCATGTGCCTCGACGTCTCGGTACTCGAGGGCATCACCGATTCGGTCGTCCCGTTGCGCATTCGGCTCAGTCCCCGTACCGCAAGTGAGCAAGTGATCGACGAGCTGAAGCGGCTGCTCACCGAGCACCCCGGTGAGACCCCGGTGCACCTGCATGTGGGTGAGAGCCAGGTCCTGCGGCTGCCCCCACAGTTCTGCGTCGACGCCTCGAATGGCCTCGCGGGGAGATCCGCGTGCTGCTCGGACCTGACGCCATCATCGGCTAGCCCAGCGCCGATGGGCGCGATCACCGCCCGAGATGGCAGAATGGGTGTTGCACCAGCGACGATCAGGGGCAGGCTGACCAATGGCGATCGATGTCGAGACGAAGGACTGCACGGCGCTGAGCGATGCTGAGCTCGGCGAGATGGGTGACATCTGCACAGGTGGGTCCGCAGGTTTCGATTTCGGGATGCTCTCGAAGCAGCGGGAAGAGTGGGTGCTCATCACCCTTGCCCGCTCCGAGGGCAAGCTGCAGGGCTTCTCGTTCTGCACGCTCGAACGCATCGGCGGCACGCCGAGCGTGCTCATCGGCCTCGCGTCGGTGAAGCGCACGTCGAAGCGCGACGCCGTGCTGAAGGCGGTCATGCACGACCAGTTCCGCCGCGCCGTGCTCGCCTTCCCCGACGAGGATGTGCTCGTCGGCACGCGGTTCGCGTCGCCCTCCGGGTTCGAGGCGTTCAAGTCGATGAAGGACATCAACCCGCGACCCGGACACAAGGCCAACGGCGAGGAGCGGGCGTGGGGCCGGCGCCTCGCGAAGCGCTTCTCGGTCGAGGGCACCTACGACGAGCACAAGTTCTCGGTCAAGGGCAACGGGTCGGTCGCGCGAGTGCTCGATCACGAGTCCTTGAAGCCCGAGGCGATCGCTCCCGACGTCGCGGCGTTCTTCAAGGGGTTCAGGGTCAATCGCGGCGACTGCCTCGTGGCCTTCGGCTGGGTCATGGCCGAAGATCTCGCCAAGCTCGCCTGAGCTCAACGCCTGATCCAGCTGCGTCAGCTGGGGTGCCAGCTCGCCGGACGCGGGTACCAGACCTTCGCCCACGGGTAGGGCCGGAACGGCCGCCACTGACCTTCGGGTTGTGCCAGCCGATCGGCGATGACCGCGAGCACAGTCGGATTGTGGCCGAGCCCGCTGTGGCTGCCGCGCACTTCGATGTTCTCGCTGCGCTCGCTGCGCTCATCGATGCACGTGTGCCAGCGGACGATGCCGTCGGTGCGTGTGTAGATCGCAGTCGAGGGCACCGCGAGACGGTCACGGTCCTCCTCGCGCTCGGCGATGCGCAGCAGTTCGGCGCGGTGCGCGGGGGACAGCGTCTCGTACATGCCCGACGCCCAGCTGCGGTCACCGTCGACCATGCGGAACGGGCTGCCCAGCGTGATCACCTGGCGGACGAGATCAGGCTTTCGCCGCGCGAGCTCACGCGCGTAGATGCCTCCGAGGCTCCACCCGACGATCGACACCGTCCGGCCGTGGAGGCCGTGGAGCTCGTCGAGACGTTCCTGGATTCCGGTGACGATGCGGCGTGTCGGCCCGAAGTTCGGTCCCAGATGCCAACCATGCGCCCACCACCCCTGACTCCGAAGGAACCAGCGCAATGGCAGCGTGGAACGATCGCCCGCGGTGAACCCGGGGAGCACGAGCACGGGATGGCGGTCACCGCGGCCCGCCATCCTGAGCAACGGTGATGCCGCGACGAATGCACCGAGCTCGAGCACGGCGCGCTGTTCGGCGGCGAGGAGCAACGCCGAGGGTGCCCGAACACCCGCATGGCTACGCTCCGCCGCGTCCATGAAGTGAACGTACTGTGACGGAAGAGGAAAACCGGCGATGGACTTCGAAGAAGCCGTTCGCAGCCGACGCATGGTGCGCAACTTCGACGACACGCCGGTCGCCACCGAGGTCGTGGATCGGCTTCTCGATCTCGCCCGTCGCGGGCCTACCGCCGGCCACAGCCAGGGCGTCGACTTCATCGTCCTCGAAGGGTCCGAGCAGACGGCGCGGCTCTGGGAGATTCCGCGTGCCCGCGACTATTGGGAGGCGCGGTTCCCGGAGGTGGTCGCGGCGCCGGTCCTCGTGATTCCGATTGCCGATCAGGCGGCGTACTTGCGGCGGTACTCGGAGCCCGACAAGGCCGCGGCCAATCGACAAGAGGCAAGTGCGTGGCCCGTTCCCTACTGGCTCACCGACACCGCGATGGCGACGATGATCCTCCTTCTCGCCGCAGTGAACGCCGGTCTCGGGTCGGTGTTCTTCAGCCTTCCCGAACCCGTGGAAGGTGCGCTTCTCCAGCGTCTCGGCGTGCCCGACGGGCTCAAGCCGATCGGTGTCGTCGCGCTCGGCCACGTGAAAGACGGTCGGCCGACCGGCTCCGCAACGACCCGCGCCCGCCGTCCGTTCGCGGATGTCATCCATCGCGGCGGCTGGTGAGGTCACAATGGAGGTATGAGCACCACGGCCCCCAAGCGCGAGGTCAGGAGAGTGTCCTCGCGCTGGCCGGTCACGGTTGCGGCAGTGCTGGGGGGTGTTGCGCTCCTGCTCGTCGCCTACGTGGCCCTGAGAAGCGACCAGAACGACGTGCTGTCGTTCGCGGGCGTGCCGAGCGAGGTGGTGGTGCAGAGCGACGCGGGCCTCGTGGTCGTGGTCCCCGCGGAGGGCGACGACGTGCAAGTCAGCCGACGCGCGGAGTGGACGGTCGCCAAGCCGGACATGAAGGTCGAGGTCGTGGGTGGATCGCTCGTCATCCAGGCCCACTGCGACGGTGGCACCTGGCTGTGTGACGTGCAGCATCGGGTCGCGGTCCCCGCGGATGTGCGCGTTCGCATCGTCGGGGAGGGGAGCACGGTGGACGTCGCCGGCATAAGCGGCGCCGTCGACATCGAGACAAGTGGTGGCGATGTAGTCGTCACCAACCTCACGTCGGCTCTGAAGGTCCGCACGGCTGGCGGCGACATCTCGATCTCGGAGGTCACCGGCGACATCGACGTCGCGACCGAAGACGGCACCATCACCGGCGACGCGCTGACGGGCCTCGCGATTCAGTCCGGCACGGACAGCGGGGACATCTCGCTCAATGTCACCGGACCGGCGGATCGCATCGGTGCCGGGTCGAACTCCGGCAACATCACGCTCGTCGTACTCGACGTCGGCTATGTCGTCGACGCGCAGGCCTCGTCGGGCGATGTCACGGTCGACATCACCGAGTCGCCGGCAGCGGCGCACGCGATCTCCGCGAGCACGGGCTCGGGGGAGATCTCGATCACGGCGGGGTAGCGTTCGCCCCCTCGGGCGCGGCAACGCGCACGTCAGGAGGCGGCGAGCAAGGCCAGTGATCGGGTGAAGAGCGAGCCGGCGGGCGGGAGCGGCATCGGACCGGCGCGGTTCGCGTTCGTCTACGCCCTCGGAGCGTCGGCCGCGCTCACCGTTCTCTACTTCGCGGTCGCCGACTCATCCGTCGCGCCCCTGTGGGGCGCGATCGCAGGGCTCGCGACGTTCATCCTGTTCTCAACGGTGGTGCTGTACGTCGTACTGCGTCGCCACGCTGTCCGGCTCGGCGCGTCGCAGACCGAGCTGTTGGCGTCGCTCTCGAGGTACCGCGAGCTGTTCGAGGCGTCACCTGATCCCATGTGGGTCTACGACCTCGACACGTTGTCTTTCCTCGCGGTCAACGACGAGGCAGTCACGAAGTACGGCTGGTCCGAACCGGAGTTCCTCACGATGAGCGTCGCCGACTTGCTCGATCCCGCGGACGTGCCGGTGCTCATGGCTAGTTTTCGCCGGCTCGGCCCAGGCCCATCCGTCCCGGGCGAGTGGCGGCACCGCACGAAGCGCGGCGCCCACGTGTGGGTCGAAGTCTCGGCGCAGTCGATTGAGTACGAGGAAAGACGGGCGGGTCTCGCTGTCGCGCGCGATGTCACTGATCGGCACGTGGCGGAGGAGGCACTCGTCGTCAGTGAGCATCAGCTCCGGCTCGGGTTCGAGCTCAGCCCCGTCGGCATGGCCATCGTCGCCCGCGACGGCCGCATCACCCGCGCGAACGCGGCGCTCGGCGACCTCGTCGCGCGCGGGCCGCGCTCACTCATGGGCGTTCGCTTCGAGTCGCTGGTGCATCCGGACGACCTGGCCACGTTCCAAGGTGACGCCGACGGCATGCTCGACGGCGCCGGCCCCGTGCGGTCGCGGGCGCTCCGCCTCGTGCGGCCCGACGGAACGACCGCCCACGTCGCCGCGGACATGGTCCTCGTCAGTGAGACCGCCGACGAACCGCAGTTCTTCTCGCTCCAGCTGCGCGACACGACGTCCGAGGCGCGCCGGGAGGGCCTCGAGACCGCACGGCTCGCCATTCGAGACCGGATCGATCAAGGTCAGCCGGTGCAGGGCACGCTCGACGAGATCTGCCGGATGGTCGAGTCTCAGCTCGATTGGGCGCTCGGCGCGGTGATGCGCGTCCGCGCGGGCGGGCTCGAGCTCGCCGCGGGCGAACGGCTGCCGCCGCTGCTCGAGAGCGCGCTGCGGTCAGTCGCGATGGATCCCTCCGGTGTGCCGTGTGCGCGCGCTGCCGCGCGAAACGAACCCGTCGTGCTCGCGGACGTGAGCGCCTCGCAAGCGCCCGGACGTCTCCCTGGGCTCTCCGCGGTCGGCGTTCGGGCGTGGTGCTCGTGGCCCGTCGCTGATGCGAGCGGCTACGTCGTCGCGACCGTCGACGCGCTTCGCACCAAGCCCGTCCCCCTGACGCCAACGGAGGAGCAGGCCATGGCAGTGGCGGCCGAGCTCGTCGCTGCCGCGCTCGAGTCTCAGCAGGGTCCGGCGGCCGAGCCCGTCGAGCGGCCCGCCGTCACGGTGCGTCGCGTCATCGATCTGCGGGAAGCTCGCCAGCGAGCCCGTGAGACCGGCACTGGCGGACCGTCCGAGCCGGGTCCCTCGACCTGAGCGCTCGGCTCACGACGCGGCCAGCTGCGTCTCGAGCGCTTCGACGGTGTCCACGGGCGCGAGGCACGTGTAATCGCGACACACGTACGCGAAGCCGTCACGCCGTCCCTCCCAAAGTGGTGACGAGTACGGCTCGCCCCACGCGAGCACGGCGTTGGGCAGGTAGCGGGACTGGGCGACCGCGACCAGATCGGGTCGATCGCCGACGACGGCGATCTCGGTCGACCCCGACTGATGAAAGTCAACCGCCGACAGAAGCTCGGGAAACGCAAGGGGATGACTCCCCGCGAGTGGCCCCAGCAACGCGAGCACACGCTCGGCGTGGTCGCGGTACCTCTGATCGCCGGTCAACGCGGCAAGGCGCAGAAGTCCGAACGCGGCCAGGCTGTTTGCCGCCGGTGTGGCGTTGTCGAGCAGATCCTTGGCGCGGGTGACCAGCGCCTCGCCGTCGCGGCCGGTCGTGAAGAGCCCGCCCTCGGCGGGATCCCAGAAGAGATCGAGCATCGCGTCGGCAGTCGACACGGCCGCGTCGATCCAGCGGCGCTGACCGGTCGCCTGTCCGAGCGACACGAACGCCTGCACGAGCGCTGCGTAGTCGGCAGCGAACGCGAGGTGCCGGGCACCTCCGTCGCGCTGCCACGACCGGAGCCATCGCCCGTCGTCGCGGCGCAGGTGCTGAAGCAGAAACTCGCCGTTGGCGACGGCGGCCTCTAGCCAGTCGGCGCGCTGCGTCGCCGCGGCGGCGCGCGAGAGCGAGTCGAGCATCAGCGCGTTCCACTCCGTGAGCACCTTGTCGTCGAGGCCCGGTCGGACACGCTTCTCGCGCGCGTCGAAGAGCTGCTGCCGGGCCGTCTCGACGTCGGGCGGACGCGCGAGCTCGCCCCGAACGGGGCGATGGAGGATGTTCGACCCCTCGAAGTTTCCCGACTTCGTGACGCCGTACCACGCGATGGCTGCGGGCGCGAGCCCGGGGCCGACGACGTCCTCGATCTCCTCGATGCGCCAGACGTAGAAACGTCCCTCTTCGCCTTCGGAGTCTGCATCCTCGGCGGACGAGAACCCGCCCTCCGGCTGGCGCAGGTCGCGCAGTACATATCCGATCGTCTCGTCGACGACCTGGCGCCAGCGCGACTCGCCCAGCTGCAGCCACGCGTGGAGGTACACGCGCGACAGCAGGGCTTGGTCGTAGAGCATCTTCTCGAAGTGGGGCACCATCCAAAATGCGTCGACCGAGTACCGGGCGAAGCCGCCGCCGAGATGGTCGTACATGCCTCCCGATGCCATCGCATCGAGTGACGTGGTAACGACGGTCCGGGCTCCGTCACCGCCGTTGTGTGCGTGCGCGCGCAGACACAGCTCGAGCGTCATCGCCTGAGGGAACTTCGGAGCTCGTCCGAACCCACCCCACTCCGGATCGAACTCGGCGGCAAGGGCTTGCAGCGCGGCGTTGAGAACGTCGGTGCCGGGAAGCTCACCGTCGCCGGCCGTCAGCTTGGCGAGCCGGTTCAGCGACTCCGTCAGCTGTCCGGCCTGGTCGAGGAGCTCCGGCCTTCGGTTGTTCCACGCGTCGTCGATGGCGCTCAGCAGCTGGAGAAAACCGGGCTTCGGATAGTACGTGCCGCCGAAGAAGGGCTTGCCATCCGAGGTCAGGAACACCGTCATCGGCCACCCGCCATGACCCGAAACCGCCTGCACTGCCTCCATGTAGATCGCGTCGACGTCGGGGCGTTCCTCGCGGTCGACCTTCACACACACGAACCGCCGGTTCATCTCCGTCGCGACCTCGTCGTCCTCGAACGACTCGTGCGCCATGACGTGACACCAGTGACACGCCGAGTAGCCGACGGACAGCAGGATCGGCTTGTCGGCGGACTCCGCAGCCGCAAACGCCTCCGGGCCCCACGGGTACCAGTCGACGGGGTTCTCGCGATGTTGGCGGAGATACGGAGACGTCTCGCCAGCCAGCCGGTTCACGCGGGCAGGCTATCCACCTGGCTTCCGCGGCCACCTGGCTTCCGCGGCCACCTGGCTTCCGCGGCCACCTGGCTTCCGCGGCCACCTACCTTCCGGGGCCACGTAGCTTGCGCAGCCCCCTAGTCTCCCGTGCCATGCAGGTGAGCCTCGAAGGCAAAGTCGCACTCGTCACCGGGGGATCGAAGGGCATCGGGTTCGCCATCGCGTCGAGCTACGCGGCGGCAGGCGCGAAGGTGATGCTCTCGTCGCGCAAGCTCGACCAGCTCGTCGCCGCCGCGTCGAAGATCGGGGGAGACACCCATGTCTTCGTCGCGAACGCCGGCGACGTCGAGGCTGCGGATCAGGCGGTCGAGGCGACGATCGAACGCTTCGGCCGCCTCGACATCCTCGTGAACAACGCCGCGACGAACCCGTACGCCGGCCGCGTCATCGAGGTCGACGAGGCTCGCTACGACAAGACGATGCAGGTGAACCTGAAGGGTCCGATCTTCTGGTCGCAGTCGGCGTGGCGACGGTGGATGAAGGACAACGGTGGCGTCATCATCAACATCGCATCGGTCGGCGGGCTGAGGGCCGAGGGCCTGCTCGGCGTCTACAACATCACGAAGGCGGGGGTGATCCACCTCACCCGTCAGCTCGCCGGCGAGCTCGGGCCGAAGGTGCGGGTCGTCGGGATCGCGCCCGGCCTGGTGAAAACCGACTTCGCACAGATGCTCGTCGACAACTTCGGCGAGCAGCTCGCCCGCTCGATGCCTACCCGACGTCTCGGCGAGCCCGAGGACATCGGCTATCTGGCGACGTTCCTTGCGAGCGACCTCGCGTCGTGGATCACCGGAGAGACCTACGTCATCGATGGCGGCGCGGGCGTGCGCCAGGAGCGGGCTCCAGCGCCCTCCTGACCCGCAGGACCTCAGCCGTCGATCGCGCCGTCGATCGCGCCCAGGATCTTCGCGAGCTCGGGGTAGCGCTTGGTGTGCGCACCGCCGTCGAGCCGCACGAGATCGCCGGTCATCCACGACGCGTCGTCGGACGCCAGGAAGAGCGCTACCCCCGCCACGTCGTCAGGCGAGCCGGTGCGCCCGAGTGGCGCGTTCTCGACGAACGCCGCCTTGATCGGCGGTGTCTGGTTGAGGAGCGCCGCGAGTGGCGTGTCGACGAGCCCGGGAGCAATCGCGTTGACGCGGATGCCGTGAGGTCCGAGCTCCATCGCGGCCACCTTCGTGTGCATGTCGACGGCCGCCTTGCCCGCGCAGTACACGCCCATGCCCTCCGCGGGTTGGATCGCGTTGAGCGAGGCGATGTTGATGATCGAGCCACCGTTGCCCGCCGCGATCATGGCGCGAGCCTCGTGCTTCACCGACAGCATCACGCCCCGCACGTTGATCGCCATGACCGCGTCCCAGGTCTCGACGTCCTGGTCGACCACGTTGGCGAATGCGCCGATCCCGGCGGCGTTGACACCGATGTCGAGGCGGCCGTATGCGCTGACCGCTTGCGCGCAGAGAGCCTCGAGATCGTCCTCGCGTGTGACGTCGGCAAGGCGAGTCGAGGCGGCGCCCTCGAGCTCGTCGGTGACTGCTTTCAGAGCCGCTTCGTTGATGTCGCCGAGAACGACCCTCGCGCCCTCGGCGACAAAGCGCCGGGCGATGCCCAGACCGATGCCCGATGCGCCACCGGTGATGACTGCGACTCTGCCTTCGATGCGACCCGACATCCGCCGGAGGCTACTGAGGTGCGGGGAGCGCGCCGCGACGTACCTTGCCGAGGGCGGTGCGAGGGATGGAGTCGACCAGCACGAGCTCACGCGGTGCCGCGTGGGCGGCGAGCGCCTCCTTCACCGCGGAACGCAAGGCGTCGAGCGTGGGGGGACCTTCGGCGCTGGGTACGACGAACGCGACCACCCGCTGGCCCCATTCCGCGTCGTCGCGTGCCCCGATCGCGACATCGGCCACGCCCGTGACGGTCGCGAGCACCTTCTCGACCGGCTCGGGCCAAACGTTCTCGCCGCCGGTGATGATGAGGTCGCCCTTCCGGCCGTGCACGACGAGTTGGCCTCCGGTGTCGAGCTCGCCGATGTCACTTGTCGCGAACCATCCGCCGTCGAGCTTCGGGTCGAAGCCATCGCGGTAGCAGCGAAGCAGCATCGGGCCCCTCAGCAGGATCGTGCCGTCCTCGTCGTCGACCGCGACCTCGACGCCGTCGAGCGGAACCCCGTCGTAGACGACGCCGCTCCCGGTCTCGGTGAGTCCATACGTCGTGACGACGTTCGGCGGCAGTCCCTCGGGTGACGCGGCTCCGCCGAGCACGATCACTCGAAAGAGCGATGCGTCGATGCGGCGAAGCGCGGTCGGCACGAGCGACACGAGCGTGGCGCCCCGACGCGCTGCCCTCTCGACGGCGGTCACGTCGAAGCCGGCATGCACCTCGCAGAGTGCGCCCGTCACCAACGCGCGCGTCACGACCGAGAGCCCGCCGACATGGGACAGCGGGAGGCAGGCAAGCCACCGATCGGTTCGGCGATCGACGCCGATCCGTTCGCTCGTCGCGAGCGCCGAGGCTCTCACTGCGTCGTGGGTGAGCACGACGCCCCGCGGCTCGCCGGTCGTACCGCTCGTTGCCACCACGAGGGCGTCGCCTTCTTCGACGGGGCGGCTGCCCTCGAGCTGGTAGCGCTCACCCCGCTCGTCCCAGATCCAGGCCGGCGCCATGGCCCGGAGGGCCGCGTCCCGTGCCGGCCCCGCGAGCCGAAGGTCGAGCGGGAACACGGCATCCCCGTCCTCCCATGCGTGGCGGAGGTCGGCGTCGAACCGGGCGCTCGGCACCGGCAGCGCGACCAGCTCGGCCATGCGCCCGAACCTACCGGGCTGCCATGCTGAGGGTCTCATGACGTCCTCCGACAAGCAGGTCGACGAAACGCTCTACGAGCCGATCTCGTGGACTCGCTCAGGCGACTACCACGACATCAGCTACGACACCGCCGAAGGCATCGCGAAGATCACGATCTGCCGTCCCGAGGTCCGCAACGCCTTCCGCCCTCAGACGCTGTTCGAGCTGTCGCACACGTTCAACGAGGCGCGCGACGACCCCGAGGTCGGCGTGATCGTCTTGACCGGCCAAGGCGACCAGGCCTTCTGCTCGGGCGGCGATCAGCGCATCCGTGGCGACGACGGCTACATCGGCGACGACGACGTCGCGCAGAAGGGCATCGGCCGCCTCAACGTCCTCGACCTGCAGATCCAGATCCGGCGAACGCCCAAGCCCGTCGTCGCGATGGTCGCGGGCTATGCGATCGGCGGCGGCCATGTGCTGCACGTCGTGTGTGACCTGACGATCGCGGCGGACAACGCGCGCTTCGGGCAGACGGGCCCGAAGGTCGGGTCGTTCGACGGCGGCTATGGCTCCGGCCTGCTCGCCCGCATCGTCGGCCAGAAGAAGGCCCGGGAGATCTGGTTCCTCTGCGACCAGTACGACGCCTCGCAGGCGCTGGACATGGGGCTCGTGAACACCGTCGTCCCCCTCGCCGAGCTCGAGCGTGAGACGGTCGCGTGGTGCCGCAAGATGCTCCGGCTGTCGCCGATCGCGCTCCGCATGGTCAAGGCGTCGATGAACGCGGCCGACGACGGGCTCGCGGGCATCCAACAGCTCGCGGGTGACGCGACGATGCTCTTCTACATGAGCGACGAGGCGCAGGAAGGCCGCGACTCGTACGTCGAGAAGCGCAAGCCCGACTTCTCGAAGTTCCCGCGTCGCCCGTGACATCCGGACTGTGAAATAACGGTGAACCGGTGGGTCCTCGGGGCCCGGCCGCGCACCCTTCCCGCCGCGATCGTCCCGGTCGTCGTCGGGACGGCGTGTGCCGTAGGCGAGGGGGGAGTCATCGTGTGGCGCGCGGTTGCTGCTCTGCTCGTCGCGCTCGCCATCCAGGTAGCGACGAACTACCAGAACGATGTTGCCGACGGCGTGCGCGGCACCGACACCGGCCGCGTCGGCCCGACTCGACTCGTAGCCTCCGGACTTGCGACACCGAGCGCGGTGAAGAAGGCGGCGCTGGTGGCCATGCTCGTTGCTGCAGTTGCCGGGCTCGCCCTCGCCGTAGCCGTCACGCCCTGGCTGCTTCTCGTCGGAGCGGCCTCGTTCGCCGCGGGCTACTTCTACACGGGTGGACCGCGGCCCTATGGCTACATCGGGCTGGGCGAAGTGTTCGTCTTCGTGTTCTTCGGAGTTGTCGCAACCGTGGGCTCGGCCTTCGTGCAGATCGAGGCGGTCACGGCGGTCGCGGTCGTAGCGTCGATCCCCGTCGGCCTCCTCGCGACCGCCCTCCTCGTCGTGAACAACCTGCGCGACATCCCGACCGACGGACCCGCGGGGAAGCGAACGCTCGCGGTCCGCATGGGCGACCGCAAGACGCGGTTCTTCTACGTGGGACTGATCGTCGTCGCGTTCGTAGTGCTGCCCGTCTTCGGCGCGCTCGGGCGGCCGCTGGCCGCACTCGCGTTTCTCGCGGTGCTCGTCGCGCGACGACCCGTGCAACGCGTGCTCGAGGGCGCGGCGGGGCCGGCGCTCATCCCGGTGCTCGGCGAGACAGGGCGATTGCAGATCGTGTTCGGCGCCCTGCTCGCGGCCGGCCTCTGCTACGTGCCCTGATCCAGCCAGGCTTCGAGGACTCGCGCGAACTCGTCCGGTCGCTCGCGGTGGCACGCGTGACCGGCGTCGTCGATCGTGTGCACCGTGGCGTTCGACCCGATCAACGCCGCCATGCGCTTGGCGTGCGCGGTGAAGCGTTCGTCGAGGGCTCCGCTGACGAGGAGAACGGGCATCGTGAGGGCGCGCAGCCGCTCCCACAGTGGCTCCTGCGTGCCCGTCCCGGCGAGCCGCAAGCTCGAGGCGAGCCCCTCGACGGTGTTCTCACGGCGGGCATCCGCATCGCGCGCGTCCAGGGGGAGAGTCGCGAAGAGAGGTTGGTCGAGCCACCGCGTCAGGAACGCTTCGAGGCCGTCGCGCTCGATGGACGCCGCGAGCTCGTCGTCGCGCTCGCGGCGGGCAGCGCGCTCGGTCGGGTCGTCGATGCCGGCCGTGCCGCTCACCAGCACCAGCCGGTCGACGCGTTCGGGCTGGGTGACGGCCGTGTGTAACACCATCCGGGCCCCCATCGAGTAGCCCACGAAGGCGGCATGGTCGTCGAGGATCGCGAGGTGGGCCGCTGTCTCCCAGAGGTCGGCCCGCACATCCGACGACAGGCCGTGACCGGGTGCGTCGACCGCGATGACCCGGTGGCGTCGGGCGAGGGTCGGCGGCAGCGAGCCCCAGCATCGATGGTTCTGCGTGAAGCCGTGCACCAGGACGACGGGTGGCCCGGTTCCCGAACGATCCGCATGGAGCGTCACGCGGGGCAGGATAGGAGGGCATGGTGATCACCACGGCGGCCACGTTCTGCGCGACCCTCGTCGACGAATGGGTACGCGCCGGCGTCACCGATGCTGTCGTCTGTCCCGGCTCGCGGTCGACGCCTCTCGCGCTCGCCCTCGTTCGCGACGGCCGCATCGGGGTCCACATCCACCACGACGAGCGGAGCGGCGCTTTCATCGGGCTGGGGATCGGCGTCGCGTCGGGACGGCCCGCGGTCGTGGTCACGACGAGCGGCACGGCGGCAGCCGAGCTGCATCCCGCGATCGTCGAGGCCCACCAATCTGGCGTTCCGCTGATCGCCGCGACAGCCGACCGACCGCCTGAGCTGCAGGACGTTGGCGCCCCGCAGACGATCGACCAGACGCACTTGTTCGGTGCCTCGGTGCGATGGTTCGCCGACGCGGGTGCACCGAGCGATGACGCCGCATCGAGCTGGCGTTCGCTCGCGTCGCGGGCGGTGGCGGAGGCTCTTGGCGCTGGTGGGCGCGGACGAGGCCCCGTGCACCTGAACCTGCCGTTCCGCGACCCCCTTGTGGGCGACGCGGGCCCGTTGCCGCCCGGTCGGGCCGACGAACGGCCGTGGCATCGGCTGATCGACGACGCCGGCGAGCTCGGCGACGACGAGATCGACGTCCTCGCACAGGCGTTGGAGTCGGTTCGGGGCGTGATCGTGGCCGGCGCGGGAGCAGCCGGACCGGGCGTCCACGCACTCGCCGATCGGGTCGGCTGGCCCGTGCTCGCCGACCCCCGCTCCGGCGCACGTGTGCCCGCTCGTACGACGGTCGCCGCCTTCGACGCGATCCTGCGTCATCCCCGGTTTGCGTCTGATCACCGTCCGGACGTGGTGCTGCGGCTCGGCGAACCGCCGGCGTCGAAGGTGCTGGCCCAGTGGCTCGCGGCGTCGGGCGCGCGCCAGGTGGCCGTACAGGCTCCGGGCCGGTGGATCGATCCCGACCGCACGGCTGAGATCGTGGTCGCCGGCGATCCCGCACGGCTCGTCGCGGCGCTCGCCAAGCGGTTGGGCGGAGCCGCGGCGTCCGGGGCTCCGTGGCTGGCGCGGTGGGCACACGCCGAAGAAGTCGCACAGCGTGCGATCGATTTGCGGATTTCGAGCCTCGACATGCCCTCCGAGCCCGCGGTCGCACGCCGGCTGATGGCGTCGCTGCCCGACGGCGCGTCGCTCGTCGTGTCCTCGTCTATGCCGGTGCGGGATCTGGAGTGGTTCGCCGCACCCCGCCTCGGCGTCGAGGTCTTCTCGAATCGCGGAGCCAACGGCATCGACGGTGTCGTGTCGACCGCCGTGGGCGTCGCGCTCGCCCGTCGCTCGCCGACTGCCCTCTTGATCGGCGACGTCGCGGTCCTGCACGACACGAACGGACTGCTCAACGCGCACCACGCGGGACATCGACCTGACGATCGTCGTCGTCGACAACGACGGTGGAGGGATCTTCTCGTTCCTCCCGCAGGCGACCGATCTCAGCCCCGAGGTCTTCGAGCAGCTGTTCGGTACGCCACACGGTGTCGACGTCGCGGCGCTCGCCGCCGTCCACGGCATCCCCGAGGTCGTCGAGGTCGGTGAGGGATCAGGCGTGAGGATGGTGCGAGTGCGAACGAATCGTGGGGAGAACGTGACGGTGCACGACGAGCTGAACCGCGCCGTCGTCGACGCGCTGGGGGTGATTGGGCGGCGCAATGCGCCGCCCGGGTGGGTGCAGCACCGATTGTCGAGCGAAGCGAGCAGGAGCCGGCGGAAGCCGGCGACGAGGAAATTACGGTCGCAGCACCGCTCCGAGCATTGCCGCGAACTTGGCTTGGGTCTCGGCCAGCTCCGCATCCGGATCGGAGTCGCGGACCACGCCGACGCCCGCGTAGAGGCGCGGCTGACGAGCCATTGATCTCGCGCGCACCGCAGCGCGACGGCCCACCGTCCGTTGCCGTTGGCGTCGACCCACCCGACGGGTCCCGCATAGCGCCCTCGATCGAGCTCCTCGAGCTCGTCGATGAGGGCGAGCGCGTCGGCGCGGGGATGGCCACCAACGGCCGGGGTGGGATGGAGTGCGCGCACGAGGTCCAGCACGGACGGCAGCGGCTTGGACAACCGGCCTTCGACGAGCGTCCCGAGGTGCTGGACGTTGGCAACCGCGACGATCGAGGGTTCCGCCTCCTCGTCGAGGTAGGAGCACCACGGCAGCAGAGTGTCGTGCACCATGTCGATGGTCAGGCGGTGCTCGAGTTGGTCCTTCGTCGACGCCACCGAGCGCGTTGGCGATGCGCGCGTCGACCGCAGGATCGCCACTGCGGGGGGCGGTGCCGGCGAGAGGATGAGAGCGCACGACGTCGCCGCTGCGAGACACCAGCAGCTCGGGGCTGGCGCCGATCATTCCGTCGACCGAGTAGACGAAGCTCGAAGGAAACGACGAGCGGAGTCGCGCCAGCACCCCGCCGACGTCGATCTCCTCGGACATCTCGATGTGCAGCTCGCGCGCGAGCACCACCTTGTCGAGAGCGCCCGCGCGGATCTTGTCGCGCGCCGTCACGACCACTGCTTGCCAGTCGGCCGGGTCCCGGGATGAGGTGATGCGCGCGTCGGCCGCCCAGCCCGGCCTCGGAGCCACCGCAGTCGACGTGATCTCGGGCGTCGGCGCGCCCATGGCGCCGATCGTCGTCACCCACCTCGTACCGTCCGCCGTGCGCCCGACGACGACTTCGGGCACGACCAGCTCCGCGTCCGGTGTGAGCGTGAACGGCAGCGCAGCGAACGCGACCGGGCCACAACCGGGCAGCCCGACCTCGTCCTCGGTCACGATCGCCGCAAGGCGCTCCTCTGCCTCGGCGACGGGGATCCGCGCCGCGACGCCGGCGCCGGCGAGGCCCGCGCCGTGCTCCTCGAAGAGGAAGCCGTTGGCGCCGGCGACGGCAAGCAGGTCGATGTCGGCATCGAGACGCACGGTTCTGGCGATCACTGGCGGGTTCCTGTGAGCAGCTGGGCGATGCCTCCCGAGAGCGCGACGCGCTTCGCGTCGGGAAAGCCCGCGTTCCGGAGCTGGCCGGTGAGCGCGGTCGGAGTCGGGAGGTACGCGACCGATCTCGGGAGGTAGCGATACGCATCGGCATCGGAAAGGCGGGCGCCGATGAACGGTACGACCGTGCCGAAGTAGACGCCGTGGCCCCATTTCAGCAATGGGTTCGTCGGCGTAGCCACCTCGAGAAGCGCGACGCGACCGCCGGGCCGAACGACGCGCGCCAGCTCGGCGAAGAACGTGTCGAGGTCGCGGAGGTTGCGCAGCGCAAAGCCGCACGTGGCGCCGTCGACATCGCCGTCACGAAGGGGAAGGCGCAACACGTCGGCGCGCACACGGGGGACCCCGCTCCGGTCGGCGCGCAGCATGCCTTCCGACAAGTCGACGCTGATGGCCTCGATGTCCTTCGATCGCAGCTCGCGGCAGAGGTCGCCGGTACCGGACGCGAGGTCGACGACGATCGACCGGCGGGGAGCGCGAGCGACGCGACCGTCGTCCGCCGCCAACCGACATCCATCCGGAACGTCATGACGCGGTTCACGAAGTCGTAGCGCGGGGCGATCGCGTCGAACATCGCCGTCACCGCTCGGGCCTTCTCCTCGCCCTCGGGCAGCGGCATGTCGGCGCGAGGGATGCTCACAGGCTCTCCGCGCGCTCGGCTCCACAGTGCTTGCAGCGGGGGTAGGCACGTGACGTGGGCCGTCCGCACGCGGTGCAGCGCACGACTGCAATCTGGCCACGACGCACTCTCCGCACCGCCGACACGAGCATCCCGATCACCGCGATGACGATCGCGATCTCGATCAGGTCGCGTACCAGGTGGTCCACGCCCTCAGTCTGCCCGCCCACCGTGCACTTGCGGACGAGCGGAAGTGGGCGGTAGCGGAGAACAGCTCAGGCGGATTCGACGACGGCCCGGGCCCAGCGGTAGTCGGCCTTCCCGGCCGGGGAGCGCACGACCTCGTCGACGAACACAAACGCCTTCGGCAGCTTGTAGCGGGCGATGTGGCGCTCACATTCGACGAGAAGCTCGGCTTCGGTCTCGGCGCTCGGGGGATGACCCTCGCGCAGCCGTACGACCGCGACGACCTCTTGCCCCCAACGCTCCGAGGGGCGGCCGGCGACGACCGCGTCGTACACCGCGGGATGGTGGCGCAGCGCGGCCTCGACTTCCTCGGCGAAGATCTTCTCGCCGCCCGAGTTGATCGTGACGGAGTCGCGACCGTGCAGCTCCACGATCATGTCGGGCCGCAACCGGGCGCGGTCGCCCGGCACCGCGTAACGCACCCCGTCGACCGTCGGATACGTCCGCGCCGTCTTCTCCGCATCACCCAGGTAGCCGAGCGCGAGGCGGCCCGACTTGGCCAACCAGCCGATCTCGTCATCACCGGCGTTCAGCTCACGGGTGAGGTCCGCCGAAAGCACGTGGTTGCCGGCCGAGAGCATGAACGTGCCCGTCGAGGCCGCGCCACCGGCCGAGACGTGTTGCATCTGGCCGCCCGCCTCGGAGGATCCGAGACCGTCGACGACGATGAGCGCCGGGAGGTGCGCGAGGAACTCCTGCTTCAGCGGAGCCGACAGAGGCGCGCCGCCCGACAGCAACACGGTGAGCGACGAAAGGTCGTAGGTGCCGCGATCGAGCTCGTCGAGCAGTGGCCGCGCGAACGCGTCTCCCACAATCAAGAGAAACGCGACCTTCTCGCGCTCGATCAGCGACCAGACATCCACGGGATCGAGTCGCTCGGGATGGCTCTGGATGAACACGGTGCCCCCGCGGTGCCAGGTGAGAAAGCTCATCCAGTGCCCGGCGCCGTGCATGAACGGCGGCGCGAGCACAGCGCGGAGCCCACCCTCGGGGCTGGTCGCTTGGATCGCGAGCTCCTCATAGGTCTCGATCGCGCTCTGATCGGTGCGCCGACCTCCGAGTGCCTCCACGAAGATGTCCGCCTGCCGCCACAGCACGCCCTTGGGCATGCCGGTCGTCCCGCCGGTGTAGAGGATGTAGAGGTCGTCGGGGTCGGGGTAGGTCGGCGGCACCGCAGACGATGCCCCCGCGAGCATGTCCTCGTACCAGACCGCTCCAGGAAGCAGGTCGGCTTCCGACTCGTCCGCAACCTGGATCAACACCGTGAGATCCGGCAGCTGCGGCAGCACCTCGGCCAGCGTCGAGGCGAACGCCGACTGATACACGATCGCCTTCGCGCCGGCATCGTCGAGGAGGTAGCGCAGCTCCTCGGCGACGTATCGATAGTTGACGTTGAATGGCGCGAGCCGGGCCTTGAACGCGCCGAGCATCGCCTCGAGGTACTCGTTGCCGTTGTAGAGGTAGATGGCGAGGTGGTCTTGGCCGGACTCGTGGCCGGCGAGCGACTCACGAGGTGTGAGCGTGCCCAGGCCGCGGTCGAGCAGCGCGTTCGCGAGGCGGCGCGTGCGCTCGGTCACCTCACGCCATGTGAGTCGACGATCACGAAAGACGATGCACTCGCGATCCGGTACGGCCGCGGCGATCGCCTCCTGCGCCAGCGCGAGGTTGAGGTCCATGAAGCGAACCTAAACCGCGTCCCTCCCGGAGACGAATCGACGAACTACGTTGCGCCGGTGACTCACACAATCCCCGTAGCGCTCGACGACTTCACACCCGAGTGGCTCAGTCAGGCGTTGAGCGCAAAGGTCTCAGCGGTCGAGATCGAACCCGTCGGTCAGGGTGTGGGCATCCTTGGTCTCCTCGCTCGTCTGCACGTGACCTCGGGCGGCGGGCCGCCGCGCACCATGATCGCCAAGATCGCGTCGCCGAATCCTGAAACAGTCGGGATCGCCGTGCACTACGGGTTCTACCTGAACGAGGTGCAGTTCTACCGAGAGTGCTCGACGACGCCGGGACTGCGGGTGCCCGCCGCGTACTACAGCGACATCAACGACGATGGCACCGCGTTCGTGCTGCTCCTCGAGGATCTCGCCGTGGCCCGCATCGAGGATCAGGTCTCGGGGTGCCCTCCCGAGGACGCGGCACATGTGATGGACGCCGTCGCCGCGCTCCACTCCTTCTGGTGGAACAGCCCGAAGCTCGACGACCTCACGTGGTTGCGACCGATCAACAACGACGCCTACAAATCGAGTGCCCAGCAGTACACCGCCGTGTGGCCGGGCTTCGTGGAGCGGTACGGCGCGAGAGTTCCCGCCAGTGCGCTCGACGTCGCGTCGCGGTTCCCCGACTTCATCGCCGATGTCTTTGATTGGACCATCGACACCCAGCCCACGACGATCGCGCACACCGACCTACGCCTCGACAACCTGTTCTTCGCTCATCCGGACGGGTCGGCGGTCACGATCATCGACTGGCAGCTCTCGGTGCGCGGAATGGGTGCGCTCGACGTGAGCTACTTCATCGCGGAGAGCCTCGCGACCGAAGACCGTCGCGCGACACGAGAGAGAGCTCCTCGAGCGCTATCACGCGGGCCTCGTCGCCGGCGGGGTCACGGACTACTCGTTCGATCAGCTGTACGACCACTACCGGTTGAGCTTGCTCACACAGCTGTCGATCCCCGTAATCGGTTCGAGCATGGACCCGGGAAACGAACGTGGGATGCGGCTCTTCGACGCCGCGGTGGCGCGCCTCTTCGCCGCGATCGACGATCACGATGCGGAGCGATTCCTCCCCGTCTGACCCCGCCTATGGTGCGGGCATGAGCGACATGATCTTCGGGGCCTTCCTGCCCCAAGGCTGGAAGATGGAGCTGTCGTCGATCGACGGCGCCGAGGCGAAGTGGGCGAAGGCGGTCGAGATCGCCGCGCTCGCCGAGCAGCTCGGCTACGACTCGATTTGGGTGTACGACCACTTCCACAACGTCCCTCGCCCCGCCCACGAAGCCGTTTTCGAATGCTGGACGACGATGGCGGCGATCAGCCAGCGCACGAGTCGCATCCGCCTCGGCCAGATGGTCGGCTGCAACTCGTATCGCCAGCCGAGTGTGCTGGCGAAGATCACCTCGACCATCGACGTCATCAGTGGCGGCCGTCTCGACTGGGGCATCGGTGCGGGCTGGTACGAGAACGAGTACCGCGGCTACGGCTTCGAGTTCCCGGAGCCGAAGGTGCGCATCGGGATGCTTCGAGAATGCGTCGAGATCGTGCACTCGATGTGGACCGACAAGGAGACGACGTACGAGGGCCGCTACTACTCGCTGTCCCGGGCGCACTGTGATCCCAAGCCGTTGCAAGATCCGCACCCGCCGATCTGGATCGGCGGCGGCGGTCCGAAGCTGACGTTGCGGGTCGTCGCCCGCCACGCCGACTGCTCCAACTTCGGCGGGAAGCCCGACGAGTACGCCGCGAAGTGCGAGTTGCTCAAGGGCCATTGCAAAGACGTCGGTCGTGACTACGACGAGATCCGCAAGACCTGGTCACCCGAGGTGTTCGTTCGCCAGACCGAAGCCGAGCTCAAGGAGGCGGGGTCGCGATCGTTCTGGGGCGAGCCCGTCGAGTCGTGGACGGCGGGCAACTTGGTCGGCACACCCGAGCAGGTGGCCGAACGGATCCAGCAGTACCGAGACTTGGGCTGCACCGGCATCGTGCCGTGGTGCGCGGACTACCCCGATACCGAGACGCTCACCTTGTTTGCCGAGAAGGTCATCCCGCAGTTCCGGTGACCTCAGCTGTAGTAGCGGAAGACGACCTCGGCGACGCACGACGGTTTGGGCGCGCCCTCCACCTCGAACGTGAACTCCATCGTCACCTGCGCGCCCCCGGCGACGTCCTCGACGCTCAGCAGCTTCTGTCCGAGGCGCACCTTCGACCCCACGGGTACCGGCGAGGGGAACCGCACCTTGTTGCAGCCGTAGTTCACGCCCATGGAGATGCCGGTCACCGCCATGATCTGCGGCGAGAGCGCCGGTCCGAGCGAGAGGGTGAGGTAGCCATGCGCGATCGGGCCGCCGAACGGCCCCGCCTTCGCCCGCTCCACGTCGATGTGGATCCACTGATGGTCGCCCGTGGCGTCGGCGAACTGGTTCACCTGCTCTTGGGTGATCTCCACGTAGTCGCTGTAGCCGAGGTGCTCCCCGACCTTGGCCTTCAGCCCGTCGATGCCGTCAATGATCGTGGTCATGCGCGGATCATTGCCGACGCGTCGGCCCGAAGGCGAACGGGCCGACGGGAACCGGGACTACTTGAACCAGATGCGCTCGTAGTCGCGGCTCATCGGGTGGAGCAGGAGCGCGACGAGTGCGACCTCGAACATCAGGTTGATCAGGTTGGCGCCGAACACGTGGCTGGGGCCGAGGAACAGCCACCGGAGCGCGAACGGCGAGAACGCCGACGCGAGGCCCAACCCGTAGCCCCACTTCTTCTCGTTCGCGATGCCGAAGCCGCCGCCGATCATGCAGACCAGGAGGATCATCCCCCAAGGCACCCAGCCGAGGAAGCCGCCGAGCACGCTGAAGAACGCGTTGATGTACAGCAGGAACACCGCGATTTGGAGCGTCTGCGGCTGCGAGGGGTTGAACCACCGGCGGGTCTCCATGCCTGACATTCTGGCAGGCATCGTGCTCGCCGCGGGGGGCGGCACCCGGCTCTTGCCTCTCACCCGAGTGCGGCCGAAGGCGTTGTGCCCCGTCGGCGGCGTGCCGTTGGTCGACCGATCGCTCGACTTGCTTTCGGGCGTGCTCGGGGGTGTCTCGGTCGACCAGGTCGCGGTCAATCTGCACCATGGCCGGGAGCCCCTCGAAGACCACCTCACCGGACGGGTTCACCTGTCTCCCGAGGAGACGCTGCTCGGCACGGCCGGAGCCGTCGGCCGCTTGCGCACCTGGCTGAGCGGGCGCGACGCCATCGTGCTGAACGCCGACCACGTGTCCGGAGTCGACCTCCCGGCGGTGGTCGACACCTGGGACCGCGAGCGCGTCCGCCTGGTCGTGGCCGGCTCCCCGCCCGATTTGGATCCCTCGCTGAGGCTGTGCGCCGCGCTCATGCCGTGGTGGGCGATCCGCGACCTCGCCGCCGAACCGAGCGGCCTGTTCCACACCGTTTGGGCGCCCGCGGCATCGCGCGGCGTGCTGGAGGTGCGCGGCGTCGGTGAGGTGCCGTGGTTCGACTGCGGGACACCTCGCTCGTACCTCGCGGCGAACCTCTGGACGAGCGGGGGGGCGACCGTCGTGGGTGCCGGAGCGCGGCTCGCGGGCAGCGCAGAGCGCAGCGTGCTGTGGCCCGACACCGAGGTGCGTCCAGACGAACGCCTCGTTTCGGCGATCCGGGCCTCCGATCGAGTCACCGTGCTCGTGCGGTGACGCGGCGCTGCAGTGACGGCGGTCTTCCTCAGACCTGGAAGACTGCGCGCCCATGCCCGACTTCCTGAGCGCGTACGCGGCGGCGCAGCCCGACAAGCCCGCCGTCATCGAGGACCGTCCCGGCGGCACCGAGCTGGTGTGGACGTACGCCGAGCTGGAGCGGCGTGCGAACCGGCTCGGGAACGTGCTCATCGAGCACGGCGCCGGGTCAGGGCGCAAGATCGTCTGGTGCGGGCAGAACTCACCCGGAGTCGTCGCGCTGGTGAACGCGGCCCGAAAGGTCGGCGCCACCGCGGTGCCGCTGAACTATCGGCTCTCACCTGAAGAGGCGGCCTACGTCACGGATCATTGCGATGCGACGATCGTCTACGTCGACGCGGAGTTCGCGCCTCTCTTCGAACAGATCCGCGCCGACATCCCGAAGGTCGAGCACATCCTGGTGTTCGATGGCTCGGGTTTCAGAGGAACGGGGCTCGACGGCATGATCGAGGTGGACCCGCTCATCGAGGCGGCGCCGTCCACCGATCCAGTCCCGCCCGACACCGGCGAGCCTGGGGCGACGATGATCTACACGTCGGGCACGACCGGCAAGCCCAAGGGCGCACTGCGCACCGGCGCCGGCGACCCTGCGCAGACGGGCGCCCTGCTCGCGCTCATCGGGTACACGCCCGACGACAGCTACATCACGACCGGTCCGCTCTATCACTCGGGGCCAGGCGGCTTCATGGGCGTCGCGCAAGTGCTCGGCCAGACCGTCGTGCTGCAGCGCAAGTTCGATCCGGTCGACTGGCTGCGCCTCGTCGACAAGTACAAGGTCACGTCGACGTTCTCAGCGCCGACGCCGATCCGCATGATCTGCAGCCTGCCCGCGGAGACCAAGGCGAAGTACGACCGCAGCACGATGCGACGCATGATCGCGAACGCTGCCCCGTGGTCGTTCGCCCTCAAACAGATGTACCTCACCGACTTCCCGGACGACTCCTTGTTCGAGGTGTACGGCTCGACCGAGCTCGGCGTGAACACGGTGCTCGAGCCGCAAGACCAGCTCCGTAAGCCAGGCTCATGCGGGAAAGCCGCGCCGGGAGTCGAGATCGTGCTGTTCGACGACGACGGCAGCGTCGTCACCGGTACCGGTCCGGACAACCCCGGTGAGCTCTACCTCAGATCGGCGAGCGTCTTCGCCGACTACTACAAGCAGCACGACAAGTACGAGGCCGACATGCGCGCCGACTACCACACGGTCGGCGACGTCGCGTACCGCGATGAAGAGGGTTACTTCTACATCTGCGACCGCAAGAAGGACATGATCATCTCCGGCGGCATGAACATCTACCCCGCCGAGATCGAAGCGGCGCTCGAGCAGCATCCCAACATCTACGACGCCGCCGTGTTCGGCGTGCCGTCCGAGGAGTGGGGCGAGTCCGTGCACGCGGTCGTCGTGGTGGAACCGCCGGGATCGCTCAGCGACGCCGAGGTGATGGCCCACGCCCGCGAACACCTCGCCGGCTACAAGGTGCCTCGCAGCGTGTCGTTCATGGACGAGCTCCCGCGCACGGGGTCGGGCAAGATCCTCAAGCGCGAGCTGCGCGCGCCCTACTGGGCGGGCCGAGCGTCACAGGTCGGCTGACGGCCGCGGCGAGCTGGCCGCACGCCGCGTCGATCTCGGTGCCACGATTCGCGGCGCACGGTCGCGTTCACACCAAGAGTCCGCAATCGATCTCTGAACCCGAGCACGCGTGCCCGCGGTGTGCCGCGAGTCGGCCATCCCGGCGTCGGGTTCAACGGGATCAGGTTCACGTGCGCGCGGAGCGGGCGCGCGAGCTCGGCGAGCTCGGCCGCGTCCGTCGGGCGATCGTTGATCCCGTCGATCAGCGCCCACTCAAACGACAGACGCCGGTTGCGCGTGGCAATCCAGACGGCGCACGCGGCAGTGACGTCCTCGAGCGGGTAGCGCCGGTTGATCGGGACGAGCTCGTCACGCAGCGCGTCGTTCGCGGCGTGGAGGGAGACCGCGAGGTTCACGGGCAGTGACTCTGCGGCCATGCGCCGGATGCCGGGAGTGATCCCGACGGTCGAGATCGTGAGGTGCCGGGCCGACAGACCGAGGTCGTCGTGCAGCCGGAGCGTCGCCTCCCACGTGCGGTCGTAGTTCGCGAGCGGTTCTCCCATGCCCATGAACACGACGTTGGACAGGCGGCGGCCGAGCAATCGGGCTCGCTGAGCCGCGCGCACGACCTGCTCCACGATCTCCCCGGTCGACAGATGGCGGTCGAAGCCGGCTTGCCCGGTGGCGCAGAACCCGCAGCCCATAGCGCAACCGGCCTGCGACGAGACACACACGGTCGCCCGCTCCGCGTACAGCATCAGCACCGTCTCGACGCGTGCGTCGCCGTCGAGGCCCCACAACCACTTGATCGTGGTGCCGTTGTCGCTCTCGGACTCCGCGATCGGTCTGAGGGCGAGCGGAAGATCGTCGGCGAGCTCGGCGCGAAGACTCGCGGGGAGCGTCGTCATCTCCTCCGGATCGATGAGCTGTTGATAGAGGCCCTGCCACACCTGGTCGACGCGATACCGCGGCAGCCCGGTCAGGCGCGTCGCGAGGTCCTCACGCGTCACGTCGAAGCGGGTCGGCACCCGCGGAAGGCTACGGGGCTACCGTCCTCCTGTGGCCGACACGCCGTCACACCCTCTTGCGTCACAGCCTGATGCGGAGGGGCCAGATCTCAAGGTCGCGCTCGAGAGTCACCATCGCGCTGTGACGGGCGGAACGGCGAGGGCGACGGTGTTCGGCGTGAGCGACGGGCTCGTCTCGAACGTCTCTCTCATCCTGGGCATCGCCGGCGCGGGTACGACCGCGTCGATCGTGCGCACTGCCGGGATCGCCGGCCTGGTCGCCGGCGCGGTGTCGATGGCGGCAGGAGAGTACGTGTCGATGAAGGCGCAGCAGGAGCTGCTCCAGCGTGAGCTCGCGGTCGAGCGCCGGGAGCTCAGGCGCTACCCGAAGGCGGAGACTGACGAGCTCGCGCGCATCTACATGGCGCGCGGCGTCGACCCGGACACCGCGCGCGAGGTCGCCAAGGAGCTGATGAAGGATCCCGAGACCGCGCTGGAAGCGCACGCGCGAGACGAGCTCGGCATCGATCCCCAGTCACTGGGCTCGCCGTGGGCGGCGGCCGGGTCCTCGTTCGTGGCGTTCTCGATCGGCGCATTCATTCCGCTGATCCCGTGGCTCGGAGCGTCGGGCAACGGGGCGAAGATCGCGTCGGTGGTGCTCGCGGCGATAGCGGCGGCCGTGGTCGGAGTGCTGCTCGCGCGGTTCACCGGACGTTCGGTGCTCTTCTCGGCAGTCCGCCAAGTCCTGATCGCGACCCTTGCGGCGAGCGTGACGTACGGGATCGGCGTCGCGATCGGCTGATCTGCACAGGCTGGCGCTCAGCCTGTGTGGCTCAGCCTGTGAGCTCAGCCGGCCGAGCCGTCGAGCACGAACGCGCGCTCGACGTGGTGAAGGGTGAAGCCGAGGTCGTAGTACAAGCCCAGCGCGGGCGCGTTCGCCGATTCGACGTAGAGCATCCCGACCCTCACCCCGCGCGACGCGAGGGACTCGAGTCCCGCGACGGTCATCGCGCGCCCGAGGCCATGACCGTGGAAGTCCGGGTCCACGCCGACCACATAGATCTCGCCGAGCGCGGGCTCGTGGTCGCCATGAACCTTCGTCCAGCAGAAGGCCGCGAGCTGGCCATCGATGTCGTGGAGCAGGAACCCGGCAGGGTCGAACCACGGCTCCGCCTCGCGCTCCCAGAGCTGCTCGAGCGCCCAACCGCCTTGCTCAGGGTGGTCCGCGAACGCCCGGTTGTTCACGTACAGCCACGCCTGCTCGTCGGTTCCGACGACGAACGGCCGTGTGGCGAGCGGGCGAGCCCGAGCTGTGGTCTCGGGCTCGAGCGGGAGCGGACGGCGCAGCTGGTAGAGCTCGCGCTCCTCGGTGAGGCCCAGATCCGCGGCGACCGAACGGTCGGTGGGCGACGGGTCGGCGCGCCCACCAGTGCACAGGCCCGCCTCCCTGCTCGCGCACCATCCCGATGGTCGCGCCGATGACCGAGCAGAGGATCCGCTGTCGCTCCGGCTGATGGTGCGGATCGATCTGCACCTCGACGCTCCATGTCGCGTTGCCTCGCCGCACCTCGGCCCTCGCGATCGTCGCCTGGTTCGCCAGATCTCGCGCAACGATCGTCGCGCCGTCGTCATCCCTCGCGAGGAAATCGATGCCGATCGAGGTCACGCGAGGAGGCTAGGGCGCGGGCCGACGCGTGAACGTGACGCAGTGATCAGCGGGGCCTCTACCCTCGTCCCGCATGGGCCGCCCGAGGACTCCGAAGGGGCGGGCGCGCGAGACCGAGAAACGTCTCGCCGAGGAGTACCCGGACGCTCGATGCGAGCTCGACCACGACGGGCCTTTCCAACTTCTCGTCGCGACGATCCTGTCGGCCCAGTGCACCGACGAACGAGTGAACACCGTGACCCCGACGCTGTTCGCGCGCTATCCCACGCCGGAAGACCTCGCGGCAGCCGACCCCGTGGAGCTCGAGGCGATCATCCGGCCGACGGGCTTCTTCCACAACAAGGCCAAGAGCCTCGTCGGTATGGCGACGGCGCTGATCGAGCGCTACGACAGCACGGTGCCCGGCGCCATGGAGGAGCTGGTGACGGTGCCGGGGGTCGGGCGCAAGACTGCAAACGTGGTGCGAAGCGTCGCGCTCGGTCTGCCGGGCCTCCCCGTCGACACCCATGTCCTGCGACTCTCGCGACGCCTCGGCCTGACGACCCAGACCGACCCCGTGAAGGTCGAGCGCGAGCTCAACGCGATGATTTCCCCGGGCGGCCGGGGTCTGTTCAGCCTTCGGCTGATCCTGCACGGCCGGCGGGTGTGTGTGGCGCGGGGCCCCCGTTGCCCGGAGTGCGTGCTTCAGGACTTCTGCCCGACTTCATCGACTCGTCGGCCCGCTTGAGCAGGCAAGACGTGTCGTAACAGTTAGGGGGAAGCGGGGGGGAGGGGTTGCAGGATGTACTCGATCCAGTAGTGTCAAAGTCTCAACCAGGTTCCCGCCACCTGGTTAGTGGCGATGCCGGGATCCGCCGCCTGGCGTCGCTGCGTGAGACGGCCCCTTCGGGGGCCGTCTCCGCATTTTGGGGCGAAACGCCGCGGGGGAGACAGGCTCACTGTCGGCTTCTCCGCGCGTGCAGCGCTCAGCGCGCGAGAGCTCGCGCCGCCACCGAGAGTCGGCGGCTCGCGACGAGCAGCGACCGCTCCGCATCCTCGAGCGCGGCGAGCACGTCGTCGCGTGCGCCTGACATGTATCGCTCGGTGATGCGCGTGACGCGCTTCGCCAGCTCGTCGACCGCCGTCGTGAGCGCGGAAAGCTCGGCCTGATCGGCGCTGTTGTTCGTCGTCACCTGGGCAGTCTCGCGGAAATCACCCTCCGGACGGTCAGGACCTCCCCGGTACCCTGATGCCCGTCCATGCTCACGCGTCTCGATCTCCGAGGATTCTCAGGCGACCTTCGCGCACGCTTGCCGCGGCCCATGGCTGATCAGGACCTGCCGATGGCGGCGGTTCGCGAGATCCTCGCCGATGTCCGCGCACGAGGTGACGACGCGGTACGTGAGCTCACCGAGCGGTTCGACGGCGTGAGGCTCGACGACCTGCGAGTGCCGACGGCGGATCTCGCGTCCGCCCTCGCGCTGATCGCTGCTCCGGTCCGCGACGCGCTCGGAGTCGCGGCGAGCGCCATCGCGGACTTTCACGCGAGTGAACGGCGTTCCCCGCAGAGCTATGAGCGTGATGGTGTCGTGGTCCGGACGATGCCCGTGCCCGTCGACCGGGCAGGGTGTTACGTACCGGGCGGGCGCGCGGTGTATCCCTCCACGGTGTTGATGACTGCCATTCCGGCTCGAGTGGCGGGTGTGGAACGCGTCGTGTTGTGCGTCCCGCCGGATCGCGAGACCGGTCGGGTGCCCGAAGCGACACTCGCGGCCGCAGCGATCGCGGAGGTCGACGAGGTGTACGCGATCGGCGGCGCTCAGGCCATCGGCGCGATGGCGTACGGCACGGAGTCGATCGAGGCCGTCGATGTGATCGTCGGGCCCGGCAACATCTACGTCGCGCTGGCGAAGCGCGAGGTTGCCGGCGAAGGCCTGGTGGGGATCCCCTCGGCGTTCGCGGGTCCGTCAGAGGTGGTGGTGGTGGCCGACGACACCACCTCGGTCGAGCACGCGGCCATCGACGTCGTGGTCCAAGCAGAGCACGGCCCGCACGGTCTGGCCTGGCTCATCACCTGGTCCGAGCGAGCGGCGGCCCAGATCAGCGACGCCGTTGACCGTCTGGTGGCCCGCTCCCCGCGGCGAGCAGACATCGAGGCCACGCTCGCCGAGGGCGGCTACGCGGTACTCGTCGACGGACCGGCCGAGGCCATGGCCGTGGCGAACACGATCGCGCCTGAGCACCTCGAGCTCATGTCGGCCGACCCTGAGGCGTTGGTGCCCTTGGTGCGCCACGCGGGGGCGGTCTTCTGCGGGCCATGGGCTCCCGCGTCAGTGGGTGACTACCTCGCCGGTCCGAGCCATGTGCTGCCGACCTTCGGCTCGGCTCGGTTCGGCCAGGCTCTCACCGTCGACGACTTCACCAAGAACGTTCACGTCGTCACTCTCGACGAGGCCGCGCTCGCCAAGGTCGCCCCGCACGTTGCTGCGCTCGCGGAGGCGGAAGGACTTCCCGCGCACGCGGCGTCCGTGCGGATGCGCATCACTGAGGCGGCGCGATGATCCGCCCCGAGGTGCGCGACGACCTCCGCGCGCTCGACGGCTATCACTCGCCGCAAGTCGATGTCGATGTGCGACTCAACACCAACGAGTCGCCCGAGCCGCCGCCCGGAGCCTGGCGCGACGCGCTCGCTGCGGAGCTCAGCCGAGTCGAGTGGCACCGATACCCCGATCGCGCCGCCATCGAGCTGAGGTCGGCGATCGCGGAGCTGCACCACGTCTCGCCTGAGCAGGTCTTCGCCGCGAACGGCTCGAACGAAGTGCTCCAGACCCTGCTCCTCGCCTACGGCGGTCCCGGTCGCACTGCACTGACGTTCGAGCCCACGTATCAGCTGCACACGCACATCGCGCGCATCACCGGGACCAAGGCCGCAGAGGCGGAGCGCACCGCGGACTTCGAGCTCGATCTGGTCGCCGCGCGGGACGCGATCGCCCGGGTGCAACCTGCGCTCACGTTCCTCTGCTCGCCCAACAACCCCACCGGCATCGTCGAGACCGAGGCGACGGTCCGGGCGATCGCGTCGTGGGCACCCGGCCTCGTCGTCGTCGACGAGGCCTACGGCCAGTTCTCGCCCTGGTCGGCTCTGACGCTGATGGACGAGGACACACCGCTCGTCGTCACCCGCACGTTCTCGAAGACCTGGTCGATGGCCGCAGCCCGACTCGGCTACCTCATCGGACCGTCCTGGCTCGTCGCCGAGCTCGACAAGGTCACGCTGCCGTACCACCTCGATGCGACCAAGCAGATCGCCGGCCGGCTCGCGCTCTCGTTCGTCGAGGAGATGGAGGCGCGCATCGCGCGGGTGGTCGAGGAGCGCGAGCGCGTCGTCTCGGCCCTGTGCGGGCTCGGTGCGACCGTCTGGCCATCGGGCGCGAACTTCGTGTTGTTCCGGCCCGTCGGTCGCCGCGGTGCGCCACTATCTGGCCGTGCCGTGTGGCAGGGTCTGCTCGACCGCTCGGTGCTCGTGCGGGACTGCTCGTCCTGGCCTCGGCTCGACGATTGCCTGCGCGTCACGATCGGCACCCCGGTCGAGAACGACCGATTCCTGAGTGCGCTCTCGGAGGTCTTGATATGACGGTTCCTGACGTGACCCGGCAGGCGACGCGCGTCCGCAAGACCCGGGAGACGGCGATCGAGGTCGAGCTCGTGGTGGACGGGACCGGGAAGGCCGCGGTCAGCACAGGCCTGCCGTTCTTCGACCACATGCTCGACCAGCTCGCTCGTCACGGCGGCTTCGACCTCGCGGTGCGGGCGTCCGGCGACCTCGCGGTCGACAGCCATCACACCGTCGAGGATGTCGCCATCACGGTCGGCGAGGCTCTGAGAGAGGCGCTCGGCGACAAGGTGGGCGTGCGACGGTTCGCCAGCGGGTTGTATCCGCTCGACGAGGCGCTCGTCGAGGTCGCCCTCGACCTGTCGGGACGACCGTTCATCGTCTACGACGTTCCGTTCGGCGAGGTGCTCCCGCTCGGGGACCCGCCGTTCAATCCAGAGCTGGCCGAACATTTCTTCCAGTCGTTCGCGACTTCCGCCGCGATCACCTTGCACGTCTCGAAGCGCGCCGGGCGCAACACCCACCACGTTGTCGAGGCGACCTTCAAGGGCGTGGCTCGCTGCCTTCGCGACGCGGTGAGAGTCGAAGGGGACGCGGTCCCCTCCACCAAGGGCTCGCTGTGACCGAGGCTCCGCTGATCGCGGTGCTGGACTACGGCATCGGCAACTTGCGGAGCGCGGAGAAGGGGCTGGAGCGCGCGGGCGCCGACGCCCGGCTCACCTCAGACCGAGAGGTCATCGAACGCGCCGCCGGTGTCGTCCTCCCCGGCGTGGGTGCGTTCGGGCGCTGCATGACAGCACTGCGTGAGAGCGGCCTCGAGCCGGTCGCTCGCGACGCCGTCGCGTCGGGACGGCCGTTCCTCGGCATCTGCATCGGCATGCAGATGCTGTTCGACCATTCGGAGGAGAACCCCGATACGCCCGGGCTCGGCGTGGTGCCGGGCGCGATCCGGTTGTTGCCCGAAGGCGTTAAGCGCCCGCAGATCCAGTGGAACGTTCTCGACGTCGTGCGTCCATCGCCCCTGCTCGACGGGCTGGAGGACAAGACCTGGGTGTACTTCGTCCATTCGTACGCTCCCGTGCCTGACGATGCGGACACGGTGATCGCCACGTGCGAATACGGCGGCACCGTCGTCGCGGCCGTCGAGGCCGGCAATGTCTACGCGACGCAGTTCCACCCGGAGAAGTCCGGCGCTGCGGGACTTCGCTTGCTGTCGAACTTCGTCGAGCTGGTGCGGGAATAGGCGTGGAGCTCTACCCGTCCATCGACATCCGGGCGGGTCGGGTGGTGCGGCTCCTCCAGGGCGACTACGAGCGTGAGACCGACTACGGCGACGATCCCGTCGGCGTCGCGCAGGGCTTCGCGGAAGGCGGCGCAGCCTGGATCCACGTCGTCGATCTCGATGCCGCTCGTTCGGGGCAGCCGGTGAACCGCCCGACGGTGGCGGCCATCGTCGACGTTGTCGCGGGGCGGGCGAAGGTGCAAGCGAGCGGAGGCGTGCGCGACCTCGACGCCGCCGCGGCGCTCGGGGACGCGGGCGTCACGCGGGTCGTCGTCGGCACCGCGGCACTCCAGGACCCGTCGCTCGTCGCACGCATAGCAGGTCGCCAGCCCGTCGCGGTCGGGCTCGACGCGCGGCGTGGGGAGCTGGCCGTGAGGGGGTGGGTCGATCGCACCGGTGAAGACGTCTTCTCGGTGCTGCCCCGGTTCGCCGATGTCGGGGTCGAGGCGATCGTCGTCACGGAGATCGAGCGCGACGGCACGCTCGCCGGTCCCGATGTCGCTGGCCTCCGCGAGATGCTGGCCCGGACCCGCCTTGCCGTCATCGCATCCGGCGGTGTCGGTGGGATCGAGGATCTCACGACACTGGCCGCGCTCGAGGTCGACGGACGTCGCCTGGCCGGCGTGATCGTCGGCCGTGCTCTCCACGAAGGGCGCGTCGCACTGGGTGACGCTTTGGTCGCAGTCGCGGGCCGCTAGGTTCGCCCCCCGATGCGAACCACCCGAGTCATCCCCTGTCTCGACGTGGACCGCGGCCGCGTGGTGAAAGGTGTGAACTTCGTCGGCCTTCGCGACGCCGGCGATCCGGTCGAGCTCGCGGCGCGCTACGACGCAGAGGGTGCCGACGAAATCGTCTTCCTCGACATCACGGCGTCGTCCGATGGGCGCGACACGATGATCGATGTAGCCCGCCGGACCGCAGAGTCTGTCTTCATCCCCTTCACGATCGGCGGCGGAGTCCGTTCCGTCGACGACGCCCGCCGCCTCTTGCGAGCCGGCGCCGACAAGGTCTCGTTGAACACCTCGGCCGTCGAACATCCCGAGCTGCTCACCGCTATCGCGACAGAGTTCGGCGCGCAGTGCGTCGTGTGCGCGATCGACGCCCGTCGGCTGGTCGCCTCGCCGCTGGCATGGGAGGTGTACGTGCACGGCGGCCGCACTCCGACCGGCGTCGACGCGCGTGCCTGGGCGGAGGAAGCAGTGAGCCGCGGCGCGGGAGAGATCCTGCTGACGTCGATGGATCGCGACGGCACCCGAGAGGGGTTCGATCTCGAGCTGACACGAGCAGTCACCGACGCGGTGAATGTCCCGGTGATCGCGAGCGGGGGGGTCGGCACGCTCGATCACCTCGTCGATGGCGTGCTGGAGGGCGGGGCCGACGCACTGCTCGCCGCGTCCATCTTCCACTTCGGGGAGCACACGGTCGCCGAGGTCAAGCAGGCTCTCGCGGCCCGTGGAGTCTCGGTGAGGCCGGTGGCCGCATGAGCACGCGTCGCCGCGCGGGCTTCCTCATGCTCGTCGTGGTGCTCGCGCTCTTGGCCGCGTGTGGGGACGACGGGGGCTCGAGCGACCCCGGGTCGCCCGGCGGGGTGGCCGCGGGCGATCCGTCACAAGGCGGTCTCTGTCCACCTCCCGAGATCTCGACGATCGATCCCGAGGTGCTGGAGGTCGAGGCCGGCCCTGTCGAGCCGCTCGTCTCTGGTCAACCCGCCACCTGGAAGGTGACGATCACAAACACGACTGACGGACCTGTGCCGCTCGTGTTCAGCTCGAGCCAGCAAGCCGAGATTCTCCTGAGCCAGGACGGCGAGCAGGTGTACCAATGGAGCACGGACCGCGCCTTCACCCAGGAGCTCCGTTGCCAGACCCTTGAAGCGGGCGAGGTCTACACCGTGCAGCTCGCCGAGACGAAACCGCTCGACGTACCTCCGGGCGAGTACGTGCTCACGGCCCGGACGATCACGGCGCCGTTCCCGCCGGACTTCACCGTCCCCGTCACCGTCAGCTAGCGCGCTTCACTAGCGCGGCTCGCTAGCGCGCTTCGCTGGCGGCGAGCGAGCGCGCGAAGTCGACACAGCCGTCCGCGACGACGCTCAGCCGTCCGGCCAAGAAATGATCGCCGCCCGCGATTTCGTCGACCCGGGTGTTGGTCCAGTCCGCCGTGAGCGAACGTGCCTTGTCGAAGGGGGTGAACTGATCGTGCTGCGCGGCGGCGATCCGCTTCGGACGCACATCTCGTGCTGCGACGAGCTCCGTGCTCGCTGTGCGCAGGGGCGGAGCGACCGCGTACCACCCCGAGACGCTCGGGTGCACGACGCACAGCGAGACGTCCGCTCCGAACGAGTAGCCGGCGAGGACGATCGGGCCTTGGACGAACATGGCCGCCAGCTCGAGAGCCGCGACGACGTCGAGCCGTTCTCCTCGTCCTTCCTCGTGGTCGCCGCCTGACCGCCCCACACCGCGGAAGTTGAACCTCACCGCGGCGATGCCTTGCTTCGGCAGCTCGTCGAAGAGCCACTGCGTCACCGCCGAGTGCATGTCGCCGCCGAAGGACGGATGGGGATGTGCGAGGACCGCAGCCGCCCATCGGTCCTTGGGCACGTCGATCTCCGCCTCGAGCGCGATGGCGTCGACAGTGTCGATGACGGTCGATTCCCGGGCCACGACGGGAGACGGTACCGTCGAGCCGGTGAAGAGCGACTCGGCCAAGCACGGTCCGGTGTCGGGCGACTCCAAGCTCCCGGTCAAGATGCTGAACGATCGCGTGCTGGTGAAGATCCCCACTGAAGAGGGCGAGCGCCGCACGTCGGGCGGCATCCTGATCCCGGCGACGGCGCAGGTCGCGAAGCGCCTCGTCTGGGCGGAGGTCGTTGCCGCCGGCGCGAACGTGCGCACCATCGAGATCGGCGACCAGGTGTTGTTCAGCCCGGAGGACCGCTACGAAGTCGAGGTCCGCGGCGACGACTATCTGATCCTGCGCGAGCGCGACATCCACGCGGTGGCGGCCTCGCGGCTCGATATCGGCAGCACGGGTCTGTACCTCTGACCCCTACGATGGGCGCCATGCCCACCGGCACGCGCATCGAGCCCACGGACGAGCAGCTCGCGACAGTTCGGTACGACCAGCACGGCCTCGTGCCCGCGATCATCCAGCAAGCAGGGTCAGGCGAGGTCTTGATGATGGGCTGGATGAACGAAGACGCGGTGCGCGAGACGCTCGACACTGGTCGCACCGTCTTCTACAGCCGGTCCCGACAGGAGCGGTGGCGCAAGGGCGACACGTCGGGCGATCGGCAGTGGGTGCAAGCCGCCTACTACGACTGCGACGGCGACACCCTGCTCTTCGTCGTCGAGCAGGAAGGCAAGGGCGCCTGTCACACGGGGGCGCGCACCTGTTTCTTCCGTCCGTTCGGGTGAACATCCACCCCGATCGAGCCGAGTTCCACCGGCTGGCTCGCGAGCACACCGTGGTGCCTGTGTGGACCGAGCTCCTCGCCGACTTCGAGACGCCCGTCGCGGCGTTCGCGAAGCTCGTCGGCGACGGACCGGGGTTCGTGCTCGAGTCCGTCGAGCACGGCGAACGGTGGAGTCGGTTCTCGTTCGTCGGTCGCCGCCCGACAGCCACGCTCGTGGCGCGCGACGGGCACATCGACGTGACCGGTGAGCTTGCCGCGGACGTGCCGCTCGATCGCGGGGTGCTGTGCGCGCTCGAAGGGGTGCTCGCGGCCTACCGCTCGCCGCCGATGCCCGGCCTTCCTCCGTTGCACGGCGGGCTCGTGGGGTATCTCGGCTACGACGTCGTCCGCGAGGTCGAGCACCTTCCGTGCGTGCCACGCGACGACCTCGACCTGCCCGACGCCGTGCTGTCGGTGATCGGCAGTCTGGCGGCGTTCGATCACTGGCGTCAGCGGGTCTACCTCGTCGAGAGCGTCTTCGTCGGCATCGAGTCCGCTGCCGGCGAGCTCGACGAGGCCTATGACGCGGCGATCGCCCGCATCGACGAAGCCTCTCACGATCTGGGAGGTCCGCTTCCGTATCTCCCGGTCGCGCCCCCGGATCCTCACGATGAGCTGCCGGCCGTGACGTCGACGATGGGCCACGCGCACTTTCGCGAGGCCGTTGAAGTCGCGAAGGAGCACATCCTCGCGGGCGACATCTTCCAGGTGGTGCTCGCGCAGCGCTTCGACCTCGATCTCCAGGCCGATCCGTTCGACGTCTACCGCGTGCTTCGCCAAGTGAACCCGAGCCCGTACATGTACTTCGTCCGCCATCCCGAGGTCACGATCGTCGGGTCGTCGCCCGAGCCGATGGTGCAGCTCCTCGGCGGGCGGGTGATCTCTCGTCCCATCGCCGGCACACGCCGGCGCGGCGAGACCGACGAGGACGACCGCCGGCTCGGCGCGGAGCTCCGCGAGCATCCGAAGGAAGTTGCCGAGCACGTGATGCTCGTGGACCTCGCCCGTAACGACGTCGGCAGGGTGGTGCGGTTCGGCACCGAGCAGGTCGACGAGATGATGATCCTCGAGCGCTACAGCCACGTGATGCATCTCACGTCGCAAGTCTCGGGCGAGCTCGCCGCGGGGCTCGGCCCGATCGACGTGCTGCGGGCGACACTGCCAGCGGGCACCGTCTCCGGCGCGCCGAAGGTCAGGGCGATGGAGATCATCGATGCGCTCGAACCGACCAAGCGGGGTGGCTACGCGGGGGTGATCGGCTACCTCGATTTTTCCGGAAACCTCGACACCGCGATCGCGATCCGCACGATGTTCGTCGGGCCGAACGGCGCGTCGGTGCAAGCGGGTGCAGGCATCGTCGCCGACAGCGACCCGATCGCCGAGGACGAGGAGTGTTGGAACAAGGCGAAGGCGCTGCTCGCTGCGGTCCCGGCCGCACGACGGATGAGCTCCGACCGTGGATGAGCTGCTCTCGGTGCTCGTGCCGCGCGACTTCGTCCAAGTAGCGGGAGCCGACGCGGCGTCGTTTCTGCAGGGTCAGCTGAGCCAGGACATCGAGCCATTGTCGGTCGGCGACTCGGCGTGGTCCTTCCTCCTGCAACCACAAGGGAAGGTCGACGCGTGGCTTCGCGTCACGCGAGTCGCCGACGACGCGTTCGTGCTCGATGTCGACAAGGGCTGTGCCGACGCGGTGATGACGCGGCTCAACCGGTTCAAGCTGCGTGTGAAGGCTGAGCTCTCGGTACTCGATTGGCGCTGTGTCGCGTTCCGAGGACCGGGGGCGGAGGACGAGGCGCTCACCGCCGCAGGTGCCAGTGACTCTGCGAGGGCATTCGCCGTCGACGCGCAGTGGCCGGGGGTCGAGGCGTTCGACGTCATCGGGCCGACTGACGCCGTTCCGGACACCGAGACGGCGGCCTCGGTCGAGCAGTACGAGCGGGCGCGCATCGAAAGCGGTGTTCCGGCGATGGGACGGGAGCTCACCGAGGCGACGATCCCGGCCGAGTCCGGAGTCGTGGCGCGATCAGTCAGCTTCACGAAGGGTTGCTTCACCGGACAAGAGCTCGTCGCCCGCATCGACTCACGGGGCGGCAACGTGCCTCGCCCCGTGCGCCTCCTGCGCGCCGAGGTCGCGGTGCCGCCGGGGGCTCGCCTGATGCACGGAGGGCGCGACGTCGGCGTGGTCACGAGCAGTGCGTCTGGTCCCAACGGCAGCGTCGCGCTCGCCCTCGTCGCGCGCGCGGTCGAACCCCCGGCCGAGGTGCGGGTCAGCTGGGACGGCGGCGAGACCGACGGCAGAGTCGAGTCGCTCCCCGCACAGCCGTGAGGCACTGCCGGACGAGCCGTTATCGTCCTCTGCGCTCTCGCCCACAGGAGGATGCCCGTGTCCAAAGTTGCTGCCATCGCGAAGCTCACTGCTCAGCCCGGCAAGCGTGATGAGCTCGCCAAGGGTCTGCAGGTGATGCTCGACCAGGTGCAGAGCGAGGCCGGAACCTTGCTGTACATCCTCCACGCGGACAACGGCGAGGCCGACACGCTGTGGTTCTATGAGCTCTACACCGAGCAATCCGCGCTCGACTCGCATTCGGCGAGCGACGCGATGAAGAGCGTCGGCCCGGTGATCGGGTCGTTGCTCGCGGGACGCCCGGAGCTCCACGTGCTCACCCCGGTGGGCGGCAAAGGCCTCTAGTCGCCACAGCGTCAGCTAGTCGCCACAGCGTCAGCTGACTGGCTGACGACCGAGACGGGTGGTGGCCCCCTCCAGGGCCCGTGCCCACGCGGCGGGCGAGGACGACAGGGCGTCGAGGAACGCGGCACCGGGCACGCGCACCAGGCGGGCCGGCGTGCGGGCAGACACCGTGGCTGTTCGGGGCACCGAATGGATGAGCCCGACCTCGCCGAAGTAGTCGCCCGTCCGCGCAACAGCCACCGTCTGGCGACGGCCAGTGGCGTCGACGACCTCGACATCGAGCTCGCCCGCCATCACCGCATAGAGGTCGTCGGCGGGTTCGCCCTGTGCGATGACCGTGGTCCCCGCGTCGACCTCCTCGACGCTCGACGCCTTCGCGAGCTGTTCGATCGAGGGACGCTGCGCCAGCTCGAGGATGGGGAGGCTGGCAAGCAGCTCGATGATCGGCGCCAGCGAGTCGACCTCGGCGGCCCCGACGTCGTCGAGCACGAAGGTGCGGCGAACGCCCGCTATCGCGAGCACGCTCACACCTACCCCGATCAGCACCAGCATCCATGACAAGCCGAACGCGCTGACGAGGGGCGAGACGATCAGCGAACCGGCGAGAATCGCGAGTACCACGGCAGAGTCGAGGAGGCCGAAGACCCGTCCCCTCACGTCGTCGGACACCGCACGCTGCAGCAGAGTGATGGCAAGGACATCGACCGCCGTGCCTCCCGCGCCCGAGACCACCATGAGCGCCGTGGCCAAGACAGGAGAGCTGACCACGGCCAGCAGCGCGAGCGGGAGTGCCGTGAGCACGAGCGCCCCGAGCAGCGTCGGCCCGACACGGCGCGCCGCCGCGAGCCGATTGGTGATCGGCGCGGCGATGACACCGCCGGCGCCCAGCGCGCCGAGCAGGTAGCCGTAGCCTTCCGGGCCGGTGCCGAGCCGTTCGTTGGAAGCCAACACGAGCGCAACGGTCTGCGCCCCGTAGATGAACGCGACGCCGAGGAGGAACGCGACCATCACGCGGGCGCCCGCTGACTGCGTGGCCGCTCGCACGCCGTCGCGCAGGTGGCCGACGAATGCCCCGAATGCACCGCTCGATGTCTCCTCCACCATCGGTCGGACGGTCGACATGGCGCAAGCCGATGGCGAGCAGGATCGCGGGAACGACGAAGCTGAGCGCGTTCAGGGCGAACGCGGCGGTGGGAGAAGTCAGGGCGAGGATCGCCGCGCCGACCGCGGGACCCACGACGACCGTGAGGTTGTCGACCAGCGTGTTCAAGGCGTTGGCCGCCGCGAGGTCGTCCTCTCCGACGAGCTCCGGAGTGACGGCCATCATCGCCGGCAGATACGCGGTCCCGAACGCGGTGGTCGTGAACGCGAGCAAGATGACCGCGAGCACTGGGCCCTCGAACGCGGCGACGGCCGCGAGGGCAGCCATCGACACCCCTTGGGCCACGTCCGACCAGATCATCACCGACCGGCGATCGAACCGGTCGGCGACGAGGCCCCCGATGGGCGCGAGCACGACGTAGGGGACCAGCCGCAGCACGGTCGCCGCCGCTACCCATCCGGCTGACCCGGTCCGGTCGAACACGTAGACGGCGAGGGCCACGTTGTAGAGCCAGTCGCCGCTCTGCGAGATCGTCGAGGCGCCGAGGAGCACCCGGTAGGACCGGTGGCGGAGCGGGGCGCGCAGCGAGGCGCTCGGAGTCCCGCTGTGGCTCATGGCACACGCAGCGTGTCACGCGGGTAACAGAGGGTGGGGCACCGATGAGGCATTCTTCTGGGGAGGGGAACGAGCGGCCACCCGGTCGCCGGAGATCAGGAGGGCCACACAGTGGGAACGAAGGACGCTGCTTTGAAGAAGAGCACCAAGAAGGAAGCCGACGTCGAGGGGCACAAGGCCCACAAGAAGGAAGCCTCCAACATCAAGAAGAGCACCAAGAAGGAAGCCGAGGTCGAGGGCCACAAGTCGGCCAAGCGGGACGCTTCGCTTAAGAAGGCCAGCAAGAGGGAAGCCGACGTCGCCGGCCATGTGCACCTGAAGGGCACCGCCAAGAAGAGCAACGATCCCGAGCGCCGGGTCCACTAGCTCGCTCCCACAGCGTTTGGCACCTCCCCGGCCCCCGGAGGGGCGGGCCGCGGAGGTGCCATCAGTCGACGTGGCCGATCCCGGGCGCGCGATGCTGGGTCGGTGACCAAACCGCGTGATGTGCTGCGGGGTCTGGCCCGCCTCGGATCCGACCTGGGTGTCGCTCTGACGCCGGTCGACCACGACGAAGTCTTGAAGGCCATCTGCGAGGCGGCGCAGGTGGCCTTCGGCGCGCGGGCCTGCTCGATCGCAGTGTTCGACCCCGACGCCAACGAGCTCGTCTTCCGGGCGGCGACGGGAAGTGCCGCAGCGAGCGTGATCGGCCTGCGTCTGCCGGTGAAACGGGGCATCGCTGGGTACGTGGTCGCGTCCGGTCAGGCGATCGCCGTGCACGACGTGCAGCGCGATCCCCGTTTCGACCGCGAGGCGGCGGAGGCGACGGGCTACTTGCCGCAGTCGATCCTCGCCGTCCCCATCGAGACGGCTTCCGAGGTCTCCGGCGTCATCGAGGTCCTGGACTGGACCGAGGACCGCATCGGCGAAGTCGGCCTCGAGCTGGCTGCGGTGTTCGCTCGCCAAGCGGCGCTCGCCTTGGCGCAAGCCGAGCTCTTCGCCGACCTCGGCAGCATGCTCTTTGCCGCGGCGAGCGAGGCCGCGAAGTCGGAGGATCCCGATCTCGCCGACGCGCTCCGCACCGTCGCCAACAAGGCGCCAGGACCGACAGGGGAGCTCGCGGACTTGGCGGCGTGCTTTCGCGAGATCGCCGCGCTCGGCGCAACGGAACGGCGAACCGCGCTCGCGCTGCTCGATGAGTTCGCCGACTACGCGCGGCGCAAGAGCCGCAGACGATGAGACCCGCATGGGCGGCGGCGTTCGACCGCGGCCGGCTCAGCGATGCACATCCTCTCGACGCACCCGGTCCGATCACCCGGGATTGGGCGTTCGGAGACGGTCGAGGCGCCGGGGTACGAGTCGCGGTGGTCGACTCGGGCATCGAGGAGGGCCATCCGATGGTGGGAGCGCTCGCCGGCGCGGTGGCAGTCGAGCTCGACGACGGCGCCGAGGATGGCGTGCGGTTCGTCGAGGGACCTCACGAAGACCTGTATGGCCACGGCACCGCATGCGCAGGGGTGATCCGGGCGTTGGCGCCGGACGTCGAGCTGTACAGCGTGCGCGTCCTCGGCTCCGAGCTCACCGGACGGGCGAGCGTCTTCGCGGCGGGTGTGCGGTGGGCGATCGAGAACGGCATGCAGGTCGTCAACCTGTCGCTGTCGACCTCGAGGGGAGAGTGGTACGGCACCTTTCACGAGCTCGCAGACATGGCGTACTTCCGCCGGTGCGTGCTGGTGTCGGCCATGAACAACCTGCGCATGCCGACGTTCCCGTCCGAGTTCGCCAGCGTGGTCTCCGTGGCTGCTCACTCGGGCACGAACCCCGAGCGATACGACTACAACGCGGAGGGCCCGGCCGAGTTCGGGGCGCCCGGAATCGACATCGAGGTCGCGTGGTCAGGAGGCAGCACCCTCGAAGTGACGGGCAACAGCTTCGCGGCCCCTCATCTGTCCGGCATGGCCGCGCGCATCTTGGGTCAGCATCCGAACGCGGCCCCGTTCCAGGTGAAGACGATCCTCCACGCGCTCGCCGACAACGCTCGCCGCTAGGCGCGCTCACGCTCCGACGTATCCTGCGGCATGGCCGGGCCGGGCACCTATCTCGACGCCATCCTGGCCGCGCATCGAGACCGCGCCGCGAATGACACGCGTGAAGCGAACGCCCTGATCGACGCGGCGCTCGGCCAGCCCGCGACGAGGGGGTTCGCCCGCGCTCTGGCCTCGCCCGGGCTGTCGGTCATCGCCGAGATCAAGCGGCGCTCGCCCTCGAAGGGCGCGCTCGCGCCCGATGACCTCGATCCCGCGCTGCTCGCCAAGTCCTACGAGGAGGGCGGCGCGGCGTGTGTTTCCGTCCTCACGGATGGGCCGCACTTCGGCGGGTCCGCCGACGATCTCGGGCGGGCGCGCGCGGCGGTGGACCTGCCTGTGCTCCGCAAGGACTTCACCGTCGACGAGCGCGACGTCTGTGACACCCGGCTCATGGGCGCGGACGCGGTGTTGCTCATCGCGGCCGCGCTCGACGGCGACGAGCTGGCCCGGTTCCACTTGCTCGCAGGGCAGCTCGGTCTCGATGCTCTCGTCGAGGTGCACGACGAGCGTGAGCTGGCCGCGGCAGTCGACATCGGGGCGACCCTGATCGGAGTCAACCAGCGCGACCTCGTCACGTTCGACGTCGATCATGACCGCGCCGCGCGCATGGCCGGCGCAATCCCAGTCGGCATCGTCAAGGTCGCCGAATCGGGAGTGCGAGGCGCCCCCGACGCGGCGCGGTTGGCTGATGCGGGCTTTGACGCCGTGCTGGTCGGGGAGCACCTGGTCACGTCGACCGATCCGGCCTCTGCCCTGCGCCACCTTCGAGGAGTGTGACGATGCGGTTCCACCTACCCGCCGACAAGCTGCCGACCTCGTGGTTCAACGTGCTCCCGCGGTTGGAGGAGCCCGTCCCACCGCCGCTGCATCCCGGCACCAAACAACCCGTCGGCCCCGACGACCTCGCGCCGCTGTTCCCGATGGGGCTCATCGCTCAGGAAATGTCGAGCGAGCTCTGGATCGACATCCCCGGTGAGGTGCTCGACATCCTGCGGCTGTGGCGACCCACGCCGCTGGTGCGGGCCACCCGCCTCGAGCGGGAGCTGGGCACACCGGCTCGCATCTACTTCAAGGACGAGTCGGTGTCGCCCGCGGGCTCGCACAAGCCCAACACCGCGGTACCTCAGGCGTTCTTCAACCACGCCGAGGGCGTGAAGCGGCTGACGACCGAGACCGGCGCAGGCCAGTGGGGGACCGCGCTGTCGTTCGCCTGCAGTCAGTACGACCTCGAGTGCAAGGTGTACATGGTGCGGGCGTCCTTCAACCAGAAGCCCTACCGAAAGATCATGATGGAGGTTTGGGGAGCGGAGTGCGTACCGTCGCCCGTCGACGACGAGAGCTCACCAGGATCGCTTGGCCTCGCGATCTCCGACGCGGTGCGCGACGCGGCGAGCCGTGAAGACACGCACTATTCGCTCGGCTCGGTGCTCAACCATGTGCTCCTGCATCAGACGGTGATCGGTCTCGAGGCGAAAGAGCAGCTCGGGCTCGCGGGCGAGACGCGTCCCGACGTCGTCATCGCGCCCTGCGGAGGCGGCTCGAACCTCGGAGGATTGGCCCTGCCGTTCGTCGAGGATGCGGCCGTGCGGCTCGTCGCCGTCGAGCCGTCGTCGTGTCCGACCCTCACCGAGGGGCGTTTCGACTACGACTTCGGCGACACCGCCGGCATGACACCGCTCTTGCCGATGTACACGCTCGGACACGACTTCATGCCCCCTCCCATCCACGCCGGGGGACTCCGCTACCACGGCGACGCGCCGATCATCTCCCACCTCGTGCGCACCGGTCGCATGGAGGCACTCGCCTATCCGCAGGGCAAGGTCTTCGAGGCGTCGAAGCTCTTCGCCCGCGTCGAAGGTCGTATTCCCGCGCCCGAGTGTGGCCACGGCATCAGGGCCGCGATCGACGAGGCGCTCGCCGCGAAGGAGGAGGGCGCCGAGCGCGTCATCCTCTTCAACTACTGCGGGCACGGCCTTCTCGACCTGTCGGCGTACGACGACTTCAACCACGGCCGGCTCATCGACGCGTAACGGTCACGGTCGGCGCGGGCGGGGGCGGTAGCGTCCGGCCCGATGTTCGTGAAGATCTGTGGGATCACGAACGAGGACGATGCGCTCCTCGCCGTCGCGTTGGGCGCGGACGCGGTTGGCTTCGTGTTCGCGCCGTCTCCCCGCCAGATCGCGCCCACGATCGCCCGCGACATCGCGCGGCGGTTGCCGCCCGAGATCCTGACGGTCGGCGTGTTCCGCGACGAGACTCCCGAGCGGGTCGTCGAGATCGTGCATCTGGCAGGGCTCCGGGGGGCGCAGCTCCACGGCCACGAGACCCCGGAGACCACGCGCTACGTCGCGGCACGCGTGCCGTTCGTGATCCAGGCATTCGCTGCCGGTGACCCTGCGCTCGAGAGGGCCGCGCAGCACGGAGCCAGCGCCATCCTCGTCGACTCTCCGGCGCCAGGGTCTGGCGAGGTCTTCGACTGGGCGCTCGCGGAAGGAGCGCCGTTCGGGCAGCGGGTGCTCCTCGCCGGCGGGCTCACGCCTGAGAACGTCGCCACCGCGATCGAGGTCGTGCGGCCATGGGGCGTCGACGTCTCCACGGGCGTAGAGGCGCGGCCCGGGCACAAGGACCCCATCAAGCTGAAGGCGTTCATGTCCGCCGCCCGGGAGGCCGCAACCGAGACGTACCGAGGCCCCGACCAGCTCCCCTATGACTGGCAGGAGGACGAGTGAGCTCGCTCATGGGCGAGCCCGACGAGAGTGGCCGGTTCGGTGCCTTCGGCGGGCGGTACGTGCCGGAGACGCTCATGCCCGCCTGTCTCGAGCTCGAAGCGGCCTTTCGCGACGCGTGGGCCGACCGCGCATTCCGGGATGAGCTCGACACCCTCCTGCGCGACTATGCCGGCCGCCCCTCTCCGATGACCGAGTGCCGCAACCTCGGTGACCGGCTCGGGTTGCGCCTGCTCCTGAAGCGCGAGGACCTGAATCACACTGGCTCGCACAAGATCAACAACGTCCTCGGCCAAGCGTTGCTCGCGCGCCGGATGGGCAAGCATCGGCTGGTGGCCGAGACCGGCGCCGGCCAACACGGCGTCGCGACTGCCACCGCGGCCGCCCTTCTCGACATGGAGTGCCACGTCTACATGGGCGAGGTCGACGTCGCCCGCCAAGCGTTGAACGTGTTTCGCATGCGACTTCTCGGCGCCGAGGTCACGCCGGTGTCGTCGGGCAGCCGCACGTTGAAGGACGCGGTGAACGAGGCGATGCGGGACTGGGTGGCGTCGGTCGAGTCGACGCACTACTGCCTCGGGTCCGTCATGGGCCCGCACCCCTATCCGTGGATGGTGCGCGAGTTCCAACGCGTCATCGGCGAGGAGGCGCGCGAGCAGTGTGACGCCCTGCTCGGGGGACCGCCCGACGTCGTGACCGCGTGCGTCGGGGGCGGCTCGAACGCCGTGGGCCTCTTCTCGGGCTTCGTCGACACCGATGCTGTCCTCGTCGGCGTCGAGCCCGCCGGCGGGGCGGCCATCGGCCATGGCGTGCCCGGCGTCGTGCACGGCATGAAGTCGTTCCTGCTGCAGTCCGAGGATGGACAGGTCCTCGAGGCGCAGTCGATCTCGGCCGGGCTCGACTACCCCGGCGTCGGACCTGAGCACTCGTACCTCGCGACGCTCGGTCGAGCGCGCTACGAGTCGGTGACCGACGCGGAGGTCATCGAGGCGTTCAAGGCGCTGTCGCACGCGGAAGGCATCATCCCCGCGCTCGAGCCCGCTCACGCGCTTGCGTGGGTGCTGCGGGCCGCACCGACGCTCGCCGGCATGAGCGTGCTCGTCAACCTGTCAGGACGGGGAGACAAGGACGTCGCGCAGATGATGGAAATCCTGGCGTGACGACCGCGCGCCCCGCGCTCGAATCCACGCTGCGCACGGCGCGCGCCGACGGCCGCAAGCTCTTCGTTCCCTACATGACCGGTGGGTTCGACGAGTCGTGGCTCGACGTCGTGCGGACCTACGCCGCGGTGGGAGCGGACGCCATCGAGATCGGCATCCCCTTCTCCGACCCCGTGATGGACGGTCCCACGATCCAGGAGGCGTCCGAACGCGCTCTCCGCGCGGGCGCGACGCCGACCCGCATCATCGACGAGCTCGCTGATCTCGACGTGGATGTGCCGCTCGTCGCGATGACCTACTACAACCTTGCGTTCCACGCCGGCCACGAGCGGTTCGCGACCGAGCTTGCAGAGGCGGGAGTCGGAGGTTGCATCCTTCCGGACCTGCCGCTCGAAGAGTGCGAGCCCTGGTGCGAGGCGGCCGACGAAGCTGGCGTCGCCACGGTGATGCTGGCGGCGCCCACCGCCCCCGATGACCGCCTGCCCGCGATCTGCCGCGCGTGCGAGGGGGTTCGTGTACGCGGTGGGCCTCGTCGGCGTGACGGGTGAGCGAGCGGCGCTCGCTGCATCCACGACGGTCATGGCCAAGCGGCTGAAGGCCGTCACCGACAAACCGGTGATCTCGGGCATCGGGATCTCGACGCCGCAGCAGGCGGCCGAGGCGTGTGCGGAGGCCGACGGCATCGTCATGGCGTCCGCGATGTTGCGGATCCTCCTCGACGGGGGAGACGCCGACGCGGTAGGCGCATTCGCGGCTGAGGTGCGCGCCGCGATCGACGCCTGACGCGCCTCACCGCGACACGAGCCGGTACGGTGCCGGCGATGCATTGCGAGCTGTGCGAGGCGGCCCGGATCACTCCGTGGTTCTACGAGGACGAGGTGTGCTGGATCGCCGAGTGCGAGATCTGCGCGGTTCCGATGGTGGTGTGGCGTGAACACGACGCCGCACCGTCGGACGAGGTGAAAGCGGTGCTGCACGAGCGCCTCGCAGCCGTAGTCGTCGAGCACTTCGAGTTCGAGCACTACGTCGACGATCACATGCGCAACATCCCGGACCATTACCACGCGCACGCACGTCCCCGCGGCGGGTTCTTCGGTCACGGGCTGAAGCGCCGTTCGCCCTAGCCGCTGCCGCCTGCATCGCTGTCGCGGTTGTCGCTGGCGATTTCGTCGAGCGTGCCGCGCCCGTAACGGAACTCCATGTAGAGCCCCTTCGCGGTGCCGGCGATCGGCGTCCCGATGATCGCGCCCGGTACGCCGAGGGCAGCCGCACCGACGAGGGCGGCAAGCATCGTGGTAGGTGGTGAGAGGTTCACGGCATCGCCGACGATCGCCGGCTGCATCACGTGGTTCTCGAAGTTCATGTAGAGCAGGTAGAGCACAAGGCAGATCAGTCCCGTCAGCGGGCTCGCTGTGACGGCGAGCAGCACGAAGACGACACCACCGAGGAAGCCGCCCACCTGCGGGATGAGGTCGGTGACCATCATCCACACGGCCGCGAGCGGCGCCAGCGGGACCTGCATGATCAAGCCGACCGCGAGGATGTAGACGCCCGCGAGCACGGCGACGAGCAGCGAGCCGGCAAAGTACTTCGCGAGCACCTTGTAGAAGGTGCGTCCGATCCAGTCTGCATACGCACGATGACGCTCCGGCACGAGTCGCCGCACCCGCGCGATCAGGAACTCGCCGTCGAGCAGCACCAGGAACGCGACCAGCACGACCGTGAACAACGTCGCCGCGCCGCTCACCAGCGCGCTGGTGAGGTTCGTGATCGTGTCGGTGTCGATACGGGCGGGCAGCTCTTGCGCCCACTCCTCGACCCGCGCGGCGGCGTCGGCGCGCTCGAGACGCGGGCCGATGACCGGGAAGCTGTACATCTCCTCGACGGTCTCGGGCAGCTCGCTGCCGAACCGCTGGGCCTGACGGACCGCGGCGGGACCCATGACGACGAGCAGCAATGAGAACGCGAGGAGGAGCAAGAGGCCGACGATCACGACGGCGACGCCCCGGCGGCACCGCAGCCGTCGTCGTACGGCGCCGACGACGGGATCGAGCGCGAGCGCGAGCACGACGCCGGTTGCGATGCGAAGGAGCGCGTCGCTGCTGCTGCTCACGAGTCCCACCACGATCAGCACCGTGAGGAGCGCGCCGCCGATGGCGAGCAGGGAGACCCAGTCGAGCTCGATCGTCAGCCGGCCGCGTGCCTCGGTGACGGCTTCGGGCAGGGGAGGGGCGATCGGTGTGCCGTCGGCCAGGTGGCTCTCGGCTTCGTCGACTTGGTCGCCAACCTCGTCAGCCACCGTCGTTACTGTAGAAGGCAATGGTCGATGCCCCGGGGGACCGTACGCGTAACGCGGCGAATCGATCATCACGCTCATTGCGTGTCGCCATCGCGTTCTCGTCGGTGCTGCTGCTGCTCGTCGTCGTGGTCTCGACGTTCGCGGTCCACGACGTGCTGTCGGATGCCCGGCACACGCTCTCGCTGTTTGTCGCCGCGGGGGTGGGTGCGATCCTGCTCACGCCGCTTGTCGAGCTGCTCGGACGATGGATGCGCCGAATCGTGGCGATCACCGTTTCGGTCATCCTGCTCATCGCGGTGACCGGGCTTGTCGCGTGGGGTGTGCTCGGAGATGTCAACCGGCAGATCGACCGGCTGCAGGAGGCCGCGCCGAGTGCGGCGGCCGAGATCGAGCAGTCCGATCGGTTCGGGCGCATCGCACGGGACTTCCGTCTCGAAGAACGGGTGACCGAGGCCGTGGAGAGCCTGAGCGACGACGCGTCGCAACAGGCGCAGAAGGCCGCGCGTCGGGTGGCCACTTACCTGATCGGCGGCATCCTCATGCTGTTCCTCCTCTCATGGGGACCGCGCATGGGCACCGCCGCGCTCGCCCAGATCCCCGACGACGAGACCCGCGTGCGGCTCGCGTCCGTCGCGGTCGCGGGACTGCGCAACGGCCGGACCTATCTGCTGCTCGCGCTCGCGCAGAGCTTCGTTGTCGGTTTCGTCACCTGGATGGTGTGCCGCATCACTGACGTACCCGCGCCCGCGCCCCTTGGTCTCATCGTCGGTCTCACGAGCCTGCTTCCGTATCTCGGCATCGCACTCGGGTCGATCCCGGCGTTGTTGCTCGCCGCGGGCTTCCGGCCGTTCGAAACCGTCGTCGTGCTCTTCGGGGTGTTCGCCGCGCTCCAAGTGGCGCAGGTGATCGTGCAACGACGCCTTCGCGGCCGGGTGATGTATGTCGGCCCGGCCATCGTCATGGTGGTGTTCCTGATCGGCTACGGCGTCTACGGCATCGGTGGCGCCCTGTTCGGCATCGCGCTGGCAGTGTTCGCGCTCGCCGTGGCCGAAGCGGTTGGCACGGACGACCTCGAGGTTCCTCCGGTGGTGGAGCCCTCCGCCGCGTAAGGTGCGCGCGTGCTCCGCGCCGGCAAGTGGCTCACGGGGGTCGGCGTGGCATTTCTCGTGCTCGCGCTGCTTTGGCTTTTGTTCGGGGTGTCGGCCGTCGTGCGCTATCCCCTCGATGTCGATGCGACGCCCCGCTACGAGGGCACCTTCACCTTGTTCGTCGATCCGGACACGTTCGCTCCGCTCGAGACGCCGCGCACCCTCCCGCTCACCGTGACGCGCCACATCGACGCGCGCGGCGGCGAGAGCGGTTTCTCGGAAGTGCTCGTCGCGGAGACGATCGAGATCGATGCAGGCGGCGAGTTCGTCTCGACGCAGGAGAACCACTATGTGATGAATCGCCGGTCGATCGAGAACGTCGCGGATGATCGCGCCTTTGCCTTCTTCCCCGAGAACGTGGTCGATCGGTCGCCGGCGTTCCGCGTCAACTTTCCGCTCGATACCGACGAGAAGGAGTACCCGATCTACAAGAACGAGATCGGGGACTCGTACACGGTGGCTCCCGATCCGGCCGAGCCCACGGGCGAGATCGAGGGGATTGACGTCATCAACTTCGTCGCGTCGGCCGGTCCGTTACCCATCACTCAGGCGTACATCGACTTCCTCAGCGCATCCGTTCCGCTCCCCGAGTCCCTGACCATCACGCAGCTCACGCCGTTGCTCGCGTCGGTCGGGATCGACGTGCCGGGCACGCTCGCCGCGCTGGGCCCCGTCGATCGCGCCCGACGACCTCGAGGCGCTTTCGGCGCTTGCGGCGGAGCCGATCGGGCTCGTCTACCTCATCACCTTCAGCGGTGAGGATTCGGTGGAACCGAAGACCGGGGGGATCGTCGAAGTCCGCGAGGTGGTGGAGACGATCTCCGCGACGGCCGCGCCCGAAGCGTTGCCGCCGATCATTGAGATCCTCGGGCGCTATCCGGAGGTGCCGGAGGCCCAAGAGGCCCTCGACGGCTTGACGTTGCTGGCTGACTCGCCGATCCCGCTGTTTCGCAACGAGTTCTCTCAGACGCCCGAGTCGGTCACCGACATCGCGGGGGAGGTGAAGGACCAGAAGGATCTCGTGTCGCTCGCGGAGCGGACGGTGCCGCTGGTGCTCGCCGGGCTCGGCGTGGTGTGCGGGGTGGTCGGCCTCGCGCTGCTCTTCTTCGGGATGAAGGCGAAGCCGGCGCCCTCCGGCACCGCTGGCACTCAGCCCGTCGAGGATTCACCCGACGGGACGTGACGGCGCAGGAAGTCGATCGTTCGGTCCCACGCGAGCTCGGCGGCGGCCGCGTCGTGCGCGGGTGGGCGGTCGGACTCGAAGAACCAATGGCCGGTGCCGGGATAGCGGTGGAACTCCACCGGCCGCCGACACAGGCGGAGGTTCGCTTCGAGGAGAGCGATGTCGTTGTCGTCGACGAACTCGTCGTGCTCCGCGAAGTGCCCGAGGTACGCGGCCTCAGCGCCCTCGAAGTCGACGTCTTGCGCGCCGTAGAACGCCACGACCGCGCTCACGGTCTCGGCCGCGCGGGCGGAGGCCCAAAGCGCCCACGACGCGCCCATCGAGAAGCCGAGGACACCGATGGGACCATCCGGCGTGACAGGGAGGCTGCGGAGGGTCGCGGTCGACGAGAGCACCAGCGCGGCAGTGGGGTTCGGGTCGATCTCAGCGAGAAGGCGTTCCGCCTCGTCGGGTAAGTCGGCGGTGCGGCCGCCGTGCAAGTCCGGAGCGAGTGCGACGAAGCCCTCGTCGGCAAGGCGGTCGCAGACCGCCCGAAAGAACGGAGTGAGGCCCCACCACGAGTGCAGCACCAACACGCCCGGCCCTCGGCCGGACGAGGGAGCAACGAGGTAGCCCGTGCCGGCGTTCGCCACTGGTCGCGACTCTGGCACACTCCCGAGCGATGCCGTCCGTGTACGAGGTCGTCGGTGGCGACGGGTTCTTCGTCGAGCTCGTCGACCGCTTCTACGACGGTGTCGCACAGGACCCTGTGCTCCGGCCGCTGTATCCCGACGACCTCACCGACAGCCGCGCTCACTTGGCCGGCTTTCTCATCCAGTACTGGGGTGGACCGGGCACCTACAGCGAACAGCGCGGCCATCCCCGGTTGAGGCTGCGTCACGCCCCCTTCGCGATCGGTCGCGTCGAGCGCGACGCGTGGTGGACCCGCATGGAAGCAGCGGTGCGATCGATGGATGCAGTGCCAGAGGTCGAGGACGAGCTGCTCGCCTACTTCGACCAAGCCGCGACAGCGATGATCAACACCGGCCTCTCACAGTTCACCGCCTGAGGCGAGTGCCGGGGGTCAGTCGAGGAGCTGAGCCTCAGCCGCTCGCAGCCGCGCGCACAGGTGCAGGAGCAACTTGTGCGCCAGGCCCGGATGCTCCTTCACGAGCGGTCCGAAGTTGAACTGCGCGATCGCGAGGGTGTCCACCGATGTGACGGCGGTGCATGTGGCTGTGCGGGGTCCGCCGTCGATGAGTGCGATCTCGCCGAAGTAGCTGCCCGGACCGAGCGTCGCACGCGTCCGGCCGTGTCGCTTGACGGCCACCGCCCCGTCGAGGACGAGGTAGAAACGCCCGGACGGCTGACCCTCGACGGTGATGTCCTTCCCTGCCGGGAAGCTGATCTCCTTGGAGACGGCGAGGATCTGACCGAGCTCCTTCTTCGAGCACTCCCGGAAGAGTTCGACGTTCGCCAGCATCGCGATCGCCGGATTCGTCCTCGCCACGCTCGCCTCCCCTTCCGCCGGACGTCCGGCGTCGAAGTCTGGAGGGTAGCGTCGGCCAATGCTCACCCGCCGACTCGGGCGCACGGACCACGCTTCGTCTGTCGCCGTCCTCGGCGGTGCCGCGTACGCGCGCTCTCGCCCCGAGGCCGCAGCAGCGTCGTTCGCGGCCGCTCTCGGCCGAGGTGTGAACCACCTGGACATCGCGCCGCGGTACGGCATGGCGGAGGACCTCATCGGCCCGCTCGTCCCCGCGGTCAGGGGCCATCTGTTCGTCGCGTGCAAGAGCACGCGCCGCAACGGCGACGGATTCCGTGCACAGCTCGAAGAGTCGCTGACCAAGCTCGGCTGCGACAGCGTGGATCTCCATCAGCTCCATGCGGTGACCTCGCTCGATGAGCTCGACGCACGAGACGGTGCGGTTCGCGCCTTGCTCGCGGCGCGCGACGAAGGTCTCTGCCGCTTCGTCGGCATCACCGGTCACGACCTCGGCGCACCAGCGGCGCATGCCGAGGCGATCCGCCGCTACGACCTCGACACTGTGATGTTCCCCGTCAACGCCCGCTTGTGGGGCGACATCGGCTACCGGCGCGACGCCGAAGCACTGCTCGAGCTCTGTGCCGCTCGCGATGTGGGCGTGATGGCGATCAAGGCGGTCGCGGCGCGACCCTGGGCCGACGGGCGACCGATCGGAGATGTCGGAGATCGCTCGGCGACAACGTGGTACGAGCCGTACCACGAGCCGAGCGACATCGCGCGCGGCGTGCGCTTCACGCTCTCGGTCGAGGGCGTGCACGCTTTCTGCACGCCCGGCGACGAGCGCGTGCTGGCCGAGTCTCTGCAAGCCGCTGAGGCGTTCACGCCCATGGACGACGAAGAAAAGGCCGAGGCGATCGCGGCCGTGGCTGCCGAGCCCTCGATCTTCCCGATGCCCGTCTGACTGCCACCTCTGCTCTCGTCACGAGATCGCAACGGAACCAACAGCCCATCGAGACACGTCCCACCGGTGTTCGGCACACCCGAGACCGAGGGGGACCAGATGACCAGCGTGATCCGTACGACCCGACCCCGCACCCTGGTGTTGGCGGGCTTCGCCGCCCTCGTCGTGGGCGGTGCCGTTGTGGCCTCCACTGGCACCTTCGACTCTCCGTCGTCTGACAGCGAGACAGCCGCGGTGTCCGGGAGCTCCGGCGGAGATGCCTTCGTTGGCGGGGCAGCGACGACCGCCGCGTACGGTCCTGACGTCGCCGTCGACGACATCGGGCAAGGCGAGTCCGCGGCGGCATCGCCCCTTGCGCCGGCGACGCTCGCGAGTGGCGCCGCGGATGTCGACGCTCGCAACGTCGCGACACAGGCCCCCACCGACCAGGCCAAGATCATCAAGACCGCCGATCTGACGGTGTCGATCGCCGAAGGCAAGTTCTCGGGGGCCTTCGCGCAGGCGAGCCGCATCGCGACGGCGAACGGTGGCTTCGTCGTCAGCTCGTCCACCTCGACGACCGGCGTGCCGACGCCCGTGCCGCTGGCCGCTGAAGACGACCGTGACGGCAACCGGCCCCGTGCCGGCCAGCTCGTCATCCGTGTGCCGGCCGAACAATTCGACCGGACCCGGGCGGCGCTTGCCGCACTCGGGACGCTCGACAGCGAGTCGATCAACGGCTACGAGGTCACGAGCCAGCTCGTCGACATCGACGCTCGCCTCACGACGCTCCGCGCCGAAGAGGCCGCCTTCCAGTCGCTGTTGGGCCAAGCCACCGAGATCGGCGACATTCTGCAGATCCAGGACCAGCTCTTCATGGTGCGCACGCAGATCGAGCAGCTCGAGGCCGAGAAGGCGAACCTGAACGATCAGGCGACGTTCTCGACGATCAGCGTGTCGATGTACGAACCCGGCCTCGCGTTCACCACCGAGCCCGAGCCGGAGCCGTCGACGCTGTCGCAAGCATGGGACAAGGCGACCGGTGGGGCCCTCGACGTGATCGGCGGCATGATCGTGATCATCGGCTACGCGATCCCGCTTGCCGCGATCGGGCTCGTGGCGTGGCTGATCTGGACGCCGTTCCGCCGCCGTCGTCGCGACGAGCCCACGGCCCCCGCGGCGGCCTAGCTCTCTCGCTCAACGCCAGCGGCATCGCCCCCGAAGCAGTGCAGCTCGATCCAGTTCAGGATCTCGTCGGCCGCTGCGGCGACTTCGGGAGACGCTGATTCCTCGGCGTCCGCGCCGAGGACGATCTCGGCCGCTTGCTCGAGATCGGGGGGCGAATCCGCCAAGGCCACATCGAACGCGGCCTCATCGCCGCTTGTCATTGCGGCCGTCCACTCGTCACAGAACGCCACTTCTTCGGCGGTGAGCCCCGTGCCGGCGGCATCCCCGTCCTCGACATCGGCGCCGCTGTCGTCTCCGCACGCACTGCTCAGGAGCAGCGCCGCGACCACGACAGAGAGTCCCCACCGACGCACACGAACATTGTGGTCGATGTCGCCAGCGGAGCGACGGCGGTCAGCGCGCTCGCTCGTAGCGGTTGACTTGCACGCCCGTTTCGCGGTGACAGCAGAGACCAGCTTGAACGGGCGGGCCGCCCCGTCGTCGGGGAAGATGCCCTTGCCGCCCCCGAGCACGATCGGCTCGATCATCAGCATGAGCTCGTCGACGAGGTCGTTCGCGAGCAACGACCGCACCAGCGATGCGCTGCCCATGACGTTCACGTCGCCGCCCGGCCGCTCGCGAAGTGCGTTGACCGCGGTCGAGAGATCGGCGCCGCGGATGAGTGCAGTCGGAGCCCACGTGAGATCGGCCTCGGTCAGGGTGTTCGACACGACGTGCTTCTCGGCCGCGTTGATCCAGTCGGCGAACGGGTCACCCGCCCGACCGGGCCACGCGCCCGCCATGACCTGCCACGTGCGGCGGCCGTAGAGCAGCGCGTCGGTGCGCTTGCTCGCCTCGTCGATGCTCGCACCCATGACCTCGGGGTCGAAGAACGGCATGGACCACCCGCCGTGTTGGAAGCCCCCGTCGGTGTCCTCCTCGCGGCCACCGGGAGCCTGGACCACGCCATCGAGGCTGATGAACTCACTGACGACGATTCGCATGCGAAGACGCTTGCACAACGGTCAGGCCGGCGCGTCGGGCCACCACTCGAGCACCCGCAGCGCGCGGAGAGTGTTCCAGCGGCTCGCGCTTCCCACCTCGCCCTCGAGGTCGAAGTGGACGCGACCGGGGTGGATGCGCTCGAGCAGCCACCAACCGTCGGGCTGCCGCTTCGACCGCACGATCGCGACGGCTTCCTCCATCCGAGGATCGGGCTCAGCGCCCGCTCGTCGGAAGTAGTCGAGCGCTCGCAGCACGTCGTAGTGCCAGTAGTAGGGAAACGCGAGCTCGAGGTAGGTCGGGTCGACCACCTCCCCTGTGGTCTTCCGGCGCAGCAGTCCCCGCTCGAGCAGGTACTCCTCCGCGCCGCGTCGAGCGCTGCGCACCTCTGAAGACGGGCCCGTCGCGTGCTCGAACTCGAGGAGACCCTCCAAGACGTTGATCGTCGTGTCGAACGAGGACCGCACGGATCCGTTCTCCGCTTCGCAGTTCCAGCCGCCGTCGTCAAGGCGCTCCGCGAGGATCCGCTCGACGATCGGCGAGACGTCGACGCCGAAGTACGCGCCGGTCTCGATCGTTCGGCCGTTGATACACGGCTCGACCTCGCCGTCGAAGTACCGCTGCCCGGCATGTTCCCAGCGCCCGTTTTCGGCGACGAGCGCGATCGCTCTGCGGGCGGACTGCGACGCCGGGTCGAGCCCGAGCAGCTGCAACGTCTGCAGCGTGTGCATCGTCGCCGTCCAGGGTTGGCCCGGTTCACCGCCGCGGTAGGCGGCCGGGAAGCAGGCTCCGCCGGCCCAGAGCCCGTCGGGGTCCTCGAGCGCGAGCAAGCGCGCGCCCCAGCCTTCGTGTTCCACTCGGGCTCGCTCGCGCGCGACCTCGTCGGGCTCGGCGTTCATCAGATCGCGCAGCACCTGCCACCGGATTGCAGGGTCACCGTCGAGCAGCCACTCGATGACGTTCATCGGTTGCACGCTATTGACGGTCGGTTCGCAGAGTGCATGCGCAACGATGGCGTGACCAGGCACGTCAGGTGTCGGAGGCGTCGTGACTGACGACCTCGAGCATGAAACCGTGCGGGTCGAGGAAGAAGGTGGCGTAGTGCTGTCCGTACTCCGGAAACTCGCGCGGCGCGTGCACGATCTCTGATCCTCGACTCACCGCCCACTCGTGGGCTTCCTGGACGATGGCTCGGCTGGACACCATGAACGACAGGTGCTGGAGGCCTGTCCCGTGTCGCGAGTGCTTGTTCGGCTCGAGGGCCTTGTAGAAGAAGATCTGCGGACCGCGGGCGCCATCGGGGCCGTAGTTGAACTCACCGGCTTCCGTTGTCGGGAACCATGGCCGCAGTCCGAGGATCGGCATGAGCTCGTCGTAGTACTGCTTGGCCACCCCGAGGTCGGGAACACCGAGTCCGACATGGTCGATGAACCCAGTTCGTCTCGGCCGGTCCTGGGTTGTCACCGATCTAGCCTCGCATCATGCCGCTCAATCCTGGTGACAAGGCCCCCGCGATCTCCCTGAGCGATCAAAACGAGAACACGGTGAAGCTGTCGGCCTACAAGGGCCGCAAGGTGCTCGTGTACTTCTACCCGAAGGCCGACACGCCCGGTTGCACCGCGCAGTCGTGCGGCCTGCGCGACATTGCCGGAAAGGTGGACGACACCGCGATCATCGGCATCAGCCCAGACAAGCCCGCCAAGCAGAAGAAGTTCGACGAGAAGTACTCGCTCGGCTTCCCGCTGCTCGCCGACACCGAGCACACGGTCGCGGAGGCGTTCGATGTGTGGCGCGAGAAGTCGATGTACGGAAGGAAGTACATGGGCATCCTGCGATCTGCCTTCTTGATCGACGAGAAGGGAAAGATCGCGGAGGCTTGGTACGGCGTCAGCCCGAAGGACACGCCGGCCAATCTGTTGAAGGCGCTCGGCAAGTGACGTTGCCGAACCCGGCGGATGTCTTGCCGCACCGTCCGCCGTTCCTGTTCGTCGACGAAGTGACTGCGCTCGAGCCCGGGCAGTCGGCGCGGGGCACGTGGCATTTGACGGGGGAGGAGTGGTTCTTCCCCGGACATTTCCCGGGTCGGCCAACGCTGCCCGGAGTGCTCATGGCCGAATCGATCGCGCAGCTCGGCGCGGTGGCCGTGCTCACCGATGCGCGCTTCAGCGGCAAGCTTCCGCTCTTCGGTGGGCTGGACTCCGCTCGTTTCCGCCGACAGGTCGTGCCCGGCGACACGCTCGAGCTGGAGGTCGAGCTGGGCCGGTTGTCGGGGCGGGCCGGGCGGGGCCGTGGCAAGGCGAGCGTGAACGGTCAGGTGGCGTGCGAGGCCGAGCTGCTCTTCGTGGTGATCGACGCGACCTGAGACGGACTCCGAACCAAGCGTTTGCTCACTGGACCCCCGCCGGCGGTGGTTGAGTGAGCAAACGGTCGGGGGTCAGGTGGCGGGGCCGAGGACCAGGCAGCCGTTGTGGCCGCCGAACCCGAACGAATTCGAGAGCGCAGGAGCGGGCTCCCAAGGTCGGGGCTCGCCGTGCACGATGTCGAGGTGAACCTCGGGGCCGGCCTTCGCAAAGCCGGCCGTCGGAGGGATGAGCTTGCGTTCCATCGACAGCAGCACGGCGGCCGCTTCGAGCGCGCCGGCCGCGCCGAGCGCATGTCCGGTGATGCCCTTCGTCGAAGTCACCGGCGGGCCCGGAAGGCCGAACACCTTCTCGATCGCCTCGGCCTCGGCCGCATCATTCAAGGGCGTCGACGTACCGTGGGCGTTGATCTGCCCGATGTCGCTCGGCCGGACGCCGGCTTCGGCAAGCGCGAGCTCCATGCATGCGATTGCACCGGCCCCACCTGGTGACGGCGCGGTGATGTGATGCGCGTCGGCGTTGCTCGCGCCGCCGAGGATCTCGCCGTAGATGTGCGCTCCCCGACCGACCGCCCGCTCCCATTCTTCGAGCACGAGCACCGCGGCGCCCTCGGAGATCACGAAGCCGTCGCGTTCCGCGTCGAACGGTCGCGAGATGCCGAGTGATGACAGCGCTGTCATGTTGATGAAGCCCTGGATGCCGACTGCCGTCATCGCCGCCTCGGACCCACCGGCGAGCATGGCGTCGCAGCGGCCGTACGCGATCAGGCGAGCGGCGTTCGCGATGCCATGAGTGCTGGCCGCGCACGCGGTCACCACTGTCTCGCACGGACCCTGCCATCCGAAGCGCATCGAGACGCCGGCGGCACCGGCGTTCGCCATCATCATCGGGACGAGGAACGGTGACACCCGACGCGGACCCTTCCCGTCGTAGACGCGAACCTGGTCCTCGATGGTCTCCAGCCCTCCCACCCCCGTCGCGATGATCACGCCGGCGCGGCTCGGGTCCGCGGCCGGGTCGCCGGAGTCATCGAGGGCCATCGTGGCGGCGGCCAGAGCGAACTGGGCGAAGCGGTCCGTGCGACGCGCCTCCTTCGGGTTCGCGAACCACTGCTCCGGCTCGAAGTCGAAGACGCGGTGCTCGCCCTCCGGGGCCGGGCCGAGGAGCCCGTTCCAGAACGCGTCCTTACCGATGCCGCATGGCGAGACAACGCCGATGCCCGTGACCGCGATGCGCCTGCCTTCCATCACTGACCTACTTCGACGTGATGAGCTGGTACGCCTCGCCGACCGTCTGGATGCCGTCGAGCTCCTCCTCGGGTACCTCGACGCCGAACTCCTCCTCGAGCGCCATCACGAGCTCCACGAGGTCGAGGCTGTCCGCATCGAGGTCGTCGCCGAACTTCGCTTCCATCGTGACCTTCTCAGGCTCGACGGAGAGCACGTCGACCACGCACTTCTTGAATCGATCGAACTTCTCATCCACGGCTCAGACTCTTTCTGTCGGTATCGGAACGCACATGGTCGCGCGTCAGTGGCCCATCCCCAACCCGCCGTCCACCGGGATGATCGCCCCGGTGATGTAGCCAGCGGCGTCGGAGGCGAGAAACGAGACGACGGACGCAATCTCCTCTGGGGAGGCGAACCGCCCCAAGGGCACAGCTGCGGTGAGGTCGGCCTGGCGCGCGTCGGCGAGCGCAGCAGTCATGTCGGTCGCGACCGGGCCGGGCGCGACGACGTTCACGGTGATGGCCCGAGAGGCCAGCTCACGGGCAAGAGAGCGGGCGAGCCCGACGAGGCCGGCCTTGGAAGCGGCGTAGTTCGCCTGGCCCGCAGACCCGAGCATGCCGACGACCGACGAGATGAAGATCATGCGGCCGCGTCGTGCCCGCACCATCCCTGATGCCGCCCGCTTCGCGACCCGGTACGTGCCGGCCAGGTTCGTGTCGACCACGGTGGTGAAGTCGGCCTCGCTCATGCGGAGCAGCAGGCCGTCGTTCGTGATGCCGGCGTTGGCGACGAGCACCTCGACAGGCCCGAAGCGATCCTCGACCGCCGCGAAGGCGGCATCGACATCGGATGCGCTCGTCACGTCGCAGCGCAGCGAGAAGAGATCGTCCGGGGGAGGCTTCGTCGCGTAGGTGACAGCTACCCGGTGACCGTCGGCTTCGAACGCTCGCGCGGAGGCGAGGCCGATGCCGCGTGAACCGCCGGTGACGAGCACCGTGCGTGCTTCCGTCATGCGCGACCCCAACGGATCACGGCGCTGGCCGAAGTCATCCCGGCGCCGAACCCCACGAGCAAGACGAGATCGCCGTCGTGGACCCTGCCCTGCTCGACGGCGTCGACGAGCGCGAGCGGGATCGAGGCCGACGACGTGTTGCCAGTGCGTTGCAGGACGACCGCGACCTTGTCCATCGGGACGCCGAGCCGTGTCGCTGCGGCCTCGATGATGCGGATGTTCGCTTGGTGGGGGACGACGAGCGCGATGTCGTCGATGGTCACGCCGGCCTGCTCGATCGACTTCTGCCCGGAGTCGACCATCACCCGCACAGCGCGCCGGAAGACCTCGCGGCCGTCCATCTTGAGGTATCCGCCGACGTCCGCGTACAGCAACGATCGGGCGCCACCATCCGAGGCGAGGTCCCATCCCAACAGCTGACCCGGCCCGTCCGTGGCCTCGAGCACCACAGCTCCGGCGCCGTCGGCGAACAGGATCGCGGTGCCTCGATCCTCCCAGTCAGTGATGCGCGACAGCGTCTCCGCGCCGATGACCAACACCTTGTTCGCACCCGCGGCGATGAACCCGTGCGCGGCCACCAGGGCATACACGAAGCCCGAACAGGCGGCATTCACATCGAACGCGCCGCATTGCACACCGAGCTCGTGCTGCACGGACGAGGCGGTGGCCGGCACTGTCTGATCGGGTGTGGTCGTCGCGAGCACGAGCAGGTCGATGTCCGCGAGGTCGACGCCGGCGCTCGCGATCGCCGCACGACCGGCTTCGACCGCGAGTCCACATGTGGTGCCTCCGACGCGACGCTCCTTGATGCCCGTGCGCTCTGTGATCCAGTCGTCGCTCGTATCGATCGTGGCGGCGAGGTCGACGTTGGTGACGGTCTTGTCCGGAAGGGCTGTTCCCCAGCCCGTGATGCGCGCGCCCGGAGCTGATCGATCGGCTTCATGCCGTGCGCAGCCAAGCGATGGGCTGGCTCACTGTCACGCGCTCTCCATCGACTGCGATGAGTCCCATCACCGAGCCGCCGAAGGGGGAACGCACCTCCTGGTCGCCGACCCGGCCGACGATCGCGCCGGCCTGGATCGTCTCTCCGGGGCCGATGGCCGGGTCGGGGGTGAAGACGCCGGCCGCAGGGCTCACCACCAGGCGCTCGGTGGCGAAGAGGTGCTCGCCCTCGTGTCCCGCCAGGTGGGGACTGCGTGCCTCCGCGGATCGTTTCGAGGAGGGCATCCACCTCGTCGGGCGTGCTCGCGGAGATCGCCCGTACGCCGGGGATCGTCCGCTTGGCCATGCCGGTCAACACGCCGCCCGGTCCGAGCTCCACGAGAGTGGTCACGCCGGCGTCGGCAAGTGCCAGGAGGCATTGGCGCCAACGCACCGGGCTGCACAGCTGGGCCGAGAGCAGGCTCGCCCAGTCCGACCCCTGGTGGTGCGACAGCGCATCCACGTTCGACACGACCGGCACGTCTGTATCGCGGGGGTTTGCGTCCGCGATGGCCTTGCGCAGCCGGTCTCTCGCCGGCGCCATGAACGGGGTGTGGAACGCACCGCTCACCGGCAGTGGGAGCACCTTCTTCGCGCCGAGCTCCTTCGCGTATCCCGCGGCCGTCGCCACGCCCTCCGGCGAACCGGCAATGACGACTTGTCCGGGCGCGTTGAAGTTCGCGACCCACACGTCGCTATCAGCGCGGCGGCACGCGACCTCGACCTCGTCGTCGTCGAGGCCGAGCACCGCGGACATGGTGCCCGGTTGGTCGAGGCCCGCGGCGTGCATCGCCTCGGCGCGCTCCGCGACCAGACGAACGCCCTCACCAAACGAGAGCGCGCCGGTGGCGACCAGCGCGGTGTACTCGCCCAGGCTGTGGCCCGCGCAGAAACTCGCGTCGAGGCCGGTGCGTTCGACCGCATCGAGCACCACGAGGCTGGACACGAACGTCGCGAGCTGTGCGTTGCGCGTGTCCTTCAGCTCTTCGGCGTCGGCGTCGAGCAACAGTCGCTCGAGGTCGCGCTCGACGACTTCGCTCGCCTCACCGACCAGCTCCCAGGAATCCTCTGAGGACCAGGGGCGCCCCATGCCCGGTCGCTGGGACCCTTGGCCGGGGAAGGTGAACGCGAGCATCAGCGGCGGGGCTCCCTCTGTCTGTTCAAGCTGCCTGTTCCCCGGTGTGTCCGTGGGTGGCGTTTCGTGTGACCTCTCTACGGTGCCGGAAGTTTCTCAGGCTCACCGGTTACCTGTCGGTAAGGATGGATACGCTGCCCGTTCATCGACGCCCGAGTGGTGGAATGGCAGACACGGAGGCCTCAAAAGCCTTTGCCCGCAAGGGCGTGCGGGTTCAAGTCCCGCCTCGGGCACCGCACGCGACCGCACAACGGACCTCACGACTGCAGCTCGATGAGGAACGGGTTCGTCTTGCGCTCCAACCCCACGGTCGTCGTGCCGCCGTGGCCGGGGAGCACGTGGGTCTCGTCGGGCAGCGGGAGGATCTTCTCAGCCATCGAGGTCATCAGCTGCTCGTAACTTCCGCCGGGCAGATCGGTGCGCCCGATCGAACCTTGGAAGAGGTGGTCCCCGGAGAACAGGATCGGGGCTTCTCCGTCGAGGTCCAGCCGGAAGCACACGGAACCCTGCGTGTGGCCGGGCGTGTGGATCGCGGTGAACGTCATGCCGCACCCGCGAATTCGTTCACCGTCGTCGATGCCGTAGATCACCTCCGGCGGCCGGAGGTCGAGGTCCTCGAGGTAGTTGCGCAGCATTCCGCTCGTGCCGAGCGGGTCGAGGAGCATGTGCTTGTCCGCGTCGTGGATGCGCACCTCTATGTCGTGATCCGATTCGTGCACGAGTGTGCCCACGCCGCCGATGTGGTCGATGTGGCCGTGCGTGTTCAACAACGCAACGAGGCGCAGGCCGTGGTGTTGGAGCCGAGACACGATCGCGGCCGGATCCGGCGGCGCGTCGATGAGCACGCAGTCGCCTCCGGGCCCGTCGGGCGCCACGATCCACGCGTTCGTCTGCGCGAGCCACAGCGGCATACCCTCGATCAGCACCGATCCTCCCGGGTCAAGGGGTGACCCTATCCATGCAGCGTCGGGAGGGGCGGTCGTGGCGGCGGTCCGACGCCCCCGCTCGAGCGCCGCCGCGACCGACAGCACGGTCGAGGTCGGTCTCGACATCCTCCAAGGGCTTGGGGAGCGCGAGTGACCAGTTCGGCCACTCGTCGATGGTGCCGGGCATGTTCGGTCGCTCCTCGACGCAGAGCGCGTCGTCGAGGGTGCCCGTCACCACGACCGACGGCGCGTCGGCGAGCGCCCGGTGCGCGGCCACGACGACACGCGTCAGCGGCGTGTCGCCGCTGAGGCCGGTCGCTCGCTCGAGCTGCCTTCGGAACCACGTCACGCCCGACTCGCTGACCGTCAACCCGATCCGCTTCTGCGCGGCGAGATCGGCGCCCGTCCAGACACCGGCGACCGTCGGAAGGTCGTGCGTCGTAATCGCGGCGAGGGCATGGACCGGAAACCGCTCGGGCTCGATGTCCTCGAACCAAAGGAGACGGGTGGAGAGCACGGCGCGTCGCGGCGAGGTCCGCGCGCACCTCGTCCTCGACCGTGCCGAGGTCTTCGCCGACGACGAACGTGCTCGACCTGACGCTCTCGAGCGCGAGCAGGTCCAGCACCTCGTTCGCCGGCCCGTGGACATAGGCCCCGCTCCGCGGCGAGCCGTCCGCGGGGATCCAGAACAGCCGATACAGGCCCATCACGTGGTCGACCCGCAGCCCGCCCGCCGACCGCATCGCGGCGCGGACCGTGGAGATCCAGGGCGCGAAGTGCGCCTGCCGGAGCTTCCAAGGCACAAAGGGGGGAAGTCCCCAATCCTGTCCGCGTCGATTGAAGCCATCGGGCGGTGCGCCGACATGGACGTCCAGCGCGAGCAGGGCCTGCCAGTTCCACGCGTCGGCACCCCCGGGGTCGAAGCCGACCGCGAGATCGCAGACGAGCCCTGCGCCTCGCCCGCCCGCGCGTGCGAGCTGCACATCGAGCTGCCACTGCAGCCACGCGTGAAGCTCGAGGCGCAGCTCGTGCTCGCGCGCGAACCGTGCGACCCGCCCACCGTCCGGTGAGCGGTAGCTCGGAGGCCATGCCGGCCAACCGCCACCGTGACGCTCGGCGAGCGCGCAGTAGGTGGCGAACCGCCGGAGGTCGTCACCGTGGGTTGCGCGGAAGCTCGAGAACGCGGCGCGCTCGTCGTCTTTCGCGTCGGCCGACCACCGGGCGAACAGACGGTCGAACGCGACGCGCTTCAACCGGAAGACCGCATCGCGGTCAATGACGCGCGAGCTGTTGAGGGCTCGGCCCACGTTCGCGAGGAGGGTGAGGTCGTCCCCGAGAGCCTCGGCTCGCGGCAGCTGCTCGATGGCGAGGTAGAGCGGGTTCCGCCACAGGCGACTGGCCGGGTAGTACGGACTCGATTGCTGCGGAAGCACCGGCGCCACCGCGTGCAACGGGTTCATGACGAGTGTGCGTGCCCCCAGCGCGCTCGACCACTCCGCGAGCCGGGCGAGGTCGTCGAGGTCGCCGATGCCCCAGCTCTCGCCGCTGCGCGCCGCGTAAAGCTGCACTGCCCAACCCCACATCCGGGCATCGACGGCATGGGCGCGCAGCGGGGCAACGACCAGTGGCGACGCTGGCCAGCCGTCGCGAGGGACGAGCTCGTGGTACCCGAGCGGAAGGTCGGGGGGGAGCGCCTCGACGTTCTCGACGACGGTCCCGTCCTCGAGCCGGAGATCGGCGGGGTTCCACAGCCGATCTGTCGCGCCTCGATGGACGATCCACATCGGCGGCGTGGGGTCGGGCGGGCGTTCGTCGTCCGGCGACGCTCCCATAGCGGCTCGCAGCGCGGCGTGCGTGGCCCGGGAGGTGTGGTGCCACGTCCGCTCGCTGTCCCAGTAGCCATCGGTGATGCCCCACGCGTCGACGGCCATCGGGCGAGTCTGGCACCGAGCGTGGCGGGTCCCGTCGACGCCGTGAAGGCCGGCGAACGCCCCGTACACTCGCCCCATGTCGCGCTCGCTGATCGAGCGCCGCCTCACCGAGCTGGGCGGTCGTCTCAAGGAGCTCCGCAAGGAGCTGGCGGTCATCGACGAACAGCTCGCGCATCTCGCCTCGGCGGCCGACGACGCGCATCTCCGCGCACTCGTCTCCGAAACACCTCTCGCCGACCACGAGCATCGAGAGGCGCAGCGGCATGCCGACGCGATGGCGCGCCAGCGAGACGAGGTCGTCTCGATCATCGCCCGCCTCGAGGCGGATCAGGACAACCTGCTCGATCGCCTCGTGGCCGAGCGGTCCTGACCGCGGGGCAGGCCCGATGAGCGCGATCCGCATCCTCGTCGCCGAGGACGAGAGCATCATCAGACTCGACCTCCGCGAGTCCCTCGAGGAGGAGGGCTATGAGGTGGTCGCGGAGACGGCCCGGGGCGACGACGCGGTCGAGCTCGTCGAGCGTCTCCGTCCCGATGTGGCGATCCTCGACATCAAGATGCCCGGCCTCGACGGCATAGAGGCGGCCCGGCGGATCCACGCAGGGCGCTCGGCAGCAGTGCTCATCCTCACCGCCTTCAGCCAGCGCGACCTGGTCGAACAGGCTCGCGATGCGGGCGCGGAGGCCTATCTGGTCAAGCCCTTCCAGCGGGCTGAGCTCGTGCCCGCGGTCGAGCTGGCGCTCGCCCGCCACCGTGAGCGCATCGCGCTGGAGGACGAGGTGCAGCAGCTCGAGGCGCGACTCGAAGCCCGCAAGGTGATCGATCGGGCCAAGGGCATGCTGATCGATGAGCACTTCATGACCGAGGCCGACGCGTTCTCGTTCATCCAGAAGACCGCGATGCGCACGAGGACGACCATGCAGGTCGTGGCCGAGCAGATTCTCGCGGGCACCCTCGCCCCGTGACGGGCGGTCGGGCCTACGCTCGACCAGTGGCCAAGCTGCTCCTGCTCGACGGCAACTCGCTGACCTACCGAGCGTTCTTCGCGTTGCCCACGGACATGGCAACCGCGTCGGGCCAGGTCACCAACGCCGTCTTCGGGTTCACGTCGATGCTGATCAACTTGGTTCGCGATCAACGTCCCGACGGGGTGGTCGTGCTCTTCGACCGACCCGAGCGAACGTTCCGCCACGACGCCGTCCCGGAGTACAAGGCGCAGCGGGAGGCCGCACCCGACATCCTCCGCCAGCAGATGGGGCTCGTCCGCGAGATCCTCACTGCCCTCGGCATCGCCGTCTCGGACCTCGAGGGCTACGAAGCCGACGACCTGATCGCCACACTGGCTACACGCGCCCGCGACGCCGGACACGACGTCGTGATCGTCACCGGCGACCGAGACACATACCAGCTGGTCGAAGACCCTCACGTCGCGGTGCTCTACAACCGGCGCGGGGTCTCCGACTACGTGCTCTACGACGAGGCTGGCATCAAGGAGCGCACCGGCGTGACGCCCGCTGAGTACCCCGAATATGCGGCGCTCCGCGGCGACCCTTCCGACAACCTGGCGGGTGTTCCCGGAGTAGGCGAGAAGACGGCGGCGAAGCTCATCACCACCTACGGAGGCCTCGACGGCATCTTCGAGAACGTCGCGGCACAGACCCCGAAGCTGCGGGAGAGCCTGGCGGCCAACGAGGCGCGGGTGCGCAAGAACGCCGACGTGATGGTGCTTCGGCGTGACGCCCCGATCGATCTCGAGCTCAGCGATGTGAGCGTGTACGGCGTGCGGCCTCCCGACCTCGGGGAGGTGAAGCGGCTCTTCGAGTTCCTCGAGTTCCGTTCGCTGTTCGAGCGCCTCGCCGAGGTGCTCGACGCTCCGATCGTCGCGACTCGCACCGCGGAGGGACAGCTGTCGGCCGACGTCACACCGCTCGACGTCACGGGTGCAGTGGCCGCGTTGGCTGCCCTCGCGACCGGAGACGAGCCTGTCGCCATCGCCCCGTCTTGGGCAGGAGCCCCGGGACGGAGTGCGGTCCGCGGCATCGCGCTGGCGACGCCCGACAGTGCCGACGCGCTCTGGATCGCGTCGGACGTGCTCGTGCACGACGACGTGCGGGTCGCGTTCGGTGGGCTCGTCGGGCGCGAGGGGCCGGGCATACGCGCACACGATGCAAAGTCGCTCATGCGCGCGCTGCCCGAGATCGGGCTCGACATCGCAGGACTTCGGCTCGACACCATCATCGCTGCGTATCTGCTCGATCCCGCCGAGTCGCGGTACGCCATCAACGATCTCTTGATGCGCTACACGGGGCTCGAGCTCGGCGTGACGCAAGCCAACGAGATGCAGCTCGACCTCGACGGCAGCGGCGTCGACGAGAGCACGAACGCGGCACTCGAGGCGGTTGCCATCGCTCGCCTCGCGCCCGCCCTCGAGCTCGCACTGGACCACCAAGGCATGCGGTCGCTCTACGACACGATCGAGAATCCACTCGTACGCGTCCTCGCGCGGATGGAGCGCGTCGGTGTCGGCGTCAATGTGCCCGAGCTGCGCGCCCTGAACGATCACCTCGTCTCCGAATGCCGCCGCTTGGACAAGGCCATCCAGGAGGAAGCCGCCATCGAGTTCAACGTGAACTCCACGCCGCAGCTGCGAGAGGTGCTGTTCGACAAGCTCGGACTGGCACCCCAGAAGAAGACGAAGACGGGCTACTCGACGGACGCCGCGTCGCTCGAGCGGATCCGCGATCAGCATCCGATCATCGACCTGCTCCTCTCGTACCGCGAGGTCGAGAAGCTTCGGTCGACCTACGGCGAGGGACTTCTCAACGAGGTTGCGGCCGACGGGCGCATTCACGCCTCGTTCAACCAGACGGTCGCCCGCACCGGCCGGTTGTCGTCGGACCAGCCCAACCTCCACAACATCCCGGTGCGCAGCGACGGCGGCCGGCAGTTCCGCGCAGCGTTCGTCCCCGCACCCGGCTACGAGATGTTGGTCGCCGACTACAACCAGATCGAGCTCCGGTGCATTGCGCATCTCGCCGAGGACCCGGGCCTCATCGCCGCATTCGAGGCGGGCACCGACATACACACCGAGACGGCGTCACGCGTGTTCTCGGTCGATCCCGAGAAGGTCTCCGTCGAGCAACGGGCCAAGGCGAAGATGGTGTCGTACGGCCTCGCGTACGGGATGGAGGCGTTTGGCCTCGGCCAGCGCCTGAACATCCCGACGGAAGAGGCCGCCGAGATCCTGGACGCGTACTTCGTCGCCTTTCCTTCCGTGAAGCGCTACATGGAGGCCACGGTCAATGAGGCGCGCCAACGCGGCTACACGGAAACGCTGTTCGGTCGCCGTCGCCCGATCCCCGAGCTGTCGTCGCCGAACTACAGAATCCGACAGGCGGGGGAGCGCCAGGCGATGAACGCGGGCATCCAGGGCCTCGCCGCGGACATCTTCAAGGTCGCGCTCGTCGAGCTCGACCACGAGCTCGAGGCTCGTCACCTCGAGAGCCGGCTCATCCTCCAAGTGCACGACGAAGTGATCCTCGAGGTCGCGCCGCACGAGCACGACGAGGTGGCGGGGCTCACGCGCACGGTCATGGAAGGGGCCGTCGAACTCCGAGTACCGCTGGAAGTGCATCTCGCGTTCGGTCCCTCGTGGGCAGATGCAAAGGCTTAGCCGTCCACGGGCGGAGCCTGACCATGGGCCGAACGGCCCCTTTTGCGGTTCTCGTCACCGGTCCACAATGGGTTCATGGCCAACGGTCGCAGCAGCTTCTGGTTGCCGCTCTTCCTCGCGGCGATCGTCGTCTATGCGCTGATCTCGATCACGGTGGCCGTCTCGACCGCGAACAAGTGCGACAACATCAGCAACGGCAACAAGGACTGGAAGTTCGTGCCGCCGAAGTGGGAGTGCGAGCAGGTCTTCCAGCCGAACTAGAAGTGCCGAACGAGAAGTGACAGCGCGAGAGCCCCACTGGTTCGAGCCGATTGCTGATCACCTCGGCGCCACGTATCTCCGCTACGCGTTCACCAAGGGCACCGCGCAAGAGGTCGCGTTCCTCGTCGAAGAGCTCGGTCTCGAGCCCGGCGCGCGCGTGCTCGACGTCGGCTGCGGTCCCGGTCGCCATGCCGTCGCGCTCGCGGCGCGGGGCATCAGCGTGGTCGGGATCGATCTCTCGTGGCGGTTCGTCTCGCTCGGCGCGGCCGGCGATACGGACGCACGCTTCGTGCACGCCGACGCGCGGCTGCTCCCGGTCCGCGACGGCTCCTTCGACGCTGCCGTCTCCCTGTGCCAGGGGGCCTTCGGACTGCTGGGCGGCCCCGGCGCCGACCCGGGAGGTGAGGCGCGGGTGCTGGAGGCCATGGCGCGTGCGGTGCGACCCGGCGGGAACGTCGTGGTGTCGGCGTTCTCCTCGTACTTCCAGGTGCGCCACCTCGACGAGGCGAACGACTTCGACGCCGCCACTGGTGTGCACCACGAGTACACGTCTGTGCGGGATGAAGCCGGCGACGCCGCGCCGGTCGAGCTGTGGACAACATGCTTCACGCCGCGTGAGCTCCGGTTGCTGGTCGCGGCAGCCGGGCTTCGGGTGGATGACGTGTGGTCGGTCGAACCCGGCCAGTACCGTCGCAACCCTCCGGGCCTCGACAGCGCAGAGTTCCTGGTGAAGGCCACCAAGGCCGGTGGTAGCCTCTCCGGGCGCTGAGCGAGCCCGCGGTGCGCGTCTCCGATCTCACACGCGCACCTGTCCCGAACGCCGGCCATGACCCACTCACCTTCCAGCCCTCCGGCAAGACCTGAAAGCGAATCCGTGTCCGACGAGCAGCCCAACGACCCCTCCGCCCCTTCGACCAGCCCCGACGCCACAGGCATGGGCACCTTTGACGACGAGGGGGTGTACACGCCCCGGCAGGTTGTCGCCGACGATCTCGGCGTCTCCTTCGACGAGGCAGTCGCGTCGACGATGGTCGAGGTCGAGGACGGCCAGATCGTGCACGGCCGTGTGGTGAAGATCGACAAGGACGAGGTCCTGCTCGACATCGGGTACAAGTCCGAGGGCGTCATTCCGTCGCGTGAGCTGTCGATCCGCAACGACGTCGACCCCTCTCAGGTGGTCTCCCTCGGAGAGGATCTCGAGGCCCTGGTGCTCCAGAAGGAGGACAAGGAGGGCCGGCTCGTCCTGTCCAAGAAGCGCGCGCAGTACGAGCGGGCGTGGGGGAAGATCGAGCAGATCAAGGAGGCCGAGGGCGTCGTCGAGGGCCCAGTCATCGAGGTCGTCAAAGGCGGCCTCATCCTCGACATCGGCCTCCGCGGCTTCCTGCCGGCGTCGCTTGGTCGAGCTACGCCGAGTGCGCGATCTGCAGCCCTATGTCGGGCGATCGCTCCAGGCGAAGATCATCGAGCTCGACAAGAACCGCAACAACGTCGTGCTGTCGCGCCGCGCTTGGCTGGAGGAGACCCAGAAGGAGCAGCGCGAGGACTTCCTCGACAACCTGAAGCCCGGCGAGATCCGCAAGGGCGTCGTGTCGTCGGTCGTGAGCTTCGGTGCGTTCGTCGACCTCGGTGGCATGGACGGCCTCGTCCACGTGAGCGAGCTGTCGTGGAAGCACGTCGATCACCCCGGCTCCGTCGTCCAGGTCGGTGACGAGATCACCGTGCAGGTGCTCGAGGTCGACCGCGACCGCGAGCGCATCAGCCTGTCGCTCAAGGCGACCCAGCAGGACCCGTGGCAGGAGTTCGCTTCGACCCACCGGGTGGGCGAGCTCGTGTACGGCCGGGTGACGAAGCTGGTGCCCTTCGGCGCGTTCGTCCAAGTGGGCGAGGGCATCGAGGGTCTGGTGCACATCTCCGAGATGTCGGCGCACCACGTCGACCTTCCCGAGCAGGTCGTCACGCCCGGGGAGGAGCTGTGGGTCAAGATCATCGACCTCGACCTGCAACGCCGTCGCATCAGCCTTTCGATCAAACAAGCCGCCGAGGGCGGCGAAGTCGCGGAGGAGTACCGCGAGCACTTCGGCGAGCACGCGTACGACGCCGAAGGCAACTACATCGGCTCCACCGCGGTGCCCGACGATGCCGACCGTGAGGCGGCGTGGGCGGAGTACTACAACGAGTACGGAGGTACCGAGGGGGCACCCGAGGCGCCATCGGTGACGCCGGAAGCAGACGCAGGAACCACCGTCTGAACGACGGAAAACGCGTCCCGCGCGCATAGGTCAAAAGACCTACTCGCGGCCCTGGGTCATTCGGATCATTTCCCTGGGATCCCCTTTTCTTCGGGCGCGGCCATGTCATGCTGGCCACCGAGCGCCATTCACCTTCGTGAGTCCGATCGGACTCCAATCCGCACTCGAGCGCTTATGAACGTGAGTGGTCTGCCGACGAGAACGCGGCAGCGCGAGGTTCCACTCGCGGTGAACGACGGAGACCGACGGGGAAGCCCCGCTCGGCGAGATCTGTGAGGTGGTTGTGGGCTCTCGGCGCACAGTGATCTTGATTGCAGCGGTGCTCATCGGAGCGATCGCCGCGTACGCGCTCTACAACTACGTCAACGGCGTGGAAGACCGCGCTTATGACAACGCGAAGCGCGTCCAGGTGTTCGTTGTGAAGCAGCCGATCGCGAAGGGCACTCCTGGCGATCAAGCAATCGGTGACAAGCTCGTCCAGTCGGGTCAGATCCCGCAGGAGTTCCGTCCTGCGACGGCGATCACCGACACGGCGGTGCTGACGGGCAAGGTGGCTCTCACCGACCTCGTGCCCGGCCAGGTCGTGGTCGACGGCATGTTCGTCGATCAGGCCACGGCGTTCGTGACCTTCTCCGAGCGCATCCCCGTCGATCAGGTGGCGGTGACCGTCTCCGTCGACCAGGTGCGCGGTGTTGCCGGCCTCTTGGTGCCGGGCGACAAGGTCAACCTGATGGTCGTGCTCGCCCCGAGCTCACGGCGCTGGCCGGCGGTACGCCGGGCCAGCCCGCACGGCCGTTGGCCGAAGGTGAGGCCGCGGGTGGCGACACTGTCCGCTTCCTCTACCAGAACGTCGAGGTGCTTGCGATCGGACAGACCGCGGCAGCCGACGTCGGCGCCACCGAGGCACCGACAAATCCGGGGAGCGGCCTCATCACGTTCAACGTGCCGCCGGACGCGGCGCAGCGCATCGCACTCACGGGCGCCAACCTCTACATGACTCTCGCACCGAAGGACTTCCAGCCCGTTGACCTGCCGCCGGTGGACTTCTCCACCCTGTTCCAGCCGGGTGTGCTCACGCCATACCCGACTGGCGGCTGATCGCGGAGGGAATGACCTAGCGTGGAGCAGTCCCCCACGACTCTCAACAACTCGCCCTTTTCGGGCATCGAGGTGCCGATGGCCGATTTCAACGTGGCCGTCATCGAGAGCGATCCCTCACTTCGTTCACAGCTGATCTCTGATCTCGGCGAGCGAGTCCGCGCCGCGGCGTTCCCCACCATCGAGTCGCTCGAAGAGCGCATCGAAGATGGCACGCCGTTGGTCGCGCTGCTCGGTCCCTCGTGTGCCGGCCCCTCGGGGTTGGTAGCCGTTGAGCGCCTGACGCGTTCGCGTCCGGAGATCGGCACCGTGCTGATGGTCGAGGCGCTTTCCACAGACGTCCTCCAGCGGGCACTTCGTGCCGGTGTGAAGGACGTCCTCGCGGCGCCGATCGAGGCCGGCGAGCTCGTGCTCGCGGTCGAGAGAGTCGGCGGCACCTTGGTGCCGGCAGGAGTCGCAGTGCCGTCCGAGACGGGTACGCCCGCCGGATACGGCCGCCTCATCACGGTCTTCTCGACGAAGGGCGGCGCCGGCAAGTCCGTGATCGCCGTGAACCTGGCGGTGACCTTGGCTCGCCGATCGAGCCGACCAGTGGTGCTGGTCGACGCCGACCTTCAGTTCGGCGATGTCGCGGTGATGCTCAAGCTCGCACCTCAGCACACGATCGTCGACGCCGTGAACGCGATCGACAAGCTCGACGGCCCGCTCCTGCAGAGCCTCTTGGCTCGTCACGATCCGTCCGAGCTGCTTGGTGATGCCCGCGCCGCTCGAGCCCGCGTTCGCCGATCAGATCGGCTCGTCGCAGATGCTGCGCATCATCGAGCTGCTGCGACAGACCTCCGAGTTCGTCGTCGTCGACGCGCCGGCCTACTTCAACGACGTAGTCCTGGGCCTGATCGAGGCAAGCGACGACGTGCTCCTCGTGGCGGGGATGGACATCCCGAACATCAAGAACGTGAAGATCGGTCTCCAGACTCTGCGGTTGCTCAACATCCCGCTGTCGAAGCTGAAGCTGATCCTCAACCGGGCGAACAGCAAGGTGAAGCTCGACGTCGGTGAAGTCGAACGCACCTTGGGCATCAAGGCGGACTGCCTGGTGCCGAGCGACGTCGTCGTGCCTCAGTCCGTGAACCGAGGCACCCCGGTCGTGCTCGACGCTCCGAAGTCCGGCGTGGCCAAGTCCCTCGAGCAGCTGGCTGACATCTTCATCTCGGCCGACGCCAAGCGGAAGCGTTAGCCGCTTCAGTCCTGGACCCCCTGGCCGATGAGTCCAGGGGAACACATCGAACATCAGGAGGAGCGCAATGTCGCTCTACAAGCGGCTCCACGAGGTCCAGGCGACCACCGGCACGACAAGTTCGCGGCGGGACCCGATCCTCGACGAGCTCAGGCAGAAGATCCACCACCACCTGATCGACTCGCTCGGTCCGATCCTCTACGACCGACGCCTGTCGGAGGACGACCTGCGTCGTCGCGTCCACGAGCAGCTGCAGGCTGCGCTCGCGCAAGAGCGTGCCCCGTTGTCCGCGGCCGACAAGGCCCAGCTCATCCAGGACGTCTCCGATGACATCCTCGGCTACGGCCCGATCGACCGCCTGTTGAAGGACGAGGACATCACCGAGGTGATGGTCAACGGTCCCGACACTGTGTTCATCGAGCGCGCTGGCCGGATCGAGAAGTCGAACGCTTCCTTCGTCGACGAGACGCACCTGCGTCGGATCATCGACAAGATCGTCGGCCAGGTCGGCCGGCGCATCGACGAGGCGACGCCCATGGTCGACGCGCGCCTTCCTGACGGTTCCCGCGTCAACGCGATCATCCACCCGCTCGCAATCGGTGGTCCTTACCTCACCATCCGAAAGTTCTCCACCGACCCGTACCAGATCGACGATCTCATCCGCTTCGGCACGTTGAACGCGCACGCCGCGCGGTTCCTGCAGGCCTGCGTCGTCGGTCGCCTGAACGTCATCGTTTCGGGTGGTACCGGTACCGGCAAGACCACGACCCTCAACGTGCTGTCCTCGTTCATTCCCTCCGACGAGCGCATCGTCACCGTGGAGGACTCCAAGGAGTTGCAGCTCCACCAGGAGCATGTGCTCACGCTCGAGGCCCGCCCTCCGAACATCGAAGGTCGCGGCGAGGTCACCATCCGCGATCTCGTGCGCAACTGCCTCCGCATGCGCCCCGACCGCATCGTCGTCGGTGAGTGCCGCTCCGGTGAGGCTCTCGACATGCTCCAGGCCATGAACACGGGTCACGACGGCTCGATCACCACGGTGCACTCGAACAGCCCTCGCGACACCCTGGCCCGCATCGAGACCATGACCCTCATGTCCGGCTTCGACCTGCCGGTGCGGGCCATCCGCGAGCAGATGGCGTCCGCCCTCGACCTCATCGTCCACCTCAGCCGTCTCCGGGACGGCACCCGTCGCCTCACGCACGTCACCGAGGTGCAGGGCATGGAGGGTGATGTGATCACCCTGCAGGACATCTTCCTCTTCGACTACGGCATGGGCGTCGACGAGGACGGCCGCTTCCGCGGTCATCTCAAGGCGACGGGCGTGCGACCCAAGTTCGCCGAGAAGCTCGCCGACCTCGGCATCCGCCTCGGCCCCGAGGTCTTCCAGCCCGAGGTCTTCGCCCGGAGGGCGTCAGCACAGTGATCCGTCCGATCCGCCGTCCCCGCTTTCGCGACTTGCGCCTCGCCGCGCTCGTCGTGCTGGTCGTCTCGCTGTTCGCCGCCCTCAGTGGCACGGCGCGCGCACAAGACGAGCAACGGCTCGTCATCCGTTCGGTCGACGCGCTGCGTTACCCCGAGACCAAGGTCGTCGTGGCGCCTGTCGGGCCGGCGCCGTCGCCGGCGAGCTACGAGGTCGAGCAGAACGACGAGACGGTGTCCGCTCTCCAGGTCGCGTCGCTGACCGACGTCGGCACTGGTGTCGGCATCGTCTTCGCGGTCGACACGAGCACCGCCATGGGTCGTGAGCAGGCCATGGACAACGTCAAGGCCGCGCTCACACAAGTGGTCGCGGGGAAGCCCGCGAACCAGCAGATCGCCATTGTCAGCTTCGGCGTCGGCGCCCGCGTCGTGTCGAACTTCACGACCAACGCGACCACCCTGACCAACGCGATCGCGACGCTCCGCCCCTCCCTCGAGCGCCCCGAATCGGCAGAGCGCGACGGCATGCGCACGGCATTGGCCTTGCTCGACGACACGAACTTGCAGGGCAACGTCGTCGTGATCCAGGCCGGCGGCGACGACGTCTCCGTGAGCACTCAAGGCCAGGTCGAAGGCGACCTGATGGACTCGGACGTGATGGTGTTCGGTCTCGGCCTCGAGACCGGCGATCTCAGCAGCGGCGACCTTCAGGGCCAAGTGTCGACGACGCAGGGCACCTACGCCCAGCTCAACGACATGAGCAAGATCGGAGACAGCGTCGCTGTCATCGGGGGCACCGTCGCGGCGCAGGTCCAGCTCTCCTACTCGAGCGACCCTGACGCCACCACGATCGACCTGGTTGTCCGCGCCGGCGACCTGTCCTCGGAGGCGACCTACAACCCGGGGAGTCTCACCGTCGGGAGCAGCCTGTCGCCCGACGTCTACAACCCCCCGCTCGCCGGTGGTCCCGGGTTCCTGTCGGGCACCGGTGGCAAGTACCTCGGCGGCCTCCTGGCGCTCGCGGCGCTGATCCTTCTCGCCTATGGCATCGGCCTGATCTTCTTCCGTGATCGCAGCGGGCTCGAGACGGTCCTTCAGCCCTACGCCGACAGCTATGTCTCGGACTCAGACGAGGACGAGGATCCGAACGGCAGCGCGCTGGCCCAGACGAAGGTGCTTGCGCGCGCGGTCGAGCTCACCGGTCAGTTCGCTGAGAACCGCGGTTACCTCGCCCGCATCGAGCGTTCGCTCGAGCGTGCCGACGTGCCGCTGCGCGCCGCCGAAGCACTCTTCTTCTACGTGGCGTTGTCCGTCGTCGTCACGGCACTGGTGCTCGTCGTGAGCCAGAACCTCATCATCACGCTGCTCGTGGGGATCGGGTTCATCATCCTTCCGCCGACCATCCTCAACCGGAAGGCCCGCAAGCGTCAGGCGGCGTTCCTCGGCCAGCTGCCGGACACGTTGCAGCTGCTCTCGGGCTCCCTCCGCGCCGGCTACTCCCTCATGCAGGGTGTCGAAGCGGTCTCCCAAGAGGTCGAGGATCCAATGGGTCGCGAGCTTCGGCGAGTCATGGTCGAAGCACGGCTCGGCCGTCCGCTCGAAGTCGCGCTCGACGATGCCGCGACGCGCATGGGCAGCCCGGACTTCGAGTGGGCTGTGCTGGCCATCCGCATCCAGCGCGAAGTCGGCGGCAACTTGGCCGAGCTCCTCATGATCGTGTCCGAGACGATGCTCCAGCGCGAGCGTCTGCGCCGTGACGTGCGGGCTCTCACCGCAGAGGGACGCATCAGCGCCATCGTGCTGGCGATCCTCCCGCTCATGCTCGGTGTCGCGATGTACATCATCAACCCCGACTACATCCGGGTGCTGTTCGACACGACCGCAGGCAACCTCATGATCCTCGGAGGCATCGTGCTCGCACTGGTCGGCTTCTTCTGGATGAAGAAAGTCATCGAGATCGAGGTCTAGGGATGCTCGCTGTCATTGGAATCGGCGCGGCGATTGCGCTCATCGTCTATGCGCTGCTCTCGCAGGCGCAAGAACGAGCGGTCGTTCGCAGCTCGCTGCGTCAGCTCGAGGACTACCAGGTCGAGAACGTCCGTGACCAGGAGCTGCTGAACCCGATCACCGAGCGCGCGGTCGCGCCGGTGATGCAGGGCCTCAGTGCCGTGGGTCGGCGGTTCACCCCGTCGGGATACCTCGAGAACATCCGGCAGAAGTTCTCGTCGCTGGGCTCCTACGGGTCCGACGACGTCGACCGGTTCCTCGCCGTCCGCGTCGTCACCATCGCACTGATCCCCGTCGCGATCTTCCTGATCTACCGGTTCGCCCCGATCGACGGGCTCATGCGTCTCGGCGTCATCGCATTCGTCTCCCTGGCGCTCGCGCTCGGTCCCGACGCGATGCTCAACCGGCGCGTCGCGGACCGGCAGTGGGCCATCCGCACGAAGCTCCCCGACATCCTCGACCTTCTGGTCATCAGCGTCGAGGCCGGCCTCGGGTTCGAGCAGGCGCTCGACCGCACGACCGACGCAGTGCCAGGCCCTCTCGCCCAGGAGTTCTCCCGCATGCTCGGGGAGATCCGGGCCGGATCCTCGCGCTCCGAGGCTCTCCGAGCGCTCGAGCGGCGTTGCAACGTCCCTGAGATGCGTTCGTTCGTGCTCGCCATCCTGCAGGCCGACACCTTTGGTGTGTCGATTGGTCGGGTGCTGCGCACGCAGGCTGACGAGATGCGCGTGAAGCGCCGCCAGCTCGCTCAGGAGAAGGCCATGAAGGCGCCCGTGAAGATGCTCGTGCCGATGGTGCTGTGCATCTTCCCGTCGCTGTTCATCGTGGTGTTGGCCCCCGCGGTCATCAACATCATCGAAGCCTTCTGACCGCGCCGCTGTGGCGACGCACCTCGAGCCCTCGGGTGTCAGCGATCTCGCAAACGACACCGATCTCGCAGACGACGCGGTAGGGCCCCGGTCGCACTCGCGGACCTGGCAGCCGACGCCGGCGACGTTCATCTGGCTGTTCGCCCTCGCGTGGGGACTTCGTATCGGCCTCGCGCCGCTGAGCGACAACAGCCTCCTGACGCACATCGCCACCGGTCGCATCATCTTCGACACCGGGTTCCCACACAGCGACCCGTACCTGTTCACCCCGCACGAACCTTCATGGGTCGTGCAGAGCTGGCTGGGGTCGGTCATCTACTGGAGCCTCGTGAAGGCGTGGGGCATGGGCGCGCTGATGGCGTTCAACGCCGCGCTCACGGCCCTCCTCGCCATCCTGATCGTGCGCCTGGCTCGCCCCGCCGATGGCTTCGTCGCCCGCCTCGGCCTCGTCATCCTGACCCTCGGCGTCGGAGCGAGTGCGTGGGCCGAGCGTCCCCTCATGATCGGGCTCGTCCTGATGGCCGTCCTCCTGATCGCCGCAGAGGACGGCCTCGATCCGCGCTGGCTCGTGCCCGTGATGTTCGTGTGGGTCAACAGCCACGGTTCGTTCCCGCTTGGGATCGTCGCGCTGGGACTGTTGTGGGCCGGCCGGCGCCTCGATGGTGGAGACGGCAGGGTCGAGTGGCGATGCCTGAAGTGGGCCGCGGTGGGAACCGCGGTCGCTGCCCTCAATCCCTACGGGCCAAAGCTGCTGCTCTTTCCGATCTCGATGCTCCAACGCAGCGACGTCCTGCGCACGATCCTGGAGTGGCAAGCCCCGACCTACGACACGATCTGGCAGAAGCTGTTTCTCGTTCAGATCGCGGTGGCTGTCGTCGTGCTCGTCCGTCGGCCCACGTGGCGTCTCGCCCTGCCGTTCGTCGTGTTCGTCCCTGCGTCGCTCTACAGCGCCCGCAACATCTTGGTCGCCAGCCTCGTCCTCACTGCCGCGATGGCGCCCTGCCTCGCCGGCGTGGGCGACCTGAAGGCGAACGCCCGCTTGTCGTCGGCGCCCCTGGCCTGGCTCGGGGCGTTCGTCATGGCTGCGCTGTGCGTCGTCACCCTCGCGACGCCCCTGGGCAAGCCGGCGCTCGACCTCACCTCGTATCCCGTGGCGGCGCTGGCGTACCTCGACGCCAACGACCTGGTTCCTCCAGCCGACGGTAGCGAGGGCCGCTTGCTGGCCCAGGACTTCGTCGGCAACCTCAGGGAGTACCTCGACGGGCCCGTGCGGGACGTCTTCATCGACGACCGGGCGGAGGTCATCGGCGAGCAGGCATCGGCCGACTACATCAACCTGCTCGGGGTGCACCCGAACTGGCGTGACGCCCTGGATCGCAACGACATCGAGGTGATCGTCTGGCAAAGGACTTCGCCCTGGCGGCGATCCTGGCCGAGTCACCCGACTGGCAGATCCGCTACAGCGACCCACAGTGGATCGTGGCGGTGCGCCGGCCGCCGACCTGAGCGCCGACGACCAAAGGAGAGAAGGAGTCAGCTCGCCGCGATGAGCGAGGTGTTGACTCGGGTGTACCCGCTGTTCGTCTCTCCGCCGAGGAACTGAACAGCGATGAAGCACACCATTGCGATGAGGCTGACCATGAGGCAGTACTCCACCATGGTGGCGCCCTGGTCTCCGTCGAGTCGATTGTTCTGTCGTGCCCGCATTGTGAACCTCCGCCGGTTCTGCGGCCCGGATGCGTTAGCTCGCCGAGCCGATGTTGCTGCCGATGGTGCTGAACTTGGACTGCGCCGCGCTGCCGAGAAGACCGATCGACGCGATGCAAACGACGGCGATGAGTGCGACCAGAAGGGCGTACTCGACCATCGTTGCTCCGTCCTCTCCTCGCAGGCGGCGGCCTTCCATGGGACGAATCAGCTGCCGGACTGGATGGAGTTGCCGACCTGGCTGAACTTCGAGTTGGAGTTGGTGCCGATGAGGGTGACTGCGGCGATGCAGATCACGGCGATGAGTGCGACCATCAGGGCGTACTCGACCATCGTTGCTCCGTCGTCACCGCTGAAACGCTTCGCATTCATGCCGGAAACCACCTTGAGGTCGTAGGAGTTGTTGGAGAAAGTGCGGAGGGCGGGCCGGATGGCCCGCCCTCCGGAGTTCACTTCGTATTGGCTTTCGTCAGCTCGCGGCGTTGATCGAGTTGCCGACCGTGCTGAACTTCGAGCTGGAGCTGTTACCGATGAGCGACACGGCGGCAATGCACACCACGGCGATCAGGGCAACCATCAGGGCGTACTCCACCATGGTCGCACCACGGTCGCTATCAGCGAAGCGGGCACGCATCCAAGAGGCGAAGAAGTCCCACTGGGTCTTCAGGTCCATTTATCTCTCCCGTCGGGAATTGGGCTGGTTATGAGCCAGGATGCTGGCGCTTCCTGTGCATCTCAGTATCGGTCGGCACCTGGGGTTCTATGAATAGGACGATCGGCCCAAATTCACTGAGTGGGGCGATCGGACTACCGCAGGTGAACGATCCCCATGCGGACGGCCTGAAGCACGGCCTGGGTGCGATCTCGCGCATCGAGCTTCTCGTAGATGGACGCGAGGTGGTTTTTCACGGTTTTCTGGCTGATGTAGAGCCTTCCTGCGACTTCGGGTGTCGAGCAGCCGTCCGCGATGAGCTGCAGGACCTCTTCCTCGCGCTTGGTGATCAGCCGGTCCTCTTCCTTCGTCGCCGGCGTGTCGATCTTGTGGACCTCGTCCAGCATCGACGCGGCGAGATCCTGTGACAGCGCCGTCTCACCGGTCGCAGCCTGCCGAACGGTGGCCGCGACTTCGTCGACGGAGCAGTCCTTGACGAGATAGCCGACCGCGCCGGCACGAATGGCGTCCGTGAGCACGGAATGGTCGGCGTGCATGGTGAGCATGACGATCCGGGCGTCGGGATTCTCGTCGCGGATCCGGCGCGTCGCCTCCACGCCGTCGATCTGGGGCATCGACACGTCCATCAGGATCACGTCGGGCCGGAGATCGGCCGCGAGGCGGATCGCTTCCTCGCCGTCGGCGGCCTCCCCGACGACGTTGAAGCCTTCGTCGAGCATTGAGCGGCGCAGACCCTCGCGCAGCATCTTGTGGTCGTCTACGAGCATCAACCGGATGCTCTCGGAGCCCTCATCCATGTCGTCGGCCTCCCCGGTGTCGAGGTTCGGTGTCGGTCAGTCGGGTTCGAGCCACACTCGCACCGCCGTCCCACCGCCGGGGTTGGTGTCGAAGTCGAGGCGGGCACCAATGCTGGCGGCGCGCTCGCGCATGCCGATGATGCCGTAGGAGTCGAGGCGGGCAGGCTGGCCCTTGCCCAGCCCGACGCCGTCGTCGGAGACGACGAGCTCGGCGCGCTGACCGTCGCAGCGCCACGTGATGGCGAGCTGGGAGGCCCGAGCGTGCCGTTCGACGTTCGCGACGGCCTCCTTGGTGATGCGCCAGACCTCACGCTCCTGCAACAGGGGAAGGCGACCGCGCTCCTCGGTGCGGAGCGTGACCCGCAGCCCGCTGCGCTCGGAGACCCTCTCCAGGAACTGCTTGAGGGTCGTGGTCATGTCCTGCACTTCGGTGACGTCGGTGCGGAGGTCGTAGAGGGTGTCGCTGACCTCGCCGATGACGCCGCGCACGTCATTGCGGAGGTTGTCGAGTGATTCCCTCACCTCGTCGCCCTTGTCGGCGGCCCGAACGATGCGATCGAGCTCGAACGCCAGGTACGCCAGGGACTGGCCGATGCGGTCGTGCAGGTCGCGGGCGATGCGGGTGCGTTCCTCGTCGGCGCCCACCGTTCGCAGCCGGTTGAACCATCGAGCGTTGTCGACCGCGAGGGCGGCGGGCTCGACGAAGCGATTCAGCAGCTCGAGGTCTCGTGCCGCGAAGGTGTCTTCCTTGGTGCGCTCGACCGAGATCAGCCCGATCAGGGCGCCCCGGGCCCGGAGCGCTGCGTAGATGCCGGAGCCGGCGCTCGGCGACAGGCCCGGCCCACCGGACTCGAGCAGGTTCGGCTCGTTCACGCCGGACGTGACGCCCATCGCCCGGCGCAGGGGAGGAGGGAGCCGGTGGGTCGGCAGCGGTCGGGGCACCTTCACGCCGTCGCGGCGGGCGGTGACCCAGGTCGCGTCGGTCTCGTCGAGCAGCAGGAGCGCCGCCGAGTCGAAGTCCATGAGGTCCCGGAGCCGAATCATGGTGCCGTCGAGGACGTCCTCGAGGTCGAGCGACGCGGGCAGCGACTGCGCCACCCGGTGGAGCGACTCGAGCAGCTCGTTCGCCTCGGTCAGGCGGCCGAGGCGGTCGAGTGCAAGCGACTGCTGACGCTCGGACTCGGTGAAGATGCGACGGGCGTAGCCGGCCACCATCGCCACGAGCAGCAGAAGGAAGGCCCACTGCGCCGAGCGGCGCAGGGCGTCTTCCCCTTCGCTTGCGGTCGCCAGATAGGGGATCGCGACCGCGGCGGCGGCCCCGAGCGCGGCGTTGATGGCGAAGGTGAACCCGCGGGCGAAGCCTGCGGCGATGACCGCCGTCATCAGCGAGAAGACGAACGGTGACTCCCAATACCCGGTGGCGCACACCACGAACACGCACAGGGCGAGCTCGGCGAGGACCCCCCAGACCGTGCCCGGACCCTGCTCGTACCGGATGGGCCGCAGCGTCCGGAAGACCGCGTAGGCGAGGATCACTGCGCCGAACGCGATGATGCGGGTGTCGCCGTCAGCGACATCGGCCGAGCCGAGCGCGAAGCCCACCGCCAGGGCACCCCATCGGATCGCGATGACCGGCGGGGTGAGCGCCGCAACACTCAGATCAGGCAGCCGGCGTCGTTCGCCGCGACCCCACGTGTGCCGCTCCGTGAAGGCCCACGTCGGGTTCTCCTCCTCGACTGTGAGGGCGGTCGGCGCCGGCGGATCCGCGGGCTCGGGAGCGGGAGGGCCGCTGCGGTCGGGCCGAGCACGCAACGCCATCTCCACCTCCTTCGGGCTCGGGCGGGGACGCGAACCCGCGCCGACGCCTCAGGGTAAATGGTCGGCAGGTCGGCGCCGGTGATTCACTCCCGATCGCGCCCAGGTACCGTCCCGCCGATGATTCTCGTCGGGTTGACCGGGGGCATCGGCGCGGGCAAGTCCACGGTTTCGGCGCTCCTGGCCGGCCGCGGAGCGGTCGTCATCGACGCTGACGCGATCACCCGGGCACTCCAGGAGCCCGGGCAACCGGTCCTCGCGGCGATCGTCGACCGTTTCGGTTCGGGCGTGCTGGCTCCGGACGGACGTCTGGACCGGGCCGGGCTGGCCGAGATCGTGTTCGGCGACCCCGATGCGCTCAGCGACCTGAACGCGATCGTGCATCCTGCCGTCGGTGCCGAGATCGCGCGGCGGATCGCCGCCGAGCAGGACTCCGGCCGGATCGTGGTGCTCGATGTGCCGCTGCTCGTCGAGACGGGAAGGGGCGGCTTGTCCGGGATTGTCGTCGTGGACGTGCCCACAGACACGGCCGTCGAGCGGCTCGTCGTCCAGCGCGGCATGTCCGAAGACGACGCCAGGGCGCGTGTGGCCGTGCAAGCGTCGAGGGACGAGCGTCTGGCCAAGGCGGATGTGGTGATCGACAACTCGAGCACGCGCGAGGCCCTCGAGAAGCGAGTGGCCGAGGTGTGGGCGTGGATGCAGCAGCTGCCCGACGCGGAGAGGCCGCGCGAGCCCAGAGGGAGTGTCCCACCCCCTCGGTAGCATCGATCGGTGCCTGCGTTCTCGGTGGTGTCCGACTTCGAGCCGGCGGGAGATCAGCCGAAGGCGATCGAGGAGCTCGCGGCCGGCATCGAGCGCGGTGATCGGTTCCAGACGCTTCTCGGCATCACCGGCAGCGGCAAGAGCGCCACGATCGCATGGACGATCGAGAAGGTGCAGCGCCCGACACTCGTCCTCGCGCCGAACAAGTCGCTGGCGGCACAGCTCGCGAACGAGTTCCGCGAGTTCTTCCCGCACAACCGAGTCGAGTACTTCGTCTCCTACTACGACTACTACCAGCCCGAGGCATACCTCCCGTCGAGCGACACGTACATCGAGAAAGACAGTTCGATCAACGACGAGATCGACCGGCTGCGTCACGCGGCGACGTCAGCGTTGCTCACCCGCCGAGACGTGATCGTCGTGGCGTCGGTGTCGTGCATCTACGGCATGGGCAATCCCGAGGAGTACCGCGGCAAGCTGCTCGTGGCATCTGTCGGTGAAGAGCGCGATCAGCGCGGCCTGCTGCGTCAGCTCGTCGACATGCAGTACGAGCGGAATGACGCGACGCTCGGCCGGGGCCGGTTCCGGGTGCGTGGCGACACGATCGAGGTGCACCCCGCCTACGAGGAGACCGTCACGCGCATCGAGCTATTCGGCGATGAGATCGAGCGAGTCACGGTCGTCGACCCGCTGACCGGCGAGCAGGTCAGCGAGCTCACCGAGCTCGTTGTGTTCCCTGCGACCCACTACGTCGCCGGCGACGAGGTCATGCGCAAGGCGGTCGTCGGCATCGAAGCCGAGCTCCAGGAGCGCCTGGCCTGGTTCGAGGCTCACGGCAAGCTGCTCGAGGCGCAACGGCTGCGCATGCGCACGCAGTACGACCTCGAGATGATCCAGGAGATCGGCTACTGCAATGGCATCGAGAACTACTCGATGCACATCGACGGCCGGGTGTACGGCGAGCCGCCCTACACCCTTCTCGACTACTTCCCGAAGGACTACCTGCTCGTCATCGACGAGAGCCATGTCGCGGTGCCGCAGCTGCACGCGCAGTACGAAGGTGATCGCAGCCGCAAGGACACGCTCGTCGAGCACGGCTTCCGGCTCCCGAGCGCGCGCGACAACCGCCCGCTGCGGTTCGAAGAGGTCATGGAGCGGCTGAACCAGGTGGTGTTCCTCTCCGCGACGCCCGCGCGCTATGAGCTCGAGGTCTCGAATCAGGTCGTCGAGCAGATCGTGCGACCGACGGGCCTTGTCGATCCCGAGGTCATCATCAAGCCGACCAAGGGCCAAATCGACGATCTCCTCGAGCAGATCAACCAGCGCGTGATCGCAGGCGCGAGGGTGCTCGTGACCACCCTCACCAAGAAGATGGCCGAGGACCTCACCGACTACCTGCTCGAGCTCGGGGTTCGTGTGCGCTACCTGCACAGCGAGGTCGACACCGTGCAGCGCATCGAGATCCTGCGCGATCTCCGCCTGGGTGAGTTCGACGTGCTCGTCGGCATCAACCTGCTGCGCGAGGGCCTGGACCTTCCTGAGGTGTCGCTCGTCGCGATCCTCGACGCCGACAAGGAAGGTTTCCTCCGGAGTCAGACGTCATTGATCCAGACCATGGGCCGCGCGGCGCGCAACATCGACGGCCAGGTGGTGATGTACGCCGACACGGTGACCGATTCGATGACCCGCGCGATCTCCGAGGTGAACCGCCGGCGCCGGCTCCAGCAGGAGCACAACATCGAGCATGGCATCGACCCGCAGACGATCCGCAAGGCCGTCACCGACATCCTCGCTCACCTCCGCGGCTCTGACTCCGCACCCGTGCCCGGCCGTGATCGGCGGTCGCGAAGCCGCGACCGCACTCGCTCCGATCTGGCCGAGCTGCCGCACGACGAGCTCGCCCGTCTCATCCGCACCCTCGAGGAGGAGATGAAGGAGGCGTCGGCCGACCTGCGCTTCGAGTACGCGGCCCGTCTCCGCGACGAGATCCACGACCTCAAACGGGAGCTCCGCGAAGTCGTCTGACTTGGCGCAAGGGCGGCGCCGTTTGTAAGTCGGTAAGGGGCGGCGCAGTGCGCCGCCCGGGTGCGCGCAGGAGCGATTGTCGAGCGGAGCGAGCCGGCGCCGCTCGAAGCGAAGCGGAGACCGGCGACGGGTACAAGTAAAGGTGCCTCGGCCGATAGAGAACAGATGAGTAGCGTCGCGGCGGTGTCGGAGCGCGCCCAGCTCGCGGAGCGAGCGCCCTCGCACGAGCGCCGGAACCTGGCGGTTGCGTTGTTCCTCATCGGCTGCGTGGCCCTCGCCATCGCGTGGTTGGGCGACCCTCGGGGAGCGTCGTTCTCGGATGCCGGTGGCCGGTTGGCGACCGTCAAGACGATGGCCGAGACCGACACGTGGCTGCCAGACCTCGGCTACTGGGCAGCGGCCGCCGATCCCGACGGCGGCGACCACCCGATCCTGTTCACGATCCGGTATGGCGACCGGTGGGTCGAGGTCACGAGCCTTCCGTTGGTCGTCGTCGGACGGCCTCTCTGGGAGATCGGCGGAGCGCGCGCGGTCGTCCTGATCCCCGTCTTGAGTGTGGTCTTGGCTGCGTACGCGGCCCGGCGGCTCTCGCGATGGGCCTCGGGAGGGGACGGGCGGCTGGCGCTGTGGTTCGTCGGCCTCCTCTCGCCCCTGCTCTTCTACGGCGCCGACTTCTGGGAGCATGCTCCGGCGGTCGCGCTCGCGTTGCTCGCGATCTCGCTCATCTTGGAGGGCGGCGGTCGCCGCGTGTTCATCGGTGGCCTCCTCGCGGGGCTCGCCGCGGTGATGCGCAACGACCTCCTTGTCGGCTACGTCGCGCTCGCGATCGGCGCCGTGGTGGTGACAGAGGAGCGGAAGCGCAGCGTGTCCCGGTGGCGTGAGCTCCTCATGGGCGGGGCCGCCGCATTTGCGGTCCTGGCCGCGAACGCGCTGATGTGGCGAGGCCTGTTCGGGTCGGCTGGCGCGTCGGTCCGGGCGTCCGAGCGGACTGCCGCCGCGGGCCTCGATCTCGCCGAGCGCGGGCGCGATGCCGTGATCACGTCAGTAGGCGTGTTCGCGAACGAGTACTGGCTCGCGTTGATGATCGGCGGAATCATCGGCATCGGCATCCTCTTGCTCGCCGCGGCCGCGGCGGACTCGTCGAGCTCGAGCTCGATGACCGGTGTCGTGGGTGCCGTGGTCGCGTGGGGCGGCCTCGCGTGGCGATTCGCCGCCTTCGGGATCTCGACGGTGCCGGGTTTTCTGACGGCCGCGCCCGTTGCCGCGCTCGGGCTGTTCGGCGCGCGCAATCGACGGGAGCAGGTGCTGTTCGTCGGAGCCGTCGTCGCAGTGCCGCTGACGTGGGCCACTCAATGGGTAGGCGGCCACAGCCCCCAGTGGGGCGCGCGGTATCTCCTCCTGCCGACGGCGATCCTCGTGGTGCTCGCGGCGGCGCAGGTCCGCCGCCTCGGCGCGACCCCGTTCGTCGTCGCGCTCCTGGGCCTCGGCGTCGCCATGAGTGCCGTGGGGGCGGCTTGGCACATCGAGCGCACGAAGGGGATCGCCAAGTTCGCGCAGGATGTGCTCGACGTCCCGGCCGACGTCGTGATCATCGTGGACACGCCGTTCATGGGGACAGAGATCGGAAGCTGGTACGGCGAGCGACGGTGGCTGACCTCGGGCAAGAGCGACGGCTCCGCCGAGCCCGAGGATCTCGCGGCGACGATGGCGCGTGCTCACGAAGCGGGAGCCGACCGCGTGGATGTCCTCGACTCGGAGGACGACCCCCTCGAACGCCTGGACGAGAACCCGACCTATCCGGGCTTCAGCTACGAGAGCACGAGAGTCGTCGAGTTCCTGTGGGACGACGTCGTGATCCGGCGTTACGTGGCCGCGTAGCACCCATCGTACATCTGTTCGCAATTGCCCAAAACGGGCTACGATCAGTCGGATGGCCGACACGCTGGTCGTGCGAGGCGCCCGAGAACACAACCTCAAGAACGTCTCGATCGAGCTGCCCGCGCGATCGCCTGATCGTCTTCACCGGGCTGTCCGGGTCGGGAAAGTCGTCGCTCGCGTTCGACACCATCTACGCCGAGGGCCAGCGTCGCTACGTCGAGTCGTTGTCGTCGTACGCGCGGCAGTTCCTCGGCCAGATGGACAAGCCCGACGTCGACTTCATCGAGGGCCTCTCGCCGGCGATCTCGATCGACCAGAAGTCCGCCTCCCGAAACCCCCGGTCGACGGTGGGCACGATCACCGAGGTCTACGACTACCTTCGGCTCCTCTACGCGCGGATCGGTGTGCCGCACTGCCCGAACGACGGCACCCGCGTCGAGCGCCAGACGCCGCAGCAGATCGTCGACCGGGTGCTCCGGCTGCCTGACGGCACTCGCTTCCAGGTGCTCGCTCCTGTCGTGCGCGGTCGGAAGGGCGAGTACGAGTCGCTCCTCGCGGACTTGGCGTCCCAGGGGTACGTGCGAGCCCGCATCGACGGCGAGGTCCGCGACCTCGCCGAGGTGATCGGCGACGCGACTCGGCTCGCGCGGTACGAGCAGCACACGATCGAGGTGGTCGTCGACCGCCTCGTGCGACGCGATGGCGTCGAGCGCCGCCTCACTGACTCGCTCGAGACCGCTCTCCGTCTCGCCGAGGGCGTCGCGGAGGTGCAGATCCTCCCGAAGGGAGGGGAGGACGAGGCCGAGATCCTCACGTTCAGCCAGCACCTGGCCTGTCCGAAGTGCGGCACGTCCTTCGACGAGCTCGCGCCGCGCAACTTCTCCTTCAACTCTCCGTACGGCGCGTGCGAGACATGCGACGGGCTCGGTACGACCTACGAGGTCGACCCCGAGCTCGTCGTGCCCAATCCCGACCTCTCGTTGAACGAGGGCGCCATCGCACCGTGGGCCGGCGCCAGAACGCAGTACTTCACGCGGCTCGTTGGTGCTGTTGCCCACGAGCACGGCATCGACATGGACGCGCCGTGGTCGAAGCTGACGAAAGCGCAGCAGACCGTGATCCTGCACGGCGCCAAGTCCGGCACGGTGCAGGTGAAGTACAAGAACCGGTACGGCCGTCAGCGCTCGTTCCAGACGACGTACGAAGGCATCATCCCGTTCCTGCGGAGGCGGCACACCGACGCCGAGAGCGACTGGGCCCGCGAGCAGGTCGAGGGCTACATGCGCGAGGTCCCGTGCCCGGCGTGCGGCGGCGCGCGCCTGCGGCCTGCATCACTCGCCGTCACGATCGACGGACGCAACATCCACGAGCTCTGCAACCTGAGCATCGGCGAGTCGGCCAAGACGCTGGCCTCTCTCGAGCTGAGCGAGCGAGACCGGATGATCGCTGAGCGCGTCGTGAAAGAGGTGAATGCCCGCATGAGCTTTCTGCTCGATGTCGGGCTCGACTACCTCTCCCTGAGCCGATCGGCCGGCACGCTTGCCGGCGGTGAGGCTCAGCGCATCCGGCTCGCGAGTCAGATCGGCAGCGGTCTGGTAGGCGTGCTCTACGTCCTCGACGAGCCGTCGATCGGTCTCCACCAACGTGACAACCGCAGGCTGATCGAGACGCTCGTGCGGCTCCGCGATCTCGGCAACACCGTTCTCGTGGTCGAGCACGACGAGGAGACCATTCGCGTCGCCGACCATGTCGTCGACATCGGTCCCGGCGCCGGCGAGCACGGCGGCGAGATCGTGTTCGAGGGTTCCGTGAAAGGACTGATCCGAGCGAAGGACTCCGTGACGGGTCAGTACCTCGCCGGAAAGCGCACGATCCCGGTTCCGAAGCAGCGCCGCACGCCCGGCGACACGTGGCTGACGATCCGGGGCGCGAAAGAGCACAACCTGCGCGACATCGACGTGGAGATCCCGCTCGGGTGCTTCGTCGCGGTCACCGGCGTGTCGGGGTCGGGCAAATCAACGCTCGTGGGTGAGATCCTGCTCAAGTCGCTGATGCAGCGGATCTACCGGTCGAAGATGCCGCCGGGGCGGCACAAGAAGATCGAGGGCATCGAGCATCTCGACAAGGTGATCGACATCGACCAGTCGCCGATCGGTCGCACGCCGCGATCGAACCCGGCCACCTACACGGGAGTGTTCGACCACATCCGGCGGCTATTCAGCCAGACGCAGGAAGCGAAGGTCCGCGGCTATCTACCTGGGCGGTTCTCGTTCAACGTGAGCGGTGGGCGCTGCGAGGCCTGCGCGGGCGACGGCACGATCAAGATCGAGATGCACTTCCTTCCCGATGTCTACGTGCCGTGCGAGGTGTGCAAGGGGGCCCGATACAACCGGGACACGCTCGACATCACGTTCAAGGGCAAGAACATCGCCGAGGTCCTCGACCTGTCGTGTGAAGAGGCGGTCGACTTCTTCGCCAACCAACCGGTGATCGCCCGGCACATGCAGACCTTGGTCGACGTCGGCCTCGGCTACATCCGGCTCGGACAGCCCGCGCCCACGCTGTCCGGCGGTGAGGCTCAGCGCGTCAAGCTCTCCTCCGAGCTGGCGAAGCGGTCGACCGGTCACACGATCTACATCCTCGACGAGCCGACGACCGGACTCCACTTCGAGGACGTCCGCAAGCTCCTGACGGTGCTCAGCCGTCTCGTCGACCAGGGCAACACCGTCCTGGTCATCGAGCACAACCTCGACGTCATCAAGACCGCAGACTGGATCATCGACCTCGGCCCGGAGGGCGGGTCAGGCGGTGGGACGGTCGTGGTCGAGGGCACGCCCGAGACCGTCGCCGAGACGCCGGAGAGCTACACCGGCCAGTTCCTCTCCCACCTCTTGCAGGCCTGAACAACTGCGCCTGGGGCGACCACGGAGGGTGAAAGGGCCTTCCGGCTCATTGCGCGAATGGGCCTGCCGATGATGGAAAGGTGGCCATGGCCCGTTTCGCGCGCCCCTGCAGTATCTGGGGATCGTCATCGCGGTGTTCGGGCTCGGCAAGTTTCACGCCGTCCGTCACGAGTACGACTTCACCGGTTCGACCCGGTTCGGCTGGTCGTTCGCCTTCGTCGTCCTGCTGGGCGTCTCGTCGTACGCGGTAGGCCTGCCTGAGCTGCTCCGGTCTCGTCGGGCGGCGTGGACAGCGAGCCTCACCGCATGCGCTGCGGCCGCCCTCGGCATCTCCGTCGCGCAGCTCGTTACCAACAGCGTCCTTCTCCCACGACTCGTCGTGTTCGGTGCGGCAGTGGTGCTCGCACCCTGGTTCGTCCTCTGCGCCACCCTGGCGCGACACGCTCGAAGCCGAGCCGAGGACCGCGAGCGCCTCCTCTTCATCGGCCGTTCCGACGAGGGACACCTGCTCCGCGACGAGCTCGAGCACGATCCGGAGCTCCCGGCGCAGCTCGTTGCCGTGCTCAGCTGCGCAGATGCGCGGTCGACCGGCGATGGGCTCCCTCTCGTCGCCGCGGCGTCGGCCTCGCACGCAACACTGCTCGTACTCGACCGCGAGGCTCAAGCCGACGAGCACATCGTTGCGCAGGCTGCGCTTCTGCACGAGCGGGGAGCTCGCGTGCGCACCGTCTCGCTTTTCTACGAGCAGTGGTTGGGCAAGCTCCCGATCGCGGAGCTCGAGCGCGTCTCCCTCATGTTCGACATCGGTGAGGTCCATCGCGACAGCTACAGCAGAGTGAAGCGTTTGATCGACATCGTTCTCGCGCTCGTCTGTCTTCCCGTACTGGCCGTGGCGCTTCCGGTCGTCGCCCTCGCGAACCGGGCCGGGAATCGCGGCAGTCTCTTCTTCCGCCAGAGCCGGGTCGGCAAGTCGGGCCGAGAGTTCACGATCTGGAAGTTTCGAACGATGAGGGAGCTACCGGGGGCAGTGACGCCGTGGACCTCCGATGACGATCCTCGGATCACGAGTGTGGGGCGTTTCCTTCGCTCCACTCACCTCGACGAGCTCCCACAGCTGGTCAACGTGCTCAAGGGCGACCTTTCGATCGTCGGGCCGCGCCCTGAACAACCGTTCTACGTCCGCGAGCTGATCGACAAGATCCCGTTCTACGACCTCCGCCACCTCGTGCGGCCTGGCATGACGGGCTGGCGGCAAGTGAAGTTCGGGTATGCCGGCAGCGAAGCAGAGGCGCTCGAAGGCCTGCAGTACGACTTCTTCTACCTTCGACGCCAGAGCCTGGTGTTCGACCTTCGGATCATCGGCCGGACGATACGCAGCGTCGTCCGGAGGCAGGGTCGGTGACGGCGCCGCGAGTCCGCGTTGCCCACGTCATCACCAAGCTCGGGCTCGGCGGCGCCCAAGAGACCGTCCTCGGGCTCTGCGCAGGTCTCGACGCGACGCGGTTCCAGGTTCGAGTGCTGTGCGGTCCCGAGGTCGACGAGGGCGGCGACATGTTCGCGGACTTCGCTCAGGCGGGGGTCGACGTGGAGGTCGTCGCGGCGATGGGACGCTCAGTCCGCGCCGTGGGCGATGGCCGGGCGCTGCAAGCGCTCTGTGCCGCGCTGCGGAGGTTTCGGCCCGAAATCGTGCACACCCACACGAGCAAGGCCGGTGCCCTCGGACGGATCGCCGCCCGGATCACCCGCGCCCCTGTGACTGTGCACACCGTGCACGGGTGGAGCTTTGGGCACGGCGGTGGGAGATACGCCCGGGCAATGATCGGGGTCGAGCGGTTGCTCGCGCGCTCGACCGATCGGCTCGTCGTGGTCACGCCGGTCGACGAGGCGACGGGACTTCACTCGCGCATCGGCAACGAGGATCAGTACGTGCTCGTTCGTAGCGGCATCGACCTCGATCGATTTCGGTTCTCTTCTGGTGCTCGTGCCGCGGGCCGCGAGGCGTTGGGGCTGGGCCCCGACGCACAACTGGTTGGCACCGTCGGTCGCCTCTCGGAGCAAAAGGATCCGATCACGCTGCTGCGTGCCTTCAAGCGGGTCGTGGCCGAGCGTCCTTCCGCCCGCTTGCTCATGGTGGGCGATGGGCCCCTTCGAGCGCAGGTCGAGCAATGCGTCACGGACTTGGCGCTCGGCGCAGTGGTGCACCTCGTGGGCGCAGACCACGAGCCCGGACATTGGTACTCGTCCATGGACCTCTTCGCGCTCTCGTCTCAATGGGAGGGGCTGCCGCGTGTCGCCCTCGAGGCGGCGGCGTCAGGACTCCCCGTCGTGTCGACAAGGTGCGGAGGTCTGGTCGAGCTCGAGGCGCGGAGCACCGCGACGCTCTGTGCCGTCGGTGACGAAGCCGGCTTGGCGGCGTCGGTCGAGAGTGTGCTGCAGGCACCAGGATCCCTCGGTGCGCGCGACGAGGTTCCCCAGTGGCTCGAGGAGTACTCGGTAGCCTCGATGGTCGCGGACACCGCCGAGATGTACGAGCAGCTCACCCGCGAGCGACTGCCTGCGTGATGGTCGACACGATCGTTGCGCCCGCGCGACGGCGTCCTCTTCTCACGTCGTCGCTCACCATCACCGCGCTGACTGTCCTCGCCCGCATTGCTGTTGGCGTGCGCGACCTGCTCGTCGCGCGGGAGTTCGGGATCTCGTCCAACGTCGACGCCTTCTTCATCGCACTCGCTGTCCCGACCCTGCTCGCCGTCGCCGTATCCGGCGCGTTGCAGACCGCCGTCGTGCCCGGCGAGGCCGCCTTCCGTGCGGCGGGTCGGCCTCCCAGGGATCTCCTTGCCCCCGTCGTTCGGGCGGTCTCCCGGTGGCTCCTGTTGGTGGCCGCCGCCATCGTCGTGTTGGCGTGGCCGATCGTGCGGCTCCTGGGGTCCGGTTTCGACGATGAGACGGCGGCGGACGCCCGAGGCCTGCTGTGCCTCATCGCTGCCGTGGTGGTGCTCGGGGGGATTGCCGGCTCTCTCAGCGGTGCCCTCGCCAGCCAGCGTCGTTTCGGCGCCGCGGTCTCCGGCCAGGTCATCAACGGCGTCCTCGCCGTCGTCATCTTCCTCGTGTTCGAACAGGCACTCGGAATCACCGCGGCCGCGCTCGGCGTGCTGCTCGGCTATGTCGCCGAGGTCGTCGTGTTGGCGGTGATCGCGGGGTTGCCCTGGGCGCGGGTACTCGCCGGCCGGTTCGACGCCACACAGCGGGAGACCTCCCGCTCTGTGTTGCGCAGTGCGGGGCCCCTGCTCGGTCGCGACGCTGGTGACGAGCACCAACACCGTGATCGACCAGGCATTCGCGGCCACGCTCGCGTCGGGCAGCGTCGCCGCGCTCGGATATGCGAGCAAGATCGTCCTCTTCGCGAGCATCCCCCTCGCGGCGGTGAGCCTTGCCGCCTTCCCATCGCTCTCAGAGCTCGCGGTGAGCGGGGACAAGGTGCGCTTACGTGCGCTCGTCGTCAGGCGGTCCGCGCAGATCGCGCTCTGCGGGCGCGCTGCTCATCCCGCTCGTGGTCCTCGTCGGTCGAGTGGGCGTCGATCTGCTGCTCGACAGTCAGTCCGCAACATCAACCTCCGCAATACACGGCCCGCTCACTGCGTACGCCTTGATGCTGCCTGCGTACGGGGTCGGGATCCTGCTCGCCCGCGTCCTCGCCGCCCTCGGCCGAAGTCGATGGGTGATGGCGGTGGCGATCGCGAACGCCGCAACAAACACGTTGGGCGACTTCCTCCTCAAGGAGCCGCTCGGCATCACCGGCATCGCATTGTCCACCACCATCGTGCAGACCTCGTCGTGCATCGCGCTCCTGATCTGCGTGGGGATCGCCCTGAGACCGACCGATCGAATCCCCGCAACAGTCGGTGCCGCGTGAGCCATCCGACACGAAACGTCCTCCTCGTCACCCGCACGTTGGGGCTCGGTGGGACGGAGCGCCAAGTGGTCGCGCTCGCGAAGGGCCTCGCCCGCCGAGGTTTCGCACCGACGGTCGCAGTCTTCTACGACGCGCCCACCGCGCGGCGCGAAGAGCTCGAGCAGGCGAGCGTCCCGATCGCGGACCTGGGCAAGCGTGGTCGCTTCGACGTCCTCATGTTCGCGGTTCGTGCCGTCCGGCTCGCCCGGTCGCTGCGCCCGACCGCGATCTACGGGTTCCTCGCGGGTCCGAACCTCGTCGCCCTCACGATGCGTCTCGGGTCCCCGCGGTCACGGGCCGTCTGGGGCATCAGATCGACCAAGCTCGGCGCAGGCGACTCTGGTTGGTGGACCCGCCTCGTCGACTGGGCCCAGGCACGAGTCGCGAGGCTTCCGTCGCTCATCATCTCGAACTCGTCCGCAGCCCGTGATGAGGTCGTCGCGCGTGGGTATCCCGCCGAGCTTGTCGCGGTCGTCCCCAACGGCGTCGATCTCGACCGGTTCCGACCGGACGAGGGTCGACGCGATTGCACGCGCTCCCGGTTCGGCATCGGCGCGCATGCCATCGTCGTAGCGATCGTCGGCAGAGTCCATCCGATGAAGGATCACGAGACGTTTCTCCGCGCCATGGGGCTGTTGCGCCACCGCATTCCCGAGCTGTCCGTCTGGTGCATCGGCCATGAGTCGGCGGACGAGCGAATGCTCGTGGAACAGCTCGCCGCGAGCGCCGGCGTCACCGACGTGACGCTCGTGATTCCCGCCCAAGGTGAGATCGAAGCCGTGTACCCGGCGCTCGACTTGCTCGTATCCGCCTCCTCACACGCTGAGGGCACGTCGAACGTGCTTCTCGAGGCTCGGGCTAGCGGAGTGCGATGTGTTGCGACCCGCGTAGGCGACTCCGCGGTCGTCTTGGGTCCCGACGGCGTGCTCGTCGATCCGAAGGATCCGACGGCGCTCGCCGAGGCGTGCTTCTCTCTGCTGAGTCAGTCCCGCGAGGAGCGGGACGCGGCAGCCGCTCGAGCGCGAGCCGATGTCGGCGCCCGCTTCGGCGACGACCGCATGGTCGACGACACCATCGTGCTCATCGACAGGCGCGTGCAATGCGCGTGATGCATCTCGTCACCGGGCTCCAGTCCCACGGTGCGGAGCGCATGATGGCGCGGCTCATCACAGCGACTGCGCCAGCGGACGCCAGGTTCCGAGTCCTGTGCCTGACGGGCGAAGGGCCGGTAGGAGACGAGCTCCGAGCCGCCGGCGTCGAGGTCGCGGCGCTCGACCTCGACAAGGTGCTCGGCGTGGTGCGGGGCCCGGTCAGGGTGGTGTCCGAGCTGCGTCGCTGGCGGCCCGACGTGCTGCAGACCTGGCTGTACGACGCCGACCTCGTCGGAGCGGTGTCGAGTCGCATCGCGAAGGTGCCCGTCGTGTGGAACCTCCGGCAGACAGTTCCCGACCTCGAGCACTCGAAGCCCCGCACGAAATGGGTGGTGCGTGCCGGTGCGCGGTTGTCGTCGAAGCTGCCCGCGCGGATCGTCTGCTGTGCGCCGGAGGTCCGCGCCTCGCATGCGGACTTCGGCTACGACAACAGCCGAATGGTCGTCATCCCGAACGGCACCGACACCGATCGATTTCGGCCTGATCCCGCCCGGCGCGCCACCCGGTCGACGCTCGGTCTCACGGACGACACGATCCTGGTGGGCCACGTTGCACGATTCGCGCCTCAGAAGGATCACGCTTCGTTCGTGGGGGCGGCAGCGAAGGTCGCGGACCAGCATCCAGAGGTGCGCTTCGCGCTGGTGGGGACCGGCGCCGAACCTTCGAACGCGCAGCTCGTGGGCATGCTTGCGTCCGCAGGGATTTCCGATCAGACCCTGCTCCTCGGTCCGCGCGAGGACATCGCGAGCCTCACGGCCACCTTCGACGTCGCCGTGTCCTCGTCGGCGTTCGGGGAGGGATACCCGAACGCGGTCGCCGAGGCACTGTCGTCCGGCGTGCCCTGTGTCGCGACCGACGTTGGTCACAGCGCGGCGCTCGTCGGTGACGCCGGAAGGATCGTCGCGCCGCGGGACCCGGCGGCGCTTGCTGCGGCGCTTCTGGAGCTCATCGAGCTTCCCGAGGTGTCACGCCACGCGCTCGGGGCCAAGGGGCGCCACAGGATCGAACGAGAAGACTCGTTGCGAGCGGTCGCGGATCGCTACCTACGCCTGTGGCGGGAGGTCGCGCCGTGTGCGGACTAGCGGGGGTCCTCGACCCGAGCGTGAGCACGAGCGCGGAGGAGCTCACCGCGGTGGTCGCGACGATGGCGGCCACGCTGATCCATCGCGGTCCCGATGATCGGGGCGCCTGGGTCGACGAGAGCTGCGGCATCGGCCTCGGGTTCCAGCGGCTGTCCATCCAGGACCTGTCGCTCGCCGGTCATCAGCCGATGGTGTCGGCGTCCGGTCGGTACGTCATGGTGTTCAACGGCGAGATCTACGACCAGCGAGTGCACAGGGCGGCCCTCGAAGCGAGGGGGGTTCGCTTTCGCGGTACCTCTGACACCGAGGTGCTCCTCGAGTGCTTCGAGGATCGGGGCGTCGACCGCACCCTCCGCGATGTCACGGGCATGTTCGCCTTGGCCTTGTGGGACCGGACGGAGCGAACACTCACACTCGCGCGTGACCGCTTCGGGGAGAAGCCCCTCTATTGGGGATGGGCGGGACCGGTGCTCGTCTTCGGCTCGGAGCTCCGAGCGCTGAGGGCGCACCCCCTCTTCGAGGAGCGGGTCAACCGATCGGCGGTCGCCACGTATCTCCAGCTCGGCTACGTGAGCGGGTCGGCGTCGGTGCTCGAGCGAGTGTGGAGGCTCCCGCCGGCCTCGTACATGCAGGTCACGGCGGGCGAGATCGCTCCAGTCCCCCGGCAGTATTGGGCGGCCACCGCGGTCGCAGCCGACGCAGCGGCGCGACGGCCGAAATACGACGAGCCCACCGCGCTGCAGGCACTCGACCACCTCCTGGCGGAGGTCATTCCCGCGAGACTGATCGCCGACGTGCCCCTCGGCGCGTTCCTATCCGGAGGCATCGATTCGGCCACGGTCGTTGCGTACGCGCAGCGCGGCAGCTCGACCCCTCTGCGGACCTTCACGATGGGCTTCGACGACGCGCGGTTCGACGAGACCGACGACGCGTGCGCGGTCGCGAAGCACTTCGGTACTGACCACACCGAGGTGACCGTGACTGGCGACGACGCCCTCGGCGTCGTCGACCGCTTGTCCGGCATCTACGACGAGCCGTTTGCGGATCCCTCGCAGATTCCGACTTTCCTGATGTGCGAGCTCGCGTGGCGAGAAGTCACCGTCGCCCTGTCAGGCGATGGTGGGGACGAGCTCTTCCTCGGATACGACCGCTACCGCTGGGCGCGCGATGCGTGGAGGACTCGAGCGCGTCCTGCCGCGTGCCATTCGGGAGATCGCGGCGCGAGGACTCGACGTGGTCCAGCCCGGCACTCGCCTCGGCCGCGTCACTGTCGCGGGCCGGCCCACGGCGCAGTCCGCCGAGCGCCTTGGTCGCGTACTGCGGGCGACAGGAACGGGGTCGTTCTACCGGGCGATCTGTTCGCACTGGTCCGATCCGCACGCGCTGGTCGGTGCGTCACCGGCGGATGACTGGGCGGCCTCAGCGGCTCCGTGGACTTTCCCGGAAGCAGCCGCGATCGTGGATTCCGTCGCGTACCTGCCTGACGACATCCTCGTGAAGGTCGACCGGGCGGCGATGGCGTCGAGCCTCGAGACGCGGGCGCCACTCCTCGATCAGCGCCTTTTCGACTTCGCCTGGTCATTGCCTGTCGCCGCCCGGCTGCGAGGCCATGTGGGCAAGCATCTGCTCCGCGAGCTCCTTTACCAGCAGGTCCCGCGAACCCTCGTGGACCGGCCGAAGCGGGGATTTGGCGTCCCGCTCGCAGCGTGGCTCCGCGGCCCGTTGAAAGAGTGGGGTGCCGACCTGCTCGACGCCAGCCGGCTCTCCGCGGATGGTGTCTTTGCCCCGGATGTGGTGACCAAGGCTTGGCACCAACATCAGTCGGGCGTCGCCAACCACGAGTATCGACTGTGGGACGTCCTGATGTTCCAGGCGTGGGCGGGCGTGTGAGCGATCAGAGGCGCCGGTATCTCGCGAGAACCGCAAGGCCCCGCCGACGATTGCGAACCTGATCGCGGAGCAACGGCGCGCCGGGAGTCGCAGGCGCCCGTCGCACGACGGAGGCGGCTCTGTGGGCGAGCACGTGCAGCTGGGTGCGCCAGCGCGTCGGCTCGTACTCGACGTTGACGAGGGTCAGCCCCGTCTCGTCTCCCAGCCTCGCGAGCTGTGCTTCGGACCACCGGGAAGCGTGATGAGGCGGGAAGTCGAGCGGCTCGACATCGGCGAGCCGGAGCCGATCTCTGTTCGGCACCGAGATCACAAAGGTCCCACCCGGCCGCAAAGCACGAAGTCCAGCGGACACGAACCCCCGCGGATCGGGCAGGTGCTCGACCACGTGAAAGGCGGTGACCACGCTGAACTGCTCCGTCACGCGGTCTGCGACGTCGTCGAGCGAGCCGTGGAATCCGTCGATTCCGACGCGCGCGAGCTCCTGTACCGCGTCCGGATTGAAGTCGTAGCCAGCCACGTGCTGGGCAACCCCACGGACCCGACGCAGGAACGCTCCGTCTCCGCACCCGAGGTCGAGCACCCGATCGTCCGGGGTGATCTCCGGCGCGACCACATCGAACTCCCATCGGGTGGCCTTGTAGTAGCCGCTGTCGCTCTCGAGCGCCGCGTAGAGCTGGCCGCCGCCGAGTTCGAGAGGCGAGAACCACTGGAGCCCGCACTCCGAGCACTCGTAGAGGCTCAGAACTTCCCCAGCGTGGTCGATGGAATCTTGACCCCACACTCGGTCAAACGGGAGCCGAAGCCGGAGCCGACCGCGAACCCCGCCGCAGAGCGGGCACGGATCGAGCCGGGTTTCAATCCCAGCTGATCCGTTCACTTCCACCATCGGTATCTCATCGGTCGTTCCCTTGTGGAACGTAGCGTCTCCGTCACCCCCACTGTCCGCTCTCGACGTCCAAGGAACTCGATGACCGCACTCGTCACTGGTGTCGCCGGATTCATCGGCAGTCACATCGCCGAGGCTCTCAGGGGTCGGGGCGAGGACGTCGCCGGCGTCGACGCATTCACGGACTACTACGACACGACAGTGAAGCGGGGGACCGCACGTGAGTTGGAGGCGAGCGGTGTCTCCGTGACGGACCTGGACCTTCGTGTCGTCGACCTCGACCCATTGCTCGCCGGCGTCGACTCGATCTTCCACTGCGCGGCACAGCCGGGCGTGCGCGCGTCGTGGGATGAGCGGTTCGGCACCTACGTGGAGCAGAACGTGCTCGTGACGCAGCGTCTCCTCGAAGCGTGCCGGCGCGTTCCAGTGCGCCGGTTCGTCTACTCGTCGAGCTCATCGATCTACGGCAACGCCACGGCCTATCCCACGTTGGAGGACCAGAAGCCGGCACCGATCAGCCCGTATGGCGTGACGAAGCTCGCGGGCGAACACCTGTGTTCGGTGTACGCCGCGAACTTCGCGATCCCGACGGTCTCGTTGAGGTACTTCACGGTCTACGGGCCGCGTCAGAGGCCCGACATGGCGACGTGGCGTCTCATCGACGCCGCGCTGAACGGCCGCGCGTTCCCGATGTTCGGTGACGGTTCACAGGTGCGGGACTTCACGTTCGTCGGCGATGTCGTGCGGGCCAACCTGGCCGCTGCGGATCGTGACATCGCACCGGGCACCGTGGTCAACGTTGCTGGGGGAGGCGCGACGACCTTGCAAGAGGTGGTCGACGCGGTGGAGCGCTGCACCGGCCGGCCGGTCTCCATCGACCGACGTCCAGCGGAGCCGGGGGACGTGGTGCGCACCGGCGGGAGTGTGGTCCGCGCCCGCGACCTGCTCGCATGGGAGCCGCTGGTCTCGGTCACAGACGGCGTCGCTCGCCAGGTCGAGTGGCAGAGCTCGCGGCAATCAGACCGGACGAAGGACCACGTCGAAGCCTGAGACGAGCAAATCGTCGAGCGTGAGATCGCGGAACTCTTGCGCCATACGCGCCCGCGACAGCGGAAGCGCATCCCATCGGTCGACGTGGACGACGTCGGGAGCGAATCCCGTGGTGCGAAAGCGCTGCAGGAGATCCTGATACCGGAGCCGGTTCGTGTAGAAGCCGGAGTTCGCCATCCAGGGCGCTTCCCACACGCGATCGCTGAAGCGGAGGTTGTTGAGACCACCGTCGAGATGATCTTCGAGGTCGATCCGGTGGGACGAGACGCCAGTGGGCTTGAGGACACGACGCAGCTCGGCCAGCAGAGGGTTCATGTCGCGGACGCGTACATGCTCGAGCACTGCCTGCGACCATGCGAAGTCGACGCTCGCCGTCGGCACCTCACGGAGCGAGGCGACGCCGTCGGTCAGGTAGCGCGCCTGGCACCGGCTGAGCAGCTCGTCGACTGAGCCCACGCCTCCGGTGTCGAGCTCGGGCGCCAGAGCTGCTCTCAGTGGTCCGTAGTCCGCAAGGTCGGCCGACGCGAACGGCGCGACGTCGACGAGCCACGTCAGCGAGGCGCCCCGGGCCCGGGCCACCAACCCAGAGGACAGCGACTCGCCTGGACCGACCTCGAGGCAGGTGAAGCCCTCCCGCGGCGCCGAGCCCATCGTCCGGTCGAAGTGCTCGTCGAAGGTCGAGATGGCGTAGCGGGGCGAAAGCATCGGCCCGTGGTTGAACGCACCGAGGCGGTGGGCGATGCTTCGGCCGCCCGGGACGTGCGTCAAGGTCACCTTCACGGGGATCTTCACGTACCAGGGCGCGGCTTGGCCCAAGCGTGTCAACGTGCTCATGACGTCAGCTCCGCGCGGCGAGCTTGGCCTGCTGATGGTTCGCGAGGAACCAGGCGTACGTCGACTCGATGCCCTCCCGCAGCTCGATCGTCGCCTTCCAGCCGAGTGCGTTGATCCGGCTGACGTCGAGCAGCTTCCGTGGTGCGCCGTCCGGCTTGCTGGTGTCGAACACGAGCTCGGCCCCGGGGTGCACGACATCGCGCACCGACTCCGCGAGCTCGCGGATGCTCAGATCGATGCCGGTACCCACGTTGATGTGTTGCACACCCTCGTAGTGGTCCATGAGGAAGGTGCACGCGTCGGCCAGGTCGTCGACGTGGAGCAGCTCGCGCTTCGGGTTGCCGGTGCCCCACACCTCGACCTCGCGGACACCTGCGAGCTTCGCGTCGTGGAACTTCCGCATGAGTGCGGGAAGCACGTGGCTGCTCTGCAGGTCGAAGTTGTCGTTCGGGCCGTAGAGGTTCGTTGGCATCGCCGAGATGAAGTTCGCCCCGTACTGGCTGCGGTAGGACTGGCAGAGCTTGATGCCCGCGATCTTGGCAATGGCGTATGGCTCGTTGGTCGGTTCGAGTGGACCGGTCAACAGCGCGTCCTCGGTCATCGGCTGGTCCGCGTCGCGCGGATAGATGCACGAGCTACCGAGGTAGAGCAGCTTCTCGACCCCCGACCGGTAGCTCGCTTCGACGACCGTGCCGTGGATCATCAGGTTGTCGTAGATGAACTCGGCCGGCCGTGTGCTGTTGGCCATGATGCCGCCCACCGTGCCCGCGACGAGGTAGACGAACTGAGGACGGTGATCGCGGAACCAGTGGTTCACGGCCGCCTGATCGCGTAGGTCGAGCTGTACGCGCGTCGCCGTGAGGACGTTGGTGAACCCGGAGGCTTGGAGCCGGCGGAGCACTGCGGCGCCGACCAACCCGCGATGGCCGGCGACGAAGATCGGTGCGTCCTTGGGCACAGAGACGTCCACGTCAGCCTTCTCCTGCTTCAGGTGATTGGTCAGCGTACCGCCGGGACTTCAGGTGATCGCGAGCATGCGCTCGAGAGCAACCTTGGCAGCGTCGGCGGTCTCGGGGTCCACCGTGATCTGGTTGACGACCCGGCCGTTGACGAGGTTCTCGAGAACCCAGCAGAGGTGGGCGGCGTCGATGCGGAACATGGTCGAGCACGGACACACGAGTGGGTCGAGCGAGACGACTGTCTTGTCCGGTGTCTCCTCGTCGAGTCGCTGCACCAGGTGGATCTCGGTGGCGACGCCGATGACCGCGCCGGGCGGCGCGGCGTCGACGGCGCGGATGATGAAGTCGGTCGAGCCGACTTGGTCGGCCTTCTCGCAGACCTCGTAGCTGCACTCCGGGTGGGCGACGACGATGCCGTCGGGGTAGGTCTCGCGGAACGCGTCGATGTGCTCCGGCCGGAAGCGCTGATGCACCGAGCAGTGTCCGCGCCACAGGAGGAAGGTCGTCTCCTTGCATTCCGCCTCGGTGAGGCCACCCCGCTCGCGGTGGGGGTTCCAGACGCGCATGTCCTCGTGGGAGTAGCCCATCGCCAGGCCGGTGTTCCGACCGAGATGCTGATCGGGGAAGAACAACACCTTCGATCCGCCAGCGCCCCCGTCGTCACGCGGCCGGAATGCCCACTCGAGCACGGCCCGCGCGTTCGTGGATGTGCACACGGCGCCGCCGTGACGACCGACGAACGCCTTCAGCGCCGCCGAGGAGTTCATATAGGTGATCGGGACCAGCTGATCGATGTCGATCACACGCTCGAGCGCTTCCCAGGCCTCCTCCACCGAGTCGATGTCGGCCATGTCTGCCATCGAACAACCCGCATTCAGGTCCGGGAGGATGACCTTCTGATGGTCGGCCGTGAGGACGTCGGCCGACTCCGCCATGAAGTGGACTCCGCAGAAGACGATGAACTCGGCGTCGTCCTGCTGCTGCGCGAGCACCGACAGGCGGAACGAGTCGCCTCGTGCGTCGGCCCATCGCATCACTTCTTCGCGCTGGTAGTGGTGGCCGAGGATGAAGAGCCGGGTACCGAGGGCGGCCTTGGCCGCGCCGATCCGCGTCGCGAGATCGTCAGGGTCGGCGCCGGTGTACCCCTCCGGCAGGGGGGTCTGGATCCGCAACATCGCTGGGTTGTCCTCCCCTTGGGGGAAAGGCTCTGGTCGCGGCCGGTGGGGACAGCCTGGTCGCCCTCCACGGGGATGTCGGCCCCAGAGCTTGCATATGGCGCCGGAGACCAGGCCGGCGTGCGATCAAGTGTACGCAGTTGGCGCGACTTCGGGGCAGGCTGACAGGGCCATGGTCGACCGTCCGCCTGCGGGCACGATCCCCGACGCCCCGGGGTCCTATCAGTTCAAGGACCGCGAGGGCCGCGTGATCTACGTGGGCAAGGCCGCGTCGCTGCGCAGTCGGGTAGGGAGCTACTTCCAAGACCCGCGGGGGCTCGCGCCGCGCACGGCTCAGATGGTTGCTGCCGCGGAGTCGGTCGAGTGGATCCAGGTGCGCAACGAGGTCGAAGCGCTCATGCTCGAGTTCAGCCTCATCAAGCAGCATCGGCCGCGGTTCAACGTCCGGCTGCGGGACGACAAGAGCTATCCGTTCCTGGCGGTCACGCTCGACGACGAGTGGCCGAGGGCGATGGTCATGCGCGGCCGCAAGCGAAAGGGCGTGCGGTACTTCGGCCCGTACGCACACGCGTACGCGATCCGCGACACCCTCGACATGCTGCTGCGCACCTTCCCGATCCGCACGTGCAGCGACAGCAAGCTCAGCACGCACCAACGGCTCGGGCGGCCGTGCCTGCTCTTCCACATCGAGAAATGCAGCGGGCCGTGCGTGGGCGAGATCGACAAGGAGACCTACGACCGGTTGGTGAGCGAGCTCGTCGAGTTCCTCGACGGTGACACCGAGGGCGCTGTCCGTCGGCTCGAGCGGGACATGCGAGAAGCCGCGGAAGGATTGGAGTTCGAGCGGGCCGCCCGCCTCCGGGACCGGCTCACCAGCGTCACGAAGGCAATCGAGCGCCAGCAGATGGTGGCCGATCGCAACGAAGACCTTGATGTCGTCGGCATCGCCGACGACGACCTCGAGGCGGCCGTCCAGGTCTTCTACGTGCGGCGGGGGAGAGTGGTCGGGCGCAAGGGCTTCGTCGTTGACAAGGTCGAGGACCTGACCCCGCCCGGCCTCGTCGCCCGCGTGCTCGAAGGTCTGTACGGCGAGGAGCCACCGCAGGGTGTGCCGAAGCAGGTGCTCGTCCCTGTCGCTCCCGATGAAACTGAGCTGTACGAGGAGTGGCTCACCCTGATGCGAGGATCACGCGTCGCGGTACGGGTGCCGCAGCGCGGCGACAAGCGCGCGCTCCAGGAGACCGTGACGCGGAACGCGAAGGAGGAGTTCACACGGCATCGGCTTCGCCGCGCCGCCGACCACAACAGCCGTGCCCGAGCGCTCAACGAGCTTCAGGACCACCTCGGGCTGCCCGAGGCTCCGTTGCGGATCGAGTGCTACGACATGAGCCACATCCAGGGAACCGACTACGTCGGGTCGATGGTGGTCATGGAGGACGGGCTCCCGAAGAAGTCCGACTACCGCCGGTTCAAGGTGAAGGGCGTTGCCGGCAACGATGACTTCGCGGCGATGGAGGAAGTCCTGACCCGCCGTCTGACCGCATATCTGGAGGACCGAGATCGTCCGACGACGGGTCGCCCAGGTCGGTTCTCCTATCCGCCTCAGCTGCTCGTCGTGGACGGCGGGAAGGGACAGCTCGGCGTCGCCGAACGCGTTGTCCACGAGCTCGGGCTGGAACACGAGATCCCAGTCGCGGCGCTCGCGAAGCGCTTCGAGGAGGTCTATGTCCCCGGGCGGAGCGACCCGATCACGATCCCCCGTCAGAGCGAGGCGCTCTACCTCCTGCAACGGCTGCGCGACGAGGCGCACCGCTTTGCGATCACCTTCCACCGCGAGCTGCGCGGCAAGCGAATGACGAAGAGCGTCCTCGACGACATCCCGGGCCTCGGCCCGGCGCGGCGCAAGCGCCTCGTGAAGGAGCTGGGCGGCGTGGAGAACGTCAAGCGGGCCGAGCTCGAGACGCTCCGCGCACTGCCGTGGCTTCCCAACGCGGTCGCCGACGCGGTGCACGCGAAGATCCACCAGCCCCGCTCGTGACAGAAGGCGACGGTCTCTGGGAGGTGCACGCCCGGTGGTGGCAAGACGGGTTCACTGACGGTGCCGACCCCGAGTACGAAGAGCAGATCCTTCCCCTGGCCGCGGAGCACTTGGCCGGGGCCCGTCGCGTGCTCGACGTGGGGTGTGGCGAAGGACAGCTCAGCCGTCTCGCGGCCGGGCTGCCCGTCGAGCGCGTCGCCGGCATCGACCCGACGTGGGCTCAGCTCGAAGTGGCTCGCCGTCGCGGTGGAGCGGTGGGTTACGCGCGAGCGGCCGCCGCCGACCTGCCGTTTGTGTCCGGATCGTTCGACGCGGTGGTCGCATGCCTCGTCTTCGAGCACATCGACGACGTCGACCGCGCTCTCGCCGAAGTCGGACGCGTGCTGGCTGAAGGGGGACGCTTCCTGTTCTTCCTCAACCATCCGCTCTTGCAGACCCCGAACAGCGGCTGGATCGACGACCAGATCCTCGACCCCCCGGAGCAGTACTGGCGCGTCGGCGAGTACCTCGTCGAGGACCGCACGATCGAAGAAGTCGAGAAGGACGTCTTCATTCCGTTCATCCACCGTCCGCTGAGTCGGTACGTGAACGCGATGGCGGCGGCCGGTCTCGTGGTCCACCGAATGGAGGAGCCGGCGCCGCCGACGGGCTTCCTCGCGCGCGCGGCGGAGTATGCGGCCGCGGCGACGATCCCGCGCCTGTTGTTCCTGCGCGCGGAGAAGGCGCGTTGACGCGAGAGGTCGTCGGTACCATCAAGATGTGAGTGAGTTTCTCGTGGTCACGGGCTTGTCGGGGGCGGGTCGCTCCCAGGCCGCGGTGACGCTCGAGGATCTCGGCTGGTTCATCGTCGACAACCTGCCCGCCACCCTCATCCCGACGATCGCGGACCTCGCCGGCGCGCCGGGCTCGAGCATCGGCCGGGTGGCCCTCGTCGTGGGTCGTGGTCCGAACCCGGGCGACGTGCTGCCGGCGCTGGTGCAGCTGCGAGCCGGGGGACACCGGGTGCGCATCCTGTTCCTCGACGCGCCGACCGACGTGCTCGTGCGCCGCTACAGCAGCAGCCGGCGGAGGCACCCCCTCGCCGACGAGGCCGGTGCGATGACCGACGCGATCGAGCGCGAGCGGCTCCTCTTCGAGCCCGTGAAGGCCGAGGCCGACCTCGTCGTCGATACCGGCGACCTGAACGTCAACCAGCTGCGCGACCGCTTGATGGCGCTTTTCGGTGCTGAGGTGCCGGCCCCCGGCATGCAGGCGAGCATCACGTCGTTCGGCTACAAGCACGGCCTCCCGCTCGACGCCGACATGGTCGTGGACTGCCGCTTCCTCCCGAACCCGTACTGGGACGAGAACCTTCGCCCCCGTTCGGGGCTCGACACCGAGGTGCGCACGTTCGTCATGCGGCAGGACGTGACGGCCGACTTCCTCGGTCAGCTCGACGCGCTGCTCACGCTGCTGTTGCCCGCGTATGTGCGGGAGGGGAAGAGCTACTTCTCGCTGGCTTTCGGGTGCACGGGAGGTCAGCACCGATCCGTCGTCGTGGCCGAGGAGATCGCCCGCCGGCTCCGTCAGCACGGCTACCAGCCGGTGGTCGTACACCGCGACGTCGACAAGTAACGTCGCCACCGGTGACGAGAGGCCGGGCGGGCCTCTCCCGACCGGGAGGACTTCCAGCACATGGCGATCCGCGTAGGGATCAACGGCTTCGGTCGGATCGGGCGCAGCTTCTTCCGCGCGGCCAAGGCATCCGGCGCGGACATCGACTTCGTCGCGCTCAACGACCTCGGGTCCGTCGACACGATGGCGCACCTCTTGAAGTTCGATTCGGTGATGGGCCGCCTGCCCGACGAGGTGCGCGTCGTCGACGACGGCATCTATGTCGCGGGCGATCTCCTGAAGGTGCTCGCGATCCGCGATCCGAAGGAGCTGCCGTGGGGTGACCTCGGCGTCGACGTCGTCGTCGAGTCGACCGGCTTCTTCACCGAGCGGAACACCGCTGCGGCCCACCTCGAAGGCGGCGCGCCGAGGGTCATCGTCTCCGCGCCGTGCGACGGGGCCGATGCCACGTTCGTCGTCGGCGTCAACGACGACACGTTCGATCCCTCCAAGCATTTCGTCGTGTCGAACGCCTCGTGCACGACGAACTGCTTCGTTCCGATGGTGAAGGTGCTCGACGACACGTTCGGCGTCGAGCGCGGGCTCATGACAACGGTGCATGCCTACACCGGCGATCAGATGCTCGTCGACGGTCCCCACAAGGATCTCCGGCGGGCCCGCGCCGCGGCGATCAACATCACTCCGGCGTCCACGGGCGCCGCGCGGGCCACGGGGCTCGTGCTCGAGGCGATGAAGGGCAAGCTCGACGGCACGGCGCTCCGCGTGCCCGTCCCGGACGGCTCGATCACGGACTTCGTCGGCATCCTGCGTCGCGACGTCACCGTCGACGAGGTGAACGAGGCCTACGCGAAGGCCGCCGCGTCGGGTCCCCTCGCCGGGAAGCTCGTCTACTCCGACGACCCCCTGGTGTCGTCCGACATCGTGGGCTCCCCGGCCTCGTGCACGTTCGACTCGGGACTCACGATGGCGATGGGCAACATGGTGAAGGTGCTCGGCTGGTACGACAACGAATGGGGCTACTCGAACCGGCTCGTCGACCTCGCGCTCATCATCGGCGCCGCCAACCAGTGACACGCGGCGAACCAGTGACACCACACGCCATCCGGTGAAGCTCCCCCTTCTCGAAGATCTGCCCGACGTCGCCGGGCGGCGCGTCCTGTTGCGCGCCGACTTCAACGTGCCGCTCGAAGGCGGCGAGATCACCGACGATCTGCGCATCCGAGCCGCGCTCCCGACGATCGAGTGGCTCACCGGCCACGGCGCCACGGTCACCGCGTGCAGCCATCTCGGCCGGCCCAAGGGGAAGCCCGACGAGCGGTGGTCAATGGCACCGGTCCGCGCGCGACTCGCCGAGCTCGCCCCGGGCGTCGAGCTGCTCGAGAACCTGCGGTTCGACCCCGGGGAGGAAGCGGGTGATCCCGCCTTCGTGGAGCAGCTCGTGAAGGGGCAGGACCTCTACGTCGACGATGCGTTCGGCGCCGCTCATCGCGCGCACGCCTCGATCGTCGGCCCGCCGCGGACGCTGCCCAGCGCGGCGGGGCGATTGTTGGCACGCGAGGTCGACGTGCTGCTCGGTGTCCGCGAGCACCCTCGTCGTCCGTTCGTCGCGGTGCTCGGTGGCGCGAAGGTCAGCGACAAGCTCGGTGTGATCGACGCGCTGCTGTCGGTCGTCGACGCGTTGGTCGTCGGGGGAGCGATGTGCTTCACGTTCCTCGCGGCGCGGGGCGCGGCGATCGGCGATTCGCTCTTCGAGCCCGATCAGGTCGACACGTGCCGCCGGCTGCTCGATAGGGGCAAGCCGATCCATCTGCCGTCCGACATCGTGGCGCTGTCACCTGCCGGACAGGTCGCCACATACGGCACGAGGCTGCCGGATGGTTGGAGGGGGCTCGACATCGGGCCGGGCAGCGCCGCGGAGTTCGCCGACGTCATCGCCGACGCCAACACGGTGTTCTGGAACGGACCGATGGGTGTCTTCGAAGACGAGCGGTTCGCTTCGGGCACGCTCGCTGTCGCTCATGCTGTGGCCGACGCCCATGGGTTCACAGTGGTCGGCGGCGGCGACAGCGCGGCGGCGCTCGCCCAGTTCGGCCTCGCCGACCAAGTCGACCATCTGTCGACCGGCGGCGGTGCGTCGCTCGAGCTGCTCGAGCTCGGTGACCTTCCCGGTCTGGCGGCGTTGCGGGAGGCTGCACTGCGTGAGGCCCCAAATGCCCGCTGACGCGCGTAAGCCGCTCATCAGCGGCAACTGGAAGATGCACCTCAACCACTTCGAGGCGTTGCAGACGGTGCAGAAGCTGCACTACGCCCTCACCAGGGCCGACTTCGACGCCGTGGATGTCACGGTGCATCCACCGTTCACCGATCTCCGCACCGTCCAGACGGCGATCGACTCCGATCACATGTCGATCGTGCTCGGCGCGCAGCACTGCCACTGGGAGGAGAAGGGGGCGTTCACCGGGGAGGTCGCGCCGGTCATGCTCGCGAAGCTGCAGGTGCGCTACGTGATCGCGGGCCACTCGGAGCGACGGCAGCTGTTCGGCGAGACCGACGACATGGTCAATCGCAAGGTGCGCGCGATCCTCGCTGCGGGGATGACCCCGATCCTGTGTGTCGGCGAGACCCTCGACGAACATGAGGCGGGCGCGACCGAGGAGAGGGTGGTCGCGCAGTTGCGGGCCGGCCTCGCCGGCCTCGCAGGTGAGGCGATCGGCACCATGGTCATCGCCTACGAGCCGATCTGGGCGATCGGCACCGGGCGTACCGCCACCCCGGAGGATGCGCAGGCGGTATGTGCGCGGGTGCGGGCCGAGGTGCGGGAGATCGCGCGGGTCGAGGCCGCCACGTCGGTCCGGGTGCAATACGGGGGATCAGTCAAGGCGACGAACATCGCCGAGCTGATGGCGCAGCCCGACATCGACGGGGCGCTCGTGGGCGGGGCGTGCCTCGATCCCGACGAGTTCGCCCGCATCGTCCAGTACCGGCTCCACGCCAGGTGACCCTGCGCTGTTGACTGAGTGTCAGCGCGTGTTGTCAACAACCCGTAACGGTTGCTGTCCCCTTCCGCCGGGTAGCCCTCTGCTACCGTCGAAAACGGCCATCCGCCCTGGATAAAGGGGAGGTAGGACGGGTGCGCCGGAACCAAACCGTGCGGTCGAACGCCGGCCTTGCCGGGCGGTTCCCGCCGGTGGATCGCGTTGTCTGAGGCGGGTCTCCGCTGCAGAGGGAGGACGTGGATCCAGCTCCCCCCGCTCATACCAGGAGGTCCATTTCGTGAGACGAACCCCGAGGAGCGTCAAGGCTCTGGCCTTGCTGCTCGGTCTCGGCCTCTTCGCCGCAGCGTGCGGCGACGATGGCGATAGCAGCAGCGATACCGCAGGCGGCGCGGGCACTACCGCGGCAGCGGGTGCTGGCACCACGGCCGCGGCCGAGGGCGACCGCGTGCCCACTGGCGGCACGATCACCCTCGGTGCCGAGCAGTGGCCCGAGTGCATCAACCCGATCACGCAGTGTGCGAACTCGTCGTGGATGATCTGGACCACTTCGGCGCACGTCAACCCCGGCCTCTGGGAAACGACCGGCGATGGCGGCTTCGAGCCCACCGCTCTCCTTGCTGAGGAGCCGACGCTCGACAACGGCGGCATCACCGAGGACCCGTTCACGTTGACGCTGAAGCTGAATCCGGACGCGACGTGGGAGGACGGGACGCCGATCACCTCGGCCGACATCGACTTCACGTGGCGGGCGATCATGGACACCACGGGTTCCGTGACCACCGCAGGCTACGAGGTGATCGAGTCGATCGACACGACCGACCCGCAGACCGCGGTCATCGTGTTCCAGGAGAACTACGCGGCGTACAAGAACCTCTTCTTCCCGCTGCTGAAGGCAGCCGCGTTCCCCGACACGACGAACCTCGAGAACGAGATGGCCGACACCATGCCGTTCTCGTCCGGCCCGTGGCTCCTCGAGTCGTGGAGCCTCGAGCAGGCCGTGCTCGTCCCCAACCCGAACTACTACGACGAGAGCAAGACCCCGCTCGTCGACCGGGTCGTGATGGTGCCGCTAGCGGATCAGGACACCGAGCTCGCCGCTCTGCTCTCGGGTCAGGTCGACGCGATCTTCCCGCAGCCGGCCGCCGGCACCGAGCAGCGCCTGACCGATTCGAACATCGACTTCACGTTCGGCCTCGGCACGCAGTATGAGAACCTCTGGCTCCAGCAGTTCAAGGGTCCGCTCTCGGATCCGATCCTGCGCCAGGCGTTCGCGATGTCCGTCGACACCACGAAGATCATCGACACGATCTACAAGCCGATCGACCCCAACGCCACGCAGAACGGCTGCATGATCTGGGTGCCCACGATCGGCGAATGGTGTGACACGAGCCTCAACGAGGGCCTCTACGACCCCGAGGGGGCCGCCGCGCTGCTCGAGGAGAACGGCTGGGCCAAGGGCAGTGATGGCATCTGGGCCAAGGGCGACCAGCGGGCCACCATCCGCTTCACTGTCAACACGGGCAATACGCGTCGTGAGAACACCCAGGCGCTGCTGATCCCGGACATGGCCGAGAAGGGCTTCGAGCTCGTCGTGGACAACTCCGATGCTGCGACCTACTTCCAGCAGCGGCTACCCACGCTCGACGTCGAGCTGGCGATGTACATCAACGTCGCCACGCCCGACCCGACGCCGACCGGCATCATGTCGTGCGACGCCATCCCGACGCCGGAGAACCCGTCGGGCCAGAACAACAGCGGCTACTGCAACGAGGAAGCGTCTGCCCTCATGGCCGCTTCCGACGCGGAGCTGGACGAGACCGCCCGCGTCGAGCAGATCCACCAGATCGGCAAGTTCATGGCGGACGACTTCGTCATGGTCCCGCTGATCCAGTTCCCGACGATGATCGCGTGGCGCACCGACCGCGTCGCCGGGCCGATTGACGCCGACGTCAGCAACTACCTCAGCGCCTACCGCAACCTGTACGACTGGACCGTCGTCAGCTAGCGAGGGTTGCCAGAGAGAAGAACTGGAGGGGGCGGTGCCCGGGCGACCGGGCGCCGCCTCCTCTAACGTTGGGCGAAGGGGAGGTGAACGTTGACCAGATTCGTCGTCAAGCGAGCACTGTGGGCGATCCCCACGCTCCTGATCGCGAGCATCCTGGTCTTCATCGCCGTTCGGTCCTCGACCGACCCGCTCGCCGCCCTCGCCCGCAACCCCCGCGCCAGTCCGGAGGAGCTCGAGGAGTACCGGCGCAGCCTCGGGCTCGACAAGTCGCTGCCCATGCAGTACTGGACGTGGCTCAAGTCGTTCGTCATGTTCGACTGGGGCAAGTCGCTCTCATCGCGCCGTGAGGTGTGGCCCGACCTCCAGCGCGCGCTCTTCAACACGATCGTGCTCGGCACCTTCGCGTTCATCATCACCATCTCCGTCGGGGTCACGCTCGGGATCCTCTCGGCCCTGCGCCAGTACTCGAAGTTCGACAACATCTCGACGGGGTTCTCGTTCTTCAGCCTCTCCATCCCGCAGTTCTGGTTCGCCCTCATCCTTCAGCTGTTCTTCGCGATCACGCTGACGAAGTGGTTCAACCTGGACAAGCCCTTCCTTCCAGTAGCCGGGGTCTACCCGCCGGGCCACGAGGGGTTCGACCCGTGGCTGCGGGTGAAGCACCTCATCCTCCCGGCGCTGGTCGTCGCCTTCCAGGGCATCGCCATCTACAGCCGGTACATGCGCGCCTCCATGCTCGAGGTCATGAACTCCGACTACATGCGGACCGCGCGGTCCAAGGGCATCAGCGAGAAGCGGGTCATCATGCGCCACGGGGTCCGCAATGCCCTGCTTCCGGTGGTCACCTACGCCGCGCTCGACATCGGTGCCATCGTCGGCGGCCTCGTGATCACCGAAGCGATCTTCGAGTACCCCGGCATGGGCCGGTTCTTCATCGACGCGTACAACAACGGCGACTACACCCAGATCCTGCCCTGGATGATGGTCGTCGTGTTCTCGGTCATCCTCTTCAACCTGTTCGCTGATCTCGCCTACGGGTGGCTCGATCCGAGGATCCGCCTTGACTGAGGTCCGCTCCGACGCCGAGGCAGCTCTCCAGCCGCCCGCCGACGACGTGCTCGAGGTGGGCGAGGTCCGGGAGCACGAGATCGTCGAGGCCGAGGCCGAGCAGGTCGCTCCGGTCTCGCTGTCGCCCCGCACGCTCGCGTGGCGACGCTTTCGACGGCACAAGCTGGCGATGGTCAGCGCCGTGATCCTGATCCTGCTGAGCCTCATGGCGCTGTTCGCCGGGATCGTCGCGCGGTACCCCTACGACAAGACCGGGGTTGGTCCGGTGTTCCAGGGACCGAGCGGCGCGCACTGGTTCGGCACCGATGCGATCGGCCGCGACCTTTACAGCCGCGTCGTGTACGGGGGCCGGATCTCGCTCGCGGTCGGATTCGCGGTCGCGATCGTCGCGACGGTCATCGGCACGATCATCGGCGCGACCTCGGGCTACTTCGGCGGGAAGCTCGACAACGCGATGATGCGGGTCACCGACCTGTTCATCGCGCTGCCGTTGCTCGTTGTGCTGATCCTGATGCGGAACCTCCCCAACCGCCAGCCATGGGCGCACACCGTCATGGGCGACGCAGGGAGCATCCGGGCGACGGTCATCGTCCTGTCGCTCTTCTTCTGGATGACGACCGCGCGCATCGTCCGCGGCGTGGTGATGTCTCTGAAGCACAAGGAGTTCGTCGAAGCGGCGCGAGCACTTGGAGCGGACGACCGGCGCATCATCGCGAAGCATCTGCTGCCGAACTGCGTCGGCGCGATCGTGGTCGTCGTCACACTGAATGTCGCGGCCGCGATCCTCCTCGAGTCCGCGCTCTCGTTTCTCGGGTTCGGTGTAAGCCCGCCCGTGCCGACGTGGGGAAACCTCCTCTCCGACAGCAAGGGCTACTTCGCCATCGCCCCCTGGCTCATCTGGTTCCCGGGGTTGGTGGTCGTGGCCACGGTTCTCGCTGTCAACTTCGTCGGCGACGGTCTCCGCGACGCGCTCGATCCTCGCCAGCAGAAGATCGGCTGATGGCGGTCACGACGCCGGGCGCGGCGAGCGCGCGGGAGGGTGCCGCGGCGGGTGAGCCCGTGCTCGAGATCCGCGACCTTCACGTCACGTTCCCCACTGAAGACGGTCCCGTGTACGCGGTGCGGGGGAACGATCTCGTCGTCCATGCCGGCGAGGTGCTCGGTGTCGTGGGAGAGTCAGGGTCGGGCAAGTCCGTGACGATGCTCGCGGTGATGGGGCTGCTGCACAGGACGGCCCGGATCTCTGGGTCAGCGACGTTCCGCGGCACCGAGCTCATCGGGCTCGAGGCGAGCGAGGCCCGCAAGTACCGCGGGGCAAAGATCGCCATGATCTTCCAGGATCCGCTGACCGCACTGAACCCGGTGCTGCGCGTCGGTGATCAGATCGCCGAGGCCGTGCAGGCGCACCAGGACCTCAACGGCGACGCGGCCATGAAGCGTGCGATCGAGATGCTCGACCTGGTGGGCATCCCCCAGTCGAAGACACGAGCACGTCAGTACCCCCACGAGTTCTCCGGCGGCATGCGGCAGCGAGCGATGATCGCGATGGCGATCTGCAACGACCCCGAAGTGCTCATCGCGGACGAGCCCACGACTGCGCTCGATGTCACGATCCAGGCGCAGATCCTCGAGGTCATCCAGCAGGTCCAGGAGCTGACCCGCACCGCGATCGTCTTCATCACGCACGACCTCGGTGTCATCGCCCGTCTCGCTCATCGTGTTCGGGTGATGTACGCGGGTCGCAGCGTGGAGCTCGCGAACATCGACGACCTGTTCGAGAACCCCGCACATCCCTACACCGTGGGGCTGTTGAGCTCGATCCCGACCGGTCAGGCGCACCGGCTGCGTCCGATCCCCGGGTCGCCGCCGAACATGCTGGCCCCCCCGCCGGGCTGTGCCTTCGCACCACGGTGCAAGTACTCGGCGGAGATCTGCACGGTCGAGGTACCGAACCTCCGGCTCGTCGGCGCGCACGACCAAGAGGCGGCCTGCCACTTCAGCGAGCAGCTCATTGGCCACTGGGACATCCAGCAGTGAGCACTATCGCGGTCGAGGCGAGCGTTCCCGACGCGCCGCCGATGCCCCCGATCCTGCGGGTCGAGCACCTCGTGAAGAACTTCAACGTCACGAGCCACAAGGGCATCAAGTCCATCAAGGGTGTCGTGCAGGCGGTCTCGGACGTGTCGTTCGCGATCGCTCCGTCGCAAACCCTCGGTCTCGTCGGTGAGTCCGGCTCGGGCAAGTCGACGGTCGGTCGTTGCATCCTCCGCTTGATCGAGCCGACGTCGGGGTCCGTGTACTTCCGGGACCAGGAGGTCACCACGCTGGGCCTCCGCCAGATGCGCGCGCTGCGCCGGGAGATGCAGATCGTGTTCCAGGACCCCTATGCGTCGCTCGATCCTCGGATGACGATCGGCGCCGCGGTCGCCGAGCCGCTTGTCATCAACAAGGTGCCCGGGGATCATCGGAGCCGAGTCGAGGAGTTGCTGGCGCTCGTCGGGCTGAACCGGCACCACGCAAACCGCTATCCCCATGAGTTCTCCGGTGGACAGCGCCAACGCGTGGGTGTCGCTCGAGCGCTCGCCCTCGACCCGTCGGTGATCGTGCTCGACGAGCCGGTCTCCGCGCTCGACGTCTCGATCCAGGCCGGCGTCGTGAATCTCCTCGAGGACCTGCAGGATCGACTCGGGCTCGCGTACCTCTTCATCGCCCACGACCTCTCGGTGGTGCAGCACATCTCGGACGTCGTCGCGGTGATGTACCTCGGCAAGCTCGTCGAGATGGCGCCGGCCGACGACCTCTACACAAAGGCCGCGCATCCGTACACGCAAGCCCTGTTGTCGGCGATCCCCATGGCGGACCCGAAGAAGGAGCGCAAGCGCAAGCGGATCGTGCTCACCGGCGATGTGCCCAGCCCCATCGACCCGCCCAGTGGTTGCCGGTTCCGCACCCGCTGCTGGAAGGCCCAGGACATCTGCGCGACGGAGGAGCCGGCTCTGATCGACCGTGGACAGGGCCACCCCGTGGCCTGCCACTTTGCCGAGCTCGCTGCTGAGCTGGTCTGACTGCAGGTCTTATTGCCAGGTCTGACTGCAGGGTCCCGCGACCCCGCTGGTAACCTCGGAACCCGTGCTCACCGCCCTCGTCCTCGTTGTCGACGTGATCGCCGGCCTGGTCATGGTCTTCCTCGTGCTGCTGCACAGCGGGAAGGGCGGCGGCCTGTCGGACATGTTCGGCGGTGGCATCGGGTCGGCGGCGATGGGCTCGACCGTCGTGGAGAAGAACCTCGATCGCATCACCGTGGTGGTGGCGCTGGTCTTCATCTTCTGCACGATCGGACTCGGTCTGCTCATCGACTGAGCCAGCACGCTTTCGCTACAGTCAACGGCCCCACGTCGGAGTGGCGGAATTGGCAGACGCGCTAGGTTGAGGGCCTAGTGCCCGCAAGGGCATGGGGGTTCAAGTCCCCCCTCCGACACGAACACCGCCTAGTGGCGCAAGGTTTCGGGCGACTCATTCGGAGTCTGCTACCGGTCTGCTACCGCCAGCAGCGATTAGCGCAGCGACGGCGTCGGCGGCACACGCGTGCATCGGCTCGCTGACGTGGCTGTAGGTGTCCAATGTGATCGCGATCCCGGCATGGCCGAGACGTTCCGAGACGACCTTCGGGTTGGATACAGAAGGAGGGGAGTGCGACGAGGTCGAGCGGGACCGGGGACCGTACCGCCCGGTCTGCACCGGCCCCGCCCGACCCGTTACCCTTCGGCGACAGCGCGGGCCGGAGCGATGGGTCGGACGACTCGTTCGCCGGCGGTGGCGACGCGCGGTGGCGTGACCTGACACGCTGAACCCCATGGGCGCGACGTTCGTCACGATCCGGACCCCGAACCGCCAGGCCTTCACGGTGGTGCTCGACGCCCGTATCGAACTCGGCCGAGAGGCGGACGGAATAGTCGTGGTCGACAATCGCGCCTCGCGCCGTCACGTCGCGTTGGAGCCGGGGCCCGGCGACACGGTGGTCGTCACGGATCTCGGCAGCTCGAACGGCACCACCCTCGACGGTCTCCCCGTCGAGGGGCCGACTGCTGCACGCGCCGGCTCGGTGGTGAAGATCGGCGATACGCGAGTCGAGATCGGGATGAGCAGCAGCGCCCCGGTCCGCACCGCGACCCACATGCGGACCACGGTCGATACCACGGAGACGGGGCGGTCGAGCATCGACGAGGTCGCGGATGCGGTCGTCGAGGACCTCAGCGTGCAGGTACTCGGCGCCGTCGCGGACGAACCGGGCACGCTCACCGTGGTGTTCGGCGACATCGAGTCGTCGACGGCGCTCGCCATCGCGCTCGGTGACTCCGCGTGGCTCGACCTCCTGAGACGCCACGACGCCCTCGTACGCGCGCACGTCGACGCACACGGTGGTCGCATCGTCAAGCACCAGGGCGACGGGTACATGCTCTGCTTCCGGAGCGCGCACTCGGCGATCTTCTGTGCGATTGGCATTCAGCGCGACCTCGCGCGTCGGGAGTGGTGTGCCGACTACGAGTTCCGGGAGCGCATGGGCATGCACACCGGCGAGGTCGTGATGGACGACACCGGAGACCTCTTCGGCAAGCACGTGGTCGTCGCCGCCCGCATCGCGGCGCTTGCGGACGGCGGTGAGATCCTCGTCTCGTCCCTGGTGCGTCAGATCGCGGAGCCACGCGGCGCCGTCACGTTCGTGTCTCCGCGCGATGTGGAGCTACGCGGGATCAGCGGCGTCGAGACAGTGTGGACCGTCACCTGGCGCGAGGAGTAACCTTTCGGGGGTGCGCGCAGGGAAGTCACTCGCATCGGTCCTGGTCACGCCGGTCCTGATCGCGTCGATCGCGCTGTTGTCGGGGTGCGGTGACGACGACGATGGCGACGACGCGAGTTCGTCGGCGACGGAGGCACCGGCAGCGTCAACGGAGGACGACGGGCAGAACGCGTGTCCGGTCGACGGATGCACCGTGACCATCAGCGACGTGCAGAAGGATGGCGAGGAACTCCGGATCACCTGGGAAGCGAACTTCGCGCCTGACTTCTCGAAGAACCACATTCATGTCTTCTGGGACACCTACAGCGCGGATCAGGTCAGCGACGACGCGGCCGACCGGGGAGTCGAGCAGGGCGAATGGGTGCCGACCGACGAGTACCCGGAGTTCGTCACGGAGGGCCCAGTGTCGACCGGAGCCCGTGGCGATTCGACGACACTGTGTGTGACGGCTGGAGACCGTGACCACATCGTGATCGACTCGTCACTCGTCGACTGCTTCGAGGTATCCGAACTCCTTTGACGCCCTGAAGGGGGTTCCGTGCACGGCGTCCCCGAACAGATCGGCCGGTATCGGATCCGTTCGATCCTGGGCATCGGCGGGTTCGGTGTCGTCCTGTCGGCCTTCGACGACGCGCTCGATGCTCACATCGCCATCAAGGTGCTGAGCGCGGAGCACGCGCACGACCCCGAAACCCGCGAGCGATTCGTTCGCGAGGCACAACTCCTGCGACGCGTGAACAACGCCCACGTCATCGCGGTGTACGACATCGGGGCGCTCGACGACGGACGCCCGTTCTTCGTGATGGAGCTCGCCAGCGGCGGTGTGCTCGCGGACCGGGTCGAACCGGGCGGAATCGCCGACGCCGAAGGCGTACGGGCCATGATCGTCGCGCTTGCGAGCGGGCTCGGCGCGCTCCACGCCGCGAACATCGTGCACCGCGACGTGAAGCCGGCGAACCTGCTGATCGTCGGCGATGCCACGGCAACCGACACCGGTTCGGCAACCGCGCAGCGACGTGGTCTTCTCGCCTTGGGGGAGCGCGGCGTCATCGGTGACCTCGGGCTCGCCAAGGATCAGGATCGAACCGCCGTCGGACCGACGATCATGGGCGGCACGCCGCATTACCGGGCGCCCGAACAAGGGCGTCGAAATGCGGAGATCGGACCGCCGGCCGACGTGTTCGCGGCGACGGCGGTGCTGTGGAACCTCCTCACCGGCGACGTCCCGGCGGCGAGCGAGTCGCTCGATGCACAGCTCGCCACCGTTCCGCCAGCGTGGCGCGAGGTGTTCCTTCGCGGCCTCGCACCGGAGCCAGAGGAGCGGTTCGCCACGATGCCCGAGTGGGAAGCGGCCGCGCTCGGGGCGCTCGACGACGCCACCGGAAGGGTCACGGTGGGTTTCCGCACGGCGACACCCGGAACGACGTGCCCGTACAAAGGCCTGGCGTCGTTCCAGCCCGAGGACGCAGCGTTCTTCTTCGGCCGCGAAGCGCTCGTCGACGAGTTGGTCGCGCGGTTGCAGACCGCGCGGACACTCGTGATCGGAGGTCCCTCCGGGAGCGGCAAGTCCTCGCTGCTCCGGGCCGGGCTCGTGCCCAGCATCGTCGCCGGGGCGTTGCCCGGCAGCCAGCACTGGCCGATCGCGATCTTCACGCCGGGCGTGGACCCGATGAAGGAGCTTGCCTATCAGCTCGACCGGTTCACCGGGGGGCACGCGGCGCCCACTGCGACGCAGTTGCGCGATGACCCGCAGTGCATCCGACGGTTTCTCTCGTCGCAGACTCCCGGCTTGCTCGTCATCGACCAGTTCGAAGAGCTGCTCACGCACGGCATCGACGCCGCCGATCGGCACGCGTTCCTCGATGTGTTGGCGACCCTGGCCGCGTCAGCCGGCACGAACATCCGAGTCGTGCTCGGATTGCGGTCAGACTTCTATTCGGCGTGCGCGCACTATGCCTGGCTCGCGGACCGCATCAGCGCCAACCAGGTCCTCGTCGGCCCGATGCGCCGGGATGAGCTGATGCGTGCGATTCAGGGCCCGGCGCAGCGCGCCGGGTTGCGGCTCGAAGCCGGCCTCACCGAGGCGATTCTCGACGAAGCCGGCGACGAGGCGGGCGCGTTGCCCCTCGTCGCCCACGCCCTGCTGGAGACCTGGCTGCGCCGGCGCGGAACGCTGCTGACCCTCGACGGGTTCCGGGCGGCCGGTGGCGTCGTCGGCGCCATCTCGCAGTCGGCCGAGCACGCGTACGAACGACTCGACGACGAGGAGCGCAGGGTCGCTCGACGCCTGTTCCTTCGGCTTGTGAACCCTGGTGACGACACTCCCGACTCGCGCCGACGGCTGTCCTGGGACGAGATCGGCACCGATGCGAACAGCCGCACCGTCGTCGACACGCTCGCCAACGAGCGATTGCTCACGGTCGACGACCGGGGCGTCGAGATCGTGCACGAAACGCTCATCCGTACCTGGCCGCGACTGCGCGAGTGGATCGACGACAACCGTGACGATCTGCGGATGCGCCAGCGGCTCACGCACGCCGCCGCGGAGTGGGCCCGTCAGGGGCGAGATCCTGATCTGCTCTATCGCGGAACACCCCTCGCGACGGCCCTGGAGTGGCGCGACCGCTCCGATGTCGGGCTCACGGAGCTCCCGGCCGCGTTTCTCGACGCGAGCCGTGATGCTCGCGAGGCCGAGGAACGAGCTGCGGCCGACGCCGAGCGACGTCGCCATCGGGTACGCCGGTTTGCATTCACGGCGCTGTCGTTGCTCGCCGCGACTGCTGCGGCGGCGTCGATCGTGGCGTTCGCCGCACTGCAGGAGTCGCAGGACAAGGGAGCCGAGGCCGAGGAACGGTTTGTACGCGCGCTCGCGACCCAAGCGGAATCGCTCGCCCCGACGCGGCCGAAGCTCGCATTGCTCCTCGCGGCCGAGAGTGCGGCCCGCGTCGAGCCGATCACACCCGAAGCGCAAAACGCGATCGTCAACGCGCGCGAGGCGATGGCAGCGTCGGACATCGTTCCCGACCTCGAGCCGATTCCCGTCGGTGACGTGCTCACGACCCTCGTGTCTCCCGACGGATCGACGATCGTGACGGGAGCGCGCAACGGCACCATCCGGCTCTGGGACGCAAGCTCCGGCGAGGCGACCCGTACCCTCACGAGCAGTGTGGGCGGCGTCGAGGAGGCCGTGATCGATCCGAGCGGTCGCTGGCTCGTCGCGGTCGGCGAGGGCGGTGCCTGGCGTTGGGATCTCGACCAGACGGACCCGCAGGCCGCGGCTGTGGACGATTCCGGCGGTGCGCTGTGGTCCGCGGCGTTTTCCGAGGACGGCACGCGCCTCGCTACGGCAGCGGAGAGCGGCGTCGTCCGGATCTACGACACCACCACCTGGACCGAAGTTGGGGAGCCGTTCAGCGAGGCCGTCGACTTCCTGAGCGTTGCGTTCACGCGTGACGGGACACGGGTCCTCGCCGGAACGGGCGGCGGCCGCGTGTACGTCTGGGACGCTGCGACAGGGGAGCCCGCGGCCGTCTCGCCGATCGCTGCGCACGGCACGAACGACGTGTGGGAAGTCGTCCCGCATCCGGATGGTGACCTCGTCGCAACGGGAAGCAGCGACGGCACAGCACGCGTGTGGTCCCTTCGCACGGGCGCGCTTGTCGCGACACCGTTTGCCGACGTGGACAGCGTGGAGGGTCTCGTATGGTCGGCCGACGGCGAGGCGCTCTACGCGGGCGGCGACGACGGTCTGGTCCACGAATATCGGCTCGACGACGCCGCAGTGGTGGGAGCTTCGGCGGTCGGCCACGACGACCGTGTCATCGACGCCGCGGCATCGCGAGACGGAATGGTGCTCGTGACCCTTGGCCGCGATCAGGACGTGCGCGTGTGGGACACGACCAAGCGACGGCCGACGGTTGTCTTCATGCTCGACGCCGGTTCACCCCTCTATGGCGTGGCCGTGGACGCAGAAGGGCAGCGCGTGGCGGTGGGTGACGAACAAGGCACCGTGCGCGTCTCCGCGATCGACGGTGGGCCCGCGACGGAGTTGGTCGGGCATGACGGACCGGTCTTCGCCATGGTCTTCCTCCCAGACGGTCGCCTCGCCACCGGCGGTCGCGACGGGACGCTCCGGTTGTGGGACGTGGATACCGCCGCGGTCGAAACGGTCGAAACGGGCAGCCCGGTCACCGACATGGCCCTGAACGCCGACGGCGACCTCGTTGTGTCCTCGGGGAGTGACGGGATCGTTCGGTTCTGGACCACCGACGATCTCTCGGATCCGGTCGCGCAGACCTCGGCCATCGCGGCCGGCGCGAATGCCGTCGTGTTCTCGGGTAAGAGCGAAGTCGTCGCCGCGTATGGCGACGGTCGGGTGCGGTTCTGGAGGCGCGACGGGAGCGAGATGCGCGACGCGCTTCAGGTCGACTCGGACGGCGACGCCGTGTTCAGCGTCGCAGTCAGCCCTGATCGGAGCTTGCTCGCCGCAGCCGGCGCAACCGACGGCGTCACACTGTGGAACATCGAGACCGGTGAACGTCGCAGTGAGCTCAACGGGCAACCGCCGGCGCCGCTCGACGTTGCGTTCACGAGTCTGGGCGATGCCCTCGTGAGCAGCAATCGAGAGGGCATCATCACGCTGTGGAACTCGGCGACCGGGCAGGCCATCGGTCCGCGTTACGACTATCACGACGGCGAGGTCTGGAGGTTGGCCATGACGCCGCGGTCGGTCGTGGTCACCGCGGGCGGCGACGGGACCCTTGCCTCGCTCGACGCCCTCAGTCTCGATCGAGCGTGCGACCTCGGTGCCGGATCCCTCGATCGCCGCGCCCGCGAGCGCTACCTGGGCGATCGTGAACCGATCGGCTGTGACCCGACCCGTGGTGGTGGGGAGAGTTCAGGCTGATCAGGCCGGGTCGCGCGGGTGAAATGCTCAACCCCTGGTTGTCTGACGCTGCGCCTCGCGTGAGAGGAAGTGGGATACTGGGCTCATGACTGACTGTGTCCTGCCCGCCACGGGCAGTGACCCCCTGCTCGTCGTGCTGCTCGCGTTCCTCGTGCTGGGGACGGGAGTCGCGCTCGTGCTCGGCGTGCGCCGACGTGGCGTCAGCGGCGCTGCGACCGTGGTCGTCGCGCTCGCGCTGGGCGCAGCGACGCTCGTGGTCAGCGACGCGCGGAAGGCTGGCGCGGAGGAGTGCCCGCCGGAGACGACTGTCGCGCCGACTGCAGCTCCGACGACCATCGCGGCGACAACGACGGTCGCGGCGGCGACGACCACCACGGTGGCCACGACGACCACCGCGGCGTCGACGACCACCGCTGCGACCGGAGGTGCGGTGCCGACCACGCCGACGACGGCGGCGACCACGACGACTGTGGCGACCACCACGACTGCGTCGGTCGGAGTCCCGGACCTGACGCCGTCGGTCGCCGGCCCGTCCTCGATGCCGGCGGGAAGTCTACGGGCCTACACCCTCACGATCATGAACGTTGGGACCGGCCCGACCAACGGTCCAATTAGCGTCACCGTGACCCTGCCGGCAGACCCTCCCCTTCTCTCCGAGATCCCGCCAGGCGAGTCCGTTGTCCGCGTGGCCGGGGGCGGCCCCGGTTGGCCGACTGTGAACAACACTGCCGGCGTCGGCGACACGCCGACCACGGTGACCTTCACCAGCTTGTCGGCACTGGCTCCCATTCCCCCCGGCGGCAACAGCGTGCTGACGCTCGTCGTGCAGTGGAACGCGCAGAGTGGCGGCCAGTTCACCATCAACGTGACACTCCCGCCTAGCACCGGCGGCGAGACGAATAGCGCGAACAACACGGTCACCCCGCCGTTCGTGGTCAACGTGACCTCCCCCTGAGCGGGGGCGCAGCCGCCTGAGGCCGCCCCGAGGCGGTCACGAAAATCATCGAGGCCGCTGCAGAGGCGACGTCCTGACGCCCTGGAACGCGGCCGTCGTTCCCGCTCACGTCCACCGGGCCTCGCTCACGAGAGATCCTTCGGCGTCACGAGGTGCGTCAAGCGCGCGTGGGCGGGGCCGAGCTCGGCCCAGCTGCCGTGAACGTCGAATGTCGCGAGCGCCCCCGTAGGGAACTTCGTTCGTAGCTGGTTCAGCAGGGCGGCATCGCCTTCGCCCGACAGCTCGATTGCGAGATCCTCGAGGCCCGGGTTGTGCGCGATCACCATGATCTGTGGGATCGGTGTGTCGACGGCCCGGAGCCGCTCCAGGATCTCCGAGGCATCAGCGCCGTACAGCTCGGGTTCGATCGACACCAGTGCCGTCTTGCCGAGCGCCGGGCGTAGCGCCTCGAGCGTCTGGACCGTACGCCGGGACGACGAGCACAGCACCAGGTCGGGATGGATGCCTGCGGACGGAAGGTGGGCGGCGATGCTTCGAGCGGCACGAGCACCGCGAGGAGCGAGCGGCCGATCGTGGTCGGGGATCATCGCGTCATCCCAGCTGGACTTCGCGTGGCGCAGTAGGTGCAGCGTCGTCACACGATCATCCTGCCCGCCCGGCACGAGTGGACCGCCAAAGGCCCGCCATCCGTTCGGTAGGGGAGGGGAAGGCAGGGCCCTTGGCGGCGACGAAGGATCGCACGGAGCGCCGAGCGGGGACTAGTCGCGCACCAAAGCGTGCCCCGATGTTCACCGCGGGGTCACCCGCGCCGAGTCATTTGTGGCATCTCAGGTGCTGGTTGAGTCGCGCTGCTTGGCGCGTCTGGTGGTCGCGTTCGGCGAGGTTCGGTGCGTTGCGAGCGGCGTTGGCATAGAGGCGGGCCGCGAGTTCGAGATCGCCATTCCTCTCATGGAGGTACGCGGCGACCGCTTCGCGCCGTGGGACGCCTTCGTCGACCTCGGCCAGTGCCGACAGTCCTGCGGGGGCGCCGTCGGCCTCGCCGACTGCGACCGCCCGGTTGAGCCGGACGATCGGAGTGTCGGCGAACCTGAGGAGCTCGTCGTACCACTCCACGATCTGGACCCAGTCGGTCTCCTCGACACGCGGCGCGTCGGCATGGAGCGCGGCGATCGCCGCTTGCGCTTGGTATTCGCCGAGCTGATCGCGCGCGAGTGCAGCGTGCGTGATGTCGATGCCCTCGGCGATGAGAGCTGTGTCCCACTGGCTGCGGTCCTGATCGGCGAGGGGCACGATGCTTCCGTCCGGTCGGGTGCGGCTGCGGCGGCGGGCATGGTGGAGGAGCATCAGGGCGAGCAACCCGTGGACCTCGGGCTCGTCCACCAAGGCAGTCAGCTGCCGGGTCAGTCGGATCGCCTCGGCCGCGAGATCGATGTCGCCGGAGTAGCCCTCGTTGAAGACGAGGTACAGCACCCGCATCACCGTGAGTACGTCGCCGGGACGATCGAGTCCCGCCCGACTGGCTGTGCCCTGACTGACGGTGCGCTTGGCGCGGCTGATGCGCTGGGCCATGGTGCGCTCGGGCACGAGGTACGCCCGAGCGATCTGGCGTGTGGTGAGGCCACCCACGGCTCGGAGGGTCAACGCAACCGCGGACGACGACGTGAGATCGGGGTGCGCGCACAGGAAGTAGAGGCGCAGCGTGTCGTCGGCGCTCGGGATCGCGCCCGCCGGCGGCTCGGTGTCGAACTGCACCTCTCGGTCGCGGCGAGCGGCATCTGACCGCGTCACGTCGAGGAAGGCTCTCCACGCGACCGTGACGAGCCACCCCGTGGGGTCCGCGGGCGGCTCGTGCCGCCACGCGGAGAGCGCCCGGATGAGCGCCTCTTGGACGGCGTCCTCGGCCGTCGCGAAGTCCGCTCCGCGACAGACGAGGACGCTCAACACCCGTGGGACGAGCTCTCGCAGCTCGACGTCGTCCGTGTTCATTGGAGGGTCAGTGGGTGAAGTTGGGCGGTGCCGTCAGGAAGGGCCGGACCTCCAGCCATTCGTGGATGGGTTCGCCGCGGGCCCCAGGTGCTGCCGACAGCTCACCGGCGAGCTCGACCGCGCGCTCGTAGGTGTCGACGTCGATCACCATCCATCCCGCGATCAGGTCCTTCGTCTCCGCGAACGGGCCGTCGGTCACCGGTGGCCGCCCCTCGCCGTCGTAGCGGACCCACACGCCGTCGGGCGACAGCGCCTGCCCGTCGATGAACTCGCCGCTGCTCTCGAGACGAGCTGCGAAGTCGTTCATGAACCCGATGTGTGCCTCGACCTCGTCGGGCGTCCACTGGTCCATCGGGACATTGTTGACGGGCGCCGGCGCGCCTCGGTAGTGCTTCAGCAACAGATACTTGGCCATGGTGTTCTCCCAGTTTGACGTCGGCTCTGCCGACTGTGTGAGGTCGGCCGTGCCGACCGGATGCACCCTGGGACGGAGCGGGCGCTGAATTCTCGACATCGTCGCCGAGAATCTATGAACCTAGAACATGCTTGTAGTGAATACTGTCTTGTGCTAGAAAGTCTTTCGTGCCCGCGAAGCAGGCCTCGAGGACTCGGCAGTACCGATCACCGCTGCGGGCTCGCCGCGCCGCCGAGACACGCGGAGCGCTGCTCGATGCGGCACGAGCGCTCTTCATCGAAAGGGGCTGGTCTCGTACCGGCATGCGCGAGGTCGCGGCCGAAGCGGGCGTAGCCACGGAGACCTTGTACGTCCACTTCTCCTCGAAGCGGGCGCTGCTGCAAGCAGTCGTCGATGTCGCGGTGGTGGGTGATGCCGAGCCGATCCCCGTGGCCGAACGACCTGAATTCGCGCGAATGGGAACGGGCAGCCATCGCGACCGCACGGCCGCTGCGGCCCGTCTCCTCACCGGCATCTACGAGCGAACGGCGGCGATGCGCAAGGTGGTTCGCGAGGCCGCAGCGAGCGACCAGGAAATGGGCGAGGTGCTTCGCGACACCCGGGAGCGGCAACGCTCCGACGTGGCCGCGAGCGCCGCGCTGATCCTCGGTCGCCCGGCGACACCGACCGAGCGCGACGGGCTGTGGGCGCTCACGAGCCCCGAGGTCTACGAGCTGCTCGTCGACGTGTCGGGGTGGACGTCCGCGCAGTATGAGCAGTGGATGGCCACGACGCTCGAGCAGGTCATGCAACCCGAAGCAGTGCGGAGAGGAAGGAGGCCCTCATGACGACGCGACGCGTGCAGAAGCAGGGGCGATGCGAAGTGCAGACCAACGCACCGATCGAGGCAATGTGGGACGTCGTGCGCGACGTGACCCGCACGGGGGAGTGGAGCCACGAGTGCGTGAGCGTCGAGTGGCTGGCTGACGCCACCGAGGTTCGTCCGGGTGCGCGGTTCCGCGGTCGCAACCGCGCAAGGGTGTTCCGGTGGGGACGCGTGTGCGAAGTCGTGTCCGCCGAGCCGTACGAGCTCGTGTGGCGAACCGTCCCGACTGCGCTCAGCCCCGACAGCACCGAATGGGCGATCAAGCTCCGCGAAGACAACGAGGGCACGACGATCGAGCAGCGGTTCCAGGTGATTCGGGCGCCGAAGATCCTGGATGTGCTGTACGCGTTGCTCATCCCGTCGCACCGCGACCGCACCGCGGCACTGACCGACGACCTCCGCCGGCTCGGCGAGGTCGCCTCTCGAGTCTCGTCGTCGCCGCCGGCTAGCGCGGACTCACCGCGGTGATGGGGAGGGTCACCTCCGATTCGCCGCGCTCGAGCCGAGGTCCCGCGAGAACACGTACTTTCCACTGCTCGCCCACGCTTGCGCCCCTCCGCCGCTGCTCCTCCAGCGTACGCGTGGCCATCGACCGCCGCCTGCGGCGATGTAGCGCTCGTACCTCAACGCAGGGGCCGGCTCCCGGCGCGGCCGAGCGCGACCGCGGCGTTGATCAACCCCGCGTGTGAGTACGCCTGGGGGAAGTTGCCGAGCGCGGTCTCCGTCGTGCGGTCCCACTCCTCGGCGAGCAGGCCCGTCGGTCCCGCGAGCTCGAGATATCGGTCGAACAGCTCACGGGCGTCGTCGACACGGCCGATCGCCACGAACGCTTCGATCAGCCAGGCCGCGCAGAGCAGGAACCCGCCGCCCTCCGATCCCGACACCCCGTCCTCGTGCCGGTATCGGAACACGACCTCGCCCTCGCGCAGCACGCGCTCCACGCGCGCGACCGTCGAGATCACGCGGGGGTCATCGGGAGGCAGCAATCCAACGAACGCGATCTGCAGGATGGCGGCATCGACGTCGTCGTCGTCGTAGCTGACCGAGAACGACCCGATCTCGGGGTTCCACCCTTTTGTGAGGATCTCGCCGCGTATCTTTTCGCACGTCGCGGCCCAGTCGGGGTTCGGCGCGCGGCCGGTGTTTCGCGCGATCTTGAGGCCGCGGTCGAGCGCCACCCAGCACTGGAGCTTCGACACGACGTAGTGGCGAGGGTTGCGGCGCTCCTCCCAAATGCCGTGGTCGGGTTCGCGCCAGCGCTGGCACACGGCGTCGACGAGCGCACGGGTGAGGTCCCACAGGCGATCGGTGAGGAACATGCCCTCGTCTCCGAGCCGGTGGATCAGGTCCACGATCGGGCCGAACATGTCGAGCTGCAGCTGATGCTCGGCGAGGTTGCCGATGCGGACCGGACGCGAACCCCGGTATCCATTGAGCGTCGGGATCACGGCTTCGGGCAGGAACTCGTCACCGGCCAGCGGATACAGCGGGCGGAGGCGCTCGGCGGACGGGACGTGGGCGACGCGGTCGATCAACCAGTCGAGGAAGCCGAGGGCTTCGCGAGGGCTGCCGACCCGCACCAACGCATCGGCGGCGATGGCGGCGTCGCGCAACCAGCAGTACCGGTAGTCCCAATTGCGATTGCCACCGATCTCCTCAGGGAGGCTCGTCGTGGCCGCCGCGAGGATCGCTCCCGTGGGTTGATGACACAACGCCTTGAGGGTGAGAGCGCTGCGGCGGACCATCCGGGGCGAGATCTGGGGCAACCGAAGCCCGGACGCCCACGTGCTCCAATACTCGAGCGTCGAACGACGACGATCGATCTCTGGCGCATGCCACGGAGGCGCGCCGTCGACGCCCACCTGCATCTCGAGCACTAGGGGCTCGTCCGGCTGGAGATCAACTCTCGCTACCGCGCGTTCGTGCGGTCCGTCCTCGACGATCTCCCACTGCACACCTGGTGCGAGAAGCTGCACGCTGTCCCCGGCGCCACGGACGCGGAGGAGGTTCTCGTCTGCGGCCTCGAGACGGGTGGGCACGCGGCCGAAGTCGACGCGAGGTGAGAACTCGATGACGACCCTCACGTCCCCTTCGATCACACGGATGAGGTCGCTGCGGCCGGGCGGCTCGAACACGCGGCCGTGCGCCACATCGAGGTAGTCCGTCACTCGCAGGCCGGGCCATCGGGTCTCGACGACGAGTGTCTCGCCGACGTAGCGCTGCGAGAGGGGAGGGCGGCTCGGATCAGGGCGGATGGCAAACGTCCCTGCCGTGGGTCCACCAAGGAGCTCGGCAAACACGGCGGGGGAGTCGGCGCGGGGGTGGCAGAACCACGAAACCCGACTGTCGGGCGTGAGCAGTGCGACGGTGCGTTGGTCGGAGAGCAACGTGTGCCGCTCGATCGGAGGTGCGGAGTCACCCTCGAGCCACGCCCGTCGTCGGCCGAACACCTCCGCGAGGAGACGGGCGACGGAGTCCGTGTCGGGCACACGGAAGCCCGCGGTCGTGGGGCCTGGCCCGACCTTCACGCCGACGTCGGGTCCGCCGAGCACCGCGAATGCATCCTCGTCGGTGAGGTCGTCGCCGATGAAGAGCGTTCCCTCGGCTCCGATCTGTTGCCGGATGCGGGTGAGGGCCGCGCCCTTGTCGGTGTCGACGAGCGAGAGCTCGATGACCATCTTGCCGTGCTTGGCCGTCACGCCCGGCTGCGTCGCCGCGGCGTCGAGGATCTCCTTCACGGCCGCGGCCGCCACGGCCGGATCGGCTTGGCGGTAGTGGAACGCGACGCTCGCCGGCTTGCGCTCCACGATCGCCCCCGGAGTCCGGCTTGCGACGTCGTCGAGCTGCTGGATCACGCTGCGTCTCGCGGATCGGACCTGGTCGGGGAGATCCTGAGCGAACCCGGGCTCGAACTCGGAGCCGTGCGAGCCGACGAGGTGCACCTCGGGCGGCAACCGGCTGAGGGCGGCCAGGTCCCGCAGCGACCGGCCAGAGATCACCGCGACATGGGTGTCGGGGAGGGATGCGAGCGAGCGCAATGCGACGATCGACTCGCGTTGGGGCAGGGCACGGGCCGGGTCGTCCACGTGCGGCGCGATCGTGCCGTCGTAGTCGCACGCGACGAGGAGGATCGGCGCCGAGACCACGTCGCCGAGCGCGGACGCGGTCGGTGGGCGCTCCGGTGTTTCGGTGTCCGCCGAGACCATGGGTTCAGCCTGCCAGGGCGAGGGCGTCCAGGAAGCGCTTTGCCCAGTCGAAGACGGTGTGGTTCTTCACCGTTAGACGCAGCGCTCGCATGCGCCGGATGACCTCCTCCTCGGGCAGCGAGAGGGCCGTGAGGATGGCGCGCTTGATTCCCTCGATGTCGTGCGGGTTGATGAGGAGGGCATCCGTGAGCTCGTGCGCGGCCCCGGCGAACTCACTCAACACCAGCACGCCGTGGTCGGCGTACCGGCTGGCGACGAACTCCTTGGCGACGAGGTTCATGCCGTCTCGGATCGGGGTGACGAGCATGACGTCGGCCGCTTGATACAGCGGCGCGACCTCGGCCGGTTCGAGCGGCTGGTGGATGTAGTGGACCGCGGGCGTCCCGACCTTCGCGAAGTCGCCGTTGATCTCGCCCACGAGCTGCTCGATGCGGCCTCGCTCGTTGCGATAGGCGCTGACGCGATCGCGGCTCGGGCTCGCAACCTGTACCAACACGGCGTCGGGCACCGCGAGCCTGCCTTCGGTGAGCAGCTCGCGGAACGCGTGAAGTCGTTGCTCGATGCCCTTCGTGTAGTCGAGCCGATCGACGCCCAGCAGCACCGCACGCGGGTTGCCCAGCTGCTCTCGTAGCTCGATCACGCGCTTCCCGACCTCAGGGAGGTGCGAGATCTCGTTCCAGTGCTCGTAGTCGATGGAGACGGGGAAAGCATCAATGTGCTTGTCGCTCGTCACGCTCCGGAGGTTGCTCGCGCGGTTGGGGTTGGCGAAACGCTCCTCCGCCTCACAGAAGTTCTCGGCGTCACGTGGGGTCTGGAAGCCAACGAGGTCCGCACCGGCGACGCCGTCGAGCAGCTCCTGTCGCCACGGCAGCCGCGCGAACAGGTCGGCCGGTGGGAACGGGATGTGCAGGAAGAACCCGATGCGAAGGTCCGGCCTGCGCTCACGCACGAGCGCAGGGACGAGCTGCAGGTGGTAGTCGTGAATCCACACGGCTGCGTCCGGCGCCGCGGTAGCGGCGACCGCATCAGCGAACCGCGCGTTCACGCGGTGGTAGTCGTGCCACCAGGCTCGGTGATACACGGGCTGTCTGATCACATCGTGGTACAGCGGCCACAACGTTGCGTTCGAGAAGCCGTCGTAGTAGCCGCGCAGGTCTCCGGCGTCGAGGGCGACCGGTTGCAGGTCGTACCCGAGATCCTTCGGGAGGCCAACCGTCTGCCGGCCGCCGGGCCACCCAATCCAGACGCCGCCGCGATCGACGAGCGTGTTGTGCAGCGCGTCGGCCAGGCCTCCCGGTGAGCGGGTCCAGGGTCCCCGCCCGCGGGCCGGTGCCTGGACCGGAAGGCGGTTGGCGACGATGACGAGCGGTGACTCGCTGGAGGGGTTCACCGTTTGCACCTCATTGGCGGAGGGAACGGTAGTGAGACTTGCGGGAGGGCGCGTTTCGTCCATTCGGAGGATCGTTCCCCCGCGGCTCAGGAACGAGACTCGTCGGGCTCTGGCCTGGCCTTTCTCCACTGCGGAAGGAGCACGACGGTGCCGTCCTCGGCGGTGCGCTCCTCCCAGTACGGCACGACCGGCATGCCGATCTCGACGTCGCCTTCCATGTTCCCCACCACGCGGAGGTGCGGAGCGTCGTCGAGGCTGACGAGCACGACCGTGTAGGGCACCGCGTCGCCGAGCGCGCGGTTCGCGGCGTAGTGCACGACGGTGTAGCTGTGCACCGTGCCGCGCGGGGCGAGCACGTTCACAGTCGAACGACGTCCCACCGCACTGATGGCAGATCTCCTCTGGTGGATGCTGCAGGACGCGCACAGGTCGCGCATCGCTGCACGGCCAATGCTCCCGAGGTGAACCACGCGCCGTTCGTGGCGTCGAGCTCGGGCACGCCCCAGTCCGCCGGTAGCGCAGCCATCTCAGAGCCTTCCGAACAGGACCGCGCTGCCCGGTGCGTAGCCGGGGCCGGACACCGAGAGGCTGAGCTCGGCGCCCTCGACCTGGCACGTCGACTCGCCCCGGACCTGGCGCACGGCCTCGACCACGTTGCCGAACCCGTGGATGTAGGCCTCGCCGAGGTTGCCGCCGCTCGTGTTGATCGGCAGCCGGCCGTCGGGCCACTGGATGTTGCCGTCGGCGACGAACTCGTTCAGCTCACCTGGCTCGCAGAACCCCATCTCGGCGATCGCCATCAGCACCGGGCCGGTGAAGTTCTCGTAGAACTGCGCGACCGGGATGTCGTCGAGGCGTTACCCCCGCGCGCTTCCAAAGCTGCGCACCGACGTGGCGGTGATGCGCGGTCGGGAAGTTCGCCTCGCCGAACGCGGCAACGCCGTCGCGGTGCTCGAGCCCGTGGGCGCCGGCGACGATCGCGACCGGTTGCTTGGCGCAGGTCACGCGCCCGCTCGGCGCGTCGTGACGACGATCGCCGCGGCGCCGTCGTTCTCCGGGCAGCAGTCGTAGAGGTGGAACGGCTCGGCGATCCATCGTGACGCGTGGTACTCCTCCCGGGTCAGCGGCGTGCCGTAGCGGATCGCCCGGGGGTTGCGCTGGGCGTGGGCGTAGGAGGCCAGCACGACCTCGGCCAGGCTGTCCTGGGTGACGCCGTGGTCGTGCATGTACCGCTGCGTCTGCATCGCGCAGATCTGGGCCGGCGTCAGCATGCCGTAGGGGACGGTGAACGCGCCCGCCCCGCGAGCGCGTCGGGCGCCGACCGGCCTGCCCGTAGCGCCCGAACTGGCCCTGCGCGAGCGAGCGGAACACGACGATGCACTCGGCGTAGCCGGCGCTGATCGCGGCGTCGGCGATCGTGACCGCCGCGCCAGCGCCGTTGCCGCCGCCCCCGAAGGTCTGCGCGGTGAAGTCGAGGTCGCCCATGCCGAGCGCCGCGCTCAGGCGCACCGGCTCGTTGCGCTCCATGTAGGCGACGAAGCCGTCGACGTCGCGCATCGCGAGGCCGGCGTCTTCGACGGCGTTGCGGATGGCGATGCACGCCAGCTGGAACTCGGTCTCCGGCGCCTCGCCGCGCTTGTAGTAGCGCGACTCGCCGACACCGACGACGGCGGCTCTGCCGTGCACTACAGGCCGTGCACTACAGGCGGAACACGCGGACGGCGTTGCAGCCCGAGGATCTTGGCCCGCGACTCATCGGCGAGATTCGCCATCTGACGCTCGATCGAGGCGGCCGAGAAGCGGCCACGACCCCTCGTGGTGCGGGTAGTCGTTGGCCCACATGAGGTTGTCGACGAGGTCGTAGCGCTCCGCCGCGTCGACGCCGGCGTGATCTTCCTGGAACGTCGCGAAGCAGTGACGACGGAAGTAGGCCGAAGGCAGCTCTGGGATCACCGGGCGGACCCAGAAGTGGTGCGCCTTGTAGGCGTAGTCCATCGTCTCGAGCAGCCACGGCACGAAGCCGATGCCGGATTCGACGAGCCCCGCCTGCAGGCGCGGGATGGCGCTCGAACACGCCCGACGTGATGAGCTGCACGAGCGGCTCGATCGTCGTCTCCATCGAGTGGCAGACGTAGTTGATGATCGCCCCGCCGTTGCCGCCGACCGCGCGTGGGTCGCGGCCCGTCGACACGTGGAACGTGAGCGGGAGCCCGGTCTCCTCGATGAGCGACCAGAGCGGCTCGAAGATCGGGTCGTTGTACTCGACGTGGCCCCACACCTTGGGCCCGTAGATCGGGGAGTTGCCGAGGCACAGCCCGACGAAGTCGTGCTCGGCGGCCCACGTCGCCTCGGCCATCGCACAGATCCAGGTCGCCGGCGGCGATCGAAGCGAGCGGGCGCGTGCGTCCGTCGTTCCAGCCGCCCGGCGCCGCCGTGGAAGTCGTAGGCCCACCGGTTCCAGGCGCGGCACATCGCGTCGGCGAAGACGGGATCGGGTGTCGCCCAGCAGAGCAGGCCCTTGTTCGGGAAGATGAGCTCGATGTCGACGCCGTCGGCAGCCTGGTCGGCGAGGCGCTCGGCGATCGTGCGGCCGGTGGAGTTGCGCAGGACGTCCTCGGGCTCCATGCCGCGAGCCCCAGTGACGCTGTTCGCCGGTCGCTTTCGCCGGCCACCGCGTCGGCCGGCTTGATCATCATCGGCCGGTTTCCCTCGGTGACCGACCACTGGGATCCGTCGTCGCGCACCTCGATGTGGGGGATCCGCGTGGAGGTACTCCGGTTCGATGTACTCGGCGAGGTAGGCGCTTGGCTCGTTCGCATGGCAGTCGCTCGACACCATGAAGAACTTGTTCGGGTCGTCGGGGTGAGCGGTTCGGGGCCATGACGCCGAGCCCGGAGTCTGCTGGCGCCACTCGTTGCGAGGCGATGCGGCAGTCGTCACATCGCCAGTATTGCCCTTCCACCGGTTGGACGTCACAGACCCTCGCTAGCGTCAGTTCGTGGCCAAGCTCGACTCGACCAATCGCGCTGACCTGCCCGACAGCGCCTTCGCGTACGTCGACTCCAAGGGAAAGCGCCGGCTGCCCATCAACGACGAAGCCCATGTGCGCAATGCGCTCGCGCGGTTCGAGCAGGTCGCCTTCGAGGACGAGGCCGCCCGGGAGCGGGCCCGCAAGAAGCTCCTCACCGCGGCGAAGAAGTACGGCCTCGTTCCGGTCGGCTTCATCACGGGGCAGCTGCAGAACGAGCGCGAGCGAGGAGAGAAGCAGGCCAAGCAACCACTCGCGCTCCCGTCAGGTGTGGTCACGATGATGATGACCGACATCGAGGATTCGACCGGTCTCGTCCATCAGTTCGGTGACGGGTACCGCGAGCTCATCGACAGCGTCCGGGGCATCCTCATCGACGCCGCGGTGGGCGCGGGCGGAACCGTCGTCGAGACGAGGGCCGACGAGCTCTTCGCCGTCTTCGAGCGGCCGGGTCCTGCGCTCGACGCCGCGATCGCCATCCAACGTGATTTCCGCGCTCGCGCCTGGCCGAACGCGGCCACAGTGCGAGTGCGCATTGGCATTCACACAGGGGAGCCGTCTGTGTCGAAAGGCAACTACATCGGCATGGACGTGCATGCTGCCGCGAGGATCTGCTCGGTCTCGCACGGTGGGCAGATTGTCGTCTCGGGGGCTACGCGCGACGCCGCCGGACGAGACACCGTCGAGACGGTGCGCTATCGCAGCCTCGGGGCCCAGCGGCTCCGTGGCATCCCCGAGCTCGTCCCGCTCTACCAGCTGGGCGCGAAGGGCTTGGCGGTGAAGTTTCCGCCGCCCCGCAAGTCGTGACGGTCACTCGTCGCGAGAGCGGCCGTCGGTGAACGTCACGACGAGGCCCTCGACGCCAAGCGAGCCGTAGTCCGAAGACCATGTCTCGCCGGTCTCGACCGGCCAGGCGTCGGTGATGGTTCCTGTCGTGACGATGTCGCCGGCCTGCACCGGCGCCGCGCCCTGCTCGTGCAGCACCCGCGTGAGGTAGGCGAGCGCGAGAGCCGGGCTGTCGAGCACATCCGACCCGACTCCCCGGTCTACGACGGTGCCACCCTTCGAGAGCGTCACCTCGGTGCGGGGGAGGGCATCGACGAGCGAGTCTCGGTTCTCGTCAGTGACCATCAGCGGGGCACCGATCACCAGTCCTCCGTGCAGACCGAACGCAGCCGTGCAGTCAGGGGCGGCGAACTTCCAATCGGGGAAGTGAGCGTGCACGATCTCGAAGCTCGCGGCGATCCACTCTGTGCGCCTGAGGATCTCGGTGGCGTCGTCGGTCGGGGCCAGCGGCTCGCGCAGGCAGAACACGACTTCTGGCTCGATGCGAGGCTGCACGAGGGGCGCAAGCGAGAAAGAGGCCCGTCCATTGGCGGCGCGGTGGATCCCACGCTCCCACATCGATGCCCACATCGGCTGCCAGATGTCGTAGCGCGGCCACAACGTCCGGTTCGTGAAGCCGATCTTGCGGCCGACCGAGCGCCAGCCACTGGCCCGTCGCCGTTGCTCGATCGTGCTGAGGACGTCATAGGCCGCATCGATGTCGAAGTCGGGATGCTCCTGCGTGATCGGCGGGAGCGTCTCGCGCCGATCGTACGCATCCATCAGAAGGGTCGCGATCGCCTCGATGTCGTCGCGCATGACGGGACCGTACCGTCTCTGTCCACCTCGCCGTCACCTACGCTCGCCCGCCGTGGGCATCCTGGACGGCAAGAGGATCGTCGTGACCGGCGCCTCGCGCGGGCTCGGGCGCGCGTTCGCAGTCGCGGTCGCGGCTGAGGGCGCGCAGGTGGTGGTCAACGGCACGAATGAGGAGCTGGTCGCGGGGGTGGTCGACTCGATCACGAGCTCCGGAGGAGTGGCCGTCCCGGCGGTCGGCTCCGTCGCCGACGATGCGCTGGCCGAGTCAGTCGTGACTACCTGTGTCGACTCGTTCGGCGGCATCGACGCGGTGGTGAACAACGCGGGCATCGTCCGCGACCGCACCCTGATGAACATGACTCCGGAGGAGTTCGACGAGGTCGTCGCCGTGAACCTCCGAGGCACGTGGTCGATGAGTCGCCATGCTGCGAAGGCGATGCGGGAGAGTGGCGGCCTCCTCCTGCAGGTCGTGTCGAACGCGGCGTTTGTAGGGTCGGTCGGGCAGACGAACTACGCCGCATCCAAGGCGGGAGTGATGGGGATGCTGTACTCGTGGGATGTCGAGCTGAAGCGGTTCGGCATCCGCGTGAACGCGCTCTGGCCGATCGCCCAGACCGACATGACGCAGGTGGTGTTCGAGAACGCAGCCAAGCGTGCCGTCGACGCCGGGCACCCGGCGCCGACCCCTGCCCAGCTCGGCTTCGGCACACCGGACGCGGTCGCGCCGATCGTCGTGCACCTGTGCAGTGATCGTGCTGCGCATCTCCGTAGTCAGCTGGTGACGTTCAACGGCTCCAAGCTTGCGCTGTGGTCGCATCCCCACGAGACGGTCCTCGATCGGCGTGAGCACTGGTCGATCGACGATCTGGCAGACGCGCTGGACGGCGCGGCCGAGCCGGTCCACGTCATCCAGTACTGAGCGTCGGGTACTGAGCGATGCCCGCCCAACCAATGCCAGGCGCCGAGGTGGAGATCGATGCCGCGCTGGTCAGGGCCCTGCTGAGGGAGCAGCATCCCGATCTCGCGACGCTCGACCTCGGCGCGTCCGCCTCGGGATGGGACAACGTGATGTACCGCCTCGGCGTCGACCTCGTCGTTCGCCTTCCGCGGCGGGCTCTCGCGGCGGCACTGATCGAGCACGAGCAGCGCTGGCTGCCCGAGCTCGGCCGCGCGATTGCCGCTCCCCACATCGGCACCGGTACGGAACGGACGACCGGGGCACGGCTATCCCTGGTCGTGGAGCGTGTGCCGCTGGCTGCCGGGAGAGAGCGCGGCAGTGCATCCGCCGGCCGACCTCCACCGCGCGGCGGAGACGCTCGGTCGCTTCCTCGCCGCGATGCATCACCCCGCTCCGAGCGACCATCCCGTCAATCCCGTCCGTGGCGTGCCGCTCGCCGAGCGGTACGAGATCACCTGCGCGCACGTCGACCAGCTCGGCGAGACGATCGACCACGGCGCGGTGCGATCGTTGTGGGATGAGCTCGCTGCCACGCCCGTGTGGGACGGCCCCCCGCTGTGGCTTCACGGCGATCTCCATCCCGCGAACCTCGTCGTGCACGACGGCCGGCTGTCGGGCGTCGTCGACTTCGGCGACCTCACCGGGGGAGATCCCGCGAGCGACCTGTCGGTCGCGTGGATGCTGCTTCCTGCGGACGCCCGCGAGGTGCTCAGAGCGCATGCCGGTCACATCGACGACGGGACGTGGGCACGTGCACGGGGATGGGCGCTGGCCCTCGCGCTGGCGATCTTGGCGAGCTCCGCCGACAACCCAGTGATGCGCGGGGTGAGCCAACGAACGTTGGACGCCGTCCTGACGGACAACGGCTGACCGGAGATGTTGCTCCCGCTGTCACCCGCGAGCGTCGCTCGAGCGTCCGTCCTCTGATGGACCTCGTCGATGTCCTCCGCCGCACCCGCGCGCTGGTGTTCGCCGGTGTCTTCCTCGGCGTCGTGATCGGTGGCCTCGGGGGGCGGCTGGCGATGCTGATCCTGCGCCTCACGTCGCCCGACTCCGTCACGGGCGTCCTCACCGACGACGGCTTCGAGATCGGCCAGGTCACGCTCCTGGGCACGCTCAGCCTCATCTCCTTCGCGGCCATCTTCGGCCTCGTCGGTGCCGTGGCCTACACGTTGGTGAGGCCGTGGCTCATGGGCCCCGCTTGGTTTCGCAACCTCACGTGCGCGGCGGGCGCAGGGGCCGTCGTCGGGTCCGCGCTCATCCACGCCGACGGCATCGACTTCATCCTGCTGAAGCCGGCCTGGCTCGCGATCGCCTTGTTCGTGGCGATCCCGGCGTGCTTCGGGGCGCTCATCGGACCAGTGTTGGCGTGGTGTGACCGGCCGACGGCGTGGGTGAACACCGGCAAGTACCGCCCTTGGATCCTGCTCGTCGTCGCGCTCGCGGTCTCCCCCTTCAACGTCGTGCTCGTGGTTTTGATCGCGGTGGTGATGGTTGTGTGGCGTCTGGTGCGCGGCTCGTTGCAGGGCATCGGTCGCAACGGCGCCGTCCGGCTCGTGGTGCGTGCGGCGTGGGTCGGGATCGCTCTCCTCGGCCTGACGGTGCTCCTCCAGGACATTCAGGAGATCCGGGACCTCGTCTGAGCCGATTGGCCGTCCCGCTTGAACTCGACGAGCCGGCGGCCGACGAGTTTCGTACGCTCTGCCCGGAGGGAAGGAGGAAGCATGCGCGCGATGTGGCTGATCCCGTTCCTGTACCTCTGCTTCGTCGGGTTGACGATGTCGATCGGTTCGGCTCGCAAGTGGAGGAACACCGAGCTCGACCGCGAGGCCGCAATGCTGTTTCGGGACCGTGCGATTCGCAACCTCACCGCCCTTCTCGCGACAGCGCCACTACCGGTGCGGTGGACGCGCCTCCGGGGATTTGGCAACCGGATCGCGCTCGACCTCGGGGCCGGAGTCGGCGAGATCGTCGCGTCCTGCTACCACGCGCCGTCCCATCGCATCGCCGTCGTCACCAACCTCAGCTACGAGCCCGCGATCGGATGGGTCATCGGCGTCGACGGGCCCGATGGGTCAGATCATCTCTCTGCGTGGTCGCTCGAGGTGCATCCGGCCCGGACTCGGTAGCCACCGCGACGCCTGCACGGGGCGCGTTGGTAGCCTCTGTCGATGCGGCGCGTAGCTCTGCTCGCAGGTCTCGCCGTCGCACTCGCCGTCGTAGTCGGCGCCGGCGCCACGTCTCGCTCCGAGCCGCTGAGCGCGGGCGCAGAGTCAGTTCGGATCGGCGTCGAGCATGCGACCGTCGCCGCGGCACACGGGTCGGTTGAGACTCCCCGAGCGGGGCTGGCGATCCTGACCGCCATCGTGACGCTCGGTGCCCTTGCTTCGGTTGCAATGGCACCATTGGCCGGCGCTCGTCGCATCCCCCTTCCGCACGCTCGGAGAGCTCGCTCCCGGGCACCTCCACAGCTCTGAGCGCTGCAACGTTCTGACCGCGAAGGCATGCCCGCACGCACGCGCGCGTGGGCAGGAGGGAGGGCTGCGTCCATGAACACTCCGTCAGAGCCGATCACTGAGCAGGACCTGCCCGGCATCGGTCGGCGCTATCAGCTGAACGACGACGCCGGTCACATCGTCACGATCATCGTGCATCACTCCGGCCGGCGCGACCTTTACCTGGTGGGTGCCGGGGGAGGCGAGCCCCACGCGGCGAGCTTCACCGATGACCAGGCGAGGAGGCTCGGCGCCATCCTCGCCGGCGTGTACTTCAAGCCCGCCGCTGTCGCGCAGGTCGAGGCGGTCATCGGCGGTCTGCTCATCGACTGGGTGACCTTGCACGAGCGGTCACCTGCCATCGGCCGTTCCATCGCCGACCTCGAGGTCCGCCGTGCGACACGCATGACGATCGCGGCGATCGTGCGGGGGGACTCGTCAATCGTCGCGCCGGATCCGGCGACAGTGCTCGAGGCCGGCGACCGTCTCGTGGTCATCGGCCGTCCCGAGGATCTGTCGACCTTCCTCGCGGTGGTGGTGACCTGATGGAGAACTCGCTCATCGCCCTCGGCGGTGCGTTTCTCGCCGCCGGCCTGCTCGCGCGGGCCGGTCGACGCATCGGGCTGCCGACGATCCCTCTCTTCATGGCTGCCGGGATCGTCTTCGGTCCGAACACCCCGGGCATTGCCCTCGTCGACCATCCCGAGGACCTCGAGCTGCTCGCCGCGCTGGGGCTCGTGTTGCTGCTGTTCCATCTCGGGCTCGAGTTCTCGCTCGACGACCTCGCCGCCGGTGGCAGGCCCCTCGCGATCGCCGGGGCCATCTACCTCGCGCTCAACCTGACCGGCGGTCTTGCGTTTGGGTTCGCGGTGGGATGGGGCACACGCGAAGCCCTCGTCATCGCGGGGGCCGTGGGCATCTCTTCCTCGGCGATCGTGACGAAGCTGCTGGTCGAGCTCCGACGACTCGCGAACCCCGAGACGAGGCTGATCCTCGGCATCATCGTGGTGGAGGACCTGTTCCTGGCCCTCTACCTTGCCGTGCTCCAGCCCGTGATCTCGGGCAGTTCGGGGCTCCGAGCGGTACGCGACGTGGCGATCGCGTTCCTCTTCGTCCTCATCGTCGTCGTGATAGCGAGGAGAGGATCGGCCCTCGTCGGGAAGCTCATTGCGACACCCGACGACGAGCTGCTCACAGTGGGCTTTCTCGGCGTGGCAATCCTGACCGCGGGAGTGGCCGAGGAGCTCGGCGTGTCGGACGCGATCGGAGCGTTCCTCGCTGGCACCATCATCGCCGCCACCATCGTGGCCCCCCGAGTGGAGCGGCTCGTGCTTCCCCTTCGCGACGCGTTCGCGGCGGTGTTCTTCTTCGCCTTCGGGCTGAGCCTCGACCCCGGCGACGCTACCGACGTCCTGCCCGTAGTCGTTGCCGCGGTAGTGCTCTCCTTCGTGCTCAACACGGTCGCGGGTGTGGCCGCCGCGCGGTTGATCAAGCAAGGCCCTCAGGCGGCCGCGCGGATCTCGCTCACCGTGCTCGCACACGGCGAGTTCTCGTTGATCCTCGCGAGCTTGGCGGCTGCAGCCGGACTTGACCCTCGCATCACGCCATTCGTTGGTCTCTACGTGTTCATCCTCGCCATCGCCTCACCTGTCCTCGCGTCGAAACCCATGTGGCTCGCGCGGGTGATCAGCGCGAGCAACCTGGTCCCCGCGGCTCGGTGAAGGCGTTTACGGAGCTCCGCGCAGGATGGCATCGGTCGCGTCGTCGGCGGGAAAGAACAGCTCGACGGCGAGCTCATCGAGGGTCACATCTCGCGGGGTGCCGAACGTCGTGAGCGTCGTGAACATCGACAGCACGGCGTTCTCGATCTCGATGATCACGGGGACGAGCAACGGTGGCTCGTCCCAGGTCGCCCATCGCGGCGCGCCGCCGATCGCTTGCACATTCGGGTAGCCGGTCACTTCCTCCTGAAGCTCGATCAGCTCGGCATCGTTCGTCAGGACGACGCCGCGGTGGAGCTGCTGCAGCAGATATCCGCCCCATTCGCGGAAGTTGCGAGTCCGAGCCGCCAGGCCGTCGGGGTGGAGGCACACCCGATACACGTTGAGCGGGGGCTGGAGGAGCGCGGGGGGCAACGCGGTGACGAGCAGTGACGCGGCCCCGTTGGTGAGCACGACGTTCCAATGTCGATCGATCACGACACCGGGATACGGGTCGTGCGCGTCGAGAAGCCGTTGGAGCGCTCCGTGGATACGGGCCATCGAGGGGTCGGAGAGCGGGGTCTCGCCGTAGCGGGGCGCGTAGCCGGCGGCCAGGAGCATGGCGTTGCGTTCGCGGAGTGGCACGTCGAGTCCCTCGGCGAGCGCGAGCACGAGCTCCGGGCTGGGCTTGGCGCGACCGGTCTCGACGAAGCTGAGGTGGCGGGCGGACACCCCGACCTCTAGGGCGAGATCGAGCTGGCTGCGGTGGCGGCGGGTCCGCCAGTCACGTACGAGCTCCCCGACCACGAGACGTTGCATGAACCGAACGTACGGGCGGCGCGCGCTCGCCGCCATTACCTGCCAGGTAGCGCGGCGGTTACCCAACGAGTAATCGCCGTGCGGCGGCGTCCGGGTGAGAGTCGTCTCGAAGCTTGTCCATGCACGCGACGAGAGGAGTTCCCATGGACGACGTGACGACGATCATCGACACCTATCTCGAGGCCTACGGCGAGGTCGACGCCGACCGCCGGCAGAAGCTGGTCGAGCTGGCTTGGGATCCGAACGGCCGGCTCGTCGACCCCCCGCTTGCTGCGGAGGGCCACGACGCGATCAGCGAGCAAGCCGTTGCGGTGAAGACACACTTCCCCGGACACACCTTCCGGCGCACGACCGGCATCGACGCGCACCACGAGTTCGTGCGGTTCGGCTGGGAGCTCGTCGGCCCCGATGGCGCAGTCGCCATCGCCGGGTACGACGTGGGCGAGCTCGCTGACGATGGCCGTCTGCGGCGCATCACGGGCTTCTTCGGCGATCCCCCCGCCCTCGAGGAGCAGTGAGCCAGTAGGCGTCGTGCACGAATGCCTCGACCTCCCCCCAGTCGATGTCGGGGAGGTCGAGGCGCAATCCCAGCCAGCCCTTCGGTCCCACGTAGGCGGGGATGAAGAACCGGACCGGATCTGCCCTGACCAAGGCCTGGTTTACGCCACGCTCCGCCTTGCAAGACAGCCCGACGACGCCGTCACCGTGGTGGTCATCGAGGTAGTAGCCGAACCGCTTGGCCTTGTAGAAGAGGCTCAGGTGCTGGTCGCCCGTCACGGTGGTGTCGGGGAGCGCGAGCACGATCTTGCGGAGTCGGGCTTTCCGGCGAGCGATCGTTCTTCGATCGACGAGCGCCTGGTCATTCACGGCGCGGTCATCCACGGGCGGATCCTCGCATCCCGGGAACCGGACCGTGCGCTCCGGTGTAAGTGGGGCATGAGGAAGCTTCTGGTCGGTCTCGGTCTCGTCGTCACCCTGCTGGCGATCCTGTCGTCCACCGCGCTTGCCGGGGGATGGGCGGTGAGCACGCTCGATCCGATGGACCCGCCGGTGGCGGGGCAAGAGACCGAGGTCGGCTTCACGATCCGCCAACACGGGGTGACGCCCGTCGAGCTCGAGGACGTGGCGGTTGCGATCACTGGCCCGTCGGGTGCGATCGCGGTCTTCGACGCCCAGCAGGACGGCACGACGGGCCACTACGTCGCGACTGTGGTCTTCGAGGCGGGCCAGTCGACGTGGGAGATCCGCCAAGGTTGGTTCGAGGCGCAGCAACTCGGCGTGATCGACGTCGGAGCGACCGGACCTCCGGAGGCTCCGGTCGCCGTCGAGTCGTCGTCGTACCGCTGGCCGTCAGCGGCCCGAGCCCTCCTGCCCGTCGCCGCGATCGTGCTTGCCGGCGTCGCGATTGCCGACGCGGTGTCAAGCCGTCGACGGAACGTATCCGCCCGCCAGTGACCAAGACGGGCGTCGTCGCCGCGATGGGTGCGGTCATCATCGCGGCCGCTGCACTCGGGGGATGGGACACGGTCTCGACACCATCCTCGGCGCCCGCATCCACGACCGCGCTCGACGGCGCGGCGCTGTTCCAAGCGAAGGGATGCGCGACGTGTCACACCGGCCCGGACAGCCAGGCGCTCTTCCTCGAGTTCCCGAATCTCTCGGACGCGGCCTCGTTCGCGGGCGATCGCCGGTCGGGGATGAGCGCGGAGGAATACCTCACGGAGTCGATCCGGGTGCCGAACGCGTTCATCTCGCCCGAGTTCCGGCCGAACGGGCCGACCGCGAACATGCCGACCCTCAACCTCTCCGATGCCGAGATCGAGGCGTTGGTGAGCTACCTCCTCAGCGACTGATTCAGGTGCGACTTCCGAAGCAAGGACGGGTGGAGTAGGACGAACGGATCGACGACCTGGAAGAGCGAATCGTTCGGCGCGCCAGCGATGGTGACGCTGAGGCGTACGGCGACCTCATGGCTCGCCACCACGCTGGCGCGCTCCGAGTCGCGACCGTCGTGCTCGGTTCACCAGATGGAGCTGACGACGTGGTCCAGCAGGCGACAGAACGAGCGTGGAAGTCGATGGACACCTTCGACCCGACGCGCCCGTTCCGTCCCTGGTTCCTGAGGATCGTCGCGAACCTTGCGCGCAACGACCGGCGTGCGCGTGGTCGCCGAGCTCAGCTGGACGTGCGCGCCGCGACCGCGGATGCCCGGCGTGAGGTCGCGACGCCCGAGGACATCGCGGTCAGCGACGCTGAGCGCCGCCGAGTGGTGGAGGCCCTGAATCGCCTCGATCGAGATGACCGGCTCGTCGTCGCGCTGCGGTACTTCGAGCAGCTCTCCGAGGCCGAGATGGCCGAGACGCTCGGATGTCCTCCGGGCACCGTGAAGTCCCGCCTGTCGCGCGCGAATGGGCAGGCTGCGCAGCGCACTGGAGCTCGAGGGAGTGTCCCATGGCTGAGACCTTCTCCGACGCCCGGCTCGAGGCCATCCTCATGAGCGTCGGCGACCATCTCGTGGTCAGCTCTGTGGGGTCGAGGCAAGCCGCGGCGCCGTCGGTCTCGCCGTGGCCGCGCCGGCTAGCGGTGGCCGCGGCGGTGCTCGTCGTCGCCCTCGTCGCCACGCTCGCCGTCGCCCCCGCGCGCGAGGCCGTCGCCCGCTGGCTGGGGATCGGCAGCACCCGCATCGAGCGGGTTCCCGACGGCGCGAGTGATCCGAGTGGGCTGCCCACAATCAGCAGCGCGCTCGCGCCCGCGAGCGTGGAGGAGGCCGAGGCCGCGTTGGGCCAGGCGCTTCCGGTCGTCGAGGCACTCGGGCCGCCGGACGCGGTCTTCGTCCCGCCAGAAGGGGGCGTCATCCTGTCCTGGCCAGAGGGATCCACCACCCTGTGGATCCGCGACCCGGATTTCGAGCCCGCGATGTTCGTCAAGAAGCTGGTCGACGCGGGTGAGCCGGCCGAGTCGATCGCGGGCGTCGGAGACGAAGCGCTCATCGTCGAGGGCACGCACATCTTGGAGACGCCGCACCGGCGGCTCGCCGCGGGCACCGTGCTCCTATGGGTGGACGGCGACAAGGAGTATCGATTGGAGTCGGACCTCGAGCGCGACACGATGGTTGATGTCGCGCGGTCAATCGAACCGGCGGCGACTGGCGATCGCTAGCCTCGCTCCGTGGCAGACAACAAGACGAAGCCGAGCCGCGCGAGCGTGAGCAAGTTCCTCGCCGCGATCGACGATCCGGTCAAACGCAAGGATGCCCAGACCCTCTGCAAGATGATGGAGGCGGTCACCGGCGAGAAGCCCGTGCTGTGGGGCGACGCGATCGTCGGCTTCGGCACCTACCACTACAAGTACGCGAGCGGCCGTGAGGGAGATGCGCCCGTCGCCGGGTTCTCGCCCCGGAAGCAGAACCTCACCGTGTACTTGCTCTACGGGTTCGACGAGCAGACCGAGCTCCTGTCGAAGCTCGGCAAGCACTCCACCGCGAAGTCGTGCCTCTACATCAAGCGGCTCGAGGACGTCGACCAGAAGGTGTTGCAGAAGCTCATCACCGCGTCGGTCAAGCAGGTGCGCCGGCAGTCACACGTGTAGCCGCGTCGAGCTCGACCCACACGCCGTGCAGTCGTGCCGCCGCGGCGAGGTAGAGGTGGGCGAACGAGGCGTCCCATGCAGCGGCGTCGAGACATGCGATGGTGTACTTCGCCAGATGCGCGTCGTGGTGCATCGCGGCGCGTGTCGCGAGATCGCTCGTGATCTCGCGGTACGTCGATCGGGGTGCGTGCCACACCGCGCCAGCGGCAGAAGCTGGATCCTCCGCGAGGGCGCCCGAGATGTCGAGGCGCGGAGGCGGCGGCGCCCACGAAGGGTCGAGCGGCTCGGCCGCGAGGGCCGCCCGGAACCCGACGACGTAGGTTGCCGCGATCGCCAGCGCTTCCGACGGGTGAGCGCACCAGGACGCGAGCGACAAGACCGCCTGCGGCATCGTCAGACAGTGGCTCCAGCCGTACGGAGCGTGATCGGCGGGCTCCTGCAGCATCGACCACGCCGCAGCCCGAAGGATCACGCGAGCGCCCTCGTCGAAGGCGACTCGGCGCGTCGGCGAAGAGAGGAGGTCGGCCGCGACGCCGCGGCGTTCGACCTGCGACATGAGCGGATAGATGAACGAGGAGCCGGGAACGCCGAGTGGCGGCGTCGCGGCGAGCGCCTCGAGGAGCGCCTCGGCCGGCACCGCCCCCGGATCCGCGTCCGGATGCTCGACCGCATGATCAAACCAGGTCAACCGCCATTCGGGATGGCGGCCGAGCTCGCGCGCGAGTGGGCGAAGCAGCTCTCCGGTGAGCTCGCCACGCGGCGCGACCCGTGGCATCTGGGCGAGGAAGATCGATCCGTGCGCTGCCCGCGGCGAGGCTCGGTGCGATCTCGGCGGTGAGCAGGCGGGGGAGGTCGGCCGAGGTGGCGCGGCGCCCCAGCCACGCGGCAGCAGCATCGACGTCGTCGAGGTCGCCTGCGCGCAGCGCCGTGACGAGCACGCCGGTGGCTTCTTCCAGCGAGTCCAACGCCAGGTTGCGGGGCGGTGAGATCGCGGGACCGAAGTGCTCGTAGGTGTAGGCGACAGCAGTGATCTGGCGTCGTGCCTCGGCGCGGGCAGCGGGGGAGACGTAAGGGAGGAGCGCGGCACGGGCCGCCAGCTCGAGCGGGGCATGGAGCACGAACGAGTCCGCCGGATCCACCCGAGGGTGCCGAACGACGTCGGCTGCGGCGGCGACAAGCTGCATGTCGGACAGGTCGTCCCAAGTTGTTGCCATCGGACGACCGTACAAGTTGAAGTTCACTTCAAGTCAAGAGATCTCTTCTGTACTCTGGGCGAGTGGTCGACGAGCTGCTCACGATCGGTGAGGTCGCCGCTCGCACGGGCCTCTCCACCTCTGCGTTGCGCTTCTACGAGCGCGAAGGGCTGCTGCGGGCCGAGCGCACCGCTGGCGGCCAGCGCCGGTATCCCCGCGAGGTGCTTCGCCGCGTCGCGTTCGTCCGCGTCGCGCAGTCGGTTGGTCTCGATCTGGAGCAGATCACCGGAATGCTCGCGGCGCTGCCCCAGGGGCGCACTCCCACGAAGCAGGACTGGGCTCGACTTTCACGCGGCTGGCGGCCGATGCTCGACGAGCGCATCGCTGCGCTCGAACGACTCCGTGATCAGCTGTCGGATTGCATCGGGTGCGGGTGCCTCTCGCTCCGGGCGTGCGCGCTGTACAACCCCTCCGATCGAGCCGCCGGCCTTGGCGCCGGGCCCCGCTACCTCCTCGGTGATCGTCCCGAGGACGTTAGAAAGTAAATCTTGTCTAGACAGTGAATCCTGTCCTATACTCGTGCGGTGCCCACGGCGACGCCAAGAGTCCGGGTGGTGGAGGACCTCGACGAGGTGCAGGCACTCACGCACCCCATGCGCCTCGCCGTGTTGGGCGCCCTCCGGGCGCCTGACTCCGCTGCGGGCGTCGCTCGTTCGATCCGGCAGTCGCGCCAGCTCGTGAACTACCACCTGAAGGAGCTCGAGCGTGCCGGCTTGGTCGAGCGGTCGGGGGAGCGGCGCAAGGGCAACTTCGTCGAGCAGCTGTACCGCGCCGTCGCGCAGTCGTTCACCGTTTCGCCCCGCCTCACGTGGAGCGGGCCTGAGCGGACCAGCGCCCTCGCGGACCAGATGTCGCTCGACCATCTCGTCGCGATCGGCGAGCAGCTGCAACGCGACGCCAGCGCCCTGCTCGATCGAGCAGCCTTCGACGGTGAGCAGATCGAGAGCGCGTCAGTGGATGCACAAGTGCGCTTCGCCGACGCGGCGGCGCGGAGCGCATTCATGACCGAGTACCTCGCGCTGCTCGGACCATTGCTCAAGAAGCACGGATCTCGGGCGGGAATGCCGTTTCGCGTCGCGGTCGCGATCTACCCCAACCCCACGGAGGACTTGTGATGGAAGACGGGTTCGAAGCCACGTTCGTCGTCAGCGCCACGCCGGAGCTCGTGTGGGAGCGCCTTTCGCGTCGCGTGTCGGATGGCGCGGACGATCTCTGGCGACTACCCGCCTTCGAGGGGCTCGGCGAAGAGCTGCACGTCGAGCCGGGTCAGCAGCTCCACGTCCGCAAAGTCACCGAACCGTGCGCCGGCACCGAGATCGTGATCACGCTCGAGCACGAGGGGAGCGGCACCAAGGTCACCGTCGTGCAATCGGGATTCGGCGCGATGTGGACGTTCGCGGCCGACGCGCTCCAGGTCGGCTGGCACCACATCCTCGCTGACTTGGCGCTGTACCTCGAGCGCGGCGTGCACGGTGCTCGCCACATGCGCCGGTGGGGAAATTTCGGCTGCGTGTTCAGAGACACGGACTTCGGGCTCGAGGTGGTGAGCACGATGGGCGACTCGCTCGCGCAGCGTGTCGGGCTGGCCGCGGGTGACATCGTGATCGCCGTCGCCGGCGCTCCAGTTGTCACACGTGCCGAGCTCGAATCGCTGCTCCGCGTGCTTCCGACGGGCGAGACCGTCGCGGTCGAGTGGGTGCGGGGCGACGCCAAGCTCGAGGCGAAAGGCGCGGTGTGACCCCGACGCCCACGATCAGGCGTCGGCCAGCAGCATGTAGATCTTCTTGCGGGCTTCGGTGATGATCTCCGAGACCTTCGCGATCTGGTCTTGGTCACCGGTCATTGCGACCTGCTTCGCCGCGAGATGCAGCTGGCGGAGCGCATCACCGAACTCCTTGTACCGGCGGCCCGGATTGCCGCCGCCGCCGCCCGCCCACGGCGGTCCGCCGGCCTCGGCCATGCGCTCGGATGCCGCGGTGCGACCCTCGTCGGTGAGCTCGTAGATCCGTTTGCCATCTCGCTCTTCCGAGCGCACAAGGCCCTCGTCCTCGAGCAGCTGCAGGGTCGGATAGATCGAACCGGCGCTCGGCCGCCATGCGCCCTGGGTCTTCTCCTCGAGCCGTTGGATCAGCTCGTAGCCATGGGCCGGCGCCTCGGCGAGCATCGCCAGCACTGCGGTGCGGATGTCGCCTCGCCGGCGACGGCCGCCGCCTCGGACCGGCACCTCGAACGTCCATGGTCCGCCACGGTTCCAGCCTCTCTGTGTCCTTCCATACCTGTGTGACTCCTATCTATCGCTGTATTGCGATATATCGTTAGATATCGCCACTATAGCGGTAAGTCACCAAGTATCAATGCAAGGACGCTTTTTCCCTGTCCGGGCCGGCGGAGGGGGAGCGGCGCGCAGGGCCTCGATCACGCGGCGGCGGCTGTCGAACGGGTCGATCACGTCGTCGATCTCGAAGTGCGTGGCGGCGTTGATCGCCTTCCCGTGGTCGTACATCCGGGCGACCATCTCCTCGAACACCTGAGTGCGCTCGGCCGGATCCTCGATCGCCGCGAGCTCCTTCCGGTAGCCGAGCTTGACGGCCCCTTCGAGGCCCATGCCCCCGAACTCACCGGTCGGCCACGCCACCGTGAAGATCGGCGCGTGGAAGCTCGCGCCCGCCATCGCCTGCGCGCCGAGGCCGTAGCCCTTCCGCAGCACGATCGTGAAGAAGGGGACCGTGATGCTCGCGCCGACCACGAACATCCGGCTGCAGTGACGCACGAGCGCGGTCTTCTCGACTTCGGGTCCCACCATCATCCCGGGCGTGTCGCAGAGGAACAGGATCGGCAGGTCGAACGCATCGCACAGCTGCATGAACCGCGCCGCCTTGTCGGCGCCGTCGCTCGTGATCGCACCTGCGAGATGCATCGGGTTGTTCGCGATGAGGCCGAGCGGACGGCCCTCGATGCGGATGAGCGCCGTGACCATGCCCGTGCCGAACTCCCGGCGCAGCTCGAGCACCGAACCGGTGTCGGCCATCGTCTCGATCACCGATCGAATGTCGTACACGCGCAGACGGTTCTCGGGGATCACCGACCGGAGCAGACGCTGATCCGCACAGTCCCACTCCGTGACCGGGCCCTGGAAGTAGGAGAGGTACTGCTTCGCGACGCTGACCGCTTCGGCCTCGTCGGCGACGGCGATGTCGACGACGCCGTTCGACACCTGCACAGACATCGGCCCGACCTCATCGGGATGGAACACGCCGAGGCCGCCGCCTTCGATCATCGCGGGACCACCCATCCCGATGCTCGAGTCCTCGGTGGCGATCACGACGTCCGCACAGCCGAGTAGCGACGCGTTGCCCGCGAAGCATCGGCCGGAGTTGATCGCGACGAGAGGAACGAGCCCACTGAGGTGACCGAACAAGTTGAACGCCATGCAGTCGAGCCCCGCGAGACCGGTTCCGTCAGTGTCCCCGGGACGGCCTCCACCACCTTCCGTGAAGACCACGACCGGCAGCCGCATCCGCTCGGCGAGCTCGAACATCCGGTCCTTCTTGCGATGGTTCTGGAGACCTTGAGTCCCGGCCAGGACGGTGTAGTCGTACGACATGACCATGCACCGTGACGCGTCGTCGTCGAACAGGTGACCATTCACGCGGCCAATGCCTGCAACCAGTCCGTCGGCCGGGGTGCGCGCGATGAGGTCTTCCATCGTGCGCCGTCGCCGTTGCGCGGCGATCACGAGTGAACCCCATTCGACGAACGAGTCGGCATCGCAGAGATCGTCGACGTTCTCGCGCGTGGTGCGCTGATTGGTCGCGCGACGGCGTGCGACTGCTTCGGGACGGACGTCGTCGCGGGTCATGCCCTGACGCTGCAGCGCCTCGGCGAGGTCGGGTCGGATCCGGTCGAGATCCACCGCCTCCTCGACGGTCGTTGCTCCGCGGTCGATGTCATCCGCGTCCACAACAACGAGGGGATGCCCCTCGAACACGGTGTCTCCGACTGAGACGGTGAGCGCGCGCACGATGCCGCTCATCGTCGACTCGATGAGGTGCTCCATCTTCATGGCTTCCATCACGAGCAGCGGCTGACCCCGGTGCACCTCGTCGCCGGGGCCGACCTGGATGCTCACGACCGTGCCCTGGATCGGGGCCACGACCGCGGAGTCGACATCGGCGACCGCCGCCGTCTCGCGACGACTCGCGGAAGCCTTGCCGTGGTGAAGCACGGCCAGCGGATCGCTGCTGTCAACGGTGGCCCCGGCGCGCCGGGCACTGACTGGCTCATCGCTCTGCGCCGTGCGTGTCGCAGTTGCCGCGAGCTCACTGACGTTCCGATCGACGAAGTCTGTTGTCGTCCGCCCCGCTCGAAGCTCGGGCTCGGCGAGGACGGCGAGCAAGAAGGGGATGTTCGTCTCGACACCGTCGATTCGCAGCTCGCCGAGCGCACGCGCCGTCCGCTCGATCGCGTGGGACGGATCCGACGACGGCGCGTGGCCGATCACCTTGGCGAGCAACGAGTCGAAGCTCGGGTTCGTCTGGTAGCCGGTCGACGCGAACGTGTCGGTACGCACGCCCGGCCCGGTCGGGGCTTCGAACACCCGTATGACCCCACCGGTCGGTCTCACGGTCCCGTCGGCGGCGACGGTCTCGAGGTTCACGCGCGCCTGGACGGCGAAGCCTCGCGCAACCGGCGCGGCGTCCAGGCCGAGGTCGCTCAGCGTCGCACCGGCAGCGAGGCGCAGCTGGGTCTGCACCAGATCGACTCCCATCACCTCCTCGCTGACCGTGTGCTCGACCTGGAGACGCGCGTTCGCTTCGATGAACCAGTGGGTCGGGCCCTCGGCCGCGCTGTCGCGTCGGACGAGGAATTCCATCGTGCCCGCGTTCTCGAAGCCGACCTCCTGAGCGATCCGCACCGCGTCGCGAGTCAGCGCATCACGGACCTCGGCCGCGAGTCCCGGGGCGGGAGCCATCTCGATGAGCTTCTGGTGGCGGCGCTGGATGCTGCAGTCGCGCTCACCGAGGTGGAGGACAGCACCAGTGCTATCGCCGAGGACTTGCACCTCGATGTGGCGCACGTCATCGACGAGCTGCTCGACGTACACCCGGCCGTCGCCAAACGCGGCGGTTGCCTCCGAACGGCATCGCTCGTGGGCAGCCTCGGCGTCGTCGCGAGAGCGGACGACACGCATGCCCCGTCCTCCACCACCCGCGATCGCCTTGATCATCATGGCGCCGCCGTCACCCAGCCCGTCGAGAAAGGCGATCGCCTCGTCTGCGGTGGCCTCTTCCGTGCCAAGCACCACCGAGACGCCGCACTGCTGGGCGATGGATCGGGCTCGCGCCTTGTCGCCGAGGGCGGCGAGAGTGCTCGGCGAAGGCCCGACGAAGACGATGCCCCGCGCCGCACAGGAGACGGCGAACTCGGCCTGCTCGCTCAGGAACCCGTAGCCGGGGTGCAGCGCAGAGCACCCGGTTGCGACCGCGACGTCGAGGATCTGCTCTGCATCGAGGTACGCGGCGGGGCCGCGGCCTCGAAGCGCGATGGCCTCATCAGCCCGCGTGACATGCAGCGCGTCGGCGTCGTCCTCCGAGTAGACCGCGACAGCTCGGACGCCGAGCTCGGACGCCGCTCGGATGATCCGTACCGCGATCTCGCCGCGGTTGGCGACGAGCAATCCGGACCACGAGCTGAGGTCGTTGGCCATCTGCTCCTCGCTCAGGCGGTGGTGATCGAAGCAGCCGCCTCGAGGCCCAGCTCCTCGATCGCCATCTCGCGCATTTTGAACTTCTGGATCTTCCCGGTCACGGTCATCGGGAAGTCGGTCGTGAACTTGAAGTACCGGGGCACCTTGAAGTGCGCGACGCGGCTGCGACAGAACTCCCGCAGCTCGTCTTCGGTCACCTCCACGCCCTCGCGCACCACGACCCAAGCCATGAGCTCCTCGCCCATGCGTTCGTCGGGCACGCCGATCACCTGTGCGCTCGCGACCGCGGGATGTTGGAACAGCAGCTCCTCGATCTCGCGCGGGTACAGGTTCTCGCCGCCTCGAATCACCATGTCCTTGATGCGCCCGACGATGTTGAGGTACCCGTCGCCGTCCATGACGCCCAGGTCGCCGGTGTGCATCCAGCCCGCCTCGTCGATCGCCTCACTCGTCGCGTCGCGGTTGTCCCAGTACCCCCGCATCACGAGGTAGCCACGCGTGCACACCTCGCCGGTCTCGCCAACGGGGACGGTCTTTCCGCTGAAGGGGTCGACGACCTTCCCCTCGACGTTGGGCAGCAGGGTCCCCACGGTGCTGACGCGCCGTTCGATGTCGTCGTCGGGTCGGGTGAGGAACGAGACGGGTGCGGTCTCGGTCATGCCGTACCCGATGCAGATCTCTCGGGCGTGCATCTCGTCGACGACTCGCTTCATCACCTCGACCGGGCACGGAGCGCCGGCCATGATGCCTGTCCTGAACGAGGACAGGTCGAAGTCGCCGAACCGAGGGTGCTCGAGCATGCCGATGAACATCGTCGGCACCCCGTACACGCTCGTGCACCGCTCTTCGGCGATCGCCTCGAGCGTCGCGAGTGGTTCGAAGCTGGCCGCGGGGTACACCATGGCCGCGCCGGAGGTGACGCAGCCGAGGTTGCCGACCCCCATGCCGAAGCAGTGGTAAAGCGGAACGGGGATGCACACGCGGTCCGCCCCCGTGTAGCGCATGACCTGCGCGAGAGAGTGACCGTTGTTCAGGATGTTGTGGTGGGTGAGCGTCGCGCCCTTCGGGTTGCCCGTCGTACCACTCGTGTACTGGATGTTGATGGGGTCGTCGGTGTCGAGCTGCGCCTCCCGGTGACCGACCTGTGAGGGGTCGATGCCCGATCCGAGCTCGAGCAGCGCGGACCAGACGAGGTCGCGCTCTCCCCCCGCCGCCTCTCCGTCGATCGTCACGGCCATCTCGAGCCGGGGAAGGTCGGCGCGCACCGACGAGAGCATGTCGAGGTAGTCGGAGGTCTTGAAGGAGCGAGCGGTCACGAGCAGCCGAACGCCCGACTGTCTCAGCGCGTAGGCGAGCTCGCCCGGCCGGTACGCCGGGTTGACGTTGACGAGGATCGCGCCGACACGCGCGCACGCGAACTGCAGCATCGTCCACTCTGCGCAGGTTGGCGCCCAGATGCCGACCCGATCACCCTTCTCGATGCCGACCGCCAGCAGGCCGCGCCCTACGGCATCCACGGCCTCGACGAGCTCCCCGTAGGTGAGGCGGATGCCTTGGTGCCGGGACACGAGGGCGTCGGCGTCGGGCTGGGCAGCCGCGACCCGAGCGAGTGCGGCACCGATGGTGTCTCCCAGGAGCGGAGCTCCCGCTCCTCCTGAGTCGTACGAAGCAGACAGGCGTGACATCTGTTCCCCCTCCGCGGGCCTCGTGTGGCGCGAGCGTACGTCGCCCATCCCCGAGTTGCGGAGGGCCGGGTGGGAAACTGGACAGCGTCCCCGCGTCGGGAAGTGTGGAGGAAACCCATGATCAAGGGCCTGTTGATGCTGGTGATCGCGTTCTTCATCGCGACGCTCCCAGCCACGTGGTTGCTGATGCTGTTCCTCGGCAACCTCGGGACGAACCTCAGCTACTGGGGCGCGCTCCCCCTCGGCGTTCTCGTGTCGGCGCTGCTGGGTGCCGCGACGTCCGACTGGCACTGACCCGAACCGGGTGACCTGACGGGGGGACGATTCCCCTCGTCGCTAGCCTTTCGAGCGATGGAAGGCCACGATCCCGGCGGTTCCGTGGCCTTGGCGTGGCCGGCCCCGCAACCACCTCCGCCTGCTCCTCCCGCGCCTCCTCGGCCCGCGGGCTGGCGCGGCATCGCGACCGTGGCGCTTGTCGTTGCTGTCGCGCTGGCGTTCGCCGACGCGTCGATCGTCGTCCTTGCCCTCCCCGAGATCTACACCGAGCTCGACACCACGATCGTCGGTGTGTCGTGGGTCATCACGGCATACGCGCTCGTCGTCGGTGTGGGCGCTCTGCTCCTGGCACCACTGGCTCGCAAGGTTCACCCCATGCTGCTGGTGGGATGCGGCCTTGCGTTGTTCTCGGCTGCCTCCCTGGGCGCCGGGCTGGCCGGGAGCGCGTCCGCGCTCCTGTTGGCGCGGTGCGTGCAAGGCGCCGGTGCCGCGATGCTTCTCGGTGCGTCGTTGCCGGTGCTCGGCGCGCTGCGCGGCTCCCGCGCGGCGGGCATGCGCCTCTGGGCCGCGGCCGGGATCGCCGGCGCGGTCATCGGTCCTGCACTCGGGGGCATGCTGACCCAGCTGCTCGACTGGCGGGCGATCTTCTTGGTGCAGGCGCCCGTCGCTGCGCTGGCGTTGGTCATCGCCATCCGCCCTCCTCGAGTCGAGCCCGTGGTTGCGACCGCCTCTTCTCGAGTGACGGGACGGGTCGTCGCTGCCGATCTTGCGTTGGCATGCGTTGGCGCGGCGTCGGTGGGTGCGCTCTTCCTCGGCGTGCTCCTCGTCGTGGAGGTGTGGCGCTACGAGCCCCTTACCGGTGCCCTCGTGGTCAGCGCTCTCCCGGTCGCCGCGCTCTTGGCGCGCCGAGGCACGGGGTGGGCCGGCGCGCGCGCCCGGCTTGTCGCGGGCGTGGGCCTCATCGCGGCGGGGCTCGTCGCGCTCGCGCTCCTACCCGACTCCAGCCCCGCATACCTCGCCGCCGCGCTCGCCGTCTTCGGCGCGGGACTCGGATTCGCAACTGATGTGCTGGGACCGCTTGCGACGCCGCCAGCCACGACCGACGGACCCGCCGCAAACCTGTCGATCGGGGCCCGGCACGTCGGCCTGGTGCTCGGACTCGTCGCGATCGCTCCCACTCTGGCGGCGAATCTCGAAGGCGCTGCCGACCGGCGCGACATTGGCCGGCACGGCTGTCGTGCTCGACGCGAACCTGTCGGTGCGCGAGAAGATCCCGCTGGCGTGGGAGATCCGCAACGTCATGCTCGACGCAGCCGACGGCGAGGTCCCGAACCTCGACGAGGCTTTCGCGAAGCGCGACGTGGAGAGCAAGCCCGCGCTCGCGCAGGTCCAGACCGATCTCACCGCGGCGATCAGCGACACGCTCACGCGCGCGTTCCGATCCTCCTTCTTCATTGCTGCCGCGCTCGGCGCGCTCGCCCTGATCCCGGGGTGGTTCGCGTGTCGCCGCGCCAGGGCGCCGGCGAAGCGCAACGTCGGGGGCGCCATGGCGCTCGTGGCGCTCGGCGCGGTCTCGATCGGATTGATCGGTACCGAGGTCGCGGCCGGCGCCGCCGACTTCGGTGAGGCCGAGCTGGTCGATCCGTGCACCGCTCCGGTGTCGCCGTACGACGGTGACGGCATCGACGGCGCCGTCCAACGCATCGCCCTCGGCGGTCTCAACGGTGCCGCCTGCGAGCTCGGCGTTGGCCGCGAGGAGCTGGTGCTCAGCCTCGACCCGGATTCCGGCGCGGGGGTCATCGACTGGGATTCCGAGACCGTGCAAGACGCGGTCAGGGCGGGGACCATCCGCGCGATCGAGGACGCCGAGAACCGAGACACCCTCCCGGGTTGGGCAGCCAGCGCGCTCACGTGGGTCGTCGAGCGCGCGCCCGTCTCCTGGTTCCTCGAGAACATCTCGCTCGACTTCCTCGCAGGACATCCCATTCGTCGACGAGGTCGGCGAGTTCTTCGAGGACGTCAGCGACTTTTTCGACTGAGTCGACCTCGTTGAGGGCGGCGCAGTGCGCCGCCGGGTGCGCGAAGCAGCGATTGTCGAGCGAAGCGAGCAGGAGCCGGGCGGAGCACGGCGACGTGGACAGAGGGGCGGCGCAGTGCGCCGCCGGGTGCGCGAAGCACCGATTGTCGAGCGAAGCGAGCAGGAGCCGGGCGGAGCACGGCGACGTGGATAGAGGGGCGGCGCAGTGCGCCGCCGGGTGCGCGAAGCAGCGATTGTCGAGCGAAGCGAGCAGGAGCCGGCGGAAGCGCAGCGGACGACGGCGACGAGGATCAGGTCGTGTAGTCGGCGTTGATGCGCACGTAGCCGTCACTGAGGTCGCAGCCGTAGACGGTGAACGCGCCCTCGCCGATGCCGAGGCTCACGTGGATGAGTACCTCGTCGCCGGCGAGGTACTTCGTGAGCTCGACGAGGTCGGCCTCCTCGGTCGCTCCGGGGTAGAGCTGTTGCTCGCCGAACCGGATCACGACCCTGTCCTGATCGATGTCGATGTCGTCGGCGCACTTTCCGATCGCCATCGCGACCCGACCCCAATTCGGATCGGCCCCGTGGACCGCGGTCTTCACGAGGGGCGAGTTCACGATCGCTTTCGCGACTCGCTTCGCTTGCGCGTCGTTCCGCCCGCCGTCGACCATCACAACGAGCAGCTTCGTCGCGCCCTCACCATCGCGGGCGATCATGCGAGTGAGCGCGAGGGCCACCTCGTGCAACCCGACTTCGAGCCGAGCGAGGTCGACCGATCCCGCGGCTCCGCTCGCCATGACTGCAGCGGTGTCGCTCGTGGAGGTGTCGGTGTCGACGCTCACCGCATTCAGCGTGCGATCGATGACTCGCCGGAACATCGCGTCGAGATCCGGCGAGTCCACGGCCGCGTCGGTCATGAACAGTGCGATCAACGTCGCCATGTCGGGCTCGATCATCCCGACGCCCTTGGCGAACCCGACGATCGTCACGTCGTCCACCATCGTCGACGAGACCTTCGCAAACGTGTCGGTGGTCATGATGCCGAGGGCCGCAGGCTCGACCTCGGTCAACGGAAGCGGGGGAGCGAGCGATGCGAGGTGGGCTCGCATCCGGTCCATCGGGTAGCGACGCCCGATGACACCGGTGGACGCGATGAGCACGTCGCTCTCGCCGAGGTCGTACGCCTGGGCGACGCCGCGGATCACCTCGCGTGCGTCTTCCATGCCCTGCGTCCCCGTGGCGACGTTTGCGTTCTTCGAGACCACGACGTAGGCCCGCAATACGCCGTCGGCGACACTTGCGCGGCTGAGAACGACGCTCGGCCCCGCGAATCGACTCCTCGTGAACACCGCGGCGGCGCTGCACGGCCGATCCGCGACGATGAGGACGAAGTCGTCGGTCTCATCCTTGATGCCGACGTTCGCGACGTGCGCGCGGAAGCCGGCCGGAAGCGGGGTGGCCACGGCAGAAACGGTAGACCGGCCGTTTCCGCAGTGCCGCTGGCCAGGAACTCGACTCCTTCCTCTAGCCTGTACGCCGTGTTCAAGCGGGCGGCGCGTGCGATTGTGCTGGTGGCCGTCTCCGCCGCGCTCATCGCCGCGACGGCGACCGTTGCTCATGCGGCGGAGTCGACCGTCGGAGGTTCTGCGGCGACGCTCGGCTCACCCGGTGCTGTGGCCCACCCCGCGGTGGCCATCGCCTCCGATCCGAGTGGGGCGGGCTACTGGCTGGCTTCGGGCGACGGCGGCGTGTTCACATTCGGATCCGCGCGTTTCCTCGGTGCCGCGGCAGGAACCGCGCTCGCCGCTCCGATCGTCGACATCGCACCCACACCCGACGGCGCGGGCTACTGGCTGGCGGGCGCGGACGGTGCGGTGCTGTCGTTCGGCAATGCCGTGTTCCAAGGCTCTCTCGCCGGTGGGCCTGTTCCCAAGCCGGTCGTCGCGCTGACGGCGACTCCTGATGGCGGCGGTTACTGGATGCTGACGGCGGAGGGCGGTGTCTTCACGTTCGGCACGGCGCCGTTTCTCGGCTCGCTCCCGGGCGTCGGAGTCTCGGCCCGCGTGGTCGACCTCGTCGCTCGCCCCCAGGGAGACGGATACTGGATCCTCGACGATCGCGGCGGCGTGCATCCCTTCGGTGGCGCGCCGGGCGTTGGCTCTCTGCGCGCGTTCGCCATCGCTCCCGCCGGCAAGGTCGTCGGTGGCGCGGTGACTCCATCGGGCGGCGGCTACTGGATCGCGAGCCTGGAAGGCGTGGTCTATGCGTTCGGCGACGCGGCGAACGTCGCGCCCGCGCCGCTGCCCGCCGGGCATCACACCGTGGGCATCGCGGCCGCGCCCGGCGGCGCCGGCTACTGGCTCGCGACTGCCGATGGTCTCGTCGCTGCACTCCCGGGTGAAGAAGGCGCACACGTGCGGGTGGTCCAAGAGAAGCTCACCGCGCTCGGGTACTGGATGGGGCCGATCGACGGCCGTGCGGGAGCCCTCATGGCCCAAGCGGTGATGGCGTTCCAGAAGTACAACGGCATGCCCCGCACCGGCGTCGCGGATCAGGCCACGGTCGATGCCATCAACGTCGCAGCGCCACCGAGGGCACGGACCACCGCGGGCAGCATCATCGAGATCGACAAGCCCCGTCAGATCCTCTTCATCGTGCGCGACGGACGCACTGTCGCGGTGTTCAACGCGTCGACGGGCTCGAACGTGCCGTTCCGCGAGCGCGTCGAAGGCGGCCGCATCGCGACGGGGAGCGCGGTGACACCCGAGGGTCGGTTCTCGATCATCCGAGAGCTCCCGAACGGCTGGCGGATCTCCGACCTCGGGCGCCTTTGGCGGCCCAAGTACTTCACGAGCACCGGGATCGCCGTGCACGGGGCGACATCGGTGCCGGCCCAGCCCGCCTCGCACGGCTGCACGCGAGTGTCGGTCGCCGCGATGGATCACATCTGGGCGACGAACCTGATGCCCAGGGGCATCTCGGTCTGGGTGTACTGAGTCGCTACCTCGGCGCCACTTGCCGACCGGCGGCGTGGGGGGCACGCTGGCGCGGTCCTCCCGTTGCGGGAGCGACACTCGGAGGTCGTCACATGGGAATCATGGACAAGCTCAAGGGCATGCTCTCGGGCAACAAGGACCAGGTGAACAAGGGCATCGACACCGCGGCCGACAAGACGCAGGACGCAACCGGCCACAAGTACGACGCGCCCATCGACACCGGCGCGGAGAAGGCAAAGGACGTCGTCGAGAAGCTCGACGACTAGCGGTACCGGCCGGCGATCAGCGCGGCGGCGAACCGACGCGGCAGGGCGCCGCCCCACCAGCGGAGCGCGGCCGCGCGGATCACGCTCACCCCGAAGATTGCAATGAAGAGCGCTGCGCCGATCATCGCGACGCTGGCCGCGGTCCACTCGTCCACTTGATGCCAGCAGAGCCACGCGACGAGGGCGGTCGTCGGGATCCACCAACCGGTGCGCTGCGCTGGTTGCATGGACCGGCTTCCTCGATCGACGGGCCGGCAGTTGCGGTCGGTGATCATCACGCTCGGAGCATCGCTCACGCCACGTCGCGAGTGGTGGATTCCCTCTGCTTTCAACTGTTTTCAACCCCTAGGCCATACGGCCCAACTCCGCTTCGTGAGGGAATGAGCGCTGGATCGCGCTCTCCGTGGTGCCGATGAGGATTCGTGGTACGACTGCCGCGTCCCCGGCCTTGGTGGCTCGCGCTCTCGTCCCTCGCGCTCACGAGCGTCGTCGTCGTCATCCCGGGCACTCAGGCGGCCGCGATCTCGACAGTCGCAGCGGGCACGTGTGCTGCAGGCGCGCTGACGCTGCGCGCGCGCATGACTCCCGGGCAGGCCCGCCGTCCGTGGGAGCTGCTCGCTCTCGCCACATCGGTGATCGTCGTCGGTGCCGCGATCTGGAGCGTCTACGCGCTCCTCGGCCAAGGGCGACCCCCGGTGTCGCCCGCCGACGGCCTCTATCTTCTCGCGTATCCCCTCATCACGCTGGGGGTCGGGTGGCTCGTGATCATCCGCACTCCGCTCGGATGGCGCGACGGGTTGATCGACGGGGCGGCGATCGCGATCTCCGCCGGGCTCGCGAATCTGGCAGTTCCTCATCGTCAACACGGGGCTCACCGACGACGGAGACATCTTTCAGGTTGCGGTCCTCGCGTCGTATCCGTTGCTCGACGTCGTGCTCGTCGCGGCGCTGTTGTGGCTCTTGCTGATGCCCGGGCGCCGGTGCGCGTCGCTGTGGTTCCTCGGCACCTCGCTCGCCCTGATGCTCTTCGCCGACCTCGCTCAGAACTCGGTCGGCCTCGTGAACCGTGACGTCACCACGCAGTGGGTCGACCCTTGGTACGTCGTCGGGTTCGGGATGCTCGCGCTCGCCGCGGCACATCCGTCAGCGGAGATCGTCGCCCGTCCGCTCCAGCATCTCGCGGCGCCGGGTATCCACCCGACTCGGTTGATCCTGCTCGCCGCGGCGCTGCTGTTCCCCCCTGTTCTCGCGGCGACAGGACCCTCCCTCGGCTACGACATGAACGAGGTCGTCGTCATCGGGGTTGCCGCGGTGGTGACGGTGATCGTCGTCACCCGTCTCGCGGTGCTGCTCAACGCTGCGAACCGCGCGCGGGAGAAGTCGGCGCGTGCCGAAGCCGAGCTCGCGCACCAGGCCACCCATGACGCGCTCACCGACCTCCCCAATCGCGTGCTCCTCCTCGACCGCACCCAACACGCCATCGACCTCGTCGGTCGGCGGCGCGGCACGCTGGCGGTGCTCTTTCTCGACCTCGACCACTTCAAGATGGTGAACGACAGCCTCGGTCACAAAGCCGGTGATGTGCTGCTTCGTCAGGCCGCCGAGCGCATCCGCCAGGTCGTCCGCGTCGGCGACACCGTTGCGAGGCTCGGCGGTGACGAGTTCGTGGTGCTCTGCGAGGACCTGACGGACGTTGCGGAGGCCGAAGAGGTGGCGGAACGCATTATTCGCACGCTGAACGAACCGTTCGACCTCGACGGGTTCGAGGCCTTCGTCTCCGCGAGCGTCGGCATTGCTCTGGCGAGCGAAAGCGAGGTCGACGCTGGCGCGCTGCTGCGTGACGCGGACATCGCGCTCTACCAGGCGAAGGAAGACGGCCGGAGTCGCTGCCAGCTCTTCGACTCGGAGATGCGCGCGTGGGTCGCGAGTCGCCACGACCTCGAGAACGCGTTGCGACATTCGGTGACGCGCGGCGAGCTGTTCCTCGTGTACCAGCCCCGGGTCGATCTGGGCACCCGCTCCCTCGTCGGCTTCGAGGCACTCGTGCGGTGGCAGCGGCCGGGGGAGCGGACAGTGCTGCCCGAGGAGTTCATTCCCATCGCCGAGGCGCTCGGTCTCATCAACAGCATCGGTGGCTGGGTGATGGACCAGGCCGTGCGCCAGCTCGAGATGTGGAACGCGCAGTTCCCGGAACGGTCGATCTCACTGTCGATCAACGTCTCCGCGCGCCAGCTGAACCAACCGGGCCTCGTTGAGAACCTGGACGAGCTGCTGACGACGTGCTCGGTCGAAGCGCAGCAGATCGTGCTCGAGCTCACTGAGACCTTCCTCGTCAAGGATCCCGAGACCGCGGTGCTGCGCCTCGAGGAGCTGCGGATGCTCGGCGTCGGTGTGGCCGTAGACGACTTCGGCACGGGATACAGCTCGTTGGCCTACCTCCGGCAGTTCCCGCTCGACTCGCTCAAGATCGACAAGTCATTCGTGAAGAACCTCGGTCATCCCGGCCAGGACACGTCGGTGGTCGCCGCGATGATCGCCTTGGGTCATGCGCTGGGCCACCGCGTCACGGCGGAGGGCGTCGAGACGGCGGAGCAGATGGAGACCCTCACGAGTCTCGGTTGCGACGAGGCGCAGGGGTACTACTTCGCTCGGCCGCTGACGTTGGCCGAGGCGGAAGCGATCCTGCGTGAGCCCGCGCTCGTGCCGGCACTGGCGCAGATGACCGCGCGAGCGTGACGCTGCAGTAGGTTCACCCGACTTCTCCCGCACCGGCGAACTGCCGCGGGAGGACGCCAATGAGCGATCGGGCGGTGTATCTGCTCGCAGTGATGACCGGGCTCGGCGCGGTCGTCGCAGTTGCGGTCCACCCGCTCATCGGCGTCGCCCTCCTGCTGCTCGGACTCGGTCGGCGGCGAGCGACGCTCGTGATCCTGGCCTGCGGGCTGCTCGCATCGTCGCTGTCGGCGCGGGCCGAGGAGGGTGCGCAGTCGCTTCGTGCCCGTCGCTTCACGGGATGGGTCACGTTGCTCGACGATCCGGCGCCCGCTCCGGGGGGAGTGAAAGTCGTCGTGCGCGTCGACGGCCGCCATGTCGAGGCGTGGGCCCAGGGAGTGGCCGCATTCGAGGTCGGACGCCGCCTTGCCGGCGAGCAGTTGGCGGTGTCGGGGGTGATTCGCCCGGTGCCCGAGGCGCGGCGGCGGCGCGATGCGCACCGGCACGTAGTGGGCCGGCTCGCCATCGGTGTCGTCCACGGAGCGGGATCGGGCAGCCCGCTTCATCGCACCGCGAACTGGCTGCATCGCACCCTCGCTCGCGGGGCGCGATCACTTCCATTGAGCGAACGCGGCTTGTACCTCGGGTTCGTCGTCGGTGACACGCGACTGCTCGGCGTCGACACCGCGGCGCTGTTCCAGCGGGTTGGCCTCACCCACCTCCTCGCCGTGTCGGGGGCCAACGTCGCCTTTGTGCTCGCCGCGGCGGCACCGCTGCTTCGCCGGCTGAGGTTGCGCGGGCGCGCTCTCGGCGCCCTGGCGGTGATCGGCTTCTTCGCCACGGTCACCCGGTTCGAGCCGTCGGTGCTGCGCGCGTCGGCGATGGCAGCGCTCGCCGTGCTGGCTCACGCGTCGGGCCGTCCCGCATCGGGTCTCCGACTTCTCGCGCTCGCGACGACCGCACTCGTGATCCTCGATCCCTTCCTCGTCTGGTCGATCGGCTTCCGGCTGTCGGTCGGCGCGTCGCTTGGCATCCTCGCCCTCGCGGCGCCGATCGGTCGGCGCTGCCCAGGGCCGCGGTGGCTGGCTGAGCCGCTCAGCGTCACCGCGGCTGCCCAGATCGGCGTGGCACCAGTAGCGATCCCCGTGTTCGGGGGCCTGCCCGTCGCCGCGTTGCCCGCCAATCTGCTCGTCGCACCCGTCGTTGGCCCGTTGATGATGTGGGGCCTCGTCGCGGGCACGATTGCGGGCGCGTTCGGTGAACGAGCGGCGGGCGTGCTGCACGTCCCCACCCACCTCCTGATCAGCTGGGTGCGGCTGGTCGCCCGCGGCACCGATGCGTTGCCGTCGGCGTCGATCGGTGCGCCGGCCGCGACTGCGAGCGCAGCCGTCGTCTTGGTCGTGATCGCCGTGCGGTGGCGACGGCTTAGGCGACGGCTAGGTTCGCCGCCGTGGAGGTCGAGCTCGGCGACACCCGCTTCGACATCACGTCTCGGTCGCTCGTGATGGGCATCCTGAATCGCACGCCCGACTCGTTCTTCGACCAGGGCGGCTACTTCGGGTTCGACGAGTTCCTGCGCAAGGCGGAAGGTTTTGTGCTCGAAGGCGCTGACCTGCTCGACATCGGCGGGGTGAAAGCCGGCCCCGGACCAGAGGTGAGTGAGGCCGAGGAGCTCGACCGGGTCGTGCCGGCCATCGAGGCGCTTCGGGCCCGGTTCGACGTGCCGCTCTCGGTCGACACCTGGCGGGCCGCGGTGGCCAAGACTGCGTATGCGGCCGGAGCGGTGGTCGGCAACGACATCAGCGGCTTCGCCGATCCCGAGTACCTCGCGGTCGCGGCTGCCTCCGGCGCGTCAGTCGTAGCGACTCACATACGGCTCGCGCCACGCGTCGCCGATCCTGAGCCGATCTACGAGGACGTCGTCGCGGAGGTGGTCAGCTTTTGCGCCGACCGGGCTGCCCGGGCGGTGGCTGCCGGCATCCCGCGTGAGCGCGTGATCGTCGACGCCGGCCTCGATCTCGGCAAGACGGAGTCGCAGTCGCTGACGCTGCTCAGGGCGACGGACGCGCTGGCCGCGCTCGGTCATCCGGTGCTGCTGTCGGCGTCCAACAAGCGCTTCCTCGGGGTCGTGCTCGGCCTCGACGTGGACGACCGCCGGGAGGCCACGATCGCCGCTCACGCCATGGGCGTCGCGCTCGGGCGCGTGTCCTCCGCGCCCACGACGTGCGGGGTGCCCGGCGCACGGCCGACGTCATGGCTGCGCTCCTCGACGCGCGTGCACGCGACCTCGCATGACGACTCATCTGCTGCGGGGCGGCGATCCGGCGCTGCTTGCTGACGCGGTTGCGGAAACGGTGCACACGCTGGTTGGTGAGGAGGACCGGGCGCTCGTCGTCGACGATCTTGCGGACGAGGTGTACGAGGTCGCGCGCATCGTGGACGCGGCTCGCACGCCACCGTTCTTGACGAGTCGGCGTGTGGTCGTCGCGCGCCACATCGAGCAATTCACCCGGCAAGAGCAGGTCGCGCCGCTCATCGAATACCTCGGCAACCCGCTCGACACGACTGAGCTCGTCCTGGTCGCCGGGGGCACCGCGCACAAGGCGCTCGTCGAGGCGGTGAGGTCGTTCGGTGGCACCGTCGTCGACACCGACCCCGGGCGCGCCGCGAAGGAGTGGATCAACGCGGCAATTCGCCGCCGCCCCGATCAAGCTCGAACCGGGCGCGCGCGACGTGATCGTGGATCGCCTCGGCGAAGATCTCGGCCGACTTCCCGCGCTGCTCGACGGCCTCGAAGCGACCTACGGCCCGGGAGCCCGACTCGGCGAAGACGAGGTCGAGCCGTTCCTCGGCGACGCGGGCGGCGTTCCTTCGTGGGAGCTCACCGATGCGATCGATCGCGGTGACACCGCCTTGGCCCTCGACCGGTTGGCGCGGATGATCGGCGGTGGGACTCGCCATCCGCTCCAGGTGCTCGCCACGCTGTCGGGCCACTACAGCCGGATCTTGCGACTGTCGGGATCCGATGCCGCGGACGAACGCGCCGCTGCGGCGCTGCTCGGCCTACGAGGCTCGACGTTCCCGGCGCGCAAGGCGCTCGACCAGGTCCGCCGGCTCGGTCCTCAGGGAGTCGCGAGGGCCTTCGAGTTGCTTGCCGGGGCCGACCTCGACATGCGTGGGCGCGTGGAGTGGCCCGATGAGCTGTTGCTGGAGGTGCTCGTCGCGCGACTTTCGCGCTTGGTGCCGGCGGCGAGCCGGCGGCCCGCTAGGAGCGCGCGTTAGGACTGCTCGGCGGCCAGCCTCTTCATGAGGCGCGACTTGCGCCGAGCGGCCTGGTTCTTGTGGATCACGCCCTTGGCGGCGGCCTTGTCGAGCCGCTTCTGAGCGGCCAGCGCGGCATCGGTCGTGTCCTCGCCCGCGCTCCAGATGGCGACCGCCGTCTTCACACGAGTCTTGAGCTCGGAGCGCACAGCCTTGTTGCGGTCGGCTCGCTTCGCGTTCTGGATGATGCGCTTCTTCTGGCTCTTGATGTTGGCCACGACGATCCTCTCGATTGAGCCCGACGAGGCTACCAGCCCGCCTCTGCGGGCCCAAGCCGCGCAATCTCATCAGCCACGGAGCCCTGGGGTCACGTTGGTAGCGTCGATCCGGTCATGGAGCTGGCGCGGATCCGAAATTTCAGCATCATCGCCCACATCGACCATGGCAAGTCCACGCTCTCGGACCGGATCCTCGAGCTGACCGGCGCGGTGGACCGCGAGAGATGCGGGAGCAGTACCTCGACTCGATGGATCTCGAGCGCGAGCGGGGCATCACGATCAAGGCCCAGAACGTGCGAGTCGAATGGCGCGATCACGTGCTCCACCTCATCGACACTCCCGGTCACGTCGACTTCGGGTACGAGGTGTCCCGGTCGCTGGCGGCCTGCGAAGGCGTGGTGCTCGTCGTCGACGCGGCCCAGGGGATCGAGGCGCAGACCCTCGCCAACTGCTACCTCGCGCTCGAGCACGACCTCGAGATCGTCGCGGCGCTGAACAAGATCGATCTTCCCGCGGCCGACCCGGATCTCTACGCCGACGAGATCGAACGCGTGCTCGGCATCCCCGCCAGCACCATCCTGCGCATGAGCGCCAAGACCGGGGAAGGTGTGCCCGACCTCCTCGACGCAGTCATCCAGCGCATCCCGCCGCCGTCGGGTGACCGCGACGCGCCGCTCCAGGCGCTCATCTTCGATTCGTACTTCGATCAGTACCGGGGCGTGATCAGCTCGGTGCGAGTCATGAATGGTCGCCTCGCGACCGGTTCGAAGCTGCGCTTCCTGCAGACGAAAGCCATCCACGACGCCGACGAGATCGGCGTGCGCGCGCCCGCCCCCACGCCGGTCGCGGTGCTCGAGCCCGGCGAGGTCGGCTATCTCATCGCCGGGATCAAGGACGTCGGCGAGGCGCGCTCGGGGGAGACCGTCACCGAGGCGAGCCGTCCTGGTGCGCCGCTCGCCGGCTACCAGGACCCGAAGCCGATGGTGTTCTGCGGCTTGTATCCCGTCGACGGCGACGACTTCTCCGACCTCCGCGAATCGCTCGAGAAGCTTCGGCTCAACGACGCGAGCGTGACCTACGAACCCGAGACCTCCGGTGCTCTCGGCTTCGGCTTCCGGTGTGGCTTCCTCGGCCTGCTGCACATGGAGATCGTCCGAGAACGCCTCGAGCGCGAGTTCGACCTGAGCCTGATCGCGACTGCGCCGTCGGTGGAGTATCGAGTGCACACGGTCGACGGAACTGTGGTCGAGGTCGACAACCCCAGCGCGATGCCGCCTCCCACTGACGTCGCTTCGATCGAAGAACCGATCCTTCGGGTCACCGTCCTGTCGCCATCGGCTTACACCGGGACGATCATGGATCTCTGCCAGACCCGTCGGGGCGAGATGGTGAAGCTCGAATACCTGTCGCCGGAGCGAGTCGAGCTCGTCTATCGGGTGCCGCTGGCAGAGGTCGTCGTCGACCTCTTCGATCAGCTCAAGAGCCGGACGCAGGGCTACGCCAGCCTCGACTACGAGCCCGCCGGCTACGAGCCGGCGAACCTCGTGAAGGTCGACGTGCTCCTCAACGCGGTCCCCGTCGACGCGTTCAGCACGATCGTGCACCGCGACAAGGCCTACGAGTACGGCCGCAGGATGTGCGAGAAGCTGCGCGAGCTCATCCCTCGGCAGATGTTCGACGTACCGATCCAGGCTGCGATCGGGGGACGGATCGTGGCGCGCGAGACCGTGAAGGCGAAGCGCAAGGACGTGCTCGCCAAGTGCTACGGCGGCGACATCACGCGGAAGCGCAAGCTCCTCGAAAAGCAGAAGGAAGGCAAGAAGCGGATGAAGAACATCGGGCGCGTCGAGGTGCCGCAGGAAGCGTTCATCTCCGCGCTTCGCCTCGAGGAGTGAGTCGAGGATCGACCGGGAGCGTGTCAGCCGCCGCCGGCGGTCCGCAGGCGGCGGGGCTCGTGCACGATGACCTCGAGCACGAGCGGCCCATCCGTCGTCGATCGGGCCACCTTGCGCACCGTCTCGCGGATTCGGGGCCCCGCGCGGCTCGCGTCGACGAGCACCTGGACATTGGTCGCGTCGCCCGCCCGCTCTACACCGACCGCGACGATGCCATCGGTCTCGCGGAGTGACATCTCGAGATCTCGTGTCGGGTTCGTGTCGAGGCGGGAACGGTCGAGGCGGAACGCGACGGTGCAGAGACGATGCGCGTCGCACAGGAGGTCGTGATGGTCGGGTCGCTCCGGCACGGTGTGGACGCCCGGTGACCGCTGCAGCGCGACTCTGACGCTCCCACCCGACCGTGATCGGAAGGCGCCGCCGGTTGAACACCTGGACGGCGCCCTCATGCTCGACGACGACGAGGGCATGATCGAGTGCGAGCGCATCAGCGAGCCTCGCCAGGCACGAGTACACGAACTCGGTGCCCGAGGGGGCGGTGGCCAGGGCGTCGGCCAGCGCGTCGAGCAGTCGTGGAGCCGTGGTCGTGTTCAGTGTTGCCGTCAGCTGTGTTTCTGACACCCGTGTGCGCTCCTCGCCGACGTGCCCAAATGAAGCCGGTCACCGTCCCACGGGGCGCACCCCGTTCCCGGCGGTCACCATAACCGTCGATCGACCGATGAGGAAAGGGTCTGAAAGCACAGAGCCGTGGGGCCTTCGGGGTACCTCGGTAACATCCGTGATGTCGTGATCACACGAGAGTGTCTTCGAGAGCGCTGACGAACATGTTGGACGAGCGAAAGGCGGCGATCCTCCAAGCCGTCGTGCAGGAGTACATCCGCACCGCGCAGCCGGTGGGATCGAACCACGTGGCCGCGGCGTCCTCGATCGACGTCTCGCCGGCGACCGTGCGCAACGAGATGGCTGCGCTCGAGGTCGACGGCTACCTGCAGCAGCCCCACACGAGTGCCGGGCGCATCCCCACCGACAAGGGATACCGGTTCTTCGTCGACACCCTGGCGAGCCCCGGACCGCTCGACTCGGCCCGAGCGCAACAGGTGCGCACGTTCTTCGCGCACGCGCACGGTGCGCTCGAACAGATGCTGAGCGACACCAGCCTCCTGCTCACTCGCCTCACTCATCACGCGGCCCTCGTCGTCGGGCCGGCGGCCGAGCAAGCGACGATCCGAAGCGTGCAGCTCGTGGGCCTGTCGTCGCGGATCGTGCTCGCGGTGACGGTGCTTTCGAACGGCGGAGTCGAGCGCCACACCATCGAGCTGGGTGCCGAGCTCACCGAAGAGCAGGTCGCGCTGGCTTCGACTCGGCTGGCCCGGCAGCTCGTCGGCACCACCGTCGGTGTGCGCACTCCGACGCTCGCCTCGGGCGACGCTGCGGTCGACGCGCTGCTCGAGGCCGCGACGAGCGCCCTGTCGGCGAGCGGCCACGGCCCCGAGCCGATCTACGTCGGTGGAGTGGCCCGCATGGCGGAAGCGTTCGACGCCGTCGAGACGGTTCGCTCGGTGCTGCGCACTCTCGAGGAGCAGTACGTCGTGGTGTCGCTCGTTCGCGACATCCTCGACCGGGGCCTGAGCGTGGCGATCGGCTCCGAGCTCGGGCTCGAGCCGCTGGCGTCGTGCTCGGTCGTGGTCGCGCCGTTCGAGGTCGACGGTGAGCCAGCCGGCTCCATCGGTGTGGTCGGCCCCACTCGCATGAACTACGAGCAAGCCCTTGCGTCTGTGGCGATCGTGAGCCGCCGCCTCGGACAGCGCTTGAGCGAGGGCTAGGTTCGGACCGGTGCCGAGGGACTACTACGAGGTGCTCGGCGTCCCGCGATCAGCGTCGGCGGATGAGATCAAGCGGGCGTACCGCCGCTTGGCTCGCGAGCACCACCCCGACGCGAACCCCGAATCACCCGAGGACGAAGCGCGGTTCAAGGAGGTCGCACAGGCCTACGAGGTCCTGTCGAACCCCGAGCGGCGCGAGCGGTATGACCGCTTCGGCCCTGAAGGGGTCTCCGGGTTCGCGGGCGATGCGCAAGGTTTCGGCGGGCTCGGCGACCTGTTCGACGCGTTCTTCGGCGGAGGGTTCGGCGGTTCGCAGCGAGGGCCGGCGGGTCCGCCGCGCGGGTCCGACCTCGAGGTCATCCTCGACCTCGACTTCGAACACGCAGTCTTCGGCACCCAGCAGTCGGTGTCGGTGCGCACTGCGGTCCTGTGTGAGACATGCACAGGACGCGGAACCGCGGAGGGCACGCAACCAGTCGAGTGTTCCGAGTGTGGGGGGTCGGGCCAGGTGCGCCGGGTCCGGCAGTCGATCCTCGGCCAGATGGTGACAGCGGGTCCGTGCTCCCGCTGCGGCGGCACCGGCGAAGTGATCGCCTCACCGTGTGCCATCTGCCGCGGGGAGGGCCGAGTGATCGAGCAGCGGTCCTATCGGGCCGACATTCCGGCCGGCGTCGACACCGGCTCCACGTTGCGGCTCTCCGGACGCGGGGCCGTCGGACCCCGTGGCGGTCCGGCCGGCGACCTCTATGTCCACATCCGCGTCCGCCCGCACGACCGCTTCACTCGTGATGGCCACGACCTGGTGTGTGAAGTCCCGCTCGCGTTCACGCAAGCGGCTCTCGGCACCCACCTCGAGTTCGAGACGCTCGACGGCACGGAGAATCTCGTGGTCCCTGCAGGCACGCAGAGCGGCCGGGTGTTCAAGCTGCGCGGACGCGGCGTGCCGCACGTCAACGGGCGGTCCCGGGGCGACCTCCTCGCCCGAGTGCGGGTCGAGACACCGACCCGCCTCTCTCGCTCGGAGGAGGATCTCGTGCGCCAGCTCGCCGACGAACGCGGTGAGGCGGTGGCCCCCGCGGACTCGGGCCTTTTCTCCAAGATCCGCTCCGCGTTCAAGTAGCGACATGACCGCCCCGGCCACCGGCGATGCGCCTGATGGCCGCGACGGACCCCACCTGTTCGTCGATGACCTCGAGGCGCCGCAGATCACCGACGACGATCGGCATCACCTCGCTGTCCTGCGCGTGCGCGACGGCGACCCGATCACTGTGTCGGATGGTGCCGGCCGATGGCGCCGTGCCCGGTTCGGGCCCACCGTCGATCCGGTTGGGGAGGTCACGCTCGTCGAGCGCTCGTCACCCGCGATCACGGTCGCGTTCGCCCCGGTGAAGGGTGACCGGCCCGAGTGGGTGGTGCAGAAGCTCACCGAGCTCGGCGTCGATCGCATCGTCGTGATGCAGACAGAGCGGTCGGTCGTGCGATGGCAAGGCGAGCGGGCGGCAGCCCAGACGGCGCGCCTGCGGCGGATCAGCCGCGAGGCGGCGATGCAGTCGCGCCAGTGCTACTTGCCCGAGGTCGTCCCGCCGCTTGAGTTCACTGAGGCATCGGCCCTCCGAGGCGCGTGCCTCGCACACCGCGACGGCCCGCCGCCCGACCTCGACTGTCCGGTCGTGCTCGTCGGACCCGAAGGCGGGTGGTCCGATCGCGAGCTCGCCGTCGAGGTGCCTCACGTCCGCCTGAGCGCGAGCGTGCTGCGGTCGGAAACGGCGGCCGTCGCCGCCGGTGTCCTGTTGACCGCCCTCAGATCCGCCCTGGTGGGTCGTCACGTTGGGTGACGTGACGGCCGCGCACGATTGCAGAACGTGGCCCGCTCACGTATGGTGGCGGCGGGACGGGGTACTGGGGTGCTGGGCGAGCCCAGGGGCGAGACAAGGGCGAGCATGACAGAAGATCGACTGTCGGACGATGAGCCGCAGTCCACTGCATACGGACGCCGAGTAGGCGAACGCCTCCGCAGCATTCGCCGCCAAAAGCGGCTTTCGTTGCAGGACGTCGAGGCGAACTCGGCGCAGGAGTTCAAGGCTTCGGTGCTTGGCGCCTACGAGCGGGGTGAGCGTGCGATCTCCGTACCGCGGCTGCAGCGGCTCAGCCGCTTCTACAACGTGCCCGTCGATCAGCTGTTGCCGCCCGACGAGGGGCCCGATTTCGACGGCGCCGAGATCATCGACCTCACCGATCGCCGGGCCGAGCGCCCCGTCGAGAAGCTCGCGATCGATCTCACGCGGCTCGAGGAGATCCGCGGCCCCGACGCCGAGATGTTGGGCCGCTACCTCTCCATGATCCAGGTGCAACGGCAGGACTTCAACGGTCGGGTGCTGACCGTGCGCCGCGGACGATGTACGCGCGATCGCGTGCATCCTCGACGTCGAGGCCGATCAGGCCTCCCGTCGTCTCGAGGATCTGGGCTTACGGCTTCCTCGATCCTGAACGAGCCGTCGCACGTCGAGCCCTTCGGCGTCTACATCCACATCCCGTTCTGCGCCAAGCGATGTGACTACTGCGCGTTCGCGACGTGGACCGATCGGATCCATCTCGTCGACGAGTACGTCCGCGCCTGCATGACCGATCTCGATCGCGCGGTCGCCGGCGGCCTCGCGCCGGCCACGAGCGTGTTCTTCGGCGGGGGCACGCCGTCGCTGCTGCCCGCCGACTCGCTCATCGCGATCCTCGATCGCATACCCCGGACGGCCGACGCCGAGGTCACCGTCGAGTGCAATCCGGACACCGTCTCGCGTGAGCTCGCCGCCCGCTATCGGCGAGGAGGGGTCAACCGGCTCAGCTTCGGAGTGCAGTCGATGGCGCCGCACGTGCTGACCGCGCTCGGTCGCACCCACGATCCCGCGAACGTCGCAACCGCGGTGCGAGAGGCTCGCGACGCCGGCTTCGAATCGTTCAACCTCGACCTCATCTACGGCGGGGTCGGCGAAAGCCTCGATGACTGGAGGCGCACGCTGGCCGATGCGCTCGCGCTCGAGCCCCCGCACGTGAGTGCGTATGCCCTCACGGTCGAACCGGGTACGCCGCTCGCCGACACTCCCGAACGCCATCCTGACGACGACGATCAAGCGGACAAGTACATCGTGGCGGACCGCGCGTTGAGCAGCGCGGGACTCGACGCGTACGAGATCTCGAATTGGGCGCGTCCCGGGTTCGAGTGCCGCCACAACCTGTTGTACTGGTCGCAGGGCAGCTATCTCGGTGTGGGCTGCGCGGCACACTCGCACCGTCAGGGATCGCGGTGGTGGAACGTGCGCACGCCGGAGCGATACATCGAGGCGATCGCCGCCGGGCGCTCACCGGAGGCGGGATCGGAGACGCTCGACGCCGAGACGCGTCGGCTCGAACGATTGCAGCTCGCCTTGCGCACCCGCGACGGAGTGCCCGAAGACGCCCTTCCGGACGACCTCGATGATCTCGTCGAGCGAGAAGGCGGTCGCGTGACACTGACTCTTCGGGGGCGACTCCTCGCCAATGAGGTGGCGCTGAGGCTCAGCTGACGGGCGGCAGCGTGAAGACCTGTCCGGGATGGATGAGATCGGGTTCACCCGGGACGACGAGGTGGTCGCGGTTGGCTTCGATGAGCACCCGCCAGTAGGGCGCGACCTCCGCGTCGGACGGCGCGAGTCCGGTGGCGCTCTGCACATGTTGTGCGGCGATTGACCAGAAGCTGTCGCCTGCCCTGACGGTGTACGACGCCTCGGCGGCGAGGAGCGGCGGGCTCGGCTCCGGGGCGGCCGGCAACAGCTGCATCACGGGAGCCTCCCGGGCATCGGGCGGCATGTCTCGCGAGACCCGCATCTCCGGACTCGGTGGCGGTCGGTCCGCGAACGGGGCCGCGCCGGCCGGCAGCGCACTGCCGATCGCGAAGGTGAACGCAGCGACGGGAGCGATGAGCGGTCGGAGCGACGGGAGCGTCAGCCGGACGGTGATCGTCGCGAGCGTCGAGCTTCGAGCGACGACAGCGAGCAGCCCGATCGCGCCGATCACGGTCGTGTACACGGCAGCAAGGAGCGCGAGGCCGCGGAGCACAGCGAACGCGGCCACGAGTGGCCCCTGGTCGACGAGCCAGCGCTCGGTGTCGGCGAGGGAGAAGCCATCCGGCAGCGGGAGTGAGCCCCGCATCTGCCACAGCAGGGCGGCCGCGAGCGCAGGCGCGGCGATGAGCAGCAGCGCTCGACTCGCCGCCCCACGCGGCGAGCTCATTCGCCGACCTCGAGCATCGTGGTCGCGCCTGACGCGTCGACGACGGTGAGCACGCCGCACCTCGGTTCACCACCTGGCAACGACACGGCGCCCCGCACGGTCTGCAGCAGTCGAGCTGTCGCTGGCGCGTCGACGTGGGCCCACGAGTCGAACACGAACAGTTCGCCGGTATCGGGTCGGAGCACCGCGGGTGTTGCGCGACCGTCGCAGTCCCAGTCGGAGACGGCCAGACTTTCGCCGGCCTCCCCGATCTCGTATCGAAGGTCGCCGACCACGATCGCTCCGTCGGTAACGGTGACCGGCTCGGTGCACCCGTCACCGTCGACGTCGTGGCGCTCGCCTGCGTCGCTCATCGGGGCGCACGGGACCGATGTCGGCCAGACCCGCGCGGTGGTCGGTGCGGGTTCGGAGACCGGCGGCATCGTTGTCGCGACGATCGTGGAATCGAGCGGGTCGGCCGCATCGATCGTGGTTGCACCTCCGCGCGCCGTTGCGACCCGAGTGCCCACACCTACGACAAGGAGCATCCCGACGACGACGCCGGCAGCAGCGAGGAGCTTCGTCCGTGTCAGCCGCGCGACGAGGTCGCGAGCGACCTCATAGGCAGGCTCGAGGGGATGGGTGTGCTCGTTGACGGTCGGCTCGGGCCGGCCGAGGGGACGCGGCCCGACGGGTGATGGAGCCTCGCCCGCGATCTCGGCCAACAGCGACGCGAGCGCGCGGGCCGCCGGCCGGCGTGTCGGGTCAGCGTCGGCTGCTCGCTCGGCGACAGCCCGCAACCGGTCGAGCACTTCACGATCGGCGGCCGAGGCGCGAAGCCGCGGGAGTGCAGCGGTGCGCTCGGGCGGCAGCTTGCCGAGCAGCACGTGCGCCAGCCCGCCGACGTCGTCGGCGGGACTCGCACTCCGTTCCTCACCGGCCTTCGAGGCGCCGGCGAACCCGGCGAGCACCACCCGCCCGAGCCCGTCGAGCAGAACGTGGTCGACCGCGATCCGGCCGTGCACGATGCCGCGATCGTGCAGGTCGGCGAGCGGTGCGGGCGAGCTGGGCTGCCATCGCCGCGAGCCGGCGCGGCGGCGGTTCGGCCGCTTCGATGGTGCCGCCGCCGAGCCAAAGCGTGGCCAGGGTCGTGACGTCTGCTTGGTCATCGAGCTCGACCAGCTCGACGACACCGGGATGGCGCGCGAGGTCGAGGAGCTCGGCTTCCCGTCGCAGCCGAGCTCGGCCCTCGTCGTCGTGTGCTCGTTTGACCGCGACGGGCTTTCCGCCGGCACCGACCTCGACGCTCACCTGCTCGCTCATTCCGCCGTGCCCCCACTGTCCGCCGATTGCAGGGCGACTCATCGCCGATTGGTTGCCCGTTCCGCCTTGGTTGCCCGTCCCCGCCGGACGGGCTTCGCCATCCAATCACGAGGGTGGGAAGAAAAGCAATGGAACAGCATGAAACGATCTCTAGGGCGGCCTGAGAGCCGTTGTGTAGGCTTCGAGATCTCGGGGCCGTTAGCTCAGTTGGCAGAGCACTTGCATGACGCGCAAGGGGTCAGGGGTTCAAATCCCTTACGGCCCACCCGGGCTCGTCGCTCGCCATGGAGCGGCGGCGGTCCGGCTCGGACGCATCGGGTGAGGGGTGAGGTCCTCAGACACACCGAGGTCGGCGTCCGCTCTCGTCCACGACATCGAACTCCTCGGCGAGGTCGTCGACCCGCTGGATCGACCCTGAGCGCGTCGCGAGGTCGGAGACGTCGACGAGAGCAGCGACGGTCCGGCCGACGAGGAGCGGCGTCTGCGCGCCAGCGAGATCCAATCCCCGTCGCTCGGCCCACGAGCCCGCGAACTCCGTGGCGACCAAGCCGGGATACAGGGTCACCGTGGCCACGCCGGTGCCACGGAGCTCGATCGCCATGTCAGCAGTGAGCCGGTCGAGGCCGGCCTTGCCCGCGCCGTATGCGCAATTGAAGTGGTAGCGCTCCCCGCCGGGCGAAGACACATTGGCGATGAGCGCTCCGGGCGCGGCGGCGAACAGAAGCGGGGCGGCATACCAGCTCGCCACGTAGTGGGCGCGGAGGCCGATGCCGACCTGGTCGTCCCAGATGGAGAGCGGGTGCTCCCAGAAGCCACCCGTCCAGGCGGGCGGATCGGGGATCGTGTAGACGTTGTTGACGAGCAGGTCGAGGCGTCCCCGCTCGCCAGCTACCCGCTCGAACAGCGCGGCGATCTGCGTGTCGTCCCCGTGGTCGGTCGCCACGGGAACGCCGATTCCGCCCCGCTCGTCGACGCGTCGCGCGCTTGCATCGATCGTGAGCTCGCCGTCGCCGGTCGAACGCCCGGTGACGTACACGACCCATCCTCGCTCGCCGAGCGCTGTCGCGATCCCGCGGCCGATGCCGCGGCTCGCACCGGTCACGACCGCCACCCTGCGGATGACCTCTTGACTGTTCGGCGCCATAGCAATAAAACTAATCAATCAGTTATCTTCTGTCCAGGGGGTCCGCAATGACAACCATCCCGCTCTCCACACGGCTGGCAGCGCTACAGGGGTGCCAGGTCAACGTTGCGCTCCGCGGTGGCGAGCGGATCGATGACTGCCAGCTGGTGTCCGCGGTCCGCACTCGTGCCGCCACGCTCTGGCTGTTCACGAACGGCGTCGACACATTCGTGCCGGTTGATGATGTGGCCGATGTCTGGGCCGCGGCGTAGCCGGACGGAACAAGTTGATTGATCAGTTAGTTCATGGGAAGGTAACGCATGGATCTCGGAATCACTGGCAAGCGCGCACTTGTTACGGGAGCGAGCAAAGGGATTGGCTTCGCCATCGCCCGCCGTCTCGCGGCAGAGGGCGCGAGTGTGGCCATCTGCGCCCGCAATGAGAGCAGCCTGAAGGAAGCAGCCAACGTCTTGTCCGAGCGCGGGACCGCGGTTCACTGGTCGGCGGTCGATGTCGCGGACCAGGAAGCATTGCGGACGTTCGTCGGCGAAGCGGCGGAGCGACTCGACGGCCTCGACATCGTGGTGCACAACACGTCGGCGTCGGTCCAGCGCGGTCCCGAGCAGTGGGTGAACAGCTTCACCCTCGACCTCATGCCGTTCGTGACGTTGGTCGACGCCGCGCTTCCGTCGTTGGCCGCGTCCGGCATCGGCGCTGTCGTCGCCATCGGCACCACCAATGCGATCGAGACCGTGCCGCCTGCCGCGGCGAATTCTACGGCGCGTTCAAGGCGGCGGTCATCCAGCACGCCAGCGCGCTCGGTCACACCCTCGCGCCGCAGGGGATCCGGGTGAACACCGTGTCGCCAGGCCCGGTCTGGTTCGCGGGCGGCGTGTGGGAGGGCCTCAAGGAGAGGATGCCCGAGCTGTACGAGCGTGTCCTCGCCGGCATCCCACTCGGATCGTTGGCGACCGACGACGACGTGGCCAACGCCGTCGTGTTTCTCGCCAGCCCGGCGGCCGGCCACATCACCGGCGCCAACCTGGTCGTCGACGGCGGCTTCGCCAAGCGCGTGCAGCTCTGATCGTGGGAGAGACTGTGAAGCCTGGCGGCCGGATCGATGCCGTCGTGATCTGTGGCGGGAAGTACCACGACTTCGACTACGCGCGGCTCGAGCTTTTGACCGAGCTCAGCCAGCTTGACCGTGTGAAGGCCCGCGTATTCGAGGACTTCGCCTGCGCGGAGCCAGGTGGGGCGCTCGAGGCCGCCGACCTGTTGGTCACGTACACATGCGATGTCCGGCCGAGCGCGGTGCAAGAGCGCGGGCTCGAGGCGTTCGTCGAGCGCGGTGGGAGGTGGCTCGCGCTGCACGCCACCAACTCTGCGCTCGACGCGCCGGCGACCCTCGGGTCGGGAGAACCGTTCCGGACGCCCCGCGCGTTCCCGGTCATGGCGCAGGTGCTCGGCAGCCAGTTCGTCGCCCATCCACCTGTGCGTCCGTACCGCGTCGAGGTCACTCAGCCACACCATCCGCTCGTCGCGGGAGTCGAGCCCTTCGACGCCGACGACGAGCTGTACTGCTCCGAGCTGCACGGGCCGTTGGAGGTACTGCTGCACGCACGGTTCGCGGGCCAGTGCGCCGGGTTCGAAGAGGCGGAGTGGCCGGATGACGACCTGCGCCCGGTGCTCTACCTGAAGCCCACGGGGCTCGGCGCGGTCTGCTACTTCACCCTCGGCCATTGCCGAGGGCCGCTCGACATGCAGGCCTTCATGCCCGAGTACCCGAAGCTCGAACGAGGTTCGTGGGAGCTGGCCGCGTACCGAACGGTGCTCCGCCGCTGCCTGCGTTGGGGTGTGCACACTCCCGGCCTCGCCTCGCCCCGGGAGGTGCAGCATGTCACCGGCTGAGAGCCACACCCCGAATCGCGACCAGTTGCTCGACCTCCACCGACGGATGGTTCGCATCCGCCACTTCGAGGAGGAAGCGGGCAGGCTCACCGAGACGGGGAAAATCCCGGGCGCGCTGCACCTCTATGTCGGGGAAGAGGCCGTTGCCGCCGGCGTCATGGTCCACCTCTCCGATGCCGACCAGATCACCTCGACTCATCGCGGGCACGGCCACATCATCGCCAAAGGAGGCGACTTCCGGCTGATGTACGCGGAGCTGTTCGGCAAGGCGAGCGGCTACTGCCACGGCAAGGGCGGCAGCATGCACATCTCGGACCTCGAGCTCGGCGTACTCGGCGCGAACGGCATCGTCGCCGGCAGCGTCCCCATCGCTGTCGGCGCCGCGTTCGCGAATCGGTACCGCAAGAGCGACCACGTAACGGTCTGCTTCTTCGGGGATGGTGCGTCGAACGAAGGCGCCTTCCACGAGGCCGCGAACATGGCTGCGCTCTACGGGCTACCCGTGATCTTCGTCTGTGAGAACAACCTATACGGCGAGTTCACCTCTCAGGCGCGCCACCAGGCGATTGTCGACGTCGCCGATCGTGCCAGCGGCTATGGCATGCCGGGCGTCATCGTCGATGGCATGGACGCACTCGCCGTCTTCGCCGCTGCGGGCGAGTGCGTCGCGCGCGCCCGTCGAGGGGGAGGGCCAAGCCTGCTCGAGTGCAAGACATATCGGTTCTACGACCACGTCGGAGTCACGGGCATGCGGATCCCGTACCGCGACCAGGCCGAGGTCGACGCCTGGAAGGCGCGCGATCCGATTGCCGCGCTCGAGCTGCACATGGTGGAGCACGGCGTGATCGATGCGGACTTGATCTCCGCCGTGCACCGAGAGGTGCTCGACGAGATCGCCGACGCGATCACGTTCGCCGAAGACAGTCCGTTACCCGACGTCGCCGCTCTCACGGACGACGTGTACTCCAACCCCATCTTCTCGGGACGCCCCACATGACCGCGACTGACACGCTCGTGGCCGCGGCTCGGCCGCTCCCGTTCGTGCGGGCGATCCCAGAGGCGATCGCCCAATGCATGCGCGCCGACCCCGATGTCTTCCTCGCCGGCGAGGACGTCGCGGTGTACGGGAGCGTCTTCGGGACGACGAGGGGCCTTCTGGACGAGTTCGGCCCTGAGCGCGTCCTCGACACGCCCATCTCGGAGACCGCGATCGTCGGCCTCGCTACGGGCGCCGCCGCAGTCGGGCTGCGGCCCATCGTGGACATCATGTTCATGGACTTCATCGGCTGCTGCATGGATCAGCTCATGAACCAGCTGGCGAAGATGAAGTACATGTTCGGGGGCAAGGCCCGCCTGCCGGTCACGATCATCACGGCAGCTGGGGCCGGTACCAACCTCGCGGCACAGCACAGCCAGAGTCTCGAGGCGCTCGTGTGCCACATCCCCGGCCTCAAGGTGGTCATGCCGTCCAACGCGTACGACGCCAAGGGGCTGCTGATCGCGTCGATCCGAGACGACGATCCGGTGATTTTCATCCTCCACAAGTTCCTGCTGGGCGCGACTGCGGACGTCCCCGCCGAGCCCTACGAGGTGCCGCTCGGGGTCGCGGCCGTCGTGCGTCCCGGTACCGACGTAACGATCTTGGCGCACGGTCGGATGGTGGTGGAGGCGCTCGAGGCCGCGACCGCGCTCGACGGCGAGGGGATCTCTGTCGAGGTGATCGACCCCCGGACCTTGCAGCCCTTCGACCTGCCTACGGTGCTCGACTCCGTCGCCCACACGCACCGGGCGCTCGTGGTGCAGGAATCGGTCCGCTTTGGCGGCATCGGCGCCGAGTTCGCGGCCGAGATCGCCGAGCATGGCTTCGACGATCTCGATGCTCCGGTCGCCCGCCTGGGCGCGCCGTTTTGCCCGGTGCCGTTCAGCCCGGTGCTCGAGCAGGCCTACGTCCCCGACGCGGCTCGAATTGCCGCCGAGGTGCGCGCGCTGGTCGGGCAGTAGGAGACGAAGGCCATGCCGACCGACGTGGTCATCCCCAAGCTCGGCATGACCATGAAGGAGGGCACGATCGTCGAGTGGGCGATCGCCGACGGAGCCCGAGTCGAGCGTGACCAAGTCGTGTTCGTCTTGAGCACCGACAAGCTCGACACCGACGTCACCGCGGAGGTCTCAGGCACACTCCGTCACCGCGCCGGAACGCGCGAGACCCATCCGGTCGGCACCGTCGTCGCCGTGATCCTGGCCGAGGGGGAGGTGGTGGGCGATGGAACCGGGGACGGAAGGTCGGCGCGCGTCGTCTCGTCGCCGTACGCGCGCCGCCTCGCCCGAGAGCGCGGGATCGAGCTCGCGGACGTGCGCGGCTCCGGCCCGGGGGCCCGCGTCGTCGCCGCGGACGTGACCCGCGAACCGGCTTCGGCCCTAGCGACGCCGGCAGTTGCTGCGACACCGGTGGCGCGGGGCCTGGCGACGCAATTGGGCGTCGACCTCTCCCGAGTGGCCGGCACCGGTCCGGCTGGTCGGATCACCAAGTCCGACGTGAGAGGCGCAGCGCCGTCGCCTGCCTCGGCCGAGTCGATTCCGCTCCGCGGCATGCGCAAGGTCATCGCCGAGCGCATGCACGCCAGCCTCCAGGAGATGGCGCAGCTGACGCTCGGCATGGAGGTCGACATGACCGACGCCGCCGCGTTGCGGAAGCAGCTCATCAGGGAGTGGGAACGTGACAGCGTCAACGTGTCCTTCACCGACCTGGTGGATCGAGCGGTCGTCAAGGCTCTCGTCGACCATCCCGCGCTCAACGCCAGCGTCGACGGTGAGGTCATACGGCTGCATCCGACCGTGCACCTCGGGGTCGCGGTCGCGGTGCCCGACGGCCTGCTCGTGCCCGTCGTCGTCGACGCCGGCCGGCGATCGCTGAGAGACCTCGCGGAGGAGACAGCCCGCCTGGCTTCGGCGTGTCGGGACGGCACGATCGGCGTCGACGACCTCGATGGCGCCACTTTCACCGTCACCTCCCTCGGCTCGAGCGGCATCGATTTCTTCACGCCGGTGGTCAACCCGCCCAACGTCGCCATCCTCGGGGTCGGTCGCCTCCACGACGGCGTCGCCTGGGACGGTGACCGCCCCGTTCGCCGCACTTTGATGACGCTCAGCCTCACAATCGATCATCGGGCGATCGACGGTGCGCCGGGCGCGGCGTTCCTGTCGGCGGTGCGAGACGTGCTCGAGTCGCCTTATCGGCTCCTCGTCTGATGGGTCGTCGTGAGTTCGATGTGGCCGTCGTCGGCGGAGGACCAGCGGGGTACGCGGCCGCACTCGCGTCGGCCCGACGCGGCGCGTCGGTCGTGCTCGCCGAGCCCGAGCTGCTCGGCGGCACGTGCGTCCACTGGTCCTGCATCCCGACGAACGTGCTGCTGGCGAGCGTGCACACGTCGCTCGAAGCGCGCGAGCTCGCCTTTGTCGGTGTGCTCACCGCCGGTGACGACGTCGACCTTCGAGCGTTGCGCGACCGCCGCAAGTCGATGGTGCGCGTGCTCGCGGGTGGCGTCGCGGCAGCCCTTCGCCACGCAGGCGTCGAAGTGCTCGAGGGCCGGGCGACGTTGGTCTCATCCTCGGCGTTGACTGTGGGCCTCCGCGACGGGGAGACGGTCGACGTCGAAGCGGCATCGGTGGTGGTGGCCGCGGGAGCGCGGTGGATGACTCCCTCGCTTCCCGGCATCGCCGCAGACCGGATCTTGACCGCGGATCTCGTGCAGGCGCTCGACACCGTGCCGGCGACTGCGCTCGTGCTCGGGGACGGTCCCGCTGACACCGCGTTCGCCATCGAATATGCGTTCCTGCTCGCGGCTCTGGGCTCGGCGGTGACGCTGGCGGTTCCCGGCGAGCTCCTGATCCCCGCGCTCGACGCGGAGCTGGACGAGGCCGTGGCGGCCATGCTGGCCACGTTCGGCATCGAACTGCTGCGTGGCGCCGAGGTGCTCGGCGGGCAAGGGGCCAAGGCGACGGTGAGCCATGCCAGCGGCGAGGCGGTCGTGGCAGCCGACGTCGTGGTCGTTGCCGACCGGCGCGTGCCTTCCGTCGACGGCATCGGCCTGGCGGCCGCCGGAGTCGAGGTTGCCGGCGGTGCGATCGCGGTGGACAGCTCGTGCCGCACGAGTTCCCCCGGCGTGTTCGCGGCGGGCGATGTCGCCGGCGGGGCGATGTTGACGGCGGCCGCCCTCCACGCGGGCGATGTCGCCGGGACCGTTGCCGCGGGCGGGAGTGCGCGCACGCGGCTGGAGGCGGTGCCGCACGTCCTGCACACGCTGCCGCTCGTCGGCTGGATCGGCCAAGGGGAGGATGCCGCTCGCCGGTCGGCCGCCGATGTGGCCGTCGCCATCGTCGACCTCGCGACCAACGCCCGCGCGGTTGCCGCCGGTGGGCGAGACGGCTACCTGAAGGTCGTTGCCGACGCGGCAACCGGTGAGATCCTCGGCGTGCACGTCGTCGGTCCGGCAGCCGACGAGATCTTGGCGGTCGCAGGCACCGCCATGCAGGCGGAGCTGACCGTGGCCGACGTTGCCGCCACCGTTCCGTGGCACCCGAGCCTCACGGAGTCACTCGTGCAGGCCGCCCGGCAGCTGGCGCAGTGATGCAGGTCGACGCGCTCCCAGTCGAGCACCTCTTCACGATGACAGCGCACACGGCCGACCACGCGCCCGCCGTCATCCGCGGCGCCCCCGGTGGCACCCGCCTCGTGGTCACCGCCATGCGCGGCACCTTCGAAGGGCCGAAGCTGCGAGGGACCCTCGCCGAAGTCGCCGGGGGTGACTGGGTGACAGTGCGCGCCGACGGCTCCATGAAGGTCGACGTGCGCCTCGTACTCCGCACCCACGACGGCGCCGACATCCTCATGACGTACTCCGGCATCGCAACCCGCGACGGTGACGCGATGATGACCGTGCGCACGGCGCCGCTCTTCGAGACGGGCGACGAGCGCTACTCATGGCTCAACCTGGTCCAGGCCGTGGCGCACGGTCGCGCCGGCGAGGGTGCCGTGACCTACGACGTCTATGCGCTCATCTGAGTTGACGAATCAATTGACTGATTAGTATTATTGCGATCGGTGCTCGAACGACTCAAGCGGGAGATGGCTCGGGAGTTCGCTCGCACCGAGGCGCCCGACGGCTTCCCGAAGTTCCCGGACATCCCGGGAGGGCGCTATACGAGCGAGGAGTTCTTCGAGCTCGAGCGCCGTCACCTGTGGTCCAACGTCTGGGTGCTCGCCGGTCGGGCGGAAGATGTAGCGGGGCCCGGGGACTACATGACCTTCGACGACCTCGGGGTCCCGATCGTGCTGGTGCGGGGCGCGGACGGCCAGATCCGCGCGTTCTACAACACGTGTCAGCATCGGGGCGCGCCCGTCGTGCGTGACGCGCGCGGGACGGCTCGGGCGTTGCGCTGCCAGTACCACTCGTGGACGTACGACATCACCACGGGCTCGCTCACGCATGTGCCGGACGAACGGGACTTCGTCGGACTCTGCCGCGATGAGCGGGCCCTGGTCGAGCTGAGCTGCGAGTCGTGGGGTGGTTGGATCTTCGTGAACCAGGCGCCTGACGCGCGGCCGCTCCGCGCGTGGTTCGGCACGGTGTTCAACGAGATGGAGCAGTTCCAGGGCGAGTCGCTCCGGACCATCGACGTGCGCAGGGAGGTGGTGGCCTGCAACTGGAAGGTCACTGCCGAAGCGTTCCTCGAGGTGTACCACTTCCGGCACATCCACTCCCGGGAGGGTGGTGCCTTGCTCGACAACCGAGGCGCCACGATGGGCTTGCTTCCCAACGGCTGCAGCCGGATGATCACCCCGTTGTCGAAGTCTGCATGCGCGGCACGCGGCATGCAGGACTGGGCCGACTGGCAGCACCTGACCGACGAGGGCTTCGTCGACATCCCGACGGTTGATCACATGGTGAGATCAACGAGCACCGCCTACTTCCTGTTCCCCAATCTTGTCACTCCGGTCGCCGCCTCAGGCTTTCCGTTCATCCTGTTCTGGCCTCTCGACCAGGGGACGACACGCATCGACTGGATCCACTACGCACCGAAGAACTGGGACGGCGACGAAGTGCCCCCGCAGTGGCAAGCGCGGCTCGCGCGTTTCGCTCGGGTCATGGCTGAGGACACTCAGAACATGGCGCCGATGCACCGGTCGCTCGACTCGCCCGGATTGCGCGGCGTCCCGATCAACTACCAAGAGCGGCGCATCTGGCACTTCAACGAGGAAGTGGATCGGGTGATCGGCATCGACCGGGTCCCGGCGAGGCTGCGCGTCCCGTGCATGCTCCCGCGCTACGTCGAGAAGGCTCCCAGAAAAGTGTCGGATCAGTAAATTACTTATTGTATCCGATCAGTGAGTTAGTTATTGTGTCCTCGAGACACTGACCGACCCACCGGGGGATGAGATGCACCGTCGTCGTTCTTTCAGCGCCATCACCGCACTTGCGTCTTTGGCGCTCGTCGCAGGAGCGTGCACCGAGTCGACGTCCAGCGCGCCGACGGCCACGACGGCCGCGTCGGCCGCGGCGACAGATGCGGCGACCGCCACCACCGAGCCGGCCCAGTCGAACCAGTGGGCGCTCGACTACACGGGCGGCCGCGCCGGACCGGCGGACGACACGCTCGAGCCGATCGTCATCGGCTACGTGAACCAGGAAGGCAGCGTGCCTGCTTTCCCGGAGGCGACGGCGGGCACCGAGGCTGCAGTCGAGTACGTCAATCGCGAGCTCGGTGGGATCGGGGGCCATCCCCTTCAGCTGAAGACCTGTGCAGTTCAGGCGGAGGAGGACGGCCAGAAGTGTGGCACCGAGATGGTGAACGACGCGAAGGTGCAGGTCGTGCTCACCGGTGTGCTCACCGCCGGGAATGACTCGCTCTACAAGGTCGTCGTCCCGAAGCTGCCGGTGATCGTCGGGAACCCGGTGGCGAACCCCGACTTCCTGACGCAGGGCATCGACGCCTTCACGCCCGGGAGCCCAGGTGTGATCCAGGGATTGGCCGTCTTCATCGCCAAGGTCCTGAGCACCCCCGACAAGCCCGTCGAGACGGTGGCGGTCGTCTACGGCGACAACGAAGGAGCGAAGACCGCGGTGAACGTGCTGTTCAACCCCGTGCTGAACCAGCTTGGCATCACCGACATCAAGGCCGTCCCGGTCCCGGACACGGCCACCGCGCCGGATCTCCAGGCCGCGCTGCAGGCGGCGGGCGCTCAGGACGCCGACGTGGTGGTGCCACTCGTCATCGCTCCGCTGTGCATCGCGACGTACGACGCGCTCAAGGCCGCCGGGATCTCCCCGACCGTCGTGACCACAGGCCTCTGCTACGGAACGTCGATGACCCAGCACTTGAAGGACGTCGGTGATCCTGGCGACGTGCCCGATGGGTGGTACTTCGGCGGCTATGGCTACAGCTACTTCATGCCTGATGAAGCGTCGGGCATGACGACGTACCTCGCCAAGGTGAGGCAGTACGGCGGCGAGGACGTCGAGTACACGGGCTTCGCCGGTCCGCAGTTCGGCAATGTCCTCACCCTTGCCAAGTTCCTGAACGCGATCGGCCCCGACAGTGTCACGGGCGACGCGATCAAGGCCCAGGTGGACGCCTTCAGCGGACCGATGATGATGACAGCCGGGGCGATGACGTGTGGTGAGGTGTCGCCGATCTTCCCGTCGTTGTGCGGCGCTGAGATGGGCATCCAGCAGTACGTCGGCGGGGAGTGGGTGTCCGTTGCGGACGCGCTGAACGGCAAGCCCATCAACCCCGGAGCGGCGCTCAGCGCGTCCTCCTGAAGACGGCTCGCTTACAGAACGAGAGGGGAAGCTTGGCCATGGCACGCTCGCCGACGGTTCGTCGCATCGCCGCTTGCGCGGCGGTCTGCGCGGTGACGGTTGCGGCCCTCGGACCGACGGGTTACCGCGGTGCGGTCGCCAGCTCGGTCGGCGGCGGCGCGCTGGTGGCTGCCGTCGCCCTCGGACTGGTCCTCACGTACCGATCGTCGGGTGTCGTCAACTTCGCCAATGCCGCGACCGCGACATACGGCGCGTACGTGTTCATGGGACTGCGACGCCAGGGCGAGCTGTTCCTCCCGCCGCTTCCCAACCCGCTCTCTCTGCTCGAGGGCCTGCTGCACGCACTCGGGTTCTCCCAGGTCGCCCTCCCGGACTGGCCGACATCGCTGTCGTTCGGCGCCCCGCTGACGTTCGGCGCCGCGTTCGCGCTCAGCCTCGTGATCGCGGCGATGGCCGGAATGCTCATGCACCTCCTCATCTTTCGGCCGCTGCGCCACGCGCCGCCGCTCGCCAAGACCGTCGCCTCGGTCGGGCTTCTGCTCGTGCTCCAATCGGTCGTCGTGCTGCGCTTCAGCTCGCAGGCCGTTGCCGTCAAGCCGCTGTTCGAGAAGCGCCCCGTCCACCTCTTCGGCACGTCGTTCGCGCGTGACCAGCTGATCCTCGCCGGCCTGGTGGTCGTGGTCACGGTGGCGCTCTGGGCGGCGTATCGGTTCACCCGCTTCGGGCTCGCGACACGCGCTGCTGCGGAGGACGAGAAGGGCGCCGTGCTCATCGGCCTCTCGCCCGAGCGGCTCGCCTCCGCGAACTGGGTGATCTCCGCCGTGCTTGCGGCGGCGGTCGGAATCCTGGCCGCGACCATGAACGCGTCGATCGACCCGACGACGATCACGCTCTTGATCGTTCCTGCGCTCGGCGCCGCGCTCGTCGGGGGACTCTCCTCCTTCGGGGTCACCGTCGCGGCGGCGTTCGCGATCGCCGCGGCTCAGGCGCTGCTTCAGTTCCTCGCGGCCACCGCATCTTGGTTCCCACGGGCGGATGGTGCGCCGATGCCCGGGCTCAAGGAAGCACTGCCGCTGCTCGTCATCATCGTGGTGCTGTTCGCGGCGGTGACCGGCTTCCAACTCGTGGCGCCCGCGCCCAGGGACGGCTTCCCTTTGCTCCCGTTCCCACTGCCGTCGCCGCGAAGGCCACCATCGCCGCGCTCGTCGGGGTCGCGGCTTTGCTCGTCGTGGGGCCGTCGTGGCGGTTGGCCGCCATCAATTCCCTGGTCGGTGTCGTGCTCTGCCTGTCACTCGTCGTGCTGACCGGCTTCGTCGGGCAGATCTCACTCGCCCAGCTGGCGTTTGCCGGCGTCGGTGGGTTCGCCGTGTCGAAGCTGGCCATGCAAGCCGGGATCGGGTTCCCGATCGGGCCGCTTCTCGGTGCGCTCGCGGCGATGGCCATCGGCCTCATCGCAGCCGTACCCGCTCTGCGCGTGCGCGGCGTCAACCTTGCCATCGTCACGTTCGCGGCCGCGGCCGCCGTGGAGAACCTCCTGTTCAAGAACTCGGCGCTGTCGGGCGGACTCGCGGGTGCACCGGTGCCTCCGCCCCGGTTCCTCGGCATCAAGTTCGGGCCGAACGATGCCGCGCCGTTCGGTGACGGCAAGCTCCCGTCGCCGCTGTTCGGCATCTTCTGCCTGGCCGTCGTGATCGCCCTGGGGGTCCTGGTGTCCAATCTTCGACGGTCGGCGACTGGACGCCAGCTGCTCGCCGTCCGCACCAACGAGCGCGCGGCCGAGGCCGGGGGCATCAGCGTTCCCGGCGCCAAGCTGCTCGCGTTCGCGTTGGCGTCCTTCATCGCCGGCATCGGCGGCGCGCTGTCCGCGTACCGCTTCGGCTCCGTATCAGCCGCCAGTTTCGGCAGCTTCGCCTCCATCGCGTTTCTCGCGTTCGCCTACCTCGGCGGCATCTCGAGCGTCACCGGCGCGGTGATCGGCGGAACGCTGGTGGCCAATGGCCTTGCGTTCACCGCTCTCAATTTCATGGTTCAGCGTGGATCCCGCGTTCACCACCTTGCTCGGAGGCGTTGGGCTCATCCTCACGGCGGTCGTCCACAATGAGGGGATGGCCGGCGCGTTCGGTGATTTCGGCCGGACGGGTGCCACCCTCGTTCGCCGCCGCTGGGCCCACCCGCCGCCACGCTTTCCGGTCGCGCTCCTGACCGACGAGCGGCCAGCCTGATGCGACCGCCCCCGGCCGGAAGCCGTCAGCCGGCGCTGCTCGAGGCGGATGAGATCTCCGTGACCTTCGGAGCGTTGCGTGCCCTCGACCGGCTGAGCCTGTCGGTCGACGCGGGGAGGCTCGTCGGCCTCATCGGACCGAACGGCGCGGGGAAGACGACCTTCGTCGACGCCATCACGGGCTTCACGCCGCACACGGGCCGCCTCGTGTTCGACGGTCACGAGCTCGACGGTGCGCCACCGCGCCAGCGCGCTCGTGCGGGCTTGGCCCGGACCTGGCAGTCCGTCGAGCTGTTCGACGACCTCACCGTGGCCGAGAACCTGGAGGCAGTCGCGCATCGCCAGAGTGTCCGCAGTTTGCTGCTCGACCTCGTGTGGCCGAGACGAACGCGAGACCGAACGGCCGTCGAGTACGCGCTCGAGGCGGTCGGCGCGACCGATCTCGCCGATCGCCAACCCCGCGAGCTGTCGCACGGTCAGCGCACGCTCATCGGCGTGGCTCGGGCGATCGCCGTGTCGCCCCTCCTGATTTGCATGGACGAGCCTGCCGCCGGGCTCGACACCACTGAGAGCGAGACGCTCGGGCAGCGACTGCGAGGCATCGTCGACCGCGGGACGTCGATTCTCCTGATCGACCACGACATGGGTCTCGTCCTCAATTGGTGCGATGAGATCTACGTCATCGAGTTCGGCGCATTGATCGCGCGCGGCTCACCGGCACAGATCCGAAGCGACACACGCGTCATCGAGGCGTACCTCGGCACCGGGCTGCACGGGTGACGACGCTCCTCGACATCCGCGGGCTCGACGCCGGGTACGGCACCATCCGCGTGGTGCGCAACCTGTCGCTGCGCGTCGAGGAGGGGGAGATCGTCGCCCTCCTCGGTCCGAACGGAGCCGGCAAGACCACGACGCTGCTGACGGCTTCGGGTCTCGTTCCACCATTGGCAGGCGAGGTCGAGGTGTTCGGCATCCCAGTCGGGCGGCGGTCGCCCCAAGCGATGGCTCGTCATGGCCTCGCGCACGTGCCGGAGGGCCGATCGCTCTTCTGCAGCCTCACGGCCAAGGAGAACGTGGAGCTCGCCGCCGGCCGCGACCGGAAGGCGGCGGAGCGGGCGCTCGGGTTCTTCCCTGATCTCGCCGGCCATCTCGACCGCCGGGCCGGTCTGCTCTCCGGTGGTCAGCAGCAGATGTTGGCGCTCGCGAGGGCGTTGGCAACCAAGCCGCGGCTGCTCATGGTCGACGAGATGAGCCTCGGCCTGGCACCCGTGATCGTCGAGCGCCTCCTTCCGGCGCTCCGCACCGTGGCCGACGCCACGGGTTGCGGGGTGCTGTTCGTCGAACAGCACGTGCACCTGGCGCTCGCGGTCGCCGACCGCGCGTACGTGCTCGCCCACGGTGAGCTCGTGGCTGCGGGGGAAGCTGCCGACCTCGCCCGCCAAACACAACTCCTCGCGTCCGGGTACCTGGGGGAGCGCGCCCTCGCCGCCGAGGCTTAGCGGACCTGACGACTCGAGCTCCAAGGCTGGTCCTTGTCGACCCGCGGCTCGGGTGGGAGCCCGAGGACGCGCTCGCCGATGATGGTGCGCTGGATCTCGTCGGAGCCCCCGGCGATCCGGTAGCCGGGCGCGCCGAGCACGTGCTCGCCCCACTCGTACGTGGCCCAGCGTCCGCTGTCGGCGACGAGTCCGGGGCCGACCAAGCGGGACACGACGTCGCTCATCTTCTGCATGCCCTCCGTCCAGAGCAGCTTGCCCAGCGACGCTTCGGGCCCGGGCGTCACCCCTGCGGCCCTGAGGTCGGCGGCGCGCCGATTCACCATCTCTTCGACGCGCAAATGGATGAGGAGCTTCATCAGCTCCTGGCGAATGACGGGGTCATCCAGACGACCCTGTGCCCGGGCGGTGGCAAGTACCTGCTCCCACGTGCCGCCAGCGCGAGCCGCGACAGCGGAGTGGTCACGCTCGAAGCCGAGGGTGGTGAGCGCGACCTGCCAGCCACCTCCGACCGGCCCCAGGCGCAGCCGATCGGGAACCCGGACGTCGGTGAAGAAGACCTCGTTGAAGGAGGAGCCCCCGCTCATCTGGGGGATGGGTCGCACTTCGATCCCCTCGAGGTGCATCGGCACGAGAAACGCGGTGAGCCCACGATGCTTGGGCGCGTCGGGGTCGGTTCTGGCGATGAGCTCGCCCCACTCGGCGAACTGAGCACCTGAGCTCCACACCTTCTGTCCGTTGACGACCCAGGAGTCACCGTCGCGAACAGCGCGACACGCGACCGAGGCCAAGTCGGAACCGGCCGACGGCTCGGAGAAGAGCTGGCAGCAGTAGACATCTGTGCGCAGAAGTGACCCGACGAACTCCCGACGCTGATCGGCGTCGCCGAACTCGCGCACGGTTGGTGCGATCAGTTGACGAGTCACGCTGAACAGCTCGTGACGCGCCGGCGTCTCGTACTCGCTCTCGAGACGCGCATAGGCGCGGTCGTACTCGCGGCTGAGCCCGAGCCCGCCGTCGTCCACTGGTGCCGCGATGGCGTGATAGCCGCGTTCGGCCCGTAGGCAGTTCCACGTCCTCAGCTCGCTGAGCAGCGATTCCTCCTCGGCGAAGGTGAGCGCATGAAAGACCGCCGTGCTGAAGGGGTCACCCGGCTCGATCGATCCGCCCGCGTCTTTGCGTAACAGCAGATGCACATCGAGCCAGCTGCGGGCATCGGCGAGGAACTGCACAACGCTCGGATCGCTCACGCCCCCAAACTAATTGATCAGTCAAGAGGATGAGCGGCAAAAGTGATCGAGAAGCCAGATTTCGCGAGACCGTGTCCGGTACGATTCCACCGATGGCGAAGAAGAGCCCACGCAAGCTCGGACGTCCGCTCGCAAGCAACTCGGTGGAGACGCGACAGCGGATCCTCGACGTGGCCCGGCGGACCTTTGCCGATGTCGGTTGGGAGGTGACGACCAACAAGGCCGTAGCGGAAAAGGCCGACGTCACCAGCGCGGCGATCTACCACTACTTCGACTCCAAGCTCGAGATGTACCGGGCGGTGCACGACGATGCTCAGGAGAAGGTCAGCGCGGAATTCGGCGCCGCAGCCGCCACGAGCGACACGTTCGTGGGGCAATTCGAAGCAATCCTCGAGCGGGCGTACGAGATGAACTCGCGCGACCCGTCGCTGGCTCGCTTCCTCGCATCTTCGCGCGTCGACATGAGTCGCCATCCCGACCTGCGCGCGGCGATGCGCCGGTGGGCGGGCGACGAGGTCGTCTCGGTGTTGGTGAAGACAGGTCTGGCGACCGGCGAGATCCCTCCAGCCCGCAAGAAGCAGGTGAGCGCGCTCGTGCGGGCGATCCTGGTCGGCCTGAACGACGCGGTATCTGACGATCTCGCTCAACAACGCGCGGCGATCGACGGCGTCCGCGGCCTTCTCGAAGGCCGCCTGTTCGTAACAGTCTCGCGCAACGGTCGGAAGCGAGCTCCAGCAGCCAAGAAGTAATCGAGTGATGACTTTCGGCTGATCGTGTGGTTAGATCACGAGATGGCCATCAGATCGGTTGACGCTGGGATCCTCAGCCTGGGTCCGAACGGACCGCGCCTGCTCGGGTCGCGGTGCGCGGTCTGTGGCACCTACAACTTCCCTGTGCAGGATGGCTGTTCGCGCTGCACGGCGACGTCGATGGAAGCCGTCGAGCTCGCTTCACGGGGAACTCTGTGGACGTGGACGATCCAGGGGTTCCCGCCGAAGGCACCGCCCTTCGTGGGAGACACCGATCCTGAGCGGTTCGCGGCCTTCGGCGTCGGCTATGTCGAGTTGCCCGGGCAGGTGAAGGTCGAGACGAGGCTCACCGAGAGCGATCCCACCCGACTCGAGATCGGGATGGACATGTCCCTCGTGGTCGTGCCCCTCACGACGGACCCGGACGGCACAGAGGTCGTGACGTTCGCGTTCGCGCCCACCGACGGTGTTCCCCGATGACCGGCGTCGCCATCGTGGGCATCGGCATGCACGAGTTCGGCCGCACCGACGGCGTGTCCGGGCTCGACCAGGGTGCAGTTGCGGTTCGGCGGGCTCTTGCAGATGCGGGGGTCGCGTGGCAGGACATGCAGTTCGCCGTGGGGGGCTCGGCCGCCGCCGGAACGGCCGACTCGTTGGTGTCGAGGCTCGGCCTCACAGGGCTGCAGTTCACGAATGTCGCCAATGGCTGCGCCACGGGCGGCACCGCGCTCTTCACGGCGGCCAACGCGATCATGGCCGGCACCTACGACATCGGGATCGCGGTCGGCTTCGACAAGCACGAGCGGGGCGCGTTCCGCGTCGACACGCAGGCGGCTGGGTTGGGGGAGTGGTACGGAGCCAGCGGCCTTGCGCTCACGACCCAGTTCTTCGGCATGAAGATCAACCGCTACATGCACGAGCACGGCATCACGCACACGACGCTCGCGAAGGTGGCGGCCAAGGCCTTTCGCAACGGCGCGATGAACCCGATGGCGTGGCGCCGCAAACCGATGTCGGAAGACGAGATCCTCGCTTCGGCCATGCTCTCGTATCCCCTGACTCAGTACATGTTCTGCTCCCCCGGAGAAGGCGGTGTCGCGCTCGTGCTCTGCCGCGCTGATCGCGCCCGCGTCTACACCGACCGTCCGGTGTTCCTCGAGGCGGTCGTGGTCCGTTCGCGCCGGTTCGGGAGCTTCGAGGTGCTGGCGCCGTCGTTGGCTGTCGAGGCCGGCACGGGTCCCACCCTCGACGCGTCGACAGCCGCGTTCGCCATGGCGGGCATCGGTCCTGAGGACTGTCGACGTGGCGCAGCTGCAGGACACCGAGGCGGGCGCCGAGGTGATGCACATGGCGGAGAACGGATTCTGTGCTGACGGCGACCAGGAGGCGTGGATCGCGGAGGGCGCGACGGAGATCGGCGGCCGTCTGCCGGTGAACACCGACGGCGGCTGCCTCGCCAACGGCGAGCCTATTGGTGCGTCCGGCCTGCGCCAGGTGTACGAGAACGTGCTCCAGCTGCGCGGCGATGCCGGGGTCCGGCAAGTGCCCGCGCGCCCGCGCGTTGCGTACACCCACGTGTACGGCGCGCCCGGCATCTCCGGCGTCACCATCCTCGCTCGGTGACGGTTCGCGGCCTCAAGAACCGCTGGCCTCTGTCGCCAAAGTAAGATAACCTATCAGACAATTAGTTTCTTGATCGAGGGAGACGGATCATGTCAGTGCGAGCGGAGCAGAGGTTGGCCCGGTCGCCGGGCATCTCGTATCAGGAGCTCCTCGACACCGACAGCCGTGCGGTGCCGGACGTCCTCCGGCTGACGTCCCCACAGCATCTCGGCTCGGCCGACGTCCCGATCGATCGATACACCTCGCGGACGTGGCACGACCTCGAAGTCGAGCGGCTGTGGGGGCGGGTCTGGCAGTTCGCGTGCCGCGAGGAGGAGATCCCGCGCGCCGGTGACTTCCACGTCTACGAGATCGCGAGCATGTCGTTTGTGGTGATCCGGACCCGTTCGGGAGCGATCAAGGCCTATCGCAACGCGTGCCTTCACCGGGGACGGCGGTTGAAGGACTACGACGGCCACTGCAGCGAGCTGCGCTGTCCCTTCCACGGCTTCGCCTGGGCCCTCGACGGCGCTCTCCAGGACGTACCCGCGCGATGGGACTTCCCGCACGTCGGCGACGAGGAGTTCCGGTTGCCCGAGGCAAGCGTCGACACGTGGGCCGGTTTCGTGTTCATCAATCCCGATCCCGTCGCGGAACCACTCGCGGCCTTCGTCAGCGACCTCGCCGAGCAGTTCTCAGATTGGGATCTGGCGCGGTACTACAAGGAAGCTCACGTCGCCAGGATCATCAATGCCAACTGGAAGATCGCCCAAGAGGCGTTCTGCGAAGCGTTCCACGTGAACGCGACGCACCCGCAGATCATGCCGTACATCGGCGACACCAACAGCCAGGTCGACATCTGGGAGAACTGCGCTCGCGTGATCACGCCCGGCGGGACACCCAGCCCGCTGCTCGGCTGGCAGCCGACGCAGGAGGAGATGTTGCGGGCGATGCTCGACGCCCGCATCGGCGAGGCGCTGCCGGTCACCGCTGGCCGAGGGTCAAACGATGCGGGCGCTCGGCGCGGAGATGACCCGCGAGCGCTGGCGACCGGTGTTGGGCGATCGCGTCGAGCGGCTGTCCGACGCAGAGCTGATGGACAGCATCGACTACACGCTGTTCCCGAACTTCCACCCGTGGGGCGCGCTCAACCGCATCGTCTACCGGTTCCGTCCCAACGGCGACGATCACCGCAGCTCGATCATGGACGTGCTGTTCCTCTCGCCCTTTGCCGGTGAGCGGCCGCCGCCCGCGGCGGTGCATTGGCTCGGCGCCGAGGACAGCTGGACCGAGCGCGCCCGAGCTCGGTCTCCTCGCCAAGGTCTTCGACCAGGACGTGTTCAACATGGGCAACGTCCAGCTCGGGCTCGAGGCCACCGTCAAGCCCGGCATCACCCTGGCCAACTACCAGGAGTCGAAGATCCGGTGGCTCCACCAGAAGCTGAGCGACTGGTTGGGAGTGGAGGCACTATGAGCGCTCTCCGACACCCCTTCACCGGCGCGCTCTACGAATGCGACACCGACGGCACGGTGAGGGTCACGCTCGGGGAGCGGACGGGAATGTTCATGAGCGACGGCCGCTGGCTGTCCGGCGAGCTGCGCGAAGCCGATCCCCAGCTGTGCGGATGGGTGGGCGGCAAGCGGATGAAGAGCGCTCGCGTGGTCGCGGACGGCAACGGCTCCGGACCGTCCTGAACACAACACTTCGACAGCTACAGGAACGACGGAGGGGAGAGCCGTGGAGCTGAGCCTGAAGGGCAAGGTTGCGCTTGTCACCGGTGGCTCGTACGGGCTGGGCGTGGTCTTCGCCACTTCCCTTGCCGAGGCGGGCGCCGACATCGCGCTCACGGCACGCTCGGCAGACCTGCTGGAAAAGGTGGCGGCAGACCTGTCCGGCACAGGGCGGGAGGTGAGCGCCGCACGTCGGCGACGTGACGATCGACAGCGATGTCGAGCGTGTCGTCGCCGCTGCGGTACAGCATCACGGCAAGATCGACGTGCTCGTCAACAACGCGGGCATCAGCGAGAACACCGGGAGGTCGAGCGAGCAGACGTCGAACGAGCACTTCCGCCAGGCGCTCGACGTCGACGTCATGGGCGTGTGGCACTACGCCGCGGGCCGTCGGCCGCCACATGCTCGAGCGGCAGTCGGGCTCGATCATCAACATCGCCTCGATCTGCGGCATGGGCGGCACCGAATTCGCGAACCCGGCGTACCACGCGTCGAAGGCCGCCGTGATCCAGCTCACGCGCCAGCTGGCGGGTGAGTGGGCCGATCGGGGGGTGCGGGTCAACGCCATCAGCCCGGGATTCTTCATGAGCGAGATGATCCGCGAAGGGCTCGAGCTCACCGGCACGAAGGCGTGGATCGAGAGCCGCAACCCCATGCGCCGCATGGGCGAACATCAAGAGCTGGTCGGCCCGCTCGTCTTCCTCGCGTCCGACGCCTCCAGCTACGTGACCGGCATCAACATGGCGGTCGACGGCGGGCACAGCGCGATGATCGGTGCAGGCCAGCTTCAGGTGCCGTGGCAGCTGTGGAACCGGCCGGGCCCGATCAGCCCTGACGGCCTCTACGGCGGCATCGCGGAGCTCCCCGCCGGCATCCTCCGCGAGGGCATCCCCGGCTTCCACTTCGCGCTCGAGGAGACATGACCGAGGCGAGGGAGGCGATCGCGGATCTCGTGCACCGCTACTCCGACGCGGTCACACGGCACGACGTTGTCCAGTGGTCGAGCTGTTGGGCAGATGACGCCGCGTTGGGCGCTTTCCCCGGAGCGCATCGCGTGCGGGCGCGACGAAATCGTCGCGCTCTTCGAGCGAGCCATCTCGACGTTGGAGGGGGTCGTCCAAAACGTGCTGAACGGGACGTGCTCGGTCGATGCGCGGAGAGGGACCGGGCGGTGGTACCTGGTCGAGCACTACCGGCGGATGACCGGGGAGCCCGGGCTGCTGCTCGCGCGCTACGACGATACGTACGTCGAACGGGAGCGCCGCTGGCTGTTCGCCAGTCGCACCCTCGTGCCCAGCTATCAAGGCCCGCCAGACCTCTCTGGCGCGTTCCTCGTGCCAGAGCGGCACGGCGACTGACAAGGAGACGAGAGCACGATGAGCGGTCGGATCGAAGGCAAGGTGGCCATCGTCACGGGCGGCGCGAGCGGCATCGGCGCCGGCACGGTGAGGCGCTTCGTCGAAGAGGGCGCGCGCGTGGTCGTGGCCGACCTCCAAGTCGACGCGGGCAAGCGGCTGGCAGCCGAGCTGGGCGAGAGAGCGCGGTTCATCGAGGCCGACGTCGCCGACGAGCACGACGGTCGCGGCAGCGGTCGATCTTGCCGTCGCAGAGTTCGGCCGTCTCGACTGCATGTTCAACAACGCCGGCATCCTCGGGGCCGTCGGTTCGATCAGCCGCACCTCGGTCGAGGACTGGGACCGATCAGTCGCCGTCCTGCTGCGTTCGGTGTTCCTCGGCATGAAGCACGCCGCCCGGGTCATGGTTCCGCAACGTTCGGGCGTCATCATCAGCACGTCGAGCACCGCAGGGATCACTGGGGGGTTGGGCCCCCATGCGTACACGGCGTGCAAGACCGCGGTCATTGGGCTCACCCGATCAGTTGCAGGGGAGCTCGCTCAGCACGGCGTGCGCGTCGAACGCGATCGCCCCCGGCAACACCGTCACTGGCATGACGGCCTTCGCGTACACCGGCGACGCCTCCGAGATCGAGGCCACCACCGAGCGCATCCGGGCAGGCTCGAACCTCGGCATCGCAGGCGAGCCGGTCGACATTGCCAACGCCGCGCTGTACCTCGCGAGCGACGAGGCCCGGTACGTGACGGGACACTGCCTGGTCGTCGACGCGGGCCAGACGACTAACGCAGGTTCGGTACGTTTCGCGTCGGCCGAGCCAGCGCTCATCCTCGAACGGGGGCGCACCGAGTGACTCGACCTTTCCGGTTCGCGGTGCAGGCCTACGCCACCGAATCAGCATCTGCGTGGCGAGAGACGGCGCGCTCAGCCGAGGCGCTCGGCTACTCGACGCTGCACCTTGCCGACCACTACATCGGCCCCGGTCCCGCGCTCGCCGCGACGAACCATCCCGTGCAGTCGATCGCCGCCGTCCCGGCGATGGCGGTCGCGGCCGAGGCGACGACGACGTTGCGCATCGGATGCCGAGTCTTCTGCGTCGACTACCACGAGCCGGTCGTGTTGGCCAAGGAGCTGATGACGCTCGACTTGCTTTCCGAGGGGCGGATCGAGGCGGGCCTCGGCGCCGGATGGTTGGCAGGGGAGTATGAGGCAATGGGCATCCCGTTCGCGCCGGCCGGCGTTCGCATCGAGCGACTGGAGGCCGTGGTCGACCTGCTCCGCCAATCCGCGGGCGCCGACGAGGTCAAGGTCGACCAAGGAGGCGTGTTCGCGCAAGGCTTCGAGGCGGTGCCCAAGCCGTTCCAGCCCGGGGGTCCGCCGATCATGATCGGGGGCGGCTCGCCCCGCGTGCTCCGGTTGGCCGGCGCCAAGGCGGACATCGTGAGCTTCAACTTCGACAACTCGTCCGGCCGTGTTGGCGCGGACGGTGTCGGCAGCAGCACCGCGGAGCAGACCGCGGCCAAAGTGCAGTGGGTGCGCGAGGGCGCCGGCGAACGCTTCGAGCACCTCGAGCTGGAGATCGGTGCGTACTTCGTCGCCGTCACCGATGATCCCGACGCCGCCCTCCGGCGGCTCAGCGCCCTGTTTGCGCTGCCGGCCGGCGAGCTGGCAACCCACCCGCACGTGCTCGTCGGGCCGGTCGGCGCGATCTGCGACGAGCTGCGCGCCGCCGGGATGAGTACGGAATCAGCTACGTGACCGTCGGCGCATCCGTCGCCGCTGACTTCGCCCCTGTGGTGGCTCGGCTCGGATAGCTGTTCGAGGAGGAGATGCCGGATGCTCGATCGAGATGCCACCGTGGGCCTCGCCAAGCGCATGCTCGCGCTCTACGAGGCCGGTACCACCGACCAGGCGGACGAGGTATACCGGGTGCCAGCCGCCAACTACGTCGACGCACGCCGTTGGAAGCTCGAGATGGATCGGATCTTCCGGCGGGTGCCGTTGCCGCTCGCGCTCACGTGCGAGCTGCGCGAACCCAACTCGTACAAGAGCATGGACGCTCTCGGCGTCCCGGTCCTCATCACTCGCGGGCCGGATGGTCGAGCGCTCGCCTTCGTCAACGCCTGTCGTCACCGCGGCTCGATCGTCGTGCCCGATGGGTGCGGCGAGGCGCGCCGGTTCACGTGCCCTTACCACGGTTGGGTCTACGACCGAGCCGGCGGTCTGAGCGGGATGTACGGCAGCGAAACCTTCGGGGAGATCGACCAGCGCGAGCTGGGGCTCACGCCACTGGCGTGCGAGGAGCGGGCCGGCTTCGTCTTCGTCACCGTGGCACCCGGCCCGGCCATGGACATCGACGACTGGCTCGGCGATTACGCGGCCGAGCTGGCGACGCTCGAGCTCGACACGTGGCACGTCTATGAGCGGCGAGAGCTGCCGAGCCCCGCCTGGAAGGTGGCGTTCGATGGCTACCTCGAGGGCTATCACTTCTCGACGCTCCACAAGAACACGATCTTCAAAGACAACATGAGCAACCTGATGGCGGTGGACGCCTACGGGCCGCACCAGCGCATCATGTTCGCCAAGCACACGTTGCCGTCCCTTCGCGACCAGGACGAAGCGGAGTGGCGGCCAACCGACCACATCGGTCCGGTGCACACCATCTTTCCTTGCTTGTCGCTCGCCGGGCGCGTGGCGTGACACCGCGTTGGTCTCGCAGCTCTTCCCCGGCCCGACACCCGACCGGTCGCGGACCGCACAGACGTTCATCACGCGCCATCCGGCCGTTACCTCGGAGGAGCGGAGCGCGCCGAGCGGGCGATCGACTTCCTGTTCACCGTCGTCCGCGACGAGGACTACGCCACCGGCTTCGGGATCACGCGCGACGTTGATCTCCGGGGCCAACGAGGAGTTCGTGTTCGGCCGCAACGAACCGTCCTTGCACCACTTCCACCGGTGGGTGGACCGGCTCGTGGCTACATGAGCGCACGACCCGCCGGCGTGAACGCGGAGCGGGCCCGGTCGACTGTCGAGAGGTCGGCCGCCGACAGCTCGATGGAAGCTGCTGCCAGGTTTTCGTCGATGTGCGCCGGTCGGCGGCTGCCGGGGATGGGCACGACGGCGGGATGCTGGTGAAGCAGCCAGGCGAGGGCGAGCTGCCCGGGTGTGATCCCGAGTTGCTCCGCCACCGCTCGCAGTGGTGTGTAGCGCTCGTTGTTGCTCGCAAGGTTTTCAGGCGAGAAGCGATCGAAGTTGGTGCGGAAGTCGTCCTCGGCGAGGCCGATGACAGACCCGGTGAGGAACCCCCCGCCGAGGGGCGACCACGCAACGATCCCGACGTCGTGCTCGCCGGCGACGGCGAGCAGCTCGGCGTCGATCGGCGTCCACAGCGACCACTCCACCTGTACCGCCGCCACCGCGTGCACCAAGCAGGCTCGCCGGAGCTGCTCCGCGGTCACGTTCGAGAGCCCGATGTGTGCGACCAAGCCCTCGGCCACGACGTCGACCATCGCGCCGACCGTTTCCTCGATCGGCACCTCTGGGTCGGGGAAGTGGGGGTACCAGAGATCGATGCGCTCGATTCCGAGACGGGCGAGGCTGGCGAGGGCGTACTGACGCACGTAACGCGGCTCGGTGTTCACCATCACCTGTCGGCGAGAGAACGTGGTCGGTATCAGATGGGGCGTCGCGTCCGGTGGGAAGCGAAACCCGAACTTGGTCGCGACGACGGCGTCCTCGCGCCTTTCGCGCAACGCCCGGCCAACCAGAAGCTCGTTGTGGGAGTCGCGCCCGTACGCGTCAGACGTGTCGATGAACCCCGCACCGGCGTCGATGAGATGGTGGAGCGCCGCGATGCCCGCGTCGTCGTCCGTCAGGCCGTACATCCCAGGCGACAGCACCATGGCGCCGTAGCCGAGGGCAGGCACCTCCAACCTGCCGAGGCGTCGCGACCTCATCGAAAGCTCGTCCCGTGACTGACGTGCACTCGCTCGCCATACGGTTCGCCGACCTGTGGGCCGTCGACCACCACCAGATGGTGGACGAGATCTACGCGCCCACGATCCACATGGAGTCGATGGCTGCGCCTCGAGCGCCCGCCGGTCGAAGGGGCCGAGGAGCTCCATGCGCTCGAGGACCGGCTGGCCGCGATGATCCCGCAACACCGCCACGAGCTCATCCGGGTGATCCCAGGCGACCGGGTCTCCTGTTTGGAGACGATGGTGGTCGGCCCCACCACGGCCGAGTACGCGCCGGCCTGCGTGTGGTGGTGGGTCGACGCCCAGGGCGAGGTGGCGTACGAGGTGGGCTGGTTCGACTGGGAGGTGCGCTCGACCGACAGCCACGTGAGCCACGGGCTCGTGCCGCCGAACGACCATCGGCGCCGTGGGGACGACGGCTGGTATCGGATGTTCGCGGAGGGGCTCGCCGAAGGGCTGATTGCCGATCCCCGGATGGCTCTGACGCGGCTGCTGGCTCCGGGTTGCGTCGTCGAGGTCGTCGGGGACGGGCCGGGTTCGGACATCGGGGCCGCGGTGAGCGGTCTGCACCGCATCGAGGTGCACGAGGTCGCGGGCGACGGCGCCGTCGTCGCGATCCTGTTCACTGCTGGTGACGACGAGCGAGTCTCGCGCGGCACGTTCGTGCTCACACTCGATGGGGAAGACCGCGCGACCAGTCTGCGCGCCTATTGGCGATGGACGCTGGCGGTCCGAGCCGATGCGGTTCATCCGTCGCTTCATCTCGCACTCCCTGGTTCGCTCAAGTAGTATTCTATCAATCAGTGAGTTATTTCCGTAGGGGAGCGATGCTGGTTCGCTTGGACGACCTCGATCTGACGGACCCCGCCGTCCAGCAGAACTGGCACCTGGCGTACGACACGCTTCGCGACCCGGCACCGGTCTGGTGGTCGCGGCTCGCCGATCTGCGCCTCACGCCGGGCGCCAACGACTTTTCCCATCAACCAGGTTTCGTGCTGCGAGCCTTGCGCTCGTTGCACATCAGCTTCAGGAGTGCCTGAATGGCCACGTTCCTTGCTCGGATCACCATCAAACCCGGGTGTGAGGCCGCCTTCGAGCGCCTCGCGGCGGACCTCTACGAAGCCACTCATGCGCGCGAGCCCGGGGTACGTCGCTACGAGTACTGGCGAGGTGCCGAGGATCGCACGTACTACTGCTCCGCGGCCTTCGACGACTTCCTCGCCTTCCTGGCGCATCAGACGAGCGATCACCACGAGGAACTCGGGCCGAAGATCACCCAGACCTTCGAGAGCATCCGACTCGAGTGGGTCGACCCCCTCGCGGGCGCGTCCGCATCGGCGCCCACGGAAATGCAGCCACTCCCTGACGGTGCGACGCCGCTCGATGTCGCGTACCACGAACGGTTTGCGGCGGAGGTGCAGGACTGGTGGAGGACTCGCCGATGATCGCGGGTCTTCCCTTGTTGCCAGATCCATGCAAGAATCAACTAACTGATCAATAGTATTGGCTCGGTCCGACGGGCGACACCCCGGACGGGGGGATGATGCAGTGATCGACTACCAGCGGCTGTTCCACACCGGCATTCGGGTGGCCGACCTCGACAAGGCGATGGCCGAGTTGGGGCCATTGCTCGGCGTGCGTTGGGCACAGCCGCGTGAGGGCGAACAACCGGTGTGGACGCCGGAGGGTGGCGCGCAGCAGATACCGCTCCGGTTCACCTATTCGGTCGAAGGCCCGCAGCACCTCGAGCTGCTCGAGGGCGCGCCAGGCAGCATCTGGGAAGCAGACGGCTCGCCCGGCGTGCACCATGTCGGTGTGTGGGTCGACGACATCGTCGAGGAGACGGGTCGGCTGCTCGACGCCGGGTGGCATCTGATCGCTGCGCAGCAGGCGCCCCAGGCAGGGTTCGGCCGGTTCACGTACCTCGCGCCGCCGAGTGGCCTCATCGTGGAGCTCGTCGACGCCGCGCTGGAGCCGTCGTTCCGAGCCTGGTGGAACGACCCGAACGGATGAGCAAAGGGGGGACCGTGGACGACGTCGACCTGATGCCGGCCCGGCTGGAGGCGTTCCTCGCCGAGGCCGAGCCGGACGCCACCGACATCTCGGTGCTGAGCTACGAACCCATGATCGGCGGATACAGCCGGGTGATGGCCCGGTTCGAGCTGAGCTTGCGACGCGGGGGCAAAGAGGAGCGGCGCCAACTCGTGTTCCGCGCCGATCCACCACCGGACCGGGCCGGATTCCATACCGATCGCCGCACCGAGTGGGATGTACTCGCGCACCTCTCCGCTGCCGCCACGGTGTCGGTGCCCGCCCCTTATTGGTATTGCGACGGTCGCCACCTGGGCTCACCGGCGATCCTCATGGACTTCATTCCGAGCACCACGCTGCTCAGCCACCTCAGCGACGCGGACGACCTCGGCGCCGAGGCGGTACGGCTCGCGGAGATCGCAGCCGACATCCACACGGTCGACACCGCGTGCCTGCCGCCGTCGCTCGTCCACCCCGGCGACAGCGAGGAGTACCTCGCCCAACGGATCGCCGACTGGGCGACGACCGAGCGAGCCCATACGGAGTCCGACCCGTTCCTGCGCTACGTCGGTGCATGGCTCAGTGCCCATCGGCCGCCACCGGTCGCGCTCACCCTCATCCACGGCGATTTCCAGAGCGCGAACGTGGTCGTCGCACCCGACGGCTCGTGGTCGGTCGTCGACTGGGAGTTCGCCCGTATCGGTGACCCCAGGGAAGACCTCGGCTACTTCCGGGGCGTCGCCTCCGTGGCCGGGCCCGACTTGATCGCGGCCGACCCGACGGCATTCTGCGCGACGTACCGCGAGCGCACCGGCCTCGCCGAGGAGCAGCTGAACCCTGCTGTGATCCGCTACTTCACGATCCTCGGCATGGCCACGGTGCTCGGGCAGATCCTGGCCCAGAAGGCGGCCCTCGCCCGGGGGAGCTGCACTCCATCGGCGCCTACTACGTCAGCAACGCCATCAGTTACGCACACATGCAGAACCTGGCGATCATCGCCGAGCTCGAGGGGGCGTGATGCAGAGCTCACCAACCACGACCGAGATCTTGGAAGGCCTCCGGACCGAGGTGCGCGAAGCTGTTCTGCCCGAGGTCGGTGCGGGTCCCGCCCGGGTCGCCGTCGAGATGCTCGACAACATCCTTGCCAACCTCGCCACCCGCGCGGCCCACGAGATCGCTTGGATGCGCGACGAGTGCGCGCAGATCGACGCACTCGCCGCCGGCGTGGAAGACCCCTCCACGCAGTCTGCGCTCGCCGCCTACCGCGACGCCGACCGAACGAGCTTGCACCTCGAAGCGGTGCAAGCGGCCTACGACCGTGCCGGCGAGGTGCTGTCGTGCGCGGTGGAGCATGCGGTGACGCAGGGCGACGCCGCGCTCCTCGCCGCTTGTCGCACTGTGCTCCAGATCCGGAGCGACCGTGAGATGGACATCCTCAGCGGCTGGAACATGGTCGGCCGCGGCTAGGGCACCTGCGCCGCGGGAGGGATGTTCACCGAGATCGCGCACATCATGCGTGGTCGCGGGCCGCGTCGCGAAGGTGATTGGCGACATCGACCGCCCGTTGTACGCCTGGCCCACGCGTGGGGCGACGCGCCCGAGCGCGACGACCTCGCTCCGCACGCCGTGGGTCACCGCAGCCGCAGGTCCCAGGCTCGGGCCACGACCTCGTCGACGGTCTCGTCGGGCGTCTGCGCGGAGCTGTCCAACCAGAGCCCGATCGTCGGCGTCTCGGTGCGCAGAGCGGTGTCCAGCTCGTGCAGTCCGTAGCTGCCATCGGCATAGGCGACCTTCGGTCGGGCCGCCTCACGCCGGCCGACCACCTCGGTCGAGGGGACGAGGACCACGACGCACAGGGGTCGGCTGCGGATCAGATCCACGTACTCCTGCAGCACTGGGCCGATGACCATGTCCTGCACGACGACGGAGAATCCCGCGTCGAAGTAGCGGTCGGCGGTCGCGGCTCCGAGCTCGTATCGCAGGCGAAGGTGGGCCCAGGCCTCTTCGCTGGGCGGCGGCGTCATCTCAGCACGTCCCGCCACGATCATGCGGCGGAAGAGGTCACCCTTCACGTGGACGCCGCGACGGAAGCGACGGGCGAGACCGTCAGCGACCGTCGATTTCCCCGACGCGGAGATCCCGGTGACGAGCACGACGACCCGCTCCTCCAGGAGGCTCATGCGGCACTCTCACACTTGCGTGCCGCTACCGTCGACTCCGTGCCGAGCGCGCCGGAGCCCAACGCGGCGATGGCCCATCACTGGAACGTGGAGGCGGGGCCTTCCTGGGTCCTCAACGAGCAGCACCTCGACGCGATGCTCGAGCCCTTCCTCGCGCGCCTCATAGCCGTCGCCGAGCCAACGATCGGTGAGCGCGCGCTCGACATCGGGTGCGGGTGCGGCGCGACGACGATCGCGCTGGCGCGAGCCGTGGGGACGACAGGGGCAGTGCTCGGGATCGACCTGTCGGCGCCCATGCTGGACCGCGCGCGAGAACGGCTCGACGCACTCCGCCTAGACAACGTGACGCTCGAAGAGGCTGACGCGCAGCAGATCGTCTTGTCTCCCGTGCACGATCTCGCCATCTCACGGTTCGGCGTCATGTTCTTCGACGACCCTGTCGCGGCGATGGCGAACCTCGGTGGAGGGTTGCGCGACGGTGCTCGTCTCGTGTTCGTGTGTTGGCAAGCGCTCGCCCGCAACCCTTGGATGAAGGTCCCGATCGACGCAGTGCTGCCCCTTGTGCCGACCCCACCGCCGGTGGTGCCCAATGCACCGGGGCCGTACGCGTTCGCCGACCGCGACCGTGTCGACCGAATCCTCACGGCGGCCGGCTTCCGCGACATCGCGATCGAGCCGATGGAGGGGAAGCTGGTGCTCGGCGGCACAGCATCGGTCGACAAGGCGGTGGCATTCGCGACCCAGACGGGGGCGTTGCGCGGGCTCCTCGGACCGGCCGACGACCTGACGCGCGCACGTGCCACGGAGGCCGTGCGCGCAGCCGTCGAGCCGTACGCCGGCGCTGACGGTGTGTGTCTCGACTCAGCCGCGTGGGTTGTGCACGCACAGTGGACGGGACACACGGAGAGGTGAAGGTGAGGGAGTGAGTCGTTCGGCGGTGCACACGCGTCAGCGCGCGATGGGCGCGCTCGTGGGCTCGATCGTGGGCGACGCGCTCGGCGCTCCGTTCGAGTTTCGACCTGCAGGCACCTACAGCCGCCGGTTCCCCGACCCGGTGCTCCGGGGCCACGGCGAGATGGTCGGCGGGGGTGGGTGGCAACCGGGGGAGTGGACCGACGACACCCAGATGTCCCTCCTCGTCGCCGAGTCGCTGCTCGCCCGCCCGGGGCTCGACCTGCCTGACCTCTACCAGCGGTTCCAGGCGTGGCTCGCGGGCGGTCCCAAGGACGTCGGCATCCAAACACGGGCAGTGTTGAGCTCGCCGCTCGGCTGGGACGAATCGGCGCGCGCCTACCTGTCGGCGGGGAATCGAGCGGCCGGCAACGGATCGCTGATGCGCACGACACCAGTAGCGATCGCCTTCGCCGACGCCGGCCGCGAGGCGACGATGGACGCCGCCCGCCGCGTGTCGTTGCTCACGCACGGCGATCCCGCTGCGGGCGAGGGATGTGCGATCTTCGCGGAGCTCGTGCGAGTGGCGCTGGCCGGCGGTGATCCGCTCGCCGCGGTCGCACCGACGCTGGAGCTCGTCGACCAACGCCTTCGAGAACGATTCGAGAACGTCCTCGACGAGGAGTGGCAGCCCGACGGCACTGAGGCGAACGTGGCCGTGTGGGGCGCGCTCGGCACCGCGGTCTGGGCGTTGCGCCGGGCGTCGTCGTTCGCGGAGGCGGTCGTGCGTGCCATCGACACCGGTGACGACGCAGACACGGTGGGCTGCATCACCGGCGGGCTCGCCGGGGCAGTCTTCGGCATCGGTGGCATCCCGTCTCGATGGTCGTCACCGGTCCACGGTTCGTTGATCGGTCCCGCGGACAGCGGACACGACCTTGCATCGTTGCGAGACCTTGCCGCCGAGCTCGCGGGACTCGACCCCGACACGCCTCCAGAGGAACCCACGTGGTCGCCCCGCGGGCCGCACCTCGTCGACGTGCGCGGCCTCTGGGTCGCCGATCGGGAGGGAGCGTCGCGCTCGCACGAAGTCGTGCCGAACGCGCATGTGATCTCGTTGTCGAAGGTCGCGCACGTGCCGTCGCAACCGCACTGGCGGCGTATGTATCTGGTCGACTCCGAAGATCCCGACGAGAACTTCGCCCTCGAGCAGGTTCTGGACGACGTGCTGAGCACCGTGAAGGCGTGCATCGAGGCCGGTGATCCCGTCATCGTCCACTGCTACGCCGGCGAATCTCGCACGGGGTTGGTGCTCCGAGCGTGGCTCATGGAGCGAGACGGCTTGACCGAGGCCGAGGCAACTGCGGCCGCACTCGAGCTGTGGCCGCACATCAAGACCTGGAACACCGCGTTCACCGATCTCCTTCGACGCCGCGAGCGCTCCGGTACCGTGCCGCGCGGAGGTCGGCAATGACCAGCTGGTACTACATGGAGTCCGGGCAGACACGAGGGCCTGTCGACGACGATGCGATCCGAGTCCTCGCGTCCGCCGGACGTCTGAGCCCGGCGTCGTCGCTGATGATGGCGGGCTCGTCGGAGTGGTCGACGGTGGGCGCGTTCGAGGCAATCCTCGGGCTGCAACGCACACCGTCGGGCAGCTATGCGCCTGCGGGCGCGCCCATGCCCCCGCCCCCGCCTCCGGGATACGCCGCGCCACCTCCGGGGTATGCCGCGCCGCCGCCCGGGTACGCCGCGCCACCACCCGGCTACGGCGGCGGGTCGCCCTACGGCGTTGCCCTTCCGCCGATCACGGTGTTCGGGCAGGTGGCATCGCCCTGGTGGAAGCGCGCCGTCGCCCTGATCATCGACGCGCTGGTGCTGTTCATCCCACAGACGATCATCCTGAACATCTTCGGCGGGCTCGAGACCTACGACAACATCGACGGCGAGACGGGCATCCGTCTCGAAGGGCCGGGCTTCCTGATCACGATCGCCCTCGCGCTCGCCTACTACACGTTGCTCAACGGCGGGACGAAAGGACAGACCGTCGGGAAGATGGCACTGCGCATTCAGGTGCGCGACATCGACGAGGGTGGACCGATCGGCTACGGACGGGGCCTCGGACGGCAGCTCATGATCTATGTGTTCGCGCTCGCCTGCGGCATCGGGCTGTTGCTCGACTACCTCTCACCGTTGTGGGACAAGAAGCGACAGGCCTGGCACGACAAGGTGGTGCGCAGCGTCGTCGTCGACGTCGAATAGCGCGTGACAGACGACCGCTGCGCGGATCACGGCGCTCGGTACGCTCGCTCGCGTGAGCACCAAGGCGCCTCCGGTCGAGGGCAGCTACCCGGCGGAGTGGGAAGCCGATGTCGTGCTCAGCGACGGCGGCACGGTGCATGTCCGCCCGGTGCGTCCCGATGACGCCGACCGACTGGTCGCGTTCCACGGTCGCTTGTCGCATCAGAGCGTGTACTACCGGTTCTTCAGCCCGAGGCCTCGGCTGAGCCAGGACGACGTCCGGCGGTTCACCACCGTCGACTACGACAACCGAATGGCCCTCGTTGCGTTGCTCGGTGACGACCTCATCGGCATCGCGAGCTACGACAAGTGGCCGGGCCGTCGCGACGCGGAGGTCGCGTTCACCGTCGACGACGAGCACCAAGGGCGCGGCGTCGCCACGGTTCTGCTCGAGCATCTCGCGGTCGTTGCGCGTTCGCACGGCATCACACGCTTCACCGCCGAGGTGCTTCCCGAGAACCGGCGCATGTTGTCGGTATTCAAGCGGGCGGGGTTCCAGGCCCACAGCGCGTTTGCCGACGGCGTCATCGCGGTCGAGATGGGGATTCTCGAGACGGACGCCGCGCTCGAAGCCATGCACGAGCGCGAACACGTGGCCGAGGCTCGATCGATCGCACGGCTCGTCGCGCCCCGCACCATTGCCGTCATCGGTGCGGGCGAGCATCGGGGCACCGTCGGGCACGAGGTGTTGCGCAACCTCATCGACCACGGGTTCACCGGAGCCGTCTATCCGGTGCATCCGACGGCACACGCGATCGCGAGTGTGCGGGCGTGGCCGACCGTGCTCGAGGTGCCCGACGACGTCGACCTCGCGGTCATCTCCGTGCCTGCCTCAGAAGTGCTGAAGGTCGTCGAGCAGTGCGCGCGGAAGCGGGTACGCGGGTTGATCGTTCTCACCGCGGGGTTCGGCGACGTCGATGTCGCGGGGGCGACGGCCGAGCGTGAGCTCGTCTCCATCGCGCACCGTCACGGCATGCGGTTGCTGGGGCCGGCGAGCATGGGCGTGATCAGCACCGTGCCGCGAGGTGTCGATGCACGCGACGTTCGCACCGGTGTCCCTGAGGCCCGGTCGGGTCGCGTTCTCCAGCCAGTCCGGTCCGCTCGGGGTGGCGCTGCTCGAGCAAGCTCGCCGCGCCGGCGTTGGCATCTCGCACTTCGTCGCGCTCGGCAACAAGGCCGACGTCAGCACCAACGACTTTCTGCAGTTCTGGGAAGGCGATGACGCGACCGCGGTGATCGCCTTGCACATCGCGTCGTTCGGCAATCCCCGGAAGTTCACGCGGATCGCGCGGCGGGTGTCGAGGACGAAGCCGATTGTCGCGGTGAAGACCGGTGGCGGCGATGCCGATCGCACGGTCGACGCCCTGTTCCGCCAAACCGGTGTCATCCCGGTCAGCCAGCTGGCCGAGCTGTTCGACGTCGCCCGCGTGCTCGAATCTCAGCCGCTGCCGTCCGGCGCCAGAGTCGCGGTGCTGAGCAACGCCCACGGCGCCTTGTCGCTCGCGCAGGCGGCGGTCGCGCAGTGGGGGCTCGAGCTTGCCGAGATCGGCAGCGACGCGCGGGCCCATCTCGCTGCGGCGCTTCCGACGGGCGCGTCGGTGACCAACCCTGTCGACCTCACCTTCGGCGCCGAGCCGTCCGACTACGACGTCGCCCTCCGGACCGTTCTCGCGGAGGATGGCGTGGACTCGGCCCTCGTCATCTTCGCGTCGCCCTTGCCGTCCCGCGTCGAGGACATCGCCAGCGTGATTGTCGCGGCCCACGTCTCGTACCCCGAGAAGCCGGTCTTAGCGAGCGTGCTCGGACTCGGCGACCGGGGCCTGCACGGCGAGACCGCGAGCACAGTTCCCGCGTTCGCATTCCCTGAGACCGCGGTGGCGACGCTCGCTCGCGTGACCGAGCACGCATTGTGGAAGCGCCGCCCCGAAGGCGTCGTTCCCGATGTGGACGCTCTCGACATCGATCTCGGCCGGGCGGCCGTGCTGGTGCAGCACGCACTGGACGTGAGGCCGTCGGGCACGCTGCTGCCATGGTCGGTCGCGGCCGACCTGCTCGACAGCTTCGGAGTCGGCGTGGCGCGGGGTGACGCCGTCACCTCTGTCGAGGCAGCAGTCGACGCGGCCGATGCGCTGGGATACCCGGTGGCGCTCAAAGCGACAGGCATGACTCGTCGCGGCCGATCGGAGGCAGCCGGCGTCGCCCTCGACTTGCACGACGCCCAAGCGGTGCGGGCCGCGTACGGTCGGATGCAGCAGTCGTTGGGCGTGGGCATGGCCGAGGCACTTGTGCAGACGATGATCGAGCCCGGTCTCGAGACGGCGGTCGGCATCCGTCACGACACGACGTTCGGTCCCGTCGTCACGTTCGGACTCGGAGGTGCGTTCGCCCGCGCCATCGCCGACAGCGCGACGCGCGTGACTCCGCTGACCGACCGCGACGCCCACGACTTGGTGCGCGCCGCGCGCGCCTGGTCGGTTCTCGCCGAAGGCGACTACGCCATCGAGGCGGTCGAGAACCTTCTCCTGCGGGTCGGTCTGCTGGCGGACTGGGTGCCCGAGGTCGCGGAGCTCTCGATGAACCCCGTGCTCGTCTCTGCGTCGTCGGCGATGGCGGTGGACGTGTCGGTGCGCGTCTCGGCCGCACCAGCTGACCCGACAGCGGAGGCGCGGCGGATGCTCAGGACGGCGTCGGAGACCTGAACCCCGGCGCGGTCACCGGGGTAACGACGGCTCCCGGGGGAGGCCGAGGACCCGTTCGCCGATGATGTTGCGCAACACGTTCGAGGTCCCTCCCATGATCGTGTAGGCGGGCGAGTAGCAGAACCCCTTCGCGAGCCGTCCCCAGACCATCGCGTTCGCGCCCGCAACCAGCGCGAAGAACGCCGCGACGCGCTGCTCGTGTTCGGTGCAGAACGTCTTCGTCGCGGCAGAGAACGACTTCGGCGCCTGTCCCATCACCTCGCGCAGCACGAGGAGCCGCCCGATGCGATACCCCGACTCCAGCGCGGCGATCTCCTGACGCACGAGAGGCTGACTGGTGTCGGCTTCCGCACGGGCCACGAGGTAGAGGGCGTGATTCGAAAGCAGCCGATCGATGCCGCCGCGCTCGTGTTCGAGTTGCCGCATCGTCTGCTTCCACGAGCCGCCTTCCTCGCCGACGATGTTGGCTGCCGGCACCCGGACGTCTTCGTAGAAGACCTCGCAGAAGTGGCGGTTGGTCGTCATGTCCTGGATCGGGTTGATCGTGATGCCCGGTGAGTCGAGAGGCACGATCAGCTCGCTGATGCCAGCGTGGGGAGGCCCTTCAGTCGAAGTGCGGCAGATGAGGTAGCAGTAGTTCGCGGTCTCCCCGAAGCTCGTCCAGATCTTTTGTCCGTCGATGACGAACGTGTCGCCATCGCGCACAGCACGGGTGCGCAGCGACGCGAGGTCAGAGCCCGCGTCGGGCTCGCTCATCCCGATGCACCATCCGGTCTCGCCGGCGATGATGCCGGGCAGGAACTGCCGCTTCTGCTCCTCGGTGCCGTAGGCGAGCAGAGACGGCCCCATCTGACGGTCGGCGAACCACGAGCCGGCGATCGGGGCGCCGCGCTCGATGAGCGTCTCGGTCACGACGAAGCGCTCGAGCGCCGTGCGGGCGTGGCCGCCCCACTCCTTCGGCCACGTCATGCCCAGCCAGCCGCGACGACCGAGCTCGCGCGAGAACTCGCGTGAGTAGCCGTTGATCCATGCGTCGTCGTGCACGCCGTACTCGGCGACCGCCTTGTCGGCTACCTCCTCGGCCTCGGCGCGAAGCCGACGAAGCTCGGGCGACCAGTCGAAGTCCACCGCGTGATCGTAGGTGGCCGGTCGCGCCGGTTCGAAGGTCAGTCAGTTGTCGTGTTCTGGCCTACGACGATGCGCCACTCGCCGCCCCGTCGTCGCCACACGTAGCTCGGCAAGCCTGCGCTCGTCGGGCTGCCGTCGGGGGCGAGGTATTGCTGACGGACGCCCGTGAGCACGACATCGGGAGCGATGAACAGCACGTGCTCGAGCTCGTAGGTGACCGAGCCCCCGTCGGCAAACGCGCCGGGCAACGCGCGTTGCGTGAACGCACGGATCACATCGAGCCCGATCAGACGCTTTCCGCCGCCCGTCACCCAGACGGCGTCCTCGTCGAACAGGGACAAGAACCCGGCGACGTCCTCGGCGCGCTGAGTGCGTTCGACCTCACGCACGAGCGCCGTGAGCGCGTCGACGACCTCGCCGGGAGCGCCGACAGGCGTGACGGTAGGCATGCGAGCAGCCTACGGACGGACCGAGCTGTTACATCCGGTCGACGATCGCCTGCGCGAACGCTGAGCACTTGACCTCGGTCGCGCCGTCCATCAGCCGCGCGAAGTCGTAGGTGACGACCTTGTCGGCGATCGTCGCTTCTATCGCCTTGACGATGAGATCGGCGGGACCCTGCCAGCCGAGGTGCTCGTACATCATCACGCCCGACAGGATGACGGAGCCCGGGTTCACCTTGTCCTGGCCGGCGTACTTCGGCGCCGTACCGTGCGTCGCTTCGAAGACGCCGTGGCCGGTGACGTAGTTGATGTTGCCGCCGGGAGCGATGCCGATGCCGCCCACCTGCGCGGCCAGAGCGTCGGACAGATAGTCACCGTTGAGGTTCGGCGTCGCGATCACGTCGAACTCCGCAGGACGGGTCAACACCTGCTGCAGCGTGATGTCAGCGATCGCGTCCTTCACGAGGATCTTGTCGCCCGGATCGCCACCGCAGTCGTCCCATCCGACGGCGACTTCGCTGAACTCCTCGCGGACGAGCTCGTACCCCCACGCACGGAACGCGCCCTCGGTGAACTTCATGATGTTGCCCTTGTGCACCATCGTCACCGACTTGCGGTGACGGGAGACCGCGTACTGCACCGCGGCGCGGATCAGGCGCTTCGAGCCCATCTCGCTGATCGGCTTCAAGCCAAAGCCCGAGTCGGCGCGGACGTTCCACCCGAACTCGCTCTTCACGAAGTCGGCCAGCTTCTTCGCTTCCGGCGTGTATGCCTCGAGCTCCATGCCCGCGTACACGTCTTCCGTGTTCTCGCGGAAGATCACCATGTCGACGAGCTCGGGATGCTTGACCGGCGAGGGCACGCCCGCGAAGTACCGCACCGGCCGCAGGCAGACGTACAAGTCGAGGATCTGGCGCAACGCGACATTGAGCGAGCGGATGCCGCCGCCGACCGGGGTCGTCAGCGGCCCCTTGATGCCGATGAGGTGATCACGGAAGGACTGGACGGTCGCTTCGGGGAGCCAGTCGCCCGTCTGCTTGAACGCCTTCTCGCCGGCGAGCACCTCGGTCCACGCGACCTTCTTGCCGTACTTCGCCGCCGCGGCATCGAGCACGAGCTGCGAGGCGGGCCAGATGTCGACGCCGGTGCCGTCGCCTTCGATGAACGGGATGATCGGCTCGTCGGAGACGTTTAGCGAGCCGTCGGCGTTCTGCGTGATCTTGTCGGCCATGCGGGCACTCTACGCTGCGCGCTGTGATCGTCCGCCTGGTGCGTGAAGACGAGTACGACGCGGTCGGCGACCTCACGGTGGCGGCCTATCGAGCCATTCCGGGCGCGCCGTCGGTCGCGGTCGACGGGTATGAGCACGAGCTCCGCGACGTGCGTGGACGAGTCGACGCGGGCGCCGAGGTGATGGTGGCCGTGACCGCCAACGGCGCGCTCGCGGGTGGGGTCACCTACGTCGGCGATCCCTCGAACAAGTACGCGGAGTTCGGAGACGCGGACGCGGCGGGATTCCGCATGCTCGCGGTGGCACCCGATCAACAGAACAGCGGAGCGGGATCCGCCCTCGCGAAGTGGTGCGTCGAGCGAGCCAAAGCGACGGGGAGGAAGCGGATCATCATCCACTCGACCCAGTGGATGACCACCGCCCACCGCATCTACGGCCGGCTCGGCTTCGAGCGAGCCGAGCATCTCGACTGGTCTCCCGTGCCGGGTTTCCTCCTGATGGCGTTCGTCTACGAGGTGACACAGTGAAGGCGGTCGTCCTCGAGTCCTACGGCGAGCCCGAGGTACTGCGTGTCGACGATGTGCCCGGGCCGGCACCCGCGCCCGACGAGGTCATCGTCGAGATCGCGGCTTCCGCCCTCAACCGCGCCGACTTGTTGCAGCGACGGGGCGGCTATCCCGGTCCGAAGCTCGTGTACGGCGGTCGCACGCTCGACATCCCCGGCATGGAGCTCTCCGGCCACGTCGTCGAGCTCGGTTCGCGGGTGAGCGAGCTCGTGGTCGGTCAGCCCGTCATGGCGATCGTGAGCGGCGGCGGATACGCCGAGCGCGTCGCCATTCATGAACGACAGGTTCTGCCTGTCCCGGAGAGCGTGGCCGTGGCTGATGCGGCGGCCATCCCCGAGGTGTTCATCACGGCGTGGGATGCGCTGGTCGTGCAGGGTGGGCTCACGTCGGGCCGCGTCGCCCTCGTCCACGCGGGCGCGTCGGGTGTCGGTACCGCGGCGATCCAGATCGTGAAGGCGATTGGCGCCCGCATCATCGTGACGACGTCAAGCGGCAAGATCGAGGCGTGCAGGGCGCTCGGCGCTGACCACGTCGTCGACTACGGCAGCGAGGACTTCGTCGTCGCCGCGCTCGACTTCAGCGGCGGACGGGGCGTCGATGTCGTGCTCGACGTGATCGGCGGTGATTACCTCGAACGCAACCTCGACGCGCTCGCCACCCAGGGCACGATCGTCCAGGTCGGCGCAATGGGAGGCGGCGCGGCGACGTTCACGCTCGGCAAGATGCTCTACAAGCGAGCCCGGCTCATCGGCACGGTGCTCCGGGCCCGTCCGCTCGAGGAGAAGGTAGCGATCAGCCGCCGCTTCGGTCGCGAAGTCGTGCCGCTGTTCGACGAGGGGCTGCTCAAGCCGGTGATCGACCGGCGATTCCCGCTCGACGAGGTCGTCGAGGCGCACCGCTACATGGAGAGCAACGCCAACGTCGGCAAGATCCTCCTCGACGTCCTGTCTTCGTCGCCGTCCGCCGCTGCGCTTCGGCCGGCTCCTGCTCGCTGACGCTCGACAATCGGTCCTCGTCGCCGTCCGCCGCTGCGCTTCGGCCGGCTCCTGCTCGCTGACGCTCGACAATCGGTGCTTCGCGCACCCGGCGGCGCATTGCGCCGCCCCTCACTAGCGCTGGTCGAGCGCGACGTAGTCGCGCAGCGGCGGGCCGACGTAGGCCTGGCGGGGCCGCGAGATCTTCTGGTCCTTGTCGCCCAGCAGCTCGACCCAGTGCGCGAGCCAGCCCGAGGTGCGGGGGATCGCGAAGAGCACGGTGAACATCTCGAGCGGGAAGCCCATCGCTTGGTAGATGAGGCCGGAGTAGAAGTCGACGTTCGGGTACAGCTTGCGGCTGACGAAGTAGTCGTCGTTGAGCGCGACCTCTTCGAGCTTGAGCGCGATCTCGAGCAGCGGGTTCATGCCCGTCACCTCGAACACGTCGTAGGCCGCCTTCTTGATGATCGTGGCCCGCGGGTCGTAGTTCTTGTAGACGCGATGCCCGAAGCCTTGCAGCCGGGCCTTGCCCTGCTTGACCGACTCGATGAACGCGGGGACGTTGTCGACCGACCCGATGTCGGTGAGCATCCGTACCGCTGCTTCGTTGGCACCACCGTGGAGCGGGCCATACAGCGCGGCGGCCGCGGCGGCGCATGCGGAGTATGGATCGGCATGGGCGGAGCCCACGACCCGCATCGCGGTGGTGCCGCAGTTCTGCTCGTGCTCGGCATGGAGGATGAACAGCAGGTCGAGCGCCTTCACGAGTGTGGGATGGGGCTCGTACTCGCCGATCTTCCACATCATGTTGAGGAAGTTGGCCGGGAAGCTGAGCGTGTTGTCCGGGTAGACGAACGGGAGGCCAACGCTGAAGCGATGGCAGCACGCCGCGAGCGTCGGCATCTTCGCGATCAGGCGGAGGATCTGCTTGTCACGCGACTCTGGGTCGAAGATGTCTTTCGCGTCGTTGTAGAACGTCGACAGCGCCGCGACCGTCGATACGAGCATCCCCATCGGATGTGCGTCGTAGTGGAAGCCATCCATGAACCGCTTGCGCATGTTCTCGTGGATGAACGTGTGATGCGTGACGTCGGCGGTCCACGCGTCGAGCTGCTCAGCGTTCGGGAGCTCGCCGTTCAGGAGGAGGTAGGCCACCTCGAGATAGGTCGAGTGCTCGGCGAGCTGCTCGATCGGATAGCCGCGGTAGCGCAGGATGCCCGCGTCACCGTCGAGGAAGGTGATCGCGCTCGCACACGCCGCGGTCGAAAGGAACGCGGGGTCGTACATCCGGAGGTCGGGGTCGAGCTCTCGCAGCTTGGAGGAGGGGAACACACCGTTCGTGATGTCGACGGTGATCTCCTTGCCGGTGCGGTTGTCGATGATGGTGATGGTGTCAGCCACCGTCGTAGCCCCCTTCTCGGTTGTCCGTTCCAGAGTATCGGCGCCGTCCTTGGACCGTGCCGGGCCGGTCAGAGCGGCGAGTTGTCATGCTTGCGCCCGACGATCGCCTCCCGCTTGCTCTCCAACATCATGAGCGCGTGCGCGATCTCGGCCCTGGTGTCGGCGGGGTCGATCACCGCGTCCACGTACCCGCGTTCGGCGGCGATGTAGGGGTTCAGGAATCGCTCCTCGTAGGCGGACTCGAGCGCGGGACGGTCCTCGGGCGCAACCCGGCGGTGCAGGATCTCGATCGCGCCCTTGGCGCCCATCACCGCCAGCTCCGCCGAGGGCCACGCCAGGCACAGGTCGTTCCCCATGCGCTTCGAATCCATCACGATGTACGCGCCGCCGTAGGACTTGCGCAGGATGATGCAGATCCGAGGGACCGTGGCGCGGGCGTAGGCGAACGCGAGCTGCGCGCCGTGCCGGATCATCCCCCGCCACTCGAGGTCCTTGCCCGGGTAGAACCCGGATGTGTCGACGAACGTCAGGATCGGCAGGTTGAACGAGTCGCAGAACGACACGAACCCGGCGCCCTTCTGGGAAGCGGGGATGTCGAGTGTGCCGGCGATCGCCAGCGGCTGGTTGGCGATGACACCGACGGGACGTCCGGCAACCGTCGCCAGCCCGGTCACGAGGTTGGGCGCCCACCGCGGTCGCAGCTCGAGCAGGTCGTCGTCGTCGACGATCGTGCGGATGACATCGCGCACGTCGTAGCTGCCCGCCGCGCCCGAGGGCAACAGCTCACCGGCTTCCGGGGTCGGTCGTTCTTCGGGATCCGCGGTCGGCCAGCGAGGAGGCATCTCGTCGGCGTGGGCGGGGAGATAGGCGAGGAGTGCGGCGACCATCTCGCGGGCGCGGTCGACGTCGTCGACCACGATGGTCGCCGCACCGGTGCTGCGCGCGTGCACGTGGGCTCCGCCGAGCTCGTTCGCGTCGATGCGCACGCCGGTGAACTCGGTGACCATCGTCGGCCCGCTCACGAACGCGTAGGCGTCGGCTGTCATCACGACCAGGTCCGCGAGCCCGAGCAGCAGGGCCGGACCGGACACAGCCGGCCCGGTGACGACGAGGACGATGGGCACGATTCCCGAGCAGTCGGCGAGGGCGCGGGCGGCCAAGCCCCACCCGTGCAGCGCGGCCATGCCCTCGACGATGTCGGCACCGCTCGACGCGATGTACCCGACCAGAGGGATCCGCTCGGCGAGGGCGGTCTTCGCGGCAATGGCGATCGACTGACCGTCGACCGAGCTGAGCGCTCCCTTGCGGTCGGTGGGGTCGATCGTGATGACGACTGCAGGGCGTCCGTCGATGTCGTCGACGCGGGCGCTGACACTTCCCTTGGTGCCCGCCCGGATCGCGACACTCACGGGGCGGAGGTTACGTCTGAATCAGACCGCGGCGGCCGACGGAAGTGCGAGATGCAAGCCCGGCTGGTCCGTGGCCTGCGCACGCACGACCCCGCGCACGAGCTCGGCGACGCCCTGCGCCTGCGGGGTCAGCGCGCCCCGACGCCGCCGGGCGAGGCCGACGTGACGTCGGTGAAGCCCGCGGACCGGGATGCGCTTCCACGCGCCTGTGAGCCAGCCGGGGACCGCGGTTGCCGGGAGCACCGCGGCGCCAAAGCCCTGGAACGCGAGTGACGCCGCGAGCCGCACCCCATCGAGCTCGGCCTGCGCCTGAAGGCGTACACCCGCGCGGGCGGCTTGAAGCTCGAGCTCGTCGCGCAAGGCGGTGCCGGGTGCGCTGAGGAGGAGCGGATGCTCGCCGAGCTGCGCGAGCGTCACGCGGTCGTGCTTCGCCAGCGGGTGGTCGGTGGGCGCAACGAGAACGAGATCTTCCTCGAACAGCGGCTCGGTGGCGAGCTCGAGATCGTCGACGGGCAGGTTGACGACCGCGAGATCGAGGTGCCCGGATTGCAGCTGCAACGTGAGTGACGTCGTGCTCGCCTCCACCACGACCGTGCGCACGCGGGGGTGTTCGACCCGGAGTCCGTCGAGCAGGCCGGCAACCAGCCAGCGAGCAGTGGTGCCGATGACCCCGAAACGGACGTCTCCGGTCAGCTCGGTGCCGAGGCGCGCGACGTCGGACCGGATCGCGTCGAGCTCGGCCTGGATGCGCCGCGCCCGGGCCACCACCGCGGTTCCTTCTTGGGTGAGCCGGCCGCTTCCGCGGTCGACCAGCGTGGTACCCAGCTCGTGCTCGAGGCGCGCCACGTGGGCCGAGATGTTCGACTGAACGGTGTGGAGGGACTTCGCGGCACTGGAGAACGTGCCGTGTTCCGCGACGGCCACCAAAGCCTGGAGCTGACGCACATCCACGCCGTCAGTCTGCCACAGACCTATCGCTCGGAGCGATGGCCAAGGTCACTGATAACTATTGGACAGATTGCGTCGCACAACGGCATACTGAACGTCACAAGATCGAAGTGGACCCGTCCCCCCGGGAGTCACCTCGATGTGAGCTTTGGCGGTCCCCCCACCGCAGGGCTCCAGGTTGAGAGGGCCGGCCAACCCCCCAAAGGCCGGCCCTTTCCCGTTTTCAACCCCGTATCTAAGGTGCGCACGTGAGTTCCCCGTCCCCCACGACCGCAGCGTTCTTCGACCTCGACCGGACGTTGCTCGCGGGCGCAAGCGGCCCCGTCATCAGCGCTGCGCTGCGCGACGCGGGAGTGATCGCGAACCGCGGGATCCCGGGCGAGGCCTTCATCTACGGCATCTTCAACCGGCTCGGCGAGACGCTCCCGAGCATGGCTCTCGCCCGGCAGGCCGCCAACGTTGCGAAGGGCTGGAGCCAGGCGCTCGTCGATGATGCCGCCAAGAAGGCGGCCGAGGTGTTGCTCGAGCGAGTCCAACCGAAGGCCGCGCAGCTCTTCGAGGAGCATCGACGCGAGGGGCGCATGCTCGTGCTCGCGACGACAACGCCGTATGACCTCGTCCGGCCACTTGCCGATCTGCTCGGCTTCGACGACGTGGTCGCGACGCGCTACGGCGTCGCCGACGACGGCACGTACAACGGCGCGATCGTCGGCAACTTCGTGTGGGCCAACGGAAAGCTCGCAGCGGTGCGCACCTGGGCGGCCGAGCACGGGATCGACCTGGCGAACAGCTACTTCTACTCCGACAGCGTGTACGACACGCCGCTGCTCTCCGCGGTCGGCCACCCGGTGGCGGTCAACCCCGATCCCCGGTTGCAGCTCGTCGCCACGGCCCGACGGTGGCCTATCCTCCACCTCGACGTGCCCGAAGGTGTCCCGAAGATCCTCGGCGTTGAGCCGCAGCAGGTGGCGCAGGCCTTCAACCGGCCTGAGCTGATTCCCTACGCTCGGTTCGAATTCGAGGGGGAAGACCGGGTCCCGAGGCGCGGTCCGGCGATCGTCGTCGCCAACCACCGCAGCTACTTCGACATCGTCGCGATGTCGCTCCTGTTTGCGAAGGTCGGCCGGCCCGTCCGCTTCCTGGGAAAGAAGGAAGTGTTCGACGTGCCGGTGGTCGGTCAGGTCGCGAAGGCGTTCGGTGGCATCCGCGTCGACCGGGGCACCGGCTCCGACGAACCCCTTCAGGCGGCGGTCGCTGCGCTCGACAGCGGTGATCTCGTGGCGATCATGCCGCAGGGCACCATCCCTCGAGGCCCCGCGTTCTTCGATCCGGTGCTGAAGGGACGTTGGGGCGCGGCGCGGCTTGCGCACATGACCCGCGTGCCCGTGATCCCCGTCGGGCTGTGGGGCACCGAGAAGGTGTGGCCGCGCTCGGCGCGGCTGCCGAACATGCTGAACCTGACGAACCCGCCGACGATCAAGGTGCGTGTCGGCCCGGCGGTCGACCTGAAGTACAAGAACATCGACAAGGACACCGAGCGGATCATGGAAGCGATCATGCAGCTGCTTCCGCCCGTGGCACGGATGCCGCACACTCCCACGCCGGAGGAGCTGCAGCGCACCTATCCGCCCGGGTACAAGGGCGACCCGCACCGCGAGACGGAAAGGCGTCCCGGGACGGACTGAGGGGACGGCGCAGTGCGCCGCCCGGGTGCGCGCAGTACCGATTGTCGAGCGCAGCGAGAGGAGCCGGCCAAAGCGCAGCGGCGGACGGCGACGTGATTCAGCGTCGCGCGCTGATGATGTTCAGCGCGCTGCCGGCGCGGAACCACTCGATCTGCTCGTCCGAGAACGTATGCGTGCAGAAGAACTCGACCGTCGAGCCGTCGGGCTTGCGGATGCTGCATCGCACCGGGCCGGTCGGGGGCGAGCGCGGTCAGCTCGTGGACCGAGATGCGATCGTCCTCACCGATCTCGTCGTAGGTCGCCGGGTCCGCGAACGTCAGCGGCAGGAGTCCCTGCTTCTTGAGATTCGTGTCGTGGATGCGGGCGAAGCTGCGGGCGAAGATCGCCCGGCCGTTGCGGAAGCGCGGTTCCATGGCGGCGTGCTCGCGCGATGAGCCTTCGCCGTAGTTCTGGTCGCCGACGGCGCACCACGGGATGCCCGCCTCGGCGTAGCGCTTCGCGATCTCGGGGAAGGGCCGCGTGCCGCCGTCGGTCTGGTCCTTGCCCTCGCCGGTCGCGCCCGTGAACGCGTTGACGACGCCGAGGAACAGGTTGCCGCTGATGTTCTCGAGGTGCCCGCGGTACGTGAGCCACTTGCCGGCGGCGGAGATGTGGTCGGTGGTGCACTTGCCCTTCGCCTTCATCAAGACCGGCATGTCGACGAGATCCTGCCCGTCCCAAGGCGGGAACGGTTCGAGGAGCTGCAGCCGGGCGGAGTCCGGGCGGACGACGACCTGCACCGCCGTACCGTCCTCTGGTGGGGGGAGGAAGCCGCTCTCGCCAGGATCGAACCCCTTCGCCGGCAGCACTTCGCCGACGGGCGGATCGAGCTTCACGGCGATGCCCTCGTCGTTGGTGATGGTGTCGGTGAGCGGGTTGAAGTCGAGTGTTCCCGCCAGCGCGTACGCGATCACCGTGTCGGGCGACGTCACGAACGCGAGCGTGTTCGCGTTCCCGTCGTTGCGCTTCGGGAAGTTGCGGTTGTAGGAGTTGATGATCGTGTTCTTCACCGACGGGTCGATGTCGGTGCGATCCCATTGGCCGATGCACGGCCCGCAGGCGTTGGCGAGCACGCTCGCGCCGATCGCTTCGAGGTCGGCGAGCAACCCGTCGCGCTGGATCGTCGCCCGCACCTGCTCGGAGCCGGGCGTGATCAGGAGCTGCGTCTTCGAGGTCAGGCCCTTCGCGGCCGCCTGGCGGGCGATCGACGCGGCGCGGGTGATGTCCTCGTATGAGGAGTTCGTGCAGGAACCGACGAGCGCCGACGAGATCGTGAGCGGCCAGTCGTTCTTCTTGGCGGCGGCGCCGATCTCGCTCACCTTGTGGGCGAGATCCGGCGTGTGCGGGCCGTTGATGAGCGGCTCGAGCGTGGTGAGATCGATCTCGACGACACGGTCGAAGAATCGGCTCGGATCGGCCTCGACTTCGGGATCGGGCCGCAGGTCACCGGCGACCGGGTTCGCGGCATCCGCGATCGCCTCGCGCCCGGTGGCCTTCAGGTAGGCGGCCATGTTCGTGTCGTACGGGAACAGCGAGGTCGTGGCGCCGATCTCGGCCCCCATGTTGCAGATCGTGCCCTTGCCGGTGGCCGAGATCGAATCCGCGCCGGGGCCGAAGTACTCGACGATCGCGCCCGTTCCACCTTCGACCGTGAGGATCTCGGCGACCTTCAGGATCACATCCTTCGGCGACGACCATCCCGACAGCTCTCCGGTCAAGTGGACACCGACGAGCGTCGGCCACCGCACGTTGAAGGGAAAGCCGGTCATCACGTCGACCGCGTCGGCGCCGCCGACACCGATCGCGACCATGCCGAGCCCGCCAGCGTTCGGCGTGTGGCTGTCCGTGCCGATCATCATCCCGCCCGGGAACGCGTAGTTCTCGAGCACGACCTGGTGGATGATCCCCGATCCCGGCTTCCAGAACCCGATGCCGTACCGCGCGGAGACGGTGCGCAAGAAGTCGTAGACCTCGTCGTTCATCGTCAGCGCGATCTTTAGGTCGATGCCCGCGCCTTCCTTGGCTTGGATCAGGTGATCGCAGTGGACCGTCGTCGGTGCAGCGACCTGGTCGAGGCCGGCGGTCATGAACTGGAGCAGCGCCATCTGGGCGGTGGCGTCCTGCATCGCCACGCGGTCGGGGCCGAAGTCGGCGTACGAGCGCCCGCGCTCGAGCTGCTGGGCCTCGGGATCGCGGAGGTGGTTCACCAGGATCTTCTCGGCGAGGGTGAGCGGACGGCCGAGGCGCCGGCGCCCGACGGCGGCGCGGTCGGGGAGCGTCGCGTACACGCCCCGCACCAGATCGATCGGCGTCTGCGCAGTCACAGCCATGGCGGGCCCCCGTTCTTGACGGTCGTTCCGATGTAGACAAGTATAGGACAAGTGCGAGAGGTCCGCTACCTCGAAATTGCCGCCGACCTTCGCAAGCGGGTCGAGGCCGGCGAGTTCTCCGCGGGTGACGTCCTCCCGAGTGAGGCAGATCTCACGCGAGCGTATGGGGCCTCGCGGGTCACGGTTCGAAGGGCACTCGAGTCGCTGCGAGACGGCGGGCTCATCGACTCGCGTCAGGGCTTCGGTTGGTTCGTGGCCGTCGATCGGGTGCGCCAGAGCCTGGCTCAGCTGTCGACGATCGAGCGTGATCTCGCCGAGCGTGGTGTGGTGACCGAGCGCCAGATCCTCGACTTCGCGTTCGTCGCCGCGAGCGCCCATGTGCGTGCGGTGCTCGGCGTCGACCAGGTGCTTCGCGTGCGGAGGCTCAATCTTGCCGACGGATCGCCGTTCGCCCGGGTCACCGTGTGGTGCCCGGCCGAGCTCGGCGCCTCCTTGTCCCGTGCCGACGTCGCGGCGCGGCCGTTCTACGACCTGCTTCCCGTCGAGATCGGAGGAGCCACACAGACCATCGGCGCCGCGCTCGCCGAAAGCGCCGATGCGAACGTCCTCGCGGTGCCCGTCGGCTCACCGGTGCTCCGCTGCGAACGCGTGACGCGCGACGTCGACGAGCATCCCGTGCTGCTCAGCGTCCACGTCTTCCCCGCGCACCTCACGGAGTTCGTGGTCGATCTGCCGTCGCCTTCGAGCCTGAGCCTCGTCGAGTGACAGGATCGCGGTGTGCGCGCGTGGCCTGAGGAGGGTGTGACCCGCATCCCGTACTGGATCTACTCCGACCCCGACGTGTATGCGCTCGAGCAGCAGCGCGTGTTCGGCGGCCCGTTCTGGTCGTACGTCGCCCTCGGGTGTGAGGTGCCCGAGCCCGGCGACTTCATCTCCACCTGGATCGGCGAGCATCCCGTCGTCGTGGTACGCCAGCCCGACGGGTCGCTGCGGGCGTTCCTGAATCGCTGCGCCCATCGGGGCGTGGCGTTCTGCCGGGCGCCGAGCGGCCATGCCGACGAGCTCATGTGCCCGTATCACCAATGGGTCTACGACCTCGGTGGTGACCTCGTCGCCGCGCCGTTCCGCAAGGGCGTCAAAGGCCGCGACGGTGCGCGCCAGGGCGGGATGCCCGACGACTTCGAGCTCTCGGATCACGGTCTGACCTCACTCGCGGTCACCGAGCGGCACGGCGTGGTGTTCGCGTCGCTTGGGCAGCCGCCGGCGCTCGACGAGTACCTGGGCCCGACGATGCTCGGCTGGTTCGACCGGGTCTTCGACGCTCGTCCGCTCGAGCTGCTCGGCTACATGCGGCAGCGGGTCCCCGCGAACTGGAAGCTGATGTTCGAGAACATCAAGGACCCGTATCACGCGTCTTTGCTCCACGTGTTCCTCGTGACGTTCGGGTTGTTCCGCGCCGACAACCCCTCACTCACCGAGATGGACGAGACCGGCCGTCACAGCGTGCTCGTCTCCGAGCGGGGGGAGGCCGCAACCGAGGCGACGAGCGACATGCGGGCGTTCCGCGATGTCACGTTGCAGGATCCGCGGTTGCTGGACCCCGTTCGGGAGTTCCCGGGCTCGGCCACCGTTGTGATGCAGACGCTCTGGCCGAACCTCATCGTGCAGCAGCAATCGAACACCTTGGCGATGCGCCAGCTCGTGCCGCGGGGGCCCGAGCAGTTCGACCTCATGTGGACGTTCTTCGGCTATGCGGGCGAGGACGCCGAGATGCGGCAACGCCGGCTTCGGCAGGCGAACCTCATGGGTCCCGCCGGCTTGGTCTCCATCGACGACAGCGAGGTCATGCGACTCGCGCAGCTGGGCGCGACCGCGGGCGGCGATGGCGGCGCCGCGACCGCGTTTGTGGAGATGGGCGGCGTCGACACCGAGCGCGCCGACCACATCGTGACCGAGTCGGCGATCCGGGCGTTCTACGCGTACTACCGCGAGGTCATGGGCTTGTGACACCCGGTGACCTGTTCGCGGCCTACGCCGATGTGCTCGACGAAGGCCCATTGGAGGACGTGGCCCACGTTCTTCATCGAGGACGCGACCTACCGGATCGTCGCGCGAGAGAACTTCGCGCGGGGGCTGCCGCTCGCGCTGATGCTCTGCGAGAGCCGGGCGATGATGGAGGACCGCGTGCGGGCGATCCAGGAGCTGTCGATGTACGCGCCGCGGGTGCTGCGCCACGTGGTGAGCGCGGTGCGCACGGCAGCCGACGACGCCGACCGTGTCACCGCGAGCTACGCCGTGTTCGAGACACCGCCCGAGGGCGACACGCGCGTGTTCAGCACTGGTCGTTATCTGGGCCGCCTCGCGCTCGACGACGGCACCGTGCGCTTTTCCGAGCTCACGGTCGTCTACGACACCACCCTCATCCCGACCAGCCTGATCTACCCGCTCTGATCCGCCCTTCCCCCCGGCGTTCGCCGGACCCCCGACCACCGAGCTTCTCGCGCGAGTAACCGGCCAAAATTGGCCGGTTAGCAGGACCAGAAGCGGGGCGGATCGACGGCGTGGGCCCGCTTCGTTGAGAGTGGTGGACGATGGATGCTGCGTGGCGACGAGTTGCGGCCTACGTCGTATGCCGCGACGACGAAGGACGATTGCTGCTGACGCGCGTCGCGCTGCCTGGACTACCAGATGACGGCAAGTGGACGATGCCCGGTGGAGGGATGGAGTGGGGCGAACACCCGGCGACGACAGCGCTCCGAGAGTTGACCGAGGAAACGGGGCTTCACGGCCACATCGGCGGTGTTCTGGGCGTCTTTTCTCGCTGGTTCGAACCGGAGGAAAGCGTCCGTGGTGAGGCCGGCCACGCGATCGGGATCGTGTTCGAGGCAACCGACTTCACAGGTGACTTGCGCGTTGCGTTTCACGACGGAACGACGAATGGGGCGGCTTGGTTCTCGCTCGACGAAGTTCGGGCGCTCGACCGCGTCGAACTCGTCGACTTCGTTCTGGGTCTGATCGCGTGACGGGTGTGAGGACTACCAGGTGTCCCAGTGCACGAACTGGTCGAGGGGGAGGCGCTTGGCGGGCTTGAAATCGGTGCCCTTCGTGTAGGCGATCGGGAAGAGGCCGGCCTGCGACCACTTGTCGTATTCGATGCCGAGGAGCTCGGCGACTTCCTTCTCGTTCGGGAGGTGGAGCGTCGTCCACGCGGAGCCGAGGCCGCGCTCGCGGGCCGCGAGCATCAGCGACCACGCCGCGGGCAGGATCGAGCCCCAGAACCCTGCCTGCACCGCGCCGGGCATGTTGTCGACCCGACCCCGAATCACGGGGATCACCATGAACGGCACCCGGTGGAAGTTCTCCCGGAGATACATCGCTGACGAGCGCACCCCGTCGCGCTGCTCGTTGCGGAGGTCCCCCTCCTCGTATTGCGCTCCGGCGCTCTGCGCGTAGAGGTCGAAGTTGCCGCCGTAGTAGTCCGCGATCGCGCGCTTCTTGTCCGCATCCTCGATCACGACCCACCCCCACCCCTGGCTGTTCGAGCCGGTCGGCGCCTGCATCGCGATCTCGAGGCACTCCTCGAGGACTTCCCGTTCGACGGGTCGATCGAAGTCGAGGCGCTTGCGCACGGAACGGGTGGTCATGAGGACGTCGTCGGCTGAAAGGTTGAGGCGCATGAGCGCAGCATGCCACTGGCGCCCGGAAGGGGCAGACTGGCGTCATGTCTGATCGCATCCTGTGCACAATCGAGAACGGCGTGGCCGACGTGCGGATGAACCGCCCGGACAAGATGAACGCGCTCGACGGCGCGCTGTTCGGCGCACTCGTCGAGACGGGGGAGGCGCTGAAGGCCGATCCGTCCGTCCGAGCGGTCGTGCTGTCGGGGGAGGGGCGGGCGTTCTGCGCCGGGCTCGACTTCGGGATGTTCCAGGCGATGGCGGGCGACGGCCCGGGCAATGCCCCTGCGGTTGCCCGACGCGGTGGCGAGATCACCAATCCCGGCCAGCAGGCAGCGTTCGTCTGGCAGGAGATCCCCGCACCGGTGATCGCCGCGGTGCACGGCGTCGCGCTCGGTGGCGGCTTCCAGATCGCGCTCGGCGCCGACATCCGCATCGTGTCGCCCGACGTGAAGATGTCGGTGCTCGAGGTGCGGTGGGGCCTCATCCCCGACATGACCGGAACGCAGCTGCTGCCCCGCGTCGTCGGTCTCGACATCGCCAAGGAGCTGACATTCACGGGTCGCATGGTCGGCGGCGAGGAGGCCGTGCGCATCGGGCTCGCCACTCGTGTCAGCGACACTCCGCTCGACGATGCGCTTGCGCTGGCGCAGGAGATCGCGTCGAAGAGCCCGCAGGCGGTCAAGGGGCGCGAAGGCGTTGCTCAACATGGCGGGCACGGTGCCGCTCGCCGAGGGCTTCAAGGCCGAGGAGCGCACGATCACCGCGCTCATCGGCTCGCCGAACCAGGTCGAGGCCGTCAAGGCCTACTTCGAGAAGCGCGACCCCGTCTTCAAGGACTGATCTCCCCACGCCCTTGGTTCCGCGGTCGTTTTCGCGTCACCAGTGACGCGTTACCTGCCGAGGAACGCTCGGGGGGGCGGCGGGCAAGGGCGAATTCCGGCGATCACGCCGAGCGCTCTGGACTATTCTGAAGACACCTGCAGCCCGGGCCAGCGCTGTCCCACCATTGCTGCGTCACCCAAACGAGCGACGTGGATGGACAGTGATGCCGAGAGACGTGCGCCCTGACCTGAGCACCCCCTGGTCTGCCGACCTTCCCGCCGCGTTCGGTCTGTACGACCCGGCCAACGAGCACGACGCCTGCGGCGTCTCGTTCGTGGTCGACATCAAGGGCCGAGCCAGCCACGAGATCGTCGCCCTGGGCGTCGGCGCGCTCTGCAACCTCGAGCACCGGGGCGCCCAAGGGGCCGAGGCGAACACGGGCGACGGCGCTGGCATCACGATCCAGATGCCCGATCGGTTCCTCCGGGAGGTCGTCGACTTCGACCTGCCGCCCGCCGGTCAGTACGCGGCGGGCATCGCGTTCCTGCCCACCGCCCGAGCCGACACCGACCAGGTCGTCGCCCTCATCGAGAAGATCGTCGGCAGCGAGGGTCTGCGGGTTCTCGGCTGGCGCGACGTCCCGGTCGACGACTCGATGATCGGCGCGGGGCGCGCGAGGTCATGCCCCTGTTTCGCCAGCTGTTCATCGGCGCCGCCCAGGCTCCGATCGACCGGATGAGCCTGGAACGGCTCGCGTTCGTCGTGCGCAAGCGCGTCGAGCACGAGGTGGGCCGTGCGGTGTACTTCCCGAGCCTCTCGTGCCGCACCCTCATCTACAAGGGGATGCTGACTGCGCCGCAGCTCTCACAGTTTTTCCTCGACATCGTCGACGAGCGCGTGGAGTCCGCGATCGCCCTCGTCCACTCGCGCTACAGCACGAACACGTTCCCGTCGTGGCCGCTCGCTCATCCGTACCGTTACATCGCCCACAACGGTGAGATCAACACGGTGCAGGGAAACCGAAACTGGATGAGGGCCCGCGAGGCGTTGCTCGAGAGCGACCTCATCCCCGGTGACCTCGAGCGCATCTTCCCGATCGTCACGCCCGGGGGAAGCGACACCGCGAGCTTCGACGAGGTGCTCGAGCTGCTGCACCTCGGCGGGCGCCGGCTGCCGCATGCCGTGCTGATGATGATCCCGGAGGCGTGGGAGAACCACGCGTCGATGAGCCCGGAGAAGCGCGCCTTCTACCGATTCCACTCGTCGCTGATGGAGCCCTGGGACGGTCCGGCGTCGATCGCGTTCACCGACGGCACCGTCGCCGGCGCGGTGCTCGACCGCAATGGTCTGCGCCCCAGCCGCTACTGGGTCACCGACGACGACCGCGTGATCATGGCGAGCGAGGTCGGGGTCATCGACATCGACCCGTCGCGCGTCGTGAAGAAGGGACGCCTGCAGCCCGGCCGGATGTTCCTCGTCGACACGAGCCTCGGCCGCATCGTCGGCGACGACGAGATCAAGACGAACCTCGCGGCCGAGCTTCCCTACGACGAGTGGTTGCACGGCGGGCTCGTCCATCTCGCCGACCTCCCCGACCGCGAGCACGTCGTGTACAGCCACGACTCGGTCATGCGGCGTCTCCAGACGTTCGGGTACACGCACGAAGAGCTCAAGATCCTGATCGCGCCGATGGCGGCCAACGGTGCGGAGCCGATCGGCTCGATGGGCACCGACACGCCCGTCGCCGCACTGTCGGACCGGTCCCGGCTGCTCTTCGACTACTTCCAACAGCTGTTCGCCCAAGTGACGAACCCGCCGCTCGACGCGATCCGCGAGGAGCTGGTGACGTCACTCGGGTCGACGATCGGGCCGGAGGGCAACCTGCTCGCGCCGACACCGGCGTCGTGCCGGCAGGTTGCCCTCCCGTTCCCGATCATCGACAACGACGAGCTCGCCAAGCTGATCCACATCAACGAAGACGGCGACATGCCCGGCTTTGCCGCAGTCATGTTGCACGGTCTCTATCCCGTCGCTGGGGGAGGGGCGGCGCTCGCGGAGGCGCTCGACACGCTCCGCCACGATGCCAGCGAGGCGATCGCGGGAGGTGCCCGCATCCTCGTGCTCTCCGACCGGGACTCGACCGAGGAGCTCGCGCCGATCCCGTCGCTCCTGATGACGGCGGCCGTGCACCACCACCTGATCCGCGAGAAGACACGCACCCAGGTCGGGCTCGTCATCGAGGCGGGAGATGCCCGCGAGGTGCATCACATGGCGTTGCTCGTGGGCTACGGCGCGGGAGCGATCAACCCCTACCTCGCGTTCGAAGCGATCGAAGACATGATCGCCGAGGGGCGCCTCACCGGCATCGACGCCTACAAGGCCGTGAAGAACTACATCAAGGCGGCCGGCAAGGGCGTCCTCAAGGTGATGTCGAAGATGGGCATCTCCACCGTCGCCTCCTACACCGGTGCGCAGGTCTTCGAAGCGATCGGGCTCGGACGCGAGCTCGTGGACGAGTACTTCACCGGCACCGTGAGCCGCCTCGGCGGTGTCGGTCTCGACGTGCTCGCGGCCGAGGTCGCGACCCGTCACGCGACGGCCTACCCGGCGAATCCGGCTCTGCGCGCACACCGGTCGATCGAGCTCGGCGGCGAGTACCAGTGGCGCCGAGAGGGGGAGTACCACCTCTTCAACCCGGAGACCGTGTTCAAGCTGCAGCACGCAAGCCGGGCGAAGCGGTACGACATCTTCAAGGAGTACACGAAGCTCGTCGACGATCAGTCCGCACGCCTTGCCACGCTGCGGGGTCTCTTCCGCTTCAAAGAGGGTGCCCGCCCGCCCGTCCCGATCGAGGAGGTCGAATCCGTCGGTGACATCGTGCGGCGGTTCGCCACGGGCGCGATGTCGTACGGCTCGATCTCGAAGGAAGCGCACGAGACGCTCGCGATCGCGATGAACCGCATCGGCGGCAAGTCGAACACCGGCGAGGGCGGCGAGGACGCTGACCGTTACACACCTGACGAGAACGGTGATCTGCGCCGTTCGGCGATCAAGCAGGTCGCGTCGGCGCGCTTCGGGGTCACGAGCGAGTACCTCGTCAACGCCGACGACTTGCAGATCAAGATGGCGCAGGGCGCCAAGCCCGGCGAAGGCGGCCAGCTGCCCGGCCACAAGGTGTACCCGTGGATCGCGAAGACGCGGCACTCGACTCCCGGCGTCGGCTTGATCTCGCCACCGCCGCACCACGACATCTATTCGATCGAGGACCTGAAGCAGCTCATCCACGATCTGAAGAACTCCAACCCGCGGGCGCGTGTGCACGTGAAGCTCGTCGCCGAGGTCGGCGTCGGCACCGTCGCCGCAGGTGTGTCGAAAGCGCACGCCGACGTGGTCCTCATCTCCGGCCACGACGGGGGCACCGGCGCGAGCCCGCTCACGTCGCTCAAGCACGCGGGCGCGCCGTGGGAGCTGGGACTCGCGGAAACGCAGCAGACGTTGCTCGTCAACCGGCTGCGCGATCGCATCGTGGTCCAGGTCGATGGCCAGCTGAAGACGGGGCGCGACGTCGTGATCGCGGCCTTGCTCGGCGCCGAGGAGTTCGGATTCGCAACGGCGCCGCTCGTCGTCTCCGGCTGCGTGATGATGCGCGTCTGCCATCTCGACACCTGCCCGGTCGGTGTGGCCACGCAGAACCCCGAGCTGCGCAAGCGGTTCAGCGGCAAGCCGGAGTTCGTCGTCACGTTCTTCGAGTACATCGCCGAGGAGGTGCGCGAGCACCTTGCCGCCCTCGGCTTCCGCTCGATCGCCGAAGCGGTCGGCCACGCCGAGGTGCTCGACACGACCGCCGCGGTCGACCATTGGAAGGCCTCGAACCTCGACCTGTCGCCGATCCTGGAGATGCCCGAGATCAGCGCCGGCGAGTCCCGCCTCTGCGTCGCCGAACAGGACCACGGGCTCGATCGTGCCCTCGACCAGACGCTCATCCAGCTCTGTGAGGGCGCGCTCGAAGATGCACGCCCCGTCCGCCTCGAGCTGCCGATCCGCAACGTCAACCGAACCGTCGGCACGATGCTCGGTTCGGAGGTGACCCGTCGCTACGGAGGCGAGGGACTGCCGGACGGCACCATCACCGTCGACTTCAGCGGCTCGGCTGGGCAGAGCTTTGGTGCCTTCGTGCCTCGCGGCATCACCTTGCGGCTGGAGGGCGATGCGAACGACTACTTCGGCAAGGGTCTCTCGGGTGGGCGTCTCGTGCTCTTCCCCGACTCGCGCTCACCGTTCGTCGCCGAGGAGAACATCATCGCGGGCAACGTCGCGCTCTACGGCGCGACGAGCGGTGAGGCACTCATCCGGGGTGTGGTGGGGGAGCGCTTCTGTGTTCGCAACTCGGGAGCAACCGCCGTCGTCGAGGGCGTCGGTGACCACGGCTGCGAGTACATGACCGGCGGCCGAGTCATCGTGCTCGGCAGCACGGGACGCAACTTCGGGGCCGGCATGTCCGGGGGAATCGCGTATGTGCACGACCCGACCGGCGTGTTTCCGTCGCTCGTGAACTACGAGATGGTCGACCTCGAGCCGCTCGACGCCGAGGACACCCAGCTCCTCCTCGACGTCGTGAGCCGTCACCGAGACGAAACCGGGTCTGCGGTCGCCGACCGACTGATCGCCGCCTGGGCCGAGACGCTCGCGGCTTTTCACAAGATCATGCCGAAGGACTACAAGCGCGTGCTCGAGGTGATGCGGCAGGCGGAGGAGCAGGACCTCCCCGAGGCCGAGACCCTCGCGCGAGTGATGGCGTCGTCCCATGGGTGATGTCACCGGCTTTCTCAAGTGGCCGCGGCGCGGGCCGTCGCGCCGCCCCGTCCCCGTGCGGTTGCTCGACTGGCACGAGGTCTACGAGCCGTTCGCCGAAGAGGAGCTGCGCCACCAAGCCGGTCGGTGCATGGACTGCGGCATCCCCTTCTGCAACAACGGTTGTCCTCTCGGCAACCTGATCCCCGACTGGAACGACCTCGTCTACCGGGACAACTGGCGCGAGGCGATCGAGCGACTCCACGCGACGAACAACTTCCCCGAGTTCACCGGGCGGCTGTGCCCCGCTCCGTGCGAGGCCGCATGTGTGCTCGGCATCAACAGCGATCCGGTGGCGATCAAGCAGGTCGAGGTCGAGATCATCGACCGGGCGTGGGACGAGGGATGGGTCGAGGCGCAGCCGCCCGCCCTGCTCACCGGGAAGAGCGTCGCGGTCGTGGGCTCCGGCCCCGCCGGCCTCGCGGCGGCCCAGCAGCTCACTCGCGCGGGCCACCGGGTCGTGGTCTTCGAGCGAGCGGACCGCATCGGCGGCTTGCTGCGCTACGGCATCCCCGAGTTCAAGATGGAGAAGCGTTTCCTCGAGCGGCGGCTGGACCAGATGCGCGCCGAGGGCACCGAGTTTCGCGCTGGCGTCGCGGTGGGTGTCGACGTCACGATCGACGAGCTCGACGAGGAGTTCGACGCGATCGTCTTGGCCGCGGGCGCGACCGCGTGGCGCGATCTGCCCATTCCGGGACGCGAGCTCGGCGGGATCCATCAGGCAATGGAGTTCCTACCGCTTTCCAACCGCGTGCAAGAGGGCGACCTCGACGCGCCGCCCATCACCGCCGAAGGCAAGCACGTCGTGATCATCGGAGGCGGCGACACGGGTGCCGACTGCCTCGGCACCGTGCACCGGCAGGGCGCAGCCGCCGTTCATCAGTTCGAGATCCTCCCGAGGCCGCCCGACGAGCGCGCTTCGTCGAACCCGTGGCCGCAGTGGTCGATGGTGTACCGCACCTCTTCTGCCCACGAAGAGGGTGGGGAGCGCGTCTTCAGCGTGAACACCGAGTGCTTCGTCGGCGACGAAGGCAACGTGCGTGCTTTGAAGGCGCACGAGGTCGAGATGCGAGACGGACGTTTCGAGAAGATCGACGGCACCGACTTCGAGCTCCAGTGCGAGCTCGTGCTCCTCGCGATGGGCTTCGTGGGGCCCGAGCGCGGGCCGATGCTCGATCAGCTCGGCGTGGCGATCGACGGTCGGGGGAACGTGGATCGCGACGCCGGCTTCCAGACGTCGGTCGAGGGCGTGTTCGCGTGCGGCGACATGGGTCGCGGCCAGAGCCTGATCGTGTGGGCGATCGCGGAAGGGCGCTCGTGTGCGGCGTCGGTCGACCGTTGGCTCACCGGCGACACGACGCTCCCGTCGCCGATCCGGCCCACGACACGTCCTCTCGTCTGACGGCCCCGCGGGCGCTCAGTCGCGCAGGACCGTTTGGTCACCAGCCGGCCGCATTGTGCCGCTGGCGACCAAACGTTGGCTGGGGAAGGGCGGGCTCAGTGGGAGATCAGCGCGTCGGCTTCGAGGTGATGCACGTCGTTGAGCGAGCGCAGCGCCCGCACGCCGTACCCGGAGAGACAGATGCTGACGGAGGCATGCGCCGGGCGGAAGAACATGTCGTAGTCGACGCCGATGATGTGGCCGATGTAGGCGTTGATGACACCGCCGTGGCACGCGACGACCACGCGTTCGCCAGGATGCGTCGCGAGGATGCCCTCGATGGCGTTGACGGTGCGCTTGCGAAAGTCGAAGCTCGACTCGGAGTAGGGGTAGACGTCCCAGCTCTTCTCGTTCTGCATCCGTTGGCGGATGCCGAGCAGCAGCTGGCGGCCGACGAAGTCCAACGCCGATCGTTCGGGTGGGATGTCGCGGAAGATCTCGACCTCGCGGAGGTCTTCGAGGACGATCGGCTCGAGGTTGTGGTGACGAGCGATCTGTCGGCCGGTCTCGAGCGCGCGCACGAGGTTGCTCGCGTACACCACGTCGACGTGTTGTGTGCTGAAGCGCAGGCCGACGGCTTCGGCCTGCTTGTTGCCCCTTGCTGACAGCGGAGGGTCGATGATGTCGCCGACGGGACCGCCCCGGAAGTTGGCCACGTCCTGTTCGCCGTGCCGCACCATGATCAGCTCGGTGACGTCCTCGACCCCGGTGAGGAACGCGAGGTCGAACACTTCGGGCAGCCGGCCGAGCGGTGGATGCGCGCTCGGGCTCTGCGTCGGGATGTCGGGAGTCGGCTTCTCGGGGCTCACTCGGCGGAGGCTACCGGTGGCTCGACGACGTCAACGCGGGGTCTTGGCACGGTTGCATGATCGGATGGGTCACCGGCGTGACTGTCCTGCCCCGTCCGACGGTCAGGGCCGCGATGAGCGAGCCGGCGACCGCGAGCGCGGCGGAGATCCGCATCGCGGTCGTGTAGCCGGGCAGCGATCCTTCGCCGCCGGTCAGCTCGAACCCCGCGAGCGACGGGATGACGGCGACCGCGAGCAGGCCGGCCAATCGGGCGACCGCGTTGTTCGTACCCGCGCCGACACCGAGGTGGTGCTCATCGACGGCGCCGAGCACAGCGGCGGTGAGCGGCGCAACGGTGACGGAGAGCCCGAGCCCGAAGACAAGCGCCGCGGGGAGCACCGTAGTGAGGTACTTGTCGCCCGCTTCGATCTGGCCGAGGAGCAGGAGCCCGAGGGCGACGATCGCCGGGCCGACGGTCATGGGGAGGCGGGGTCCCGTGCGTTGGGACATCGCACCCATGCGAGACGACAGGAGCAACATGACCACCGTCACTGGCGTGAGCGCCGCGCCGGATTCGAGTGCCGAGTAGCCCAGGGCGTCCTGCAGGTTGACGACGACGAAGAAGAAGGCGCCACCGAGCCCCGCGTAGACCGCCAGGGTGACGAGGTTCGCCCCCGTGAACTGCCTCGACCGGAACAACGTGGGCGGGAGCATGGGCGCGGGACTCCGTCGCTCGACGACAACGAATGCTCCGAGGAGCGCGCCACCGGCGATCACCGCGGCCACGGTGAGGACGGTCCATCCTGCGCCGGCCTCGATGAGGCCCGCCGTCAGCGACGCCAGGCCCAGCGCCACGATCGTGGCGCCCAAGAGATCGAGGTGGGCGGGCGCGTCCGGATCGGTGCTCTCCGGCACGCGGCGCGCGGCGACCAAGACGACGACGGCGAGGGGCAGGTTGATGAGGAACGCCCATCGCCATGACGCCGCGTCGACGAGCCATCCTCCGAAGAACGGTCCCAACGCGCTCGCGACGCCGGTGAGGCCGGACCACGCACCTATCGCGCGGGCGCGATCCTCTTGGCGCATCGTGGCGGACAGCAGCGCCAGGCTGCCGGGCACCAGCATCGCGGCACCGACTCCCTGCAGCGCGCGCGCGGCGATGAGTGCGCCGGTCGTGGGCGCGACGCCGCAGAGCACGGAAGCGACAGCGAACGCGCCGACGCCGATGGTGAACACTCGACGGCGGCCGAACCGATCGCCGAGAGCGCCCCCGAGGAGCACCAGCGCGGTCAGCGTGACGAGGTAGGCGTCGAGCACCCATTGCAGGTCGGCGAGGTCTGCGTCGAGGTCGCGGGCCATCGCGGGCAGGGCGACGTTGACGATCGTGCCGTCGAGGAAGGCCATGCCCGAACCGAGGACCGCGGCGGCGAGCACCCACCGCGCGCGCGGCGATCCCCATGCCACGGTGTGCGCCCGTGCCGTGTCCGACATTTCCGGGAACCTACTCTCTGCTCCGTGCTATTATCGAACACATGTTCGTACAGTCCTCTCTCCTCGACGCGGGCAGCCCCAGTGTGGACCCGTCGTTCACCGAGCTCGTGCGTCACGACCTCGACGAGTGGTCGTGGCTCGAGCATCAGCCGTCGTGGATCTCGGGTTCGGACTCGGTGTTCGACGAGTTGCTGGAGGTGCTGCCATGGACCCGTCCCGAGGTCACCATGTACGACCGGGTCCTCGAGCAACCGCGTAGCACTGCTGGCTGGGCCCTTGGTTCGCGCTTCGACCTGCCCTTCATCGACACGATGGCTGCCGCGATCAGCGCGCGCTACGGCGTTTCGATCGGATCCGTGTGGTGCAACCTCTACTGCGACGGCAACGACAGCGTCGCCTGGCACGGCGACCGAGTGCTGCGCGACCGGTCCGACGGCCTGGTCGTCATCGTGTCGGTCGGGCATCGGCGCCGGTTCCTCATCAAGCCGGCCTCGGGCGGACCGTCGCGCACGTTCGAGCTCGGTCGAGGCGACCTGTTCGTGATGGGCGGAGACTGTCAGCGCCGCTGGCGGCACTGCGTGCCGAAGGTGTCGCCCGCATCGCTCGTCGGCCCGCGCATCAGCATCACGATGCGCCCCGGCTGACCGCGCTACACCCGCGGCGCGACATCGCGCATGAACGTCCGCAGTGCCGCGGCGAGCGCGTCGAGTGATCGCCAGGGCATCGACAGCATGAGCTCGTCGAGACCGGCGGCCGCGTAGTCGCGCACGTCTGAGGCCTGCTCCTCGGGTGTGCCGGTGAGGACGGGCCGGTCGCTGCCCGGCGCGGCGCCGCCGGGCATGTGGCGGAGGCAGATCGGCCCGGGACTCCGTCCGGCGGTGTCGCAGGCGCTTCGATACGCGCTGACTCCCTCGGCGAGCTCGAGAGGGGTGAGGTTGATCGGGTGCCATCCATCGCCGAGGCGCGCCGCCCGGCGAATCGAGGGCGCCGTGTTACCGCCCACCCAGATCGGGATCGTGCCCCGCCGCTCTGTCGCGGTCTTGGGGAACATGCGCATGTTCTCGTAGTGCTTCCACTTGCCATCGAACGACGACGTCTCGGTCTCCCAGAGGTTACGGATGACTTCGAGGTACTCGTCGGTCTGCGCGCCCCGTTGGTCGTAGGAAGCTCCGAGTGCGTCGAACTCCTCCTTCAACCAGCCGGCGCCCACGCCGAGCACGAGCCGGCCGCCGCTCAGCACGTCGAGGCTCGACAGGTACTTCGCGGTGAACACGGGGTCGCGGTACGGGATCACGAGCACGCTCACACCGAGCGCGACGTGGGTGGTGCGCGCGGCGACATAGGACAGCGCGGCGAGCGGCTCGAGCATCTGCTCGGGGATGTAGCTCGAGCCCTCGGGCACGATGATGTGATCGCTCACCCACAGCGAGTCGAATCCGAGCTGCTCGACGAGAGCCGCCATGCGGTCGAGCGCAGAGCTGGTCGCGAAGCGGTTGGCGTGAGGGATGGCGACGCCGTAGCGCATCTCAGGCGAACCGCAACGTGATCCCACAGGCGCTCACGTTCTCGCCCGCTCGACTGCGATCGACGGCTGTGACGGTGACGCCGCAGACGCCGTCGTCCTCGCGTCGCTCGCTCTGAACAAACGAGATCGACGTGCCGTGGTCGAGTGCGATCTCGGCTCCCGCGGGCGAAACGCCGAACACATCCGCCCACCGGCTTGCTGTCGCGCCCGGGTCCTCGACCGCGAGTGTGACCCCCGAGAGCCCGGACACGATGTCGGTGCGCACGTGCTGCTCCCAGTCGGGTCCGGCCCACCGCCAGCTCTCGGGCGGATCCATCCAGTCGAGCGAGAGGATCGTTCCGCCGACGTCTTTCGGATGCAGGTGGGTGCCGGCCGCGTCGCGCAGGTCGGCCTTCCAAACCACCCGCACGTTGAGGCCGTCGAGCCGAGCGCGCGCCGCGTCGAGATCGGAGAGCTGCATGATCACCATGTACCCGTAGTCGCCCCCGTGCTTGTCGAGGAGGCGGCCGGCCGTCGTGCCCTCCTGAACGGGGGAAACGATCTCGAGGAACGCGTCACCGACCGGGAACACGGCGTTCACCAATCCGAATTCGGCGATGCCGGGGTCGCGGTAGCCGACTTCGATGCCGAGCGCGTCGCTCAGCTCCTTGATCGCGGGTTCGAGGTCGCGAGCGACGAGAGCAACTTGGCGGAGACGGATCATGGCGCCACCGTATTCCGCGGCTGCTAGTCGAGGTTGGGCCAGCTCCGACTGGCCTTGCGGCGGCGACCCTTCCGGTCGCCGAGGGCCCACGCTCGACGCCACGACGGACCCTCCGGGCCCGTCAGCATCGGGGTCTCGCCGCGGGCCGCTCGCCGGCTCGCTGCCCACCAGTCGGTCGCGGCCTCGTCGGCGAGCCGGTAGACGGCATGTTCGATTCGGGCCCCGAGCGAGCGCGCGTCGTCGCCGGGTTGCGGAAACAGCGGGTTGCCGAACGTGACGAGCGTGCGTCCCGGTCGCGGCCGGTTCATGCCCCGGCCCATGATCCGCCCGGTGCCCTCGAGGTGGATGGGCACCACGGGTGCGCCGGTGCGGACCGAGAGGTAGGCCGCGCCCCGCGGAACGGTTGGCCCCAGCCGTCAGGGCTACGGCCGCCTTCGGGGAAGATGAGGATGCTCCAGTCGTCTTCGAGCAGGTCGGCCGCGAGGTCACCCGAACGCCGGTTCACGCGCGACCGGTCGATCGGGATCGCTCCCATCGCCAGCGCGGACAGAGCGCCGGTGAAGCGTGTCGCGAAGAAGTAATCCGCGGCCGCGCCGACGACGAGGCGGTGCCGCCACGGCTCGGGCACGGAGGTGATCAGCAGCGGCGCGTCGACATGGCTGTGATGGTTCGCCGCGAAGATGACCGCCTTCTTCGTGTCGAGGTCTGACAACCGGTCGAGGCCAGTGCGCTCCGGGTTCGCCACGCCGCGAACGGCGCCGCGCATCGGTCCTTCGACGATCAGCACCCGAGCGAGCCGGGCCGGCAAGCGGCGCGCCCACGCGGTCTCGAAGTCCGCCCCCGTGCGACCCTTCTCCGGCAGAGGCGCGACACCTCGTGGCGTTGCCGCGGCGCGCCACGGGAACCCCACGCTGGTTCTCCTGCTGATCCGGCGCACCAGCGCGTGAGAATCACCGAGAGAGGCGGCTCGACTTTTCATGTGACGTCGCTGATGAACATCGGCGGGTTGTGCATGTAGGTGATCGACGGATGGCGCCCGACGACATCGGTCGCCATCTCGAGCGCGTCGTCGAGGGTCGACGCGGGACGAAAGCCGAGCCGCCGCACGGCTCTCGGATCGCCGCCCATGACGATGACATCGCCCAGGTGCTGCAGCGCGTGCGCGCACCAGTACCACATGTAGAAGGGGTGAACACCGTGGTACGCGTACGACGTGCGGTAGAGGTGCCGGTACCACTCGTCCTCGGCGAAGCTCTTCTCGTACTTGGCCTGGATCTCGTCGAGGTCGGTGGTGTCGGCGAGCACCTGCTCGAAGAAGTCGATGTAGCTCGGGTGGTGTACAGGGTGGAACTCCCACGTCGTCGGGTGCCCCATGATCACGACTCCGCCCTCTCGCACGAGGGGCTTGCCGCGGTACAAGTTGAAGAAGTATCCGAGGCCGAGACAGGCGACCAGGATCGGGTTCATCACCGAGTTCACGTTGTAGGGGCACAGGAACGGAAGGCCCATGAGCAGCACGTCGGTCTGGCCTTCGACCGAGACGAGCTGCTGCTTGTGGACCCACTCCGTCGTGCGCTTGTGGACCGCCTCGACCTCGCCGGCCTGGATCGACGTCAGCGCGTACGGGGCCTCGAGCGACTGGAAGATCGACCGGGCGAGGCGCCGGGGGGCACGGTCGACGGACTTCGATGCCGCGATGAACGTCATGCGATCGCGGGCTGACCATTCCCACTCCCGCCGCTGGAGGAAGTCGAAGGGTGCGGGGAACGTGTCGGTGTTGAGATTCGTCTCGATCTGGAAGACCTTGACGCCGCTCGCCGCGATGAGACGGCCCATCCGCCAGTTGGACGAGTGCAGCTCGCTGCGGTGCTGATCCATGAAGGATCGGCTCTGCCGCATCGTGTCGACGTTGTGGTGGTGACGCAGGCTGCGATACGAGGCGAGACCTGTGGCAACCGACTTGTGGCCTCCGTCCATCGCCACCAAGTTGATGTTGACGTACACCAGCAGGTCCGACTCGGCGGCACGCCGGCTGATCTCGACTTCCTCGCCCTGATCGGTGGTGCCGAGGAAGGCCATGGCCTCCGGATCCTCAGCGTCATGGTTGTAGAGGCGGCCGCGGGGCGCGAACGCGTCGTAGACGCGATCCCCGACCGCTCGCCGGAGCTCCGCCTCGGTCATGCGCCGATGCAGCGCGAGCGCTGCGATCAGCTCAACGTCGTCGACGCCCGCGTCGGCGGCGAGGTCGAGCACCGCTTCGATGACGCGCTGGCGGATGTCCGGGCGGCGCATCTGGGGCAACGGCAGAGAGATGTCGTCGAATGCGATCGTGAGCTTCATCCCCGGGTGAAGGAGCGCGGGGAGTGGATCGGCGTCGAGGGGGTGCAGCAGCGCGTCGCGGATGGCGCCATCGACATCGTCGAGTCCGTCGAGCGGCTCGGGTGGGTAGATCGCCCGGGCGCCCGACGGCAGCTTGTGCAGCCGGAACCCCTCCCCGTGATGGAAGAGGAGGGGAGGGGTAGAGCGGTCGACCTCGAGGACGAAGCCGGGGCGGGGCATCAGCGGTTCCTCTCGCGTTCATTGCGCATGTCGAAAGCGATCTTGACGGCACCGCGGCGACCCGCGGAGGCCGCGTGCTCGATGGCATCGCGGTAGCGGCCCAAGGGATACGTACCCGACACGAGCCGCTCGAGCCCGGCCGAAGCGACGAGGTCGAAGGCGAGCTCGAAGGTCCGGCGATGCGTGCCGTCGGCCATCGACTCCGAGCCGTATGCGTAGGCGCCGACGAGGCGCGTCTCCCGATGCCACAGCGTCGTGAGGTCCACCTTGACCGACCCGGGCATCCCGACGAGCACGACCGTGCCTCGGGGCCGCACCATCGAGAGAGCGTCGGTGATCGAGTCGTCCGATCCCACGCAGTCGAGCACGAAGTCCGCGCCACCGGTCAGCTGTGAGGCGACCGCGAGCGAACCGGTCAGCCGCCGCACGGCCCGTCCCAGCTCGTCCGGCTCGACGACCAGGTCGGCTCCCAGGGCCGACGCGAGGTGCTGTTGCTGGGAGTGCTTGGCGCCGGCGATGAGCGTCGTCGGCGCCGCGTGCTCGCGGAGCGCGGCAATGCAAGCGAGGCCGAGCGTTCCTGCACCGAGCACCGCCACCACGGAGCCCGGGGTCACGTTTGCCATCACGGCGTGGATCGCGCATGCGGTCGGCTCGACCATGACCGCGGCCTCATCGCTCATCCCGTCCGGGACGGGGTGGAGCTGCGACTCGTGCGCGACCATCGAGATCGACCACCCGCCACCGGTGTCGCAGCAGAACCCCGACTGAAGGCCGGGTTCGATGCGGCCGAACGCAATGCGCTCACAGTTTCCGAGGTCGCCCCGCGCGCACGCGTCGCACCGAGGCGAGATGCCACGCGCGACACAACCCAGGACGGGCTCGACGACGACACGTGTGTCGTCGTCCGTGTCGGCCACGACTTCGTGCCCGGGTACGAAGGGAAACGAGACGATCGGGTCGAAGTAGCGCGTCGAGCGACCGTCGATTGTGGCGAGGTCACTGCCGCAGATGCCCGCGAGACGCGGTCGGATGCGCACCCAATCGGGTCCGGGAAGGTCGGGCGGGTCGATGTCGACGAGCCGCAGGGGGCCGACCCGCGCGCCGCCACCGGGGAGCACCTCGCTCGCGACACGCGCCGCGACGTAGCGGGCGGGCTTTCGCTCGAACTGCAGCGCTTTCACGATCGGACCTCACGGAGCGGGCGGGGTCGGCGCAGCTTCGCAACGGTCGCGTGGGGCGGACCGATCGGGAGGAGTGAACGCGGGCCGCCCGACGACTTCGCCCACTGCTCGACGAGCCAGCCGCGCTTTCGGGCGATCGTCGCCAGCCTCACCTCCGGGTTCACCGCGACCGGGAAGCCCACGGCCTCCAACATCGGCAGATCCGACGACGAGTCCGCGTAGGCCACCGACTCGCTCAGCTCCAAGCCTTCGGCGCTCGCGTAGTTCGCCATCACCTGAGCGCGTGCCTCGCCCGTGGGAGGCACGTCGACGAGCTCGCCCGTGTACCGACCGTCGGGGGTCACGCCGAGATGCGCGCTCACGACGTCGTCGAAGAGAGGGAGCAATGGCTTCACGACGAGGTCGAGCGCGCCCGTGATCAGCAGAGTGCGGTGGCCGAGCGCCCGGTGCTCCCGGACCCTCCGGATCGCCGCGGGGAACGACTTCGTGAGGATCAGCGCGCTCATCAGCTCGGTCGCGTCCTCGTCGAGCTGCTCGACGGGGGCGTCCTCGTACCGGCGGTAGAAGTACCGCAGGAAGTCTCCGCGATCCTTGCGGTCGAGCGCGAGCAGTGTCGGCGCTTCGCGCACGGTCTTCACGATGAGCTTGAGCCGCTCGTCGCGGTCGAGGCGCCGGCTCGCCAGCCAGGCGTAGGACTCGACGACGTTGGAAGCGATGAGTGTGTTCTCGAGATCGAACGCGGCAAGGTGGCGGCCCGGCGCGAGAACCGCGGCACGCAGGCGCTGATCGCGCGACGGGCCGGTGCGCCCGCCCGGCGTGGTGCGAACGCGCGCGCGTGCTGCACCACCGACGGAAGGTGCACCTCGGTGACGTAGTGCGTCCAATCGATCGCACGCGGGTCGAACGCGAACGACGCGCGGTCGGCGTCGTCGAGCTGATCCCAGATGCCGAGGAGGCGATCGACGCGGTAGATCGCCTCGCACTCGGCGTACGCGCCGTAGAGCTCCACATAGCTCAGTGCCCGTTCGATGTCGGAGCGCCGCTCCTCGAGTCGAGCGGGGATCTGTGCGGTCGGGCCGCGGACCGGGAGCATCGACAGCGCCTTCTCGGCCCGACCGAGCATGCGCTTGGCTCGCAGCAGCTGGCCCTGCACCTTGCCTCGTCCCGGGAAGGACCAGTCGGGCACGACGATCGGTTGGCCCGAGCTGTCGTACAAGGGGTGCGCGCTGAACCAGTCGCGGACCAGGTCCACGAGGCTCCGGTAGCGGAGCGGGTTCGTCGAGCCGGACGCGACGTGCACGATGTTGGGCGCTTCCTCGGGGCCGAGGGCGGCGACCGCGGAGATCGCGCCGACGACGAGATCGACGGGAATGACGTCGATCGTCCCTTCGGGAACCCCCGGGAACTCTCGCAGCAGGCCCCGCGCGTAGGAGATGATCACCGGCTCGGCCATGCGGAACCCGCGGATCCAGCCGGGTCGGGGCTCGACCAGCGCGGACTCGATGATCGAGGGGCGCACGATGCTCACCGGCACGTCGCCCTTCATCTCCATCAGCGCGCCTTCGCCAAGCGCCTTCGTGTAGGCGTACGCGTCGGGCCATCCGAGCGACGATGCGCGAGATCGCCCGGCCGCGATGAGCTGGTCGGCGACCCAGCGTTGGCGCAGAGATTCGGTCTTGGCCGCCAGCGCGGGGGTACCGGCCGCGCCGAGCTCCCCTCGGGCCTCGCTCCGGAAGCGCGCCAGTCGGGCCGGATCCCGACTCTCGGCGTCGGCGTCGGCTCGCGCGCGACGCGCGGCGGCGACCTCGCCTCGCCAGTCGACGCCGAGGTCGAACGGTCCCTCGCTCACGAGCTGTTCCGGCGCGTCGCCGCGACGGTTGCCTGCGACGTAGGCGGTCGACACCGCCACGAGGTGAGGCGTCACGCCCAAGTCGCGAAGCGTCTCCACGATGCGAACAGGACCGAGCAGGTTGACCTCGACGGCGTCGTCGATCGCGGAGTCGAACGACACGGTCGCGGCAGAGTGGACGAAGATCTCGCACGCCGCGAGCGCCGCGCGTCCCGCATCGTCGAGCCCGAGCCCATCGGTGCTCACGTCCCCCGTGATCACCGTGACCCGCCGGGCGATGTCCTCGTCGAAGCGTTCGCCGAGCAGCTCGCGCAGATGGTCGAAGGCGTCGTTGCGCAAGATCTCCCGCTGCACGCGCTGCGCGGCCGAGGTGCGGCGGCCACTCCGCACGAGCAGCACCAGGGAGCAATCGGGCACGGCTCGCAGCAGCCGTTCGACGATGGCGGTGCCGAGAAACCCCGTCGAGCCCGTGACCGCGATGGGGCGTCCGGCCAGTGCCTCCCGGATCATCGCGCCCTTTCTACCATTTGGTAGAGGGCCGTGTCTACCAAATGGTAGACACGGATGAGGGGCTGCCGTACCCTCCCGAGCGTGGCCACGCGCGACCGGATCCTGGACGGCGCGCTCGGTTCGTTCGGGACGCGAGGGTACGACGCCAGCTCCCTCGACGCGATCGCCTCTGAGCTCGGTGTGCGCAAGCAGACCATCCTGTACTACTTCCCCTCGAAGGAAGTGCTTCTCGAGGCGGTGATCGACAGAAGTGCCGACGAGCTCTCGACGGTGCTCGAAGGGGCGCTCGTGCGCGCGGGTGTCGGATGGGACCGGGTCGAAGCGGTGGTGCGGTCGGTGTTTCGTCTCGCTCTCCGCCGACCGGAGCTGCTGGGGCTGTTGCGCGAGGTCAGCCGGCTCGGCCCGCCGGCCGCCACCCGCCTGACTGAGGCACTCGATCCGCTCGTGCAGCGGGCCCGGCACTTCCTCGAAGAGGAGATGGACGCCGGGACGATGCGGCGGCAGGACGCGCGGCTCGTGCTGCTTTCCGCGTACTCAGCGGTGATCGGCGTGGCGACAGAGGTCGAGGTGCTCCGCGCGGTCGGGATGGACCCGACCCTGCGTTCACTCGCGATCCGTCGTCGAGAGCTGCTCGCGTTCCTGCGCTCAGCCCTCCTGGTGCACGCCCCGCGGCCCTAGAGACAGAGCCCTAGAGACAGAGCCCTAGAGATAGAGCCCTAGAGATAGAGCCTTAGCCGCAGATCCGCGGTTCCCCGAAAGCTCCGCGGCGGTCAGGTCGTGGTCGGACCCGGGTCCTCGGTCGTCGTCGGCGCTTCCGTTGTGGTCGGCGCCTCGGTTGTGGTCGGCGCCTCGGTTGTGGTCGTGGGCGGATCGGTTGTGGTCGTGGGCGGATCGGTCGTCGTTGGCGCGATGCTCGTCGTCGTTCCGATCGTGGTCGGCGCGTGGGTCGTGGTCGCCCCCGGCTGGGTCGTCACCGTCGGCCGGGTGGGGTCGTCCTGACCCGGCTGCCCCGTCGTGGTGGAGCCCGCCTTCGTCGTCGAGGGAGCAAGGGTCGTAGCCGTGCTCGAGCTACCCGGTCGCGTGGTCGTCGATGCCGCCCGCGTCGTCGTCGTCGGGGCCACGGTCGAGGTCGTCGTGACCACTGCCTTCGGTGGCTTCTTGGAGGGCGGCGGCGGCGCGGGTGCGTTGACGACGTAGTTGATGATGAACGCGAAACCGCTCGCGTTGCCGGCTTCGTCGGCCGCCGTGACCTCGATGAAGTTTCCGCCGAGCTGCAAGGCGATGTCTCGGCCCCACACTCCGTTCGCGTCGGCGAACGACTCGACGCCGGCGATCGTGACCAGTGCCCCGGGCTCCGTGAGCCCGCTCACGCAGCAAGTGGTCGACGCCCACCGCGACGCCGTCGTACAAACTGCCGTCGAGCGAAAGCGGTGGCGGCGTGGTGTCCTGAGGGATCGTGACGACGGTCGTCGTCGCCTCTACCGTCGTCGTGGTCTCGTCCGTAGTCGGCGACGCGGTGACCAGCTGGGTCTCCACCGCGGTCGAGCCGCCGCTGTCGGCGAGCACTACGCCAGTCATCGACAGGAACGCGAGCCGCGCTCAGGCCGAACATGATCCCGGGATGGGCCATCCAATCCTTCGCGCTCATCAGGCCTGCTCCTCCACCGACCGGTTCCGCCTCCAGGCGTCAGTGCCGCTCACCACCGACTATCGGCAGGCCAAGGAGGCGAATTGAGGCTGGTCAGCGGGTCAGGCGAGCTTCGCGGCGATGGACCCTGCGCTCCGGAGCGCGGTGCCATCGGCCCCTTCGGTCGAGTACTGGGCGGTCGGGTTCTGCACCGCCTCGGCGAGCAACGTCGAGAGCAGCGCCGAGAACGGCACCCCCTCGGCCGCCCAGAAGTACCAGGCGAGTGAGCCCGGGATCGTGTTGATCTCGTTCACGAACACCTCGTCACCGATGAGGAGGAAGTCGATGCGAGCGACCGAGCGCACCAGCGCGGCCGCGACCACAGCCCGGGCCGCGTCGTTGATCTCGCTCGCGATGGCTTCGGGCAGCACCGCCGGCAGCTCCCGTTTCGCGCTCGCCATGCCCTCCCCGCCGAGGTACTTGTCGGCGTAGGAGTAGATCCGGGTCTCGCCGCCCGTGCGGAGCGGACGCTCGATGCCCGAAAGCCGGAGCTCGGGATGGGTCAGGACGGCGACATTCAGGTCGACCGCGTCCGTGATGTAGGGCTCGATCACCGCTCCCGCGCGGTAGTGGGGCGAGGCGCGGACCAGAGCGGCGGCTGCGACCGGATCGTCGGTGATCTCGATGCCGATGCTCGAGCCGCCGAAGCGAGGCTTGACGATGTACGGGCCGTTGAAACCGGGCGGAGGCCCACCGGCCTCGAACGCCTGCCGAGGCAACGCGGCGATGCCCGCCGCCATCATCGTCCCGGCGAACGCGAGCTTGTCCATGCCGAGCGCCGCGCCGGCCGCCGACGGACCTGTGTAGCGCAACCCGGCGAGGTCGAGCGCCGCCTGCAGCGTGCCGTCCTCGCCCGGTCCGCCGTGGCAGCAATTCACGATCGCCGAGATCGACAGCGGCGTCCGCCGGCCGAGCCTCCCGGCCTCGGGAACGAAGCCAGCACCTGGTCGAGCGATGAGATCGAGCCGCGTCGCTCCGCGCGGCACACCCTCGACGAAGGCCGCGGGGTCGAGGCCGACGTCGACCTCGTAGAACTCGGCGGCCTTGGACCAGTAGATCGCCGTGACGTCGACGCCGTCGTTACGCAGGGCGGTGACCGCCTGGAGACCAGTCAAGACGCTGATGTCGTGCTCGGGAGAAGGACCTCCGAACAGCACTGCGGGACGCGTCACCCGAACATGCTGGCACGGGCTCCGGCACGGCTCCGGCACGGCTCCGGCCGGCTCAGGGATAGTGGTCGGGCAGGTCGTTCTCGTACAGCACGACATCGCCGGGGACGAGCTCGGCACGAACCCAGCGCACCGCTTCCTCGCGCGTCCCCATCGCGTGCGTCGCGGCGAGGCCGTCGGTCACGCCCTCGAGCAGCACACTGCGGTTCGTGCGACCGATGATGATCACGTCGTCGGCCACGACAGCGGCAGCAGCCGCGAAGCGCTTGTTCTCCCGCGCTTGCTCGCCACCGAGCTCGACCATTCCCGGCGTCACGACGACGCGTCGCGCCGCGAGGTCGCCGCTTCGGGCCAGCACCTCGAGTGACGAGGCCGCGCTCGCCGGGTTCGAGCTGAAGGTGTTGTCGATGACGAGCACTCCCGAGGCGGCTGTACCGACCTCTTGGCGATGTTCGGGATGAGGCAGCGCTCCGAGACGATCGACGATCTCGTCCCACGACACGTCGAGCGCGAGCGCGATCGCGATCGCGCAGGCGAGGTTCGCGGCGTGTGCGTCGCTCGCGATGGACGTACGCCGACCGGCCCCGACGTCGATGGTCAGCGCTGCCGCCGTCCCGGGTGGCGCGCACGTCGACCGGGGCGCCCTCGGCTTGCGTCGAGCAAGCCACCACGGTGACACCCCGGAGGCGTGTGCGATCAGCGAGCGAGGCAAGGCCGTGAGCGTCGACGTTGAGCACCGCTGTCTCGACAGGGCCGAGGATCTCCGCCTTCGCGGCGACGATGCCATCGAGTGTCTTCATCCGCTCGAGGTGCACCGGGCCGATCGCGGTGATGACGCCGACGGTGGGCTTGATCCACCGGGTCATTGCCTCGATCTCTCCGGCGCCGTAGGTCCCCATCTCGGCGATGAAGACCTCGGTTCCCGGCGCGAGATGCTCGTTGATCGCGCGTGAAAGGCCGGCCGCGTTGTTGAAGCTCGCCGGGCTCGCCAGGACCCTCCAACGTCCGCTCAGCAGGTGGCGCGCGTACTGCTTCGTCGTTGTCTTGCCGTATGAGCCCGTGATCGCGACGACCTTCGGATCGATGCGTCGAAGGGTCGCCGCCGCGCGCGCCACATAGCGTGAGCCGAGCCACCGCTCGACCGGCGCGAGGAGCACGAGCGCGAGGTCGATCAGCACGGGTGCGCCGAGCGCCAGCGCGGCGCTCGTCGCCGCCAGGCGGTCGACGATGGATCCGACGAGGAGCACGAGCGCGGCGACGATCGCGCTCACGACAGCAAGCGTGCGGAGGCGGCGGGTCCAGGCGAGCTTGCTCGTACGACCGCGCACACCGAGTCCGAGCGGGCCGATGAGCCCGACCACGACTGCGGCGAGTCCGGCCGGAGGCCAGAGGAAGCCGACGATGAGTGCGACGAGTCCGAGTGAGAGCAGCGCCGCGTTCGCCGCAGCTGCAACGCCACCATCGCGCACGCGAACCTCGTCACCGATCCGGCGAGGTAGTGCTCGCGTTGCGCGACGCGGAGCCACCGCAGAGCCGCGACGCCGAACGCGCCGACGCCGGCGATGGCGACGACGACCTCGACCGCGCTCACGGCCGACGTGTCTTCGGGGCGAGGAGCCGGTCGACCGCGGCCCGGAGCTCACTCGGTGCCGTGAGCGGAGTGAGGTGCCCGGCTCCCGGACAGCACCGTGAGGGACGGATGCGCGAGGAGCTCGACGGCACGTTCGGCCACCGCGACAGGGGCGGCGGTGTCGTCGCTGCCCCAGACGAGCTCGACCGGACAGGTGATCTCGCGGAGCTCGTCCTCGTACGTCTCGTTCACGAGGCGCACGAAGACATCTCGCATCACCCCACTTGCGGCCCGGTAGTCGCTCGAGCCGGATCGGTGGCGGCGCGCCTCCATCCGTGCCTCGGTGATGACACCCCAGCTGGTGAAGTTGGCGGGCGATGCGGTACCGCAGGCTCGGAGCGGGAGGTTTGGTGAGCCGCAGGAGGGGCACACCGGCGAGGACGACGCCGGCGATCCGGGTCGGGTGCGACGCGGCGAGGTGCACGGCGACGCGGCCGCCGAACGAATGACCTATGACCACGGCCGGATTCGCCATCTCACGCAGGACGGCCGCCACGGCGGCGGCGTAGTCGCTCGCCGCCCAGGCCTCCGGCGGCGGCGGGGACGCGCCGAAGCCGGGAAGATCGATCGCCACCGCGTCGAGGCCCTCGAGCACGTTCCGGAAGTCGCCGCGATCACGCCGCCATCCGTGGAGCGCGAGCACCTTCGGTGTTCCAATCCCGTAGGCGTCCCCGAAGATCCGCCCATCGGCGTACACCCGCAGCACGCGCGGCACGCTACGCGAGCGGCCGCGAGCTGCTGTCGATGCCGTGTCAGTCGAAGGAGTCGATCAGTCGGAGAGCAGGTCGGCCATCGCGGGCAACATCGTCGCGGGCGCGGAGACGAGCATCGTCGTCAGGCAGGTCTCTTTCCAACGCGGCAGCTCGGCCTTGATCTTGTCGACCGGCCCGACCAGTGCGAGATCCTCGACCATCGCCAGCGGCACCGCCGCGATCGCATCGGCCTTGTTACCGCCGAGGTAGAGGTCTTGGATCTTGAGGCACTCAGCCTCGTAACCGAGTCGAGCGAACACATCGAAGTGGAAGTTCGTGCCTCGAGCTCCCATGCCACCTGCGTACAACGCGAGCATCGGGCGGATCGAGTCGGCGCAGCGCTCGATGTCGTCGCCCGGGACGATCATCATCGTGGCGGCAACTTCGAAGTCGTCGGCCGTACGCCGGGCGCCGGGACGGGCGAAGCCCTCGGCGAGCGCAGCACGATAGAACCCGTCGGCCTTCGGCGAGAAGAACAACGGCAACCATCCATCGCAGATCTCCGCCGCGAGCGCGACGTTCTTCGGTCCCTCGGCACCGAGGTAGATCGGGATGTCGGCGCGGAATGGATGCAGCGTGGACTTCAGCGGCTTTCCCAGACCCGTGCCGCCGCGCAGCGGCATCTCGTACTGCTCGCCTACGAACTCGACCGGCTTCTCACGGGCGACGATCGATCGGACGATCGAGACGTACTCGCGTGTCCACGCGAGGGGCTTCGGGTAGGGCTGGCCGTACCAACCCTCGACGACCTGTGGGCCGGACGCGCCCAGCCCGAGGATGACCCGACCCTCGGACAGGTGATCAAGGGTCATCGCGGCCATCGCAGTCGCGGCGGGGGTGCGTGCCGACATCTGGATGATGCTGGTACCCAGCTTCAACCGGGTGGTGTGCGCGCCCCACCACGCAAGTGGCGTGAGCGCGTCGGACCCGTAGGCCTCTGCCGCCCAGACCGAGTCGAAGCCGAGCCGCTCGGCCTCCTTGATCGCTTCGAGCGCTCCCGCGGGCGGCCCCGATCCCCAATACCCCGTGCCGTATCCGAGCTTCATGTCGCGACGCTACGCCACGGCCGCGTGGGGCTCGACGAAGGGGAGGGACAGCGACTCGGCGACCGCGGGGTTCGTGACCTGGCCGGCGGCGGTGTTCACGCCCTGGGCCAGTGCAGGATCGCCGATCGCGTCACGCGGACCGGCGGTCGCGACTTCGAGGACGTAGGGCAGCGTCGCGTTCGTCAGCGCGTAGGTCGACGTGTAGGGCACCGCTCCGGGCATGTTCCCGACCGCGTAGTGGATGACCCCGTGCTGCTCGTAAACCGGGTCGTTGTGCGTCGTTTCGTGCGTCGTCTCGATGCAGCCCCCCTGGTCCACTGCGACGTCGACGATCACGGCACCGGGTCGCATCCCGCGCACCATCGCGTCGCTCACCACGACGGGTGCCCGGAGCCCGGCGACGAGGACGGCACCGATGACGAGGTCGGCCTCGGCGACCGCGCGCTCGACGGCTCCCCGGTTCGACGCGAGCGTCACGATGCGCCCCCTGTGGATCTGGTCGACGAAGCGCAGCCGATCGAGGTTCTTGTCGAGGAGCATCACCTCCGCTTCCATGCCGGCGGCGATCCACGCGGAGTTCCAGCCGACGTTGCCGGCGCCGAGCACGACCACGCGCGCGGGTCGCACTCCCGGCGCCCCGCCGAGGAGCACCCCCCGCCCGCCGTTGTGGCGCTCGAGGTAGTGCGCGCCGACCTGTGTCGCGATCCGCCCCGCCACCTCGCTCATCGGCGCAAGCAACGGAAGCGCGCCGTCGGGGAGCTGCACGGTCTCGTAGGCGATGCCGGTGGTGCCGGCGGAGAGGAGTGCCTTCGCGACGTCGGGGTACGCCGCGAGGTGCAGATAGGTGAACAGGGTGAGGTCGGGTCGGAGCATCGCGAACTCCGACTCCTGCGGCTCCTTCACCTTCACCACCATCTGCTGGGACCACGCATCGGCCGCCGTCGGGACGATCGTCGCCCCCGCCGCCACGTAGTCGCTGTCGGCGATCGCCGAGTCGTGCCCCGCGCCCCGCTCGACGAACACCTCGACGCCGTGGTTCTCGAGCTCGCGCACCCCATCCGGGGTCATCGCCACGCGATGTTCGGCGGTCTTGATCTCTCGTGGCACGCCGACGGTCAGTGCGGTCATGTCAGAACGCTCTCATGTCACAACGACGTGCGCTCGCGCCTCGCACGCGGCGCTAGCCCGTCTTGATCATCACGTGCTTGAGCTCGGTGTAGGCCTCGATCGCGTACACCGACATGTCCTTGCCGACGCCAGACTGCTTGAACCCGCCATGGGGCATCTCCGACACGAGAGGTCCGTGGTCGTTGACCCACACGGTGCCGAACTGCAGCGCCCGACTCACACGCATCGCTCGTCCGACGTCTCTGGTCCAAACGCTCGCTGCGAGGCCGTAGTCGACGCCGTTCGCCCACGCGATCGCCTGCTCTTCGTCCGTGAAGCGCTGCACGGTGACCACGGGACCGAACACCTCCCGCTGGATGATCTCTGCGTCCTGCGCGACGTCCGTGATCACACTCGGCTCGTAGAAGTACCCGGCACCTGACGCGGCCGCGCCACCGGTCACGACGGTCGCGCCTGCAGCCTTCGCACGATCGACGAAGCCCGCTACCCGGTCTCGCTGCTCGGCGGAGACGACCGGCCCGAGCTCGGTGTCCGGGTCGGCAGGGCTCCCGACGTTGAGGCTCTTCGCCGCAGCGGCGAGTTCGCTCACGAAGTCGTCGTAGATGCCCGGTCCGGTGATCACACGTGTCGCCGCGGTGCAGTCCTGCCCCGCGTTGAAGTACCCGAAGAGCTTCACGCCGGCGACAACAGCTTCGAGGTCGGCGTCGTCGAATACGACCACAGGTGCTTTTCCACCGAGCTCGAGATGCACCCGCTTCAACGTCTCGGCTGCGGCGCGCATGATCGCCTTGCCCGTCGTCACTTCGCCGGTCAGCGACACGATGGCGACCTTGGGATGGGCCACCAGCGCCGCCCCGCAGTGTTCGCCATCGCCGGTGATCACGTTGAGCACCCCCGGCGGGAAGAGGTCGGACGCGATGTCCGCCAGCTCGAGAGCGGTGAGCGGCGTGAGCTCCGACGGCTTCAGCACGACGGTGTTCCCGGCCGCCAGCGCGGGCCCGATCTTCCACGCCGCCATCATCAGCGGGTAGTTCCACGGGGCGATCGAGGCGACGACGCCGAGTGGCTCGCGCCGGAGGATCGACGTGTAGCCGGCGAGGTACTCGCCGGGCGCCTGGGTGGTGAGGTTGCGCGCGCCCGCTCCGAAGTACCGCAGGTTGTCGGCGAGGAAGCCGATCTCGTCCGGGACGGCAGAAATCGGCTTGCCGACGTTGCGGCTCTCGATGGAGACGAGGTGGTCCGCGCGCTCCTCCAGACGGTCGGCGAGCGCGCTCAGTGCTTTGGCTCGTTCACCGGGTGCGGTCGCGGCCCACTCTTCGAACGCGGCCGCCGCGGCTTCCACGGCGGCGGCGACGTCGGCTTCGTTGGACGAGGCGACCTCGGTGATGACTTCCCCCGTCGCTGGGTCGATCACTGAGTCGGTGCGGTCGCTTCGAGCGTCCTGCCACGCGCCGCCTATGAAGTTCTTCCGCGCTGTCCATGGCACCCCTCTCTTGCTGGTGCCGCGATCTTGGGTTCACACCTGACCGGGGCGCAAGGGATTCCCTTGCTCCCTCGCGCCGCACTGCCTTAGGTTCCCCGGGTCATCGGCCCATGAGAACGGGAGCCCGCCCTGGACCGAGCGCTGTTGTTCTGCAACGGAGCGGTCCTGACGTCAGACCCCCGCCGACCTCTCGCGTGGGCGGTCGCGGTCTCGAACGGATCCATCGTCGGTCTCGACGACGAGGCTCTCGACTGGCGATCGCGTGGTGCCACCGAGGTGGACCTGGGGGGAGGGTGTCTCGTTCCGGGCTTCCGCGACGGACACATCCACCCGTTGTGGGGAGGCGTCGAGCTCGGCCAGGCCCCGCTCGTCGGCGCCCGATCGATTGGGGAGATCGTGGATCGTGTGCGCGCTTACGCGGAAGCGAACCCCGGTCTCGAGTGGATCGAAGGTGGCGGCTACGACCCCTCCTTGCTCCCCGCGGGCATCGGCGAGGCCGCCACGCTCGACATCGCGGTGCGCGATCGGCCGGTCGTGCTCGAGGCGAGTGACCACCACACCATGTGGGTCAACTCTGAAGCACTTCGCCGCGCCGGCATCGACGGGGAGACGCCCGATCCGCCGCTCGGCCGCATCCTGCGGCGGGGCGACGGCTCACCGATCGGCACCCTCGTCGAGTGGGACGCGCTGGCGATGATGCGCCGTCACATCCCGCCCGCGACGCTCGAAGAGCGTCAGGAGGGGCTCGCCCGCGCGATGCGCGAGCTCGCGCGCGCCGGCATCACGTGGGTGCAAGAGGCTTCCGCGACCCTCGACGATGTCGACGTCTATGGGGCCGCCGCCCGCTCGGGCGGCCTCACATCGAGGGTCAACATCGCGCTCCGCGCCGAGCCGTCGCGGTGGGGCCGCGACCGTGCGGGGTTCGTGGAGCGCCGCGATGAGCTCGCGGGGGCCGCCGATTCGAGTCAGGTGCTGCAGGCGCAGACGATCAAGTTCTTCGCCGACGGCGTGATCGAGATGGGCACCGGCTACCTCCTCGAGCCGTACGACGACGCCCCCCACACGTGTGGCCTTCCGAACTGGTCTCCGGAGGAGCTGTCCGACGCGGTGACCGCCTTTGATGCCGACGGGTTCCAGATTCACATCCACGCGATCGGAGACGGCGGAGTCCGCATGGCCCTCGACGCGATCGAGGCCGCGGCCGCGCGCAACGGCCCGCGCGACCGCCGGCCGGTGATCGCCCACACACAGGTCGTGCAGGGTGTCGACCGGTCGCGGTTCGCGGCCCTCGGTGTGATCGCGAACTTCGAGCCGCTTTGGGCGTGCCTCGACCCGACGATGGAGGAGCTGACGCTGCCGAGGCTCGGTCCCGCGCGATCGGCGTTGCAGTACCCGATCGCGTCCATCGCGCGAGCGGGTGCACGCATCTCCTTCGGCAGCGACTGGCCGGTGTCGTCGATGCATCCCCTCCATGGCCTCGCGGTCGCGGTCACCCGGCAGAACCGCGACGGCAAGCCGAGCGGAGGGTGGCTGCCCGAGGAGCGGCTCCCGATCGCTCAGGCGCTCGCTGCCTACACTGCCGGCACGGCTTACCAGGGGTTCGAGGACGACACGGGGGGAGTCATCGCCGAGGGACGTCGCGCCGATCTCTGCGCACTCTCAGACGACATCAGCGCGATGGCTGGGCTCGAGATCGCGGACGTCGCGGTGACGGGCACATGGACCGGCGGGCGAGAAGTGCACGGGTCGTGAGCGGCGAACGCGGGTCGGTCGAGCTCACCGAGGTAACCAAGCGCTTCGGCTCGATGGTCGCGGTCGACAGCCTCGACCTCGACGTGAAGGCGGGGGAGTTCCTTGCACTGCTCGGTCCGAGCGGATGCGGCAAGACGACGACCCTGCGCATGCTTGCCGGGTTCGAGCAGCCCGACGAGGGATACATCCGCATCTCGGGCCAGTACGTGCAGGGCGTCGCTCCCCACAAGCGCGACGTGAACACCGTCTTCCAGCATTACGCGCTCTTCCCCCACATGACCGTCGCCGAGAACGTCGCCTACGGCCTTCGGCAGAAGGGCGTGGACAGGTCCGAGACCTCGAGACGGGTGGGCGAATCGCTCGAGATGGTGAAGATGACGCCGTTGGCGCGGCGCAAGCCTCGCCAGCTGTCGGGTGGTCAGCAGCAACGCGTCGCGCTCGCGTGCGCACTCGTGAACAAGCCGGCGGTGCTCCTGCTCGACGAGCCCCTCGGTGCGCTCGACCGCAAGCTCCGCCAGGAGATGCAGATCGAGCTGAAGCTGCTGCAGACCCAGGTCGGGATCACGTTCATCTTCGTGACGCACGATCAGGAAGAGGCGCTCTCGATGTCCGACCGCATCGTGGTGATGCTCGATGGGCATGTCGAGCAGACTGCGGACCCCGACACCATCTACGACCAGCCGGCGTCGGCGTTCGTCGCCGGCTTCATCGGCCAGCAGAACTTCCTCCCCGGCACCGTGAAGGGCGACGGACACGAGCTCGCCGGCGAGGGTTTCACGGTCATTGCCGCGCGCGCCGCTCCCGACGTGGTCGTCGGCAGCCCGGGCCTCGCCGCGGTGCGGCCCGAGGCCGTGACGATCGTGCCCAACGTCCCCGATCACGCAATCAACGCGATCCACGGCCGCTTGGCCGGTGTCTCGCATCTCGGCGACCTCATTCAGTACGTGGTCATCGCGACCTCGGGTCGGGAGATCTTGAGCCGCCAGCCTCGGCACGAAGCGCCCCGCCTGGATCCGGGCGCCGATGTGTGGTGCCGTTGGGACACCGACCGAGTGCAGGTCTTTGGGGGAGTTCAATCGACGCTCGTCATGGCCGACCCCGCGGCAGACGACGCATGAGAACGCAAGGAGACCTTCGTGGCTGATGACCGCATCCGAATCCTGGCGCCGCGGCGAGCGCGCAACGCCTCGGCACCGACCTCACACGGCGGCGCCTGCTGGGGCTCGGCGCAACCGGCCTCGCTGGTCTCGTCGTCGGGCCGGGGCTGCTCGCGGCGTGCGGTGGCGACGACGACTCCGCCAGCGCGGGCAGCACGAGCGGCGGGGGCGAGGGCGGCGGCGGCGGCAACGGCAGCCTCAACCTCTTCACCTGGGCCGAGTACCACTCCCAGGAGCTTCTCGATGCGTTCGGCAACGTCACGGTCACCGTGTACAGCTCGAACGAAGAGGCGATCGCGAAGCTGCAGGCCGCCGGGGGCACGAGCGGCTTCGACGTGCTCATCCCCACGGGTGCGTACATCCCGCAGATGGCGGCGGACGGCCTCGTGCAGACACTCGACAAGGATCGGCTGGCGAACTTCGGCAACATCGATCCGATCTACCTGGGTCAGGACTGGGATCCGGGCAACGACTACACGGTGCCGAAGGACTGGGGTTCGACGGGCTGGATCTACGACAACTCCGTGCTCACGACGCCGCTGGCGACGTGGCAGGACTTCATCGATGCGGCGATGGGTCCGGCGAGCGGCCAGACGTCGGTCCTCGACACGCCCGGCGAGCTCACGGGCATCTACTTCTGGGCGAACGGCATCAACTGGACAACCACCGACCCCGCCGACCTCGACGCCTGCGAGGCGTTCATCGTCGACGAGTTCGCCGGAAATCTGAAGGCGTTCGACTCGTACCCCGGCATCAACCTCACCTCGGGCAACTACATCCTTTCGCAGGTGTGGAACGGCGACGCCCGCCAAGGCCTGTTGTCGGTGGACGACCCTGATCGCTACAGCTGGGGGCTCGGCGCTCCGGCCACCGAGCTCTGGATGGACAACTACGCGATCGTCTCCGATGCTCCGAACCTCGACTCGGCGTACGCGTTCATCGACTTCATGCTCGACCCGCAGAACTCGGTGACCGACCTCCAGTTCCACGGCTACAACACGGCGATCAAGGACATCGAGTCGCTGCTCCCTGCCGATCTGCCGTTCAAGGACCTGATCTTCTTCACACCCGAGCAGGTGGAGACGATGGAGGCGGGCGCGGTCAACGAAGCGCAGGACCGTCTCGTCGAGATCTACAACAAGGCGAAGGCGGAGGCGGGGGCCTGAGCCATGACGGCCACGGTGACGCCTCCGGTCTCGGTCGAAGACCGGAGCGCGCCGCCACCACAACGCCGTCGCCCGAAGGTGCCGAAGTTCGCGCTCGCGATCCCGTCGTGGGTGTGGTACCTCGGCTTCTTCATCGTCCCCGTGCTCGTCGTCGTCTGGTACAGCTTCGGGTACAAGCCGCCGGTCACCGCGGGGCAGGGACCGATCGGCACCGATCAGCTGTCGCTCGACAACTACCGCGAGGCGCTCTCGGACACGTTCTTCAAGACGTTCCAGAACACCCTGCGGGTTGCCATCACCGGGACCCTGCTGTGCTTGGTCATCGGGTTTCCCGTCGCCTACTTCATCGCGGTGAAGATGCCGGCGAAGTGGCGGGGGTTGATGCTCGCGCTCGTCATCATCCCGTTCTGGACGAGCTTCCTCATCCGCACGATCGCGTGGCGCATCGTCCTCGCTCCTGAGGGCTGGCTGTCGCACTTCATGCAAACGGTGGGACTCCGTGACACGCCCATCCGCTTCCTCGACACGAGGGAGGCGGTGCAGCTCGGTGTCGTCTACAACTACCTGCCGCTGATGATCTTCCCGCTGTTCGTGGCGCTCGATCGTCTCGATCCGGCATTGCGAGAAGCGAGCAAGGATCTCGGGGCCAGCCGCGTCAAGACATTCCTACAGGTGACGTTGCCGCTCGCCGCGCCGGGCATGATCGCCGGTCTGCTGCTCGTCTTCATCCCGCTTGCCGGTGACTACATCACCGCGAGCGTGCTCGGTGGCGCGAAGGGCAACATGGCCGGCGCGCTCGTCGCGACCCAGTTCCTCGCCGCACAGAACTGGGCGCTCGGGTCCGCGATGGCGGTCGTGCTCATCTTCACGATCCTCGCCTCGATCGCGATTGCCGCGGTCATCGCCCTCGTGGTGCGCGCGGTGATCCGCAAGGTACGGGCGGTCGACGTGGCTCTACCAGCAACGGTCGCGGTGCCCGCGGGAGCCCCGTCATGACTGCCGCCGTCGACGCACCACCGACGCGCGGCCGCCGGTTGGACCTCGTGTCGTGGGGCCTCGGTGTGTGGACCGTGCTGGTGATCGTGTTCCTGTTCATCCCGATCGGGTTCGTCGTCGCCCACTCGTTCAACAGCGGCAACGCGCTGCTCGTGTGGCAGGGCTTCAGCACCGACTGGTACCGCAACCTGTTCGACAACGACCCGCTCGTGCAGGCGATCCGGAATTCGTTGAAGGTCGCGATCGGCAGCACGCTGATCGCGGTGGTCCTCGGTGGGACGGCCGGCGTCGCGTTGGCGCGACGGGGCGGCAAGTGGAACCACCCCTTCATGGCGATCGTGTTTCTCATCCTCGTGACGCCCGAGATCGTGGACGCGATCGCCTACCTGATCTGGTTCGTCCGGATCGGCGGGCCGTTCGAAGACGGCTTCCTGTTCCTGAGCTCGGGCGAGGTGCGGCTGTTCGTCGGCCACTCACTCTTCAGCTCTGCCGTGGTCACGCTCATCGTGCGTGCGCGCCTTCAGGGCCTCGACGAATCTCTCGAGGAAGCGGCCGCGGATCTCGGTGCAACACCCGCACGGGCATTTCGCCAGATCACGCTGCCGTTGATGTTCCCCGCGCTTCTCGCGGGCGGCGCTGTTGGCGTTCACGTTCAGTCTCGACAACACCATCGTCTCGACGTTCATCAGCACCGCGGGGTCGACGACGCTGCCGGTGTACGTCTTCTCGGCGGTGCGGTCGGTGATCAAGCCCGACATCGGCGCGGCGGCCACGTTGATGCTCGTGCTGACCCTCGTCGCCCTGGGGTTCGTCGCGTTCGTGTTGCGCCGAGGTGGTGACTCGGCCGGCGACGTGGCGGCCACCCTCACCGCGAATTCAGCGAGCCAGTAGCCTGTCGCCACCATGCCAAGTAGCACCGCGCCGCGGATTGCTGTTGCGCCGGACTCAGCGCCCGCGTGGATGGCAGAGGCGGTCACCAGGGGCGGAGGCATGGTCACCCCGCTGGCCGACGCGCAAGCCCTGGTGTGGGGCAGCCCTACGAAGCCCGCCGCGCTCGCCGAGGTGCTCGAGCAAGCACCTCACCTCGAGTGGGTCCAGCTGCCGTGGGCGGGCATCGAGCCCTACATCGACGTCATTGACGACGATCGGCTGTGGACCTGTGCGAAGGGTGTCTACGCGGAGCCGGTTGCCGAGCTGGCCCTGGCGCTGGGACTCGCCGGGTTGCGCGGCCTCGCGACCTTCGGGCGCGCCACCAGTTGGGAGAAGCCCGCGGGCACCAACCTTCAAGGCGGACGGGTCACGATCCTCGGCGGCGGAGGCATCACCGAGGTCCTGCTGAGGTTGCTGGCCCCCTTCGACGCGCACGTGACCGTGGTGCGCAACCGGGTGCGACCGATGGACGGCGCCGACGTCGTCGTCGAGGGTGAGCACCTCCACGACGCGCTCCCCGGGGCCGATCTCGTCGTGGTCGCCCTCGCCCTCACGCCCGACACCGAGGGGATCATCGGGCGAGACGAGCTCCGCCTCATGGAGCGCCACGCGTGGCTCGTGAATGTCGCCCGGGGGCGCCATGTCGTGACCGACGAGCTCGTGAAGGCTCTCGACGCCGCGGAGATCGGCGGGGCGGCGCTCGACGTGACCGAGCCGGAGCCACTGCCCGACGGCCATCCGCTCTGGACGACTGCGAACTGCATCATCACCCCCCATGTGGGCAACACGCCCGAGATGGCGACGCCGCTGCTGGCCGAGCGCATCACGACCAACGTTCGGCGCTTCGCGCACGGCGAGCAGCTGATCGGGCCGGTCGACCTCGAGCTCGGATACTGAGTCGTGTCCCGCGACGACGCGGCCCGACAACCGACCCCGCTTCTCCTCGATGCGGACGCGCTCGCGGGGCTCCTCGCCGATCCCCACCGCCGCGGCGTCGTAGCGGCGCTCATCCTGGGCGCGCACACTCTCGAGGACGTGCGCGTCCGCGACGGGGCTCGACGCAAGGGCGGCTGGGCGAGCACTCACCCGTCTCGTCAGCGCGGGCCTCGTCGAGCGCGCCGAGGACGGCACGCTGGCATTGTTGGCCGAGGCTTTTGCGTTGGCAGCGCGCGCCGCTGCGCCGATCGAGCGAGACGACGACGTCGGCGACGTCGATCCGGATGCTGCGAAAGTGCTTCGTGCTTTCGTACGCGATGGTCGCCTGTCGGGCATCCCGACCTCGCGTACGAAGCGCCTGGTCGTCCTCGACATGCTGGCGCAGGAGTTCGAGCCGGGCGAGCGCTACAGCGAGGCGATGGTGAACCTCACGCTCGGCAGGTGGCATGCGGACACAGCGGCGCTGCGCCGCTACCTCGTCGACGAGGGCTTCCTCGACCGAGAGGCCGGCCAGTACTGGCGCATGGGCGGCACCGTCGACGGTTGAGCCGGTTCGTCAAATCTTGGTGCCCCGTTCACTCCACGTTCACCATCGGGCCACTGCGTCGCCACTGCCGCTCCCTACGTTCAGGTCGACAGCGATTCACCATCAGGGAGGCACGTGAACATGCGTCGATCGACACGCGGATTCGGCCTGGCGGCCGGCGTCCTGACTCTCGCGCTGCTCGGTGCAGCCTGCGGCGACGACAGCGACAGCGACGACACGAGTGCGACCACCGCCGATGGCGGCGCCAGCGGCTCAGCGAGCGCGGGAGGCGAGGGAGACCTCTCCGGCGACATCGTCGTCTCCGGCTCCTCCACGGTGGAGCCCATCTCCGCGGCAGTCGGTCGCAACTTCGCCGACGCCAACTCCGCTGTAGCCATCCAGGTGGACGGCCCTGGCACCGGTGACGGGTTCGCGAAGTTCTGCGCGGGCGAGACCGACATCTCCGATGCGTCCCGCCCGATCCGCGCCGAAGAGGTCGAGGCCTGCGAGGCCAACGGCATCGAATTCGTCGAGCTGAAGGTCGCGATCGACGGGCTGTCCGTCATCACGTCGACGAACAATGCCGACGTCGAGTGCATGGCGTTCTCGGACCTGTATGCGCTGCTCGGTCCCGACGCCACTGGCGTCGACAACTGGAGCGGCGCCACCTCGATCGCCGAGGCCAACGCAGGGACGCTGGGGACGGAGTTCGGCACGAGCCACGCGCCCTACCCGGATGCGCCTCTCACGGTGACCGGTCCGGGCGAGGAGTCGGGCACGTTCGACTCGTTCGTCGAGATCGTGATCGCTCCAGTTGGTGACGCGCTCGGGATCGAGGACGCCACTGTGCGGCCGGACTACACCGCCTCACCGAACGACAACGTGATCATCGAGGGCATCTCCCAGAACGACACGTCGCTCGGCTGGGTGGGCTTCGCGTTCGTCGAGGAGAACCTCGACACGATCAAGCCTCTTCAGGTCGACGGCGGCGACGGGTGCATCGAGCCCACTGTCGAGACCATCGCCGACGGCACCTACCCCATCGCGCGTGACCTCTACATCTATGTGAACGCGGCCAAGGCCGAAGAGAACCCCGCGGTGGCGGGCTACGTCGACTTCTACCTGTCGGAAGAGGGCCTTGGGGTCATCGGCCCCGATGTCGACGCCGGCCAGGTGCCCTACGTCCCGCTCGCCTCGGAAGACGTCGAGGCGACTAGGGCGGTCTGGGAGGCCCGCGAAACCGGCTCCCGAGATGGGGGAAACTGAGCCGGACCGCTGACTGAACGCGTCCATGGCCGCCGACCAGTAGGAGGACCAACAGCTCATGGCGCAAGCCCTGCTCGCGGAGCCGCCGGCGGCGGCCGTGAACCTTCGCACGTCTGATGCCCGTCGTCGCCGCGAGACTCGCATGCGCTGGCTCTTCAAGGCGGCGGCGATCTTCACCTTCGCGATCAGCATCGCGATCCTCTACATCCTCATCAAGGACGCGCTCGGGTTCTTCATCGACGTCCCCAAGGGCTCGCTCCTCGAGATCGGGTGGTTCCCCCGCCGGGGCATGTTCGATCTCCTCACCCTCTTCTACGGAAGCCTGATCATCGGTGCGATCGCGATGCTCGTCGCGGCGCCGATCGGGCTGGGGTCCGCGGTGTACCTCTCCGAGTACGCGCGGCCCCGGGTGCGGAGAGTGCTGAAGCCCACGCTCGAGCTCCTGGCGAGCATCCCGAGCGTGGTGCTCGGGTACTTCGCGATCAGCTTCATCAACCCCGATCTCGTGACGCGGTTCTTCCCGTCGGCGAACCATGCGTTCACGCTCCTCGCCGCGGGACTGGCGGTGGGGTTGCTGACGACGCCGCTCGTCGCCTCGGTCGCGGAGGACGCGCTGCGGGCCGTGCCGCGAGAGCTTCGCGAAGCGTCGTTCGGCATCGGCGCGCGACGATCGACGACTGCCGTGAGGGTGGTCTTCCCCGCGGCGATCTCCGGCATCATGGCCGCCCTCTTGCTCGGCATCGCGCGCGCCGTGGGTGAGACGATGGTCGTGGCGATCGCCGCCGGCGCCGTGGGCGGCGGCCTGCGCACGCTCGACCCGCTCGGTCCCGGCCAGACGCTCACTGCGGCCATGGCGGCGTTGGGCTTCGGCTCCGATCAGGTCGCGGGCAACGATCTCGCCTTCCAGAGCTTGTACTTCCTCGGCTTCCTGCTGTTCCTGTTCACGCTGGCTCTGAACCTCTTGGGCGACAAGCTCGTGCGTCGTCTGCGTGAGGAGTACTGATGACGCTCCTGAGCAATCCTGCTGCGGTCGGGGGGCGAACTGCCTCCCAGGAAGTCGAGCGTCAGCTCCGCGGCCAGCAGCGCCACGTCGGCGGCACGCTCTTCGCAGTCCTCCTCTTCGCGTGCCTGGTGTTCGCCATGCTCGCCTTGCTCACGCTGCTCGTCGACATCGTCCGCCGAGCCGAGCCTGTCCTGACAGATCGCTTCGGCGACTTCCTCACGTCGGGGACGGACTCGTCGAGCGCGTCGAGCGCCGGAGTGTGGCAGGGCATCAAGGGCACGATCATGATCGCCGTCATCGTCGCCCTCGTCGCTTTTCCCCTCGGCGTCGCGTGCGCGGTGTATCTCGAGGAGTATGCGCCTCGATCGCGTCTGGCTCGGTTCGCGCGCATCAACGTCCGCAACCTCGCGGGTGTGCCCTCGATCGTGTACGGCATTCTCGGGTTGGCCATCTTCGTGAAGTACCTGCGCCCCGTCACGGGTGGTGCCACGGTCTTCGCGGGCGGCCTCGCGCTTGCCGTGCTCGTGTTGCCGATCGTCGTCATCACTGCGTCAGAAGCACTGCGAGCCGTACCGAGCTATATCCGCGAGGGCGCGTTTGGTGTCGGGGCCACGCGGTGGGAGGTGGTGCGCAGCCATGTGCTCCCGGCGGCCGGACCAGGGATCCTCACGGGCACCGTGCTCGCCCTTGCCCGCGCCCTCGGCGAGGCCGCCCCGATCCTTCTTGTGGGCGCGGCGACCGGACTTCTCATCACCGGCGAGAAGAACCTCATCGAGCAGCTCGGGGGCGGCTTCACTGCGATGCCGGTCGTCATCTTCTCTTACGCGCGGCAGACTGGCGAAGACTTTCGGGCTGTCACCGCCGCCGCCTCGTTGGTGCTCGTCGTGCTGATCTTGCTGATCAACGGCTTCGCCATCTGGTTGCGCAACCGCTACGAGCGAAAGTGGTGAGGATGGAGACTACGGAGACCCCCGAGCCCCCCGTCGTCGACGCACCGCCGATCGACCCATCCGAACCCGGACTCGTCCAGTCGATCCAGGTCAAGGAGAGCGCGCCGGACCCGGCTGCCGCGGACCGCGAGGTGGTGTTCGAGGCCCGTCAGATGAGCGTGTACTACGGGACGTTCCGCGCCGTTCGCCATGTCGAGCTCGATGTGCGCAAGGGAGAGATCACCGCGTTCATCGGGCCGTCCGGTTGCGGCAAGTCGACGGTGCTCCGATGCTTCAACCGCATGAACGACCTCATCGAGGGCGCGCGGATGGAGGGCAGCCTGACCTATCACGGTGTCGATCTGTACGGCCGTGACGTCGACCCTGTGGAAGTGCGCCGGCGCGTCGGCATGGTGTTCCAGAAACCGAATCCGTTTCCCAAGACGATCTACGACAACATCGCCTTCGGCCCGCGCATCGGCGGCGTCAAGAAGAAGTCGCAGCTCGACGACATCGTGGAACGCTCCTTGAAGGGCGCAGCGCTCTGGGAGGAGGTAAAGGATCGCCTCCGCGCCTCCGCGATGAGCCTCTCCGGCGGTCAGCAGCAACGTCTATGCATCGCACGGGCCGTGGCAGTCGAGCCCGACGTCATCCTGATGGACGAGCCGTGCTCGGCTCTCGACCCCATCGCCACCGCGCGCATCGAGGACCTGATGCAGGAGATGAAGAAGGAATTCACGATCGTCATCGTGACCCACAACATGCAGCAGGCGGCACGAGTGAGCGATCGCACCGCCTTCTTCACGACGGAGCTCAGCACCGAAGGCGATCGTCGCACCGGCCTGCTCGTGGAGTTCGACTACACGAACAAGATCTTCTCGAACCCGTCCGACACCCGCACCGAGATGTACGTCACTGGCCGCTTCGGATGACCGAGGAAGCGCGCAAGAACTACCACCACGAGCTCGATTCGATTCGAGCCGAGGTGCTGCTGCTCGCGCAAAAGGTCACCGGGATGATCCCGCAGGGCACCGACGTCTTGCTTCTCGGAGATCTCACCGCGGCGGACGATCTCATTCGGGTCAACGACGAGGTCGAAGCTGCCGCGACCGTCCTCGAGGAGCGGTGCTACGAGTTGCTGGCGCTCCAAGCGCCGGTGGCGGGCGACCTCCGAGTGATCGTGGCGTCGACGAAGATCGTCGCCGAGATCGATCGATCCGCCGGCCTCGTCGTCAACATCTCCAAGGCCGCGCGCCGCCTCTACGGCATGCACATCGATCCGAGGCTCACCGCGATCCTCACGAACATGGGCCGTCAGGCGCATCAACTCTTCCGCTTCGCGACGGACGCCTTCGCCGACGCCGATGCGCCGCTCGCCGCTGCGCTCGACGACATCGACGACAACCTCGACCGGCTTCAGGTCGATCTCATCCAGGCGATCTTCGAAAGCCACGCTGACGGCCGCGTCGACTTGCCGGTCGCAGTGCAGCTTGCGCTTGTCTGTCGCTTTTACGAGCGCATCGGTGACCATGCCGTCAACATCGGCGAACGGGTGCGCTACATGGTGACGGGCTGGATGCCCGAGCGCGAGAAACGCAGGGAGCTCAGGACGCGTCCATCGACGTTTCCTAGGTGAACGCTGGTCGGCCCAGCTCCGTAGTTTGCTTCTGTCATGCGAAAGCTGTTGATCGGCCTCGGTGTTGTCGTCGTCCTCGTCGTCGGCGGGCTGGTCGCCGCGTACTTCGCGTTCTTCAACGAGGACTCGCCGCCTCCGTTGACTTTGAGCACCGGTACCACCGTGGCGGCCAGCGACGGGACCACGGCACCGGCGACGACCGCCGCTCCCGTGACGCCCGACACGCTCGCCGCCGACTGGACCGTCGCTGAGGGCTCGGTCGCCGGCTATCGAGTGCGCGAGAAGCTGGCCCAGCTGCCCGCGAAGAGCGACGCGGTCGGACGCACCAACGATGTGACAGGCAGGGTCGTCATCGAGGGAGAGGGCGACGCGCTGGCGGTGACCACGGTCGACCTCACCGTCGATGTGACCACCCTCCTCAGCGACAGCGATCGACGGGACGGCCAGCTCCAGCAGCGCGGCCTCGAGACGGCCAAGTTCCCGACGGCGACGTTCGTGCTCACTCAGCCGATCGCGATCCCGCCTGAGGCGCTGACGGGCAGTCCCGTCACGGTCGATGCCACTGGCGACATGACGATCCACGGTGTGACGAAGAGCGTCACCATCCCGATCGACGCGCAGCTGAACGCCGACCAGATCGAGCTCGTCGGCTCGCTCTTCTTCCCGATGGCGGACTTCGCGATCCAGCCACCGAGCTTCGCCGGCATCGTCGACGTCGATCCCGACGCGACGCTCGAGTTCCAGCTGTTCCTCGTCCGGTAGCACCCGACCGGGCAGTACCGTTCGAGGCCTGACCCACTACGACCGACTCGGGGTTCAGCCCACTGCGACGGCGGACCAGATCCGCCACGCGTACCGTCAGCGTGCCCGCGCGTTTCATCCTGATCGCCAGTCCGGCCGCAGCGTCCCGGAGCAGCAGCGAGCGGCGGCCGAGATGGCAGCGCTCAACGAGGCCTGGCGAGTGCTGGGCGATCCCACGCGCCGGCGCCAGTACGACCATGCGCAAGCCGAGCCTGTCCGCGTCGTGCGTCCGACACCCCCTCCCTCGGCGTCGACGACGCCACCAGCAGCTGACAGCGACCATGGTGTGGACGCCGTGACCCACGTGGTGCGCGGCGCCCCGCTGCTCGCAATGCTCTTCGTCCTGCTGCTCATCTTCGTGATCACCGCATTCGCTTCCCGCGGCGCGCGCGACGAGCCCGAGACGCGGGGGAGCGACGGCATCGTCGAGATCGGATCGTGCTTGGCGCTCGCAACCGGCCAGCCGGTGATCGAGGTTCCGTGTACGGAACCTCACGACGGGAGGGCGGCGGCGATCATCCCCCTCGACCTCTCGTGTCCGGCCGACACCGAGTACTTCGTCGCGCCGGGCGGCTCCGCTCGCGTGTGCGTTCGGGCAGAGGAGGTCCCATGACGGTTGTGAAGGTGACTGGCCTCGACCACATCGTGCTCGTCGTCGCGGACGTCGAGCGCTCCCTCGCCTGGTACGAGGACCGGTTCGGGATGGAGCCGCTCCGCGTGGATCAGTGGCGCCGGGGGGAAGCGCCGTTCCCGTCACTGCGGGTCAACGACGGGATGATCATCGACCTCATCCCGGGGCCGCGCGCGGGTGAGAACGTCGATCACTTCTGCCTCGTCGTCGACACCGACGACCTCGAACCCCTCGTGGCGTCGGGCCGGTTCGACCTGGTCGAGGGTCCGAGTGTCCGCTGGGGGGCGCGAGGCGACGGGATGAGCATCTACGTCCGCGACCCGGACGGGAATGTCGTCGAGCTGCGCCACTACTAACGTCGGCCGCGATGGACTTTCGCACCGAGTCACTCGCCGACCTGTCCCGCAAGGTTCGTGCCAAGGAGCTCTCTGCCCGAGATTTGACCGCGCACGCGCTGTCGCGCATCGAGGCCGTGAATCCGGCGATCAATGCGTTCATCGCCCTTGACGGAGACCGGGCGATGGCGGAGGCGACCGCGATCGACGATCGCATCGCGCGCGGCGAGGACCCGGGGCCGTTGGCCGGCATCCCGATCGGCGTGAAGGACCTCGAGAACGCCGCAGGCTTCGTGACCACCCACGGCTCGCCGTTGCACGCGGACGATCCCCCCGCCGAGACCGACAGCATCCTCGTGGCCCGGCTGCGGGCGCGGGGTTGCGTGATCCTGGGCAAGACGAACTCGCCGGAGTTCGGACACAAGGGCGACACCCAGAACCAGGTGTTCGGCGCGACCTTCAATCCGTGGGATCTCGCGCGTTCTGCCGGCGGCTCGTCGGGCGGTTCGGGAGCGGCAGTCGCCGCGGGCATGGTGCCGCTCGCGACAGGCTCCGACGGTGGCGGATCGATCCGCATACCTTCCGCGATAAACGGGCTCTCGGGGTTGAAGCCCTCGCTCGGCCGAGTGCCGAGCGGCGGCGCCAGCGCTCCGAGCTGGGCGGGCTTGTCGACGAAGGGCCCGATGGCCCGGCGGATCCGCGACGTGACGTACGCACTGGAGTGCGTCGTCGGGCCCGATCCCACCGATCTCTACTCACTTCCCCTGCCCGATGTGCCGTGGACGAAGTCGCTCTCGGACGTCGGTGCGCCCTTGAAGGTCGGATGGTCGCCGACGCTCGGCTACGCGCCCGTCGACAAGGAAGTCTTGGCGGTGTGCGAAGGCGTCATCAAGCTCCTGGAGGGTCTCGGCACCGAGATCGTCGAGGTGCCGATCGTGTTCGAGGAGGATCCGATCCGCAGCTTCCTCGCAATCGCGGGGGTCGGCAACCTGGCGCAGGTCGCGCCCTACCGCGACTCCGAGGCGTACAGCCGGATCGATCCGCTCCTGGCGACCACCGTCGATTGGGCTGAGCGCAGCGTGACCGCGCTCGACTTCAAGCGAGCCCAGGACACGTGCCACTTCCTCAACCTCCGCCTGGTCGAGGTGCTCCGCGGTGTCAGTGTGCTCATCACGCCTGCGACCGCGGCGGTGACACCGCTGCAGGGCGAGGTCGGGGTGATCAACGGGAACATCGATCCCAACTGGATCCGCTTCACGTATCCCTTCAACCTCACGCGCTCGCCGGCGGGCGTCGTCAACGCCGGGTACTCGTCCACTGGCCTGCCGATCGGCATCCAGGTGGTCGGGCCGCAGCACGGTGATGTTGCCGTGCTCCGGGTCCTCGCTCTGCTCGAGGATGCGATCGGCGACGACCGCCTCGCGCCCGCCGCTTGATCGGTGGCCTGACCAGTGACCATCGATCTCGCGTGGCTCGGAGAGCGCGTCCAGACCTGGGCTGAGGCGCACTATGGCGACACGGCGCGCGCGTCCGACCTCGAGACGATGCCGGGCCATGCCGGCCTCTCGTTCGGGTTCACCGTCGACACCGCGGAGGGACGCGATCAGCTCGTGATGCGGGTGCCGCCGAAGGGCGTCCGGCGCAAAGGCAACACCGACGTGATCCGTCAGGTCCCGCTACTGCAGGCGCTGCACGCCGACGGCGTACGCGTGCCGCCGGTGCGGTGGTGGAGCGAGGACGAGCAGTGGTTCGACGTGCCGTACTTCATGGTCGATCGCCTCCCGGGACGCACGTTCGCGTTCCGCGATCCATCTGTGCAGCCATCCCCCGAGCTCGTGCGCTCGGTCTTCGAACAAGCCATCGACGCGCTGGTGACGATCCACAAGTTCGATTGGCGCGAACGCCTGCCCGACTGGGAGGAGCCTCGCGCGCTCGCCGATGAGGTGGAGTACTGGAGTCCGATCCTCCAGAAGGCGGCCGAGCCGGAGTGGGTCGCGATGGGGGAGGAGGTGCGCGACCTGCTGCTCGCGGGCTTGCCCGAAGACGCACCAGTCGGGCTCTTCCACGGCGACTACCAGACGTCGAATCTGCTCTTCGACGACCGGTCGGGGGAATTCGAGCTCGAGGCGGTGCTCGACTGGGAGATCTCGGGGATCGGCGGCCACCGGCTCGACATCGGTTGGCTGCTGATGATGAACGACCCGCAGAGCTGGTACGACGCCGGGAGTTTCAGCGGCGGCCCTGATCTCGAAGCGCTCGAAGCCCGCTACGAGGAGGGTGTCGGCACCGCGGTCGGCAACATCGGTTGGTACCGCGCCCTCTCGGGGTATCGATTCGGAGTGATCAGCGGACTCAACGTGATGCTGCACCGCACCGGCAAGCGCCATGATCCCGAGTGGGAACGCATCGCCCTCTCGGTGCCCTACCTGTTCGGGCGAGCTCGCGATCTGCTGAAGGGCGCGCGATGAGTGCGCCGCTGGCCCCCTGGGAGCTCGCCGGCGAATCGATCGTCGGGCTCGCCCGTTGGCGCGGAGCCCCGGCACGGTTGCCAGCGGGGCTGAGTCGCGTGCCAGGTCCGACCCTTGTCTCGGCGACGCGCTGACAGCGAGTCACCCGTGGGGCCATTCGTCGAGCTCGTGGTCGGGCACCCCGCCCGGCTCGGCCTGAGATTCGGCTGGCACATCAGCGAAGCAGTCGTCACGGAAGCGGACGCGCGTCTCGGTGGCCGGCTCAACTGGGGCTTCCCTTCGGACATGGCGGACCTGTCCTGGGAGATCGACGGCGAGGAGCGCGCGGTCGTGTGGCTGTCGTGTGGACTCACGGTGCGGGGGCGGCCCCGCGGCATGCCGCTGCCCTGGCTCGTGCCCGTACGGGCGTTGCAGCGCCGCAGCGACGGGTGCGTGATCGTCCCCGGCCATCAGCGCGGGCGGGCGCGCCTGGCGCGCTGTCGTCGTGGAAGCCAAACCCGATGACCGCCTCGCCGCCATCGAGGGCGGCCATCCCGGCGTGATGGTCGCCGGGTTGCGGGCGACGGTGCGCCCCGCGCGGGCTCCTCTCGGCCTCGCAAAGTCGCTTGTCGCCCCTCTGAGGGCGCCGGAGCCTGCGGTACTGTGTGAGACCTCGAGGGCGTATAGCTCAGTTGGTTAGAGCGCGCGCTTCACACACGGCGAGGTCACAGGTTCGAGTCCTGTTACGCCCACTCAGGCTGTTGCGGCAAGTTCGCGCGGGCACGCTTCCATCCGAAGTCCAGGCCGACGCTGAGCACGAGGATGACAACGAGCATGACGGCCGTGCCCGGTTCGTCGACGAGCGTCGTGAGCAGGAATGTCACCAGGACGATCGTGGTGCTGGCGAGACCCAGGAGCAGCACGAAGAGGTTGGCTCCTGTGTCGCTGCGCACACGAAGGTGGCCAACAGTGACCAGAGCGAACACGAGCAGCGCGATCACACTTCCGAGTGAAGCGATCGAGGAAAGATCGAACCCGACTGCGAGGATGATCGCCGCGATAGCAGTGACCAGCAGCCCGCTCGGGAGGCGGCCACCGAGGCGGCGGCTCAGCTGCGGGGGGAACTGGCCTCTCGAGGTCATCTCCTCGCACAGTCCCGCGGCGGGATACAGACCGGCGTTGGTAGCCCCGGCGGTCGCGAACAGCGCGGTCACGGTCATCATCCAGTACCCCGCCCGACCGAGCACCGGCTCGGCCGCGACCGCGAGCGCGGTCCCGCCCGAGTCGATGACCTCCTGGACGGTGAGCGTGCCGAACACACCCAGGGCCACGGCGACGTAGATCACGGTGGCGATGCCGAGCGCGAGAAACAACGCCCGCGGAAGCTGATGTGCGGGGTCGGTGAGATCTTTGGCGGTGAACGTCACGACACCGAAGCCGAGAAACGCGAAGAACGTCGAGCGCCACGCTCGACACGATGTCCGCGATCCCCGGATAGCCAGAGAAGGCCAAGAGATCAGCATCGAGATTGCTGAGCGTCGCCACGGCGAACACAGTGAGGATCCCGATGACGATGACGACCACCACGGTCTGCGCTCTGGCGACGGCCTGTGATCCGAGCACATTGAGCGCGGTCATGACGATCACGACGGCGACGGCAAAGATCTTGACCCCGGCTTCACTTTCAGTGCCCACCGCGGAGCTGGCATAGCTGCCGAAGGAGACGGCAACCATGCCGGTCACGATCGCGTTGGCCGCGAGGATCAGCCAAGCGATGATCCCGGCGGCATGACCGTTGCCGAATCCTCGAACCACGTACTCCAGCAGCCCACCCGCTGACGGATACCGCGCGCCGAACTTCGCAAACGAGTACCCCTGCAGACCAGCCACGGCGCCCGCGATGAGAAATGAGATCCAGACCGCCGCGCCCGCCACCTCGCCGGCCGAACCGAGGAGGGCGAAGATGCCGGCGCCGACCATGGCGCCCACCCCGATGAACGCGGCCTGGCGAACGTTCAACTTCGTCGACGTCGCCGCCCCTGTCGCGTTCGCCACCCCTCGACACTCCCGTCCATCGATTGTCGGTTTGATCGTACGGACAGAGGGGTTGGCGAGTCACCAACCCCTCCGGCGGGATCAGCGACCCCGGCGCGCTAGTGAGATTTCGAGAGCGAGCGAAGCCCGGAGGCCCCACCGTTGTACGCGGCGGTGCCCATGAGGACCCCGAGCGCGATGGACATCACCGTGATCAACATGTCGACGAGCGCTTGCGCGCCGAGCTCCGGGCGAACTCCGAGGAGCTCGGTGACGCCGATGAGCCCGGCCGCCCCCGGCACCAGGAGCCAGAACCCCGGAAGGAAGGTGATGAGCTTCGGAGGGCCGTTCCTCAGCCTGTCCACCGACAACACCAGAGGCGTCATGGCGAGGGCGCCGAAGAAGCCACTCAGCATCGCGCCGAACAGTGCCGCACCGGCCACCTGACCCGCGTACGCGACGAGGAGAACGACCGTCATCCAGGGAAGAGCGCGCACGGGCGACGACAAGTGCAAGTGGTTGCCGAGTGCGAAGACGAGGACACCCAACCACGGCGCCCACCATCCGAGACGATTCACGGGATTGTCGATCAGCACACCGGCCGTCAGGTCGAACAGGGCGCTCGCCGCCAGGATCCCGAAGGCGAGGAGCAGCAGCTGCACGAGGCCGCTGACGAGTCGGCTCGCACCTGACACCATTTGCCCGGCGGCGAGCTCCACCGTGGCCGTCGTCAACGCCGCGCCCGGCAGGAACGTCACCAGCGGCGGGATCAGCAACCGAACCGGGTTGTCGATCTCGACGTGCTGCAAGGTGGCGAAGACGATGACCGCCACGACGAACGACGCGACAACCGGGAACACGATCTCGAGACTGGCGATTGGCCTCACCTTCATCGCGCCGACGAGCAGTCCCAGGACGAAGGCGGCGCCAACGGCGCCGATGGTCGGTTGGAGGAGGAGGGCGAGGCCGACGGTCAGGACGGCATGGCCGAGGATGCGAATCGGCCACGAGAACGTCGGGGGCAGCCGGTAGATCGCGGCAAGTCGCTGCTTGGCCTCGGTGGGTGTCAGCGAGGCCGCCGACACCTCGCGGACGAGCGTGTAGAGCGCGGCGATCTGGTCGAAGCGAAGTGGCCTTCTGTCCGGGATCCCCAACTGGATCTGGGTCCCGGTGCCATGCCCGGTGGAGACCATGAGCGACGTGGGCAGCACCGCGATCTCGAGGTGCTGAACGCCGTACGCTGCGACGATCGTGCGCAGCGTGGAGTCGATCGCGTCGACCGAGTCGCCAGCCGCCGACATCCCGGTGCCGAGTTGCACGAGCAGGTCGCGCACCTCTGCGACGAGTGCGTCGTTAGCCCGCACTTCCTCCGTGTCCACGCTGTCCCATCCCGATCAGACAACGGCGCCGACGGCGAGGGCGACGACGGTCACGGCGGCGAGGATCAGCAGGAGCGGCCAGACGAACCGCAGGTACTTGCCGTAGGGCACGCGAGCGATCGCCAGGCCGCCCATCACTACGGCCGACGTCGGAGTGACGAGGTTCACCAGGCCGGAGGCGCTTTGGTAAGCGGTCACCACGAGGCTGCGGTTGGCGCCGGCGAAGTCAGCGAGGGGAGCGGTGATCGGCATCGCGACGGTGGCCAGGCCCGAGGACGAGGGGATGAGGAAGCTCAGCGGCAGGAAGAGGACGTACGTCACGATCGCGAACGCGGCCTCGCCGACGTCGCCGAGCGCTTCCTCACACCAGTGCAAGACCGTGTCGGTGATCTGGCCGTTGTTCATGACGACGGTGATGCCGCGGGCGATGCCGATGATGAGCGCGACGCCCACCAGGTCGCCCGCCCCCGCAACGAACGTCGAGCTGAGCTCCTGCTCGTTCATCTTGCCGACGACGCCGATGAGGATCGCAAACAGAAGGAACGACGCGGTCATCTGGGGAAACCACCACCACAACGTCGGGAAGCCGATGTTGAGGTCCTCCCAGGGGATGACTCCGTAGACCATCACCGCGAACGCTCCGGCGAAGAGCGCGAGCACCACTTTGTGCTGGCCGGTGAGGACGACTTCACCCGTGGCGTCGGTGGTCGCGGTGAAGTGGCGGTCGTTGGACTCCTTCATGTCGTAGACGAGGGAGGTCGAAGGATCGCTGCGGACCCGCTCCGCGTAGCGGAGGACGAACCAAATGCCGACAACCAAGCCGACGACGAGGATGACGATGCGCAGCCCGAGCCCGTCGGTGAGAGGGACGTCGGCGAAGCCGGATGCGATGCCCGTGGCGAACGGATTGACGGTCGAGCCGAGCACCCCGATGCCGCAGCCGAGCAGGATGACGAGCGCGCCAGTGAGAGCGTCGTATCCGGCGGCGATCATGACCGTGATGATGAGGACGTAGAAGGCGAGGCTCTCCTCGGCCATCCCGAACGTGGTGCCCCCGATGGCGAACACGGTCATCAGGATCGGGATCATCAAGCGCTCATGGCCCCGCAGGCGCCGCACGAGCAGCGCGATGCCCGCCTGGATCGCGCCCGTCTTCATCGTGATGCCGATGAAGCCGCCGATGACGAGGATGAACAGCGCCACGTCGATCGCGCCGAACAGCTCACCGCTGTTGAACACGTCGATGTTGCCGGTCTCGGCGTCTTCGATGCCGTAGATCCCGTTGATCGGCGCCATGAGTGAGTCGACGATGATCCGCGACGGCGTCGAGTCGACCTCCTCGTAGGTGCCCGGAATCGGGGATCCGTCGGCGTCGAGCGCGTACTGCCCCGCGGGGATGATCCACGTTGCCAGCGCGGTGATGACGATCAGCGCGAAGAGGATGGTGTAAGCGGAAGGCAGCGTGAAGCGCGCTTTGGGCACCTCGGGCGTGTCGGCCTCGACGCTCATCGCGAGGCCTCGACGACGATCAACGCGGCAGCGTCCTCAGGGTCGGGGATCCGCCCGCCAACGCCGGGGTCGTTCCGCGCCCAGGCCAGCATCGCGACGATGCCGGCCGCGACGATCAGTGCGATCACCCAACGGCCCCAAGTCGTGTGGAGCATCCCGTCTCGCCCCTAGACCGGGTCGCGCTCGAGCGGACAGGTCATGCAGTGACCGCCGCCACGGCCCTTGCCGAGCTCGAAACCGGCGATCTCGACCACCTCCACCCCGGCCTGGCGCATCTTGCCGATCGTGTAGGTGTTCCGTTCGTAGGCGACCACGACGCCGGGCTCGAGTGCGACGACGTTGTTGCCGTCGTCCCACTGCTCCCGCTCCTGCTGGTAGGCGTCGCCGCCGGTCTCGACGACATGGAGCTTCCTGATGCCGAGGGCGTCAGCCACCGCTCCGATGAAGTCCTTCTCGACGGTGACGTGGAAGTCGCCCTCACTCTTTCCGGGACGGAGGCTGACGGCTCGGATGTTGGACACGACCTTCGGGTACGCAGTCGCCTTGTCCCGGTCGAGGAGCGTGAACACGGTGTCGAGGTGCATGTGCGCACGGTCCTTGGACATCACGCACGCGATGACCCGTTCCGCCGCCCCCTTCGCGAACAACGCCTTGGCGATCTGCTCGATCATGCGCCCCTGCGATCGCTCACTCATCCCGATCAGCACCGCGCCGTTGCCGATCGGCATCACGTCGCCGCCCTCGAGCGAGGCCAGCCCGAAGTCGGCGATCTCGAAGCGTCCGTCGTCTCCCCGGGGCGGGTACCAGAAATCGAAATCGGCACCCGAGAACATCGGATGCGCGCGGTAGATCGCCGCGACGTTGTACGCCTCTCGGCGGCGAGCAGGCCAATACATCGGATTGATCGAGACCCCGCCATAGATCCAGCACGACGAGTCTCGGGTGAACAACGTGTTCGGCAGTGGAGGCAGCACGAACGCGCTCGGGTCGTCGATCGCGGCACCGATCAACGAGACCTTTGCGGCTTTGGCGACGTCGAGGCCGGCTTCCGCGATGGTGAGCCCGCCGATCAAGTGCTTGGCCAGGTCCGCCGGCTCGAGATCGGAGAGCAGCTGGCGGATCTCGTCGACGAGCGACCAGCCGACGGTGTACTCCGAGGCAACCACCTCGACGAGGCGCCGGCGCGCGTCGTCGCTTGCTGCGAGTGCCCCGGCGAGGAGATCGGCGAGGAGGAAGACCTCGACATCGCGTTCGCGCATGCGGTTGACGAACTGATCGTGTTCGTACTGGGCCCGCTCGACCCACAGCACGTCGTCGAAGAGCAGCTCGTCGTGGTTCGTCGGTGTCAGCCGCTGCAAGCTCAGCTCAGGTCGGTGGACCATCACCTTGCGGAGCTTCCCCACCTCTGAATGCACCCCGAAGCCGCTCATCGCGCTCCCTCTTTCGGCGTCACAACGCTCGTGCCTGCCCGTCCCTCGACGATCTCCTCGATGTCCGCCAACGCGCCGATCGCGGCGCGCTTGCCGGTCGCCTCCACGAACCTCATGGCCGCGTCGACCTTCGGTCCCATGGACCCGGCGGCGAAGTTCCGTGCCCGGAGCTCATCGGGCGTGACCTGATCGAGGCGGTGCTGATCGGCGGTGCCCCATCCGTCGTAGACGCCGTCGACATCGGTCGCCATGATGAAGAGGTCGGCCCCGACCTCCCGCGCGAGCAGCTCGCTGGCGAGATCCTTGTCGATGACCGCCTCGACCCCGGCGAGCGTGCGGTCACTCCCCGGCACCCACGCCGTCGGGATGCCGCCGCCACCGGCACAGATCACCACCACATCGTGGTCCAGCAGCCACCGGATCGGGCGGATCTCGAAGATCCGCTTCGGCGCGGGCGAAGGCACGACCCGCCGGAGCACCTCGCCGTCGCGCTTGAACACCCAGCCCTTCTCTGCCGCGAGCGCGTGCGCGGCGGCATCGTCGTAGATGGGACCGACGAACTTCGTCGGGTCCGCGAACGCGGGATCGTCCGCGTCGACCTGGATCATCGTGAGGATCGTTGCGAACGGCACCTCGGCCGGGAGCAGGTTGCCCAGCTCCTGCTCGATCATGTATCCGATCATCCCCTCGGTCTGCGCGCCGAGGACGTCGAGCGGGTAAGCCTCCACGTCTTTGTACGCGGCGGCCTGGAGCGCGAGGAGTCCCACCTGGGGTCCGTTGCCGTGCGACAGCACGAGCTGATGACGCTCGGCCACGGGAGCGAGAGCGTGTGCCGCAGTCCGAATGTTCGCCCGCTGCACGTCGGCCGTCATCGGCTCGCCGCGCTTCAGGAGGGCGTTGCCGCCGAGGGCTACGAGGACCCGCATCGGTTGACGCTCCTCAGCTGCCGAGGGTTGCGACGAGCAGCGCCTTGATCGTGTGCAACCGGTTCTCGGCCTGGTCGAACACGATGCTGGCCGGTGACTCGAAGACCTCTCCGGTCACTTCGAGCCCTTCGTTCATGCCGGTGTGCTCCATCATCTCGCGGCCGACGACCGTGTTCGGGTCGTGGAACGCGGGCAGGCAGTGCATGAACTTCACCTTCGGATTGCCGGTCTTCTCCAAGAGCGACGCGTTCACCTGGTAAGGCCTGAGCAGCTTCACGCGCTCGTCCCAGACGTCCTTCGCCTCACCCATCGACACCCACACATCGGTGTGCACGAAGTCGACACCTGCTACCGCGGCATCGGCGCTGTCGGTGATGGTGATCGTGGCTCCCGTGCGAGCGCCGATCTCGCGGGCGATCTTCACGACGTCGTCAGGCGGCGCGAGCGTCGTCGGCCCGGCAAGGCGGACGTCGGCCCCCATCAGTGCGCCCATGACGAGCAACGAGCGGCCCATGTTGAACCGGCAGTCGCCGACGAAGGCATAGCTCAGTGCGTCGTAGGGCTTGCCGCTCGCCTCGTGCATCGTCAAGAAGTCGGCGAGCATCTGGGTGGGATGCCACTCGTCGGTCAGCCCGTTGTACACGGGGACGCCGGCGTACTCCGCCAGCACCTCCACGTCGACTTGCTGGTTGCCTCGAAACTCGATCCCGTCGTACATGCGGCCGAGCACGCGTGCGGTGTCGGCTACCGATTCCTTGTGGCCCAGCTGCGAACCGGAGGGATCCAGGTAGGTGACGTGCGCGCCTTGATCGAACGCGGCGACCTCGAACGCGGAGCGGGTCCGGGTCGAGGTCTTCTCGAAGATCAAAGCGATCTCCTTGCCCTCGAGCCGCTTCGCCTCCGTCCCCGCGTACTTCGCGATCTTCACTGCCTCCGAGAGCTGCAGAAGGAATCTGAGCTCGCGCGGCTCGAAGTCGATCTCCTTCAGGAAACTGCGGTTGCGCAGGTTGAACATGGGGTCACCGTACAACGACCCCGGTCGTCGTCCCTGCGTGGTCGCCTCCCGTTTAGGTGGCGTTTACCCGACCGGCGCGGTCAGTGACCGAGGCCGGTCTTGAGGCCCACAACGATGAGCCCGAACGCGCCGGTCGCCGCCGCGAATCTCCACGCGTGCGGATGGTCATCGGACACGAGCACGCCGACGAGGCCACCGAGCGCGACCAGTTGCACCAAGGCGACGGCAACGGCGATCCAGAGCGCCACGCGGTCCTCGAGAACGCCGATGCGGCCGAGGCCGAGGACGACGGCCGGAGGCACGGCCGCGAGCAGGATCGGGAGTCCGTCCGCCATGGCTCTTTTGATTTCGGTGCGACCCTGGGCAGCTGTGCGGCGAAGGCGATCCCCGACGACTTCGGCGTACAGATGGGCGACGTAGGTCGCGAGGCCGACACCGCCGACGAGCTCCCAGCCCCAACCCGAGGCCACCTCGTCGGCATCGATCAGCGCCAGCGACGCGAGGACCAGCACGGTTCCGTAGGAGGCAGCGCTGACCCGTTCGGCGAGGCGCTCCCGCGGCCAGTGTTCGACGTGTCTGAGGCGATTCATGGTCCCTGTGATGTTCGTGTGCCCGAGCTGGGCGACGGTGCGGAGAGGTGAGCGCGAGGAGGCCCGGGCACCACGAGGGCGCCCGGGCCTCCTCGATGACTCGATCAACTAACTCCGTGAACGGATGAGACGGGCGCCACCGACGAAGAGCGCGCCGAGTGAGATCGCGCCGATCGCCAACACGAGCGGTGCCTGGCTGTTGGAGCCTGTTGCCGGGAGGGTGCCAGCGGCAACGGTGGTGGTCGGAGCAACGGTGGTGGTCGGAGCAACGGTCGTGGTCGGAGCAACGGTCGTTGTCGGAGCCACTGTCGTAGTCGCCGCAACGGTCGTGGTCGTCGCCACGGTGGTTGTCGTGGTCGCTTGGGCGACCACGACCGAGGTGGTCGCCCTCGGGGTCAACTGCCCAACTGGGCCTGCGTTCGCGCTGAACGTGACCGTCCCAGCAGCGACTGGGACCGACACGACAAGGGTCTGTGCGGTGGCGAGGTCAGGCGTGGACCACAGACACGTCACGGCCGTGGCACTCGTGACACACGACGAGAGGCCAGACGTGGCCGAAACGAGGATGGGCGCCCCGCTGCTCGTGCTGAGGCTCACCTCGGCTGGCGTCGAGCTCAGTGCCGGAATTGAGAACACCCCGGTGACGACCACGCTCGTGGCGGCAGTGGGGTTCGCCGGCGATGCGGTGATCGTCGCGGCGATGTTGGCGGGCGTCTGCGCACTCACGGGAGCGCCCAGGAGGACAAGGGCGGCGCCGAGAACGGCGAACGCCGAGAGCACCTTTTTCATATGCGCACCTCTGCTCTGTCGGGGTTACCGCCGGTCATCTTTCCCCTGCCGCCGCCATGAGCGCCACTATCGAACACCTGTCGGGCCCGCTCACCAGGCGGTGCTTCCTCCCGCTCGCGTTGACGTTACGGTGACGGCCGCGAGCTGGCTCGGGGAGGAACCTGATGGTCGCGACCATGCCCACAACTCCAGCGGAGGGCCAAGCCGAGTGGTATGGCATGTCGACCGAGGACGTCTGCGCTCGTCTCGACGTTGACCCTGCCACCGGCCTCAGCCCCGCGGAGGTGGAAGCCCGGCGCGCTCGGTATGGGCCGAACAAGCTCGCGGAAGAGGCCAAGGAGCCGGCCTGGAAGGCGTTCCTGCGTCAGTACCAAGACCTCATGCAGTTGGTGCTGGTCGGAGCGGCAGTCGTCAGCGTCGTCGCGTTGCAGGATGTCTCGACCGCGTTGGTCGTGATCGGTCTCACGGTCCTCAACGCGGTGATGGGGCTGCATCAGGAGGGCAAGGCGGCGGAGAGCGTCGCCGCGCTCCGCGAGATGCTGATCATGAATGCCAACGTTCGCCGCGACGGCCAAAGGGTTCAGATTCCGGCGGAGGAGCTCGTCCCGGGAGACATCGTCGGCTTCGAAGCGGGGGACAAGGTTCCGGCCGACGGACGCATCCTCGTGTCGGCCACACTCGAGATCGAGGAGGCCGGTCTCACGGGGGAGAGCACCCCGGTGAGCAAGGTCGTCAACGTCGTCTCCGGTGAGGACATCCCGCTCGGTGACCGGATCGACATGGCCTACATGAACTCTCAGGTCACGCGTGGGCGGGGCGAGATGGTGGTCACCGCGACCGGCATGTCGACCGAGGTCGGACACATCTCGGGGATGCTCGCGGGGGTCGAGCAGGAGAAGACGCCGCTCACCAAGCAGCTCGACCAGCTGACAGTGCTGATCACGGTCATGGCCGCGGCCGCACTCGTGCTCATCGTGGTCATCGGGCTGATTCGAGGTGAGGACTTCGACCAGCTGTTCCTCGTCGGGATCAGCCTCGCCATTGCGGCGATCCCCACTGGCCTTCCCGCCGTGGTCACGACCTTGCTGTCATTCGGCACGCAGGAGCTGGCGAAGAAGGGCGCGATCGTCAAGCGCCTCCGGTCGGTGGAGACGCTCGGATCCACGTCGGCGATCTGCTCGGACAAGACCGGCACCTTGACGCTCAACCAGATGACGGCGCGGGAGCTTGTCGTTGTCGGTGGGCGCTTCAGCGTCGACGGTGAGGGCTACTCGACGGTGGGCCGGATCCTGCGGGTGGCGGGAACCCATGAGGGTTCGCTCGAGCCGTTCGTGCTGCCGATGGCGCTGGCCAACGACGCGGTGATCCGTGACGGGGCGTGCATCGGGGACCCGACCGAGGGTGCCCTCGTCGTCTTGGCGGCCAAGGGCGGCCTCGACGTCGACGAGACGCGGCGGTACTACCCCCGCGTTGCCGAGGTGCCCTTCGACGCCGAGTACAAGCTGATGGCCACCTTCCACGAGATGGACGACGGCGGCACCGCAGTGGTGCGCTGCTTCGTCAAGGGCGCTCCCGATGTGCTGCTCGCCCGGTCGTCTCGTTACATGGCTGTCGACGGGTCCTCCGCCCCGATGGCGAATGAACATCGCGAACGCGTGCTGGCGGAGAACGATCGGCTTGCTGGCGAAGGGCTGCGCGTGCTGGCGGTGGCTCGACGTGACTTCGACCCCGCCGCGTTCGATCCCGCCGGCGATCTCCTCGCGCTCGTGGACCAGCTCGAGCTCGTGGCCCTGATCGGCATCGTCGACCCGCCCCGCAAGGAGGCGAAGGACGCGATCGCGCTTTGCCACGACGCTGGCATCCGCGTCCGGATGATCACCGGCGACCACGCGACGACGGCGTCGGCCATCGCGCAGCAGCTGGGCATCGAAGGTCGAGCGCTCACCGGAGCGGAATTCGCCGCGATGCCGGACGAACAGCTCCTCGCGGAAGTCGACGAAATCGGGGTCGTCGCCCGGGTCGCGCCCGAGGACAAGGTCCGCCTCGTCAGCATCCTGAAGCGCCAAGGGAACATCGTGGCGATGACCGGCGACGGTGTGAACGACGCGCCGGCGCTCACCCGAGCCGACATCGGCGTCGCCATGGGCATCACCGGCACTGAGGTCACCAAGGACGCCGCCGAGATGATCCTCACCGACGACAACTTCGCCACGATCGTGGCTGCCGTCGAGGGCGGGCGGGGTCTTTACGACAACTTGATGAAGTACATCCGCGTCCAGATGATCATGCTGGCCGGCTTCATCCTCACGTTCGTCGGTGCCGGCATCTTCGACATCGCCAACGGCTCGCCACTGCTGCCACTGCAGATCCTGTGGATCAATTTCGCTGTCGACGTGCTGCTTGCGCTCGGCCTCGGCTTTGATGCACCGACCCCCGGGCTCATGAGCCGGCGTCCTCGATCACCCGAAGACCCTGTGATCGCGCGGGCCCTCGGCGCTCGGCTGGGCTTCGCGGGTCTCCTCGTGGCCATTGGCACCCTGGTCGTCGTGGCGTGGGCCGAGGATCGTCACGGGCTCGCGGTCGCGACCACGATGGGCTTGATCACCATGTCGCTCCTCCACATCGCGGCGTCGCTCGAGTGGCGCGACCCGTATCGGAGCGTCTTCAGCCGAAGCACCATCGCCAACGGACGCTTCAACATGCTGATGCTCACCGCGCTGGCCCTCACGTTGCTGGTCACGACTCTGCCGCTCCTTCAGCGCATCTTCGACACCGTCGACCTCGATGGCGACCAGTGGCGCGTCTGCTTGATCGTGGTCGCGGCCTACTTCGTGCTCGCCGAGATCGGCAAGCTGGTCCTCCGTCGCTTCGTGCACGCGGCAGAGTGATGTTCCCTCAACCCGCAATCCCTGAACCCCGTGGGAGGTACCCGTGATCCTCGCCGAGTTCGGCTCCGGTGAGTTCTTCTGGTCGATGATCTGGTTCACCTTGTTCTTCATCTGGATCTGGCTGCTGTTCGTCATCTTCGGCGACATCTTCCGCAGCCCCGACCTATCCGGATGGGGCAAGGGGCTTTGGTCGATCTTCATCATCTTCATGCCCTACCTCGGGATCTTCGTGTACTTGATCGCCCGCGGGCACAAGATGCAGGAGCATGCCGTTCAGCAGGCGCAGCAACAGGACGCGGCCCTGCGCCAGTACGTGCAGAGCGTCACCACTACCGGCGGTGCCGCCGATGAGATCGCCCGCCTCGCAGAGCTGCGCGACAAGGGCGCGATCAGCGAGGCCGAGTTCCAGCAGGCGAAGGCGAAGGCGTTGCAGTGAGCAAGAAGAGCAAAGACAAAGATGCGGGGGACGCCGACAGCGAGAACCCTCCGAAGATGAAGACCAAGGAGTACGAGGCCGAGCTGCGCACGTTGCAGGGCGAGCTCGTCGCCATGCAGGAGTGGGTGAAGGCATCGGGCGCGAAGGTCTGCATCGTGTTCGAGGGCCGAGACAGCGCCGGCAAGGGCGGCACGATCAAGCGGATCACCGAGCGAGTGAGCCCGCGGGTGTTTCGCGTCGTGGCTCTCCCGAGCCCGACCGAGCGCGAGAAGTCGCAGATGTACGTGCAGCGGTATGTGCCTCATCTGCCGGCGGCGGGCGAGGTCGTGATCTTCGACCGAAGCTGGTACAACCGCGCCGGCGTCGAGCGGGTGCTGGGCTTCTGCACAGAAGAAGACGCAGAGCGATTCCTCGAGTTGGTGCCCGGCGTCGAGAAGGCGATGGTCGATTCGGGGATCCTGCTTGTGAAGTACTGGCTCGAGGTGAGCGAAGAGGAGCAGACCCGCCGGCTGCAGAGCCGGGTCGATGACCCTCGCAAGATCTGGAAGCTGTCAGACGATGGACCTCAAGTCGTACAACCGCTGGTACGACTACGCGCGGGCACGGGACGCGATGTTCGAGGCGACGGACAGCAAGTGGGCGCCGTGGCACGTCGCCAGGACCGACGACAAGAAGCGGGGACGGCTCAACATCATCACGCACCTGCTCAGCCAGATCCCGTACGAGCCGTTGAAGCCGAAGAAGGTCAAGTTCCCCGATCGCGAGCCAGCCGGCGGCTACACCGATCCCGATCTCTCGTCGCGTCAGATCCCGACGCCGTTCTAGTGCGCAGTGCAGGTCTGACATGGGAGTGCAGGCCGGAGGCGATCGTCGCTTGGCGATCCTGCTCTCGATGGCCATGTTCGTGCTCGTCGTCGACACCTCGCTGATGAACGTCTCGATCGCGGAAGTGGTCAAGGATCTCGACACGACCGTCAGCGGAGTCCAGTCGGCGATCGCGCTCGAGGCCCTGGTCTCGGCGGCGTTCATCCTCATCGGCAGCAAGGTCGGTGATCTGATCGGACGCAAGCGCGCCTACGTCATCGGTCTGTGCGCTTACGCGCTGGGCGCCTTGGCGATGGCGCTCGCCCAGGGACTCACGGCGGTCATCATCTTCTGGGCCATCATCGGCGGGCTCGGCGCGTCGATGTTGTTGCCCGCCATGCAGTCCCTGATCCATGGCAACTTCGAGGGTGCCGCGCAGAAGCAGGCATACGCGCTGGTTGGTGCTGCCGCTGCGATCGCCGCGGCGGTCGGACCGCTGATCGGCGGCTTCATCACCACCTACCTCTCGTGGCGAATCGCGTTCCTCCTCGAGGACCTGATCATCGTCATCGTCCTCTGTGGCATCAAGCTCGTCCGCGACGTGCCGTACACGGGCGAGCGACGCGTCGACGTTGTCGGGGCGGTGCTCTCGATCTTGGGCATGGGCGGCATCGTGCTGGGAATCCTCGTGTGGCAGGAGGGGGGCGAAGCTGTCGCCTTGCTCCTGGCGGTCGGTGCAGTTGCCCTTGGCTCGTTCGCCTATTGGCTGGTGCGGCGCAAGCGTGAGGGCAAGCCGACGCTGATCGACCCGGATCTGTTCCGGGCCCCGCTGTTCAGGTTCGGCATCTCCGGGCAGACCCTCCAGCAGATCGCGCTCGGCGGCATGATGATCGCCCTGCCGATCTACTTGCAGATGGTGCTCGAGTACAACGCGATGGAAGCGGGATTGTCGCTCGCGCCGCTCTCGCTGAGCATGTTCGCGGTCGCCCTGCTCGCGAGCAAGAGAACGGCTCGTCGGCGTCCGAGCAGCATCATTCGCGCCGGCTTCGCGCTCTTGGCGCTTGCAGTGGTGGCCCTGATCCCGCTCGTCCCCCGGGTCGACTCCGGCTGGTATCTCGTCATTCCGTTGATGGTCGCGGGATCAGGCCTCGGTCTGCTGGTGTCGCAGCTGAACAACTACACGCTGTCGCCGATCACGGAGGAGCGCGTCAGCGAGGCGGCCGGCGTGAACTCGGCCGGCGGGTCGTTCGGGCTGTCGTTCGGCTTGGCGTTCTCTGGCGCGATCATGCTCGCCTCGCTGTCGTTCTTCTTCACGAACATGGCGAACGACAGCACCATCCTGCCTCCGGCTGACAAGCAGACCGTCGCGGAGGTGCTCGAGTCGGATGCGGAGGTGATGACGAACACCGCACTCGAGGAGCAGCTGGCGGGCCAGCCCCAGGAGATCCAGGACGAGATCATCCGGATCAATACCGACGCGAGGCCAAAGGCCCTTCAGGTGGCCCTGCTCGTTCCCCTGTTCGCCGCACTCGGCGGGTTGCTCGTGTCCTTCCGCATGATACGGCTCCCCGATCCCACGCCGTCTGCGGCAACCGAGGGGATGGCGTTCGGCTGAGACTCCTACGCGAGGTCAGCTCTCCGGCCGAGAACACAAAACTCGTTCCCTTCTGGATCCGCGAGCACGATCCAAGGGGAATCACCTTGGCCGACGTCGACGCGTGTGGCGCCAATCTTCTCGAGGCGCGCGACTTCCTCGTCGCGATCGCAGCCGACGGGGCTCACATCGAGGTGGATGCGGTTCTTCACCGCTTTCCTCTCCGGAACCGGGACGAACACGAGCAGCAGGTCCGGGAACGGGGCACCCGATTCGGACATCCAGAACGCGTCGTCCTTTTGCTGCACATCCCAACCAAGAACCGTTCCCCAGAACTCCGCGACCCGACGCGGGTCGTTGCAGTCGATGATCACCTCACGAAGAACTGCGCCCATCTACGGAAATTAGGCGCCGAGACGCGGCATGTCGCCCCCGATGGCGGAGAATCAGGCGGTGCACGACGACCTGATCGACTCCGGCCGGCGACGGCTCCTGGTCGTGTCGATCGTCGGCATCCTCCTTCTCGCGCTCGCGCTCACCCTCGTGGTCTTCCCCTTCGCTTACGCAGTCGGCGCGCTCGGCACGCTCCTCCGTGGATCCGGCGGCTACGGCTGGAGCCTCATCGGCATCAGCTTCGGGTCTGCCTTCGTCATCGCGGTTGTGGTGTCGGCGCTCGGCTTCCTCTGGGTCTACCGACGGGCCGAGCGCACCGTGCTGACGCCGATGCAGCTGTTCCCGCGCCCGTTCTCCGCGGGCTCCGCCTCGGTCGTGCCGCGCGACCCGGTCGGCGAGCACCGCCGGGTGCAAGTCCTGCTCGAGGGGCTCAGCATCGCCGCTGGAGTCTTCCCACCGCCGTCGTGTGCCCTCATCCGCGACCCGGCCCCGAACTGCCTCACTATCGGCCGCCGCAAAGAGACGGCCTGGATCGTCGTGACGACCGGCCTTGTCGACTCGATGTCTCGCGACGAGCTCGAGGCGGTGCTCGCATACGAGATCGGCCGCGTCGCCGCCTATGAGGTGTCGCTCGACACTGCCGTGTACGCGTGCACGGCGCGCGTGTTCGAGCTGTGGGGGTTACCTTTCGCCGACGGCGAGTTCGACATCGACAACGTCATCTTCCTCCCGATCACGCTGCTCACCACACCGCTCGCGCTCGGCGGCGCGTTCCTACGTCGATACGTCCTGCGTTCGCGCGCCCGCCTCTCCGACGGGCTCGCCGTCCGCTACTGCCGGAACCCCGCGGCGCTGTTGTCGGCCCTGCGCAAGATCGATGCCGATCCGAAGACCGTGCGGGCTGCGGACTCGGACGCTGCACACCTGTGGCTTCAGTATCCGCACACCCGCGCGTCGAGCTTCTTCTTCGGATCTCGGAAGATCCTGCGGGAACGCATCACTCGGCTCGAAGCGCTCACCGGCCAAGCGAAGGTGGCCCCCGGGTGAAGTACGCGCGTGTCGAGATCGAGCGTCGATACTTGCTCGACGCGTTACCAGCCGAGGTCGTCGAGCCGCGGCAGATCACGGACCACTACATCACGGGCACTCAGCTGCGGCTCCGGAAGGTGGAGGAGCCCGACGGGCCGACGGTCTACAAGCTCGGCCACAAGCAGCGGCGGGAGCCCGCCGATGGCACGGTCGTCCTCCACACGACGATCTACCTCACCGAATCCGAGTACGCCCTGCTGCTCAGCCTGCCGTCACGAGAGCTGCGCAAGACGCGTGCCCGCATCGCGCTGGGTCGAACGCGAAGCCAGCGTCGATGCGTTCGAGGGAGCACTCGTTGGTCTCGTGCTGTTGGAGGTCAACTTCGACAGTCGGGAGGAGAGCGACTCGTTCCGGCCGCCGGCATGGGTCGGCGTCGAATCCACGCTCTCGGGCGGCGAGCTCGCCTCGATGTCGTCCGACGAGCTTCGCGCTCGTCTGGTGGCGCCCTAGGACCCCGCGGGACAGCGCTCCGTGATGCGGGCCCGCAGCGCGGGGACGTGTTCGTTCAGCTCACTCAGCCTCGTCCGGATAGCCGTCATCGCCGTGCCGATGCGCGCCGCCACCTCTGGGTTGCCTTGCGAGAGCTCCGGTTGCTTCGCCTCGAGCCACGCCAACAGCGCGGTGCCGCGCTCCTGCACCTTCTCGAGGTAGCCGAGCAGCCGGCCGGCCCACGCGCAGCCGGCTGCGGCGTTCGCCCTCGGCCCCACTTGTGTGGTCGGAGTCGGGCCGGTGCCGTCCTGCGCGGTGGCGAGCTCGGCGCCGCTGAGGACGAGCATGCCGACGAGGGCTGTGACGACGAGCGCTAACCCGCCCACGAACTTACGGATCATGAGGAACTCCTGACGTCGAGGTGCTGGCTCGCCCTGATCGTCACCGCCGCACCAAGTGTGACGCCTGCGGGTGGGTCGCGCCACCGTCACGCTGCGATGCTGGGGACGTGGACGTGACCGCCGACCTCGCCGCGCCCTGCTCTCCCGCCGACCTCCTGAGCTGGGTCACCGATCTCGGGCGCTATCCGGAGTGGTTGTCGATCGTCACGAAGGCGACCCCCGCTGATGCTCTCCCCGGTGACGGAGGTCCCGCGTGGCTCGTCGACCTCCGCGGCCGCCTCGGACCGCTCGCGCGCTCGAAGCGCCTTCGCATGGTCCGCACCTCGCTCGACGACGACCGCGCCGTGTTCGAACGCAGCGAGGCCGATGGTCGCTCGCACGCACCGTGGGTGCTCGAGGCGACGGTCGCACCCACTGAAGACGGCAGCCGTCTCGTCATGCACTTGCACTACGGCGGCGCGCTGTGGGGCCCCGTGCTCGAGCGCATGCTCGGTGACGAGATCGAGAAGAGCCGTCCCCGTCTCCTCGCCTGCCTCGCCCGCTGACCCAGCAGGTTTTCTTGGCGTTCCTGAGTGCCAGAGCCCCGAACGCGCCAAGAGAATCAGCTGGGGGTGGCGCGGGCGGTCCAGCGGCCGTCGCGCTGCTCGAGCACGAGATCGAGACCGAAGCACCGCGACAACGTGCCGGCGGTGAGCGACTCCTCGATCGGGCCTGAAGCGACGACACGGCCGTCGCGCAGCAGCAGCGCGTGCGTGAAGCCTCGCGGGATCTCGTCGACGTGATGGGTGACGAGCACGAGTGGGGGATTGGCGGCGTCGAGCGCGAGCTCGCCGAGACGCGCGACGAGGTCTTCGCGCGCGCCGAGATCGAGTCCTGCGGCCGGCTCGTCGAGCAACAGCAGCTCGGGATCGGCCATGAGCGTGCGCGCGAGCTGCACGCGCTGTTGCTCGCCGCTCGACAGTGTCCCGAACATCCGCCCCGCGAAGCGCGCGACCCCGAAGCGGTCGAGCAGCTCGACCGCACGGGCGCGGTCCGCCTCGGTATAGGTGTGCCACCAGGGCTCGAGTGCGGCATTGCGGGCCGTCATCACGACGTCGACGACCTCGACTTCGCGGCGCAGCATCGCGGCCATCGACGCGCTCGCAAGGCCTATTCGGGGCCGTAGCCGGCGCACGTCGACGCGTCCCAGCTCGCCGCCGAGCACCGTCACGGTGCCGCGCGACGGGTGCTGGTACAGCGACGCGATGCGGATGAGCGACGTCTTTCCCGAACCGTTCGGTCCGAGCACCACCCAACGCTCGCCGGTGCACACCCGCCAGTCGACGCCATCCAGGACGCACCGCCCGTCGTAGACGAGCGATACGGCGCGCAGCTCGAGCATGGGCGCGGCCTGTTCCTCCGTCACGGTGCGGCGATGGGCAGCTCGAGCAAGTGCGGGCGACCGCTGGCGAGCGCGGCACCGACCGCGTCGCCGACATCGCCGGCCTTCTCCACGAGCGTCGCGTCGACGCCCATCGAACGCGCCAACCCGACGTAGTCGACCGGCGGGTTGTCGATGTCCATCGCGACGAACCGGTCCGCCTTCGCGCTGTCTCGGGCCATGCCCCGGAGATACCCCTTGAGGATCAGGTACTGCCGGTTGTTGACGACCGCGAAGACCACGGGCAGCTGCTCGTGTGCCGCGGTCCAGAGCGCTTGGGGCGAGTACATCGCCGAGCCGTCACCGACGACGCAGAGCACCGGGTCGCGGTCGCGACCGAGGGAGACGCCGAGCGCCGCCGGCATGCCCCAGCCCAGACCTCCGCCCTTGCAGAAGTAGTACCGGCCGGGCTCGGTCCAGTGGTGGAAGCCGCGGACGTAGAAGCCGGTCGTGATGGCCTCGTCGACGACGACCGTGTTGGGAGGCACGCCGCGGATGAGCGCGTGCCCCGCGGCCATCGGATCCATCGGTGACGAGCTGTACCGGCTCAGCGCGGCGTCCTCGAGCTGGTCGATCTCCGCGCTTCGGCGCGCCCGGGCCGTGTTCACTGCCTCGGCGACCGCCGAAGCGTCGACACTGGAGGACACGATCGGGAGCAGCGCGGCGAGCGTCGCCTTCGGGTCGCCGACGAGACCCAGCTTCGTAGGGAAGAACCGCGCGAGCCGGGCGGGATCGGGACACAGGTGGATGAGCTCCACCGTCTCTGGCAGGACCGGCCCTGGTGTGTACGGGTACACCATGAAGGTGTGCGCGCCGATCGCGAAGACGCGCTGATAGGACGCGAGCGAGGCGTGGATGGCCCCCGCCGCCGGTGGGAGCATCCCCGCGTACAACGGGTGGGCGGGCGGGAAGACGCCGGTCGAGTGGAGGGCCGCTCCGTAGACCGGCGCTCCGAGGGTCTCGGCCAGGGTCACCAGCTCGCCGACGGCGCCGGAGGCCGACACCTCGTCGCCCGCGACGATCGCGACCGAACCGATCGGCGACTCGGTCAACAGCGTGGCGAGCTCATCGAGCGAGGCCGCCACTGTGCGCCGGTCGATTGTTGACGCGGGTGGCACTTCGACGTCGCCCTCCGCATCGAGGGTCGACATCGGCAACGACACGAACACCGGACCCACCGGCGGGGAAACGGCGTCATGGAATGCCCGCCGCATCACGGTGCCGAGCTCGTCGAGGGAGCGCACCTCGTGAACCCACTTCGACACTGGCCGGGCGAGGCCAACGAGATCGCCGGAGAGGAGCGGGTCGTTGACGATGTGGCGCCAGTCCTGCTGGCCGGCAGTCACCACGAGCGGCGAGCCGTTCGCGACGGCATTGGTGAGATTGCCGATCGCGTTGCCCAAGCCCGCCGACGTGTGCAGGTTCAGGAACGCCGGGCGGCCGGTGGCCTGCGCGTACCCGTCCGCCATCGCCACCGCGGTCGCCTCTTGGAGGGCGAGCACATACTCGAGACCCTCGCCCGCCGGACCGGCCAGCGCATCGATCAGTGGGAGCTCGGTGCTACCCGGGTTGCCGAACAGATGACGCACCCCTTCGGTGCGCAGCACCTCGAGAAGGACTTCTCGACCATCACGTGCCCGAATCGTCACGATGCCCACCGTATCGGTCGGTCACCGGGCCAGTTCTGCCTCGCCGTCCGGACGACCGGTCATGTGCCGTTGCCATGTCTCGAACATTGCCGCGTACCTGCCGCGCTCGGCGAGGAGCTCCGCATGCGAGCCGAGCTCGACGATGCGACCGTCGTCGACGACCGCGATCCGATGTGCACGCATCGCAGTGGCCAGTCGATGCGCGATCAGGATCGCAGTGCGACCTTCGAGCAGCACATCGAGCCCATGCTCGACTTGGGCTTCGGACCGCAGGTCGAGGTTGGCGGTCGCCTCGTCGAGGACCAGCACACGCGGCCGGGCGAGAAACGCGCGAGCGAGTGCGAGGAGCTGTCGCTCGCCCGACGAGAGCGTCGCCCCCCGTTCGTGCACGAGAGTGTCGAGGCCGTGCGGGAGCCGGGTGATGAGCTCGTCGAGGCCGACAGCGCGACACGCCTCGTCCACCTCCTCGTCTGAGGCGTCTGGCCGCGCGAAGGTGATGTTCGAGCGCACCGAGCCGGCGAACAGGAAAGCCTCTTGCGGCACCACGCCGAGCTGTCGACGGAGCGACGCGAGCGTGACGCCGCGCAAGTCGTGGCCGTCGATCCGTACCGCGCCCTGCGTGGGGTCGTAGAAGCGCGTCACGAGCTTCGCGATGGTCGACTTTCCCGCCCCCGTCGCGCCCACGAGTGCGAACGTCTCGCCTGGCGCGATGTCGAGCGTGACGTCGTCGAGCACCGACTGGCCCGCGGTATACCCGAATGTCACGTGATCGAGCACCACATGCCCGGCGATGGGAGGGAGGTCAACCGCACCGGGACGCTCGGGGACGCTCGGGGGAGTCGCGAGCAGGTCGCGGAGCTTGTCGACCGCCGCCTGTCCCGACTGGTACGTCGTGTACAGCTGCACGAGCTGCTGGATCGGCGCGAAGAACGCGGCGAGGTAGAGCACGAACGCCGTCAGCTCGCCGATCGTCAGCGTGTCGTTCAGCACCATGTTTCCGCCGATGAGCAGCACGACCGCTTGCCCGGCTGCACCGATGAGGTCCGTCATCGGCCCGTAGATGGCCCCGACCCGGGCGGTGTACTGGTTGGCGCTCTGGTAGTCGCCGACGATGTTGCGGTGCTGGTGGACGTTGTGCCTGCGACGGTTGTGCGCGGAGATGATCCGCATGCCCGAGAGGCTCTCCTGCAGGTCGGCGAGCACCTCCGCGATGCGTTCGCGGACACGCCCATAGCCCCGGTCGGAGGCGCCGCGATACCAGATGGTCGCGATCGTCATTGCCGGCACGACGATGAGGACGGTGATCGCGGCGAGCTGCGGGTTCAGCACGAACAGCACGACCGTCACGACGATCATCGTCAACGCCTGGACCGCGAGGTTCACGATGCCGTCTTGGAAGAGCTGGCTGAGTGCCTCGATGTCGCTCGTCATCCGCGTCATCACGCGGCCCGCCTTCTCACCTGTGAAGAAGTCGATCGACAGTCGTTGCAGGTGCGAGAAGACCCGTACGCGAAGGTCATAGAGGAGGCTCTCGCCGACCTTGCCGGTCCAGGCGACGCGCAGGCCGCCGGCGATCATGCTGATGACGACGGTGAGGGCGTAGAAGATGGACGTCGCGACGAGTACCGATGTCGAGGCCGCCATGATTCCCTTGTCGATCGCATGCTGGGTCAACAGTGGTCCCGCTTGGGTGGCGAGGGTCTCGATGCCGACGAGGGCAAAGGCGCCGAGCAGCGCCGCGCGACGGGTGTTGAGGAACCGGCGCAGCGTGAACGGGGCCTCGTCGTTCTCGAGCTGCGTGAACTGGATGTCCGGCGCCGGATGATCGGGCTCGGTGGCGAGGATGTCCTCGACGCGGTCGACGAGCTCGGTCGGCACCCCGGCGAACGGGAGCCCGGCCGCGGCGCTCGATGCCGTCGCGGTCTGCCCGCCGAAGGGCGAGCCGGCGGGCGGTCCGCCCCACGCCATCAGTCGGACCCCGTCACGGCCAGCTCGGCCGCATCGTCAGGGTCATGGACGTCACGGTCATGGGCGGCGCGGGCGAGCACCTCGACATAGCGCGGCTCGGCCGCCATCAGCTCGGCGTGGGTGCCGTCGGCCACGACGCGGCCGCCCTCCACGAGCACGACACGGTCGGCCAGATTGATCGTCGACAGCCGGTGCGCGATCACGAGCGTCGTGCGTCCTTCGAGGAGGTTGCCGAGCGCTCCGTGGATGTGTTCCTCGACCTGCACGTCGACCGCACTCGTGGCGTCGTCGAGCACGAGGACGGGGGGATTCGCCAGCAAGGTGCGCGCGATGGCGATGCGTTGGCGTTGTCCCCCTGAGAGGTCGTAGCCGCGCTCGCCGATGATCGTCTCGTAGCCCATCGGCAGGTCATCGATGAACTCGTCGGCGTGCGCAGCGCGCGCGGCGGCTTCGACGTCGTCGGTCGAGGCGTCGGGCCGGGAGTAGGCGATGTTCTCCCGGATCGTGGTCGAGAAGAGGAACGGCTCGTCGAGCACGACGGCGACGTTCGCCCGGAGGCTTCCGAGCGTGAGGTCGCGGACGTCGTGTCCGTCGACCCGCACCGACCCGCTGTCGACGTCGTAGAAGCGGGGCAGCAGCCGCGCGATCGTGGACTTGCCGCTGCCCGTGCGGCCAACGATCGCGACCGTCTCTCCTGGTGCGAGGTGCAGCGAGAAGTGCTCGAGCACGGGTTCGTCCTGCTCGGCTCCCGGGCGGCGGTACGCGAACGTGACGTCGTCGAAGTCGATCTCGCCACGTGGGGCGACGAGATCGACGGCTCCCGGCCGATCGACGATCTCGGGCGGCTCGTCGAGGATCTCGTAGATGCGAGCCGCCGACGCGGCGGCCCGCTGACCCAGCATCGTGATCATCCCCAGAAGCCGGAACGGTGCCTGGAGCATGATCACGTACGCGTTGAACGCGACGATCGCGCCGACCGTGATCTCGCCCTCGATGGCCAGCCAGCCGCCGTAGAGAAGCACCGCCGCGAGCCCGAGCCTGGGCAGGTTCTCCATGAGCGGCGCGTAGCGGGCGCGGGTCATCGCGGTGCGCACCGATGCCCACTGCAAACGTTGGGCGGCGCCGGCGAGCTCGTCGACTTGCGACTGCTCCGCCGCGAAGGACTTCACGACCCGGACGCCGTTCACGTTCTCGTCGACGATCGTCGCGATGTCGGCCATGCGCGCCTGCACGATCCACGACAGTGGGAAGGTGTGGTTTCGCAGCTTGATCCCCGCCAGGTACACGAAGGGGATCGTCGAGAGGGCCACCATCGTGAGACCCACGTGGATCGAGAACATGAACACGAGTGCGACGACGAAGCTGAGGAGGCTGAGCGAGACCAGCGGCGCGAAGGTGAGGAACATCTGGACCGACCGGATGTCGGAGTTCGCGCGGGAGATGAGCTGACCCGATTGCACCCGGTCATAGAACGAGAACGACATGCGCGTGAGGTGCTCGAACACGATGACGCGCAGGTCGTACTCGAGTCGGTAGGCGATGCCGTAGAGCGACGACCGGTACCCGAATGTCAGGATCGACCGGAACAAGGCGAGGCCGAGGAGTGCCCAGATGTACGGCGACAAGGACGACGTGCGAGCGATCAACGCGTCGTCGATCGCGTTCATCGTCACGCGGGGGATGAGCACGGCCGCGACAAGTGCGACGAACGCGGCCGCGAGCGAACCGAAGAACCTCGGCTTGCTCGAGAGCAGCAGCGGCAGCATTCGCCTCCACCACGACTTGCTCTGATCGACGTCGGGGTGCGCGCTCGGTGGCCCCGAGCGGGGGATCACCCCCAACGGCTCGTACGAGGACCAGGTGTCAGTGGCCGTCACGTGCGGCTCACCGCGGCCTTGCGCGCCGCTGCCATCGCCTGGCCCCAGAGGGTCAGCCCCTCCACGGCCCGGGGGGCATCGGCGCCGAGATGATCGGCCAGCTCGACCAGTCGGGCGGAAACCACCGCGTCGGCCTGTTCGAGCGACCGGCGGCCGGCGGGGGTGAGGCGATGGTGGACCTTGCGCCGGTCGACCTCGTCGCCCTGACGCTCGACGAAACCCTTGGCCACGAGGCCGTCGACGACGACGGTGATCGTGGGCCGGCTCACCGCGAGGGTGCCGGCCAGGGCCGACGCGCCGGCCGAACCCTCGGCCAGGAAAACCATGACCCGGTACTGCGGAAGGCTCAGATCGGCGGCGTCGAGGGCGAGTTCGACCTGCTTGGCCAGCCGGGCGGCCGCGTGGGCCGCGGCCTGCCAGTCGGTGTCTCCGATTCGGTCTCCTCTGGGCTGTTCGATGGTCACATGATTAGGCTACCGAAGCGACCAGCCAGCGCCCGCCCCCGTTCCTTGGCTACCCTTTCGGCCCATCGTGCGGAGACGAGCCCCAGGGCTCCTTCTTGTTGCCTGCGCCGTGGTGGCTTCCTCCGCCGGGTTCGGTCTCCCCGCCGCGTCCGCTGACGACGTGTCGACGGCGCAGCGTCGGGCCAACGCGGCCGCGAACGAGCTCTCGCAGGCCTACACCGAGCTAGCTGACCTCGACGCCGAGGTCGCCCGGATCGAGACCGAGCATGCCGCCGCCGAGGCCGAGCTCGCTGGTCTGCGAGTCATCGTGAACGAGACGGCGGTCCGCAGCTACGTCCACGCGGGCGGCGCGGACGTGCCGTTCCTCCTCGGCGGCGATCTCAACGTCGAGGTGCGGGCGAATGCGCTGGCCCAGTTCGTCACCATGGGGTCGATGGACGACATCGATCGCTACCGGTCGATGACGGCCGATCTCGAGACGGGCGCCGCGCTCCTCGCCCAGCGCAAGGACGCTCAGACTGCCGCGGTCGAGCGGCTGCGGGCGACGAAAGCGGCAGCGCTGAAGGAGCTGGCGCGACTCCAGGAGCTCAAGCGCAAGCGGGAGCAGGCCGAGGCGGCCCGTCGGGCGCGCGTGGCGGCTGCCGCCTCCCGGCGCGGCAGCACCAGCAGTTCGTCGCGCTCCGTCGTGATCTCGTCCTCAGGCGGGTGGGTGTGCCCCGTCGCCGGCGGGACGGCGTTCGGAAACGACTACGGAGATTCGCGTGGCGGGGGCCGCCGTCGGCACCAGGGCAACGACATGCTCGCGGGCAGAGGCACCCCGGTCGTCGCTCCCGTGGCGGGCTACGTGACGTTCCGCAGCGTTTCGACCGGGGGTCGCTCGTTCTTCCTCAGCGGGGTCGACGGCAACGAGTACTTCGGCACCCATCTTGCGGGATACGCGGGCGGAGCCCGAAACGTGAGTGCCGGTGAGGTGATCGCATACGTCGGTGACGACGGCAACGCGCGCGGTACTCCTCATCTGCACTTCGAGATCCACCCCGGGGGAGGGGGCTCGATCAACCCCTACGCGACGCTGAGCGCTGCCTGCTGACGCAGGCGCGATCGCGCTTGCTCAACCGACTTGAGCGCAGGCCGGCACCGTCTCGAATGCCGCGTTGATCTCCGGGCTGTCGTACTCCTGCTGCAGCGCGTCGAACTGCGCCTGGAACTCGCCCTGCGAGCCCGTGATCGAGTTGCCGAGCTCGGTCGCCGCCGCGGAGAACGTCGCGGGATCGTCGGTCGGAAGGTTCTGTGCTTCGACCACCGCGTCCTCGAACGTCGCCTTCACCGGCTCGAGCGCCGCGAGCAGGTCGGCCGCGAGCTCATCGCCTCGCTCGATGTCGGGCGCTCCGGCGTCCTCGACCGAGCCGAGCATGTCGTCGGTGAGCCCGACCACATCCTCCATGAACGTGACGAGAAGGTCGCGGCCTTCGTCGAGGTCGGCGATGCCCTGGACGTCGGTGCCGAGCTGCGCCCCCAGCTCGTTGATGCCGGTCAGCCACGAGCCGACCGCGCCGCAGACCGCGCCGGCCCACGCGTCCACCTGATCGTTGCCTGAGCCGGCGCTCTCCGTTGTGTCGGCCGACGCCGGGGACGTCTCAGCCGAGCCCGTGTCGTCCGGTGACGCCTCGGTCGTGTCGGACGACGACGCCTCAGTCGTGTCGGACGACGACGAGTCGTCGCCACCGCACGCGGCGAAGCCGACTCCGGCGACGGTGACCGCAAGGGCGAGCGCGACGCGATGAAGGTGGGGTTGCATGGCGGGCAAACCTAGGTCAGGCGCCTATCGCGTGGTAGCCACCGTCGACGTGGAGCATCTCGCCGGTCGTTGCCGGAAACCAGTCTGAGAGCAAGGCGACGCACGCCTTCGCGACGGCGCTCGAGTCGGTGATGCTCCACCCGAGCGGGGCCCGCTCGGTCCACACGTCTTCGAACTTCTCGAAGCCCGGGATCGACTTCGCGGCCATTGTGCGGATCGGACCAGCAGCGACGAGGTTCACGCGGATGCCCCGCGGCCCGAGCTCGCGCGCCATGTACCGCGAGGTTGACTCGAGCGCCGCCTTCGCGACTCCCATCCAGTCGTAGGCGGGCCATGCGACGGTGGCGTCGAAGTCGAGGCCCACGAACGAGCCGCCACGGGTCATCAACGGCGCGAAGCAATCGGCAAGTGCTTTGAACGAGTACGCCGAGATCTGCATCGCGACCGAGACGTCCGCCCATGTCGCGTCCATGAAGTGCCCACCGAGACAGTTCGGGGCGCGAAGCCGATGGCGTGCAGGACGCCGTCGACCCGTCCCCAGCGCTCCTGAAGATCGGCGCGCACGCTGTCGAGGTGCTCCTCGACCGTCACGTCGAGCTCGAGGACCGCGGCGGGCGCGGACAGCTTGCGCGCGGTGCGCTCGGTCAGCGACAGCCCCCGACCGGCGCCGGTGAGCACGATCTCTGCGCCCTCCTGCTGCGCGAGGTCGGCGACACCGAACGCGAGCGACGCGTCGGTGAGCACGCCGGTGATGACGATGCGCTTGCCCTCGAGAAGACCCATGGTGCCTCCGACCGTCGATGCGCTGGCGACGTTACTGCCGGGTCGGGCGCCCTAGGCTGGTGTGCAAGGCTGCGTCGATGCGCATCGGCATCCTCGGCGGCACGGGACCCGCTGGCACCGCGCTCGGCGCGCGCCTGGCATCGGTCGGGTACGAAGTGACGTTGGGCTCGCGCTCGAGGTACCGAGCGATGGAGGTGCTCGACGGGCTTCTCGCTCGTTGGACCGATTACGACCTCAGCCTGTCCGCGAGCGACAACGAGGGAGCCGCGGGCGCCGACCTCGTCATCCTCGCGACGCCGTGGGACAGCGCGGCAACGACCGCGCACTCGCTCGAGAAGCAGCTCACCGGCAAGGTCGTCGTCTCCATGGCGAACGCATTGGTCAAGGTCGGCCACGAGTTCCAGCCGCTCGTGCCGCCCCGTGGCTCGGTCGCGGCCAGCGTGCAGGCGGCCGTGCCCGGCTGTCGCGTCGCGGCTGCGTTCCACCACCTCCCTGCGACAGAGCTCGGCCATCTCGGGGAGCCCATCGAGAGCGACGTGCTCATCTGCTCCGACTATCCCGACGCCGTCACCACGGTGTGCGAGATCACCTCGCGGATCCCCGGTTGCCGGCCCCTCGATGCGGGCGAGCTCTCGAACGCAACCGCGATCGAGATGTTCACTGCCGTGCTGCTGCAGCTGAACGTGCGGTACAAGACGCGAGTCGCTCCCCGGCTCACCGGCATCAAGCTCTGACCGTGTCGATGCGCTTGTACGACACGGCGCGGCAGAAGATCGTGCCGTTCGAGCCGGGACAGATTGTCACGATGTACACGTGCGGCATCACCCCGTACGACGCGACCCACCTGGGTCACGCCACGGTCTACGTCGTGTACGACGTGCTGCAACGCCGGCTGCGTGATCTAGGCCACGACACCCGTTGTGTGCGCAACATCACCGACGTCGACGACCCGTTGCTCGCGAAAGCCCGGCAGCTCGGGGTGCACTACCTCGATCTCGCCGCCGGTGAGGTCGCGCGGTTCGACAGCGACATGAAGGCGCTCAACGTTCTTCCGTGCTTCAGCGAACCACGCGCGACATCTGCGATCCCCGACATCCGTGGCTTCATCGGCATGGTGCTCGACCAGGGGCACGCCTATCAGGCGGGTGGCGCGGTCTACTTCGACGTCTCTTCGTTCGCGGGCTTCGGGGAAGTGAGCGGCTACTCGGTCGAGAAGATGATCGAGCTCGCCCACGAACGCGGCGGCAACGTCGACGATCCGCACAAGCGCAATCCCCTCGACTTCGTCTTGTGGCAGCCGTCGGCGGAAGGCGAGCCGATGTGGGAGACGATGTGGGGCCCCGGGCGACCCGGATGGCACATCGAGTGCTCGGCGCTCGCGCTCCGTGAGCTCGGCACCACGATCGATCTACACGGGGGCGGCACCGACCTGATCTTCCCGCACCACGAGTGCGAGCGCGCGCAGAGCGAGGCAGCGACGGGCGAGCCGTTCGTGCGGCACTGGATGCACGTCGGAATGGTCCGGATGGATGGCGAGAAGATGTCGAAGTCACTTGGCAACCTCGTCTTCGTGAGCGACCTGTTGAAGACGTGGGACCCGAGGGCGATCCGGCTTGCCATCATCGAGCACCATTACCGCGACTCGTGGGAGTGGGACGAGCAGCTCATGCCTCGCGCCGCGGCGCGCCTGCGGGCCTGGTCCGATGCCGGCGAACCGGGCGACGGAGCGCTCGAAGCCGTACGGGCCGCGCTTGATGACGACCTCGACACCCCCTCGGCGCTCGCGGCGATCGACGCTGCAGCCACGAATGGCCAGCCTGTCCGCAGTGCCGCTGACCTGCTGGGTGTGGATCTGTCGATCGGTGATGAAGGCCCTGTGAAGAGCCCATGAACTGGGCGATATCGCGGGAATGATCGCTTAGGCTGCGCGCGACTCCTTGATCCGCGAATCACGGATCCGCCCGACAGTCCAAGGAGGATCATGGCCGAGCCCGGCGCCGGAAAGCTGCAGGACGTAATGCGCGCGGTCGGCGGACCGATTCACCGCGTGCTCTGGAAGATCGATGTGGAGGGCTTGCACCGTCTGCCTCCGACCGGTGGTGCGATCCTCTGCCCGAATCACATCTCGTTCCTCGACTCTGCCTTCCTGATGCTCGCCGTGCCGCGCCGCATCAGCTTCGTCGGCAAGGCGGAGTACATGGATTCGTGGAAGACGAAATTCCTGTTCCCCGCGATGGGAATGATTCCGATCGATCGGTCCGGCGGGCGGTCGAGTGACGCCGCGCTCCAAGCTGCATCGTCGGCGTTGGCGCGCGGCCATCTCTTCGGCATCTTTCCCGAGGGCACGCGCTCTCGCGACGGTCACCTGCACAAGGGCCATACCGGCGCCGCGCGGCTCGCCCTCACCACGGGGTGCCCGATCATCCCTGTCGGGGTCGTCGGTACCGCCGACATCCAGCCTCCCGACGCGAAGATGCCCAAGGTGGGCGGGTCCGCGCAGATCCGCATCGGGCAGCCGATCGACGTCGCTCGTTACAAGGGCCGTGACGGCGACCATCTCGTGTACCGCGAGCTCACCGACGAGCTGATGTACGAGATTCGCGAGCTCACGGGCCAGCACTACATCGACCGGTACACGACGAAGAAGGCCGAGACGCTGCCGACCGACGTCGCCAAGGTGCGGCTGTCCGAGCCCGTCGAGCACGAACGCGAGCTCGCCCACGCGGGTTGAGCCCGCGCCGGTTGAGCCCGCGCCGGTTGAGCAATCCCACGGGAGCCGCGAACCCGCACCGGTAGGCTCGCTTTCCCTATGAGCGACCTCATCGACATCGTGCTCCCCGACGGATCGACCCGCGAGGTCGCGGCGGGCACGACGGCCGGCGGTCTGGCCGAGGCGATTGGGCCGAGGCTCGGACGCGATGCGGTGATCGCTGTCGTCGACGGAGTCGAGCGCGACCTCGATTGGGTGTTGTCCGCGGGGAACAAGGTCGAGATCGTCGTTCCGGCGTCGGATCGCGGCCGCTACACGCTGCGGCATTCGACTGCACATGTGCTGGCTCAGGCGGTGCTCGATCTCTTCCCTGGCGCCACGTTTGGCATCGGCCCGCCGATCGAGGACGGCTTCTACTACGACTTCGACCTGCCCGAGGGCCGCACCTTCACACCCGATGACCTCATTCGGATCGAGGCGCGGATGCGCGAGATCATCGCGGAGAAACAGCCGTTCATCCGCGACGAGATCAGCGAGGCAGAGGCGGCAAAGCGGTTCGCGGCGCACAAGTACAAGCTCGAGATCATCAGCGGCAAGGCCGACGATCCGACATCGGGCACCGACGCGGGGCTGGTGCGCGTGTACGACAACCCGCCCGCGTTCTGCGACGTGTGTCGCGGCCCTCACGTGCCGCACACCGGACGCCTCGGCCACTTCAAGCTCACCCGCGTGGCGGGCGCCTACTGGCGGGGCGACGAACGCAACCCGATGCTGCAGCGGATCTACGGCACCGCGTGGGAGTCAGCCGACGCACTGAAGGAGCACCTCCACCGGTTGGAAGAGGCCGAGAAGCGTGACCATCGGCGCCTAGGCCTCGAGCTCGACCTGTTCCACTTCCCGCCCGAGATCGGCGGCGGCTTGCCGGTGTTCCATCCCAAGGGTGGGTTGATCCGCAAGCTCATGGAGGACTATTCCCACGCGGAGCACGAGCGCGCCGGGTACTCCTTCGTCTGGACACCGCACATCGCGAAGTCGACTCTGTTCGAGATCTCCGGGCACCTCAGCTGGTACGCCGACGGCATGTACCCGCCGATGGAGATGGAGGGCGCCACCTACTACCCGAAGCCCATGAACTGCCCGGGGCACATGCTCATCTACCGGTCGCAGCAGCGCTCCTACCGTGAGCTCCCGCTTCGGCTCTACGAGTTCGGCACGGTGTACCGCTTCGAACGCAGCGGTGTGCTGCACGGCCTCACCCGGGTGCGCGGCATCACCCAGGACGACTCGCACATCTTCTGCACCTCCGACCAGCTGGCTGATGAGCTCGCGTCGTTGCTCGCGTTCGTGCTGCGCCTCCTGCGCACATTCGGCCTCACCGACTTCGAAGCGGAGCTCGCGACCCGGCCGGAGAAGTACGTCGGTGAGCCCGAGGAATGGGACGAGGCGACCGAAGCGCTGCGCGAGGCGTTGGAGACCGCCGGGCTCCCGTACGTCGTCGCCGAGGGCGAAGGCGCGTTCTACGCCCCGAAGATCGACGTGCACGTCCGCGACGCCATCGGACGACGCTGGCAGATGTCCACGCTGCAGGTCGACTTCCAGCTCCCCGCGCGCTTCGACCTCGAGTACATCGGGCCCGACAACCAACGCCATCGTCCCCGCGTCATCCATCGGGCGCTGTTCGGGTCCGTGGAGCGGTTCTTCGGCATCCTCCTCGAGCACTACGCGGGCGCGTTGCCGTTGTGGCTGTCGCCAGTTCAGGTGCGGCTGCTCGGCGTGCGCGCCGATCACGACGCGTACGCCGGTCGCCTCGCCGACCGTCTCCGCGCCGAGGGCCTCCGGGCCGACTGGATGGGCGCGGACGAGCCGCTCGGCGCTCGCATCCGCAAGGCGAAGCTGGAGAAGATCCCTTATGTGTTGGTCGTCGGTGACGACGACGTGCGCGACGGCACCGTCGGAGTGAACCCCCGCGGCGGTGAAGTCGAGCGAGGCGTGCACGTCGACGCGTTCGTGGAGCGGCTGCAGGTCGAGCTCGTCGCGCATCTGTTGTGAGTCTTGATCGGCTGTGGGCCGAGTGGCGTTCGACCTACGTGGCGGGGATCGCGGCGAGCGCGCCCTCCGGGCAGTCAGTCTTCACGCAGATCCTCGGCACCGGCTTGCCCGACGACGAGACGCACATCGTGTGGCGCGGAGAGGAGTGCTTTGCGATCCTCAACGCCTATCCCTACGGAAGCGGTCACCTGATGGTGATGCCCTATCGCGAAGTCGCCGCGCTCGAGGACCTGACAATCGCGGAGCACACCGAGCTGTGGTTCGGCGTTCGTGATGCTGTGGCCGCGCTGAAGGCCGCGTATGCGCCGGACGGTGTGAACGTCGGCATGAATCTCGGTCAGGCCGCCGGGGCGGGCGTACCGGGTCATCTCCACGTGCATTGCCTGCCTCGCTGGGCGGGCGACACGAACTTCATGACCTCGGTCGCCGAGACCCGGGTGCTGCCCGAGAGCCTCGACGTCACCTGGCAAAAGGTGCGTGCGGCATGGCCGGTATCTTCGACGTGATGGCCGACGAGCATCACGACGAGCTGCCCGGCGAGCTCGACGTCTCGTCGTTCGTCGGGCCCTACCAGTTTCCCGACAACAGCCGCCGGCGCATCCCCGGCTTCGTCTACCTCGGTGTCGCGCTGGTGTGCTTCGTGTTGTGGCTCGGCTACGCGGACGGCGGCGTGCTGGTCAACGACGGTTTTCTCTACGTGGCGATCTTCCTCGCGCTGGTCGGCGTGTACTGCATCACGTCGGGCTGGCATCTCGGCATCGACGAGAAGGGCGCGTTGGTCGCGGCATCGAAGGCTGTGGGCTTCCCGGTGGGCCACGCGTCGGCACAGCTCGGCTGGCGAGGGCTGCGGAGCCGGCCGACCTGGCGAATCCTCCTGTATTCGGCCGAGGAACCGCCCACGCGGCGCGGGTTCGTGCTCGTCGACGCCGTGGACGGGCGCATCGTCGACCACTTCACCGAGGACAACCCCGAGGAGTGGCCGGGCGTCAGCTGATGCCTGCTTGCACCTCTCGGCGCCGCCGTTCGAGGTACGACCGCTCGGCCCCGGTGCCCGCGCATGAGATCGCCTGGTCGTACGCCGAGACTGCCTCGCGGAGACGCCCTGCACGACGCAACAGGTCGGCACCGCGCGGCATGCCGGAGGTGGTATCCGTCGAGCTCGGGGCCAAGCGCGTCGAGCGCGGCGACTCCCTCATCGGCGCCCTCGCTCATCCCGATGGCGACCGCGCGGTTCAACGCGACAACGGGCGACGGCCACCGATGGGCGAGCACGTCGTAGAGCGCGGCGATCTGACACCAGTCCGTCGCGCCCATATCTGGGGCTTCGGCGTGCAACGCGGCGATGGATGCCTGTACCTGCAGCGGACCCGGCCGCCCTTGGGAAAGGGCCTGCTCGACGAGTGCGAGTCCTTCGGCGATCGCGTCGCGGTCCCAGCGGCTCCGGTCCTGCTCCTCGAGCGGTGCCTGTGCCCCGTTCGCGTCGATGCGCGTGTCGCGCCGGGAGTGGTGCAGGAGCATCAGCGCCAGCAAGCCTCGCGCCTCGGGCTCGTCGGGCAGGAGGTCGAGCAGCAGACGCCCGAGCCGGATCGCCTCGTCGCACAGCTGTCTGCGTACGAGAGCGTCGCCCTCGGTCGCGCTATAGCCCTCGTTGAACACGAGGTAGACGACCGCCAGCGCGGCATCGAGACGATCGGGCAGCAACGCGGGCGACGGCAGGGAGAACGGGATGTGCGCGGCTTCCACCTTCCGCTTGGCCCGTACGAGCCGTTGCGCCATCGTCGTCTCGGGCACGAGGAACGCCCGTGCGATTGATGCCGTCGACAGACCATTGACCACCCGCAACGTCAGTGCGACCTGTGCGTCAAGGGCGAGCGCGGGGTGGCAGCAGAGGAAGACGAGACGGAGCTGATCGTCGGATACGGGGTTGTTGTCGGGCTCGGCGTCGGCGTCCTGCAGTGCCTGTAGTGCCTGCAGCGCCCCTACCGTCGCCGCGGTCCGTTGCGCGGTGCTCGCGGCGCGGAGCCGGTCGATTGCCCTTCGGCGCGCCGCCGTCGTGATCCACGCCGCCGGCCGCCGAGGCACGCCAGTCGCCGGCCAGGTGCGCACGGCGATGGCGAATGCCTCCTGTACTGACTCCTCGGCAACGTCGAGGCTGCCAGTGAGGCGAACGAGGCCGCCGATGATGCGGCTCCACTCGTTGCGGAAGACGGCCTCGACCGCCTCGCTCACCTCAGCCGGCGACGGCGTCACATCCCTGGGATCGCCATGACCGGCCGTACCTCGATCGAGCCGTACTCGGCGCCGGGGATCTTGGCCGCGTACTCGAGCGCCTGGTCGAGGTTCTCGCAGTCGAGGATGTAATAGCCACCAAGGACTTCCTTGGTCTCGGCGAACGGCCCGTCGGTGGTGAGCCGCTTCCCGTCGCGGACTCGCACCGTGGTGGCGGTGCCCGCGGGCTCGAGCGGATCCCCCCCGACGACCAGACCCTTCTTCGCCACCTCTTGGCTGAACTCGAAGTAGCGCTTCATTTCGAGCTCGGCCTCGGGAGTTCCGACGGCCGGCCCCGCGTCTTCGGCTGTGTAGATCAGCAGCATGTACTTCATCGTGCTGTCCTCCTGTGCGTCGCCGGGCGGCGACTCGAACCGTACGACGGCGCTGGGACCGCGATTTCGACAGCTCGAGGGGGATTCTTCCCCGGTCAGGCGGCCGGGCGCCGGGTATGCACGCCCTCGAAGTTCGGGGCGACCTCGCGCATGAACCGGTCCATCTCCTCCATGACCTGGTTGTGAGGCTTGAGGCCCACGTTGAAATAGAGAATGACCTCCGAGAAGCCGGCGGCCTCGACCTTCTTCAGTGTCTCGGTGATCGATTCCGGGGTCCCCAGTAGCACGGAGTTCTCGGTGAGCTGCTCAGCCGTCACGTTCTGGAGACGCGTCACCATGTCGACGAAGTACCGGTAGCTCGGCGGCGCGGTCGCGGGATCGCCTGGGAACGCGGGGATCACACACTCCTTGTAGTAGCGGATCTGCCGTGCTCGTTGGGCCGCCTCCTGCCGTGGGTTGTCGTAGAAGTGGATGAAGTAGCTGCACATGAGCCGGCGAGGCCTTCGCCCGTGCTTTTCGCACCTCTCGGTGTAGAGGTCGGCGACCTGCGACAAGCCCCCGTAGTTCATCGACGCGGCGAACGGCGCAACGACCAGTCCGCAGTCGAGCCGGGCGGCCAGCTCGATCGACGGCTGGGAGAACGAAGCGATGTAGGTCGGCACTGGTTGCTGGATCGGCCGCGGCGTGATGCGCACGTCGTCGAAGTCGTAGTGCTTCCCGTGGTGGGAGATCGGTTCCTCCGCTTCCCAGAGCTTCTGTACGACCTCGATGCCTTCCTCGAAGATGCTCTGGTTGTCGGCGAAGTCGACGTGGAATGGCAGGTACTCGCGGCTGTCGTACCCGCGGCCGGCGGCAAAGTCGACGCGGCCGTCAGAGAGGAGGTCGAGCGTCGCCCACTGTTCGGCGATGCGAATCGGGTTGTGGAGCGGCGACACGGTGACGGCCGGTGCGAGCCTCACGCGTGAGGTGCGCGCGGCGATCGACGCGAGCACCAGATCGGGACACGAAAGCACCCCGAGCGAGTTGAAGTGGTGCTCGCCGATCCACACCGAGTTCATCCCGAGCTCGTCCGCGTAGAGGGCTTCGGCCGTGATGTCACGGACGAGCTGGTTCGCACCCCGCACGTTGTCGTCGTAGTGGTTGTCGCTGAGCGTGAAGTACCCGAACTCCATGTCTCCCCCGTTCGTCTCCCGAAGTGTGATGTAATCACAACTGTTGAAAATACAATAGTGCGAGACGAGGAAAGATGACTAGTTCCGTGCGACTCGACCTAGCGAGCTACCTGCCGTTCCTCGTGAACCGCGTCGGAGTTGCGATCGTGGAGGGCTTCAGCTCCGAGCGGCTGAGGAACGAGGGCCTCACGATCTACATGTGGCGAGTGCTCGCCGTGCTCGCCGACACTGGCGAGCAGCGGCAGGTCGACCTTGCCGTCATGACATCGATCGATGCTCCGACCATCTCGAGGCTGGTGACCCGCCTGGCCCATCTGAAGCTCGTCACTCGGACGCGGTCGTCCACGAGCAACCGCGAGGTGGGCGTGGTGCTCACGCCGAAGGGCGCCGCGATGGTGCGTCGGTTGATCCCGAGTGCGCTCGACTGGGAGGACAGGGCCACCACCGGGATGTCGCCCAAGGAGATCGCGGCCGTCAAGCGCACGCTCGCGAAGATGTACGAGAACTTGACCGCGAAGGGTTAGTCGCCGGTGAGCGCCTCTGCTTGGCGCACGAGCCCACCCGCTTCGGCGATGCCGGCGCGTAGCACGTCGATCGCGCGGCTCCCGCCCCGATCCTCGGCCCAGTTGTCCGCGCCATAGGTGCCGATCGCACTGACGAGCGCGTTCGCTGAAGCGGCCACACCATCGATCGCGTCCGCCACCGGGCTCAACGGCGGCGCACCGCCGAGTCGTCGCGTCATGTCGTCGAGCACCTGCTTCACGCGGGTAGCGAGACTGCCGATGGCCGACGGCGCGTTCGCCTGGGTCGGCGCCGCCGCCGCCAACGCCTCGCGCAGCCGGCGCGCGAAAGAGCGCGCGGCGACGACCCCGTCGGACGGTGAGAGATCGCTCAGTGGGCCTCAGCCTTGGGCTTCGCGAGCTTGTCGACCAAGTGTGACGGCATCGGGTCGTAGTGGCTGTGTGTCGCCGTGAATCGCCCGCGTCCACCGGTCATCGACCGCAGATCGATGGCGTACCTCATGATCTCCGACGTGGGCACGAGCGCGGTCACCTCCTGCTCGCCGCCGCCGACCGCATCAGTGCCCTGCACACGTCCGCGCCGGGCGTTTATGTCTCCCATCACGTCGCCCTGGTACTCCGCCGGGACGGTGACCTTCAGCACGGAGATCGGCTCGAGCACCACTGCGCTCGCCTTGGCCATCGCGTCCTTGAAGCCGAGCGAGCCGGCCATCTTGAAGCTCATCTCGGACGAGTCGACGGAGTGGTACTTGCCGTCGTAGCACGTGACCTTCACGTCGACGACGGGGAAGCCGTAGAGCCCGCCCGACGCCATCGTCTCCTCGATGCCCTTCTGCACCGCCGGAATGAACTGCCGGGGGATCGCGCCGCCGACGATCGCGTCGACGAACTGGAAGCCCTCGCCTCGAGGCAATGGCTCCACCCGCAAGAAGGCGACGCCGAACTGGCCATGACCGCCCGACTGCTTCTTGTACTTGCCCTCGGCCTCGGCATTGGCCGTGATCGTTTCGCGGTAGGGCACGCGTACGTCGTCGGTGTCGACGTCGACGCCGAACTTTCGGTGCAATCGTTCGAGCGCGATCGTGAGATGGGTCTCGCCGGTTCCCCGGAGCAACGTTTGCTTCGTCTCGTCGCTCCGCTCGAGCACGAGCGCCTGATCTTCCTCCTGCAGTCGCTGGAGGGCCGACCCGAGCTTGTCGTCGTCGGCTTGCGTGCGAGCCTTGATCGCGACTGCGAGCACCGGGGGAGGTGGCGCGATCGTCGCGACGCGGACCGGCGTGCCTTTCGGCGCGAGCGTGTCGCCGGTAGCAGTCGCGGACAGCTTCGAGACGGCGGCGAGGTCGCCGGCCGGGACGCTCGTGACAGGGTCTTGGTCTTTGCCGCGCAGCGCGAAGAGCGCGTGGAGCCGCTCGTCGGAGCCGGTGCGCGGGTTCACGAGATGATCGTCGGGCTTCACGGTTCCCGACAGCACCTTGAACAATGAGAGCTGGCCGACGTAGGGGTCGGCGATCGTTTTGAAGACGAATGCGAGCGGCTGGCCATCCGCGTCGGGCGCGATGTCCTGCGTGGTCGTGCCGGCGGTGACCTCGATGCCGGGCCGGTCGGCGGGAGACGGGCCGATCTCGCAGATGAAGTCGGCGAGACGGTCGATCGCCACTTGCGTCGCTGCAGATCCGCAGATGACCGGGAAGACGCTCGCAGCCGCGACGCCAACGGCGAGCGTGTGCTCGAGCTCCGCCGGCGAAGGCACATCGCCCTCGAGAAAGCGTTCGAGCATGTCGTCGTCGGCCACGACGATGCCTTCGACGAGGTTGTCGTGCACCTCGTGCTCGAGAGCGGCGAGCTCGTCGGGAATCGGGCCCTCGGTGTGGGTGCCCCCCTCGTAGAAGAAGCCCTTGTCGGTGAGCAGATCGGCGACGCCGCGGAAGCCCGCCTCTTCGCCGATCGGGAGCTCGAGCGGGGCGATGCCGGCGCCGAACCTCGACCGGAGCTCGTCGAGGGTGCGCTGGAAGTTGGCACGCTCCCGGTCGAGCTTGTTGATGAAGATCATGCGCGGCAGGTTCAGCTCCGCGGCGATCCTCCAGATCGCCTCGGTCTGCACCTCGACGCCATCGACGGCGCTGACCACGAACACCGCAAGGTCGGCCACCCGCAGCGCGGCGTGGACGTCGCCGATGAAGTCGGCGTAGCCCGGGGTGTCGATGAGGTTGATCTTGTGGCCTTCCCACTCGAACGGGGCCAGCGCCAGCGACAGGCTCAGGTGCCGCTTTTGCTCCTCGGGCTCGAAGTCACAGACCGTGGTGCCGTCCTCGACGCGACCCGCTCGGGTGATCGCTCCCGCTCTGAACAGGAGGGCCTCGGCGAGCGTGGTCTTGCCCGCCCCGGAGTGCCCGACAAGCGCCACATTGCGGATCTTGGGCGTCGGATAGGTCTTCAACGAACCCCCTCGCGCTGGCGACCCGAGCCCCACCCGAGCCGATCGGGGCAGCGTAGTTGCGGATTGCGTCCGCCCGATCCGGGGAACCCACTGGTACCCTGACCGGACCCCTTCCCTGGAGCGCACATGTTCGACGGACGGTGGCGGACGAGCATCGAGCGGGGCCTGCAGCCAGTCGGCGCCAACATCCGTCGCACCGGCATCACGGCCGACCATCTCACGGCGTTCGGCCTGCTCACTGCAGTCGCCGCTGCAATCGCCATCGGTGCCGGCGCCCTGCGCGGTGGCCTGCTGCTCGTGATCCTCGCGGCGGTACCCGATCTTCTCGACGGCGCAGTGGCCAAGGCTTCGGGCACGGCATCGCGCCGCGGGGCGTTCTTCGATTCGGTCGCCGATCGCGTCACCGACGCGCTGCTCTTCGGTGGCGTCGCCTGGTACCTCGCCACGGTCGACGGGGGCCGGGCTGCGATCCTTCCGCTCGCGGTGCTCGCCCTGTCCTCACTGATCTCCTATGAGCGCGCGAAGGCCGAGTCGCTCGGCTTCGATGCCCGCGGCGGCGTCATGGAGCGGGCCGAGCGCATCATCTTGCTGTGCCTCGGCTTGCTCTTCGACTCGCTGCTGGTGCCGATCTTGTGGCTGATGCTCGTGCTCACCGCGTTCACTGCGGTGCAGCGGTTCGTCAAGGTGTGGCGGCAGGCCAGCGCCGAGCGCCCGAAGCGGGAGCCGTTCCGTTGGAGCGCACGCCGGGTCGCACGGCCCACGGCGCGTGCGCGCACGAGGGCTGAGCGCCGCCAGAACCCCAACGCCTGATCCGACTTGTCGGACGGATCGGCGGTCACCGCCGCGTACAGGGTCGGCGCGAGGCTGGCGCAGGCCCTCCCGGGTGCGCTCGTCGAACCTGTGTCGCGGCGCCTCTGGTCGGGTGTTCAAGCTCGCGATGCGTGGGCGCCGCGACACGGTCGCGCGTCATCTCCGTCGGGTATATGGGCCATCGTTGGAAGGCGCGGCCCTCGACCGCGCCGTCGACGCGTCGTTTCTCTCGTACGCGCGCTACTGGGTGGAGTCATTTCGCGTCCCGACGACCTCGAAGGCCGACATCGCTGCTCGATTCACGACCGAGGGCATCCACCACATGCTCGATCCGCTCGCCGATGGCAGGGGAGTGATCCTCGCCCTTCCCCACCTGGGCGGATGGGAGTGGGCGGGGCGGTGGGTCGCTGACCAAGGCATCCCGATCACGGTCGTGGTCGAGCCCCTCGAACCGCCTGAGCTCTTCGAGTGGTTCGTGGGCTACCGCCGGTCGCTCGGGATGCACGTCGTGCCGGTCGGCCTCGGGGCCGCGATGGCGTCGATCAAGGCGCTGAGGAGCAACGGAGTGCTGTGTCTGCTCTGCGACCGTGACATCGGGACGGGCGGGGTCGAGGTCGAGTTCTTCGGTGAGCGCACCAAGCTTCCCGCCGGCCCCGCGACGCTGTCGTTGCGCACGGGCGCGCCGATCCTTCCGACCGCGGTGTACTACGAAGCCGGCGGACTCCATGTCGGGAGTGTGGGCGCCCCGATCGAGATCGAGCCGCGCGGATCGACAGCTGAGGACATCGCGACGTTGACGCAGGCCCTCGCGCATCGATTGGAAGCGCTGATCCGCGCCGCGCCCGAGCAGTGGCATCTGTTCCAGCCGAACTGGCCGAGCGATCCGGGCTACAGCGGCTGACCTGCGACGTTCGCCGGCCTCCCGTGGACGGTGAGATCAAGCGGCGTCTTGTTCAGGACGACACGACGACAGCGGCGATCCCTTTCCTCGTAGCAACCCGTCGAACGTTGGGTATCGTACACTTGTTCGATGACTGAGCCGATCATGCGAACCGTCGAGTGCCCGTACTGCCTGCGCCACAGCGTGAACGTGACCTACGAGGCGGGCCTCGACGACGGCGGCAACCGCGTCGAAAGGGAGATCGCGAGGGCGAAGTGCTCGACGACGGGCTGCATCGGGGCGACGCTCTCGACGCGGTGAGCCCGACAGGGGAGTGAATCAAACTCCGCGCTCACCGAGCGAGCTCGTCGTCCTTCGGAGCTGCAAACGCAATCGAGTTGCCGTCAGGGTCCTTGATCATGACCGTATCGACACGGTCGTGATGTGCTGCCTCAGCCTGAGGTGCAAGCCCCGACGTTCGCAGCGTCTGGGCGATCTCGTCGATGTCGCTCACGATGATGGTGCACGAGCCTCGACCGGCACGTTCGGGTGCGGCGTAGACCTGCAACCCTCCGCCGCCTTGAAGTTGCCATTCGATGACTTCGGGCATTGGTCGTGAGCCAGGACCGAGCAGCCGCTCGTACCAAGCCGACGCTTCCGACAGGTCGCGCACGGCCAGGCTGGCGAGGGCGTTGATGATCGTCATGAGCGAGGTACTACCCGCAAACGCGAAACCGACAACCTGACGCTCCGGTGCACGCCGCGCACCGCAAGTGCGGGCCGTTACGGGGAGTCGTGCTGGCTACGGCGGCTCAGTGGTCGTCGTGGTCGTCGTGGTCGTCGATTCGGTCGTCGTGGTTGTCGGCTCGGTGGTCGTGGTCGTCGGCTGCGTCGTGGTGGTCGGCTGCGTCGTGGTGGTCGGCTGCGTCGTGGTGGTGGTGGGCGCGGTGGTGGGCAATCTCGGCAACGTTGGCAGCGGCAGTGGCGGTGCGGTCGTCGGTGCTGTGATCAATGCAGTGGTGGTCGTCGCTGGCGTCGATGTCGTGGTCGTGGCCGGCCTCGCGGTGGTTGCCGCGGGTCGGGGCGGGGTGGTCGGCACCGTGGTCCCTGCTGGGCTTCCTGCCGGAGCCGCGGCAGGACGCGCCGGCCGCCGCGCGGCGGTACCTCGGACGGTCGGTGGCACCGTGGTGTCCGGGCTCGCCGGGGCTGCCGCAACTGTCGCCGGCATGGTGGTCGCCGGCGCTGAAGTCGTCGATGTCACCGGGTCATCGGTGAGGGAGGGGAACAGGTCGCCGATCGTCGTCGACGACGTCGAGGTGGTCGACGTGGTGGCGTCGAACTGCAGGGCCACGGGTGGGCCGGACTCCTCGCTGAGCGAGCCGTATCCCCACACCAGTGCAACCGCCGCAGCGACGAGCCCGGCGATGACCAGGAGTGCGCGAGGCATCCCCGTGATTATCCCCCCTGGCTTGGCTCACCAACCTTCACGGCGCGGATCTGACCCGCTAGCGCCAGGTCTTGCTGCCTCCGCTGAGGGCGAATCGCAGGATCACGACGCACATCCACACACACCAAGCGAGAAACAGTGCCCAAAGCACGCTCTGGATCGTGACCTCGAATGCCAGCATCGACCGGCCCCCTTGCAGACTTGCTCACACGAAGATGCACATCCTGGGTGGTCGAGACGGCCGGCGCAACCGCCGAACTGGACGATCGGGAGCCTGACGGCCCACCCCGTCGTATTTCGCCCTCTTCCAGTTACGGATTTCGGCCTCAGCCCTTCTGGTCGCCGAACGCGAGCTGTCCGCCGAGGTAGCCGGCGCCGGTCGCGGCACCAGTGCCGAGCAGCCCCAACAGGACCCCACGGCCGCCGTGCCCGTGCCGACGAGCGCGCCAGGACAGCGTGAACAGCCCGAGCGCGGTCGCGTTCCCAATCGCGTGGATCGCTGCGGTCCGCCGAGTCTGCGTGTCCTTGATCGTCGATGCGTCGGTCAACCCGGCAAGTGCGGTCGGCAGGGCGCTCAGCGAGCCGAGCCCCATGAGGAGCTGCGCGGCGCGCTTGCCCGAGCGGGGAGCGAGGAAGTCGAGCGTCACTGCCGAGGTCCAGAAGCCGATCGGCAGGTCGGTGAGCATCGGATGCAAGGGATGCCCGAGCCAATCTCCCTTGAGGAGGCCGCCCAGGGGGCCCTCGGCCAAGGAGCGTCCGACCTTGTCGAGGAGTCTGTCCGCGACGTCGTCGATCGGATTCCGTTCCGGGAAGTCGCCTTGCGCCTCTTGTGTCGATGATGCTAGCAATCTAGTATCCTCCCATGGTCGACCGCACGGTCAAGCAGTTCAACATCTACTTACCCGTCGACCTCATCCGAGCCCTCAAACATCTCGCGGTTGATACCGAGCAGTCCCTCTCGGCGATCGTCACCGAGGCGCTCACGGAGCATCTGGCCCGACACGACCCTGGGCTCACTCAGGGGTCGAAGAACAGGAGGAAAGCCGGTGGCAACTGACGGCATCGTGGGCTTCTACCTGGAGACGACGAACTTCGGAGCGACAGCAGCGTTCTGGACCTCGCTGGGCTACAGAAAGGAGTTCGAGACCGACCACTCCTCGGGACAGTTCACCCACCCCAACGGCGGCCCATACCTCTTCATCGCCGAGCGCCCGGGTCCCGCGCTCGAGACGCACCCGATCCTGTGGGTCGCAGACGCCAAGGCGTTCGAGCCGGAGCGCGCGCCTGAGTACGCGAAGCCGTTCACGCCGGAGCACTGGGGAGTGGTCGAAGCGACGGTGCTCGATCCCGATGGGCGCCCGGTGAGTCTCCAGGCGCCGTTGCCGGAAGGTGTGAACGCGCCCGCCGGGCACTGACGCGGCCCTCAGCCGGACGCTCCCGGTAGCGTGCGCGTCATGTTGATCCTCGCCATCCTCGGTTTCGGCATGGGCATCGGCTGGCTCGCGCAGCTGGTCCTGGGCAAGGGAGGCCGCCAGACCGACTGGGCGATGGCGCTCGTTGCCGGACTGGTCGGTTCCTTCGTCGGCGGGCTCTTGGCGAGCCTGATCGCGGGTGATGGCCTGTCTCTCCAAGCGAGCGGGGTGATCGGATCGTTCATCGGGGCGTTGATCATCACCGCGGTCTGGCAGGCACAGCGACGCAAGGCGGCTGCCGGCTCGCGCTGATCATCCCCGAATTCGCCCCTATGCCCGTCATACCCTGAGCACGCTGCGCGCGAACTCGCAGCAGACTCAGGAGGAGCAAGCGTGCAAGAACGGGCAGAGAAAGAGATGACGGGATGGGTGGGCTGGTCCTTCTTCGCCGCCGTCGTCTTGATCCTCGTCGGAGCGATGAACATCATCACGGGCTTCATTGCGCTGTTCGACGACAACTACTTGATCAACACCGCCGGCGGGATGTTTGTCTTCGATCCGACCGGTTGGGGTTTCACCATCCTGATCATCGGCGCGCTGCTCGTGCTCGCCGGGTTCAGCATCCTGAAGGGGTCGCTCTACGGGCGCATCATCGGTGTGCTCGCGGCAGGTCTCAGCGCGATCGCGCAGATCTCCACGATCCGGCCATATCCGATCTGGAGCATGATCATCATCTTCATCAACGTGATGGTGATCTACGCGCTCACGGTCCACGGAGACGAGCTCAAGCCGATCACCTGATCCATCTGGTCTGACCGGCGGGCGGACGGGGAACGCGACACCTGTCTGACGGAGGTGTCGCCATGCCCAGGAAGTCCGCCCGCTGGTCCCAGAAACGCGAACGTCAGTACGAGCACATCAAGGACGGCCTCGTCGACGGTGGGGAGTCCGAGGACACCGCCGAGGAGATCGCGGCCCGCACCGTCAACAAGGAGCGGGCGCGCGAGGGCGAGTCGCTCACCGCGAGCCGCTCCTCGACGAAGGACATCTCCTCGGGTCGGCGCGGAGGGCTGCGGTCTCATCGCGGTCCCGGTGGCCGCACCTACCGGCAGCTGTACGAGGAGGCTCGTCGCCGCGGCATCGACGGGCGCTCGCGGATGAACAAGGCGCAGCTCGAGCGAGCCATCGAACGCAGATCAGCGTGACCGCCGACGCGCCATACCCAGGGGCGCCGGGCGACAACACCACCCTGGTGGACGTCCTCCGCGGGTACGAGCAGGACGGATGGACCACGACGTTCGAGCTGTTCGATGACGGCTCGCTCCGTTGCGGCACGTGCGGCAAGACAATCTCAGCCGATGCCGTCAAGGTGCACTCTCTGCGCCGGCTCGAGGGAGCGTCGGATCCTGACGACATGCTCGCCGTGATCGCGGTGACCTGCCCGCACTGCGGCTCGGGCGGAGTGATCACGCTGAACTACGGTCCGGAGATGACCGAGGGGCAGGTCGCCTTGATGCACCACGCGCAGGACCACCGCCACGACGGCAACGACGCGGCCGCGTCTGCGCCCGACGAGACGTAACCGCTTGACCCATGGCCGAGGCCGGACCCTCGGGTATCACCTACCTGCTTCCTGAGCGGCCCGTCGAGAACCTGGATGAGTTCCTCGCGGCGGGAGGGGGAGACGGGCTCGCCGCCGCCCGCAAGCTCGGCCCCCAAGCCGTCGTTGACGAGATCGTGGCATCAGGTCTGCGCGGGCGGGGAGGCGCAGGGTTTCCGGCCGGCGTGAAGTGGCGCAGCGTCGCTGCCGGGGGCGGTCGGCACTACGCCGTGGCAAACGGCGCAGAGGGCGAACCCGCGACGTTCAAGGACCGCACGCTCATGCGTCGTGATCCGTATCGCGTCGTCGAGGGGCTGGCGATCGCCGCGCTCGCGGTCGGTGCTACCGACGCCTTCCTCGCGACCAAGCGCAGCTTCGTTCCCGAGCTCGCCGCGATACGCCGCGCTGCGCTCGAGATGGGTGCCGCAGGACTGCTCGGCGAGATCAAGCTGTCGATCGTCGAAGGCCCGGAGGAGTACCTCTTCGGCGAGGAGAAGGCCTTGCTCGAAGTCATCGAGGGCAGAGACCCGCTGCCCACTCTCCTCCCGCCATGGCAACGGGGTCTGTTCGCCACCGTCCAGCTCGGATGGGAGGCCGATGTCAGCCCCCGCGGGCCGAGTGGACAGAGCAATCCGACGCTTGTGAACAACGTGGAGACGCTCGCGAGCGCGGCGCACATCCTGGCCCGCGGCGCCACGTGGTTTCGCTCGATGGGCACGGTGGACTCTCCGGGCACAGTGATCGTGACGGTCGTCGGTGATGTCGCCCGCGCCCGGGTCTTCGAGGTCGAGCTCGGCACGCCGTTGTCCGTCGTTCTCGACCAGTGCGGCGGTCCCAGACCCGGGCGGCACTTCGTCGCCGCGATCTCGGGCGTCTCGAACCCGATCCTCACCGCCGACCAGTTCGACGTTCCGTTGACCTACGAGGACATGGAGGCGGTCGGCACGGGGCTCGGGGCTGCGGGTTTCGCCGTGTTCGACGACGAGGCCGACATGGCGAGTGTGGCCCGTGAGCTGAGCCGCTTCCTGGCGGTCGAGTCGTGCGGGCAGTGCCCCCCGTGCAAGACCGGGAGTATGGAGATCACCGATCGGTTGCTCACCATCGAGCAGGGTGCCGGCTCCGACGACGACCTCGCGGTGATCAACGCCCGGCTGCGCACGGTGACCGACGCGAACCGCTGCTACCTCGGGACCGAGGAGCGCAACGTGGTGTCGAGCCTGCTCCGCTCGTTTCCCGAGGCCTTCGCCGCGCGCATCGAAGGCACGGCTGGCCCCCTTCGTCCGGCCCTCGTGCCCCTCGTCAAGGAGATCTACGAGGACGGCACTGTGCTCTACGACGAGCGGCACGTCCGCAAGCAGCCGGACTGGACCTACGCGCCGTCCACCGGTTGACGCAGGACGGTGACGGCGTCGCCCCGCGAGACCGTTCCTTCCACGACGACGCGAGCGTTGATGCCGCGGAGGGAAAGCTCGATGCCGGTGGGTGAGTTCACGAACCGCAACGCGTCGCGACCGAAGCGGGCGGCGAACTTCGCGCATCCGCGGTGTGGCTGATCGGTGACCTCGATGACCGCGGTGCCCAGCTGCAGACGAGTCCCGGGAGGGAGGTTCTGCGGCCCGAGAGCGAGGTCGATGTACAGCTGATCGCCCGCGAGTGGCCACCGGCTCCCGGTCGCCGGCGACGAGAGCGGCGGCACGCGCGCTCATGACGTTGAGCTGCATCTCGGGATGGGGCCCACCGTCGATCGAACGCGAGGACGGGCGATCGAGCCACGAGTCGCCGACGAGCCCGCTCGCCTTGTCGAGCGCAGCGACCTCGAGCACTTCTCGCTCGTCGACCGCTGGACGACGCACGATCAGCTCGAGAGTTCCCGCGTCGAGCGGTGCCTCCCGAATCCGTGCGACACCGCTCTCGAGCTCGGCCGTCGTGAGATGTCGCATCCGCCCATGTTTGCGGACGTTGCCTGCACTGTCCGCGGATTTGCCGGCTTGTCGCGTCAGGACTCCGCGACGCCCTCGAGTTTCAGGAGCTTGTCGATGCCGGTGAGCTCGAGAAGCCGGCGGGTGCCGTCGGTCGGGTTCACGATCCTGAGCGCTTCGCCGGTGGTCTCCGTCGCCCGGTTGTTGATCGCGAGGAGGGCGCGGATCCCGGTCGAGTCGATGAACCCGACACCGGCGAGATCGAGCGTCACCGGATGGGGGAACGGGCTCAGCCGATCGACCGAGCGCTGGAGCTCGGTCGCCGTGTGAAGATCGATCTCACCCGCGACTTCGATGATGAGCAAGCCGTCACTGACGTAGTGACTGATCGCAAGCTCGTCGGGGTTCGCATCCAAGGGGGCCTCCAGTCGGCTACGGGTCAACGCGACTCGATGGGGAGCTCGGCCCAGACACGGTTTCCCGCGCCAGTGGGCTCGGCGCCCCAGCTCGTCGAGAGCTTCTGCACGATCATCAATCCGCGGCCGCCGTCGGTGCCGGGGCTCAGCTGCCGGGGTGCGGGCAAACCGGTGCCCTGATCGGTGACCGAGATCCTCAGGGCCGTTGGCGTGCGTTCGAGCGACAGCTCGGCGTCGGAGCGCGCATGGACCACTGCGTTCGTCACGACCTCGCTCACCACGAGTGACGCGACCTCGATGAGGCCTTCGAGATTCCACCCCTGCAATCGATCAGCGACGAACGCGCGCGCCAAGCGGGGGGCGCGATCGCTGTGGGGCAGGCGGATGTTCGCGTGCGCGGTTTGAGAGCTCATGTCGGTCTCGCTCTCATTCACGGCACCGCTTGCTCGGCCACACGCACATCGTCATCCATCCGCGGCTCCACATCGGGGGATCCCGCTGGCACCCCCATACCCTCGCTGTCGTGCTCTTCAGACCTCGCGCCTGAACTTGTGTCGCCGTCGGCCTCGATCTCGGGCGTGGGGGAGGTGCGGCAGGCGACGACCAAGGTCACGTCATCAGCCAGGCGGCCAGGGTGGAACACGTCGAGATCGGCGAGGATCTCGTCGATGACGGGCTGGGCGTCCGGGCATTCGAGTGTCGCCAGCAGACGCACGAGCCGCTCCTCGCCGTAGAACTCTCTCTGGACGTCCCGGGCCTCGGTCAGGCCGTCGGTGTAGATGATCAGCTTCCCGCCCGGATTGATCACCATGGAGCCCGAGTCCCAGCCTCCAGGAATTGGGCCGACGATCGGGCCCGTCGGCCCGAGTCGCTCGAGCACGCCGCCGCCTGCGAGCAGCGCGTGCGGATGGCCGGCGTTCGCGTAGGTACCCCGGCCGCTATCTGTGTCGATCTGGGCGACGAACGCAGTGAGGAAGAGGTCACCGAGTCCGTGGTCCTGCTCGCTGAGCCAGCCGATCGACGCCCCGGGCTCGAGTCCTGACCGCAGAGCGGCCTTCAGCAGCTCCTTGCACTTGAGCGCCGCGATCGCGCTTTGGACGCCGTGCCCCGCGATGTCGAGGACCACGATCCCGATCGTCGTCGGCGATACGAGCGCGACGTCGTAGCAGTCTCCGGCGACGATCCCCTCGGCGGCGCGGAGGCCGGCGGCCATCGTCCAGCCCGAGGGATAGTCGCCGAGATCGCTGGTGAGCGCGGATCGCACCTGCACCGCCAGGATCGCGCTCTGCTCGATTGATTCCCGCGCTCTGATCGCATCATCACGCTGGTGGCTGATCGTGCGTTGCATGTCGTCGACCGCGCGCGCCACCTGCCGCAGCTCAGGCGGACCGACGGGTCCGATGGTCGTCTCCGCGCCCGCTTCAGCTCTGCGCACCGCGGAGGTGATCTGTGCGAGCGGCCGAGTCAGCCAGCGATGTACCAAGTAGGCGGCGACAGCGGTGACGATCAGCGCCCCCAGCACCGTGAGCAGAAACGCCCTGGCGGTACGGACGCGACCGGAATCGACGTCCTCCACGATGGCGTCGAGGCGGGTCTCGATTGCCGCATCCACTCGGTCGAGCTCGCCCCGCACTACATCGAATCGGGCCTTGCCCGCGCCGGCGCTCACGAGTGCGTCGGCCAGTGCCTCGTTCCCTGCCGCTCGCGCGTCGATCTCGGGTTGGGCCGCCTCCGTCCGCCAGATCACCACCGCCCGCTCGACGTCGTCGAGGGGCATCGCCGCGGAGCCCTCGAGCGCACGGAGTTGAGCGATCAGCGCTTCGGCTTGCGCCTGACCGCGCTCGTAGGGTTCCAGAAACGTCTCGTTCCCGGTGATCACGTAGCCCCGCTGACCACCTTCCTGGTCGAGGTAGGCCGCCCGCAGCCGAGCCGCTTGCTCGCCTGCGAGGAGCCACGCGCGGCGGTCGTCGAGTGACGTCGACCAGTCCTGCGCCGCGGCGAGCGTCGCCAAGCCGCCGAGCACCGTGACGAGCACGTATGCGGCAGCGATGAGGGCGAGCCGCCAACGCAGAGACACGCCGCGGGACGTTATCGGCGAAGGGCGCTAGGCGGCTTGCAAGCAGCTCGTCCGGCGTCGCGACGCTCGGCCAGGCGTCGCGGGCGCTCAGCTAGCGAGCGGACGCCTTCAGCGCGGAGCGTGCCGCCTCGGTCTCGGTGTGCGCGCCGGTCGTCGACAGCTTTCCGCCGTCCGACTCGAGGTGGGCCCGGACGAACCAGTGGTACTGCTCGAGGTCGCCGAGCTGGCCGATGAGCATGTCCTGGGTCACGAGGTCGAGGTTCTCGACGGCGTCGGCGGTCTTGCGGTGCGCTTCGATGACGCCGACGTAGACGAGATCGAGGGCGCCGAGGTGCTCGATGGCCATCGCTCGCCCGAGCGCATAGTCGTCCCAGGTCCGGGCCTTGTCGAGGTAGCCGATGAGGCCGTTCGGCGGCACGCCGAGAGTGGCGATGCGCTCGGCCGTGGTGTCGACCATGGCCTGGACACCGGCGACCTGCGGGTCGAGCATCTCGTGGACGGCGATGAAGTTCGGCCCGACCACGTTCCAGTGGATGTGCTTCAGCGTGAGGGCCAAGTCGATGAGCGTGACGAGCCGCTCCTGCAGCAGCGCTGCGACCTTCCCCGACGCCTTGACATCGAGGCCGGGGACGGCGAACGAAGCCCGGGGATCGCGTCCGTTGCCGCGGGACTGAGTGGTGTTCTTTGCCATGACGGTCCCGTACCCGGGTCCGTCACGTTTGATCCGGGATGCTCCGGGTACATGTCGGTCCGTCCGCCTACCCCCAATGAACAGGAGACGTCCGATGAGTGAAGGCAAGAGCGACGACATCAAGGGTCGAGTCAAGGAAGCCGCTGGAGTTCTCACCGGTGACGAGGATCTCGAGCGTGAAGGCAAGGTCGATCAGGCCGGCGCGTCGGTGAAGAAGACGGCCGAGAAGGCGAAGGACAAGGTCGACGACGTGGTTGACACCGTCAAGGACAAGCTCACCAAGTAGCTCCCAAACCTTCTTCAAGGTGACGAGCCCGAGGCATCCGCCCTCGGGCTCGTCACTGTTTTGCCCCCGAATGCCGCGGGTATGGAGCGCGCATGCACCCCCTTGTCGTTGGTACCTACCCGCCCCGACTCTGCGGAATTGCCACGTTCACCGCTGACGTCGTGGACGCGATCGCGGCGATTCCCGAGGTCAAGCGCCCCGTAGTGGCAGCCGTGATGACGCGCGACGAACCCCGGCGACCACATGCAGCGAGCTCGGACATCGGGGCGGTCATCGAGCAGGAGAGCTGGGCGAGCTACCGATCCGCCGCCCTCGTCGCCAACACCTTCGACGTCGTGCTGATCGAGCACGAGTTCGGCATCTTCGGCGGGCCTGACGGTGAGATGCTCCTCGGGTTTGTCGACGCGCTCGACGTGCCGTTCGTCGTCTCTCTTCACACCGTGTTACCGGAGCCCACCCCCAACCAGAAGCGTGTGCTGCGGCGGCTCGGCGAACGGGCCGCGGCGGTGATGGTGTTCACCGCGACGGCTCGGAGGATCCTGGTCGATCAGGGAGTGGTGCGGGCCGGGAAGATCCGCATCGTGCCCCACGGCGCCCCGTCGGAGCTGTTCGAGCGCCGCGATGCTGACGACGCCAAGAGCATCTTCGGCGTACCCGGCCGGCCCGTGGTCTCCACGTTCGGGCTCCTGTCCTCGGGAAAGGGCATCGAGGTCGCTCTCCGAGCCATCGAGGCCGTTCGCGAGGTTGTTCCGGACGTCGTCTACATCGTCGCAGGCCAGACCCACCCGGGCGTGCTCCGCGTCGAGGGGGAGCGCTATCGATCGGAGCTGATGCGCCTCGTCGACGCCCTCGATCTCGCGGAGAACGTGAGATTCGTCGACCGGTTCATGGACCTCGACGACCTTGCCGATCTGCTCGCAGCGACGGACGTGTTCTGCACGCCGTACCGCAACGGCGACCAGATCGTCTCAGGTGCCCTGACGTTTGCGATTGCCGCGGGGCGGCCAACGGTGTCGACGCCCTACCGGTACGCGCAGGACCTGCTGGGTGAGGGCGCGGGGCGCCTGGTGCCGTTTGACTCGCCGGGACCGCTCGCCGTCGAGATCGTCGAGCTCCTCACGTGTCCGGACGCCCTCGCGGAGGCGCAACGAGCGGCTGAGCGAACCGGCGCTTCGTTGTCGTGGCCCGAGGTGGGTCGCCACACGGCCGACGTGCTTTGGGAGGCGATGCAGTCCCACCGGCTGCGAGGCTGGATCCCGCTTGCCGCTCGCCCCGTGACTGCCCTGGCGTCGATCACCGCATGAGTCCCGTCGGACGTCGAAGCGCCCGGGAGCCGGTGAGGGCTCGCCGGGCGCTTCGGGCTTCCTGCGTGCGGTTCAGGCCTTGGGCCCGTCGGGCTCGGGCAGCGGAGGAGCAGGGACAGGCGGGGGCACGTCCCCGGGCGCCGGAAGCGGCTCGGGCGGCGGCGGGGCCGGAACGGGCTCCGGCTCCGCCGGCGGCGGTTGTACGTCAGGGTGCGACGGGTCGGGCACGCTCACGCGCGCACCTCGGAGCGTTCCTGCACCTCAGAACGACGGACCGAACGGGTGGGGAGGAAGCCGGCGAGCAGCGCTAGACCACCGATGCCCATCAGCACCCAGCCGAGCGCCTGCTCGGTGCGCAGGTCAGCGAGCAGCTCGTCGGAGGCGGCGACCACGACAAGGCCGCCGATCGCGATGAGCGCACCGATGAAGCCCCCGAACCGGCGGCCGTGCGGGGTGAGCGACGCGCCGATGAGCAGCAGGCCAGCTGCCAGCTCGGCGATGCCGAGCGCAGTGGACTGGGTGATGTTGAAGATCTCGGTCGTCTGCTCCGCGAGGGGGCTGTCGAAGCCGGCCCTCGCCATCGTCACCGCGCCTCCCGCGGCGAGAGCGATACCGCAGGCCGCATGTACGAACTGCGCGACCGAGAAGGTCGAGCGTGTCTGCTTGACGGTGTAGCCGCGGTCGCGATCTTCGTACGGAAGGTCGCGGTAGACGGGCGGAGGTACGCGTTCGTCGACGACCGGAGGCGGCAAGGGCTCCTCGGTGACGACGATGGGCTGATCGGGGAGCGTTCGTCGATCGGACATTGTGTGTTTCCTCCTTCGGGGATGGACCCACTCGCCCTGTACCCCGACGTGGGCACACTCATTCACCGCCGCGCGGGAGGATCCTCAGGAAAGCGCCGACTGCAGGCGCGCGAGGCTCGAGCGCAGCAGGCGCGAGACGTGCACCTGGCTCGTCCCGACCTGCGCGGCGATCTCGCTCTGGGTGAGTCCCTCGTAGAAGCGGAGCTCGACGATCTTGCGTTCTCGCGGCGGGAGCTTCGCGAGCGCGGCGTGCAACGCGACGCGTTCTGGTGTCGACGTCAGTTGCATGTCCTCGAAGCCGAGCACCGGGCCGTCCTCGGCCGACGGCCCGTCGTCGTCGGGGTCGCCTCCACCCGACGCGGCCAACGGCAGAGCGCGGTACGCGGCGGAGGCGTCGAGCGCCTCGAGGACCAGGTCCTCTGAGACCTCGAGACGGATCGCGATCTCGTCGATGCGCGGTGAGCGTCCGAGCTCGTGACTGAGCTCGTTCGTCACCTTCGTGACTTCGAGGCTGAGCTCTTTCGCTCGCCGAGTCACCTTCAACGACCAGGTGGCGTCTCGGAAGTGGCGGCGCACTTCCCCGAGCACGCTCGGCATCGCGTAGGCAGGGAACGTCGAGCCGTGGTCGGGATCGAACCGGTCCATCGCCTTGACGAGGCCGAGGCGAGCGACCTGGATGAGGTCGTCGAGAGGTTCGCCGCGGTCCATGAACCGGCGCGCGATGTGACTCGCGATCCAGAGGTGGTCCTGGATGAGCTCGTCGCGCAGACGGGGGTCACCGGTGTCTCGATACGCGCGCGAAGCGCTCGTCGGGTTGACGTTCGGGTTGACGTTCTTGGCTCACGCGTTGCCTCAGCTGGCTCGTTTGGTGAGCGATGCGACGAGCAGCCGCCCTCGGTCGCGACCGAGTAGGTGTCGGCGACGACGCCGAGGATCTGCTCGGACAGCACGAATCGCTCCGGGTCGCCGTGCGCGCTCGGCCGGCGTCTGTGCCGAGACGTGCACCTCCGAATCGGTGACCTCGAAGCGCATAGTGAGGTCGGCGCCGTCGCCGCCCTCGACCATCATCACGACGAGCTCGTCCACACCGATTCGAAGGTCATCGGAATCGTCGACCGAGAATCCGGCCATGCTCCCGAGTGCGGTCGCGGTGAGGCGGGCGATGCGCGCCATACGGCTGTCGGCAGGCAAGGTCAACACGATCGGACCGTCGACCGCGCGTAGCTCTCGGGTGGGGCTTGGTTCTTCGCTCTGCACGGTGGCCTCCGGGCGCGGGACGTCGTCCGACCATACCCACGGGGCCACCGCGGCAAACAGTGAGCAGGGCGAACAGACGGCTCAGCGTCGTATCGTGCGGCATGCGCGTGCGACGGGTGGTCACTGGTCACGACTCGAACGGCAAGGCAGTGGTGGCGAGCGATGACGAGGTCGACGCGACGACGATCGCGCTCGCCCCCGGCTCCGAGTTCCATCGCCTCTGGGGAGGCGATGCCGCACCCTCGTTCCCCGACGCGGGCGAGCCGCCCTCACAGGCGGCCTACTTCCCGCCCGTCGGTGGCTTCCGCTTCGGTTTGTTCTCGGTGCCACCTGCAGGTACCCCCAGTGGCGACGTCGACCTGCCGACCGCGTTCGCGGAGATGGAGGAGAAGTTGCCGGGGCTCGCCGGTCACATGGAGCCGGACGCACCGGGAATGCACACGACGGCGACCATCGACTTCGAGGTCGTGCTCGACGGGGAGGTGTGGCTCGAGCTCGACGACGGCGTCGAGGTGCACTTGAAGCCCGGGGACTGCGTCGTGCAGAACGGCACGCGTCACGCCTGGCGCAACCGTGGCACTGTCCCCGCCCGGCTCGCCGTCTTCATCGTGGGAGCGCACCACAGTGGTCCGCAGTTCGCAGCATCCTGACCACGCACCGTCGGCCAGTACCTTGAAGTGGTGCGCGTCGGCCTTGTATGCCCCTACAGCCTGAGCGTGCCAGGGGGCGTCCAGACCCAAGTGCTCGGGTTGGCCCGCGCGCTGCGCAAGCTCGGCCACGAGGCGCGGCTGCTCGCACCGTGCGATGGCCCGCCGCCCGACGCCGGCGTGACGCCGCTCGGCAACAGCATCGCCACGTCGGCCAACGGCTCGATCGCACCGCTTGCCCCCGACCCGGCGGCCGCACTCCGCACGATCAGGGCACTCCGAGACGAAGACTTCGACGTGCTGCATCTGCACGAGCCGCTCGCGCCCGGCCCGACAGTGACGACCGCCTTGTTCGCGAGCTGTCCGATGGTGGGCACATTCCACGCGGCGGGGGACAGTGCCGCGTACAGGTACCTGGTGCCGCTCACGCGTTGGGTGGCGAAGAAGCTCACCGTGAGATGCGCCGTGTCAGAGGACGCGCGAACGATGGCGCATCGGGCTCTGGGCGGCGAGTACCGCCTTCTCTTCAATGGCATCGAGATCGAGCTGTACGCCAAGGCAGCTCCCACGCCCACCGCGGGACCCACGATCTTCTTCATTGGGCGGCACGAACCCCGAAAAGGCCTCGACGTGCTTCTCGACGCGATGGCGCTCTTACCCACGGACGTGAAGCTGTGGGTGGGCAGCGACGGTCCTGACACCGCGGAGCTGCGAGCGCAGGTGGCCGGCGATCCCCGAATCGAGTGGCTCGGGCGCCTCAGCGACGCCGAGAAGGCGGCCCGCATGCGGGGCGCCGATGTGTTCTGCGCACCATCACTCCGGGGAGAGTCGTTCGGCGTCGTGCTGCTCGAGGCAATGGCGGCGCACACGCCGGTCGTCGCGAGCGATCTCCCCGGATACCGAAATGTGGCCGTGGCCGACCGCGATGCCCTCCTCGCCCCTCCCGGCGATGCGTCGGCGTTGGCGGAGGCGCTCCGGCGGGTGCTCGACGATGCATCGCTGGCCGCTCGTCTGGCCGACGCCGGGGATGCCCGCGCCGCCAGGTTCTCGATGGAGTCGCTGGCCGATCGCTACCTCGAGGTCTACGAGGCCGCTCTCGCCGCTCGCTGAGCACGTCAAGGCTCTGACGGGGCCGAGCGGGCCCGAGACCGTATGATGCCGGGCATCGCTGCGTCGCCGCAGCGCATCCTGTGGAAGAAGGAGCGGGATGATCTGGCTGATTGTCATCATCGTGATCGTCGTGCTGCTGGTCGTGTGGGTGATCAGCATGTACAACGGCCTCGTCAAGCTGAAGAACCAGGTGGAGAGCTCCTGGGCCCAGATCGATGTGCAGCTCAAGCGCCGCATCGACCTCATCCCCAACCTCGTCGAAACGGTGAAGGGGTACGCGGCCCACGAGAAGGAGACTCTCGAGGGCGTCATCAACGCCCGAAACAAGGCCATGACGGCAAGCACGGTCGCTGATCAGGCCGCGGCCGACAACATGATCACCGGAGCCCTCAACAAGCTGTTCGCGCTGCAGGAGGCCTATCCGGACCTGAAGGCCAACCAGAACTTCCTCGCCCTGCAGGAAGAGCTCACCGCGACCGAAGGTCGTGTGGCGTACGCGCGGCAGTTCTACAACGACATCGTTCAGAAGTACAACACGAAGATCGCAACCTTCCCGACCATGATCTTCGCCGGGATGCTTCGTTTCACCGAGCGCGAGTACTTCGAGGTCGAGGACGCGGACCGCGAGGTCCCCAAGGTCGAGTTCTAAGCCCCATCCATCTCCCGCGCCGCTGACGTCAGCCGGCGCGCGTCCCTGGTACCTGTCCCCTGTACGAGCAGATCACCTCAAACAAGCGCAGATCCGCGGCGCTGATCATCGGTTTCGTCATCCTGCTCGTCGCAGTCGGTTGGGCGTTCAACGCTCTGCTCGGCTTCGGCGTGGTCGGTGCCCTCATCGCGCTCGCGCTCACGGCCGCACTGACAATCGGCTCGTACTGGAAGTCCGACGCCGTCGCGTTGAAGGTCAGCCGAGCCAGACCGGCCGACCCTTTGGAGTATCGGCGTCTCTACAACCTCGTCGAGGGGCTCACGATCGCGGGCGGCTTGCCGATGCCGCGCATCTACATCGTCGAGGACAGCGCGCCGAATGCTTTTGCCACCGGCCGGAACCCAAAGCACGCCGCGATCGCTGTAACGACAGGACTACTGGAGAAGATGAATCGAGTCGAGCTCGAGGGGGTGCTTGCTCATGAGCTGAGCCATATCAAGAATTACGACATCCTCGTTTCGACACTGGCGGTGACCATGGTGGGCGCGATCGCACTGATCGCAGACATCGCCATCCGCATGCTCTGGTTCACCGGCGGTCGGCGCGACGACAATCGAGACGGCAACCCGGCGGGAGCCATCCTCGCGGTCGTCGGTTTCGCCCTCTTGATCCTCGCTCCACTGATCGCTCGCCTCATGCAGTTCGCGGTGAGCCGTCAGCGGGAGTCGCTCGCCGACGTGAGCGGAGTCGCGATGACTCGGTATCCGCCTGGCCTCATCTCGGCGCTCGAGAAGCTCCGCGACGACCAGACGGTGGTGGGATCCGCATCGCGAGCAACAGCACATCTCTGGATCGAGCAGCCCACGGCTCGCACCCGAGAAGAGGGCCGTATGTCCCGAATCAACCGACTGTTTGACACCCATCCCCCCCTCGACGAGCGCATAGCTGCGCTCAAGGAGCTCTGATCGACGTGCGCGCCAACACCCGGCGCCCCCTAGTCCTTCTCCTCGCGGCGGCGGCGCTTGCCCTCTCGGCATGCAGCGGCGGCGCGGAGGCCTCGACCGGCACCACCGGTGCCGGCACCTCGGAGTCGTCTTCGACGTCGACCACGGCGAAGCCCACGACTACGACGGTGGCCCCCGTGTTCGCGCCGCTCACCGGGCTTCCGTCCGACGAGGCGTCGGCGGCACGCCCCGCCCTCGTCGTGAAGATCGACAATTACCCGACGGAAGCTCGCCCACAGTCCGGCCTCAACCAAGCCGACGTGGTGTTCGAGGAGCTCGTCGAGGGCATCACCCGGTTCGCCGCCGTCTTCCAGAGCGAGAACGCCGATCCCGTCGGGCCCATTCGGTCAGCGCGCACAAGCGACGTCAACATCATGGCGCAGCTCGGACGGCCGCTCTTGGCGTGGTCCGGCGGCAATCCCGGCGTGACGCGCGCGATCCAGAACGCGAACATCGACAACCTGACGCCTGACCGGTACGAGTCGGCATACTTCCGTCTTTCGGAGCGCAGGCGTCCGCACAACTACTACTCGAACACCTCGACGCTGTTCTCGCTGGCGACCGACGCGACCCCTGTGCCCGCGCCGCTGTTCCAGTACCGCGCCGAGGGTGATCCCCTTCCGCCGACCGCGCAGCCTTCGGGTGGCGTGAACATCGTCTACACGGGTGGCCTGAAGGTCGACTACGCGTGGAACGAGACGCTGAAGGGCTGGGCGCGCTTCCAGAGCGGAACCGCCCATGTCGACATGGCGGGCTTCCAGATCGCGCCGGCGAACGTCGTCGTCATGTTCACCGAGTACACCCGCAGCCCGGCCGATCCCATCTCGCCTGAGGCGCAGACAGTGGGTAGCGGCGAGGTGTGGGTGTTCACCGCGGGTTCGATCATCCCCGGGCGCTGGGATCGCCCCGACCCCACGAAGCCGGCGACGTTGACCGACGGCAACGGGCAGCCGATCCTGCTGACCCCGGGCCGCACTTGGGTCGCGTTGCCGAAGAGTGGCAGCGCCGTGCCCGTGCCTCCGAGCTAGGCGTCGCGACCAAACGCCGGGGGAGCGTGCAAGGGCGACCCCTACAATGAGGCCATGACTCGAGCGACGGGCACGTTCGCTGTGAAGCGCGGACTGGCCGAGATGTTGAAGGGCGGCGTCATCATGGACGTCGTCGACGCCGACCAGGCCAAGATCGCCGAAGACGCCGGGGCCTGCGCGGTGATGGCACTCGAGCGAGTGCCCGCGGACATCCGCCGCGACGGCGGGGTCGCCCGCATGAGCGACCCTGAGATGATCGAGGGCATCAAGGCGGCCGTCACGATCCCGGTGATGGCGAAGGCTCGCATCGGCCACTTCGCGGAAGCGCAGATCCTCGAGTCGCTGGGCGTCGACTACGTCGACGAGAGCGAAGTGCTGACTCCTGCAGACGAGGCACACCACATCGACAAGTGGGCGTTCACCGTGCCCTTCGTGTGCGGCGCCACGAACCTCGGTGAGGCCCTCCGGCGCATCTCAGAGGGCGCGGCGCTGATTCGCTCGAAAGGGGAGGCCGGCACCGGCAACATCGTCGAGGCCGTGCGCCACTTGCGCTCGATCCTCGGCGACATTCGCAAGATCACGCAGGCCGACTCGGCTGAGCTCTACGACTGGGCCAAGCAGCTCCGGGCTCCGGTCGGTCTCGTGCAGGAGCTCGCCGAGACGGGCGACCTGCCGGTGCCGCTGTTCTGCGCTGGTGGCATCGCGACGCCGGCCGACGCGTCGCTCGTGATGCAGCTCGGCGCACAAGCGGTGTTCGTCGGCTCGGGCATCTTCAAGAGCTCGAATCCGCCGGTCCGCGCGAAGGCGATCGTCGAGGCGACGACGCACTTCCGCGATGCCGACATCCTCGCCAAGGTGAGTCGGGGGCTCGGCGAGGCGATGCCGGGTCAAGAGATCGCATCGCTCGAGGTCAAGCTGGCCGAGCGGGGTTGGTAGGCCGCCGCGATGAGCTGGAGGCCACCAGGTGAAGGTCGGAGTGCTGGCGCTGCAAGGCGCGTTCGCCGCCCACAGTCACCTCCTGGCTGAGCTCGGCGCCGAACCCATCGAGGTACGTGAGCCGGCGGACCTGGCCGCCGTCGACGCGCTGGTGATGCCGGGCGGTGAATCGACGACGATGTCGCTGCTGCTCGAGTCGTCCGGTCTCTATGACCCCCTCGCGGCGCGCCTCGCCGACGGCCTGCCGGTGCTCGGTACGTGCGCGGGGATGATCCTGCTTGCCACCGAGGCGCTCGACGGCCGCGCCGACCAGCGCACGTTCGGGGCGATCGACCTGACGGTGCGGCGAAACGGCTACGGACGCCAGCGCGACTCGTTCGAGACCGACCTCGACGTCGACGGGGTCGACGGCGGGCCGTTCCATGCCGTGTTCATCCGGGCGCCAGTCGTCGAGCGCACGGGACCCGGCGTCGTTGTCGGGGCTACCGTCGAGGGCCACCCGGTGCTCTGCCGCCAGGGCGCCATCACTGTGACCGCATTCCATCCGGAGCTCTCGGGCGACCGGCGCATCCATCAGCGCTTTCTGCAGGAGGTCTGAGCGCATGTCCGGCCATTCGAAATGGGCAACCATCAAGCACCAGAAGGGTGCCAAGGACAAAGCCCGCGGCAAGCTGTTCGCGAAGCTCATCCGGCAGCTCGAAGTGGCGGCACGTGAAGGCGGCGGCGACCTCGACGCCAACCCCACCTTGCGCACGATGTACACGAAGGCGCGGGCGTCGTCAGTGCCGATGGACACGATCGAGCGCGCCATCAAGCGAGGCACCGGCGAGCTCGAAGGCGTCGTGTATGAGTCCGTGAGCTACGAGGGTTACGCCCCGGCGGGAGTGGCGGTGCTCGTCGAGGTGCTCACCGACAACCGCAATCGCACGGCATCCGACGTGCGCAACATCTTCACGAAGAACGGTGGGTCGCTCGCCGAACCCGGCGCGGTCTCGTGGCAGTTCTCACGGAAGGGAGTCGTGGTGGCGGCCCGGTCCGCGTCCGAGGACGACGTCATGACCGCGGCGCTCGAGGCGGGTGCCGAGGACATCGTCGACGACGGTGACTCGTGGCGGATCACGTGCTGAGCCCCACGATGTGGAAGCGGTGCGAGCCGCGCTCGAGGCGGGCAGCATCGACGTCGAGTCGGCCGAGGCGACCATGATCTCGTCGACAGCAGTGCCGCTCTCGACCGCCGAGGATGCCAAGAAGGTGCTGCGGGTGATGGACGCGCTCGAAGATCACGACGACGTCCAGAACGTGTACTCCAACTTCGACATCCCCGATGACATCCTCGTAGAGGTGTCCGTGTAGAACCCGAACCCGAACCCGATGCCGGGCTCGGCTGATGGTGCCGAAACTGGATAGTGCAGTGTGCTGGAGTTCGGTTTCATGGCGGCATGACCGAAATCCTCGATGAGCTCGGGCCGGTCGACTACATCGTCGTCGAGTTTCCGGGCAACAAGTTCAATGGCGACATCGCACCCGCGCTGGGCGACCTCGTCGACCGTGATCTCGTGAGAGTGCTCGATCTCGTCTTCGTCATCAAGGACGAGGACGGCCGGATCGAGGGGTTCGAACTGGGTGACATCGACGCAGGCATCGCCGGCGAGATCGAGAAGCTCGAGATCGACATCGCGCATGTGTTGAGCGAGGACGACGTCATCTCGCTCGCCGCCGCAATGGATCCTGGCAGCTCAGCAGCGCTCCTCGTTTGGGAGAACAAGTGGGCGGCGCCGTTCGCCTCCGCGGTGCGTCACTCCGGCGGTCAGCTGGTCGCGAGCGGGCGGATTCCGGTGCAAGCACTGATCGGCGCGCTCGAGTACGAATACGAAGGAGACTGAAATGCCGCTTGCAGCCCGTCGTGTCGCAGGCCCCGGAGTCGTCGGAGCGCCTGTCGCTCGCACCGCCGCCGTCGTGGGAACCGCGGCCGTCGTCGCCCACGGTGTCGGCCGCCGTTCGGACCGTCGCGACGACCGTCGCGACGACCGTCACGACCGCCGCTGACCCCGGCTGACGCAGCCGCCGAGTTCGAGGAGGACGCGATGACCCAGAGTCATCTCGTGATCGACTTCCCGCTGAAGGCTCCCGCCAGCGCCAAGGCGTTGAGCGAGGAGCTGCCCCCGCTGATGCCCGATCTCGCGAGAGTGCAGGACGACCTCGGTACGGTCCATTTCTCGCGCTTCATGGTCAAGGGAGAGGAGAAGCTTCTCTTCGTCTCGGACATCGACGGCGCGGGCGACCAGCACATCGAGCGGCTCGTGGAACGCGCGGGTGTCGTGTTCGACGCCATCTTCGAACACGTGGACGAGCCTCCTGCCACGCCCGCGACGGGCGAACCTCAGCCGGTCGTCAAATGGCTGAAAGATCATGTCCGCGAGCCTGTCGAAACGTACTTCGCTTACGAGGACGCTTCGGTGCAGGACATCAAGGCGTGCGCGCGTGCGGCGGGCTTCACCGGCAATACGTCGCAGGGCACCTTGCTGACATACATGTCCATCAAGCCCGAGGAAGGCGCTGCGTTGATGGAGGAGTCGGTGGCCATTCGCGACGAGGCCTATGAAGCGTCGGATTCTATTGGGACGCTGCACTTCTCCGATTGGGTGCTCTTCGATGACAACCACTTGGGCTTCTTCACCATCTACGACGGTGATTTCGAGAAGTACATCCAGGACTTCGCCGAGAAGACTTCGCTCGTCTTCAACATGGTCTTTCCCCATGTCGTTGGTGCGCCGCCCACCCCAGTAGAAAAGAACGCCCACGCGTTCTATGAGTGGGCGCTGGAGAACAACCATCCGCCCGTCGGGTTCTACAGCGCGTACCCGGGCCTCGGGGTGCTCGACATTCGAGCCCTGCTCGCCGATCGCGGGTCCCAAACGACAACTGCGTGATGGCGCGAGGGCTTGCTGGGCCACTCCTTGGTCGAAGCCATCATGAGGACACAGAGCAACAGCGGGCGCTCGATCTGGCGGACATCCAGGGGTTTGTTCTCCGCGCCTACGCGATGCCGATGGTGCGCCACTTCTTGTTGACGGTCGGAGCTCCGGCACAAGCCCGGAGGCAGCTCGGACGGCTCGTGAGCGGCGACGAAGCCGACGTCCCGCAGATCACGACCGCCGAGGACTGGAACGTGGGGTTCGCGCCCGGACCGGGAGACAATCCTGCCGATGCCCCGCGTCGCCAGCCCGACTATTGCCTCAACGTCGGGATCACCTGGCCGGGACTGGTGGCGTTGGAGATCGAGGAACGGGTGCCAGAGCTCTCGTTCGAGTCATTCGGTGTGTTCCTCGAAGGAGCTGCGCGCCGCGCGGAGCTGGTCGGGGATACGGGCGCAAGCTCGCCCGAGAACTGGATCGCCGGTTTTGGAACTGGGGACGATCACGTCCTGGTGACACTGCACGCCATCAGCCCGGAGGCGATGACGAGCTACACCGACAGGTTGTGTGCGTGGTTCACCGAGGGAGACGCGTTTCGAGAGATCTGGCGCCAGGACGGAATGGCGCTGATGGAGTTGCACGATGGCCAAGCCCGTACCGACTTCGAAGGTGCACTTCGGATACACCGACGCCATCACGACGCCCACCATTCGCGGCGGCCCGGAGAGCTATCAGCCCGATCACCAGGAGCCGTGCGAGCCGTGGCTCTTCGTCCTGCGGGAAGATGCTGCGAACTACGTGGTACCCGAGCCGCGAGAGCTCGGCCTGAACGGCAGCTTCGCGGTCTTCAAGAAGGTGGAGACCGACGTCGTCGCCTTCGAAGACTTCCTGCAGTCGAACAAGGAGAAGATCGATCCCGAGCTGCTGGCCGCGAAGATGTGTGGGCGATGGCGCAACGGCGTGCCGCTCGCGTTGTCACCAGATACGGATAGCCCTGCCGGCGGGATCTCGCCCGAAGAGCTGAACGATTTCGGCTACGTGAATGCCGATGGTTCGGGAGATCCGAAGGGCATCCGCTGTCCCGTCGGCGCTCACATACGCCGCGTCAATCCACGGGATGCACCGATCGCGGGGCAGGGGCGCCCTGGCGGCAGCAACAATTCTCATCGGGTGGTTCGTCGCGGCCTGCCGTACGGGCCAACCTACGACCCCGGTAAGCCCTATGACGGCGTCGAGCGCGGGCTTCTGTTCCTCTTCATCAACTCGAGCATCGAGAACCAATACGAGTTCGTAGTGCGGCGATGGGTGAACGACAGCGACTTCGCTGGAGCCGTCAGGCTCAACCCACGATCGAAAGACCCACTCGCCGGCACCCAGGACCCGGCCGAGAGCATCTTCGTGATACCTCAGGCGGACGGCCGTCCGCCGATCGAGGTGACCGGTCTCTTGAACTTCGTGACGACGAAAGCCGCGGCGTACCTGTTCCTACCGAGCATCACGGCCATCAGATTCCTCGCCGAGTTGTGAGAGGCCTCTGATCGGCCAGTGCGAGAACGGAGCCGTCGTCTCCCGACTCCGGACACTCAACATGCTCGTCGAGGAGGGTGCCCTGGTCGAGCCTCATTGCCCAGGCCGTGCCGAGGCAGGCGATCGTCGAGCGCGAGGCGCGTCGGCGGTGCGCGTCGTGCTCTCTTCGCGCTGGACGTAGCGACGGCCCCCCGGGCCGGCAGTGACCCCATGGACAACCACGCTCAACATGACCGTGAGGGCGACCGCCGCAACTGCTTGTTCGACGACGGCAGAGCTCTCACCGAGCTCCTCGATCGCCAGGAGCGCGAAGACCACCGACGCGAGTCCTCTCGGCCCGAACCAGCCAAGGAAGCCAACACTGGTCCGATCGAGGCTCGAACGACTCATGCACAGGGTGACAGGAAGGATCCGGACGACCGTCAGACTCAACGCGGCGTAGGCGAGGATTGGTCCGTCGAGCTCGTCGAACGCGAGCGGAACCAGCGCGGCGCCGAAGAGGAACCACACGACGAGCGCCAAGAGCTCACCGCCGAGGTCAGTCAGCTCCATGGCCTGTTCCATTTCGGCGACTTCGTCCTTGAGTGCCGCGCCGAACGCGATACCGGCCACGAAGGCGCTGATGAAGCCATTGCCGTCCAAAGCGAGGGCTGTCGCGAACGCACCTATTGCAGTGGCGAACGTCGCCAGCCGGCGACCTCCCGTCGCGATCAACCGGTAGCGCGCTCCAAGCGTGATCAGCGCGGCGCCACCGACTCCTGCGGAGAGACCGACGAGCGCCCCTACTGCCAGTTCGCGCAGCGCCGCTCCCGCCTGGAAGGACTCCGCATGGGTCGTGGCGCCGATCTGGCTCGCGGCGACCGCCAGCATGAACGACACGACCGGCGTGGCGATGCCGTCGTTGAGGCCGCTCTCGACATTCAGAGCCCGGCGGAGCCGTAGCGGGATTCGCTCGTCGTTGATCACCGGCGCGCTGAGCGCGGCATCAGTGGGAGCGAGCGCGGCGCCGATGAATCCGGCCAGGGCCCACGGAATATCGTCGAGGATCACGGCCGCGAGGACGCCGCCGCCGGCGATCGACAGCGGCAAGCCGATTGCGAGAAGGCGCACTGGAAGCGAGACGTCCCGCCGCAACTCAGCGATGTTCACCCGCTCAGCATCTGAAAACAGCACGAGTGCCAGCGCGAGCTCCGCGATCACGTGGATCGATTCGGCCTCGACGTCGATCGTCAACGGCCCCCAGTCGGGATTCCCCAGGACATAGCCGGTGATCGCGAACACCAGCGGACCGGTGACGTTGTGTCGTGCCAGAGTGCCCGAAGTGATCGCCCACCCGAGGACAAGGAACGCGAGTACGGCGACAGTGGACTCCGTCACGGGCGTACACCTGGGAGCGAACGCCGCCGCAGGTCGAGCGCGCCTACAAGCATGCTCGTGCCAACGACGAGCGCGCAGAGTCCGCCAACCACGGTGACGGTGCGTGACACATCGTCGACGGCGATCCAGACGACACCGATGCCGATTTCGCTTGCACCGAGAACAAGCCTCAGTGCCGGTCGAGGACGATCGCCGGGCTCATCGCGGAACGCGCCGACGACGCGAAGAGTCCCGACGACGATGGCTGCGATCCCGAGGATCGCAAGGGTGGTGTCGAGGGAGATCATTGCTTCGATCATGAAACGCGCCAGCAGAACGACGGCCGCGGCAACGCCCGCGAGACCGGCGAGCATGGCAAGCCGCGAGCGCGAGGAACCTCGGTGATCGCGTGACCAGCGGAGAGTGAGGAGTGCACTAGCGAGCCAAAACGTCGCGAGGAGGTTCCCGACGACGGCATGCCGCGCTCCCGAAGCAAAGAGTGCGACGCCCAGCGCGAGGACGAAGACCGCGCGCAGGACGAGCGCCCAGCGTATGAACGCTTGTCGCCGCGGGGCGGGCGCACGGCCGGAGGCTGCAGCGGGTCCTGGGTGCTCGGAAGGCGACATCGCAAACTCCGCCTCCGAGGGTCAGGCCACGCCGAGCAACCGCGCGATGCCCGCCGTGGTTGTGCGAGCAGCTTTTCCAGTCGCTCGGCGCCGTCGTCCGGCGTCGCTCTTCAACACGGCGCCGGAACTTCGCACGGGCTCATGGTGATCGCCGAGGCGGGGCGCGGCGCTATCCCGAATCGGCACGGCATCACCGTAAAGAGCAAGACGTGCGCCACCGGCGCCTCGCGCGACCACATGGTGGCACCGTGTGCCGAAAGCGGATAGCCGAGCGGCATCGTGTCCGGTTGCATCGCGGTGCGGCGCTCGCAGAGTCGATGATTGAACGTGGGTCGCGACACGCCGCCCACAGCGTGGCAGTGTCACCGACGCCGTCCTACCAAGAAACTGACAAGCGCCTCGGACGACCTGCGCGCCTGGTCTGGAGGTTCGACGAGTGCATGAAATCGACCTGACTCCGGACACGGTGCTGGAGCTCGCGCCCGAGATTCGCACCCGGCGGACGGCGTCGGGTCACATCCTGGTCGATTCCCCGGTGGGCACGATTGTCGACATCGGGCCGAGGGGGTTCGCGATCCTGTCGCTGTTCTCACAGCCGCTGACTCTGGGAAGCGCGATCGACCAGCTCGAACGCCAGCCTGGTGGCTTCACCGAGTTCGCGCCGACGATGAGCGTCATCAACATGCTCGTCGAGGAGGGCGCCCTGGTCGTGCCGCACGCGGGCCGAGCTCCGACGAGCGGATGGGCCGACCCGGTCGAGCATGCCCGGATGCTCCACGACGAGCGCCGGACCGGCGACTACCTGAGAGCACTGGCGGCGGCGGTGCGCCCCGACGACGTCGTGCTCGACATCGGGACGGGGAGCGGGGTCCTCGCGGTGGCTGCAGCTCGAGCGGGTGCCCGACGCGTCTACGCCGTCGAGGCGAGTGACATCGCAGAGGTCGCTGCGCGCGTCTTCGACGTCAACGGCGTGCAGGACCAGATCACGCTCATTCCTGGCTGGTCGAGGCAGATCGAGCTCCCGGAACCGGCCGACCTGTTGGTCGCCGAGGTCATCGGCAACGAACCGCTCGAGGAAGAGATTCTCGAGACCACACTCGATGCCCGTCAGCGGCTGCTCAAGCCGGACGCCCGCATGATCCCGCACAGGCTCACGCTCTTGGCCCGCGCGGTCCTGCTCCCCGAGCCGGAGTACAGGCAGCGCACATTCGGACACGCTGCGGTCGCACGTTGGCGAGACCTTTACGACATCGACTTCCAGCCGCTCCTCGACGTCGCGAGCCCGTTACCCCTGCACACCGTCACCGAGGGAGAGGTCGTCGCGACCTGGAAGCAAGCTGGCGGGCCGGCCGTGCTGGCGTCGCTGGACCTCGGCCGCTTCGAGGAGCCGACGGTGCGAGCACGTGCTGACATTGAGGTCGACCCGCCGGGCATTGTCAACGCGATTGCGATCACGTTCCGTGCCGATCTCCACGACGGCATCTCGCACACGCTCGATCCTTGGTCCTTCCCGGCGTCGAGCTGGGCCACGTCGGTGTGGGTGCTTCCCGATCCGCTCGAGGTCGGGCCCGGCTGCTGTCTGCGCGTGTGTTACCACCGCCGGGTCCCCGGAGTGCCGGACGGCGTGACCTGTGAGGTCGTGGCCGTCGGTGCACTCGCGTCTGCCGAATGGGGATAGTCGGCACCGCGACCCTCGTCCACAATCGAATCCTGCTCGCTCACCGACACTGGAGGCGACCATGGGAATGGTACGTCGACGCACGCGACGCCGGACGATGATGGTGGCCGGTGGCCTCGCCTACGAGCGCGGCAGAAACGCCGGACAGGCGGAGGCACCGCAGCAGGCGTACGACGAGCCGCCGCCTCCGCCGCCAGCTCCGCCGGCGCCGGCGCCCGCAGAGGTGGATGCGGCGAGCGAGATCGAGCGCATGGCGGCGCTGCGCGATTCGGGCGCGCTTTCCGAAGAGGAGTTCGCCGCCGCAAAGAAGAACATTCTCGGCATCTAGCCGTCGCCCATCGGAACATCGAGGAGCATTCATGGTCGAGAACTCCCGCGGCGCCACCTTGTGTCGTGCTATCGAGGTCTGCTTCAGACCCAACGAAGACGCCTTCGCCGAGCTCGGCACACTGTTCAGCGACGACGTGACTGTGTGGTCACCCAACCTGCTCGCGGTCGGGATCGCTGAGCTGGCCGAGAACTTGACCATGCGCGAGATGGCGTTCTCGGACGTCGAAGTTCAGATCACATCCGTCGGCGTCCTCGGGAACAAAGGTTTCGCTGAGTTCTGCGTCGCGGCCACGTTCTCTGGCCCGTTTGTGTTGGACGACGATGTGGTCATCGATCCCAACGGCCGACAGCTCCTGCTCGGTGCCGCGGCAATCGCCGACTTCCAAGCCGACAAGATCAAGGCGGTCCGCGCCTACTTCGACGACGCCACCTTGCTCGAGCAGATGCTCGCCGCGAAGGTCTAAGTCCACCGCCGAGCACCCCGAAAGCCAACCGATGTGCGGCTGGCACCGTCTCGTCGTCGAGAACGAACCCGATCCGCGCGATCTGGCGTTGCTCGAGGAGCAACTGGCGGCAGCAGCAGTCGAGGCGGTCGGCGTCGGCGAGGAGCAGGACTTCGGGATCTTCGTTCGCGACGACGACGGGCAGATCCTCGCCGGTGCTCACGGCACGATCTGGGGAGGGTGCTGCCAGGTGCACGCGCTCTGGGTCGACCATGCTCTCCGTGGTCGCGGGCTGGCGCGGGCGCTCATGACGGAAGCTGAAGACGAGGCCCGGCGACGGGGCTGCCGGCTGGTCATGGGCCTCACCTACGACGTGCTGACCGCCGACTTCTACGACCGGCTCGGCTACCGGACGGTCGGCTTCATCGAGGACTGCCCCGCGGGCACGACGACCCGGTGGTACCGCAAGGACCTTACCTAGCGCACCGCGGCGACGGATTTCTTGCTGCTTCATGCCGACAACGCGTGCGCCGCCTCCCCGTGCTGCGCTGCGGCGTGAAGGTTGAGGGCATCTTGGTCGGAGAGGTGAGGCTTGATGTCGAACGTCACCGTCTTCACGGTGCCCGTGAAGGCAAACGGCTTCTTGTCCTCGTACGCGCGGTCGACGACACCCCCGTTGTCGCGACCGATGTCCATGCCCGCGTACGCGGTGAAGCGGACGGGCACGGTGTGATCCATGCGCCCCTTCCCGACCGGTCGGTCATCGATGAACAGCGTCACTTCACCGCCGGTCGCGGGCGTCGCTCCATCCGCCGCGAACTCCATGCGGACCGTCACGTTCCCTGTCGGGAGGTCCTCCTCGGCGACTTGCGTGAAGACCAACACGCCCATCATCGAGTAGGTGTGGGTGAGCTTGCCGTCCTTGACGTAGAGCGTGAACCCCCCGAGGTGATCGGCCTCGGCGACGATGACACCTTCGGCGCCGCCGTCGGGCACGACCAGATCTGCGGTGATCGCGTACGAGCGGTTGTAGACCCTGGGGATCATGCCCGGCATCACGTTCTGGACACTGCCGCGGAACTTGAACATGGTCTCTTCCGAGATCGGCGGCAGGATGCCAAAGAACGTCGAGAACGCTCCGAGCAGCGGGAGAACGTCATATCGCTCCGCCGCTTCCCAGAACAGTGCCTTGAGCTCTTCGACCTTTTCGGGGCGTTCGGCTGCAACGTCCTTCGCCTGTGTGAAGTCGTCGGGGAGGTAGTACAGCTCGGCGGGACCGGCATCCGGGTCCCACACGCCCGGCGTGTACGGCGCGAGCGCTTCGGGTGTGAGTAGCCACGGGATGCGCTCGGTCTTCATCGCGAGCCACCAGCCGTCCTTGTACATCCCACGGTTGCCGACCGTTTCGAAGTACTGCTCGGTTCGGTGTTCGGAGGCCCCGCCGTCCGTGAGCGACGCGGTGAACGGGGCGCCGTGCATCGGCCGCTGCTCGATGCCGTCCACGCTCTCGGGCGCCGGGATCCCGGCGACGTCGAGGATCGTCGGAGCGACGTCGATGACGTGGGTGAACTGGGAACGCAGCCCCCCGAGGTCACGGATTCGATCGGGCCAGTGCACGACCAACGGGTTGCGCGTCCCACCGAGGTGCGAACCGACCTGCTTCCCCCATTGGAAGGGCGTGTTGCCGGCCCACGCCCACGCGGCGCTGTAGTGGGGATCCATGATCTCCGCGCCCCACTTGATCCAGCCCTCCGTAGAGCTCGGACAGCTGCAGCTGCATCTCGTCGGTCAGCGGGATGCCGTTCTGCATCGTGAGCTCGTTGAACGAGCCGGTGATCGTCCCTTCCATGCTGGCGCCGTTGTCGCCCCAGATCCACATGATCAAAGTGTTGTCGAGCTCGCCGAGCTCCTCGATCGCGTCGATCACGCGACCGACATTGAAGTCGGCGTTCTCGGAGTACCCGGCGTACACCTCCATCTGGCGCGCATAGAGCGCCTTCAGCTTCTCGGGAACCTCGTCCCACGCTGGGAACGCCTCATTGCGCGGCGTGAGCGCGGCGTCGGCGGGAATGACCCCGAGGTCCTTCTGGCGAGCGAACGTCTCTTCCCTGAGCCTGTCCCATCCTTGGTCGAACTTCCCCTTGTACTTGTCGGCCCACTCCTTGGCCACGTGGTGTGGTGCGTGGCTGCATCCGGTCGAGAAATAGACGAAGAAGGGCTTGTCGGCGTCCTGCGCGCGCACGCCGTGCAACCACTCGATTGTGCGGTCGGCCATCGCATCCGGGAAGTAGTACGGGTGCTCGTCGTCGTAGAACTCCTCGGGGGTGCCGATGATCTTCTGGTTCTCCGCCAGGACCGGATCCCACTGACTCGAGCCGCCGCCGAGGATCCCGTAGAAGTAGTCGAAGCCCCAGCCGTTCGGCCACCGGTCGAAGGGGCCGGCGGGACCCTGCTGTCCGTCGGGTGTCAGGTGCCATTTCCCGAACGCGGCCGTGCTGTAGCCGTTGTCGCTCAGGATCCGCGGCAGCGGCGCGCAGTCCCGCGGCAATGTCGCGCAGTAGCCCGGGAACCCGCCCGCGAGCTCGCCGATCGAGCCGTACCCAACGGCGTGGTTGTTCCGCCCGGTCAACAGGGCCGCGCGCGTCGGGGAGCACAGCGCAGTGACGTGGAACCGGTTGTAGCGCAGGCCACCTTCGGCGACGCGACTGAAGTTCGGTGTCTGGATCGGGCCGCCGAACGTGCTCGGGTTCCCGAACCCGGCATCGTCGATGAGGACCAGCAGGACGTTCGGTGCCCCTTCCGGCGGGGTCGGATGTCCGATGAGGTTCCAATCGGGCTGCGACCCGTCGAGCGTCCGATTGACAGTTCCGTCGAACGTCTTTCTCCGGATCGGGAGGCTGCTGCGATCGACTTCGCTCACCGTCACGTCCTTCCTCGGTCACCCGCGCCAGCGGCGGCATCGCTCGCGCAGGGTCACGTGCAATTCGAACGTCGACGCGCGTCCCGCGCTATCCCGAATCGGCAGAAGCGGCTGAGCATTCGTGAGGCATCTGCCGAAACCGGATAGCCAGGTGGCAGTGGCGGGCCCACCGTTGAGTGAACAGCCGAGGTGGCGCGGCTCTCCCCGGGTCCGCTCAGCCGATTGGCAGCGCCTATGCGTAGCGCACTCAACGCCAAGAGTGACGAATGACGGACGAGCCCGGGTGCGCGGAGTTGTTGCGGCGCCTGGCCGTAAGCGACGACGGCACTATCGGATCGATCTTCGCCGGCGAGATCACGGATCTCGAGAACTCCGAACTCGGCGACAAGACGCACGCCCTCGTTCGGCTAGCCGCGCTCATTGCCACCGAGTCCGGGGCGCCTTCCTACCAGTGGGCCGTGAGTGTTGCCCGCGCGGCCGGAGTGCGCGATGACGAGGTGACCGGCGTCCTGATGAGCGTCGCTCCCATCGTTGGCACAGCGCGAGTCGCCTCAGCTGCACCTGCGCTTGCGGCAGCACTTGGATACGAGCTCGATGACCCGGATCAGAGCCACAACGAGGGGAGGACATGAACACCAGGTGACGTCTCCGCCCCTGTCGGCTCGTGGCGCCTAGAGTCGTGGGTCCAGTTGACGCGGGGGTGGTCCAGGGTGAGCGCAGTCCCCGGCAGTGGGCCCCGCGGGGGCCCACCGCAGGATCTTTTCGAGTCGAAGCTGCATCCGCCCGTCGCCCACGCGACGCTCGTCTCGCGCGCCGCACTCCTCGATCGACTCGATGCGTCGGACGCGCCGATCACGGTTGTTGTCGCACCGCCGGGCTACGGCAAGACGACGCTGCTGGCCGAATGGTCGCGGCGTCACCCTTCGCGCTTCGCTTGGCTCTCGATCGACGGGCACGACAACGATCTCGGCCGGCTGGCGTCGTATACGGCGGCCGCCCTCTGTCGGATCGACCCCATCGGATCCGAAGCGCTGCCACCTACTGGCGGCCGGCACTCGGTGGCCACCGTCGCGTCACGCTTCGCGGCGGCAATGTCAGGTATGAACCAGCCTGTCCACCTCGTCTTCGACCATGTAGAGGCGCTCGAGAACGGCGAGTGTCTCGATACGATCGCCGAGCTTGCACTCCACCTCCCGACCGGCTCGCGGCTTGCGCTGGGGACGCGCGCCCAACCACCGCTTCCGATGGCGCGGCTTCGCGCCGGCGCTGACGTCGTAGAGGTCGGTGTCGACGAGCTCGCGATGACGGGAGTCGAGGGGCGCGCGCTGCTCGATGCGGCTGGCGTGCAACTCACCGATGCCGAGATGGACCAGCTGCTCGACCGCACCGAAGGATGGCCAGTCGGGCTGTACCTCGCCGCTCTCGCATTGAAGGCCGGCGGCTCGCGGAAGCACGCCGGCGTTCCGTTCTCGGGCGATGACCGGCTGGTGGCGGATTATCTCCGCACCGAGCTGCTCGCGCGCCTCTCGGAAGCAGAGGTCTCGTTCCTGACTCGAACGTCTGTGCTCGATCGAATGAGCGGGCGGCTCTGCGATGCGGTGCTCGACCGCACCGACTCGCAGGTGGTCCTGGAGTCACTCGCGCACTCGAATCTGTTGCTCGTCGCACTCGACCGTCACGGCGAGTGGTACCGGTATCACCACCTGTTCCGCGACCTGCTGCGTGCCGAGCTGCAGCGTCGTGAGCCCGAGCTCGTCAAGGCGCTGCATGTCCGCGCCGCCGAGTGGTGCGAGGCGAACCGCATCCCGGAGCTGGCGATTCACCACGCGCAAAGAGGTTTCGACGTTGAGAGGGTCAATCGGCTCGTGCTGCAGAACGCGCAGAAGGCATTCGCTGGGGGACGCCGCGAAACCGTCCGGCGTTGGCTGGGGTGGTTCGACGACGAGGACCTCGTCGAGCAGTATCCGGCGGTCGCCGTGCTGGGCGCGCTCTTCTACGGCAACACCGGCAATCCGACCGCGGCCGAGCGATGGAGCATTGCGGCGGAACCCCCTTCGCCCGTGCCGCTCCTCGAGGAGGCAACGGTCGCCCAACGTCGATCGCCCGAGCGAGTTCTTCCCGACGGCAGCACGTTGGCGAGTTGGCGCGCCGTTCTTCGGGGGCACCACTGTCAGGACGGTGTCGACTGCATGCAGCGCGACGCGCAGACCGCGCTCGACGGACTGAGCAAGGCAAGCGCCTGGCGATGCGGCGCACTCGTGCTGCAAGGGCATGCCTTCCTCATCGGCGGTGACGCGGAGCGAGCCGACCCGATCTTCGCCCACGGGGTTGACGTCGGTGTGGGCACAGCCGTCGGGCCGGGCCTAGTGGTCGCGCTCGCCGAACGCGGCTTCTGCGCCATTGGTCACGGTGACTGGCAGGCGGTTGAGAGCTTCGTCGAAGAGGCGCTCTCGGTCGTGCACCGGTTCGACATTGGCGAGTACACCGAGAGCGCGCTCACGTTCGTCTTGTCAGCGCGAGCTGCGCTTCATCGCGGTGACAGCGAACGCGCGCGCGACGATGTCGCGCGGGCCGCACGGCTTCGCCCGCTATTGACCTACTCGCGTCCGACATTTTCAGTGCACGCGCTTGTAGAGCTGGCTCGCACCTACCTCGTCCTCCAGGACACTGCTGGCGCACGTGAGGTACTGCGGCAAGCGCGTGAGATCTTGCAGAAGCGACCCGATCTCGGCGTACTTCCCAACGAGGTCGACGAGCTCGAGTCGAAGCTCAGTACGATGCGCACCGGGAAGGTGGGCGCGTCAGCCCTCACCGCAGCCGAGCTTCGGCTCGTGCCGTTGCTGCCCACTCACCTCACTTACCCCCAGATCGGCGTGCGGCTCCACCTTTCGCGCAACACGGTGAAGTCCCAGGCGATCTCCATCTTTCAGAAGCTGGGGGTCTCTTCGCGCGACGAAGCGATCGAGCGGCTACGCGAGATCGGGCTGCTCGAGACGTAGCCAGTTCGCCACCTCCCCGTCATGCCATCTCGGTGCGCGACCGGCGACGGGAGCTTCACCGCCCAGCTCTCCGTCTGGGACACCCGATGCGCCGCGCTCGCGCCCAGGGCCGACGCGCTCGTCCGCATCAGCGCGCTCGGGCGTTTGGGGTCCGAGACGCGCTCTGTCGGGCCGCGATGAGGGGTGCGTTGGAGGCCATCCGGTGACTTCCTGGTCCCCCTGTCGACTGCCGGCGCCTAGTGTGGTGGGTTAGCTGACGCTGGGGGTGTTCCAAGGTGAGCCCAGTTCAAGTCAGTGGGCCCCGACCCGGCGGGGGCCTACCGCAGGATCTTTTCGAATCGAAGCTGCATCCGCCGGTCGCTCACGCCGTGCTCGTTTCTCGCGCCGCACTCGTCGATCGACTCGATGCGTCGGACGCTCCGATCACGGTTGTCGCCGCACCGCCCGGCTACGGCAAGACGACGCTGCTGGCCGAGTGGTCGCGTCGTCATCCTTCTCGCTTCGCGTGGCTCTCGATCGATCGGCACGACAATGATCTCGGCCGGCTGGTGTCGTACACCGCGGCCGCCCTCGGACGGCTCGATCCCATCGGAACCGAAGCGCTCCGAGCTACGAGCGGCCGTCACTCTGTTGCCACCGTCGCGTCACGGGTCGCGGCGGCAATGGCAGGAATGGACCAGCCTGTCCACCTCGTCCTCGACCATGTCGAGGCGCTCGAGAACGACGAGTGCCTCGACACGATCGCCGAGCTTGCGCTCCACCTCCCGACCGGCTCGCGGCTCGCACTTGGGACGCGCGGAGCCACCACTCCCTATGGCGCGGCTTCGCGCTGGCGCTGACGTCGTAGAGGTCGGAGTCGAAGAGCTCGCCATGACGGTACTGGAGGGGCGCGAGATGCTCGACGCCGCTGGCGTTCAACTCGCTGACGCCGAGATGGACCAACTGCTCGACCGCACCGAAGGATGGCCGGTAGGGCTGTACCTCGCGGCGCTTGCACTGAAAGCCGGCGGAGCTCGGGAGCACGCCGGCATTCCATTCTCGGGCGACGACCGGCTGATGGCGGAGTATCTGCGCACCGAGCTGCTCGCGCGTCTCTCAGACCCCGAGGTCTCATTCCTGACTCGAACATCGGTGCTCGATCGCATGAGCGGGCGGCTCTGCGATGCGGTGCTGGACGATACGGGTTCGGCTGCACTCCTGGAATCGCTTGCGCACTCGAACCTGTTGCTTGTCGCACTCGACCGGCACGGCGAGTCGTATCGGTATCATCACTTGTTCCGCGACCTGCTGCGTGCCGAGTTGCAGCGTCGCGAGCCCGAGCTCGTCAATGCGCTGCACGTCCGCGCCGCCGAGTGGTGCGAGGCGAACCGCATGCCCGAGCTCGCGATTGACCACGCGCAAAAAGGCTTCGACGTCGACCGGGTCAATCGGCTCGTGGCGCAGAACGCGCAGAAGGCCTGGGCCGCGGGACGCCGCGAAACCCTCCGGCGTTGGCTCGCTTGGTTCGATGACGAGGACCTCGTCGGACAGTATCCTGGAGTTGCCGTGCTCGGTGCGCTCTTCCACACCCTCACGGGCGACGCGGCTGCGGCCGGGAGATGGACCATTGCCGCGGAACCTCCATCACCGGTTCCCGATGACGGAGCGAGCGCTCAACCCGGGCCGCACGCGCGGGTGCTTCCCGACGGCAGCACGTTGGAGAGCTGGCGCGCCATTCTTCGCGGCCACCAGTGTCCGGACGGTGTCGACTCCATGCAGCGAGACGCGCAGAACGCACTCGATGGGCTGAGCACCGCAAGCAGCTGGCGATGCGGCGTATTGGTGCTGCAAGCGCATGCCTTCCTCATCGACGGTGACGCGGAACGAGCCGACCCGATCTTCGCCCACGCTGTCGATGTCGGTGTGAGCACAGGCGTGGGACCCGGCGTCGTGGTCGCGCTTGCCGAACGCGGCTTCTGCGCCATCGGCCGCGGTGACTGGTCCGCGGTCGTGAGCTTCGTCGAAGAGGCGCGCTCGGTCGTGCAACAGTTCGACCTCGGCGATTACGCGGAGAGCGCGCTCACCTTCATCTTGGCAGCGCGATCTGCGCTTCATCGCGGCGAGATCGAACACGCGCGCGACGACGTCGCGCGGGCCGCACGGCTTCGTCCGCTTCTGACCTTCTCGCGTCCAGCATTTTCAGTGCGGGCGCTGGTCGAGCTAGCCCGCACCTACCTCGTCCTCGAGGACACCTCCGGCGCACGAGAGGTCGTGCGACAGGCGCGTGGCATCCTGCAGAAGCGACCCGATCTGGGCGTGCTTCCCAAGCAGGTCGACGAGCTCGAGTCGAAGCTGGACACAATGCGAACTGGAGACGTTGGCGCATCGTCGCTCACCGCTGCCGAACTTCGGCTCGTGCCGTTCCTGCCCACTCACCTCACGTACCCACAGATCGGCGTGCGGCTCCACGTATCGCGCAACACGGTGAAGTCCCAGGCGATCTCCATCTTTCAGAAGCTGGGGGTCTCGTCGCGCGACGAAGCGATCGAGCGGCTACGCGAGATCGGGCTGCTCGCGACGTAGCCAGTTCGCCACCTCCAGGTCATGCCATCGGGATGTTGCCGAGGAGCCCTGAATACGGTCCAATCGACGGCAGGAAGCTGCGCTCCGTCGCTTGTGAGGTTCAGTATGGAACGCAAACGGCAACTGCTCTCTCGGTGCGCGACCGGCGACGAGAGCTTCACCGCCCAGCCTACCCGATGCGCCTCGCTCGCGCCCAAGGCCGACGCGCTCGTCCGTATCAGCGCGCTCGTGGCGCTCGGGGCGCCCGAAGCACTCTCTCGGGCCGCGATCGGGCGAGCGTTGGAAGCTGGTGCGCGCGACGAAGACGTCGTCGCCACATTGATCAGCGTCGCGACGATCATTGGTCGCGCCCGAGTCGTCTCTGCCGCGCCGGTAGTCGCGCTCGGCATCGGTTACGACATCGACGCCGCCCTGAGCTGACGCGTCGTCGGACGTCATCCCAATCGGATGACCGCCTCCCAAACCGGCCCCCGCGAAACATCCTGTGCGCAGGACGACAGCTGCGCCACAGGAGCAGATCATGAGCTCAGATGATCGGTACGACGCGGAGGTGCGCGTTGGCGACCCAAACAGACACAAGCGAGCATCACGACAGCATCGAGCCGCGGCGACCTTCCGAACCGCAAGTCCGGATCGTCAATGTCACGCTCGAACGCCGGCAGCGACACGTTCGTCAGACGCACTCGTACGTCTCGGACCCTGGCATCGCCACGGGATTCGCCCGCCCAGCAGTCGCGCCTCGGGTTCGGCCCGCCAGCTTGCACATCGTACGGGCGTGCGTGCAGTACGCGACGAGGATGCAGTACCAGGGGGTGACGCTGAGTAATCTGTGCGCCACGGCCGGTGTGTCCGAACGACGGGTTCGCGACGCGTTCGCGGACTGCTACGGCATGTCGCCGACCGCCTACCTCCGGGTGGCGGCCATGCTCGAGGTGCGCCGCACGCTCCTGGACGGTCCGTCCGAACGCGACGCCGTCACTCGCGTTGCGTCAGATTTCGGCTTCTGGCACCTGAGTCGGTTTGCGGGCCAGTATCGAGCGCTGTTCGGCGAATCACCGAGCGAGACGCTCGCCCGCGCTAGGGCGCTCCGGCCCGCGGCGCCCGGGTCGCTTCACCCGCAGCTCGTCAGCTGACACCCCTTTCGGGGCGGGTTCGGCCGAGTCGAGACACGAGCAACGCCACAACTGTCACGAGATAGATCTGGCCGAGGAGCGCGTCGAGGACTGCGAGGGCGCGGCCAAGGTTTCCATTCGCCGTGAGATCGCCGTAGCCGACCGTCGTCAGGGTGACGTACGCGAAGTAGAGATACGAAGCGCTCGTCGGACTCGCCTCCTGCGCGAAGAAGGGCTCCGAACCAAACGCGCCGATTGCCGCGAAGGAGAAGGCCCAGACCATTCCGAGGAGCACGTAGATGCAGAGCGCTCCGAGAACGGTTTGGACGTCGATGTGTCGGCGACGCACGATCGACCACGCGATCGCCACCGGCGCCAGTCCGACGAGGAGCGCACTGAGGAGTGCCGCGAGGCCGCTCGGCTCCGTCCCGCTGGTAGGGGCTGTCGCTGCAAGGACGAGCGCGGCGACCGTTACGAGCGCGGCGAGGCGAACGAGCCCGCGAGGGACTTGGGACGCTGAGAGAGCGGCGAGGAGGGTCGCGCCCTGCAGCAGCACCGCCACCACACCCGTCCACGCACCGGTGAGACCCGCGGCCAGGAACGTGAATGTTGCGAGCAGCAACAGGAGGACCAGACCAAAGCGGTACTCGGCGCGCGATGCGAGACGGCCGGGCTCCGACCGCTGCGTCACGTCGTGTTCTCCGCATCAAACGTCGCATCTGACAGCTTGGATGCGGAGCGATCCAAGGCGTCAACGGCGGCGTGAACGGTGTCGAAGTTCCGGCCGTCGAAGACGACGGTTGCGATCCCGGCCCTCTGCCACAGCTGCCATACCGGCGGTTGCACACGTGCCACAGCGAACCCGAGGCGTCGGTTGTCGTGCAGCTCCGCCGCGAGGCTAATCACGGCGTCGGCGCCGTCCGTGTCCGTGAGCGAGATGGAGTCTGCATCGAGGACCATCGCATCGGGCGGCTCGGCTGCCGTGCTGATCATGTCGTACACGCCCTCCTTGAACTGGTGTGCGTCGGCGAAGAAGAGGGGGCCGTCGAGGCGGAGCGTGAGGACTCTCGAGTCGATCTCGAGGCGATCGTGCAGGCCGGCGTCGATGTACGAGTTGTCCTTCGGGTCGCGCGCGAGGCGGCGAATCGGCGGCTTCGAAGCCCGTGCGATCAGCATGAGCAGCGAAAGCACGACGCCGATGATGATGCCGTGGATGATGTCGACCAAGAGGATTCCGGCCATCGCGCTCGTGAAGAAGACGAAGTCCGAGCGGCTCACACGCCAATAGCGCCGCATCTCGCCAAAGTTGATCAGGCCGACCATCGCGTCGATGACGATCGCGCCGAGTGCCGCCGCGGCGAGATCCTCGAACAACGAGGCGAAGAACAGCATCGTCAGCAGCACGAGCGCCGCGTTGAGGATGGACGCCATCTGGGTCCGCTGCCCGGCAGCGTCGGCAACCGAGGTCTTCGAGAGGCTGCCGTCGGTTGCGTATCCGCCGACCACGCCAGCGGCCATGCTTGCTGCGCCTTGCGCGATCAGCTCCTGGTTCGGATCGATTGCGTAGCCGTGCTTCGATGCCATCGCGCGTGCCGAGGCAAGCGACTCCGAGTAGCCGACGAAGATCACTGCCAAAGCGCCGAGCAGGAGCGAATCGGCGTACTCCCATCCGATCGCGGGTAGTCCCGCCGAGAACAGCCCGTTAGGCACCGGACCTGTAACCGCGACACCGTGCGCCGTGAGATCAAACAATTCGACGGCGAGGATCGAGAGGACGACCACGATGCAGTGCACGCGGCAACGCGGGGAACCGGTACCGCATCAGCAGCAACGTCGCGAGACAGGCGGCTCCGAGCGCCAAGGTTGTGAGGTTCGTATCGGGAAGCTCCTTGATGGTGCCCCACAGCTGCTCCATGTAGCTTCCGTCCACTTTGGGCACGCCGAGCAGCTTGTGGGACTGCTCGATGATGATGCCGATCGAGAAGCCGAGGACGAATCCGCCCATCACGGCCTTGGACAGGAAGTTCGAGACCCAACCCATGCGGGCGGCGCCGAGTGCCAGGTACACGATGCCGGTCGCGAGCGCCAGCGCAGCCGCGAACTTGGCGGCGTCGTCGGTTCCCAATGCGGCGGCACCGACGAGGGGGGTGATGACGGCCCCCACCACCGCCGCCACCGCCGCGCTCGGTCCCTGGACCATGTGCTTCGACGTTCCGAACAGCGCGTACCCCAAGAGTGCTGCGAATGCGGTGTAGAGCCCGTACTGGACCGGTACGCCAGCGATCGACGAGTACGCGAGGGCTTGCGGGACGAGGAGCGCCCAGACCGAGACGCTTGCGAGTGCGTCACGGGAGAGCCATGACCGCTCATAGCGCGGCAGCCACTGCAGGAGAGGAAGGACGCGTGAAAGCCGCCCCGCGCGCGTCGTCGAGCATTGGTCATGAGAGTCGCCACTCCTGTCGGCAGCGCTCGGACCGAGAGAGTTGGCGGGGGGGTCGCGCCAGCTAACCCTCGGCCCGAGCGTGGAGCGTCAGGTCAACGCTTCAGCCTTCTTGATGGCGTCCTCGTAGGCGCCCTCGAGGTCGCCCTTGGTCGTCGCGTCGACGACGAACTTCTGGGCGCCGGCAAGCAGTCGGCTTGAGGTCGCTGCCCTTCGGGTTGACCGCGACGATGACGAGGCCGCTGTCGCCCGCCTCGAGCGTTTCGGTCATCTCGCGGATGGTGTCCTTCGGGACGTTGTGCCAGAAGTGACCAGCGATGCCACCGGCACCCGCGAGACCCGCTGCGCTCGCGCCACCACCGATGCCGAGCGCGGTGGGTGCGAGAGGAGGTGCGATCACGAACAGCGCGCCGCCGACGAGCGCGCCGCCCCAGGCGAGATGCTTCGCAGTGCTGTCGTGGCGCTCGACCTGGACGTGGCCGTCGAGGTCCTTGGTGATCACGGCAACAGCGATGTGGTCGAACTCGCCGCTCGACTTCGCGTCCATGACTCGATCGAAGTCGCCGACGGCCCCGCCGCGATTGCCATAGGTCGCGACGGCCAAAGTGATGGGGGTGTCGTTTCTCATCGGTCAGCTCCCTGCTCGGTTAGACGATCCCGATCGTCGTCCCCGCGGACTCTCACGGGCTATCCGCATTCGGCAGGTCTGGAGGTGCGATCGGCTTCCCATGCCGAATCGGGATATCGCCGGGAGCGCATCGGTGGTTCGGTCGCAGGGAGTCGATTGAAGCGCAAAGGGAGTGGCGATGATCTGGGTGATCCTTGCATTTCTCGGTGTTCCGCTTTGGTTGTGCGCGGCCGGGCTCTCAGTCTTGGTGCTACGCAATCGTGCACTCCGGCGCCGCCCCGGAAACGTGAAGGTACGACGTCGCCGCTCGGGCAAGTCTCGGTGGACGCGCGGTCACGGCGTGTGGGTACACGACGTGTTCGCGTTCCGCGGCAGTCCTGCAGCGTGGGCGGAATCGCTGATCCCTGTCCGTGACGTCGTGACCCTTCTTCCCACCGCCGCCGACCGGAAGAAGTTGCGCCGGCTCGGACCGGCCCCGTTGCTCGCGCGCCTCATTGACGACGGCGGCGAGCACGTCGACTTCGCGATCCCGCCTGAGCATGCCCTCGACCTGCTCGGACCACTCGGGCCTGCGGCAGCGTCGAAGGCACCGACTTCCTCTGCCGACCTGTAGCCGATCGCGACTGCCGAATGCGGATAGCGACTCGACCGGACCGGTAGCCACACTCAAGAGCTGAGGCGAGGAGAGATCGATGGCCGACGGCCGCGGAACCGAGATCGCGGAGCGGCGACCCGACGGCGCGCCTGACGCGACAGTCTCGAGCGAGTACTTCGCGCCCAGCCCGATCGGAGCTAGCACATCGCTGCGACGTGATGTGATCGTGCGATCGCTGCAGGCACGGCTTGGCGAACACATCGACGCTGCGGTCATCGCGGCGGAGGTCGAAAGGGAAATTGCCGCGTACTCGTCGGTGCGCGTAACCCAGTTCGTCTCGATCCTCGTGGAGAGGGGTGTCTGCGAGCGCCTGAGCCTGCATGGCTGCGCGACGAACGAACAGGGGAGCGGTCGGCGATGAGAGGCACCGCATGCCTGCACAGGAGGGCCTCATGACCGCAATCGTGCACCCAAGTGTCGACGAACGGAGCGCGCAGGGGAAGGCCGCGCGTGAGCACGCGCCGGCGGCGTCGCATGCCGGATGGAAGCCCGCACCCCATCGCCCCGACCCCGTCGCACTGCTCGAGGAGCAGGACGCCACTCGGGAGCCCGACCTCGTACCCATCCGCCACGGCCGGATGTTGGTCTCGCCGTTCACCTTCTATCGGGGCGCCGCGAAGATCATGGCGACGGATCTCAAGGACACGCCGACGGCAGGACTCAACGTCCAACTATGCGGCGATGCACACCTCTCGAACTTCGGTGGCTACGCATCTCCCGAGCGGACTCTGCTCTTCGACCTGAACGACTTCGACGAGACACTCCCCGGGCCGTTCGAATACGACCTGAAGCGGATGGCCGCGAGCTTCACGATCGCGGCGCGCAACAACGGGTTCAACGAATCCGAGTCACGAACTGCGACGTGCGCGTCGGTTGCCGCCTATCGAACACAGATGGCCGAGTTCGCCGAGATGCGCACCATGGACGTCTGGTACGCACGGTTGTCTGAAGAGGACCTCATGAGCGGCATCAAGGAGACCGCGCGCGCCGTGGATCGTGCCGGTACCGAGAAGGCCGGAAAGGCTGCGGCAAAGTCCGCCGAGAAGCAGGCACGGAAGGCCCACACTCGCGACAGCTTGCAGGCGCTCTCGAAGCTGGCCGAGCAGGTCGATGGGCGCTACCGGATCGTCAGCCAGCCACCGGTGGTGATCCCATTACGAGACCTCGCACCTCGCATCGGCCTCTCGGTCGACGAGATGGAGCACGTGATCCACGAGCAGTTCCGCGCCTACCGCGAGACGTTGCCAGACGATCGGCGCTACCTCCTCGAGAGGTTCGAGGTCGTCGACATGGCCCACAAGATCGTGGGCGTCGGCAGTGTCGGCCTGCGGGCGTTCATCGTGCTGCTACAGGGTCGAGACCAAGACGACCCGTTGTTCCTGCAGGCCAAGGAGGCGACAGCGTCGGTCCTTGAAGACCACCTGCCGAAGAGCCGCTACCGCCATCCGGGCGAGCGCGTCGTGCAGGGCCAACGAATGATGCAGGCCGCGAGCGACATCTTCCTCGGCTGGACGAAGGGCCACCTCGCCGACCGCTACCTCTACTGGCGTCAGCTGCGAGACATGAAGACTTCGGCTCTCGTCGAGACCATGGTGCCGGCGGCGCTCACGTTCTACGCCGAGATCTGCGGCCGCACCCTGGCACGCGCCCACGCCCGGTCGGGAGATCCGGTCGCGCTCGCTGCGTACATGGGCAAGAAGGATCGCTTCGAGCAGTCGATCGCCGACTTCTCCGATCGCTATGCCGACCAGAACGAGCGCGACTACGAGGCGTTTGCCAAGGCGATTCGGTCGGGTCGCCTCGCGGCAGTCGAGAACGTCTGAGCGCTTCGCTGGCAGGTGATCGTCGGAGAGTTGGGCTGACGCATGACGACCGGTGTGCCGAATGCGGATAGCCGCCGCGGCGCGGCGCGCGTGATTGACACTCGACAACGCCCAGCGTTCGTTTTTCATACGGCCGGGCTCATACGGGAGATCGAGGAGTTCGACGATGGCTGATATCGGGGTTCCGAGAACGGGGAGCGTCCAGGCGGCTGCGCCGGCAAAGACGACGAGCGGTTGGGCGATCGGCTGGACCTACTTCGCCGCGATGATGATGATGATGATCGGGTTGTTTCATGTGATCGTGGGTCTCGTCGCGATCATCGATGACGAGTTCTACGTCGCGACCCGTGAGTACGTGTTCCAGCTTGATACGACGCAGTGGGGCTGGATCCATGTCGTCTGGGGCGCCGTGATCACGGTCGCCGGGGGCTACCTGCTGACCGGGTCGGTGCTCGCTCGTACCGTCGGCGTCGTGATGGCGCTGGTCAGCGCGGTGCTCGGCTTCACGTGGCTGCCGTATGCGCCGGTGTGGGGTGTGACGATCATCGCGATCGCGGTGAGTGTGATCTGGGCGCTCACCGCGCACGGACGCGACATCGCCGAAGAGTACGAGTACGACAGGAGCGAGCAATGATTCTGGCGGACTGGCAGGTCGGTGAATTTGTCTGGGCGATGCTGTGGTGGACGCTGTTCTTCATCTGGATCTGGCTGCTGATCGTCGTCTTCTCTGACATCTTCCGTAGCCGCGACCTCGGTGGCTTCGCGAAGTTCCTGTGGGTTGCGTTCGTCATTGTGCTGCCGTATCTGGGGGTCTTCGTGTATCTCATCGCGCGTGGTCACAAGATGAGCGAGCATGCGGAAGAGGCGGCGCGAGCGCAGGATGCTGCGGCTCGCGCATACATCCAGGACGCGGCACGTACACCCACGAGCGCCGCCGATGAGCTCAGCCGTCTCGCTGACCTCAAGGAGCGCGGTGTCATCGACGACGCCGAGTTCCAACGCCTCAAGGCGAACGTCGTCGGGCCGGCCGCTGCTTCGGGCGTGCAAGGGTAGGGCGGGGCGTGGGCATGGCACGCTCGTAACGAGCCCGACGTGGCACGGGGGCGTTTGGAATGGGTCGCAAGAAGCCGGCCGTCTTGGCGCACCTGGGTCAGGACATACAGGCGGGCGCGGTGCTCGGCGTCGAGAGCGTGCCCGACAGTCTCGCCACTGGACTCCTCGCGGGCGTCAACCCCCTCGCCGGGCTCTACGGCTACATGGTCGGCACGGTTGGCGGCGCGCTCGCAACCTCGTCTGCCTTCATGGCGGTGCAAGGAACAGGCACGATGGCGATCGTCGTTGCCGACGTCGACGCGGTGCACGACGCGACTGACCCGGCGCGCGCTCTGTTCACGCTGTCGATGCTGACCGGCGTCGTGATGGTGGCGGCGGGGTTGCTCAGGCTCGGGTCCGTACTGCGGTTCGTGTCGAACGCGGTGATGGTCGGGTTCATCAACGCGGTCGGAGTGAACATCGTTCTCGGCCAGCTTGGGAACCTCACCGGGTACGACTCTCCTCGCGATTCGCGTCTCACCCGCGCCCTCGACACGGTCCTGCACCCCGGGCAATGGGACGGACAGTCGGTCGCGATCGGTCTCGCCACAATCGTGCTCATCGTCACCTTGGAACGGACTCGCCTCGGCCCCCTTGGCCTCGTCGTCGGCGTGGTCGTCACTTCAGCAGCCGCAGACGCGCTCGGTTGGGGCGTCGCGACGGTCCATGACCTGGGCGCGACCTTGGGCACGCTGCCCGACGCCGTATTGCCCGAGCTAAGCCTCGTCCCGTCGCTCATGGTGCCCGCGGTGTCGCTTGCGCTGGTCGGACTCGTCCAGGGTGCGGGCATCTCCGCCAACTTCCCCAACGAAGACGGCAGCTATCCCGATCCGTCGCGTGACTTCATCGGCCAAGGCGTCGCGAACATCGCGTCGGGTGCGTTCGAAGGGATGCCGGTCGGCGGGTCAGTCTCGGCGTCGTCGCTGAACAAGGCTGCCGGTGCCCGCACGCGCGCATCACTCGTTGTTGCCGGCGTCGTGATGGCCATCGTTGTGGTCGCCTTCGGTGATGCGATCGGGAACATCGCGATGCCTGCATTGGCTGCCCTGTTGATCATCGTCGGTGTCCGGACGATCAAGCCGAGAGATCTCGGCTCTGTCTGGAGAACCGGTGTCGGCCAGCGGATCGTGTTGGTGACGACGTTCGCGCTCGACGATGGCCATCCCGTTGCAGTACGCCGTGGTTGCCGGGGTCGCGCTGTCGCTCGCGCTCTATGTCGTCGGCCAATCGAACCACGTCACTGTCAAGCGGCGGATCCTCAGCGAGGAAGGGCACGTCATCGAGACCGATCCGCCCGTCCACCTTCCGGCCCACGACGTCGTCGTCCTTCAGCCTTACGGCAGCCTGTTCTTCGCCGCCGCTCCGATCTTCGAAGCCGCCCTTCCCGAGGTGATGCGGTCATCGCGAAACACCGTGGTGATCCTGCGTCTCCGGGAACGCAGTGACGTCGGCTCGACGTTCATCGACGTCCTCCGACGGTACGCGGGGAGCCTCGCGTCGGTCGGATCGAAACTTGTCATCGTGTCGCTCAACGAGCCGCTTGCCGAGCAGTTCCGCGTCACCGGCTTCACCGAGTTCATCGGCCCGGAGAACCTCTACGAGGCGACCGAACGGGTCGGCTTTGCCCTCGACCAGGCGCAACGAGATGCGCGCGCGTGGATCGCGACACACAGCCAGGACGACGACGCCGCCGAGTGACCTCGAGGACGTGCGAAATTCCTGCATTCGAAAGTGGTACGTCATTGCCACCGTCCCGAACGCACCGGGGAGCTGGTCGCTGCTGATGCCCGGCGGGGTCGGCCTTGTCGAGTTCGGCCCCCCAGCTCGTCCGGCGCAATAGTCGGTCACCCGACTGGTCCAATGCGGGGGCCTCGGACGGTGACTCTCGACCGGGGTGTGGACTCATCCCGCCGTTCCGCCATGAGTCGGGTGGAGTCTCGAGGCCATCGCCGCGAGGCCGCCCCCGCCAAGGGTAAATCGCATGGTGACTTCAGCGCGTTACGCGCCAGCACAGAGATTTTCCGAGTTCGCGCGCATCGCGGCCGCAGCTTCGCTGAGCCTCAAGTGACCCTCGAGGAGACTGCTTACTCCGACGAGTCGGGCGATGGCCCCGAGGGCCTAGGGACTCGTTGTCCAAGAGTCTGGCGGGATCCCCCCGGGGCCATCGCCGCGTCGCTTGGCCTGCCCCGAACCGACTGCGCCCAAACCGACGTCCTCCCTCGGAGTGCCGGTTACCTAAGCACAGTCGAGCGGCGGCGCTTCAGAATCGCCCTCCTGACACGTGCAACGCGAGACGGGGTCGTCGGCCATCGCCTTCCACGCAGCGGGGATGCCGACACTCCGAAAGTGCGGGGCAGGAGGCGCTTCAAAATCATGCGCGCTACCCGGCACCCATCAGGTGAGTCTGTTTACCGAGAGCACGTCGCGGGCATACGTCGCCGGGCGTTCACCTACTGCCTGCCCGTTCACCCTAGAGAGGTAACCAAGATGGCACAGACCACTACCACTACTCCCCGCACTGACAACCGCCAGAGCGCCCGTCGCGAGCGCGGCGGCTTCGTGACCGGATCGACCGAAGCTCGACCTGGCTTCATGACCACCGAGTTCTGGCTCTCGATCATCATGGCCGTGACGGTGATCGTCGCCGGCTACGTGAGCGACGCGTTCGACGTCGACCTCGCATGGGCACTCGGCACCGGGATCATCGCCGCGTACGCGTTGAGCCGCGGTTTCGCCAAGGCCGGTTCCCGCGAGGGTCCGTTCATGATCGACCTGTCCAAAGACGACCGGTAGCTCTCCACTTCCGCGCATTGTGAGCGTCGCCCCTAGAGACAACGAAGCGACGGGCTCCAACCGGATTCGTCCGTCCTGGCCTCCTACAGTAGATATGTGAGCGGGTCCTATGACATTTTCGGAACGATCCCCGATGCCATCCTCGAGTCGGTGGAGGCCTGAGATGACCGTTTCGGTCGGTGAGAAGGCGCCGGAGTTCACCCTGCCGGGCACGAGCGGGAAGGACTACTCGCTTGCGGACTACCGCGGGCAGGTAGTGGTGCTCGTCTTCTATCCCGGAGACAACACCCCCGTCTGCACGAAGCAGCTGAACGCCTACACGGGCGACATCGCCGAGTTCAACGACGTCGGCGCGCAGATCCTCGCGCTCAGCCCGCAGGGCGTAGACAGCCATGAGGGCTTCTCGGCCAAGCACGGTGGCTTCGGGTTCCCTCTGCTGGCCGACACCGACAAGAAGGTGGGCGAGGCCTACGGCATCCTCGGCCCGCTCGGCTTCTACCGCCGCTCGGTGTTCGTGGTCGACGGCGAGGGCGTCGTCAAGTACGCGCACCGGGCGGTCGCGGGCTTGACGTTCCGGCCGACGGCCGAGCTCGTCAACGCCGTGAAGTCCGCCTCGACCTAACCCCTCAGCGTTCCGCGGTAAGTAGCGCGTCACCAGTGACGCGTTACTTACCTGAGAATCCGAGGTGGGGGAGCGCGCGAAGGTCAGGCTTCGTCGGCGACGCCGAGGAGGCGGGCCCGGGTCATCGATCGCATGCCGCGAGTCAGACCCCAGATCGCGGCGAGCCATGCCAGCAGGCCGACGATGTATCCCGACTCCGTGGCACCGAACAGGGCGCCGGTCGACTGACTGTAGGCGATGATGATCATCGGAAGGCTCACGAGCCCCGCCACCTGCTGGGCGGCGGCGCTCGACTTCACCCGCGCCGAGAAGCGCACGACGATCGCGAGCGTCAGCGCGAGGAACGGCGGGACGACCCAGATCATCAGCACCCACCAGGACGTCGTCGGGAAGAACCATCCGCCGACCTTGGGGCCGACGACGAGGTTCACGATCAGCGAGTACAGACCGAAGCCCACGACGGTCGTCAGGTACCCCGGCAGCAGGCTCGCGATGAGCTTGCCGAGGTAGATCTCCTCGAGCGCGGCGGGGGAGTGGGCGAGGAACTCTCCGGTACCCCGCTCGCGCTCACCGACGATCGTGGTGGCTCCGACTGCCGTCGCGATCGTCAGCGGCACGACGACGGCGACAGGAGCGAACAGGTACACCGCGAGCGCGTAAGAGGTGCGGGCCGAGTCGGAGGTGCCACGGATCGCGTCCTGTGCCTCCTGAGGCAGCAAGTCGAGCGCCTGGCTGACCTGCTGCACCGCTTGGATGTCTCCGACGCGGGTGATCGCGAGCAGCAGCACGAGGGGGACGAACACGAAGAAGATGCTCCCGAGGATGACCATCGGCCCCCAGAAGTCGCGGGCCTGGGCGAGCTGTCGCAGGTCTGTGCGCGCGATCGTCTTCACCCGGAACCAGCTGACTCGCCCGCTCATTCGCCCGTCTCTTGATGGTCGGGGTGTCGTCTCAGACCTCGGACAGCGAAGTAGAGGTCTTCGAGGGTCGGTGTAAACGGCTCGACGCGTGTCACGCGGGCGCCGGCCGCCACGAGCGACTCGACGAGATCGGGCACCCGTGCGAGGTGGTCGAGGCGGACGAGGGCGGGTCCTTCGCCGTCGAGCTCGACGCCGAGCACGCCATCGTGGCCCGCGAGCGACAGCAACGCCGAGGGGTCGGTCGTCGCGACGCGAACGACGGTGTCGGGCCAGTAGCGGCGGGTGAGCTCGGCCGGCGGGCCCGAGATCACGTCCCGTCCGCCCTCGAGCACGACGACTTGATCCGCGAGACCTTCCGCTTCGAGTAACAGGTGGGTGCACATCACGATCGTGCGACCCTCACCAGCCATCTCGTGGATGAGATCGAGCACCGCGAACGACGACTCCGGGTCGAGGCCAGAGGTCGGCTCGTCGTAGAGCAGCAGGTCAGGATCGTGAAGCACAGAGCGAGCGAGTGCGAGTCGCGTCTTCATCCCCGTGGAGTAGCCACCGACCTGCTGATCGAGTGCATGCGCGATGCCGAACCGCTCGGCGGCCGGAGCGATGCTGTTTCGACTCGCCCCGTAGAGGTCGGCGGAATACGCGAGGTTGTCTCGCCCCGACAGCCGGTCATAGAGGGCCGGCTTCGCGGCCACGACACCGCACCGGCGCCGCACCTCCTGTCCGTCGACGCTCGGGTCGAGACCGTGCACACGTACGCTCCCGCTTTCCGGGCTGAGCGCCCCCGTGATCATGCGCACGGCAGTCGTCTTGCCCGCGCCGTTCGGACCGAGGAGGACTGTGATCGTTCCCGCGGGAGCGACGAGCGAGAGGTCGACGAGTGCGGGCTTGTCGCCGAAGCTGCGCCGCACGTGGTCGAGGTGCACCGCGATGTCGGGCTGACCCGACGGGGGAGGGCCGCCCGTCGACGGCTCGGTCGTCACGAGGGCCATCCTCGCCTATCGGCACGACGCCGACGAGAGTTCAGGGCAGGCTGGGGATGTGGAGCCGGTCACGCTGGCAGGACAGCACGTTCGGCTCGTCCCGCTCGCCGTTGAGCACGCCCAGGATCTCCTGGCCGCGGCCATGGGAGATCGCCGCACCTTCGCCTACACGTGGGTCCCCGACGGTGCGCAAGACGTGCGCCGCTACCTCGCAAAGGCGCTCACCGACCAGGCCGCAGGTACGGCGCTGCCGTTCGCGACGACCCGAGCCAGCGACGGTGAGGTGATCGGATCGACGAGGTTCATGAACGCGGAGCGATGGGACTGGTCCCGCGCCAGGGCGCACCCCGACGCCGTGGAGATCGGGTCGACGTGGCTCACGGCCAGCGCACAACGAACGCCGGTCAACACCGAAGCGAAGCTGTTGATGCTCACCCACGCCTTCGAGGTCTGGAATGTCTTGCGCGTCACGCTCAAGACCGACGCCCGCAACGCACGGTCGCGGGACGCGATCCTGCGTCTCGGCGCTCACTTCGACGGTGTGCTGCGGGCGCACATGCCCGCCTACGACATCGCCGAACCCCGCGACTCCGCCTTCTACAGCATCCTCGCCTCGGAGTGGCCGGGCGTCCGTGACCGCCTGACCCAGTCGCTCGAGGGGATCCCCGGCGGGGGGCCTGCGGCACGGTAGGTTCGAACCTATGTTCGTGCTGGGCATCGACCCGGGCCTGTCGCGGTGCGGGTACGCGTCGATCGACGCGAGCGGGATCGATCCGAAGTGCACCGCCCTCGGCGTCCTGACGACCAGTCCAGCCGACGCGCTCCCGGCCCGCTTGGCCGAGTTGCGGCGCGAGCTCGTCCGGCTCATCGAGGAGTTGAAGCCCGACGTGGTGGTCGTCGAGCACGTCTTCTTCCAGGTGAACGTGCGCACGGCGATGTCGGTTGGGCAGGCCAGCGGCCTCGCCCTCGCCGAGGCCGCCGCGGCCGGCTGTGAGGTCGTGCAGTACACCCCGAACCAGGTGAAGGAGGCCGTCGTCGGTTACGGCGCGGCGACGAAGGCCCAGGTGCAGCACATGGTGCAGGCCCGGCTCGGGCTGGCCGCGCCGCCGAGCCCTCCCGATGCGGCCGACGCCGCCGCGCTTGCCCTGTGCCACCTGGCGTGGGCACCCTGGCGCGCTCGGCTGGAGCGAGCGTGATCGGGTCGCTGCCGTGATCGGGTCGCTACGAGGCGCGCTGCTCGAGCGGTCACCGAGCGGCGAGCTGCTCATCGAGATCGCAGGCATCGGATATCGCGTCACGGTCACGCCGCGAACGCTCGTCGACGCCGGCGAGCCCGGCGCCGATGTGTTCCTCTACGTCCACGACCATGTGCGTGAGGACGCGCACACCCTGTACGGGTTCCTCGGCCGCGACGAGCGAGCTTGCTTCGAAGCGTTGCTCGGCGCGCACGGCGTCGGCCCCGCTCTCGCGCTCGCGATCATCGCGGTGCACGCACCGCCCGACCTCCGGCGCGCCGTTGCATCCGACGACGTCGACGCGCTGTGCCTCGTCCCCGGGGTCGGCAAGAAGACGGCCGCGCGCCTTCTCATCGACCTGAAGACGCGCCTCGACATTCCCGAGATCGACCTCACTGCGCCGACCGGCGCAAACGCACCCCAGTCGATCGACCGCGGCGCGCTCGCCGATGTGCGCGATGCACTCACTGGTCTCGGGTACGGCCCCGACGAGGTGCGCGACGCGGTGCGCGATCTCGACGGTGACGAAGATCCGGCTCCCATGCTTCGCGAGGCGCTGCGCCGATTGGCGACGGTCCGATGATCTCGGGCGAGAGGTTCCCGGAGGCTTGCGATGCGTGAGGAGCTGCTCGACGCCGCCGCCGATCCCACCGACCCGGGCGAGCTCGCCCTGGAGGTGAGCCTCCGGCCCCGCTCGCTCGACGAGTTCGTCGGGCAGAGCGAGCTGAAAGACCACCTCGGCATCATCCTCGAGGCCGCCCGCCGCCGGGGCCAGGCCGCGGATCACTTGCTCTTTGCGGGTCCGCCCGGCTTGGGCAAGACGACGATGGCCGGAGTCGTGGCGAACGAGCTCGGCGTCCACCTCCACATCACGTCGGGTCCGGCACTCGAGCGCGCCGGCGACCTCGCTGCGATCCTCACGAAGCTCGACGAAGGCGACGTGCTCTTCATCGACGAGATCCACCGTCTCGGCCGTCCCGTCGAGGAGATCCTGTATCCCGCGATGGAGGACTTCCAGCTCGACATCGTCGTCGGGAAAGGTCCGGCGGCGAGCTCGATTCGCCTGCCTCTCCCTCGATTCACGATGGTCGGTGCGACGACCCGGACGGGCATGATCACCGGACCGCTCCGTGACCGATTCGGGTTCGTGGCCCGACTCGACTACTACACGGCCGCCGAGCTCGAGGCGATCGTGATGCGCGCGGCGACGATCCTCGGTGTCCCGATCGACACGGACGGGGCGATCGAGATCGCGGGCCGGGCGCGTGGCACCCCGCGCATCGCGAACCGGTTGCTCCGCCGAGTGCGCGACTTCGCGGAGGTGCGTGGCAACGGCGCGATCGACAGATCGACGGCATCCGAGGGCTTGGCGTTGTTCGGCGTCGACGGCCTCGGTCTCGACAAGGTCGACCGGGCGATCCTGCGGACGATCTGCGAGCGGTTCGGAGGCGGTCCGGTCGGCCTGTCGACCCTCGCGATCAGCGTGGGGGAGCAGCCCGAGACCGTCGAGGACGTCTACGAACCCTTCCTCATGCAGCAGGGTCTGCTGCAGCGGACGCCTCGCGGGCGTATCGCGTCATCTGCCGCGTACTTGCACCTCGGGCTCGACGCTCCGGCCGCGGAGCGTCCTGCGGGGCTTGTTCGACAGCTGAGGGCCGGATCCTCAGGGCGGGGCTCAGGCGGGAAGATGAGACGCGAGGAACTCAGCCGTGATCGCCCACGCGGCCTTCGCGGCGTCCGCGTCGAAGAACATCGGCGCCTCGTGGTTGTCGAACGCGTGGCCAGCGTCATGGACGTGGACGGGAGCGTCAGTGCGGCCGCCGAACGTGACCCTGATCTGGTCCACCTGCTCGAGCGGGATGTACGCGTCGCGCTCGCCGAAGTGGAACACGATCGGACATGTGATGCTGCTCGCCAGGTCGAGTGACGCCGCGATGTTCGACCCGTAGTACGAGATCGCCACGCGGGGCTCAGCGCGCGCGGCGACGTGATAGGTGAGCAGACCGCCCATGCAGAAGCCGATGACGCCGCTGCCGTCGCGCACCTCGCTCATCCGTTCGAGATGTTCGAACGCGGCGACGCAATCGTCGACACCCTGCACGAAGTCGAACTTGCCCATCATCGAGATCGAGTCGTTGAGGCCCTGCTCGTCGTGGTCGGCCTCCCAGTTCGGATTGATGCGCCAGAACACGTCGGGTGCGAGGACGACGTAGCCGGCGGAGGCGAGCCGTTCGGCGACAGAGCGGATGTAAGGCCCGACGCCGAAGATCTCCTGGAGCAGGAGCATCCCTGGTCCCGAACCGCGGTCGGGCAGCCAGACGTGTCCGTCGAATTGGCCGCCGTCATGCGCGGCGATCCGATCCGTTCGTGTGGTGATGGCCATGCCGGCGACCATAGACCGCGGAACTACGATCCGCGGCGGTGGGAATGGATGGTTCGACCGCAGTGCCGATGCAGGCATTCGAGTACGACCTGCTCTCTTCCGCCATCGCCCAGGTTCCCGCGGAGCCGCGTGACTCGGCGCGATTGCTCGTCGATCGTGGAGCAACGACGCCGCCCAATCACCTCAGGGTTTCCGACCTTCCCCTCTTGCTGCACGAGGGAGACCTCCTCGTCGTCAACGACACTCGCGTGATTCCGGCGCGGCTGCGCGTGCGGCGCGAGACGGGCGGGAACGTCGAAGTGTTCCTCGTGCGCCCGCTCGAGGGCGGAGGGTGGCACGCCCTCGTGCGGCCGGCGCGCCGGCTGGGTGTGGGCGAGGTGTTGCGCTCGGTGCATCCTGCGGGCGACGAGTTCGCGGTCGAGATCGGTGAGCCGCTCGACGACACGGGAGGCCGGCGCGTGCGACTGCTCGCCGATGACCAGGTGGCAGCGCTCGACCGGCACGGCACGATGCCGCTGCCGCCCTACATCCACACGCCGTTGCACGATCCGGAGCGGTATCAGACCGTGTACGCCGACCGGCCTGGCTCGGTGGCGGCGCCGACGGCGGGGCTGCATCTCACGCCGGGGCTGCTCCAGCGGTGCCGAGCGAGCGGCATCCACGTGTGCACGGTCGAGCTGGTCGTCGGCCTCGACACGTTCCGTCCGGTCGTCGCCGATCGCCCCGAGGACCACGTCATCCACCGTGAGGAGTACCGCGTGCCGGCCGCGACACTCGACGCGTGTGCGGCGGCGAAGCGTGTTGTCGCGGTTGGCACGACGACGGTGCGCGCGCTCGAGTCCGCCGCGCGCGGGCCGCTGTCCGGCGATACCGCCTTATTCATCCACGGGGGCTTCGACTGGCAGGTCGTCGACCTCCTCCTGACGAACTTCCACCTGCCGCGGTCGTCGCTGCTGCTGCTCGTCGACGCGTTCATCGGGCCGCGCTGGCGAACCCTCTACGAGGTCGCGTTGCGCGAGCAGTACCGGTTCCTGTCGTTCGGCGACGCCATGTTGCTCGACCGGCACGCCCCGCGGTGACGCCGGCCCCGATCGTCCTCCACGTCGCCGCTACCGACGGTGGCGCCCGAGCGGGCCTCGCCCGTACGCCGAGGGGCGAGATCCGCACGCCGTGCTTCATGCCGGTCGGTACGCGCGGGGCGGTGAAGCACCTCACTGCGGATGACCTCCGCGATCTCGGCGTGCAAGTCGTGCTCGCCAACACGTACCACCTGATGCTGCGACCTGGTGCCGATGTCGTGGCGACGCTCGGCGGCCTCCACCGGTTCATGGGCTTCGACGGCCACGTGCTGACCGACTCCGGTGGGTTCCAGGTGTTCTCGCTCTCGCCGAAGGTGGACGACGACGGTGTCACGTTCCGCTCCGTCTATGACGGCAGCGAGCATCGGCTGACGCCCGAGACGGCGATCGCCATCCAGGAGGCGCTCGGCGCGGACATCCAGATGGTCCTCGATGTGTGCCCGCCGCTGCCGTCACCGCGCGAGGTCGTGCGGCTCGCGGTGGAGCGCACGGCGATGTGGGCCGAGCGTGCCGCGGCTTGCCATCGCCGCGAGGGTCAAGCGTTGTTCGGCATCGTCCAGGGCGGCGCCGATGTGGCGATGCGCTCCGAGAGTGCGCGGCGCACAGTCGAGATCGGCTTCTCTGGATACGGCATCGGCGGACTGTCGGTCGGGGAGACGCGCGAGGAGATGCTTCCCGCGCTCGAGGCGGCCACGAACGAGCTGCCGTCCGACCGCCCGCGTTACCTCATGGGCGTCGGCGATCCGCAGTCGCTCGTCGACGCGGTTGCCCTCGGTGTGGACCTGTTCGACTGTGTGCTCCCGAGCCGGCTCGGACGCCACGGCACCGTCCTCACCGATGACGGGCGGATCAACCTCCGAAACGCCCGGTTCGCCCGAGACGACGAGCCGATCGACGCCAGTGCGCCCAGCCCGGTGAGCAGTCGATATTCACGGGGCTACGTGCGCCACCTGCTCGCTACGGACGAGCCGACGGGAAGGCGCCTGCTCACGCTGCACAACGTGGGGTGGCTGTTGAGGTTCGTGGATCGCATGCGCGAGGCGATCGAGGACCAGCGATTCGAGGCTTTTCGGCGCTCGGTCCACGAGACCTGGGGCCCGTAGCGGCGCCTGACGGTGGCGTGACCCCATCCCCACCCCCGACTAGCCTGCTCAACGCTTTCATCGCCGATCTTTGGACCCTCCTGTGGGCTTTCTCCTCCTCCTCGCTGCGACGTTCGGGCTCATGTACGCCCTGATCATCCGCCCCCAACAGAAGCGCCTCCGCGAGCAGCAAGCGCTCGTTCGTGCCCTTTCTGTCGGTGACGAGGTCATGACGTCATCGGGCATCTACGGCATCGTGACCGAGCTCGAAGACGAGACGTTTCTGATCGAGGTCGCAGAGGGCATCGAGATGCGCATGGCCCGCGGCGCCGTCGCCAAGATCGAGACCAAGGGGGCCGCGCCGCCGGCGGCGACCCCCGATGCCGAGGACGATGAGCCGTCCGAAGCAGACGACGCGCACGACAACAGCTGACGATGCGCCGCAACCTCGTCCTCTCTCTCGTCATCACGGTCGCCGTCGCGGCCCTTGCCCTCGGGCTGACCATCGCGTCCGGGAGCAGCCCCGAGCTCGGCCTCGATCTGCAGGGCGGCGCGTCCGTCGTGCTGCAGCCCAAGGACTCAGTCGACTCCGGCGTCCTCGATCAGACGATCGGCATCATCCGCAACCGGGTCGATGCGCTCGGCGTGGCCGAGCCCGAGATCACGCGTCAGGGCAACGCGATCCTCGTCGAGCTGCCCGGCGTGAAGGACCAGGAGCGCGCGCTCGAGATCGTCGGGCAGACCGCGGAGCTGCGGTTCCGTCCGGTCCTCGAGGTGCTGCCACCGGACCCATCACAGCCCGTTCCTTCGGCGTCCACCACAACGACGGTGGCCGGCGCGGACGACACGTCCGCCGCGTCGACAACCGGAGCATCGACGACCGACGCATCGACAGGGACGACGGTCACGGTGCCGACCGACGTCGTGCCGACCACGCCGCCGGCAGAAGACGACCTCGACGCCGAGGTCGTGCTCGAGGAGAAGGACCGCGACGGCACGGTGATCGCCCGCTATCGCCTCGGCCCCACCGCCTTGACCGGCGCCGGGGTGGAGGGGGGCGATGCGCAGCTCAGCCCGAACACGGGGACATGGAGCGTCGGTGTCACCTTCAAGGACGGAACCGTCGGCATCGATGGCTTCAACCAGCTCGCGACGCGCTGTTACAACCGCGACCAGACATGTCCCACGCAGCAGATCGCGATCGTGCTCGACAGCGTCGTGAAGTCAGCGCCGGTGGTGCAAACACCGACGTTCGAGGCCGACGACGTGAGCATCACCGGCTCGTTCAGCGAGCGCGAGGCAAAGAACCTGGCGCTCGTGCTCGACTACGGCGCCCTGCCCGTGCAGCTCGAGCCACAGGCCGTGCAAACAGTGTCGGCGAGCCTCGGCCAGGACTCACTGAAGGCCGGTGTCGTCTCTGGGATCATCGGCTTGCTGCTCGTCGTGATCTTCATGCTCGTGTACTACCGCCGCATCGGCCTGGTGGTGCCCGCCGGTCTCTGCGTGTCGGGCGCGCTCATGTGGTCGATCGTCTCGTGGCTGGGGGAGACTCGTGGGCTCGCGCTGACGCTGGCGGGCATCACCGGCATCATCGTGTCCATCGGCGTCACGGTTGACTCCTACGTCGTGTACTTCGAGCGCCTGAAGGACGATGTCCGTCTCGGGCGCACCCTGCGCTCGTCGGCCGAGAAGAGCTTCAAGGGCGCCTACCGCACGATCCTCGCCGCCGACGGTGCCTCGCTGATCGGCGCGCTGTTGCTCTACTGGCTCACCGTCGGATCGGTGCGCGGCTTCGCGTTCTTCCTCGCGCTGTCGACGCTGCTCGACATGTTCGTGTCCTTCTTCTTCACGCGTCCGGCCGTCATCCTGCTCAGCCGGCGGAAGGCCTTCGCGGGGGCCGACGTGCTCGGCGTCCACCAAGGTGAGGCCAAGGGCGCGAGCACTGACGAGGCATTGGTCGGAGCGTCGCGATGACCGACCTCGATGTCCGCCCCGAACAGCCCGATCCCATCGAGCCCCGCGAGGCGGGGCTGCTCCACCGCCTGTACCACGGCGAAACGCATTTCGACTTCGTCGGGAAGCGCCGCATCGGGTTCATGATCTCGGGCGTCCTGATCCTGATCAGCCTGCTGTCGCTGTTCACGCGCGGCCTCAACCTCGGGATCGAGTTCGACGGTGGTGTCGCGTGGGAGGTCCCGGCGGCAAACACGTCGGTTGACGAGACTCGCAGCACGCTCGAGCGGTTCGGCGTCAGCGACGGCAAGATCCAGACGCTCCGGGGCAGCGGCGGTGAGCGCATCCGCGCGCAGGCCGGTCCGCAGACGGGCGCGACGTCGAGCGGGGTGCGTCAGGCCCTCGCCGAGAACGCGCGGGTCGACATCGGCGAGGTGAGCTTCACGTCGATCGGCCCGACGTGGGGTGACGAGATCACCCGCAAAGCATTGCGAGCGCTCGTCTTCTTCTTCATCGCGATAACGCTGTACATCACGATCCGGTTCGAGTGGCGCATGGCGGTCGCCGCGCTCGCGGCGGTCGTCCACGACGTGCTCATCAGCGTCGGGGTGTACTCGATCTTCGGCTTCGAGGTCAGCCCCGCGACGGTGATCGCGTTTCTCACGATCTTGGGTTTCTCGCTCTACGACACGATCGTGGTGTTCGACAAGGTGCACGAGAACAGTCGTCGCATCCTGGCGACGGGTCGCGCCACCTACGGCGATGTCGTCAACCTCAGCATGAACCAGGTGATGGCCCGCTCGCTCAACACCTCGATCTGTGCCGTGCTGCCGGTGCTGTCGCTGCTCATCGTGGGGTCGATCTTCATGGGAGCGACGGCGCTGCAGGGGTTCTCGTTGGCCCTCCTGGTCGGTCTCATCACCGGTGCCTACTCGTCGATCTTCATCGCCACGCCGATCCTCGCGGTTCTGAAGGAGCGCGAGCCTCGGTACTCGCGCGTTGAAGGAGCGATACGGCAGCACGACGATCCTGTCGACGTTGCCGGCGGCGACTGCCGTGGCGACCGTCGGCACTGCCGCCTCGCCGGTCCGCACGACCCCTGCTGCGGCATCGGCCGCTCCGGGCGCGGCGTCTTCCGCGAGCACGGGCACCGCGCTCGGTCATCCCCCGCGTCCCCGCAAGAAGAAGAAGCGCTGACCGCTCGGCTGGTTTTTCAGCGAGGGTCAGCTCAAGGCGGCGACGTCGGCCACGCACTCGCTCAGACGTGACCAGAGCGCGTCGGCAACGCCGTCCACGGTGACCTCCGCCGACGCGAGGTCGAGCAGCTCGCCTGATCCGACGAGCGCCGCGGCGAGGGCGGCGACCGACGGGAGCGCCTCGTTCCATCCCTCGATGCGGACCTGCCAGAACGTCGTCACGTGGGTCTGGAAGAGGAGCGACAGCGCGGCCCACTCGTCCACCGGCAGCTCGACGATCTCCGGCCACTGCCTGCCGATGAACTCGTTGAGGTGACGCGCTCCTTCGACGCCACGGAACAGCGGGTCGGGCGCGAGGGCGTGGACCTTGCGCACCGGGCTCAGGCGCACCGCGCCGAGGCACTGCAAGCACGGCTGGAGCGTGGTCCACAGCTCGAGGCCGTCCGACGGCGACCCCCAACGCAGCTTGGCGAGCGCGTTGAGCTCCGCGTGCGCGAGTGATGTGCCCGCGAGCACGTCCTCGCCCGGATCGGATTCGGCGAGCCGATTGCGTCCGGTTGCGAGCGTCTCGCCGTCGCGGGTGATGACCGCGCCGATGCCGAGACTCCCGGCGCGGAATGAGTCCCACGCGAGCTCGACGGCGCGATGCATGGGTGGAGGAAGCGCGGTGGGCACGGCGGCGCATCGTATGGGTACGACGAGCCCGGCGGTAGCCTCGAAGGATGACGGTCGACGCGACGTGGCTCGAAGGCCTCGTGCGCGACGTCCCCGACTTCCCGAAGCCGGGTGTGGTGTTCAAGGACGTGACGCCCCTGCTGGGCCGATGTGAGCGCCTTCCGTTTCTCGATCGACGCGATCGTCGACCACTTCGCCGGCGTCGACATCGACCGCGTGGTCGGCATCGAGGCGCGCGGGTTCGTGCTCGCCGCGCCGGTTGCCTACCGCTTCGGCGCCGGCTTCGTCCCGGTGCGCAAGCCCGGCAAGCTCCCGGGAGAGACCGTGAGCGAGGTGTACGAGCTCGAGTACGGCACCGACCAGCTCGAGGTCCATCGCGACGGCCTCGTCGCGGGCCAGCGGGTGCTCATCGTCGACGACGTCCTGGCGACCGGCGGCACGGCAGCGGCGTGCGTCCGCCTCGTCGAGGGACTCGGGGGAGTCGTTGTCGGGCTGGGGTTCCTGATCGAGCTCGCGTTCCTCAACGGCCGCGAGAAGCTGGCCGGCTATGAGCACGTGTCGTTGATCACCTATGAATAGGACGGATGAATAGGGCATGAGGGGAGTGGAGTAGTCGTGGCAACGGTCGATCGGGTCCTTCCCTGGCGACGGCAGACTGCCGCGCCGGCCGATGAGGTCGCCCCGGTCGTCGCCGCGTACCGATCCCGCCATCCGAAGGCCAGCACGACCACGATCACCCGCGCCTACGAGGTCGCGGCCACCGCGCACGCCGAGCAGTTCCGCAAGTCCGGGGAGCGCTACATCAACCATCCGGTCGCGGTTGCCCGCATCGTCGCCGAGCTCGGGCTCGACGAGACGACGGTGTCGGCCGCCCTCCTCCACGACGCGGTCGAGGACACGACGGTCACGCTCGACGACGTGCAGCGCGAGTTCGGCGAGGAGATCGCCGCGATCGTCGACGGGGTGACCAAGCTCGAGCGCATCCGCTTCGACTCCAAGGAGGAGCAGCAGGCCGCCACGATGCGCAAGATGCTCGTCGCGATGGCCAAGGACCTGCGGGTCCTGATCATCAAGCTCTCCGACCGCCTCCACAACATGCGCACGATTGCCGCGTTCCCCGAGCACAAGCAGCGCCGCACCGCGCAGGAGACGCTCGACATCTACGCCCCGCTCGCGCATCGCCTCGGCATGCAGGAGATGAAGCAGCAGCTCGAGGATCTGGCGTTCTCGTCGTTGCATCCCAAGCGTTACGCCGAGATCGACCACATGGTGTCCACCCGCAGCCCCGAGCGCGATGAGTACCTCGACGACGTGCTCGACCAAGTGCGACGGCGCCTCTCCGAGCTGCGCATCGCGGCGGAGGTCACCGGCCGGCCGAAGCACCTGTGGAGCATCTACGAGAAGATGGTCGTGAAGGGCCGTGAGTTCGACGAGATCTTCGACCTCGTCGGCATCCGGGTCATCGTGGACACCGTGAAGGACTGCTACGCCGCGCTCGGGTCGATCCACGCGACGTGGAAGCCGGTGCAAGGTCGGTTCAAGGATTACATCGCGATGCCCAAGTTCAACCTGTACCAGTCGTTGCACACGACCGTGGTCGGGCCGGGCGGGAAGCCGCTCGAGGTGCAGATCCGCACCCGCGAGATGCACCAGCGCTCCGAGTACGGCGTGGCAGCGCACTGGAGCTACAAGGAAAACACGTCGGCCTCCGACATCGCGTGGCTCAACCGCATCGTCGACTGGCAGCAGGAGACGAGCGATCCCGCGCAGTTCATGGAGAACCTGAAGACCGACCTCGAGCAGGACGAGGTGTTCGTCTTCACGCCCAAGGGCCGCGTGGTCACGCTGCCACGGGGCGCGACGCCGATCGACTTCGCGTACTCCGTGCACACCGAGGTCGGGCACTCGTGCATCGGCGCTCGGGTCAACGGTCGCCTCGTGCCGCTCGACTCGTCGCTGCTGTCCGGCGACACGTGCGAGATCTTCACGTCGAAGGTCGAGGGAGCCGGCCCGTCGCGCGACTGGCTCAAGCTCGTGGTCTCGCCGCGGGCGCGCAACAAGATCCGCCAGTGGTTCTCGCGTGAGCGCCGCGAGGACGCGATCGAGACCGGGCGGGAAGAGCTCGTGAAGGCGATGCGCCGCGAGGGACTCCCCGTGCAGAAGCTGCTCGGCGGCGACGTGCTCGAGAAGACCGCCGTGGCGATGAGCTATCAGAACCTCGAGGGCCTGTACGTCGCGATCGGTGAGAACCGCGTGTCGGGCTCCGCGATCGCGCAGCGCGTCACTCGCATCCTGCGCGAGGGCGACGAAGACACGGAGGACCGGCTGCCACTGACCGCCCGAGCGCCCCGTCGGGCCAACAAGCGCAGCGACGGCGCCGGCATCCACGTCGAGGGACTCGACGATGTGATGGTGCGGCTCTCGCGCTGCTGCACGCCGGTGCCTGGCGACGAGATCCTCGGGTTCGTCACGCGGGGTCGGGGAGTGTCGGTGCACCGCGCCGACTGCGCGAACGCCGTCTCCCTCTCCACCGGGCAGAGCGATCGGCTCATCGACGTGGACTGGGACGGCGAAGCCGACACGGTGTTCATCGCCGCGATCGAGGTGAAGGCTCTGGACCGCTCACGACTGCTGCGGGATGTGTCGAACGCGCTTTCCGACCAGCACGTGAACATCATCGCCTGCTCGACCCAGACCGGTTCCGACCGCATCTCGCGCATGCGCTTCGAGTTCGAGCTCGCCGACCCGCAACATCTCGAGTCGGTGATGAGCACGATCCGCCAGATCGACAGCGTCTACGACGCCTATCGCATCCTGCCGGGCAAGGGTCGCTGAGCGTTTCGGGCGTCTGACCTGCCCGTTTCAGTTCGAGAACCCCGGGGGTCCGTGGCTACAACGTTAACTGTCGACGGTGGTGGGCGTAGTGATGGGTCGGGTATTCGTAGAGGTCGGAAACAGTCATGACGTCTTTGAAGTACGGATCCCACCCGAGCGGCAAGTGCATCGCGAGAGCGAGTGTGCAATCTGTCTCGCGCGAGGCCGGCGCGGAAGTGCCCGATTGTGCTGTCCATGAGCCTTCCCCTCGCCGAGCCGGGCAGGACCCGGTTGCCCGGGAGGGCGGAGAGGTAGTTGACGGCGTGGAACGGGCGGGTTCCTGCGTTCAGGGCCGCGGCGAACGCGCGAGAGACAGCGTCCGGGAGCCGGCCGAATCCCTTAACTAGCGAAAGCAGAGCGCGGACAAGGAGAAAGCCGAACAGCATGTGGAACAGCAGCTGCTCGTTCGTCCACTTCGTGCCGTTGGTCGGGGTCCGTAGCTCGGCGCGGCGGCGGAATCGAGCAGGTCGTGGAAGTCCGCCGCAGCCCGCTCCAGGCGTTCGTCGATGTCGCGTTTGTCCACGGATCTTCCATCGAGCGCTGCGATCGCTCGACGGTAGCCCTCGCACCGGGCCTCGACGACCACGGCGACCGCGTCGAACGTGAGGTCGCGCGAGCGAAGCACTCGACCGCCGGCTGCATCGGGGCGAAGCTGCCGCCACGGTGACCGAACCGTCAGGAAGTGTCCAGATGTAACGCGCGGGGGTCCTCACGCGATGTCACAGATTGCAAGTCCCCGACTCCGTTCAGCTCCCCGCTCTTCGTAGTCGGGGCTTGCTCGCGTTTGACATGGTTTGCGTGTCGGCCGTTCGGGGCAAGCGCAACCCGACGGTGACATCGCGGCGGTGGCCCCGGGGAGACACACCCGTCTCGTAGCCGATACCAGCTCCCAGCCCCTCCCGGGGCCATCGCCCCGCAGCCGACGGAACGCCTCGCGACGCGCACAAGCCCCGACCTCCGGCACACTCAATCTGTGGTTCGCCTCATCGTCATCAGCTGCGCGGTCCTCGTCGGAACGTGGGCGGTCATGGCGATCCTCGCCCGTCGGCTTCCCCCGGGCGCGGCGAGGGACATCGCGACCGTCCTCCCCGCCTGCGCGACGACCGCCCGTCGCCTTTGGCGCGATCCACGAGTGCCGGGTCGCGCTCGGGTCGCCATCGTCATCGCGCTCATGTGGGTGCTCTCACCCATCGACCTGATCCCCGAGTTCCTGCCGATCATCGGCCCACTCGATGACGTACTGGTAGTCGCGCTGGCCTTCCGATACGCGGCACGTCAAGTACCGCGGGCCGTGCTGTTCGAGGCGTGGCCAGCGGACCCTCGCATCCTGGAGCGGCTGTTGCCGAGCGGCGTCGACTCGGAAGTTGCATAGAGCGCGAATAGATCCGCAACGTCTCCTACGAGGTGTCCCTCGACGAGCACGGCGGACCTCGTCGAGCGTGAGGTCGCGCGGCGAACGCTCGACACCCGGCTGCGTAGCTCAGCGTCTCAGTGGACGTTCGACGAACACGGTTGCGATCCGGTACCTCGCACCTGCTAAGGACACTTACTTACAGTGCCCTGGCGGCCAGCACGCCGTGGTGGTCGAGGCGACACTCGTGGTGGGCGCGGTCGTCGGTGCTGTCGTGGTGGCCGCCGTGGTGGTAGCTGTCATCACCGTGGTCGTGGTTGTCGCCACCGTGGTCGTGGTTGTCGGTGCCGTGGCCGTGGTTGTCGGTGCCGTGGCCGTGGTTGTCGGCCCGGTGGTCGTGGTTGTCGGCCCGGTGGTCGTGGTTGTCGGCCGGGTCGTCGTTGGTGCGGTCGTGGTGGTGGTTGGTGCCGTTGTAGAGGCCGTCGTGGACAGCACGGTGGCCCCTGCCGTGGCGCCGGTGGACGCGGCGGCGGCACCGGCGGTAGGCCCAGACGGCCGGACGGAGGTGCCCGCGACGGACGGTCGCGCCACGGTTCTCTGTCTCGAGGGCGCGACCGACGTTCGCGGGGTGGTGTTCGGGTTCTGTGTCCCCGCCTCCTCCGACGAGGGAACGGCCGTCTCCGGCGATGCGGCGCTCACGGAGTTATCAGTAGCGAACGAGGCGACATCGGCGTTCGTCGATGAGATCGTGGTGGTCGTCGCCGCGTCAAACTGCAAGGCCGAGGGCCGGCCTGACTCGCCGGTGCAGCCGACCAGTATGACGCCCGCTGCGGCCACCAGCGCGACCGGGACTGAGAGCGCTCGATGCATCGCTCGGGGTATTCCCCGTTATCCCGTTCCGCTTACCTGCTTGCCGATGTATCTGGCTGGAGGCATCGGGTACAGGCGCCCTCGTGATACGTACGACGGCCCCGGCGAGCTCATCTTCGACCACCACGGCTGCCTCGTCGTGCCCGCGCAGCGTGTCCGCGTCACGATGACTGCGACGGGTGACGGCGTGGTGCATATCTCACCCGGCCGCGTCCCTGCCATGACCGAAACGCTGGACGCACTCGCGGCGGGCGGCTACACGCTCACGTTCGATGGCGGCAGAACGCTGTGCAAGCCAGGGCACTGGGCCGTGCGAGAAGCCGCCGGTTCGACGTTCGAGATGCTCATGGCGTTCGAGCACGCCTAGGGCCCAACCGCGTCGAACGGCAGGTTGCGCGGGCGAATGCTCGACCGCCGGGTGCATCGCACAGCGTCTCAAGTGACCAACGAGCAGACGGAGCGCCGTCACCCGGCTGTGTTGGGCTCCCTCGGGTCCAAGTCGCCGAGGGCGAGGTCAACGCTCCTGCCCACCCGGTCGACGGCCGTGAGGGTTTCGAGGAGTGAACCCCGGACGTGCCGGAGAAGAAGGTCCGGATTATCGGTATCGATGAGCTCCCGCCAAAGAGTCAGGGTCGCGTTGAGGCGTTCACAGAGCGCGCGAGTGAGCCGTAGGGCCTCATCGTCGGGGGGCGAACTTAAGTTCGGCGGCGGCAATGGTGACGGTGGGTTCGGCCGCGGCAATAGCGAACGTGCTGCAGTCGAGATTGCGAGTGCCTCGTCGAGGAACTCACCGCAGTGTTTGCATTTGACCGCTGCCCTGAGAATCTCCTCAGCACAGAACGGGCACCGCTTCGTGTCGTCGACGTTCACTAAGCACGCCCTTGCCCGAAACCGCAGTGGTCTAAGCGCTGCCAGGCACATAGCGCGACGCTCCCCCCGCAGTACCGTCCACGCCGTCTGGCCGACGGAAACGGCATTCGCACCGTCAAACGCCGCCGACTACGCGTGCATCGTGGCTCGCGGTGAGCCGCAACCGAAGCCCAGCGGCGTAGCCCGAGCATTTCGGCCGCGGCGATGGCCCCGAGGGGCTTTGTGACGCGTTGTCCGCCACGAGCCGGGGTGGGGTCCTCGGGGGCCATCGCCGCTGCGCTGCTGTGCCCCGAACGGTCAGCGCGCAAACGTCGTCGACGCGGACAAGCCCCGACTTCGGACCCGTCATCCGCGTCGGGGCTTGCGCTTTCCCCCAGGTTCACCCAAGCCTTTAGCGGAAGGCCGGAGCAGCAAGCTGAGGTGACGGATAGTAACCACCGATAAGGCGCACGCCGAGGTCATCGACGTCAGTCCCCCCCAAGGCACATTGGCCCCACGTCAGCGACCCCAGGTGGTACCTGCCTGAGCGCGATGTCGTCGCCGCGTTGGCCAGGGCGCGTCAGCCCCTAGCCGGGAGGGGGCACTGGGCGATCGCCGACGGGCGTGATCTCGCAGGTGGTGACTGCTGCCCCCGGCTTCAGGAATGCCTGGAGGTGCGTGATGTCGTCGGTCTCGACGACCAGGTAGGTCGTGTGCTGCGGGAAGGCGAGCCAGTATCCGTGAACCTTGACGTCCTTCGACTCACCGTCGAAGAGCGAGGTCGAGCCGCCTCTTCCGTACGGACAGTCCTGCAGGGTATTGCGACTGCTTGATGTGGAAGAGCATTCGGCTGTTCCTCCATCTTCTCGGCGTTCATGATCTGTGACGAAATCCTAGGTCGCGGTTGGCGCTCCCTCGTCCGTTGAGGAGTTCGCGTGCGGCGCGCCATCGCTATGTGCGCCGGGTGTCGGGCTAGCTGCGCACAAGGTGCTCGTACCGAGTCGACGATCTGTGACCTGCGCGCAGCCGACGCGCGCGGCTCAGGGCCTCTTCGACTTCGGCGGTGGTGGCGCTGCCGGCAGGATCTGCGCGACGAGGGAGGGAACCTCGGCTACAGCGCACGGCTCGCCGAACATCAGTCGACGCAGGACGATCGGCCCAAGGAGGGCGTCGGCCAGTAGCTCGGGGTCGCTGCTGGCGGGGAGGTCGCCGGCCTTGACGCCTTCGGCCAGGAGGTCGACGAGGACGGCCCGCCGGTCGGCGGCGAAGCGGGTGTGGAACGCCCGCACATTGGGATCGCGCTCGGCGGCGTCGATGAGAGCGGGCATGCAGGTCGAGTACGTCGACTCGGCAACCAGCGAGGCAACCTCTGCGAGGTACGCCACCAGCCGGTCGCGGAACGGGCCGTCCTCAGGCACGTGGGCTTGGGCCTTGAGGGTGTGGAAGGCATCCTCGACGAGCTCGAGCTTCCCGTCCCAGTGCCGGTAGATCGTGCTCTTGCCGACGCCGGCCCGAGTGGCCACGCCCTCGATGCTGAAGGCGCCGTAGCCGACCTCGCCGAGCTCCTCGAGGACGGCCTCGAGGATGACGCGACGGGAGCGCTCGACCCGGGGGTCGAGCTCACCCTCGTCGTCGCGCGTGCGCGCCGTGCCAGCCATCTCGGTCATTGTCACACCTCTACGGCACGGTCGTCTGCGAGCTCGAGCTCGATGTCGTCGACCGACAGGTCGACGTCGGCCTCGGGGTCAGCGTCGCGGCGGCGCGTCCAGGCGAGGACGCCGACCGCAGCGGCGATGGCGATCGCCAGGGCCACGCGGTTCGCCAGGTTGAAGGCGTCGGTGAACGCCGAGGCCGCTTGACGCACTACTGCGTCGCCGTTCGGCAGGTTGGCGGCGACGCTCGAAGCGGCGCCGATTGACTCGCCCGCGGCCTCGGCCGCCCCCGTCGGGAGGTCGACCGCGCCGAAGTCGACATTCGAGCGGTACGCAGAGTTCGCGACGCTGCCGAGGAGCGCGATGCCGAGGGCACCGCCGAGCTCGCGAGTCGTGTCGTTCACGGCCGACCCCACCCCTGCCTTCGACAGGGGCACCGACGACATGATCTCGCCGGTGGCCGGGGCGGCGGTCATCCCCATGCCCGCGCCGAGCACGGCGAACGCCGCGCCTACCACGACGTACGGCGTGTCGGTCGTGAGCGAGGTCAGCACCCCGAAGCCGAGAGCCACGATGCCGAGCCCGGCGGCCATGACGCGTGAGGCACCGAACCGCTCGGCGAGCGCCGCGCTTCGGGGCGACACCGCCACGAACATCAGCGCAAGGGGCAGGGTCGCCAACCCCGCTTGGAGCGGCGAGTAGCCGCGACCGAACTGCAGGTACTGGGTCATGAGGAAGAAGAAGCCGAACATCACGAAGAACGCTGCGGTGATGGCGACGCTGCCGGTGCTGAACCGCCGGTCGCGGAAAAGGTCGAGTGGCAGCATGGGGTGCGAGCTGGTTTTCTCCCACCCCACGAACGCCGACAACGCAGCCGCGGACACGGCGAACGAGAGGAGTACGGCGCCGCTCGTCCACCCGCTCTCCGGGCCCTCGATGATCGCGAAGATCAACGCGCTGAGCCCCACCAAGGACAGCAGCGCGCCCGCAGGGTCGAGCGGCGTGCGCGTGTCGTCGCGTGAGTCGGGAGCAAACGCCCACACCGCGGCGACGACGGCGAGCGCGATCGGCACGTTGACGAGCAAGGTCGAGCCCCACCAGAACCCCTCGAGCAGGCCGCCGGTCATGATCGGTCCGAGCGACGCGCCGGCGCCGGCGAAGCCGGCCCAGATGGCGATTGCCTTGACGCGTTCGTGCGGAGGGAAGATCGACGTGATGATCGACAGAGTCGCCGGCATGATGAACGCCGCGCCGATGCCCATGAGGCCCCGGCTCGCGATCACCTGCGTCGGGCTCGTGGCCAGGCCGCCGAGTAGCGCGCTCAACGCGAACACGAGGAGACCGCCGACGAGGGCCCGGCGGCGGCCGAAGCGGTCGCCAAGGGCGCCGGCAGTGAGCAGCAGTCCTGCGAACACGACGGCGTAGGCGTCGACGATCCACTGCAGCTGCGATGCCGAGGCGTCGAGGTCCTGCTGCATCGTTGGCAGCGCGGTGTTGAGGCCTGATACCGACATGACCACGAGCACCAGGGAGAGGCACATGATCCCGAGAAGGAACCACCGGCGGTTGTAGATCTCGGGCCGCTCGTGGAGCGCCATGTCGGGAGTGGCGGATGGTGTGGCAAGCGAGCTGGCCATCTGAGCTCCTGTCCTTCGCCGCCTCGCCGACTGTCGAAACGAAACGGTGACGTCTCGGATCGAAACGTATACGTCTCGCAACGAGACGCCAACGTGTCGTTTTGTGGCAGGAGTCACCTCGACAGCGATCGCGCGCCGAACGTCATGGGCCCAGGCCAGCGATATCAAGATTTTCGTCGTCGGTGTCGATGTAGAGAAATCGCAAGTCCCCTCGTCGCGTCGAAGCGGACGCGCGCGGGCGGATCGCGACCGACGACCGATACCGGAGGACTCGTAGATGTCGCCCAAGAATCGGCTCCTGGCGATCGTCGCCGTGCTCGCTCTCGGCATCACCGTCATGTGGGCGGCCCACGACGAAGGAACCAATGCGGCGACCTCGAACGGATGGACGACCACCGCAGCAGCGAATAGCCCGCAGGTGGCGCGCGGTGGTGTGGTCACGGTGACGGTCAGCGTGACGGCGAGCTCGGCGGCCAATGCACTTGTCGACCTCGAGATCTACAACGGGTCCACCAAAGCGTTTCAGCAGTTCTGGGATGGGCAGGCCTTCACGCCCAACGTCCCGCGTCAGTTCACGGCGACGTGGACCGTCCCGGCGAACGAGCCGATGACCGCGCACGTCGTCAAGGTCGGCGTCTTCGGCGCGGGCTGGAACGGCCTCGCCCATTGGAACGACGACGCGACACGGGTCACGGTGACGGCGGCCGGAGCGCCGGCGACGACGGCGACGACGCAACCGACGACGACAACGACAACGACAACCACCATCGCGACCACCACGACCGCCAAGCCGACAACCACAACCACCATCGCGACGACGACGACGGCGAAGCCCGCGACAAGCACGACAAACGGATGGACGACCGCTGGGGCAGTGAACGGCGCGCAAGTCGCGCGCGGTGGCGTGGTCACGGTGACGGTCAGCGTGACGTCGGGCTCGGCGACCAACGCACTCGTCGACCTCGAGATCTACAACGGGTCCACGAAGGCGTTTCAGCGAGTCTGGGATGGCCAAGCGTTCACACCCAACACTCCGCGTCAATTCACGGCGACGTGGACCGTCCCGGCGAACGAGCCGATGACCGCGCACGTCGTCAAGGTCGGCGTCTTCGGCCCCGGCTGGCTCGGCCTCGCCCACTGGAACGACGACGCGGCACGGGTGACAGTGACGGCAGCCGGCGCCACGCCGACGACACCGACCACGCAGCCCGCGACGACCACGACTGCCAAGCCGGCAACGACGACCACCGTCGCGGCGCCGACCACGCCGGCACCGACCACGCCCGCACCGACACTGCCGCCGACGGGGCGCTTCTCGACGCTGCCCCCGGGCGCGGCCTTACCGTCCGACGCGACGTGCGCAGCGCAGGTGCGTCCGATGGCTGAGCGCCGCCAGATCAACAACGTGCCGAACCACACCAAGGGAACGGCCGTCAGTGGACTCGCCCGGGTGACCGGAGACTACGTGGGCACGACCGACGAGATCATCCAATGGGTCGCGTGCAAGTGGGGCATCGACGAAGACATCGTGCGGGCCCAGATCGCCCAGGAATCGTGGTGGCATCAGGATGCGAGAGGCGACTTCACGAGCAACCAGAACGCCTGCTACCCGACGGTCCGAACCAGCTCCGGCCAATGTCCGGAGTCGGTCGGCCTCGGCCAGGTGCGGTACCAGTACCACTCGCTCGCCTTCACCAACGGGTACGCCCTGTCGTCGTCGGCCTTCAACCTCGACTACACGTACTCGGTCTGGCGCAACTGCTACGAGGGTCGGGACACGTGGCTGAACACCGTCGAGCGGGGCGCGACGTACGGCGCCGGCGATCTCTGGGGCTGCCTGGGCGTGTGGTTCTCCGGTCGGTGGCACACGGCCCCCGCGGAGACGTACATCTCCGCAGTCAAGGGCTGGCTGAACCAACGCGTCTGGGAGACCGCGAACTTCCAGGGCGGCTGATGGTTCGGGAGCACAGCGCACGAGCCGGGCTAGACGACCTACCGCATCCTGTCGGGCGCGGGCGCTCGCTCCGAGAGGCGTCCTGATGGGGAGGATCTTCCGCGATCACGAGTAGACGATGTGATCGATCGCTTCGCGCAGCCGGAACTGCGCTGCGCCACCCGGATGAGCGTTCTGGGAGAGTCGGACGAGCTGGCTCAGCTCGCTTTGGCGTTCTCCTCCGGCGGCTTGGTGCTGCTCAGTCCCGCCGGCGGCGACAGGACTGGCACCGCTGACGATGGCGACGATGAGTGCAGCGGAGACAGCGCACGCTCTGACCGCTCGGCGCCGAATGATGGCCTTGGAAATCGCTTCTTGCGTCGATGTAGACATCACTTCGCTCCTTGTTCGTTGCATTGGTCGGTGCGAAGGACGGTACGGACGACGCCGCGTTGGATCATCGGGGAGGTCCCTCAGCACGTAGCTCAGTGGCGCGAGGGCGGTCGGAACTAGCCTCGCCGTGTGGCCGGGTCCTTCGTGGGACGAGCCGAGGAGCGAGCAGCTCTCGATCGTTTGTCGAGCCGGGTCTGTGCAGGTTCCCCGTTGGTCGTAGCGGTCGTCGAGGGTGACCCAGGAGTCGGTAAGAGCCGCCTGCTGATCGAGTTCCAACGCACGGCACTCGTCCCCGAGCAGATCTGGTGCAGCGGCTACGAGCCCGAGAGGACCGTCCCACTCGCGGCTGCACGGGCTCTCCTGCGGCGGCTTCGGACCGTCGCCGAGGGCGGCGAGATTGTCGACGCGATGACGTTCGGCGCACCGTCGCCCTCCGAACCGATCGAACCGCTACGTCTCTTCGAGGCCGCCCATCGGGCGCTTGTGTCTCTGGGCCCGACGCTCGTCATCGTCGACGATCTTCACTGGGCCGACGGTCTGTCGACCGCCTTCTTCCACTACCTGGCCCGCGCCGGTGACCAGGTCGGTCAGCCGCTCGCGCTGGTCTTCGCAGGTCGGCCGTCTCCCGCGCTTCAGTCACTTCGCTCCTCGCTCGAACAGGTCGTGAGCGCCGATCGTTTCGTCGGACTCGACGTCGGGCCGTTGAGCCGCGAGGCGGGAACCACCCTCGCACTCGAGCTCGCTCCGGGGCTCGACCAGGACCAGGCGACCCTCATCTGGGAACGCGCCCGTGGCTCGCCGTTCTGGGTGGAGGTTCTCGCCGGGAGCGGCCGGCTCGACACCGACGTGGGCAAGGTCGTCATCGACCGGTTGCATGCTGCCGGCGAAGATGCGCTGCCCCTCGTCGGGCTCCTGGCTCTGGCCGGTCACCCGCTTCCGACCGAGGACGTCGCGCGCATCCAGGAGTGGAGTGCGGACCGAGCCGAGAAGGCGGTGTCCGCCGCCGACCACCACGCGCTGGTGACCCGGACGGCAATAGGGCCCTCGCTGGCGCACGACCTCATTCGCCAGATCGTCGTCGCGGCGATGACGCCCAGCCTCCGGCGCCGAATCCATCGCAGGCTCGGGCGGTGGCTCGAACAGTCCGCCGACGGCGACGACCAGGTCCTGCTCGAGGCTCTGGAGCACCGCCGGGCCGGCGGGGAGCAAGCGCTGGGTCTCGCCCTCACGTTGGCGCGCAGCCCGCGGCGTCGGCTGCTCGCCGGGGCCGGATTGCGGCGTCTCATAGAGATCGGGGCAGGAGCCGACCCACGCCAGCCCGAAGTGTTGGACCTCGAGTTCGAGCTCGCCTCATTGTGCGTGGAGCTGGGCGAGCACGATGAGGCCTTTCGGCTGTGGTCGCAGCGATCACGCCTCATGCCCGACTCTACGGCCGGTGCAATTGCGTCAGTACGAGCCTCTGCGGCCGCGATGCGGTCGGGCCGACGGCAAGACGCATGGCGGCAGCTGGATCTCGCCCGTGTTCGCGCTGCAAGCGATCCCGTGCTCGAGGTCGAAGTGCTCGCCTTGGAGGCCGGACTGCAGAGCAACCTCGAACGTCAGTCCGACGCCGCTCGGGTGACGGCGGCGCGTGCGCTTGACGCTGCTCGCGCCTTGGCGGGCGCGGCACTCGGGCCAGCGAACCTCGACGGCCGTGCGCGTCGGGCTTACTTGGCGGCCGCACTTGCGGGCGCTGACGCCGCCCGGATGGGAGATGATCCCATTGAGATGCTCGCCCTCGCCGAGGAGGTCGCGGCATCCGCAGCCGGTGTGGACGACACCGTTGAGGCGTCTGCCCTCGTGCAGGGTGCAATGGCCCTTCGCTTCCTGGGCAGGAACGGTGAAGCGCAGGTTCGGTTGCTTGACGCGTGGGACAGCGCGCGACGGCGCGTGCTGCCCCAGGCAGTGCTGGAGATCGGCGCCGCCCTAGGGCGCGTCCTGCTCTCGATGGGACGCATCGCTGAGACCAGGGAGATCCTTCTCGAGTGCTCGTCGCTGGGCGCGCGACTGACCGAGTTCGGCCCCGGTCGCACCTACCTGGTGACGCTGCCGTCGCTGGTCGAGGTGACGACCGGTGATTGGAGGAAGGCGGTGGCCATGCTCGAGGTCGCCGCCGAGCGGGAGCCGGAACCGCACTATCGGCTCCACGCCCACCTGGAGCGAGCGGCGGCCCTGGCTCGAGTCGACCCCGACCACGCGAGTGACGAGGTCCACGAAGCGGTGGCAGCCGCGCTCGCCGATGGCCGAACCGCGACCTGTCGGCGGTGCCTGACCGAAGCGACGGTCCGCGGTGCCGAGGCGTTGGCACGGGTCGGTTCCTTGACCGGTGCGGAATCCCTCATCTCGAGCGCCCACGTCCCGGTTGTCGATCTGCACAACACCTTCTGGCGCGACCGCGCGACGGTGGCGATCCTCACCGGCCTGGACCCGTCAGCCGCGGTTCCCGCGCTCGAGCGCCTCATCGTGGATGCTCATCAGCAAGACCTTCTCCTGGAAGCCGTTGCTGTCCGGCTCGACCTCGGTGCCGCTCTCACATCCAGCGACCGTGGCTCTGCGGCGGCGGTACTCCAGGCGGCGGGCGCGGCCGCCGAGCGCCTCGGCGCCACGACGGAGGTGGGCCTCGCGGAGCGCCGACTTCGCTCGCTCGGCGTCCGCACCTGGCGTCGAGAAACCACAGCTCGACGTCACGACTCGCTCGCGCTCCTCACCGGCCGCGAACGTGACATCGCACGGCTCGTCGCCGAGGGTGCGAGCAATCCCGAGATCGCGTCGCTTCTGTTCCTTTCACGTAAGACCGTGGAACGCCATGTCTCCAACATCTTCGCGAAGCTCGGTCTACGCAACAGAGCTGCACTTGCCGCCCTCGTCCCGAACGCATCGGCGGAAGATCCCACGAGGGGCTTAGACGAGGGGTGACATACTCCCGGGCATGAGGCTTGCGACGATTCGAGACGGTGGTGCCACGCGTGCGGTGCGCGTGGACGGTGACAACGCGATCGACCTCGGCGTGTCCGATGTGGGAGAGCTGCTGAGGTCGGCGGGGTGGCGCGACGAGGCGGCGAGCGCCACGGGCGCGAGTCGACCAGCGGCTGATCTGGACTTCGCTCCGCTCGTCCCCCGTCCCGAGAAGATCATCTGCGTCGGTCTCAACTATCGGAGTCACATCCTCGAGACGGGACGCGAGGTGCCCGAGTACCCGACGCTCTTCGCGAAGTACATCCCGGCGCTCATCGGCGCGAACGACGATGTGATCCTGCCGTCGGTGTCGAACGACTGCGACTGGGAGGCCGAGCTCGCGGTGATCATCGGCAAGCGGGTGCGGCACGTCTCGGTCGAGAACGCCCGTGATGCGATCGCGGGTTACTCCGTGCTCAACGATGTGTCGATCCGCGACTATCAGAACCGCACGCTGCAGTGGCTGCAGGGCAAGACGTTCGAGTCGTCGACGCCCCTCGGTCCCTATCTCGTGACACCCGACGAGACTCCGGGCCCGTCGCGCGAGATCCTGTGCGAGGTCGACGGCGAGGTGAAGCAGAAGTCCGACACCGCGGACCTCGTGTTCGACCCGTTCACATTGATCTCGTACATCTCTGACATCATCACGCTCGAACCCGGTGACGTGATTGCGACCGGCACCCCTGGCGGCGTGGGCTTCGCGCGCAACCCGAAGGAGTTCCTCAAGGACGGCAGCGTCATGATCACCCGCATCGCCGGCGTGGGGGAGTGTCGCAACGTGTGCCGCCGCGAGACTGCTTGATGGCAGCTCCCACCGAGCGCCTCGAGCTCATGCGCGAGGGCGAGGTGTTCTTTCTGGCCCGGCTCGACGGACTCTCTGACGACGAGCTGTTCGCTCCGTCAGCGCTTCCGGACTGGAGTCGCGCTCATGTCGTGTCGCATTTCTCTCGCAACGCTGCCGCGCTGATCAACCTGCTCGATTGGGCGCGGACCGGTGTGGCGACGCCGATGTACCCGTCGGTCGAGGCCCGCTCCGAGGGCATCGAGGCAGGCGCCCGTCAATCCGCTGCCGCGCTACGCGCCGAGGCCGCCGAGCGATCGGCGGGGCTGCTGGCGGCGACGGCCGCGATGCCCGCCGGAGCTTGGGACGGCGAGATCCGCACTGCGCTCGGACGTCAGACCACCGGCGCCGAAGTGCCGTGGATGCGCATCCGTGAGAACTGGGTGCACGCGGTCGATCTCGACGCCGGTGCGACCGTCGACGAGTTCCCTCCGCGGGTCGTGGTGGACCTGCTCGACGAGGTCACCGGATTCGTCGCCGGGCGTGACGGGTGCCCCGCCGCGATCCTCGACGCCACCGACACCGTCCGGGATTGGCGAATCGGTCCCGAGGGCGACGCCGTCACGCTCACGGGCACCCAGGCGGCACTGCTCGCCTGGCTCATCGGCCGCACCGAGGGCGAGGGCGTCGAGTCGTCGGACGGGGTGGTGCCCGCGGCCCCCCGCTGGCTCTAGCGAACGCATCTAGCTCTCGGGGCGGGCCATCCTCGAGTTGAGCACGGCGCAGACCTCGCTCGACCCAATCGGTCCGGTCGCGTCGTGCATCCGGCAATGCGCGACGGACACACCGTCGGCCGCCACTCGATCGGCCGACTCGAGGCCGATCCACTCGCCGTCAGGCAGTCGCGCGATGTAGAGCGCTAGGTCGGCGTTGATGTACTCGAGGCCCTCAGTGCTGGAGTTCGCGAGCGGGCTCGCGAAGTCCGCGGCCACGGCGGCCCGGATGAACGGCGTCAGCGGATGACCGGTCACAATGGGGTGCTTCTCGCGTATCCAGGTCTGGCGGATGCCGGGCGCGCCGAACTCTCGTCCTTCGAGCCACCGGACCTCGAACGGCATGTCGTAGGGGTCGTCGGGCGGCGGAGTCGGAATCGTGATGTCCCAGGCGGGAGTCACCGGGACGTCGTCAACCGGGGCCTGACCACGACGCAGGTAGAGGGCGGTGCCCCGAGCGACGTCGACGCCGCCGACCTGGATTGTTGCGTCGACGACCCGCACGCGTCCCCCGGCGCGCACGAGCGCGGTCGACACCCTCGTCTCCTTCATGCCGGGCGACTTGAACATGTCGACCGTCAGCCGGGCGGGAACGAACGCGTCGTCACCGTGATCCCGGTCGATCGCCCACGCGGCCAAGCCAGCCAGCAGACGGCCGTGCATCATGTCCTCGGCCCATGGCCCGCGGGCACTCGGGTCAGGGACGAGCGCGTCGCCATCCGGTTCGAAGAAGCCCGCCTCGTTCACGACCTTGTCGCCGCTAGCTCTCGAGCAGCTCGCGGGCGCGGTCGACGGGGCGGCCGATGACAACACGATCACCTTTGACCAAGAGTGGACGCTGCATGAGCCGAGGATGCTCGAGCAGCAAGTCGACCACTGCCTTCGGCGTCGTGTAGTCGTCGGCGTTCAGCCCGAACGAGCTGAAGTGCGGATCCTTACGGACGAGATCGGCCGGCGGATCCTCGAGGTGCTTCACGAGCCACGTGAGTCGCTCGCGTGTCGGCGGCTCCTTCAGGTACTGCACGACATCGGTGTCGGCCCCGACCTCACCCGCCATCGCGAGCACCTTCGACGACGTCGAGCACTGGGGGTTGTGGTAGATCGTCACGTCGCCCACAGCAGGCAGGCTATCCAGCGTCCGGTCCACCGACGTACAGCGACGGCACTCGGCGGGCCCGGTAGGTGAACCATCCGGCTTCGTCGACGCGGAGCTCGAACACGACGTCGCCACCCGATGTGCCCGTGGGCTCGACCTCGACGAGCTGCACGGCCGACGTCGGCGGGTCGACGAGCCCACCGTTGGTGATGAGCACGTTGCCATTCTCGAGCATGTCGGAGTCACCGACGAAGAACGCGTACGCCGGCGCGCCGCCCACGGTCGAGCGGTACTCCCACTCCTGCGTCACTGTCTCGGCGTCGTCGTCGATCGCGTACCGCACGGCCCGGCTGTAGGGCCGTCCCGCGGGATCGGTCGGCCGCGGGATCGGTGCCGGGCCGTTCGTTGCCGTTGTCGTAGAGCAGGATCGTTCCGTCGGGCTGCACTTCGGGCGCGTGCTGGTGGTACTGCAGCTCGCCGTCGCCCTCCAGCGCGAGCGTGCCGTCAGGGCCCAACCGCCACAAGCACGTCCCCCGACTCGCCTTCGGCGTCGTCGGCGTAGCGGATCGCGAGGACCGCATTGAGATGGCGGATCGAGATGAGGATCGCGTTGCGCTCCTCGTCGAGCACCGCGGCGTTCGCGTGCGTCCAGTCGTGGACCTCGCCTTCCGCGACATAGAGGAAGTTGGGGACGATGAACGGGATGTCGATGCCGCAGACGTTGGCGTCGGCGGGGTTGGTCTGAGGCTCGAAGTAGTCGGCCAGCTTCCACTCGCTCACGATCTCGCCGGTGTCGGGCACGAACTCGACGATCACGTCACTGATGAGCTGATAGCTGCCGGTGAACCCTTCGGCTGGCTCGCCGCACTGCGGGCTCGTGAAACCACCGACGTCACGCAGCTCGGTGCTGAGGGCGAGGAAGTTGCCGTTCGGCAGCTGGTTGATCTCGTGGTGGATCGAGTCGGTTTCGACTGGGATCGCATCAGCACCGGCGATCGTGCGGCCGAACTGGTCGGTGGCGAGGCGGCCCCGCTCCAGGATGCCCGCCCACTCGCGCACGACCTGGCCCGAGAGGTCGATCTCGCGGGCGCCCATGTCGTTGTACTCGTAGAGGATGTTGCCGTTGTCCAGCAGGCGGGCGTCGCCGATCGGGCTCGGTGCTCGGTGGTACCAGACGACATTTCCCTCGGCGTCGACCGCGACGAGCAGGCCGAGCATCGGAGGTGGCTGCCCTTCGACCGCGGGCGGGTCGGCGCGGTGGGTGAGGGGGAACAACGTGAGTCCGGGCGCCATCTGCTCGGGATCGCTCGTCACGATCAGCGGGGGGATGTCGGCGGGCAACGATCCGGTGGTGAACGTCACGGGCGGCGGGCTCGCGGTCTGACCGGCCTCGTCGGTGACCGCGATGGTGAGCTCGTAGGTCGAGTCGGCGCGCATGCCGACCGCGGCGATCTCGTGCTCGGTCGCCGGCTCGGTGGCGGCGGGTTCGAGGCGATCGGAACCAGGCCCCGAGATGTGGAGCGTCGCGGTGGTCGGTGTCGTCGTCGTGAAGATCAGCGTCGCGCTCAGGACGTTCTCGGGGTTGGGCACGAGCGGTGATCGGAGTGACCTCGAGCGGCGCCGCGTCGGTCGTCGCCGCTCCCGCGCTCGTCTCGGTCGCGGCCGTCGAGTCGGACGACGACCCGGAGTCGTCTGATGTACAGGCCGCCAACCCGAGCGCGACGACGCAAAGCAGGGCACCCAACCGTTTTGGCATCGGCGCAGGTTAGGAGATGGGTCACACGCAATCCGGCCAAGGCCAATAGGGCCAAGGGGTTGAGCACCCTTCGCTAGCCTGACTCGGTGCCCGAGTTCCGCGCTCCCGTCGGAACGCGCGATGTGGTGCCTCCGGAGTCGGCTCGCTGGGTGAAGCTCGTCGCGACGTGCGCAGACCTCGTGGGGCGCGCCGGCTACGGACTCGTCGTGTCGCCGATGTTCGAGGACGTCGGTGTGTTCGAGCGGCTCGGTGCGTCGACCGACGTGGTGCGCAAGGAGATGTACGACTTCCGCGACAAGAGCGACCGCCACCTCGCCTTGCGGCCCGAGGGCACCGCATCGGTGGTGCGCGCGTACCTCGAGCAGCGCCCGCCCACCCCGTGGAAGTGCTGGTACGTCGCGCCCAGCTTCCGTTACGAGCGTCCTCAGGCCGGCCGGTACCGCCAGCACCACCAGCTGGGCGTCGAGGTGCTCGGCACCGACGATCCCGATGTCGACGTCGAGGTGATCGCGCTGCTCGACACGCTGTACCGCGCGGTCGGCCTCCAGCAACGCACCCTGCACCTGAACTCGCTCGGCGACGCCGCATCGCGGCCCGCGTACCACGCCGCGCTGCGCGGCCATCTCGAAGCCCACGCGTCCACGCTGTCCGAGCAGAGTCGGGCCACGATGGACGTCAACCCGTTGCGGGTGCTCGACTCGAAGCGGCCCGAGGACGCCGAGGTGATCGCGACGGCCCCGGTGATGATCGACCACCTCTCGGAGGAGTCGGCCGCGCACTTCGCGCGCGTGCAAGCGCGGTCTCGAGTCGCTTGGCATCGAGTACGTGATCGACCCGCGACTCGTCCGCGGCCTCGACTACTACACCCGCACCACCTTCGAGTTCGCGTCCGATGCGCTCGACTCCGCGCAGAACGCGATCGGCGGCGGTGGGCAGGTACGACGGGCTCGCCGAACAGCTCGGCGGGCCGGCGACTCCCGGCATCGGCTTCGGCGCCGGCATCGAACGGATCCTGCTGGCCTGCGATGCCGAAGGTGTCTTCGGCGCGCCGGAGTCGACGGTCGACGTCTGGATCATCGACACGACGGGCGGCGATGCCGCGCTCGCCATCACGCACGAGCTGCGGGCGGCCGGCATCCGCGCTGACCGGTCGTTCGACAGTCGGTCGATGAAGTCGCAGATGAAGTCGGCCGATCGCTCCGGCGCGCGCTTCGCCGTGATCATCGGATCAGAGGAAGCGGCGTCCGACACGGTGGCCGTGCGCGACCTTCGTCACGCCGGTCCCGAGAGCGAACCCGGCCAGCAGTCCATCCCCGCCGCGAGCTCGTCGACTTCATGAGGAAGCACCAGTGAGCGAGCGAAGCGAGTTCACCAAAGTCACGGTGCCTGTGTCGGAGTCCGTCAACGACCAGAGGAAGCTCCCGTGACGAGCGAAGCGACTTCTGCGGCGAGCTCCGCGTATCCGACACGGGGCGGCAGGTCGCGATCTGCGGATGGGTGGCGCGTCGGCGCGAGCATGGCGAGCACCTCGCGTTCGTCGACGTGCGCGACCACACCGGGCTTGGTGCAGTGCGTCGTCGACGGCGCCGCGGATCTCCGGTCGGAGTACGTCGTGCGGGTCAGCGGCACGGTGCGTCCGCGCCCCGATGGCACCGCCAACCCGAACCTTCCCACCGGCGAGATCGAGATCGGTGACTGCACCGTCGAGGTGCTGTCGGTCGCCGAGCCGCCGCCGTTCCCCATCGACGAGCGCGCCGACCAGGTCGACGAGAGCGTACGGCTTCGGTACCGGTACCTCGACGTGCGCCGTGAGCGGATGCAGCGCAACCTCCGTATCCGCGCCAAGGTGAACAGCGCGATTCGGGCCGCGATGGAGCGACAGGGCTTCGTCGAGGTGGAGACGCCGATGCTGATGGCGTCGACGCCCGAGGGTGCCCGCGAGTTCCTCGTGCCGTCGCGTCAGAGTCGCGGGTTCCTTCTACGCGCTCCCGCAGAGCCCGCAGCTCTTCAAGCAGCTGCTGATGGTCGGAGGCATCGATCGCTACTACCAGATCGCTCGTTGCCTGCGCGACGAGGACCTCCGCGCCGATCGCCAATACGAGTTCATGCAGTTCGACGCCGAGGCGAGCTTCGTCGACCAGGACGATGTGATGGCGTTCATCAACGAGGCGGTGCTCGACGCGGCGGAGGCGATCGTCGGAGAGCGGCCCGCCGGTCATCGACGAGATGACGTGGCACGACGCCATGGATCGCTACGGCGTCGACAAGCCCGATCTGCGGTTCGACATGGAGCTCGTCGAGCTCACGTCGGTCTTCGCGGGCACCGAGTTCAAGGCGTTCGCTGGTGCTGCGTCGATCAAGGGAATCCGCGTCCCCGGCGCCGGCGCGACGACCCGCAACCAGCTCGACGCGCTCACCGACAAGGCGAAGTCACTGGGCGCCAAGGGCCTCGTGTGGATGCGGGTCGGCGAGGGGCTCGCGCTCGAGTCGCCGGTTGCGAAGTTCGTGTCGGAGTCGGAGCAGCAGGCACTCGTCGCTGCGCTCGCCGTGGAGCCCGGGGATCTCATCCTCATCGTCGCCGACGAGTGGATGACGACGTGTGAGGTGCTCGGCACGCTCGCGCAACGACCTCGGCCGGCCGCCCGTGTACGAGGGCCCGTATCGGTACGTGTGGATCGTCGACTTCCCGATGTTCGTAGGCGTCAGCGAGGACGGGCACCCGAAGCCCGCGCACCATCCGTTCACGCGGCCGCATCCCGACGACATCGACCGACTCGAGAGCGATCCGATGTCGGTACGCAGCCGCGCGTACGACCTCGTGCTCAACGGATGGGAGCTCGGCTCCGGATCGATCCGGATCCATGAGCCCGAGCTGCAGCAGCGCATCTTCGACCTGCTCGGCATCGGCGCCGAGGAGGCCGCCGCGCGCTTCGGCTTCTTCCTCACGCCGTTCCGCTACGGCGCGCCGCCGCACGGTGGGTTCGCGATCGGCCTGGACCGGCTCGTCGCGATCCTCGCGGGCGAAGAGAACATCCGCGAGGTGATCGCGTTTCCGAAGACGCAGTCGGGCTCCGACCCGATGACGGGCGCCCCGACTCCCGTTGATGCGGCGCAGCTCGCCACGCTCGGTCTGCGACTGTTACCACCGTCGTCGTGACGATCGAGGGTCGGTAGGGTCGGCGCTCATGCGCACCCTCCGGACTCCCGACGAACGTTTCGAGAACCTCCCCGGTTGGCCCTACGAGCCTCGGTACGTCGAGATCCCCGACGGCGACGGCGGCACGCTGCCGCGTCCACTACGTCGACGAGGGACCCGCTGACGCGCCGCCGATCCTCTGCATGCACGGCGAGCCATCGTGGGCGTACCTCTACCGCAAGATGATCCCGGTGCTCACCGCGGCAGGGCATCGCGTGGTCGCGCCGGATCTCGTCGGGTTCGGGCGCAGCGACAAGCCCACCGAGCGCGACGACTACACCTATCAGCGTCACGTCGACTGGATGACGTCATGGCTGAAGGCCGTCGATCTCGAGGACGCGACGCTCGTCTGCCAGGACTGGGGCGCGCTCATCGGCCTGCGCCTCGTCGCCGAGAACCCCGATCGCTTCGACCGCATCGTCGTCGCGAACGGATTCCTGCCGACCGGCGACGCTCCTGCGGGAGAGGCCTTCCTCAACTGGAGGGAGTACTCGCAGAACACGCCCGAATTCCACGTCGGCGGCATCATCAAGGGCGGGTGTCGGACGCCGCTGTCAGAGGAGGTCATCGCGGCCTACAACGCGCCGTTCCCCGACGACTCGTACAAGGCGGGCGCACGCAAGTTCCCCGTCCTCGTTCCGATCTCGCCGGACGATCCGGCCGCGGGGCCCAACAAGGAAGCGTGGAAGGTGCTCGAGAAGTGGGAGAAGCCCACGCTGACCGCGTTCAGTGATCAGGACCCGATCACCCGCGGCGGAGATCGCGCCTTCCAGTCACGTGTGCCGGGCACGAAGGGTCAGCCCCACACCACCATCGAGGGCGGCGGCCACTTCCTTCAGGAGGACAAGGGCGAGGAGCTGGCCAAGGTCATCGTGGACTGGTTCGCCCGAACCTGATGAGGCAGCCATGATGGAGGCATGCGTGTAGGGGTCTTCTTCTTCGGTGGCGTCGAGATCGACGATGCCGGGGCCGGGCCCCCGGCACCGATGAGTCGGCGGTACGAGCAGAAGGACTTCTGGCACGCACAAGAGCGGCTGCTCGACATGGGCGTGCGGGCCGAGGAGCTCGGCTACGACAGCTACTGGCTGACCGAGCACCACTTCCAGCACGAGGGCTACGAGGTCGTCCCGAACGGCATCCTGTTCGGCGCGTTCCTCGCCGAGCGCACCAGCCGCATCCGCATCGGGACGATGTTCAACATCATCGCCCAGTGGCACCCGCTGCGACTGGCCGAGGACTTCGCGACGCTGCACAACCTCTCGGGTGGGCGAGCGATCCTCGGCGTCGGGTCGCGGCACCGTGCCGCGCGAGATCCAGTCGCTCTCGGGCAACCGTGTGTCGATCGGCTCGTTCGACAACCCCGACATGGCCGACGCCGATCGAGTGAACCGCGAGATCACCGACGAGGCGCTCGAGATCATCAAGCTCGCCTTTGAGAACGAGACGTTCTCGTACAAGGGGAAGTACTTCGAGCTGCCACCGGGCGGCATCCCCGATCGTGGTGGGTTCGTCGAGACGCTGACGCTGATTCCTCGCCCGAAGTATCCCTACGAGATCTGGCAGGCGATCACCTCGCCCCCCACGCTCGAACATGCGCCGGTGCTCGGGCACGGCGGCGTCTTCTGGAACCAGAACCACAACTTCATCAAGCGCTTCTTCGACCGGTACGCCGAGGTGTGGGCGGCCTCGCACGACGGCGTCGAGCTCGGGCCGGGCGAGAAGCGGCTGCTCGTGCTCAACGTGCGAGTCGAGGACACGTACGAAGACGCGCTCGACTCCGCCCGTCCGGGTCACGACGAGTTCTGGAAGTTCCTCGGTCCGTACGGCTGGAGCCGCGGGTACATGGGCGACGACGGCAAGCCCGTCGCTCCGGGGCTCATCCCCACGCTCGAGAACTCGCTCGGGCAGAAGACGTGGGTGGTCGGCTCGCCCGAGCAAGTCGCCGAAGGCATCCAGTGGTACAAGGACACGCTTTCGTTGCAGGACCTCGTGCTGTTCCCGAACTTTGCCGGCGACAGCTACGAGAAGACCGACGAGCAGATGACGCGCTTGGCCGAAGAGGTGCTTCCACTCGTCAAGTGACCTCTTCGCCGCGGCGGCCGCCGAGCGGCTGGCTCGACAGGCACCTCTTGCCGCGCGTCTGCGTCCGGCCCGTCTCGACGAGGTCGTCGGCCAGGAGCACCTGCTCGGCGAAGGCAGGCCCCTGCGCCGGCTGATCGAGGCCGACCGGCTCTCGTCGGTCATCTTCTGGGGGCCACCGGGCACGGGCAAGACGACGCTCGCGCGGTTGGTCGCCGACGCGACGACGAGCGCGTTCGTGCCGCTCTCAGCGGTGAACGCGACCGTGAAGGACGTGCGGGAGGTCATCGCCGACGCCCGGGACCGGCTCGGTCAGCGCGATCAACGCACCATCTTGTTCCTCGACGAGATCCATCGGTTCAACAAGGCGCAACAAGACGCGCTGCTGCCGTCGGTGGAGGACGGGTTGATCGTGCTCATCGGGGCGACGACCGAGAACCCGTACTTCGAGGTGAACCCACCTTTGCTGTCGCGGTCGACGTTGTTCCGGCTGGAACCGCTCTCGCCGGAGGCGTTGACGACGCTCGTGCGGCGCGGTCTCGAGGCCGAGAGCGCGACAGCCGACGACGAGGCGATCGAGCATCTCGTGTCGCGGGGTGGGGGCGACGGAAGGCAGGTGCTCACCGCCTTGGAAGTGGCGGTGGCGCTGGCGGGAGCACGCACGAAGAAGAAGGGATCGGTGCACGTCACCGAGGTCGACGTCGTCGCCGCTCTCGGCACCAAGGCCATCCGTTACGGCACCGACGATCACTACGACGTCATCAGCGCGTTCATCAAGTCGCTGCGCGGCTCGGATCCCGATGCCGCACTGCATTGGATGGCCCGCATGCTCGAGGCGGGCGAGGACGCGCGCTTCATCGCTCGCCGCATGGTCATCTTCGCCTCGGAGGACGTGGGGATGGCCGATCCGATGGCTTTGCTGATCGCCAACGCGGCCGCGCACGCAGTGGAGTACGCCGGCTTGCCGGAGGCGCAGCTCAACCTCGCGCAGGCGTGCGTGCATCTCGCGACCGCGCCGAAGTCGAATCGCAGCGCGCTCGGCATTTGGAACGCGCGTGAAGACGTGCGCAACGGGGTCGGCGGAGAGGTGCCGCCGCATCTGCGCGGCACGGGGTACCGGGGCGCGGCGACCCTCGGCCACGGCGAGGGGTACGTGTACCCTCACGACGACCCGAAGGGGTGGGTCGACCAGCAGTACGGACCCGACGACCTCGGCGGTCGCGTGTACTACGAGCCGTCGGATCACGGGTTCGAGCAAGAGGTGGCGCGCCGGATGCGTGATCGGGAGGAGGGGGCATGACAGCGGGCGAGCTGGCTTTGGTCATCGCGACGGTGTTGTGCGTGCTCGGCTTCACGGCGCTCGTCGTCGCGCTCGTGTTCGTGATCCGGTCGCTCGGCGAGCTTCGGGCGGCGGTCGAACAGCTCACGGCGGAGACCCAGCCGCTGCTCGCAGAGCTGCGCACCTCGGTCGACGAGGCCCGCGGCGACCTCGACCGGTTCGACAAGGTGCTCGGGTCGGCCGAGGCGATCTCGACATCGGTCGAAGGCGCCTCGCGGGTGGCGCGGGTCGCGCTGTCGGCGCCCGTGATCAAGACCGTCGCGATCGCGTCGGGAACCTCCCGCGCGGCACGGCGGCTGCGGAGGCAACGGTGAAGCGAGTCGTGTGGTTCACGGCAGGTGCCGCGGCAGGGGTCGCTGGCACGGCATGGACACAACGCAAGGTGAAGCATGTCGCCGCGGCCGCGAAGCCGCGCGCCGTCGCGACGAAGGCCGCCAACAGGGTGCGAGACGCCTTACGTGAAGGCCGCCTCGCGATGCATCAGAAGGAGGCCGAGCTGCGCGCCGAGCTCGATCCGCCGCCCGAGGTCGTCGAGGTGGTCGAGGTGCAAACGCCAACCCGCCGCACCCGTCGCGTCGATGAGAGTCCGCATCCCTCGGCGCTAGACCCGAATCCGCGACCGATTGGTCACCAGCCGGACGCATTGTGCCGCTGGCGCCCACTCGCTCCGCGACCGTGGGCTCGGCGGACCGCTTGAGCGCTAGAGGTCCATATAGGCCCGCTGGCGCTCAAACGGCCGCCGGTAGGCTGGTCAGACCATGCCGAAGTCCATGACCGCGAACGAATTGCGCCGCGCCTTCACCGGCTTCTTCGCGGAACGCGGTCACACGATCGTGCCCTCGGCGAGCGTCATCCCGCACGACCCGACCGTGCTGTTCACGGTCGCGGGCATGGTCCCGTTCAAGCCGTACTTCACCGGCGACGAGGTGCCTCCGTTCAAGCGGGCGACGTCGTCGCAGAAGTGCATCAGGGCGGGCGGCAAGCACAACGACCTCGACGACGTCGGGCGCACCGCCCGTCACCTCGTCTTCTTCGAGATGCTCGGCAACTTCAGCTTCGGCGACTACTTCAAAGAGCTCGCCATCCCGTACGCGTGGGAGTTCTACACCGAGGTCCTCGGGTTCGAGGCTGACCGGCTCTGGATCACGGTCCACATCTCCGACGACGAGGCCGCGACCATCTGGCACGACGCGGTTGGCGTCCCCATGGACCGCATCCAGCGCCTCGACGAGCCCAACTTCTGGCGCATGGGCGAGACGGGCCCCTGCGGTCCTTGCTCCGAGATCTTCTACGACCTCGGTGACCGCTTCGGCGCGCCGGGCGGTCCCGCGTTCGGCGGCGACGAGCGCTACCCCGAGATCTGGAACCTCGTGTTCATGGAGTACAACCAGCTGGCGAGCGGGGAGATGGTGCCGCTCCCGAAGCCCAGCATCGACACCGGCGCGGGCCTCGAGCGCAACCTCGTCGTGCTGCAGGGCGTCGACTCGGTCTGGGAGACCGATCTCATGGTGCCCCTGCTCGACGAGGCGCAGCGGGCGACCGGGACGCGCATCGGTGCCGGCGACAACACCGACGTGAGCCTGCGCATCATGGCGGAGCACGCGGTGGTCGAGCGCGATCCTCGTCAACGACGGCGTGTTCCCGTCGAACGAGGACCGCGGCTACGTGCTGCGGCGGATCATCCGCCGCGCCGTCCGTCATGCCTACCTGTTGGGCAGCGAGAAGCTCGTCATGCCGGCGATGGTCGAGCGCGCCATCGATGTGATGGCCGAGGCGTATCCGGATCTCGAGCGCAACCGCGACTTCGTCACGGGCGTGATCGTCCGCGAGGAGGAGCAGTTCCGCCAGACGATGCGCAACGGGCTGGCGATCTTCGACGAGGAGGTCGACCGGCTCCCCGAGCCGAAAACGCTTCCCGGCGAGGTCGCGTTCAGGCTGCACGACACGTTCGGCTTCCCGCTCGAGCTCACCACCGAGATCGCGTCGGAGCGCGGCATCGGTGTCGACACGGCCGGGTTCGACGTCGCGATGGATGAGCAGCGTCGCCGCGGCAAGGACGCGCGCAAGGTCGGCGGGCAGACCGACGAGGAGGCGGGCGTCTACCGCGAGCTGCTCGACCAGTTCGGGCAGACCGAGTTCACCGGCTACGGAGACGGCGAGTCGAAGGGCCGAGTCCTCGCCGTGATCCCCGCGGGTGTCGACGGCAACGTCGAGATCTTCCTCGACCGCACGCCGTTCTATGCGGAGTCGGGCGGCCAGGTCGGCGACACCGGATCGATCCGCACCGACACTGGCCTCGCGGAGGTCAGCGACACGACGTTCGCGCTCCCGGGACTCCGCCGGCACGTCGCCCGCGTCGTGGAAGGCGAGATCAATCCCGGTCAGGAAGCGGTCGCGGCGATCGACGTCGAGCGGCGTGATGCGATCCGCCGCAACCACACGGGCACGCACCTGCTGCACTGGGCGCTGCGCGAGGTGCTCGGTCCGCACGTGAAGCAGGCGGGTTCGCTCGTCGCGCCCGACCGACTCCGGTTCGACTTCAGCCACTACTCCGCGGTGACGCCCGAGGAGATCGAGCAGATCGAGGATCTCGCGAACCGTGAGGTGCTCGCGAACGACCGCGTCCGGGCCTACGAGACCACGAAGGGCGAGGCGGAGGCGGCGGGCGCCATCGCGTTCTTCGGGGACAAGTACGGCGACGTCGTGCGCGTCCTCGAAGCCGGGAAGCACTCGCTCGAGCTGTGCGGCGGCACGCATGTGAAGGCGCTCGGCGACATCGGCCCCATCAAGGTCGTATCCGAAGGCTCGATCGGCTCCAACCTCCGCCGCATCGAGGCAATCACGGGAACTGCGACGATCGAACGGCTCCGCCATGACGAGCACGTGCTCGACGAGGCCGCCGCGATGCTGGGCGTCAAGCCCGATCAGCTCGTCGAGGGCGTCACCCGCCGGCTCGACGAGGTGAAGGCGCTCCGAGACGAGATCAAGGCGCTCCGCCAGCAGCAAGCGGGCGGCGACGCGACCGAGCTCGCAACCGAAGCCGTCGAGGGCATCGTCATCGCCCGGCGCGACGGCACCTCTCGCGACGAGCTGCGCGAGCTCGCGCTGGCGGTGCGCCAGCAGCCAGGCATCCGCGCGGTCGTGCTCGTGGGCGCGCCCGAAGGCGGCGGCGCCGCGCTGGTGTCGGCAGTGGCGAGCGGTAGCGGCCTTCACGCGAGCGAGCTGATCGCCGACGCCGCGAAGACCGTGCAGGGTGGCGCGGGCAAGAGCGCCGACGTCGCGGTCGCCGGCGGAAAGGACCCCAGCAAGCTCGACGAAGCCCTCCAGCAGGTACGGGCGGCGGCCGGGTTGGCATGAGGGTGCTGGCGCTCGACCTCGGGTCGAAGCGCATCGGTGTCGCCGTCTCCGATCCGAGCGAGACGATCGCGTCCCCCGACCGAGTCCTCGAGCGCACCGGCTCCCGAGCCCGCGATCACAAGGCGATCGGGGAGCTCGTCGCCGAATGGGGCGCCGAGCTCGTCGTGGTCGGACTTCCCCTGTCATTGAGCGGCGACGACGGCCCCGCGGCCCGTGCCACCAGGGAAGAAGTCGCCGAGCTGGCCCGTGATCTCACCGTCCGGGTGGAGCTCCACGATGAGCGTTTGACCACGGTGACTGCATCGCGCACCCTCCAAGAGGCAAAGATGACAGCTGACGCACGACGTCGCGTCGTCGACAAGGTGGCAGCTGCAGTCCTTCTGCAGTCGTGGCTCGACGGGCGAGCCTCCCGCCGCCGACGAGAAGGCACCGAAACCGGAATGACGAGCGATGGCTGACACCGATGGCTGACACCAGGGTCGATCCGCCCACTGACGGGTGGTCCACCGAGGACGTCGTCGACGGCGCCGCGTGGGTCGATCAGGTCGACGAGGGCTGGGCCGAGTGGGACGGCGAATACGAGTACGTGCGCCAGGGCCGCTCCCGTCTCAAGGTCGCGCTCGCCGCGGTGTTCGGTCTCGTGCTCGTCGGCATCCTTGTTGCCGGCGGCCTCACGCTCTGGGTGGTCCGCCAGATCAACCCACCGGGCGACCCCGGCCCGAAGCGCACCGTGACGATCGACAAGGGTGCGACGACCTCGGAGATCGCGGACCTTCTCGAATCGCGCGACATCGTCACGAACGCCACCGTCTTCCGCTGGTACGTCAGCTACAAGAAGGCGGGACCCTTCTCGCCGGGCTACTACGAGCTCCGAGAGCGCTCGTCGATGGGCGACGTCATCGAGGTGCTCGAGACGCCCCCACCGATCACGTTCGAGAATGTCACGTTCCCGGAGGGGCTCACGCTGGACCGCTTCGCGGCACGGCTCCACGAGACCGTTCCGCGTTTCAGTGAGGAGAAGTTCCTCGCTGCCGCGGCTTCGGGGCAGCTGCGTTCGAAGTACCAGCCGCCCGAGGTGAACTCGCTCGAGGGCATGCTCTTCCCCGACACCTATCAGGTGGCGTCCAACGAGGATGAGGCCAAGGTCATCGCCCGGCTCATCGCGCAGATGGAGAAGGTCGCGGAAGAGTCCGGTGTCGAGCTCGCCCCCTTCTCGCGGAACCTATCCGGATACCAGGTCCTCACCGTCGCCTCGATGATCGAGAGGGAAGCCCGTCTCGACGAGGACCGCGCCAAGATCGCGCGCGTCATCTACAACCGTCTCGAGCAAGGCATGAACCTCGAGATCGACGCCACCGTGATCTACGCGATGGGCGGCAATGTCGAGCGCCTCACGTTCGACGACATCGCGAACACCGAGTCGCCCTACAACACCTACAAGCACCCGGGCCTCCCGCCGACGCCGATCGCGATGCCGGGTCGGGCGTCGATCATGGCGGCGATGAACCCCGCTGACGGCCCGTGGCTGTACTACGTGGTCGTCGACGCCGAGGGACGCCACGCGTTCGCGGAGACATTCCGCCAGCACGAGCGCAACATCGCTCTCGCTGAGCAGAACGGCGTTCGCTGAGCGTGCCGGCGCCGTCCGGCACGACCCGCGTCGCCGCGGTCATCGGCGACCCGATCAGCCACTCGCTTTCGCCGGTCATCTTCAACGCCGCGTTCGAGGCCGCCGGCCTCGATTGGGTGTTCGTCGCCCACCAGGTGCCTGCGGGCGAGACGGCTCGGGCCCTCGACGGCGTCCGCGCCATGGGCATCGCCGGGCTGTCGGTGACGATGCCCCACAAGGACGCCGCGTTCGCCGCCGTCGATGAAGTCACGGCCGAAGCGCGTGTGCTCGGCGCGGTGAATTGCGTGGAGAACCGTGACGGCTACCTCGTCGGCCACAACACGGACGGCGCCGGCCTCATTGCCGCGCTGGCCGCCGAGGGGGTGCCCGTCGACGGCCAGCGTTGTGTCGTCTTGGGTGCGGGCGGAGCCGCCCGCAGCGTGATCGCGGCGCTGGCTCGGGCGGGATCGGAGGTGACGGTTGTGAACCGCTCGGCGGACCGGGCCCGAGCGGCGGCGGCCCTTGCGGGGGAGCGAGGCCGCGTCGGCGAGCAAGCGGACGTCGCTTCGGCCTCGATCGTGGTGAACGCAACGTCGGTGGGGATGGGTGGCGAGGGCCTCGTCGTGCCGCGCCGACCTGCTGTCTCGGGCTCAGGCGGTCGTGGATCTCGTGTACCACCCCGTCGAGACCCCCCTTCTGACGGCCGCACGCGCTCGGGGAGCCCGGGCGATCGACGGAGTCGGGATGCTCGTCCATCAGGGTGCGCTCGCGTTCAGGCTCTGGACCCGCGTCGAGCCGCCGATCGACGTCATGAACCGCGCCGCCCGGGCTGCGCTGGGGCAGCGCGAGCGCGCCGTCTAGCGACCGCCACGGCGGTGTGCAATGGGCCGAATTCCCCACGAAGGGTTCAGTTCACCGCCAGCGGTGCCGATACGACAAACGGGCAGAAACACTCGTTCGGAGGCTGCTGTGGCCCTTCAGGGCACGCTCGACACGTTTGCGCTGGTCGATGTCTTTCGTCTGCTCGCGTCGACGAACAAGACCGGCCGGCTGCGCGTCACCGGCAATCGGGGCACCGGCAACGTGTGGTTCGACGGCGGCGGTGTCGTCCTCGCGTCTGCCCACAACACCAAGCCGACCGACCCGCCCGTCTCGGTCATCTTCGAGCTCCTCCGCCAGCGCGACGGAAGCTTCGTCTTCGAGGCCGACGACACCACGCCCGAGGCGGGCGCGCCCAGCGACGTCGATACGCTCATCCGCGAGGCCGAGCACCTGCTGATCGAGTGGCAGGAGATCGAGGCCGTCGTGCCGTCGATCGACGTGTGGGTGTCGATGTCCGCCGAGCTGCCCCGGCCCGAAGTCGTCGTCGACGAGGCGCGCTGGAAGGTCATCGTCGCCACCGGCGCCGGCGCGACCGTCGCCGAGGTGGGCGACCGCCTGGGCCTCGGAGAGATCGGCATCAGCAAGGCCGTGAAGGAAGTCGTCGAGATCGGGCTCCTCACCATCAGCGATGCGCCCGCGAACCGCACGATGGCTCCGGTCCCCGATGCCGCGCGCATCGAGAACCCGGTGATGGAGGAGCTCCGAATCGAGGAGCCGGCGCCGGTCTTCGTCGAGCCCTCCGCCTCCTACGAGCCTCCCGCGTCCTACGAGCCCCCCGCCTCCTACGAGCCCCCCGCTGAGACCGAGCCCGAGCGGGAGGTCGTGATCCATCTCGTGCCGGAGCCGGCCGAGGAGGTCTCTGCGTTGACGGAGGAGTCGAGCGGTGACGCGCCGGTTCCCGCTGCGACGAACGGCGCGCTCGGCATCGACATCCCGGGCCTGCCCACGCTGTCCCCGGCGGTCACCATCGAACGCGAGGCGGGGCCCGAGGCCAAGCCGACGACGAAGCGGAACGCGGCCTGGGCCGAGCGGGTGCGAGCCGAGGACGCTGGCCACGGCGAGCCGTTCTCGATGAACGACGAGCCGGATCCGTTGCTCGAGCTGCCGAACCTCACCCCGCAGGCGGCGCGTGCGATCGCAGCCGCCGCGCAAGCACACACCGATGCGGAGCGCGACGCCGCGCTGGCGATGGCGACCGGACCGGACGACGAGCCGCTCGACCGCGATCTGCTGCTGCGTTTCCTGTCGTCCGTCAAGCGCTGACTCGCTGCCTACCACCAGGCCCATCCCCCAGCGCCCTGATTCGCCGTCAGTAGCCTCGCCCCGTGACCGCCGCCGTCATCTGCGCGCTCGCAGGGCTGATCGTCGGCGCATTCCTCAACGTCATCATCGATCGCGTCCCGATCAAGGATCCGGCGGCGCGTGTGCCATTGCTCACGCCTCCCGAGTGCTCCTGGTGCGACGCGAATCGGGGGATGGTCGCGCTCGTCCCTCTCGTCGGAGCGATGCGGCCGTGTCCAGGTTGTGGTGAGAGGCCCCGCCGTCGAGAGCTCGTCGTCGAGATCGTCACCGCGGGCCTGTTCGTGGCGATGTCGGTGCAGATCCACGACCCACTCGTGCTCCTCGCCTACCTCCTGTTCAGTGCGTTCATCGTCGCGGTCTCCGCGATCGACCTCGAGCACTACCGCATCCCCGACCGCATCGTGTTCCCGATGCTTGCCATCTCCGTGCCGGCGATCGTCGCGATCTCGTTCGCAAAGGATGTGCCCGAGACCATCTCGAGGGCGCTTCTCGGATCGGTCACGTTCTTCGGGGTCCTCCTCATCTTCCACCTCATCTCGCCGCGCGGCATGGGCTTCGGCGACGTCAAGCTCGGCCTCGTGCTCGGCTTGTACACCGGGTGGCTCGCCCTCGACCTGATCGAGGCGCCGTACCTCGCGATCATCGCCCTGTTCTTCGGCGCCATCATCGGCGTAGTCGTCGGCCTGGTGGTCGCACTGTCACGCGGACGGAAGGCGGCGTTCCCGTTCGGCCCCGCGCTGTGTGCGGGAGCGTGCCTCGTGGTGCTCTTCTCGAACAGCCTCGTTGGCTGACCGCCCGCGGAACACCCCCGAGGGCGTGAGGGTCCGCCGGTACAGTTGATCGGTGCTGCGCTTCCTGACCGCAGGTGAATCACATGGCCAGGCGCTCGTCGTCATCGTCGAGGGCCTGCCGGCGGGTTTGCGCGTCACCGTCGAAGACATCGGCACGGAGCTTGCACGGCGTCGGCTCGGCTACGGCCGAGGTCCCCGCATGCGGTTCGAGCAGGACGAGGTGCGGCTGCTGGCCGGCGTTCGCCATGGACGCACACTCGGATCGCCGGTCGCCGTGGAGATCGGCAACACCGAATGGCCGAAGTGGGTGGACGAGATGTCGCCGGCGCCCGGTGCGACGGCGAAGCCGCTGACTCAGCCGCGACCGGGGCACGCCGACCTCGCCGGCATGCAGAAGTACGGCTTCACCGATGCGCGAGACGTGCTGGAGCGAGCTTCCGCGCGCGAGACCGCCGCCCGATCAGCCGCCGGGGCCCTCGCCAAGCGCGTGCTCGCGGAGCTCGGCGTCGACGTGCTGTCGCATGTCGTGCAGATCGGGCCCGCCGAGTCGAAGGCGACCGAGCGCCCGCGCCCCTCAGATCTCGAGCGCGTCGACACGTCGTCGGTCCGCTGCTTCGACGCAGTAGCCGAAGAGGCGATGATCGCCGAGATCGAAGCCGCGGCGAAGGAAGGCGACTCCCTCGGCGGCGTGGTCGAGGTGCTCGCCTACGGTGTCCCTGTCGGCCTCGGCAGCCACGTGCACTGGGACCGCAAGCTCGACTCCCTCCTCGCGCAGGCGATCATGAGCATCCAGGCGGTGAAGGGAGTCGTCATCGGCGACGGGTTCGAGGTTGCTTCCCGTCGTGGATCCGTCGCGCATGACCCGATCAGCTGGGACGCCGACTCGGGCGCATATCGCCGCGAGTCGACGCAAGCCGGAGGGATCGAAGGGGGCATGTCCACCGGAGAGCTGATCGTCGCCCGCGCGTTCATGAAGCCGCTCGCGACGCTCAACCGGCCCGTGCTCAAGACCGTCGACGTCGTCACCAAGGAAGAGACCGTTTCGTTCAAGGAGCGCACCGACGTCACCGCGGTGCCGGCGATGGGAGTCGTCGCCGAGACGATGACGGCACTCGTGCTCGCGAACGAGGCGCTGCGCAAGTTCGGGGGCGACTCGATGGCCGAGGTCCTGCGCAATCGCGACGGGTATGTCGCCGGCCTGTGAGCACGTGGTGCTCGTCGGCCTGATGGGAGTGGGCAAGTCCACAGTCGGCGCGCGTCTCTCCGAGGTGCTCGGGTGGCCGCTCGTCGACAGTGACGAGCAGGTCGAGGCGGCGACTGGCCGCACCGTGCGCGAGATCTTCGAGCGCGACGGCGAGGCGGCGTTCCGCGCCTTCGAAGCCCGCGCCCTCGCCGAGGCGCTCGACGCGCCCGGGCCCTCGATCATCGCCGCGGCGGGGGGAGTAGTGCTGACTGAGGAGAATCGTCGCCGCTTGAAGGCGCCGAAGATCGACGTCGTCTGGTTGAAGGCCACCGCGGCCACGGTCACTGTTCGGGCGGTCGAAGGCGTGCACCGACCGCTCCTCGCCGACGATCCCGCAGGAGTCCTCGCCCGCATGGCGGTGGAGCGCGAGCCGTTGTATCGAGAAGTCGCTGATCACGTCGTCGACGTCGACGGACGATCGGTCGAGGAAGTCACTGACGCGGTGCTCGAGGTCATCGGCGCATGCTGACGGTGCGGGTCGCGCTGAAGGAGCGCGGTTACGACGTGCTGATCGGGCCCGGCGCGAGCCGTGAGCTGGCCGCGGTCCTTCCTTCCGGTGTGAAGAAGGTCGCGGTCGTGACGCAGCCGGGCATCGGCATCGACGTCGACCCCGGTGTGGAGCACCGCGTGTTCCCCATCGGCACCGGAGAGGACGCGAAGTCGATCGCGACAGTCGAGGAGCTGTGTCGGGCGTTCGCCCAATGGGGTCTCAACCGCGCTGATTGCGTGGTCGGCGTGGGCGGAGGGCTCGTGTCTGATGTCGCGGGCTTCGCGGCGTCCATCTACCACCGCGGTGTGCCGGTCGTGCACGTAGCAACGACCTTGCTCGCGATGGTCGACGCCGCGATCGGCGGCAAGACCGGCGTGAACCTTCCCGAGGGCAAGAACCTCGTGGGCACTTACTGGCAGCCGACCGCAGTGCTCTGCGACACCGATCTCCTCGCCTCGCTCCCACCGCGCGAGTGGCGCAGCGGCGCGGGCGAGATGGCGAAGTACCACTTCCTGACCGGCGACGACCTCGCCACGCTCCCGATCGAGGAGCGCATCGCGCGATGTGTCGAGATCAAGGCTGCGGTCGTCGCCGACGACGAGCGCGAAGCCGAGGGCCGGGCACTGCTGAACTACGGACACACGCTCGCTCACGCGCTCGAGACGGCCGGCCGGTACGACCTGCGCCATGGCGAGGCCGTCGGCATCGGCCTCGTGTACGCCGCCGAGCTCGCCCACCAGCTCGGCCGCATCGACGCCGATCGGGTCGCCGAGCATCGGGGGGTGGTGACCAGCTACGAGCTGCCCGACCGGCTGCCGTCTGACGCGGACGGAGACGAGCTGCTCACGCTCGTCGGCCGGGACAAGAAGGCGCTCGGCGCCGTGACATTCGTCCTCGACGGCCCGGCCGGCCTCGAGATCGTGCGAGGGATCGATCACCGGGATCTGGTTGCCGCCCTGCAGGCCATCACATGACGGAGGCCATCACATGACGTCGTCCATCGTCCTGCTGCTGTCGGGCCCGAACCTGAACCTGCTCGGCCAGCGGGAGCCGCACATCTACGGTTCCGAGACGCTCGACGATCACGTCGCCACGTGTCGCACCGAGGCCGAGCGGCACGGGCTCACCCTCGAGCACCTCCAGTCGAACCACGAGGGTGAGCTGATCGACGGCATCCACGGCGCGCGGAGCCGCGCCGCGGCGATCATCATCAACGCCGGCGCGTTCAGCCACTACTCCTGGGCGATCCACGACGCGCTCGTGACGTTCGACGGGCCGATCGTCGAGCTGCATCTGTCGAACCCGTACGCGCGCGAGTCGTGGCGGCACACGTCGGTCCTCGCTCCCGTCGTCACTGGCTCCATCGTCGGGTTCAAGGGAGCCGGCTACCGGCTCGCGGCGCAGGCCGTCGCGTCGCTCCTCGAAAAGGTGTCGTCGTGACCGCACTGCCCCCGATGGATCGACGCGCCCGGGCCGACCGGGTGCGCACGGCCGTCGCTGCGGACGGGTTCGACGCGTTCCTCGTGACCCGCCTCGTGAACATCCGCTGGATGACCGGCTTCACCGGCTCGGCCGCGATGCTGCTCGTCTTGCCCGACGACATGCTCTTCGTCTCCGACGGTCGCTACGGCGAGCAGGCGAGGCAACAGCTCGGTGACGCAGGGGTCGATGCCGAGATCACGATCGGTCTGTCGCTGGCGGCCCAACGCGATGCTCTCGCGGCCAAGGCAAAGTCAGTGGCTCGGCTCGCGGTGGAGGCGGATGGCATCACGTGGGCGCAGCAGCGGGCGTTCGCCGGGGAGTGGTTCCCCGATGCCGAGCTCGTGGCCACGGAAGGCCTCGTCGACCGCGAGCGCCAGGTCAAGGACGAAGGTGAGGTCGCGCGCATCGCCGCCGCCGCGGCGATCGCCGATGACGCGCTCGCCGCTGTGCTTCCCCTCCTCAAGGAGCGCCCGACCGAGCGCGACTTCGCGCTCGAGCTCGACAGCGAGATCCGGCGGCGCGGTGCCGACGGGACGTCGTTCGACACCATCGTCGGCTCCGGACCGAACGGCGCGAAGCCCCACGCGCGTCCGGGAGACCGGAGGGTCGAGGAGGGCGACCTCGTCGTCATCGACTTCGGCGCGAAGGTCGACGGCTACTGCTCCGACATGACGCGCACGTTTTCGATAGGCGCTCCCTCACCGACGGCTGCGCGCATGCTCGAGGTCGTGGGAGCGGCGCAGCGCGCGGGCGTCGCAGCTGTCGCGGCCGGGGTCGGCGTGCGCGACGTGGACGCCGCCGCCCGGAGCGTCATCGTCGATGCCGGCTGGGGCGAGGCGTTCGTGCATCCCACCGGCCATGCGCTCGGCCTCGAGATCCACGAGCATCCCCGTGTGGCTTCGACCGTCGATGCCCTGCTGGTCGAGGGCAACGTGGTGACCGTGGAGCCGGGCGTGTACCTTCCCGAGCACGGTGGCGTGCGCATCGAGGACACGGTGCTCGTGACCTCGGATGGGTGCCAGCCCCTCACCCACGCGCCGAAGCACACGACGATCTGAGACACCGAGACATCTGAGGACCCGAGGCCCCCTATGCCCGCGATCACCACGAACGACCTGAAGAACGGCATCACCCTCCAGCTCGACAACGGCCTGTTCACGATCGTGGACTTCCAGCACGTGAAGCCGGGCAAGGGCGGCGCGTTCGTGCGCACGACCCTGCGCAATGCGCGTACCGGAGCCGTGATCGATCGCACGTTTCGCGCGGCCGAGAAGGTGGAGCAAGCGATCGTCGACAAGCGCGAGATGCAGTTCCTCTACCGAGAGGCTGAGGAGTACGTGTTCATGGACACCGAGAGCTACGAGCAGCTGCACGTGGCGCCCGCTGCTCTCGGCAACGCGTCGGGCTACCTCATCGAGTCCTCGACGGCCATCCTCGCGATGTACGACGGCGAGATCATCGGCGTCGACATCCCCGCGTCGGTCGAGCTCGAGGTGACCCAGACCGAGCCGGGCCTGCAAGGCGATCGCGTGTCGGGTGCCCGCAAGCCCGCCACTTTGCAGACGGGGATCACGGTGCAGGTGCCGCTCTTCGTGAACATCGGCGATCGCGTGAAGGTCGACACGCGCAGCGGCGAGTACCTCACGCGCGTGTGAGCACCCCCGAGCCTCCCCAGTCCGTCGAACGGCGTCGGGAGGCTCGCGAGCGTGCTCTCGCGCTCCTCTATGAAGCCGAGGCCAAGGGCGTCGCGCCAGCGGAGCTCCTGGCAAGCCTGCCGGTGGCGCCCGACCCGTTTGCGGTCGAGCTCGTCACAGGGGTGGGGGACACGATGGAGCACCTCGACAAGCACATCGGCGCCGTGGCCAAGGGCTGGACGGTCGCCCGGATGCCCGCGATCGACCGTGCGTTGCTGCGGGTCGGCTGCTACGAGCTGCTGCACTCACCCGACACGCCGAAGGCGGTGGTCATCAACGAGGCCGTCGAGCTCGCGGGCCGCTTCTCGACCGACGACTCCAGCCGCTTCGTGAACGGCGTGCTCTCCAAGCTCGCCGCGGACCTGCGCACCGACTGAGAAAGTTTCTTGGTTGGAGGTTGCAAGGCGCGGCGCGTCGAACTAGAGTTCGATTACTTCCCTTGATGCTGGATCACGCGTGTCGGGAGGTGAGTCGTGGCACCGGAAGACCTTGTCGCAACATTCGACGCCGTGCGCGCGCTCGACGATCGTTCGCCGCTGACCGAGGTGAAGGCCGCAGCGACGCGCGTGGCGAAGGTGCGGGCCTGGTGCGACGCCGCAGACGTGAAGATCGCCGGGCTGATCGCGGCGCTCTCGCCGGTTCCTGAGAACGACATGGCGCGGTCGAGCAGGGCGTCGCGCCGGAAGGCCAAGCGCGACATGTCCCGCAAGCAGACAGTCGAGAAGGTGCCTGGGCTGGGTGATGCGCTCGCGAACGGTGACGTCGGTGGCGAGCACGTCGATGCCGTCACCGACGCGCTGGCCGGCGTCGCGGGCACCGCGGCGCTCGAGTTGGCACGACGAGCCGGAGAACTGGTCGAGGACGCGGACGGGTGGTCGCCGGAGGAGCTGGCACGACGCCTTCGGGCCGAGCGGCGCAAGCTCGACGACGAGGCCGGGGTCGACCGCCTCGAGCGACAACGGCGCGACAGTCGGTACCGGTCGAAGGTCGACCCGGTGACAGGCATGTACAAGTTCTGGGGCCAGCTCGATCCGCTCAGCGGCCTAAGACTGTCGAACTGGCTCGCGGCCGAGGTCGCAGCCCGGTTCGCCGAGGCCGTGCCCGACGGCGCGCCGAGTGACCCTGTCGAGAGGAACGCGTTTCTCGCGGCACTTGCACTGCATGGCCTGGTCGAGCGCGGCGCGACGGGGCAGGGTGCGACCGGTCGCGGGTCGAGCCGACCGGAGATGACGGTCGTGATCGACACTCGCGTGGCCGACGAGCACGGCGCACCGGTCGTCGACTGGGGCCTACCGGTGGACCTTCCCCACGAGGTGCTGGTCGATCTGTTCGGGCAGTCCGACGTCGCGGCCGTGATCGTCCGCAATGGGGCCGTGGTCCACGCTCCGGGTCGCATGAACTTGGGCCGCATGACCCGCCTCGCGAATGGGGCCCAGCGGCGGGTGTTGCGCGGTCTGTACCCGCGGTGTGCGATTCCGGACTGCCCAGTTCGCTTCGATCACTGCAAGATCCACCACGTGGTCTGGTGGCGGCACGGTGGCCGCACTGATCTCGACAACCTGCTGCCGGTGTGCTTCCGCCACCATCGGGCGATTCATCACGAAGGCTGGACGATCGAGCTCACCGCGGACCGGACCCTCGTGGTGACCCTGCCCGACGGCACCGTCATGTCGACCGGGCCGCCTCGGCGGGCGGCGGCGTGACGGCGGCAAATGGGCGGGAGCGGAGGTGGCCGGAATGTGGGCGCGGCGCTCCCGCGCGCCCTGGTATCTTCGCGTCCCGACCGTGAAGCGGGTCCTGTGAGGCCCGTACGGCAGGAGTAGCGAGTGGCAGAGAGAGAACGTCGTACTACGCCCCCGTTCGGGGGCGTTTTCCGTTCCTCACAAGCGGGTCATGGACGCCGACGACGTCGCACGGGCCACGGTGCGCATCGCCCACGAGGTGATCGAGCGCAACCACGGCCTCGACAGCGTCGTCGTGATCGGATTGCAGACCGGCGGTGTGCCGCTGGCGGCCCGGCTCGTCGACGCGATAGCCCGGATCGAGCACGTTCGGGTGCCGGTCGGCACGCTCGACGTCGCGTTCTACCGCGACGACATCGGCATCCGTCCTGTGCTGCCGGAAGCGGTGACCGACATCGAGTTCGCGGTCGATGGCGCCACGGTGGTGCTGGTCGACGACGTGCTGTTCACCGGACGCACCATCCGGGCCGCCCTCAACGCGTTGAACGACTACGGGCGGCCCCGCTCGGTGCAGCTGGCGGTGATGATCGACCGCGGTCATCGCGAGCTACCGATCCGCCCCGACTACGTCGGCAAGAACCTGCCGACCCGGCGCGACGAGATGGTCGACGTCAGCGAGGACGGCGTGCACCTGGGGGAGATGCGCAAATGAAGCATCTCCTGTCGATCGCCGACCTCGGCCGCGACGGCATCGAGGAGCTGCTGCGTCTCACCGACTCGTTCGTCGAGGTGAGCGAGCGCTCGATCCCGAAGGTGCCCGCGCTGCGCGGACGCACTGTCGTCTCGCTGTTCTACGAGGACTCGACCCGAACCCGGCTCTCGTTCGAGACCGCGGCCAAGCGGCTCTCGGCCGACACGATGTCGTTCACCGTCGGATCGTCGTCGGTGAACAAGGGCGAGTCTCTACGCGACACCGTCGAGACGATCCATGCGATGGGCGTCGATGCGGTCGTGGTGCGACACAAGTCGTCCGGTGTCCCGTGGCAGATCGCGAGCTGGATCGACGCGTCGATCATCAACGCCGGCGATGGATGGCACGAGCACCCGACCCAGGCCCTGCTCGACTGCTACACGATCCGCGCCGAGCTCGGGCGTCCGATCTCGGATCTCCATGTCGCGATCGTCGGAGACATCAAGCACTCGCGGGTCGCGAGGTCGAACGTCTTGGCGTTGACCTTGCTGGGTGCCCGGGTCACGCTTGTCGGCCCCGACACTTTGCTGCCCCCGAGCCTCGAAGGATGGGGCGTCGACGTCACCGGTGACCTCGACGATGTGCTGCCGAAATGCGACGTCGTGTACCTCTTGCGCATGCAGCTGGAACGTCAGCACGAGGCGCTCGTCCCCTCGTTGCGCGAGTACAGCTCGCGCTTCGGCCTTGACCGGGCCCGCGTCGAGAGGCTTCCGGAGCACGCACTCGTCATGCATCCGGGTCCGATGAACCGCGGCGTCGAGATCGCGGCCGACGTCGCCGACCTGCCGCGCGCGGTGATCACTCAGCAGGTGCGCAACGGCGTGGCGGTGCGGATGGCAGTGCTCTATCAGTTGCTCGGCTCGGGAGCCAGCCTTGGCTGAGCTCGTGGTTCCTCTCGTCATCAAGGGCGGCCGGGTCGTCGACGAGACCGGCAGTCGCCGCGCCGACGTGCTGATCGGCGAGGACGGCCGCATCGCCGCGATCGGTGAAGACCTGGGTGACGACCTCGGAAACGGTCACTCGGCGCGCGTCACGCTCGACGCGTCGGGGTGCGTCGTCGCCCCGGGGCTGGTCGATCTCCACACGCACTTGCGTCAGCCCGGCCGCGAAGAGGCCGAGACGATCGAGAGCGGTTCGCGAGCGGCGGCGCTCGGAGGCTTCACGGCCGTCGTCGCGATGCCGAACACGGAGCCCGCGATCGATTGCGCCGCGGTGGTGCACGAGGTCTTCGATCTCGGGAGGCAGGCGGGCTTGTGCGACGTGCACGTTGCTGGCGCGATCACGGTCGGTCGGCGGGGCGATCACTTGGCGCCGATGGCCGAGATGGCGGCGCTCGGCGTTCGCCTTTTCACTGACGATGGGCGCGGCGTGCAGGACGCGTCGCTCATGCGGCGCGCCCTCGAATACTCGGGCGGGCTCGGCGTCACGCTCGCCCAGCACTGCGAGGACGAAACCCTCGCCGCTGGCGGGCACATGCATGAGGGGGAGTGGTCGAGCCGGCTCGGCATCGCCGGTCAGCCCGCAGAGGCCGAGGAGCTGATGGTGATGCGCGACATCGCGCTCGCGCGGCTCACTGGCGCGTCGGTGCACTTCCAACACCTGTCGACGATGGGTTCGGTCGCGATGGTTCGCGCTGCCCGAGCGAATGGCCTGGCCGTCACTGCCGAGGCCACGCCTCATCACTTCACGCTCACGCATGCGGCGTGTGCGGGGTTCGACCCGGTGTTCAAGGTGAACCCGCCGCTGCGCACCGAGGCCGATGTGGCGGCGATCCGGGCTGGTTTGGCCGACGGCGCCCTCGACGCCATCGCGACCGACCACGCCCCGCACGCGCAGGAAGCCAAGGAGCAGCCGTTCGATCAGGCCCCGCCAGGGATGCTCGGCCTCGAGACTGCCCTGGCGTTGGCGCTCACCGAGCTGGACCTCTCCATCGAGGACGTCCTCGCGCTCATGTCGTGGCGCCCGGCCGCTATCGCCGGGCTGCGAGCGGCGCACGGCGGGCCGATCGCGCCGGGCTATCCCGCGAACTTGTGCGTGATCGACCCCGCGGCGCAGTGGACTGTCGAGCCGTCGTTGCTCGCCAGCCGCAGCCGGAACACCCCGTATGCCGGGCGAACGCTCACGGGCCGGGTGCGCCACACGCTGCTGTTCGGCGAGCCGGTTGTGATCGACGGCGAGGCGCAGCGATGACGGCTGGATCATGAAGCCCGAGATGACGAGACCCGAGGCGTTGCTCGTGCTCTCCGACGGCACGACGTTCGAGGGCGAGGCGATCGGCGCGCCGACGTCGATCTCGAGTGGCGAGGTTGTGTTCAACACGGTGCTGTCCGGCTACCAGGAAGTGATCACCGACCCCTCCTATGCCGGACAGATCATCACCTTCACCTACCCCCACATCGGCAACTACGGTGCGACGCCCCTCGACGACGAGAGCCGCCGGCCGTTCTGTCGCGGGGTCATCGTGCGCGACTTCAACGACCGGCCGAGCAGCTGGCGCGCGAACGAGAGCCTCGACGCCTTCTTCGTCCGCCATGGCGTCGCGGGCATCACCGGTGTCGACACCCGTCGCCTCACTCGCCACATCCGGGAGGCGGGGGCGATGCCGGGCGCGTTCGGCACCGCGTCCGAGGCGGACCTTCTCGCGGCCGCCAAGGGCGAGCCCGGAACCGACGGCATCGATCTCGCAGCGACAGTCACCTGTGCCGAGCCGTACGTGGTCGGCTCCGGCCCCTACCGCGTCGTCGCGTACGACTACGGCATCAAGGCGACAATGCTCCGCCACCTGAGCGAGCTCGCAACCGTCGAGGTCGTCCCCGCTTCGACGCCCGCGAGCGAGGTGCTGGCGCGGAAGCCCGACGGCGTGTTCCTGTCGAATGGTCCCGGCGACCCCACCGCGGTCGCCGGAGCGACTGACAACATCGGGCGGTTGCTCGGCGAGGTGCCGGTCTTCGGCATCTGCCTCGGACATCAGCTCTTGGGGATGACGCTCGGTGCCCGTGCGTTCAAGCTGCCGTTCGGGCATCACGGCGGCAATCACCCCGTGCGGCACCTCGCGACGGGTCAAGTCGAGATCACGAGCCAGAACCACAACTTCGCCGTCGATGCAGAGGGGCTTCCCGCTGCCGATGTCACGCATGTGAACCTCAACGACGGGGTCGTCGAGGGACTCCGCTGTCGCGACGTGCCCGCGTTCAGCGTGCAGTACCACCCGGAGGCCGGTCCCGGGCCGCACGACGCGCGCTATCTCTTCGATGAGTTCGAGCGGCTGATGGCGGGCAGCTCGCGGATGAGTGGGGCGCGCTGATGCCGCGTCGCGACGACCTCGAGACGATCCTCATCATCGGCAGCGGGCCAATCGTCATCGGGCAGGCCTGCGAGTTCGACTACTCCGGGACCCAGGCCTGCCGAGTGCTGCGGGACGAGGGCTATCGGGTTGTGCTCGCGAACTCGAATCCGGCAACGATCATGACCGACCCGGAGTTCGCCGACCGCACCTACATCGAGCCGCTGACGCCCGAGGTGCTCACCAAGATCATCGAGCGCGAGCGTCCCGATGCCGTGCTGCCGACCCTTGGCGGTCAAACCGCACTCAACCTCGCCATGGCGCTGGCGGAGCGAGGCATTGTCGGCGACGGCGGCGTCGAGCTGATCGGGGCGAACGCCGAGGCGATCGCGACTGCCGAAGATCGCGAGCGCTTCAAGCAGGCGATGATCGAGATCGGCCTCGCGGTGCCCCCGTCGGGGACCGCGAGGTCGCTCGACGAAGCGATGGCAGTCGTCGAGCGCATCGGCCTCCCGGTCATCGTGCGACCCGCCTACATCCTCGGTGGACGCGGCACCGGCATCGCAGCCACCAACGAGGAGTTCGCCGCCATCGCGGCCGCCGGTCTCGACGCCAGCCCGATCAGTGAGATCCTCATCGAGCGCTCGATCGCCGGCTGGAAGGAGTTCGAGCTCGAGGTGATGCGCGACCGCGCCGACAACTGCGTCGTGGTGTGCTCGATCGAGAACTTCGATCCGATGGGCGTGCACACCGGCGACTCGATCACGGTGGCACCGGCCCAGACGCTCTCCGATGTCGAGTACCAGCTGATGCGCGACGCCGCGTTCGCCTGCATCCGACGGGTGGGTGTCGAGACCGGCGGCAGCAACATCCAGTTCGCGGTGCGGCCGACCACCGGGGAGATGGTCGTCATCGAGATGAACCCGCGCGTGAGCCGTTCGTCCGCGCTCGCGTCGAAGGCGACCGGCTTCCCGATCGCGAAGATCGCCGCGCGGCTCGCCGTCGGATACACCCTCGACGAGATCCCGAACGACATAACCCGCATGACCCCCGCCAGCTTCGAGCCGACGATCGACTACGTGGTGACGAAGGTGCCCCGATGGGCGTTCGAGAAGCTGCCCGGCACCTCGGGAGTGCTCGGAACGCAGATGCAGTCGGTGGGTGAGGCGATGGCCATCGGCCGCACGTTCGCCGAGTCGCTGCAGAAGGGCTTCCGCTCGCTCGAGACCGGGCGCTTCGGACTGAACGCCGATCCCGTCGAGACCACCTACGACGCGTTCTCGCTCGACGAGCTCGTCGCGCAGTCGGCGATTCCCACACCCGAGCGGCCCTTCCTGGTCGAGGCGGCGCTGCGTCGCGGCGCGTCGGTGGAGCGCGTGGCGGAGTCAACCGGGATCGATCCGTGGTTCCTCGATCAGATCCACCGCATCTCCGACGAGCGCGCGCGTCTCGAGTCCATCGGGCTCGAGTCCATGGACCGCCGTTCCTGGCGCCGGGCCAAGCGCTTCGGCTTCTCCGACGTTCAGCTCGCTTACCTCCTCGGCACCGACGAGGCACAGATCCGCCGCAGGCGGCTCGAGGCGGGGGTCAAGGTGACCTTCAAGACCGTCGACACGTGTGGTGCCGAGTTCGCAGCAGACACGCCCTACCACTACGGCACCTACGAGGACGAGGACGAGGTGCGACCGGCGTCCAAGCCGCGGATCCTCATCCTCGGGTCGGGGCCGAACCGCATCGGTCAGGGCATCGAGTTCGACTACTGCTGCGTGCACGCGTCGTTCGTGCTGCGCGACGCGGGCTACGAGACCGTGATGGTCAACTGCAACCCCGAAACCGTCTCGACGGACTACGACACGAGCGACCGCCTCTACTTCGAGCCCCTCACGACGGAGGACGTGCTGAACGTCATCGAGGCCGAGCAGCCCGTCGGCGTCATCGTGGCGTTGGGCGGCCAGACCCCGCTCAAGCTCGCCGGCGCGTTGCCGCCCGGGCTCGTCATGGGGACGAGCGCCGAGTCGATCGACCGCGCGGAGGACCGCGAGCAGTGGAACGCCTTGTGTGCGCGCCTCGAGATCCCCCAGCCCGCCGGGGGGACGGCGACGTCGGCCGAGGCGGCTCGTGCGGTCGCGGCGCGCGTGGGCTACCCGGCACTCGTTCGTCCGTCCTACGTGCTCGGCGGGCGGGCGATGCAGATCGTCTACGACGACGACGAGTTGAACGGCGCGATGGCCGAGCTCGCGGGCGCCGGCAGCCTCGGCCGCGAAGGGGGGCTGTCGGCTGAGCGCCCGGTGCTCATCGATCGCTTCCTCGAAGACGCCGTGGAGGTCGACGTCGACGCGATCCGCGACGCGACCGGGGAGGTGCTCATCGGCGGCGTGATGGAGCACGTCGAGGAGGCGGGTGTGCACTCCGGCGACTCGGCGTGCGCCTTGCCGCCGCCGTCGCTCACCGCGGCTGTCATCGAGGTGATCGAGACCTACACCCGCTCGATTGCCGCGGCGCTCGACGTCCGCGGGCTCTTGAACGTGCAGTACGCGGTGAAAGCCGGGCAGGTCTTCGTGCTCGAAGCGAACCCGCGGGCCAGCCGTACGGTGCCGTTCGTCGCGAAGGCGACGGGTGTGCCGCTCGTGAAGGTGGCGGCACGGGTGATGGTGGGCGCGACACTCGCAGAGCTGCGCGAGGAGGGCTTGCTGAGGCCGCCGACGTCATCGGGTCACACGAGCGTGAAAGAGGCCGTGCTGCCGTTCAACCGCTTCCCGGGCGTCGATTCCGTCCTCGGGCCCGAGATGCGTTCGACCGGCGAGGTGATGGGCATCGACCGATCGTTCGGGCTCGCGTTCGCGAAGAGCCAGATCGCAGCGGGCAATCCCTTGCCGACGTCGGGCACGATCTTCATGTCGCTCGCCGATCGTGACAAGGCCGCGGGTGTCGAGGCCGCTCGCCGGTTCGTCGATCTCGGCTTTGCGATCGTTGCGACGTCGGGCACGGCTGAGCATCTCGAGGCGCACCGTGTGCCGGTCGCCGCGATCGTCGCGAAGGTGGGGGAGGGCTCCGGCCAGGACGCGGTGGATCTGATCTCGTCGGGAAAGGTCGATCTCGTCGTGAACTCCCCGCGGGGCCGAGGCGCCCGGGCCGACGGATCGCACATCCGCGCCGCCGCCAATGTGCACCGCGTCCCGTGCCTCACGACGGTTGCCGCGGCATTGGCCGCGGCCAACGGCATGACGGAGTGGGTAGCGACCGACCTGCGGGTCACGTCGTTGCAGGAGCACCACGAGGGCGGCGGCGATCAGCTGGCGCTGCCCATCTGATGTCTGAAGGGTCGATGTCTCGCGTCGACCTCTCGACTCGTGTCGGCGAGGTGGTGCTTCCCAATCCGATCATGACGGCGTCGGGTACTTCGGGTCACGGGGACGAGTTGCGTCGCTATCTCGAGCTGCGCGAGCTCGGCGCGGTGGTCGTGAAGTCGCTCGCTCCGTACGCGTGGGGCGGAAACGCGCCGCCGCGGCTCCGTCCGGTGACGGCCGGCATGATCAACAGCGTCGGGCTCCAAGGTCCCGGTGTCGAAGCGTGGCTTGCGGATGATCTGCCCCGTCTCGAGCGCACCGGCGCGCGCATCGTCGTGAGCACCTGGGGGCGATCCGTCGACGACTATGCCCGTGCCGCAGCGATGCTTGCGGCTGCGCCGCCATCAGTCGTGGCGGTCGAGGTGAACCTGAGCTGTCCGAACCTCGACGGCGGGTTGCATCTCTTCGCGCACTCGCCAACGGCCACGGCGGAGGCGATCGCGGCGTCGCGTATCTGCGGGCGGCCGGTGTGGGCCAAGCTCAGCCCCAACACCGACCAGTTGGTCGCGGTCGCCGCGGCTGCACATGAGGCCGGAGCGTCTGCAGTCACGCTCGTCAACACGGTGATGGGCATGGTGATCGACCTGGAGCACCGTCGTCCCGCTCTGGGCGGGGGTGGTGGCGGTTTGTCGGGCCGGGCCATCCACCCGGTTGCGGTCCGCGCCGTGTTCGAGGTGCATGCCGCTTTCCCGAACCTGCCGATCGTGGGCGTCGGGGGAGTGGCCACTGGCGCCGACGCGGTCGAGCTGATCATGGCCGGCGCGTCGGCGGTTCAGGTCGGAACCGCCACGTTCGCGAATCCCGAGGCTCCGCGACATGTGCTCGACGGACTGCGAGACTGGTGCCGCCATCACGAAGTGAGAGCAGTCACCGAGTTGGTGGGCGTGGCGCACGGGGCGCACGCGCAGCAGGGAGATCCGAGATGAGGGCTGGGCAGTGAGCACGCAGGAGGTCACGACGGACGGGGTCGCCACCCGTGACCGGTTGGCGCTCGCGCTCGACGTCGACGATCTCGTCGAGGCGATCAGACTCGGCCGTCTTCTGCGCCCGTGGTTCGGCACGGCCAAGGTCGGTCTCGAGCTGTTCAGTGCGGCCGGGCCCGAAGCCATCGGTGCATTCGCCGACCTCGGCTACCGCGTGTTCCTTGATCTGAAGCTCCACGACATCCCGACGACCGTGCACCGCGCCGCGCGCGTGCTCGGCGCGTTGGGAGTCGACTACCTCACGCTGCACGCGCAAGGCGGGGTTGCGATGCTGCGAGCGGGCGTGGACGGGCTCGTCGAGGGCGCGGAGCGGGCAGGGCTGCAGCCGCCGACAGCGCTCGCCGTCACGATCTTGACCAGCGACGACGACGCGCCCGAGCACATCCTGCCGAAGCGGGTCGGCGCGGCGGTCGAAAGTGGGTGCGGCGGCATCGTGTGTGCGGCCGGCGACGTGCGCGACGCCGCGCTGTTCGCCCCCCGGCTGACGATCGTGGTTCCCGGCACCCGTCCGGACGGCGCGCCGCATCACGATCAGGCGCGGGTCGCGACGCCCCGACAGGCGCTCGAGGCGGGCGCCGATCTGCTCGTCGTCGGCCGCGCGGTCACCGAATCGAGCGACCCGAGTCGAGCTGCGGAAGCGCTCATCGCGTCGCTCGCCGAGTCGATCACGTAGCTGCTCCGAGCGGTCGTGTTGCCTCGCTCCGCGTCGGCGACGAACAGCGGTCCAAAGCAGCCCGAGAAATCAGCCCGTCAACTTGCTGACCAGGAGTTACCACGCGAAAGGGGCGCCGTGGGTGGGGGGAGTTCGACCCCAGAAAGGCCCGCGCTAGGGTGCCCAGCATGCCGAATCCTCCCCCCCTTTCTGCTGACCAGCGAGCCGCCGCCCTGAAGAAGGCAGCCGAGGTTCGCACCCTGCGGGCCGAGCTCAAGGAGAAGCTCAAGATGGGCTCGGTCACGCTTCCCGAAGTGCTGGCTCAGGCCAAGGGCGACGACGTCGTGGGCAAGTTGAAGGTGCTGGCGCTCCTCGAGTCCCTTCCTGGCGTGGGCAAGGTGCAAGCCCGCCGGATCATGGAAGAGATCGGGATCAGCGAGTCCCGCCGGGTGGCCGGTCTCGGCGCCCAACAGCGCGAGGCGCTGCTCGCGCACCCGAAGCTGCAGCCGTCTGACGCCTGATCCTGCATCTTGATTTGATCGAGTTGATCGAGATGATCGGGCCCTGACCTGATCTTCGTCGTCTCCGGCCCAGGCGGCGTCGGCAAGGGGACGCTGGTTGCAGAGTTGACGCGCCGCGAGCCCACACTCTGGCTGAGCCGCTCGTGGACGACGAGGGCGCAGCGGCCGGGCGAGGCCGACGATGCGTACGTGTTCGTTGACCGCGCCGCGTTCGAGGAGCGGATTCGCGGGGGGCTTCCTCGAATGGACTGAGTTCCTCGACAGCTACTACGGCACGCCGACGCCCGAGCCCCCTCCCGACACCGATGTGGTGCTCGAGATCGAGCTGCATGGCGCGCAGCAGGTCCGCGGCATCCATCCCGATGCGATCGTCATCTTCGTGATGCCGCCGTCCCGAGAGGAACAGGAACGGCGGTTGCGCGGCCGCGGCGATGACCCAGGCAAGGTGGCGCGCCGGTTGGAGAAAGCCGAGGAGGAAGAACCGATCGGCCTCGCCCTCGCGAATCATGTCGTCGTGAACGACGATCTGGATCGTGCGGTGGGCGAGCTGCAAGCGATCGTCGCCTCGCATCGATGAGAGAAAGCCGATGAGATTCCGCGCCCCGAGCCGGCTCGGCCTCGGCACCGCCCCGCTCGGCAACCTGTACTCGGCGGTCAGCGACGAAGACGCCCGAGCGACCGTTGACGCGGCATTCGACCGGGGCGTCCGGGTGTTCGACACGGCTCCGCTCTACGGCCACGGGCTCGCCGAACGGCGTCTGGGCCAAGCGCTGGGGTCGCGCCCGCGGGACGAGATCGTCGTGTCCACCAAGGTGGGACGGCTGCTGACGCCCGGGTCGCCCGATCCCGCCAGCATGTTCCGCGACGTGCCGAACGAGGTCCCCCACTTCGACTTCTCGGCTGACGGAGTCCGCCGCTCGCTCGACGCCAGCCTCGACCGGCTGGGGCTCGATCGGGTCGACGTCGTCCTCATCCACGATCCCGACGACCATCTCTCGGAGGCGATGCACGCGGCGGTGCCGGCGCTCGTCGCGCTCAGAGATGAAGGCGTCGTCTCGGCCATCGGTTTCGGCATGAACGAGGTCGAGCCGCTACGGCGCGCGGTAGCGGAGTGCGACATCGACGTCGTGCTCGTCGCCGGGCGCTACACGCTTCTCGATCAGTCGGCCTTGACCTCCGGCCTCCTCGCCGAGTGCGCCGCGCGCAGCGTCGCGGTCATGGCCGGCGGGGTGTTCAACAGCGGCGTGCTTGCGTCGCCGCAGGTCGGCGCGAGGTTCGACTATCGCCCCGTGGACGAGGAGCGACTCGGGCGCGCCCGACGGATGAGTGAGCTCTGCGCGGAGTACGACTCGGTGCTTCCCGCGGCTGCTCTTCAGCTCGTCGCCGGTCATCCCGCGGTGACGACGGTGCTGATCGGCGCGCGTGATCCGGAGGAGCTCACGGTCGATCTGGACCTGCTGTCGCGACCGATCCCCACCGAGCTGTGGGCGGCGCTTCGTGCAGATGGTCTGCTCAGTCCCGACCTCCCGACGCCCACCGGCTAGGGATCCGGACCCCCTGCTGGTAGCCTCTGTTGTCGAATCGGCAGTTCAGGAGCTCGAGATGGCGCGTCCCCACGACACGATGATGAACCCCCCGATCGAGTCCTTGCTCGATCGGTCGGACTCGAAGTTCACCCTCGTGACGCTCGCCGCCAAGCGGGCCCGGCAGATCAACTCGTACTTCAACCAGCTGGGCGACGGCCTCGGCGCGATCGTCCCGCCCCAGGTGGCGTCGGTGTCACGCAAGCCGCTGTCCATCGCCTTCGAAGAGATCTCCGCGGACAAGATCACCTATGAGCGCACTCAGCCCGGCCAGGACGAACTCGACGTCGAGGCCGAGGTCGAGAGCGCCGAAGAAGCGCCGGCGGAGTAGCGCGTGGCGGGCCTTGCCGGGCGCCGCATCGTCCTGGGCGTCACGGGCGGGATCGCCGCCTACAAGGCCGTCGAGGTCTGCCGACGTCTCGTCGACCTCGGCGCCCACGTGATTCCGGTCATGACGCGCGACGCACAGCGATTCGTCGGCGCGACCACCTTCTCGGCGCTCGCGTCGGAGCCGGTGCGCACCTCCCTCTGGGACGACCGCGACCCGATTCCGCATACGCGTCTCGGGCAGGGGGCCGATCTGGTCGTGATCGCTCCCGCGACCGCGAGATTCCTCGCTGCGTACGCGGCGGGCTTGTCCGGCGATCTGCTGACCGCAACGGTCATCGCGACCCGCGCGCCGGTGCTGGTGTGCCCGGCGATGCACACCGAGATGTGGGAGCACGCGTCCGTGCAGGAGAACCTCGCGACGCTGCGTCGCCGGGGCGTCCACGTTGTCGAGCCCGAGTCGGGACGCCTGGCGGGGGGTGACATCGGCTCGGGCCGGCTCGCCAGCCCGCAATCCATCGTCGATCGCGCCGAGCAGCTGCTCAGCGCCCAGGATCTGTCCGGGCTCAACGTGCTCGTCACCGCGGGCGGGACGCGTGAGCCGATCGATGCGGTGCGGGTGATCGCCAACCGGTCGTCGGGCAAGCAGGGTCACGCCCTCGCGTTCGAGGCTGCGGCGCGGGGTGCGTCCGTCACCGTCGTCACCACGGTGCCGCGTGACGTTCCCCCTGGAGCCGAGCTCGTACGGGTCGAGACCGCCGCCGAGATGGAGGCAGAGGTGCTCGCGCGGCGCCGCGACGGCAGATGTCGTCGTCATGGCTGCGGCCGTCGCCGACTTCCGGCCCAAGGTCGTCGCCGATCAGAAGATCAAGAAGGACGGCGGTCCGCCCGAGCTCGTGCTCGAGCCGACGCCCGACATCCTCGCCGGCCTCGGCGCGGTGAAGCGCCCCGGGCAGATCCTCGTCGGCTTCGCGGCCGAGACCGAGGCGCTGCGTCAGAACGCGGCAGACAAGCTTCGCCGCAAGCACCTCGATCTCATCGTGGCGAACGACGTGTCCGCCCCGGGCGCCGGCTTCGAGCACGACACGAATGAGGTGCTGATCCTCGGTGAGGGGATCGAGCAGAATGTCAGCCTGACTGACAAACGTGCGATCGCCGCCGCGGTATTGGATGCCGTCGTCGCCTTGCGAGCCACGTGACGTTGTTGAAATCGTTCTTGAACTTGAAACGTCAGCCCCCAACCACCCCAGGAGCACAGCAGTGAGCCGCTGGACCTTCACCTCGGAGTCCGTCACCGAGGGCCACCCCGACAAGATGGCCGATCAGATCTCTGACGCGGTGCTCGACTCGATCCTCGCGGAGGATCCGGCGGGACGTGTCGCGTGCGAGACCCTGCTGACGACCGGGCTGTGCATCGTCGCGGGGGAGATCACCACCGAGGCCTACGTCGACATCCCGAACCTCGTGCGCGACACGATCCGTGGCATCGGGTACGACCGCGAGTCGTTCGGCTTCGACGGCAACACCTGCGGCGTCATGGTTTCGATCGACCCGCAGTCGCCGAACATCGCGCAGGGCGTCGACAAGTCAGCCGAGACGCGCACGGGCAAGAGTGGCGAGGACATCCTCAACAGTCAGGGCGCCGGCGACCAGGGGATGATGTTCGGCTACGCGTGCGATGAGACCGAGGACCTCATGCCGCTGCCGATCTGGCTCGCCCACCGGCTCGCGCATCGACTCTCCGAGGTGCGCAAGGCCGGAATCCTCCCGTACCTGCGGCCCGACGGGAAGACGCAAGTGACCTTTGAGTACGAGGACGGGCGCCCCGTCCGACTGAAGACCGTGTTGATCTCGACCCAGCACGCGCCGAGCCTCGACCCCGAGACGCTCATCAAGCCCGACCTGAAGGAGCACGTGATCCATCCGCTGCTCCCGCTGGAGTTCGCGGAGGATGGTTTCGAGGTCCTCGTGAACCCGACCGGCTCGTTCGAGCTCGGTGGCCCCCACGCCGACACCGGTCTCACCGGGCGCAAGATCATCGTCGACACCTACGGCGGCATGGCCCGCCACGGTGGTGGGGCCTTCTCGGGCAAGGACCCTTCGAAGGTCGACCGGTCGGCGGCGTATGCAGCCCGCTGGGTTGCGAAGCACATCGTCGCGGCCGGTGCCGCGAGGCGATGCGAGATCCAGGTCGCCTACGCGATCGGCGTCGCCCATCCGGTGTCGATCATGGTCGAGACCTTCGGCACCGAGCAGGTCGACCCGGCCCAGATCGCCGCAGCCATCCACGAGGTCTTCGACCTTCGCCCTGCGGCGATCATCCGCGACCTCGATCTGCGGCGGCCGATCTACCGGCGCACGGCGGCCTACGGGCACTTCGGTCGCGCCGAGAAGGAGTTCACCTGGGAGCACACCACCCGGCTGGACGACCTTCGCAGCGCGCTCGGCCTGTAATCAGCGCCTTACCTCATAAGCCCCCCACCGCAGTGACCCGGACCGTTCGGGTCCTCCCCGACGGACCGATCGACAAGACGTTCGACTACTCGGTGCCCGCGCGCGTCGAGGGCGTCGTCGCGATCGGGTCACTCGTGCGCGTGCCGCTGCACGGCCGCCGAGTCACGGGCTGGGTGGTCGAGGTCGACGTCGAGCCACCGGCAGGTGTCGTCCTCGCCGACCTGCTCGGCGTGCGTGGTCTCGGTCCGCCCGCTGATGTTGTGACGCTGGCGGGCTGGGCGGCGCAGCGGTGGCTCGGGAGGACAGCCTCGCTCCTCGTCACGGCGTCGGCGCCGACGCTCGTGTCCCGGTTGCCGCCGTCGCTCATGGGCACGGTGCCGGCGTGGGGGCAGGATGCCGACCTCCCGCCCGGCGTGTTCGATCAGCCCGGTGCGGTCGTGCGGGTGCCGCCGCCCGTCGATCATCTGCCGATCGTGCTCGCCGCGGCGCGCCTCGGACCCGCGCTCGTCGTGACTCCTTCGGTCGACATGGCTCGCGGCCTGGCCGGTCGCGTCAGGCGAGCGGGGGTCGGCGTCGCGGTCATGCCCCGCGACTGGCCGCAAGCGGCGGCCGGCGCCGGCGTCACGATCGGCGCCCGGGCAGCGGCATGGGCGCCCGTCGCGGAGCCGGCGGTGATCGTGGTGATCGACGAGCACGACGAGGCCTTGAAAGAGGAGCGGATTCCCGCCTGGCACGCGCGGGACGTCGCGATCGAGCGAGGCCGGCGTGCGGGCATCCCGGTCCTGCTCGTCTCACCGTGTCCGAGCCTCGAGGCCCTGGGTTGGGGTCCGCTCGTCACCCCCAGCCGGAACGCGGAGCGCAAGGGCTGGCCCGCGGTCGAGGTCGTGGACATGCGGCGCGCCCCGGATCCGATCCGAACCGGTCTCTACTCCGACGCCCTCGTCCGGGTGCTCAAGTCGCCGGCTCGTGTGGTGTGTGTGCTGAACCGCACCGGGCGGGCGCGACTGCTTGCGTGCACTGCGTGCGGCGTGTTGGCGACGTGCGAACGGTGCGATGCCGCCGTCGCCCAGCCCGAGGACGCCCTGGTGTGCGGACGATGCGCGACGTCGCGCCCCGCGGTGTGCCTGAACTGCCATGCGACCCGGTTCAAGAACCTGCGCGCCGGCGTGACGCGTGTGCGCGAGGAGCTCGATGCACTGGCCGGCGAGACGGTCGTCGACGTCAGTGGTGCCCCCGCGCTCGACGTGACGGAGCCCTCGGCGCGCGTGATCGTCGGCACCGAGGCCGCGCTCCATCGCGTCGCGGAGACCGACGTGGTCGCGTTTCTCGACTTCGACCAGGAGCTGTTGGCGCCCCGCTACAGGGCGTCGGAGGAGGCGTTTGCTCTCCTCGCGCGCGCCGCCCGACTCGTCGGCGGTCGCCGCACGGGGGCCCGTGTCCTCGTGCAGACTCGGGTGCCCGACCACGAGGTGATCGACGCCGCGCTGCACGGCGACCCGAGCCGCGTGTCCGCCGCGGAGCGGGCGCGGCGCACCGACTTGCGTTTCCCACCGTTCTCGGCGATGGCGGCAGTCTCTGGTCCCGGCGCGGCGGCCCTGATCGATGGCGTCACAGGGCTCGGTGTCGAGGTGCTCGGTCCGGCGAAGGACGTGTGGCTCGTCCGCGCTGACACCCACGACCTCCTCTCCGACGCGATCCTTCGCGCTCCGCGGCCGACCGCACGTGTGCGCGTCGAAGTCGATCCTCTGCGAATCTGACCGTTAGCCTGCAGTGCATGGCTCCGTACGCGATCCGGCTCTTCGGTGACCCGGTGCTGAAGACGCGTGCCGCCGACGTCGCCGACATCGACGGCCGGCTCGCGCGCCTGGCCGAGGACATGCTCGTCACCATGTACGACGCGCCGGGCCTCGGATTGGCGGCGCCGCAGGTCGGCGTACAGAAGCGCCTCTTCGTCTACGACATCGGCGAAGGGCCTCGAACGCTCGTCAACCCTGTGATCAGTGAAGCGCGTGGCGAGTGGAGCTACGACGAGGGTTGTCTCTCCGTGCCCGGGATGTCTTTCGAGATCATCCGTCCAAAGGAGATCCACCTCACCGGATACGACCTTGACGGAAACGAGGTGTCGATCGAGGCCGACGAGCTGCTGGCCCGCCTCTTCCAGCACGAGCTCGACCACCTCGATGGGGTTCTCCTGCTCGAGCATCTCGACGACGACCAGCGCAAGGCAGCGATGAAAGAGCTTCGGCACCGAGTCGTGCAGGACGATGGCGCTGAGGGATCATCCAAAGGGCTGCGCCTGCTGTAGCGGGCGGGGCGAATTGTGATGTTGGATCCGCCCGCCCATCCGAGGCGGCTCGCGTTCCTCGGCACTCCCGACGTGGCCGTCGGGCCACTGCGAGCGCTTGTCACAGCCGGTTTCGAGGTCGCGTTGGTCATCACCCGGGCCGACAAGCGGCGATCGCGCGGTGGCGATCCCGAGCCCAGCCCGGTCAAGGCCGCGGCGCTCGAGCTGGGCCTTCCGGTCACGAGCCGAGTCGACGACGTGCTCGATGCCGAGGTGGATCTCGGTGTGGTCGTCGCCTTCGGTCAGCTCGTGAAGCCGCATGTGCTGGCCGCGGTGCCGATGGTGAACCTCCACTTCTCGCTGCTCCCGCGGTGGCGAGGCGCTGCCCCCGTCGAGCGAGCGATCCTCGCCGGAGACCGCGAGACCGGTGTGTGTGTCATGGGGCTGGAGGAAGGCCTCGACACCGGACCCGTGTACGCGTGCGTGCGCGTGCCGATCGCGACGACCGCGACGGCCGACTCGTTGCGGGCGGAGCTCGCGGTGGCGGGGACCGATCTCCTGGTCGACCGTCTCCGAGCGGGCTTGGCGACACCCACCCCTCAGGCGGGCGAGCCCACCTACGCCGCGAAGCTCGACCCCGCCGAGCTCGAGCTCGACTGGACGCGTCCGGCCGATGAGCTCGATCGCGTCGTGAGGGTCGGCCGCGCGTGGACGACGTTTCGGGCCACGCGGTTGCTCGTGCTCGGCGCGACGCCACGCCCCTTCGATGCCTCGCCCGGCGCGGGTGTGCTCCGCGGCGCGATCGTTGGCACCGGCAAAGGCGTGCTCGAGCTCCGCGAGGTGCAGCCCGAAGGACGCCGGCCGATGCCGGCAACCGCGTGGATCAACGGCGCCCGCGTCGAGGACGGCGAGCGGCTCGGATGACAACCGGCTCACTCTCCGAGGCCGACGCGCGGGTGGTGGCCCTCGAAGCCTTGGTGCGCATCGAGCGCGACGGGGCCTACGCCAACCTCGCCCTCCCCGCCGCGCTCTCGCGCACTGACCTCTCGGACCGTGATCGCGCCTTCGCCACCGAGCTCGTCTACGGCACCTTGCGCATGCGGCGAGCCTGCGATTGGCTCACCGACCGCTTCGTCCGGCATCCGCCCGACCTCCCGACGCGCACCGCCCTTCGCCTCGGCGCGTATCAGCTCGCGTTCCTCGGCACGCCCGCCCACGCGGCCGTGGGCGCGACGGTCGCCGTGGCTCCCGAACACACGCGACCATTCGTGAATGCCGTCTTGCGCCGCGTGGCCAAGGCGCCAGTGGAGTTCCCCGACGATGCGACGAGGCTGAGCTATCCCGACTGGATCGTCGCGCGCCTCGCTGAGGATCTCGGCGAGGCCGATGCCCTTGCCGCACTCGCACACATGGATCTCGCTCCACGCGTGCGGATGCGCAGCGACGGCTACATCCAGGACGAGGCGTCGGAGTGGATGGCCGGGCTCGTCGGCGCCTCCCCCGGCCTGCGGATCGCCGACCTGTGCGCGGCTCCCGGCGGCAAGGCGACGGCGATGGCGGCCACGGGCGCCACGGTCCTCGCCTCAGACGCCCGCGAGGCCCGGGTACGGACGATGTCCGCGAACATCGAGGCGATTTCCAGTCATGAGAGCGGCAGCGACGAGAGCGGCGGTCGCACCGTCGCGCTTGTCGCCGACGGCCGGCGGCCACCGTACGGGGCTCGTTCGTTCGAGCGGGTGCTGGTCGACGCGCCCTGCTCCGGCCTCGGCGTGCTGCGTCGTCGCCCCGATGCGCGCTGGCGCGTCGGCCCCGACGACGAGCCGCGTCTCGCGGCGCTGCAGACCGAGCTCGTCGACGCGGCAGTCGAGCTTGTCGCGCCCGGAGGCTGGCTCGTGTACGGCGTGTGCACGCTCACCCGGTCTGAGACCATCGGGATCGACGAGCATCTTGCCGAGCACCATCCGTCGCTCGAGCCCCTCGACACGCCACCCGCGCCGTGGCGGGCCCACGGCCGCGGCGGCCTGCTGCTCCCGCAGGACGCCGATACCGACGGCATGTTCGGCCTGCGGCTGCGCCGGCCCTGACACACTCGATACGTGGCCGCGACAGGGACAGCCTCAGGATCGGGTCTTCGAGCAAAGGTGCTCACCGTGTCGGATGGCGTCGTCGCCGGCGCCCGGGAAGACCGCTCCGGGGTGGCGCTCGTCGAACGGCTGACCGCCGAGGGTTACGCCGTGGTCGACCATCGGGTCTGCGCGGACGGTGCCGACACGGTTGCGGCCGAGCTCTGGGTGCTCACCGAGCGCTTCGGTGGGCTCGTCGTCACCACCGGAGGCACCGGCTTCACGCCCCGCGACCAAACGCCTGAGGGCACAAGGGAGATCCTCGAGCGCGACGCTCCCGGTTTGGCCGAAGCGATGCGGCTCGTCAGCCCGCTCGGCCGCTTGTCGCGGGCGGTCGCCGGAGTGCGAGGCCAAGCGCTCGTCCTCAACACCCCCGGTTCCCCGACGGGGGCGGTGGAGTGCCTCGAAGCCGTGATCGACGTGCTGCCGCACGCGCTGCGGTTGCTGCTGGGCGAGCCGACCACGCACTGAGAGATCGCTCGAGAAAAGACCCCTTGACACCGAGATTTCTGTGCGCCGGTCCCGCGCGCTCACGCACCGATGGTGTGGAGTGCGACGGTGCCGATTCATCTCGAAGGCAACAACGGTCCCGTCGCCGCGGAATGCGATGTGGTCGCAACGCGCGTGGTGGGGGAGGTGCCACGCGATCTGCGCGGTCGCTTCTACCGGAATGGGCCGAACCCGCGCTCGGGTTGGTCGCCGCACCTGTACGCCGGTGACGGCATGGTCCACATGGTCGACGTCACGTCGCGCCGATACCGAAACCGGTACGTGCGCACCCCGCTGTACGCCGACCCCGGCCTTGACCGGGGCCTCGATCACCGCGTCACCACCGCCAACACGCACGTCATGCAGCACGAGGGTCGTCTCCTCGCTCTCGAGGAGGGTGGCTTCCCGTACGAACTGACCGCGGAGCTCGACACCATCGGGCCCTTCACCTTCGACGGCCGTCTCACAGGCGCGATGACCGCGCATCCGAAGCGGTGTCCGAGAACGGGCGACCTGCTCTTCTTCGGGTACTCGGTGCGGCGACCATTCCTCACGTATCACTGCGCGCCAGGTGACGGCGGCGCCCTGCGGTCGGTCGCGATCGAGCTGCCCGCCTGCTCGCTGATGCACGACTTCGCCATCACGGCGACGAAGGTGCTGTTCGTCGATTCCTGCCTCGTGTTCGACCTCACCGCGGCTCAGGAGACCGGGTCGCCGTGGCGATGGGACGACACTCGTGCCGCGCGCATCGGCGTGCTCGAACGCGCCGACCCGTCCGGCCCGGTCCGGTGGTTCGACGTCGAGCCGTGTCATCTCTCGCACGCGGCGAACGCTTTCGACGCCGGCGACACGGTCGTCTTGACCGGCACACGGATCCCCCCAGGCGGCCAAGCCGGCGGGATGCCGGTGATGTACGAATGGCGCCTCGACCTCACGACCGGCATCGCCGCAGAGTCCGCGCTCGACGATGTCTCGACCGAATACCCGCGGGTGCCCGACGCTCTCGTCGGCCTGCCCATGCGGTACGTGTACCTCAGCGGCTTCTTCTTCGAGGCCGAGCCCGATCACGGCGAGATCCACAAGTACGACGGGGGCACGCGCACGACCCATCGCCTCCCGTATGGCCACACGTGCGGTGAGCCGGTTTTCGTTCCGGGCGCCGGGTCCCGCGCCGAAGACGACGGCTACCTGGTGACCTTCGCCCACGACCGAGCGGCCGGAACGAGCTATCTCGTCATCCTCGATGCGATCGCCATGACGGTGACAGCCGAGGTCTACCTGCCCGTACGCGTGCCCGGTGGCTTCCACGGCACCTGGGTCCCCGAGCCTTAGCGCTCCCTGCCCGAACTGGTCGTTTTGAACCCGAGCGTTGCCAGCGCGACCAGTGCGTGCGTACACTCGCGTCACAACTGAACGAACACAACCCCTCGCGGGGTTTGGGTGAGAGTCCCGACCGGCGGTGAGAGTCCGCGAACCTTCGGCCCAGTGGCCGGAGGCCGACCTGGTGGAATCCCAGGGCCGACGGTGTTCCGAGCGCAGGCGCCTGGCGGCGCAGGCGAACGGTGAGTCCGGATGGGAGCGAGGGGAGCGGTCTCGTCGACCGGCGCGCCACGCCGGCCGTCGCGCTCGCGTCCCCGCGAACGAACACAGGAGCGCGGACGCTTGAGCCCGTCAGGAAGCGACGAGAGGTTGATGCAACGAGCCATCGCCGTCGCTGCCTCCGCGCGCACCCGGACCTCACCGAACCCGTGGGTCGGCTGTGTGATCGTCACGGCCGACGGATCGACCTACGAAGGCGCCACCGAGCCTCCTGGCGGCCCCCATGCCGAAGTCGTGGCGCTGCGCGCCGCCGGTGACGCGGCGGCGGGTTCGACGCTCGTCTGCACGCTCGAGCCGTGCTCCCACTACGGCCGGACACCACCGTGCGTCGACGCGATCGTCGCCGCGCGGGTCGCGCGCGTCGTCATCGCTGTTGAAGACCCTGATCCCCATGTGAATGGTGCGGGCGTGCGAGCGCTGCGCGCCGCCGGCATCGAGGTCGAAGTCGGAGTGAGCGCGGACGAAGTGCGCTCGCAGCTCGCGCCGTATCTGAAGCACCGCCTCACCGGGCGCCCCTACGTCGTGCTCAAGCTCGCGGCCACGCTCGACGGGCGCACCGCGGCACCTGACGGCACCAGCCAGTGGATCACCGGCGAGCCCGCGCGTCGCGATGCACACCGCCTGCGCGCCGAGAGCGACGCGGTGATCGTCGGTGCCGGCACCGTGCGCGCCGACGATCCTGCGCTGACCGTGCGTCACGTCGAGGGTCGCGACCCGTTGCGCGTCGTCCTCGGCCGCGCGCCCGAGACCGCGCGCGTGCACCCCGCGCTCGAGATGGAAGGCGATCTGCAGTCAGTGCTCGACGAGCTCGGGCGCCAGGGCGTCGTGCAGGCGATGGTCGAAGGCGGAGCAACCGTTGCCGCCGCGTTCCACCGCGCCGGTCTCGTCGATCGCTACGTCCTGTACATCGCACCCGCGCTCTTCGGCGGCGACGACGCACGGGGCCTGTTCACCGGCCCCGGCGCCGCCACCATCGACGACCTGTGGCGAGGCCGCGTCGTTGCCGTCGACCGCATCGGGGAAGACCTTCGATTGGAAATGGAGCCTGTCTGATGTTCACCGGCATCGTGGAAGAGCTCGGTCACCTGATCTCGCGACACGACGACCGCTTCCGGATCGGCGCCCGAACCGTGCTCGACGGAGCACGCATCGGCGACTCGACGGCGGTCAACGGTTGTTGCCTCACGGTCATCGCAGTCGGCGACGGCTGGTTCGACGCCGAGGTGACCGAGGAGACGCTCGAGCGCACGAACCTCGCAGATCTGGCGCCCGGAGAACCGGTGAACCTCGAGCGGCCCGTCCGGCTCGAGGACCGCCTCGGTGGGCACCTCGTCCAAGGCCATGTCGATGGTGTCGGCACGATCGCGGCGGCTGCGCCCGACCTTCGGGTGACCGCGCCCCCGTCGTTGCTCCGCTACATCGTCGAAAAGGGATCGATCACCGTCGACGGCATCAGCCTCACCGTGGTCGAGCCGACGGCCGACGGCTTCACCGTCGCGGTGATCCCGCACACCTCGGCCGTCACGACGCTCGGGCACAAGGGCGTCGGCGCCCGCGTGAACCTCGAGGTCGACGTCATCGCGAAGTACGTCGAGCGCATGCTCGGCGCCCATGCCCCCGGAGGTGGGGAGTCATGACCCAGCGCAGCGAGTGTTTCGCATCGGTCGAGGACGCCGTCGCGGCGATCGGTCGCGGCGACGCCATCGTGGTCGTCGACGACGAGGACCGCGAGAACGAAGGCGACCTCATCATGGCGGCCGAGTTCGCGACCAGGGAGCGCATCGCGTTCTTTGTCCGGCACACGTCCGGCGTGATCTGCGTGCCGCTGACCGGTGAGCGGTGCGACGAGCTCGGCCTCCCGCTCATGGTGGAGCACAACACCGAGTCGCACCGCACCGCGTTCACCGACACGGTCGACTACCGGCACGGCACGACGACCGGCATCTCCGCCTCCGACCGCGCGCTGACGATCAGCGCGTTGATCGACCCGGGCACCCGCCCCGGCGACCTCGCTCGTCCCGGCCACATCTTCCCTTTGCGCTACCGGCCCGGTGGCGTGCTCAAGCGGGCGGGCCACACGGAGGCCGCGGTGGACCTCGCGCGGCTCGCCGGTCTGTATCCGGCAGGCGTGCTGTGCGAGATCGTGAACGACGACGGCACGATGGCCCGGGTCCCCGACCTCGAGCGGTTCTGCGCGGAGCACCACCTGCTCATGATCTCGATCGCGGACCTCATCCGTTACCGGCGCCGCACGGAGAAGCTGGTGCGGCGGGTGGCCGAGGCTCGCATCCCCACCGACTGGGGTGACTTCACCTGCGTCGCGTTCGAGTCGATCCTGGACGGCGAGACCCATCTCGCGTTCGTTCGAGGAAACGTGCAGGGACCGGACGATGTCCTCGTGCGTGTGCACAGCGAGTGCCTGACCGGCGACGTCTTCGGTTCGCTCAAATGCGACTGCGGACCACAGCTCGACGCGGCGATGGCGATGATCGCGGAGGAGGACTGTGGTGTCGTCGTGTACCTCCGCGGCCACGAAGGGCGCGGCATCGGCCTGGGGCACAAGTTGCGCGCCTACAGCCTGCAGGACCGGGGACGCGACACGGTCGACGCCAACGTCGAGCTCGGGCTGCCTGTCGACAGCCGTGAGTACGGCATCGGCGCGCACATCCTCGTTGACCTGGGCATCTCCGCAATGCGACTGATGACGAACAACCCCGCAAAGTACGGTGGTCTCGAAGGCTTCGGGCTCGAGATCGTCGATCGCGTACCGCTCGCCGTGCGTCCCAATCCCGAGAACATCCACTACCTGCGAACGAAGCGTGAGCGCCTCGGCCACTTCCTCGATGATCTCGAGGACGGCCAGGAGTCCGAACCCGTCGCCGACGGCTCGACAGGCACAAGCTCGGAGGGCAACCGATGACCACCTACGAAGGCAAGCTGCGAGGCGATGGCCTTCGGGTCGCGCTCACGTGTGCCCGGTTCAACGACTTCATCACCGACCGGCTGCTCGCCGGGGCCCGTGACGGGCTGCTTCGTCACGGCGTCGACGAGGCGTCGATCACGGTTGTGTGGGTGCCGGGCGCGTTCGAGCTGCCGCTTGTCGCCAAGCGTCTTGCCGGTTCGGGTGAGTACGACGCGGTCATCGCCCTGGGAGCGGTGATCCGGGGGGCAACCGGGCACTACGACCACGTAGCCGGGCAGGCGGCGGCGGGCCTCGCCCGCGCTGCGCTCGACACCGGCGTGCCGGTCGTCTTCGGCGTCCTGACCACCGACACCATCGAGCAGGCCATCGAGCGGGCCGGCACGAAGGCCGGCAACAAGGGCTTCGAGGCGGCCTCCACCGCGATCGAGCTCGCCGATCTCATGCGCCAGCTCCCCAAGGCCGACTGAGCGACCTGTGCTGCGGATCGTCCTCCCGAAGGGGTCACTCGAGCGAGCGACGCTCGATCTGTTCGACGCGGCCGATCTGTCCGTCGTGCGCGCGTCGGACGTCGACTATCGGGGCACGATCGATGATCCGCGTGTCACCGAGGTGCGCATCCTGCGCCCGCAGGAGATCCCCGTCTATGTGGCCGAGGGGATGTTCGACCTGGGCGTCACGGGCCGCGACTGGATCGAGGAGACGGCCGCCGAGGTCGTGTCGCTCGGCGAGCTGCGGTACTCGAAAGCGAGTGCTCGCCCGGTGCAGATCGTTGTCGCCGTGCCTCTCGACTCTCCCGTAGACCGAGTCGAGGACCTGCCGCAGCGTGTCCGGGTCTCCACCGAGTATCCCGGTCTCACTCGCCGCTTCTTCGAGAAGAAGGGCATCGATGCGGACATCCGGCTGTCGTACGGCGCGACCGAGGCGAAGGTGCCAGAGATCGCGGACTGCATCGTCGACCTCACCGAAACCGGCAGAGCGTTGCGCGCGGCCGGCCTGAAGGTCGTCGACACGATCCTCACGTCGGCGACGGAGCTCATCGCGAACCCCGCCGCGTACGACGATCCTGCGAAGCGACACGCGATGGGTCAGCTCCACACGCTGCTCGCGGGCGCGCTCGAAGCCCGCGGAAAGGTCCTGCTGAAGCTGAACGTCGGTGAGGCCGACCTCGCCCGAGTCATCGAGATCCTGCCGTCGATGAAGGCGCCGACGGTCGCCCAGCTCTTTGGAGACGGCGGCTACGCCGTCGAGACAGTCGTCCCCAAGGAGACCATCAACGTCCTCATCCCGATGCTCAAGGATGCGGGCGCCTCCGACCTGATCGAGCTGCCCCTATCGAAGATCGTTCACTGAGACGGTGACGCTGGTGCCGAGAGGAGTCGTGATCGAGTTCGACGACGCCAAGGGCTACGGAATCGTGAGTGATGCGAGTACGGGAGCGCGGTACTTCTTCCACTGCACCCAGATCGCCAACGGCACGCGCACGACGTCAGCCGGCACGGAGTTCGAGTTCGATGTCATAGCTGGTCGACGGGGTGAGTGGGAGGCCGTAGCGCTGCGATGAGCGAGTGGGAGAGCGAACCGGGCGTCGAGATCATGTTGTCGGCCGCGCTCGGAGACCAGGCGGCGCTCGAACAGCGGGCCGCCGTCGCGAGCCTCGCCGCGGCCGAGCGCGCCATCGAAGAGGGTCGGTTCAACATCGCCAAGGTCCTCCGCGCGGCTGCGCACTCCAGTCGCGTCCGCGGGCTCGAGCTCGAGCGTCTGGCGGCCGCCGGCATGCCCTCCACCGACCGCGTGCGAGCCGAGCGCGAGCACCAACATCAGGCCGCGGCCGCACTCGGTGAGCTCGTGCACGAGGCCGAGCGTGCCGGTGACCGGGCATTGGCCGAGCGACTCACGCGACTTCTGCACGCGACCCACGAGACCGCACGCGTGCTCGACGCCGGAGCCACGAGCCTCGTGAACAACCGCGACATCTCCGAGTCCGACGTCGCCCAGTACCTGTTCGTGTGCACGGGCTGCGGGCGCATCGCCGAGGCCTCGACGGGGGAGGCGTGCCCCCTGTGCGGCGCGCTCCCTCCGGAGTTCGCGGGCTACTTCCCGTTCTTCATGAAGTCCGACGAGAACCTCGGACGCCGGCGCCCCACCGAGATCATCGAGATGCTGCGTGGTGATCCCGACCGGCTCGAGGACGCGGTGCGCGACGTGGAGGAGAGCGTCGTCCTGAGCGCACCCGGACCCGGCGAGTGGTGCATGGTCGAGGTGGCGGGGCACATGGTCGATGTCGCGACGATCTTCAACGATCGGCTCCGGGTCCACCTCGGACAGGGGCCAGCGGATCCTGCGGTGGCCGACAAGATCCCGTGGTTGCTCACGCGCGAGCGAGCGTGGCGGGAGCAGCCGATCGCGGACGTCGTGAAGCTGTTTCGGGGCGAGGTCGACCGGGCGCTCGAGCTGCTCGGCACGCTCGAGGACGCGTCGGCGTGGGGCGACAAGGTGAAGGTGCTCATGGGCAGGGCAACGATCATCGAGCTCGGCACGTGGTTCGCGAACCACAACCTCGCGCACCTCCAGCAGATCTTGGCGCTGCGCCCCGACGCCGATCCTGGTGCGGACGCGCCTTCCGCCGCCGACGGGGAGTGACGGACACCTTCGACACGCGAGTCGCGGCGGTGCTCGGCCGGCTCCCGCCCGGTGAGGTGGTCACGTATGGCGAGGTCGCCCAGGAAGCGGGCTATCCCGGCGCGGCCCGTGCAGTCGGTCGACTGCTGGCGACGTCGGACGACGACTTTCCCTGGTGGCGCGTCGTCACGGCGCAGGGGCGGCTCGTGCCGGGCCATGAGGTCGAGCACGCCCGCCGTCTCCGGGCCGAGGGCGTCGAGGTGGTCGACGGAAAGGTTGCGTTCAGGCGCGGTCGGAAGTGACCTGCACAAACGCGAGCCGAAGCTGCGCCAGTGCGTCGCGGAGCGTGTTCTCCGGCTCGCCGAGGCGACCTTTGAGTCCGTCGACGAGCGATCCCATGGCGTCGATCGCCAGCTTGGCCGCGTCGGCGTTGGGAGGTTGCTCGCTGAGGTGGATCGCGGCCAGTTCGTACAGGCCCATGGCGTGGTTGGCCACCACGACCTCCGCGGGGACTTGGGCGAGCTGGCGGCGGACCTCGTCGAGCTCGGCCCGGACCGCGGCCTCGTCCGGGCTGATCTCGTCCGGGCCGGCCGTCGTCCCGGCCGGCGTCGTCCCGGCCAGCGTCGTCAAGGCCGTCACGCTCGGTGGCCGGATCGACCTTGTGCTCGCCCCCGGGTGTCCAAAGGCTGCTCACGTGCGTTACCCTAACGGCACAACCGAAATCGGAAAGCGGGCCGCCGCGCGGATTGCGGTGCCCCACCCGGCCGCCGGATCCCTTGGGACACGGCGCGCCGTGGTCGACCGAAGTGCTCCGGAGTCTCCCCGTTAGGGCGGGGGTCACTCCGGTTCGTGGGTGTCGGCTTTCTTCATGCCCCATCCGCAACCGGGAGGACAACCCCTTGCCACGGAGTGAGCACCAATAGTCACGCCCGCGACCAACGAGCCTCGGATCAACGACCGCATCCGTGCCCGCGAAGTCCGTCTCATCGGACCCGACGGCGCCCAGCTCGGCATCAAGCCGCTGCCCGAGGCACTCCACATCGCCCGCGAGCTCGACCTCGACCTCGTCGAAGTCGCGCCTGACGCCAATCCGCCTGTCTGCAAAGTCCTCGACTACGGCAAGTTCAAGTACGAGGAAGCGCAGCGAGCCAAGGAGTCACGGCGCAAGAGCAGCAGCATCTCGATCAAGGAGATGAAGTACCGACCGAAGATCGGGCAGGGCGACTTCGACACCAAGACCCGAAAGATCTCCGAGTTCTTGGGCGAGGGTCACAAGGTCAAGGTGACGATCATGTTCCGAGGTCGGGAGGTGTATCACCCCGAGCTCGGCATGAAGATCCTCGAACAGGTCGCTGAGCAGGTCGCCCATGTGGCCAAGATCGAGGCTTCCCCGAAGCTCGACGGCCGCAACATGACGATGGTGCTTGCACCTGACCGCAAGGCCCAGGCCGGCAAGAAGGAATCCCAGAGGGAACATCCGCCCGCACAACCGCAGGAACAGCCCCAAGAACAACCGCCGGCACCACCGGCCGACGAGACGGCTGCGCAAGAGACCCCGGCGTAGCCGCCGAAACCAGGAGACACGACGATGCCGAAGATGAAGACCCACCGAGGCGCGGCCAAGCGCTTCAAGAAGACGGGCAGCGGGAAGCTGCTTCGGCTGCGCGCCAACCGCCAGCACCTGTTCGAGGCCAAGCCTTCGACGCGGACCCGGCGCCTGAAGGGCGAGATCGAGGTCTCGCCCGCCGACGCGCCGCGCATCAAGCGGCTCCTCGGCGACCGCTGACACGCGCGTCTGACCGCCGCATCGTCACTCGTTCCCCGCTGAAAGGAGCCACTAATGGCCAGGGTCAAGCGCGCCGTCGCCAGCAAGAAGCACCGTCGCACCGTTCTCGAGCGCGCGAAGGGGTACTACGGCAACAAGAGCCGGTCGTACCGCGCCGCCAACGAGCAGGTGATGCACAGCCTGCAGTACGCCTACCGCGACCGCCGCGCTCGCAAGGGTGACTTCCGCCGTCTGTGGATCCAGCGCATCAACGCCGGCTGCCGCCAGCACGGTCTCAGCTACAACCGCTTCATCGACGGCCTGCACACCGCCGGCATCGAGGTCGACCGCAAGGTGCTCGCCGACCTGGCCGTCACCGACCCCGCGGCCTTCGCCACGCTGGTCGAGTTGGCACGTACCGCCGTGGAGCAGAAGGCGTCAGAGGCGGAGACGTCTCAGAACGACACGTCAGAGACCGACACGTCAGAGACCAAGCAAGCGTCCTGACCGCGCTCGGCCCGCGCCACCCGGAGATCCAGCGACTTCGTCGACTCGCGCGCGACCGTGTGGCTCGGGAGGACGAGCAAGCGTTCCTGATCGAAGGGCCGACGCTCGTCGCCGAAGCGGTACGGGCCAACTGGCCCCTCGAGGCGATCTACGTCGAAGAGGGTGCGTCGGTCGAGGGCCTGCCCGCCGGCACCCCGGTCGCACGCGGCGTGCTCGAGCGGGTCGCGACGACCGTGACTCCGCGTCCGGTGCTCGCCGTCGCCCGGCGCCAGGTGGCGCCGCTCGGCGCGCTGCGCGACGCGTCGTTCGTCGTTGTGCTCGCGGCGCTCGCCGACCCCGGCAACCTCGGGACGATCGTCCGGAGCGCCGAGGCGGCCGGGGTGGACGGCGTAGTCGTCGCTGGGGGCGTCGATCCGTTCAACCCGAAGTCCGTGCGAGCTTCCGCAGGCTCGATCTTCTTCGTCCCCCTCGCTCTGGTCGACGACGGCACTGCCGCGCTCGAGGACCTCGGCTCGTGGGGGATGCGCCGCATCGGCACTCGCGCCGACGCCGACCGGCCGTATGACGAGATCGACATGCGCGGGGCGGTCGCGTTGGTGCTTGGCAGCGAATCGCACGGGATCGATGACGATGTGGGGGCTCGCGTGGACGAGATGGTGTCGATCCCGATGGCGGGCCAGGCGGAGTCGCTCAACGTGGCGGCCGCCGCCGCAGTGCTGTGTTTCGAGGTGGCGCGCCAGCGCAGGGGCTTGTGAGTCGGAAGGCCCGGTGAATCAGCCTCGGTCGGCTCCGGGCCTTTGCTTTACTTGCCCCTCATGATCGACGAGATCAAGCAGGCTGAGCACGCGGCGATCGCGCGACTCGCAGCCGTCGACGATGTCGACGATCTCGCCAGCATCGAGAACGACCTCGTCGGCAAGCGGTCAGAGCTCGGCACGCTCAAGAGCCGCCTCGGTGGCCTCGACGAGGAGGGGCGCCGGGCGGCGGGCCAGGCCCTGAACGAGGCCACTCGGCGAGTGACCGCGGCGATCGAGGAGCGCCGCGCCGAGGTTGCCGCTCGGGCCCGTGCGGAGCGCATCGCCGCGGAACGGCTCGACCTCACCGAGGTGCTCACCCGTCCGCAGCGGGGTCACCTGCATCTCGTCACCCAGACGCACATGCATCTCGAGGACGTGTTCGTGGGCCTCGGGTTCACGGTGAGCGAAGGTCCCGAGGTCGAGACCGACTGGAACAACTTCACCGCGCTGAACATGCCGCCCGAGCATCCCGCGCGCAGCATGTGGGACACGATGTTCGTGGACCTCGGCGAGCCCGGCAGCACCGTGCTCCGCACGCACACCTCCCCGGTGCAGATCCGCGTGATGCAGACGCAGCCGCCGCCGATCTACACGATCATGCCGGGGCGAGTCTTCCGGCGCGACACGGCCGACGCGACGCACATGCCGGTGTTCCATCAGATCGAGGGGCTCGTGATCGACCGCGGCATCACGTTCGGCGACCTGTCCGGCACGATCGAGGAGTTCACCCGCGCGTACTTCGGCCGCGACTTCAACGCGCGCCTCCGACCCTCGTACTTCCCGTTCACCGAACCGTCGGCTGAATACGACATCCAACGGCCGGACGGGTCGTGGCTCGAGCTCGGCGGGTGCGGGGTGGTGCACCCCAACGTGCTGCGCAACTGTGGGCTCGACCCCGAGGAGTGGAGCGGCTTCGCCTTCGGATTCGGCACGGATCGCCTGCCGCTCGCGCGTCACGGCATCGACGACCTGCGGGAGATGTTCACGAACGACATCCGCTTCTTGGAGCAGTTCTGATGCGGGTCCCCACCTCATGAAGGTGCTCCTGTCGTGGCTGAATGAGCTCGCGCCCGTCGGCGGTGACGTCGACGAGCTCGCCGAGCTGATGAACGACCTCGGGCTCGCAGTCGACGACGTCGACCGCGTCGGCCAGCCGGTCGACGGTGTCGTCGTCGCGCGTGTGCAGGCGTTGCGGCCCCATCCCGACGCGAAGAACGTGCAACGCGTCGACGTCGACGCCGGCGACGGCGACGCACTTCAGGTGTGGTGCGGCGCGTTCAACATGCGGGTGGGCGACCTCGTGCCTCTCGCCACCGTCGGAACGACGATGCCGAACGGCATGCAGATCGGCCGGCGCAAGATCCTCGGCGAGGCCTCGAACGGCATGCTCTGTTCACCGGTCGAGCTGGGCATGGGCACGGATGCGGGCGGCATCCTCATCCTGCCGAGCGGACTGCCGGTCGGGGCTCCGCTGTGGGACGCGCTGGCGGTCGCCCCCGACGTGGTGTTCGACCTCGACCTGACTCGCAACCGCCCGGACGCCTACTCCCATGCCGGGGTGTCGCGCGACCTCGCCGCGCGACTCGGTGTGTCGGTGACGCTGCCCGATCCAGCAATCGATGTGGTCGCGCCTTCGGAGGGCGTCGCGGTGACGATCGCGGACCCCGACGGATGTGGTCGCTTCACCGCCCGAGTGATTTCCGGGGTCCGCGTCGCGGAGTCGCCGGCCTGGATCGCCGAGCGGTTGGCACGAGCGGGCATGCGTCCGATCAACAACGTCGTCGACGTGTCGAACTACGTCATGCTCGAGCTCGGTCAGCCCAACCACACGTACGACCTCGCCAAGCTCGAGGGGGGCGGCTTCATCATCCGCAAAGCGCACGAGGGCGAGACCGTCGTGACGCTCGACGGCATCGAGCGCGTGTGCACCGCGCGCGATGTGCTGATCTGCGATGGCAACGATCGACCGATCGGCATCGGCGGCATCATGGGCGGAGCCTCGACCGAGATCGACGAGCACACCACGGCCGTTGCGCTCGAGATGGCGTGGTTCGATCCGCCCACGATCGCGGCGTCCGCGGGCCGGCTGGCGCTGCGGTCCGAGGCATCGACGCGCTTCGAGCGGGGCGCCGACCCGGAGGGAATCGACCGCGCCGCCCGGCGCTTCGTCGAGCTCCTCCGCCTCACGTGCCCCGACGCGGCGTTGCACGGCGAGGTCGACGCGCGTGGTTCGCTCCCGGATCGCAGCCCCGTGCGACTGCGCACGTCGCGTACGAACGCGCTGCTCGGCACCGACCTCTCGGCAGGGGAGGTCGGATCGCTCCTCGCGTCGATCGGGTTCGGTGTCGACGACTCGCGGGGCGCGGAGGAGCTGCTCGTCACCGTCCCGACCTGGCGCTACGACTGCACCGTCGAGGTGGACCTGATCGAGGAGGTCGCCCGCATCCATGGTTATTCGCGGGTCGCCAAGACCGTGCCGAAGTCTCCCCATCCCGGTGGGCTCACCCCGTTGCAGCAGGATCGACGACTGGTCCGTCAGGTGCTTGTCGGTGTGGGCGCTTCCGAGGCGATGCCCAACCCCTTCCTCGCGCCCGGCGACCTCGGTCGGGCCGGCCTCGATCCCCGCGGCATCACGATCGCGAACCCGCTGGCGAGCGAGGAGTCGGTGTTGCGGACGTCGCTCCTGCCCGGACTCCTGAAGGCTGTCGCGTACAACGAGTCGCACCGCAATGCGGGCGTGTCGCTCTTCGAGATCGGTCACGTCTACGGCGTGCCCAACCCGGGAGAGCCGCTGCCTGACGAACGCGAGATGCTCGGCGTCGCGCTTGCCGGTCGCGACGCGACGGCGGCCCGAGCGGTGTGGGATGAGCTCGCCGCGGCATTGGCCTGGCCCGAGATCGAGCTCGCGGCAGGGGAGCGGGCGGGCATGCATCCGACCCGCACGTTGCTCGTCGGCGTTGGCGGCGCACTCGGAGCGATCGGCGAAGTCGATCCGGGCGTCCTCGAGGCCCACGGCATCGAAGTCCGGGTGGCGTGGGTCGAGATCAACCTGGAAGCGCTGCTCGCGATGCCGCGGGGGGAACGCAAGTACCGGCCGGTGAGCCGCTTCCCTTCGTCGGACATCGACCTCGCGTTCGTGGTCGACGATGCGGTTCCGGCTGCGGCCGTAGAGGGCACGCTGCGGCAGGCCGCCGGCGACCTTCTCGCCGACCTTCGTCTCTTCGATGTGTACCGAGGCGAGTCGATCGGGGCGGGAGCCCGGAGCCTGGCGTACTCCCTGCGACTCCAAGCAACTGACCGGACGCTGACCGACCGAGAGGTCGGCGAGGTCCGGCAGCGTTGCATCGACGCGGTCGAGTCGGCATTCGACGCCAAGCTCCGAGGCTGACGCTGCGTCAAGCAGCTCCTTTTGACTTCACGCCCTCGGGCGAATAGCACTCCCTCTTCGAGTTTTCGTTGGGGAGGCGTTGTGCGTCGTTTTGCTTCTGTTTGTGCGGTAGCCGTGCTGGTGCTCGTGGCCGCTTCCTGCGGAGACGACTCTGACGGCGACAGTGCCGCGACGACCGGCGGTGAGGCGGCGACAACCGCTGCGGCGGGCACGACTGCCGCCGCGCCCGAGACGACCGCCGCGGCGGAGGCGGAGCCGACCGTGGTCGATGTGACAATGGCCGACTTCTCCTACGAGGCTCCGGACACGATCCCCGCGGGTCTCGTGACGATCAATGGTACGAACACCAGCACTGCCGAAGAGCACCAGGCGACGATCGTCCGTCTGAACGACGGCGTCACGCTCGAGCAGGCGCTCGGCACCTTCGCACAGGACGAGATCGAGGGCTTCAAGCTCGTGACGACTGCACGCGGGGCCCGAACGGCGTTGCGCCCGGCGCCAGCCAGAGCACGACGCAGGAGCTCGCCGAGGGCAACTACTTCTTCGTGTGCTTCATCCCGTCTCCGAGCGACGGTGTCGCACATGCCGAGAAGGGGATGCTCAAGGAGTTCACCGTGACCGCGCCCGCGGGCGAGGCTGCTGCAGCACCTGAGGCTGACGCCCAGGTCGTGCTCGACGACTTCAGCTTCACGCTTCCCCGCCGACTTCAACGCCCAGGGGACATTCGAGGTGGTCAACGAGGCCGACCAGCCCCACGAGATGACGCTGTACCAGCTGTCCGAAGGCGCGACCGTCGCCGACGTGCAGGGCTTCTTCACCTCGACGGCGCCGCCCACAGGTCCGCCGCCGATCAGCCCGGCAGGGGGCAGCGCGGCGCAGGCTCCGGCCACGACAACCTTCGTGCCACTCGAGCTCGCTCCGGGCAACTACGTGATGGTGTGCTTCGTCCCCGATGCCGCGTCGGGCACTCCCCATGTCGCACTCGGCATGATCAAGGACTTCACAGTCACCTAGCGCCTTGCGCCTTGCATGATCATGCGATAGTACGTATGATCATGCAGCCATGGCTGCGTCGCTCAAGTCCAAGCAGATAGGGATCGTCGGCGCCTCCGGCTATCTCGGCGCGGAGCTGCTTCGACTGAGCGCGCTCCATCCTCAGCTCGAGGTCGTGCTGGCAACGGGCGACACGCAGGCGGGCAAGCTCGCGGCGTCGCGCTATCCCAACTTGGCGGCGGCGTATCCGAACCTGGTCTTCACCGAGTTCGACCCGAGCGCGTGTGAGGGGCTCGATCTCGTGTTCCTCGCCATGCCTCACGGCGCGGCGCAAGGCATGGTGCCCGAGCTGCGCAAGCGGGTGGGAGCGATCGTCGACCTCTCCGCGGACTTTCGTCTGAAGGACTCGCGCCTGTATCCGCAGTGGTATCACGAGGCTCACCAGAGCCCGGAGCTGCTCGAAGAGTTCGTCTACGGCATCCCCGAGCTCTACCGCGACGAGATCGCCGGCTCGACCGCGGTCGCGGTCGCGGGCTGCTATCCGACCGCAGCGGCGCTCGCTCTCGCACCCCTCGTGCAAGCGGGACTCATCGAGCCGTCAGGGATCATCGTCGACGCGGCGAGTGGCGTGTCCGGTGCAGGCGTCGCGTTGAAGGAGAGCTCGTTGTTCTGCACCGTCGACGAGAGCTTCTCGGCGTACGGGCTCCTCGATCACCGTCACACGCCCGAGATCGAGCAGGCGATCGGGGCCAGCGTGCTGTTCACGCCGCACCTCGCGCCCATGAACCGAGGCATCCTCGCTACCTGTTACGCACGGCCCGCGGCGGGCCAACAGCTGACCACCGATTCGTTGCTCGCGACGCTTGGTGACGTCTACGCCGAAGAGCCGTTCGTGGTGGTGCGGCCGGACTCGCCGTCGACGAAGGCGACGCTCGGCAGCAACTGCGCCCATCTCACCGCCCGCTTCGACAGCCGAACGGGTTGGGTGGTCGTCCTCGCGGCAATCGACAACCTCGTGAAGGGTGGCTCGGGGAACGCGGTGCAGTGCGCGAACCTCGTGCTCGGCTTCCCGGAGCCAACGGGGCTGCCGACGGTCGGTCTCAACCCGTGACCGCGACCGCGGGCGAGAAAGCGTCCACACTCGTCGAAGCGATCCCCTACATCCGTCGTTTCTGGGGCAAGACCGTGGTGGTCAAGTACGGCGGCAACGCGCTCGCCGGCGCGACCGACGGCGACGGCGAGGCCGCTGCGCTCGAGCTGTTCGCCGAGGACATCGTGCTCATGCGCTCCGTCGGCATGCACCCCGTGGTCGTGCACGGTGGGGGGCCTCAGATCACGGAGCTGATGAGCCGGTTGGGGAAGGTCTCCGAGTTTCGTGACGGGTTGCGAGTCACCGACGCGGAGACGGTCGACATCGCGCGCATGGTGCTCGTCGGGAAGGTGAACCCCGGCATCGTGTCGGCCATCAACGTGCACGGTGCGCTCGCGGTGGGGGTGAGCGGCGAGTCGGCCGGACTGATCGAAGCGAGCCCGCGCAACCCGTCGCTCGGGTTCGTCGGCGAGGTGGCGAACGTGAATCCCGCGATCCTCGAGCGACTGCTCGCGCAGGACCTCATCCCCGTGGTCGCGACGATCGGCAGCGATGCGGAAGGTCAGGCGTACAACATCAACGCCGACACCGTCGCCGGAGCAATCGCCGAGTCGTTGCACGCCGAGAAGCTCGTGTACCTCACCGACATCGAGGGCCTACGGCGCGACGCGTCCGATCCCGACACGCTCATCCGCCAGGTCACGGCGACCGAGCTCGATGCGCTCATGGCCGACGGCACGCTGACGGGCGGCATGATCCCAAAGGTCGCGTCGTGCGTGCACGCAGTGCGCAACGGCGTCGGCCGCGCCCACATCCTCGACGGGCGCATCCCCCACGTCCTCCTGCTCGAGATCTTCACCGACGAAGGGATCGGCACCATGGTGCTTCCGGAGAACCGCGCATGACCTCCACCGCGACCGCGACGCCGGCGACCAGCTCGCCGCTCATGCCGACGTATGCGCCTCCGCCCGTGACGTTCGTGCGGGGGGAGGGCACGCAGCTGTGGGACGTCGACGGCAAGCGCTACCTCGACTTCCTGTCCGGACTCGCCGTGACGTCGCTCGGCCACAGCCATCCGGTGGTGGCGGACGCATTGAACGCGCAGGCGAGGACGCTGCTGCACACGTCGAACCTGTTCGGCACGGTTGTGGGACCCGAGGTCGCCACCACGATCGACGAGTTGATCTCGGGAGCAGCAACCGAGCCCACCGCCGGGCAGGTGTTCTTCTGCAATTCGGGTGCCGAGGCAAACGAGTGCGCCATCAAGCTCGCCCGCAAGTGGGGCGGGCGCGGCCGCCATGTCGTGGTCAGCGCGTACGGATCGTTCCACGGCCGCACGCTGGCGACGCTGCACGCCACCGGCCAACCAGCGAAGCACGAGGTGTTCTGGCCGCTGCCGGAGGGATTCCGGCACGTGGCGTGGTGCGATGCCGACGCGCTGGAGGCTTCGCTCGATCCGTCGGTGTCGGCCGTCTTGCTCGAGCCCGTGCAGGGCGAGGGCGGCGTCAACCCCGCCACCGCGGAGTACTTCGCCGCGGTGCGGCGGATCTGCGACGAGCGGGGCCTCCTGTTCATGGTCGACGAGGTACAAACCGGATTCGGACGAACGGGGGAGTGGTTCGGCTTCCAGCACTTCGGCGTCGAGCCCGACGTGGTGACGATGGCGAAGGCACTCGGCAACGGCGTGCCGATCGGCGCGTGCTGGGCGCGCCGGGACGTGGCCGCGGCATTTGTGCCGGGCGATCACGCGACGACGTTCGGCGGAACGCCGCTGGCGACTGCCGCGGCGAGGGCCGTGCTCGCCGAGATGCAGCGCATCGATGCGCCGCGACTCGCGCGGGCAGCCGGAGCGCGGTTGACCGAGCGGCTGAGCGCAGTCAGCGGCGTGAAAGAGGTGCGCGGCCTCGGCCTCTTGATCGCGGTCGAGCTCGAGGCGTCCGACGGCGGGCCACGCGACGCGAAGGCGGTCTCCGATGCCGCGCTCGACGCCGGACTCGTGGTGAACGCCGTCACGGCGAACGCACTCCGCCTCGCTCCGCCGTTGAACGTGAGCGACGACGAGATCGACGAGGCGGTGGCGATCCTCGCGACCGTCATGGCCGGCGAGGGGCGCGCATGACCCGTCACCTCCTCGAGATCGACGACCTCACCGCGGACGAGCTGGGCAACGTGCTCGACCTTTCGGAGCAGCCGATCGATGGGCTGCCGAAGGTGCTCGCCGGAAAGGGCGTGGCGGTGCTGTTCGAGAAGCCGTCCGCCCGGACGCGCAACTCCGTCGAGATGGCCGTCGTGCAGCTCGGCGGACATCCCGTGACGATCCGTGGCGAGGAGGTGTCGCTCGACGTGCGGGAGAGCACCGAGGACGTCACGCGCACGCTCGCTGGGTATCACTCGGCAATCGCGGCTCGGGTGTTCGAGCACTCGAAGCTCGAACGGATGGCGGCTGTGTCGTCGGTGCCGATCGTCAACCTGCTGTCCGACCAGACGCACCCGATCCAGGCCCTCGCCGACCTCCTGACGATCAGACAGGCGTTCGGAGGTTTGTCCGGGCGCACGCTCGCCTATGTCGGCGATGGCAACAACATGGCGCGTGCGCTCGCAAACGCCGCGCCCATCGTCGGCATGAAGATGCGGATCGCTTCACCGGACGGCTACGAGCTTCGAGGGACTGATGCCGAGCTCGTCAGCGATCCTGTCGCCGCCGTCGCCGGAGCCGACGTCGTGTACACCGACGTGTGGACGTCAATGGGCCAGGAGGACGAGGCCGCCGCTCGCAGCAGAGCCTTCGCCGGCTTCATCGTCGACGACGCGCTGATGAGCCACGCTGCACCCGGCGCGATCTTCCTGCACTGCCTCCCCGCGCATCGCGAGCAAGAGGTCGCGACGAGCGTCATCGACGGGCCCCGGTCCCGCGTCTGGCAGCAGGCGGAAAACCGGATGCACAGCACTCGGGGGTTGCTCGCATTCCTGCTGAGCCATTCATGACCTCCACCAACGGAAAGCCCACCAAAGCCCAACGTCAGCACCGCATCGCGCAGCTGTTGGGGAAGCGTTCGGTCACGAGCCAACCCCAGCTCGTGGAGCTGCTCGCGGAGGAAGGGATCATGGCGACGCAGACGACTGTGTCTCGCGACTTGGAGGATCTGGGCGCCGTGAAGGTGCGGGTACCCGGAGGCGAGACCGTGTACGCGATCCCGGAGTACGAGCCCGACCGTCTGGCCCCCCATGACCACCTGCGCCGTGTGCTGTCTGAGTGGGTCGTCGAGGCCGGTCACTCCGCGAACCTGGTCGTGTTGCGCACGCCACCGGGGTGCGCCCACGTCGTCGCGTCCGCCCTCGATCGAAGCGGGCTCGACGGGCTCCTGGGCACTGTCGCCGGCGACGACACGCTGCTCTGCGTAGCGGCAGAGAAGACCGGCGGAGAGAAAATGGCAAAGATCTTGCGGGGCCTCGCGGGCCTTGCGAACGACTGACGCAGTCGAACGAAAAGGGAGCGAACGGTGGCCAAGCGAGTGGTGCTCGCATACAGCGGAGGACTCGACACTTCGGTGCTCGTGCGCTGGATGCAGGAGGAGATGGGTGTCGAGGAGGTCTTCTGCCTGTGCGCCGACGTCGGTCAGGCGACGACCGGCGACTGGGAGGCGGTGAAGGAGCGCGCGTTCGCGGCCGGTGCGGCTGACATCGAGGTGCGCGACCTGCGCGCCGAGTTCGCCGACGAGATCCTCACTCCCGCGCTGAAGGCCAACGCGAAGTACGAGGGTAAGTACCCGTTGGTTTCGGCGTTGTCCCGACCGATCATCGCGAAGCATCTCGTGCTCGCCGCGCGGCAGTGGGGAGCCGACTCCGTCGCGCACGGCTGCACGGGGAAGGGCAACGACCAAGTGCGATTCGAGGTGAGCGTGCGAGCGCTCGCGCCCGACCTCGAGGTGCTCGCCCCCGTGCGGCACTGGGGATTCACCCGTGAAGACTCGATCCTCTACGCGTACCGCCACAACATCCCGATCACGGCGACGAAGGAGAAGCTGTACTCCATCGACGACAACCTCTGGGGTCGGGCGATCGAGTGTGGCGAGATGGAAGATCCGTGGGCGGCGCCACCGCCGGGTGTGTGGGCGATGACTGTTCCGACGGCTACCGAGCCGCGTGAGGTCGTCGTCTCGTTCGAGGACGGCAAGCCCGTCGCGCTCGATGGCGCCGCGCTGCCGTTCCACGAGCTCATCGAGCAGATGAACGGCATTGTCGGGGCGTACGGGTGGGGGCGCCTCGACATGGTCGAGAACCGGCGGGTCGGCATCAAGAGCCGCGAGACCTATGAATGCCCAGCGGCGCTCGCGTTGCTGCTGGCGCACTCCGATCTCGAGGACATCACGTTGGAGCGCGACGTGCACCACGAGAAGGCGCGCCTCGAGCCCCGCTATGCCGAGCTGATCTACGACGGGTTGTGGTTCTCGCCGCTGAAGCGGGCGCTCGATGCGTTCGTGGACGAGACGCAGCGCTACGTCACCGGCGAGGTGCGGCTGCGCCTCGAGTCGGGCAAGTGCTTCGTGAACGGCCGGCGCAGCCCGCACTCTCTCTACGACTACGGCCTCGCGACCTACGACGCCGCCGACACGTTCCGTCACAGCGACTCGGAAGGCTTCGTGCGCATCTGGGGTCTCGGCGTGCAGACGTGGGCCACCCGTCAGGGAGGCACGACCGGCCTGTGACGCTCTGGCAGGGACGGTTCGGGTCGGGTCCGGCCGACGAGCTGCTCGCGTTCACGGCGTCCCTGCCGTTCGACGTGCGCTTGGCGTCCGATGACATCGTCGGCTCGCGCGCTCACGTGCGCGGGCTCGTGCGCGCCGGCTTGCTCGACGGCGACGAGGCGGCCGAGATCCTGTCGGCGCTCGACACTGTGGCCGACGAGCTGAATGGCGGGACGTTCGTGTTCGCGCCCGCGGATGAGGACATCCACACCGCGATCGAGCGCCGCGTCACCGAAGTCGCCGGCGCGACCGGAGGGAAGCTCCACACGGGCCGGAGCCGCAACGACCAGGTGGCAACGGCGCTGCGGCTGTGGTGCAAACGCGAGCTGGACGTCGTCGCGGAGCGGGTGCTGGGGCTTCAGGACACGCTGCTCGATCGGGCGGTCGGCGCGGGCGCTGCCTACCTGCCGGGCTACACCCATCTGCAGCGGGCTCAGCCCGTCTTGCTGGCCCACCACCTGCTGGCGCACGGCTGGGCGCTCAGCCGCGACGTCGACCGGTTGCTCGAGACCGTCGAACGGCTCGACGTCTCGCCCCTCGGTGCCGGCGCGCTCGGCGGGCTCGTCGCTGCCGCTCGACCCGCATGGCACCGCCGCCGACCTCGGCTTCGGGGCGACGTTCGAGAACTCGCTCGACGCGGTGAGCGACCGCGACTTCGTGGCCGAGGCGTTGTTCGATCTCGCCCTGCTGGGCGTCCACCTCTCACGCATGGGTGAGGAGTGGGTGCTCTGGACGTCGTCGGAGTTCGGGTTCGCGGTCCTCGACGACGCGCACGCCACCGGCAGCTCGATGATGCCGCAGAAGAAGAACGCCGACATCGCCGAGCTGGCCCGAGGCAAGGCAGGACGCCTGGTCGGCCACGTGAGTGGCTTCCTGGCGACGTTGAAGGGGCTCCCGCTTTCGTACAACCGTGACCTGCAGGAGGACAAGGAGCCGCTCTTCGACGCGGTCGAGCAGGTCGTGCTGGCCCTCGGCGCCCTTACGGCGATGTCGGCGGGCGCGACGTTCGACACCGCACGGATGGCGGCCGCTGCCGACGATCCGATGCTGGGCGCGACCGACCTCGCCGAGTTCCTCGTTGCAAAGGGGATGCCGTTTCGCGAAGCGCACGCCGTCGTGGGCGCCCTGGTGCGGCAGTCGGTCGAGGCGGGCACGCCGCTCGCCGATCTGGTGCGCGCTGATGCGCAGCTCGGTCCGGACGCCGCGGCACTGCTCGAGCCGGGCGTCGCGGTCACACGCCGCACGACTCCAGGCGGCGGCGGCCCCGAGGCCGTTGCCCGCCAGATCGACCGCTTCCGCGCCCGTCTCGCCGCCGACCGCGCACGTCTCCTCCCGCCGACTTGACCGCCCGGGCGCCCGAAAGGGCGCGCCCACGGTCGAGTGACCATCGTAGGGTCGCCGGGCGTGGTGTCGGGCGAGCGGTCGTGGGCGGAGTTCACCGACCCTCGGCTGGTCTCGATCTACGAGCCCGTGAACGCGTACGAGCCGGGAACGCAGCCTGACTTCTACGCCTGGCTCGCGGCGGACCTCGGGGCACGGTCTGTCGTCGACCTCGGGTGCGGCACTGGTCTCGTCACGCGAGAGCTGGCTCGGCGCGGATACGACGTCGTCGCGGTTGACCCGAGCGAGCAGATGCTCGCCGCCGCTCGGAGCCGGCCCGACGGCGACCGAGTGCGCTGGATCCACGGCGACGCTTCGCTGCTCCCCGGAGCGAACGCCGACCTGGCGATCATGTCGGGACACGTCGCGCAGTTCTTCCTCACTGACGACAGCTGGCACGCCGCGCTCGGGGCACTCCACCGCGCGGTCAAGCCGGCCGGCCACCTCGCGTTCGAGAGCCGCAACCCGGATGCACGGGAATGGGAGACGTGGACCGCGTCTGACGTCACGACGGCGCACGACGCGACCGCTGGCGTCGTCGACTGGTGGACCACGGTCGACCGCTTCCACGATGATGTCGCCACGTGCACGAACCACTACCGGTTCGCCGCGACGGGCGAGGTGCTCACGTCGTCGGTGCAGCTCCGTTTCCGATCGTCAGAGGAGCTGACCGCCACGCTCGCCGACGCCGGGTTCACGGTCGAGCGGATGTACGGCGACTGGGATCGGGGCCCGATCGGCCCGACCGCGCCGGAGCTCATCGTCGTTGCCGTATCCTCGCCGCCGCATGGCTGACCGCTACCGGCACTCCCTGCGCATCCGCTACGGCGAGTGCGACATGCAGGGCGTCGTCTTCAACGCGAACTACCTCGCCTACGTCGACGACGCCGTCGATACGTGGGTGCGGGAGCGGCTCGGCCACTTCGAGGACTTCGGCTTCGACTTCATGCTGAAGAAGGCGACGTTCGAGTGGCAGGGCCCGGCCACCTTCGGCGACACGATCGACCTCGATCTCGCGGTCGATCGGTGGGGCAGTTCGAGCTTCGACGTCGGGATCGAGGGCACCGCCGCGGGGCGCCCCGTGTTCACGGCCACCGTCGTCTACGTGAGCGTCGTGCCCAAGAAGAACACGCCGACCCCGGTGCCGGCCTCGGTGCGCGAGGCGCTGTCGCACTGAAGCCGCTCCCGCGTGACTTCTACCGGCGTGACGCCCGGGTCGTCGCGGCCGACCTCCTCAACAAGGTGTTCGTGCGCGGGGCCCGTCGGGCCCGCATCGTCGAGGCCGAGGCGTACCTGGGCGCCCTCGACCCCGCCAGCCACGCCTACCGGGGACCTACAGCACGCAACGCCACGATGTTCGGTCCCGGCGGCCACCTGTACGTGTACTTCACCTACGGCATGCACTGGTGCGCGAACGCGGTCTGCGGCGACGAGGGCGAAGGCACCGCGGTGCTGTTGCGGGCGCTCGCGCCGATCGCGGGGATCCCGCAGATGCGGACGGCGCGAGGTGGCATCGACCGCGTGAACGCGCTCTGCAGCGGCCCCGCCAAGCTCTGTCAGGCGTTCGGCATCGACCGCGCGTTCGACGGCACCGACCTCACGCGGACCTCGCGGCGAAGCCGTGGATCGGTGACGACGGCACTCCGCCGCCCGAGACCCCGGGGCGCTCTGCCCGTGTCGGCATCTCGGTCGCGGTCGAGCACCACTGGCGATGGTTCGTGTCCGGCGACCCGAATGTCTCTCGGGCTCGGTGACCCTTCTGCCACCATTGACGACCGTGGACCTGCTCGCCGACCTCGACGCTCGCGGCCTGATCCACGACTCCACCGATCGCGACGCTCTGGCCAAGCGGCTCGCCGACAGTCCGATCGGCGTCTATGTCGGCTTCGACCCCTCCGGCGACTCCCTCCACGCCGGAAACCTCCTCGGGCAGGTGATGCTCCGCCGCTTCCAGCTCGCCGGGCACAAGCCGATCGTGCTCGCCGGGGGCGCGACGGGGATGATCGGCGACCCGAGCGGCGTATCGGAAGAGCGCAACCTGCTCGACGCCGAGACCCTGTCGCGCAACCTCGAGAAGATCACGGTCCAGCTGGAGAAGTTGCTCGACTTCTCGCCGGGGCCGAATCAAGCGCGTTTGGTCAACAACTACACGTGGACGTCGCAGTGGAGCCTGCTCGACTTCCTTCGCGAAACAGGCAAGCACGTAACGGTGAACCAGATGGTGGCCCGCGAGTCCGTCCGGGCCCGGATGGAGAGCGACGACGGCATCTCCTACACCGAGTTCACCTATCAGCTGCTCCAGGCGGCCGACTTCTGCTGGCTGTACGACCATGAGCAGTGCGAGATGCAGATGGGCGGCTCCGACCAGTGGGGCAACATCGTCACCGGCATCGACCTCATCCGGAGGCGGCTGGGGAAGTCAGCGTTCGGCCTCACCTGGCCGCTGTTGCTCAAGGCTGACGGCACCAAGTTCGGCAAGAGCGCCGGCGGCGCCGTGTGGCTGGACCCCGAGCGCACGAGTCCGTATCAGTTCCGCCAGTTCTTCGTGCAAGTCGACGACGAAGACGTCGAGCAGCAGCTCCTGTGGTTCACGCTCCTGCCGGTCTCGGAGATCGAAGAGGTGATGGTCAGCCACCGCGACGCGCCCGAGCTTCGGCGGGCCCAGCGTCTGCTCGCCACCTCCGTTACCTCGATGGTCCACGGCGACGACGCGGCCCGGGCCGCGGACGAGGCCGCGGACGTGCTGTTCGGGGGCGACCCCGCCCGGGCGCCCCTCGAGGCACTCGAGGTCGTGAGCCGGGAGGTTCCCACGACCGACGTGCCCGCATCCGAGCTGGAGGCCGGCCTCGACCTGGTCAGCGCCCTCGTGCGCACCGGCTTGGCGACTTCGAACGGCGAAGCCCGCCGGTTGCTCTCGCAGGGCGGCGTCGCGGTCAACGGACGCAAGGTGACGGGGGAGGAGGGCCTCGGCGCCGCCGATCTGCTCCACGGCCGCTACGCCCTGCTCCGCAAGGGCCGCAGCACGTACGCGCTGGTGGCGGCAGGCTGACGCCCCGACGGCGAGAAAAGCCCGAAAACAGCGCCGAAAAGCCCTGAAGTGAGTTGACACTTCCTCAGGCGGTCTGTAACTTGGCACTCCGCCTTGGGAGGCCGCTGCGAGCGACATCCCGGTCACCGGTTCCGCCGGCGGTCGACTCCCGAGCCAACGGCACCACCACCTCCTGCGGGAGGCGCGTGCCGAGAGCGCAAGTGGCTCCTTGAAAACGGAAGAGAGGATGAAGAAAGCCAGTGCGGGCGACCGCATGGGCTGCTTTCGGGCTGCTCGTGAGGTCGTTCTTGTCAATTCATCATCAAATGCTCGAGTGGGTCCCAACCCGCTCGAGCGCCAGTCGGTCAGGGGCCTAGCAGCCCGTGGCCGGCTCTCCGGTTTCTGCCCTGGCGGGCAGGGATCTCAATGGAGAGTTTGATCCTGGCTCAGGACGAACGCTGGCGGCGTGCTTCATACATGCAAGTCGAACGGGGTCCATCGAGTGGCAACACTCGTGAAGACCTAGTGGCGAACGGGTGAGTAACACGTGAGGAATCTGCCCCGATCTCTGGGATAACAGCGGGAAACCGCTGCTAATACCGGATGGGCTCGGCGAATGACATCTTTTGCCGAGGAAAGCTTTTGCGGACCGGGAGGACCTCGCGGCCTATCAGCTTGTTGGTGGGGTAATGGCCCACCAAGGCTCCGACGGGTAGCTGGTCTGAGAGGACGATCAGCCACACTGGGACTGAGACACGGCCCAGACTCCTACGGGAGGCAGCAGTAGGGAATCTTGCGCAATGGGCGAAAGCCTGACGCAGCAACGCCGCGTGGGGGATGAATGCCTTCGGGTTGTAAACCCCTTTCAGCAGGAACGAAACTGACGGTACCTGCAGAAGAAGGTCCGGCCAACTACGTGCCAGCAGCCGCGGTAACACGTAGGGGCCAAGCGTTGTCCGGATTTATTGGGCGTAAAGAGCTCGTAGGCGGTTCGACAAGTCGGGTGTGAAAACTCCGGGCTCAACCCGGAGACGCCACCCGATACTGTCGTGACTGGAGTCCGGTAGGGGAGTGGGGAATTCCTGGTGTAGCGGTGAAATGCGCAGATATCAGGAGGAACACCGGTGGCGAAGGCGCCACTCTGGGCCGGTACTGACGCTGAGGAGCGAAAGCGTGGGTAGCAAACAGGATTAGATACCCTGGTAGTCCACGCCGTAAACGTTGGGCACTAGGTGTGGGTCGTTATCAACGCGATCCGTGCCGTAGCTAACGCATTAAGTGCCCCGCCTGGGGAGTACGGCCGCAAGGCTAAAACTCAAAGGAATTGACGGGGGCCCGCACAAGCGGCGGAGCATGTTGCTTAATTCGAGGCAACGCGAAGAACCTTACCTGGGCTTGACATGTAGGGAAAAGCCGTAGAGATACGGTGTCCTTCGGGGCCCTACACAGGTGGTGCATGGCTGTCGTCAGCTCGTGTCGTGAGATGTTGGGTTAAGTCCCGCAACGAGCGCAACCCTTATCCTATGTTGCCAGCGGGTAATGCCGGGGACTCGTAGGAGACTGCCGGGGTCAACTCGGAGGAAGGTGGGGATGAGGTCAAGTCATCATGCCCCTTATGTCCAGGGCTGCAAACATGCTACAATGGCCGGTACAGAGGGCTGCGATCCCGCGAGGGTGAGCGAATCCCAAAAAGCCGGTCTCAGTTCGGATTGAAGTCTGCAACTCGACTTCATGAAGTCGGAGTCGCTAGTAATCCCGGATCAGCATTGCCGGGGTGAATACGTTCCCGGGCCTTGTACACACCGCCCGTCACACCACGAAAGTCGGCAACACCCGAAGCCGGTGGCCCAACCCTTGTGGAGGGAGCCGTCGAAGGTGGGGTCGGTGATTGGGGTGAAGTCGTAACAAGGTAGCCGTACCGGAAGGTGCGGCTGGATCACCTCCTTTCTAAGGAGTTGATTCTCCTCCACTTCGAGCTCTTCGCTCGAGATGGCTGGAGACAACACCCAGTTGATGCACTGGCTGTCTTTCGTCCCCGCCTCACCCGGTCGTAGGTTTTCCCTCCCGAGTGAGTCTCCGGGGCCGGCGACGCAATCCTCTCTTCCGTTTTGAAGGAGCCGCACTCGCGTGCGGCCCTTTCTGCTGGCCGATCAGCTGTGCTGCCCTCGAGGCGTTGCCGGCGATCCGCCCCGCCCCTTGAGAACTGCAGAGCGAGCACGAGCATCTTTGTTCTTCCAAGCTACAAAGAGCCAACGGTGGATGCCTTGGCGTCTACTACCGATGAAGGACGTGGGTAGCTGCGAAAAGCTACGGGGAGCTGCTGACCAAGCTTTGATCCGTAGATGTCCGAATGGGGAAACCCGGCACTCGTCATGGAGTGTCACTCCGGTCTGAACACATAGGGCCGGGAGAGGGAACCGGGGGAATTGAAACATCTCAGTACCCCGAGGAAAGGAAAGCAACAGCGACTCCCTGAGTAGCGGCGAGCGAAACGGGAACAGCCTAAACCGAACTGGTGTAATAGCCTGGTGGCGTTGCCAGTTCGGGGTCGTGGGACCTGATCGATGGGGCACCAGACCCATCACAGAGTTACCAATCTGATGCCTAGTGGAAGCGTTCTGGAACGGCGCGCCGTAGTGGGTAATGGCCCCGTACACGAAAGGCACTCAGACTCTGTTCAGTGTTCCCGAGTAGCGCCGGAACCGTGCAAGCTGGCGTGAATTTGCGAGGACCACCTCGTAAGGCTAAGCATACGTAGACGACCGATAGCGAACTAGTACCGTGAGGGAAAGGTGAAAAGCACCCCGGGAGGGGAGTGAAATAGTACCTGAAACCGTTGGTTTACAAACAGTCAAAGCGTCGTCATGACTTCGGTCATGGCCGCAATGGCGTGCCTTTTGAAGAATGAGCCTGCGAGTTACGGTGTGTGGCGAGGTTAACCAGCGATGGGGAGCCGGAGCGAAAGCGAGTCTGAATAGGGCGTCCAGTCGCATGCTGTAGACCCGAAGCCGAGTGATCTATCCATGGGCAGGCTGAAGCGGGGGTAAGACCCCGTGGAGGGCCGAACCCACCTAGGTTGAAAACTGGGGGGATGACCTGTGGATAGGGGTGAAAGGCCAAGCAAACTCGGTGATAGCTGGTTCTCTCCGAAATGCATTTAGGTGCAGCGTTGCGTGTTCAGTCATGGAGGTAGAGCACTGGATGGGTTAGGGGGTCCACAAGCTTACCGACCCCAGCCAAACTCCGAATGCCATGACTCCAGAGCGCAGCAGTGAGACCACGGGGGATGAGCTTCGTTGGTCGAAAGGGAAACAGCCCAGATCGCCGGCTAAGGCCCCTAATTCTGGACTAAGTGGAAAACGATGTGGGACTGCACAGACAGCCAGGAGGTTGGCTCAGAAGCAGCCATCCTTGAAAGAGTGCGTAACAGCTCACTGGTCGAGTGGTCCTGCGCGGACAATGTAACGGGGCTCAAGTCCAGAGCCGAAGCCGCGGACTTCTGCGTAAGCAGGAGTGGTAGGAGAGCGTCGACCTTGCAGCGAAGCGGCGGTGTGAACCGTCGTGGAGCGGGGTCGAGTGAGAATGCAGGCATGAGTAGCGAGAGAGGGGTGAGAAACCCCTCCGCCGAAAGCCCAAGGGTTCCTGGGGAAGGCTAATCCGCCCAGGGTGAGTCGGGAGCTAAGGCGAGGCCGCAAGGCGTAGTCGATGCACAACCGGTTGATATTCCGGTACCAGCGTGTGCGCGCCCATGCTGAGTCGTTGTTGCTAAGGGGCTGTCTTCGGACGAACCAACCCACGACGAGGAGGCAAGCAATGAGGGGACGCAGGAGGGTAGGTCATCCCAGGCGATGGTTGTCCTGGGGTAAGCGTGTAGGGCGGGATCTAGGCAAATCCGGATCCCACAAAGCCTGAGACGCGATGCCGAGTCGATCCAGACGAAGTGACTGATCCCATGCTGCCGAGAAAAGCCTCTAGCTAGTTCGCACGCTGCCCGTACCCCAAACCGACACAGGTGGGCAGGTAGAGAATACCAAGGCGATCGGGAGAACTGTGGTTAAGGAACTCGGCAAAATACCTCCGTAACTTCGGGAGAAGGAGGACCCCGTTAGGGTGAAAGGCCTCGCGCCTCGAGCCTCAAAGGGTGACACAAACCAGGGGAAAGCGACTGTTTACTAAAAACACAGCAGCGTGCTAAGTCGCAAGACGACGTATACGCTGTGACGCCTGCCCGGTGCCGGAAGGTTACGGGGAAGGGTTAGCCGTAAGGCGAAGCTCTGAACCTAAGCCCCGGTAAACGGCGGCGGTAACTATAACCGTCCTAAGGTAATCATCCCTGTGTGCAGCAGGAGTTGCCCCTCGATGCGGTGACGCATCGAGTGCAGCTGGCTATTTGCTGGAAACCCCGTGCATCCGGCGGTACTCGCCCAGATGTCCCACCCCCTTCATAGGGTGCGGCCGATGGGCAGTCACAATCCGACCGGTGCGGACAATCAGCAGGAAAGGCCAGTTGCCGAGCAGTGGGTCGTCGGCTTCGTCGACGGCGAAGGATGCTTCTCGATCTCGGTGGTGCGCAATGCGACCTGCCGACTCGGCTGGCAAGTCCAGCATGAGTTCGCAGTGACGCAGGCCGCCCCATCCCGATCCGCTCTCGAGCTCCTCATCGAGGTGTTCGGGTGCGGCACGGTGATCGAGCAGCACCGAGACGATGGACGCCACCATCCGCTCCTGCGCTTCAGCGTGAAGCGCCGCAGCGATCTGGTGGAGCGCATCGTTCCGTTCTTCGAAGACAACCCACTGAGAACCGCCAAGAAGCACGACTTCGAGCGCTTCGCCCTCGTCTTGCAGCTGATGCGAGACGGGAGGCACCGCACGGAGGAGGGCCTGGCGCTCATCGCCTCCATCACGGAGGAGATGAACCGCCGGCAGCGGTCTCGGTTTCTGGAATCCTCAGAGGCCATACGCCAGCCGACTCTCACCGACTGAGAGCCGAAGATATGGTCCTAGCTCCATGGCGACATGGAGACGCACTAGAGCGAAATTCCTTGTCGGGTAAGTTCCGACCTGCACGAATGGCGTAACGACTTTCCTACTGTCTCAACCACAGACCCGGCGAAATTGAAGTACGAGTAAAGATGCTCGTTAGCTGCAGAAGGACGGAAAGACCCCGTGGACCTTTACTATAACTTGATGTTGGGTCTTGGTCTTGGTTGTGTAGGATAGGTGGGAGACTTGGAAGCTGTGGCGCCAGCCATGGTGGAGTCGCCGTTGAAATACCACCCTGCTAATGCCGGGACTCTAACCTTGGCCCGTTATCCGGGTCGGGAACAGCGTCAGGCGGGTAGTTTGACTGGGGCGGTCGCCTCCTAAATTGTAACGGAGGCGCCCAAAGGTTCCCTCAGGCTGGTTGGCAATCAGCCGTCGAGTGCAATGGCACAAGGGAGCTTGACTGCGAGACAAACTCGTCAAGCAGATGCGAAAGCAGGGCATAGTGACCCAGCGATTGCGTGTGGAAGCGTCGTTGCTCAACGGATAAAAGGTACCCCGGGGATAACAGGCTAATCTTCCCCAAGAGTCCATATCGACGGGAAGGTTTGGCACCTCGATGTCGGCTCATCGCATCCTGGGGCTGAAGCAGGTCCCAAGGGTTGGGCTGTTCGCCCATTAAAGCGGTACGCGAGCTGGGTTTAGAACGTCGTGAGACAGTTCGGTCCCTATCCTCTGCAGCCGTAGGAGATCTGAGGAAGGCTGTCCCTAGTACGAGAGGACCGGGACGGACGCAGCTCTGGTGTGCCAGTTGTCCTGCCAAGGGCACTGCTGGTTGGCCACCTGCGGAAGGGATAAGCGCTGAAAGCATCTAAGCGCGAAACCCGTTTCAAGATGAGATCTCCCACTGGGACAACCAGGTAAGGCCCGTGGTAGACCACCACGTTGATAGGCCGGAGGTGTACGCAGGGCAACCTGTTCAGCCGACCGGTACTAATCGGCCGAGGGCTTGGATGAACTCGTGCTCGTGCTCGCTCTGAAGTGCTCAAGGGGCTGCCGGCCTGATAGACGGCTGGCGCCATTGACAACAGGTTTCCGGTGGCTATGGCGGCGGGGCCACACCCGTTCCCATTCCGAACACGGCAGTTAAGCCCGCCCGCGCCGATGGTACTTGGGGGTAGACCCCCTGGGAGAGTAGGTCGCCGCCGGATTTCTCACGCGAAAGAGCCCCCCGTACCGGGGGGCTCTTCGTCGTTTTGCGCCGGCCGTGCGGAGTGTCAGTCGACGGTCTCGCTCGTCTGCAGCACCGGCTGGATCGTCGTGTAGTTGGCGATGTCGGCCATGACGTCACCGATGCCGGCACTGCCCATCGCGGCGCCGACCGCCTCCATCGAGTCGAACTTGAAGTGCACGGCAGCGACGTAGGGGCCGTCGACGCCCTTGTCGATCTCGGCGCTCGACAGCCCGAAGGTCTTGCACGCAAGCGGGACGTGCTTGTCTCGGTAGTAGTCGTGGTCGAACGACGCACCCTCGGTCTTCGGGTACAGGACGCTGAGGCGGATCATCGTGAGCTCATCCTCTCGGTAACGGGCCCGCAGTCTGCCCCAGTCACAGCCGCCCGAGCACCGCTCCGCACGAGCTCAAGTCGACGCCCTTCTCGTCGATGTCGAGCCGGGTGAGCTTTCCGTCGTCGATGATCGCCGCGTAGCGCTTCGACCGGCTGCCCAACCCGAAGGCCGATCCGTCGAGCTCGAGACCCATCGCCTTGGTGAAGTCGCCGTTGCCGTCGGCCACCATCAGGATCTTGTCGCCGACGTCGTGGGCCTTGCCCCAGGCCTCCATCACGAACGCGTCGTTGACCGCGATGCACGCGATCTGATCGACGCCCTTCGCCTTCAGCTCCTCTGCCTGCTCGACGAAGCCGGGCAGATGGATGCGGTCGCACCCCGGCGTGAACGCCCCGGGTACCCCGAACAGCACGGTGCGGCCCTTCGCGAACAGCTCGCCGGTCTTCACCGGCTCCGGTCCATTCGGGCCGGGCGTGCGCACCTCGACGTCGGGCAGTGCGTCTCCTGTTTCAATCACGATCTTCCTCCTTTGGCCGCGCCGACGATAACGGCACGAGTGCGGCGAACGCCCACTCGTCTTACATTCCCCACGTGCGGTTGACGACGAGCTCTGATGTGCGGGCCATCCGCCGGGTGCTCGGCGAGGCCTTCGCTCCCGACCCATTGCTCGTCTGGCTGTTCCCCGACGACGCGACCCGCCTCGACGCGACCGCAGCCTGGCTCGGCCTCTTCGCGGAGCGATACCTGACTCGGGCTCCGATCCATGCGATCGTCGGCGACGACGTTGCGGCGGTCGCGCTGTGGCAGCAGCCCGGCGAGACGGCGCTGCCCGTTGCATCGGGGCCGCCCACGATCGGCGGCATGCTCGCCGCCCTCCTGGGGCCGGCGCGCTCGGCGGAGCTGGGGGACGCGCTCCGCGCGATCGCGTCGGTGCGCCCGACCCGGCGCCATTCGTATCTGCAGTTCCTGGCGGTCAGCCCGGAGCACCAAGGCCATGGGATGGGGCACCGCCTGATCATGCCGGGCATGGCGGCCGCCGATGCCGAGGGCGTAGGCGTCCACCTCGAGACGACGAACGCGCGGAACCTGCCCTTCTACCAATCGCTCGGCTTCGAGGTGTCACACGAGCTGCGTCTCGAGCCGGGCGGCCCCGAGCTGTGGGCAATGTGGAGGTCTCCCAAGGCGGAGCTGTGACCGATGTCGCGGTCCGAACGACCGACAGGAACACTAGGTTCGCTACTTGAACTCACCCCGGGAGGAGGGAGGGCAGCCCGTGGACACCACGACCAGCGGCGTCGAGCAGCTCAGGGCCCTCATGGGCCAGGGCGCCCCCGGCGTGGGCATCACGCGCCTGTTGGGCATGCAGCTCGAAGTCCTCGAGCCGGGCACGGTCGCCTTCTCGTTGCAGACGCGTGAGGACATGGGCAACGCCATCGGTGTGGTCCACGGCGGGATCGCCGCGACGCTCCTCGACAGCGCGCTCGGGTGCGCGGTGCACTCCACGCTCGAGCCGGGCGAGCGCTACACGACCGTGGACTTGCACCTGCATTACACGCGGGCGATCGCGATCGATCTCGGCAAGATCGTCGCCACGGGCGAGGTCGTGCACCGAGGGAGCCGGCTGGCAACCGCGGAGGGCCGTCTCCTCGGCCCTGACGGGAAGCTGCTCGCGCACGGCACGACGACGTGCATGGTGATGGCGGCGTGAGCAAGCGAGTGGCACGTCCCGTCAGTGAGTGGACCGTGCTCACCTCGACGAGCCTCGCGGTCGTCGCAGTGTTCCTCGACACTTCGATCTTGTTCGTTGCGTTCCCGTCGATCAGCGCGAGCTTCTCCGACGTCAGCACCACGACGATGTCGTGGGTGCTCAACGCCTACACGATCGTGTTCGCGGCGTTGCTCATCCCCGCGGGACGGCTCGCCGACCGCGTCGGAAGGCGCAAGACCTTCCTGACTGCCGTAGTGATCTTCACGGTCGCGTCGGTGCTCTGCGGTCTGGCGCCGACGGCGGGGCTGCTCATCCTCGGCCGCATCGTGCAGGCAGTGGGTGCGGCGGCGTTGGTGCCCTCGTCGCTCGCGTTGGTGTTGCAGACGTTCCCGCGTCCGAAGATCCCGATGGCGGTGGCGATATGGGGCTCGATCGGAGCGGTCGCCGGAGCCGCCGGTCCGACGATCGGCGCGCTCGTCGTCGAGAACTTCGGATGGCGGTGGGCGTTCTTCATCAACGTGCCCGTGGGGATCGTGAGCTTCGTGATGGGCCGCCGTGTCCTGCCCGAGGGTCGCGAGGCGCACCCCGGCCGGCTGCCCGATCCGCTCGGCGTCGTGTTGCTCGCGAGCGGCCTCGCACTTCTCGCCTACGGGATCGTGAAGACCGCCGATTGGGGATGGACGAGCGTCGAGTTCATCGGCTGCACGGTGATCGCCGTCGGGCTTCTCGCCGTGTTCATCCATCGGTGCCGAGTCGTGCCCAATCCGCTCCTCGAGCTCTCGCTGTTCCGCGTCCGCAACTTTCGCTGGGCGAACGCCGCCGCCTTCGTGTTCGCCATCGGGTTCAACGCGATGTTCCTCGGGAACATCCTGTTCTTCACAATGGTGTGGCAGTTCTCGATTCTCGAGGCGGGCTTGGCCATTGGTCTCGGGCCTCTGATCGTGGCGCTCACCGCGCCCTGGTTCGGCAAGCTGGCGGGACACATCGGGCAGAGGGCGTTGCTCATCCCGGGCGGACTCGTCTTTGCAACGGGCGGAGCCCTGCTGCTCGCCCGGATGGGAACGACCCCGAGCTACGTGACCGAGTTCCTCCCGGCGCTTCTCTTCACCGCGGTGGGTGTCGCGCTCTGCCTTCCGCAGCTCTCGTCTGCAGCGGTGCAGGGACTGCCGCCCGACCGGTATGGCGCAGGCTCGGCAACCACTCAGGCCGTCCGAAACCTCGGCGCGACGATCGGTGTTGCCATCGTGATCGCTTTCGTGGCGGGCGCCACCGGAGGACAGCTCGAGGACTTCCGCCGGGTCTGGTGGTTGCTCGTCGTGTGCGGCGTGACGATCTCGGTGCTCTCGATCCGGCTGACGCGCGGCGCGCCGGCTGCTGCGCCGGACCCCGTCCCGGCCGCCGCCTGAGGCGAGTTCCGGCGCCGCTCTCGTAGGCTGCGCCCATGCCCGGCCAGCGTCCCCCTCCGCGCGGCGCGCCCAAGGGCAAGCCCTCGCCAAGCAAGGGCGGCTCATCGGGCAAGGGCGGATCGAGCAGCCGTGGCGCATCGAGCGGCAAGGGCGGCTCGCACAAGGACGCACAGAGGGGTGCACAGCAGGGTGCGGCCAAGGGCGCGCCGACGGCTCGGCCGAGACCGGGCGTGTCACAAGCGGCGATCGATGCGTCCAACGCAGCCAGGCGAGCGGGACTCGGGGGCGTCGCCCGAAAGGGGGCCAGCCAGGTCGTCGCCCCGACCCAGACCCGCGCTCCCGAGCGGCCACCGCCGGCGGCGTGGGAGGCCGACGACTGGATCGACGAGGGCGACGTACGCGGCCAGGCGCGGAGCGCGGTGGAGCGCGGCGCGAAACCCGCGCGCAGCAAGACCGTCGCGCGCGACGTCGAGGGTGGAGCCCCGATCACGAACCTCCCCGGCGACGTCGTCGCGGAGTTCGAGGCCGCCGCCGGTCCTCGCGACGGGCCGAAGCTGCAGCAACGCTTCGCGAACGCTCGTCGGGCCTACGAGCGCGAACGGTACGGCGAGGCGCGTCGAGCTCTCGAGGCTCTCGCGCGCGATGCGCCCGGATCGGCGGGCGTGCGCGAGCTCTACGGCCTCACGCTGTACCGGCTCGGGGAGTACCGAAAGGCCGCTCGCGAGCTCGAGACCTTCCGGCTGTTGTCGGGCTCGGCCGACATGCACGCGGTGCTCGCCGACTGCTACCGCGCCCTCCATCGATGGACAGCGGTGGAGGAGCTTTGGACCGAGCTGAAGGCGGCGTCACCCGACCCAGTGGTGATGGCAGACGGGCGCATGGTGATGGCCGGGGCGCTGGCCGATCGCGGGAAGCTCGAGGAGGCGATCGCGCTGCTCGAGCAAGGCATGGGCCGATCGCGGAAGGCGCAGCCTTACCACCTCAAGCAGTGGTACGCCCTCGCCGACCTCTACGAGCGGGCGGGCGACGTCCCCCGCGCCCGCGCGCTGTTCCTGCGGGTTCGGCAGGTGGATCCGACCTTCGCCGACGTGGGGCAGCGACTGCGCACCATCGGCTGAAACACGCTGAATCTCCCACCCCCGTCATACCCTCGAATCACTTCCCCTTCAGGTGCATCCATGAAGGGAACCCGATGAACATCGTCATCCTGCACGGCGTGCTGTCCCGCGAGCCCGAGGTGCGCGAGCTCCCGTCCGGCGATCACGTCGCGACGTTCGACGTCACCGTCCGCGACGAAGGTCTCGACACCGACGTCGTGCCCGTTGCCTGGCTGGGCGCGTCCGCGGCCGCTCTCGACAGGCTCGTGGCCGGCGGCGAGGTCGTCGTCACTGGTCGAGTGCGACGCCGCTGGTTCCGCGCCGGGGGAGCGACGCAGAGCCGCACGGAGGTGCAGGCCACCGTGGTCGTGCCGGCGCGCCAAGCGCGCAAGGCCCAACAGGCCGTCGACACCGCGCTCGACGCGGTCTCGGGGTGGCTGTCGGCGTGAGCCGCGGCGGTACGCTCGGGGCGCAACAGCTCAATGTCACAGGGAGGCACGCCATGGCCGACATCTCAGCTCTGCTCGGCGAGGAGGCGGAGTCGTTGCTGGGCCACACGGCCAAGGCCATCCCGAAGGACGACCTCTCGCTCCCCGGTCCCGACTACATCGACCGCGTCTTCCTCGAGACCGACCGCAATCCCGCCGTCATCCGCAACCTCGCAGCGCTGCTCGATCACGGCCGTCTCGGCGGCACGGGCTACGTGTCGATCCTCCCTGTCGACCAGGGCATCGAGCACTCGGGAGCGGCTTCGTTCGCGCCGAACCCCGCCTACTTCGACCCGATCAACATCATCAAGCTCGCGATCGAAGGCGGCTGCAACGCGGTCGCCACGACGTTCGGAGTCCTCGGGATGGCGTCGCGTCGGTACGCGCACAAGATCCCCTTCATCGTCAAGCTCAACCACAACGAGCTCCTCACGTACCCGAACCAGTTCGACCAAGTCATGTTCGGCAACGTGCAGCAAGCGTGGGATCTCGGCGCGGCGGGTGTCGGTGCGACGATCTACTTCGGGTCGGAGGAGTCGACGCGGCAGCTCCAGGAGGTGAGCGAGGCGTTCGCCGAGGCTCATCAGCTCGGCATGTTCACGGTGCTCTGGTGCTACCTGCGTAACAACGCCTTCAAGAAGGACGGCACCGACTACTCGGTCGCCGCCGACCTCACGGGGCAGGCCAACCATCTCGGCGTCACGATCGAGGCCGACATCATCAAGCAGAAGATGGCCGAGAACAACGGCGGCTTCGACGCGCTCGGCTTCGGCAAGACGTCGCCGCTGGTCTACAGCGAGCTCACGACCGACCACCCGATCGACCTCTGCCGTTGGCAGGTCGCGAACTGCTACATGGGCCGCATCGGCCTCATCAATTCCGGCGGCGAGTCCAAGGGCGCGGCCGACATGGCCCAGGCGGTGCGCACCGCGGTCATCAACAAGCGGGCTGGTGGCATGGGCCTGATCAGCGGTCGGAAGGCCTTCCAGCGGCCGCTCGCCGACGGCGTCGCGCTGCTCAACTCGATCCAAGACGTCTACCTGGACCCCTCGATCTCGATCGCCTGACTCGTCAGCCCGACCCCTCAGAACGCATGCGTTGAGCGCCGTTGAGGCGCCTGTAGTCTCGACTTCACATTGATGTAATCCGCGCGCGTCCCAGGGGGGATCCGTGACCGACACTGCAAAAGAGGCGCTACCCGAAGAGCTGCATCGCGTCGTCATCCGGTTCGCCGGCGACTCGGGCGACGGCATGCAGCTCACGGGCGACCGGTTCACGAGCGCGAGCGCGCTGTTCGGCAACGACCTGTCGACGCTCCCCGAGTTCCCCGCCGAGATCCGTGCTCCCGCCGGCACCCTGGCGGGCGTCTCGTCGTTCCAGGTCCACATCTCCGACCACGAGATCACGACGCCGGGCGACGCCCCCAGTGTGCTCATCGCGATGAACCCGGCGGCCCTGAAGGCCGACCTCGATCGGCTCGAGTCCGGCGGCACCCTCATCGTGAACGTCGACACCTTCGACGAACGCAACCTCGCGAAGGCGGGATATCCGTCCAACCCGCTGAACGACGGCAGCCTCAAGGGCTACACGGTGTACGAGGTGCCGATGACCTCGCTCACGAAGGAGGCGACGGCCTCGCTCGGCGTCAAGCCGCGTGACGCGGACCGGTCGAAGAACTTCTTCGCGCTCGGCCTCGTCTCGTGGATGTACACCCGGCCGATCGACACCACGCTCACGTGGATCGAGCAGCGGTTCGCCAAGGCGCCGCTGGTCCTCGCGTCGAACACCGCGGCCTTCAAGGCCGGTTACCACTTCGGCGAGACGGCCGAGCTGTTCGGGCACGCCTATCAGGTGAAGCCGGCCAAGCTCACGCCCGGCACATACACGAACATCACCGGCAACACCGCGCTCGCGTGGGGCGTGGTCGCCGCCGGTCAGCTCGCGAAGCTGCCCGTGTTCCTGGGCTCGTACCCGATCACGCCGGCGTCCGACATCCTCCACGAGCTGTCGAAGCACAAGAACTTCGGCATCCGCACGTTCCAGGCCGAGGACGAGATCGCGGCCGCCGGCTCGGCGCTCGGCGCTGCGTTCGCCGGCCATCTCGGCGTGACGGCCACGAGCGGTCCCGGCGTCGCCCTCAAGTCCGAGACCATCAGCCTCGGCATCAGCCTCGAGCTGCCTCTGCTCGTCATCGACATCCAGCGCGGTGGTCCGTCGACCGGCCTCCCCACCAAGACCGAGGCCGCCGACCTCCTCATGGCGATGTACGGCCGCCACGGCGAGGCGCCGTTGCCGGTGGTCGCGGCGATGAGTCCCTCGCACTGCTTCTTCGCGGCGATCGAGGCGGCCCGTATCGCCATCAAGTACCGCACGCCCGTGATCCTGCTGTCCGACGGGTACCTCGCGAACGGCGCCGAGCCATGGCGGCTTCCGGATCTGTCGACCCTCCCCGACATCGCGGTCCCGTTCGCCGACAAGCCCAACCACGTGCGCGAAGACGGCACCGAGGTGTTCTGGCCGTATCTCCGCGATCCCGAGACCCTGGCCCGTCCGTGGGCGGTGCCGGGTACGCCGGGGCTCATGCATCGCGTCGGTGGCCTCGAGAAGGAGGACGGTTCCGGCGACATCTCGTACACGCCCGAGAACCACGGGCGCATGGTGCACCTGCGGGCCGCCAAGGTCGCCGGCATCGCCAAGGACATTCCTCATGTCGAGGTCCAGGGCGACGAGAACGCCGATCTCCTCGTGCTCGGGTGGGGCTCTACCTGGGGCACCATCGACGCCGCGGTCGGACGGGTACGTGAGGGTGGTCGACGCGTGGCGCACGCGCACCTCGTGCATCTGAACCCGTTCCCCTCGAATCTCGGCGATGTGCTGCGCGGTTACCCGCGCGTGCTCATCCCCGAGATGAACTCCGGCCATCTGTTGCGCATGGTGCGCGCCGAATTCCTCGTCGACGCCCGCGGCGTGAACAAGGTCGAGGGCACCCCATTCACGGCCGGCGAGCTCGAGACCGCGATCCTGGAGGCACTCAGTGACTGACACCGCTCCGGCCACCACCAAGAAGGACTGGACCAGCGACCAAGAGGTGCGCTGGTGCCCAGGGTGCGGCGACTACTCGATCCTCACGGCCGTGCAGATGCTCATGCCCGAGCTGAACGTGAAGCCCGAGAACACCGTCTTCGTCTCGGGCATCGGGTGCTCCAGCCGCTTCCCCTATTACATGAACACCTATGGGGTGCACGGCATCCACGGAAGGGCGCCGGCGATCGCCACGGGCATCGCGATGGCGCGTCCGGACCTCGACGTGTGGGTCATCACTGGCGACGGCGACGGCCTGTCGATCGGCGGCAACCACCTGATCCACGCGCTTCGCCGCAACGTGAACCTCACGATCCTGCTCTTCAACAACCAGATCTACGGCCTGACGAAGGGGCAGTACTCACCGACCAGTGAAGTCGGCAAGGTCACGAAGTCGACGCCGTTCGGCTCGCTCGACTACCCGTTCAGTCCGGTGAGCCTCGCGCTCGGCGCCGAGGCGGGCTTCGTGGCTCGCACCCACGACATGGACCGCAAGCACATGATGGAGATCTTCCGTCGCGCCCACGACCACAAGGGCGCCGCGTTCGTCGAGATCTACCAAAACTGCAATGTCTTCAACGACGGCGCGTTCGACACGATCCTGTCGCGTGAATCCCGGGCGTCGATGTTGATCATGCTCGAGCACGGCCAGCCGATCAGGTTCGGTGCCGAAGGCGAGAAGGGCGTCGTCATGGGCTCCGATGGACGGCTCCGCATCGTCGACGTTGCTGAGGTCGGCGAGGATGCACTGCTCGTCCACGACGAGCACGCCGACGATCCGGGTTTGGCGTTCGCGCTCTCACGTCTCAGCCACAGCCCGACGACGCCCACACCGGTCGGTGTGTTCCGTGACGTCGATCGTGCCGAGTTCGCATCCGAGACCTCGCGTCAGCTGATGGTGGCGAGCGAGAAGGGCCCCGGCGACCTGGGCGCGCTGCTCGCGTCGGGCGGCACCTGGGAAGTCAACTAGTCGTACCTGTTGCCATACCCGTACCGACCCGCAGGCGGTTGCCTGAAGGGTCGGTGAGCTCGACCTCGCGGCCCCAAGGCTGTCGCCGCACGGGCACTCCGAACTCCTGCGCGACCGCGTCGATGTCGTCGACGTAGAAGTAGACGAGCGACTCCGGCGGAGCGTCGCCGGTGTGCTCGGAGAGGTGGAGGTTGGTGTCGCCGCGTCGAAGGAAGACGTAGAGCGGGAGGTCCGGTGTGAACCGGTGCTCGCCGACGACCTCGAACCCGAGCCGCGGCGTACCAGGCCGCCGCGGCGTGGCCGTCCTCGACCCGGAAGATGGGTACGAGCGCTTCTGCCATTAGTCGACTCCCATCAGTCGAGCATCCGGAACACCGTGCCCGTCTTGGGCTTCGGCGCGAAGAACGTGGTCTTCGGAGGCATGAGCTTGCCCTCGCGCGCGGTCGCCGCGATCTGGTCGACCGTCGCCGGACGGAGCAGCACGCCAACCTCGGCGTCGCCCGACTGCACCCGCGCGACGACGTTGCCCACGCCGTGTTGATACGCGATCTCGTGCACGCCGAGCGCGGGCCGCGCCGCGTCCAGACGACTCGAGTCGAGGTCGTCGACACCGTCGAACATCTCCGCCCGCGGGCGAAGCAGCACGAACCCTTCCGGTCTCACCAGCGCGAGCGCGCCGGCGTCGGCCATGCGGCTGCTGATTGTCGCGGCTCCGTCGAGCGGGCCGGCGTCGAATGCCTCGAACCACGGATCGAGGGCGCCGAGCACGTCGAGCCCGGGGTCGAGATCGGAGAAGAGGCGGTGGATCGGCAGCACGTTGAGCTGCTCGGGTGCGAGCTCGACGAGGAAGGCCATGACCATCTCAGGCGGGCCACCGGGCTCGTTGCGCTCCTGGCGGTACGCGAGTGATGTCGAGTAGCGGTGGTGGCCGTCGGCGATGACGACGGAGGATGCGGCGACGGCCGAGCGGATCGCGTCGATCACGCCCGGTTCGGAGACCCGGTAGAGCCGATGATGGACGCCGTCGTCGTCGGTCCAGCGAGCGATGGGCGGCCCGGGCAGCTCACACAGCGCGCCGAGGCCCGGGGTGAGCGAGAGCCCCCAGACCGCGGAGAGGTTCGCCCGGCATGAGCGCAACATCTGCAGCCGGTCGCTGTGCGCCTTCGGTGTCGTCTGCTCGTGCGGATAGATGTCGCCGGTGCCGGGGGCGAGCAGCTCGAGGGCGCCGATGACCCCCGATGTCTGGTGGGCCATGCCGGCGTCGTCGTGGTACCCCATCCGGTACACGTAGAACGCGGCCTCGTCGTCGGTGACCAGGACGCCGTTGTCGAGCCATTGGTGGAGCAGGAAACACGCGTTCTCGTATCGGTCGCGACCGCCCTCCTCGGCCGGGAGGTCGATGTGCACCACGTTCCACGGCGAACGGGCGCCGAGCGTCGCCGCGCTCCTCGTCGTCGATGACGTCATAGGGCGGCGCGGTCACCACGGCGAGGTCGAGCCGCTCGGTGTCATAGAGGACGCCGGCGAAAGGCTCGAAGCGGGGCACGGGGCATGACTAGCAGATGGCGCCGGTGACGCCGCATGCCACAATGCGCCCATGCCGCGAGCCAACAACAACGGGATCGAGATCGAGTACGACACCATCGGAGACGCCAAGGATGAGCCGCTGCTGCTCGTCATGGGGTTCACCGCCCAGCTCATCGCCTGGGACGAGAAGTTCTGTCGGGCGATCGCCGACGAGGGCTTCTTCGTCATTCGGTACGACAACCGCGACTGCGGGCTCTCGTCGCATCTCGATGGAGTGCAGGTCGACATCGCGGCTCTGATGAACGCGCGCAACGGGCTCGGCGAGCTGCCGCCGGTGCCGTACAAGCTCTCCGAGATGGCGAGTGACGGCATCGCCGTGCTCGACGCGCTGAGCATCGAGCGGGCTCATGTCGTGGGGGCGTCGATGGGCGGGATGATCGTGCAGACGATGGCCATCGAATTCCCGCACCGGTTGCGCACCGTCACGTCGATCATGTCCACGACCGGCGAGCTCGACGTCGGTCAGGCCTCGCCCGAGGCCATGGCCGCGTTGATGCGCCCGCCGGCCAGCGAGCGCGAAGAGGCCATCGCCGGCTCGGTCGCGGCGTCCAAGCTGTTCAGCAGCCCGCGGTACTTCGACGAGGACCAGGTACGGGCGCGCGCCGCCGCCTCATATGACCGCGCTTTCTATCCCGAGGGTGCGATGCGCCAGATGGCGGCCATCGGGGCGAGCGGCAGTCGAGGCGAGCGCTTGCGCGAAGTACGCCTGCCGATGCTCGTGATCCACGGGCGGGCAGACACTCTGATCGACGTGAGCGGCGGAATGCGGACCGCGGAGCTCGTTCCGGGGGCGAATCTGCTCGTGCTCAACGACATGGGCCACGACCTGCCCGAGCCCTTGTGGCCGGTGATCGTCGACGCGATCACGAGCCACGCCTCGCACGCCATCGGGTGAGCCCGGTCCCGTCGGGGCAGCCTGCGTCGGGGCTCCGTGCATCCGAAAGTACGGCGCACACCGTCGTCTGCGACCTCGACGGCGTCATCTGGCTGGCCGACCACCGCATCGCGGGCTCGGCCGACGCGATCGCACGGCTGCGGGCCAGCGGCCGTCGAGTTCTCTTCGTGACGAACAACTCCTCGGTTCCCGTGGGTGCGGTGGAAGCGAAGCTCGAGTCGTTCGACATCCCTGCTCGCGGCGATGTCCTCACCTCGGCGATGGCCGCGGCGAGATTGGTCGAACCGGGGAAGCGCGCGGTCGTGCTCGGGGGACCAGGGATCGTGGAGGCACTCGAGGCGCGGGGCGCCGTCGCCCTCCGAGAGGGTCCCGCCGACGCGGTGGTCGTCGGCTTCCATCGCGACTTCGACTATGAGCGGATGCGCGTGGCGGCCGCGGCGATCCGGGGCGGCGCTGTGCTGATCGGGACGAACGACGACGCGACCTACCCGACGCCCGATGGGCCGATTCCCGGTGGCGGCGCGATCCTCGCGGCAGTCGCAACCGGGGCCGGGACGGTGCCCGTCGTCGCGGGGAAGCCCTACCAGCCGATGGCCGACCTCGTGCGCGACGAAGTGGGCGACGTCCCGCTGTTGATGGTCGGCGACCGACCCGACACCGACGGGCGCTTCGCGGTGCGTCTCCGTTGCCAGTTCGCCCTCGTGCTCTCGGGGATCGTCGCACCCGACGCCGATCTGTCGACGATCGAGCCCCGCCCCGACGTCGTGGCCGCCGACCTGGCCGACCTGGCCGAGAAGATCCTGGGCGGTACCGGCTCGCAGTAGTGGCTAGGAGTACTGGCTCGGAGGACGCGACCAGTCGTCGGGAGGAAGGGCTGGCTTCGGCCGGGGTCGCATCAGCCAGGCGACGGCCACTCCGAACGCAAAGCCCGCCACGTGAGCCATCCAGGCGACGTCGCCGCCCCGGTTGAAGATGAACTGCAGCACGAACCAGACGAGCAGCACCACCCGCGCTTCGATCTCTCGAAACCAGACGAGGATCATGAAGAACAACGTGAAGATCCGCGCCCGCGGGTACCAGATCAGATAGGCGCCCATCACCCCGGCGATCGCGCCCGAAGCGCCGACGACCGGCACCGTGCTTCCGGTGTCGATCACAACCTGCCCGACGGTCGCGAAGATGCCCGCCACCAGATAGAAGAGCAGGAACATCACCCGGCCGAGCCGGTCTTCGATGTTGTTGCCGAACACCCAGAGGAACAACATGTTGAACCCGAGGTGTAGCCATCCTCCGTGCAAGAACATGGAAGTGATCACCGCGAGGTAGACGTTCTTGCCCGGGAACAACGGCGGGCTGTCGTCGTCGGGGTCACACGCCGAGCGGTCGCCCTGATTGAACGTGCGTGCCACCTCGTTGATGGTCAGGGGGTGACCCTGCACGAGCTCACAGGGGATCGCGGCGAACTCGAGATTGAACCGCAGCTCGCTGTCGATGCGCACGGTGCCGCCGTCGATCTGGACGACATCGGTGCCGCGAAGCGGTGATTGCACGAGGAGGAACACCGCGACATTCAGGACGATCAACACGATCGTGACGATGGGGCGCCGCAGAGTTGGGGTGTCGTCCCGCAGCGGGATCACTCACGGGGACCCTACCGATGCCCATACTCGGTAGCGTGTGCGGATGGCCCAACTTGATGCGCTGAGGAAGTACGTCGAAGCCGGCATGGCCTTCACGCAAACGACGCGGGCGCGCGCCGAGGAGATCGTCGGCAACCTCGTACGAGCGGGGGAGCTGCAGACTGAGCAGACCCAGCAACAGGTGCAGGACCTTGTCGAGCGCAGCCGTGAGAACACCGAGCGCCTGGTGAACGTCGTGCGCACGGAAGTGATGGGCCAGCTCGGCTCCCTGGGGTTGGCGACGAAGGCCGATCTCGCGAAGCTCGAGCGCAAGCTCGACGCCGCGGTGAGAGCCTCGAAGCCGGGCGCGGCGAAGAAGACCGCCCCGAAGGCGACGGCCAAGAAGGCGACGGCCAAGAAGGCGACGGCCAAGAAGGCGACCGCGAAGAAGGCGACCGCGAAGAAGGCGACCGCGAAGAAGAGCCCAGCCAAGAAGGCGGCTGCGTCCAAGGCGTGACGAAGGCCCGCCGGCGTCTCGACGCCGAGCTCTTGCGACGAGGGTTGGCCGAGACACGTGAAGCCGCGCAACTTCTCGTTGTCTCCGGTCAAGTGACGGTTGGAGGCGCACCCGCGGACAAGTCGTCGCGGTTGGTCGCAGCCGACGAGCCGATCGTCGTGCTCGCGCCGCCCCCGCGGTTCGTGAGCCGAGGTGGGGAGAAGCTGGCGGCCGCACTCGAACGATTCGGCGTCGACGTCCGCGGAGCCACCGCTCTTGACGCCGGCGCGTCGACCGGGGGCTTCAGCGACTGCTTGCTGCAGAGCGGCGCCACCCGCGTCGTGGCCGTCGACGTCGGCCATGGACAGCTCCACCCTCGGATCCGTGACGATCAGCGCGTCGAGGTGCACGAGCGTCTGAACGTCCGCTCGATCGACGCGGCAACCGTTGGCACGTTCTCGCTCGTGGTCGCCGACCTCTCGTTCATCTCGCTGCGCACGGTCCTCGATGCGCTGCTCGAGGTGAGCCGGCCCGGGGCCGATCTCGTGCTTCTCGTCAAGCCTCAGTTCGAGGCGGGCCGGGTCGAGGCCAGCCGGGGTCGAGGGGTGATCTCCGATCCAGCGGTGTGGAGGCGCGCGTTGGAGGCCGTGGGGGACGCGCTCACCGGGCGCGGAGCGGTCATCATGGGCTGGATGGTGTCTCCGATCCGCGGCGCTCAGGGAAACGTCGAGTTCTTCGTGCACGTCCGCGGGGCGGCCAGCCCGCCGGTCCGCGCGGCCACCAGCGCTCTGGGTGCGAGCATCGATGACGCGTTGGCGGAGGCGGTCGAGCTGTGACGATCGTGACGCTCGTGGTTCACAACCAGCGGGTGAACGCCGCCGACCTCGCGAAGGTCGCGTCGACGTGGTTGCTCGAGCATGGCCACGAGGTGCGCATGCCTGAGGTCGACGCGGAGGCCGTCGGCCTGCCCGAGCTCGGTGCACCCAGAGAGAAGCTGACCGACGGCGTCGGCCTGGCCGTCAGCCTCGGTGGGGACGGCACCATGCTCCGCACCGTCGACCTCGTCGAGAGCGCCGAGGTCCCCGTGCTCGGGGTGAACGTCGGATTGCTCGGCTACCTCACCGAGGTCGAACCGCACACGATGACCTCCGCGTTCGAGCGGTTCTTCGCCGGCGATCACGAGATCGACGATCGCATGATGCTCTCGGTCACCGTCCGGTCGCCGTTCTCGCCGCTTGCTGACGTCTGCTTCCGAGCGCTCAACGAGGCCGTCGTGGAGAAGACGCAGTCGGGTCACACCGTGCGCATGCTCGTGCGCATCGGGGGAGAGGTGTTCACCTCGTATGCGGCCGATGGGCTCATCGTCGCGACGCCGACCGGCTCGACCGCGTACTCGCTCTCGGCCCGCGGTCCGATCGTGTCGCCGCGCCATCGGGCTCTCGTGCTCACCCCGGTGTCGCCGCACATGCTCTTCGACCGTGCGCTCATCCTCGATCCGAGCGAGACGCTGAGCCTCGAGGTGATCGGCCACCGCCCCGCGACCTTGTCCGTCGACGGCACGAGCGTCGGTGAGCTCCACGAGGGCGACCAGGTCGAATGCGCCACCGCCGATCGCTCGGCGCGGTTGGTGACGTTCGGCCGCCGCAACTTCCACCACATCCTCAAGGTCAAATTCGGCCTCAACGATCGCTGACCCGTGTTGATCGAGCTGGCGGTCCGCAATCTCGGCGTCATCGACGAGCTCGTGCTCGTGCTCGGCCCCGGCATGACCGCACTCACCGGTGAAACCGGCGCGGGCAAGACCTTGCTGGTGGACGCGATCGAGCTGCTCGTGGGAGGGCGGGCCGAAGCGGGAGTCGTACGACACGGCGCGTCCGAGTGCACCATCGAAGGTCGGTTCGTCGTTGACGACACCGAGCTCGTGCTCGGACGCGTGATCCCGCGTGACGGGAGGTCACGCGCGTATCGAAACGGGCGGCTCGCCACCGTCGCGCAGCTCGCCGAGGAAGGACGTGCGCTCGTCGACCTCCATGGTCAGCACAGCCATCAGTCGTTGCTGGCGGCCGCCGAGCAGCGGCGCGCGCTCGACGGCTTCGGCTCGATCGATCTGACGCCCTTGCGAGCCGCCCGCGCGCGCGTGGCGGAGCTCGACGCCGAGCTCGCGACGTTCGGCGGCGACGCTCGAGCGCGGGCGCGGGAGATGGACCTGCTCAAGTACCAAGTGGATGAGCTCGATGCCGCGGCCATCGAAGACCCGCACGAGGACAGCGCCCTCGAGGCGGAGGAGGACCGGCTGGCTGATGCGACGGCCCACCGCGAGGCTGCCGCGGTCGCGGTGGAGGTGCTCGCGGGCGAAGTCGGGGCGCTCGATGCGATTGGTGCGGCCCGCGCGGCCCTGTCGGGCCGGTCCCCGTTCGCCGACCTCGAGCAGCGGCTCCGCGCTGTCGAAGCCGAGCTGGCCGACATCGGGTCAGAGCTTCGCCGGTCGGCCGAGGTCATCGCCGATGATCCCGAGCGCCTCGCGACGGTGCGGGCGCGCCGGCACCTTTTGCGCGAGCTGACACGGAAGTACGGAGAGACGCTCGATGAGGTCGTGGCGTACCGAGACGAAGCGCGCGCTCGACTCGACGAGCTGGCGTCCCACGATGAGCGTGCCCTCGCGTTGGACAAGGCTCGTCACGCCGCCCTGGCCGACTGCGACACCGCGGCGGCGCACGTGGCGACGGCCCGCCGGCGCGCCGCGCCGAAGCTCGCCGAGGCCGTGCAGCGGCATCTTCGAGAGCTCGCACTGCCGCGCGCACGGTTGACCGTCGAGGTCGACGGCGACGATCCCGGTGATGCCGTGACGTTTCGCTTCGCCGCCAACCCCGGTGAGGAGCTCGCTCCGCTCGCCCGCGTTGCATCTGGTGGAGAGCTCGCGAGGACGATGCTCGCGCTGCGCGTCGTCATCACCGAAGCTCCACCCACGCTCGTGTTCGACGAGGTCGACGCCGGCATCGGAGGTGAGGCGGCGTTGGCGGTAGGTCGCGCGCTCGCCCGTCTCGGCGCGCCGCATCAAGTCCTCGTGGTCACGCACCTCGCGCAGGTGGCGGCGTACGCCGACGCGCAGGTCGCCGTCGACAAGCGAGAGGATCGGGGCCGCACCCTCGTCACCGCCGCGAGCGTCGATGGCGAGGCCCGCGCCATCGAGCTGTCACGGATGCTCTCGGGCATGCCGTCGAGCACGACGGCCCGCGAACACGCCGAGGAGCTGCTCGCGGCCGCTGCCCGCGACCGCCACCGCTGACCCTCCCCCTGACCGCGCAATCGGTGGGGGAGGGGTGGGTCAGAAGAAGGTGCCGCACCAGGGGGCGGGGTGGTGCGCGAAGAGGTGGTCGGCGCGGGCGAGAGCGCCGGCTTTGCGTTCGTTCACGCGTCCGGCCGCGGCGAGGGCACTGAAGCTGTGCCCGCCGAGGTAGAGCGCGCCGAGGTCCCGCATCGACAGCTCGAGCTCGGCGGCGCGCCGCGACTGTTTGCATCTTGCCGCGCCGGTCTCGTCGACGTCGAGCTCGAAACGTCCGCCTCGGTCGAGGAACGGATCGGAGATCTCCAGCACGAGCCGGCCCGGACCGCGGTAGGTGCGGGCGCCCAGCGCGAACGGCACGTCGAGCACGCGCAGCCAGATGTGGTCCTCCAGCTTCATCTCGAGCCGGCGCGGGTCCGCGAGCATCCAACGCAACGGCTCGTCGGGCATCCGCATCCACGCCTCGATCTCCTCGACGAGGTCGATCTCGAGCGCAAAGCGCCAGAGCGGCCCGTACACCGATGGCGTCCCCCACAGATCGTGGACCTCGACCCGTCCGTCCTCCCACGGCTGCCGGCGGGCCAGCGTGTACACGAGGAAACCGTCGGGCTTCCCCTTCGCGTCCTCGTGGATGACGAAGATGGGCGGCGGTTCGTCTTCTCCCTCGACCGGAGCGCCGTACCAGCGCTCCCACCGGTACGCCGGGCGGTTGAGCGAGCCCGGACGGGCACGCCCGTAGCGGTCATACAACCCGGGGAGCATCTCGAGCGCCTTCTCTCGCTCGACGAGTCGCGTTCGCCCCGGATCGTCCACCAAGGTCGAAAGGCGCGTGTGGCGCTTGTTGATCTTCAGATTCGCGACCGTGGTCGCGAGGCCGTAGCCGAACCGGCCGTAGATCACGCTCTCGGACGCGCCCAGGATCGCGATGGGTTGTCCGCGCTCGGCGGCATCGGTGAGCTGGGTGCGCATCATCTTCGTGAGCACCCCGCGACGGGTGTGCGTCGGGAGCACGCCGACCGCCGTGACTGCCGCGACCGCGATGCGAGCGCCACCTGGCACCGACATGTCGAACGGCCACGCACCGGCGCTGCCGATCATCTCGCCACCATCGAAGGCGCCGAACGGGCGCATCGCGAGGTACCCCGGGAGGCGCTTGTCGAGCAGGGCAGGACTCGGCGGGTCCTGAAGGATCGCCGCCAAAAAGGTGCGGGAGAAGTCGTCATGCTCATCCTCGCGGGTGACTCGTACGTCGATCCTCATCGGGTGATTCTGGCAACTGGGCTCCACCGCGCCAGCAATTTCCCGCGCTACCCTCGACCGGGTTGTCTGCGGGCAGGCGTGCCCCAATCGAGAACGGAGCGTCGGAGCGTCGTGACGAAGCACATCTTCGTGACCGGTGGCGTGGCCAGCTCCCTCGGCAAGGGCCTCACCGCCTCCTCGATCGGGCGGTTGCTGAAGGCCCGGGGCCTGAGGGTCACGATGCAGAAGCTCGACCCCTACATCAACGTCGACCCCGGCACGATGAACCCCTTCGAACACGGCGAGGTGTTCGTCACCGACGACGGCGGCGAGACCGACCTCGACCTCGGCCATTACGAGCGGTTCATCGACGAGTCGCTGTCGCGGAACTCCAACGCCACCACGGGCTCGATCTACCAGGCAGTGCTGGCCGCGGAACGTCGAGGCGACTACCTGGGCCGCACCGTGCAGGTGATCCCGCACATCACCGACGAGATCAAGCGGCGCATCCGCCGGCTTGCCACCGACGACGTCGACGTCGTGATCACCGAAGTCGGCGGCACCGTCGGCGACATCGAGATCCTTCCCTTCCTCGAGGCGATCCGGCAGTTCCGCAAGGACGCCGGTCGCGACAACGTGGCCTACGTGCACGTCACCCTCGTGCCGTTCATCGGGCCGTCGGGCGAGCAGAAGACCAAGCCCACGCAGCACTCGGTGACCGAGCTGCGCAGCCGCGGCATCCAGCCTGATGTCATCGTGTGCCGCAGCGAGCGGGCCGTGTCCGACGCGCTCAAGCGCAAGATCTCGAACCTGTGCGATGTGCCCGTCGAAGCGGTCGTGAACGCCGCCGACGCACGCAACCTGTACGAGATCCCGCTCGTGCTGCACGGCGAGGGGCTCGACGGCTATCTCTGCCGGCTGCTCGGCTTCGAAGACCGTGAGGTCGACCTCTCGACGTGGGAGGCCCTCGTCGACCGGATCGAGACGTCGGTCCGGCCGGTGCGGATCGGCCTCATCGGCAAGTACGTCGACTTGCCCGACGCTTACCTGTCCGTGGTCGAGGCGCTGAAGCACGGCGGCTTCCATCACGGCGCCGACGTGCAGATCGACTGGATCCAGGCCGAGGACGTCGAAGGGCTGCTGGCCGAGGGGCGCCTGCGCGACCTCGACGGCATCGTGATCCCGGCCGGCTTCGGCGTACGTGGCATCGAGGGGAAGATCGCCGCCGCGCACTACGCGCGACTGAACCTCATGCCCTGCCTCGGCATCTGCCTCGGCATGCAGGTGATGTGCATCGAGTTCGCCCGCAATGTGGTCGGCCTCGAGGGAGCGAACTCGAGCGAGTTCGACGCGACGTCACCGCATCCCGTCATCGATCTGATGGACTCCCAACGCGAGGTCGTCGACATGGGCGGCACGATGCGGCTCGGCGCGTACTTCGCAGTGCTGCAGCCCGGCTCGAAGGCCGCGGCCGCGTACGGCGAGCCGATCGTGTCCGAGCGCCACCGGCACCGGTACGAGTTCAACCCCGCGTACCGCACCCGCATGGAGGAGGCCGGGCTCGTCTGCTCGGGCACCTCACCCGACGGCCGTCTCGTCGAGTTCGTCGAGCTCGCCGACCACCCCTGGTGGGTCGGCACGCAGGCCCATCCCGAGTTCAAGAGCCGCCCCGATCGACCGGGTCCCCTGTTCCGCGACTTCATCGGGGCCGCGGTCGCGCGGGCCGAAGGACGCAATCCGCACCTGCTCTCCATCGAGGCGTGAGCGAGTTCAAGCGCCTCCACGAGGAGCAGATCTACCAGGGCTTCATCATCCGGGTGACGAACGAGACGTTCGAGAGCCCGACCGGAGAGACCTTCGATCGAGATGTCGTGCATGTGCCGGCTGCGGTCGCGGTGGTGCCGGTTCTGGACAACGGCGACGTCATCTGCGTGCGGCAGTTCCGACCGGCGCTCGGCCATGACCTGTTGGAGATCCCGGCGGGGATGTGTGACGTCGAGGGGGAGTCACTCGTCGACACCGCGCAGCGCGAGCTCGGTGAGGAGGCGGGGTATCGCGCTGGCACGATCGAGCACCTTTGCACCTACCACGGCTCGGCCGGGTTCTCGGACGCTCGGCTCGACATCTTCCTCGGCCTCGACCTGACCGAGGTCGCCTCCCAGTCGCACAGCGAGGAGGAAGCGCACATGACCGTGGAGCGCATCTCCCTCAGCGACACACACAAGCTCATCGCGAGCCAGGCGATCATCGACGCGAAGACGATCATCGGCCTGCTTCTGGCTCGGGATCGCCTCGACGGGAGATGAGCCCCACCAAGCCGTTGCCGCTCGACGCGGAGGAGTACCTCGTCTGGTTGGCGGTGGAGCGGGGCCGAGCGGTCAACACGGTCGCCGCCTATCGACGCGACCTCAACGCCTACTGCGCCTATCTCGACGCGCAGAAGCGCCCGCTCCACGCGGTGAGCGAGACCGACATCGAGCGCTATGTCGAGCGGCAGCGCGCCGAGGGCAAGGCCGCGACGTCGATCGCGCGCGCCCTCGTGGCGGTGCGGTCACTGCATCGGTTCCTGGCCGAGGAGGGCCGCATCGAGCACAACCCGGCCGCCGACGTCGAGGCGCCGAAGGTGCCCCAAGGCCTCCCACGCCCGTTGAGCGAGGCGGAGGTGGAGTCGCTGCTCGCGTCCGTCGTCGGCAACGGGGCGCTCGAGCGACGCGACCGGGCGATCCTCGAGGTCCTCTACGGCACCGGCATCCGCATCTCCGAACTGGTCGGGCTGTCCCTCGGCGACCTCGACCTGGACGAGCGAGTGATGCGGGTCTTCGGGAAGGGGAGCCACGAGCGCATCGTCCCGATCGGGCGCATGGCGGCCGACGCGATGCGCGATTGGCTGGCGACGAGCGGACGCGGTGCCGTCGTGCCGGATCGGTGGGCTCGACGCGGCGACGCGGAGGCCGTGTTCCTGAACGCGCGCGGCGGGCGGTTGTCCCGCCAGGGAGCGTGGGGGATCGTCCGCACCTACGCGGATCGCGTCGGTCTGGGAGATCGGCTCAGCCCGCACGTGCTGCGGCATTCGTGCGCGACGCACATGCTCGATCACGGGGCCGACATCCGGGTGGTGCAGGAGCTCCTCGGTCACGCTTCGGTGGCTACGACCCAGGTGTACACGCTGGTCAGCGCGGAGCGACTCCGCACCGTTTACGACACCGCCCACCCCAGGGCGCTCCGGAGCCGTTAGCCTTGCTCCGGTGCCCCCCGCTGAGCTGCTCGCAGCGAACCACGCCGCCCTCGAGGCGGAGAAGGAACGGCTGAGCCGGCAGCTCGCCGCGCTCGGAGTCGGCACGAACGGCTCCGACCTCGACCACAACTTTGCTGACTCTGGCCAGGTCGCCGCTGAGGTGGGGGAAGCCCGCTCGCTCGCCGGATCGCTCGAGGACCAGCTCGCCGCCGTGCAGGAGGCGCTCGACCGCCTCGACAACGGCACCTACGGGCAGTGCCAGAACTGCGGCCAGCCGATCGGCGAAGCCAGGCTGGAAGCCATGCCCGAGACCCGCTGGTGCATCAACTGTGCAGCGGGGCGCGCCTGACCCCAGGTGTCATTCGACCTCGAATCGACCCTGATCTTCCTCGGGGTCTTGATTCCCTCGATCATCCTCCACGAGATCTCCCACGGCCTCGTCGCGTACTGGTGCGGTGACGACACCGCGAAGCGAGCAGGGCGTCTCACCCTGAACCCCGTGCCGCACATCGACCCGTTCGGGTCGATCATCCTCCCGCTCCTGCTGTCGCTGACGTCGTTCGGGGTGTTCGGGTTCGCAAAGCCGGTCCCGGTGAACGTCGGCCGGTTGAGGTCTCCCCGCAACCAGGCCGTGCTGGTGTCTCTTGCCGGCCCCGCGACGAACATCCTGATCGCCCTGTTCGCCGCGTTCGTGCTGCGGACCTTCACCCTCGAAGGCACCGCGGTGCGCGTCGTCGTCGATCTGGGCGTCGTCAACGTGGTGCTCGCGGCCTTCAATCTGCTCCCGCTACCGCCCCTGGACGGGTCGGCGGTGGTCGAGCGGTTCATGCCCCGCAGCTGGTACCCGCAGTGGCTCAAGATCCGCCAGTACACGATGGGGGTGCTGATCATCATCGTGCTGGCGCTGCCCCGGGTGCTCAACTCGATCTTCATCCGGGCGATCGATCTTTGGGCCCATCTGCTTTAGGTCTCGGAGGTTCCTGCGTGCGGCTCGTCCACCTCAGCCGTCGATTCTTCGGATCGTTACGTCCCGGCGGTCCCTCGCCGGAGGACGACGCCTGGGCGCGCACGCAGATGCGGCCGGGCGAGCGTGACCTTTGGGATCTGATGAGCAACCAGGATCGTCGCCATGCGGTCGGTGTGGCGCGGCGCGTCGAGCGCGCTCTCGGGAACGAAGCGAGCCGGCCCATCCTGGCGGCGGCACTGCTCCATGACGTCGGCAAGATCGACTCCGGGCTCGGCACCTATGGCCGGGTCGTGGCAACGATCTCCGGGTCGATCGCCGGAGTGCCGACCGCCGCGCAGTGGACGGAGAGCCGTGGGTTCACCCGCAAGGTCGGGCTGTACCTGCGCCACCCGGAGATCGGCGCCGACCGTCTCGCTCTGGCGGGCAGCGACGAGCTGACGGTGACCTGGACCCGCGAGCACCACTGGCCGGAGACTTCGTGGAGCCTGCCCCACCACATCGCCACCGCCCTGAAAGAGTCCGATGATGATTGAGGCCGAATTTCTTGGCGCCACAGGGTGTCAGAGCCCCGAATACGCCAAGAGAACCGGCTTTCAGCTCTCCAGCAAGCCGATCGCCGCGCGTGCTCTTTCGTAGGTGGCGCTTGCGACGTCGCGGGCTTTGCTCGCACCCTTGCGCAGCACCTCGGTCATCGCTGCGGGATCGGCAGACAACGACTCGTACCGCTCGCGCACCGGGCGGAGAGCCTCGATCAACGCGGCCGCGGTGTCCTTCTTCAGTGGCCCGTACTGGGTGTAGCGGCCGGCCAGCGCCTCGACGCTCTCACCCGTGCTCGCCGCGAGGATCGACAGGAGGTTCGACACGCCGGGCTTGGCGGCGACGTCGAACCTGACCTCACCGTCGCTATCCGTGACCGCCCGACTGAGCTTGCGCTCGATCACGTCGGGCGGGTCGAGCACCATCACCGTGCCCTGGGGTGAGTCGACGGACTTCGACATCTTGTTGGTCGGCTCCTGCAGGTCCATCACCCGAGCGCCGGTCTTGGGGATCGCGCCCTGAGGCACGACGAACGTTTCGCCGTACCGCGAGTTGAAGCGGATCGCCACGTCGCGCGCGAGCTCGATGTGCTGCCGCTGATCCTCGCCCACCGGCACCCGATCGGTGTCGTAGAGGACGATGTCGGCCGTCATGAGCGTGGGGTAGGTGAGCAAGCCAGCCGAGATGAACTCGCCCGACGTCCGCGCCGACTTGTCCTTGAACTGCGTCATGCGCTGCAGCTCGCCGATGCTCGCGGTGCACTCGAGCAACCACGCGAGACGCGTGTGCTCGGCCACGTGGCTCTGCACGAAGATCGTGCACACGTCGGGATCGAGGCCACAGGCGACGAGCATGGTGGCCATCGCGAGCGATTTGGATCGGAGCTCGGCCGGGTCGTGCGGCGTCGTCAAGGAGTGCAGGTCGACAACGCAGTAGTACGACGTGTGCTCGTGCTGATCGACGGCCCAGTGCCGGATCGCGCCCAGGTAGTTGCCGATGTGCGTCTCGCCGCTCGGCTGGATGCCCGAGAACACGACCGTCATGGGTGGGCAGGTTAGAGGCCGGGTCGGCAAATCACGTGGGTGTAACTCCCGCTGCTAGCCTGCTGACGTGCCCTACGAGGTGCAGACCCCGGTCTTCGAGGGCCCGTTCGATCTCCTCTTGCACCTCATCGTGCGCGAGCAGGTCGACCTGTACGAGGTCTCGCTCAGCCGCATCGTCGACGCCTACCTCACCGAGCTCGACCGCATCACCGCCGACGCCGAGCAGCTCGATCTCGACATCGCCACCGAGTTCCTCCTCATCGCGGCCACGCTCGTCGAGCTGAAGGCTCGTCGCTTGCTCCCCGGGCGCGACGACATCGACCTCGACGAGGAGCTGGCGCTCTGGGAGGAGCGCGACCAGTTGCTCGCGCGGCTTCTCGAATGCAAGACGTTCAAGGACGTCGCCACGGTCCTCAACCGGCTGAGCGCGGAAGCGAGCCGGTCCTATCCGCGCACGGCGGGCATCGAGGAGCGCTTCCTCGGCCTGGCTCCTGACCTGCTCGCGGGATTGACCGCCGAGCAGCTGCGCGATGCGCTGATCCGTGCTGCGACGCCGAAGCCGCTCCCGCGCGTCGATCTCGAGCACGTCGCGCCGGTCAGGGCGAGTGTCGCCGACGCGGTGGCCGAGCTCGTCCAGGAGCTCCCGCTCAAGCAGCGAACGACGTTCCGCGAGCTGACCGAGGTCATCGAGGAGCGCCTGGAGCGCATCGTGCGCTTCCTCGCCATCCTGGAGCTTTGCAAGCAGGGGCTCGTCGAGCTCGACCAGACCATCACGTTCGGCGACATCGTGGTCACCTGGCTCGGTCCTGACCATCTGGCCGCGGAGGATCTGGCCGCTATCGACGTGTACGAGGGCTGAGACATGGGCGAAGACATCTCCCGCGCGATCGAGGCGATCGTCATGGTGGCCGAGGAACCGGTGCCGCCGAATCTGCTCGCGCAGCTGTTGGAGATGCCGGTGACCGAGGTCGAGCAGGCGTGCAAGCAGCTCGCCGACGGCTACGAGTCGGAGGGACGCGGCTTCATCCTCGTCAAGGTCGCGGGCGGCTACCGCTACCAGAGCCACCCGGACCTGTCGCCCTACGTCGAGCGCTTCGTGCTCGAAGGACAGTCGTCGCGGCTCTCGAATGCGGCGCTCGAGACACTGGCGATCATCGCCTACAAGCAGCCGATCTCGCGCGCGCAGGCCGCATCGATCCGAGGCGTCGATGTCGAAGCCGTCGTGCGCACGCTGCAGTCGCGGGGCTACATCGCGCCGCTCGGACGAGACCCCGGGCCGGGCCAGGCCGTGCTCTGGGGGACGACCCCGCTGTTCCTGGAGAAGCTCGGCCTCGACTCGCTCGACGACCTCCCGCCGCTCGGCGAATTCGTCCCCGGTGCCGATGTGGTGGAAGCACTGGAGACCACGTTGCGGCCCGCAGGGCCCGATGAGCCCGTCTCCTCCCCCTGAACCCGTCCCGGCCGCCGAGTCCGCCGATGCCGAGCGGAGCGGTGACCGCCTCCAGAAGGTGCTCGCGCAGCGGGGCTTGGGCAGCCGCCGCGCGTGCGAGGAGCTGATCGCCGAGGGCCGAGTCACCGTCAACGGCGACGTCGCCGTGCTCGGTCGCCGGGTCGACGTCGAGGTCGATCGCATCGAGGTCGACGGCGCGCCGCTCGCAGTCCGACCCGGTCTCATCTACTACCTGCTGAACAAACCGCGAGGTGTCGTGACCACGCTCGCCGACCCGCAACGACGGCCGATCGTCACCGACTACCTGCCGTCCGACCCGCGGGTGTTCCCTGTTGGTCGGCTCGACGCCGACACCGAAGGGCTGCTGATCCTCACCAATGACGGCGACCTCTCGCATCGGCTCACCCATCCGTCCTTCGGCATCGAGAAGGAGTACTTGGCCGAGGTCGCGGGACGACCCTCGGCCGCAGCAGTGCGCATGCTCCGCGAGGGCGTCGCGCTCGACGACGGCGTCACCGCGCCGGCAAAGGTGGCGTTGTCGCCTCCGAACCTGTTGCGCATCACGATCCACGAAGGATGGAACCGTCAGGTGCGCCGGATGTGCGACGAGGTCGGGCATCCCGTTCGGCGGTTGGTACGCGTGCGCGTTGGTCCGATCTCGGATCGCCGGCTGAAACCCGGAACCTGGCGTGAGCTCACCACGGTGGAACTCCTCGCCTTGGAACGATCCGTGGCCGATGTGGGCGACGGCTAGCCTGCCCCGCCGTGTCCCCCGCAGTTCGAGCCCTGCGCGGCGCGACCACACTCGACCTCGACGATGCCGATCATCTTCGGGAGCGTGTGCACGCGCTGCTCGACGAGCTCTTCGCGCGCAACGACCTCACGAACGACGATGTCATCAGCATCCTCATCACCGCGACGCCCGACATCCATTCCGAGTACCCGGCGACGGTCGCTCGTTCCTGGGGTCTGCCCGACGTGCCGCTGATCGGGGCGCAGGAGATGGACAAGCCCGGCGGCTTGCCGCGGTGCGTCCGGCTGCTCGCCCACGTGCATTCCGCGCGCAGCAAGGCCGAGATGCGCCACGTCTACCTCGAGGGCGCGAAGGTCCTTCGCCATGACCTCGCCGAGTGAACCGGGCTCGACCGCCAACGTCATCGGAGTCGGGCTGATCGGCGGGTCGATCGGCATGGCGTTGCGCGCCCGCGGTTGGAAGGTGCTCGGCAGCGACGCCGACGAGACGAACTTGGCGAAGGCGCTCGAGCTCGGAGCTGTCGACGCGATCGGGCTCGACCCTGACGCGGCCATCACATTCGTGGCGACCCCGGTGCGGTCGATCACCGAAGCCGCGAAGCACGCGCTTGCCGCTGGCTGCCGAGTCGTCACCGACGCGGGAAGCGTGAAGGGCCCGGTGGTCGAGGCCATCGCCGACGCCCGGTTCGTCGGCGGTCATCCGATGGCCGGATCGGAGCAGGAGGGGGTCGAGGGCGCGGACGGCGAGCTGTTCGAGGGCGCGGTCTGGGTGCTCACTCCGACGAGCGACACGGCGGACAGCGCGTACACGCAGGTGGCCGCGGTGGTGTCGTCGTTCGGGGCCGAAGTGGTGGCCCTGCCGCCCGAACGCCACGATGCGCTGGTCGCGGTGGTCTCGCACGTGCCTCATCTCACCGCGGCGACACTCATGGGTGTCGCCGAGACTCGCGCCGAGGAGCACGCAGCGTTGCTGCGACTCGCGGCCGGCGGCTTCCGCGACATGACCCGCATCGCGTCGGGCCATCCCGCAATCTGGCCGGACATCTGCCTCGAGAACCGGGAAGCGATCGTCGAAGCGCTCGACGCACTCATCGGTGGGTTGGGCGACATGCGCGATGTCGTCGCGAATGGGGACGGGCCGGCGTTGTTGGCGCGACTGGAAGCCGCGCGCGCCGCGTGCGCGAACCTGCCGAGCCGCGTGGCTCGCCCGTCGGATCTCGCCGAGGTGCGCATCCCCGTTCCCGACCGGCCGGGAATGCTCGCCGAGGTCACGACACTCGCCGCCGAGCTCGGCGTGAACACCGCGGACATCGAGATCGCCCACTCGGCGGAAGGCGACCGCGGTGTCGTGATCATGCTCGTCGAGGCGGCGAACGCCGATCTGTTCAGGGGCGGCCTGATGGCGCGCGGCTACCGGCCGTCGGTTCAGCGGCTGGGATGAGCCAAGCCCGCCCGATCACGCCATTGCCCCGACCTCCCGACGTCGCCGTCCGGGTGCCGGGCTCGAAGAGCATCACGAACCGGGCGCTGGTCGCCGCCGCCCTTGCTCACGGTGAGAGCCGGCTCGAGGGCGTGCTCTTCGCGGACGACACCGAGGCGATGCTCGTTGCACTGGAGCGCCTCGGGTTCGCGCTCGAGGTCGACCGCGGGCGGGAGACGGTCGTCGTGCACGGCAGTGGAGGAGTGATCCCCGTCGCGGACGCGACGCTCGATGCCCGCCAGTCAGGTACGACCGCGCGCTTCCTGCTGCCGATGCTCGCGCTCGGCCGAGGTCGGTATCGCCTCGATGCGGATCCGCAGATGCGGGCGCGTCCGATGGGACCTTCGATAGAGGCGCTCCGCGGCCTCGGCGTGCGCATCACCGAGGACGACCGTCCGGGTCACCTTCCGGTCATGGTTGAGGCCGACGGCCTGCGGGGCGGATCGGTGCGGCTGCCCGGCGACGTGTCGAGCCAGTTCCTCTCCGGGCTCATGCTCTCCGCGCCGTGTGCGGACGGCGCGCTCAACGTCGAGATCGACGGCGACCAGGTGTCGCAGCCGTACGTCGCGATGACCGTGGCGACGATGCGGGCGTTCGGCGCGTCAGCGGAGATCAACGCGGGCCGGGTGCGTGTCGGGCCGAGCGCCTACCGCGCCGCGATCTATCCGGTCGAGCCGGACGCCAGCGCGGCGTCGTACTTCTTCGCGGCTGCCGCCATCACGGGTGGTCGGGTGACGGTCGATGGCCTCGGCACGCGGTCGATGCAGGGCGACCTCGCCTTTGTCGACGTGTTGGCGCGGATGGGAGCCGCCGTGGAGCGCGGGGCGACGAGCACAACCGTCCGAGGTAGAGCTCCCCATGGCGTCACCGTCGACCTGTCGGACCTGTCCGACACCGCGCCCACCCTCGCAGTGGTCGCCTCGTTCGCCTCCACTCCGACGGAGGTGACGGGCATCGGCTTCATCCGCGCGAAGGAGTCCGACCGCATCGCTGCAGTGGTCACCGAGCTTCGGCGCTGCGGCATCGACGCCGTCGGAGCGCGATGACGGCTTCGTCGTGCAGCCGGGTTCGGCCCATGGGGCGGAGATCGAGACGTACGGCGACCACCGCATGGCGATGAGCTTCGCGGTCCTCGGCCTTGCCGTGCCCGGCATCTCGATCAGAGATCCCGACTGTGTGAGCAAGACCTTCCCGGGCTACTTCGACTCCCTGGAACAGCTTCGTTCCGACGCCGGGTAGGGTCACGCTCCGATGCGCGTGATCGCCATCGACGGGCCGGCCGGAGCGGGCAAGTCGACTGTGGCCCGAGCCCTTGCGGAGCGTCTCGACCTCGAGTACCTCGACACGGGCGCGATGTATCGCGGGGTGGCCTTCGCCGCGCTGCGCCGGGGCGTCGACCCGGCGGAGAACGACGATGTCGCACGGGTCGCGAACGACCTCGAGCTCGACGTGAGCGAGAAGGGCGTGTTCGTCGACGGCGTCGACGCGACGATCGAGATCCGCGGCCCCGAGGTCACCCGCGCGGTGAGCGTCGTCGCCGCGAATCCCGACGTCCGGGCAGAGATGCGGCGCCGCCAGCGCGAGTGGGCCGAGGTCCGAGGGGGAGGGGTCATCGAGGGCAGGGACATCGGCGTCGGTGGTGTTCCCCGACGCCGAGCTGAAGGTGTATCTCACCGCCGACCCCGAAGTCCGGGCGCAGCGGCGCGCACAAGGAGGTCGCGGACCTGCGCTACGAGGAGGTCGCGGCGTCGATCGCCGAGCGCGACGCTCGCGACGAAGGCCGGACGCACGGTCCGCTGCGGGAGCCCGACGGCGCGATCACGGTCGACACCACGGGTCGTTCTGTCGACGACGTCGTGGGCGAGATCGTCGACCTGCTGCCGTGAAGCAGCCGCCGATGTGGTTCTACCGGCTCGCGCGAGTGGTCGTGATCACGTTCTGCAAGATCTGGTTCCGGGTGTCGTACGAGGGCACGCACCGCCTGCCCGCCGAAGGGGCCTACGTGATCGCGCCGATCCACCGATCGAACCTCGACACGTTCGTCGTCGGATGCGTGACGCACCGGCGCGTCCGGTTCATGGCGAAGGACTCGCTGTGGAAGATCAAGCCGCTCGGCAAGTTCGTCGAGACGGTGGGGGCGTTCCCCGTCAGCCGCGGGTCGGTCGACGTCGAGGCCATCAAGACCGCCCTCGGCATGCTCGCCGCCGGCGAACCCGTTGTGCTGTTCCCCGAGGGCGCGCGCCAGACCGGTCCGCTCGTGCAACCGCTCTTCGACGGAGCCGTGTACGTCGCTGCGAAGGCCGGGGTGCCGATCGTGCCGGTCGGTGTCGGTGGCTCCGAGCGGTGCATGCCGAAAGGCAGCAAGCTGATCTACCCGTACAAGATCCACGTCATCGTCGGCGATCCGATCCCCGCGCCGCCGGTGGTGGGTCGTCGCGTCGACCGCGACGCGCTCGCGAAGGTGACGGCTGAGCTGAAGGAGAACCTGCAGACGCTGTTCGACGCCGCGCAGATCGCCGCCGGCGTCCGCTAGTCGAAGCGCTCAGCGGCCGGCGATCCCTGCCGTTGCGTCGGTCAGCCTCTGTGCAAGCCAGACCGGGATCACCGACAGCACGATCACGACGACGGCAACGACGTTGACGATCGGCACCTGGTTCGGCCGGACGATGTTGTTGAAGATCCACTGCGGCAAGGTCTCGATGCCGACGCCAGCGGTGAAGGTGGTGACGACGATCTCGTCGAAGCTGAGCGCGAAGGCCAGCAGACCGCCGGCGAGCAATGCCGACCGAATGAGTGGGAACGTCACGTACCGGTACGACTGGAACACGTCAGCACCCAGGTCGGCTGCGGCCTCCTCGAGATTGGGGGAGAGGCGCCGCAGCCGGGCGAACACGTTGTTGTAGACGACAACCACGCAGAAGGTCGCGTGCGCGACGATCAGCGTGAAGTAGCTCAGCGTGATGCCAGCTTGGTTGAACCCGCGGTTGAGTGCGATACCGCTCACGATGCCGGGGAGCGCGATCGGCAGCACGATGAGGAACGAGATGGAGTTGCGGCCGAAGAACTTGAATCGGTGCACGGCGAGGCTGGCCATCGTGCCGAGCAGGAGTGCCAGGACCGTCGCCGCGAGGCCCACCTTCACGGAGGTCCAGAGCGCGTCGCGGACGCCCGGGTTGTGACGGGCCAGGCTCCACCAGTGCAACGTGAGTCCGTCGGGAGGCCATGAGAGGTTGCCCGCCTCGTTGAAGGAGAGGATCGCGATGAGCCCGATGGGCACATAGAGGAACGCGAGGCCGAGCGCGGTGACGACTCGCAAGACGATGCGGGCGACAGGGGAGAGCACCATCAGAGGTTGTCCAGCGCGCCCGTGCGGCGGACCGCGAAGAGGTAGACGACCATGACGAAGACGGGAATCGTGCTCAACGCGGCCGCAAACGGGATGTTGTTCGCACCGAAGTTTCGGAACACCACATTCCCGATCATCTGAGTGGTTCCACCGACGATGTCGACGCTGATGTAGTCGCCGAGGCTGAGCGAGAACGTGAAGATGCTCCCGGCGATGATCGCCGGCTTCAGCAACGGCACCACGACGCTCACGAACGTTCGGCCTGACTTCGCGCCGAGGTCACTCGCGGCTTCGAGCATCGAGTTCGGCAGTCGCTCGAGGCCGGCGTAGATCGGGATCAGCATGTACGGGAGCCACAGGTAGCTGAGCGTGATGATGGTGGCCGTGAGCCCGTAGCCGGGTGTGTGTCCGAACACCTGGCGGACGATGCCCTCGGGGGCGAGCATCGCTCGCCATGCGTACGCCTTGACGAGATAGCTCGCCCACAACGGCATCAGAACGAGGACGATGAGGATGCGGCGGGAGCGATCGGACACGACTTTGGCGAGGGTGAACGCCATCGGCAGCACGATCACGAAGTCGATGACCGTCACCGTCGCAGCGACCAGGACCGTGCGGATCGCCACGGTGCGGTAGGCGGGCTCGAACAGCTTGGCGAAGTTGTCGAGCGTGAACTCCTTCACGATCTGAGTCGTGAACGGGTCGGTTGTGTAGAACGCGGTGATCAGCAGCGAGACGAGAGAGCCGATATAGGCGAAGGCGAGCCATGTCAGCGGAAGCGCGAGCAGCGCGACGAGCTGGGCGCGAGGCCACACGTCGAGGGCTCGCGACACCCGACGGCTAAGGGCCGGCGATGGCGGGGTCGGTGAAGCCGATGCCTCACCGACCCCGGTCGTCGTGGTTATGCCTTCACCTCGTCCCAGGCCTGCGTCCAGTCCTGGTAGGTCGTGCACTCGACGTCCCGGCCGTCGAGGCACTCGGCGGTCGGCGTCGTCCAGTAGTGGATCTGGGCCGCGTACGCCTCGTCACCTGCGTGGAAGGTGTCGCAGTGGCCCTCGTCCGCCGTCAGCGCACAGGCCTCGGGGTTCGACGGTGCCTCACCGAACCACTCGGCGACCTGGGCGTTGATCTCCGGGGAGATGATCCAGTCCATCCACATGTACATGCAGTTCGGGTGGGCGGCCGACGACGAGACCATCCACGTGTCGGACCATCCCGTGGATCCTTCCTCGGGCACGATCGCCTTGACGTTCGTGCCGTCGGCGGTGATCAGGTTCGTGATCACCTGCCAGGTGGTGCCGATGACGCTCGTGCCGTCGTTGAACGCGGCCTGCTCGTCGGTGTAGATCGACCAGTACTCCGACAGCAGGCCCTTCTGCGTCTTCAGCAGCTCGACGGCCGCCGCGAGCTGATCAGCGTCGAGGGCATAGGGGTTCGTGATGCCGAGATCGGGCTGCGTCGCCGAGAGGTACAGCGCCGCGTCGGCGATGTAGATCGGGCTGTCGTAGGCGGTGATCTTTCCGGCATGCGGGGAGTCAGGATCGAACACCGCACCCCACGAGGTGAGGTCCTCTGAAACCTCGTCGGCGTTCCACATCAGGAGGTTGGCGCCCCAACCGTGGGGGACGCCGTACATCTGGCCGTCCACCGAGTTCCACGGCTGCTCCTTGAGGAAGTCGAAGACGTCGGCATAGTTCGGGATCAGATCGGTGTTGACCGGCGACACCTGGTCGGCGGCGATGAGGCGCAGGGTCGCGTCACCCGATGCGGACACGCCGTCGTACTCGCCGGTGCTCATCAGCTGGACCATCTCGTCGCTCGTGTTTCCGACCTTGACGTTCGTCTGGCAGCCGGTCGCCTCCTCGAAGGGGGTGACCCAGTCCACGGCCGGGTCGGTCGACCCGTCTTCTGCGTAGCCCGCCCAGGCGATGATGTTCAGCTCACCTTCGCCTTCTCCGAGCTCCTCGAGCGCCTCGCCGCCACCGCCACCTCCGTCGTCGCCGCACGCTGCGAGGAGCAGTGCTGCCGCGGCCGCGACTGCGGCCAGCTTCCTTCGTGTCGTTCATGGGGTCCCCCTTGTGAGTTGTTCTGTCGATTCGGTTGGTGTGCTGGCGTCTTCTGCTGCCGGCGCCGAAGGCAACAGCTGCTCGGCGTCGCGCTCCCAACAGAGCGTGACGGCGCGCCCGGGACAGCCCACGCTCCAGCCGAGGCGGTGTCCTGGTTCTGCTCGATGACCGTGAGCTGTCCGCCGGCGTCGAGGCCGATCGTGAATCGAGTCCGGTCGCCGAGATACAGCGAGTCGACCACGACGCCCTGCGCCTGCCGATCTCCGTCACGCGCGATCTCGTCGTCGCCGGACAGCAGGCGCACCCGCTCGGGGCGGACGGTGAATGGGTCCGGCTCGCCCCGCAGCCGTTCCGCCACGTCGCCCGACAAGACATTCGACGTGCCGACGAACGCGGCCACGAACTCGGACCTCGGATGCTGGTAGATCTCGGCGGGGGTGCCCACCTGCGCGACGCGGCCGCCGTTGAAGACCGCGATGCGATCGCTCATCGCCAACGCCTCGTCCTGATCGTGCGTGACGTAGATGAATGTGATGCCCACCTCGGTCTGGATCCGCTTGAGCTCGATCTGCATCTCCTGACGGAGCTTGAGGTCGAGGGCGCCGAGGGGTTCATCGAGGAGCAGGACACGGGGCCGATTCACGAGGGCACGCGCGAGAGCAACCCGCTGGCGTTGGCCGCCCGACAGCTGCGTCACTCGGCGCGTGCCGTAGCCGGCGAGCCGGACCAGCTCGAGTGCTTCCTCGGCCCGAGGCCGGCGCTCGCCCTTCGCGACTCGGCGGACCTTCGGGCCGAACTCGACGTTCTCTCCAACCGTCATGTGCGGGAAAAGGGCGTAGTCCTGAAACACGGTGTTCACGTCGCGGTCGTACGGGGCGACCTTGGAGACGTCCTGTCCGTGGAGCAGCACCTGACCCGAGGTCGGCTGCTCGAACCCGGCGATCATTCTCAGACACGTCGTCTTGCCGGACCCGGACGGTCCGAGGAACGTGAAGAACTCACCCGAGTCGACCACGAGCGACACGTCATCCACGGCGACGACCTCGCTGAAGCGCTTCGTGACGCCCTCCAACGCGACGTCGTCGCGCCCCTGCCCCCTCATCGCGCCGAGACGCTACACGGGCGCTGATCGCCTATTCAGGATCGATTCCACGGCTCAGACGGCCCTCCGCGACGGAAAGCGCAGTCAGGCTCGGAGCGCCTCGAGGACGTCGCTGGCGGCAATGCCCCGATCGTCGACCGCAGGGCGCGCGGTGAGCGAACCGCCGGCAACGACCGTCGCCGCGACCTCGATGGCCGCCTGCAGGTCGCGGATGTTGCGGGGCGGGGGGAAGTACTCGTCCTCGTCGGTGATGCGTACCTCTTCGACGCCGTCTTTGGGATCGAGCCTGCGGATCACCGCTTCGACGAGCTCCTCGGGTGCCGATGCGCCCGCAGTGACGCCAACAACGCCGTGGAGCTCACCGGGGAGCTCGTCGACCGAGTTGACGCGATACACCGCGGAACACCCAGCTTCCTGAGCGAGCTTCTCGAGGGCGCGGGTGTTCGAGGAGTTCGCGGAGCCGATCACGACGATGGCGTCGCATCGCGGCGCCATCTCCATGAGGGCCGACTGGCGGTTCGTCGTGGCGAAGCAGAGGTCGCTGCGCCCCGGCACCCACACGTCGGGCCACCGCTCGCGTGACGCGTCGAGCGCCCCGGCCCAGTCGCGATGGGACAGCGTGGTCTGTGCGAGCACTGCGACCGGACCGTCGATGTCGGAGAGCGCGCGCACGTCATCAGCCGACTCGACGCGGTGCATCGCGTCGGGCGCGACGGCCATGGTGCCCACGGCCTCTTCATGACCTTGATGGCCGACGTAGACGATCTGGTAGCCCTTGCCGGCGCGCACTCGCACTTCATGGTGGACCTTGGTGACGAGCGGACACACCGAGTCGACGACGTACCCACCGGTGGCGCGCGCCGCGGCGACGACCTCCGGAGCCGACCCGTGCGCCGAGAGCATGAGCGGCGCGCCTGCTGGCACGGATGCCACGTCGTCGACGAACCGAACCCCAAGGGCCGTGAAGCGATCGACGACGAGCTTGTTGTGGACGATCTCGTGGTAGCAGTACACCGGCGGGTCGAACGCCCGCACCATCCACGCCAATGCCTTGATCGCCATCTCGACACCCGCGCAGAAGCCTCGCGGCGAGGCGAGCAGCACGCGATCGACAGCCATCGGAAGTCACGGTACCGGGGGTCGCCGGGGGCTGGACCGCCGTCACCCCGTATCCTTGGACCCATGTCCTCGCCTCGAGTCGTCGCTGTCGCGCCCGGCTCGCCGGCGGAGAGCGCCGGGCTGCACGTCGGCGACCGCGTCGAGGCGATCAATGGCCAGGCCCCGCGCGATGTCATCCAGTGGCAGCTGCTGACCGACGAGCCCGAGCTCGAGCTCGAGGTCTTGCGGGGCGGGCTCCAGCTCACGGTCGAGATCGCGAAGCGAGCGGGCCAGCCGTTGGGTGTCGAGGTGCACTCGGCCCTGTTCGACCAGCTGCGCACCTGCGACAACCACTGCGAGTTCTGCTTCATCTACCAGCTGCCGCCCGGGCTGCGCCGCAGCCTGTACGCGAAGGACGACGACTACCGGCTCTCGTTCCTGTACGGCAACTACACGACGCTCACGCGCTTCACCGAGGCTGATCTCGAGCGCGTGATCACCGAGCGCCTCAGCCCACTCAACGTGAGCATCCACACGACCGATCCCGAGTTGCGCACTCGCATGCTGCGCAACCGCCGTGGCGCGACCAGCTTGCGCTGGCTGCGCGCGCTGCTCGACGCCGGCATCACGATCCACGGTCAAGTCGTCGTGTGCCCGGGCGTGAACGACGGCGACGAGCTCGACCGCACGCTCGCGGGCGTCCTCGACCGGTACCCCGAGCTGGCATCGGTCTGCGTGGTTCCCCTCGGAGTGAGCCGGTGGTCTTCGGAGCCGTCGCTGCGACCCCACACCGTCGACGAGGCGAAGCGCGTCGTCGACATCGTCGAGGAGTGGCAGCACACGTTCCTGAGTGTGCTCGGCCGCCGCGTCGCGTTCCTCGCCGACGAGTACTACTTGCTCGCCGATCGTCCGTTCCCCGATGCGGAGGCCTACGAGGGGTTCCCGATGCACGAGGACGGCGTCGGGATGGCCCGCACCTTCGAGCTCGAGATGCACGGTCTCGTCGACGAACCAACCGGCATCGCCCCGGGCTTCTTCGCGTGGGTCGACGGCGCTCCGGCGGAGGGCTACCGCGCCCCCGCGCGCGTCGGCCGCCCCTTCCCCCCTCCGCAGATTGATGATTGGAGGCACGATGCGTCCGCCCAATCATCAATCCCGGTCACTGTGTTGCCGCGACGGGACGCTCCGATCGCGATCCTCACTGGTGAGTACGGCGCGCGTGTGCTCGCGCCGCTCGTCGATGAGCTCGGACGCCCCGACGTGCGGGTGTTGCCGGTGCGCAATGAGTTCTTCGGCGGCAACATCGGCGTCGCCGGGCTGCTCGTCGGTGAGGACCTCGCCCGTGTGCTCGCGGAGCAACCGCGGGGCCACCGCTACCTGCTTCCCGACGTGTGTCTCTCCGAAGGTCGCTTCCTCGACGGGCTCGCGCCCGCGGATCTTCCCCGACCGGTCGAGGTGGTGGCGACGGACGGCGTCGCGTTGCGGGCTGCACTCGGTCTCGAGGTCGCGTTGGTCGGAACGCGGTCGTGAGCACGCCCGTCGTCGCTATCGTCGGCCGTCCGAACGTCGGCAAGTCGACGCTCGTGAACCGGCTCGTCGGGCGGCGCGAAGCGATCGTCGAGGAGCTGCCGGGCGTCACCCGTGACCGCAAGGCGTTCGAAGTCGATTGGCAAGGGCGCAACTTCACCGTGATCGACACGGGGGGCTGGCTGCCGGCGGGCTCGACGCTCGACTCGCAGGTGAGCGCGCAGTCCGAGCGGGCAGTGCGCGAGGCCGACGTCGTCGTCCTCGTCGTCGACACCACCGTCGGGGTGACCGAGGAGGACGCGGCGGTCGGGGAGTGGCTGCGACGGGCAGGCCGACCGGTGCTCATCGCCGCCAACAAGGTCGACAGCGACAGCCGCCGTCACGAGGTTTGGCCATTCGTCTCGCTCGGGCTCGGGGAGCCGTTCGCTTTGACCGCGCTCCACGGCCTCGGCACCGGCGATCTCCTCGACGCGATCGTCGAGCACTTCCCGGAGGAAGAAGTCGAACCGGAGCGCACCGAGGCTCCCGACATCCCGGGCGTGGCGATCGTTGGTCGCCCGAACGTCGGGAAGTCGACGCTGTTCAACCGGCTCATCGGCGACGAGCGTGCGGTGGTGCACGACATGCCCGGCACCACGCGTGATGCGATCGACACGGTCGTCGAGACCGACGAGGGGCCGATCCGCTTCATCGACACCGCCGGCATGCGCCGACGCTCGAAGGTCGACGACGGCACCGAGTACTACTCGGTCGTGCGCTCGTTGCGGGCCGTCGACGACGCCGACATCGCACTCCTCGTCATCGACGCAACCGAGGGCATCACGCACCAGGATCAACGGCTGGCCGAGCGAGTCGACGCATCCGGATGTCCCATCGTCGTGCTGCTCAACAAGTACGAGCTGCTCGACACCGAGGAGCGCCTCGACATCGCCCGCCAGGTCGAAGATCGCCTTCACTTCATCGGCAACTCGCCGGTGCTGCGCATCAGCGCCATTAGCGGGAAGGGCGTCCACAAGCTGCTGCCCGTGCTGGCGGGTGCGATCGAGGACTACCACCGGCGGGTCCCTACCCGTGAGGTGAACAAAGTGATCCAGAGCGCGCAGGCGGCCCAGCCCGCTCCCGGCGGGGCCCGTGTGCTGTACGCGACGCAGGGCGCGGCCGATCCGCCGACGTTCACGCTGTTCGTGAACCGGGAGCTTCCTCCCACCTACCTGCGGTACCTCGAGGGGCGCCTGCGCGACGAGCTCGAGCTGGGCATGACACCGGTGAAGCTCCGGGTCCGGCGTCGGTCGTGATGGACTGGCGCTGATGGACGATCTCCAGCGCCGTACCGCGCGTGCTCTCGAGGGCAACCTCGCCACTCAGGCCGAGAAGCTGGCGGCGCAGGGAAAGCTCTTCGTCCGCGACCGGTTGGCGCTGCTGCTCGACGAAGGGTCCTTCGTCGAGGACGCGCTCCTCGCCAACGCGCTCGCGCCCGGCGACGACCTCCCCGCCGATGGTGTCGTGACCGGCATCGGCGCGATCGACGGTCGCTCCGTGTGCGTGATGGCCAATGACCCGACGGTGAAGGCGGGGTCGTGGGGAGCCCGTACCGTCGAGAAGATCATCCGCCTCACCGAGCGGGCGTTGTCGGACGAGCTTCCCGTGTTCTGGCTCGTCGACTCGGCCGGTGCTCGGATCACCGACCAGGTCCAGCTGTTCCCGGGACGTAGGGGAGCGGGCCGCATCTTCGCCAACCAGGTGCGGTTGTCCGGGAAGGTGCCGCAAGCGTGCTGCCTGTTCGGACCGTCGGCCGCCGGGGGCGCCTACATCCCGAGCTTCTGCGACATCGTCGTGATGGTCGAGGGCAACGCGTCCATGTATCTCGGCTCGCCCCGTATGGCCGAGATGGTGATCGGCGAGATCGCGACGCTCGAAGAGATGGGCGGCGCCCGCATGCACGCCACCGTGTCGGGCTGCGGCGACAATCTCGCGGTCGACGACGCCGACGCGATCGCGCAGGTGAAGCGGTGGTTCTCGTACCTTCCGTCGACATGGCGGGCGCGGCCCAGCCGTGTGCCTGGGGCGGAGCCGGCGCGTGCGCTGAACGGCGACGTGGTGCCCGTCGAGGAGCGCCGCGCCTACGACATGCACAAGGTCATCGAAGGCATCATCGACGACGGCAGCTTCTTCGAGGTGAAGCCGCTCTATGCCCGTGAGCTGATCGTGGGCTTCGGTCGCATCGACGGTCGGGCAGTTGGAGTCGTCGCGAACAACCCCATGCAGAAGGGCGGCGTGCTGTTCGGCGACTCGGCCGACAAGGCGGCGCGGTTCCTGTGGTTGTGCGACGCATTCAACGTGCCGTTGCTCTTCCTCGCCGATGTGCCGGGCTTCATGGTGGGCACCGCGGTCGAGCGTGAGGGCATCATCCGTCATGGCGCCAAGATGATCACCGCGGTCACCGAGGCGACCGTTCCCAAGGTGTGCGTGATCGTTCGCAAGGCGTACGGCGCGGGTCTGTACGCCATGTCGGGCCCGGCGTTCGACCCGATCGCGACGATCGCCCTTCCTACGGCGAAGATCGCCGTGATGGGGCCGGAGCCAGCGGTCAACGCGGTGTATGCCAACAAGATCGCGGCCATCGAGGACGAGGACGAACGGGCGAAGTTCGTCGCGGAGCGCCGGGCGGAGTACGAGGAGGACGTGAACCTGTTGCATCTCGCGTCGGAGCTCGTCGTCGACGCGGTCATCGACTTCGATCGGCTGCGGGAGGAGATCGCGCGGCGCTTCGCCGCGGCCGAGGGTCGCGAACGCTTCTTCGTCGAGAAGCGCCACGGCGTGCCTCCGGTGTGAGCGCCGATGCCGTGGTGTGACGACTGCTCGAAGTTCTGGAACCCCAGCTCGGTCGCCGTTGACGGCACCTGCCCAACGTGCGGCCGTCCGCTGGCCGCTGCGGCGACGGTCGATCCGCGCAAGGTCAACGTGCGTGAGCTCGCGGGGGAGCAGGGCCGCGCGCCGTGGCACTTCAAGCTGCTGGTCGCCGCGATCGTGCTCTATCTCGGGTGGCGCGCGGTCGAAGGCGTCGGATGGCTGATCGAACGCTTCGGCTAGCCTGACCGGCCCACGGGCTGTGGCGCAGTTTGGTTAGCGCGCCTGACTGGGGGTCAGGAGGTCGGAGGTTCAAATCCTCTCAGCCCGACATGTATGTGCAGGTCAGAGGCCCGGTTATCAAGAAGGTGAAAAGAGGGGGGGGGGGGGGGGGTGACCCCCCGCTTGGTAGCTCACGAGCGCACAGGGCCCGGATGTCGGGCACCAGGGCCGATGCACCAAGATGGGCACGATGAGCGAACTACCGCCTCCGCCGGAGCACTATCGGGCCTCCGACGGCCGCGATACCGATCCCGACGGGCCAGTACCTCGGCCACGACGGCCAGCTCCACCCCCTCCCGACTGCGCCAGCATCAAGCAGTCCCCCAGCGTGGCTGTGGACCCCGGCGTCCGGGCTGATCATCGGCGGGTCGTTCGGCGTGATCATCGGTGCGTTCATGCCGTGGGCGAGCCTCGGCCCGTTCTCCGCGGCAGGGACCGACGGCGATGGAGTAATCACGCTGATCCTGGGGCTGGCATGCGCGGTGTTCGGCCTGGCTGCACTAGCAAAGCGCGCCGCTGGTTCGCCATCGTCGCCCTCGTCGCTGCGTTGCTGGTCGTCGTCGTCGCGATCTTGGATATCAGCAATGTCAGTTCAGTGGCTGAGGCGCCGCTCGACCTCGAACCCAACGTGGGCAGCGGGCTCATACTCACCTTGGTCGCCGGAGTTGTCGCAGTCGCCGGTTGCATCCTTGCCATCCGGTCGAAGCACCGCACTCCCGTGAGTGGTGAGAGCGCACACGAGGAGGGTGGGAGGTTTTGGCGCGGTTCGGCGTGAACGGGCCGCCTAGTACCGTGGTGACCGCCTGGGTACTCCTCTTAATCCGCTAGGGCGATGGCCGTGACGGCCGTCGATGTCCCCCATCGGGTGCTCGGCTCGCCGGTGGGGTCGTGGGAGACCCGGCCGTAGAGAATCGCTCTCAACGGTTCGACCTCGGCGGCGGCGAGGGCGGTCCGTGCGGTGGCTCCGTGCATCACATCGGTGTATCGGTCGTTCTGAGGTAAGACAGCGCAGCTAGCAGGGGGGACGGCAAGGACCCGACCACCCGACGCGCGGCCGTACCCTGCGCGCCTGATGCACCCGCCGGCCTGGTACTCGCTCGCCGCTTGCCGCGGCGACACGGCCTTCACCGATGGGGCGACGACGGCGAAAGAGGCCGGCCGGCAGCGAGACGTGTGCCGCTCATGTCCGGTCGCCGGCGAGTGCTTGCAGTTCGCGTATGACTCGAGGTGCGGGCGCGCCGGGAAGGCCCGACGAGGTGCGGCATCACCCGCCGGCGGGAATGGCCGGCCGTCGACAAGCTCGTTGCCGGCGCCGCCCGAAGAACGGGCGCGGAGTGGGATGAGCTCGCCGGCCGCCTACGCCGACGCCCCCGAGCGGGCCCCCGTCCGCGCGTGGCCTGCCAAAGATAGGAGTCCCCACTGGCGCGAGCCCGACCGGCGCTGCCGCGGTGGTGATGCCGACCCCGAATCGTCGTCAGACGCTCGCGAAGAAGCCCGGCTCCACCTCGACGTCCTCAACGATGCGGGAGGTCGTGCGCACGCCGATGGCGTAGTCCTTCAACAGCTCGCAGAGGTCGTCCTTGTCGATGAGCTCGACCGGCGGTGCGCCATCGCGGGTGGCCTCAGCGCGGGCGTCTCTCGTGAACGATCCGGTCGTGATGAGGAGGCCCTTCTCGCCGCGCCCTGACATCGCGCCTCGGAAGTCGCGGACATCGTGAGGGCCGACCGAGTCCCTGAACCGCTTGCATTGAAAGAAGACCGGGAACGACACCAGCGACAGCCGGTAGACGCCGACGCCGTCGATACCGCCGTCCCCCGACTTCCCGAGGACCTCAACGTCCCGGAAGCCGGCCTCGCGTAGAAGGCGCTCGCGAGCCGTTCGAAAGCATCCGGCGCCATCGCAAGCAAGCTGTCGAGGAGCGCCTCCTTCCAGCCGATGTCGCTCTCGACTTCCGCTTCCTCGTCGTCGTCCGGGGCGACGACGGCGGCGGCCTTCTTCTTCGCCGCGTAGTCCTTGTTGTATGCGGCCTTCCACGCCTTGACGAGAGCCACGGCCTCGTCGCCGGAGGCGATGTTGCGACCCAGGGCGGTGACGGACCAGACGCCCCGCGCGGAGTTCTCGATCGCGCCGATGTTCCAGGTAGTTCCGCGCCAGGCGAGGCGGACTCGATGAGGCCCATGTGGTGGCCGGGGCGACGGAGCGCCACCTGCTCCTCGGAGAACCGTTCCGCCTTCGCAACTCGCTCAACGATCTCGTCGATGCGGGCCGACCCGCCGAGGTCCTTGATCGCTTGAAGAGTCGGCATGAGGAGGTCGAGGTGTTGGGGAATGGTGGTGCTCGTCGGTTCGGTCACGCCTCAGCGTGACACGGCCGCTCCTCGGCAGTCGGGCGAGGCGCGGGATGAGATCGCCGCGCCTGCTCGCCGACGCCGAGCGGGACCCCCACGCACGACCGGCTGAGCTTGCCCGCCGGCCGTCCTCCCCCTCGTTACGCTTCCGTGAGTGACGGGGCAATCCCAGTGGGCGTGCTCGGTAGGCGGGGGCCAAGAGCGAACCGCCTCATCGAGACGACGAGCAACACCAGCATGGTGTCGTGGAGGTCGGCAGCAGGCGCGTGAGTGGTCATCTCGAGTTGGCGGGATGCGAGATGCGAGCTCCAGTCGTCCTCGTCCGCCAATGTCTTGTCGAACCAACGGTCGCCGTCGGCCGACAGATCGCCAAGCGCAAGATCGGCTACGAGCGCATCGTTGAGTCTCCGCGAGATCCGCCACGTCGACTCATCCAGCGAGAAGTTCACCCCCTGAGCCTACGAAGGGGTGTGACACTGCAGCTCTCCGTCACATAGGTGCTCCACAGCCCCGACCTCGCTCGACTGTGGGATGCTCAGTCCCGTCCCGAAATACCATGTGAGGCTCGATGAGGAGGATCCTCGCGATCGATCCGGCGTGGACTAATCACAAGCCCAGCGGCGTCGCAGTTGTGCGTGAGGCCCGTGGACGATGGGACTGTGTCGGACTTGCGCCCAGTTACAACCAGTTCGTCGAGCTTTCGAATGGTGTCCCGGTTAACTGGTCCTCGGTTGCTGTCGGCACCACGCCGGACGTCGATGCGCTTCTCGGCGCCGCCGAGCGTCTTGGTGGTGGGCAGGTTGACCTCATCACGGTCGATATGCCCCTAGCGCTAACCCCAATCAGCAGCGCGGAGGGCGGCAGACGTCGCCATCTCCCGAGCGTATGGAGGCCGCGGGTGTAGCGCGCATTCTCCAACCCTTGAGCGCCCAGGGAAGATCAGCGACAGTCTCCGAAGCTCGTTTGCCGAGCGTGGATACCCCCTGGCGACGACTGAAACACCGGCTGGCGCAGTCCCCGCCCTCGTGGAGGTCTACCCCCACCCAGCGCTGCTCGCTCTCATCGGTGCGCCGTACAGAGTTCGTACAAGGTGGACAAGGCCGGTGACTACTGGCCCGCCGTCGCGCCATTGGACCGGCGGGCAAAGCTCCTACAGGCGTGGCAGGAGATTCACAATGCGCTGACGCTCACGATCTCAGGCACCGGCCTGCCGCTTCCGGCGTCGGAGCTCGTCGGCCAGTGTCGGACCTCGGAACTCAAGCGCTACGAAGATGCTCTCGATGCACTCGTTTGTGCCTGGGTCGGAACGATGTACCTGCAGGGTCTCTGTGCTCCCTTTGGAGACGGAACCGCCGCCATCTGGACGCCGTAGGAACAGGCACGAGGGTGCTCCGCCGCTGCTGAGATGGACGCGACTATTCGTGCGGCAGGAGCGGCGCAACCTCACTCACCGCACGCGTCCATGAACGCCGGCTCTGAGAACCTGATGCTGCTGCGCCGGTGTAGCCGCTTGAAACCGCCGGGCGTGGATCCGACGTCAGCTCGCTTCGGCCGCAGGCGGGTCCTCCGGATCCTCAGTCGCCTCGCAGGCCGGAGTCGCAGCGTCGAGTAGTGGCGTCGGAAGGGCCGTCACCCGGGTCGTCGCTTCGTCAGACTTTGCTGCACGGTCGTCGGCCGCCCACTCCTCGAGCACACGACGCACCGGCTTCAATACCCACCGAATCCCCGCGCCCACGAGGACGCTGCCCAAGATCGGGACTGCGATCTCTGCGAGCGGTGCGACGCGGGTGATGGAACCCTTTTTGAGGTTGGCAACGGCACCTTTCCATGCCACCGCCGCGAAGGGTCGCGCTCGGCGCCCTCGACAGCGTCGAAGGTGCGGGCGACCGCGAACTGCTTCCAGTTCATCTCGCGAGCCAAGAGCCGGGGCACATCGAGAGCACCCCCAATGGCCACTGAAACACCGGCGGACTTTGCTGCGGCCCGAGAGGACTGAGCTGTCAGGCTTGCTGCACTCTGGCCGTGCGTCGCGAGTTGGCGGAGACCACCGTCGGAGGTCGCGATGACGTCGGAAGTGGTGACCGCTGAGGCTTGTACGTGGATCCGTCCGTCCGCCTTGGCGGCCACCTCCGCTAGTCGGTCGGCGGGGACCCGGACTGTGGCCTTCCGGGCCGAACCTGGCTTCAGCTTCTCAGAGCTTGTCGGCGGCCGCCCGGACGCCGTTCGGGCTCATCTTGTGCTGGATCGCACCCGCGAACCGATTGTTGATGAAACGGCTCGCGTCGTAGCCCTCATTGAGCGGCTTCGAACGCAGGACCAACTCCTTGCCGTCGCGCTGCTTCGCCGCGTTGTACGCCATGACGTCGAGACGCTCGAACAGGTGGCCGCGGAGCTGGCCAAGCGCCCCATCCTTTCGCTTCGTCCGGTGCTCAGCTCGATGCGCTTGGCCACATCCTTCAACCATGGCGAAAGAGGGACATCGGCCGGCTGTCGGCGAGTCTCCTCGATCGTCCTCTTCACGATTCGCGCCTGCTCGGTGTGAGTCACCGCCCGGGCGCCATTCCGCGCCCCCGCTGCGAACCCCCCTACCGCGCCGACTGGCCGAGCGAGGTCTCTGCGTACGGCGTCGGGTTGACCTTCCTCGGTGGCGTCCTCGACCTCATCGACGCCTTCTCCACTCCCGCTGTCAAAGTTCTCGATTGGGTCCATCAATCCAGCCACGAACGTTTTCCTTGTCTGCCAGTGTCACTGTCGAGGCGAAGCCTGATGGCTGAGGTGCGGGCGCGGGGCGGATGGATACGGGCGATCGGCGCGAGCTCGATCGTCTCACCGGGTTGGTCCGCCGCGTCGGTTGAAGCACGGCTTGCAGATGGGATTGGCCCGGGCGGGTATCGGCAACTGTCGTGCGAAGAGCGCGTTGACACGAAGGATTCGAGCAGCGATACACGAAGTCGCCCTGAGCGAGTTCCATCGTGTGTCGCTCGAGGTAGAGAGGCGGAACTCGGAAGTCGAATGAGTTCAACCGAAAGGACGACTGAGCGTCCAGTGGGTTGTACTGATCGGGGTGCGTAGTGGCGAGGACAATCGTCTCCGTGTACTCCGGGACAACTGTGCTGATTGCGGGCACCATGTCGGTATCGCCGCTCACGAGAACGTGCAGCCGATCGGGGTAGCGGATCGACTGCTCCACGATGCGAGCGACGACCGACGTGTCCACCATCTTTTCTTGGTACCGACGATCACGGAGCTTTTCGACGATCCACCCGCGAAGCGGCACGTCAAAGATGCCCTCGTCGTGGAAGCCCGCGGCCACCGCCGAGTCCGCAAACATTCGGCGTGTGTGCGAGTTGCTTTCGATGAACGAGATGTCTCCCCACTTCGGATCGGGCTCGGAGGGAATCACGAAGATCGCTGTGTAGAGGAACAGTTCCGCAGGGTCAGCGACTTCGCCGCCGAGCGACCGACTGAGGTGACCGCCGAAGACCGACAGAAGCCGACCAAAGTCAAGACGGAACACGTTCTCGGGGTACTCCGTCTGATTTGCGAGCAGCCCGTTGGGTCCGCACTGCCGGAACAGCCATGACCCGTCGATGTACGCGTTGAACAACATCTTGAGTGACCTCCTAGCCCCGAATCCTCCAGCGAGCGCGATCAAGTCCCGCTGATCTCCGGTTTGGCCGACACCGAAACTCTCGGGAGGCCTGCCCAGGTGTTGACGCTTGAGACTGCACGGGTCGCGACACCTGACCTTGAGATCCGCCACTCCGCGGCAACTCAAGCTAACGGGTCTCAGAACACCAAAGGCGTTCGTTGAGGCGCCCGGGCACAAAATGAGCCGGGCGACCTACACCCCGTGGAGACTGCTTCCTGTCATCGGGTACGCGTCATAGCGGATCGCTACGAGTCGCATGTTGGCGAACTTACGGATGGCGCGTTGCTTCCGGCCGCGACCGTTAGGGTCCGGCGCCGCCAGGTGAGCCATTGGAAACAACTGTTGGACGGGGACGCACGACGAGCCCTGCCTGCTTCCCGGGGGCGCTGCTCACGCTCGAGGATGTCAACGCGCTTGTCAACGCCCGGTGCGTCGCTGGACGCGACTCAGACACTGCTCGGCAATGCACCTCCTGAGTATTCCCGCAGAGCACAACACAGGACGCTGCTCGGCAACGTCCACGCCGGTGGCCCGTACGGGACTGGGGGTCAGGAGGTCGGAGGTTCAAATCCTCTCAGCCCGACCACGTATGTGCAGGTCAAAGGCGGTGTCGGCGGAACGGTACAGAGCCCCGAAGTCAGAGGGGACCAATAGGAGTACCAACTGACCGGCTGACCCGGGGGCTGGCGCGCGTCGATGTGGTTTGCGTCTCGGCCGTCCCGGGCACGAGAAGCAGACGAGCAGTCGCCTTGCGACGATGACCTCGCCGGATTCGGGACAGGGGGGTTTTCGATGGCTTCGTCGATGTTTGGTTGCCGGGCTGCGCGTCGGTTCCTCGTCGCTGCTGCGGTGGTCGTGCCGCTGTCTGTGTTGCCGACGGTGGCTGCGACGGCTGCGCCGTCGCAGAACGGTTGCGACAACCGCACCAACAACACGTATTCGAAGCTGCTCGAGTGCGTGCGGCTCGAGGGGGTTCGGGCCCACCAGGCGGCCCTGCAGGCCATCGCCGACGACAACGGCGATACCCGCGCAGCGGGAACGCCCGGTTACACCCGCAGCGTCGAATACGTCGTCGACACGCTCGAGGCCGCCGGATGGAATGTGACGCTGGACGAGTTCCCGTTCACCTTCATCCCGCCGCCGACGCTGCAGCAGCTCACGCCGGTGGCCGCAACGTACGAGACCGGCGCCTTCACGGGAAGTGGGTTCGGGACGGTCACGGGCAACGTGATCCCCGTCGACGTCAACCTCGTCCTGCCCCGGGATCCCGTCACCAGCGGTTGTGAACCAGGGGACTTCGTCGGCTTCGGCGGAACATCCGACATTGCCCTGATCCAGCGCGGGACGTGCACGTTCGCTGTCAAGGCGGTCAATGCCCAAGCCGCGGGGGCTGAAGCGGTGATCATCTTCAACCAGGGCAACACCCCAGCGCGGGAAGGCCTGATCGTCGGCACGCTGATCCCCGGCGGGGAAGGAGTGACGATCCCGGTCGTCGGTGCCTCGTTCGCTCAAGGTGAGGCGCTCGCCCAGGCTGGCTCGACGGCGCTCATCGACGTCGACCCGCCGGAGAGCCGTCCGCAGGTCAACGTGATCGCCGAGCTGCCCGGCACCAACAACACCAACGTGGTGATGGCCGGTGCCCACCTCGACTCGGTGCAGGCCGGGCCCGGCATCAACGACAACGGCAGTGGCTCCGCGGTCCTGCTGGAGGTCGCCGAGCAGATCGCCAAGCTCCGCCCCCAGAACACGCTGCGCTTCGCGTGGTGGGGCGCCGAGGAGTCAGGTCTCGTCGGCTCGACGCAGTACGTCACCGGGCTGAGCCAGGCCGAGCGCGATCGCATCGCCCTGTACCTGAACTTCGACATGGTCGGCTCACCGAACTACGTGTTCATGGTGTACGACGGCGACACGTCCGGCTTCCCCGCCCCCCCGGGCGTGCCGATCCCGGAGGGTTCGGTCCAGATCGAGGATCTCTTCGAGTCGTACTACACCCTCGCCGGCCAGCCCTACGACGACGCGCAGTTCAGCGGGCGCAGCGACTACCAGGCGTTCATCCTCAACGACATCCCGGCCGGCGGCCTGTTCACGGGCGCCGAGGTCGTCAAGACACCCGCGCAGCAGGCGATCTGGGGCGGGACAGCCGGTGCCCAGTTCGACCCGTGCTACCACCTGGCGTGCGACACCTTCGCCAACAACAGCGACCACGCCCTGAACGTGAACAGCGACGCCGTCGCCTTCGCGGTGCTCACCTACGCCTACTCCACCGAGACGGTGAACGGCGTCCCAGGCACAAAGGTGCCAGGCAACTTCGCGATCCCTGCCCCGGCTGGCCCGGAGGGGACCGGCGCTGGCGGCGGCCATCGCCCGGGCGAGCCGTCGTAGCGCCACACCGAGCGGCGTCCGTTCCCGCTGACCATCGCGGAACTACAACTGAAGGCCCCGCCCCGTTTTCCGGGCGGGGCCTTCGTCATCTCTGCGCCACCCGCTGTGCGACGCAGCCGGCGGTCGAGCACTTGGCCCGCGCGACCTCCCGTTCGACGCGGTGGCCGTCGTCGTCGAGGCCCGCTTCGTAGGTGACGTTGACACTGTGACGGAGGCAGTAGGCGCACTGAACGGTTCGGACGATTCCTGGTCACTTTTGTGGCTTGCGACTGCGGCGGGAGAGATGGAGCACTTGACTTGGGTCGTCCCTGAGGCCGATTCCTAGAGAAGCGCGCGCTAGATCGACGCACGCGCTTTCGGCGTTAGTTGCAGGCGGTACGACTTGCAGCGCGGGAGGCCGGGAGTTCAAATCTCCCCAGCCCGACGCACTCTGGGCGGAAGGACCGGTGCCGATCGAATGGGCAGACAGCCGGCCGCCCCTAATGCGAGCGCGCGTCGACGACCGATGATGCCCCGGCCTTGAAAAATTCCTGCTCTTGGGGTTGCATTTTTCCGCACGACGAACTAGTGTTCGACTCTCACTTCCCCTGGTGAATGGTGCCTTCGACGCGTTCGGGGAGGTGTGGTGGACGTCAACGAAGTCGTGCGATTGGTGCGCGCCGTGGCGTCGGTGGACGAGAACTCCACACGCGAGAAGGTGACCCAGGGCGTCGCCGATCTGGCGGCGATCAAGCGATGGTGCGACGGGCGGGAGGTCGCGCTCGCCGGGTACATGGCGACGCACAGCCCGCTGCCCGAAAAGCACATGGCGAAAGCGGGGCGGTCGTCGCGCAAGAAGGCGAAGCGTGCGCTGCGCCGCAAGGAGACAACGAAGGAGACGCCGAAGCTCGGCAAGGCGCTCGAGGAGGGTAAGGTCTCCGGTGAGCACCTCGACGCGGCCGGCGCGGCGCTGCGTGATGTCGATGACGACAAGCGCCGAGAGCTCGCCAAGCGCATCGACGCTCTGACTGGCGATGCGGAGGAGATGAGCGCGGAGGAGTTCGCGCGCAAGGTGCGCGACGAGCAACGTCGCCTCGAAGACGATGGTGGTGAGGATCGGCTCGCGCGTCAGCAGCGAGCGATCCGCTTCAACCACCGTGTCGATCCCGCCACGGGCATGATCGAGTACTGGGGCAAGCTCGATCCGCTGCGCGGAATGAAGCTCCTCAACCAGATTAAAGGAGCGGGTGGCCCAGCGCTTCGCCGAAAGACACCCGACGACTGCCCGTCAGACCCTGTCGAGAAGAACGCCTACCTGACGGCCCTTGCGCTGCTCGATCTGTGCGAGGGGCATGGGCAGCGGGGCGGACGGCCCGAGGTGATAGTCGTGGTCGACACCCGCGACGCCGGATCAGACAGCGGGCCACATGTCGATTGGGGGATCCCGGTCGAGCTGCCCGTTCGGGTGCTCATCGAGATGCTCGGCGAGGCCGCCGTGCGCACGGTCATCGTGCGCAACGGGGCGATCATCCACGCCCCCGGACGACTCAACCTCGGTCGCACCACCCGGCTCGCGAACGCCGCGCAACGACGTGCGTTGCGAGCGATCTATCCCCGGTGTGCGATCCCCGACTGCCCGACCCGCTTCGATCTCTGCAAGATCCACCACATCCAATGGTGGCGCCACGGCGGCCGCACCGACCTCGAAAATCTGCTGCCGGTGTGCGTTCGACATCACACCGCCATCCACGACGAAGGATGGATCATCGAGCTGGGGCCCGATCGCGTGCTCACGCTCACGCTCCCGAACGGTGAGGTGATGACGACCGGGTCCTCCCAAGCGGCGCGCCGCATGACCGACCCGTTGCCGATCGGCGGCGCCGGTGGGCTTCACCCCGGCGTCGTTCGGTGATGCGCGAAACTTCCGCGTAAGCAAGCAGGACAACCGGGCATGGACGAGTCATGAGCAGACGGACGGAAGCGCCGGTCGGTGGCTGCTCAAGTGAGAACCTCCGGTTCGACGAGATCTACCGTCGTTTCTACCGACCGATCCGCGACTATTGCCGCCGTCGCGTGGCCAACGGATGTCGTCGATGATGTCGTGAGCGAGGTGTTTCTCACGGCGTGGCGTCGCCTCGACGATGTCCCCGCTGGGGATGCGGCGCTGGTGTGGCTGTACGGGGTCGCCTACCGGGTCATCGGCCACCAGTGGCGGACCGCGGCGAGGCGACGCCGGCTCGATGTCCGGATGCGCGGCGTGGTGGATCGTCCCGCGTCCGGCCCGGACGAGTCGGTGCTGGATGGCGATGAGTGCCAGCTCGTTCTCGCGGCGATCTCCCGCCTCGGTGACACCGACGCCGAGGTGCTCCGGCTCGTGGCGTGGGAGCACCTCGAGGTCGTCGACATCGCTTCCGTGCTCGAGATCGCCCCGAATGCGGCGGCGCAACGGCTGCATCGAGCCCGCGGGAACCTCGGCCGCGAGTATCGCCGGCTGCAAGCCAGACCGAACCCAACCCCTGAAGCTCCGACAGGAGGTGTCGGGTGATCACCGACGATGAAGTGATGCGCGTCCTCGAACGGGCCGACCCGGCTCGCGTCGACGATGCCATCCCGCTGCCCGATGTTGCCGACTACTTCGACGCCCTGCGCACGAGGAGCACTACCGCGACAGTCATCGACATCGAACCGACACCCACTCGCCGTCACCGGCGGCGCGTGGTCGTAGCCATTGGTGTCGCGGCCGCGGTCGTGGCCATCACCGCCGGGCTGGTGCCCGCCGTTAGCCGAGACAACAGCGAACCTGTACGCCCGGCCATCCCGCCCACCACCCGCCCGTCGCCGATCACTGCCGCTCCAAGCACGACCGTCGCCGCCGCGTTCGCGGCACGTGTCGGCCTGATCGGTCTGCCACCGGAGGGCGCCGACGCCCAGTCGGCCAGAACGCGGCGAACTGGTCGACAGCTACTTCATCGCGATCGGTGGTTATCAGTACGCCGGCGTCGCTCGCCTCTACGCCGACGGGCGGCTGATCTGGCGCCAGCTACTTCCCCGACCCGGAGTGGTCCTCCTCGACAGGGTGGGTGGAGCAGCGCCTGACCCCTGAGGGAGTCGAGCTCGTGCGGACACGTCACGGGAACCCGCTACTGCTGCACGAATCGCTGCCCGCGAGCGCGTGGGAAGACAAACAGTTCAGGAAGTATGTCCCGGTCGGCTACGCCGCGTGCTTCTTTCTGCACGACCCGAACAAGTTGGGGGCAGCCCAGACGTCTTCGGTTGTCGCCCCGCCGATCGAGCAATTGCTGGCCGTGCTTCCGACGTCGGCCGCGGATCTGCTGCGCGGCAGGCTGACCGTACCGGCGGTGCGCGGCTCGAGCGACGCCCAATACGACTGCTTGGCCTTGACCACAGATGACGCTCGACGGCTCGACCGCGCTCTCGCCGACGCCGGGGTCGAAGGGGGCACCGACGAACACATGCTCTGGTACCACCTCGAGTACGTCGGTCAGGACGGCACCCCGCTCGAAATGAAGCATCGGCTTCGAGCCCGTGTTCCCAGACGGCACCATCAGCTGCTCGGCGTGCGGCTGACTTCGCGCAGCCGAACCGAGGCCCCCGCCACTTCGCCGTCGGTGGGGCCTTCCTTTTCTCTGGCCCTCTTCCTGAACGGCGGTTTAGTATTCGCGCGTCTCGGCTGTGCTCAGGCATCTATCGCCGAAGCTGAGAGTGCCGCTGAGGAGCAGCAAGCCCCGACGTCGGGAGGGGTCCGAGGTCGGGGCTTGTGCGCGTGGACGGGGTCTCTGCGCTGACCGTGACGGACACCTCGGGACTTCGCGCCTACTTGGTGAACGCCGTGTGCAGAGGGTGGAACTTCCGGTCAGGGTCGATGCCGGGCGGCAAGTTGGGCTTCACGTTGTTGTTGAACCACTCGTCGCCGTCCTCTTGCGACTCCCACACTTCGACGACCCGCCAGCCACCCGATGGGCTCGGCCCGCCAGCATGGGATACGAAACCCTTGGAGGCGCGCATTCCCGGCATCATGCCGCCCACCATCCCGGCGTACACGTCCTCGGTCAGACCCGGCACTTCAGCAATCATGAGAACGGCCATGTGGGCTCCTTCGTCGTCGGGCGGACCCTAACGCTGACGCAAAGGCACAGTGGCTGCCGACGGCTTTGAAAGATCTCCGGGCAAACGGTCGATTTCGAGGGATCCCGTTCGTGGAGGTGGTGAGGGCCGGAGAGACCGAGCCCCGAGCCCCCAGAGGAGTCTCCGATGACCGCCACGATCACCTCCGCAGTCACCACCGTCGACACCGAGCAAGCTGACCGTTCCACCTCCCGCCAGCCCTCGCTCTGCCGCGCCGGGCTCGCCGTTGGCCTCGTCGCCGCGGTCACTACCTCCGCCATTGCCGCCGGAGCCCACGCCACGGGCGTCTCGCTCGAGACGGCGCCGGGGGAGCAGATCCCCGTGCTGGGCTTCGGCCAGCTGACGCTGTTCTTCACGGCGATCGGCGTGGCAATCGCAGCCGTCCTTCGCCGCAGGGCCACCAATCCTCAGGCGACCTTCGTCAAGGTCACGCTTGCGCTGACCGCGCTTTCGGTGGTGCCTGACCTGGTCCTGTCGGCAGACATCGCGACGAAGCTCACGCTCGTGCTGACGCACCTCGTCGCCGCCGCGATCGTCATCCCGGTCGTGGCCTCCCGCCTCCCCGAACACGGTCGCCGCTGACCTCGGCCCTCGCGAGGCTGCAAGTCCCGACTCCGGGTCCGCGCCCGGGTCGGGGCTTGTGCGCGTGCGGAGGCGCGGCAGAGGAGCTTTCGCGCGTGTGGACCGCTCGCGCGTCAGTTGATCTTGCGCAGGATCACTGTGTGGCCGCTCGCGGGGACGAAGAGCGCGCCGGTTCGCTCCATCAGCTTGGCGAACGCGCCACCTTCTTGGAGCTTCTCGTTCGCCGCCTGAAGGCCGGCCATCGAGTCGGCCCCCCGAGCGAACCGCACGCCGCCAACGGGTCCCGAAATTTGGATGACGAATGCGGCCGGTTCGCCCGTGGTCGACGCCAGCAGCTCCTGCATCTCGACGCCAAATGCGGTCACTTCCGGGAGCTTGCCCGGTGCGCCGACGGCGCTCACGATGCTCATCACCGGTTTGGGGCCATCGAACGTCGAAACCACGACGCGCCCGATGTTGTCCTCGGGGAGCCCTTCGAAGAGCTCAGCGCCCCGGTTGGCGAACTCGGCAGCGCCGGCATCGCTCGCGATCCGCTCGACGGTTTCGTCGAGCTCGCTCATCTGGTCGACGAGGTAGCTGAACTGCAGAACCCCCGCCGGCTGGCCGTACGCGAGTCGTTGCACGGCGATCGTCTTTCCGATGACCTTGCCCACGTGGGCAGAGGACTCGATGGCGAAATCCAAGGCCTGCGTCAACTTGCCGGCTTTGATCGTCCGGCGGCGAACAAAAATGAACATGCGTCCTCCTGGCATTCCTGCTGTGCCCACGGGTCGTCCCCGGGGGCGCGGCGATCCTCTACCCCCGGTGACTACCCGTCAACTAACGCGACACAGTGCACTGAGATGCGGCTTCAGACCTTCAGGTGGCCTCGGTAGACGAAGGTCCCATCCGCGACGACATCCTTGAAGTCGACGCGACCGGTGACGCCGGCGAAATCGCCAGAGCCCGCCACGATGGGGTGCTGGCAGCGTCCCTTGAGCTCGACTCCGGTCGACACGTCCGGGTCCCACTTCGACTCGAACTTGTAGGTGGTGGTGAAGTTGCTGTCCGGGTCCTCGAACGGGACGAACAGCTCGCTACCCGTCTCGAGGTAGATGCCGCTCGGCGCGCCGTTGTCCTTGGAGCTCTCGATGCGGGTGTACCAGCAGCCCTGCAAGTCGCCGTCCATCACGAGCGGCGGGTATGAGTCGAATGAGTCGAACTCGGGCGGGGGTGCGTCTGGGCAGAGGTCTCCCGGGTCGTCGAATGTGGCGGTGCCGGAGATCTGCGTGGTTCCCGCCCCCGCTGGAGTGGCGCCCACCCCAACGAACCCAAGGATCAGAACCGCCAGCACGGCCAGTCGACGGAAGTTGCGCATCACTCCTCCCACCTGGTGCATGTGCACCGGTCGTCCGGCGTCTCACTTTGCGCCCATGTGAACGCACTGTCCACTCACCGTGTGCGGACGGATGAAGTTGGGGCGAAGCGGGAACGGATCGTAGGCACACCACTCGTGGCGTCGTCCGACAGGGCGAGGCGCCGCGCTGATGCGTGCGCTTGCAGACGATCGGCGAACCGAACCGGTTCGCGAGGAGGGAGGACCAATGTCTCGAATGAAGGCGGGCGTCGCGGCTGCGCTCATCGCGGCCACGGTTGCCGGCACGAACGTCGGCGTTGCTTTCGGAGGAGAGCTCACCGGTGGCCCCCGTCCCAAGCCGACCCAAGGCCCGGCTCACGCGAACTCGATTTGCGTCTTCTCCGGGCAGAACGACGACCCCGGCGCCCCGTTGATTTTGGACGACTTTGTCAACGCTCCGAATGGACCCGGCGGCAGGACCCAATCTTTCGGGCAGGACGTCAAACTGGGCCGGGATCCCCACCTGTTCACCCCTGGCGACGCGTGCCGGGGCGGTAGCAACCAACCCGAATAGGTCGTCACACTGACCAGACGCCCTGAGACGCGCGCAAGCCCCGACTTCGGACTCCGCCGCCGTCGGGGCTTGCGGCCTTTACCTCCCCGTGCCCGGTGCTCCGGCCGGCAGACCGGGCAGCAGCGGAGGCGACGACGGATTGTAAACCCGTGGTTCATCACCGTGTCGAGACGTGTGAGCCGGTTTCTCGGTGATGGAGCACGCAAGCCCCGACTCCAGATGGCGGACCCGAAGTCGAGGCTTGCGGCTTTACCCCCTCAGCGCCCCACCCAAAGCTTCGGCGGAAAGCCGGACGAGCAGCCGAGACGCGCGAATGCTAAACACTGCTGTCAAGGCCCCCCCGGCGTCGCGGGAACGACCGGGCGGACCTCAGAAATAGGAAGGCCCCGCCCCCGGCGAATGGGACGGGGCCTTCACAATTCAGGCCGTGTTCCCCACGTGTGCACGACCCTCGGTGCGGCAATGAGCGTCGTCGGGTCACCGGTGAACGCCTGGAGCTCAGCGTGCGCTCGGTCATAGGCGTCAGCCTCGACCACACCCGCGGCGAGGATCGCGGCCCTCGTCTTGCCCATCGACATCTGTTGGAGCTGCTTGTAGGGGCCATCGAGCTCCGCGCGCTGTGTCACCTCGACGCCGATTTCTTCGAGACCGCACGCGCGGAGCAGTGATGGGAGTGTCGGGCCGAGATCGAGGTCGCCTCCATTGCGATGTACCGCTTCGCGGAACCACGCGACCCACTGCTCGTAGGCCGGGCAACGCGGATAGGTGAAGCTTCCATACCAGTCGGTGTCCTCCACGATGACCCGGCCGTTCGGGCTCACAGCGGAAGCCATGACCGCGGCGACTTGCTCCCGATCGCGGAGATGCGAGAGCAGGAACCGCGAGAACACGAGGTCGAACCCGGTCTCCGAGACGTCCTCGGCGCGTGCGGCCCTGAACGTGATGTTGTCGAGTTCTTGTGCCATGGCCTCCTCCACGCGCGACTGCGAGCAGCGCCTTGTCGAGATCGATGCCGACGACCCGACCCGTGGGACCGACCCGGCGCGCGAGTTCGAACGCGACGTGTCCACCCCCGCACCCCAGATCGAGACAGCGCGCCCCGTCAGGAACCCCGAGCCGATCGAGGAGCGCTGACGTCGCCGGACCGTGCACCGCCGCCAGCAGGTCCATGCGCTCACGAACACCGAGACCCTGTTCCAGGGTGTAGTCGTCCATCGCCACGTCAGTCCGAAGGCACGAGCGTGAACCCGGCGTCGAGGATCGCGTTGAGGTCCACGTCGTCGAGCGCCGCCTGTTGCACCGATGCAGAGATCGTGAGGTCGACGTCGGGACAGGTGAACACCGCGGTGCCCCAGAACCCTGAGTGCGACCAGCACGTGGTGCCGTGGAGCTCCTCGCTGAAGAGGCCCATCGCGGCGCCCGGTGGCGCGCTGTCGGGCGCCTCGAGCATCGTGTCGAGGGTGGTCGGTTGATCGAAGACCTCGCCGCGCAGGAGAGCTCGAGCGAAGTGGGCGAGATCGGCCGCGTTCGACACCAACCCACCCGCGCCGTACAGGTCCATCGATGGATCAAAGGAGTAGGTGTCCACGTCTTCGAGGAACTGGTGAGTGCGGGGGCCGGCGCCGGCGGGAAGTTCCTCGAGCGACTCGAGGTAGGTGGCCTCGACGCCCAACTCGTCGAAGCCCAGCAGCTCGCGGTACGCGTCGGCCATCGCGAGGCCGCTCGCGCACTCGATCAGCGAGCTGGCGATCACATAGCCGGTGTCTGAGTACGACCAGGCCGCTCCGGGAGCCCCGAGCGGATCGCCGTGGTCAACGGCCCACTGCACCTGTTCCAAGGGAGTCCAACGATGCATCGGGTCCGCGAGCACAGCGTCGACGTAGCCCGACCCTTCTCCCTGCGCATAGTCGAAGAGACCAGCGGTGTGCGTCAGTGCCTGTCGCACCGTGATCGCATCGGGCTGGTACCCGTCCGAAGCCAGGGCCTGGATGAGCTGGTCGTCGAGGCATTGGGTGATCGGCCCGTCGATGTCGACCTTGCCTTGCTCGACGAGTCGCAGGGCGGCGGCGGCAGTGAAGGTCTTCGTGTTGCTCGCAAGCCGGAACGTGGCGTCGACGCTCACCGGCGTGCCCGCGTTCTCGCCGGCGACGAACGTCTCGTCGACGCCCGGCGCGACGACGTGCACGACGACGCCATGAAGCGTCGGGTACTCGGTGACGATCTCGTCGATCGCCGCCTGCACCGCGGCTGCCCCGGTGAGTGCTGGGGCCGTCGCCGATGTCGCCACATCGTCGCCGGTCGTCGAAGCCGTTCGATCATCGTCGGCACACGCAGCGATCAACGCGAAGCTCGCACCAGCGAGGACCACCCTGACGGTTGGGATCATGTGGGGCCGTCCGCAGCGGGGAATGGAGACGAGCGATCATGCCGGGCCTCTAGACGGATGTCGAGCCAGATGGTGGACTCTGCCGAGTGACGGGGACTGGGGGACTGACATGACAACGACCGAACTGGATCCCGGGAAAGTCGGCGCATTCGCAGGGCGGATGGTCGACCTGATGAACGCGTCGATGTTGGGACTGATGACAAGCGTCGGTCATCGCACCGGGCTGTTCGACACCATGGCCACGCTGCCGCCGTCGACGAGCGACCAGATCGCGAAGGCGACCGGACTCAACGAGCGATATGTGCGGGAGTGGCTCAACGCGATGACGGTCGGCCGATTCATCGACTACGACCCCCGCAACCACACCTACGTGCTGCCTCCCGAACACGCTGTGTCACTGACCCGTGCTTCGGGGCCCGGGAACATGGCGAACATGACTCAGTTCACCTCGCTGATGGGCGGGGTGGAGGACGAGATCGTCGAGTGCTTCCGCGTCGGCGGCGGGGTGCCGTACTCACGCTTCCCGAAGTTCCAGGAGCTGATGGCGGAGATGAGCGCGCAGGTCCACGACGTTGCGCTCGTCGACGGTGAGCTCGCGCTCGTCGACGGACTCATCGACCGGCTGCGAGAGGGCATCGACGTCTGCGACATCGGCTGCGGGCAGGGCCATGCCGTCAACCTGATGGCCAAGGAGTTCCCGAACAGCCGCTTCACCGGTCTCGACTTCTCGCAGGAAGGCATCGCCGCCGCAAAGGCAGAGGCGGACGAACTGGGCCTGGCCAACGCGACCTTCGAGGTGAAGGACGCGGCGACACTCGATGGCTCTACGAAGTTCGACTTCATCACCGTGTTCGACGCCGTGCACGATCAGGCCAAGCCCGACGTCGTGCTGAAGGCGATCGCTGACTCGCTCAAGCCCGGAGGTGCGTTCCTCTGCGTCGACATCGCAGGCTCGAGCAGCGTCGAGGACAACATGGAGCATCCGTTCGGCCCGATGCTCTACTCGGTATCGACCTTCCACTGCATGACCGTGTCGCTCGCGCTCGACGGCGCCGGTCTCGGCACGATGTGGGGTCAGCAAAAGGCCGACGAGATGTTCAGAGCCGCAGGCTTCACGTCAGTGCAGACCATGCAGGTGCCCGAAGACATCATGAACGTCTACTACGTGTGTCGGAAGGACTGACCCGCCCGAGAGGCGAACCAGTGTGAACGATCCGCCGCAGCCGGAGAGCCGCCTCGCGCGCCGGCTCGGCACCTTCGACGCCGTCGTGATCGGGCTCGGCGCGATGATCGGCGCCGGGGTGTTCGCGGCCATCGGCCCGGCCGCCGCGGCTGCTGGTGGGGGGCTCCTGATCGGCCTTGGGATCGCCGCCGTCGTCGCGTACTGCAACGCCACTTCCTCGGCGCGGCTCGCCGCCCTCTATCCCCACTCGGGCGGCACCTACGTCTACGGCCGGGAGCGGCTGGGGCCGGCGTGGGGCTTTCTCGCCGGCTGGGCCTTTGTGATCGGGAAGACCGCGAGCTGCGCGGCCATCGCCTTGACGTTCGGCGCGTACATCGACCCCGACTTCGCCCGCCCTCTCGCCGTTGGCGCGGTCGTGGCGCTCACCGCCGTGAACCTGCTCGGCGTCCAACGCGCGACGGCGCTCGTCAAGGCGATGGTCGCGATCGTCCTGGGTGCACTCGCGGTCGTCCTGATGTCGTCGGCGACGAGCTCACCGTCCGTCTCGAACATCGGACCACTCGACGCGGGAGGGATACGAGGCACGCTGGAGGCTGCCGCGCTCCTCTTCTTCGCCTTCGCGGGGTACGCGCGCATCGCCACCCTCGGCGAGGAGGTGCGCGACCCGGTTCGCACCATTCCTCGTGCCATCCCGATCGCCCTCGGGATCACCCTCGTGGTCTACGCGGCGGTGGCGTTCGCAGCCCTCGTGGCGGTCGGCCCCGAGGCGCTCGCCGCGAGCGATGCACCCCTTTCGACGGTCGCGGAAGCGGGCACGCTCGACTGGGCCGAGCCAGTGGTGCGCGTCGGCGCAACGGTCGCCTCGCTCGGCGTGCTGATGTCGCTGCTCCTCGGCGTCAGCCGCACGCTGTTCGCGATGGGCGGCGGGGGCGACCTTCCGCGCTGGCTCGATGCGGTCCATGTCACCCACCGCGTGCCCCATCACGCCGTCGTCGCGGTGGCGGTCGCGGTGATCGCTGTCGTCCTCGTCGCCGATCTGCGGGGCGCCATCGGCTTCAGCTCGTTCACCGTCCTCACGTACTACGCGATCGCGAACGCGTCGGCGCTGACGCTCACCGACGACGAACGGCGGCGACGGTCCCGCGCGACTGCTGTGCTCGGGCTCGTCGGCTGCGCCGTTCTTGCCTTCGCGCTTCCCGCGTCGAGCGTGATCGTCGGCGTGGGGTTACTGGTGGTTGGCGTCGTCGCCTGGGGGCTCGTGCGCGCGACCAGTCAGCGGCCGGGCCGGTAGGTACCGAAGCACCAGACGTTCCCCTCCAGGTCGCGCGCCGCGAACTCGCGCGAGCCGTACTCCTGGTCGGTGAGCCCCATCACGACCTCCGCGCCCGACCCGACTGCGCGGGCGTGCAGAGCGTCGGGATCGTCGATCGACGCGTAGACCGCGCATGGTCCCAGGTCGAACGGGCTGCCCGCCTCGGCCGAACGACCGATCCCGATCGTGCAACCGTCGAGGGTCAGCTCCACGTAGACCGGTTCTCCGTCGGGTCCTTTGTGCGCAACCCGCTCGTCGAAGCCGAAGGCCGCCTGCAGGAACTCGGACGCCTTCGTCAGGTCGGAGTAGTGCAGGACGGGAGTGATCGTCGCTGTCATCGTGGGACCTCCTTCACGAGCAGAGTCGGAGCGTACGCGCGCGACCCCGTCGATGCTCTCCGTACCCCACCACGTCCGGAAGATTCGTTCCTGGCGACGGCCTAGAGTCGGCCGCCCAGGTGTCACGAAAGGCAGGCCGAACGATGCTCTTCCACATCAAGCAGTCCCACGCACCTCAGGACTGCCCGTATGGCAGGGGCGGCTCGAAATCTCTGTTCGACGAGGGGTGCTCGGACGTCAAGATCCGGGGCTACTGGCTCGCCTTTCCCCAGCACACCACCTTCCTGGTCGTGGAGACTGATGACGTTCGCCACCTTCACGAATTCCTGAAGCCGGGGGCCGGTGTGACGACGTCAGAGATCACGCCGGTGAGCGACGAACCGGTGCCGCCGCCGGGAGGGTAGGCGTCGTTCGACACACGAGACTTCCGGGGGATGCTCTCGGTACCCCACTACGTTGCCCGCCATGCCCCTCTACTCGTTCGAAGGCAAGTCCCCGTCAGTCGCTCCTGACGCATTCATCGCGCCGACGGCCACGCTCATCGGCGACGTCACCATCGAGGCGGGCGCCTCGGTCTGGTACGGCGTCGTCATCCGCGCCGACTATTCGCCCGTCATCGTGCGGCGGGGCGCGAACGTGCAGGACAACTCGTTGCTCCACGCTCCGCCGGACACGCCGACCGAGATCGGACCGGGAGCGACCGTCGCCCACCTCTGCTGCGTGCACGGCGCGACCATCGGCGAGGAAGCGCTCATCGCCAACGGCACCACGGTGCTGGACGGCGCCAAGGTCGGGGCGCGCTCCCTCGTGGCGGCGCACTCGCTCGTTGCCGCAGGCGCCGACATCCCACCCGGCGTGCTCGCGGCCGGCTCGCCGGCGGTCGTGAAGCGGGAGATCGCCGGCACCCCTGCGGAGTTCTGGGTGCAGATGAACCCCGGCGCTTACGCCGATCTCGCCGTCCGCCACCGCAATGGCATCCAGCTGATCAGCTAGCCGTAGGAGCTAGCTGAGTACCGAGGTCACATCGCTTTCGTAGCGAACTCCGGATGAGACAGAAGCGAAAGCAGAAGCTCCTCATGCAAGCGCAGCTGGGGGAGTGGTGGCGGGCCCGGGCCGCGCTCAACGATCGGCTTGCCGATCTCATGTACTCGCTGAACGACGGCTGCCCACCAGAGGACTTCACGGCGGCGATCGAAGAAGTCGGGCGTCTGGATCCGCTGTTTCGCGACGCCCCCGACTTCGAGCTCGACCGGCTGAACCATCAACGCCGCGACCTCATCGTCCGGGGCTTTCGCTACGCCGAGCAGGGCGACTTCGACACCTGCTTCTCGATGATGGACCGCGTGATCGAGGTGACCGACCAGATGACGGCGCGGCTCGAGCTGCTGATGGCCTAGGACCGACGGAGGGGGAGGCGCACGCATACGACGGTCTCGCCGGGACGCATCTCGATGTTGATGTGGCCGCGGTGCACGTCCATCACGATGCGTCGCGAGATGTCGAGGCCCAGACCGGTGCCCTTGCCGACGTCCTTCGTCGTGAAGAAGGGGTCGAAGGCACGAGCTTGCACCTCGAGAGGCATTCCAGGCCCCGTATCAGCCATCTCGATGACGACCTCGTCGCCGTCGAGCCGTGTCGAGATGCGCAGCGAGCCCTTTCCCTCCATCGCGTCCACTGCGTTGTCGATGAGGTTCGTCCACACCCGATTGAGATCGGCAGGCAACGCCTCGATCTCGGGCACGTCGCTGCTGTAGTCGCGGGTCACCGTGATGCCCCCGCGCAGCTTGGGGGCGAGCATGCGGAGGGTGCTCTCGATGCCCTCGGTCACGTCGATCATCTGCACCGGTGCGCGATCGAGCTGCGTGTACGACCCCATGTCCTCGACGAGGGCCGAAACACGCCCGGTCGAGTCCTTGATCTCGGAGAGCAGGCTCTGGGTGGCGACGGTGCGCGCAACCCATTCGAGCCCGGGTGCCAACGTCGGGCCTTCGAGGATGCTCGCGGCTCGCTCGCACCAGGCGACGTCGACCCCGGCGGATGCCAGCGGCGGCGCGAGCTCCCATCCGTTCTCGACGCCGTGCGAGTCGAACCACTCGATCAAGGCGCTCTCGCGATCCGCGAGCACCATCGCGTCGGTGCCTGGGGTCCACCCCGGGAGCTCATTCCGAAGGGCGTCGAGTGCGGTGAACTGCGCGCCCACCGGTGTCTGACCGGCGAGCTCGAGAAGGGAGAGGAGCGAGGAGTTGAACGTGTCTTGCAGCGCGTCGACTGCTCGGGTCGCCGCCGCGGCGGGGTTGTTCAGCTCATGGCGGAGACCGGCCGCGATGGTCCCAAGCCCGATGAGCCGCTCGCGCTCGCGTGACATCGTGTCCATTCGGCGCACGGTCTGGAAGAAGCCCCTGATGAGATGCACCCCGAACGGGATCCATCGGCTGGTGAGGTCACCGAGTGACCACGCGGGCACCCGGAACATGCGCCCCGGGCCGGCGCCGCGCGCGGTGGCCAGGTAGCTGCTGCTCTCGTCCCACGCGTGGAAGCCACCAGCCCACTGACCGGGGGTGTCCATCGTCATCATGATCACGGCTGATTCGCGGCCCGAGAGCCGCTCGAGGTGGACTTGTCCCTCCAACAGCACCCACCAGCAGTCCGCCGGGTCGCCCTCTTTGAAGATCTCCTGGCCCTCGACGAACAGGTACTCCTCACCGACCTCGAGGAGCTCGCGGAGCTGCGCGTCGGTCAGCCCCTCGAAGATGAACGCCTTGCGCAGCTCGTCGATGTCCATCACATCGTCTCCAAGTAGCGATGCACGAGATGCACCGCCATGGCTCCCTCGCCGACGGCGGACGCGACGCGCTTCATCGAGTCGAGGCGCACGTCACCCGCGGCGAACACGCCGGGAATGCTTGTCTCGAGGGTGAACGGATCGCGGCTCAGCGGCCAGCTCTCGCGAGGTGTCCGCGACCTGAGGTCTGGCCCGGTGACGACAAAGCCCCTTTCGTCGCGCGCCACCTCCGCAGGCAACCAGTCCGTGCGGGGCACCGCTCCCACGAACACGAACAGCCAGTTGGTCTTCACGATCTCTTGCGTGCCACCTTTGCTGTGATCGGCGAGCGTGAGCTCCTCGAGATGGTCACCCCCGCGACCCTCGATGACGACGGACTGGAGCCGCACCTCGATGTTGTCCTTCGCGCGGATCTCGTCGACGAGGTACTGCGACATGCCCTTCTCCAGCTGTGACGACCGAACCAGCAGCACGACCTTCTTCGCGCAGCGAGCGATGTTCAGGACCGCCTGCCCGGCGGAGTTCGCTCCGCCGACGACATAGACATCCTCGCCTGCGGTCGCCGGTGCGTCGGTCGCGTTCGCCCCGTAGTACACGCCCTTGTTCACGAACTCACCGAGGCCGGGCGCCTCGAGCCGCTGATACGAAACCCCCGACGCGATGAGGATCGTCCGGGCTTCGATCACGCTCCCGTCGTCGAAGCGAACGGCGCGCACCGGTCCGCGGGCCTCGAGTCCGACGACCTCGCGGGCGAGCACCATCTCGGCCTTGAACCGCCTGGCCTGCCTGAAGGCTCGCTCGGCAAGGTCGCTCCCAGAGAGCCCGTGCTCGAAGCCGAGGTAGTTCTCGATGCGCGCGCTCTGACCCGCCTGTCCGCCGGGAGCGCTTCCCTCGATGATCACCGTCTGCAGGCCCTCGGACGCGCCGTAGACCGCGCCGGCGAGACCGGCGGGACCGGCGCCGACGATGCACAGGTCGTAGAGCGGCTTGTCGGCGGTGGTGTGGAGATCGAGCGCAGTGGCGAGCTCCCGCGTCGACGGCGCGCGCAACGGCTCGCGATCGGGAAGGAGCACGAGGGGCAGCTCGGCGGCGGCCGTCGCGTTCGCTGCCTCGCACAGCTTGATGGCCTCCTCGTTGTGATCGACATCGAGCCACTCGTAGTGGATGTGGTTGCGAGCGAGGAAGGTCTTGATCTCATGGCTGCGATCGGACCAGCGGTAGCCGACGACACGAATGCCCCGCTCGGTGTCGGGATGCGACCGCCGCCACGACGTGAGCAGATCGTCGAGCACCGGGTAGAGGCGTTCTTCAGGCGGATCCCACGGCTTCAGCAGGTAGTGGTGCAGGCCGAGATCGTTGATCGACTTGATCGCCACGTCGGTGTCCGCGTACGCCGTCAGCAGCACAAGCTTCGCAGTGGCTGCCACCGACCGCGCCCGTCCGAGGAAGGCCATGCCGTCCATCTCGGGCATCTTCTGGTCGGACAGGATCGAGCGCGACCGGTCGGCCTCGAACCGCGAGCTCATCGAGCGCCCTCGAGCGCGTCATTGCCCGACGCCGCCGACACGACCTGGTATCGCTCGCCGTACTGCTTGCGCAGGTCGCGGGTGATCGATTGCAGCACCGCAGGGTCGTCGTCGACCGTGAGAATCGCTGGCTTCGCCACAACACCTCGCTTTCGTGTTCGTCCCGGCCGGCGAGGCTATGCGCGGCACCTAGGGGTGGCACCTTGGCGCGTCGCGCGAGAACAGCGCTGCTCACCGACTTCGCCGAGCAGGCTTACTGACAAGTTCGCCCATTTCGTCAAATACTTTTCAGAGGGGAAGAGTGCAATTCGTTCTTGACCGGCCGTTCAGGGTGGGCTTACCGTCCGGTAGCCGACCTCCATTGGGGGATGGAGCGAGGGAGAGGCGACGGTGGGGTCGCCTCGACACCGGAAGCTCGGCACTCGAATTGCCAGAGACTGGTGTGGTGGGTATTGACGCCAGGGCGGTCGCCCCAACCGGGCAACCGCCCTGGTGTTCTTCTTGCGGCGCCGCGCCTCGGGCACGCTGGTCGGATGCAGGAGCTCGTCGTCGCCGACCAACTCACGGTCCCGCCTCCGCGCGAGCTCGGCCGCTTCTACCGGCACGGTTGGCAGTCGTGGAGTGAGACGCGGTGGCTCGACCCTCACCGTGGTCCCGCGCGGAACCCCATCGAGGAGCGGTGGCCCATGGTCGACGACCCGGCCTTCGCGGAGTCGGACGTCCACGGAGGCAGCGGCGTCGGAGCGGTCGAGCTCGGCGACGACACGGTGCAGCTTCTCGGCGCGCTCGGGTTGGGCGCTCGAGTGGAGCTCCGAGATGGCGCGCTGACGGGGAGGTATGAGCGCGACACAGGGCGAGTGGTTCGTCGCCGAGGGCCCGGAGGCCGAGGTCTTCGCCCGCTATCGCGATCTGCTCGCCGATCGGCTCGGGGCACGCCCCGCCCGTGGCTCGAGGATCTGGTGCAGCTGGTATTCCTTCTACGCCCGCATCGACGAGCGGCGTCTGACGGATGTGCTCGACGGCCTGCGCGGGTTGCCGTTCGACGTCTTCCAGATCGACGACGGCTGGCAACAGGCCATCGGCGACTGGCAAGCCAACAATCGCTTCCCGTCCGGCTTGGCCGACCTCGCGTCGAGGAGCCGCGATCACGGACTCGAGCCGGGGTTGTGGATCGCGCCGTTCCTCGCACACGCCAACTCCGACCTGTTCGCCTCGAACCGGTCGATGTTCGCCCGCGATGGCGTGGGAGACCCGCTCTTCGCCGGCCGCAACTGGGGCGGGGAGTGCTACGCGCTCGACGTGACGCACCCCGCGACGCAGGAGTTCATCAGCGACACGATCTCGGCCGCCGTCGCGCAAGGGTTCACCTACTTGAAGCTCGACTTTCTCTACGCCGCCGCGCTCCCCGGGCGCCGCCACGGTGACGTGCCGCGTGAGCAGGCGTATCGCGACGCGATCGAGCTCGTGCGCCGCGCTGCAGGGGACGACGTGTACCTCCTCGCGTGTGGCGCCCCGATCATCCCGTCGATCGGTGTCTTCGACGGGATCCGAGTCGGACCCGACGTCGCACCGTGGTGGGACATGCCGCTCGTCACCGAGCATCTGCATGACATCACCGCGCCGGCCACGAGATATGCGATTGCGACGTCGCTGAACCGGCTGTGGCTGCGCCCTGCGATCGAGACCGATCCCGACGTCGTCTACTTCCGCCGCCAGTACAACCTGCTCGATCGCCGGGCCCGCACAATGCTGCAGGACCTCGCGCGTGTCGCGGGCTTCCGCGCGACGTCAGATCCGCCGGCGTGGCTCGACGACCGGGAACGAGCGGAGCTGGTCGACTTCTTCTCGGGGACGCCGACGGTGACATCTGCGGGTCACCACCGCTACGAGATCGATGGACGCGTTGTCGACTTCTCCAGCGTGGCGGATGCCGAGCCCGACTTCAGATCGTGGACGCGCCGTTAGGCTCGCCCCATGCTGCTGCACGGGATCAACCACGTCGCAACCCTCACCGGCGACAGCGCGCGGCTCCACGCGTTCTACCGGGAAATCTTCGAGGCGAGTGTGGTCAGCGAGACCGACGCGACCGGCGGCGAGAAGGGGCTCCGCCTCTCCTTCATCGACATCGGTGACGGCACCGTCCTCAACGTGTTCGAGATCGTGGGCAACACCGAGGCTGAGCGTCAGGTGCCGATGTTCGGTCGGGGGCGCATCGACCACATCGGCTTACGGGCGAAAGATTTCGAGGCCTTCGAGGAGATCCGGCGCCGGTTGATGGCAAGAGGCGCGGCCGACGACTTCGTCACCGACTTCGGCCCGGACCTCTCCTTGTTCTTCCGCGATCCCGACGGCCTCGAAGGGGAGGTGCTCGTCGACAACCCTGACGGCGTGCCCGGCCAGTTCAACCCACCCGGCACGCGGGCGGCGCGCTTTCCCGCTCAGCTCTAGCGAAGCAGGACCTACTTTTCGAGTCGGTGGGGACCAAGGGGAGGCGCCGCACGCGGATCGTCGTCGGCTCGGGCCTCGCGGTGATCGCTCTGATCGTCGTGGCCGTGATCGGCGTCCGACTGTGGCTGACCGCGGAGCCCGGCGAGGTCGGTGTCGACGAGACCCTCGACGAGTTCCGGGAGCAAGCCGCGGAAGTCGTGATCGAGACGCCGGTCGACGGGGTGTACGTCTATGACACGTCTGGCATGGAACAGGTCGACGTGCTCGGCGGCGACTCGCACGAGTACCCCGCCGAGACCGCCATGACCGTGATGACGGAGGGTTGCGGCGTTCGCACCACCTGGGCGCCGCTCGACGGCCGGTCGGAGACCATGTTGCTGTGCCTGCGGGACGGCGGCGCGGTGCTGCTCGAAAGCACGACCGTGCACTCGTTCTTCCGCCAGACGCAGGCAACGCGGTACTCGTGTGATCCCAACCTCTGGTGGGTTCCCCCCGAGGGCGTCACCGAGTGGGAGGGACAGTGCACGAGCCCCGACCGCACCACCCATCGGGTCGCTCGAGTCGTCTCCACCGACTCGTTCGTCGTCGACTCCGAGACCCGAGACGCGGTCCATGTGCGCTACACGGACACTCTGGCGGGGGCCTCGACGGGCACGGTGACCGGGGACCTCTGGCTCGACCAGCGCACAGGGCTCGTCCTGCGCGAGCGCATCCGCATCGACTCCCACAACGACACGGTGGTCGGCGAGGTCGTGTTCATCGAGGAGCTCGAGCTGTCGCTGCGCTCGTTGGAGCCGCTCCGCTGAGCAGGTTGTAGGTCCGTGCCGTCACACGATCGACACATCGAGCGACGCACCGCAACGTGACGTTTCGCCTACGGAACGACAAACCGGCGAAGTTCCGCGCGAGACTCTGGCCAATCGGGCGGTGTCACGTGATTTTGGCACCTCACGATGGGGGGATCCGCTGGCCGAGATCGTGCTCGACGATGTGTGGAAGGTGTTCGCCGACGGCACCGAGGCCGTGCGCGCGCTGACGCTCGACATCGCCGACAAGGAGTTCGTCGTGCTCGTCGGCCCTTCGGGCTGCGGGAAGACGACCGCGCTCCGGATGATCGCCGGGCTCGAAGGCATCTCTCGCGGCAACGTCCGGATCGGCGATCGCGTGGTGAACAGCGTTCCCCCGAAGGATCGCGACATCGCGATGGTCTTCCAGAACTACGCGCTCTATCCGCACATGAGCGTGTTCGACAACATGGCTTTCGGCTTGAAGCTCCAGAAGATGCCGCGGCGAGAGATCGAAGAGCGGGTCGGCGAGGCGGCGCGCATCCTCGGCCTCGACGAGCTCCTCGCGCGCAAGCCGGCCGCACTCTCGGGCGGGCAGCGCCAGCGGGTCGCCATGGGTCGAGCGATCGTTCGGCACCCGCAGGCCTTCCTGATGGACGAGCCGCTCTCGAACCTCGACGCGAAGCTGCGAGTGCAGACACGGTCGGAGATCTCGCGGATCCAGAACGAGCTGGGCGTCACGACGATCTACGTCACGCACGATCAGGTCGAGGCCATGACCATGGGCGACCGAGTGGCGGTGATGCGCAAGGGCGTGCTGCAGCAGGTCGACGAGCCCCAGACGCTGTACGAGCACCCGGAGAACGTCTTCGTGGCCGGGCTTCATCGGGTCGCCGGCGATGAACCTTCTCGAGGCGAACCTGCGAGGCGACGGCGACGACCTCAGGGTCGAGCTCGGCCGGTTCACGCTGCCGATCCCACCCGAGGTGCTGGCCGCCCGCCCCGACGCTGCGGGGCTATGCCGGTCGCACCCTCGTGCTCGGCGTGCGGCCCGAGGACATGGAGGACGCGTCGCTGGTGTCCGATGCGCCTGCCGATCGGCGCATCTCGGTGACTCATCGATCTCGTCGAGGCGCTCGGCTCCGACGTCGTCGTGCATTTCATGGTCGACGCACCGCCCGCGCTCACCGACGACGTGAAGGAGCTCGCGGTCGACGTGGGAGTGGAGATCAGCAAGGTCGAAGAGCACGCCGCGCGGGGCACACGAACGTGATCGCCCGCCTGAACCCGCGCACCCGCGCACGCAAGGGCGAGCCGATCGAGCTCGTGGTCGACACGCATCGTCTGCACTTCTTCGATGCCGACACGGGGCTCGGGATCTACGGATGACAGCGAACTATTCGAGTGGTTCAAACCAAGGGAGGAAATGTAAATGAAGTTGCGACGATGGCTGGTGGTGCTGATGGCACTCACCTTGTTTGCTGCCGCGTGCGGCGATGACGATGGCGGTGACGACGGCGGCTCCGACGCGGCGCGACCAGGTGCGCGCGAGTGAGCGAGAACACGGGCAACGTGAACTTGTTGAGTGCCGGCCGAGCCGGAAGAGGCGGCGGCCTATCAGGAGATCTTCGACGAGCTGATCAACTCCGAGGTCGACTACAACGCGGAGGTCGAGGCGACCGCTTCGTTCGAGGAGCAGTTCCAGATCCGGGCCGAGGGCGGCACGCTCGACGTTGCCGCGGTGCCCCAGCCCGGTGCCATCCCGAATCTCGTCGACTCAGGCTCTCTGGTGTCGCTCGAGGACCTCGGGTTCGACATCGACGAGCTGAACGAGCAGCTCGGCGAGTCGTTCGTCGCGCTCGGTGAGTACAACGGCGCGCACTACGGCATCCCGACCAACATCAACCTCAAGAGCATGGTCTGGTACCCGAAGGCTGCGTTCGACGCGGCTGGGCTACACCGTGCCCGAGACGTGGGACGACCTGATCGCGCTCAGCGAGCAGATCAAGGCCGACGGCAGCACCCCGTGGTGCGTCGGCTTCGAGAGCGAAGGCGCGACGGGCTGGCCGGCGACGGACTGGATGGAAGACATCATGCTCCGCACCGCCGGGCCTGACGTCTACGACGAGTGGGTCGCCCACGAGATCCCGTTCAACGACGAGGCCGTCGCCCACGCCGCCGAGGTCTTCGGCGAGGTCATGTTCGCCGACGGCTTCGTGCTCGGCGGCGCGGCGTCGACGCCCGACATCGCGTTCGGCGATGCCCCCGCGCCCGATGTTCGACGACCCGCCCGGGTGCTGGCTGCACCGCCAGGCGAGCTTCATCAACTCGTTCTTCCCGGAAGGCACCGTCGCGGGCGAGGACTACGACTGGTTCCCGCTCCCGCCGATCGACCAGGAAGGCACCCTGTACGCCGGTGAGCTGACCGTCGTCGGCACGAACGGCAACCGGCCCGAGGTCGTCGACTTCCTCAACCGGTTCTTGGGCGAAGAGGTGCAGTGCGCGATGGGCGGGGTCGTCGCCTCGTCACGCATCTCGCCGAACGTCAACGTCGGTCCCGACTGCTACGCGAACGACATCCTGGCTGACGCCTCGGTGATCCTCACCGATGCCCTCGACGTCAGGAACGGGTCGATTCGACGCGAGCGACCTCATGCCGGCGGAAGTCGGTTCGGGCAGCTTCTGGACCGGGATGGTCGAGTACATGAAGTCAGGGCCGGACTCCCTGACGGGGTGCTGGACGACATCGAAGGCACCTGGCCCACCTAGGCGGCGGGTCCGACTTGATTGACGAGCAGATGACCGAAGAGGGGGAGCGGCCCGTCGAGGGCCGTTCCTCCTCCGACACCGAGCGCGGCTGGTTGGGCGTGGTCGGCGTCATCGCGGCCGTCGTCGCGATCGCCGTCGGCGGCCGTCTGATGTTCGACTTCCTCAAGGACACCGACGCGAACCGCCTGCTCGTCGTGGTGGTCGCGATCGTGTTGGGCGTCGGGGGAGTGCTCGCCCTCTTCTGGGCGATGGATCGCGCGGTGGACTTGCTGCCGCAGCGATTCCGCGAGGGTGTGCGCCCCTACGTGTACATCGGTCCCGCGATCGTCATCCTCTCTGTCTTTCTGATCTACCCCGTCATCAACACGATCATCATCAGCCTCAAGGACGCGACCGGTCAGGAGTGGGTCGGGCTCGACAACTACGAGTTCGTGTTCACCGACGAGAGCATGCTCCGGTCGATGCGCAACACCGCGCGGCTGGATCATCTTCGTGCCCTCTGTTCGCGGTGAGCGTCGGCTTGCTGTTCGCGACGCTCGCCGATCGACTTCGCCACGGTGAGTCGCACGGCGAAGTCACTGATCTTCCTGCCGATGGCGATCTCGTTCGTCGGCGCGGCGGTCACGTTCCGGCTGATCTACAGCTTCCGCCCTCAGGGCTTCGGCACGAACATCGGGCTGCTCAACTCGATCATGATCGGCCTCGGCAAGGAACCGGTCGCCGTGGCTGTCCGAGAGACCGTGGAACAACCTCCTCCTGATGGTGATCATGGTCTGGATCCAGACCGGGTTCGCCATGGTCGTGCTCTCGGCGGCGATCAAGTCGATCCCCGACGAGATCATCGAGGCCGCCCGCATCGACGGCGCGTCCGAATGGCAGGTGTTCCGGCGGATCATCGTGCCGAGCATCTTCCCCACGATCGTGGTGGTCACCACGTACATGGTGATCAACGCGCTTGAAGGTGTTCGACATCGTCTTCGTGATGGGCAACCCCGAGGCGAACCAGACCGAGGTCATCGCCGAACGCATGATCCGGTGGTTCTTCCTCAGCAACCACGACGGGCGTGGCGCCGCGATCGCGGTCGTGCTGTTCATCGCCATCATCCCCGTGATGGTGTGGAACGTCCGGCAGTTCCGTGAGCAAGAGAAGATCCGATGAGCATCGCCGCGCCGCCGACTCCTGCCGCCGAAGAAGTCCTGCCCGACGCGGGCCAGCCCGGTCCGCGCCAGAAGGAGCTGCCCATCGGCGTCAAGCGAGGCGGCTGGTTCGTGCGCATCGCCATCATCGTGGTGGTCCTCATCTGGCTCGATCCCGACCATCGGTGTGCTCGTCACCTCGTTCCGTCCTGAGCAGAACGTCGACACCACCGGCTGGTGGACGGTGTTCGCGCCACCCGTTCCGAGCGGGGGAGTGGACGCTCGACAACTACCGCGACACCCTCGACGCCGATGGCTTCTCGAACGCGCTGCTGAACAGCCTCGCGGTCGCGATCCCCGCCACGGTCGATCCCGATCACGATCGCGGCGTTCGCGGCGTACGCGTTCTCGTGGATGCAGTTCCGCGGCCGTTACGTGCTGTTCGTGCTCGTGGTCGGCCTGCTCGTCGTGCCGCTGCAGATGGCGCTGATCCCGATCTTGCGGCTGTACGTCGGCGGCGCCTCGATCGGCGGGCTGCAGGTCTTCCCGGATCTCAATCTGAACGGCACGTTCATCGGCATCTGGTTGGCGCACACCGCGTTCGGCCTGCCCCTGGCCGTGTACCTGCTGCGGAACTACATCGGGTCGTTGCCCTCGTCGATCATCGAGTCGGCTCGCATCGACGGAGCTGACCACTTCACGATCTTCTGGCGGCTCGTGATCCCGTTGTCGGTGCCCGCGATTGCCGCCTTCGCGATCTTCCAGTTCCTCTGGGTGTGGAACGACCTCCTGATCGCGACCATCTTCCTCGGGAGGCACGGAGCGAGAACCGCGTCGTGACGGTCGCGCTGACCGCGCTCGTCGGTTCCCGCGGTGAGAACTGGCATCTGCTGACCTCTGCGGCGTTCATCTCGATGGCGATCCCGTTGGCGATCTTCTTCGCGCTCCAGCGGTACTTCGTGCGGGGGCTCACTGCGGGCTCGGTGAAGGGATGACGCCGTGAGCCGGGCGGGAATCGAACCGCTCTCGCCCCAGAAGAAGTGGAGGGCGATCACCATCGCGACGCTCGTGTTGGTGCCTGCCTACTGGGCGATCCTGATCGGGTTCGTGTCTGCCGGCTCCGAGAGCGACGGGGGAGTCGGCAACCCCGCGGTCGCGATCGCGTTCGGCCTCATGCTGATCCCGTTCGTGTTCGTCGCCCTCGCGTTCCTCTCCGAGCACCCGATGGCGGCCGGAGCGGTCGTCAAGGCCATGGGGCTTTGCTTGGTCGTGGGCATCTGCGCCTCCGCCCTCGCCGGCGACGCGGTGACGGGCATCATCGCCGGGGTCGGTGCCGGCGGCATCGTGGCGCTGCGCTCCGACGAGCCCCACAGCTGGAAGGCCCGTGCGCTGGGTGTCGCCATCGCCGCTTCGTACACGTTCATCCTCGCCCGCACCGCGGGCGCGATCGTCCTGCTGCCAGCGCCAATCTTCCCGTTCACGGCCATCGGTGTCGCCGATCACTTCTCCGAGCGGCGGTGGGAGCGGGAGACCGCGGCCTCACGATCGTCTGGATGACCGACGCTGGATACGGCGCGTTCGACGACGACGCGCGTGAGTACGTCATCACTCGACCCGACACTCCGCTGCCGTGGATCAACTACCTCGGCAGCGAGCGCTACTTCGCGCTGATCTCCAATACGGCAGGCGGCTACTCGTTCTATCGAGACGCGCGGCTTCGCCGGCTCACGCGCTACCGGTACAACAACGTTCCGCTCGACAGCGACGGCCGTCAGCTCTACCTGCGAGACCGCGAGAGTGGCGCGTGGTGGCGGCCGACGAGGGACCCGAGCGGATATCGCTGCCGCCATGGCCTCGGCTACACCGTCATCGAGTCGCGGCAGCACGGCATCTCGACTGAGAGCCTGTTCCTCGTGCCTCTCGGCGCGGATCTCGAGATGTGGCGTGTGCGCATCAGGAACGAACGAGAGACCAACGCGAGCCTCTCGCTGTTCAGCGCGGTCGAGTTCTGCCTATGGGACGCGTGGGACGACGCGACCAACTTCCAGCGCAACCTGTCGACCGGTGAGGTGGAGGTCGACGGTTCGGTGATCTTCCACGTCACCGAGTATCGGGAGCGACCGCGACCACTTCGCCTACTTCGCCTGCTCCGAGCCGCTCGCGGGCTTCGACACCCAGCGGGACGGCTTCCTCGGGCCCGGACACGGGTGGGACCAATCCGGCAGCGGTGGAGGAGGGGGAGTCACGCAACTCGATCGCTCACGGATGGTCGCCGATCGGCTCCCATCACGTGCTCCTCGACCTCGCCCCCGGCGAGGGGCGCGAAGTCATCTTCGTGCTCGGCTACTGGGAGAACCCGGTGGACGCGAAGTTCGACCCGCCCGGAGGGTCGACGGTGAACAAGCGGCTTGTCACCCCGGTGATCGAGCGCTCGCTGCAAGCGTCAGCGGTGGAAGGAGCGCTCGACGAGCTCCGCGAGCGCTGGTCGGCACTCCTCGGTCGGCTGCAGGTGTCGACCCCTGATGAGCACGTCGATCGCATCGCCAACGTCTGGAACCCCTACCAGTGCATGGTGACGTTCAACCTCTCCCGCTCCGCTTCGATGTTCGAGTCGGGCATCGGTCGCGGCATGGGCTTCCGTGATTGCTGCCAGGACCTGCTCGGGTTCGTGCACCTGATCCCGGAACGGGCGCGAGAGCGCATCCTCGACATCGCGGCGACGCAGCTCCCGACGGGCGGCGCCTACCACCAGTACCAGCCGCTCACGAAACGAGGCAACGACGCGGTCGGCTCCGGCTTCAACGACGATCCCTTGTGGCTCGTCGTCGCGGTCGCCGCATACCTGAAGGAGACCGGCGACGACGAGATCCTCGACGCGCTCGTGCCCTACGACCAGCAGCCGGGCACCGAGACACCGCTGTACGAACATCTGCAACGGTCGGTGCGATACACCCTCGACCGGCTCGGCCCGCACGGGTTGCCGCTCATCGGCCGCGCCGACTGGAACGACTGCCTCAACCTGAACTGCTTCTCGGAGACGCCCGGAGAGTCGTTCCAGACGACCGAGAACCGTGAGGGCGGCGTCGCCGAGTCCGTGTTCATCGCGGGGCTGTTCGTTCTCGCCGCGGAGGAGCTCGCCGTCGATCGAGGAGCGCCGAGGTGACCACGACAGTGCGAGGGGCCACCGCGCGTCGGCCAAGGCCGTGCGTCACGCCGTGCACGAGCACGGGTGGGACGGCGCGTGGTTCCTCCGCGCCTACGACCATTTCGGCGGACTGGTCGGATCATCGACGAACGAGGAGGGGCAGATCTTCATCGAGCCCCAAGGGATGTGCGTGCTCGCCGGGCATCGGCCTCGAGGACGGCCGCGCCGCGCGGGCGCTCGACTCGGTCGCCGAACACCTCGCGACACCGCACGGGGTGATGCTCCTGCAGCCCGCCTACCGCCGCTATCACCTCGAGCTCGGGGAGATCACCTCGTATCCGCCCGGCTACAAGGAGAACGCGAGCACGTTCTGCCACACGAACCCGTGGGTCATCATCGCCGAGACTCGTGTGGGCAACGCTGACCGTGCCCTCGACTACCACCTGCGCATCAACCCATCGGCGCGCGAAGCGATCAGCACCCTTCATCGCTGCGAGCCGTATGTGTACGCGCAGATGATCGCCGGGCGCGACGCACCGTCGCACGGCGAGGCCAAGAACTCGTGGCTCACGGGCACCGCGGCGTGGAGCTACGTCGCGGTGACCCAGTGGATCCTCGGCGTGCGCCCCGAGTACGACGGTCTACGGATCGCGCCGAGCCTGCCTTCGACCTGGGACGGGTTCACGATGCGACGCCAGTTCCGCGGCGCCACCTACGAGATCGAGGTCCGTCGCGATCCCGCGGCAGAATCGGCACCGGCGGTGACGGTGGACGGCAGAATGATCGTCGGCACCCTGGTGCCGCTCGCTCCCGTAGGCGCAACAGTCACTGTGGAGGTGCGGACAACGTGACGTGGTGGCGGGACGCGGTCATCTATCAGGTGTACGTCCGCAGCTTCGCGGACTCCGATGGTGACGGCGTCGGCGACCTACCGGGCATCATCAGCCGCCTTCCCTACATCCAGCGCCTCGGCGTCGACGCGATCTGGCTGAACCCGTTCTACCCATCGCCCCAAGCAGACGGCGGGTACGACGTTGCCGACTACCGCGACGTCGAGCCGAGATTCGGGACTCTCGACGACTTCGACCGGCTCGTCACGGACGCCCATGCGCTCGGCCTGCGGGTCATCGTCGACATCGTGCCGAACCACACCTCGAGCGCCCACGTGTGGTTCCAGGAGGCGCTGCGCGCCGAGCCCGGCAGCCCCGCCCGCGCTCGCTACATCTTCCGTGAGGGTCGCAGCGACGGGAGCCGAGCCGCCGAACAACTGGAACAGCGCGTTCGGCGGGCCCGCGTGGACCCGTGTCACCGAAGCCGAACGGTGAGCCCGGTCAGTGGTACCTGCACCTGTTCGACACCTCACAGCCGGACCTCGACTGGTCGAACCCTGAGGTGGGCGACGAGTTCGAGTCGACGCTGCGCTTCTGGCTCGACCGCGGCGCCGACGGGTTCCGCATCGACGTCGCCAACGCGCTCGCCAAGCACTCCGAGCTGCCCGACCTCGACGAGCGGTTCATGCATCGTGGCCCGACGGAAGAGGGCCATCCCCACTGGGACCGCGACGAGGTCCACGAGATCTACCGCCGCTGGCGGCGCGTCGCGGAGGAGTACGAGGGAGACCGCGCGTTCGTCGCCGAGGCGTGGCTGCGCGATCCCGAACGGCTCGCGCTCTACCTGCGACCAGACGAGCTGCACACCGCGTTCAACTTCCACTTCCTTCTCGCCCGCTGGGACCCGGGTTCAGTCCGGCGTGCTGTCGACTCGACTCTCGATGCCGTCTCCCGAGTCGGCGCTCCCGCGACCTGGGTGCTGTCGAACCACGACGTCACCCGTCACGTCACCCGCTACGGCGGCGGCAAGCGGGGCGAGCGCCGAGCACGGGCCGCCGCGCTCCTCATGCTCGCCCTTCCCGGCAGCGCGTACATCTACCAGGGGGAGGAGCTCGGCCTGCCCGAGGTCGAAGACCTGCCGGCCGAGGTGCGCCAGGATCCGACGTTTCTGCGCACTCGGGGCGAGCTCAAGGGACGCGACGGATGCCGGGTGCCGATTCCGTGGTCGGGCGACGAGCCGCCATTCGGTTTCACGACTGCGCCGACTGCATGGCTGCCGCAGCCGACGTCATGGTCGGCCTTGACTGCCGAACGAGAGGAAGGCCAACCGGGCTCGATGCACACGCTCTACCGCGATGCGCTCGCGCTGCGACGGACTCTCGACCTCGATGGTGAGGGGCTCGACTGGGTCGAGGCGGAAGGTGATGTGCTCGTCTTTCGCCGCGCGCCCGGCTTTGCGTGCGCGGTGAACTTCGGCAACGACGTGGCCGAGCTCCCTGCGAGCGTGAGCGACGCCAAAGTGCTGCTCGCGAGCACCCGTGCTCGCCGGCGCGGCACTCTCGCGGCGAACAGCGCCGCATGGTTGTCACTCGGTGATGCGACGGCGTAGCTCGACGTACACAGGCCGGCCGACGAGCGCCGCGAGCTCCTCGCCCAACGACTCCACTACCGGGCGCTCGCCGACATACGCGCGCTCGCCCTCGGTGCAGCACCACGCCATGGTCTCGCCCTCGTCACCCCAGTCCGCGCGCGACCAGCGCCGCACGGTCGCGACCTCGCCGCCGTCCTCGCGGGGCGCCCAGTCGACCCGCAGCGGGAGCTGCCAGCACACTGACGGCTTCCACTCGATCGGTGACTCGCCGGCGTCGATCGCCGCAAGGTGCAGGGCGCAGCCGGCGCCTCCCGAGAAGCCGGGGCGGTTCAGGAAGATGCACGCACCGTCGACGACGCGGGTGTGACGGCGGGTGTCGTCGCTGAAGATGCCGCCATCGTCGGCGTCGGCCCGATGTTGGAAGCGCTCGGCCTGGAGCGTGGCTGCGAGCGCGGAGACCAGCATCGCCTCGTCTTCGTCGCCGAGCTCGGCCCCGATGGAGCAGCAGCCCTCGCCCAGGTGCTCCGCGGGGTGGTCGAGGATGCCCAGGCAGCCGCGGCCCCAGATGCACGTCCACGTCGATGCGAGAAAGTCCCGGTCGAAGCGCCAGACCACGTCACCGGCGTCGATCTGCTCCCAGCCCGGATCACTCATCGGTTACCTGTCTATCGTCGCGACAGCGATGACCACATTCGACCCGTTCTCGCCTGAGTTCCTCGCCGACCCGTATCCGACGTTTCGCGACCTCGTCGACAGCCAGCCCGTCTTCTGGTCCGACGACCTCGGCTACTGGGTCGTGTCGCGCCACGCCGACTGCCGGCGGGTGCTCCGTGAGTACGACACGTTCTCTGCGGCAAACGCGTTGGCTCCCCTCGTGCCTCCGTGCCCCGCCGCCGGAGCCGCACTGGCCGAGGGACAGTTCCGCTCGATCCCGACGCTGACGAACGTCGATCCTCCCGCCCACACCCGGACCCGCCGCATCGCGCATCTCGCGTTCACGCCGCGTCGCGTCGCGGAGATGGAACCGTTCGTCCGAGACCTCGTGCGTCGGTTCGTCGCCGAGCGGCTGCACCACGGCCGGGCCGAGATCGTCGCCGCGTTGACCTGGGAGCTCCCTGCGCTCGTGGTGTTCGAGATCCTCGGCGTGCCGAGCGAGGACGTCGACGCGGTGAAGCAGGGCTCCGAGAAGCGGCTGCTGTGGATGTTCGGGCACCCGACTCCAGATGAGCAGGTCGAGATCGCGTCCGGCATGGCGACGTTCTGGCGGTACTGCGAAGCGCTCGCCGACGATCGACGCGCCAATCCTCGCGAGGACTTCACCACCGATCTCGTCCACACTCCCGACGCCAGTGGCGAGCCGCTCACGCAGCAGGAGGTCTCCACGATCCTGTTCGGCTTGTTGCTTGCCGGCCACGAGACGACGACGAACATCCTCGGGAACAGCCTGCGCCGGCTGCTCGAGACACGGGAGAGCTGGGGAGCGATCGGCGCCGACCCATCGCTCATTCCCGGCGCGGTCGAGGAGGTGCTGCGCTACGACTCGTCGGTGATCCACTGGCGACGGCGGACGATGGTCGACGCCGCGATCGGGGACTTCACGATCCCCGCCGAGAGCAACGTGCTCGTCTGCATCGGTGCGGCCAATCGAGACCCTGACGTGTTCGCCGAGCCTCACCAGTTCGACATCCGGCGCGCCAACGCGAACGAGCACCTCTCGTTCGGCAGCGGCCCGCACCTATGCCTGGGTGCGCCCCTCGCTCGCCTCGAAGCGCGCGTTGTGGTGGAGGAGCTGTCGTCCGCGCTGCCATCGCTTCGGCTCTGCCCCGACCAGCACCTCGAGTTCATGCCGATCATCGGATTCCGGGGTCCGAAGGCGTTGGAGGTCGAGTGGGAGGAGGCACAAGAGTGAGCGACTCCGAGCACGCACAGCGACTCTTCGAGATCGTCGGCAGCAGCTGGATGACCCAGTCGGTGCGAACCGCCGCGGAGCTCAGGCTCGCCGAACACCTCGTAGATGGACCCAAGACCAAAGCGGAGCTCGCGGCGCTGACGTCGACGCAGGAGCGGCCCCTGGGCCAGCTGCTCCGCGGCCTCTGCGCGATCGGGGTCTGTGAGGAGCGGGACGACGACGCGTTCGGCATCACGCCCATGGGCGCCCTCCTCAGCGAGGACGCGCCCTACTCCGATACGTTCCTGGGCCCTGCATTGGGGCGGATCGTTGTGGGGACCGTGGGGCCGTCTGCCGGAAACCGTCCGGACCGGCGAGAGTGGCCGTTTCCTCGAATCGGGCACCCGCGGCTTCGAGCACCTCGCGGGTGATCCGGAGGCGGCCCTACGGTTCAACCAGGCGATGGTGGAGCTGACGCGAGTGTCCGCGGCGTCGATCGTCGAGGCGTACGACTTCTCGGCATGCGCGCAGGTCATGGATGTGGGGGGCGGATACGGCGAGCTGATCGCGACGATCCTCCTCGCTCATCCGAAGGTGGCCGGGGTCTTGTTCGACATGCCCCATGCGATCGATCACGCCACCGCCCACCTCAGCGAGAAGGGCGTCCTCGCTCGTTGTGAGCTCGTCGCGGGGAGCTTCTTCGATTCGTTGCCAAGTGGTGCGGACATCTATGTGCTGAAGAGCATCCTCCACGACTGGAACGACGAGCGCTGTGGAGCGATCCTCGCGACGTGCCGCGCGGCGATGACACCTGCGGCGAGGCTCCTCGTCGTCGAGCGCGTGATGCCGGATCGGATGGTCGCGAGTGGTCAGCACGCCACGATCGCCCGCAGCGACCTCAACATGCTCGTTGCGAACGCCGCGCAGGAGCGCACTGAAGCGGGCTGGCGCGCGATCCTGAACGACGCTGGCTTCGAGGTGTCCGGCATCACGCCCGCGGGCTTCGGGTACACCGTGATCGAGGCATCACTCACGACCGATGGAGCATCGACATGACCGCTCAGCTGAACCACACCCTCGTCGCCTCACACGACAAGAAGGCGTCCGCGAAGTTCTTGGCCGAGGTCCTCGGACTTCCCGATCCCGAGCCGTTTGGCCCCTTCATGTGCGTGACCGCGGGCAACGGCGTGAGTCTCGACTTCATGGACGTGGACGATCCCAAGATCCACGCGCAGCACTACGCGTTCCTCGTCAGCGAAGCCGACTTCGACGAGATCTTCGGGCGGATCAAGGAGCGCGGCCTCGAGTACTGGGCCGATCCCCACCAGAGCCAGCCCGGCGAGATCAACCATCACGACGGCGGACGAGGCGTCTATTGGTCCGACCCGGGTGGGCATCTGCTCGAGATCATCACCCGTCCCTATGGCAGCGGCGGCTGACCGATGATGCAGGAGCTGATCGGCAAGGATCTCGTCGGCGAGGTGTCGACGCGGGTGATGACGCGCCTCGAGGGGCTCGGTGACGACGAGTACCTCTGGGAGCCGGTCGCGGATTGTTGGACGGTCCGACCGTCCGGAGACGGACGCTGGCTCCCTGACGTCGGCCCGAGAGGCTCGGCCTACACCGACGTGGAGCCGCCACCCTTCACCACGATCGCCTGGCGCATGTGGCACGTCGGCGCGTCCCCGAACGCTCCCTGGCCGCCAGCAGGCGCGACGGATGGGCCGGGCGTTCGTCGAGGCGTACATGAACCCGTCGCGCGCCAGCGAGGCGCTGGGCGACGCGGCTTCCGCCGCGGCGCTCCTCCAGAAGAACTGGGCCGCGTTCGCGGACCGGATTCTGCAGCTTCAACAACGACGAGCTTGACGCGCCACTCGGCCCCGCCGCGGGCCTCTACGCGGACGCCCCGCTGGTCGGCCTGCTCCTCCACATCGTGGACGAGATGATCCACCACGGCGCCGAAATCGGCGTCCTGCGCGATCTCTACGCACACCGCCCCTCGAGCTAGCAGCATCCCCCTCGCCACGAACGCAACGGCGCATCATGGTCAGCCGTGGCCAGCCGTCCCTCGAGCGGAGCTACCAGCCGGGCCGAGGTGCTCCGCGACCGCGCGCGATCCGAGGGTGACGTCGCCAGGCTGGCTCGATTCGAGCAGCGCACCCGCCTTTTGCTCGTGTTGTCAGCGATCCTGCCGATCGTCGTGGCCTTCTCCCGCGCAACGACCGACTCGGGCATCTCGATCGCCGTCAGCGTCGTGTCGTGGCTGGTCTTCGTCGTCGACCTGCTCGTGCACATGCGGTACATCCGCGGGTACCTGCGCACCGGGCAAGGCGTCTTCGACCTGGTCGTGGTGGTGCTGACCGCGCCCTGGTTCCTCATCCCCGGTCTCGAGAACACCGAGATCCTGCAGCTGGCACGCGTCGCCCGACTTCTGCGGATCATCGCCGTCAGCCCTTCGGCGAGGCTCATCGCGCAGCGGCTGGGCCAAGTCGGAGTGTTCTCGGGGGGAATGCTCCTCTTCTCTTCTTGGGCGGCCTACAACGCAGAGCACGCAACGAACTCCGACTTCGCGACCTACGGCGACGCCATGTGGTGGGGCATCGTGACGCTCACCACCGTGGGCTACGGCGACATCGTGCCCATCACGTATACGGGACGAATCGCGGGCGTGCTCCTCATGGTTACCGGCATCGGGACGCTCGGCATCATCTCCGGAACGCTCGCGGGTTTCTTCAGCGGAACGGAGAAGGACGATGAGGCCGCGGCGGCAGACGATGCGGCGCCGACGCCCGCGTCGGCCTCCACCTCCGAGGTGATAGCCGAGCTTGCAGCAGTCCGGGAGCAGCTCACCGCCCTCGAAGCGCGGCTGCGTCAACCCGACTGAGGCGGCAGCTCGGCGAGGAACCGCTCGAGACGAGCGAGCGCACCGGGAAACGCGTGGCCCGCCGGCCGCGAGTACCCGAGCACGAGTCCTTCGGACCTGCCGTCAGCGAAGTGGGCCGAGAGCGGATGCATGCCGACTGACCGTTGCTCTGCGAGCGTGAGGATCTCGCGCTCGCTGCCCGTCGAGGCGAGCGCGACCGTGCCGTGCAGTCCCGCCGAGACGCCCTGCAGCGACATCCACGGTGCCGAGCGGTGCAACGTCGTCGCCAACGCGTCCCGCCGCCGCCGGTAAGTCATACGCATCTGCCGGACGTGGCGATCGAGGCGCCCCGTCGTGATGAACTCGGCGAGCGTGCATTGCTCGACGGCCGACACGCCGACTCGCCAGCGAGCGGTCTCGACGAGCGGCTCAAGCAGCACGTCGGGCACGGCGAGCCACGCGATGTGCAGGCCCGCTCCCAGTGACTTGCTCGCGGTGCCGCCGTAGATGACGCGTTCCGGATCGAGGCTTTGCAGGGCACCCACCGGTTGACGGTCGTAGCGGAACTCGCCGTCGTAGTCGTCCTCGATGATCCAGCCGTCGGACTCGCGCGCCCATTCGACGAGAGCTGAGCGGCGCGACGGTGCGAGCGCAACGCCCAGCGGGTATTGGTGCGCCGGCGTGGTGAGCACGGCCCGCGCGCTCGTGCCAGCAAGCGCAGCCACGCGCACCCCGAGGTCGTCGACGGGCACAGGGCGGACCGACAGCCCCGCCCGGCGTAGGAAGCGGGGGTGGAAGGGAAGCGCGGGGTCCTCGACTGCGACGTCGACGATGCCGAGATGACGGAACGTGTCGGCGAGCACCGTGAGCGCGTTCGCGAATCCCCCGAAGATGACGATGCGAGCGGGATCCGCGGCAACCGCGCGTGCTCGGCCGAGGTACGACGCGAGCGCGACACGGAGCTCACGTGCGCCACGGGGGTCGCCGTAGCCGAACATGTCGTCGGGGCCGACGGAGAGCACGCGCCGGACCGACGTGAGCCATTGCCCTCGGGGGAACGAGCTGTTGTCGGGTTCGCCCGGCCGGAAGTCGGCGAGGTAGGTGGAGGGGGGAGGCAGGTCGGCCGCAGGCGGCGCGGCGAGCGGCTGCACCGCGGCCACCCGGGTGCCCGCGCCTCGTTCTGCGGTCAAGAAGCCCTCCGCGACGAGCTGTTCGTAGGCGGCCACCACGGTGGCCCGCGCGCACTCCAGCTCCTTGGCGAGGGCACGGGTCGAGGGCAGACGCGTGCCCGCGGTCAACCGTCCGGAGGCGATCGCGCGCCGAACCCCTTCCTCGAGCGCGGCCTGCCGGCCCCGGGCGGGATCGAGGTCCACGAGGAAGTCGAGCACCGGTGGTCTACCTCCAAGGGTGAGAAGTGGACTAGGTGAGCAGTCCACTCCCTCCGTACGGTACTGACATGGACGGTCTGGTGACGAGGTGGGTCCGCATCGGGATGGTCGTGGGGCTGGCCGTGCCCCAGCTCCTCGTCGGCGTGTGGGCGATGCTCGCTCCCCACCACTGGTACGAGAACTTCCCCGGGGTGCATCCCCACCTGATCGCGGCCGAGCCGCCCTACAACGCTCATCTGGCGACCGACGCGGGCATCGGGTTCTTCTGCACCGCGGTCGCACTCATCGCGGCGGCCGCCTTCGGGCGACGATCCGGGGTGTACGTGGCGCTGCTGGCGTACGGAGCGTTCGCCGTCCCCCACGTGCTGTATCACGCACTCAACCCCGCTCCGGCGCTCTCGGGCACCGAGGATGTGACGAACGTGCTGTTCCTGCTGTCGGGCGTCGCGCTCGCGGCACTGTTCGCGTGGGGAGCAACGGATCGGCGCACCATCAGCCCCAACGAAGTCGCGTCGTTCGTACACTCCGCTGGTGGTCCGGGGGGCGTGTGACCGACTGATCGTCGGCATCGCGAGGATCGCGGCGCGGGGCTTCTACCGCCGAGTCGAGACCGCCGGCTTCGATGACATCGACCACGAGCGACCGACGCTCATCGTCGCGAACCACTTCAACGGGTTCGCGGACCCAGTCCTCGTGGTCGCCGCGCTCGGTCGGTTGCCGCGCTTCCTCGCCAAGGCGACCCTGTGGAAGGTCGTGATCCTGCGTCCGCTGCTCGCGTTCGCCGGCGTGATCCCCGTGCACCGCCAAGTCGACGGAGGCGCGGGTACCGCGAATCGACGGATGTTCGAATCGGCCGAGGCCGAGCTCCGTGGGAAGGGCATGGTCGGGATCTTCCCCGAGGGCACGACGCACGACCGCCCCCAGCTCGCCCCGATTCGCACAGGGGCCGCGCGGATCGTGCTCGGCGCGAAGGAGATGGGAGTCGAGGGGCTCACGATCGTGCCCGTCGGGCTGTGGTTCGAGGACAAGGTCGCGTTGCGCTCACGGGTGCTCGTCCGGGCGGGGGAGCCGATCGACGTCGACCGAGAGATCGCCGGCATCCTCCCGCCCGGCTCCACGGCCTCCGACGACGACCGGGAGGCGGTGCTCGCTCTCACGGCGGCGATCACGGACCGGCTGCGTGCCGTGTCACCGGACTACGAAACATTTCTCGAGGGCGCCGCATTCTCACGAGCGGCCGACGTCGCTCTGCGCGACGACATGCGACGACCACAGCAATCCGTACCACTGGTGCAGCGGGAACCCCTCGCCACTCATCTCGCCCGCGCGCCGGAACACCGCCGGACCGAGGTCGTCAACGACCTCGGGCGTTACACCCTGGCCCTCGAAGTCCTCGGTGTCACGGACGAGGAGCTCGTACCCCGCACGACTCCGGCGAGCCTGTTTCGCCGTGTGCTCTGGCTCGCGATCGGTGTCCTTCTGCTCGCCCCGTTCGCGATCGCCGGCGCGCTCATCAACTTCATCCCCGCGCTCCTCGTGCTCGCGGCCGGCCTCCTCGCCCGGTCACCGGTGACGAAGGGGACCGTTCGCTTGCTCGTGGCGATCGTGGTCTTCCCCGTGACGTGGCTCGCGGTGGCGTGGTTCGACGTCGGCGGCGCGTTCATCGCGGGAGTGCTCACGGCGCTGACGTTCCCGCTGTCACCGTTGATCGACGTCGTCTTCGACGGCCGCGCCGGCTTCTGGCCGTCACTTCTCGTCTTCGTCACGGCACCGATCTTCGGCCTCTGCGCGATCCTCATCCTGGAGTGGGCGGTGGGCCTGTTCCGGATGGCCCGCGGCTGGTTCGCCGTGTACGCGCGGCGGGCGCAGGTCGAAGAGGTCATGGCGATGCGCACGGCGCTCGTCGCCGAAGTGTGGGACGCGGCCGATCAGACCGCGTTGTCCAGATAGGACTCGGTGAGCCACTCCTTCACCTGGTCGTCGACTTCGTCCGGCTCACGGATGTTCACGACGTGAAACGTCCACCGCGCGGTTGGCATCTTCCGGGCGATGCGGGGATGCTCGATCGTGCGGGAGACCCCGAACGAGAGCGCCTCCCACTTCACCATCGGCCGGAGCTCGACGAACGTGCGCTTCTGCTTGATCAGGATGCCGACGGACACCGGCTCGACGTAGATCGGCCCGATCGACTCGAGGTGCGCACGCACCACCTCGAAGATCGGGCGTTCGCGTTCGGGACCGGTCGAGAAGTACTCGTCGAGCGTCATCGCCGGGGAGCACTCGTGGCCCTGCTTCACGCGACCGAACTGTCGTTGGCACTTGGGGCAGACCCACATCACCGCGTCCACATCACCGGCCCCACATCACCAGGCGGCGACCACCGGGACGATCTGCTCGCCGTACGCCTCGAGAGTGCCTGCTTTGTCGTCGTGCTGGAGGTAGATCGCGAACTGATCGACACCGAGGTCTCGCAGCTCGCGCAGCCGCTCGAGGTGGGTGTCGACGGGGCCGAGGATGCAGAAGCGGTCGATGATCTCGTCCGGCACGAACTCGGCATCGGGATTGCCGGCCCGCCCGTGCTCGCTGTAGTCGTAGCCCTTGCGGCCCTCGATGTACTCGGTGAGCGCGCGGGGGACGAGGCTGGTATCGCCGCCGTACCGGCCGACGATGTCCGCGACGTGATTGCCGACCATTCCGCCGAACCACCGGCACTGGTCGCGCATGTGGGGGAGCGAGTCGCCGACATAGGCGGGCGCCGCCACGCAGATCGTGATCGTGTCGGGGTCGCGCCCGGCCTTCTTCGCCGCGTCGCGTACTTGGGCGATCATCCATCGCGTGATGTCAGGGTCGGCGAGCTGGAGGATGAAGCCGTCGGCGACGCTGCCGCAGATCTGCAACGCCTTCGGCCCGTACGCCGCCATCCACACTTCGAACGAAGGTGAGCCGTCCCACCACGGGAACTTGAGGTGCAGCCCGTTGAGGTCGACTTCGTGGCCGCGCACCATGTCGCGGATCACTTCGATCGATTGCGACAGCTCGGCGAGCCCGATCGGCCGCTCACCCTGCACGCGACGGGCCGAGTCGCCGCGGCCGATGCCACACACCGTCCGATGCCCGAACATCTCCTCGAGGGTCGCGAAGAGCGAGGCCGTGACCGTCCAGTCTCTCGTGCCCGGGTTCGTGACCATCGGGCCCACGACCACCCGATCGGTCTGGGCCAGGATCTGGCTGTAGATGACGTACGGCTCCTGCCACAGCACGTGGGAGTCGAAGGTCCACACGTGCGTGAACCCGAGCTCGTCGGCCCTCACGGCGTAGTCGACGACGAGGCTGGCGGGCGGATCGGTCTGGAGGACGATGCCGAGATCCATCAGCGCGGCCGCCCCATCACGTCAAGAAGTTGGACAGCCCGCGGCGGAGGTAGCGACCGTGGCCGGCCTTGCCGACGTACTGGTTGTCCTCGATGACGACCTGCCCGCGGCTGAGCACGGTGTCGACCTTGCCTTGGACGACCGTCCCCTCGTAGGCGGAGTAGTCCATGTTCATGTGGTGCGTCTCCACGCCGATCACCGTGGTGCCCCGCGGGTCGTAGATGACGATGTCCGCGTCGGATCCCGGAGCGATGACGCCCTTCTGCGGATACAGGCCGAACATCCGCGCCGGAGTCGTCGCTGACACCTCGACCCATCGCTCGAGGCTGATCTCGCCGTCGACGACACCCTGGTACAGCAGGTCCATGCGGTGCTCGACGCCACCGATGCCGTTCGGGATCTTCGAGAAGTCGCCGACGCCGAGCTCCTTCTGCTCCTTGAAGCAGAACGGGCAGTGGTCGGTCGACACGACCTGAAGGTCGTTCGTGCGCAGGAACCGCCACAGGTCGGCCTGGTGGTGCTCGTGCTTCGACCGCAGCGGGGTGGAGCACACGTACTTCGCACCTTCGAAGCCCGGGGCGCCGAGGTGATCCTCGAGGCTCAGGTAGAGGTACTGCGGGCACGTCTCGCCGAACACGTTGCCGCCGCGATCGCGCGCCTCCATCACCTGCTCGACGGCCTCGCGCGCCGACATGTGCACGACGTAGAGCGGGCACCCGGCAACCTCGGCGAGCTTGATCGCCCGGTGAGTCGCCTCCTCTTCGAGCGCCACTGGACGCGTGAGGCCGTGATAGAGCGGGTCGACGTTGCCGCGAGCGAGCGACTGTGCGATCAGCACGTCGATCGCGGTGCCGTTCTCGGCGTGCATCATGATCATCGAGCCGTTCTCCGCGGCCTTCTGCATGGCCCGCAGGATCTGCCCGTCGTCGCTGAGGAAGACGCCGGGATAGGCCATGAAGAGCTTCACGCTCGAGATGCCTTCTTGGCCGACGAGGCGGTCCATGGCGGTGAGCGAGTCGTCGTCGACCCCGCCGATGATCATGTGAAACGCGTAGTCGATCGCGCAGTTGCCATCGGCCTTGCCGTGCCATGCCTCGAGGCCGTCGAAGACTCGTTCGCCCGCCCGTTGCACCGCGAAGTCGACGATCGTCGTGGTCCCACCCCATGCCGCGGCCCGGGTGCCCGTCTCGAAGGTGTCGGACGCCGCGGTGCCGCCGAACGGCAGCTCCATGTGGGTGTGCGCGTCGACGCCTCCGGGCACGACGTACTTCCCGCGCGCGTCGATGACACGGTCGGCCGCCGACGCCAGGTCACTGCCGAGCGCGGTCGCGCCGGGTTGTACGAGCGCTGCGATCTGCTCACCGTCGACGAGCACGTCCATGTCGACCGCGCCGCTCGCCGAGACAACGGTGCCGTTCGTGATCAGGGTCGTCATGGTCACGCCTCCGTGAGCGGGCCGTACATGTCGGGTCGACGGTCCCGGTAGAACTGCCACGTGCTGCGGACCTCGCTGATCTTGTCGAGGTCGAGATCGCGGATCACGAGCTCCTCGTCCTTGTCGCTGGCCGAATCGCCGACGACCTGGCCACGCGGATCGACGAAGTACGTCGAGCCGTAGAAGTCGTTGTCGCCGAGCGGTTCGATGCCGACGCGGTTGATCGCGCCGACGAAGTACTCGTTCGCGACCGCCGATGCGGGCTGCTCGAGGTTCCACAGATACATCGACAGTCCGCGGCTGGTCGCGGACGGATTGAAGACCAGCTGTGCCCCCGCGAGGCCGAGCGCTCGCCACCCCTCCGGGAAGTGGCGGTCGTAGCAGATGTAGACGCCGACGCGGCCGACTGCCGTGTCGAACACGGGGTATCCGAGGTTGCCGGGCCGGAAGTAGAACTTCTCCCAGAAGCCCTTCACCTGTGGGATGTGTGTCTTGCGGTACTTGCCGAGGTACGTGCCGTCGGCGTCGATCACGGCCGCGGTGTTGTAGAGCACGCCCTCTTGCTCACGCTCGTAGACGGGCAGGACCAACACCATCCGCGTGTCGCGGGCGAGCTCCTGGAAGCGCTCGACGGTCGGGCCGGGAACCGACTCGGCGTACTCGAAGTACGCCTCGTCCTGCACCTGACAGAAGTAGGGCCCGTAGAACAGCTCCTGGAAGCACATGACCTGTGCTCCCGCAGAGGCCGCTTCGCGCACCTTCTCCTCGTGGACCTTGATCATCGACTCCTTGTCGCCGGTCCACCCGGTCTGGAGCAGGGCCGCTCGCACGATCTGCGCCATGGCGATGCCTCCTTGGGACGTTGCCTCGGTATGGGGGCGTTCGGTATGGGGAAAGCGCCGAAACTACTCCGAGACACCCTGTGGCAACTGCAGGAGATGCAGGCTGCGCGGCCAGGCGTGCCGGGTCAGCACAACGTTCAGCTCCCCGGAGAGCAGGACGACGCGGGCGAGCAGTGCGATCCAGATGAGCGCGCCGAACACGCCGGCGAACGCGCCGTAGACGTCACTCGCGTTGGACACGATGCGGGTGACGTAGGTGCCGCCGACGACCTGCAAGAGCCAGAGCAGGGTGCCGCCGACCCCAGCGCCAGGCAGGAGGCCTCGAATCCCGATCTTGGGTTGGGTGAGGATCTCGTAGGAAGCAACGAGGAAGAGACCATTGGCCACGATCGCGAGCACCGCTCCGACGACGCGCGTGGAGCCCGCCAGATCCGGCAGGAAGGCCGCCAGGCCCGTGAGGACGGTCGCAGCGACGATGCCCGCCCCCAAGACGAGCAAGGTCAGGGCCCCCCGGAGTGTCTTGACGATGACGCTCGGCTGCTCCTGGGGTGGAACGTCCCACTGGTCGTTGAAAGCATCCTGCGCGTGGCGCACGACTTTGAGCCCTCCCCAGAGCAGCGCCAGCGTGCCGACGACGAAGAGGGAGCTGTGAACGTTCAACCCGCCGTCGAGCTCGTTGCTTATCTGGGTCCCGATGACGGGAAGCCGCCCGAGTATCGAATCGATGATCTTGTCGCGCAACGAGGGTGACTCTTCGAGCAAGACGCTCAGGATGGAGACGAGCAGCAGCATGAGCGGGAACATCGAGATGAACCCGTAGTACGACAGGAGCGCCGCGTACTGCTGGCCCCGATCCTGGCGGTACTTGACCACGACGCCGACGAGCACCGCGGGCACCCGCCGCCTCTGCTGCCACCCGTCGACCCGATCGAACAAGGCGGAGAAGAAGCCGGCGGACGCCATGTCGGCGTCACTGTACGGGTCGGCAAGTGATCGACGGTAGGTTCGGCGGCATGTGTGGCCGGTTCGTGGCGGCGACGCCGCCCGATCAGCTGGCGCGGTACTTCGGCGCCGGCCTCGCCGAGACGTTGCTTCCCGAGAACTTCAACGTCGCGCCCACCACGGACATCTACGCGGTGGTCGATGGGCCCAACGGCCGCGAGCTCGCGGTCTTTCACTGGGGCCTCGTACCCGTGTGGGCGAAGGACATCAAGATCGGCAACCGCATGATCAACGCCCGCGCCGAGACGGTCGCGACCTCCAACGCGTTCAAGCACGCCCTCAAGAGGAAGCGGTGCATCATCCCCGTCGACGGCTTCTACGAGTGGAAGGCGACGCCGGGCGAGAAGCGCAAGCAGCCGTACTTCATCCATCGCCTCGACGGTGAGCCTCTTGCGTTCGCAGGTCTGTGGGAGACGTGGCGAGGCGCGGATCGCCAAGCGGAGCAGACCCTGTACTCCTCCACGATCATCACCACATCCGCGAACGAGACGATGGCGCCGATTCACGATCGCATGCCGGTGATCCTCCCGGCCAGCAAGTGGGACGAGTGGCTCGACCCGAAGAACGAGGACATCGCCTCACTGCAAGGGCTGCTGATTCCTGCGCCCGGTCATCTGCTGACGATGCATCCGGTCAGCACGGACGTGAACAACGTCCGCAACAAAGGGCCGCACCTCATCGAACCGGCCGAACCGGCCGAACCGGTCGAACCGGTCGAACCGGCCGAGTGAGGTAGACGCTGCCGGCGACGGTGCCTCGCTCGAGTGAACCCGGCTCGTTCGGCGACGGCAAGCGACCGGAGCGTTGCCGGGATCGACGAGCACCGTGGCCGTGTCGATGTCCGGCTGCTCGGCGAGGTGCTCGAGCAGCAGCGTCACTGCTCGCGTGGCGTACCCCTTCCCGCGCGCCGCCGCGAACAGGAAGTAGCCGATGTTGACAGCGCCGGGTTGGAGCCAGTCGCGTTCGGAGTCGTAGTCGATCCACCCGACGATCTCGTCGTGGACGACGATGCACGCGGTCGGCCGGGGGTCGTCCGCGCCCGGCCCGAGCCACCGATGGAACTCGGCATCACGGCCCGCGATGAGGACCGCCGCGTCGCCGGTCTCTGGAGGCCGAAGGGTGACGATGCCGTCGCTACGCGCTGGCTTCGTCGTGGCCCTGCGCGCGGAGCTCGGTGCGGATCGCTTCGGCAGCGCGTTCGAGATCGGCGGGATCTACCGAGCGGGCGGCGTTGGCGAAGTTGACATCGGATTCAGCCCAGATCGGGAGGACGTGCAGGTGCACGTGGGGCACCTCCATCCCGAGGATCAGCAGCGCGATGCGCGTGGGGTTGAACGCTGCCTGCTGCGCCTTGCCGATGAACTGCGACACGACCATGCAGTGCTGGGCGACGGCCAGGTCGAGATCGAGCCAATGATCGGTCTCGACCCGCGGCACCACCAGCGTGTGACCGGGTTTCAGCGGGTTGATCGACAGGAACCCAACCACGAGGTCGTCACGCCACACGAACGTGCCGGGGAGCTCGCCCTCGATGATGCGGGAGAAGATGGTGGGCATGGTCAGATCGAGTAGCCGCCCGTGAGCGTGAGCACGTCGCCGAAGCAGTAGCTCGCCTCGTCGCCGGCGAGGAAGCGCACCAGGTTCGCGACCTCCTCCGCCTCGCCGAGACGGGCGGACGGGATCTGCATGAGAAGCATGTCCTTCATGTCAGCCATCGGTTCGAGCAGCGGAGTGTCGATGAAGCCCGGGGCGACGGCGTTCACATGGATGCCGAGCGGCGCGACCTCCCGACCGACCGACTTCGTGAACAGCACGATTGCGCCTTTCGCGGCCGCATAGTCCGCCGTGCCCGCCGAGCCGACGAAGCCGTAAATCGACGCCAGGTTCACGATCGATCCCGACCGGGCCGGTTCCATGTGCCTCAGCGCGGCCCGGGTGCCGTAGAAGGTGCCGTACAGGTGGGTCTTGATCATGCGATCCCACTGCTCGTCGGTCAGCGTGGACACCGCCGACAGCGGCTCGACGTCGCGTCCCTCCATCCGGGCCGCCATGTTGGCCATGCTGCGCTCGCGGATCTCCGGACGGTCGTGCACGATGCCCGCGTTGTTGACGAGCACGTCGATGCGCCCGTGCTTGGCGACCGCGCCGTCGACCGCGGCGGTGAACGCCGCGGAATCGGTGACGTCGAACGGGGCCGCCTCACCGCCCACGTCAGCGGCGACCTTCGAGGCGGCCTCCGCCTGGAGGTCGTTCACGATGACGTACGCGCCGTCAGCTGCGAGTCGCCGGCTGATCGCCGCTCCCAATCCTGAGCCACCACCGGTCACGAGAGCGATGCGTCCGTTCATGCCGGGATCGTAGGCTGGGGAAGTGAGGCCCGCCCCCGTCGTAGAGACCCTGGCGCCGCCATCGCGCATCCTCACTGTCCCGAACGCGATCACCCTCGTTCGCCTCGCGTGCATCCCGTTGTTCCTGTGGCTGCTCTTCTCGCAGGACGACCGAGCCTCCGCGGCGTGGCTCCTCGGCATCGTCGGGGCCACGGACTGGGTCGATGGTTACGCCGCTCGCCACCTGCATCAGGTCTCGGAGCTCGGCAAGGTGCTCGACCCGACCGCCGACCGGCTGGTGTTCATCGTGTGCGGTGGGGCGATTCTGATCGACGGCTCGGTGCCCACGTGGTTCGGCGTCGCCGTCCTCGCGCGTGAGATCGTCGTCGGCGCGACGCTCGTGATGCTCACCGTGTTCGGGATGCAGCGGTTCGACGTGAAGTGGGCCGGGAAGGCCGGCACGTTCGCGCTGATGTTCTCTCTGCCCGGCCTTTCTCCTGGCCGCCAGCGACTCCCCTGTGGCCGATGTGGCCGAGGTGGTCGCGTGGGTCACGGGCCTGCCAGGGCTCGCGCTGTCCTATTACGCGGCGGCCACCTATGTTCCGGAGGCACGCCGTGCCCTGCGCGCCGGGCGAGAAGGGCGGCACTCATGAAGGCCGTGATCATGGCGGGCGGGGAGGGGACGCGACTGCGCCCGCTCACGTCGAACGCGCCCAAGCCGATGCTTCCCGTCGCCAACCGCCCGATGATGGAGCACATCGTCGGGCTGCTCCGCAAGCACGACTTCGACGAGATCGTCGTCACCGTCGCGTTCCTCGCCCAGGCGATTCAGACCTACTTCGATGACGGGTCGGAATTCGGCGTGAAGATGACCTACGCGACCGAGAACACCCCTCTCGGCACTGCGGGGTCGGTCGGGAACGCGCGCGAGCTGCTCGACGAGCGGTTCCTCGTCATCTCGGGCGACGTGCTCACCGACATCGACCTCAGCGCGATCCTCGCCTTCCACGACGAGCGCAAAGCGATGGCGACCATTGCCCTCGCGCATGTCGAGAACCCGCTCGAGTTCGGCATCGTCATCACCCGCGACGACGGCACCATCGAGCGCTTCCTCGAGAAGCCGACATGGGGCCAGGTGTTCAGCGACACCATCAACACGGGCATCTACGTGCTCGAGCCCGCGATCTTCAAGTACATCGACCGGGACAAGCAGGTCGACTTCTCGAGCGACGTGTTCCCACGCTTGCTGGCGGACGGCGAGACCCTCGTGGGTGCGGTCGCCTCCGGATACTGGGAGGACGTCGGCACGCTCGACGCCTACCTCCGCGCCCACATGGATGTGCTCGACGGCCGCGTCGGCCTCGACCTGCCGGGGTTCAAGATCGCGGAGGCCGTGTGGCTCGGCGAGGGCGCGGAGGTCGATCCCGACGCCGAAGTCATCGGTCCGGCGGTCATCGGCCCCGGGGTGCGAGTCGAAGCGGGCACCCGACTCGGTGAGTACACCGTGCTCGGCTCGAACGTCCGCGTCCGGGGCGACGTCGACCTGGAGCGAGTCGTGCTGCACGACAACGTCTACGTCGGCGAAGGAGCGCGGCTGCGCGGTGTCGTTGTCGGACGTTCCTGCGACATCCGTGGACACGCGCGTCTCGAGGAGGGCGTGGTGCTCGGGGACGAGTGCTTCGTCGGGGAGAACTCGGTCATCACCGCAGGCGTGAAGGTGTACCCGTTCAAGACGGTCGAAGCGGGCGCAGTCGTGAACTCTTCGATCGTCTGGGAGTCGCGGGGCGCGCGGTCCCTGTTCGGCCGCAACGGCGTCGCGGGACTCGCGAACGTCGACATCACGCCCGAGCTCGCGACCCGCCTGGCGATGGCGTACGGCACGACGTTGCGCAAGGGCGACACCGTCGTCACGTCACGCGACTCGAGTCGCTCGGCCCGCATGTTGAAGCGGGCGATGATGGCCGGCCTCAACGCGGCGGGAATCAACGTGATGGACCTCGAAGTGGCGAGCATGCCCGTGACTCGGTTCGTGACGCGATCGCCCCGGCAGATCGGAGGCCTGTCGGTTCGTCTCGCGCCCGACGATCCCCAATCGGTGGTCGTGCGGTTCCTCGACAACGAGGGCTCGGACATCACCGAGGACTTCCAGCGCAAGATCGAGCGGCTGTTCCAGCGGGAGGACTACCGACGGGTGTTCGCCGCGGAGATCGGCGACATCGGCTTCCTCCCGAGAGCGGTCGAGGACTACGCCATCGCCCTGGAGAGCACCGTCGAGATCGAGACGATCGCCGCAAGTCGCTTCAAGGTGGTGCTCGACCACGCCTACGGCTCGACCTCCCTGGTGATGCCGAACGTGCTCGCGAAGCTCGGCGCCGACGTGCTCGCGGTGAATCCCTACACCTCGACGATGGGGGCGATCTCGTTCGACCTCCAGGCCCACGCCGACAACGTCGCGAACCTGGTGCGGGCCTCTGGCGCCCACCTCGGCGCGGTCATCGAGCCGGATGGGGAACGGATCACGCTCATCGACGACGAAGGCCATGTGCTCACCGACAGCGAGTCGTTGCTGGCAATGGTCACCCTCGTGACCGACCATCTGCTCGGTGACAGCATCGCCCTCCCCGTCAACATCACGTCGAGAGCGACGGAGATCGCGCAAGCGAAGGGCATCAGGGTGCTCAGCACGAAGCTCTCGGCGCCGGCGCTCATGGACGCGGCCAACGAGCCCGGCGTGGGCTTCGCGGCGAGTGGCGACGGCGGCTTCATCCTTCCCGGATTCCTGCCGGCCTTCGATGCCGCCGCGACCTTCGTGAAGGTGCTCGACCTCCTCGGCCGCAGCGCGGTTCGGCTCTCGTCTGTCGTCGCCGAATTGCCGCGCACCCACATCGCCCATGAGACGTTGGTGACCCCGTGGGAGCAGAAGGGCACGGTGATGCGCAGCCTCGTCGAGCACTCCAAGGACCGCGAGCTCGTGCTCGTCGACGGGGTGAAGGTGCTGCACGACGACGGGTGGGTGCTCGCGCTTCCTGACCCTGAGGAACCCGTCACTCACGTCTGGGCGGAGGCGGGCTCGGATACAGACGCCCGGCGGCTCGCACAGGAATACGGGCGTCGGATCCGCCAGATGCTGCGCTGACATCCCTCACCGTCACCTTCAGGTTTCTTGTAGCGTCAGCGCCCGTGAACGTGCCCGAGGATCTGCGCTACTCGGCCGACCACGAATGGGTGAAGGTCGAGGGTGATCGTGTTCGCATCGGTATCACTGACTACGCGCAAGACGCGCTGGGCGACGTCGTCTACGTGCAGGTGCCGATGCTTGGTACGGCGGTGAAGGCAGGAGAGTCCTTCAGCGAGGTCGAGTCGACCAAGTCGGTGTCCGACATCTACGCCCCCGTCACCGGCACGATCGTCGAGGCCAACAGTGACCTCGCCGACGCGCCCCAGCACATGAACGAGGATCCCTACGGCGACGGGTGGATCTGCGCGATCGAGCTCGCCGACCGGTCGGAGATCGACTCCCTCCTCGATGCCGCCGGGTATCGAGCGTTGATCGAGACCTGAGGTCGGTCGTTGGCCGAAGGCATCGTCTGCGCAGAGTGCGGTCATCGCAACCCCGACGACGCCAACTTCTGCTCGTCCTGCGGCGCGGCGCTGACCCAGGAGCACACCGGGGTCTTTCACCCCGACGATCTCGTCGTCGACCCGTCCGAGGACGACATCCGGGTCGAGCGGGGCGACCTGCCTCCCGACGTCGGCGTGCTGGTGTTGAAGTCGGGGGCGGACGTGGGCATGCGGTACGTACTGTCGGCGCCGCTCACGACCGCCGGTCGCCACCCTCGGAGCGACATCTTCCTGGACGACATCACGGTGTCGAGGCGGCACGTCGAGGTGTCGCGATCTCCGTCTGGCTACGTCCTACGGGACGTCGGGTCGCTCAACGGCACCTATGTCAATCGCGAGCGCATCGACGAGGCAACCCTCAACGAGGGCGACGAGGTGCAGATCGGCAAGTTCAAGTTGGTCTTCTTCGGCGGAAGGCAGGGCTCTTGAGCGACCGTGCATACATGTCGATCGGCGAGGTGCTGGCCCTTCTCCAGAGCGAGTTCCCGGACGTCACGATCTCGAAGATCCGCTTCCTCGAGAGCCAAGGCCTCATCGATCCCGAGCGCACACCGTCCGGATACCGGAAGTTCTACCCGGCTGACATCGAACGGCTGCGGTGGATCCTGCGCGAGCAACGCGAGAACTTCCTCCCGCTGAAAGTCATCAAGGATCGCCTCGACAGCGGCGAACCGCTCGACAGCGACGAGGTGACCGACGCAGTCGCCGTCGCCGCTCCCACCGATGGGGAAGTCGATCTCGAAGAGCCACCGCCGAGCTGGCTCCCGAAGCCTCCGCGCCCAGGCCCGCCCGCACCGCCCCCGGCGCGACCGGTCACGCCAGCAGGCGGCACCGCGCCACGTCCGAGCGGCGCGGGATACACGTTCGACGAGCTCGTCGAGGCGAGCGGGCTCACCGGCGCGCAGCTGCGCGACGTGGAGTCGTACGGCCTCGTCGCCGGCCGTGCGCTGGGACGAGACACGTTCTACGACGACGACGCGCTCGAGGTCGCGAAGATCGCCGCGCAGTTCATGCAGTTCGGCGTCGAGGCTCGCCACCTGCGCATGTACCGCACCACGACCGAGCGCGAGGCCGGCTTCGTCGCGAGTGTCGTCATGCCGCTCGTGAAGCAGCGCAACCCGCGCGCCCGGGAGCAGGCCGCGGACACGGTCGAGCTGCTCGTCCGGTTGGGGGACAGCATGCGGGCCACGATGCTTCGACGCGCCCTGCGCGAGTACACCACCGGCTCCTGACCCCGTGGCCGCCCGGCTCCTCCTCGACCGCTCGCAGCTGCGAGCCGTCGTCGCTCGCCTCGGCGAGGAGATCAGCGCGGCCTACGACCCGGCGACACGTGGCTCGACGAACGGGGACCTGATCCTGATCGGCTTGCTGCGGGGGAGCGTCGTCTTTCTCGCTGATCTCGTGAGGGCGCTCCGCATCGACTGCGCGGTCGACTTCTTGGCCGTCTCCGCGTACGCGCGAGGCTCCGGTCGCATCCGTCTCCTGAAGGACCTCGACCTCGACATAGCGGGACGCGACGTGGTGCTCGTGGAGGACGTCGTCGACACCGGCCTCACGCTCGCCTACCTGGTGGGGGAGCTTCGCCAGCGTGGCCCCGCGTCCGTCGAGGTGTGCGCCCTGATCGACAAGCAGTCCCGCCGCATCGTGCCGGTGCCGTTGCGCTTCGTCGGGGCGGCCGTGGACGAGCCCTTCGTGCTCGGGTACGGACTCGACATGGCTGGGCGCTACCGGAACCTCGAGCTGATCGCCGCCGCGTCGTTCGAGGCCGTGCGCGCCGATCCGGACATGCTCGTCGACGAGCTCTATCCACCTCCCCCGGAGCGAGAAGCGAGTGCGGTGACGGGTCAGCCGACCCGGGGGTAGGGTGATTTTCGTGGTCGAGATGGAGCTCGTCGGCGTACGGCTCGAGCTTCCGGCCAACGCCCCGATTGTGCTCCTGCGCGAGTCCAGCGGCGCCCGACGGGTCCTCCCGATCTACATCGGAGGGCCCGAAGCCGCGGCCATCGCCTACGCGCTCGAGAACGTCCAGGTGCCTCGGCCTCTCACCCACGACCTGCTCCGCAACGTGCTCGACGAGCTCGGCGCTCAGGCCCGACGGGTCGTCGTGACCGAGCTGCGCGACCACACCTTCTACGCCGAGATCGAGCTCGTGGTCGGCAAGTCGACCCATCGAGTGTCGAGCCGGCCCTCTGACGCGATCGCTCTCGCGGTGCGCACGGGAACGCCGATCTTCGCGGAAGAGCAGGTGCTCGACGAAGCCGGCCAGACCGCAGCCGAGGTTTCCGACGACGCCGAAGAGGAGTCCGAGGAGCTCGTCGACGAGTTCCGGGAGTTCATCGAGCACGTCAGCCCCGAAGACTTCGGCTGACCTGGTGCTTTTCCAGGTGCTTGTCCAGCCAACGCCGGCCCTGAAGGGTTCGTTGACGTTGATCTCACCCTCAGCCTAACCTTCGTCACACCAGCGTAATTACGCCGCTGTCATGGGTTGCGGGTGGAGGTCGGCAGTGGAGCAGGGGTTCAGTGGCAAACGCACGGCCGAGGTCGTCGGCATCACGTACCGACAGCTCGACTATTGGGCCCGGACAGACCTCGTTCGACCCAGCCTGGCCGACGCGGCGGGCAGCGGCACGCGCCGTCGCTACTCCTACGGAGACCTGCTCGAGCTGAAGATCATCAAGAACCTGCTCGACGCCGGCATCCGCCTCGAATCCGTACGCCTCGCGTTCACCGAGCTGCGCCAGCGGGTGGGGCTCGACATCACCTCTGCTCATCTCGTGATCAGCGGCTCGACGGTCGTGCTGTGTCGCGGCGACGAGCTCATCGACCTCGTGCAGCGCGGCCAGGGCGTCTTCAACATCCTCCCCCTCGGGGGTGTGAAGGACCAGCTCGACGCGGCGATCCTCCATCTCGGCGACGGGCCCCGCGACGAGAGCCCCGGCGTCGCGTTGAGCGCGGGAGGCTGACGCTCTGGATTCGCTCGGGCGCGTACCCTTCGCGCACCATTCGGAGCGCCGGTTCGCGGAGCTCCTCGACTTCTACGGCATCGACTGGCAGTACGAGCCGCGCACGTTCGTCCTGTCCGAGAGCCTCGATGGCCAGCCGCTCGAGGCCTTCACCCCCGACTTCTTCCTGCCCGCGTTCGACCTCTACATCGAGCTCACGACCCTGCGCCAACAGCTCGTGACCCACAAGAACCGCAAGGTCCGACTGCTCGAGCAGCGCTATCCCGACGTGTTGGTGAAGATCCTGTACAAGCGGGACTACGCCGCGCTTGTCGCACGATTCGGTATGGAGGACGCGCCGGCCCGTCCGGGTACGTGACCGCTCTCCGCGCGTCCCCCTCGACGCGGAGCATCGAGCGCTCGGGGCCAAGATGGTCGACTTCGGCGGGTGGAGCATGCCGCTTGCCTACGGCAACGGCACCGTCGCGGAGCATCTGGCGTGCCGGAGCGATGCAGTCGCGTTCGACGTCAGCCATCTCGGCACCGTGCGGGTCGCGGGCGCCGGCAGCCTCGACCTGTTGCAGCGCACCCTGACCAACGACCTCATGAAGGTCGGTCCCGGCCGAGCGCAGTACACCCACCTGCTCGACGAGGACGGCTCGGTCCTCGACGACCTGATCGTGTGGTGGGGCGACGAGGAGTCGTTCGACGTGATGCCGAACGCCTCGAACACCGATCGCGTCGTGAATGCCATCGGCGGCGATGACGTCACCGCGACTCGGGCTGTCATCGCCGTGCAAGGCCCCCACGCACGAGAACGGCTTGCGGCCGTGAGCCCCGAAGCCGCGGCGGTCGCGCGCTTTGCGGTGGCGACGGTGCGGTGGGACGGCATCGACATGACGGTCGCCGGCACTGGCTACACCGGCGAGGACGGGGTGGAGTGCGCCGTCCCCGCCGACGCCGCCCCGGACCTGTGGCGGGCGATCCTCGACGCGGCCGTGGCCCCCGCCGGGCTCGGTGCTCGCGACACCCTCCGGCTCGAGGCCGGACTGCCCCTGCACGGACACGAGCTCGGTCCGGGCATCACCCCTCCGCAGGCCGGCCTGGCGTGGGTCGTGGCGTGGGACAAGCCCACGTTCCGAGGCCGCGACGCTCTCCTCGCCGAGCGGGAGCGAGGCATCTCCCGCCGCCTCCGAGGCTTCCTCACCGGGGGGCGCCGCCCGCCCCGGGCCGATCAGGCGATCCTGCTCGACGGCGAACAGGTCGGCGTGGTGACGAGCGGCAACTTCTCCCCGGTGCTCGAGCGGGGCATCGCGCTCGGCTTCGTCCCGCCGGCGGTGCAGGTGGGCGACGAGGTCGAGGTCGACGTCCGCGGCGAACGGATCCGCGCGGAAGTCGTGAAAACGCCGTTCGTGTCGCGTTAGCCGGTCGGGTCAGCCGACGACTCGCGGCGCTCGCGCTCGGCCTGGTACTCGCCGATCGACTTCATCTGGGCGTTGATCGTGGCGGTCACGAACGTGTCGCCCTCACCCATCACCCAGTCGTATGACGTTTGCGGCGGCGCGAGCTGGCCCTTGAAGTGGGGCATGACGTACTGCGCGAACAGCTCGTATGACCGCAGCGTCGCTCGCCAATCGGCGAGGTCGGCGCCGAGGAAGAGGTAGCAGCCGAACCCACCGGACTCGTCGATGAGCCGTTGGATCTGGTTGATCGCCATCTCGGGCGTGCCGACGACCCCGGAACCCGTCGAGTTCAGCTCGTGGACCAGCTCCTCGTAGGTGGTCGCCGTCATGGGGTTCGTCGGGATGATGTGGGACAGGTAGTTGAACACCCACGCCAACCCGTAACGGCAATTCTCGAGCGCCTGCTCCTCTGTCTCGGCGATGTGCATCGGACCCATCATCCGCCACTTGCGGCGGTCGACGACCGTGCCGTAGTGCGCCGCCTGCTCCTCCATGACCTTCCAGTGACCCGCGAGCATCTCGAACCCGAGAGGATTCGTTGCCGCGATCGAAAGCAGCCCGGCGCCATGCTTGCCTGCGGTCTTCGGCCCGGCCGGCGAGATCGACGCCGCCACCGCGACGTCGAACAACGGATCGCTGTAGGGATGCAGCTGCAGGCGCCCCCCCTCGCAGGTGAACCAGTCCGAGTGGACGGTGACGGTCTCGCCTTTGAACAGCGCCATCATCACGTCGAAGCTCTCTTCCATCATCCGGCGCTGCTCGTTGGTGTCGATGCCGAGCATCGTCGCGTCGGTGGTGAGCTGGCCGGGGCCGACGCCGAACATCATCCGGCCGCGGGTCAGGTGGTCGAGCATCACGATCCGGTCCGCGAGCACGAGCGGATGGTGATAGGGGAGTGAGCTCACGCCCGTGCCGAGCTTGATGTGCCGGGTGCGTTCGGCGGCCGCCGCGATCATCACCTCGGGCGACGCGATCGTCTCCGATCCCGCCGAGTGGTGCTCGCCGATCCAGGCCTCGTCGTATCCCAGTCGATCGAGATGCTCGATCAGCTCTAGGTCACGCTGAAGGTTGAGGGTGGGGTTCGTGCCCACCAGATGCATGGGCGGAAGGAAGATCCCGAACCGAAGCGGCCATGACTGCATCCGCCGATGATGGCAGACCGATGGGCGAGGGCTCGGCGCTCCGGTGGCTCGTCGTGGTGACGCCACCGTCGCCACGCGTCCTCGATCCGTGGGAGCGCGAAGCAGATGCCAGCCAGGTAGAGCCACCCGATCACCGCGTCGATGAAGTAGTGCTCGCCCGTGTAGACGAGCGTGAGCGCCATGGCCGCGGGATAGACGAACACCGCCCACCGCACCGGCCCCTTGACACGGCGCCACACTGCCGTCGCGACGAGCGCCGCCCACGCGGCATGGAGCGAGGGGATCGCCGCGAACGCGTTGCCGACGAGCTGGCCCTTCTTGATGAGCGTCTCGGCTGCGTTGATGTGAATGATCTGCCACCCGCGTCCGGTGGACCGTACGACCTCGCCGATCTCGCCGACCTGGCTGGCGTACCACGGCGGCGCCGTGGGGACGATCGCGTAGGTGACGCAGCCGAGGAAGCAGAGCACGAGAAATCGAGTCGCGAACCAGCGCCAGTCGACTCGGTCTTTCGCCCACAGGATGCCGGCGACGACGAACGGCAGGATGAAGTGCGTCGCGTAGATGATGCTGGCCGCGGCATCCCACCAGTGCGCCTTGGCGTGCAGGAAGTTCTCCTGCAGCCAGACCGTGGGGATCTGCCCGAAGCCGAAGATCTTGTCGAGCTCGGCTTGAGGAGTGACTTGGATTGGCGCGTCGACGAAGCGCGCGGCTCCGCGCGCGAAGTCATAGAGGGTGATGCCGATGATGAAGATCGACCAGTCGAGGAACATCCGAGGCAGGGTGCGCCACGGTCGGCCGATCGAGACCACGACGAGACCGCCGACGATCCAGAGCAGGAGCCGCTCGCGGTCGAACGGTATGCCCGTCCGGCCCATGAACCACACGAAGACGACGAAGTAGGCGACGAACGCCGTCCACCGCAACACGATCCATGGGTTGACGCGCCGGCGCGGCGGCGCGACAGCATCGACCAAGGAGGCCGAAGGCGGGAGGGTGGAGGTGCTAATCGAGCAGATCCGGTTGCTGGGCGACGATCATCTCGTACATCGGCTGGAACGAGAACCAGCCACCCAGGTGGGACCCGACCTGGGTATAGGTGAGGCGAGCATCGTCCTCGTCGATGAGGATCGGCTTGCCTGCGGCCTCCGCGAGCAGTTGCGCTTGGCAGCTGCGGTCCATGGTGATGAACCACCAGACGGCCTCGTCGACCGTCTCGCCGACAGTGAGCAGACCGTGGTTGCGCAGGATCGCTGCCTTGTTGCCACCCAGGGCGTGCGCGATGCGCTTGCCCTCCTCAGTGTCGAGGACCACACCCGTGTAGTCGTCGAAGAGCACGTGATCGTCGTAGAACGCGCAAGCATCCTGGGTGATCGGGTCGAGGAGGCGGCCGAGTGAGGACCACGCCTTGCCGTGCATCGAGTGGCAGTGCGCGGCGGCCATCACGTCGGGACGAGCCGCGTGGATCTGGCTGTGGATCGCAAAGGCCGCCCGATTGACGACGTCGTTGCCCTCGACGACCTCGCCGTGGTCGTTCACCAGCAGCAGGTCGGAGACGCTGATCAGGCTGAAGTGCTTGCCGAACGGGTTCACCCAGAAGTGGTCGCTGAGCTCAGGGTCGCGGGCAGTGATGTGCCCCGCCGGTCCCTCGTCATACCCGAGCTTCGCCCAAAGGCGGAACGCGGCGGCGAGCCGCTGCTTGCGGTGGAGGCGCTCCTCTTCGATGGACGAGAGCGCCTCGGGATGCCGGATGTTCTTCTGCTGCATGCCGGGAGTTTAAGGCCCGTTCACTCCACAGATCCGTACGCGCCCTGCTCACCCTTACCTTCAACGCCGCGGCCCCCACCGCTTCGCACCTCAGCCACCGCACCGGAGAGATCCTCGACGAAGCGATCCATGACGGCGGCGTGGACGGCGTTGACGGTGGCGTGAAGGCTCGGCGGGGGCTCCTGGCGGTCGAGGTACCACCCCCGTCGCCTGAGCGCGTCGGCCACTGCGTAGATGTCGAGGGCGTCGTCGTCGGAGCCGAACGCGACAAGCGTCACCTCGGGCTCGCCCCTGATGACAAGACCCGGCACGGCCCGGATGGCATCGATGAGCCGCAGCGTCGTGTCTCGGGCCTGCTTCGTGAGGCGCACGTAACCGTCCTCACCCAGGTACTGCATGACCGCCCACGCGGCTGCCCACGGGCCGACCGACTTGGTGCCGAGCACCGCGGAGGATCCGTATGCACCACCCGTCCAGTTGTCCGTGAAGAACGTCTGGAACGAGCGCAGTTCCTTGGTGCGGTGGACGATCACCGAGGCGCCCTTGGCCGCGTAGCCGAACTTGTGCAGGTCCACAGAGATCGACGTCACGCCGTTGACCCGAAAGTCCCATGGTGGGAGTGGCTGCCCGAGCCGTTCCAGCATCGGGAGAGTGATCCCTCCCATGCACGCATCGACGTGGCAGCTGATGCCGCGTTCGTCGGCCAGTGACGCGATCGCCTCGATCGGGTCGATGACGCCCTGCGGGTACTGCGGCGCGGAGCCAACCACCAGCACGGTGCGATCGGTGATCGCGTGGGCCATCGTGTCGACGTCGGCGCGGTAGTCCTCCCCGACTGGCACCCGCACGGACTTCACGCCGAAGTAGTGCGCGGCCTTCTCGAACGCCGCGTGCGCGGACGCCGGCAGCACCATCTCGGCCTCCGTGATGCCGCGCTCGCGCCGACCTCGTTCGCGTGCGGCTTTCACGGTCATGAGCAGGCTCTCGGTTCCGCCGGTCGTCAAGAATCCGGCCGCTTCCTCGCCGCCGTGGACCAGGTCGGCGACCATGCCTACGACCTCGGACTGAAGGCGGCGGCTGCTCGGGAAGGCATCGGGGTTGAGCCCGTTGTCGTCCATGAACGCGATGAGAGCGTCGGCTTGCAGGTCGAGAACGTCTTGCCCGGCGTGGTAGGCGAGGGTGAAGGCGCGCCCCGATCGCCAGTCGACGTCTCGGGTGCGCATCGCGTCGAGCTCGCCCAACACGTCGTCACGAGAACGTCCGCGCTCGGGCAGCCGGGTCATGGCGATCCGCAGAGCATGATCTGCACGCCGGGAAGGTGCCACACTCCGAGTCCGACCGCCCAATCACCCAGGAGGAACGCCCGATGCCGATGCCTGCCGTGTCCCTCGCCGCGGTGCCGGGCAAGCGCGCCCGCGCGCTCGAGATGGCGACCGAGATCGAGTCGCGGGGGTTCTCAGGCATCTACTGCCCGAGCCTCGGAGACGCACTCGGGTTGTGCACATCGCTGGCGCACGTGACCTCGACGATCCGGTTCGGCACCTCGATCGAGCCCATCTACTTCCGGCACCCGACCTCGATGGCACAGACCGCGTCGTACATCCACGAGGTGAGTGGCGGTCGCTTCGACCTCGGCCTCGGCGTGAGCCATGGCCCGGTGCACGAGCGGCTCCGCCTCGACGTCGGTAAGCCCCTCTCCGACATGCGCGAATACGTCGCGGCGATGCGCGCGGCCGACAGAATCGGCGAGCTGCCTCCGATCGTGCTCGCGACGCTGAGAGACAAGATGGTCTCGCTCGCGGCCGAAGTCGCGGACGGGGCGGTCTGGGCGAACGCGTCGCGGAGCCGGATGGAGGAGAGCCTGCGGGCCGTTCCCGCCGAACGCCGGGACGCAGGGTTCTTCGTCGGCAGCATGATCCCCACGGTGATCGACGATGACCGCGCCGCGGCCGCGGCGATCAACCGGCGGACGCTGAGTGGGTACGTCGCACTGCCGAACTACCGCAACTACTGGAAGGCGGCGGGTTACGCGGAGGAGATGGACGCGATCGAAGCGGCAATCGCAGCGGGCGATCGCGATCGCGTGCCTCAGCTCATGAGCGACAAATGGCTCGCGGACTCGACGCTGTTCGGCTCGGCCACCGACGTGCGTGACGGCGTCGAGGCGTGGTTCGACGCCGGCGTGACGACGCCGATCCTCGTGATGTCATCGACGAAGGGCGGTCAGTTCGTCGCGATGGGCGAGCTGTTCGACGCCTACGCCTGACGCCCTGCAGCTGACCCCTACACCTGATCGCTGTACACGCTCACCGGCGGGCAGGAGCACATCAGGTTGCGATCGCCCTGGGCCCCGTCGATCCGGCCGACCGGTGGCCAGTACTTGGCTCGCCGTAACGACGCGACCGGATACGCCGCGCGGCTGCGCGGATAGGCCCGCATCCACTCGTCCGCGGTCACCTCGTCGGCGGTGTGGGGTGCGTGACGGAGCGGGTTGTCGTCGCGGTCCATCGCCCCGGAGGCGACCTCGCCGATCTCCTCTCGGATCGCGACCATCGCCGTGCAGAAGCGGTCCAGCTCGGCGAGGTCCTCGGACTCGGTCGGCTCGACCATCAGCGTCCCCGCCACGGGAAACGACATCGTCGGCGCGTGCACGCCGTAGTCGATGAGCCGCTTCGCGACGTCGTCCACCGTCACGCCGGTCTGCTTCGTGATCGCGCGCAGGTCGAGGATCGACTCGTGGGCGACGAGGTCCGAGCCGCCGGTGTACAGCACGGGGTAGTGAGGTGCCAGACGGTGGGCGACATAGTTCGCGCTGAGGATCGCCACCTGTGTTGCCGTGCGCAACCCGTCGGGGCCCATCGCCCGCATGTAGGCCCAGGGGATCGTGAGGATGAGCGCGGACCCCCAAGGGGCGCCCGAGATCGGACCGACGCCCGTCGCCGGACCGGCCTCGGCGACGAGGGGATGGTTGGGGAGGAACGGCGCGAGGTGGGCACGGACGCCGATCGGGCCCACCCCCGGTCCTCCGCCTCCGTGAGGGATGCAGAACGTCTTGTGCAGATTCAGATGTGACACGTCGGCGCCGAACTTGCCCGGCTGGGCCAGACCGACCATCGCATTCAGGTTGGCGCCGTCGAGATACACCTGCCCGCCCGTGCCATGGACAAGGTCGCAGATCTCGGTGATGCGATCCTCGAACACCCCGTGCGTCGACGGGTAGGTGATCATCAGTGCGCCGAGGTGGTGACCGTGCTCGTCGATCTTGGCTCGCAAGTCGTCGACGTCGACGTTGCCTCGTTCGTCGCACGCGACGACCACGACCTCGAAGCCGGCCATGACCGCGCTCGCCGGGTTGGTGCCGTGGGCCGAGGCCGGGATGAGGCACACAGTGCGCTCGAGATCACCGCGACTGCGGTGATAGGCGCGAATCGCGAGGAGCCCCGCGTACTCACCTTGCGAGCCGGCGTTCGGCTGCAGCGAGACCGCGTCATAGCCGGTGATCGCGCACAACCATTCCTCCAGATCAGCGAACAGCTGCAGATAGCCGGCTGCCTGGTCCACGGGTGCGAACGGGTGGATCGGACGCGAACTCGGGCCAGCTGATCGGCCCCATCTCGGTCGTTGCGTTGAGCTTCATCGTGCACGAGCCGAGCGGGATCATCGACCGGTCGAGCGCGATGTCGCGATCGCTCAGGTACCTCAGGTATCGCAGCATCGCTGTCTCGGAGTGATGCGCATGGAAGACCGGGTGGACGAGATACGGAGAGGTACGTGCGAGCGCGGAAGGGATCGCGTCGGTGGCCGCGGCGGGGGAGCGCGTCTCGATGCCGAACGCTGCGAGCACAGCGTCGAGGTGATCGACGGTGGTCGTCTCGTCGAAGGCAACGGCGACACGGTCCGCGTCGACGCGCCGGACGTTCACCCCACCTGCCAGCGCGGCGGCGACGATCGCATCGGCGCGGCCCGCGGTCCGTATCGTCACTGTGTCGAAATACGCCGCGTGCTCGACGGCGGCGCCATCGGCCGTTGCCACCGCATTCGCGAACGCGGTGGCAAGCGAGTGGACACGTGACGCGATGCGACGCAGGCCATCGGGGCCGTGGTACACGGCGTACATCGAGGCGACGACCGCGAGCAGCACCTGCGCGGTGCAGATGTTGCTGGTGGCCTTCTCGCGACGGATGTGCTGCTCGCGCGTCTGAAGCGCGAGACGGAATGCGGTGCGCCCCGCGTCGTCCTTCGACACCCCGACGAGCCGGCCGGGAAGCGACCGCGCGAATTCGGTCCGCGTCGCGATGAACCCGGCATGCGGTCCGCCGAAGCCGAGGGGCACGCCGAACCGTTGCGCCGAGCCGACCACGATGTCCGCACCCTGCTCCCCGGGCGGGACCACGAGGCAGCACGCAAGGAGATCCGTGGCCACGATCACGAGACCTCCCGTCTCGTGCATCACTCCGCTGAGCGGATGGAGGTCGCAGATCTCACCGGTCGTCGTGGGGGTCTGGACGAGTACGGCGAACGGGGCCTCGCCTCTCGACACCAGCTGATGGGCATCGCCGACCTCGACAGCAATGCCCAGCGGCTCCGCACGCGTCTGGACGACGGCGATCGTGTGCGGATGACAGCCCTCGTCGATGACGAAGCGGCTCGACGCGCCCTTCGGCGCGAGACGGCGCGCCATCGCCATCGCTTCTGCCGCCGCGGTCGGCTCGTCGAGCAGCGACGCGTTCGCCATCTCCATCCCCGTGAGGTCGCTGACCATCGTCTGGAAGTTGAGGAGCGCCTCGAGACGACCCTGGGAGATCTCAGGCTGGTACGGCGTGTACGCCGTGTACCACGACGGGTCCTCGAGCACGTTGCGCTGGATGACCGGGGGAGTGACGGTGCCGTGGTACCCGAGGCCGATCAGCGAGGGCACCACGCGGTTGCGGTCTGCAAGGCCGCGCAGGGCCGCCGTCGTCGCCGATTCGCCGAGCGCGGCGGGCAGCGCGAGGGGGGCGTCGGACCGGATCGTCTTCGGCACCGCAGCGGTGGTGAGCTCGTCGAGCGTCGTGTACCCGAGCTCCGACAGCATCTTCGCCTGATCGGCGGGGGAGGGGCCGATGTGGCGATCGAGAAATCGATCGGTCGGCTCGAGGTCTGCCATCGGGGCCTCGCTCTCGGTGGGCTCGCGTCGGGGTGAACATTCCCCCTCTGTCGCGGAACCTGAGAGATTCACCGGACTCGCCGGCTTTCCCCGTCGGTGAGGTCATCGTGCGATGACCTGCTCTCCAGAGTTGCCTTGCCCGTGCGGTCCTTGGGCCTGAGAGATTCCGGGGAGGTTGCTCCTTCGGCGCCCTCACCCCGACAACGGATCGGTTGAGGGACTCTCCCGCATGGGTTCGACGGCAGGTCGACTCTACCCGTGCGGCCGCGACAGCGACGGACCCTCAATCCCGGCGGAAAGATGCCGACGGCAGAAACATGGCGGCGGAGCTTCGACCTTTTCCTCAAGAGCAGTGCCCGACCTGCGGGCAGGCACGAGTCTCGATCGTCCTCACCACGATGCCGGCGCGGATCGAGCGGCACGGCTGCTCGACCGAGAGCTGCGCGGCGGAGTGGCGCCTCGACGGGGAAGTGGCCGACCGCGGCCGCGCCTTCGAACGCCTCGTCTGATCGAGCTTGTCCGACCAGGACGTCAGCGGCCTGACGGGCATCTCCGCCTCAACTCGACATAACGGTCATTCTGGGCGGTATGCCGCGAGGGGACGGGCGGCGTCGAGCAGCCACGACAGCGCCGATCGAAGATCTGCGGCGCTCGCCTTGCCGTCGGGCCACTCCAGATCTCGCTCGACGTCGTCGATCGCGCAGCGCATCACGTAGACCAGATCACCGAGACGCTCGAGCTCGCGTCGGGCGATGACGACGTCGGATTCTGCGAGCCCGAGCTCTTGTCCGCGCCGGCGGGCTTCGTAGTCGCGCTGGCGGCAGCTGCGCCGGCAGTACAGCGCCGGTCGACCGGGTCCCGACGAACGCGGGAACGGGCGCCCGCACCACCGGCACCGACACGTCTGTCTCCGTGTCTGTTCCCGTGCCTGTTCCCTTGTCTCCCCTTTAATCGTCACTGTGACGAAACGGTAACGCGATGCAGCCCCGGGGGCGCGGACCGTCGCGGACCTCGACGGCTAGGTTTGCGACCCATGTCGCGCCGGATCGAGGTGGAGCTCACGAGCGCGCGCCCCGACGGCAGCTGGACCTGGCGGGCGGCGGGCGCCCGCGAGCCGCGTGGCGTCATGGATGGGAATCTGCTGCGACCGGGGGCCAAGGTCGGCGACGTGTTGAAGGTCGAGGCCGACATCGATCTCGAAGGCATCTCGGTGCTGCACGTCATCGCCGACAAGGCGCCCCGCGCCGAGCCGGAGCGGCTCGAGCTGATCAGCTCGCCCCAGCCGTTCGAGCCCGTCGTCACCACACTCGCGACCAAGCAGCGCAGCGACCGCCCGCCGCGGCGCGATCGACCCCCGCGCACCGGCGACGACGCCGACGCGGCGGCGATCGCGTCCACGACGGGAAGCCACGAACCGCAACGACCGCGGTCCGCGGCGCGATCGACCCGCCGGCGCGCCTCGTGAGGGATCCGGCGAGGCCGCCGACGCCTCGACGGCGACGACCGGTGAGACCCGGCAATCTCGTCCGCCTCGCGCGCGTACGCCTCGTCCGCCGAGAGCGGCGCGCCCCGCTCCCCCGCCCGTCGAAGCGAAGCCGAAGCCGAAGCGCCTGCGCGCGGGACGCACACATCGCAAGGCGTTGCTCGCGAGCCTTCCGCCCGAGCAAGTGCCGGTCGCGGAGCAGCTTCTCGCGGGGGGTCTGCCCGCGGTACGTCAGGCGATCGTCACCCAGAACACCGCGCTGAAGGCCGAAGGAAAGCCCGAGGTGCCCTCGAAGAGCCTCATCGCACTCGCGGAACAGATGCTTCCCCAGGTGCGCGCCGCGGAGTGGCGAGACCGCGCGGAAGCCGCATTGGCCGACGTCGACGAGATCGACCTGCGCGACCTGCGATCGGTCGTCGGTGCCGATGACGCTGCACGGGACGAGGAGTCTCGGGCCCTCGCCGCACAGCTGCGAGAGGCATTGACGGCCCGCGTCGAGAAGGAACACGCGGAGTGGCTCGCCGAGATCGGCACCGCCCTCGATGAGAGTCGCGTCGTCCGCGCGTTGCGGCTGAGCACACGGCCTCCGAAGGCGGGCGCGCGCTTCCCTGCTGCCCTCGCCACGCGCCTGGCCGAGTCGGCCGGCGCGTCGCTGCACGCGCAGGCGACACCCGATCGCTGGATCGCGGTCCTCGAGGCCATTGCGTTCTCGCCGGTTCGCAGCTCGGTCTTGGCGGCCAGCGTGCCGTCACCCGTGCCCGACGAGCTCAAGACCGCGATCACCCGGTCCGCCGGCGCCCTGCCGCAGATCGCCGCGCAGTTCGGAATCGAGCCGCCCGCGGTCACCGGCCCGCCGAAGCCCCGTCGCCCCGCGCCACCGAAGCGACCAGCGAAGAAGCCGCCCGCGCCCACCAACGCGGCTGCACCGACCAACGCGGCCGCGGCGGCCGTCACAACGGAGGCCGTCGCAACGGAGGCCGAGCCCGCGACCGACGTGGCACCCGCTGTCGAGCCCGAGGTCGCCGCAAACGTCACGACCGAGCCGAGGCCCGCTCCCGAGGCGATCGTCGAGCCTTCGGCCGAACCGGCACCGGCGTCGGCGCCCGTTCCGCAACCTGAGCCAGCCGCGACCGCCGAGCCGGCATCTGCCCCGGAACCCGAGGTGGCGGCACCGGTCGTGCCCGAGCCCTCGGCCCTCGACCTCGCAGGCGACGACGCGTCCGAACCCGAGCCTGAGACCGCCACGGTCGAACCCGAGTCGGCCGCGGCTGCGCCCGAGACGCCGGCTGACGCTGAGCCGGTCGCGCCCGCCGCTGACGCCGACGCGGGCGGCGAGGTGGTGGCGCACCTGTCGCCCCGCGAGGCGGCTGCCACTCCCGAACAGCCTGAGTAGCCTGCGCCGCCATGGCCATGGTGGAGTACGAGACTCGAGGTCGCGTCGCGATCCTCACGCTGAATCGACCTGAGGCGCGCAACGCCGTGAATGGCGAGGTCGCTTCCGACATGGAGGCGGCCGTCGATCGGATGGAGGCCGATCCCGAGGTGTGGGTCGGGGTGATCAGCGCCACGATCACCGGTGACCGGCCGGTGTTCAGCGCCGGCGCCGACCTGAAGGCCATCAACACTCCCGGTGCGGCGCCACTCGCGACGGAGCGAGGCGGGTTCGCTGGGTTCGTCTACCGCGAGCGTACGAAGCCCGTCGTCGCCGCCGTCGACGGACTCGCCACCGCGGGCGGCTGCGAGATCGTGCTCGCGTGTGACCTCGTGATCGCGTCCAACCGCTCCTCCTTCGGGCTCGCCGAGGTGAAGCGCAACCTGATCGCAGGAGCGGGCGGGCTGTTTCGCCTACCACGCGCGATCGGACGCGCAGCCGCGATGGAGGTGATCCTCACCGGCGAACCCCTTTCGGCGCAACGCGCGCACGAGCTGGGTTTGGTCAACCGGCTGTGTGAGCCCGGTGCGTCCCTCGACACGGCTATCGCCCTCGCCGAGCAGATCTGCCTCTCGGCTCCGATGGCGGTCGCCGAAAGCCGCAAGATCGTGCTCGCCGCCGACTATGAGGACGACGACACACTGAAGGCGATGACCAACGCGGCGATGGGCAAGGTGATGAGGTCCGACGACCTCAAGGAGGGGCTCGCGGCGTTCATCGAGAAGCGCGCTCCCCAGTGGACCGGTCACTGAGGTTCAGCGGCTCGAATCGATGATGTCGTGGTCGCGCAAGAAGTCGGCGAGACCATCGATCAGGTCCAGCTCATCGAGGCGCGACAGCTCGACCCACGCGACCTCGTCCGCGTCGTCGTGCGCCGCCGCCTCGCCTTCGTCGGCGCTCACCTCGAAGTCGAGGATGATTCGATGATGGTCCGGGTCGATGCGCTCGGCCCATCCGACGAAGCGCCCGCACACGCCGTCGAGACCGGTCTCCTCTCGTAGCTCGCGTACCACTGCCTCGACCAGCGTCTCGCCCTGCTCCACTCGACCGCCGGGGATCGACCACAGACCTCGTCCCGGCTCGCGTCCCCGCCGCACGAGCAGCAGCCGTGTGCCGCGGCGGACGATTGCTCCGACGCCGACTTCAGGGCGCATCGGGTTCATGCCCGTCGAGCCGGCGGTGCACGACGATGGCGCGGGCGACGAGGCCGAACGTCTCGAAGAAGTTCTTGGTCGCGCGGTTGCCCGGAAGGGCGAGGCCGTCGATGCCGACACACCCCCGCGCCGAGCACCACGCCACGATGGCGTCCATGAGGCACTCGCCGACGCCGACGTCACGAGCGTCAGGCTCGACGTAGATGTCGTTGATGATCCCGAGCGATCCGTCGTCGCGGAGCGGCTCGATGTGCACGACCGCGTACCCGATCACCGCGCCTTGGATCTCGCCCACGAGCACCAGACGGTCGTCGTCGGCGAGGTCGGAGACGAACGACTCGTCGTAGGGCGCGCGCCGGGCTTCGCGCCGCGCCCAGATGTCGCCGCCCTTCGTCGGCGTGAGCTCGGCGATCGCCTGTTCGGCCAACTCGGCGAGGCGCCCGACATCAGCTGCGGTAGCCGGCCGAGCCGACTCCATCACGCGCTCTGTTGCAGCTGCGCCACCCGGCTGAGGATCGTGCGGCGGGCCCGGTGTGCCGCCTCGTACTGACGTACGGCCTCGAGCTCGTCGGGCTCGAGGCCGGCGAGTCGGGGCACCACTTGCGACGCGGCCAAGGAGTCGTAGTCCGGGATGGCGAGGAGCGCAGCCGCGTTCGAGTCGTAGTTGGGGTGGATGCGGCGGACGACGATCAACTCCTCGAGGTCGGGGTCTGACGACGGCACCGAGACAGGTGCCGCGTCCGTCGTGGTCGACTCGACCGGCGTCTCGAGGAACTGGTCGAGGAGGTGACCGACCTTCTCTTGCCCCTTCACGACCGCGACCTGGCCGATGACGCGCGCGATCGCGACGCGCTTGCGCCCGCGACGCGCGAGCTTCGGCAGCAGCTCGACCACAGTTGCGGCCGCACCGATCGGCGCGTAGACGAACACGTCGGCCAAGAAGTGGGCGGTCTTGCGTTCGTCAGACACAGTCGCGGCAATACATGCGAGTCGCGTCAGCGAGCTGACTTGGATGCTTCACGAGGAAGCACGACTGACACACGAACTCCCCCGGTCGCTTGGGGAGGATGCGATCGACCGGGTCGCCGCGGTCGTCGACCTCGACCTCCTCGTCCTCCTCGTCGGCCTCCTCCTCGACGGCAACGAGGCGATCCTTGAGGATCGTGTCGAGTGCGGCTTCGACGTCGTCGGGCTCGACGAGGTCCTCGTCGTCGTCTTCATCCTCGGCCGGCTCTTCGACCGGCACAGGGCGGGGCGTGGTCTCGATCTCATCGGGCTCGATGACGTCGACATCGAGCACCTCGTCATCGAGGACGTCATCATCGAGGACCTCGACATCAAGGTCCTCGAGGTCGGGATCGGCTTCTTCCAACTCATCTTCGAGCTCGTCTTCCGGGAACTCCTCGATCACGTCCTCGGCGAACTCTTCTTCGTCAGCCATCGTGTCCTTGCGGCGCGGATTTTGGGGGTGAGGCCGCTCGCGCGCCGCGGATCATACGCAACGAGCCGTCGAGTTCCACCCACCCCCTGCTCGCGGGGGCGCCCTCAGAACCTCGCCCTGAGGGCCAGGACCACGTTGACGTAGGCGGCGGTCGTCGCCTTCATCCCAGACCGCCGGATCGAGGTGAGGCCCTGGTAGTAGCCGGCGACGGCCAGATTCACGTCACCGTTGGTGAGCGTGAGCAGGTGGGCGAGGAACCGGGCGCTCATGCGGACGTTGTCGTCGGCCACGAAGGGGTCGAGGGGGGCGCCGATGAGGAAACCCGCAACCCATGCTGCTGTGGCCGGGAGGAGCTGCCCGACACCGATGGCACCCGACGACGACACGACCGTCTGCTGCCACCCGGATTCCATCCACGCCAGCGCCTTCAGGAGGTCAGGAGCGATGCCGTTCGCGGCCGCCCAACGATCGAACGAGGGGAGGAGAGCGAGCCGTTCGGGATAGGTGTGGAGGCCTTGCGGCAACCGAGCCAGCTGGTCTGCGGACAGCCAGGGGGCCATGCCCGCCGCAGTGAGGCTGCCCGCGGGACGAGCGGCGGACGTAGACGCAGCGGACGGAGATGCAGGGGTCGGCGCGATGGTGATGGACGAGTCCGATGCCGGCAGGGACGCGATCGTGGTGGGCACCGCGATCAACGTGCCGGCGGCCGTTATGCCGGCGGGCGCCGGGACCGCTGGAGAGGGGACCGCTGGAGAGGGGACCGCTGGAGATGGGATCACGAGACGCGTGCCCGCGAGCACCCGGTTGGGGTTCGCGATGCGGTTCGTCGCCGCGAGGACAGCAACGGTCACCTTGAACCGGCGGGCAACGGTGAAGAGGCTGTCGCCCCGTCGCAGCACGTAGCTGAGCTCGCCCGCCCCGGGCGTCGCGCCCGGCATGACTTCGGCCACCGGCGCGACTGCCGCCGGCACGGGCACGAGCTCGGAAGGATTCGAGGTGGTCACGAGCGCCGGTGCCGGTCCGCTGGCGGTGGGGATGACGAGCCACTGTCCGACCACGATTCGGTTGACGTTCGTGATGCCGTTGGCGGCTACCAACGCCGAGACTGTCACGCCATTCCGCCGAGCGATGAGCGACAGCGTCTCGCCTTTGCGAACTTGATGCCGAACCTCGACGGGGGCGGCGCTCGAGGGCGCTACGGGCGGCGCCTCGACCGCGGCAGCGACGTCGACCACGACGAGCGAGAGGGCGACTGCGATTGCCGCTGACGAGAGCGCTCGGCGATGGGCAGGGATACGGGCACGGCGCATGAAACCTCCGCCGCCCGCTGGCCGCGAAGTGTACCCAGTGACCTGGACCGACGAAAAGCGAGGGCCTCGTCGGACGCGGACGTCAGAGACCGAGGCGGCGGGCTTCCGCTCGACGTTCGGCGTCGAGACGCTCGAGATCGGACTCGCGGTGATCGACGAAGCGCATGGTCTCCGCGATGGCCCGATGTCCGGCCTGCTCGGCGATCAGGCGGTGCATCTCCTGGCCGACCCGTCGATACGCGGGGTGCCCCTGCGGTCCCGTGCGCAGCTCGAGGAGGTGCATCGCTTCACGCGCGTTCATCTGCATCGAGAAGCGGATGCGGTAGGCCATCGCGAGCGCGTACGGCGCCTGCTGTGGGAACTGCGCCGCCAGCGCCCCATAGAGCTCGGCCGATCGCTCCATCGCGGCATCGAACTGCTCCGTGTATCCAGCGGCGTCGATCGTGTCAGGCCGGTCGAATCCGTGACGCGGCGACAGCGGCTGCCATTCGATGGTGAGCATGCGGTGACGCTGCAGGTCCCGGAACGCGCCGTAGTCGGCGAGAACGTCGAACCGGTAGTCGACCCGCTCGAACGCGCGACCGGGCTTGTGCCGGCGGTTGCTCCGGTCGCCTACATACGCGCGCAACAACGTCATGCGCTCGTCGGTTGTGAGCCGCCGCACGCGGGCGAGCAGCTGATGGTCGGGGAGGTCCGAGTGCGGATACAGAATCGCGGCGAGGAGCTTGTCCTCCGCGTCGGGATCGAAGTCGGTGAGCGTGACGGACGGGACCGGCTCTTCGAGCTCGCCGGCGAGGAGCTCGTGAGCGGCACTCTGCGTGGCAGTCCGTGTCTGCTCGAAGTAGCTGGCCCACACTCCCCCGCGATCGCTCACATCGACGCGCTTCAGAAACGAGGGAATCACCTTGCGCAGCTCTTCGAGCATGAGCTCGGCGTAAGCCTGCGCCTCGGGCAGCGGATGGGCGCGCATCCTCAGGAGCAGCATCTCGAACGCCTGACCGCTCGCGTAGATGCCGACGTTCGAGATCGCTGCTGCGGGCAGCACCCCGCGCGCGCTGTCGAACGCCTTCGCTCGCACGGCCTGGCGATACACGAAGTCGGAGTCGTTCGGATCCTTCGGGTGCACGCCCCGAAACCACTCGGTCATCGACCCCACGAGCGAGGCGTACGTGTCGAAGAGGCGGTCGAGGTCACCGACATAGCGGGTGCCGAGTGAAGACGTGAGGACGGCAGGGTCGCGGTAGTAGCGGTAGCGACCGCCGAGGCGCACGTCGTACGCGATGTAGCGGGTCGACTGCTCGAGGTACGAGGCAAGTCGACCCCACTCCAGCACCTTCGTGAGCAGGTTGGACGCCTGCTCGCACGCGAGGTGAACGCCGCCGAGCTGGGCAACGGAATCGTCGCCGTATTCGAAGAACACGCGGTCGTACAGCTCCTCTGCCCGACGGAGCCCCACGGTCGCGTCCACCGATGCATCCCCGCTGATGTCGAGATCGCCGACGAATTCGTCGAGAAACAGTCGCCGCAGGCTCTTGCTCGACCGCGAGTAGCGGGCGAACAGCGCGCCCTTCACGACCTCGGGCAGATTGACGAGCGCGAAGACGGGTCGGTCGAGGTTCGTCACGTACCGCCGGAGGATGTCCTCTTCTTCGGGCGAGAAGTCCTCGGCGACGTAGACGGACACCGGGTCAGACTACGGCGCGGCGATCCCCGGCCCGGTGACGGGGCACCCACCCTGACCTGCGGAAACAAGGGGTAGTTCGCGACCTCAGTGCTGGAGGACGATCTTTCCGAGCTGTGCTCCCTCTTCCAGACGCGCCAACGCGGATGGGTAGTCGGTGAGCGGGTAGGTCTCGTCGACGACGACCGGCAGGCCGTTCCTGACGAGTTCGGTGACCTCGGCGAACTCCTGATAGGAGCCCATGGTCGAGCCGATGATCTCGATCTGCTTGAAGAAGAGGCGAGGCAAGTTCAGCTCGACCGACATCCCCGACGTGCCTCCACACAGCACGAGCCGGCCCCCGGCCTTGAGCGCGCGCACTGATTGCTCCCACGTCGCCGGGCCCACGCTCTCGACGACGACGTCCGCCGTGACCGGCCACTTCGATTCAACTGAGTCGAACGCGCCTTCTGCTCCGAGCTCGATCGCGCGGTCGCGCTTGATCGGATCGCGCGACGTGACGTAGACGTGCGCGCCCATCGCCTTGCCCAGGGCGAGCGCGGCGGTGGCGACCCCGCCTCCGATACCCACGACCAGGAGGGTGTCGCCCGCACCGAGCCGGGCCCGGCGCAGCATCCGCCAGGCCGTCAGGTAGCAGAGCGGGTAGGCCGCGCACTCCTCCCACGTGCGGTTCTGTGGGCGGGAAACGATGTTGCGGGCGGGGGCGATGGCGAAGTTGGCATGACCGCCGCGGTCGTGCTCGCCCCAGATGCCGAAACCGGAACCCATCGGGCTGTCGTTGCCCAAGGCGATGATCTCGTCGACCGGTGAGACGCCCGGATTGACCACGACCTCGTCTCCGATCGCGACGTTCGTGACAGCGTCGCCCACTGCATGCACGATCCCCGCGACGTCGCAGCCGGGGATGTGAGGAAGCGGCGGCTTCGGCATGCCTCGGGTGAGCCAGAGGTCCATGTGATTCAGCGCGCTCGTGACGACGCTGACCACAACGTCGTCGGGGCCGGGCTCGGGGTCGGGCATCTCGCCCCAGCGGTACGAGCCCGGCGACTCGTCGAGGATCCATGCGTACATGCGGGCGAACGTAACTCCTCGTCGCCTCCTCCGCGCTCTCTTCGTCGCCGCTCTCTTCGAGCGGCTCCTGCTCGCTTCGCTCGACAATCGGTGCTTCGCGCACCCGGGCGGCGCACTGCGCCGCCCATGCATGCTCTCCTCGTCGCCGCTCTTCGAGCGGCTCCTGCTCGCTTCGCTCGACAATCGGTGCTTCGCGCACCCGAGCGGCGCACTGCGCCGGTCCGCTACACGACGATGTCCATGCGGTCGATCACCCGAGCGGTGAGCGACCGAGTCTCCCCCACCAGCACGCCGTCCGCCCACACGCGCATCGGTCGGTCGAACTCCACGTCGATCGACGCGACCCGTTGCTGGCGGATCTTCGGATGGGGCACATGGGTTCCCGACGCGAGCCGACGCCGCGCACGGACCCTGTCACGTGTGCTCAGCGAGACGTCCATCACGTCGAGGAGCCCATCGCCGGGGTGCGCGCGCGCCGCGACGTCCCAGTCCCCCATCCACTCGGCATTGAGCGCGGCCCAAAGGCGGCCGTGCCACCAGCTCCGTCGAACGATCACGTGCGCGACGAAGACGCGGTGTGCATCGTCGAGCACGACCTCGCAGACGTCGATCGGCAGGGTCACCGCGTCGTCGGTGTGCAGCCGGTCGCGGTCACCGGGTCCGCCGACCGTGCGGCACAGGTCCCCGGCGAGGAGGCCGACGACGGGGAGGGGCGTCTGCGCGGCGAGGGCAGCCGCCGCGGCCTCGCTCGCCGCCGCATCCGAGCCGACCACGAGGCCATCGGGCGGCAAGGGCGCCGATCGCCCCCACGGCGCGCCGCGTTCGACCGTCATTCGATCGTGGACACCGCCGCGGACGCCGCGACGACGCCCCGAAACAGGCGGTCCGCGGCCAATCGCGCGGCCACCGACGTCTGCGGATCCGAGACCTCTGCGACCTGCCCCAGGACGTCGATCAGCTGCTTCACGTTGCGCACGAAGTCACCCGCGGCCAGATCCTCGTCCTCGAGCACCTCGTCGAGTGTTTCGCCGGCCGCCCATGCGTGGGCGATGGCCAGGAACGTGGGCTCCGGTGGGCGGGTCAGGTCGAGGCCCGCTTCGTCCTCGATGCGGTTCAGCTCGGTCGCGAGCTTGGAGATGGCTCGCCACCGGTCTCGCACCTTTGGGGAGGGGAACCAGGGTGCGGGAGGCGCCTCGGGACTGCGGTGCTCGTAGGTGAAGCACGACACGAGTCCGGCCAAGGCCGCCGGATCGAGATCGTCGAGCAGTCCCGCCCCGATCGCCTCGGCGAGCAGAAGGTCGCTCTCGTGGAAGATGCGGGCGAGTCGCTCACCGGCGGGCGTGAGCGCCCAGCCGTCGAGATAGCCCCACGCTTCGAGTATCCGCACAACTCGGTCGAACCGCCGGGCGAGCGAGCCGACCCGACTGCCGATGCGTTCCTCGATCTCGTTCACCTCGCGGGCGGTGCGGTCAGCCTGAGTTGCGGCCCGCAGTCGATCCTCGAGCTTCGGGTCACGAAGGACCGGGTGGTCGGCGTCGTGTCCGTCGGAGGTTCGCGGCGCGGTTGGCGCGTCGGGCTTGAGGCGCGCGCGCTCGAGGAGGCGCGCAACCTCCCGCTGGTAGGACTGCCGGTTGGGCGCGAACGGAGTGGGCAGGTCCACGTGGCCGACGACGTAGGCGGGCACGGCGAAGTCGGGCTCCGAGAGCGAGACAAGAATGCGCGAGGGAGTGATGACGCGCACGCGCACTCCCCCACCACGCCGCTGCGCGACGGTCAGCACCGCGACGCGGCCCGCGTGCTTGCCGCTCTGCAGCACGATCACGTCGCCGGGCTTCAGCCGGGCCAGCGACGCGACGATCTCTGCCTCGCTCACCCCGGACAGGCGTCGTTCGCGTCGAGGGTGGGTTCGCCGGTAGTCGTCGAGGTCGCCGAACGGGCTCTGAGCCGCTTCACGAAGGTCGGCGAGCACCTCGCGCCGCCGTTCCAGCCTGGCCTCGAGCCGCACCACGTCACGGTCGGCCTGGTACTGACCGAACGAGAGGTTGAGCAGGTGATGCGCTTCCTCCGGCGGATAGCTGCGCACCAGGTTGACCGCCATGTTGTAGGTGGGGCGGAACGCGGAGGACAGCTTGAACGTGCGGCTCGACGCCAGTCCCGCGACTTGATCGAACGGCACGAACGGTGACCACAGCACGATGGCGTGGCCGAGTGTGTCGATGCCGCGCCGCCCGGCTCGTCCCGTCAGCTGTGTGTACTCGCCCGGCGTGAGGAACTGGTGTCGCTCACCGGTGAACTTCGTCAGCTTCTCGATCACGACGGAGCGGGCGGGCATGTTGATGCCCAGCGCGAGCGTCTCGGTGGCGAACACGACCTTCACGAGACCCTCGACGAAGCAGGCTTCGACCGCCTCTTTGAACGGAGGTACGAGACCGGCGTGGTGTGGGGCGACCCCGGCCTCGAGCCCCGCGAGCCAACGGGCGTAGCCGAGCACGGCGAGGTCGGCGTCGTCGATGCCGCGCAGTCGAGCACCGACGATTTCACGGATGCGATCGCGCTCGGCCGCCGTGGTGAGGCGCAAGCCCGCATCGAGGCAGGCCGCTGCGGCATCGGAGCATGCAGCGCGGCTGAAGATGAAGTAGATCGCCGGCAGCATGCCGCCTTCCTCGAGCAGCTCGACCACATCGACACGCCGAGGGGTGTACAGGCGACGGCGGCCCCTCCCTCGCATCGGACGAGCTCCTCGAAGGGCCTCCGCGTCGAAACGGGTCGCCTCGGGGTTCGGCCTCCCGTTGATCAGGGTCGGAAAGAGATGGAGCCGGTCGGAGGAGCGGTCCCCCACGAGGTAGAGGTTCTGGAGCTCGACGGGACGTCGCTCCTCGATGATCGTGGTTGTGGGGCCGCGCACGGTTGTCATCCAGTCGGCGAGCTCCTCGGCGTTGCTGACCGTGGCCGAGAGGCAGATGAGTCGCGCCGAGTGCGGCGCGTGGATGATGACCTCCTCCCACACCGGCCCGCGGTAGGCGTCCTGCAGGTAGTGCACTTCGTCCAAGACGATGTAGCGGAGGTCGCGCAACGTGTCCGACGCCGCGTAGATCATGTTGCGCAGGACCTCAGTCGTCATCACGACGATGGGCGCTTCACCATTGATCGCGTTGTCACCCGTGAGCAGACCGACTCGGTGGGCACCGTGCCGGCGCACGAGATCCGCGTACTTCTGGTTCGACAGCGCTTTGATCGGCGTCGTGTAGAACGCCTTCGTTCCTTCGTGCAGCGCCCGCTGCACGGCGTACTCGGCCACGACGGTCTTCCCCGAGGACGTGGGTGCGGCGACCAGGACCGACGCACCAGCGTCGACTGCGTCGAGCGCCCGTTGTTGGAAGTCGTCGAGGTCGAAGCCGTAACCGGCGAGGAACGTGGCGCGAAGGCCGGCGGTGTCGACCTCGGTCACGCGGCCGCGGCGGCGCTACGAGCCCGGCGCCTCACCGCGAGCTTCCCGATCACGATCGCCACCTCGTAGAAGAGGATGAGCGGGATCGACAACGCGAGCAGGCTGTACGGATCGCCGCTCGGCGTGGCCACGGCAACGACCACGACGATGCCGACTATGGCGAACCGACGGGCGCCCGAGAGCTGTTGAGGGGTGACGATGCCGACGAGCTCGAGAGCGACGAGCAGCACCGGAAACAGGAAGCCGATGCCGAACCCGAGCATGAGCAGCATGATGAGGCTCAGGTAGGCGCCGGGTGCGAACAGGGGCTGCACGTCCCCCGACCACGACACGAGGAACTGCAGGGCCTTCGGGAAGGTCCAGAGCGCGATGCCCGCTCCCATGAGGAAAAGCGCGACCGAGGCCACGACGAACGGGATCGCGTAGCGCTTCTCGTTGTCGTAGAGCCCGGGCGTGATGAAGCGCCACAGCTGCCAGAGCACAACCGGCAGGGCGAGCACCAGGCCCCCGTATCCGGTGACCTTCATCCGCACCGCGAACCCCTCGAGGGGATCGGTGATCACGAGCCGATCGGGGCAGGTGAGGTTCTCGGCTTTGCACACGTCGCGGTAAGGGCCGGTGAGGAAGTCGAGGATCTGGGGATAGAAGACGAACGCGATGACCCCGCCGATCCCCACCGCGATGAGGCAGATGATGAGGCGACGCCGCAGCTCCGCGAGATGCTCCGCGAGCGTCATGCGATCGTGGACAGTCGGTCGGGGCTTGGGGCCCCACCGACGGAGCTTCACCATGTCAGGCGATGGTCTCGCCCGAAGGCGATGACCCCTCGGCGGCGATGCTCGTCGGCGCCGCGCTCACCGAGGCGGCGTCGGTGGTCTCCGCGGGAAGCGACTCAGGCGTGAGGTCGGTGGCTTCGGCGGGAGCAGTCGGGTTGGCGGGAGCAGTCGGGTTGCGCGGGCACCGACGCTGTCGCGGGCGCCGTGGGATTCGCGGGCATTGTGGGCTCGCCGGCAGGCGGCGCGGCCGCCGCCTTCGGCTTCGGTGCCTCCGGCTCGTCGCTCAGGGCATCACGCAGCTCGGCTTCGAAGCCCGACGTGATGCGGCGCAGCTCTCGTGTCGCCCTCCCGAGCTTGCGCATCGCATCGGGGAGCTTGTCCGGACCGAGGATGAGCAGCGCCACGATGGCGATGACAAGCAACTCGGTGGCGGAGATGTTGAACACGGCCGGAGTCTACGGCGCAGCCCCTCCGGCCAGATTGCGGCTCGAGGTCGCAAGTCAGACGAGATCGCCATCCTCGTCGGCGGCGGCGAGGCGCTGGAACCAGTCGTCCCGGCGAAGCAGCTCGTGGAACTCGAGCAGGTCATCGTGGGTGAGCGGGGCACCGGATCGGTGCTCACGGAGCTCGGCCGGTCGCCGCCATGTCGACCACGCCACCCCAGCGGCCAGGAGCAGCTCGACGATGTGCGGCTCAGCCCGTTTGGCCACGAGCGTCGCGCATTGGGGACACCGGAAGTGATAGGTGCCCTCGTCGTCGTCGTCGCACAGCCGGACCCACACGTCAGCGGTCGTCATCTCGACATCACCGCACTCGGTGCAGGTGGCTCGGATCGTGGCCATGGTCGTTGGAGGTGCCTTCCCGGTCCCGCGGCGGCGCGAGGTGTCCCTCGCGTCATCGGCGGCGAGTGGGGGGGTCTTGAGCACCGGCCTGGGAGAATCGGGGCGTGCAGCAGCGCCTCCCCTCTCTCCAGGTGCCTCCGATCGGCTTTGCGCACCGCGGAGCTCGGGCCCACGCACCCGAGAACACCATCGAGGGGTTTCGCCTCGCCCTGAGGCTCGGCGCGACCGGCCTGGAGAGCGACGTCTGGCTCACCGAGGACGGCGAGGCCGTGCTCGACCACGACGGGGTGGTGCGGGGTCGGTTCGGCGTGCGGAAAGGGATTCGGGAGGTCACGCGGGCCGCGCTGCCCGGCCACATCCCCACGTTGGCGGAGCTCTACGAGGCCTGCGGCACCGACTTCGAGCTCTCGCTCGACCTCAAGGACGACGACGCCGTCGACGCGGTTCTCAGCGTCACCCGAGCGGCACACCCCGAGGCCATCGGGCGATTGTGGCTCTGCCACCACCAGTGGCAGAAGGCCGCCGCGATCCGGGAGCGCGACGCGGATGTGCGCTTGGTCGACTCCACCCGGTTACGGGCAATGCGCGAAGGCGCTGAGCGCCGAGCGGCGACGCTCGCCGACGTGGGGATCGACGCACTGAACATGCATCACACCGATTGGTCCGGTGGACTCACGACGTTGCTGCACCGGTTCGGGCGGCTGGCGTTCGCGTGGGATCTGCAGTTCGACGACGGGCTGCGCAAGGCGCTGCGCATGGGCATCGACGGCGTCTACAGCGATCACGTCGATCGCATGCTCTCGGCCCTGCAAGGGGAGCGGGCTTAGGAGGCGGCGCAGCGGAGGCTGTCTCGGGCGGCGGCGCAATGCGCCGCCGGGTGCGCGAAGCACCGATTGTCGAGCGAAGCGAGCAGGAGCCGATCGAAGCGCAGCGGAGGCCGGCGACGAGGAGTTACAGGAAACCCTAAGTGGGTGACGGGCCATATGCGCACGAAGGCGCGGCCGACCACGAGGTCCTCGTCGATGGGTCCGAAATACCGGGAGTCGCGTGAGTCCCCACGGTTGTCGCCCATGACGAAGATCCGGCCCTCGGGAACGAGCGTCGGAGGGAGGTTCTCGGTCAGCGTGCCCGGCTCGAGGTAGGGCTCTTCGAGCGGCCGGCCGTCGATGAAGACGTGACCGTTCTCGCTCGAGATCGTCTCGCCGGGAAGGGCGATGACGCGCTTGATCAGGTCCTTGATCGCATCCGGAGGTTCGTCGGGAGGACGCTCGAACACCACGATGTCCCCGCGGTTGATGTCGTGCATCTTGTAGCTGAGCTTGTTGACGAGCACCCGGTCGCCGATGCGCAGCGTGGGCTCCATCGACCGCGACGGGATGTAGAAGGCCTGAAGCAGGAACGTCTTGATGAGCAGCGCCACGAGGAGGGCACCGAGGATCACGCCCAGCCACTCGACGATCGACTTCGCGCTCGATCGCGTCCGCGACGGCTCCTCAGGCTCAGGGGGCGTGTCGGCAGAGGGGGGAAGGTCGGACTCGATCACCGGAATTCGCAGGGTAGCGGGGTGGGGCGCTGTCAGAGCGACGCGATGAGCTTCTCGACGCGCTCGTCACGCGACTTGAAGGGGTCTTTGCACAGCACGGTCCGCTGGGCCTGGTCATTGAGCTTCAGATGCACCCAGTCGACGGTGTAGTCGCGCTTGCGCTCCTTCGCCCGGCGGATGAACTCGCCCCGCAATCGTGCTCGCGTCGTCTGGGGCGGAGTGTCGACCGCGGTGTCGATGTCGGCGTCGGTGCACATCCGCTCCACCAGGTTCTTCTGCTGCATGCGGTAGAAAAGTCCTCGAGCGCGATTGACGTCGTGGTACTGCAGGTCCATCAACGCGACCTTGGGATGACTGAGCGGCAAGTCGTGCTTGGTTCGATACGCCTCGATGAGCCGGTGCTTGATGACCCAGTCGCACTCGCGGTCGAGCGACAGCGGGTCTTCCTGGATCTGCGTGAGGCAGTGCTCCCACATCTTGAGAGCCTGCATCTCGAGCGGGCTGAAGCCCTTCGCGTCGGCGTAGCGCAGCGCTCGGCCGAGATACTCGCCCTGGATCTCGAGCGCGCTCGCCTCCCGGCCGTTCGCGAGACGGACCCGGCGTGTGCACGTCATGTCGTGGCTGATCTCACGGATCGCCCGGATGGGGTTCTCGAGCGTCATGTCGCGAAGCACGCACGACGGGTCCTCGAGCATCCGCAACAGGATGCTGGTCGTGCCGACTTTGAGGAACGTGGCGTACTCGCTCATGTTCGAGTCGCCGACGATCACATGAAGGCGGCGGAAGCGCTCGGCGTCGGCGTGCGGCTCGTCGCGCGTGTTGATGATGGGCCGGCTCCGCGTCGTCGCGCTCGAGACACCCTCCCAGATGTGCTCGGCCCGTTGGCTCACGCAGTACATCGCGCCACGGGCGGTCTGGAGCACCTTCCCCGCTCCGGCAAAGATCTGCCGGCTCACGAAGAACGGGATGAGCACCTCGGCGTAGTGGCCGAAGTCGTCGCGTCGGCTGGTGAGGTAGTTCTCATGGCAGCCGTAGGAGTTGCCCGCCGAGTCGGTGTTGTTCTTGAAGAGATAGATGACGCCCCGGATGCCCTCCTCGCGCAGTCGCTGCTCCGCGCTCGCCAGAAGCTGTTCGAGGATGCGCTCGCCGGCCTTGTCATGGACGACGAGGTCGTAGATCGAATCGCACTCGGGCGTCGCGTACTCGGGGTGGCTCCCGACGTCGAGGTAGAGGCGAGCGCCGTTCGCGAGGAAGACGTTCGAGCTGCGACCCCATGAGACCACCCGGCGAAAGAGATACCGCGCGACTTCGTCAGGACTCAGGCGGCGCTGCCCGCGCAACGTGCACGTGACGCCGTATTCGTTCTCGAGGCCGAAGATCCGGCGCTCCACCCCGCCAACCTACCGGCGGGCGCACGGACCAGGACGCACCCCGGGCTACGCTGCCACCGATGCGACAGGGCCGTATGGTGCGCCTGGCCACGGTGCAGTCGGGGTTCGAGGCCAAGGTCATGGCCGCCCGGCTCGGAGCGGAAGGCATTGTCTGGGAGCTCCGAGGCGGCGTCGACGGGCCCTACCCCATGGGTCCGGTGCACGTGCTGGTCGACGAGGACGATCTCGATGTCGCGCGAGAGCTGATGCTCGTCGACGAGGTCGAGTCGTCGTTCGAGCAGTCAGGGGGCACCTCGACGCGGCCGACCATCCTGATGTGGGTCGCGCTCGCCGCTGTCGTGGTGGTGGCAGCCAGCACGTTCTTGCGTGTGCTGGCCGCCACGCAGTGACGGTCTAGGAGACCTCGAACTCGCCCGACACGAGCGTTTCGCCGGTGTCGTCGTCGCTATTGCCCGCGAGCACGTAGCGCCCTGACTCGAGGTCGATGACGATGTAGCCGGTCGCGCCGGGCGGCATCGACTCACTGAAGCCCGCGACAAGCGGGGCGGGGAACTCGAGGCGGCACGGTCTCGCCGGTGCCGATCGATCCGAAGTACGCGCCGATCGCCGCGTCGAAGTCCGCGATCGAGGCCTCGGTCGGGCCGGCCATGTTGAACTCGGACGTGCCGTCGTTGCTGTTGGTGACGGCGTAGGTGCCCGACTGGACGCCGTCCGGCACCGTGAAGCTGTCGGCGGTGACGTCGATCGTGCCCTGCGGCTCGGGCGCTGCGGTGTCGCCCTCACCGACGGCGAGGTCGGCGACCATGCCGAGCGCCGCGTGCGGCTGCCCGTCCGGCGACGGCAGGAAGCACACGAGCACGTAGTTGCCCGTCGGGAAGTCGGCCACGGTCGTTTCGCGCGTCGCCCGAAGCGAGGAGGCCGGGCGTGCCGTAGAACGCGCCGTCGATCGGCTGATCGAACACCTCGGCGAAGGCGGCCTCGTCGGGCTGCTCCTCGCTGGCAAGGATGGGCAGCGCGTCGGCGGACGTCTTGCCGTCCTGCAGCTTGAACGGAATGACGATGTGGGGCTCTTCCCCGTCGTTCTCGAACGTGACCTGCACGAAGCCGCCCGTCGCCTCCCCCTCGATGGCGAACGCGTACTCCGACGCGGTGATCGTGATCGCGTTGTCGCTCTCGCCGCCGCCGCCGCTGCCGGAGTCGTCGCCGCACGCAGCGAGTGTGATCCCTGCGATGAGGACTGCGGTCGTAGCCGCCCCGATGCGCCGCTTCGTTCTCATGACGTTCCTCCCGCTCGCCGATCAGATCCTGGCGAGGGAGGGTAGGAGGCGAAGCGAGATTTACAAAAGTCAGCTGAGAAGGTCGCGGACCTGATCGTCTTCGAGGCGGCGGAACGCCCGACGGCCGTTGCCGCGGGCGAGGAGAGCGACTTCGAGGTCATCGGACCCGAGTGTGCGCTCAGGACCAGCCAAAGCGCCGACCGCGACCTTGAGCGCGTCGCGCAGAGAAAGACCTTCCGACCAGGTCTCCGCGACGCGTTCGGCGATCACCTCGCTCTCGCCACCGAGGACGCTGTAGCGGTGCTCGTCGACGACGGTGCCGTCGTAGAGGATGTGGAACATCTGATCGCCGCGCGGTTCCTCGCGCACTTCTGCCACGAGGATCTCGACTTCCATCGGCTTGACCTCGTGGGTGAAGATCTGGCCGAGGATCTGCGAGTACTGGTTGGCCAGCGAACGCGCGTCGACGTCGTCGCGGCTGTACGCGTAGCCCTTGAGGTCGGCGGCCCGCACTCCGGCGACACGTAGCTGGTCGTACTCGTTGTAGCGGCCCACTCCCCCGAACGCGATGCGGTCGTAGATCTCGCTGACCTTGCGCAGCGTGCTGCTGGGGTTCTCGGCAACGATGAGGATGCCGTCCTCGAAGGTGACCGCGGCGAGGCTGCGTCCCCGCGCAATGCCCTTGCGCGCGTAATCAGCGCGGTCCTTCATCATCTGCTCGGGGGCGACGTAGAACGGCATGCTCATTGCGGCGGTCCTCCGTTCGCAGAGAGCGCGTCGAGAAGCGCTCGGAACCGCTGCCCGAGCTCCTCGTCGCTCAGTCGCTCGAAGCCGTTCGCGGTGATGGTTGCCACGACGGGGAACAAGTTGCGCATGAGGTCCGGACCACCAGTGGCCGAGTCCTCGTCCGCGGCTTCGAAGAGCGCACGGAGGCACAGGTCGACGGCGTCGTCGCGATGCATCCCCTCGCGGTAGCCCACCTTGATGACGGTGCCGGCGTGGAGGCTGCCCGAGCCCGTCGCGCTGTGGTCGCGCTCCTCGTAACGGCCTCCTGTCACGTCGTAGGAGAAGAGGCGGCCGTTGCCGCGCCGGGTGTCGAAGCCGGCGAAGATCGGCACGACCACGAGGCCTTGCATCGCTGCCGGCAGATTCGAGCGGATCATCTGACTCAGCTGGTTCGCCTTGCCGTCGAGGCTGAGCGAGTCGCCCTCGACCTTCTCGTAGTGCTCGAGCTGCAGCTGGAACAGCTTCACCATCTCCATCGCGGGACCCGCGGCGCCGGCCACCGCGACACCCGAGAAGCGATCGGCGGCGAAGACCTTCTCCATCGTGCGGTGACTGATGAGGTTGCCGGAGGTCGCCCGCCGGTCGCCGGCCATCACGACGCCCTCTGCATACCGCACCGCGACGCACGTAGTCGCGTGCGTGACCGGCATCACGACTCCGGGTTGTGGCAGCGGGTCGTGGCCAACCCTGCGCAACAGGTTGGCGAAGCTGGGGCCGGGATCGTCCGCCGGCGGAAAGAGGGGCATCGACATAGGTGTCGCCGAGGCTACAGAGGTCGGACCAGAAGCAGAGGCAAGTCGCCTTCCCACCAACCAGGGAAGGTCTTCGCAGGCAGGAAGCCACGGGCACGGTAGAACGCGCGCGTCGGGACGTACTCGTCGGCGTCGCCGCTGGTCATGACGAGCAACAGCTGAGTGCCGGCGCGGCGCTCGTCGGCGGCCAGCTTCTCGATGAGCGCGGTGCCGATGCCCGACGCTCGCCGTTCGCGCTGCACCGCCATCCAGGAGATCTCTGCGCAATTTTCGAAGGGACGCTCCACCGTGAGAAAGCCGATGACCTCGCCGCGATCGTCGGCCACATAGCCAGGCTCGCTACGGACTGCCGCCGCGCACGCGTCGATGCCACTTTGGAGTCCGAAGAAGTCGGGAAGGCTCGCCAGCACCGCGTCGCATGCCGGTGCGTCGGCGCGCTGGAGCTCGCGGACGATCACCGGGCGAGGCGCAGCGCCGACACCCGGCGTTTCGTGGCGACGTAGATGAGCGCGGCGTCGATGCGGTCGAGGTCGTCCTGGAAATGGCCGAGCGCCGCGTTGCAGCTGAAGCACAGCAGGCCCCGGACGTAGCCGGTGTCGTGGTCGTGGTCGACATGCAGGCTCTTGCCCGCCTTCGGAGGTCGCCCGCACACCGCGCATCCCCCGCCCTGCTCGGCGAGCCGCGCCTCGTACTCCTCGGGCGTGATGCCAAACGTCCGCTTCAAATGCGACCGCCGCGACGACGCGGCGTACCTGTCCCGAAGCTACGTAGGCCTTCCTGGTCGCCTGAAACTGTTCGCGATTGTCGAGCCGCCACTGCTTGGCCCGTGTTCGCGCACGCTGTTGCATTTCGGGGTCAGACCGGTACTTGGCTGCTCGCTCTGCAAGGTTGCATTCCTTGCAGTCATTGCGGTAGCCGTCCCTCATCTCCTTCATGCGATAGAAGGCGTCAAAAGGCTTCAGCTCGTTGCAGACCCGGCAGCGCTTCATCCGCCGATCGTACGGAGGGGGTGGGTCACAAACGGGAGTTGTACGTAACTACTCCCCGCCCTTCTGCACATACGATTTTACGAACTCCTCCGCGTTTTCCTCGAGCACGCCGTCGATTTCGTCCAGCAGTTCGTCGAGGTCCGCCTTGATCTGCTCGCCGGGCTTCGAGGCGGGAGGGGCTTCCTCGACCACCTCGTCGGTCCTCGCCGGCGCTGCCTTCTTCTTCTCGATCCTCTCGGCCATCTCTGTCTCCCGCTCTGCGTACGAGCCTACGAGCCCAACCGCTCGAGGAGCTCGGCGGCGGTCTCGCACTCGTCGATCAACCTACCCACATGGGCAGCCGTTCCACGCAACGGTTCCATCATCGGCACGCGCCGCAGTGGATCGGAGCCAACGTCGAAAACCAGTGAGTCCCAGTTCGCAGCCACGATGTCGGCTCCCCACTTCTGCAGGCACTTGCCGCGAAAGTAGGCCCTCGTGGTCTCCGGAGGCTCGGTCATTGCCCATTCGACCTGCTCATCGGTGACGACGCGCTGCATCGGCACCCGGGCGAACAACGACTTGTCGGGCCGGAGATCGTGGTACTGCAGGTCCATCGCCCGCAGCCGAGCGTCGTTCCAGCCGATGCCGTGCCGCTCCCGGTAGCCCTCGAACAGCCGGTACTTCGCGACCCAATCGAGCTGATCGGAGAGGCTCATGAAGTCGGTCTCGAGCGCCGTGAGCACGTTGCCCCAGCGAGCGAGCACATCGGCCCCAACGGCTTCTCCCACCGATTCGAGCCCGTGCTCGAGCTCGTACTTCTTGGCGCGATCGAAGAGCTCCCACTGGATCTCGAGCGCGGTGACACGCCGGCCGTCGGCGAGATCGAGCGGCTTCGCGAGTGACAAGTCGTGCGACACCTCGCGCATCGCGAGCACCGGCTTCGCGAGGCTCAGGTCGCCGGGCAACACATCGTCCTCGATCATCGAGAGCACGATCGCGGTCGTCCCGACCTTGAGATAGGTCGCGATCTCCGACAGGTTCGCGTCGCCGGTGATGACGTGGAGGCGTCGGTACTTCTGCGAGTCGCAGTGTGGCTCATCTCGCGTGTTGACGATCGGACGCTTCAAGGTGGTCTCGAGCCCGACCTCCTCCTCGAAGAAGTCGGCCCGCTGCGTGATCTGGAACGGCACCTCCGCGGCGGTCAGACCGGGCGCTTCGACGCCGACCTTGCCCGACCCGGTGAACAGCTGTCGAGTGACGAAGTGCGGGATCACCTGGGCGACGATCCGCGAGAACGGCACGGCCCGGTCCATGAGGTAGTTCTCGTGGCAGCCATAGGAGTTGCCCTTGCCGTCGGAGTTGTTCTTGTAGACGACGACCTCGCCGCCGGCGGGCAACGTGCGCGCTGCCGCCTCCATCGACCGGATCAGCACGAGCTCGGCGGCCTTGTCGTACTGCACCACCTCGAGCGCATCGGCGCACTCGGGAGTGGAGATCTCGGGATGCGCGTGGTCGACGTAGTAGCGCGCCCCGTTGGTGAGCACGGCGTTCACGAGGTGGGTCTCGACCTCCGGCGCCATCGTGCCGTCCGGCGAGAATCCGCGTGCATCGCGGCCCGGCGACTCGTCCTCGAAGTCCCAACCGACCTTGCGATGCTGCTGCGCGACGTACGCGTTGATGAGCATCGAGGACGCGGCGATCGGGTTCGACTCCCCGGCACCCCTGAGCTGGATGCCGTACTCGGTCTCGATGCCCAAGACCTTGCGTATGGCCACGAATCGACCCTACTCCGCGCTCTCTGGCGCGCAACCTCCACGCACGGTCAGGCAGGGATCAGAGGTACTGGCCCGTCGCAACCCGCTCGATCGCCCGGCCGCCTTCGTTCGACTCGGTGTCGGACTTGACGAGCGTGCGGATGAAGACGATGCGCTCGCCCTTCTTGCCCGAGATCTTCGCCCAGTCGTCGGGGTTCGTCGTGTTCGGCAGGTCCTCGTGCTCCTTGTACTCCTGCCGGATCGACACGATGAGGTCGTCGGTGCGAATGCCCTTCGCTCCCCCGGCGATCAACCGCTTGATCGCGACCTTCTTCGCGCGGCGCACGATGTTCTCGATCATGGCTCCCGACGCAAAGTCCTTGAAGTACATGACCTCCTTGTCGCCCATCTGGTAGGTCACCTCCAAGAACCGGTTGTCGTCGTCGGCGCGGTACATCTCCTCGACCGTGCGCTCGATCATCACGGCGACGGCCTTGTTGCGATCGCCGCCGCCGAGCTCTTGCACCTCGTCCTCGGCCAACGGCAGGTCCGCAGAGAGGTAGCGCCCGAAGATCTGCGCGGCTGCGTGCGAGTCAGGCCGTTCGATCTTGATCTTCACGTCGAGGCGGCCCGGGTCGCAGGATCGCGGGGTCGATCAGATCCTCACGGTTCGACGCGCCGATCACGATCACGTTCTTCAACGATTCGACCCCGTCGATCTCCGCGAGCAGCTGCGGCACGATCGTCGACTCCATGTCCGACGAGATGCCCGAGCCACGCGTGCGGAACATCGAGTCCATCTCGTCGAAGAAGACGATGACGGGCCAGCCCTCTTCGCTCTTCTCTCGCGCACGCTGGAACACGAGGCGGATCTGACGCTCGGTCTCACCGACGTACTTGTTGAGGAGCTCAGGGCCCTTGATGTTCAGGAAGTAGCTCTTCGCGTCCTTGTCGCCGGACACTTCCGACACCTTCGCGGCCAACGAGTTGGCGACCGCCTTCGCGATCAACGTCTTGCCACACCCGGGGGGCCCGTAGAGAAGGATGCCCTTGGGGGCCGGCAGCTTGTGCTCGGCGAACAGCTCGTGGTGGATGAACGGCAGCTCGACCGCGTCCGCGATCTGCTCGATCTGGTCGTCGAGGCCACCGACATCGGCGTAGCTGATGTCGGGCACCTCCTCGAGCACGAGCTCCTCGACTTCGGGACGCGGCAACTTCTCCAGGAGCAGCCCCGACCGAGGATCCATCAGGATGTGGTCGCCGGACCGCAGCTTCTCGCCGATCAGCACGTCGGCGAGCTCGCACACACGCTCCTCGTCGGCCCGGCCGATCACCAGTGCGCGGTGCCCGTCCTCCAGCACGTCCCTGATCGTGACGACCTCACCTGCGACCTCGTTGCCCCGTGCGAGCACGACGTTCAGCGACTCGTTGAGCACGACTTCTTGCCCCCGCTCGAGCTCGTCGAGATCGACCTCGGGGCTCAGCGCGACCCGCATCTTGCGCCCGCCCGACAGCACGTCGACCGTGCCGTCCTCGTTTCGACCCACGACCACGCCGTATGCCGACGGCGGCTGCGTGAGCTTGTCGACTTCCTCACGGAGCGCAGCGATGTGCTCGCGCGCCTCCCGCAAGGTGTAGGAGAGCTTCTCGTTCTGCGACACCGCCTGGGCGAGCTGGCCCTTGCTCTCGAGCAACCGCTCCTCGAGCGTGCGCACCCGCTTCGGAGCGTCCTGCAGCTTGCGCCGCAGCGAAAGCACTTCCTCCTCGAGGAGCTTGGCCTGCTCTCGCAGCTCGGCGAGCTCGGCGTCGTATGCCGCGAGGCGCCGGTCGTACTCGGAGTCCTCCACGAGTGCTCACCTCCTCTTGCTGCGACCTGCTCGGGACGCTACCTCAGGCACCTGTGCCGAACGGGACACCCTCTGTCTCTCTGTGCCGCTCCCAGCATGCGTTGTTTCACCGGCGTTCGCCGTGTAAATTGCGCCCACCGGCGAAGGCGGCACGCTCAAGAGACCGCCCGAGAGAAAGGGCCCCAAAGGCCATGAAGGTCTGGATCGATCAGGATCTCTGCACTGGCGACGGGCTCTGCGAAGAGATCGCCCCCGACGTGTTCACCCTGCTCGACGACGGGCTCGCCTACGTGAAGGAAGGCGACACGGTCTACGCCACCGCCAAGGGCAACCCCCAAGGCGCCGACGGCATGGCCGACATCCCCGACGGCCAGCTCGACGCGGTCATCGAGTCCGCCGAGGAGTGCCCCGGCGAGTGCATCTTCATCGAGGCCTGATTCATCAGGCCTGATCAGCCGGCCTGACTCAGACCTTCAGCGCAGGCAATCGCCGGTCGACACGCGCGCCGCGAGCGGACCCGGAGAGCACCGCGTTCAGCTCGTCCGACGTGAGCGCGTAACCCACCGACGAGCGGTCGGGTGCGACTGCGAAGGCCATCCCGATCACCGCACCGTCGTCGCGGACGACCGGAGCCCCCGAGTCGCCCGGTTGCAACGTCGTCGAGAGCACGAGCACATCCCGCACGATCGTCTGGTCGCCGTAGAGGTCCTTGCCCTCAGCCTGCACCCGAGTCGCGACCAAGAACGGTGCGGCGCGCAGGTCCCCGCCGCCGGGATGGCCGTACACCGCGCCCTGATCTCCCACGCTCGGCTCGCCCAACGTGAGGGGCTGCGACACGTCCGCCTGGTCGATCCGCAACGCCGCGATGTCGCGCAGGGGGTCGAACGCCACGACCTCCGTCTCCAGCACCTCTCCGTCCTCCCCGAACAGCGAGACATCGTCTGACCCCGCGACGACGTCCGCGTTCGTCAAGACAAGGTCTTGGTCCACGGCGAAGCCGGTGCCCTCTTGGAGGCGACCGCATGCGGGGGCCTCGACGCGGTACGTGCCCTGCGTGGCGTGCTGGTTGACGGTCGAGGACACCAGGATCGACGTGGGCGGTGCCGGCACGTCGGGGGCGGCCTTGAGGCCGGCGAACACCTCGGGCGCGTTGTCGTCGACCAGCTGGCGGATCGCGTCCACCGCATCAGGAGGGGTCGGGAACAGCTGGTCGATCGCCTTGGCGATCGCCGACGTCCGCGCTTGACGCGCCGGCCAGTCCGGCACCTGCGCGACTGCGGGCAGCAACAGCCACAGCGCGACGAACACGCCGAGCATCCCCGCAAACGCGCCCCCGGCACGGTCCACCGTGCTCACTGAGCCGTGCGGCAACGTGCGTCGGACGCGGCTGCCGACGAACATCCCGAGCGCCTGCCCAGCGAGTCCGCCGATGACCAGGATGCTGGCAGCGGCCAGCAGGAGCCGTCCTTCGGGCGCGGCCTCGTAGCCGTCGAGCACCTTGGGCACCGTCCGCGCCGCGAAGTACAGGCCCAACCCGAGGCCGAGCCACGACACCGAGCGCGCGATGAGGCCCATCTGATAGCCGGCCGCGCCCGCGAGTGCCGCGAGCAAGATCACCGCGAGGTCGAGCCAGTTCACAGTTGAAGGTTCGTCACACGACGACGAGTCGCGCCGAAGTCAGGAAGCCCGTGTGCGCGACCATCCGGTGATCGGGCCTGACCGACTGGCCCTCGATGTGCCAGCTGCGATGCAGGACCTCGATCGTCGTCGTCTGGATGAAGGGGGCGGCGGCGAGCGCTTCCCGCAGCTGGACCGCCTGCAAGATCGTCGGGGTGTACGACACGAGGATGCCGCCGGGTGCGAGCGACCGCTCCGAGTGCTTCACGACCTGCCACGGTTCGGGCAGGTCGAGCACGATCCGGTCGAGTCCGACTTCTTCGATTCCCTCGTAGCAATCGCGGATCTCGACTCGGTAGTGCTCGAGCGCGTCCGCCCCGGCGAATGCCTCCACGTTCTGCTGGGCACGACCAGCGAAGTCCTCACGGAGCTCGTAGCCCACGACCTCTGCGCCCGCCCGTAGCAACGCGAGCGAGAGAGCGCCCGAGCCCACACCGGACTCGAGAACCCTGGCGCCGGGGTACACGTCTGCTGCGAGCAGGATCGGCCCGAGGTCCTTCGGGTAGATGACCTGCGCACCCCTCGGCATCTTCAGGACGAAGTCGGCCAGCGTGGGGCGCAGGGCCGTGTACGGGAGGCCCTTGGTGGCTCGGACGGTGGTGCCCTCCACCCTGCCGATCAGCTCGTCGTGGGGGACGTAGCCGCCGTGGGAGTGAAACTCCCCGCCGACCTTGAGCGTCACGAGATACCGCCGGCCCCGGGGGTCGATGAGCAGCACCCGATCCCCCGCCCTCAGCGGCGCGCTCACCGCGTGTCCCTGGTCGCGAGATCGACGAGACGGCAGAAGCTGCAGATCTCTGCCGAGGCGGGCGCGCCGCACCGGATGCACGGCGTGAGGCCGTCCTTCTCGTCGTCGGCTCCCGTGTCGAGGCTCGGCGCGATGCGCTCGAGGAAACCGAAATAGAACGCGTGCTTCGTCCCCGGTGATTGCACCTCGATGGCGTTCAGCGCGTCCTTGTATCCGAGATGGCGATTGCCAGCCGCCATCGGGCACTCCTCGACCTGATAGTCGATGCCGCGCAGCACGCAGTACGCGGCCATCTCGCGTTCAGCGAGCCGCACGAGCGGCTTCACCTTGCGGGGGAAGCCACCGCGCGCCGGCAGCACAGGCCGTTGCCTCGCGAGGTAGTCGGTGTTCCAACGCAACACGTTTCCGAAGAGGACAGCGGCTTCGTCGTCGAGGTTGTGGCCCGTCGCGACGACGTCGTATCCGCCCTCTTCCGCGGCGTGATCGAAGAGATGTCGCTTCGACAGGCCGCACGCGGAGCACGGCACACGCTTGGCGGCCTTGGCTCCGCTCGGGATGTCGTACCCGTAGTCCGCCGGCAAGTCGACCTCGACGAGGGTGGCGTCCCTTTGTCGAGCGAAGACGCGCGCGTGCTCACCTGACGCTTCGCTGTAGCCCTCGATGCCGAGTCCGACGTAGAGCCCGTCGGCCGCGTAGCCGAGGCGAAGAAGAAGGTCCCAGAGCGCGAGCGAGTCCTTACCGCCGGATACCGCGACCAACACGCGGTCGCCGGGCTCCATCATCTCGAACTCGCTGATCGTCTTCGCGGCTTGCTCCTCACAGTGATGGAGGAAGTGCGGCGCGCAGAAGTTCGCGTTGTGGCGGCGAATGTCGATCACGGCCTCGCCGCGGCACACGCGACACTTCATCCGCTGCCTCCAGAGATCACGGGTCGGATCTCGACCTCGTCGTGATCGTGCAGCAGTCCGTCTCCCGGCACGAGGGTCCCCCCGATGATCACGAGCACCGACTCGCGGTTGAGGTCGAGCCGCTCGAGCAACGCGTGCACTCGAAGGGGACCGGCTACCTCGAGCTCGCGACGCGGGTTCCGGAGGAGCACCTTCACCCCGTCATGATGGCCGGTGGAGCCCGAAGGCTCCATGCACCCGCTCCCGCGAGCCGCTGCTGGCCTAGCGCCGGTCTTTGCGCCGCGGCCTCACCAGCTCGCGCGTCGCGGTGATCGTCAGGGCTTCGCCGGGTTGCAGCCTCTCCACGGCAACCGTCCGTTCTTGCGGCCGCAGCTTCTGCACAGCACGGAACACGAGGAGGATGTACCAAATCGCGCGCCACAAGTTGTTGTTGCCCTTGATGCCGCGGGCGTACGAGAGGACGGTGAGCCGGCGACGAGTGTAGGTGCGTATCGGTCGGGCAGCGCCCGGCTTGCCCGCCATCTCAGATGCGACGGATCTCGACGATGGTGGTCCTCGACCGCCCTTTGCGGCGTCCGACGAGGAAGGCGACGACGACGATCGCGATGGCAACGCCGATGCCGACTCGCAGTGCGGTGGTCTCGGCCGCGCGGGCGCGCGTGCTCACGCCGCCTTGCAGCTCACGGAGCTTGGCCTCGATGTCCGCCCTGCTGATCGGCGGGGCGGTGGCGGCAGCGCTCACTTCGGCCTCCCCTTCGACGGTTTGATGAAGCTCAAGAAGATCGCCGCGACGATCAACGCGACGGCGAGCGTGATGGCGTACGGGGCCCAGGACCAGCTCCCGGTGAATGTCGTGCCGGTCTCCGTCTGGAGCAACCGGAGCAGCCCGAGCAACAGCAGGATGCATCCCGTCGCGATGACGACGGAGCCAGCCAGACCAAAGCCGAGGTAGCGCCCGAGCCGTTGGAGCGGCCCGACCGTCTCTTGCTTGGCGTACGCCTTCAGCAGCTCGACGAGGTCGTTGACCGTGTCGGTCATCCCCTTCGGCTTGCCGCCTCTCGGCTTGAGATCTGTGTCGGCCACACACCCTCCCTGGGGTGCAGTTCCTATCATCACCCGAGGCGGTACGACAGAAGCTCGACCTGCTCGGCGAGCAATGTGCCCAGTGCTTCCGCCCGTTCTTCGGGCGACGGCGCGGCGAGCAGCGCCTGCTGGTCGGCGGGACCGAGGGGCGCGACGGCGGCCGCCTGATAGCCGGCGAGCACGAGATCGTCCGTCAGTTCGATCGTGGCGGCCGCGGCCGCCTCACCGAGCTCGGCCTTCATGGCGAGCACGCGCCGGAGGGTGATCAGGTTGGCTTGATGGAGCGCCTCCAGCGAGTCCGAGGGCGGAGCGTCCTCCCACTCGTCGACTTCCGCACGCGGGTAGGGCGCCTCGGGCAACCAAGACTCGACACGGATCCGCCGCACCCCGACCGTGCCGAGCGCGAACCGGCCACCGCCCAACTCGGCGGCCTCGATGATCCTCGCGACCGTGCCGACGTCGAATCGGGTGTCGCCGCCGCCCACCTCGCTGCCCCGCTCGATGAGGACCACCCCGAACTCGTTGTTGCCCGCGAGGCAGTCTCGGGTGAGCTCCTGGTAGCGCGGTTCGAAGACGTGAAGAGGAAGGAACACCGAAGGGAACAGCACCGTGCCGAGCGGGAACATCGGCAGCGGGTGACTGGTGCTCCGACTCATCCTCCGGCGGGCGCCCGGGGCCCGAGCTGCTCGAGCCCCGCGAGGTTCGGGTACTCGATGAGCGTGGTGAGAAGCGACATCCAGATCGCGAATCCCTGATCGGACTGCGGTCCGTTCAGGAGCAAAGCGAACGTCACATCGGTGCCGTCGATCGCCTCCGCGAAGCCGGCCAGGCCGACGACACCCGAGAGCGAACCGGTCTTCGCCGTGACCTTCCCTTCGACGACGGTGCCGTCGAACCGAGTGTCGAGCGTCCCGCTCTCACCTGCGACTGCCATCTGAGCGGTGAGGTCGGATCCCGGGCCGGCGCGGTCGAGCACGGCCGTGAGGATCTCGCACGTCGCGGTGTTCCCTCGATCGAGTCCCGAGCCGTCGTTGAGTGTGAGTCCCTCGACGGGCAAGCCCGCCTCGTCGAGATGCGCGACCACCGCCGCCGCGCCCGCGAGTGTCGAACCCGTGCCGGAGGCGGCCACGCCGATCTCCTTCAGCAGCAGCTCGGAGGTGCCGTTGTCGCTGAGCTTCAGGTCCTCGCCCACGACGTCGCGCAGCGGAGCGCCATGGATGGACGCGAGCTCGACGGTGCCGTCCGGGGCGGCGCCCGACCCGGACCCTGCTACCACCGTCACGCCCCGCTGCTGAAGCAATCCGACGAGCTCCGCCGCCGCTGACGCGGCGGGATCCGCGGCCGGCGTCAGCGCGGTGTCGATGAAACCGTCGTTCACGGACAATGCGCTCATCGGCCCGATCTCGCGCGCATTGATGTACCGCTGCGGCCACGACGGCACATAGCGCTGTGTGTCGAACCGGGACTCGTCGCCGAGCACGCGACCCGTGATCTGGGTGATCCCGGCGGCGACGATCGAGTCAGCGAGCGCCTCGAGCGGGGTGCGGGGCTCTTGGGGGCGACGGAACTGCTTCACATAGCCCTCGGTCGCGAGAAGCGGGTCGCCCCCGCCGACGAGCCACACGTCGCCGGCGATCACTCCCCCCACTGGGCCCGCAATCGCCTCGACAGTCGTCTCCGCCGTCCGATCGGGGCCCATCACATCCGAGCGCGACGCTCGCGGTGAGCAGCTTCAAGGTCGAGGCGGGGATCAGCGGGACGGTGCCGTTCGCGTCAATGACCTCGTCGCCGTCGATCGTCACTCTCAGGCAGCTCGACGCGCCCATCGACGAGGCCAGCGGCTGCAGCGCCTCCTGGAGGCGAGCCCGGCCAACCGGCTCGATCAGCTCGTCCACGACTCGGCGCGCCGAAAGTACGGGCGTGGCGAGTCGCGACGTGGATGGCGTCCGCCGATTCCGACGCGCCGGCCGGTTCGCTCGTCGCGTCGATGACCCGCGAGAGGGCCACCACGCCAACGGCCGCGACGACGAGCGGAGGAAGCAATCGCGCGAGCGCACGGCCGATCCTCATGGCTGCCGCCGCTGCTGGTGTCGGGCGTACCGCCACATGTGCTCGAGCGCCCGCACCGCGCGCTCCGCGCTCGGGTAGCAGTACCGGCCGGTGGCGCGCACGGTGACCGGCCCTGGATTGCCCGGCGCCGCGACGGCAAGCTCACTCGCAGTCAAGACGGGCTTGCCCGTCTCGTCTGAGATCGCCGCCGCCGCCTCGGCGAACCGGGTGTCCTGGCGCTCGTGGTAGGCGACGATCCGTTCGAGTCCGTGGTCCGGGTAGAAGCGGCCCGACTTCATCAAGTGGGCCTCGTTCGACTGGATCCCGAGCCCCAGGTACACGATCGCGTCGATCGCGGGATGCGCAGCCGTGAGCGCCAACACCTCGGGGATCGTGTCGCGAGTCTCTGCGCCCGCCATGTCGAGCGGGTTGCTGCGGCTCCATCGCGGCGGAAGCTTCTGGTCGATCGCCGCACGGAGGTCGTCCGGCAAGGGAGCAAGCCGCAGGTCACTCCGCGCGATCGCGTCGGCCGTGATCACACCCCATCCGCCCGCTGTCGTCACCACCGCGGTGTTCGGGCCGCGGGGCAGCGGCTGCGTCGCGAACGACGCCGCGGCGTCAAACGCTTCCTCGAACGATGCGGCGCGGGTGACACCAGCCTGGCGGCACGCGCCGTCGAAGACTCGATCGTCGGTCGCAAGGGCGCCCGTGTGGGAGGCAGCGGCGCGCTGGCCACCGGCGGTCGCTCCCCCCTTGACGATCACGAGCGGTATCTCGCGGGCAACCCGCTGCATGCGATCGAAGAACGCCCGACCGTCCGCGACTCCCTCGACGTACGCCAGGCCAACCGCGGTCTCCGGATCGCTGCCATAGAACTCGAGGAAGTCCGCGACGCTCGTCATCGCGGCGTTGCCCGCCGAGACAGCCCGGCTGACGCCCACGCCCGTCTGCGTGGCGAGGTTCATGAACGCCGACACGAGGTTCCCGCTCTGGCTCGCGAGCCCGATCTTGCCGCGGGACGGATAGGGCCCGACCATCTGCGCGCACAGGCTCGACGGCGTCGACACGAGTCCCTGTCCGTTCGGTCCGGCGACGAGGATGCCGAGCTCGGCCGCCACGGCGACGAGCTCCTCCTGTGCGCGCACTCCGTCCGGCCCGGCGTCCGCGTACCCCGCCGAGGTCACGAATGCCGCCCGGATGCCGCGCGCCGCGCACCCCTTCAACAGCTCGAGGTTCGCGGCGGCCGGTGTGCACACCACGACGAGGTCAGCTACGCCGTCGGGGATGTCGGCGATCGAACGAACCGTCTCGATGCCGAGCACCGACCCACCCTCGAGGTTCGTCGCGAAGACGGCACCGGCGAAGCCGCAGCTCAAGATGTTGTGCAACGCGACGAACCCGAACTTCCCCGGGTGCGCGCTCGCCCCGGCGACCACGACGCCACGCGGGTCGAAGAGCGCGCGGAAGTGCTCGGTGTCGATGGGGAGGGTCAACGCTGTACCTCGACGAGGGCGACCTCGACGAGCGCGTCGACCGCGATCGGAACGCCATCGACGACGATCAGCGGGTTGAGATCGACGGAGACGATCGACGGGTCGGCCTCCGCTGCGCGCGACAGACCGACGAGCACATCCATGACGCGTTCACGGTCGACCGCGGGCTCGCCCCGGAACGGCCCGAGCAAGGCCTGCGCTGCGAGGTCCTCGATCATCTCTTCGGCATCGACACGATCGATCGGCACCAGGCGGAACGTCACGTCCGCGATCGACTCGGCGAGGATGCCGCCGATACCGAGCATCACGGTCATCCCGAACTGCGGGTCGAGGTTGAGTCCGGCAATGAGCTCGCGGGTGCCGCGCAGCATCGGCGCGACGAGCACCTGCACGTCGCCGTCCTCGGGGCGGGCGGCCGCGAGAAGCTCCGATGCGGCGACCTCGACGTCCGCAGCGCTGGTGATGCCGAGGCGTACGAGCCCGCGCTCGGTCTTGTGCGCGATGGCGTCGCCACAGAGCTTCACGACCACCGGGTAGCCGAGCTCGTCGGCGGCCCGCGCCGCGTCGGCGGCAGTCGACGCGAGGTGCTCCCGCGGCACGGGGATGCCGTGAGCGGCGACGAGAGCCTTGGAGTCGGCCTCGGACAGCGTCGAGAAGGCTCCGCCCACGGGTGCCTACCCTACCGACCGTGACCCCATCGTCCCTGGGCAGCGCGTCTCGGGCAACGCGACGCGCGCCACCTTCACGATGATGGGAATCGTCGAGGGCTTCTACGGTCCGCCGTGGTCGTGGCGTGACCGACTCGAGGTCTTGCAGTGGAGCGCGGCGCGCGGCCTCACCGACTACATGTACGCGCCGAAGGACGACACGAAGCACCGTCGCGCGTGGCGCGAGCCCTACGACGCCGACGAGGTCGCCGGCTTCCGATCACTCGTCGACCAAGCCGGCCTGCGCATCGGCTTCGCGATCTCGCCGGGGCTCTCGATCGACGAAGCCTCGCCGTCCGATCGGGGCGCGCTCGCGGCGAAGGTCGATCAGATCGTCGATCTCGGCGTGACCCATGTCGGGCTCTTTCTCGACGACCTGCCGCCCGACCCGAGCCGGACCCCCGCGGAACAGGGGGCCGCCCACGCGGGCCTCGCAACCTGGCTGCGCGACCACCTCGAGGGCCGGGCGACGCTCTCGGTGTGCCCGACGGAGTACATCGGCACGCAGCCCTCGCCCTACCTCACCGCCTTCGCCCAAGGGCTTCCCGCCGACGTCGCCGTCGGGTGGACCGGCGCCTCCGTGGTCAACGACCAGATCACCGGCGACGAGGCCCGCGCACGCGCCGATGCCCTCGGAGGCCGCGCGCCGCTGCTGTGGGACAACGTGCCGGTCAACGACGCGGTGATGTCAGACCGCCTCTTCATGGGACCGCTCCGAGGGCGATCCGTCGAGCTCCGCATGGAGTGCTGCGGGTACATGGCGAACCCGATGATGCAGCCCCGGGCGTCGATGCTGCCGCTCGCGTCGATCGCGGCGTGGTGCATCGGCGGTGATGCTTCGAGTGCCTGGGAGGCGGCGGCGACCGAACTCGGCTGGCGGGCGTTCGCGGAGGCGTGCGACGGCGCCGTACCCCAGCAGCTCGTCCGCGCGCTCATCGAGGAGGCCGACGGTCCCGGTTGGGTCGGCGCGGCGGACGACCTCGAGTCGTGGCTGGACGCAGCGGCGAGCTGCACCGCCCCCGGACTCGAGTCCGAAGGCGCCCCGTGGCTCCAGCAGGTTCACGCGGAGGCCGCGCTCGCGCAGCGAGCCTTGTCCTTGATCCGCGCGACGCGACCGAGGGTCGAGATCAGCTCGGACGGCGCGGCCCGCGCCGTCGTGCCCGACGCCGCTCGCGTGCTGCGGCACGCGTTCGCAGTCGCGTCCGAGTGGCCGGTCGTGCGTCGCGCGTTCGCCGCCGTGTTCGGTCCGCGGTTGGGCGTGCGTCCTGCGTTGGCACAACACTCGAGCGGCGCGTGGCTCTGGCGCGCCGATGCCATCGAGGAGGACGCCAACGCTACCGACGACCTCGTGCGCCTCGCGTTGGACAGCGCGGCGCGTCTCGACGCCGGGAGTCCGCTCGTCGCGTTCGTCGACGGCGTCGAGATGGCGCGCGGCCCGGACGTCACGTTCCCGGCAGCGTCGGGCTGCGTCGTCCTGGCGCGATGTGGCGCCCTGGTGACGCGCGTGCGAGTGCCCTGACACCGCGTCCCCGTTACTCCCCGGGACACGGCTCCAGCGCGGCACGGAAGAACCCCCGCACGTGCACAGCTCGTTCTTCGAGGGCCTCAGGATCCAGCGGATCGCGATCGATCAACCCTTCGAGAAACGGGAGGTCGCTGAAGTAGCTCAGGAGCGCGCCGTAACCCGTGAGGAGGACCTGCACCGGATCGTGTCGTCGGAACTTCCCCGCGTCCATCTCTCGCTCGAGGTAGCCGACGGCGCGATCGAAGAGCGGCCGCAATGAGGCCGCCAGGTCGATGCCGAGGTGGCCTTCGCCGTCGAGCGCCTCGCGCCGCATGATGCGGACGAACTCTGGGTTCTCCTTGAAGAACGCAAAGCTCACGTCGAGCACGAAGTCGACTTGCTCCCAGCCGCCTCGGTCGAGGTCCACCGCTTCCGCGACCCGCAGGAACCAGTCGGAAAGGGCCCGCTCGAACACCTCCCGGTAGAGCGCCTCCTTCGACGCGAAGTGGTGGAGGAGACTGGGACGGCGGATGCCCACGGCCGCCGCGATGTCGTTCAGCGACGTTCCCTCGTACCCCTGGTCTGCGAAGTATCTCAACGCCTCGGCGAGGATGGCCTCTCTCGTCGAGGGCACGTGCTCGCTCGCAGACATCGCAGAAACAGCGTAACCGTGCGCCGGGGCGGCTGCCTACCGACCGGTCGGTAGGCGAACTAGGATCCTCGCGTCATGTGGGTCAACCTCCTCGTCGCGCTCACGGTCGGCTTCCTGGTCACGATGCTGGCCAACCTGGCCACCACGATCTACCTCCACCGGACCCTCGCCCACCGGGCGATGACGATGCGACCCGGCCTGGCCTGGTTCTTCCGCCTCGTGATCTGGATGAGTGTGGGCATCAGGCCGCGCCAGTGGGTCGCCGTCCATCGCAAGCACCACGCCTTCACCGACGTCGAGGGCGATCCCCACTCCCCCGCACTGCTCGGTTGGGTCCGAGTGCAGCTCACGAACGTGGCGCTCTACCGCAAGGTGGCGAACGATCCTGAGCAGGTGGCGCGGTACGCGCGCGATCTGCCCGCCGATCGATGGGACCGCATCCTGTTCGACCACGCGTTCCTCGGACTGGGCATCGGCATCGTGTTCCTGTGCGTCGTGCTCGGCCCGATCTGGGGCATCGTGGCCTCGCTCTTCCACGCGGTGACGTACCTCGCGCTCAGTGGCGCTGTGAATGCAGTGGGCCACACCTTCGGTCGCCAACCGTTCGAGAACTCGGCGCGGAACCTGCAATGGCTCGCGTTCCTCACCGCCGGCGAGGGGCTGCACAACAACCATCACGCCGCCCCGACGTCGGCCAAGCTCGCGATGCGCAAGATCGAGATCGATCCGGCGTGGTGGTTCATTGCGATGTTCCGCAAGTTGGGTTGGGTGAAGATCCGCCTCGACAAGGTCGTTCTCGCGCCGGTGGCCCCGGCCCGAACCGCCGCCTGAACCTCCGTGGCCGCTGTTGCCGCGGCGCGCGTCGTCACACCTGCGGGCGTCCTCGCCCCTGGTGTGGTGGACATCGACGACACCACGGGCCTGATCACCCACGTCGCTGCCGCGACCGGACCGGTCCCTGACCTCACGCTCACCGCCGGCTTCGTCGATCTTCAGGTCAACGGCATCGACGACGTCGACGTCGCACATGCGAGCGACGCCGACTGGGCCCGTCTCGACGCACTCCTCGCGGAACAGGGCACGACGACGTGGTGTCCGACCCTCGTCACCGCCCCCCTGACTGCCTATTCCTCCCGACTGGCGAACGTGCAGCGGGCAACCGCACGCTCCGGCTTGCGTCCCACGATCGCCGGAGCACACCTCGAAGGGCCGTTCCTCGGCGGCGCGCCTGGCGCCCATCGTCGCGAGCTGATCGTGGCTCCCGATCTCGCGTGGATCGACGACCTTCCCGATGTCGTCACGCTCATGACAGTCGGCCCCGAGGCCGAAGGCGCACTCGAGGCGATCGCCGCGCTCGATAGGCGGGGGATCGTCGTCTCGGTTGGCCACTCCGCCGCGAACCGTGCGCAGACCGTTGCGGCCATCGACGCGGGAGCGCGCCTTGTCACCCACCTCTTCAACGGGATGCCGCCTCTCCATCACCGAGACCCCGGCCTCGTCGGTACCGCACTCACCGATGACCGCTTGACGACTTCGCTGATCGCTGATCTCGTCCACGTCGATCCGGTCGCCGTTGCACTCGCGTTCCGCGCCAAAGGAGCGGGGCGCGTCGCGCTCATCACTGACGCGGTCGCTTGGAGGGCGGGAGCAGTTGGGGGCACGTCCCTCCGCATCGTCGACGGCGCGCCGCGTCTTGCGAACGGGACGCTCGCGGGCAGCACATTGACGATGGATCGAGCCGTCGCCAACGTCGTCCACGCGTGCAACGTCTCGCTGACCGACGCCCTGACCTCGGCGTCGCGGACCCCGGCCGAGCTCTTGGGTCTGCACGACCGGGGCGTCCTCGAGGTCGGCCGCCGTGCCGACCTCGTCGCTCTCGACGACGATCTGCGCTGCCGGGCTACCTGGATCGCGGGCCAGCAGGTGCACGGCTGACCGACCGCCGCGGTCGCGGCCTACGGTGGCGGCATGGACATCGTGTCGGCGCTGTTCGTCGAGTCGTTCAACATGCGCCCGGCGCCCGGGCCGTCGACGCGCATCGACATCACCGGTGCGTTCTTCTCGATGGCCGCGCCCGCCCCGGTGCCGGTGTCGCTCGAACCCCACCTGCTCGTCCTCATCCGCTGCCCGGAGGACGATCCCGGCAACGGCGTCCTCGAGGTGGCGTTCCTCCGTGGCGACGAGCAGGTCGCGCGGAACGTGTCGCCGTTCACCGTTGAGCCCGGCAAGTTCACGTATCGACTCGTGCGGGCCGAGCTCGAGTTCACGGAGTACGGCACCATCGAGGCCCACTGCCGGATCGGCCAGGGCCCGTTCACGGTCGTGCCGCTCACCCTTCTCCCTCCCGCTTAGAGCGAAGCCGATGCCGTTCGCCGCCGCCCTCTCCGAACACCCGCTGGCGACGCACGCGATCGGAGAGGCGGTCGGCGAGGTGATCGAACGGCTGCACCTCGAGCACGGTGAGCCCGTCGACCTCGCGGTCGTGTTCGTCACGGCACCGCATGCCGGAGTGCTCGAGGATGTCGCCGCCACCGTCCGCGCGGTGTTGCATCCCCGTGCGCTGCTGGGTTGCGCGGCGGTCTCGGTGCTCGCGGGGCCCCATGAGGCCGAGGAAGTTGCGGCGGTGTCGCTGTTCGCGGCGCGGTGGGCGCGAGCGACGCTCGCCTCTCCGCGACCCATCTGGCTCCCCGAGGGTGCCGATGTCGAGTCGTGGGTGGGCAGCTCGCCCCTCATGGACGCGAAGCCGGGAAGCACGTTGCTCCTCCTCGCGGACCCGTTCAGCGTGCCGATCCGCGAGCTCCTCACGACGATCGCAGACCGAGCCCCCGGCCTCGCGATCGTCGGCGGCATGGCCTCTGCTGCGCAGGGCCCCGGCGGCAATCGCCTCGTGCTCGACGACGGCCTGATCACCAGCGGTGCCGTCGGTGTGCTGCTCGACTCGTCGGTCGGATTGCGCGCACTCGTCTCTCAGGGCTGCCGGCCGATCGGTTCGCCGCTCATCGTCACGAAGTCGGAGCGCAACGTCCTCTACGAGATCGGCGGCGAGAACGCCTTGCAGCGGCTCGTGGAGAGCGTGCAGTCGCTACCGCCCGAGGAGATCGCCCTCGCCTCGAACGGCCTGCATCTCGGGCGCGCCGTGGACGAGTCCAAGGTCGACTTCGAGCGGGGCGACTTCGTGATGCGCAACGTGGTCGGCGTCGATCGCGAGAACGGTGCAGTCGCGGTGGGCGACTTGGTAGACGTCGGGACGACCGTCCAGTTCCACATCCGCGACGCCGTCTCCGCGGACGAAGACTTGAAGGAGATGATGAGCGGCGTGCGGGCCGACGGGGCGCTGGTCTTCACGTGCAACGGCAGGGGCGCGCGGTTCTTCGGAGAACCCGATCACGACGCCGCGGCCGTGACCGAAGCGCTCGGCCACCGCGCGGTCGCGGGCATGTTCTGCGCCGGCGAGCTCGGTCCGATCGGTGGTCAAAATTTCCTCCACGGCTATACAGCGTCGATCGCTCTCTTCAGCGACGAACCGGCTGGATAGGGTGGGCGCCGTGCCTGTCGCGGAGATCGAGCAGCTCGGCATCAACGTGATCCGCGGCTTCGCCATGGACGCGCCGCAGCGCGCGAACTCGGGGCATCCCGGCACGGCGATGGCGCTCGCCCCCCTCGCTCACGTGCTCTGGACCCGCGTCATGAAGTACGACCCCACCGACCCGAAGTGGCCCGACCGCGATCGCTTCGTGCTGTCCAATGGACATGCGTCGATCCTGCTGTACTCGATGCTCCACCTCACCGGCTTCGGGCTCGAGAAGGAGGACCTCGAGCAATTCCGTCAGTGGGGCAGCCGCACCCCGGGGCATCCGGAGAACTTCGTGACGGCTGGGGTCGAGGTGACGACGGGCCCGCTCGGCCAAGGGTTCGCGAACGGCGTCGGCATGGGCATCGCCGAGCGGTACCTGCGGACGCGCTTCGGCAGTGACATCGTCAGCCACCACACGTTCGTCATTGCGGGCGACGGCTGTCTCGAGGAGGGCATCAGCCACGAGGCGGCCTCGCTCGCCGGGCACCTGGGTCTGGGCCGGCTCGTGTACGTCTACGACAACAACCACATCACCATCGACGGCCCGACCGAGCTCGCCTACAGCGACGACGCCGGGAAGCGCTTCGAGGCCTACGGCTGGCATGTCGAGAACATGGGCGAAGCCGCGAACGACGTCGACCGCCTCGAAGAGGCCATCCAACGAGCGATGGCCGAGGAGGATCGGCCCTCGCTCATCATCCTCCGCAGCCACATCGGCTACCCGTCGCCGAACAAGACCGACACCGCCGATGCGCACGGCAATCCGCTCGGCCCCGAGGAGATCGCTCTCACAAAGGCGCGGCTCGGCCTGCCCAACGAAGACTTCTACTGCCCACCCGACGTCCTCGACTGGTACCGCGGGGTCGGGATGCGCCAACGGCTCCACCGAGTGGCGTGGGATGAGCGCCTCGCTGAATGGAAGGGTGACCGCGACGCGCTGGATGCGGCGTGGGAGGGACGCGGCGTCACGGGGTGGGAGACCAAGTTGCCCACGTTCAGCGTCGGCGAGAAGGTCGCGACCCGTCGAGCGATCTCGGCGTGCCTGAACGCCACGCTCGAAGTCGTGCCCGGCGTCATGGCCGGAGGCGCCGACCTCACCGAAAACACCGGCACCGAGCTGAAGGGGGAGGATCGTCAATCGCCGGAGAAGCCGGCCGGTCGCCAGATCCGCTTCGGCATTCGCGAGCACGGCATGGGCGGCATCCTGGTGGGGATGGCGCACCATGGCGGGGTGCTCCCGGTCGGCGGCACGTTCTTCGTGTTCAGCGACTACATGAGGGGCGCGGCCCGTCTCGCAGCGTTGTCCGAGGCGAAGTGTGTGTTCGTGTGGACGCACGACTCCGTCGGACTCGGGGAGGACGGGCCTACACACCAGCCGATCGAGCACCTCGCGTCGTTGCGCGCGATGCCGCAGCTGCGCATGATCCGCCCGGCCGATGCGAACGAGACGGTGCAGGCGTGGCGCATCGCGATTGACTCCGACGGGCCCACCGCGCTGATCCTCACGCGCCAGGCCGTCCCGGTGCTGGAAGGCACCGCGGAAGGCGAGGTCGAACGGGGAGCGTATGTGCTCGTCGATGCGCCCCGCCGGCAACCGCAGCTCGTGATCATCGGCACCGGCAGCGAAGTGTCCGTGTGCGTGGAGGCCGCCGCGACCCTGAAAGCCGAAGGCATCGCCACCCGCGTGGTCTCCATGCCGTCGTGGGACCTCTTCGCAGCGCAACCGAATGAGTACCGCGACACCGTCCTTCCGCCGGCGGTGCCCCGATTGTCGGTCGAGGCCGCGTCGACGCTCGGGTGGGAGCGCTACGCGCACGCGTCGGTCGGTATCGACCGGTTCGGCGCGTCGGCGCCCGGTCAGGTCGCCCTCGACAAGCTCGGCATCAACCCCGCTCACGTGGTCGAGCAGGCCCGTGCGCTGTTGGAAAGGACACCGGCATGAGCCGCTTGCGTCAACTCTTCGACGAGCAGGGCCAGAGTCCTTGGCTGGACAACCTCAAGCGGGGCTATCTGACAAGCGGCCAGCTGGCCGCGATGGTGAACGATGGCATCCGCGGCCTGACGTCGAACCCGACGATCCTGCAGAAGGCGATCCAAGGATCCCCCGACTACGACGAGCAGTTCAAAGTGCTCGCGGTCGACGACAAGCCGGTGACCGACGACTACTGGGCGCTGGTGCTCCAAGACATCAACGGCGCCCTCGACGTGTTCACGCCGCTGTACGAGCAGAGCGGGGGCCGCGACGGCTTCGCGTCTGTCGAAGTGTCGCCGAATCTCGCGCGCGACACCGAGGGCACGATCGCGTCCGCGCGCGATCTGCACGAGCGAATCGACCGTCCCAACCTCTTCGTGAAGATCCCGGCGACCGCGGAGGGTGTGCCGGCGATCAAGCAGATGATCAGCGAAGGTCGCAGCATCAACGTGACGCTGATCTTCAGCCTGGATCGTTACGCGGATGTGATGGAGGCGTACATCTCCGGCCTCGAGGCATGCACGGGCGATCTGTCCCGCGTCGCGAGCGTGGGGTCGTTCTTCATCAGCCGCGTCGACACCGAAGTCGACCGTCGACTCGACGCGGTCGGCACTCCCGAAGCCCTGGCCCACCGCGGCAAGGCCGCCGTCGCGCAGGGCAAGCTCGCCTACAAGCTCTTCGAGGAGACGTTCGCCGGGGCCCGATGGGAGGCCCTCGAGGGCCGCGGTGCACGCGTGCAGCGGCCGCTCTGGGCGTCGACCTCGACGAAGAACCCGGCCTACCCCGACACGCTGTACGTCGACGAGCTCATCGGCCCGGACACGGTGAACACGATGCCGGACCAGACCATCGAGCTGTTCGAGGACCACGGCACCATCGCCCGCACGATCGACGCCCGACTCGACGAGGCGCAGGCGAACTGGGATGCCCTGGCCTCCTTCGGGATCGACGTCGACGATGTCGCCAAGGTGCTCGAGGAAGAGGGGCTGGCGAGCTTCGTCAAGTCGTTCGAAGAGCTCCTCTCCGCGCTCCAAGCGAAAGCGGACGAGATCGCCGCACAGATCTGACGCGAAGGGCCGATAGCGTGCGCCCATGACGGCCGACTTGCTCGATGCTCCACTGCCCGAGCTGATGGCGAGGGCGCGCCAGATCCGCGACGAGGCGCACGGGACGAGGGTCACCTTCTCGCCCAAGGTGTTCATTCCGCTGACGATGCTCTGCCGCGACAAGTGCGGCTATTGCACGTTCGCCCAACCGCCGGCTCGGCTCGAAGCGCCCTACCTCTTTCCCGAGCAGGTGCTGGCGATCGCGCGATCGGGCGCGGCTGCCGGATGTCACGAGGCGCTGTTCACCCTCGGCGAGCGCCCCGAGCTTCGGTATCCCGTCGCGGCAGAGTGGCTCGCCGCCAATGGCTACGCGTCGACGATCGAGTATCTCGTCGCGATGGCACGCCTCGTGCTCGACGAGACGGGGCTCCTGCCCCACGCGAACGCCGGCGCCCTCCATCTGGACGAGCTCGCGGCACTGCGGGCGGTCTCACCGAGTCAGGGGATGATGCTCGAGTCGCTGAACCCCGACCTCGATTGCCACCGGGGATCGCCCGACAAGACACCCGAGCGCCGGCTCGCGACGCTCGACCACACGGGCACTCTGCAGATCCCGTTCACCACTGGCATCCTCGTCGGCATCGGCGAGAGCCGCGCCGATCGCGTCGCCGCGCTCGAAGCGATCGCGACAGCCCATCGCACCCACGGGCACGTGCAAGAAGTCATCGTGCAGAACTTCCTTCCGAAGCTCGGCACCTCGATGCACCTCGCGCCGCCGTGCCCGCCGGAGGAGTACCTGTGGTCGATCGCCGCGGCCCGCGTGATCCTGCCGTTCGGCATCCACCTGCAGGCGCCGCCAAACCTGTCCGACGACTTCGGTGTGCTTCTCGACGCCGGCATCGATGATTGGGGCGGCGTCTCCCCCGTGACCGCCGACCACGTCAACCCCGAACGGCCGTGGCCCGCCCTCGACCGGTTGCGTGAGGTCACCGAAGCGAAGGACTTCGTGCTCGCGCCGCGGCTGACGATCTATCCCGAGTTCGTGCGCGAGCCCGGTCGGTGGCTCGACCCGGGGCTGCACTTCGCGGTGATGGACCGGTCCGACGCCGAAGGCCTCGGTCGCGATGATCCCGGCGCCGTTTTCCCGGAGCGGGTCGAGTTCGTCAAGCGACCCGACGAGGGCGCCGATGTCGAGGTCGTCGGTGATCGGTCCACGGCTTGGTACTCCGGAGCCGATGTGCACCCGGTGATGCTGGTGCCCGCACAGGCCCGAGCCGGCGGCGCGGTGCGAGAGGTCCTCGACGGGGTGCTGCTCGGGCAGGAACCCGGCATCGACGAGCTCGTCACCCTCTTCTCGGCGCGCGGCCCCGAGGTGGTCGCGGTCGCGGAGGTCGCGGACGACCTTCGCCGCGTCACCGTCGGCGACGTCGTCACCTGGGTGCACAACCGCAACATCAACTACACGAACGTCTGCACCTTCAAGTGCCGGTTCTGCGGCTTCTCGAAAGGCCCGCTGTCGCTGAACCTGCGGGGCACGCCGTACAACCTCACGCTCGATGACATCAAAGAGCGGGTTGCCGAGGCCGCCGCGCTCGGAGCAACAGAGGTGTGCCTCCAGGGCGGCATCCACCCGGACTTCGACGGCGATTACTACATCGACGTGTGCCGGGCCGCGAAGGAAGCGGCGCCCGATATCCACGTCCACGGCTTCACCGCGCTCGAAGTGACGGAGGGCGCCAAGCGCCTCGGCGAGCCGCTCGCTGACTACCTCCGGCGGTTGATGGACGCCGGGTTGCGCACCCTGCCCGGCACCGCGGCCGAGATCCTCGACGACGAGGTCCGCGCGGTGCTGTGCCCCGACAAGGTGAACACCGAGGAGTGGCTCGAGGCACACCGCATCGCGCACTCGGTCGGGCTCCAGTCGAACATCACGATCATGTTCGGCTCGATCGAGCGACCGGTCTCATGGGCTCGTCACCTCGTCGCGACGCGTGACCTCCAAAAGGAGACCGGCGGCTTCACCGAGTTCGTGCCCCTGCCCTTCGTGCACATGGCCGCGCCCATCTATCTGCAGCACAAGTCGCGTCGCGGCCCGACGTTCCGCGAGTGCCTGCTCATGCACGCGGTCGGCCGCATCGCCTATCACGGCTGGATCGACAACATCCAAGCGTCGTGGGTGAAGCTCGGGCTCGAGGGTGTGTTCCAGCTGCTGCAATCCGGGTGCAACGACCTCGGCGGCACGTTGATGAACGAGAACATCTCGCCGCGGCGGGTGCTTCACACGGCCAGGAGATGACCGAGGATCGCTTCCGTGAGCTCGTCGAGCCACTCGGCCGACGGCTCGAGCAGCGCACCACGATCTACGGCCGCATCGAACCCGTCGCCTGACCCAGTCGCGCCGGGCGTCACCACCACGCTTCGTCGAGCTTCGCCTCGATCGAGCGGACGTTGTCGCGCACGCACTGCGGGCAGGTGAGCACGCGGCCCCGCTCCGACGTCGACAGTGACCAGCCGAGGGGGATGTCCGTGTCGCCGGTGACGAGCGCACCGCACATCGAGCAGGCCCGGGGCAGGTCGGTGACAGGAGACATCAGGGCAGAACGCTACGTGCCAGGCTGAACCCGCGATGTCCGAACGCCTCCCCCGGTACCGCACCGGAAACCCCGACCTCGACCGACGTGTTCTCGAGCTGCTCGATGCCACCGGTGTCACCGAGAATCGTGACCAGCTCTTCGAGATCATCGCAACCGCGGTGCGGCTCTCGGGTGACGACGCGGACCGGCTCGACCTCAAGATCACGAACGCGGCGCTCAAGGAGATGCGGTCGGCGTTCCGAACGTTCGCGCCGTACCGCGACATCCCGAAAGTGACGATGTTCGGCTCCGCCCGCACCCTGCCGCATGATCCGTTGTACGCGCAGGCGAGCGACATGGCCAAGGCGCTGGCTGGCCGGGGGTGGATGGTCGTGACCGGCGCCGGCCCGGGCATCATGGCCGCCGGCATGGAGGGGGCGGGCCGCGACATGTCGTTCGGCGTCACGATCCGCCTGCCGTTCGAGAACGAGCCCAACCCCGTGATCGCCGGCGACCCGAAGCTCGTGTCGATGAAGTACTTCTTCACGCGCAAGCTGATGCTGATCAAGGAGTCGAAGGCGTTCCTGTGCCTCCCCGGCGGGTTCGGCACGCTCGACGAGGCGTTCGAGCTGCTCACCCTGGTACAGACCGGAAAGTCCACGCCGGCGCCGATCGTGATGCTCGACATCCCGAACGGCACGTACTGGTCGCATTGGAAGGGCTTCGTCGCGGACGAGCTCGCGGAGCGGGGTCTCATTGCCGAGAGCGATTGTGATCTTTTCCTCGTCACCGACGACGTCGACGAGGCGTGCGACGAGATCGTCGGCTTCTACTCCAACTACGACTCGCTCCGCTACGTCGGCGACAAGCTCGTCATGCGGCTGAAGCGAGCACCGTCGCCGGAGGATCTTGCGCGGCTCGACGTGCAGTTCGCCGACATGTGCCGGTCAGGGGGGTTCGAAGTCGTCGAACCGTTCCCCGTGGAGCGGGAGGACGACGACCAGCTCGACCTGGCCCGCATCGCGTTCCGGTTCAACCCCCACCACGTCCACCGTCTTCGCAACTTGATCGACGAGCTGAACCGCGTGTCGTGAGTCGACGGGCTAGTCGAGGTCGTCGGGCTCTTGCAGGATCGCGATCGCCTTCTCCACCGAGCGGCGAGCGCGTGTGAGCCGCCGCTCGTCCACCGGGAGCTCGGTACCCCCCGCGTCGATCGACTCGCGCAGCCGCACGATCGCGAGGTCGGCGAGCTCCTCGGCGATCACCTCGAGCCGCGATCGGATCTCGTCGAACTCACCGGCCATCGAGGGCTCCACTCTCGAGGGACTGGGCGACGATCTCCATCGGGTGAAGGACTCGGAGGCCCGCGGCGGCGAGGTGCAGGGCGCAGCCCGGGTTGGCGCTCACGACGACGTCGGCCCGCGAGCGGGCGATCGACTCGAGCTTGCGCGCCCGGATCGCACCTGCCGTCTCGGGGTGCAGCGCCGCGTACGCGCCTCCCGCTCCGCAGCACAGCCCCTCGTCGTCGAGCTCGACGAGCTCGACGTACGGAGCCAGCACCGTGCGGACTGGGAGGTGGGAGCGTTGCACGTGGCGGAGATGGCAGGGATCCTGCACCGCAACCCGCGTCGCTGAACGTGTCGGCGTCGGAAGCGAGTCCATCCGCGTCGCCAGCCACTCGTGGATGTCATGCACACGGGCGGAGAACGCGGCTGCCTGGTCAGTGCCGAGGAGGTGGCCGTAGTCCTTCAGCGCGGCACCGCAGCCAGCCGAGTCGACGAGGATCGGCTTCTCACCAGGCATCGACGACATGACCCGACGGGCGAGGCGTCGGGCATCGTCGGTGAGCCCGGCATGGACGTGGAGCGCACCGCAGCAATCGCCGCCCGACCCGGGAAGCGCGGCGCCCACGCCCGCGGCGCTCAGCACCCGCAGCGCGGCAGCATGCACCGGTCGCAGCCAGGCGTCCATGACGCAGCCGGTGAAGAGCCACACGTCGGTGCCCGTCGCCTGCAGCGGCGACGACCGCACCGGGACCGCCGGCAGACCCAGTCGCGCCGCGACGCGACGCGGAACCAGGTGCACCCGCTGCGCAACAGCCAGCGCGCTCGTTCCGGCGAGCAGCAGGCGATGGTGGCCGAGCGCCTTCATGGCGAGCCGCTGCCACCGAGGTGTGAGCTTCCCGGCCTCGGCGAGGGAATGCCGAGTGCCCTCCATCAGCCGCCCGAAGGGCACGCCCGACGGACACGCGGTCTCGCACCCGCGGCATTGCACGCACGCGTCCATGAACTCGATGAACGAGGAATCGGCCGGCGCGTCGTTCCATTGCACCTCGCGCATCGCGGCGATGCGGCCGCGCGGTGACGCCGCCTCCTCGCCACTGACCCGATAGGTCGGGCAATGCGGAAGGCACAGGCCGCACGCGACGCACGACGCCAGCTCAGTGTCGACGACGTCGAGCTTCATGCCGCGAGCACATCCCGGCCCGGGTTGAGACGGTGCTCGGGATCGAACAACCGCCGGATGCGCGCACTGAGATCCGCGACGACTCGGTCAACCGGACGAGGTGGTTGGGGCTCCGTGTGGTGGACGACGCCCACGCCTACTTCCACGAGGAACGTGCCCGAGAGCCCGGAGATCTCGGTGGGCGAGATCGACCAGCGATGCGGCGGCAGGGCGGGCGGCGAATCCGTCGGGACGAGCCCGGATTCCGAGGCCAAGGCGTCCACGTCCGCAGGGTGCCCCTCGAGCAACGCCCACGCCCGCGCGCCATCCCACAGGACCGAGGCCGGCCGGCACAGAGCCGCCACGAGCGCTGACGGATGGGTGGTTTCGGCGGTGAACCAACGTGACGCGGCGGGTATCGGTCGCGTGCGCAGGATCACTTCGCCGATGAGCCCGACCGTGCCGAGCGACCCGACGAGCAACCGGCACAGGTCGTAGCCGCTCACGTTCTTCACGGTGGGTCCGCCCGCCTTGACGACCCGTCCCTCGGCCGACACATACCGCGCCTGCAGCAACGTGTCGCGCACCGGCCCGTACCCGAGACGGCGGATCCCGCTGTGGCCCACTACGAGGACGCCGCCCACCGTCGCACCGTTCCACGGAGGCAGCGCGACGCATTGCCCGTGCTCCGCCAGCGCGGCATCGAGCTCGGTGACCAACGTGCCCGCCCCACAGCACACCGTCATCTCGTCTGCGGCGATCTCGGCGATGCCGGCGGGTGCGCGCACCAGTCGGACAGACGGGTCTGGCGGCCCTCCGATGTCCCACTGCGTGCGGCCGCCCTCGACGGCCACGGGTCCGGCCGGGCCGATCTCCTCGGCGAACGAGGCGAGGTCGATCGTGGCCTCTCCGACGGTCACACCCATGCTCCGTCGGGCACCGCTTGCAGGTCGCCACACCGCGAGCCCGCCGGCAACACCTTCTGCGGGTTCGCGGTGCCATCGGGATCGAAGGCCTCGCGCAGGCGGGCCTGCGCATCGAGGTCGTCAGCCGAGAACAGCATCGGCATCAGGTCGCGTTTCTCGATGCCGATGCCGTGCTCGCCCGAGAGCACTCCCCCGGCGGCCACCGACGCCTTCACGATCTCCTCGCCCGCGGCGTACACGCGCTCCATCGTTCCCGGGATACGGCGGTCGAACGACAGAAGCGGGTGCAGGTTGCCGTCGCCGGCGTGGAACACGTTCATCACGATGAGGTCATGGCGCTCGGCGATCGCGTAGACCTCTCGGAGGACTTCGACGAGGCGGCGACGTGGCACCACGGTGTCGTGGAGGTAGTAGTCGGGGTTGATGCGCGCGATCGCGCCGAACGCGCTCTTGCGCCCCTTCCACCACAGCGCCCGCTCCGCCTCGGACTCGGCGACCCGCACCGACCGCGCCCCGTTGGCGAGGCCAATCGTGCGGACACGCTCGACCGCATCGTCGACTGCGGCCGCGAGGCCGTCGACCTCCACCATCAGCACGGCCGCCGCGTCGAGGGGGAAGCCCGCGTGCACGAACGCCTCGACCGCCGCGGTTATCCGCGCATCCATCATCTCGATCGCGGCCGGCACCAGTCCTCCGGCGATGATCGCACTGACGGTCGCCGCACCGTCATCGACGCTGGTGAAGTCGAGGAGCAGCGTGCGCACCACCTTCGGGATCGGTGTCAAGCGCACGGCGATCTTGGTCGCGACCCCGAGCGTGCCTTCTCCCCCGATGAACGCGCCGCGGAGGTCATAGCCCACAGGCTCGGGATCGAGCCCGCCGAGCGTCGTGATCCGGCCGTCGGGCAGCACGACCTCGATCGCGAGGACGTGGGTGCTCGTCACGCCGTAGGCCAGGCAGTGCGGACCCCCCGAGTTCGTGGCCACGTTGCCGCCGACCGAGCAGGACTGCTGGCTCGACGGGTCGGGCGCGAAGTGGAGGCCCAGGTGGGCAACGGCGCGGCTGAGGTCGAGGTTCAGGACACCCGGCTCGACCCATGCGATACGGGCCTCGGGATCGACCGACAAGACCCGGTTCATCTTCGTCGTGACGATGACGACCGGGTCATCGAGCGGAACCGCCCCGCCCGCGAGTCCCGTACCCGACCCCCGGGTGACGAAGGGGCGGCCGTGCTTCACCGCCGTCACGACGCACGACTGGACTTCTTCGGTGGTGAGGGGGAAGCACACGACGACGGCGCGACCGACGAGACCCGACGCATCGCGGCCGTAGAGCGCGAGCTCGAGCGGCTCGGCGCGCACACGGTCGGGGGCGAGCGCCGCGCTGAGGTCGTCGACGAGGGTGTTCAACATCGTCAACGTAGCCCCCTAGTGTCGGACCACATGGACGACCCGCACGAGTGGTTCTCGTTCGAAGACCCGAACGAAGACCGCACGTGGATGTTCGATGTCACGTTTCTCCTCAGCAACTGGACGTGCATCTTCGGCGCGGGCTGCCAAGGGGTGCTGACGGGCCCCGCCCCTGAGCTCAACCAGGGATGTTGCTCCTATGGGGCCCACTTTCGCGACAACGCCGACTACAAGCGGGTGATCCCGTACGCCAAACGGCTCACTCCCGAGCAGTGGCAGTTCCACGACGTCGCGAAGAAGCGGGGAGGGTTCGCGATCCGCCAGAAGAACGGTGACTGGCGCACCCGTCTGGTGGGCGACGCGTGCATCTTCCTGAACCGCCCCGGCTTCGCCGGCGGCGAGGGCTGCGCGCTCCACATCGGTGCGATGGAAGCCGGCGAGCGCTTCATCGACTGGAAGCCCGAGGTCTGCTGGCAGCTCCCGATCCGCCAGGTCGACAGCACCGACGAGAACGGTCACGTGACCTCGACGGTACGCGAGTGGAAGCGTCGCGACTGGGGCGAGGGCGGCTTCGAGTTCCACTGGTGGTGCACCGACGCTCCCGACGCGTTCGTCGCCAAGGAGCCCGTGTACCTCACGCTCGCCGACGAGCTCGTCGAGACCGTCGGGAAGGACGTCTACAAGGCACTCGCCGAGCACCTCGACGAGCGGCGGCGGCGCAAGACCTATCTCCCGCACCCGCAGGTGCGCCGCTAGCGCGTCAGTCGACGCCGATCCTGCTCACGCAGCACCCGCTTGCGGATTCGGATCGCGTCGGGCGTGACCTCGACGAGCTCGTCGTCGGCGATGAACTCGATCCCGGTCTCGAGGGTGTGCACGATTGGCGGGGTGAGCTTGATCGCGTCGTCCGCGGCATGTGTGCGGATGTTGGTCTTCTGCTTCTCACGCGTGACGTTGACCACCATGTCGCCGGCGCGTGAGTTCTCGCCGACGACCATTCCCTCGTACACCTCTTCGCCCGGCCCGATGAAGAGCGTGCCGCGCAGCTGAAGGTTGTCGAGGGCGTACGAGCTCGACGTGCCGGCTCGGTCGGCCACCATCGTGCCGGTCACGCGGTGAGGCAGCTCCCCTGCCCACGGGATCCACCCGCCGTGGTGCTGGTGGAGCAGTGCGGTGCCCCGGGTCGCGGTCATCAGCAGGGAGCGGAAGCCGATGAGCCCGCGTGCGGGTGCCTCGAACGTGACGATGCTTCGGCCCGGGTCGCCGGGACGGAGGTCGGTGACGCGCCCCCGGCGCGGCGCGAGTGCCTGGGTGACAGTTCCCACATGCTCTTCCGGTACGTCGACGACACCGCGCTCGAGGGGCTCGCAGGTCTTCCCGTCGATCTCGCGGGTGATCACCTCGGGCCGGCTCACCTCGAGCTCGTAGCCCTCCCGTCGCATCGACTCGATGAGCACGGCGAGCTGAAGCTCACCCCGGCCGGCGACCTCGAGGACGTCGGGCGACTCGGTGTCGGTGAGCTCGATCGAGACGTTCCCGAGGATCTCGCGCTCGAGGCGCTCACGCAGGTGGCGGGAGGTCACGAACTTGCCCGCCTTCCCGGACGTCGGTGCTGTGTTCACGCCGAACGTCATGCGCAGCACCGGCTCGTCGACCGTGAGACGCGGAAGCGGGCGCGGCAGCTCGGGATCCGCCAGCGTGTCGCCGATCTCCACCTCCGGAAACCCGGCGACGACGAACAGGTCCCCGGCACCCAGCTCGTCCGCGTCCTCACGGGAGATGCCCTCGAACGCCATCATCTGCGCGAGGCGCCGCTTCAACGGCGTCACCGCGATGCCGTCCTCGCCGACTTCGGTCTCCTCCTCGCACAGCGCGACGGTCTGACCCTTACGGAGCGTCCCCTCGACCACTCGCCCGATCGCCAGGCGCCCGAGATAGTCGGATGCGTCCAGATTCGTCACGAGGGCTTGCAGCGGTGCGGCGGCGTCGCCTCCGGGCGCAGGGATCGTCTCGAGCACCGTGTCGAGCAAGGCCGAGAGGTCGTCGGTCGCGCTCGGGATGCCAACTCCGCGCATCGTCCGGCCCTCGCGCGCGATCGCCGAGATGACGGGGAACTCGATGTGGTGGTCGGCGGCGTCGAGGTCGAAGAAGAGCTCATAGATCTCGTCGAGCACCTCATGCGGGCGGGCGTCATGACGGTCGACCTTGTTCAGAACGACGACCGCGGGGAGATGCTGCGCGAGCGCCTTCGACAGCACATAGCGGGTCTGAGGCAGGGGGCCTTCGGCGGCATCGACGAGCAAGAGCACCCCGTCGACCATCGTGAGCGCACGCTCCACCTCTCCCCCGAAGTCCGCGTGGCCAGGCGTGTCGACGAGATTTACCTTCGTGTCTCTCCAGATGACCGACGCGGCCTTCGCGAGGATCGTGATGCCGCGCTCCCGCTCCTGGTCGTTGGAGTCCATGACGCGATCGACGAGCGCTTGGTTGGCTCGGAACACGCCGGTAGCGCGCAGCATCGCGTCGACGAGGGTGGTCTTGCCGTGGTCGACGTGGGCGACGAGCGCGACGTTCCGAAGAGCGGGGGGTGTCATGGGGAGGTGTCTGGCCCGAGAAGGGAGGCGACAGAGGTGGGGCTACTAGTCCTCGTCGTCGGTTTCGTCGTCGTCGTCGAACTCGACCCCGTACTTGGCCGCTAGCTCGGCGTACTCGTCGTCTTCGGTCGTGGTGGTACGCGGCTGTTCGTCGGTGTCGGTACGACCGAACCCGAACGCCTCAGGACCGGACTGCTTGAGCTTGCGGGCTTCTTCGAAGCGCCGGTGGCGACCCTTTTTCACGGGCGTGCTCCCCGGGCGGACGCGAGAGTGGGAGGCCCAGTGTAGCGCCTCGCGTCCGGGACAGGTCGGATGTCTCACGGGCGATTTTTGCCGCCGCGACCGCTCCCACCAGGGTGGACGTCGCGGGCGGCGCCTATCCCGCGATGGCGTCGTCCTGCGACCTCGGCACGTCGGCCAGCGCGGCCGGGGTTCGCGCCGACACCCGGGGCTCGAGCAGCAGGCCCCCCGCGCCATCGAACGCCAGCGCCGCCTCACCCTCGACGAGCTGGCGGATCTGGTCGCCGACGAGCTGCGCTCGCCAACCGTGGGCCAGCCGGGCGTCGGGCGCTCCGAGCAGAAGATCGACGAGATCACCCCGCGTGGCGAGCAGGGACGTGTCGATCTTGAGGTCCCGGGCGAGCTGGCTGACCCACGCAGACACCAGGGTGACCGCGGGGCGGAGATCCCGCGGTACGTCCTCGGCGAGCGTCTCGGTGATCGCATCGGCGGCGAGAGCGCCGCCAGCGCGTATCGCCTCGAGGAGCTCGTCACCTGCCGGCTTGCGCAGGGAACGCTCGTCGAGCCCCCGCACCCGACGGAGACCGTCGAGATCCTTCGGGGGGCGCTGCGCGATGCCCAGGATCGCCAGATCAGGAAGCACGAAGCGGACCGGCTGATCGAGGGCGGCAGCACGGCGCTCACGCCAGGCCGCCACCGACTGGGCGACCCCCCGGCTCGCGCCCCTCAGGTGGCGGTGGTCCTTGATGCGCAGCCACGCCCGATCGGGATCGGGGGGACCGACGGGCCGGCTGCGCAGCTCTTCGCACTCGTCGGACGCCCACGCGGCGCGCCCCACGGCCGAGAGGCGTTCGAGCAGCCGCTCTCGCAGGGGCAGCAGGTGAGCGACGTCGGAGGCGGCGTAGGCCCGTTGGTCGTCGGACAACGGCCTCGCCAACCAGTCCGTGAGCCGGTCACCTTTCACGAGCTTCACCCGGAGCTCGCTCGAGAGGAGGTTGACGAGCGCCGGTGAGCTGTGACCAAGGAATCCCGCGGCGAGCTGCGTGTCGAACATCTCTCGCGGGATCGTGCCGCACGATCGAATCAGGACCTCGAGGTCCTGCTGAGAGGCGTGCAGGACCGCGATGCCGGGGCCGTCGAGCAGTCGGGCGAGCGGTGTGAGATCGACGGCCAGCGGATCGATGAGGGCGATGCCATGGCGGCCGGCGAGCTGCACGAGCGCGACCCGCGGGTAGTACGACCGCTCGCGATGGAACTCGGTGTCAACCGCATACACCGGCTCGCTGACGAGAGTGTCGATCGTCTCGGCGAGGTCTGCGTCGGAGGCAACCCAGCGGACGGGGAGGTCGGTCACTCGCCGTTCACGTGGGATCGGGCCCGACGACGACGTCGTTGCCCGCCTCGGCCCACGCCTTTGTGCCGCCCGCGATGTTGATCGCGTCGATCTGCATCTCGGTGAGGAACTCGACCGCCGCGGCACTGCGCGCTCCGGTGCGACAGATGACATACAAGGGTCGCTCCGCGGGAAGCTCTTCAAGTCGGTCCGGCAGGTCGTTCAGCGGCACGAGCAGCGCGCCAGGCACGTGACCATCGAGGTACTCGTCAGGTTGACGCACATCGATGAGGGCGACGGTGCCCGCTGCCTGCGCGTCCTCCAGCGTGTAGATGTCGATCTCTGCCGGCACGACTTCAGGCTACTGGCAGGTCGTCCGGGCCGTCGGCGTCGCGGAGAGCGTCGGTCTCGTGCAGCCGCACCTGAACAACCGCAAGTCCCTCGACGGCACGATGCGGTGCGCGCTCACCGTCGTCGAGCTCGGCACGCAGATGCGCGACGCAGCGACGCCGGTAGGCGGCCATGAGCGGCTCGAGGCGATCGCTTCGAGGGAGGACCGCGTCAGCGTCGGGCGTGAGCGCGTCGAGGACCTCGCGCACTGCGGTGGGGGTGATCGCGACGAGATCGCATGCCGCCACCAGGACGAGGTCCGCGTCGACCTCCTCCAACGCGGTGACGATGCCGCCGAGCGGGCCTTGGCCGGCCGAGTGATCAGCGAGCGCCTCGAGACCCAAGGCGGCGAGGCGGGAGACGTCGCCTCCCACCGCCACGACGCGGGATGCACCCGCCTCGCGCAGCGCGTCGGCAACGCGCAGCACGAGCGGCCTTCCGCCCACCTCGACGAAGGCCTTGTCGGTGCCCATGCGCGAGCTCGCGCCCCGGTCAGCACGATGCCCACGAAAGGTTCGGCCGCCATCGCTTCGACCGTACCGCGCCACCCGATTCGATTGTTGACTGAGTTAGTCAACAATGAGAGGGTGAACGGATGCTGAAGTCCCGTGCCCTGGTCATCGCCCTCGTCGCCCTCCTCGTGCTCGCCGCGTGCGGTGACGACGACGGGTCGGACGCTTCGTCAGCGACAACTGCCGGCGGTGCTGCTGAGACCTCGGCGGCGGGGGCGGGCACGACCGCGGCGGCTGCCGCGTCGCTCGCGGAGGTGTGTCCGGAGACGATCGTCGTGCAGTCGAACTGGTGGCCCGAGCCCGACCACGGACTCTTCTACGAGCTGATCGGGGCGGGCGGCACCGTCGACGCGAACGCCGCGACGTACTCCGGTCCCCTGCTCGACACGGGAGTGAACCTCGAGATCCGCGCGGGCGGTCCTGCGGTCGGGTTCCAGACCGCGAGTGCCCAGATGTACCAGGACCCCGACATCCTCCTCGGCATGGTGGGCACCGACGAGGCCATCGTCAGCGCGGCCACGCAACCGACGACGGCGGTGCTGGCCTGGTACGCGAAGAACCCTCAGATCTTCATGTGGGGCGATCCCGCGCTCGATTTCGGGTCGGTCGCTGACATCGGTGCGTCGGGCGAGACCGTCTTGGCGTTCGACGGCTCCTACCTCGACGTGTTCGAGGCTCAGGGTCTCCTGAACCCCGAGCAGATCGACACGTCGTATCAAGGGGACCCCTCGCGCTTCCTCGCCGCCGACGGCAAGATCGTGCAGCAGGGCTTCGTGACGAGCGAGCCGTACTTCTACGAGAACGAGCTTCCGGAATGGAACAAGCCCGTCGAGTTCCTTCTCCTCGATGAGGACTATCCCGTCTACCAGAACGCGATCGTCGTGCGGTCAGACGCGCTGGAGGAGAACAGCGAGTGCCTCACCGCACTCGTGCCGATCCTCCAGCAGTCCGCGATCGACTACGTGAACGATCCGGCCGCGACGAACGCGGTGCTTCTCGACTACGTGGGCGCAGCTGACCGGAGGCTTCGTGCTGACCGAGGGCGGCGTCGCCGACGCGGTGCAGAAGCAGCTCGATCTCGGCATCGTGGGCAACGGCACCGACGGCGTCTTCGGCAGCTTCGACGACGCACGCGTCCAGAAGCTCCTCGACGACCTCGTACCGGTGTTGACGGCCTCGGGCACCGAAGTGCCGGAGGGCTTGTCCACTGCCGATCTCGTGACGAACGAGTTCCTCGACCCGAGCATCAGCCTCTGAGCGAAGCGACGCGCGCCGTGTGCGCGTCGAGATCGACGGGCTTGAAGACCCGCTCGGTGCTGGCCGGGTGCTTGGCGAGCATCGCGGCCGGGCGGATCGGCCGCGACACGAGGTTGCCACCGCAGTTCGGGCACACCCCCTGCAGCAAGGTGTCGGCGCAACGTCGACACACCACGTGCACTCGTAGGTGCAGATGCGGGCGTCGGCGCTGTCGGGCGGCAGGTCGACATCGCAGTTCTCACACGAGGGACGCAGCTCGAGCATCGCGAAGTACTACCTCGCTTGTTCGCGGGGCTTGACCCAGCAAAGGCAGAAGGGATGGCCGGCGGGGTCCGCATAGACCTGAAAGTCGTCGGGCGAGTCTCCGCCCGCTGCCTCTTTCAACACGCTCGCTCCGAGGGACATGACGAGGTCATGCGCCGCGGTTGGGTCGTCGACCCAGAGGTCGAGATGGATCTGCTGCGGCGTGCCGTGGGGCCAATCGGGAGCCACATGATTCGGTGCGCGCTGGACGCCGACCCGCGGTTCACCGTCGACCAGCACCATGTGCCAGTCGTCCTCGACGTCGACCGTCCCGCCGAGCACGCCGGCCCAGAAGCTGCTCTCGACACCGAGGTCGGCGGCGTCGAACACGACGACTTGGAAATTGATCTGCATTCCATCATCGTCGCATCAGGTCGGCGCCCTAGCCCTCGGTTGGGACGCCCGTCGGGTCGCATTGCGCGAGGAAGTGGGCGCAGCGCTCGGCTTCGTCGGCCTCGCCAATGTGGGCCGCGGACTGGCCCAGCCCGCGTAGCGATCGGAGGAAGCCGCGGTTCTCCTCGAACGCCCACCGCACATAGCCGCTGCCCCGCCATCCGTTCGCGCGTAGGCGGTCGAGGCCGCGGTGGTAGCCGACACGGAAGCACGCGTATGCCTCGACGTCGTCACGCGCGAGTGCTCCGAGCTGAGCCCAGGCATCCAGATAGCGCGGCCAGCGCGCGGTGACCGCGGCGACCGCGTCTCGACGCTGGTCGGCCGGTTGCCCGAGAGCGGCCGCGAGCGCGGCTCGCGCGTCGGCAGGCTCGAGATCGAGCACGGTCTCGGGCGGACCCGACGGGGAAAGGTTGACGGGACGCTCGTCGCTCACCCACCCGAATGTAGGTGCTCGATCGCTTCGAGCCAGCGCTCGGCGAACGCGTCGCCATCGACGTCAGTCACGACTCGCCGGGTTGCCGTCTTCTCGATCGTCACGCCGTCCCAGCCCACTGCGACTGCGCACGCCAGCGGGTCGTGGTGGAAGTTCAGAAGGTCGGCCGGGAGTCGCGGGTTGTCGTCCGCCAGGCCCGCTCGCCGATCGACCTGGTACGCCTCGGCTTGCCTGGCCATGAGCGCACCGAGTGCACCAGCTGCGCGCAATCGAGGCAGGTGGGCGGCGCGCAGGTGGACCTTCACCGTCGCCGCGAGCGGTACGACGGTGAGATCGGCGAGCGTCTCGACGATCTCCGCGGCCCGTGTGTCGCATTGGACGTTCCAGTCATAGTCCGCGGTCCACTGCGGGTACCCGGGATCGAGCGGTCGGAAGGCACCGCCCATGACGACGACAGAAACGCGGTCGAGCAGCCCCGGCCGCTCGACTTGGAGCAGCGCGAGGTTCGTGAACGGCCCGATCGCGACGACGGTCGCCCCCCGCTCGGCGCTCTGTGCGAGAAGGTCGAGCGCGGCTCCCGGACGGGAGGGCATCGGCGGGATCGGCCGTCCCCAGTAGCGGACGTCGTCCGGGAACCCGCCGGGCTGCACGAGCGTCGTCATCGAGTGCTCGGCGCCCGCGGCGACAGGGATGTCGCCACGGCCCGCGAGCCATAGCGCCTCGTGCACGAACCCGGCTCGCCGCCCGCCATCCTCGTGCGTGGTCGTGATGCCGGCGATCTCGACATCAGGCCAGCCGAGAAGCATGGCGAGCGCGCACACGTCGTCGGGATCGCCACCGATGTCGGTGTCGAGATGCACGAGCATGCCGCTCAGTGTGCACATTCGGTCGGTACGGTGCCCGCGTGTTCGCGCTCACGTGGCCCGACTGGCTGGATCAGGAGCGGCTGCAGACCGTCGCCATCGGTGTGCTCGTGGGCCTCGGAGTCGGGGTCCTGCTCGCGCTGTGGCTCGCGAAGAAGGTCATTACGAAGGTGATCATGGTGGTGCTGCTCCTCGGCACGGGCTTCGTCGTCTACAACCAGCGGGAGGAGCTGGCGACCTGCGCGAGCACCTGTGCGTGCACGTTCTTCAGCGTCGATGTCGCGCTGCCCACCGCCGCTGCCGACGGGTGCGCGCTCGTGAAGGGCGGCTAGCCGAGGCCGGACCGCGCCACCACGAGCCGAACGAACGCGGCGAATTCGTCCGGATGGCTGTTGTGCGCCCCATGACCCGCGTCCTCGATCGTGATCATCGCCGGGTCGCCGATGGCGGAGAACAGGTGCTCGACGGACCGACGATGATGGTCGGCGCCGTTCGAGCCGCGGGCCGCGATCACCGGCACCGTGATCGATGCGGGGTCGAACGCCGCGTGGGCCTGCAAGTCGACGATCTCCCCTATCAACGCGGGACCCTCGGCCCGCCGCTCGGCTCGGGTGGAGGCGGGCAGCCGCTCCCACCGCTCGTCACCGATCATGCGCCTCATGAACCGCTCTGCGATCTCCGCGGGATCCTCGTTCGCTCGCGATTGGGCCACGACGCTGTAACCACCGCTCGTCGTTGGCCACCAATTGGTCCACGGCATCGGGGGCTCGAACGCGCCCACACCACGCACCTGATCAGGACGAGCCTCGGCCGCCGCGAGGGCGAGGTCTCCGCCGTAGCTGTGGCCAACGACGACACCGATGCGGTCGGCCATTACCGACAGCAGGTCCTCGACCTGGCGAGCCATGGTGAACGGCCCCGCGACCGTCACCGACTGTCCGTACCCTCGCCGGTCGTAGCTGAGCACGCGGAGGTCGTCGCGCAGGCGACGCACGACCTTCGCGAAGCTCGTCGATCGGTCCATCGATCCGTGGACGAGCACGACGAGCGGCGCGTCCTCCGGCCCCGCTTCGTGGACCCACAGACCGGACATCGGAGCACCCTATGCTCCGCGCGATGGAGCTCTTGCTCATCCGACACGCGCTGCCGATCCGTCGCGAGGACGTCGACGGTCCGGCCGATCCCGAGCTGTCCGAGGAGGGACGCGACCAGGCGCTGCACATGGCGCGCTGGCTGGCCGATGAGCGCATCGACGCGGTGTACTCGAGCCCGATGCAACGTGCGCGGGAGACCGCGGCGCCGCTCGCCGAGATCCACGGCCTCGACGTCGTCGTCGACGAGGAGCTCGCCGAGTACGACCGTGACAGCCACTGGTACGTGCCCGTCGAGGAGCTCAAAGCCGCGAACGACCCCCGATGGAAGGAGATCGTGAGTGGCTCGTGGGGTGATGTCGAGGTCGACCCTGAGACGTTCCGCGACGTCGTGTTCACGGCGGTCGAGCGGCTCATCGAGGCAAACCCGTCGCGACGCATCGCCGCGGTGTGTCACGGCGGCGTCATCAACGCGTACATCTCGAAGATCCTCGGCATCGCGAATGCGACCGGGTTCTTCTATCCGAACTACACGAGCATCCACCGCGTGATGGGCGCACGCACCGGCGAGCGCACCGTGCTCACACTCAACGAGAGCGCGCACCTCCGGGGCACAGGACTGACGGCAGGGCTGTACGGATGACCGACCTGCTCGACTTCCTCGGTCACTCGCCGTCGCCCTACCACGCGGCGGAGTCGGTCGCGGCCCTGCTCGACGAGGCCGGCTTCGGTCGCGTCGAGCTCGGGGCCGGGCTCGACGGATCGCCGGGAGGCGCGTACACGATCCGAGGCGGCGCGATCGTCGCTTGGTACATCCCCGACGACCCCCCTCCTGGTTTCATCGTGATCGGCGCCCACACGGACAGCCCGAACCTCCGCGTGAAGCCCCGTCCGGACACGGGAAGCGCCGGGTACCGGCAGATCGCCGTCGACGTCTACGGCGGCGCGCTGGTCAACTCATGGCTCGACCGCGACCTCGGCCTCTCCGGACGCGTCGCGCTGCGGTCCGGCGAGGTTCGTCTCGTCGAGGTCGACCGTCCCGTGCTGCGCCTCCCCCAGCTCGCGATCCATCTCGACCGCGAGGTGAACGAGCGCGGCGTCGCGCTCGATCGACAACATCATGTCGTGCCGGTGTGGGGGCTCGGCGCGGTCGACGAGGGCGGGTTCGCGGCATTCATGGCCAAGGAGCTGGGCGTCGCGTTCGACGACGTCGTGGCGTGGGACGTCATGACCCACGACCTCACTCCCCCGAGCGTGCTCGGTGTCGACGGCGAGCTGATCGCGTCCGGCCGGCTCGACAACCTCGTCTCGGTGTGGTGCGGCGCAACTGCTCTGGCCCGCCGCGAGTCGAGCCGCATCGGCGTGCTCGCGTGCTTCGACCATGAGGAAGTGGGCAGCGAGACGAGCACTGGCGCGGCCAGCCCGCTGCTCGGTGACATCCTCGAGCGCATCACCGCGGCACGGGGCGGCAGCCGAGCCGACCATCTCGCCTCGATTGCCTCGTCGCTGTGCGTCTCGGCGGACATGGCCCACGCCGTGCATCCGAACTACCTCGACCGGTTCGAGCCGAGCCACCACGTCCACCCCAACCGCGGACCAGTCATCAAGACCAATGTCGGGCAGCGGTACGCGACCGACGCGGCGACAGCAGCAGAGTTCGTGGCCGCGTGCGAACGGGCGAACGTGCCGTGGCAGGTGTATTCGCACCGCAGCAACATGGCGTGCGGTTCGACGATCGGGCCGATCACCGCCATGCGTCTCGGTATCGCCACTGTCGACGTCGGCAACCCGATGCTGTCGATGCACTCGGCGCGCGAGATGGCCGGACGCGACGACGCGGGCTACATGGTCGAGGCGATGACCGAGGTGCTGCGCGGTCGTTAGAGCGCCCGCTCGGGGAAGTGTTGCGTGCGCCGCCCCTATAGGGCGGCTGCCGCAACAGTTCGGGCCGGGCGGACCGGGGGCAGCCGTGCCCGGAGAGGAAGTGTTGCGTGCGCCGCCCCTCTAGGGCGGCTGCCGCAACAGTTGGGGCCGGGCGGGCCGAGGCAGCCAGCCCAGTGGCGGCCCAGCGAATCCGTGCGCTAGTTGCGCGGGACGGTGCTCCAGGCGACGTCCTTGTCGACGCGCACGTCGCCGGGAAGACCGAGCACGCGCTCGCCGAGGATGTTCCGCATCACTTCAGAGGTGCCGCCCTCGATGGAGTTCGCCCGCGAGCGGAGGAACGCCTTCTGCAGCGTGTCGGTCGACATCGCCGTCTCGGGACGGCGCATCTCGTAGCTGCCGTACAACATGCCGTTCGCACCCATGAGGTTCATCGTGAACTCGTAGATGCGCTTGTTCGACTCGGCGAACGCGAGCTTGCCGGTCGATCCCTCGGGGCCAGGTGTACCCATCTTGCGGTTCGCGCCGGCGCGCAGGTTGGTGAGGCGGTTCACCTCGGCTTCGATCCAGAGCTTCATCAGCTCGTCCTTCATCGCCGGGTCGCGCTGGTCGGACGGCGTGTCCTGCCACACCTTGACGGCGCCGGCGATGGCGCCCGCGCCCTTCGGCGCGATGGCGCCACCGATCGACACGCGCTCGTTCATGAGCGTCGTGAGCGACACGCGCCATCCGGCTCCCGGGTCACCGAGGCGTTCGGCGTCGGGGATGCGCACGTCGGTGAAGTACACCTCGTTGAACTCGGCCTCGCCGGTCATCTGGCGCAGCGGACGCACCTCGACGCCGGGCGCCTGCATGTCGACCACCCACGCAGTGAGACCCGCGTGCTTGGGGACCTCGGTGTCGGTGCGGAACACGAGAAGGCCCCACCTGCTGACGTGGGCGAGCGTGGTCCAGACCTTCTGCCCGTTCACGATCCACTCGTCGCCATCACGGACGCCACGGCCTGACAAACCCGCGAAGTCGGACCCGGAGCCCGGCTCGGAGAAGAGCTGACACCAGACCTCCTCGCCCGTGAACAGCGGTCGGAGGTAGCGCTCCTTCTGCTCGTCGCTGCCCCACACCACGACGGTCGGTCCGCACATCCCGTAGCCGATCGGGTTGCGGTAATACGGGTTCGGACCACCGGCCGCGAAGATCCGCTCGTTGATGATCTTCTGGTGCTTCGGGTTGACTCCGAGTCCACCGTTGCCCTCAGGGAAGTGCACCCAGGCCAGCCCGTGGTCGAACTGCGCGCCGAGGAACGCCACGGCGTCGGTCTTTGCGGGCGGATGCTCGGCAAGCAGCTTGTCGATGTGCTCGATGACCAGAGCTTCCTCGGACTCGACGGTGGGATCCGCGACGGTCGTCATGGACGGAAGCGTACCCAGCGAGCCGGGGCTGGCCAGCATCGACGGCGCTAGTTGTGCGGTGCCATCAGCCGAGCCAGCTGCGTCCGCTCGTCGTCCCCGACGTCGGGCAGCAGCACTCGCAGCCGCATCACCCACCGGAGGGCGTCGGCATCGCCCTGTTGGGTGTAGATGCCCTTCAGGTTGGCGAGCATCCGGCTCACGATCGCCCGCGGCCTCACCGGCTCGAGTGGCACGGCGCCGTAGAGCCGGGCGCGGTCCTCGTCGGCGAGGGTCCGGCCCCCGTTGAACGGGTCGACGAAGACGTGGGCGGCCTCGTCGAGGACGATGAAGTGCCCGGGAGCTCCCACTCCCACGAGCGCGACACCGAGCCGCCGAGCCACCTCGATCAGCACCACGGAGAGCGTGATCGGGATGCCCGTCCGCCGGTCGAGCACCGCATCGAGGAATGAGTTCTCGGGGTCGTAGTAGTCGACTTCGTTGCCGTGGAAACCCTCGCTGCGGAAGAGGTGGGCGATGACGCCGTCGCGCGTCCGCGTCGCACAACGTTCGGCGAGGTCGTCGAGGCGAGCGAGCTGGGCGGCGAGGTCGAGCTCTGGATGCGCGTGCGCAGCGATGAGGAACGTCACCTCGTCGAGTACGAGGGCGTCCTCTGGTCCCTGGACGAGCGCCGCGAAGCGCTCCGTCGGCTGCATTAGCTGGCCTTCTTTCCGAAGGCGAAGGCGGCGGTCAGCCTCATAGGGAAGCCGCGCGGCTCCCGAAAGGGCGCCATCGCCGCGAACGCGGCGTCGCGGTACGCCCGTCGAGCCTCCTCGTCGAGCTGCTCGAGGACACCGCGAACGCTGAAGGACCACTTCCACTCCCACCACTCCGCCTCGTCGGCGAACACAACTTCGTGGTGCACCAGGCTCGAACGGACGCCGGTGAACCCAGCACCGCGCAGGACCTGCTCGAGGTCGTCGACCGTGTCGAACGGGCGAGCCGTCGGGCGGCGCTCGACCAGAAGGCCACCAAGCAGTGCCCCCTCCCAAGCCCACCGCTCGTCGGGCTCGGTCCACGACGAGAGACCAACGCACCCATCAGGCACGAGCACCCGGAACATCTCGGCGATCGCTCGATCCGGCTCCGGGAAGAAGAACACGCCAAACGCGCAGAGCACGACGTCGAACGAGTTCGAATCCAGGTCGAGGTGCTCGGCATCCATCTCCGACACTTCGGCACGATCACCGACGGCGGCGCGCGAGGCACTCACCATCGCGGGCGAGAAGTCCACGCCAACGACGCGGCCAGTGCGGCTTGCACGTTCGACCGCGGGCACCAGCACGGCCCCGCGTCCGCACGCCACGTCGAGCACCCGCGCACCAGCGCCGATCGCGGCCTCCTCCACGAGACGGCGACCGAAGTGGTCGTGGTATTCGTCGCCGATGCGGTCATAGGTCGGTGCGGCTCGGTCGAACACACCCGCGAGCCAGGTCTTCTGCTCGGCGTCGGTCACAGGCCGACCTCGATCACATCCTCCGACGCCATCGGGAGGAAGGCGAGCTTGTCGACGTACGGCTCCGGGCATCCGAGAGCGCGGATCTGTGCGGCGCTCCGACGGCCGCACATCGACCGAAAGAGGTCGCTGTCCCGACCACCCGGTACGCCGACCGCGTCCCGCATGTCCTGTTCGTGCACCACCACGTCATAGAGCGGACGAGGCGGATTGATCACCGGAAGGATCTGCTCGAATGCCGGCGCCTCCCGCTCCCACTCCTCCAAGAGCTCGTCGCAGCTGCGTTCGTTGCGCGCCGCGAGCAGCGCAGCCGTCCACGGGTCGGTGCCGGCGCCCTCGATGTGCCCGGCGTTGATGTCCGCACATCGGCCCACAAGGTCAGAGATCGCGGTCAGCGACGGCGCACAGGGCGGCGCAGTGCGCCGCCGGGCTCGCGACGCCAGGGATTGTTCGAGCGAAGCGAGCAGGAGCCGATCGAAGCGGAGCGGAGAACGGCGACGCATCAAGTCGAGATCACGATCAGGCGGGTCTCGGTCATCTCGTGCACCGCGTACGCCGGTCCTTCACGGGTGTTGCCGCTGTCGCGCACACCGCCGTAGGGCATCTGATCCGCGCGCCACGTCGGCACTTCGTTGACGAGCACTCCGCCGAAGTCGAGCGTGCGGGCTGCCGTCATGGCCTTGCCGAGGTCGGACGTGAAGATCGCGGCTTGCAGGCCGTACTCGGTGTCGTTGGCGAGCGCCATCGCCTCGTCGAGCTCGTCGTAGGCCTGCACCGTCACAACAGGACCGAACACCTCCTTGCGACACACCTTCATGTCGGGCTGGACATCGGTCAGCACAGTCGGCATGAGCACGCCGTCGGCGCGTACGTCGCCACCGACCACCACCTTCGCCCCGCCCGCGGTGGCCTCGTCGATCCAGGACGTCACACGGTCGCGCTCGCCGGTGGAGATGAGCGCCGACACCTCTGTCGCCTCGTCGAGGGGATCGCCGACGACGAGGCTCGACACTCGCTCGGCGAGCGCGGCTGTGAAGTCGTCGACCAGGGCACGTTGGACATAGATGCGTTGGGTGGAGATGCACGACTGGCCGGCGTGGCTGAACCCCGCGACCCGGATCTTGTCGGCCGCCAACGTCCAGTTGCCGTCGGGCTCGATGATCACCGGGGCGTTGTTTCCGAGCTCGAGACCCACCTTCTTGCGGGGCGCGCGTGCCTTGATCCCCCACCCGACCTCGGGCGAGCCAGTGAAGGTGATGAGCGCGATGTCGGGATCATCGACGAGCGCGTTACCCACCGTTGACCCTCCGCCGGTCACCACGCTGAGGTGGCCGAGCGGGAGACCGCATTCTTGGAGCAACATTTGCGCCAAGGTGATGGCCGAGAACGGCGTTTGGCTGGCGGGCTTCAGCACGACCGGACAGCCAGCGGCGATCGCGGGCGCCACCTTGTGGGCGACGAGGTTGAGCGGAAAGTTGAAGGGGCTGATGGCGCCGACGACTCCGATGGGGATGCGGAGGGTGAAGCCGAGCTTGCCTTCTCCCGGCGCGCTCGCATCGAGCGGCACCATCTCGCCTACCAGCTTGCGAGCCTCGACGGCCGAGAAGACGAACGTGCCGACAGCTCGCTCCGCCTCGACGCGCGCCGTGCGGATCGGCTTCGCCGCCTCCTCTGCGATGATCCGCGCGAACTCTTCGACCCGCGCGCTCAATCGCTGTGCCGCGGCGTCGAGGATCTCCGCCCGACGCCACGGCGGAAGGACTGGCGCGGCGCGAGCCGCTTCGACGGCCCGGCGCACCTCGGCCGGCCCGCAGGCGGGCACCCGCCCGAGCTCGGCCCCGTTGTACGGGGCGTGCACCGCGAACGTGTCGGTACCCGTGAACTCCTCATTGCCAATCGGCACTGCCGTCGTCTCTGACATCACCACTCCTGTCCACCCGGAGGTGACCCATGGCTGCAACTGACACACCCCTGGCCGCGCTGCTCGAAGAGCTGCTCGGGCCCGACCTGCCGATCGCCATTCGAGCCTACGACGGGAGCCGGCTCGGCCCCCCCGAAGACGAGGCTCCGGCGACGATCGTCGTGAGATCTCCCGACGCGCTTCGCCGCATCGTCACCGCGCCTTTCGAGCTCGGCATCGGTCGTGCCTACGTGGCCGGAGACCTCGACGTCGAGGGCGACATCTACGCCGCGCTGACACTGCGCCAGGCGATGCCCCAGCTCAAGCTGTCACCGAAGCAGTGGGCAGCCGCAGCCAAGCTGATCGGGCTCGAAGGCCTCAAGCCGTTGCCGCCCCCGCCCGAGGAGGCCCGCCTTCGCGGTCGACGCCACAGCAAGAACCGCGACGCCGCCGCGATCGCGCACCACTACGACGTGTCGAACGAGTTCTACGAGATGGTGCTCGGCCCCACGATGACCTACTCGTGTGCGGTGTTCGACACGCCGGACGACTCCCTCGAGACGGCCCAGGAACAGAAGTACGAGCTGATCTGCCGGAAGCTGGGACTGCAGCCCGGCCAACGACTGCTCGACATCGGTTGCGGCTGGGGAGGCATGGTGATGCACGCGGCGCAGCACTACGGCGTGCAGGCCGTGGGCGTCACGATCTCGGCGTCCCAGGCGGACCTCGCCGCGAAGCGGGTCGCGGAGGCAGGCCTCGCGGACCGGGTCGACATCCGTCTCCTCGATTACCGCGACATCGTCGACGGGCCTTTCGACGCGATCAGCTCGATCGGCATGTTCGAGCATGTCGGCCTCGCGCAGCTGGGTGACTACTTCGAGCGCCTGCATCGCCTCGTGGTGCCCGGCGGCCGCGTCCTCAACCACGGGATCAGCCAACCGTGGTCGAAGGGCAGGTCACGATTCGCGCGGTCGAGCTTCATCGACCGGTACGTCTTTCCCGATGGCGAGCTTCACGAGGTCGGCACGGTGGTGTCGGCGATGCAGCAGCACCGCCTCGAGGTGCGCCACGTCGAAAGCCTGCGCGAGCACTACGGGAAGACGCTCCGCCATTGGGTCTCGAACCTCGAGGCGAACTGGGACGAAGCGGTCCGCCGGGGTGGCCTCGGGCGGGCGAGGGTGTGGAGGCTCTACATGGCCGCGTGCGCGCTGAACTTCGAGGAGGGGCGCACGGAGATCCATCAGATCCTCGGGGTGCGCGCCGACAACGGGCGGTCGCGCATGCCCTTGCGTCCCGATTGGGGCGCCTGACCCAACCGCTGGCCTCCGCTCGCAGTGTCACGATGGGCGCGTGTTCGCGTTTCTCGATCACCCCGGCCCGATCCCGTTCGCTCATCGAGGCGGCGCGGGCGAGTGGCCGGAGAACACGATGCCGGCGTTCGAGGGCGCGGTGCTCCTCGGCTTTCGCTACGTAGAGACCGACGTCCACGTCACCTCCGACGGCGTGCTGCTCGCGTTCCACGACGACGTGCTCGACCGCGTCACCGATCGGTCCGGAATCATCGCCGAGCTCCCGTGGAGCGAAGTGCAGAAGGCCAAGGTGAGCGGCCGCGAGCCCATTCCGTTGTTGGAGGACCTGCTCGGCAGCTTCCCCGATCTGCGGGTGAACATCGACCCGAAGCACGATGCCGCAGTCGCACCCCTGATCGACGTGATCGAGAAGACCTCGGCGTTGGACCGCGTGTGCGTCGCGTCGTTCTCCGACAGCCGGGTGTCGACGATGCGCAAAGCCTTGGGCCCCACGCTCTGCACCGCGCTCGGTCCGAACGGTGTGCGTCGGTTGGTGGTCGCGGCCCACGGCGTGCCCGCCGGTCGGTTCACGAGCCCGTGCGCGCAAGTGCCTGTGAAGCAGGGTTCGGTCACGATCGTCAGTGACCGGTTCCTCAGGGCCGCGCACCGGAGAGACATCGCGGTGCACGTGTGGACGATCGACGAGGCCAGCGAGATGGAGCGACTGCTCGAGATGGGTGTCGACGGGATCATGACCGATCGACCCGCGGTGCTTCGGTCCGTGCTCGAGCGTCGCGGGCAGTGGGTCGGCTGAGTCATGGAGCTGCCTCTCACCCCTACCGACTTTCTCGTGCGCGCCCGGCGGCTGTTCGCCGATCGTGAGGGCGTGATCGAGCACGAAGACGGCGAGCGTGCGCACGTGTTCACCTATGCGCAGCATGCGGAGCGGGCGGCGCGGCTCGCGCAAGTGCTGCGCGACGACCTCGGCGTGCAGAAGGGCGACCGTGTCGCCTGGCTCTGCGGCAACCGACACGAGCTCCTCGAGGGCTACTTCGGCGTGCTGCTCGCGGGAGCGGTGCTCCTCCCCCTCAACATCCGGCTGTCGGCGCCCGAGCTGCGGTGGATCCTCGACGACAGCAGAGCTGCGGTGGTGATCCGTGATCCTGCGCTCACCGAGCTCGACCATCCCGTCCGCGAGCTGCTGATCGACGGCAGGTACGAAGAGCGGCTCGCCGCCCAACCGCTCTCGTGGGTCGATCCCCCGGAGGTCGACGAGAACGACGTCGCCGAGATCTTCTACACGAGCGGATCGACGGGCCGGCCGAAGGGAGCGATGCTCACGCACCGCAGCCTGTACCTCCACGCGGTGCACTCGGCGCTGACCATGTCGATCAGCGGGCACGACGTGATCATCCACACGATCCCGCTCTTCCACGTGAACGGATGGGGTACACCGCACTACATGACGGCACTCGGCGGCGTCCAGGTGATGCTGCCCCGTTTCGACTCCGCAGAGGTGTTGCGGCTCGTCGAGGCCGAGCGCGTAACCCGCCTCTATCTGGTGCCGGCGATGATGACCGTGTTGCTGAACGACCCCACGTTCGACTCCCGAGACCTCTCGAGCCTGAAGCAGCTCTCTGTGGGCGGCGCGCCGACGCCGCCCGCCCTGCTCGCCGAGGCGGAGCGGCGCTTCGGCTGCGAGTGCATCTGCGGCTACGGCATGACCGAAACGGCACCACAGCTCACCAAGGCGATCGACAAGCCGGGCGAGCCGCGGTCGGCCCGCCGCCGGAGCACGACCGGGATGCCGATCCTCGGCGTCGACCTGCGCATCTTCGACGAGCAGGACAACGAGCTGCCGTGGGACGGAGCGACGGCGGGAGAGATCAGGGTGCGGTCGAACCACGTGATGGCGGGCTATTGGGAGAAGCCCGAAGAGACCGAGTCAGCGCTGGCCGGCGGGTGGATGCACACCGGCGATGTCGGGACCATGTCGCCCGACGGCTTCCTCACGATCGTCGACCGCAAGAAGGACCTCATCATCTCGGGCGGCGAGAACATCAGCTCGGTCGAGGTCGAGAACGCTCTCGCGGAGCATCCGGCAGTCCTCGAAGCCGCGGTGGTCGGTGTGCCCGACGAGCGCTGGGGTGAGGTGCCGCGTGCGTTCGTCACGCTCCGAGCCGGGGCGGACGCGTCAGCGGACGAGCTCATCGGCTTCGTTCGCCAGCGCCTTGCTCACTTCAAAGCACCGAAAGAGGTGCGCATCGTCGACGCGCTCCCCCGCGGTGGTACCGGCAAGGTGTTGAAGAACGAGCTCCGCGACGCCGGCTGACCTGATTCTCGCTACTCGGGGTGGGTGTCGATCTGGGCCTTCTGCAGGCGGCCCGAGTAGTCGACGTACACCGTCTTCACCTGGCTGAACTGCTCGATGCCCCGCGTGCCTGCCTCTCGAAAGCCGTTCCCCGTGTGCTTCGTGCCGCCGAACGGGAGCGGGATCTCTGCCCCGATCGTGGGCGCGTTGACGTAGACGATGCCGGTGTCGATGCGGTCCACCATCTGGAGAGCGACGTTGATGTCGCGGGTGTAGACGGCCGCCGACAGCCCGTACTCGGACGCGTTCACGACGTCGATGGCTTCGTCCTCGCTGCCGACCTCGATCACGGAGAGCACCGGCCCGAACACCTCATTGCGCGCGATGGCGTGCTCGGGTCGGACACCGGTCAGCACGGTGGGTGCGACGAAGGCGCCGCCGTCACATCCGTCGACCTCGACGAGCTGCCCACCGGTGACGACGGTCGCGCCCTCTTCGACGGCGGCTTCGATCATCGCCAGGATGCGCTCCGCCGAGCGCCGATCGACGACGGGTCCCACGTCGGTGGTTGCGACCAAGGGATCACCGAGCACGAGCGCCTGCGCCCTCTTCGCGATGCGCTCCACGGTCAGATCGGCGACAGCGTGATGCAGCACGAGCCGCGATGTCGAGGTGCAACGCTGGCCCGCGGTCCCGAATGCGCCGAAGAGAGCGCCCTCGACCGCGAGGTCGAGATCGGCGTCCTCGAGCACGACCATCGCGTTCTTGCCGCCGAGCTCGAGCGACACGACACGCGGCCCCGTCTCCATCGCGCTCGCCGCGACCTTGCGGCCGGTCGGTACCGACCCAGTGAACGAGAGCGCACCGACGCCCCGATGGACGGTGAGGGCCGCGCCCGGCTCGCCGGCGCCGTGCACGAGGTTGAGGAGTGCCGCCGGGATCCCCGCCTCGACAAGCGCCTCGACGAACGCCTCCGCGCACAGCGGCGTGTGTTCCGACGGCTTCAGCACGACGCCGTTCCCCGCGAGCAACGCCGGGAAGCACTTCCACGACGGGATGGCGATCGGAAAGTTCCACGGCGTGATCATCCCGACGACCCCAATGGGTTGCCGTGTGGTCCACGCCATTTTGTGCTCGAGCTCGGACGGGACGACGTCGCCCATCGCAGCGCGCCCCTGTCCCGCCACGAAGCGGCCCATGTCCACGGCCTCTTGAACGTCGCCGCCGGCCTCGACGAGCACCTTCCCGGCTTCCCGCGCGACAAGCACCGCGAGCTCGCCCTTTCGAGCCGCGAGCACGTCCGCGGCGCGCCCGATCAGGTCGGCTCGCGCCGGTATCGGTCGCCGCGCCCACTCCCGTTGCGCCTCGGCGGCCGTGGCTACCGCGCGATCCACGTCTGCCTCGGTGGCGGAGGGGAAGGTGCCGAGCACCTCGGCGGGGCGGGCGGGATTGACCGAGTCGAACATCGGGACCTCCGCTTCGGAACCTAACGTGCCCGGCGGTGAGTGACACCTACGCCCCGTTCGCAACGCGCTACGCCCCGCAAGCCATGGTGTCGACGGTCGACCACCTGGCGACAGAGGCCGGGCTGGGCGCGATCCGCGACGGTGGGGGCGCGGTCGACGCCGCGATCGCGGCCAATGCTGTGCTCGCGGTCACCGCGCCCAACCTCTGCGGCATGGGCGGGGACCTCTTCGCACTCATCTCCCACGACGCGACACCAGTCGCAGCACTGAACGCGAGCGGCCGGGCGGGATCGGGCGCGGACGCGGACGGCCTTCGCTCCGAAGGTCATCACGAGATGCCGTTCCGGCTCGACGTCCGATCCGTGACCGTTCCGGGATGTGTCGACGGCTGGATCGCCCTCCACGAGCGCTTCGGACGCGTGCCTCTCGGCCGTCTGCTCGCGCCCGCTGCCCGCTACGCGCGTGATGGCTTCCCTGCGTCACCCATGCTCGCCGCCGGTGTCGCCGCCCTGCCCGACAACGCGAAGACCGCAGAGCTCCGGGGCGCGACCGGTCGGCGGCGGCCCGGCGAGATCATCCGCCGGCCTGGCCTCGCCCGCACGCTCGAAGCGATCTCCGCCCGGGGACGCCGCGGCTTCTACGAAGGCGAGTTCGGGGAGGGACTGCTCGCCGTGGGCAACGGTGAGTACACGGAGGCCGATCTCGCGATGAGCGGCGCCGACTGGGTCGACCCGATCTCGGTGACGGCGTTCGGTCACCGACTCTGGACGATGCCTCCGAACTCGCAGGGCTACGTGCTCGCGGCCAGCGCATGGGTCGCCGACGGTCTCGCGCTGCCCGCCGACCCCGAGGACCCGGTGTGGGCGCACCTGCTCATCGAAGCATCCAAGCAGGCGGGCTTCGATCGGCCCCAGGTGCTGCACGAGCACGCGGATGGGCACTCGCTGGTCGCCCCCTCGCGGCTCGAGCCTCGGCGCCGAGCCATTGACCCTGAGCACGCGAGCGCGCTCGCCAGTCCGGTCTCGCACGGTGACACGACGGCGCTCTGCGTGATCGACGGCGACGGCGTGGGCGTGTCGCTCATCCAATCCAACGCCTCGGGATTCGGCAGCCACCTGTTCGAGCCGCGCACCGGCATCAACCTCCACAACCGCGGGTTGGGCTTCTCGCTCGAGCCCGGTCATCCGGCCGAGTACGGCCCGGGACGTCGACCACCCCACACCCTCACCCCGGCCCTGGTCACCGACGACGACGGCGACGTCGTCGCGGCGCTCGGCACCATGGGGGGCGACTCGCAGCCTCAGGTGCTGCTCCAGGTGCTCGCCCGCGTGTTCGCAGGCCGGGAGACGCCGGGGCGCGCCATCTCAGCCGGGCGCTTCCACCTCGTCGCGCGTGAGCGCACGACCGGCTTCGCGACCTGGACCGATCCAGCGGGCGTCGCGGTTGCGATCGAGGGCCACGCACCCGAAGCCTGGCGAGACGGTCTCGCCGCGCGGGGACACGAGGTGGTGGAGGAACCGCCGTTCGACCATGGGTTCGGCCACGCCCACCTCATCGTGCGCGCGGACGGCCGGCTGGCGGGTGCCGGCGACCCGCGCCCTCGGATCGGTCTCTGCTCAGGCATCTGACCGGGGGCTACCGTCGCGTCACAGTGACGGCCGCGACACGCCCAAACGACATGACCGGTGACCGGGAGGTGTGGGCGGCGTGAGCGTTTTGCTCGTCGGAGCAACGATCGAGGACGGGTCGACCGTCGACGTCCGCCTCGACGGCGAACGCGTCGCCGCGGTGGGTCAGCTCGAGCGCCTCCCCACCGACGAGGTGCACGACCTTGCGGGCTACCTGCTGTTGCCCGCGCCGGCCGAGCCGCACGCCCACCTGGACAAGGCCTACACCGCGGACCGCGTCGGGAACGTCACGGGCGACCTGATCGGCGCGATCGTCGCGTGGCAGGCGACGTGGCCGACGCTCACGCACGACGACATCGTCGAGCGGGCCCGGCGCGCCGCGCTGGCTGGCGTGGCCAACGGGCTCACCGCGATCCGCACCCACGGGGATCTGAGCAGTGCGATCGGGCTCCGCAGCATGGAGGCACTCGTCGACATCCGGGAGGAGCTCCGCGATCTCGTCGACATCCAGGTCGTCGCGCTCGTGGCGCTGCCCACCGCCGGGCTCGCCGGCGCGGAGCACCGCGCCCTGCTGCGCGACGCGCTCGCGATGGGCGTCGACATCGCAGGTGGGTGCCCCCACCTCGACGACGATCGGCTCGGGTGCCTCGAGGCGTGTCTGGAAGCTGCCGCCGAGGCCGGGCGGCCGATCGATCTCCACACCGACGAGACGCTCAACCCCGAAGTGCTCGGGCTGCGCGAGTTCGCTGCCCTGGTCGCCAAGACCGGCTTTCCCCACGGCGCGACCGCCAGCCACTGCGTGAGTCTCGGCATGCAGGACGAGTACATCCAGAAAGCGGTCGCCGCGGAGGTGGCCGAAGCGGGGGTCGCCGTCATCACGCTCCCGCAGACGAACCTCTATCTGCAGGGCCACGGGCATGGCACGGCGACGCCGCGTGGCCTCACCGCACTGCGGGCCCTCCTCGACGCGGGCGTGACCGTCGCGGGCGGAGGCGACAACGTCCAGGACCCGTTCAACGCGATGGGAAGAGCCGACCCGCTCGAGACCGCGTCACTCCTGGTGACGGTGGGCCACCTCCTCCCGAGCGAGGCCTACGACACGGTGAGTCGGGCCGCGCGGGCCGCGATGGGCCTCGAAGCGATCACGATCACGGCCGGCGCACCCGCTGAGCTCCTCGCTGTGAGAGCCAGCACCCTCCGCGAGGCAATCGCCACCGGGCCGCCCGATCGCTTCGTCTTCCACAAGGGCCGGCTGGTGGCCCGCACACGAGCGACCACAGAGTTCGGGCGCGCCCGGGACCAGCTCGGCTATGACACAGAGCGTTCACATGACTGACGCTGTTCCTACATCGGCCGTTCGTAGGGTGCCCGAGGTGGAGACCCTGGCTCCGGAGGCGAACCAAGCGCGCCCGCCCATCGACGCCGCGCTCACATTCGACAACATCGCCAAGACGTTTCCCGACGGTACCGTCGCCCTCAAGAACGTGAGCTTCGAGGTTCGCCCACGTGAGTTCGTCACCGTCGTCGGGCCCTCCGGTTGCGGCAAGTCCACGCTGCTGCGCATCGCCTCGGGACTCACGGAGGCATCCACGGGTACCGTGCGCGTCGACCGCGACAGCCTCGGCTACGTGTTCCAGGACCCGACGCTCCTGCAATGGCGCACGGTCATCCGCAACGTGGAGCTCCTCGCGCAGCTGCACGGTGTCGGCACCAAGGAGCGGCGACGTCTCGCGCAGGACGCCATCAACCTCGTCGGCCTCAACGGCTTCGAGGACAAGTACGTCAAGCAGCTCTCCGGCGGCATGAAGATGCGGGCGTCGCTCGCCCGCTCGCTCACGCTCAAGCCCGCCGTGTTCCTGTTCGACGAGCCGTTCGGGGCGCTCGACGAGATCACCCGCGAGCGCATGAACGACGAGCTCATCGCTCTGTTCCAGAGTCAGGGCTTCGCGTCGCTGTTCATCACCCACTCGATCTACGAGGCCGTATTCCTGTCGACCCGGGTCCTGGTCATGTCGGGACGGCCAGGCCGCATCGTCGGGGACTTCGACGTGCCGTTCTCCTATCCGCGGTTGCCCGAGCTGCGGTTCGAGGCGGAGTTCGCCGAGCTCACAGGTGAGGTGTCGCACGCATTGCGAGGAGGTCACTCGTGACGTCGGTCGAGGTGAGGCCGACAGGGCTCGGCAACCTCGAGGACGTGGTGCCTCCGGCACCAAAGGACCAGTCGCTGTGGAAGTCGTTCGTCGTCAACGTCATCGGGCCGTTCATCGTCTTCGTGCTCTTCATCGGCTTCTGGTACTTCATCACCTACGCGCTGCTCACGCCTCGACGCCGCTTCTTGATGCCTCCGCCGCACGAGGTACTCGACGTCGCCTTCCTCAACTGGGACAACTTGTCGCGCACGCTCGAAGGGTTGCTGAACTCGACCAAGGTGGCGATGGTCGGACTCGCGATCGCGATCGTGCTCGGCATGCTCTTCGCGATCGTCATGAGCCAGGCCAAGTGGCTCGAGCGATCGCTCTTCCCCTACGCGGTCGTGCTGCAGACGATCCCGATCCTCGCCCTGGTTCCGCTCATCGGCTTCTGGTTCGAGTTCAACTTCCGTAGCCGCGTGATCGTGTGTGTGCTCATCGCGCTGTTCCCGATCATCAACAACACGTTGTTCGGTCTGCTCTCAGCCGATCAGGGCCAGCACGACCTCTTCACACTCCACAAGTCGAGCCGCTTCACTCGTCTTTGGCGGCTCCAGCTGCCGGGCGCGATGCCCGCGATCTTCGCTGGCTTCCGCATCTCGGCCGGACTCGCCGTCATCGGCGCGATCGTCGGTGACTTCTTCTTCCGGCAGGGTGAGCCGGGCATCGGCGTGCTCATCGACAACTATCGAGCGCGCATCGAATCCGAGAAGCTGTTTGGAGCGATCATTCTTTCCTCGCTGCTCGGTGTGGTCGTGTTCTGGATCTTCGGGATCATCGGCAACCGAGTCGTCGGCGCGTGGCACGAGAGCGGGCGGAAGCAAACGGGCTGATCGCCTCACGGATCCGTTCACTGATCGCTTCACAAGAAGACCACCAACAAGGAGGGCACATGCGCAAGACCACTAAGGCGGCTTGGCTCGCGGCACCGCTTGCCGGCTTCCTGATCCTCGCCTCGTGTGGGGACGACAGCGACTCGTCGTCGGCCACGACCGGCGGCGGGGCGGCGACAACGGCGAGCGGCGGCGCCGCAACGACGGGCGCGGGCGGCGGTGAGGCTGTTTCGCTCGCGGGCGCGTGCCCCGAGACCGTGATCGTGCAAACGGACTGGAACCCCGAGGCGGAGCACGGAGGTTTGTACGAGCTCTTGGGCGACGACTTCGAGGTCGACACCGGCACCAAGGCCGTGACCGGGTCTCTGGTCACGAGCGGTGGCGCCGACACCGGCGTGGACATCGAGATCCGGGTGGGCGGACCCGCTATCGGCTTCCAGCAGGTGACGGCCCAGCTCTACACCGACGACTCGATCCTGCTCGGCTTCGTGAGCAACGACGAGGCGGTGCAGAACTCGCTGGAGAACCCGACCGTGGCGCTCATGGCCCCGCTGAGGAAGAACCCGCAGATCGTGATGTGGGATCCGGCGACCTACCCGGATGCCGAGACGATCGGTGACCTGCCCGACGACACGACGATCCTGGTGTTCGACGGCGGCGTGTTCCCCGACTACCTGGTCGGGAAGGGCATCGTGCAGCAGAGCCAAATCGAGGGCGGCTACGACGGCACGCCCGCTCGGTTCGTCACCGAGAACGGCGCGATCGCGCAGCAGGGCTTCGCCTCCGCTGAGCCGTACATCTACGAGAACGAGGTGCCCGACTGGGGCAAGCCCGTGAACTTCGAGCTCATCCACGACACCGGCCTCGAGATCTACTCCCAGACGATGGCGACCCGACCGGAGAACGTCACCGAGTTCGCTGACTGCTTCGCGCTGCTCGTCCCGGTGATGCAGCAGGCGATGGTCGACTACGCCGCGGATCCCGCCGAGACCAACGCACTGATCGTCGACCTCGTCACCCAGTACGACACGGGCTGGGTGTACAGCGAGGGCGTCGCCGACTTCTCGATCCAGCAACAAGTCGACCTCGAGCTCGTCGGCAACGAGGACGGCTACGCGGGAGGGATCGACGAGGCGCGGGTGCAAGGCGTCATCGACAACCTGCTCCCGATCTTCGAGGCCAAGGGCGTGGCGGTGAAGGAGGGGCTCGTGGCCTCCGACATCATCGACCTCCAGTTCGTCGACGACAGCCTCCAGTTCTGATCTCGACGACCTGACGATCGCGCGAGGAGCCGGCACTCGGGGGGGTGCCGGCTCCCGCGCGTCTGGGCTCAGCCGTTGACGACGGCGGCGCGCACCGGCCCTGCGAGCATCGTCAGCGCGCTCGCCGGATCGGGCCCGAGCGTGTGCCAGGCGAGCGGCAGGTCGAGGCCCGCGTCAGCGAACGCCCCGAGCTGCCCGACGACGTCGTCCACGGTGCCCGCGCATGCGAACGTGTCGATCAGCCCTTCGGTGACCTTCGTGGCGCCTGCCTCGGCGCCATCACGCTCGACCGCGGCCCGCACGGCGGCGACCTGTTCAGGATCCGCACCTGACGTGTCGACGACGACGCCCTCGACTCGCCAGAGGTAGTACGCGAGCACCTGGCGAACGGCGCGGCGCGCCTCCGCGCGGTCGACGCCAACGCTGCACAGCACGTTCGAAGACACGAGGAGCTCGTTCACGGAGCGACTCGCGCGCGACGCGCCCTCGGCAAGCCGTTCGCGCGACCACCGGACGTACCCAGGGCTGACGAGAGCGCCGAGCTGCACACCGTCCGCCACCTCGCCCGCGGCTTGCATCATCCGCGCGTTGACGGCGCCCACGTCGATGCGTATCGGGCCGACGGGGGTGAAGTCGAGACGGTTCGACGGGTCGGCGGCGAACGTCACGGGCGTGAAGCCGAGCGCTTCACCGGCGAGCCACTGCCGGAGTGCGCGCACGGTCTCGACGACGTTCGTGTACGGCTGCCAGCCCGCCGGCTCGTAGCCAAGTGCGCGCATGGTCCACACGGCCGCTCCCACACCGAGGGCAAGCCGCTCGGGACCAGCGATCTCCGCCAGCGTGGCGGCTTCCATGGCGAGCACGGCCGGGTGACGCGTCACCGGGTTGGCGATGCCGATGCGCACGCGGATGCGGTTCGTCGTGGCCAGCGTGGCGGCCGCCGCGCTGAACACCGCTCGGTGCTGACGGCTCTCGGGGAGCGACACCTCGTCGAACCCGAGCTCGTCGGCCCGCTGCGCGATGCCCAAGGTCTCGCGGAGTGGCCCCTCGTTCGAGAGCGACAGGCCCAGCCCCACGAACCGACTGGGCCCGACGAACCGACCGGCCATGTCAGACGAGCGCCTGGGCGCGACGCAGGATGTCGGCGCTGGCTCGGATGTGCTCGGCGCAGTGCTCGATGTCGTTCATCGGCAGCATGAACAGGTCGAAGCTGGGGGCCAGACGGGCGATCGTCGCGGCGCACGCATCGGGGTCGCCCGCGACCGCGTACTCGTCGACGAGCGCTTCGGGGAGCAACGCGGCGGCGGCATCGAGGCGGCCCGCGAGCATTTCGGTGCGGATGGAGGCGACACGCTCCTCGTCGAGTCCGGCACGGTCGCGGATCTCGGGAGGCGCGTCGAGCGCCATGTACGAGAAGTGCCCGAGCACCTTCGGGCGCTCCTTCGGGGCGTAGGCGAGGTAGGCGGACCACGCGAGCTTGGCGCCCTGAGACCGCAGCGCTTTCGACGCCGACGCGAGCGTGGCCGGCGGCTCCGCCGACAGGATGATCCAGTCGGCCTCACTCGTCGCCAACGCCTTCACCCTCGGGCCCCGACCGGCAATGGCGATCGGGATCGGACCGGGCGCCCATGCCAGCCGAGCCTCGCCGACCGCTTCTCCGCCGAGCAGGCGCTTGTTGACGTCGACCGCGTCCCGAAGCGCCGTGTACGGCCGTTCGGGCGCGAGGCCGAGCGGGGCGAGCACCCGGCTGCCGCCGACACCGAGCCCATGCCACACGCGACCAGGTGCGAGCTCGGCCAGCGTCGCGATCGCGGCGGCGGTGGCAACCGGATGGCGCGAGAACGGGTTGGTGATCGCCGGGGCCACCGTCATCCGCTCTGTCGAGAGCACGATCGCCGTGAGCGCCACATACAGGTCCCGGTCGGTGCCCTCGTCGGCGAGGAAGCAAGCCTCCGCGCCTTCGCGCTCGGCGAGCCGGGCGAGCTCGACGAGGCGCGCGACCGGCTGCACGGGCTCGAACCACACGCCCCACGGGAATGGCATCGCCGCTCTCTACCATGTCCACGATGGCCCGCCCGCCCACGGATTTCGCCGCGCTCGGTCCTCTCGTGTCGACGGAGTGGCTCGCGGAACACCTCGACGACCCTTCCGTGCGCGTCATCGACTGCCGGTGGTACCTCCGCCCGTTCGACGACCGGTGCGGCGACGAGGAATACCGAGCTGGACACATCCCCGGCGCGGTGCACTTGCGATGGGACACCGAACTCGCCGACCCGGACCGACCGGCGAGCATGCTCGCGTCGCCGGGGCGGTTTGCCGCCGCGATGGAATCGGCCGGCATCGGCGACGACACGTTCGTGGTGACGTACGACGATCACCATGTGCCGGTCGCCTCGCGGATGTGGTGGGCGCTGCGGGCCTTCGGTCACGACACCGTCGCCGTGCTCGACGGGGGCATCACCCGATGGCGACGCGAGGGCCGCGCCATCTCGACCGCGACGCCAACCTCTCCCCGCGCCACGTTCACCCCTCGCTTCCGCCCCGATCGGTACGTGACGAAGGAGCAGATGCTCGACCTGGTCGCGTCCGGCGACACAGTCCTCGTCGACGCGCGCATGGACAAGGCGTTCGACGCTGCCACTGGCCACATACCCGGCGCCGTTCGGCTCACGGGCCTCGGGTTCCTCGGGGACGGCGAGCGGTGGATGTCGCCGGAAGACGCTCGGTCACGGATCGACGCGCTGGGGCTCGATCCGGCGAAGCCGGTGGTCACCTATTGCGGCGGCGGCGTGGCGGCGACGGGCGCCGCGCTCGGCTTCGTTCTCGCCGGGCTCGAGCAACCCGCCGTGTACGACGGCTCGTGGAGTGAGTGGGACGCGGACCCGGACACGCCGAAGGTGCGGCACTGATGCGCAGCGTCGTGGTGACCGGAGGGGCCGGTGCAATAGGCGCAGCTGTGCTGTCCCGGTTTCGTGCCCAGGGCGACGCCGCACTCGGCATCGACCAGCGCGCCGGTGAGGGGGTCGTCGCCTGCGATGCCGCTGACGAGGTTGCGGTGGGCGCCGCATTCTCCGAGGTGCGGGATCGCCAAGGGCCGGTCGAGGTCCTCGTCCACAGCGCCGGCATCACCGGCCGGGGCAGCGTCACCGACGAGGACCCGGAGACGTGGCGGCGCATCCTCGAGGTGAACCTCACCTCGGCCTATCTGTGCTGTCGCGAGGCGATCCCCGACATGCGGTCACTCGGCCGCGGCCGCATCGTGCTGATCGCGTCCGTCAACGGTCGCTTCGGCGGGAGCGCGCTCTCCGGCCCGGCCTACGCCGCGTCGAAGGGCGGCCTGCTCACGCTGGCGCGGTTCCTCGCTCGTGAGCACGCCGCTGACGGCATCACGACGAACGCCGTCGCGCCCGGGCCTCACGCGACACCAATGTGGGACGCGCTCGACGCCGACCGACGCCAGGGCATTCTCGGGATGATCCCGGGAGGCCACGGCCCCGGATCGCCCGATGATCTGGCGGCGACGATCCTGCACCTTTGCTCAGAGGAAGCCCGCTACATCAACGGCGCGACGATCGACGTCAACGGCGGCCAATGGATGGGATGAGTCCCCCACTCCACACAACCGTGATTTCCTCGTCGCCGCTCTCCGCTCCGCTTCGATCGGCTCCTGCTCGCTTCGCTCGACAATCGGTACTTCGCGCACCCGGGCGGCGCGCTGCGCCGCCCCGCGCAACACCACGCAACAGCTTTCGTTGCGCGGTAGCATGAGTGCATGACGATTGCACGGGCCCGGCAGCCTCGAGAGCCGTCGATCGGCGAACGAGTCGCGCTCGGCCTCCGCCCGCCTGGGAGGGCAGAACGAGCTGGCCCGGGTATTGCAGGTGTCCAAGTCCGCTCCCAGCCGGTGGCGTACCGGGGCCGACCACCCCTCCCCCGAGGCGATGCGCAACCTGCTCGCCGTCGACTACGTGCTCGCGCGGTTGGCCGAGGTCATGACGCCCGAGCAGTGCCGGGTGTGGCTCACCAGCCCGAATCCGCATCTCGCGGGCGCTCGGCCGATCGACGTCGTCGTCACACGCGGCCCGCTCGCCGTCGACGACGCTATCGCCGCCTTCGAGGATCTCGCGCCGGTGTGATCGTCTGGCGCGTCGCCCCGGTCGATCCGCGGGCTCGGCGGGGCCGTCCGTTCCATCCCCTGTACATCCCGCCGTCGTCGGGCCGTCACCGCATCGACAACGCGGACCTCTACACCGTGCTGTACGCGTCGGCGCAGCCCGCCGGCGCGGTCGCGGAGGCGTTCGCGTCGTTCATGCCGTGGGGCGACTATCTCCTCGCTCACCCGCGGGGAGCGGTCCGCCGGCTGGTCGCCTTCGACGTGTCGGATGCTCCCCCGCTGCTCGACCTCGACGACGCACGGGCTTTGGTCCGGCGCCGCCTGCGCCCCAGCCAGGTGGTGACACGCGATCGCACGATCACGCAGGCCTGGGCGCGCACGGTGTGGGAGGAAGCGGAGTGGGCGGGCGTGCGGTGGTGGAGCTACCACGATCCCCGGTGGGCGACGCTCGGGTTGTGGGCGACCGGAGGCATCAAGGTCGCCACGATCGAAGACCTCGGTGCGATCCATCCCGCGGTGGTCGAGGCCGCCGAGGTGCTGCTCCGCACGTGGACCTAGCTGGTTCTCTTGGCGGAATCGGGTCGTATGCACCCAACGGCGCCAAAAAAGTTCAGCTGGGTGGGGGTTCGGCGCCGCGTTGGGAGGTGATGCGCCCGTAGTGCTCGATCTGGCGGTGACGAGCGAAGTCGAACACCGTCTGCTTGTAGCTGTCGCAGAGAGCAAGGTCGCACCGGGCGACAGCAACCTCGTCGCCGAGGGTCGTGCATCTCGCGGCGATCTCACCGGTGGGAGCGATGATCGCCGAGCCGCCGATCATGGCGACTCCCTCCTCGTCGCCGGCCTTGGCGACACCGACGACCCAGGTGCCGTTCTGGTACGCGCCCGCCTGCATCACCAGATGGTTGTGGAAGTCGCTGAGTCGGTCGTGCTCCGGAGCGGGCGGGTTGTGAACGGGGGTGTTGTACCCGATCAGGATCAGCTCGGCGCCCTGCAGCCCGAGCACCCGGTAGGCCTCGGGCCAGCGCCGGTCGTTGCAGATCGCCATGCCGACGACGCCACCGAACGCCCGCCACACCTGGAAGCCATCGGGGCCGACTTCGAAGTAGCGCTTCTCGAGATGCTGGAACTGCCGCCACGGCTCGTGCTCGTCGTGACCGGGAAGATGCACCTTGCGGTAGCGGCCGATCTCGCGACCGTCTCGCCCCACGAGGACCTGAGTGTTGTAGCGACGGGCCTCGGGCGTCAGCTCGGCGAAGCCGAGGCAGAAGCCGACGCCGAGCCGAGCCGCCTCGTCGAAGAGGGGCTTGGTGTCGATGGACGGCATCTCCGTCTCGAACCACCCGTCGAGCTCGCGCTCGTCCTCGAAGTACCACCGGGGAAAGAACGTCGTCGAGCGCGAGCTCCGGATACACCACGAGCTCCGCGCCGAGTGCACCCGCGTCGTGGAGCAGCGAGAGCATCCGCTCGACCACTTCGGCCCGGCTGTCGTCGCGCTGCACTGGTCCCATCTGGGCGGCAGCGACGGTGATGACACGGCTCATGACGCCCCCAGTCTGTCTGCTTCGGCGAGCGTCAGCAGCACCTGCAGCAGCACGTTGGCGCCGGCCTCGATGTCCGCCGGGTCCGTGTGCTCGGCCGGGTTGTGGCTGATCCCGCCTCGGCTCTGGGTGAACACCATCGCCGCGGGGCACACGCGCGCGAGCATCTGCGCGTCGTGGCCGGCGCCCGAGGGCATCCGCCGGACGGAGTGTCCCAAGCGCTTGGCCGTGGCCTCCACGAGCTCCACGGTCGCCTCGTCGAACACGACCGGCGCGAAGCGGGCGAGGGAGCGGCGGGTGATCGTCACGCCCTCCGACGCCTCAAGCCCGGCGCAGTACAACGCCAGCGCCGCCTCAGCGCGCGTCAGCAGCGCGTCGTCGGTGTTGCGCAGGTCGACCGTGAGGACGGCGCGGCCGGGCACGACGTTCACGAGGTCGGGATGGAGGTCGAGCCGTCCGACCGTCGCGACTTGGTGGCCGCCCATCTCCGCGGCAAGGCGCCGCACGTACGCGACGACCCCCGCGGCAGCGAATCCCGCGTCGTGGCGCATCGACATCGGCGTCGTGCCGGCATGGTTCGACTGGCCGACGATCGTGAGCTCCTGCCACGAGATGCCCTGGACGCTCTCGACTGCGCCGATCGTGATGTCCTCGACCTCGAGGACGGGACCCTGTTCGATGTGCAGCTCGACGAACGCCGCGGGGGGTGAACCCGGACAGGGCAGCGGCCCGGCGTAGCCGATGCGCATGAGCTCGTCGCCGACGCTCGGGCCGTCGATAGCGGCGACGCTGAGCGCCTCCTCGAGCGGTAGACCGCCGACGTAGGTCAGCGATCCCATCATGTCCGGCTGGAAGCGCGAGCCCTCCTCGTTCGTGAAGAACGCGACGGCGAGCGGCCGACGAGTGACGACGCCCGCGCGTTCGAGCACCTCGATCACCTCCAGGCCGGCGAGGACGCCGAGGTTGCCGTCGTAGCGCCCTCCTGTGCGAACGGTGTCGATGTGCGAACCGGTCATGACCGCCGGCAGATCCTCCCGGCCGGCGCGTGTCGCGACCACGTTGCCGATCTCGTCGATGCCGACTTCGAGCCCGAGGTCGCGCATCCACGTCACGACGAGATCGCGACCCTCCTTGTCCGCGTCGGTGAGCGCCAACCGATTGCTGCCGCCGCCCTCGATCGGCCCGATCTCGGCCAGTGCTTCGATCCGGCGCAGGAGACGAGCGCCGTCGACCCGGAGGTCGGGATGGCTCGACTGCATCAGTGCTCGGGGAGTGAGAACGCCCGCACCTCGACGAGGGCGGCACCGACCGCAGCGACCGCGGCCTCGAACAGTGCCTTGCCGCGCTCGGCCGTCGCGCCCGTGGGGTCGCCGATGTGACCACTCGGTCCGAAGTCGTGCGAGAGCCAGCCGAAGCTCACCTGGCCGCCGAACTTGACGTACTTGTTGTCGGCGAGCGGCTCGGGAACGTTGCGGAACGCGGCGTCCATGTCGACGAGCTCCGGCCGCAGATGCAGGATCAACGACGTCTCGTCGATGCCGCCGTGCACGCCCATCCCCCGCTCGTCCGCGGGATCGGTGTCGGCCTTTCCACCTTGGTCGGGAGGGACGAACGGATGGGCGAGAAACGTCATGAGGCCATAGCGCAGCCGCAGCTCGCGGCAGGCGACATTGAGCAGGGACGAGTTCCCGCCGTGTCCGTTGAGGAACACGAGCCGTCGCGCGGGCAGCGTCGCCAACGACCGCCCGATGTCGTCGAGCACCGCGAGGAGCGTGCTGGCCGACAGCCAGACCGTGCCCGCGGACCACGCGTGCTCGTTCGACTTCGTGTAGGCGAGCGGCGGGAGCATCCACAGATCCAGCTCGTCACCCCTCTCGTGCACGACCGCGTTGGCCACTTCGTCGGCGATGACGAGGTCAGTCGAGAAGGGCAAATGGGGTCCGTGTTGCTCGATGGCGCCGAGCGGTTGGATGAGCACCGAGTCCGGCCCGATCCGCGCTGCCACCTCCGGCGCGCGGAGGTCGGCAAAGTGACGATCGTGGCGCGGCATCCCCGCCATCGTACGGGCGTCGGCGGGTGGGACGGGGGTGGGAGACTCGAGCGGTGCAGTACGGCGCGATCGTCATCGGCGGGGGCCACAACGGCCTGATCTGCGCTGCCTATCTGGCGAAGGCCGGCATCCCCACGGTCGTCCTCGAGGCTCGCGACTCGGTGGGCGGCTGCGCGTCGACCGTCGACGCGCTCGACGCGCGGGTCAACATCTGCAACTGCGATCACGTCGTTTTCCGCACGACGCCGGTGATCGACGAGCTCGGCCTCGCCGACCACGGGCTGCGCTACCTCGATCCCGACCCTTCGCAGGTGCAGACGTCGTGGAGTGGCGAGGCCGCGTGGCCCGTGTTCCACGACATCGAGCGCACGCTCGACGCGCTCCAGCTGATCCATCCCGACGAGGTCGAGGGCTACCGGCACTACCTCGACGCGGCGATCCCGGTCGCGGAGCTCGTCCTCGAGATGGCGAATGAGCCGCCCACCCCCGGCGGCGTCCTGTCGAAGCTCGCGCACCGCCGTGGTCGCGGCGCGGCGACCTTGCTGCGATGGAGCCGGTCGACGGCCGCGGACGTCTTGCGGTCGTTCTTCACCCGCGAGGTGATCATGGGGCCGGCCGTGACCACTGGCCCGGGCGTGTGGGGCCAATCCCCGTTCGGCCCCCGCACTGGCCTGGGCGCGCTCACCTATGCGATGAAGCACGTCGGCCACGTGGGACGGCCGGAAGGTGGCAGCGGAGCGGTTCCCGCCAGCGTGCGATCCGCCTTCGAGTCCGCCGGCGGCGAGGTGCGGGCAGGAGCACGCGTCGTCGCGATCCTCAGCGAGGAGACGCGCGTGCGCGGGGTCGAGCTCGAGGACGGCACGGTTCTCGAGGCGCCTCTGGTCGTCTCGGCGTGCGATCCGCGAGAGACGTTCGTGCGGTGGCTGCGCGACCCCCCGGCGGCGGCGGGTCCCTTGGTGGAACGGTGGCGGGCCAAGCCGGTCGAAGAGGGATACGAGTCGAAGATCGACGCGGTGATCACCGAGCTACCGCGCTTCCGATCCGTGAACCCGCGCCACTTCGAGCAGTTGGGCGTTCTGGAGCCGACGGTCGGCACGACGATCGTCTCGCCCACACTCGACGACATCGCTGCCGCCCACCGCCTCATCGACCAGGGGTGGGTGGCGCAGAAGCCGATGTTCTTCGTCAACATCCCGTCGGTGCTCGACCCGACGATGCGCGTCGACGGCAACAAGCACGTCCTCAGCGTCGAGACGCTCTACACGCCGTACTCAGCTCGTCGGCGGGTGGGAGGGATCGGAGGAGCCGCAGCGGTGGCTGCGCGCGCTCGGCTCGCTCCTCGGCGACGGCTTCCTCGACACCGTGGAGCGGTGGCGGGTGATGACGCCGTGTAGCTACGAGCGCGAGTTCAACCTGCCTCGCGGCCACGCGACGTCGTTCGGTGGCTCGCCGCTGTCGGCGATGCTCGGCCGTGAACCCGAGCTCACACGATACGAGACGCCGATCAAGGGCCTCTACCTCACCGGCGCGGCCACCTACCCCGGTGCCGGGGTGTGGGGCGCGGCCGGCCGCAACACCGCCACCGTGATCCTCCGCAACTGATAGCCGAATCTCGCCCAATCACCTAGGCGATGGGCTCTTGGGTGCTCCAGGGGAACTCGATCCAGCGGTCGGTCTCGCGCCAGACGTACTCGCATTTCACGACGGAGCGCGGCTTCTCGTAGAGCACCGCGCAGCGCACCTCTGACACCTTCCCGAGGCAGAAGTCCTTGACGAGGGCGAGGGTGTGACCCGTGTCGGCGACGTCGTCGGCAACCAGCACGCGGGCCTCGGTGAGGTCGACGAGCTCGGGCGTCGGCGGAAGGATCATCGGCACCTCGAGGCGCTCGTCGACCCCCGTGTAGTACTCGACGTTCATCGTGTACAGGTTCTTCACCGTGAGCGCGTAGCCCAACGTCGCCGCGACCAGCAGTCCACCGCGTGCGATGGCGAGGATGATGTCGGGCTCGAACCCGTCCTTGTGCACCATCCGCGCGAGATCACGGGAGGCGTCACCGAACTCCGGCCACGTCAGGATCTCGCGCTCGACGCTCATTCAGCGAACCTAGCCGCGAGCGCGATGTCCTGAGGGCGCACCGGAACCCGCGTCAGAGCCGCGCCGGTGGCGTCACGAATCGCCGCGACGACGGCCGGGGTTGCGGCGATGCACGGCGGCTCGCCCACGCCTTTCGCGCCGAGCGGTGCCTGCGGATCGGGCTCCTCGATCAGCTGGACGAGCACGTCGGGAGCGTCGAGCGCGGTCGGAAGCAGGTAGTCGGTGAACGACGCGTTGCGGATGTGGCCTGCCTCCACGACGATCTCCTCCATCACCGCGAGGCCGAGGCCCTGCGCGATGCCGCCCTCGATCTGGCCCACCACGGAGAGCGGGTTGAGCGCCCGGCCGACGTCCTGTGCGGTCGCGACCTGCACCACCCGCACGAGCCCGAGGTCGACGTCGACATCGACCACGGCGCGTTGCGCGACGAACGCGAACGCCACGTGGCACGCCCCCTGCCCCTTCTCGTCGAGCTGCCTCAGTGGGGCGATGCCGGAAGGTGACGGTCTCCTCGAACCGCTTGCCCGCCGTCGCGTCGGCGACGCTGATGCGCTCGCCGGAGATGGTGTCGACGATGTCGGTCCCTTCGACCACGAGCTGGATCGAATCGACCCGGAAACCGCGGGCGACGTGCTCGAAGACTCGCTCGCGCACCGCCCGGCACGCCATGTCGGCCGCCCCGCCCGACATCCATGTCTGCCGCGACGCCGAGGTGGATCCGGCTGATCCGATCGATGTGTCGGCCGGCTCGAGCATCACCTCGTCGACGCCGAGCACGTCGCGGGCGATCTGCGCGACGAGCGTGACGAACCCCTGACCGACTTCCGCGGTTGCGAGCTTGAGCGTGGCGACGCCGTCCTCCAGCCGGCACCGCGCCGTCGACGAGTCGTCGAACCCCTCGGAGTACATCAGGTTCTTGATCGCCAGCGCGTAACCGACGCCGCGCCGCACGTTCGCCGCGTCGGCGGTGCGCCCAGCGCCACCCGGGCGCGCCAGCCATGCTTCGGCGTCGGCGGCTGGAGGGAGGGGGAGCGCGGCTGTCTCCTGCAGGCACCGGACCGTCGGCGCCACGCTCTCGAGCCGCTGCCCCGTGATGAGCAGATCGCCAGTCGCGATGGCGTTCCGCAGCCGGATCTCGACGGGGTCCAGTCCGAGAGTCGCGGCGAGCCGGTCCATCTGGCTCTCGTGCGCGAAGCACGCTTGCTGCACGCCGAAGCCGCGCATCGCGCCGCACGGCGGGTTGTTCGTGCGCATCGCCCATCCATCCACCGTCGCGTTCGGCAACCGGTACGGCCCCTGTACGTGCGTGATCGCGTTGATGAGCACCGCGCTGGAGGTCGACGCGAACGCGCCGCCGTCGAGCACTACCCGACACTCGAGGTTGACCAGCGTCCCGTCGGAACGGGCGTGGTGGCGCATCCAGATCGTGCCCGGGTGCCTGTGCACGTGGCCGAGGAACGACTCGTCGCGGCCGTACATCATCTTGACGGGGCGGCCTACTCGCAGCGCCAACAGGCACACGTGCACCTGGAGGCTGACGTCCTCGCGCGGCGCCGAACGCTCCCCCGACACCGGACAGCTGCAGCCGGACCCTCTCCTCGGGGAGCCCGAGGCACTCGGCGATCTGACGCCGGTCCTCGTGGAGCCACTGCGTCGAGATGAACAGCTCGACGCCGCCGCCGTCGTGATCGGGGATGGCCAGCGCCGACTCGAGCCCGAGAAACGCTTGGTCCTGCATGCCGATGTCGTAGGTGCCTTCGACGACGACGTCCCCGACCGCGCTCGCGTCACCGCGCTCGATGCGCTGATGCCGAAAGACGTTGCCGTCGGGGTGGATCGGCGGCGCCTCGATCGCGCTCTCCGGGTCGGTCAACGGCTCGAGCACCTCGTACTCGACGATGATCGCTTCGCACGCCCGCCGCGCGGTCTCGGGATGATCGGCGGCGACCGCGGCGACCGCTTGACCTGCGTACAGGACCGTGTCGGACGCAAACACGGGTTGGTCGGAGGTGATCAACCCGTACGTCGCGCCCGGCACGTCCTCCGCCGTGACGACGACCTCGACGCCGGGGATCCGCCACGCCGGGCTGACGTCGAGCCGCCGAATGCGGGCGTGGGGATGCGGCGATCGCAAGGTCTTTCCCCACACCATCCCGTCCGCCCACAAGTCGGACGAGAAGGCGAAGCGTCCCTGCACCTTCGGGACCGCGTCGGGGCGAGTGGGGCTCGTGCCCAGCACTGCCCGCTCGGCGACCCGAACCCCGGTCGCGGAGATGACGGTGTCGGTCACGGCGCTGCCCTCCCCCGAGCGGCGGCCTCGACCGCCGCGAAGATCCGCCCGTAGCCGGTGCAGCGGCACAGGTTTCCCGAGAGCGCCTCCCGCACGGTCAACGGATCGGGATCCGGGTCCCGGTCGAGCAGGTCGTGCACCGCGACCACGAGCCCGGGCGTGCAGAAACCGCACTGCACTGCACCCTCGGCGATGAACGCGCGCTGCACGTCGCTCAGCGCGTCATCGCCGGCGAGGCCCTCAACCGTCGTGATGTCGCTTCCCACGACAGTGGCCGCAAGCACGAGGCACGAGCACAGCAGCTCCCCGTCGACGAGCACCGAGCACGAGCCGCACTCCCCCTGTTCGCACGCGCCCTTCGCCCCGGGAAGGCCCAACCGCTCGCGCAGCACATACAGGAGGCTCTCGCCGGCCCATGCGTCGACCACATCGTGCACGGCCCCGTTGATCGTGAGTCGGTAAACCTCGCTCATGCGGCGGCCACCCGGCGCAACGCGCGCGCCGCCATGACCTCGACCGCCCGCCTCCGGTACACGGCGGTCGACCGATGATCGTCGATGGGACGCATCTCGGCCGCGACGCGGCGACCGAACTCCGCCGCGGTCGCCTCCGACTCCCCGTCCGGGTGAGCCGAGAGCCACGCCTCGGCGTCACGCGCGCGCAACACGGTCGGACCGACCGAGCCGGCCGCCACCGCCACCGCGCCGTCCTGCACGACGAGCGCGATGCTGGCGATCGCGATCACCATCGCGTTGCGTACGCCGACCTTGAGGAACTCCTGAGGTCCGCGCGCGATGGGGACAACGACCTCGACGACGAGCTCGCCGGGCGCGAGAGCGGTGCGCTTCGGGCCGACGAGGAACTCGTGGATCGAGAGTCGGCGGCTGCCCGTGGCGGATCGCAGGAGAATCGTCGCGTCGAGCGCGGCGAGCACGGGCAGCAGGTCACCCGCCGGCGACCCGGTGCCAAGGTTGCCGCCGATGGTCGCCGCATTGCGGATCTGCGGTGAGCCCACTGTTCGCGCGGCCTGCGCGAGCGCGGGCGCGTGCCGGGCCAGGTCGAGATCCATGAGCTGCGTGCAGGTCACGCCGCCCCCGAGCCGGATCGTGTCGCCCGCGACCGACCAACGCCTCAGCTCGTCGACCCGACGAAGAGCCACCACATCATCAGGACGGCGGTGGCCGAAGTTCACCTCGACCATGAAATCGGTGCCGCCGGCAAGCACATGCGCCTCCGGGTGCGCGGCGAGCGCGTCCAGCGCTTCGTCGAGCGTCGCGGGGCTCAGAACGGCCATCGGGTGATTCTTGTCGGTACGCCCAGCCCCACGGTCAGTCGGTCTGGAATCGCTCGGCCACGCGGCGGTGCCAGGTCAGCATCTCGTCGACCCGATCGCTCGCAAGAGCGCCGTCGCTCACGATCACCCGCCCGGCGACCACGGTGTGGCGCGCCGCGCTCGGCCCGCATCGCAGCCAGGCCTCGATCGGATCGCTGAGCGCACCAGCGTGAACGATGTCGCCGTCGACCGGCCACACGACGAGATCACCGACTGCTCCGACCGAGAGCTCGCCGATCTCGCCGGTGCGGCCAAGGCATCCCGCACCTCCGCGGGTCGCGATCTCGAGCGCGTCGCGTGCTCCGGTCGATGCCGGTCCACCGCGTAGCCGGCCGAGCAGCATCGCGTTGCGTGCCTCCATCCAGAGAGACGCCGAGTCGGTGGACGAGGAGCCGTCGCAGCCGAGCCCGACCGGCGATCCCGCGGCACGCAGATCGGCGATGGGAGCGATGCCCCCTCCGCCGATCATCATGTTCGAGCTCGGGCAGTGCGCCACTCCGACGCCGGCGCGCCCCAACCGGGCGACCTCGGATGGGTCGGGGTAGATGCAGTGCGCCACCCAGCTGCGATCGGTCATCCATCCGACCGCTTCGAAGTGGTCGATCGTGCGCTGTCCGAGCTTCTCGGCGGCGAAGCGATCCTCGTCGGGGTCCTCCGCGAGGTGCGTGTGCAGCCGCACGTCGAGGCGCTCCGCCAACTCGGCCGTACGCACCATCAACTCGCTCGTCACGCTGAACGGCGAGCACGGCGCCAGCGCGATCCGCACCATCGCGCCGTGGGCGCGGTCGTGGTGCAGCTTCACCAAACGCTCGGAGTCGGCGAGGATCTCGTCGTCGTCCTGCACGACCGAGTCCGGCGGAAGCCCGCCATCCTTCTGCGACAGGCTCATCGAGCCGCGCGTCGGGTGGAAGCGCACACCGAGCTCGGTCGCGGCGCGGATCTCGGCGCTGATCAGATCGCCCGCGCCACGCGGGTGGACGTAGAGGTGATCGGTGGACGTCGTGCATCCGCCCAACGCGAGCTCGGCGAGACCGATCCAGGCGGAGACGTACGCGGCCTCCTCGTCGAGCCGGCTCCATCGGGGATAGAGCGTTGTGAGCCAGTCGAAAAGGGAGGCGACGGTCGCGGGACGGTAGGCGCGCGTGAGGTTTTGGTAGATGTGGTGATGGGTGTTCACGAGGCCGGGCGTGACAAGGCATCCCTCGGCGCGCAGCACCGTCGTCGCCTCGGGAAGCGCGTCACCGGCACCGCCGATCGCTGTCACGAGCCCGTCGGAGACGGCCACCCAGCCGCCCGGGATCTCGCGGCGCTCCTCGTCCATCGTGGCGACGAGGTCGGCGCCGCGCACGAGCAGGTCAACCACGGGTCACACCCGCATCGCCGCGACCGCCTCGACCTCGATCTCGACCTTCCAGGCGGGATCGAGCAGGGCCTTGACCACGAGCGTCGTGTTCGCCGGTCGTGTCTCGGCGAAGAGCTCACCGTGCACCGCGCCGATCTCGTCGAAGTCACTCGCGTCGACGAGGAAGATGCGGGTGCGCACCACGTCGTGGAGCGTCGCCCCCGCCTCGCGCAACGCGGTCTCGATGATCTCGAAGCACCGCCGCGCCTGTACAGCCCGGGTCAGGGTCGACGTTCCCGTCGGGCCACTGCGGAGCGGTGCCGGCAACGAAGATGCGGTCGCCGACGCGAACGGCTCGGCTGTATCCGACGATCAGCTCCCACGGCGATCCCGACGAAACGATTTGGCGGTTGTCGCTCAAGACGGCTCCCATCCACTGAACGCGTCGATCATGAGCCGGACATCATCGCCCAGCGGATACAGGATCGGGCACGTACATCCCGCGGCGACGTATTCGGCGACCTTCGCCCGGCACTCGTCGGCAGTGCCCGAGGCGGTGATCATCTGCACGATCTCGTCGGGCACGAGCCGCGAGGCGTCCACGACCTGCTGCTGCGTCGCCGGCCAGGTCAGCACCTGGCTGATCTCTTCGAGCAGCGCCTCGGGGACGCCGCTCGCCTTCATGATGTGCGGCTGCTGGCCCAGGTACTGCGTCACGAGCAGCCGCGCGGCATCGAGGGCGCGGGCGCGGTCGGTGTCGAGTGAGCACACGACGAGCTGGGGCCGGTCGATGTCGTCGACGGCGCGGCCCGCCTTCGCGGCGCCGCGAGCCAGATGCTCGAGCGCGGACGTGTTGTAGGACGGCGACACGAGGTAGTTCAGGACCACCCCGTCGGCGATCTCGCCCGTGAGCTCCATCATCTGCATCCCGGTGGCCCCGATGTAGATCGGCACGTCCTTCGGGCGGCGCTCTTGGTGGACGTAGTCGAGCTCGACACCGTCGAGGTGGACGAAGTCGCCCTCGAAGGTCACCGTCTCGTTCGCGAGGAGCCGCCGGACCGCCTCGACGATCTCTCGCATCGCGGTGAGGGGTCGGGCGCGATCGACACCCACCTTGCGGGCGAGGGGATCCCACCAGGCACCAATGCCGAGGATGACGCGGCCGGGGGCGAGGTCGTCGAGCGTCGAGAACGTGGAGGCCAGCAGGGCCGGGTTTCGGGTCCAGCACGAGACGACGCCCGAGCCCACCTTGATGCGCTCGGTCACCGCGGCGAACGCCGCCATCGGCACCGTGGCCTCGCGGACGAGCCGGCTCTCGGCCTGCCACACGGCCTCGAACCCACGTGACTCCGCGTAGCGCACGTGGTCCATCGCCTCGCGCAACGGATGGGCGTCCTGGAGGTACAGCGCGACGGGCGTTGCCATCAGGTGGTCATAGCAGCCGGTGCAGGCGGGCGGCCTGCTCGGCGGCCTTCGCCCGGACTTCGCTCGCGTCGACGCGCGTCGCCTCGCCGTCGCGCAGCACCACCTCACCGTCGATCTCCACGTCGATGGCCCGCACCCCGGTCGTGTAGGCGAGGCGCCACGGGTCCATCTCGTCGTACGACCACCACACGACGTCGCTGCGGGCGTCCGGCACGAGCTGCCACCCGTTGCCGAGCCACGACCACGCCGTCTCGGGCGACGCTCTCACGTCGTCCTCCCGGTGCCGCACGAACGCGAGGCGAAACTCGTCGAGCATGTCGGCCCCGATGCCGTCGGTGCCGAGGACGACCCGGTTCGGACGTTCTGCTGGTCGGGCGTAGCCGACCGCGTTGTGCATGTTCGACCGTGGATTGTGCGCGATCGTGCCGGGCAGGTCGCCATCGAGGTGCACCGCGTGCGCGAGCAACCATGACTCGGTTCGCGAGCGTCGACAGGCGCGTCGACGCGTCGCGGTCGATCTCGCCCTCGGCGACGTGGATGTGCACGCCGACGCCCAGATCCGCGGCCAACCCCGCCGCCGCGTCCAGCGTCTCGTCCGAGCAGGTGAACGCGGCGTGCACACCCACCATGCCGCGCCCGCCGGCGCGCAGGAACCGCTCGTTCTCGAGCAACCCGAGCCGTGCGCCCTCCAGACCGTGGCGATCGGTCACGCCATACGCGCACACCACCCGCACGCCGACCTCGCGGCACGCGTCGGCGATGACGTCGAGCGATCCTTCGATGGCGTTCGGCGACTCGTGGTGGTCGACGATCGCCGTCGTCCCGCACTCGAGCGCCTCGAGCGCCCCGAGCATCGCCGACCAGCGGAGCATCTCGAGGTCGAGCGCGGCGTCGAGGCGCCACCACACCTGCTCGAGGATCTCGAGGAAGCCCGAGGGCGACACCGGTGGCGCGGGCATGCCGCGTGCAAGCGCGGAATACAGATGGTGATGGCCGCAGACGAGCCCCGGCGTCGTCGCGCTCACGCCGTGGACGGTAGTGCTCCGCGCTCGATTCGCTGACCAGGTGACTTCGCTCCGTGGGAGGCTTCGGGGTACTGGAAGGAAGCAAAGGGAGGGGCCGTGGAAGCACGAAGGCTCGAAGAAGTGCCCGTAAAGATCGCCGGCGAGGGGGTCGAGGTCCGCCTCACCGAGGTCGGGGCCATGACGATGGCATTCATCCGGCTGGACAAGGGAGTGGACCTCGGCCCCGCCCTCGTCGGGCTCCCGGACGACATGTGCCAATGCCCGCACTGGGGTTACATGCTCGAAGGCAAGTTGCGGATGCGTACCAAGGACGGCGACAAGATCTACGAGGCGGGACAGGCGTTCTACTGGGCCGCGGGGCACGCACCCGTCGCCGACGAAGACTGTAGGTACGTCGACTTCTCGCCGACCGCTGAGTTTGCCGAGGTGATCGCTCACATCCAGGGCGGCTGAGTCGCGGCGTCCCCGCAGCCGTTGGGCGTCGGTGCCGGCACCCCGTCAGGCAACCGTCGCTTCGACCACCCAGTACCGCGAGGCCGTGGGAACGATCCGCTCCAGATGGAAGCCCGCGGCCTTCAGAAGTGCGTCGTACTCCGAGGGCGTTCGCTCCCGGCCTCCCGTGACCGCCAGCATGATGATGTCGAGCGTCTTGCTGAAGTGCGGTCCGGGCGCCTCCGAGACGAGGGCCTCGACGATGACGAGGCGAGCATGAGCGGGAGCCGCCTTGCGCACAGCCGCGAGGATCCGTGCCGCCTTCTCATCGGGCCAGTCATGAATGATCTCCATGAGCACATAGGCGTCTGCCACGGGAAGTGGGTCCGCGAAGAAGTCACCGGATACCAAACGCAAGCGTTCGGACGCGGGCGCCCCCACCTCCGCCACGACGTGGGGGAGCTCGAAGAGGACCCCCGACGCGTTCGGCGCGCTGTCGAGGATCGCGCTCAGGAGATGACCGTGACCGCCGCCGATGTCGGCGATCGTCGAGAACGGTGTGAAGTCGAACGCGTCGATCACGGCCCGCACGATGCCGCCTGACTTTCCCGCCATCGCTTGATTGAAGGTCAATGCTTCGTCCGGATGGTCGGCGAAGTACGCCATCAACTCGCCGAAGTTCAGTGCCGGTTCGCCGGTCGTCGCTGGCTTTGCCAGCTCGGTGAAGTCGTTCCAGACAACCGGCATGCCGATCATCCGCGCGAATCCGCGCATCGACTGCGGGTGATCGCTCCGCAGCAGCTCCGATAGCTCTGTGTGCACGTAGCCCCCCGGACCCTCGGCGAAGACGCCGTGGCCGGCCAGCAACCGCAACATCCGACCTAAGGCGTCGGCGTTCGCCCCCGTGCGCGCGGCGAGCTCGTCGGCTGTCGCGCCGTTGGTGTCGAGCTCGTCGGCGACGCCAAGGTCGGCCACGACGTGCACGCATCGCGCGACGGCGTGGGCGGTCACCAGGTCCCAGACGGCTTGAGGCGGCGGTACTCCATCCACGGACACGGCTCCTTCTCGTCGCCTACGGGTCTTCGCGGCGCATCGGCAGCGTCGCGCGCCACACGCCGTCGATGGTCGTGCAATGCCGCGGCCACGGCGCCCGCGGTCGGCACGAGCCCGATCTCGCCGACGCCCTTGATGCCATAGGGAGCGTTCGGCTGCGGCGACTCGACGAGGATCACGTCGACCTTCGGCATGTCCTTCGGGCGGATGATGCCGAGGCTGCGCAACGTCATGTTCGTCGGCCGGCCGGTGGAGTCGGCCGGGAAGTCCTCGGTGAGCGCATAGCCGAGGCCCATGTGCACGGAACCCTCGATCTGTCCCTCACACAGGAGGGGGTTCACGGCGCGCCCGACGTCGTGGGCGGCGACAACCCGGTCGACCCCGCCGGTCTCCCGGTCGACGACGACCATCTGTGCCGCGTACCCGAACGTCGAGTGGATGACGGGATGCTCGAGGCCCTCCGCGAGCGAGTTCGTCCAGTCGACCCGGTACTCGCCTTCGTAGTCGACACCGGGGCGACATCCGTCGGCCTTCGCGGCGCCGCAGGCATCGGCCACCGCGCCCGCGCCCATCAACGTGCCTCTGCTGCCAGTGGTCTGCCCGGCGCCGAGCTCGCGCGTCGTGTCGACGATGACGCGCACACGATCGGCGTCGACGCCGAGCTCTTCGATCGCCACCTGCAGCGCGACGGTGTGCACGCCCTGGCCCATCTCGGTCCAGCAGTGGCGTACCTCGACGCTGCCGTCCTCGTCGAACCGGACGACCGCGCGCGCCAGCTCTTTGAATCCATTGCCGAGCCCAGAGTTCTTGAGTCCGAGACCGAGGCCCACCGCCGCTCCCGACGCGACCGCCTCGTCGTACGCCGGCTTGATCGCGTCGAGGCACGCGCGCGCGCCGAGACATCCGTCGTCCATGACCTGTCCCGGCCCCCACACCGCGCCGGGCTCGACGACGTTGCGGGCTCGGATCTCCCAACCCGAGATGCCGACGGCTTCCGCGAGCCGATCGAGCACCCCTTCCATCGCGAACTGCGCTTGGTTGGCGCCGAAGCCCCGGAACGCGCCGCACACCGGGTTGTTCGTGCGGGCCGCAATCGACTCCACATCGATGGCGGGGAGCACGTACGGGCCGCTCGCGTGTCCGGCCGAGCGCTCCAAGACCTTCATGCCGACGGAGGCGTACGGGCCCGAGTCGCCGACCATGCGAGCCCGGAGCGCCGTGAGCTGCCCCTCCGCGTCGCAGCCGGCCCAGTACTCCATCCGGATGGGATGGCGTTTCGGGTGGATCAGCAGCGACTCCTCGCGGGAGAGCGTGCACTTGACCGGCCGATCGAGAAGCCACGCGGCGACGGCGGTCTGGGCTTGGTTGGCCATGTCCTCCTTGCCACCGAACGCGCCCCCGTTCGCGACGAGCTCGACCGTCACCCGCCCGGCGTCGATGCCGAGGACCGACGCGATCTGGTCTCGGTCGTCCCAGACGCCCTGGCCGCCTGACCAGACGTGCAGACCGTCGGAGCCGTCGGGCAGCTTCACGGGGGCGACCACCGTCGACTCGGGCTCGAGGAACGCGTGCTCGATCCGCTGCGTCTGGAACACCTCGTGCACGACGTGCGCGCTGGACGCAAGCGCGTCGTCGACGTCGCCGCGCGTGTAGGCGGAGCGCGACAGCACGTTGCCCTCCAGACCCCACACGGCGTCGTCACAGCCGGGCGATACCGCGGCCACCGCGTCGACAATCGGAGCGAGGGGCCGGTACTCCACCTCGACGAGCTGCGCGGCCGCTCGGGCGATCTCACGCTCCTCCGCGACGACCATCGCGAGGACATCCCCGAGGTACGACGTGCGCCCGCCCTCCGGGATGAAGATCGGCCAGTCCTTGTGGATCAGTCCGACGCGGAGCGAGCCCGGCACATCGGCCGCGGTGATCACGCGGACGACACCCGGCACGGCGGCCGCCGCGCGCACGTCGATGCTCACGACGTCGGCGCGCGCGTGGGCCGCGAGATGGAACGCGCCGTGCAGCATCCCGGGCAGGAACAGGTCGTCGACGTACGGCTTGTCGCCCAGAGCCAGCTCGAGACTCTCGTAGCGCAATCCGCTCGTGCCGACGCCGCCCGGCGCAACGATGTCGACGTCGGCACCCGACGCGAGCGTCTCGATCGCGTCGATGATCTTCACGTAGCCGGTGCAACGGCAGAGGTGTGCGCCGAGGTGGGCGGTGATGTCACGCCGCGTGCAGTCCGGCCCCTTCTTCTCGATCAGCGCTTTGGCCCGCAGCACGATGCCGGGCGTGCAGAACCCGCACTGCAACGCTCCCATCGACGCGAACACCCGCGCGTACCGGTCGCGCTCCGCGTCGGGCAGGCCTTCGAGCGTCGTCACCTCGCGGCCGGCGGTCTTGGCGAGCGTCGTCTGACAGCTCACCTGGGCCTTGCCGTCGAGCAATACCGTGCAGCAGCCGCACTGTCCCGAAGGTGAGCAGCCGTCCTTCGGCGAGAGGATCCCCAGCTCCTCGCGGAGCGCGGCGAGCAGGTGCGGGTGGTCGTCACGGCACTCGACCGGCTGGCCGTTGAGAACGAACGAAACAGGCACCGTTTCCACAGTGGCCACCATTCAACACACTGTCAACGAGCCTCGTCGCGGCGGCCGAGGGCGTCGAGCACGAGGGCCAGATTCGCGTCACACCAGGCCACGGCGGTCCATGCCGTCGCCTTCCGATACCGATCCTGCGCCTCGACGAAGTGGTCCACCGCCTCGTCCAGACGGCCCGAGGCGATCGCCAAGACCCCGAGGTTCTGCTCGCACCAGGCGACCTCGACCTCCGCGCCGTGGGCCGTGAACGCCTCGCGGGCTTCGAGGAGACGCTCGCCGGCTTCCTCGAGCCGCCCGGCGTCCCAGAGCACCGTCGCCTCGTTGAAGGCGACCACCGCGAGCTCGCGAGACGGCTCCGTGAGGCAGAGGCGGGCGGCCTCGAAGTGCTCCAGGGACCGATCGGGATCGCCTACCCGGGCCATCAGCACGCCCAGGTCGTTGTCACAGGCACCGGCATCGCGCAGCAGGTCAGCCTTGGTGTAGAGCTCGCGGGCGCTCACCAGCAGCCCGACGACGTCCTGCAGTCGACCCAGCTGGTGCAGGGCCGAGGCGAGCTGCTGCTCGCAGGCCGCCAGCTCGGCAGGGTCAGACGACCCGTCGAGCAGCCGGCGCCGAGCTGCGGCGAGACGCTTGCTCGCGTCGAGCGGCCGACCGAGCCCCAGCAGCAGGCGGGCGGCGAGGCGGTCACAGAGCACCTCACCCTGCGAGTCGCCGGAAGCACAGAACGCGACGCGTGCGCCCTCGACCGCTTCGAGCGCCTCAGCAGGACGTTTCTTGTCCTGGAGACCGACCGCCAGGCGGGCAAGGGCGCGAGCTCGGCGCGCAGGATCCTCGGTCTGCGCCTCGGCCCGCAGCTGATCGAGCTCGTCGAGTGCGTCGACGTCGGAGCCACCGCCGGTGGGCTTCTCGTCTCTGCCCGCGCTCGGTTGATCGACCATCGCAGCCCCTCGCACGCCGTGCGCTCCGCTCGGAGGAGTCTCGCAGCCCTGACGTCGAGATGCCGTCATGACAGATCCATGACAATCGGGGTATGGTGCCCGCCTTCCGGCTCCACTCCACGCCCCCGGGGGTCCCGCATGAGCCGTCTTCCCAAGCTCGTCATCTTCGGCCGTCAAGGCGCGGGCAAGGGCACCATCGGGCATCGCATCGCCGCCCACCTCGGCGTCCATCACGTGTCGACGGGTGAGATCCTGCGGCGCGAGATGGCCGAGGCGACTCCGCTCGGTCTCGAAGTGCAGACCTTCGTGAACGGCGGCGAGCTCGTCCCCGACGAGGTGATGCTGAAGGTCATCGACCGCCGGCTCGCGCAAGCGGACGTCCGGCGTCGCGGTTTCCTGCTCGATGGCTTCCCCCGGACCGTCGACCAAGCCGACGCGTTCACCGATCTCCTCGGCGACGAGTCACTGCAGGCAGCGATCCAGGTGAAGGTCGAGGCCGAGGTCGTGTTGGCGCGGATCCTCGGACGGCGCGTGTGCCCCGTGTGTGGCACGACGGTGTCTGCGGCTCGCGAGGTCGCGTCGGTGCCGTGCCCGCGCGGCGACGGCTGGGCGGTGCGGCGCAAGGACGACACCGAAGCCGCCATTCGTCGTCGCCTCGATCTCTACGACGAGGAAGCGGGCCCCCTCGTCGCGTGGTTCCAGGAGCGCGAGCTGCTCGTGACCGTCGATGGCGGAGCGAGCCCCGACGCGGTCTACGAGTCGACGCTCGCTGCGCTCCGTCCCGCGTTGTGGGGCGACGGGCTCGCCGTCGGCTGACACGGCTCCGGCCTCACGTCCCGACTGTCGCCCTCACGTCACGACGACGCCCTCGATGCCCTGCTCGGGCTCGGGGATGCGAGGATCCATCGCCTCGAGGACATCGACCAGGAGCTGCGAGACCGCGGCGTTGCGCACCCATTTGCGGTCGGCAGGGACGACGTACCAGGGCGCCCACGCGGTCGACGTCTCGGTGATCGCCTCTTCGTACGCCTTGCGGTACGCGTCCCAGTGCGCGCGGTCGTCGAGGTCCGCCATGCGGAACTTCCACCGCTTCTCCGGGTCGTCGATGCGGGCCTGCAACCGCTCGCGCTGCTCGTCGAAGGCGATGTGAAGGAAGACCTTCACGACGGTGGTGCCTTCGTGCACGAGCATGCGCTCGAACTCGCGGATGTGGCGGTAGCGCGCCCGCCACACCGACTCGGGAACGAGGTCGCGCACGCGCACCGCGAGCACGTCCTCATAGTGCGAGCGGTTGAAGATGCCGATCTCACCGCGCGCGGGACAGACCTCATGGATGCGCCACAGATAGTCGTGCGCGACCTCCTTGCCTTCGGGCGCCTTGAACGACGTGACCCGACACCCTTGCGGGTTGATACCCGAGAACACCGCGCGGATGGTGCCGTCCTTCCCGGACGCATCCATCCCCTGGAGCACGAGAAGCAGGCTCCGACGCTGCTCGGCCCACAAGTGGTTCTGCAGCACTTGCATCCGGCCCAGCAGCTCGCCGTGGAGCATCGCGGCTTCGGTCTTGCCGGTCAGTCCGAGGCGACTTCGAGTGTCGCGCTCCGCGAGTCCCGGCGCGCGACCCGGCTTCACCTTGATCGAGTCGATCTTCAGGTCTGCGACCACCGGGCGAGGTTACGACGCGCCATCAGATCCTTCATCGGACTGCAATCGACTGACACCCGTCCCGCATTGACACCGTGGCAATGCGGTCATAGGTTCCGCTCCACCAGTTGTGCCGCGGGTCACAGTCCGCGCGCGACCGGTGGGGGTTGCTGGGAGCGGCTCGACCCGGGTGGGACCGGACGAGGCGCCTGTCATACCAATCGCACGACGATGCGGCCCGGAGGGGGCTCGCCGACAGGGGGGAATGAGAGTTGCAACGATCACCGAGAAGGACCCGCCGCACGGGGATGATCATGCTCAGCGGCGCACTCGCACTCGGTTTGTTCGCCGCCGCGTGCGGCAGCGACGACAGCGAGGGCGGCGCCGGAACGACGGCTGAGGGCGGAGCGGGAACGACGGCGGCAGGCGGCGCGGACACCACCGGCGGTGCGGCTCTCGAACCTCAGGCCGGAGGCAAGCTCGTGATGGGCATCGAGGCCGACAGCGGCAGCCCGTGGACGCCCGCCAAGGTGCTCTGCGCCATCTCGTGCCACCAGACGATTCGGTCCGTCTTCGACCCGCTCACGCTGCCCGCGCCCGATGGTTCGGTCGAGCCCTACCTCGCCGGGTCGATCGAGCCGAACGCTGACTACACGGTCTGGACCATCACGGCACGTGAGGGGGTCACGTTCCACGACGGCACCCCGTTCGACGGCGCCGCGATCGCGGACAACCTCATCCGCCACACCAAGTCGTTCCTCACCGCGGCGGCGCTCACCGACATCGCCGAGAACCCGGATGGCTCGCCGCAGATAGTCGTCACCGACCCCATGACGGTCGAGATCACGATGACTCGGCCATGGGTTCCGTTCCCCGTCTACCTCGCCGGCCAGATCGGCTACATGGCCAGCCCGACGTGGCTCGCCGCTGCCGACGCGGATGTGTCGCTCGAACCGAAGCCCGTGGGTACCGGTCCGTTCGTGTTCAAGGACTACAAGCCCGGCGAGTCGTTCACCGCGACGAAGAACCCGACGTACTGGAACCAGCCGTATCCCTTCCTCGACGAGTACGAGACTCGGGTCATCCCCGACGCGCTCACCCGTTCGAGCGCGCTCGAGGCCGGCGACGTCGACATCATCCAGACGACGAACGGCGAGACGATCGCGAAGTACCGCGAGGATCCCGAAAACTTCCCGATGACCGAATCGACCGCGTTCGCGGAGACGGGCTACACGCTCCTGCACGTGACGCAGGAGGGCTCCCCGCTTCAGGACGTGCGGGTGCGGTGCGCGATGGCCAACGCGTACGACTCGCAGGCTGTGATCGACCAGATCGGTGCCGGCGTGCAGCCGATCGCGAACGGCCCGTTCTCCGAAGGCCAGCTCGGCAGCCTCGAGGACTCCGGGTTCCCGCTCGCCCAGGACATGGCGAAGGCCCAGGAGCTCGTCGCCGACTACAAAGCCGAGAACCCAGGACCGCTCAACATCAACCTGTCGACCACGCAGGATGCGACGAACCTGATCATCGCCCAGGCCCAGCAGCAGTTCTTCACCGAGGCGGGCTTCGACGATGTGCAGATCAGTCAGATCGAGCAGGCGAAGTACATCCTGACCGCGCTGCAGGGCGACTTCCAGGCGTTCCAGTGGCGCAACCACGGCGGCGTCGACCTCGACGCCCAGTACATCTGGTGGCACTCCTCGAACGCGCTGCCCGTCGGTCAGCTCGCGCTGAACTTCGGCCGCATCAAGGACGACGTCATCGACCAAGCGCTCGACGACAACCGGGGCGAGACTGATCCGGCTGTGAAGAAGGAGCTGGCCGAGACGGTGAATCGCCGCTTCGGCGAGCAGTGCTACAACCTCTGGGGCTCATACACCGTGTGGGGACTCCCCGCCAGCCCCCGGGTGCATGGCATCGACGACATGCTGTTGCCGTCCGGCAACCCGGCCGCATTGGGCGCGGGCATCGCCGGCTCGTTCAACGTGGCATCGGTCTGGGTCGAGCAGTAGATCAACTTCAGTAGTGCCCGAGGTCCCGGCCGAAAGGCCGGGACCTCGTTTCCATCGGCAAACGGAGAAGCAAGGGGAGCAACGTGCATCGATCACCATCGAGATCCCGGAGAGCCGGTCTCGGTCTGACCGCGGCGCTGTTGGCGTTCGGGCTGATCGCGGCGGCCTGCGGCAGCGACGACAGTGAGAGCGGTAGCGGCACCACGGCGGGGGGCGCGGGCACCACGGCCGGCGGTGCGGGGACCACGGCTGCGGCATCCAGCCTCACGCCCGTGCAGGGCGGCAAGCTCGTCGTCGGCATCGAGGCCGACACCGGCAGCCCCTGGATGCCGTCGAAGTTCACGTGCGCGGCGTCGTGCTATGTCACCATCGGCAGCGTCTTCGACACGCTCGCGGCAGTCACGGATGAAGGTGAAATCGTCCCCTACCTCGCGGAGTCGATCACGCCCAACGAGGACTACACCGTTTGGACGTTCGTGGCCCGCGAGGGTGTGACGTTCCACGACGGCACGCCGTTCGACGGCGCGGCGATGGTGGACAACATGACGCGGCAGTTCAATTCGTTCCTGGTTGGCAAGGTGTTCACCGACGTCGCGACGAATCCGGACGGCACCCCCCAGATCGTGCTGACCGACCCGATGACGATGACGATCACAATGAAGCGGCCGTGGGTCGTGTTCCCGTTCTATCTGGCTGCGCAGCCGGGCATGATGGGGAGCCCCACGTGGATGGCCGCCGCGGACTCCGACCCCACGCTCGAGCCGAAGCCGGTCGGCACCGGCCCGTTCATCTTCAAGGACTACAAGCCGGGCGAGTCGTTCACCGCGACTCGCAACCCCGACTACTGGAACCAGCCGTACCCGTATCTCGATGAATACGAGACTCGGGTCATCCCCGACGCGCTGACACGCGCCTCGGCACTCGAGGCCGGCGACGTCGACCTCATCCATACGACCAACGGCGACACCATCGCGAAGTTCCGCGACGATCCTGAGAACTTCCCGATGCTCGAGGAAACCGACTACGGGGAGACGGGCTACACCCTGCTGCACGTGACGCAGGAGGGCTCGCCTCTCACCGACGCCCGAGTGCGGTGCGCCATGGCCGAGTCGACCGATGCGCAAGCCGTCATCGATCAGACGCAGGCGGGCGTGCCGCTGCTCGCGAACGGTCCGTTCTCGCCGGCACAAGCGGGTTTCCTCGACGACACGGGGTTCCCAACCGAGCAGAACATGGAGGCGGCTCAAGCACTCATCGCCGACTACAAGGCCGAGAACCCCGGCCCGCTCAACATCCGCCTCTCGACGACGCAGGACGCGACGAACCTCATCATCGCCCAGGCCCAGCAGCAGTTCTACACAGAGGCCGGCTTCGACGAGGTCCAGATCAGCCAGATCGAGCAGGCCAAGTACATCCTCACTGCACTGCAAGGCGACTTCCAGGCGTTCCAGTGGCGCAACCACGGCGGCTATGACATGGACAACCAGTACATCTGGTGGACGACCGAGAATGCGCTGCCCGTGGGCGAGCTCGCCCTCAACTTCGGGCGCATCAAGGACGACGCCATCGACGAGGCGCTCTCCGCCAACCGAGGCGAGTCCGACCCCGCGGTGAAGCAGGAGCTCGCCGAGACGGTCAACAAGCAGTTCGGGGAGCAGTGCTACAACCTGTGGCTCTGGTGGACGACGTGGGGCCTGCCCCACACGCCCAACGTCATGGACGTCGGAGTGTTCACGCTGCCCGACGGCTCCACGCAAAGCCCGGGCACTGGCGGCACGTTCAACCAGCGCTCGGTCTGGATCAACCCCGACGCATAGCGAGACTGCATAGCAAGCGGGAGGTGACGGCATGAGGTACGTCCGCCAGAAGATGGTGCAGCTGGTGATCGTGGTGATCGCCGTCACCTTCCTCACGTTCATTGCCATCAACTTGTTGCCCGGGGACCCCGCCATCTTCAAGGCGGGCCCCGGCGCAACAGACGCCCAGGTCGAGGAAGTTCGCAAAGACCTCGGCCTCGACAAGCCGATCCCCGTCCAGTACGGCATCTGGCTGAAGAAGATGGCCACGCTCGACTTCGGCATCTCGCTCGGGTTCAACACCCCAGTGAGCGAGCTCGTGCAGAACCGGCTGCCGGTCACGCTGGTGGTCCTGCTCTACGCGCAGATCATGGCGTTGGCGGTGGCCGTGCCACTCGGGGTGTTCACCGCCTATAGGGCGGGCACCGCGTTCGACAGGGTGAGCAACACGGCTGCCTTCGGGCTGTTGTCCGTTCCCAACTACATCCTGGGCGTGGTGTTGCTCTACTTCATGGCAGTCAAGTGGGGGTGGTTTCCCGCCATCTCCAAAGACGTCAGTCTTTTCGACAACCCCGGCGAGCACTTCCGCGCCTACTTCCTGCCCGCGTTCACGCTCGCGCTCGCACAGATCGCCGTCTACACGAGGCTGCTGCGCACCGACATGCTCGCCACCCTTCAGATGGACTTCATCACGATGGCGCGCGCGAAGGGCATGTCAACGAAGCGCATCCTGTTCCGCCACGCGCTGCGCCCCTCGCTCTTCTCGCTTATCACCGTCGCGGCCGTCAACGTCGGCGCCCTCATCGGCGGCGCGGTGATCGTCGAGCAGATCTTCGCCCTGAACGGAATGGGTCAGCTCACGGTCGAGGCGATCGCCCGTCGCGACTTCCCGGTCGTGCAGGTGTGCGTGACGATCTTCGCCGTCAGCTTCGTGTTCGTGAACTTCCTGGTCGACGTGCTCTACGCCTTCATCGATCCGAGGATCCGCCATGCAAGAGCTCTCGCATAACCAGAAACTCGATCCCTCGCTCGAGGCCACGCCGCTCTTCGGTGCCGAGGTCGATGTCACGCCGGGCGAGGTCATGTCGCTCGGCGTCATCGCCGACGCCTCGGATCCCGCGTATGTCCGGCCGAAGAAGCGCGGCCGCATCACGTTCTGGATCGCCGCAGTGTGGATCGGCACGGTCGTGTTCCTCGCGGTGTTCGCCGACTTCCTTCCGTTTGTCGACTCCTACAGCCAAGGAAGCGTGCTCGACGGCAAGCAGCCGCCGTCGCTGGACCACTGGTTCGGCACCGATTCGAACGGCCGTGACATCTTCAGCCGCTTCGTCTACGGCGCTCGCGTGTCGTTGGCGATCGGCATCGCCTCGTTGGTGTTCGGCCTGACAATCGGCGGATTCCTCGGCCTCATCGCCGGCTACCACCGCCGGCGCACCGACACCTTCATCACCACGATCATGGACATCCTGCTGGCGTTCCCGGCGTTGGTGCTCGCGTTGATGCTCGTGACGTTCGGCCAGGCCCCCGATGGCGGTGACCGTCACTTCGAGATCGGCCCGATCAGCTTCACCCTCAGCCGGCTGTGGTTGGTCATCCTCGTGTTGAGCGTGCTGTCCATCCCGCCGCTCACCCGAGTCGTGCGGGCGAGCACGTTGACGTTCGCGAACCGCGAGTTCGTCGTCGCCTCTCGGGCCCTCGGCGCCAAGAACGGCCGTGTGATCGGGCGCGAGATCCTGCCGAACGTCATCCCGCCGATGTTGTCGTTCGCACTCACTGCGCTGGCGGTGCTCATCGTCGCCGAGGGGGCGCTCGCGTTCCTTGGCTTGTCGGTGCGACCACCGACGCCGACGTGGGGATTCATGATCTTCGAAGGCAAGAACCCGCTGCAATCAGGTGAGTGGTGGATCTCGCTGATGCCAGCCCTCTTCATGTTCCTCACGATCCTGGCCATCAACATGCTCGGCGACGTCGCTCGCCAGCGGTTCGACATCAAGGAATCCGTGGGGTGAAGAAGGGACAGCTCGCCAAGCTCATCGCGGGGCAACGCACCCAGACCGGGCCGCTCCTCGAGGTCGAGAACCTCAAGACGGCGTTCCGCACGGATGCCGGCTTCGTCAAGGCCGTCGACGGCGTCTCGTTCACGCTCGACCGCGGCAAGACGATCGGCATCGTCGGCGAGTCCGGCTCGGGCAAGACGATCCTGTCGCGCTCGATCATGGGCCTGCTCCCCCGCCGCAACGTCGAACGGGCCGGACGTGTCGTGTTCGAGGGACAGGAGATCGGCGATCTCGCACCTCCCGCCATGCGCGAGCTCTGGGGCACCGAGATGGCGATGATCTTCCAGGATCCGATGACGTCGCTGAACCCCGTCATGAAGATCGGGCGTCAGATCACCGAGTCGCTCGATCTACCACCTCGACTACTCGAAGAAGGCAGCGAGGGATACGGCGGAGCAGTTGCTGAGGTCGGTCGGCATCCCCGAGCCCGCCCGGCGTCTCGACGAGTATCCCCATCAGCTGTCCGGCGGCATGCGCCAGCGCGTCACGATCGCGATCGCGCTCGCATGCGGCCCCACGATCCTGTTCGCCGACGAGCCCACGACGGCGCTCGACGTCACCGTGCAGGCGCAGATCCTCGACCTGCTGCAGGAAGAGCGGCAGAACCGCAACATGTCCATGGTGCTCGTGACACACGACCTCGGCGTCGTCGCCGGGCGCACCGACGAGATCGCGGTGATGTACGCCGGCAAGATCGTCGAGAAGGCCCCGACCAAGTCGCTGTTCGCGAACGTGCGCCATCCCTACACCGAGGCCCTGCTCAAATCGATCCCGAAGCTCGAGAACCGCAGCCACACCCGACTCGAGGTCATCGCCGGCCGTCCCCCGAACCTGATCAACACGCCACCCGGGTGCCGGTTCGCGCCCCGCTGTCCCTACGCCCAGGATCGATGCCGGGAGGAAGAGCCGCCGTTGCAGGAGTCGGAGATCCCCGGCCACACGTTCGCGTGCTTCTACCCCGTCGGCTCGCCCGAAGGCGCCGAGGCGCTCGCGCGCAACCGTGCCGCGCTCGGCCGAGCATGCCGCCGCCGAGGTCGACTCCGCCACGACCGCGCCGGCGGAGGCCTGACATGGCCGGCAGCGGCACCGCGCACCTCCGACCCGACAGCGACCCCCTCCTCAGCGTCGAGAACCTCGTCGTCGAGTTCCCCCTCGGCAACACCGGCCTGCGGGTGAACGCGGTCTCGGGCATCAGCTTCGACGTGCTCAAGGGCGAGACCCTCGGTCTCGTCGGCGAGTCCGGCTGCGGGAAGTCCACGACCGGCCGGGCGATCATGCAGCTTCCCCGCCCGACCGGTGGCCAGGTCCGCTTCGACGGATCCGAGCTCACCGGTCTCGACCCCGAGGACGTCCGCCGGGTGCGACCGCAGATGCAGATGATCTTCCAGGATCCGATCTCGTCGTTGAACCCACGGCGCAAGGTGAAAGACATCGTCGCTGAGCCCCTTGCGATCTGGAAGGTCGGGTCCGACGACGAACGCGAGCAGCGAGTGCGCACCGTGCTCGAAGACGTCGGCATCGATCCTGAGATCGCGGCGGGCCGAAAGCCCCACCAGTTCTCGGGCGGCCAGTGCCAGCGCATCTGCGTGGCCCGCGCGCTCGTGCTCGACCCGAAGCTGGTCATCTGCGACGAGCCGGTGTCCGCGCTCGACGTGTCCGTGCAGGCCCAGATCCTCAACCTGCTCGAGGACATGAAGGCCCGCTACGGGCTGACGATGATCTTCATCGCGCACGACCTCGCCGTCGTGAAGAACATCAGCGATCGCGTGTGCGTCATGTACCTCGGCAAGATCTGCGAGGTCGCACCGCCCGACGAGCTGTACCGCGCGCCTGCCCATCCGTACACCGAGCTGCTGCTGAAGTCGATCCCGGTCCCGGACCCGACGGTGACGCCCGACACGCTCGGCCGGATCAAGGGTGAGCTGCCGTCCCCGGTGTTCCCCCCGAGCGGCTGTCGCTTCCGCACCCGGTGCCCGAAGGCCGCCGACCGGTGCGCCGCCGAGGAGCCGCAGATCCGAGACCTCGGAGGCGGGCACTACGTCGCCTGCCACTTCCCGATCGGCCACGCCGAGGCACCGCCGACCGCAGTAGACCAGACCGTCCCCGTCGCGGCTCCCGAGCCCGACACGACAATGAACGGCGACTCGCCCACGAGCTGACCGCTCTGAGGGGGGATGCGTGTGGCTCAGATGGAGCGAGTGCGCACCCGGCTCACGCGAGAGACGCGACGAGAACAGATCATCGACGCCGCCGTACTGGTGTTCAAGGGCCGCGACCCGAGCGAGGTGACCTTCGAGGAGGTCGCCGACGCGGCCGGTGTCTCGCGCGCGCTCGTCTACAACTACTTCGGAGACCGCCGTGGTCTCGTGGCGGCGGTGTTCCGGCGGCACACCGAGCTCCTGCACGAAGCGGTCACCGCGGGCTTCAATGGCACGGAGACGTTCCGCGAGGCCGTGGCGAAGGTGGTCGCGCAGCACTTCCTGTACGCGCAGGGAAACCCAGACGGGTACCGCAATGCGACCGGCGATGGTCCGGCACGCCATCCCGAGGTGATCGAAGAGCGACTCGCGCCGCTGGCGTCGGCGTTCGGAGGCGGGCCCGAGGCGCGGCTCGTCGCCCGGTCAGTGCTCGCGCTCGTCGAGGCCGCCGCCCTGCGGTGGCTCGATCGTCAGGACCTTTCCATGGACCGTGCGATCGAGGTCGTCACCGAGCTGATGTGGGGCGGCATCGAGGCCACCGAGCGGGTCGGCGTGCACCACTTCCGGGTGTGGGACCACGACCTGACCCCGGCTCAGCAGTTCTCGTAGCTCAACGGTTCTCGTAGCGCGGCGGGCGCTTCTCGAGAAATGCCCGCATCGCCTCCTGATGGTCGGTGGTGGCGCTGGCCATGATCTGCTGGCGGTTCTCGAGATCGATCGCGGCCTGCATGCCCGGGATCTCGAGCGCGGACCACATGCCCTCCTTCGTGAGCGCGACGCCGAAGGGGGTGTTCTTCATCACGAGCTCGGCCTCCGCGTACGCCGCGTCGAGGATGATCTCGTCGGGCACGACCTCGGTGACGAGGCCGAAGCGCAGCGCCTCGGCCGCGGTGAAGAGGCGTCCGGTCAGCATCAGCTCTTGGGCGTGCGCGGCGCCGATGAGGCGGGGTAGCAGCCAGCTCGTGCCGATGTCGCACGCGGAGAGACCGATCCGGATGAACGCGGCGTTGAACTTCGCCGACTCGGCCGCGATGCGGATGTCGGACCCGAGGACGAGCGCGAAGCCGCCTCCGGCCGCGGGGCCGTTCACGGCGGCGATGACCGGCTGGGGCAGCGACCGCAGCTGCGGGATCAGCGCCGCGATCTGCTTCTGCACGGCGAACCCGGATTGCGTCGGACCGAATCCCTCCGTGTGCGGCGCACGCCCGTAGCCACCGAGGTCGAGCCCGGCACAGAAGCCTCGACCCATGCCGGTGAGGACCACGACGCGGCAGGACGCGTCGATCGCGACGTCGTCGAGGGCATCGTGCAGCTGGCCGATCAGCTCCGCGGTCATCGCGTTGAGCTTGTCGGGCCGGTTCAGCGTGACGAGCCGCACGCCTTCACGAGGGGTCGAGACGAGCACGGGGTCCATCCCCGGACGGTAGCCCCTGCCCCCTACGATGCGGCCATGTCGGCTGACCATGCCCACGACGTCGAGGTGGCCCCGCCGCCGACCCTCGAAGAGGTCAGCGACGGCATCTACGCCTACGTGCAGCTGGACGGTTCGTGGTGTCTCAACAACACCGGCTTCCTCGTCGGCCGCGACGGGGTGACCGCGATCGACACCTGCGCGACCGAGAGGCGCACTCGCGGCGTTTCTCGACGCGCTCGGCGGTGTGAGCGATCAGCCGGTGCGAGTGCTCGTCAACACGCATCACCACGGCGATCACACGCACGGCAACTATCTGTTGCCGTCCGCCGCGATCGTGGCCCACGAGAAGTGCCGCGAAGAAGTCATCACGTCCGGATCGGTCACGAAGTCGCTGTGGCCATGGGTCGAGTGGGGCGAACTCCAGACGTGGCCGCCGTTCGTGACGTTCGACGATCATCTGTCGGTGTGGGTCGACGACCTCGAAGTCGCGCTGCGCCACATCGGTCCGGCGCACACCACGAATGACGTCGTGGCGTGGGTGCCTGAGCGCAGGGTTTTGTTCACCGGCGACCTCGTCTTCAACGGGGGAACGCCGTTCGTCGTGATGGGCTCGGTGTCGGGATCGCTCGCTTCAGTCGAAGCATTGCGCGCCTTCGACGCCGAGACGATCGTCCCCGGCCACGGACCTGTGTGCGGTCCGGAAGTCTTCGACCAGCTGACGAGGTACTTCGAGTTCGTGCAGCGACTCGCTTCGGAGGCGCACGCCGCCGGCGTTGCGCCGCTCGACGCCGCGCTCCAGGCCGACCTCGGGGAGTTCTCCGAATGGCACGACAAGGAACGTCTCGTCGGCAACCTCCACCGCGCCTACGCCGAGATCGACGGTGCCGAACCGGGCGCCACGATCGACGTGCTCACGGCGATCCTCGAGATGATCACCTACAACGGCGGAGAGCCGCTGCGCTGCCTCGCGTGATCTGCCTCGCGTGATCAGCCGGCGCGTCCGACTCCGGCTTCCTGTCCATCTCGGGCAGACCATGGGGTCGCTTCAGCACGGGCGCTACGACCCGACGACAAGAGTCGGCGACACGACGGTGTGGCGCGCGGTACGGACACCCGAGGGCGGCGCCACCGCTCGGTTCACCGGAGGCGGCCATGAGGTCGGCGTCGACGCATGGGGTGACGGCGCAGCGTGGGTGACCGAGCACGCCCCCGAGATGGTGGGCGCCGCGGACGATGCTGAGGGCTTCGCGCCATCGGACACCTTCGTCTCCGAGCTGCATCGTCGCCATCCGGGCATGCGCATCGCGCGATCTCGCTCGGTCTTCCCGCTGCTCGTCGCGACGATCCTCGGACAGCGAGTGACGAGCATCCAGGCCGCCCGGTCGTGGGGCTCGATCACACGCCGCTTCAGCGAGCGGGCACCGGGCCCGGTGGACCTCTGGCTGCCACCCGAACCCGCTCGCATCGCATCGCTCCCCTACCACCGCTTCCACCCGAGCGGGATCGAGCGAGGCCGCGCCGACACGATCCGGCGATGCGCGTCTGCCGCGAGCGCCTTCGAAGCCCTCGTCGACGACCCACCGCGGCTGGAGGCGCGGCTGCGCTTCGTGTCCGGAGTGGGTGCATGGACGACGGGACTGGTGCTGGCCAGCGCGGCTGGCGATCCCGACGCGGTGCCCATCGGCGATCTTCACCTGCCCGGCATCGTCTGCCTCACCCTCACCGGCGACGCGACGGGAGGCGACGACCGGATGCTCGAGCTGCTCGAACCTTTCCGCGGACATCGAGGACGGGTCGTGCGCCTGCTCAAGTCCTGCGGCATCGCCCCACCTCGCCACGCGCCCCATGCCCGCCTCATGCACATCGAACACCTCTGACCCCGGCGCCCTCACCCCCACCCCCACCCCCGGGCCCGAGATTGATGATTGGGGGCACTATGCCGCGCCCGATTCGCCAATCCCGCCGCGGACACGCGCCTGGGCCTGCCGCGAGCAACGTCCGTGTGCTGCTGACGATGTAGTCGTCCGACATGGCGTTCGTGAATGTGAACGGCACCCATTGCAGGAGGATCAGCTCGTCGCGTCGGATGTGGTCGACGTCGAACGCTGAACGGACTTGCCCGTGGTACTCCCACGAGTCGACCTCGATGGCGATCCTCAGCTCGGGATATGCGAGATCTATCCGTACCGGCTTGCCCGCGAGCCGCATTCGGTACTGCTGTCGCGGCAGGGGAAGGCCGGCCCTGGCGATGGAGCGAATCGCACGAGTCTCGAGGTCGCTCTCGCCAGGGTCGTAGCCCTCCCAGCGCTCCGCGAGTACGCGGTGCATACCTCGCAGCGGTCGCCCGGGCCCTGGATGGAGGCGCGCAACGCACCGACGCACCTCGTCGAGGGTGCACACCTTGCGCCGGAGGAGGTCGTCGAGCGCCTTGCCGAGGTCTTCGTGGCGCATCGACCCGCTGACGTCGACCAACGCCCGAGCGGCGGTCACCGACGGGACGCCGAGCCGGGTCGTGAGGTCCGCATCGAACAGCTCGCGGGACCGGTGCCCGAGGACCCCGTCGAGCGTCACCCTGCGCTCCAGGTCGGTCACGACCTCGATGTGCTCGGGCTGCAGGACCTTGCGGATAGCCCAGAGGTAGCCGGCCGTGCGATGGGAGCCGTAGGCACCCCCGCCCGCCGACAGCAGCACCGCTTGGACCGCTTGCTCCCACGAGGGAGGCGCGCCCGCGACCGCGTAGACGCCCGGGCGGATCTCGATCCAGATCATGCGCCGCAGGAGCCCGGTGATCTCGCCGTCAGTGAGGCCAGCAGCCAACGCCTGGAGCCGGGTGATGAGCGCTCGCTGCCTCCTCGTCCATCGATTGATGACTCTCATGTCCGCCGTCATCGGCACAAGGTGGCAAGACGGTGGGACATTTTCCGCTCGTCCTCCGCTCGTCCCCCCGCTCGGGATTGAACGGTCGGGGCACTCTGCGTGCCTCTGATCGTCAATCCCGACAGCGAATGGGTGGCGTCAGGGGACGTAGCGGCCGAGCCACGCGGCGGTGGTGACGGCGACCATGAGCGCTCCGGAGATGACGAGCACGGCGGATTCGATGCGCCATCGCCGCGCGAGCATCGCCATCGCGATCACGACCGGGAAGGCGTTGAGGCCGTACCGCTCGAGCGAGTTCATGTTGGTCGCGGCGAGCGCGCTGAGGACGGCGATGCCGGCGAACGCGCTGTACGACGGTGGCAGCCACCGGATGCACAGGATCACGAGGACCACGAGAAGAACTGCGAACGGGGCGTGCAGGCCGTCGAGGAAGCGCTGCGGCCCGAACAGGTCACCGATCGCCTCGACGACGAGCCCCCGGATCGGATCGAGCCACTCCCCTCGCAGCTCCCCTTGCTGACGGACGGGCTCGAACGACCCGACCCAGAGCAGGAACGTGGCAAGGCCGGCCACGGGTGCCGCTATGGCCGCGAGGCGGGCGACTCGGTCGCGACCCGACGCCTGCCGCCATCCCGAACAAGCTTCGATCGCCGCCGGCACCGCGAGCACGACGCCGAACGGTCGGGTCAGTCCCGCGAGGTAGCCCGCCAGGGCAGCCCACCACCACGAGCGCTTCCGCAGAGCGAGAAACGCGCCGATCGCGCACACGAGGAAGAGCGCCTCGCCGTAGGCCCACACGAGCACGAACGCCGGCGGTGCGAGCGCCAGCAGAGACGCGCTGAGCCTGGCCGTCGCACGGTCGCCGAGGTCGACGAGGACGAGCCGGTGCAGCAACGCCCCCGCCGCGAGCGCGGCGACGTTCGCGATGAGAAGGAGGGCGATGCCCTCGTTTCCGCCCAGAAGGAACCCGAGTCCGCGACCCGACAGCGGATAGAGCGGGAAGAACCGAAGCGCCTGGTCGGGCAACGAGTCGTAGCCGTGGCTGGCGATCTCTCGGTAGAAGGCACCGTCCCACGCGAACAGCCCCTGGTGAAGCTGGATCGTGAGCCGTTCAGGATCGTCGAGCTCGCGCCATAGGCGGGCGATGCCGTACGCGATGGCGACAAGGACACGCGCCACAATCCATGCCGGCAAAGCAGCCCGGATGTCCACGCCGACGCTGCGGCGCAGTCGGGTGGGCGTCACTGCGCGGGCGGGAACGTGAACAGCCAGGCGTGCTCGAAGTACTCGTTGCCGTTGTCCTCGACGACGGAGTGGCCCCCAGGGCGCGCTCGCAGCAACGCGGTGTTCAGCGCCTCGCACTGTCCCTCGAAGGTGCGGTAGGTGCCCGCCCACGCGAGCCAGATCGTCTGGTCGCCGGCGCGAGCCAGCACCTCCTGCGCGATCGCGTCGGGATCGGCGGCGTCGTTGCGCTCCTCGTAGTCGACCCAGTCGACTCGCTCGGGAGGTCCGAGCGTCGGGTAGGCCATCGTGATGACGTCGTCGCGCAGATGACGGGTGCCGGCCGGGCCGAGCTGATCGGGGCAGTACACGACGATGTCGCCCGCCGCCGCGCTCTCGTTGAGGGCCGGCACCACTTCCGCCCCCAGCTGCGTGCGCTCGATGGTGACGTTGCGATACCCGCCGAGCAGTCCGCCGAGCGCGAGGACGCCGACGATCACCAGCCGGAGCCAGTCGGCGGTGAACCGGGTGATGCCCACCGCCGCTGCGAGCAACAAGAGGGGGACGTACACCGCCGCGTACGCGCGACTCGTAGGTGCCACCCGCGGCGTAGATCGCGACGAGACCGATTGCCATGGTCAGCCCCGACGCCACGACCTCGGTCCGTACCTGCGGCACCGTCCGCAGATCGAGGTCGATGCGGTGCCGGCTGCGAGCGATCCCGAACAGGGCGAGCAACGTGAGCATGGTCAGCACGAACCCCACGACCTGGCCCTCGGAGCCGATCCCGCCCAGATCGTTGGCGGTGATCGTCAGCATCGTCGACGGCCGGATCGGCTTGGCCCAGGGACTCCCCGTGTGGGCGGCCTGGTCCGCGAACGACGAGAGCCACGGGACGAACGCGAGCGAGCCGATGCCGATCGCCATCAGCACCCGCACGGCCGCGGACCTGGTGTTGGCGTCCCGAAGCCGGAGCAAGATCAAGACGACCGTGGCCGCGACGAGGTACAGCGCCCAGTAGTGGGTCAGCACGAGCGCGCCGGTGACGAGCGCGATGCCGATCAGCAACCACACGTTGCGCCGATCGAGCGCGGCTGTCACGAGCAGATAGCCCGCGAGCACGAGGAAGACCACGAACGAGTACATGCGGGCCTCGGTTGCGTACCGCAGGGCCCATGGGTTGAGCGCCAGCACCACGACCGCGAGCCACGCGACTTGGTTTCCTCCGAGCCGGCGGCCGGCGAACCACATCAGCGGCAACGCGGCAACGGCGAACACGCCCGACAGCGCGCGGACGACGCGGTCGGTTTCGCCGAACACCGACATCCACCCGTGCAGGAGGAAGTAGTAGAGCGGCGGGTGCCCGTCGTGGCGGAGCGCCTCCGGGATGTCGGCAACGGGGAGTCGGGCGATGTTGACTGACAGGGCCTCGTCGAGCCAGAGGTGTGACTGCGTCCAGAACCGCAGTGCGACACAGACGACCGCGGCCAGCGCGACGAGTGCCCATCCGACCGTCAGCCACCGCCGGGAGCCGGACTCAGCGGGGGCCTCCGCAGGCTCGGCGCTCGGCGCCGCGGCCTGGGTGTTCGTGACCGCCACGGCGCGCAACGGTAGCCTTCGCACCTACTGCGGCCCAATCATCCGGCCGTTGCCCACGACCCCGAACGCACGATGAGCTGCAGGAGCGCGCGACCGCGATGGCCGACACCGAGACCGAGCCGAACACCGAGGCCGAGCGCGTCGTCATCATCGGCGCCGGGCCTGCGGGGCTCACCGCGGCGTGGGAGGTCACGAAGCGAGGACAGACGGCGACGGTTCTCGAAGCCGACTCGGTCGTAGGTGGCATCAGTCGCACGGTCGAACGCGACGGCTGGCGGTTCGACATCGGTGGTCATCGCTTCTTCACCAAGGTCGGCGAGGTCGAGCAGGTCTGGCACGAGATCCTGCCCGCGGAGGACTTCCTGCTCCGCCCTCGGATGAGCCGGATCCACTACCGCGGCAAGTTCATCGACTACCCGCTCCGCGCGATGAACGCGCTGACTCGGCTCGGCGTGTGGGAGGCCTTCCTCTGCGTGTGCTCCTACATCGGTGTGCGCATCAAGAAGCCGAAGGACTTGACCTCGTTCGAAGGCTGGGTGGCCTCACGGTTCGGATGGCGGCTCTACCGCGCGCTCTTCAAGACCTACACCGAGAAGGTCTGGGGGGTGGATGCGGACAAGCTGCCCGCGGACTGGGCGGCCCAGCGCATCAAGAACCTGTCGCTCGGAAAGGCAATCATCAACGCGCTCCTCCCGAAGCGGAACCAGAAGGACGTCACCTCGCTGATCGAGGAGTTCCAGTACCCGAAGTACGGGCCAGGGATGATGTGGGAGGTCTGCCGCGACAAGGTCGAGGCGGCCGGCAGCAAGGTGATCATGCAGACCGCGGTGACGAGGGTGCATCACCGCGACGGCCGCGCCGTCTCGGTGACCGCGGAGACCGAGGGCGTGCCGACGACCTACGACGCCACGGCGGTGATCTCGTCGATGCCGATGAGCGCGCTCCTCGAGGCCATGGATCCTCCGGTGCCGGCCGACGTGCTCGCGGCGGCACGGGGACTGAAGTACCGCGACTTCATCACGGTCGCGCTCGTCGTGCCCGAGCGCTACTCGTTCCCCGACAACTGGATCTACGTGCACTCTCCGGACGTCTTCGTGGGTCGTGTGCAGAACTTCGGGTCGTGGTCGCCGTACATGGTGAAGCCCGGCAGGACTTGTCTCGGTCTCGAGTACTTCGTGAGTGTCGGCGACGACTTGTGGGAGATGAGCGACGACGACCTGGTCGCGCTCGGTGCTCGTGAGCTCGAGCGGATCGGCCTCGTCGACGCCACACAAGTCGAGGTGGGCTACGTCGTCCGCACGCCCAAGGCCTACCCCTTCTACGACGGCACTTACCGCGCGAACGTCGACGTCATGCGCGGGTGGATCGCGACGAACACGCCCAACGTGTATCCCGTCGGTCGGAACGGCATGCACAAATACAACAACCAGGACCACTCGATGTTCACCGCGATGCTCAGCGTCGACAACATCTACGGCGCGCACCACGACATCTGGACGGTGAACGTCGAGCAGGAGTACCACGAGGAGGGCTCGACGACTGGCACCTCGGGCACCGGTCGCGCCGCTCCGATCATCGAATGACCGTCGCGGCGACCGCCGATGCCGGCGCCGGGCACGCCGGATCGGTCAGCCGTCACTTCGCGTGCTTCGACGGTCTGCGGGCGATTGCCGCGACCCTCATCGTGGCGCATCACGCGGGCTTCGCATCCGGTGACACGTTCCGGTACGAGTGGGGCGTGTTCCTGGGACGCATGGACATCGGCGTGCCGATCTTCTTCGCGCTCTCCGGCTTCCTGCTCTTTCGTCCCTACGTGGCTGCGCAGTTCGACGGCGTCGAGCCCATCCCCCGAGCGGACTTCTGGACGCGACGAGTCCTACGCATCTTCCCGGGCTATTGGGCGGCGCTGTTCCTGCAGGTGATCATCGGCGGCATCGTCGTGCACAGCATCTTCGGCCTGCTCGTGTACATGAGCCTCACCCAGATCTACTTCCAGCGCTTCGTGATCGGCGCGATCACGCAGTCCTGGAGCCTGGCCACCGAGATCAGCTTCTACGCGTTCCTCCCGTTCTGGGCGACGTGGATGCGCCGCGTCTGCGGGGGCCGCACGATCAACCAACAGGCGATGCGATTGCTCGCCGCGCTCGGCGGGCTCATCGTCCTCAGCTTCGTGTGGCGCGGCTTCATCATCTGGCTCGACCCGAGCTGGAAGGCGCTCACGCCCTACTGGCTGCCCTCGCTGATCGAGCTGTTCGCCGTCGGGATGGCGCTCGCGGTCGTGTCGGCGTGGGGCGAGCATCGCTCCGTCATCCGCGCCGCGGGCGAGGCGATCGGCCGGCATCCCGCGGTCTGCTGGATCGTCGCCATCGTCCTTTATTGGTTCGTGTCGACCCAGCTCGGTCTCCTGCTCGGTCTCTTCAAGAGCAGCGATGCCCGCGAGATGCTTCGCCAGACCGTGTACGGGCTCGTGGCGCTCGCGCTGATGCTGCCGGCGGTGTTCGGCGATCAGCGCAAGGGCCTGATCCGCGGCTTCTTGTCACACCCCGTGATGGTGTACTTGGGTTCGATCTCGTACGGGATCTACCTGTGGCACCAATTCTGGATCCTCCACTTCTCTGACTGGATGGGTTGGCCGCTCTTCCAGGCGCCCTTCCCGCAGCTCTTCCTCGGAACGATGGTGCTGAGCTGCGCGACCGCAGCCATCAGCCTGAAGCTCATCGAGCGACCCGCCATGGCCCAGCGCCGCCGCGTGCTCGCCGCCATCGGGAAGGCGTGACCCGACGATGCGGATGAGCCGGCGCGCCTCGATGCGGTGGAACGATCTGCTCGATCGCTGGGTGCCGCCGGCATTGCGCGACTCGCGCTTGTTCGCCAAGGCCGCCCGGTCGATGTACGACACGCTGCCGATCCCGATCGACGAGCTGAAGGACCGAGCCTTCTCGTTGTCGGAGGCGGAGTACGGCGCGTTCTACCGCAGCCTCCAGACCAAGTTCGAACAGGGCGACACCGATCTCACCCCTGAGTCGTTGGATGGCGTGGTCGCGGCGATCGAAGGCCGTACGGTGCTCGATGTGGCCTGCGGCAAGGGTTACCTCGCGAACATCCTGGCCCGCGACCACCACGTCGTCGCTTGCGATGTCGCGCTGGCAACCGGCGATCGGGCGATTCGCCACTCGGGCGCGACCCTCTGCGAGGCGAACGTCGAGAGGCTGCCGTTCCACGACCAGTCGTTCGACACAGTGGTGTCGACGCACACGCTCGAGCACGTGCAGCACCTCGGCGCCGCGATAGCCGAGCTGCGACGGGTCGCCGCGAAGCGGGTCGTCGTTGTCGTGCCGCGACAACGGCCCTACCGGGTGACGTTCAACCCGCACATCCACTTCTTCCCGTACCGCTTCTCACTGCTCGCTTGGACGGGCACTGAGCACCCGCACCGCTGTGAGCTCGTCGGTGGAGACTGGCTCTACGTCGAAGACCGGGCCGGATGACTGACCGCCCCACGCTCGTCGTGGTACCGGCCTTCCAAGAGGAGCAGGCGCTCCCGGGAACGCTCAAGGAGCTGCGCGACGTCGTCCCCGAGCTCGCGGTGCTCGTGGTCGACGACGGCTCACGCGATGGCACCGCGCGTGTCGCGGCCACGTGCGACGTCGCGGTGGCCCGCCTCCCGTTCAACCTCGGAGTAGGCGCGGCCGTGAGGACTGGGCTGCGCTACGCCGTCGAGGAGGGGTACGGCCGGGTGGTCGTCGTCGATGCCGACGGCCAGCACGATCCCGCCACCATCAAGAGCCTCCTCGACGCGTTGGACGCCGGAGCGGAGATGGCCATCGGCTCCCGATTCGCCGACCCCAGCGCCACGAGCACGTTCGAGGTTGGTCGGGTGCGGCGGCGGGCGATGAAGCTGCTCCACCGGGTCGTGCGGTGGCAGACCGGGCAGTCGTTCACGGACACGACATCGGGCTTTCGCGCGTTCGACGCGCCGGTCGTGGCGATGCTCGCTCGCGACTACCCCGTCGAGTACCTCGCCGACACCGTCGAGGTGCTGCTGATGGTGTCGCGCGCCGGCTATCGCGTCGTCGAGGTGCCAGTGGCAATGCGAACCCGCTCGGGTGGCCAGCCGAGCACGCGACGGCTCAAGCTCGTCTACAACTACCTGCGGCTCATGATCGGCATCACGGCATCGGCTTCGCGCCGCCACATCGCCCCACCGAAGGAGCGGCCATGACCAATCGCGCTCATCTCTTGCTGATCGTCGTGACCGCACTGAGCGTCGCCTACATCTTCTGGCTCCTCCGGCTGCACCAGCTTCGGTCGAAGTACGCGCTGCTGTGGCTCGGCATCGGGATCGTGCTCGTACCCCTGGCCATCTTCCCGAGCGTGCTCGACACCGTTGCCGGATGGCTCGGCGTGCAGTACCCGCCCACCGCGTTCGCGTTCCTCGCCCTCGGCTTCCTCTTCTTCGTTGTTGTGCACTTCTCATGGGAGCTGTCGCGGGTTGAGAGCCGGGTACGCACCTTGGCCGAAGAGATCGCCCTGCTCAGAGCCGACGCCAGGCCCGCGGCTAGCGTCTCGTCCGATGAGCGCGCCGACGGCTGAAGACGCGCCTGAAGCCGCGCCAACGGGCGAAGTCGCCCCGGCCGACGATCCGCCGGTGACCAGCGAGCCGAGCAGCACTGAGGTCGAGATGACCGACCGGTCGTTCCTGCGCTGGGTCGCACTCATCACCGGAGTCGGGCTCCTGGTGCGCGTGGCGTACGTGCTCTTCGTGACGCACGACTCCGCCATCTGGGGCGACGCGTACTTCTACCACTACAGCTCGAACCTGATCGCCGACGGTCACGGCTTCATCAACCCGATCGAGTTCCGGGAGTACGGCCTCTCGGTGCAGGCCGCTGACCATCCGCCGATCTATCTGCTCTACCTCGCCGCCTGGTCGTGGCTCGGCATCACGGGCTCCACGGGCCACATGCTCGTGACGACACTCATCGGCGCGGCCACGATCGCCGTCTCGGCGTACGCCGGCAAGGAGATCGCCGGGAAGCGCGTCGGGCTGATCGCCGCGGTGCTCGTGTGCATCTACCCGAACGTCTGGGCACCCGACGGCATGCTGCTCTCGGAGACCGTCGCGATCCTCACCGTCGCCGTGACCATCTTGCTGTCGTATCGCTTCTGGCACCGCCCGAGCCTTCTCCGAGCCGCGCTGCTCGGCGTGTCCGTGGGCCTGGCGGCCATGTCGCGCTCCGAGCTCCTCTTGCTCGCGGTGCTCGTCGTCCTCCCGCTCATCCTCATCGCCCGGACCGTGCCCCTGCGGCGGCGCATCGAGTGGCTCTTCGCATCCGGCGCCGCATGCGTGCTGACACTCGCGCCGTGGGTCGGGTTCAACCTGTCGCGGTTCGATCATCCCGTGTTGCTGTCCGCGGGCTACGAGATCACGCTCTCGACGGCGACCTGTGACCTCACCTACTACGGCGAGTTCACCGGCTACTGGAACATCTTGTGCCCAGTCGGCGTGCTCGAGGCCAACGGCATCGACAGCCGCGGCATGGACCAGTCCGAGCTGGCCAAGCTCTTCCGCGACGAGTCGCTGGAGTACATCGGCAACCACAAGAGCCGGCTGCCCTACGTGATCCTCGCTCGGTGGGGCCGCATCACCGGTCTCTACAAGCCACTGCAGCAGGTGCGCCTCGATGTGTTCCCCGAGGGGCGCAGCCTGTGGGTGGCTCGCGGCGCGATGGCCAGCTGGTACATCGTGGCCCCACTCGCCATCGCGGGCGCGCTCGTGCTGCGGCGACGGCGCATCCCCGTCTTCCCGTTGCTGGGCCCACCGATCGTGGTCTGGATCGCGGTGACGATCACGTTCGCCACCACGCGCTACCGCGCGTCCGCCGAGGGCGCGATCTGCCTTCTCGCGGCGGTCGGCGTCGATGCGCTCATTCGCGCGTTCACGCGCGTCCGGGACGATCCCGAGGACGTCCCGACCGTCCCCGACGATCGCGAGCTCGTCCAGGTCTGACGGGTACAGCTAGCGGCGGGGGCGGCGAGCGACGGCGAAGAGGACCAGCGTGCTCGGGTCGATCGCCTCGGTGAGCGCGAAGCGGTCCGCGGTGATCGGCGGCGCCTCCGCGGCCTTGCGGTTGAGGAACGGGTACGTCAGCCGGCGAGCGATCGCATGCAATCCGACGAACCAGCTCCGCGGCAGCTTGTGCCGGAACCCCCACGGATCGAGCGCGAGCAGGCGGCGAGCGAACTTCCGGCGCCGCTCGAAGTCGGCCTTCACCACGGCGTCGCCGTCGAGCCCCAGCACGGTGACGTCCTCGAAATGACGATCGAGCATCGCGTGGAGCTGGTCGGGCTCGAACAAGTAGACGTGGTACGGGTTCTCGAAGTCGGCCGGTGCATTCGGGGTGATGAAGAACGCCGCGCCATCGGGCCCGAGCACCCGCGCCGACTCCGCGACGTGACCCTCGGGCTGATGGAAGTGCTCGATGAGATGGGACGAGCACACCCAGTCGAGCGTTCCCGTGCGCACCGCGAGCTTTGAGCCGTCACTCGCCGCCGTACGGAGCTCGCCGCGGGTCTGATGAGCCGAGATCGCCGTGTCGGGGTCGTAGTCCACGCCGAACACGGTTCGTCCGCCACCCAGGAACAGCGCACTGCCGTCACCGAGCCCGCAGCCGATGTCGAGGAAGCGCCCGGGGCCGATCCGTTCGAGCACCTCGCGGTAGCCCGCGGCATGCAACGCCATCAGCGAATCGGGGGTCTTGCCTTCGATGGGACGCTCGCCGGTCAGTCGCAACCTGTCACCTTTCCGCGGGCACGGAGCCGGTAGTTTACGGACCTCGTGGCGCACGACTCAGACCCCGGGCGGCCCGTCGGTGCGCACGCAGAGATCCTGGCCAAGCTCGGCGATCTCGCCGCGTCGGCCGGGCTCCGCCGCATCCACGTGCTCGCATGGCGCGACCTCGCCGACGTCGAGGCCGGTGGGTCCGAGCTCCACGCCACCACGGTCGCCCGGTTGTGGGCCGAGGCGGGCATCGAGGTCACGATCCGCACCTCCTACGCGCAGGGCCACCCGCCGGAGAGCAACCGTGACGGCGTGCGCGTCATTCGCCGGGCCGGCCGGTACTTGGTGTTCCCGAGGGCGATCTTCAGCGAGGCCACTGGACGGCATGGCCCTCGCGACGGTCTCGTCGAGATCTGGAACGGCATGCCGTTCTGGTCACCGGTCTGGGCGCGCGGCCCCCGCATCGTCTTCCTGCATCACGTGCACGGGGCGATGTGGAAGATGGTGCTGCCCCCGAACCTCGCCACGTTCGGCGAGACCATCGAGAAGCGCATCGCGCCGCCGATCTACCGGCGCAGCCGAATCGTCACGCTCTCGGAGTCTTCCCGGCGCGAGCTGATCGACGAGCTGAAGTTCAAGCCGTCACGCGTCTCCGTGGTGCCGCCAGGCATCGATCCCCGCTTCTCCGTCGGAGGCGAGCGAGCCGAGCATCCGCTCGTGGTCGCGGTCGGCCGGCTGATGCCGGTCAAACGGTTCGACGAGCTCATCCGGGTGATGGCCGAGGTGCGACAGACACATCCCGACGCCGAGCTCACGATCGTCGGCGACGGCGCCGAGCGCGAGAACCTCGAGGCGTTGGTCCGCGATCTCGACGCCGCCGATTGGGTGTCGATGCCCGGACGACTCTCCGACGAAGCGCTCGTCGATCTCTACCGCCGGTCGTGGGTGCTCGCCAGCGCGTCCGCCGCCGAAGGGTGGGGCATGACGATCACCGAGGCGGCCGCATGTGGCACCCCCGCGGTCGTCACCGACATCCCGGGCCATCGCGACGCGGTGCGCGACGGCGTCACGGGCGTGCTGTCGACCGACATGCGCGCCCTCGCACGCGACATCTCACGACTGCTCACCGAGCGCGACATCCGTGACCGGATGCGGGCCGCTGGCCTCGTACGAGCGAGTGAGCTCACGTGGGAAGCGACCGCCACCGGCACCCTCGCCGCGTTGGCCGGCGAAGCGCGGCGGTCGCCCGGAAGCTCGCGCTGACGGCGACCGTGACCGAATCGAGAGGGGTGCCGACTCGCTGGCGCGGCCGCGCGCAACACCTGGGGCTCGCCCTCGTCGCGTACATCCCCTTGCTCCTCACGCATCGCGGCATGGTGAGCGCGGACACCAAGACATACCTCTACCTCGATCCCAGCCGCCTGCTCGCGAAGGCGCCCTACCTGTGGGATTCGGGCACTGGCCTCGGCACGGTGACGCACCAGACCCTCGGCTACCTGTTCCCGATGGGGCCGTACTACTGGTTGATGGAGCAGCTCGGTCTGCCGGACTGGGTCGCACAACGCCTCTGGCTCGGCACGATCCTGTTCGCCGCGGGGGCAGGCGTCCTCTTCCTGATGCGGACCATGGGATGGCGCGCCACGGAGCCCCTGCGCTCGCGCGGCATGATCGTCGCCGCGGCGGCGTACATGCTCTCCCCGTACGTGCTCGACTACGCGGCCCGCATCTCGGTGATCTTGCTGCCGTGGGCGGCTCTCCCCTGGCTCATCGGGCTCGCGATGCGGTCGGGACGCCAAGGTGGTTGGCGGTGGCCGGCGTGGTTCGCGCTCGTGATCGCGCTCGTCGGCGGCGTGAACGCGACCGCTCTCCTGTTCGCGGGCATCGCGCCGGTCCTTTGGTTCGTCTACGCGGCGTGGGTTGCACGCGAGATCGAGGTGCGCCGCGCGCTGGCTGCAGCCGGCCGCATCGGGCTGCTCACACTCGGCGTTTCGCTCTGGTGGATCGCGGGATTGTGGGCTCAAGGTCGCTACGGCATCCCGATCCTGCGCTACACGGAGACCTACGAGACCGTGGCAAAGGTGTCGAACGCACCCGAGCTGTTGCGGGGTCTCGGTTATTGGTTCTTCTACGGCGACGACAAGCTCGGCCCCTGGATCGAGCCGAGCGTCGCCTACACGCAGCATCTCTGGCTGATCGGCGCTGGCTATCTCCTGGGCATCGGCGCGCTGCTCGCGGCCGGAGCGGTGAAGTGGAAGGAACGCGGTTACTTCGTCGCGGTGCTCGCGGTCGGCACCCTGATAGCGGTCGGTTCGCATCCGTATGACGATCCCTCGCCGTACGGGTCGCTGTTCGCCCGCTTCACCCGCCTCGACCTCGGGCTCGCGCTGCGCTCGACGCCTCGCGCGGTGCCGCTGATCATCCTCGCGCTCGCTGTCATGCTGGGCGCCGGAGTCCGAGCGCTCGCGCGGTGGCGGCCACAGCTCGGACTCGTCGCCGCAACTGCAGCGGTCGCGGTCGCCGTCATCAACCTGCCCCCGCTCTTCACGGGCCAGATGGTCGCGAACAACTTGCAGCGTCCTGAGGAGCTGCCCGACTACTGGAGCGAAGTCGCCGCCCATCTCGATGCCCAGGGGGACGACACGCGGGTGCTCGAGCTCGCCGGCGCCGACTTCGCGTCGTACCGGTGGGGCAACACGGTCGACCCTGTCCTTCCAGGGTTGATGGACCGTGGGTATGCCGCGCGCGAGCTCATTCCGTACGGCAGCGAGCCGAGCGCGGATCTGCTCAACGCGTTCGACCGACGGCTCCAGGAAGGATGGTTCGAGCCATCGTCGCTCGCGACCGTCGCCGCGCTCATGGGGGCCGGGGAGATCAACCTTCGGTCCGACCTGCAGTACGAGCGGTATCGCACCCCACGACCGCGCAACACCTGGGCGCAGCTGCTCGGCACTCCGGGGCTCGGCCCGCCGGTCACGTTCGGCGACGCGGTTCCGAACCGGGCGATCCCCGAGCTCCCTCTCATCGACGAAGTCGCGCTGGGCACGCCGCCCGACGTGGCCGATCCACCGCCCGTCGCGGCGTTCCCTGTCGAGCGGCCCCGCCCGATCGTGCGGGCCGAAGCGGCCAGAGGCGTGATGCTGATGGCGGGGAGTGGTGAGGGCATCGTCGACGCGGCGGCGGCCGGCATCATCGTTGCCGACCAGCCGGTGCTCTACTCGGCGACGTTCGCGGACGATCCCGACGGGATGCAGCGAGCCCTCGACGATGGGGCCCAGCTCGTCCTCACCGACACGAACCGGCGGCAAGCGCGCCGGTGGGGAACGGTGCGCGAGAACGTGGGTTACACCGAGCGCGCCGGCGAGGAGGCGCTCGAAGACGACCCCACAGACAACCGGCTCGAGCTGTTCCCCGGCGCGGCGGACGAGACGCGGACGGTCGTCGAGCAGCGGGGCGTGGTGCGAGTGGACGCGACGGCCTACGGCAACCCCGTCAGCCTCACGCCCGACGATCGGCCCGCGAACGCGCTCGACGGCGATCCGCGCACCGCGTGGCGCGTCGGCGCGTTCTCGGACGTGACGGGCGAACGATGGGAGGTCGAACTCGAGGAGCCCGTGACCACCGACCACCTCACCTTGCTGCAACCGACCACGGGCTCGCGCAACCGGTTCATCACCGAGGTGCGCCTTCGGTTCGACGGCGGCGACGCCCTCGACGTGCTGCTCGACGAGTCGTCCCGGTCCACTCCCGGACAGCGCATCGAGATCGGCTCGCACACCTTCACGACGTTGACGATCGAGGTGCGCGACACCGACGTCGGCTACCGCCCGAGCTACCGGGGAATCAGCCCGGTGGGCTTCGCCGAGATCGACGTGGCCGGCATCCGCGTCGACGAGGTGCTTCGGCTGCCGACGGACCTGCTGACAGCGGCCGGATCGGCCTCGATCGATCACGACCTCGACGTGGTGATGACGCGGCAACGAGCGAACCCCGCCGAGCCCGCCCGCACCGACGACGAGGAGACGTCGATCCAGCGGGTCTTCGACCTCCCGACATCTCGCGAGTTCGGCATCGAGGGGGACGCCCGGTTGAGCGCGCGAGCGCCTGACCCCCTGCTCGACACCCTCCTCGGGCGTCCAGATGCGGATGCCGGGGGCGTGACCGCGACGTCGACGGCCCGACTCGACGGCGACCTCACCGCGCTCGCTTCCTCGGCAATCGACGGCGACGACGCGACGGCCTGGCAGACCCCGTTCGCGTTCGTGCAGGGAAACGTCGCGACCTACACCGCGGCCGAACCGTTCACGTTCGATCATCTCGACCTCATGGTGTTCGCCGACGGACGGCACTCGGTTCCGACCGAGCTCACGATCACGGCCGGCAACGACACCCCCGTCGTCGTCGCCGTGCCGGCTATCGAGGACGACCCGAGCCGAGAGAACTCCACCGCGTCCGTGCGCATCGATCTGCCGGAGTCGATCACCGCGACGAAGCTCGCCATCCAGCTCTCCGCGATCCGCCCCGTCACGACCATCGACTACTACTCGGAGATCGCGGTGACGATGCCCGTCGGCATTGCCGAGTGGGGCATCGACGGGCTCGCGGTGCCGCCGCTGGAACCGACCGTCGACACCGGGTGCGGCTCGTACATCGAGATCAACGGGGAATCGGTCGAGGTGCGGGCCACGGGCAGCACCACCGATGTGCTGGCACGGGGCGCAATGGCGCTGACGGAATGCCCCGGCGGCGACGTCGATGTGCCCGAGGGCGAGGTCCGGGTCAGCACGGTCGCCGGCAAGGACGTCGGCCTCGACATCGACCGCGTCGTGTTGCGCTCGGCCGCGGGCGGCGCGCCGCGAACGGCGTCTGGACAGTTCGCGTCGGTTCCCCCGACCGTGACCGTCGAAAGCGCCGGCCGCGTCTCCTACTCCCTGCGAGTCGAGGATGCGACCGAGCCCTTCTGGCTCGTGCTCGGCCAGAGCCGCAACGACGGATGGAAGGCGACGGTGAAGGGCCAAGGCTCGCTGGGCGCCCCGACGCTCATCGACGGCTACGCCAACGGCTGGTACGTGACGCCTACCGGCTCGGAGCCGATCGAGATCACGCTCACCTGGACGCCACAGCGAATCCTCTGGATCGCCATCGCGCTCTCGGCGCTCGGACTCCTCGGCTGCATCGCCATCCTGTTCGTCACGACGGTGCGACGCCGGGATCCCGACGCGAACGACGATGCGCCCGAGCTCGCGGACTGGCACACCTACGGAGGGTCAACGCCCCGCGCGGCGACGCTCGTCGTCGTCGGCGTGATCACCGCCCTCGTGATGGCGTTCGCGGCGGGATGGCTCGTCGGCCTGATCTCGGGCGCCGTGGTCGCGGCAGGAACGTGGTGGCCGCGCCTGCGGCCCGTCGTCATCGTGTTGGCTCCCGCCGCGCTCGCCGGCGCGGCGTTGTTCATCCTCGCGAAGCAGCTTCGCTACTCGCTCGAGCCCTCGTTCGAGTGGCCGACCTACTTCGACAAGGTCCACGTCCTCGGTTGGGTCGCGGTCGCGGTGTTGGTCTGCGACCTCGTGATCCGTGAGATGCGAGCACGTGTCGTTGCACGCGCAACGACACAAGAGATGTCATCCACAGAGTTGTCCTCTTCCTCTCCACAGGAGGAGAGTCGTACGATCGACGCATGACTTACGAGGTGACCCTCGCGAACGAAACAACTGAGCGCATCGACGACGCCGACGCATATCAGCTCGAGGGCCCGCTCACCACGTTCTTCCGTACGACCCCAGGACGCGCCGTCGTCGACTGCTGGAGCACCCGCCTCGCGAGCTATCGCACCGCAGACATCCGCCGCATCCGCGCCATGTGATGAAAGGGGCGGCGCAGTGCGCCGCCCGGGTGCGCGCAGCACCGATTGTCGAGCGAAGCGAGCAGGAGCCGATCGAAGCGCAGCGGAAAGCGGCGACGCATCAACACGGTCGAAAGGGGCGGCGCAGTGCGCCGCCCGGGTGCGCGACTAATCCTCGCCGGACACTCTACGAGCGGCCTTGCGCTCGCTCTGACGGCGCTTGTCTTCGAGTCGGCGCTCCACAGCAGTCTTGGACGGACGCGATGGACGCCGAGTGGGATCCACGTGCAGAGCCGCCGCCAGCTTGCTCTTCAGGCGATCGAGCGCGAGCTCTCGGTTCTGTGCTTGCGAACGACGATCCGACGCGACAACCCGGAGCGACGGGCCGATGCGCTCGAGCAGGCGGGCCCGCTGCCGGGGACCCAGAGAGGGCGACGACGCGACGTCAAAGCGCACCTCCACGCGGGTGTTCGCCGTGTTCGCGTGCTGACCACCCGGCCCTCCGCTAGCCGTGAACTTCCAGTCGAGCTCGTCGGCGTCGATGACGCACGACGGCGTCACCCGCACTCGCTCGCCCATGCCGAGAGGGTACGTCGGGGCCCCTACGCTCCCAGGCATGCGCAGCGAGCCGGTCGTGATGGTGCACGGATGGGGCGGGAGCTTCCTCCGGACGTGGCAAGAGCCGGGGTGGGAAGCATTGCTGGCCGACGCCGGCCGCGACGTCATCGGCATCGATCTTCTCGGTCATGGCACGGCGGAGAAGCCTCATGATCCCGAGGCCTACACCGACCTGACCCCTGCGATCACGTCCGCGCTCCCCAATGGACCGGTCGATGCCATCGGCTTCTCACTCGGCTCCATGACCCTCCTCGAGCTCGCGTGCCGGTCCCCGGAGCGGCTGTCGCGTCTCGTGATCTCCGGAGTCGGCAAGACCCTGTTCGATCCCGATCAATCCGACGTCATCGCCCGCGCTGTGGAGGGTGACGCGGCCGAGGACGATGTCATGTCGCAGGTGTTCGTGCAGTACCGCGTCCTTCCCTGGCAATGACCGGACCGCGCTGGCCGCGTGCCTGCGTCGACCCCGCACCCCGATCACCGCGGAGCGGCTCGCGTCGGTTTCCTGCCCGGTGCTCGTGGTGGTGGGCGAACGCGACTTCGTCGGCTCGGGCCAGCCGCTCGTCGATGCCCTACCCGACGCGCGACTCGTGACCCTGCCCGGTACCGACCACTTCGCCACCCCCAAGGACTTCCGCTTCATCGACGCCGCCCTCGAGTTTCTCGACGCCGTCCCGGGCTGACGTCTTCATCGACGTCGCGAGCGCGACGGTCGCGATCCAGACGCACACTGCGCCAGCCACGTGGATGCCGACGAGGAGCACGGGCACACCGGTGAAGTACTGCGTGTAGCCGATCGCCCCCTGCACGCAGATCGCCAGGACGAGCCACTGCCCTACTCGCTGCACCGTCGCCGGCGCGCCAGTGCGGTGCATCAGCCACAGCGTGCCGAGCGTGAGGACGAGGAACAGGATCACGCTCGCGCCGTGCACGCGCGCGACGTCCGGAATGAACAGGTCGAGGCGGCGCACGTCTTCGTCGCCACCGTGCGGGCCCGCAGCAGTCACCAGCGTGCCGGTGAACAGGACGATCGCGGCCGCGCCCAACAACACCCACGATGCGATGGTCACGTCGCGGGCGACGATCGAGCAGCGCGGGCCGTCGGGCTCCGTGGCGCGGAGATGCAGCACCACTGCATTCGCAATCAGCACCATCGAGAGCAGGAAGTGCGCCATCACGATGGGCGGTGAGAGGTCGACGAGCACCGTGATGCCACCGAGCACGATCTGGGCGGCGACCCCGGCCACCAGTCCCCAGGAGAGCCACACGAGGTCAGCGCGCCACGGCACGCGCCACAGCGAGCCGAGCACCGCGAGGATCACCGCGGCCGACACCAAGCCCGTGATGGTGCGGTTCGTGAACTCGATCATCGCCTGCTTCTCGAACGGTGCGACGAGGCGGCCGTCATCGCAGTTCGGCCAATCCGGGCATCCGAGCCCCGACCCGGTCAGTCGAACAGCGGCACCGCTGACCACGATCGCTGCGAGCGACAGGAGCGCACCGAGCGTGAAGCGCCGATACAGCTTCGGCGTGATCGACGGTCGGCGCACCGTTGGATCGTAAGGCTCAGGTCGTCGCAGGACGAAAGCGGGCCGGTGCGTGCGCGGCGAGCCACACCGGGATGCGCTCGATCTCGTAGAACGGTGCGAAGGCGATCCCGAACAGCGGGAACGGGAACGAGATGTACATCACGGCCGCCGTTCCTGCGTGGAACAACCACGCGGCGACCACCCACACGTTTCGCCACCGCCCCCCGAGCAACGCGACTGGCGCAGCCAGCTCGACGAGCACCGCGGCGACCGCGATCGGCGGGAAGAGCCACGCGTGGCCGACCATCCAGGCACCGATAGCGGAGTAGGGATCGCCCATGACCGCCTTGCGCGCGTTGTCGAACGCGATCTGGTTGAGGAGCACGTCGCCGTCGAGCCAGCCCATGCCTCCGTTCGCGATTTTCGCCCAACCGGCAAGGACGTAGGTGGTCACCGTGATCACCGAGAGCAACGCGAGTGGCCACCCGTACTGCGGACCTGGCTGCGCCCGGAGCGTTCTCTGGTCGAGTGCGTAGGCGTCAGCCGCGGGCGCGACGGCGAGCACGATCACGAACAGGACCATGAGGTTCTCGGTGTGGAACAGCTGCCCGAACGAGTCGTGGTACGTCGTCTCGAAGAGCAACGCGACGGCGAACACCGGCGCGACCACCCGGTACTTCCATCCCACTGTGAACGCGACCGAAAGGACGACGGTCCCGATGAGCAGCGCGTGCCACACGGTGGGCGACAGCGGGACATCGAGCACTCCGGTCACACCGACCGGGCGAAAGCGGGTGTCCGAGAAGTCCGAGTAGCCCCAGAGATCGGGAAGACGCACGGCGGTGTAGATCAGCGCGAACAGACCGACCAAGATGCGCAGGACGGCGATCCGCTCGGGCGGCGCGTCCCGCAGGTACCAGCGATCGAACGCCCTCACGCGGGCACCGGACACGTCGCGTGGATTGTGCGCTCCTGCGGTGTGCGGCCACCTTGCAGGAAGTCGACGACGTCCCACCGCTCGGTCACGACGAGCACTTCACCCGCGACGTGGTCCTCGGAACCGGCGAGGCGACCCGCTACCTCCCGACACAGCTCGTCCGTCGTCTCCCTACCGCCGTTGATCGCGTTGATGACCGTCACCGACGCGAGCGTCGTCTCGCTCCCTCCCGAAATCAGGGGCGATGACAGGCGGAGGATCTCGCCCTCTGGGGTCTGGACCACGACGGACGACAGCGTCTCGGCCCGCTGACGGGGGAACGAGAACATGGGATAGGTCGACAGCGGGAAGCTGTCACGGTGCGAGTCCCAGGTGATCGGCCACGCCACCGCAAGCACCATCACGGCGCCGACGAGGTAGGCGCGTACCCGCACGCTCGTCGTCATCGTTCGAACGCCGCCGCGATCACGCTCCGTGCGGCCCCCGCACCCTGCATCCATCCGTAGGTGCCCTGTTCGAGGAGCTCTCGTCCCGCTGCCGCGACCGCACCGAGTGCGGCGAACGCGAACCCTCCGCCGACGGAGATGCGCGCAACCCCCGCGGCCGCGAGCTCGGCGACGGTCGGGAGGCCGGGGACGGTGAGCACGTTGACCGGGCGATCGACCGAGCTCACGACGGCGCGGATGTCCTCGATCGCGACGAGGGCGGGCGCGTAGAGCACGTCCGCGCCGGCCTCCTGAAACCGCTGGAGTCGCAGGATCGTGTCGGCCAGGTCCTGGCGACCGTGGAGGTAGTTCTCCGACCGCGCGGTGAGCACGAAGTCTCCGCTCCGGTGCGCGGTCTCGGCCGCCGCCGCAACCCGCTCGGCGGCGAGGTCGAGGTCGTAGAAGGGAGTGGCGGGGTCGCCCGTGAAGTCCTCCACCGAGCATCCCGCCAGCCCGGTCGTAATCGCCCGCTCGATGGTGTCAGCGACGCCCGCCGGGTCGTCCGCGAAGCCGTTCTCGAGGTCAGCGGAAACGGGAAGGTCGGTCGCCTCGACGAGCGCCTGCGCGTGCGCGAGCGCCTCGTCGCGGGTCACGCGGTAGTCGCGGCCGGCCGAGCGTCGCCGCGAACCCGCTGCTCGTCGTCGCCAGCGCGTGGAACCCGAGGCCGGCGAGGAACCGGGCGCTGCCGATGTCCCACGCATTCGCCAGCAACAACGGCTCACCGGCGCGATGCAACCCACGGAACTCGGCGACCTTCTCAGCCTGGGTGACCATCCCCCGAGATTAGGTAGCGCGCCGCCCGTCGCATCTGCGACTCGAAGAACGCGGGGTAGTCGTGGATCACGTTGTGGAGGTGACCGAACAGCTCGAAGGTGATCGATCCGAACAGGGCCGTCCACACCAGCAGACCCCTTGCCAGCACGTGGTCGGGGATGTCGAGACCGGTCGCCTCGCTGAGCGCGCTGAGGTCGTTGCGCACGGTCCTCGAGACGGGCATCGAGCCCCGGAGCGAGACCTCGCCCGCGGCCACCCCCTCGTGCATGATGCGGAGCGCCACGAGACTCACGCGCTCGGCCGGAGCGATCGTGTCTTGCGGCGCCCGATATCCGGGCACGGGGCTGCCGTACAGCAAGGCGTAGTCGTGGGGTTGTTCGACCGCCCACGCTCGGATCGAGGTGGACAGGGCGAGCCACCGCTCGGTCACACCCCCCTCAGCGCCGGCAAGCGCCTGCTCGGCCGTTTCGCCCAGCGCGTCGTAGGCGTCGACGATGAGGGCGGTCAGCAGCTCGTCCCGGCTCGGGAAGTAGCGGTACACCGCCGACGAGGCCATGCCGAGCTCGCGGGCAACCGCCCGCAGCGAGAGGTCGGCGCCGTGTTCGGCGAGCTGGCGACGGGCCTCCCGCTTGATCTCGTCGGTCAGCTCGGCGCGGGCGCGAGCCCGGGCGGTCATGGGCGCACTGGTGGGCGACATGAGGACAGCATGCCCCAGAACGAGAGCGCTGACAAGAATCGAGATCACTGCTCTTGTATTTCTCCGAGCAGTATGCGACTATGAGTCTGTAACGAGAGCACTGCTCTCCCTTCCATCTGGAGGTCCGTGATGCAATCCCTCGAGAGCGACACCCGCTACGTCCGGCCCGGACGGATGACCGCCGCCCTGAACTGGGCGATCCGTCGCCTCGTGCGCATCGGCGTGAGCGTCTGGGGCGCACGGGAGCTGCGCCTCGTCGGCCGCAAGAGCGGCCAGCTGCGTACCAATGTCGTCAATCCCCTCCCCCTCGCGGGTGAGCAGTACTTGGTCGCTCCCCGCGGCACCACCGAGTGGGTGCGCAATCTCAGGGCGGCCGGTGGCGGCGAGCTTCGCTTGGGCCGCCGCATGGAGTCGTTCCGAGCCGTCGAGCTCGACGACGACGCCAAGCTCCCCGTGCTTCGCTCCTACCTCGAGCGTTGGAAGTGGGAAGTCGGCCAGTTCTTCCAGGGCGTCGGCCCCGACGCACCCGACAGCGAGATCGCCCGCATCGCACCCGACTACCCGGTCTTCCGCATCGACGTCGTGCGCTGACCGTTTGCGGGCAGGATGCCGCGATGACCCGCGTCGGACTCGTCACGCTCCTCGTGCACGAGTACGACGCGGCGATCGCGTGGTTCGTCGAGAAGCTCGGCTTCGTGGTCCACCAGGACACTCCCCTCACCGAGAGCAAACGATGGGTCGTCGTCGGTCCGGCCGACTCGACAGGCGCGCGGATCCTGCTCGCGAAGGCAGCCACCGAAGGTCAGCAGGCCCGGATCGGCGACCAGACCGCTGCGCGGGTCTTCCTCTTCCTCGAGACCGACGACTTCGCACGCGATCACGCCCGCCTGCGCGAACGCGGCGTGAAGTTCATCGAGGAACCCCGTGGCGAGAGCTACGGAACCGTCGCGGTGTTCGCGGATCTCTACGGCAATCGATGGGATCTCATCGAGCATCGGTCCCCTGCCGTACCTTGACGCGATGCCTCGGCACATCGCGTTCCTCAGGGCGATCAACGTCGGCGCCCGGTACGTGAAGATGGAACGGCTGCGGCAGGGGTTCGTAGACGAAGGCTTCACGAATGTCGAGACCTTCATCTCGAGCGGCAACGTCGCGTTCGACGCCAAGGCGGCTGACGCCAAGAAGCTCGAAGCCCGCGTCGAAGCGGCGCTCGCGAAAGCGCTCGGATTCGAAGTCGTCACCTTCATCCGCAGCCCGTCCGAGCTCGCGGCCGTCGTGGCCTTCGAGCCGTTCCCACCCGATCCGTCCAACACCCATCTGGCGGTCGGCTTCCTCAAGTCGGTGCCCCCGAAGGACGCCCTCAAGCCCCTCGAGCCCGCCCAGCGCAACGGTGACCTCCTGCGAGTCGAAGGCCGCGAGCTGTACTGGCGACCCGTCGAGGGCATCGGGAGGTCGTTGGTCTCGGGCGCGGCGATCGAGCGCGCGCTCGGGCCCGCGACGGTGCGCAACATCGGCACGGTCGCGAAGATCGCTGCGAAGCACCCCGCCTAGCCTCTCGTGGTGCTGGCGCGGCGGGTGGGCCTGGGCATCGCAGCGTGGGCGGTAGCCGGTACCTCGGTCTGGGTCTTCGTCGCCCGCCCCGAGCACTGCCCCCCGATCGACGCTCCGATGGCCGAAGCGGCCGCGGACGCGAACTGTTGGCTGGTTCGGCGCGAACCAACACGCGGATGGAAGCTGGGTGTACCGGTACGACCGCGCGAGCGAGACCGATCTGGGCGGCTACAACATCACCCGCCACGCGGGGGTGATGCTCTCGCTCTATCAAGCCGGCGACATCGAGGCGGCCGACCGTGGGCTGGGTTTCGCGACCGCGAACCTCACTCGGCGCGACGACTGGGCCGCGCTTGGCACTGGCACCCTCGAGACCGGCGCGACCGCCCTCCTCGTGGCCGCCCTCGGCGAGCGACGGCTACAAACCGGGGATCCTGCCCACGACGAGCTCCTCGGCCAACTCGGCGGCTTCCTGCTCGCCCAGACCGAACCCGACGGCACCGTGCTGTCGGAGTGGAGCACGGTCCAGGACGCACCCGTCGCCGGCCGCACCTCGGCGTTCTCCACCGGTGAGACCTGGCTCGCGTTCAGCCGGCTCGAGCGGCTCTTCCCCTCGCAGGCGTGGCGCGAGCCGGCCGAGCGCGTCGGCCGCTACGTGATGGAGAGGCGCGACGACGCCGAGGACATCTACCCACCGACGTCCGACCACTGGGGTGCGTACGCGCTGGATGAGATGCAGCGGTGGCCCGAGCTTCCGAATGAGTCGCTCACTCAGTCGACCGACGCCTACGCCGACCGACTCGCTGGCATTTTCGGCGTGCAGGTGCGCTTCGAGTCGCAGCGCACCGATGAGGGATTGAACGTGCTCCTGCGCGGTCACCAAGCGCTGCCGGCAGGCCTCGGCACTCTCGGCGAAGGACTCGGCGCGCTGTGGCGCTACGAGGACGCACGGGGCGATGTCGCGGCGCGCGACGCCATCGTCGAGCGGGCTTCGTGCGCGGCCGGGATGCTCGAAGCGCGCCAGGTCGTATCCGAGGACCCAACGGTCGACGGCGCGTGGTTCCACTCCGACGTCACGCAGATGGACGACCAGCAACATCCCTTGTCGACGCTGATCGCCATCGGGCCAATCGTGGGGCCGGATGGCTGACTTCGATGCCGCGACTGCGCTCGTCGAGGGCATCGCCGTCGCGGCAGCAACGAATCCGACGCGGATCTGGGCCGCGCTGCCGGTTCGACCAGCGCGGTTGGTCGCCGGCGTAGTCGCCGCCGCGACGACGGTTGTCGCCGTGGTCGTACTCGCGGTCGTTCGCCACTCCCCTGCTCGACGCTCTCGACGTCAGTGCGTCCACGCTTCGGGTCGGCACGGGGATCGTGATCGCCGTCGTCGGACTGCACGACCTCGTCGCTCCGCCGCCACGGGCCGACCCCGCGCTCGCGGGTTGGCGAGCCGGTCTCGTGCCCCTCGCCTTCCCGTTGCTGATCAACCCGGCACTCGGTGCCGCAACGCTCACGGCCGGCGCGGATCACGGCCTCGCCGTACCGATCGTGGCCGCGATCCTCGGCACCGGCCTGTTCGTACTGCTCGCCGCGACGACGGATGCGACCCGGCGAGCGGAACGAGTGCTCGGGGCGCTCGGTCGCGCGACCGGCGCCGCGCTCATCGTGCTCGGCGTGGCGCTCGCGGTCGACGGCGTCTTCTCCCTCTAGCCCGCTCGTCGGCGGGGCGCGAGGATTCCCGAATGGCGATCTTCGGTGCCCACGCGCTCGCTCTACACGTCCGAGCCGGAGAAGGTGCGGACGATCTTCCGCGACGTGTTCGGGTGGAGCCACGTCGATGCCGGCGAAGGTTGGTTGATCTTCGCGCTGCCGCCCACGGAGGTCGGCGTGCATCCCTCGGCTCCGCACGGAGCGGCTGGCCACCATGCGTTGTCGGTGATGTGCGACGACATCACGGCCACGATCAGTGACCTGCGGGCCAAGGGCCTGACCGTCCGAGGCGAAGGCGATGACCAGGGCTACGGCATCATGGCGATGATCGAGCTGCCCGGTGGTCTCGAGATGCAGCTGTACCAGCCGAGGCATCCCACCGCGATCTGATCGTCTTATAGGCTGAGGAACGGCCCCTATGAGCACACCCCCGGCGACCATCAGAGGTCGCATCGTGATGGTGAGCTACAACGAGGCGACTGCCATACGGCCGGTGCTGGCAGAGATCGACGAGGCCGCCACGGTTCTACGGCGCAGCGGCATCACACTCGACGTCTTGCTCGTCGATGATGGCTCGCCCGACGAGACGGCGCGAATCGCGGTCGAAGAGGCGCAACGGCTCGGACTCTCGCTGGAAGTGGTCACCGGTGAACCGCAAGGTCCCGGCAACGCGTTCCTGCGAGGCTTCGAGCACGCCCTGATCGATGCTCCCGACTTCCTCGTCACGTTGGACTCCGACGGGCAGCACGACGCGCGGCAGATGCCAGACCTCGTCCGCGCCTTCCTCGCCCGCGGCTCGGGGATGACGATCGGCTCTCGCTGGGTACGCGGCGGCCGCTCGCCCGGTACACCGATGCATCGCACCGCGTTGAGCCTCACCGGCAACTTCTTGACCCGGCGCGTCACCGGCCTGCGCGGAGTGCGCGACTCAACGACGTCGTTCCGAGTGATCCGTCCCGAAGTCGTCACGCTCTTCAAGCCCCATGACCTGAGCATCGACGGATACGGCTTCTTCAGTTCCTTTGCGGTGCTCACTCAGGCGAACGGATTCAGCATCGACGAGGTGCCGATCACGTTCCGGCCGCGGTACTCGGGCGTGTCCAAGCTCACCTCCCGCCAGATGGTGGACTTCCTCGCCAACCTCTTCGCGTTGCGACGGCAGGTCAGGAAAATCCGTCACCACCACCTCGACGATCAAGCGTCGTGGGCGCAGAGGTCCGCACGCTTCCAGTTCCAGGGTGAGGCGTCCCATGCGTCGTACAACGCGATGGCCGAGCTGCAGGCGCTCAGCAGCGCCACCAGGTTCTTCGACTGGATCGTTGCCGAGCTGAAGCCGGCGCTCGGCAAGGAGATCCTCGAGGTCGGAGCCGGCATCGGCACAGTCTCCCGCCGGCTCGCCGACCAGTCGCCGATCTCGAACGTCTTGGCCATCGAGCCCGCATCCGAACCCTTCGCCCAGCTGAAGCAGCTCGCCGACGAACATCCCCGCATCGAAGCGCGCCAGGCGACGTCGAGTGAGCTCGTCGACGACGGCACTCGACGGTTCGACACCATCGTCTACGTCAACGTGCTGGAACACATCGAGGACGATGTGGGCGAGCTCACTCGCATCCGACCACTTCTTCGCGAGGGTGGCTCCTTGTGCATCTTCGTTCCCGCCGCACCGCGCGCCTACGGCTCGATGGACTACATCTCCGGCCACTACCGCCGGTACCGCAAGGACGGGCTGCGGTCGGTGCTCGCCGAGGCCGGGTTCGTCGTCGAGGACCTGCGTCATTTCGACGTCGTCGGGCTGGTGCCGTACTGGCTCGTCTACCGGCTGCTCGATGTCAACCGCTTCGGTGGCGCTTCATCGGCAGCGTTCGATCGAGTGCTCGTCCCGATGAGCCGGGCAGTTCAATCGGTCTTCAACAGCCCACCGGCAGGGAAGAACCTCATCGCGGTCGCCCGTCTAGCTCCGCAGTGAGCGAGCGAAGACGTCGTCGTTCGTCGATGTCACGCATATCTGGATGTCGTCGAGTAGGTCACAGGTCGACTCGGCGGGCGGCACGCTGTCGCTCATGAAGCTGTACACCGTGTCGGCGTCGAGGTGATTCGCGGCCGCCGCGTTCTGTGCTGCGCAGCTCTCGGCGACCCCCGTTCGCAGGCGGGAGAAGAACCCAGAATTGAACGTGAGGTCGGCCCGATACGCCTCGAGGGACAGCAACGCGATTCGTCCGCTGTAGTAGCCCTCAGCAAGGAGCTGTTCCGGCGTGCATCCATAGAGCGCGGTCGGCACGGCATCCATGTGCCGGTAACCGCCATCATCCATCAGCTTCCAACGCGGGTCCTCGAGACGGGGCAGGTAGTAGTCGGCGCCCACCGAGAAGAAGTAGGAGCGAAGTGCGTCGTAGCGGTTCGAGATCCGGAGGTCGACGACCTGGACGGTTGCGCACACGACGAGAATCGCCGCAGCGACTCGCTCTGGATTCTTGACCCAGCCGTTCAGCGCCCTTCCCAGAGCCCCGATCGCCAGCGCGACGATGAAGTACATCAGGGGCCACACGGCTCGACCTGATGACCGGAACCGCTCGGCCAAGGGCAGCATGTAGTGGTAGATCCACGAGAGGTCGAGCACCTCACGCCCGCGGACGAACACGTGATTGCTGAGGGCATAGATGAAGAGCAGCACCGAAGCACCGACGGTGACGAATGGCCATCGCGTGTGCGAGATCCTGGCCACCATGCCCGTCCATCGGCGCCGCTGGGCAAGCAGCAGGATCGCCGCCATCGCCAGCAGCAGGAAGACCCCGACCCCCAAGAAGGCGATGCCCTCGTACTGGTTGGCCGGCAGGAGCATGAATTCGAAGACATGGGACATGCCGTTGTCGGCGATGAGCGCAAGGGCGTTGGCCTGGAATGCGCCGAATCCTCCCGCCGCCGGCTCGTAACCGGACGAGAACGCACCGACCAGAGCGAGCAGCGCGACGCTCGCAGCCAACGCACTGGTGGCGGAGATCAGCGCGTCGCGCCAGCGCGCCGCGTTCGCGGCGGACATCGTCGATCAGGAGCCCGAAGAACATCACGAGCACGATCATCCACAGATAGGGCTGAATCAACGCCGTGACACTGACGAGCGCGACGAGACCCCACCGCCTCGCACGCGCCGTGCCCAAGGCCGCGGCGATCACGGCGAGAATGATCCAGTGCGCCGTCAGCGCCGGATGCACCCGCGGATCAGGAAGGCTGGCATCACGACGAACAGCGCAGCGCTGGCCGCGATGGCAACCTTCGACGTCAAGAACCGAGACGCGATCCGGGCACCGAACGCACCCTGCAGGATGAATCCCGCCAGCAGCCACATACCCAGATACTGGAAATCAGTCGGAAGCAGCGCGGCTGAACGGCCGCAGGATCACACCGATCAAGGGGATCGAGTCGGTGTAGATCATCGACGTCCCGAGTGGGTAGCCGAGAGGTGGCACCTGCCCGAGTGGAAGGCTCCAGGACGGCGAGTTCCGGTATTGGAGCCACCCCATCATGTGCGTTCCCCAATCACCGGCGATGAACGTGTTGACGTTGGTCGGGTTCACAATGCTGAATCGGTGGTACCGAGCGAAACCCACGATGCCGACGAGGCCGCCGATGAACTCCGGGCGCCTCACGATCCGGAGGACGAACCCGAGCAACCGTGTCGAGACACTCGAGGTCTGCTCGGGAGTCGCCGACGCGGAGCTCTGCGGTCGACATCCTGGGCACGCTAGCGAGCGACCTCGTACCAGCCGAGGCACTCACCGCGATCTGAGCGTCTTACAGCGACCCGCCGCTGGGCAGAGTCGCGCCCGGCGCCGCTTCGTCCCCGATTGCGTAGCGTGCGCGGGTGCTCAGTGCCTTCGACGACTACCCCATCCACCAGACCGGTGACCCGATCTCGCAGCCCGCCTCCGGCGATCCGAACCACTACGACCGCTACTTCTTCAACGGCTACTCGAAGGACGGCGCGCTCTACTTCGCCGCAGCAATGGGTCTGTACCCCAACCGACGCATCATCGACGCCGCGTTCAGCGTCGTGCGCGAGGGCGAGCAGGTCTCGGTGCACACCTCCGGCGTCGCGACAGAGGATCGGGGCCACACCGCCGTGGGTCCGATCAGCGTCGAAGTGCGTGAGCCGCTGCGCACCCTCGTCGTCCGCGTCGATGCGCCCGACCACGGCATTCGCGCCGACCTCGCCTTCCGCGCCCGCACCGTCGCCGTGGAGGAACCTCGGTTCCACGCGCTGTCGGGTCCGCGGGTCGTCATGGACTACACGCGGCTCGCGCAGTGGGGCGCCTGGGAGGGCTGGCTCGAGGTCGACGGCGAACGCATCGAGCTCGACCGGGCCGGTACGTGGGGCTCGCGCGACCGCTCGTGGGGCATCCGCGGCGTGGGCGAGCGTATGGCCGGCCCGCCCGGTGCGGCGCCTCAGTTCTATTGGCTGTGGGCGCCCGTGAACTTCGATGACGTGTGCACGCACTTCGACGTGAACGAGTCCGCTGACGGGCAGCAGTGGCACCACAGCGGCTTCGTCGTCCCCGCGCTCGCCGATGCCGACACCGATCCGGTGCGGGACACGGGCGGCCTCGCGGTGTCGGCCGAGCCGATGTCGTCGGTGAGCTGCCACATCGACTGGGAGCCCGGAACCCGGCGGGCCGCGCGTGCCCAGATCGAGCTGACTCCGTGGAACGCCCCACCGCTGACCGTCGCGCTGGAGCCCTTCGCCACGTTCCAGATGATGGGGATTGGGTACTTCCATCCGGAATGGGCGCACGGAGTCTGGAAGGGGGAGCTGGCGACGGGCGGTGACCGCTGGACCGTCGCGGACCTCGATCCCCTGGCGCTGCCGCACGTCCACATCCAGGCGCTGTGCCGGGCGACGTTGACCGGACGCGACCCGCAGCGCACCGGTCTCGGCATCCTCGAGCAGCTCGTCATCGGCGAGCACGAACCCTCGGGCTTCCGCAGCATCCTCGACGGGGCGCCGTGAGGGTCTGCGTCTTCTGCGGCAGCCGCCCCGGGTCCACCCCGGGGATGGCCGAGCTCGCGGCGTGCGCTCGCACGCGAGATCGCTTCCCGCGAATGGGGGTTGGTCACGGGTGGCGGCTCGGTGGGATTGATGGGGGTTGTGTCGGACGAGGTCCTCACTCACGGCGGAGAGGTGATTGGCGTCATGCCGCGTCATCTCGTCGAGCGGGAGATCTCCCACCCCGGAGTCGACCTCCACGTCGTCGACACGATGCACATGCGCAAGGCGCTGATGTACGACCTCGCCGACATGATCGTCGCACTCCCGGGCGGATACGGCACCCTCGACGAGCTCTTCGAGGTGCTCACATGGAACCAGCTCGGGCTGCACGCAAAGCCGACAGGTGTGCTCGACCAGGACGGCTACTTCGCGACGCTGCTCGAGTTTCTCGACGGCGCGGTCACTGGCGGCTTCCTGCAGGCCGAGCACCGCGCGCTGCTGCTCCACGGCACGGACCCGGGGCGGTTGCTGGATGACCTCACGGCCTGGCAGCCGGTTGCCGTCTCGAAATGGATCAGCGAGGAGGACCGCTGACCTCGCGCGAGCTCAGGTGTGGCGGATCGTCATGCCTCCGTCGACGGGGAGCACCGCGCCGTTCATGAACGACGACGCCGGCAACACGAAGTTCAGCGTGCCGTGCGCGACTTCCTCCGGCTCGCCGTAGCGCCGGAGCGGGACCCGCCGTCTCGCGTACGTGTCCTTCGCGTCCTCGGGGATCCCCGCGGTCATGCCGGTTCGGATCGGTCCGGGGCAGATGCAGTTGACGGTGACGCCGCTGCGGCCGAGCTCGACCGCAAGGCTCTTCGTCAGGCCGATCACGCCGTGCTTGCTCGCCGTGTAGGCCGCGAGTCCGCCGGTGGCGATGATGCCCTCGGTGGACGCGATGTTCACGATGCGCCCTGCTCCGCTCGCCTGGAGATATGGCAACGCGGCGCGGATGAGCCGCGCGTGCGCGTCGAGGTTCACCGCGAAGGTGTGACGCCATCCGTCCTCGAACTCGGCCTCGGCTGTGGTCGCGCCCCCGAGCACGCTCACGCCGGCGTTGTTCACCAGGATGTCGATGCCCCCGAAGCGGGCGACGACGTCGTCGACCAGGCGATGGATCTGCGCCGGATCGCTCACGTCGGTGACGAACCCGATCGCCTCCCCGCCAGCCGACGTGATCTCGTCCACCACGCCCTGCACACGGTCCGCGCCGAGATCGACGACCGAGACCCGCGCCCCCTCGTCGGCGAACAGGTGCGCAGTCGCGCGGCCCATGCCGCTCGCGGCGCCCGTCACGATCGCGGACTTGCCGGCGATCGACCGGGACAGCTTCGACAGTCGGGGCTCGGTCATCTGCGCTCCTAGATGCGGTCGGGGATCGGGAAATGCACGCCGGGGATGCCCTGCTGGTCGATGCTGTCGGGCAAAGGAGCCATGCCCGGATAGTTCACGCCGATCGACGACGGAACGTTCCAGAGATGCCACGGCACCTGGAACTGGTTCGCACCCATCACGGCCGAGTATCCACCGTCGACGAGGAGGTTCGCACCCGTGACGTAGGCGGCTTCGTCCGACGCGAGAAACACGATCGGGCCGCGCAGGTCCTTGTCCTCGCCGAGGCGTCGCAAGGGCGTGCGGCCCTCGACCCAGGGCGTGAGCCCGAGCGTCTCGAAGATCACGCGGGTCATCTCCGAGACGAAGTAGCCGGGAGACAATGCGTTCACCCGGACGCCGCGGTCGCCCCACTCCGTCGCCAGCAGCCGCGTGAGGTTGATGACCGCGGCCTTCGCGGCGTGATAAGCGGGGTTCACGTACTCAGAGCCGCCCACTCCGAGCATCGACGAGATGTTGATGATCGACCCTGAGCGACGCTCGAGCATGTGCCGCCCCACTGCCTGCGCGTAGTTCCAGACGCCGAAGAGATCCACCTCGATGGTCTTGCGGAACGTCTCAGCGTCGACGTTCTCGCTCGCGATCCCCCGCGTGTCGCTGACGCCCGCGTTGTTCACGAGCACGTCGATCTGGCCGTGCGCGGCGATCACCTCGCTGACTACTCGATTGACGTCGTCGAGCACCGTGACGTCGCCCGTATGCGCAGAAGCCTTGCGGCCCTTGGCCTCGATGTCCGCCTTCACGCTTTCGAGCAGCTCGGTCGAGCGGGCGGTCACGGCGATGTCAGCGCCGGCGTCTGCAAGCGCGTGCGCGAAAACCACGCCGAGGCCGTAGGAACCACCCGTGACGAGCGCGGTCTTGCCCGTGAGGTCGAACACATGCTCCCCTCTCGACGATGCGGCTGGAGATTACGCCCCGAGCACCCCGGCCATGCGGGCCGCGTCGAGCGTGTTTTCGAGAAGGCACGCGATCGTCATCGGCCCCGTTCCGCCTGGCATCGGCGTCAGCCAACCGGCGACATCGACGACCTCGTCAAAGGCGACGTCGCCCACGATGCCGTCCGCGGTCCGCGACACGCCGACGTCGATCACGGCCGCCCCGGCCTTCACGTGTGCCTTCGTGATCATCCGGGCCGATCCCGCCGCGGCCACGACGATGTCCGACTGCGCACACACCTCGACGAGGTCGGGAGTGCGGGAGTGGGCCATGGTCACGGTCGCGTCGACGCCCTTACGCGCAAGCAGCAACGACACGGGCAGGCCGACGAGCAGCGAGCGTCCGATCACCACCGCCCGCCGGCCCGCGATAGGGACGTCGTAGCGCGCGAGAAGGTGCATGACTCCGCGTGGTGTCGCGCCCACATGCCCAGGAACACCTTGCACGAGCCGCCCGAGGCTCGCGTCGGTGAGCCCATCCACGTCCTTCACGGGCGGGATCAGGTTGATCACCGGACGGGAGTCGAGGCCGTCGGGCAACGGCAGCTGGACGAGGATGCCGTGAACAGTGGGGTCGGCCGCGAGCGCGGCAACGACGTCCTCGACCTCGGCTTGCGAGCTCGTGACGGGAAGGTCGGTGTGGCGGGAGGTGATGCCAACAGCTTCGGACGCCTTCGCCTTGCCGCGGATGTACCGCTGACTCGGGGGATCATCACCGACGAGGACGGTGGCCAAAGTGACGGTGGGCGAGCCGGCGTCTTTGAGCGTCGCAGCGACGCGGTCCTTCACCTCCGCGGCGGTCGCGGTGCCGTCGATGATCGTCGCTGCCATCGACAGCGAGATTAAGCGAGCCGGTGGCGCCGGTACCCTCCTTTGGATGCTCCCGGCGGCGCTCGTGTTCGACTTCGACGGCACCATGGTCGACACGGAGACAGCGGTCTACGAGGCCGTGCGGCGGACGTTCGCCGACTACGGACTCGAGCTCGCGCCCGACGCGTGGATGACGGCGGCCGGCACGATGTGGGGCGCCAGCTGGGTCGACGATCTCGTCGAGGCGACAGCGGGGGCCGTCGACGCGCACGAGGCTCGGCGCCGCAACCACGCCCACAGCACCGAGATCAACAACCTGACCGTGCTCAGGCCGGGCCTGCACCCGCTGCTCGACGACGCCCGTGCCCACGGCATCCCGATGGCGATCGCGTCGAACTCGGCCTCGGACTGGATCGAGCACCATCTCGACCGGCTCGGCCTCACCGACTACTTCCCCGTGCTCGCGACGATCGACCGCGTCGAACGAGGCAAGCCACACCCCGACCCCTACCTCGAGGCGTGCCGGCTGCTCGACGCCGCGCCGACGAGCAGTGTCGCGTTCGAGGACTCCGAGGCAGGCACGCAGTCGGCCGCATCCGCGGGCATGTTCGTGATCGCCGCGCCCGGCCCGATGACGGCCGGCCACGACCTCACCGCCGCGCACCTGCGCATCGACGGGTTCGACGCGTTCACACTGCTCGACGTGGCGCGCGCTTCAAACGCGGCCTGGTCGTAGCCTTCCCTTGTGGCCGGAGCTCGAGGACGCACCCAGAAAGTGCTCATCGTGAAGTACGGCGAGGATGGCTCTCGCCGCGTTCCCGACGAGCTCGTCGTCGAGGAGCCGTTGGAGATCCGCCTCGACGACCATCTCGTCACGACCACGATGCGCACACCCGGCCATGACTTCGAGCTCGCAGTGGGGTTCCTGCACAGTGAGGGTCTGCTGGCCGGCGCACCCGTGAAGACCGTGCGCTACTGCGGCACAGGGTCCGCCGTCGAGACCGAGTTCAACGTCGTGAGCGTCGAGACGGGCGGCGTGGCCCCGGTGCCCACGGCCCGCCTCACCCCGACCACCGCGTCCTGTGGGATCTGCGGTTCCGAGAGCATCGCGAACCTCTGCGAACGACTGGCGCCCCTCGACACCGCGGCAATCGAGGTCGACGTGCTCGGCAAAGTGCCGAGCCGGGTGCTCGCGGAACAGACCGTGTTCTCGACGACCGGTGGCGTGCATGCGGCCGCGGCCTTCGACGCATCGGGTGCTCCCCTGCTCGTGCGTGAAGACATTGGCCGCCACAACGCCGTCGACAAGGTCGTCGGCCGTCTGTTGCTCGACGGCTCGCTTCCGGTCGAGGGACTCGGGCTCTTCGTGAGCGGTCGAGCGAGCTTCGAGATCGTGCAGAAGGCGTGGGCCGCGGGGTTCGCAACTGTCGTCGCCGTGTCCGCACCTTCGTCGCTCGCGGTGGAGACGGCGAACGCGGCGGGGATCCGGCTCGTCGGCTTCGCACGTGAAGATCGGCTGAACATCTACACCGAATGACCCGTGGTCGGGGACCTACGCGGTAACGTGCGGCAAGTGCCTCGTCCCAGCGTCGACGAGCGACGCCGTGAGATTCTCGAAGCCACCTGCAAGGTCGTGATCGAGCGAGGGTTTGCGAACACGCGCATCTCCGACGTCGCCCATGAGCTCGACGTGTCGAGCGGGCTGATCCACTACCACTTCGAGTCGAAGGGGGCACTGTTCGCCGAGGCGCTTCGCTTTGCGTCCGAGTCCGACCTCGCTCGCTTGGCGTCGACAGTCGCCGAGGGCGACACCGCGGCAGAGAAGCTCGAACGCATCTTCCAGCTGTACTCGCCCAGCGAGAGCGAGCCGGGCTGGCTGCTCTGGATCGATTCGTGGGGAGAGGCGATGCGCAGCCGCGAGCTGCGCGACATCTCTCAAGAACTCGACCTCGCGTGGAAGCACACGATCGAGACGATCATCGTGGAGGGCGTCGCCTCCGGTGAGTTCCACTGCGACGATCCGAACGGCGCGGCGTGGCGTCTCACCGCGCTGCTGGACGGCCTCGGCGTGCAGCTGACCGTGCACGAGGGCGTGGTCAGTCGCGCGGAGATGATCGACTGGGTGCGCGAGGCGGCCGCCAAGGAGCTCGGCCTCGCCCCGTCGGCGACCGCGGGTTCCGGGCCACGTCGCGCCCGCCGCGCCGGCTAGAGCACGACGACCGAGCGAAGCACCTCGCCGCGCTCCATACGGTGGAACGCCTCTTCGACGCCATCAAGAGTGATGGTCTCGCTGACGAAGCGATCGAGGTCGAGCCGTCCGGCGAGGTAGGCGTCGATGAGCATCGGGAAGTCGCGGCTGGGCAGGCAGTCGCCATACCAACTCGGCTTGAGGGCGCCACCCCGCCCGAAGAACTCGATCATCGGGAGCTCGATCGTCATGGTCGGGTTCGGCACCCCGACCTGCACGAGGGTCCCCGCGAGGTCGCGCGCAAAGAACGCCTGCTTCATGACCTCAGGATGTCCCACCGCCTCGATGCACACGTCGGCACCGTTGCCGCCCGTGAGCTCGCGAACGGCCTCCACGGGGTCGACGTCGCGGCTGTTGACCGTATGGGTGGCGCCGAAGCCCTTCGCCCACTCGAGCTTTCGAGGGTCGATGTCGACGGCGATGATCGTGCGGGCGCCGGCAAGCGCCGCGCCTTGGATTGCCGCGTCGCCCACCCCTCCACACCCGAACACGGCGACAGTGTCCCCGCGCTGCACGTTCCCCGTGTACATCGCGGCCCCGAGTCCCGCCATCACGCCGCACCCGATCAGCCCGGCCGCTTCGGGCCGGGCATTGGCGTCGATGGGAACACACTGCGTCGCCGCGACGAGCGTCTTTTCAGCGAACGCTCCGATGCCGAGCGCCGGCGAGAGCTCCGTGCCGTCGAGGGTCATCTTCTGCGTGGCGTTCGCGGAGTTGAAGCAGTACCACGGCCGCCCCTTCACGCAGGATCGACATGTGCCGCACGGTGCGCGCCAGGCGATCACGACGGTGTCGCCGGGCGCCACGTTCGTCACGCCGTCGCCCACTGACTCGACGACGCCCGCGGCCTCGTGCCCGAGCAAGAACGGAAAGTCGTCGTTGATCCCGCCCTCCCGGTAGTGCAGGTCCGTGTGGCAGACACCGCACGCCTTGATGCTCACCACGGCCTCCCCCGGGCCCGCGTCGGGCACGACGATCGTCTCGATCGTCACGGGTTGCTGCTTGGCCCGAGCCACCACTGCCTTCACCTCGTGCGCCATGAGGCGGAGAGTAGCGTCGCCACACGTGAGGGGAGCCGGGGCGAGCGTCGACCTCGCGGCCCGTCCCGCGGAGCCGATCGCCGCCGCCGCAGGCGCACGACTCCGCGCCGTCCATCCGGCCGCGGTCGTCGTCGCGTTGGCCGTCGCAGTGTGGATCGTCGTCTTCGGCGTACTCGTGTGGCGACGCCACGCCCTCTACGGCACCATCGACTTCGACCTCGGCATCCACGACCAATCCGTGTGGCTGCTCTCGAGGGGACACTCGTTCACCACGGTGCGCGGGCTGCCGGTCTTCGGCCACCACGCCTCGTTCGGCTACCTCCTGCTGGCGCCGTTCTATTGGTTCGGCGCCGGACCCCAGTTCCTCGACCTGTTCCAGGTGACGATCCTCGCCCTCGGCGCCGTTCCGATCTACCTCTTGGCCCGCGATCGTCTCGCCAGCCCGTGGGCCGCCGTCGTTCCCGCGATCGTGTGGTTGCTCTTGCCCGCCGTGCAGTGGTTCGCATGGGAGACGTTCCACCCCGAGGTCGTCGCCGTCGTGCCCGTGCTGTGCGCCTACCTCGCAGCGGAACGACAACGGATCGGCTGGTACTGGATCTGGGTGGCACTCGCGATCGTGTGGAAGGAGGACCTCGCCCTCCTGTTCATCGGGCTCGGGCTCCTCTACTTGATCCGAAGGCGGATACGACTCGGCGCGGCGACCATCGCGGTCGGTGTGGTGTGGTTCGTGGCGTTTGCGATGGTGATGGTGCCGCAGCTCGCGGGCGGGCGGACGGTGTACGGCCCGTTGTACGGCGACCTGGGCGACACGCCGACCGAGGTGGTGGGAACGGCGATCGAGGATCCCGGAGCGATCGCCGTTCGGCTTCGAGACAACGGGGCGCCGTCGTACGCGGTGCAGCTCATGGCGCCGATGGCATTCACGCCGCTCGCGGCACCGGGGTTGTTGTTGCTCGGCGTGCCCCAGGCCGTCGTCAATCTGCTCTCGACCGCGAACTTCACGTGGGACGTGCGGTATCACTACGCCGCGCTGCCCGTCGTTGCACTCGCCCTCGGCATGGTCGAGGGGATCTCGGCGATCGACCGCTGGGCCCGCCGTCGCGCGCCGCGCGCGCGGTGGCAGCGCGCCGCGGCGTGCTCGGACTCACGCTCGCGGCCGCGCTCTACGCGACCTGGGCATGGGGCCCGTCGCCGGTGTCAATGCGTTTCGAGGATGGCTATTGGCCAAAGGGGCGAACGGAGAGCACCGATGCCAAGGACGCCGCCATCACCGCGATCCCAGGAGGCGCGGCGGTGAGCGCCGACTACAACCTCGTGCCGCACCTCTCACACCGCGAGCTGATCTACACGTTCCCGAACCCGTGGATCTCGAGCAACTACGGCGTCGACGGTCGCGGCCTTCCCGATCCCGCGACGGTGGAGTGGATCGCCGTCGACGTCAACCTGCTCGACATCGCGAGCCGTACGATGTTCGACCAGCTGTTCGCAACCGGTCAGTTCCGCGTCGAGTCCTACGACGACGGGATCATCGTCGCCCGACGGGTCCGGCCTCCGGGGTGAGACCGCGCCCTTCGATGAGATTCGTCCTGCTCACGGCCCGGTCGGGCACATTCCTGAACGGCCGTTTAGCATCCGCTCGTCTCGGCTGTTGCTCCGGCTCATCCGCCGAAGCTCGGAGTGGCGCCGGGGGGGTAAGCCGCAAGCCCCGACGTCGGGTCCGCTTCCGGGGTCGGGGCTTGTGCGCGTCGTGCTTCGACACGCGCGTCGAACCCCAACATGAACTATCCCTGCACACAGCGCGTCACGGTTGCGCGGGTTGCACGTCGCCGCGAGACTCCCCCGGTCGAATCCAACCGTTCGCCCGAAGACTACGAGGCCCTGCGGCTCAGTCGCGCGCTTTGTCAGAAGCTCACCGAGGACTTGACCCTCTGGCGTGAGCTGATCGCTACCGACAATCCGGGCCTCCTCGTCCGACACGTCAAGGGGGTCGTGCCCAAAGCCCTCGACGCGGTCGATCGCGTGATGAGGAGCGTGGACGTTGCTCTCGGCGAATGCGATTCCGAGGCGGAAGCGAGCGCTCACCCTGAGCCCAGGTAGCCGTCCGCCGCGGCCTCGAACTTCGCCGAGGCGGCTGCGGCAGCAGCGGCGTCTTTCGCCGTCACAGCCTGTTGCATCGCGGTGAGCGCTTCGGTCATCGTCTGCCACCCGGCGGGATCGTTCTTCTGGATCGTGCCGTCGTAGACGTCCCACCCGTCGAACACGCCCTGGAACGCTGCGTCGGTCGCCTCGCCCGCTTGCACCGATGCTGCGAGCGTTCTCAACTGCACGGCGGTCTGCACAAGTCCCGAGATCGCCTCCGCGTCGGGCACGACGGGGTTCGTCGGGGTGGTCGTTCCCTCCGTCGTCGATGCACCGCTCGTCGTGTCACTGCCACCCGAGCCGCTCGCACTGCCTGTGGTTTCGCCCGCCCCTGCGCTGGATCCCGCTCCACTGGTGGAGCTGCCGCTGCCACCGTCGTCGCCGCACGCGGCAATCGACAGACTGGAGAGGGCGATCAGGGCCACGGGAACCATACGAATGCGCATCCGGTTTTCTTACCCGCTGCGGGCATCCCCGAACACGCGCCCACCCGGCAAGCCGGCGGGCGCATACACCGGAAATACTCGGGGCGCACTTCGTACACGTTTCTAGTGAGCGCTCTGCGCTGTGTAGTGCGTTCAGTCACACACAGTCCTAGCGAGGAGAAACCATGACCACCACCGCAACCCTGCAGCTGCCCAACTGGGCCGCTGGCCTGACCGACGAGACAATCACGGCACGCTCGGCGGAGATGGTCGAGCGGCTCAACCTGATAGCGACCGAACTCGACTCGCTGATGCTCGAGTACCTCAAGCTCGCCGGCGTGGCCGACGATGAGGCTCGACCCCGCTCTCGGAGTCGGGGCTTGTGCGACGGGCCTGTAACGCGCGGACATCGTGATGCGATCTCTGCGGTGAGGGGCCCGCCTGACACACCCATCCGTCATGGTTCCGGGCGAGGCCGCACGGCGGGGAAGGCGTCAAGCCCCGGCTCTGGGTCGCGATCCCCGGGGTCGGGGCTTGTGCGCGTTCAGAACGGCGGCGGTCCGACACCGGTGATCTCGCCCTTGTCGACGGCATGGGCGCGATGACCGGAGACGTAGAACCTACCGACGACGCCGGCAGGGGTTCGCAGTTCGAGCTGTTCGCGTTCGTGGAGAAGCTGAGACCAGTTCACCGGGCCGGTCAACGTTCCGTGCCACGCCGCGTCACCGCCACGCTTCCGTGTGGACGAGAGATCGGCGTAGACGGCGGTCTCCGCTCCGTTGTAGATGAGCCATACGCGATCGAAGTAGCGGGCCACTTGCTCCTCATCTCCAACCAGCGACCACCCCCGCCCAGGTGCTGTCGGGGTCGGGGGTGGTCGCCTATAGGTCCGCCACGCTGGTGCGGCCCGCCCGGTCGCGAAGATTGGGTCCATGGGTTTCCGGGCGGGCCAGCGGAGTGGAATCGCGTGAGCAAGTCCGCGCGTTACACCCGAACAGACATTTTTCCAGGTCGGTGCGCAGCGTGGCGGCAGCGTCACTTGACGCTGCGCGATGCGGTCCGTTTCGCGTCTTGGATGGCCCCATTCGGGGCAGTGCATCCAGCATGATCCGGCGGGCGTTCGACCAGTTTGCACTGCGCGTCTCGGAGGCGGCGGGGACGTCAGTCGCGTCGGTCGTCGCGTTGCTCGTGCTGGCGATCTGGGCCGTGTCGGGACCTCTGTTCGGGTTCTCGGACACCTGGCAGCTGCTCATCAACACCGGCACGACCGTCGTCACATTCTTGATGGTGTTCTTGATTCAGCATTCCGAGAACAAGAACTCGAGGGCGGTTCACCTCAAGCTCGATGAGCTCATCGCAGCATCGCACCGGGCGAGCAATGAGCTCATCGACCTCGAACGGTCAACCGACGAGGACATGGACGAGGTACACGAACGGCTGTCGAAGCTGGCAGAGGGCGGGTTCAGTTCAAACTGAGTGCCATCACGAGTTCGGTCGCTGACCCGGACGTCTTCGCCCGTCGTGGCCACAACGAGCGGCCTACGGTTCGGCGGTAGGCGTGCGGCGGCCTTCAGACGGCGAGTTCCGACGCCAACCGTGTGGAGGCCACGCCGACGACGCTGCTCGTTACGGTGCCGATGGCGATCAACACCGAGCGCACGATTGAGCGCTTCGGCCTCGGCGATGCCAGCTGCGCGGTGAGGGTATCCAGGTCGGCGCGGAGTTCGGCGATGGCGCCTGCGGTCGCGGTCTCGAGAGGCCCGGGGCGGTTCTGCTCAGCCTCGCCGAGCGCTGCGGCGAGAAGGCGAACGAACACGTCGATGTCTTTGCGCTCGTCCAAGGACAGCACACGTGCGACGTTGACCCCGCGGGCCGTGCTGCGTTGAGCGCAGACCGCCCGTTGTAGGTCGTCCCGACGATCTTCACCTGCACGATGCGAGGGTGGCCCTTTGTCTTGACGTCGACGAAGCCGGACTCCTGTAGGTGCACGAGAAGTTGCATGTACCTGTCGTCGGTCCACCGGGGTAGGACGGCCCTCGCGGCGCGGTCGAGTCCGGTGTCGCCGTTGTCTTCCCCTTCGGCGATCGCCTCGATCACCGCCAGCTCCTCCTCAGAAAGCCCGCTCATGTTCCGTCCTCGTCCCCCGCGCCTCGACGGCTGGTTGCCCCGACGGGGCCCCCGTCAGCCGCAAAGCCCCGGGCCCGTCCCCTCTTCGCGTCGGCCGGCCATCGTCTTCCGGCACGCCTTCTGGCGCGTGATTACGATTCGCGCTTCTCGGCTGTCTCTCGCTTCTCTGCGAAGCTTGAGGGTGCGCTGGAGGAAGCGACAAGCCCGGACGCGGATAACGGGTCCGAGTCCGGGCTTGTGCGCGTCTACGCACCGGCTCTCTCCTTGGCTGCCGCGACTTTGGCTCCGAGTTCGTTGAGCTCATCCGCGTCGGCCGACTTGCGGAACTTGGGGAACACCTCGTCCTCTTCTTCGCGGACGTGATGTTTGATGCCAGCTTCGAGCATCGCCAGCGCGCCGTCGAAGCCGGGCTGGCTCGGTGAGAGCTTCTCTACGTCGGCGAGCACCTTGCGGGCGCCCTTGTGTTCGGTCTTGGCCTCGTCGATCAGGACGCTGCCTAGACCGAACTTCCTGTCCATCGCCGGGTAGACGATCGACTCCTCGACCTTCATGTGGAGTCGAAGATCGGCCGTCAGCTGGTCGACGAGCTTGCGTCGGGCCGCCCCGTTTGTCTTCTTGATCTCGCGGAAGAGCCGCGCCACTTCGCGATGGTCCTTCTCAAGCATCTTGGTCACATCAGCCATAGGTGCCTCCTGGAGTCGCCCGACGGGAACGGCTACCCGCAGTGGGTCTCGGCGAAACCTGATGCCGCGTGCGCTCACCTCGCGGCGCGCGCTGCGGTATTCGCCCAGGCGCGCTCGGCGTCAAGCTCGACTGGGTTTGAGTTCAGCTCCGCGTGCGATCCGGCTTGAGCCGTCGGGGGCTGATCGTGCGCGCTAGGAACTTGGTGCCTGGTCCGCTGGCGGCACCGCGAGAGCCACTGTGCGGCCGCCCGCCCAGTAGTTACTAATGCCGCACGCGCAAGTCCACATGACCGACGCCGGCAACTGATCGAGTCGAGCGTCGTGAGGGGCGCCACAATCGACGCAAGAAGGCGGCGATTGTTGTTCTTGCATCTCCCACCTCCAAACACGAACTTCGAACGGCGCACCGCGTCGCGATGCACTCCTGGGCGTGTTAGCCGAGTTCGTCGAGCTGGCGCTGCAGGTCGGCGACCTCGCCTTGTAACTGAAGAATTCGTTGCGCACCGGCCACCGTCATGCCTTCGCCAATCAACTCGGTGAGCGCGAAGATCCTCGTGATCTCGAGACGGCTGTACCGGCGCTGTCCGCCCTCCGATCGCGAGGGACTAATGACATCGAGGGAGTCGAGGCGGCGCAGGAACGCCGCGGGGACCCCGAGCATGTCGGCCACCTGACCGACGGTGTACACGGGCGCGGTGTCGTCGGGGAACGGAACGGGCGTGGGAAGACGGGGACCGCGATCGCCCGGCTTCCCACGCGGGGTCGTCACGACCGACCCACTCCGATGGCCTCGCGGTCAGCGTCAGCGGTCGACGTCGCGTCGATGACAGAGGACGAACGCGCGTCCGCGGCATGCGACACGTCGATCTTGCGGGGCTTGGCCTGCTCCCTCACCGGGACACGCAGCACCAGCACACCGTCGACGTACTCGGCCTTCAGGTTCTCCGTGTCGAGAGTCTCCCCAAGGAAGAGCTGCCGGCTGAAGGTGCCGTGCGGGCGCTCACCAATCAGCAGCTCGACGCCGTCCTCGTTGAAGGACCGCTCGCGCTGGGCGTGCACGGTGAGCACGTTGCGCTCAACGGTGAGGTCGATCGACTCGGCGCGCACGCCGGGAAGGTCGAATTGGACCACGAACTCGTCGCCCTGTCGGAACGCGTCGATCGGCATCGCGGCCGGACGGGTGGCCGTGCCCAACATCTGCTGGGCCATGCGATCGAGCTCGCGGAAGGGATCGGTGCGCATCAACATGTCCAGTCCTTTCTCCGAGGTGTTGATCGGTTCCGAGCGTTTTTTATCGCGCAGTCGAATAGAACCTGTCAACTGAGTACGAGGTTCTTTCCGAGACCCGGAGCACGATTACGGGGCCAGGCGCCATCCCGCCCGAGGTTCGAGCCTCATGGCCGTACCTCGTAGAACGCGTTCACGGGGTGGTCGATCTTGAGCCTGCGAAAGCGCGTGAAACCCGCGTCGGCGGTCATCGATCGGGCGAGGGACTCCGGGAAGCCCAGCGTGCCGAGCCCAGCGCCGCCCGGTTCGGATAGGGCCGATGACATGCATGACAGCACCGACACGCCGTACATCAAGGGCGCCAGCGGGTTCTTCTCGATGTTCTCCGCGAACGTGTCCCTGCCCTTGATGTCGACGAGGAACCAGACACCGTCGGGTGCGATCGCCGCGCGGATCGTCTCCATCATCCCGGCCGGGTCAGTCATGTCGTGGATGCAGTCGAACGTCGTGATGAGGTCGAGCGAGCCGTCGGAGGGGATCGCGTCGACCCGAGCGTCGTGGAACACCACGTTCTCGAGCCCTCGTTCGGACCGTGATCGCTCGGCGCGATCGAGTGCGTGCTTCGAGATGTCGTATCCATGGAAGGTCGACTGGGGGAACGCAGCGGCCATGGTCAGGAGCGCGACGCCGGCGCCGCAGCCGACGTCGGCCGCCGTCGCTCCCGCGTCCAGCCGCTCGACGACGCCGTCGAGCGCCGGCAGACCAACCGGGACGAGGAAGTTGCGATACCAGGGCCCGAAGCTGCGCTCGATGCCGGCCGCGCCCTCGGGACCGAACGCGTCGTAGCTCGAGTCCGATGCCCGTGCGAAACGACTCGGCGAGCTGGTCGAGCACCTGCATCGTCTGCGGGAGCCGGTAGAACATCCCGCTGCCGTTGGCGGGATGGTTGGCATCGGCGAGGACGGCGACGGACTCTGGGGTCATCGAGAAGCGCTCGACGCCGTCTGCGTCTTCGTTCCACTCCAGCAGCTGCGCGGCAGCCTGGTTGTGCGCCCACTCGCGCACCCAGCGCTCATGGAGTCCGGCGGCGTCGGCCAGCTCCTGGCTCGTGTAGCCGCCTTCGGGTGCAGCGGCGAGAACCTTGAACAGCCCGAGCCGCTCGCCCAGATGCACCATGCCCGCAGTGAACGCCCCTTCGAGCTTGGTGAAGACGAGAAGGGTGTACGCGCGGAGCCGGTCGGGATCGGCGTCGACGCGGTTCATTGCGTCACCCGACGACGGACGACGTATTCGTCGCAGCGGGTGCCCAACAGGCCCCGCCGGACCGGCACAATGAATGTGCGCACCGGCTCGAAGCCGAGACTCGCGAGATCGGCCTGCAGCGCCACCGGGTCGACCGATTCATAGGGATAGCCGCCCAGCCAGTCGTGCACGTCGTGATTGAAGTCCATCCCCCGGTCGGAGCCGTACTCGCGCACATAGGTCACCGGATTGCGACGCGTGACGGCAACACCGGCGAGATACGCCGACTTGTAGAGCGCACGCACCATCGCTTGAGCGACGGGCGGGGCCGAGGTGTAAAAGCGCTTCTCCTTACGCCAGAGATCGCAGTACCGCGTCTTCTGGTACAGCGCGAGAACGTAGAGCCCGCCCGGCGCGACCAGCCGCGCGGCTGTCTCGATCGCCCGTGCCATGTCCCCCGTGTGATGCAGGACGCCCCAGCTGTGCACCACGTCGAACGTGCCATCGACCTCTGGGTCCAGGTCGAACACGCTCGCAACCCTCGTCGACCACTTCTCCCGGATCTCGGGGGCTCGTTGTTCGAGGAGCTGCTGCGCGGTCTGCACCGACGCATCGTCGATGTCGACGCCCGTGACGCGGCCCGCACCCAGGCGCAACGCCGCGAGCATCGATAGCCCCGAGCCGCAACCGATGTCGAGGAAGGTCTTACCTTCGATCTCGTCAGGCGCCACGAGTCGGCCGAGCCCCCGGATCGCTCGCTCTACCTGAGCGTCATCGAGCTCGCTGACAAACGACGCCCAGTTCCGCCCGAACGCAAAATGGGTCTCGACGTCGGTCAGCCCCCGATCGGCGTCGGGGCTGTTCATGCCCGCTCGCCCGCGAGCAGTCGAGCACGCTGGGACTCGTCGGTCGCGATGTCGATCACGGTCCACGCCATGCCAATGGCGCCATCGACGACGGACTGGTCGGCCTTGGGAGTGACGCACGCGGCGGTGAACTCCGGCTGGTGGTTCGACGCGGGGAAGCAGTCGAGCCCGAGCATCGGATGGATGCTCGGGATCGCGAGCGAGATGTTGGCCATGTCGGTCGACCCCGCGACGCGCTGCGCGACGTCGGGAGGCACATCCAGGAATCGTCGGCCGAGCTTCTCCGCGTTCGCGCGGTAGAGGGCGGCTATCACCGTGTCGTGATCGAACTCGCTGTACGCGGGGCCAGCCTTCACGGCATCAACGGTGCACCCGGTGGCAAGTGCGCCGGCGTCGAAGCACTTCAGAACCTTCGGTTCGAGCTCGGCGAGCTCGCGGAGGTTCCGGGACCGGACGTACCAGCGACCGACTGTCTCGTGAGGGACGATGTTGGGCACGTCGCCACCGTGGAGGACGATGCCGTGGATGCGGTCGGTCTGGCGGATGTGCTGACGGAGCAGGCCGATGGCGGTCTGCGAGACCGTGATGGCGTCGGCGGCGTTGATGCCGAGCTCGGGGAAGGCCGACGCGTGTGCGGTCTTGCCGTGGAAGTGGACCTCATAGTCCTGCACGGCGAGGCAGGGCATCTGCTCCATGTCGTCGCGGGCCATCGGGTGCACCATCATCGCCGCGTGCACTCCCGCGAACGCGCCGCGCTCGAGCAACAGCACCTTGCCGCCCCCCTTCTCCTCGGCGGGCGTGCCGATCACCTTCACCGTGATCCCCAGCTCGTCAGCCAGAGGGGCGAGGGCGAGCCCGGCGCCGACTGCAGCGGCCGCGATCACGTTGTGACCGCAGGCATGGCCGATGCTCGGCAGCGCGTCGTACTCCGCACAGATGGCGACGGTGAGTGGTCCCGTGCCTGCTGTCGCGACGAAGGCCGTCGGCAGCTCGCACACCCCGGCCGCGATCGAGAACGGTCCGCTCAAGGCATCGGCGACCCACGCCGCCGCTCGCTCCTCCTCGAAGGCGAGCTCGGGATGGGAGTGCACCGCATGCGACAGCTCGACGAGCGCCGCCGCTACCGCGGTCACCTCGTGTTGGGCGTTCGCCTTCGCATCCATTGCCGCGAACCTAGCGACCACCTCTCGCACGTACCATCGCCTGGGTGGGGCGCCGCCGAGAGATGCGAACTGCGGCGGTCACCGCCATCGCCACTGTCCTGTTTCTCGTCGCGAGTGGATGCAGCAACATCGTCGACGAGAGTGACATCCCGGTCGTCACCCTCCCGGGCTCTGCATCAGGCGTCGAAGATGCCGCCGCGACGACGGCCGTGGGCGGACTCGATCCGAACGCCCCGCTCACGCTGGGAGCGGTGACGCTCGAGCCGTGCGACGACCTCACCGGCGCGTGGTGCGGTTCGATCGAGGTACCCGTGATCCACTCCGATCCCGAGGGCGACACCCTCACGATCGGGTTCGAGCTCTACCCGCGACGCACCACCACGGCGCCGTCGGCCGGCACGATCGCCGCGATCGAGGGTGGGCCCGGTTACTCGTCCACAGGGGCACGGGACGCCTACCTCGCCCTCTTCGACCCCGTTCTCGACGACCACGACCTCCTTCTGGTCGACACGCGAGGCACGGGACGGTCGACGCCGGTCGACTGCACCGCGCTCCAGATCGGTGACCCGACGATCGCTGCTGTCAACGAGTGCGCGGCCACGCTGGGCGCTGCCCGCGACGAGTACGGCGCCGCGGCGGCGGCCGATGACCTCGCCGCGGTCATGGACGCACTCGGCGCGGGGCACATCGATCTCTACGGGGACTCGTACGGCACGGTCATCGCGCAAGCGTTCGCGGCCCGCCACGGCGAGAAGCTCCGCAGCCTCGTGCTCGACAGCGCCCTCCCCGCGGTCGGCGCGGACCCGTTCCACGCAGATCGCATCCCCGCGGCGCTCATCGCGTTCGATCGAGTGTGCGAGCGCGACGCGACCTGCGCGGCCAGGGATGAGCCGTCTTCGGCCCGGATCGCAGCTCTCGTCGCGTCGGTGCGTCAGACCCCGGTCGCGGCCGACGTAACTGACGCCGACGGCCAGACCGTGGAGGTCACTGCCGACGCCGCATCGGTGCTGACGTTGGTTCTGTCGGCGGCAACCGACTGGACGGTGTACCGAGAGCTCGATGCCGCGGCTGGTGCATGGCTGACAGGTGATCAAGCTCCCCTGCTGCGTCTCCTGTCCCACGACCCCATGCTCGTCAGCGACGACTCGCTCGCGGTCTACTCGGCCGGAGTCGGCATCGCGGCGACCTGCTCCGACTATCCGCTGGTCTTCGACCCCGCCGAGCCGACGGCGGCGCGACTGAGCGCGATCGAGGCGGCGATCTCCGCTCAGGCGCGTGAGATCCCCGCGACATTCGGCCCCTGGACTCCCGACGAGTGGCGGGCGTCTACGGCCAACGAGCTCGACGAGTGCGCAGTGTGGCCCGCCTCCGACGACGACGACCCGCCCGCGGGCCCGAACCCTCGCTTCCCCGACGTCCCGACGCTGGTGCTGGCCGGGGACCTCGACACGCTCACACCGCCGTCGGAGGGTGCGAGCACCGCGGCGCTCTTCCCCGAAGCGTCGTTCGTGCTCGTCACGAACTCCGGACATGTCACGGCCCTCGACGACGGGTGGGGCTGCGCGTCGACCATCGTGGCCGAGTTCGTCGATGCTCGGGCACCCGTTGACACGTCGTGCGCGAGCTCCATCCCCCCGATCCGGCCCGTCGAACGCTTCGTCCGTCAGGCCGCCGATGCCGCCGAGGCAACCGCGCAGCCGGGCGACGCGTCGACCCCGCTCGACCGCCAGATCACCACACTCGCCGTCGCGCAGGTCGGCGACGCGCTCGCGCAGTGGGCGGTGATGACGGGACTCGACGGCTCGGGCTTGCGCGGAGGCACGTTCGCAATCAGCGACGGCGACGGCGACATCGTCTCGTTCGTGTTCGAAGGAGCCAGGTTCTCCGACGATGTCGCCGTCGATGGCGCCGCGACGTGGGATCGCGCCTCGGGTCAGGTCGAGGCCGACCTCGAGGTCACCGCACCGGGCGCGGGCGGCTCCTTGAGCGTCGCGTGGGACGACAGCGCCCCCCATGCGGTCGCGATGGCCCGCGGCGCTCTCGAGGGCCGTCCGGTGAGCGTCACCTTGCCCGCGCCCTGAGGCGTCAGGCGCGCTTCCAACGACGGGTGCGCTGATCCCGCGCGATCTGACGCACGACGTTCATCGCGGGAATCCCGGTCACGCCGCCGCCGCCGTGGGTCGCCGAACCGGCTTGGTACAGCCCGCGCAGCGGAGTGCGGAAGTCCGCGTAGCCCGGCGCCGGGCGCATGTGGAAGAGCTGATCGGGGGACAGCTCGCCGTGGAAGATGTTGCCGCCGATCAGGCCGTACTCGTGCTCCATCTCGTGCGGGCCGATGACCGTGCGATGCAGGATCGACGCGGTGAATCCCGGCGCGACCTCTTCGACGTTCGCGATCACGCGATCCGCGTATGCGTCGAGCTCCGCCGGCATCGGCTTGTCTGCCCACTCGTGCGGGACCCACTGGGTGAACATCGACACGATGTGATGGCCCTCGGGCGCCAGTGTCGGATCGAAGACGGAAGGGATGCAGATGTCGGCGAACGGTCGGGCGGCCGCCTGACCGCCGACCGCGTCCTGAAACGCCGTCTCGACCTCGTCCAGTGATCGGGCCAGCACGATCGTGCCACCGTGCACCTCGGGGTCGAACTCGGGCTTCGCGGTGAACTCGGGCAAGCGGTCGACGGCGAGATTGATCTTCACTGTGCCGCTGCGGGTGTTCCAACGGGAGATGTCGCGCACGAACTCCTCGGGAAGCTCCGAACGGTCGACCAGGTCGAGGAAGGCAATCTTCGGATGCACGGTCGTGACGACGATGGGTGCGGTGAGCTCCTCTCCCGCCGTCGTGACCACGCCGTGGACGCGCCCGTTGCGAGCAACGATGCGCGATACGGGCGCGTCAGTGCGGATCTCCGCGCCGAACGACCGGGCCGCGGCGGCAATGGCTGCACTGAGCCCGCCCATGCCCCCACGGGGGAATCCCCACGACCCGAGCTCGCCGTCACCGACATCGCCGACCTTGTGGTGCGCCATCACGAACGCGGTACCCGGCGAGCGAGGTCCCGCCCACGTACCGATGACGCCACTCACGGACAGGACGCCGAGCATCTGCGGTGACTCGAAGTAGTCCTCGAGCAGATCGGCGATGCTCATCGAGAACAGCCGGGTGACATCAGCAGTGCCGCGGACGCCGAGCCGGCGCAGCCGCCACGCGAGCGCGGCCTGGGACATGAGGTCACTCGGGCGCAGGCTCCCCACCGCAGGCGGCACCGCGGACAGGAGAGGCCCGAGCACCGCGGCGAGGCCCTCGAGCCATGCGTCCCACTGATCCACTGCGTCCGCGTCGTGCCGCGAGAACTTCTCGATCTCGCGACGGCGACGGGTTCGATCCGCGGGGAGTTGAAGCGACCGGCCGTCGGGATAAGGGACGAAGTACGGGCCCTGCGGGTACACGTGATACCCGTGCCGAGCGAGATCCAGATCGCGCAGCAACGACGGCGGCAGCAGGCTCACGACGTACGAGAGCATCGTGACCTTGTATTGCGGTCCCCACGGTTGTTCCGTGACCGCGGCTCCGCCGACGACCGATCGACGTTCGAGCACAACGACGCGTTTCCCGGCCTTCGCCAGGTACGCCGCGGTGACGAGGCCGTTGTGACCTCCGCCGACGACGATCGCGTCGTACTGGTTCGCTGGGCCCGACACCGCTGTCGAGGCTACGGGAGCGAGAAGGGGGAACCCCGCGCGACTACGGTGCCGACACCTGCACGAAGGAGGGGGCGATGGCGGTTCCTCCGGACACCGGCGGCCTGACGTGGAGCCTCGAGCCGAGCCACTTCCCCGCCGCGCCCACCCGGTGGACGGCGCAGCTCTTCGTGACGATCCAGACCGAGGTCCTCAGGCGGGTGACCGCAGAGGCCGGCCTTCCCGTCGACGGATTGGCGATGCGAGAGTTCGACGGCCGCGTCTACACCGTCGTCGTGCCGCTCGGCGGCAAGGCGCGCAAGCCTCCGCCGGCGGCCCTCGTGCCGCTGCTCTGCAAGGTCGTGCCCGAGCTGCGTCGCCGGGTCGCGGCGAGCAAACGGTGGGAGAGCGAGGACCGCCCGGCTCACATCATCGACGAGTGGTTCGGCGCCAAGGAGGCGGCTCTGCTCGACGAGGGCCGCATGTTCTTCCGCCTCGATCTCGAGCACCACTCTGGGGTCAAGCTCGCCGAGGCGATCGACCGCGCGATCGCCTACGCCGAGGACGCGCTGTTCTGGCACTTCTACCTGCATGGCGCGGCGGTCTGGCAGATCGGCCGTTTGGGGATGCAGCTCGAGGCGGAGCACGGATGGACCGACGCCGAGTTCGCGGCACTGTTCACCGGTCTGTCCACCACGAGCACCGGGCCGGCCGCCGCGCAGCGAGCGCTCCTCACCTTGATCGACGAGCAAGATGCCCGGAGCACCCTCGAGCGCGCCACGTCGCTCGAAGACTTGCGAGAGCTGTCAGCGCCGCTGCGCGACGCAATCGACGCCTACCTCGACAACTGGGGGCTGCGGGCGATCCGCTATGAGGTCGCGTACCCGATGGTGGCGGAACGACCCGAGTGGTTGCTTCGCCAGCTTCAAGAGCAGGCGCGGGCGAACGACGAGGACCATTCCGCGGCACACGCAGCCGCACGCGCGGCGGCCGAGCAGCGGTTGCTCGCCGACCTGGGTGACACCGAAGAGACGCGCGCGAGATTGGAGACCGCTCGTCACACGTTTCCGGTGCGCGAAAGCAACGAGACGGCCACCGTCGGGCTTCCTGCCGCCGTCCTACGCCACGTCGGGCTCGAGGCGGGCCGTCGTCTCGCTCGGAGCGGCAATCTCGAACGACCCGACGATGTCTTCGATCTCACGATCAACGAGGTCACCGCGGTTCTGCGCGGGGCCGCGAACGCCCCGGCCGATCCCGCGTTCGCGCGCGCACACCCGACGCGAAGCCCGCCTCGCCGCCGACGCGACGCCACCTCCGCGCACGGTCGGACCGCCGCCGGACGCCGCGGCCGGTCCGCCCTCGCTGACCGGCTTCCCCCCGGCGATCGTCGAAGGCACGCGGGCGATGCTCTGGTACGCGGACAAGGTCTTCGGCGCCCCGCCACCCGTGACCGACGCCGACGCCTCCACCAACGAGATCCGGGGCACAGCTGTCTCGCCCGGTCAGTACGAAGGAACGGCTCGCGTCTTGCTGGACGAGTCGCAGCTCGAGCGCATCGAGCAAGGCGACGTGCTCGTGTGCCCGATCACCTCACCGGTCTGGTCGATGGTGTTCCCCGCGCTCGGTGCACTCGTGTGCGATGCGGGCGGGCCGCTGAGCCATCCCGCGATCATCGCCAGGGAGTTCGGGATCCCGGCGGTCGTCGGCACGGGCGTCGGCACCTCGGTGATCCCCGACGGTGCATCCGTCCTTGTCGACGGCGACAAGGGCACGGTGGGGTTGCGCCGCTAGATGTACCCGGCTAGGTCGCGATCGGATCCGTCGCCGTTGCATCGAGCCAGCTCGCGTGGAGGCGGGCATACACGCCACCTTCGAGCACGAGGTCGCGGTGTGCGCCGCGCTCGACGAGCCGGCCCTGGTCGAAGACGAGCACGACGTCGGAGCGCTCGGCCGTCGAGAGTCGGTGCGCGATCGTGACCGACGTGCGCCCACGCGCCAGGCTCTCCACTGCTCGCGCCAATCGGGCCTCGATCGCCGCGTCGACCGCGGAGGTGGCCTCGTCGAGAATCAGACACGCGGGGTTCGCCACGTAGGCACGGGCCAGTGCCACGAGCTGCCGCTCGCCCACCGAGAGGTGCTCTCCACGCTCTCCGACCCTCGAGTCGAGGCCTTCGGCGAGCGAGTCGACCCACTCCTCGAGGCCGAGCTCGACAAACGCCAACCGCACTGCGTCGCGGTCGGCGGACCGCCTCCCGAAGCGGACGTTCTCGGCGATCGTCGTGTCGAAGAGGAAGGCGTCCTGCGGCACCATCACGAGCGACGACCGGAGCGAAGCGGTGTTCACGTCGCGCAGGTCGAGCCCGGCGACGAGGATCCGCCCTCGTGTCGGATCGGCGAGGCGCGTGAGGAGCTTGGCGAAGGTGGTCTTCCCCGATCCGGTGGCCCCGACGACAGCGACGCTCGTCCCCGACTCGATCGTGACGGAGACATCGCGGAGGGCAGGCGCGGGGATCTCTCGCGACCCGGGGCGGGGTCGGTAGGAGAAGGAGACGTTCTCGGCGACGATCGACGGCGGGCCGGGGGGAAGCGGGACGCCGGGCACGGGTTCGACGACGTCGATCGGCGTGTCGAGCAGATCGAGCACTCGCCGCCAGCCCGACACCGCGGTCTGGGTTTGGTCGAGGATCTCGGTGACCTCCGCGACGGGTTCGAGGAAGCGGTTGACGAGGAGCATGAAACCGACGAGCTCACCAGCGGTGAGACCCGACGCGGGGCCCATCACGACGCCGACGACGACCACGGCGGCCACGGTGAGGACCGCGAACAGCTCGCCCGACGGGAACATCAGGGCGTTCAGGGCGCTGGCGCGGATGCCGGCAGTGCGCTCGCCCTCGATCGTCGTGTCGATGCGCTTCGTCGTCGACTCGGTCGTCCCGTAGCTGCGGATCACCGCGGCTCCCATGACGACCTCGGAGACCGCGGTGAGGAGATCGGCGATGCGGATCCGCACCACGTCGTACGCGGCGACGAGCCGCACCTGGAGCACCCGCAGCAGGAACGGGAGCGGTGCGCTCGCGAGCAACGCGACGAGCGCAAGCTTCCAGTTGAAGACGAACATCGTGATCACCACCGCGACGATCACCATGCCGTTGACGATCCACGCGATTCCTCCCCAGTTGAAGAACTGGCTCAGCGTCTCGACGTCGGACGTCACTCGGCTCACGAGCGCTCCTCGGCGCTCCTCGGCGTGGTGCGCGATCGACAGCCGATGAAGATGACGGAACGCCCGGGTGCGAAGCCCGAAGAGCGCATGCTCACCCGCCCGCGCGAGCCGCCGAGCGGCCAGCAACGTGGCGATGGTCGTCACGACCACGACGACCGCGCCGACCGCGGACAGCCCGACGACCTGGGCGACGTCGATGCCGCCCTCGTCGAAGCCCTTGTCGATGACCTGCTGCACGAGCACGGGGATGACGACGCGACCGACGGCGCCGACCATGGCGAGGAGGATCGTGAGGCCCACTCCCTCCCGAAGCTCGGGGCTGGCGCGCCACCCGCGTCGCAGGATGCTGAGCACCGACGTCGGCGCGGCGTCGTCGGCCGGATCCACGTCGAGCGGGTCCACGTCGAGCGGATTCACGACCGCGCTCATCGTCCGGCTCGCTCGCGCTCGTAGGACTCGACGAGACGGCGATAGCCGGGTTGGCTGGCGAAGAGCTCCCGGTGCGCGCCGAAGCCGGCCACCCGACCCTCCTCGAGGAAGAGCACATCGTCAGCGAGGGCGATCGTCGAGGGGCGTGACGCGACGGTGATCACGGTGCCCGAGAGCACACGAGCGAGCCCGGTGAGGATGCGGGCCTCGGTCGCGGGGTCGACGCTCGAGGTGGCGTCGTCGAGCAGCAAGAGCTGAGGCTGGCGCGCGAGTGCCCGGGCCAACGCGACGCGCTGGCGTTGTCCGCCGGAGAGCGTCACCCCACGCTCCCCGATGATCGTGGCCCAGCCATGGGGCAGGTCGTCGACGAACTCGTCGACCTGAGCGATCGCGGTCGCACGAGAAACCGCATCGGGATCGAGATCGCCTTCGAGATCGATGTTCTCGAGCACAGAACCGGCGAACAGGAAGGGCTCTTGGAAGACGAGCGCCACGGACCGGCGCAGGTCAGGTTCGCCGACCGTCGTCAGGTCGACGCCCCCGACGCTGATTCGACCCGCGTCGGGGACGAGGAGGCGGTCGATCAGGGCCATGAACGTGCTCTTGCCCGAGCCCGTCGCCCCGACCATCGCCACGACACGGCCGGCGGGGATGGTGACGTCGAGATCGTCGAGCACTCGACGGCTGGGCTCGTGCGCGAAGGTCACGGCCTCGAAGCGCAGTGACAACGGGCCGGTAGGCAACGCGGTCGCAGTCGAGAGGGCGGGCGGGCGACGGGCCGGATCGACCGCGCCGGCGAGGACCTTGCGGACCCGGTCGTCTCCTGCCACCGAGCGGGGCAGATCACCCAGTACGAAGCCGATGAGTCGCAGCGGCCAGACCATGAACCCGAAGAGCGTGACGAAGCTCACGATGTCGCCCGCACTGGCGGCGCCGACCTCTACTCGCCATGCGCCCACCGCGACGAGCGCGATGGTGGCCACCGACGGCAGAGAGTCGAGGACGGCGTCGAACGACGTGCGCAGCATCGCGACGCGGATGTTCGCGTCGCGGAGGCGCTCCGCTTGCACCGCGAACCGCGCGGACTCCGATTCCTCAGCTCCCAGCGCCTTCACGACGATCACACCGTCGACGCTTTCGTGCACCACATTCGACACGTCGCCGATGAGACTCTGTGCGTGGGCGGCAAGGCCCTCCGTGCGGCGTTGGTACACGACGTTCAGCGCCGTGATCGCGGGGAACAGGATCAGCGCGACCATCCCGAGCACCCAGTCCGTCGCGAACATCCAGACCGTCGAGATCACGACGAGGATGACGGTGCCGCAGGCATACGGCAGCGGGCCGAGCACCTGCGACGATGCCTCCGCGTCGGACTGCACGTGGGCGAGCAGCTCGCCGGTGGGGTTCGAGTGGAAGTACGAAAGGGGTTCCTCCTGGTAGCGGTCGACGACCCGGCGCCGGAGGATGGCGGCCACGCCCATCTGGGTACGGGCCGCGTTCACGCGCCGAATCACGACCCCACCGGCGCGGACTGCGCCCACGATCACGAGCGCGAGGACACCCGCCGCGACGGTGCCAGCGGCGACACTGCCGTCCTCGAAGCGCGGGGTGACGACGTGGTCGACGATCCAACCGAAGACGAAGGACTGCGCCACGGTGCCGAACGCGAAAATCGCAGCGCCGGTGACCGCGATCGCGAAGGTCCGCGGCGACAGCGCGACGTGACTTCGAACCATCCGCGCGCCGCGTCGCACCATCGCACCGGACACCCCGTTCTCGGGCGCGTCGACAGAAGCTGCGGCGGCGGGCACGGAGGCATTCTCCCAGCACTCAGGCACCCGCCGCAGCCGCTTTGCACGCCGAGAGGCCGATTCGGCCGGGTGTCACAGCCCGTGACAACCTTTCGCCGTGGAAGCCGCCGACGTCGGTCTGTTCGTGCTGAGGGCGACGATCGGGCTCACGGTGATGGCACACGGCCTCAACAAGCTGTTCGGCGGTGGGAAGCTCCCCGGGACGGCGCGGTGGTTCGAGAGCATGGGGATGCGCAACGGATGGCTGCAGGCCCGCCTCGCGTGCGCGACTGAGCTCGGAGCAGGTCTGTTGTTCGCCGCCGGACTGCTGACTCCCCTCGCCGCCGCCGGGATCATCGGCCTCATGGCGGTGGCCGTGTGGGTCGACCATCGCTTCAACGGGTTCTTTGTGTTCCGCAAGGGTGAGGGCGTCGAATACGTGGTCATGATCGCCGTCGCCGCTGCCGCGATCGCCGCGATTGGCCCAGGCGAGATCTCGCTCGACCACGCGTTCGGGTGGGACGACCGCAACGGCTGGACGAGCCTTGCGATCGCGGTCGGCATCGGCCTCGGCGCAGCGATCGTGCAGCTCGCGCTCTTCTGGCGAAATCCCCGCAAGGCAGCGGTGACCGCGTGAGCGGGAGCGGCATGCCTCCGGAGCTCGACGATACCGACGCCGGGCGCCACTGGACGTCTACGGGAATCGCGCTCGTCGTGGCTGTCGTCCTGATCATCGCGATGTGGGTGTACATCCTCGGCCCATGGCGGAATCGGGAGGTCCCGACGACGCTCGAGGACCTCACCTATGCGGCGCGCGTGGAGCCCGTCTGCGCGGCTGCCCAAGCGCGCATCGAGGAGCTGCCGCGGGCAGCGACCGCAACCAGTCCGCAAGAGCGTGCGGAGGTGCTCGACGACGCGAACGACATCGTCGCCGGCCTCGTCGCCGATCTCCACGAGATCGACCCGGCCGTCGCGGCCGACCGTCGGTACGTCGATCAGTGGACGGCCGACTGGGACAGCTACCTCCAGTCCCGACGTGCGTACGCCGCAGTCCTCGCCTCGGGCCGAGACGAGCAGTTCACGGTGCAGGCCGAGAGCGGCCACCCGATCACGCAGCGTATGGACGGCTTCGCGGACCTGAACGACATGCCGTCCTGCTTCGTGCCGCTAGACGTCTGACGAGCGGGGCCACCCCGTCCCGTCCCACTCGCGAATTGGCCGTGCTGGCGCGCCGGCCGCGACGCAGTTCTCGGGGATGTCACCCGACACCACCGACCCGGCCGCGACCGCGACATGGCGCCCGATGTGAGCTCCCGGCAGTACGACGGTCCCGTGGCCGAGCCACGAGCCCGAGCCGATCGTGACCGGCCGCTCCGGCTGGCTCTGGCGCGAGATCGGAACAGACACGTCCTCGTAGCCGTGGTTCTGGTCGGTGACGTACACGTGATGACCGGTCCACACGTCGTCGCCGATCTCGATCCTGAGATGGCCGACGATGCCGCTTCCCTTCCCGATCAGGCAGCGGTCACCGATCGAGATCACGGGATCGCTCACGGGCACCTGGCCAGGCACCATCCCCGCCGACAGGCTCACATGCGGTCCGATCAACGTCCCGGAGCCGATGTGGATCCATCGCTCACCGAACAGTGCGACCGCCGGGAAGCAGATCACACTCCCCTCGCCGAACGCGCCGAAGCGCCGGCCCCGACGACTGCGCGGACCGATCGAGCCGAGCTCGACCGCGGATGCCCACGCCCATTGCACGACCTCGGCGGCCGCCCGCTTCATCGCGCCTCTCGCCAAATCGACAGGGCCCGGCGGCGGGTCGTCACGGTGGAGCACGGGCGGCGACCGTAGCCGCACGCCGAACTTCACCGGGAAGTGAGCCCCTAGCCTCACGCCCTAGCCTCCGAAGCATGACTTCGATCGTCGAGACGGCATCGGGACGGCTCTCGGGTGCCGAGCACCGCGGCGTCCACGTGTTCCGCGGCATCCTGTACGCGGCCCCTCCAGTCGGCCCGCTTCGCTTCCGTCCGCCGCAGCCTCCCGCGGCGTGGTCGGGGGTGCGCGCCGCCACCGACTTCGGCGCGATGTCGCCCCAGCTCCCCTCGCCGCTCGAGCAGATCGCCGGGAGCCGTCCGCTCGTGCAGAGCGAGGACTGCCTCTCGCTCAACGTGTGGACGCCCGGGTGCGACGACGCGAAACGACCGGTGATGGTCTGGATCCACGGCGGTGCGTTCACGACCGGCACCGCAGCGACGCCCTGGTACAGCGGCACCACCACTGCCCGCAACGGCGATGTCGTCGTGGTGACCGTGAACTACCGCCTCGGCGCGCTCGGCTTCACCCATCTCGCCGATCTCGGTGGCGAACGGTGGGCGTCCTCGGCCAACTGCGGCATCCTCGATCAAGTCGCCGCGCTCACGTGGGTGCGCGACAACGTCGCCGGTTTCGGCGGCGATCCCGGCAACGTCACGGTCTTCGGGGAATCGGCCGGCGGTTGCAGCGTCGTCACGCTCCTCGCCACTCCTTCGGCGAGGGGTCTGTTCTCGCGGGCGATCGCGCAGAGCGCGTCTTTCCGCCAGCTTCGGAGCCGCGACGAGGCGAACGACCGCGCCGAACGCTTCGTGCACGAGCTGGACATCGACAGCTCCCACCTCGACCGCCTCGTCGATGTCCCGGTCGAGCAGCTTCTCTCCGCGCAGGGCACGTTGCTCGCCCGCCGAGGCTCCGGGACGATGGGCGGCACCGACTTCCAAGCGTTCAGCCCCGCTCCCGACGGCACGTCATTGTTCGAGGTGCCCACCGAAGCCATCGCGGCGGGGGCCGCGGCCGAGATCCCGGTGATCATCGGAACGAACCGCGACGAGATCAAGCTCTTCGCGGTGTGGGACCAAGCACTGCACACGCTCGACCGCGACGGCGCGATCGCTCGCTTGCAACGCACACTTGGCGAGGACACGACTCGTATCTTCGATGCGTACACCGCGTCCCGCCCCGGCGCGCCGCCGAGTGAGATCGCGATGGCGATCGCCAGCGACGAGGGCTTCCGCATGCCCGCCATCGAGACGGCCGAGATCCAACACACGCAGGGCGCCCCGACGTACATGTACCTCTTCGCCTGGGAGAGCCCGGCGCTCGGGGGTGTACTCGGCGCGAGCCACGCGCTCGAGATCCCCTTCGTGTTCGACAACGTGCACCAGCCCGGCGTCGCGATCCTCACTGGCGACGGCGACGACCGCGGGCCGCTGGCGAGCGCGATGAACGCCGCGTGGACATCCTTCGCCCGAGACGGCGTCCCCGAGGCCGCGAGCCTTCCCGTCTGGCCGCAGTACGAGACGACCGAGAGGTCGACGATGGTCTTCGATCGGAGCTGCAGGGTGGAGCAGGACCCGCTCGGCGCCGATCGCCGGGCGTGGAGGGATCGGGCCCCGGAGGGCTGAGAGAACGCCAGGTCACCATCGGTGTCGGGGGGTCACCCGGACCTCCGCTCAACCTCGCCTAGGCTCGCGCCGAAGTGATCCGAGTGCGCCCGACCTGCCGTTCGGCTCTCGCAGCCGCGCTGGCGCTGGGCCTCCTGACCGCGGCGGGCTTGCCGGCGTCTGCTCAGGAAGCGCCGAGCCCTCCGATCTCCGACCCTCCGCTCACGGTGCCGGAGCAGCCGACCACGGTTCCTGAGGTCACCGCGCCCGAAACCACCGCGCCGAGCGCGAGCAGCACGCTCGAACCCGCGACGACGATCTCAGGCGGCGGGGTCGACCGGTCAGCCGCGGAGACGACCACCACGCTGGCACCGGCGGCCGGCGATTCCACCACGACCACTGTCGCGGCCCCCGTCGACGGCGTGGTCGAGGTCGTCACCGAGGAGGTTCCTGTCGTGGCGCCCGTGCTCGTCGAGCTGCCCGTGCACGGCCGCGGCCCGGCCCGGGTCGTTGCCGGTGTCTCCACACGCATCAACGCGCTGGTGAGAGAAGCGATGGCGGTCAACGACGAGATGTTGGTGCGGCTGAATGACGCCCAGACCCGCAACCGAGCGACGTCGGTCGCGGTGACCCGCGCGCAGGACCGGGTCGACCGGCTCTCGAGCAGGGAGCGCAGAGCGATGGCGCGGCTCGACGCGGCGCGACTGATGTTCGAGGACCGGGTGCGGTGGGCATACACCCGGGGCCCAACCGCGACTCTCGAGGGCTTCCTGCAGTCCCGCACTGCCGCGCAGCTCACCGGGCGCAAGGCAATGGTGCAGTTCGTGCTCGAGCAGGACACCGCCGCCGTGAGCCGCTACCTCGAGATGCGCAACGACGTTGGCGCCGCCGTCACCACCGCGAGCGACGGTCTCGAGACCGCGGAGCGCGCCCACGCCCGCACACAGCTCGCCGAGAACGAGGCGCGCGGCGATGCTGCCCTCACGACCCTCGTCGTATCGATGTGGAATCGGGCGCGACGGGGCACGCGCGATCTCGTGTTTCCCGTCGTCGGGACCTACGCATTCGGGTCCGACTTCGGCGCGCCCCGGATGGTGGGGTCGACCGACGAGCATCAGCATCAGGGCAACGACATCGTCGCGCCGCTCGGTGCACAGCTCGTCGCCGTCGAGCCCGGCATGGTCGTGGCGATGGGCAACGATCGGCTTGGCGGCATCAAGCTGTGGCTCGCCGGCCGTAGCGGCACGTACTACTACTACGCGCACCTCGTGAGGTTCTCGCCCGACGTCCACGAAGGCGACATCGTGCCGGCCGGCGCGGTACTCGGATTCGTCGGCAACACGGGGAACGCGCGCGGCGGCATCCCCCATCTGCACTTCGAGATCCATCCCGCCGCCGGCCCCGCCGTCGACCCTTACCCGTACCTCGCGCCGGCCGCGCGGCGGCAACGGACGGAGAAGTGGCCCTAGCGGCGTCCGCTCGCGAGCAGATGCGCAGACACCGGGATGAAGTCCGGGTCGTCTTCGACGACGCGCGCCGCCCAGAGCGCCGCCCCTCGCCACTCGTCATCGTCAGGCTCTCGGCCACGATCACCCCAGAGCCACGCCGGTCCTTCGACGCCGACGATTGAGACGTCGTGGAAGCCGGCCGCGGCCATCTCGTCGCGCAGCTCGCCGGCTCCGTGGAAGAAGGCGGTGGTGAACCAGCCCGGCTCTTGAACGGGGTTGGTGTGCGTTCCCGCGGCGAGGTCGCGCTCGACGATGGCCCGGAACCGCGGATCCCGAATCTGCCCCTTGTCGAACCCGTCGAGCAGCGAGGCAAGCCGTGAGATCGCCGCGGCGGCGACGACTCCCCCGGGACGGGCCACGCGGCGCGCCTCGTGCAGCACCGCGATTCGATCCGCACGCTCGACAAGGTGGTAGAGCGGGCCCATCACGAGAACCGCGTCGAACGCCCCGTCGGGGTGGGGAAGGTGGCGGCCGTCGCCTTGCTCGACGTCGTAGGCCCGATCGTCACGCGCCTGCTGGACGTGGAGCGAGACGGGATCGACCAGGGTGACCGAATACTCGAGGCCCGAGAGCCAGGCGGCGTAGCGGCCCGGACCGCCCCCCACGTCGAGGACCCGAGCGGGCGGAGGCGGGAGCATCCGACCGAGCAGCTCCTCGGTCCGGAGTCGTTCGAGCGACCATCCGCTGAGACGGTCGCGCTCGGCGCCCTCCTCGTAGTGGGCGACGATCTCGGGATCCATCGGCGAACGGTAAGGGGCTCGCCCGCACGCGGGTGATCCTTTTCCGGCCTGACGAGCGGGCACCATTTGGGGATGCGCCGTCTCGTTGCCATCGCCGTCGTGCTCGGCGCTCTCGCCGCCGGGTGTTCGTCCGATGACAGCGACGACGCGGCGACGGACAGTGCGCCAACGGAGAGCGCGGCGTCATCCGCCTCCGCCGACACTTCCGCTGCGAGCGAGCCAGCCGCGGGCGAGGTGGACTGGTCCGAGTGCGAGTCGTTTCGGAACTTCGAGTGCGCGACGCTCGAAGTCCCCCTCGACTATGACGACCCCGACGGCGAGACGATCGAGCTCGCGCTGATCCGCCGGCCGGCCGGCGATCCCGCCGAGCGGATCGGATCCCTGCTCGTGAATCCGGGCGGGCCGGGTGCATCGGGCGTCGAGTTCCTCGCTTCGTGGGCACTCACCGTCGATTCGCAGGTCCGCGATCGGTTCGACCTCGTGGGCTTCGATCCCCGGGGCGTCGGCGAGAGTCATCCCCTCGAGTGCATGAGCGACGAAGACAAGGACGTGTACGCCGCGTTCGACGCCGTGCCCGAGTCCGACGAGATCGAGGGCATCGTCGACCTCGGTCGTGGCTTCGCCGAGGCCTGCGGAGCCGAGTACGGCGACGAGCTCGCCCACTTCGGCACGGTCGACGCGGCACGCGACATGGATCGCATCCGAGAAGCCGTCGGCGACGAGAAGCTCACCTTCATCGGCTTTTCCTACGGCACCCGACTCGGCAGCGTGTACGCCGAGCTGTTTCCCGACAAGGTGCGCGCGATGGTGCTCGACGGCGCCACGGAGCCTGAGCCTGATGCGACCGACTTGGATGCCAACCAGGCCGACGGGTTCCAGCAAGCCTTCGATGCGTATGTCGCGGACTGCGATGCCGACCCCTCTTGCGATGCCGGACCCGATGCCGCGGGGCTCATCGACCGCCTCTTGGCGCAGGTGGAGGACGACCCGATCCCAGCGTCGGACGACGAGCGTGTGCTCACCGAGGGTTGGCTGACCTCCGGCGTCCTGACCGCGCTCTACGCGAAGCAGCTCTGGCCGGCATTGAGCACGGGACTGCGCGAGGCCGAACAGGGCGACGCAAGCCTGCTTCTCGAGATAGCGGATCTCCTGGCCGGACGCCAGCCCGACGGGTCTTGGAACAACCAGTGGGAGGCGAACGCTGCCGTCAACTGCCTCGATTCCGCCGATCGCCCGACGCCCGAGCAGATCGAGACCGAAGCCGCGGCCCTCGCCGACGTGTCCCCCCTCTTCGGCCCCGTCATCGCCTGGTCGGGGCTCCAGTGCAGCTTCTGGCCGGTGGCCGCCGACCCGATCCCCGTGGCTGTGGCGTCCGGCGCACCGCCGATCGTCGTCATCGGCACCACCCGCGACCCGGCGACTCCGTTCGTCTGGGCCGAGCGCATGGCGGCCACGCTCGCGAGCGGCGTCTTGCTCGTGCGCGACGGCGATGGGCACGCCGCGTACGCCGAGAGCCCGTGCATCCGCCAAGAAGTGAACGCGTACCTGGTGGACGTGAAGGTGCCCGCCGACCCGACGTTCTGCGCCGAGTAGCGCGAGTCACGCCTTTGCAGTGGCTCCCGCTGCTTCGGCGGGACTCAGGCCCGACTCTTTCAGCGTCGACGACGGCGTCTGGTTCGTGGCGAAGTTGTACGGCTGCGTGTCGATCTCCTCGAGGTCGATCTCGCCGGCCAGCACCTTGCGCTTCCACTCCTGATGCTCGGGCTCGCGATCGTGGAACTCGGGCATGATCTCGGCGGCGAACAGCTCGAGGCTTTCGCAGATGTCTGCATGTGAATTCTTGCCCGCCTGGTTGAGCAAGATGACCTGATCGACGTTCGAGTCCTCGAACGCGCGCAACCTTCGGCGCACGGTGTCGACTGAGCCGATGAGGCCATGGCCCACTGCGGCCTGACCCTTCGGCGACTTCTTCCACTCCTCGTACTCGTTCCACAAGTTCACCGTGCCCGGCTCGACCGGACCGTGCGTGTTGTAGAACACGAGTGCGAACTGAAAGAACGTCCACCCCTCGGCCCGACGCTGCGCTTCCTCGTCGGTGTCGGCGACCATGAAGCCGGAGACCACGGCGATGTTCGGGTTCGTCGCGTAGTCGCACAGCTTCTCGAGATGCTTCGTGTACGCGTTGTAGTACGCGTGCACCCAGGCTTCGGCGGCCTCAGCGGAAACGAACTGGAAGCCGAGCGCGCCCATTCCCCGTGTGCCCGCCATCGTGATGGTGTCGAGCTGGCTGCACGCGACCCATAAGGGCGGATGGGGCTTTTGCAACGGCTTCGGCACGACGTTGCGGAGCGGGAAGTCGAACCATTCACCGTGGTACTCCCAGCCTTCCTCGGTGAACATCGGCAGCACGCACTTGACCGCGTCTTCCCAGACGGACCGCTTGTCGCGGAAGCGGCGGTCGAACGGGTGCAGCTCGGTGACCGAGCTGGCCTCGCCGATGCCCATCTCGACGCGTCCGCGGCTCACGAGGTCGAGCGTGGATATGCGCTCGGCGACACGCGCCGGATGGTTCGTCGTGAGCTGAACGATGCCGTGACCGAGACGGATGTTCTTCGTGCGCTGGCTCGCCGCCGCGAGGAACACCTCGGGGGCGGAGGAGTGCGAGTACTCCTCGAGGAAGTGGTGCTCGACCTCCCACGCGTAGTCGAACCCCAGCCGGTCGGCGAGCTCGATCTGGTCGAGCGCGTTCTGGATGAGCTCGTACTCGGAGTTTGCTTCCCACGGTCGCGGCAGCTGCAGCTCGTAGAAGATGCCGAACTTCAACGGGACCTCCCCCAGGTCGGATTGCCGACGAGCGTACCCTTGGTCCGTGCCCGAGCCCTTCTACCGATCCCGCAGCCTGTGGCTCGACACGGTGCCGGGGTCGCTCGAGCCCCGCCCGTCGTTGGATCGCGACGCGCAAGTCGACGTCGCCATCGTCGGCGCGGGGTACACGGGACTGTGGACCGCGTACTACCTGCACCGAGCGGATCCGACCCTGCGCATCGCGATCCTCGAGTCGGAGATCGCGGGCTTCGGCGCCTCGGGACGCAACGGTGGATGGTGCTCCGCGCTGTTCGCCGCGGAGCCAGCGCGCTTGGCCCGTGAGCACGGGCAGCCGGCGGCCCTCGCGATGCAGCGCGCGATGCAGGACACCGTCGACGAAGTCGGCAAAGTGAGCGCGGACGAGGGCATCGACTGTCACTTCGTGAAGGGCGGCACGACGCGGTTCGCGACACAGCCCGCGCATGTCGAACGCATGAGGGCCGAAGTCGCGTCGGGGCATGCGCTCGGGTTCACGGATGACGACGAGTGCTGGCTGGATGCGGAAGCCGCGCGCGGTCGCATCGCGGTCGCCGGCCAGATTGGTGCCGTCCACTCGCCGCACTGCGCGGCGATCCATCCGGCGCGATTGGCGCGGGGACTGGCGGAGGTCGTCGAGCGTGCGGGAGTGACGCTGTACGAGCAGACGCCCGTACAGCTGATCGACGCACGCAAGGTGCGCACGCCGTACGGCACGGTCACAGCCGACGTGGTCGTGCGAGCCACCGAGGCGTGGACGGCGACGCTGCCGGGGACCGAGAGAGCGGTCGTGCCCATCTACTCACTGATGCTTGCGACGGAGCCGCTCCCCTCCGAGTTTTGGGACGAAGTCGGCTGGGCGGGACGCGAGACGATGTCGGACGGGCGCCACCTCATCATCTATGGACAGCGCACCGCCGACGACCGCATTGCGTTCGGTGGTCGCGGGGCGCCGTACCACTTCGGCTCGAAGATCCGCCCGGAGTACGACCGCGTCGAGAGCGTGTTCGTCGATCTGCGGCGGGTCCTCGCCGAGCTGTTGCCCGCCACCCGTGACGTACGCATCACCCACACGTGGGGCGGACCGCTCGGCATCCCCCGCGACTGGTATCCGTCGTGCGGCTACGACAAGGCATCAGGCGTGGCGTGGGCGGGCGGATACGTCGGCGACGGCGTAGCGACGACGAACCTGGCGGGGCGCACACTCGCCGACCTCATCCTCGGCGCCGATACTCCGATCGTGCACCTGCCCTGGGTCAACCATCAGTCGCCGGACTGGGAGCCTGAGCCATTGCGCTGGCTCGGCCACCGCGCGCTCACCGGCATCGCCCGCAGCTCCGACCGTGTCGAGCGCCGCCAAGCCACCGGCGCGCGCCGAACCGCCCTCCTCGACCGCCTCCTCAACCGCTAACCCCGCCCTACCCCACCCCCACCGCTTCTCGCGCGAGTAACCGGCCACGGATGGCCGGTTACTCGAACCGGAACGGGAAGGTCCCACCCCATTGGCAAGATCCGGACATGGCGGATAGGGCAGACAGGTACATCGCGACACAGCTCGGGCTGATCACGCTCGAGCAGACGGTCGAGTGCGGGATGAGCGAGCGAACGCGCCGGCGGCGTTGCGCGACGGGCGAGTGGGCCAGGGTGCACCGGCGCGTCTACAGGTCCACGGTCTATCCGCAGACGCACGAGCAGCGGATGCTCGCGGCCGTGCTGTGTGCGGGACCGAGCGCGGCCATCTCGCACCACACGGCAACCGCGCGGTGGGGCGTCGACCGGCTGGAAGCGCAGCTGATCGACGTCAGCGTGCAAGAGCATCGCAACATCGCGATGCGGGGAGTGCGGCTGCACCGGATCGCCGACCTCGAGCCGTGCGACGTGACGCTGGTCGACGGCATTCCCATGACGACACGGGTGCGGACGCTCGTGGATCTTGGTGCCGTGGCGCGGCCGTGGCTGGTGTCGCGAACACTCGAGCAGTGGTTGCGGGAGCGACACGTCACCATTCCGCAAGTGCGGTCCACGCTCGATCGCGTCGCGCGGAAGGGCAGGGCGGGTGCCGGTGTCCTGCGCGAGGTGCTCGACACGCGTGCGCTCCAGCTCGACGCAAGCGACTCGCATCCCGAGGTCGCCCTCGCGGAGGCGCTTCAGGCGATCGGCGCGCCGCCGCCCGTGTACCACTTCCTGGTGCAGGTCGGTGCCGAGCGTTTCGAGGTCGACTTCGCCTATCCCGAAGCGATGTTGCTGATCGAGGTCGACGGCTACTGGTCGCACACGAACCCACAGGCGTTCGAGGAGGATCCCCGCCGCCAGAACCTGCTGGTCGACCGCGGATACATGGTGCGGCGATACACGACGAACCGCGTGATGAGTCGCCCTGAGGCAGTCGCCGCGGAGGTCGACCACTGGCGCCGAGTGCGCACCGCGGCAGCCTCGTGACTTACCGGTTCGAGTAACCGGCCAAAGTTGGACGGTTACTCGCGCGAGAACGCTGAATGGGGCTGGGGGCGACGCGGCCCCGCGGGCGGGGGGGTTACTGGGCGACGAGGGCGGTGCGGGCGGCAGCGGCGGCGCGGGTGATCGCGTGCTGGGTCACCTCGAGAAGCGCGAGCTTCACCGACTGACGGGTGCGGGCGTCGCACAGTACGATCGGCACGTCGGGGCGCACGTCGAGCGCCTCGCGCACTTCCTCGATCTTGTGCTCGACGACACCGTCGAAGCAGTTCACCGCGACGATGAACGGGAGGTCGCGACTCTCGAAGTAGTCGACCGCCGGGAAGCACTCATCGAGCCGGCGGGTGTCCACGAGAACGACACCGCCGATCGCGCCCCGCACCAGCTCGTCCCACATGAAGAAGAACCGGTCCTGGCCGGGCGTCCCGAACAGATACAGGATCAGGTCGGTGCCGAGGGTGATGCGGCCGAAGTCGAGGGCGACGGTCGTGGTGGTCTTGCCCGCCGTCCGCTTCGAGTTGTCGTCGACACCCACGCTGACGGACGTCATCGCAGCTTCGGTCGAGAGGGGGATGATCTCGGAGATGGTCGCGACGAAGGTCGTCTTGCCGGCACCGAAGCCGCCGGCGATGACGATCTTGACCGGAGTGGGCGCGTGCCCCGCCGACCGATCAGAGGGCACGAAGGCCATTGAGCACCCTTTCCAGGAGATTCAGGTCATTCGGAGCGGCTTCGTTCCCGCTCGCACCGCTCATCTCGACGAGACCCTCGGCGGCCATGTCGCCGACGAGCACCCGCGCCACCCCGAGCGGCACCTTCAGGTGAGCCGACACCTCGGCCACCGACATCGGCGAAGCACACAGCTCCGCGATCGCCCTGTGCTCCCACGCGAGGGTCGGCGCCTGGGCCCGACCCATCTGCGTCACGATCACCAGGGCCTCGAGCGGGATCTCTGCGCCGGCCGAGCGAGTGCGCCCGCCCGTCATGGCGTAGGGACGCACGAGCCGTCCCGGTCCGTCCTCACCGAGTTCCTGCGCACGCGCGTGCATCGTACGAGCAGGCTCGGCCGGAGCGACAGGCTCAGGAGCGGCCGTAGGAGCGGGCGTGAGAACGGGCGCCGCAATCGGGGCGGCCGGCTCCTCGGGCTGCGCGTAGGCGGCGAGGGCCTCGCTCACGACGTCGGACGCCGACGACGTCGCGTCCTCGTCGATGCTCGGGTCGGCAAGCTCGATCTCAGGTTGGCCCGGGTCCGATGGCTCCTCGCCGTGCGCCTGTGCGGCCTCTCGATCCCACAGCTCGTCGTGGGACGGCGAGCGCGGGATGTCGAGCGGCAGCGCAGCGCGCAGGCTCGCGAGATCCCCACGCGGAGGGGCGTCGCCGTCCCCCGCCAGGTCGGCCAGGACCCGGTCGTTCACGCCGGAAGGGCGCCTTGGAGCTCGGCCCGCAAAGCGGGCGTGAGGACGGGACCGGCACGCTCGACGAGCACGGCCATCTCGTAGCCGACCAAGCCGACGTCGCAGCCTGCCTGGGCGACCACCGCGAGGCACGAGCCGTCGCTGATGCCCGTGACGAACAAGAACGCACGCTCCATCTCGATGATGATCTCGTGCACGGCGCCACCGCCGAACGGGCCGGCGACGCCGTTGGCGAGACCGATCAGACCGGAGGCCACCGCGGCGAACCGATCCGCAGCCTCACGGTCGAGGCCCTCGGACACCGCCATGGGCAGGCCGTCCGACGACACGACGATCGCGTGGGCGACGCCGGGAACGCGCTGGACGAAGCTGGAGACGAGCCAGCTGATGTTGCGGGCATCGGGGCTGAGGCCCGTCATGACTGCTCTCCGTTCTCAGCGCCGGTGGCTGAACCGTTGGTGCGGGACTTGAGCGCATCGCTGAGGCGGCCTTGCGTGAGTCCGCTGCGATAGCTCGACAACAGGGACCGGATCTCCTCGGGAGACCGGCTCGAGGCGCGCGCCGTCGTCTGATCGGCGAGGGGTGGTGCCGTCGAGAACGACCGGGATCCGGTGCGCCGCGGAAGGGGGGAGGGCGACGGCACGTCGAGTGCACCCGACGACAGCAGGTCGGCGGACGGTTCGACAGGCTTGTGTCCCTCGGCGGCGCGCCGGCGGGGCAATCCGCTGGACGTCGTTGCCTCGGCTTCGGTGAAGTCGGCCAGCGCCTGGTCGATGACGGGGGTCGCCGGGATCGCCTCGGCCAACGTGGCCGCGGCGGCCGCCGCCACCACGGGCTCCAGCGGAGTTTCGGGCGCCTTCGCGACCGGGACCGCGGGCGTCGAGGGCGGGGCGTCAGCCCACGGCCCACCGATTGTCGCGGGGTCGTCCCAGGCGGCGCCGACCGTCTGACGGTCGGTCTCGACGCCTTGGTCGGGGCTGATCTCGATGAGCCGTTCCCACACCGCGTCGGGCTCTTCGTCGGCGCGGGTCCAGGCGGGTGCCTTGCCGGCCGTCGACACGAGCGGACCGACGGGCGGCTGTGGGTCGAGGGTGGAGAGCAACGTGAGCGAGGTGGTCTCGAACGGGTCCGGCGTGAAGCCGTCGCCCGACGAGGGCATCGTGAGCAACGAGGGGGGGACGTCGACGAGGGCCGTGACACCGCCGACCGCCGCCGCAGTGAGCTCGACGGTGACGCCGTAGCGCTTCGCGAGTCGCCCGACGACGATGAAGCCGAGCGAGCGTGACAGCGTGAGGCCGGTGACCGGGGGATGGGCCAAGAGCTCGTTCGCCTCGGCCAGCTGTGCGGGCGCCATGCCGATGCCGAGGTCCGACACCGACAGCAGGTAGCCACCGCCCTTGCGCCGCCCGACCACTTCGACCCGGGTACCTGGCGCCGAGAACTGCGTGGCGTTGTCGAGCAGCTCGGAGAGCAAGTGGGCGACATCGGCCGCGGCGTTGCCGAGGAGGTACACGTCGTCGAGAGCGGCGACATGCACTCGCGAGTAGTCCTCGACCTCGCCGACCGCGGCACGAACGACGTCGCCGAGGGCAACGGGCTTGCCCCAGCGCCGTGGCGCCTCGATGCCGGCCAGGACGAGCAGCGACTCGGCGTTGCGACGCATGCGCGTGGCGAGGTGGTCGAGCTTGAACAAGTTCTCGAGCGCGTCCGGATCGGTTTCCGCCGCCTCGAGCTGATCGAGGAAGCCGATCTGGCGGTCGAGCAGGCTCTGGTTGCGCCGAGCGAGGTTCACGAACAGCTCGCCGATGCCCTTGCGGAGGAGGTTGGACTGCTCGATGGCGACCGACACGGCCGTCTCCTGGATGGAAGCGAAGGCCTCCGCGAGGTCGCCGACCTCGTCCTTCGAGGTACGGGTGACCGGGGTCATCACCGGAACCGCAACCGATCCGTCCTCGCTCGGGTTGCGCAGTGCCTCGACGAGGCTCGGAAGCTGCTCGTCAGCCACCTCATGGGCGGCGGTCGCCAGGCGGCGCAATGGGCGGGTGATCGCTCGGCCCACGAAGATCGCCGACGTGATCGCGAAGGCCGCGGCCGAGAGGGCGAGGAGTCCGTAGGCGATGACGTCGCGGCGGGCATCGCTGCGCTGTGAGCTCGCCTGGGCGAGCAAGCTCGTCTCGACGTCGATCTCGACATCGCGGCCGAGATCCAGAGTCGTGATCGTGTCCTGCTGCCAGGCCGTCGGGTTGAGTGTGATCGGCGCGCCGACACCCCCGGCCACGACCTCCTCGACACCATCGGTCGTCGCGGCGACGGCCGGGCCGGACACGGTCCGGCGGTACAGCTCCTTCTGCTCCGGCGTCGCGAGCGAGAGGTACACACCGAGCTGCGTCTGGTGGTCGACCTGCGAGCGGACAAGTTGGCTGTAGTGCTGGTCCGTGAGGACCGCGCCGCCCAGGCTCTCGGTGATCAACGAGAACGAGTCGCTGCTGTACTGCTGCGCCTTCGACAGCGCGACGTACGAGCTGAACGCGCCGGCGAGGGAGTCGTCGGGGCTTTCCTCCGCCATCGCCGTGTTGAGCTCGAGGAGCTGGCTGCCGGCGAACGCGTAGAGGGCGATCGGGTCCGAGCCGTTCTGCGCGAGCTGATCGACAGACGGACGGATCACTTGGTATCCGAGCATGCGATCGGCGGTGAGCGTGAGCTTGGCTTGGAAGTCGTCGGTGAAGGGCGAGGCGTCGAACGCGAGAAGCGAGCCGTGGAGGTCGGTCATCGCGGTGTCAGTCACGTCGCGCTGCGTCTGCAGCTCGCCGCCCCCTTGCAGCCCGCCCGTGGTGATGAACCACGCCGACCAGTTGGCCTCGAGCTGCAGTGCGTGCACCGCGTTCGTGACCTTCGCGGACAGGACAGTGAGCTCGGCGGCCTGCTCGGCATCGCGGGCGTCACCAGTGCGCTGCGTGACGCCGAGCCCGGCGAGGCCGAGAAGCGCGGCGAGCGGCACCGCCAGAATCGCAACCAGCTTCCAACGCACCTTCATCTGCGTGCTCTCACTCCGGTCTTCCGGCTGGTCCGTCCGCCGCGGCGCGGCGACTGACCTCAGCTCCTGTGCGGTACACGACGTCTGACCTATCGACCTGGCACCCCCCACTCTTGAGGTAACCGGGAACACTCGGGCCGCAAGGGATTGCCCGGAAAGGGGTAAGTCGCGGGGTTCATCGGCCGACTGAGACAGGGCATGAGCACTGCGACTAGTGCCGCGCTCCGCGGCACCCTCGAGGACTTTGGCGCCGAGGAGATCCTGCGCTTCCTGGCGAGCACGAAGCAGTCCGGCGCGCTCGTCCTGAGTGGCGACAGCACCGGCACCCTTTGGTTCGCCGACGGAGCGGTCTACGGCGCCGACGCGACGACGAGCCTGCCGTTGCGTGACGCCGTCACCGCCGCCGGGCTCGTCGACGACGACCAGTGGGAAGCGGCCTGGAACGACGCGCTGACGGGTGTCCCCCTGTCCGCTGCTCTCGCGGTCCACGCTTCAATCGACGAGGCCGAGTTCGAGCGATTGATCGAGGGACGCATCGTCGACGCGGTGTTCGAGCTTCTCGTGACGACCGCGAGCGACTTCGAGTTTCGCGGCGCCGAAGGACACCCGCTCGCGGGGGGCCGCCAGCATCAGGTCGACGACCTCATCGAGACGAGTCGGGCTCGGCTCGAGCGCTGGCGCGAGGTTGCGACAGTGCTGCCGTCCACCGTTGCTGTCGTTGGCTTGTCACCGAACCTCGGCCCCGACGCCCCCGACCTCGTGCTCACGCCGATGGAGTGGCGCATCGTCGCCCACCTCGACGGCCGGCGGTCCATCGCCGACGTCACTCGCTCGCTCGGCGCGAGCGCGTTCGACGTGTGCGCGACTCTTCACCGGTTGGTGACGCTCGGCGCAGCCGCAGTGATCAAGACGTCGACCGACGCCTGACTCACGGTTGGGACGAGGGCGTCTGCTCCGGCGGAAGTGACGGAGGCAAGAACACCGTCGTCGGGATCGTCTCAGTCGGCGGCACTGTCGGCACCGTCGGTTCGGTCGGCGGCGCGACTGTCGGTTGGGGAACAGTGGTCTCGGCGACAACTGTCGTTGTCGGGGCCGTGGTCGTGGTGACGCCCGGTCCGGAACCGTCGCAATTGATGCCTTCGCTCGGGCGATAGCGCGCTCGCACGAAGTCGACCGTCTCGTTGCCGTCGAGGGCCACCCGGGTACGTTCGGTCCTCACCGTCGTGCACACCCCGCTCGTGCCCGTGGTCTGGCCTGTCTGCTCGACGGTCGCGAAGTACTTCGTCGAGAACAGTGTCACCGTCACGGAGGAGTTCGTGTACGAGGGCCAGATCAGGATCCCGTAGGGCGTGGTGTTGCGGATCTGCAGGTCTGGCGCGGGAAAGCCGAGCGTCGCCTCTCTCCCATACGGGTAGCGCGAGATGTACAAGCTGTGGCTCTGGTACTGCCCGTAGTCGAGACCCGCGAAGAACGCGGCGTTGAACAACGTGGTGGCGAACTGGGAGATCCCTCCACCAATCTCGTCGGCCAGCAGCCCGTCGCTGATCGCCGGGGCCGCGACGAAGCCGTTCTCGACCGTGCGCTTGCCAACGATCTCGTTGATCGAGAGCGTCTGACCGGGACGGATGATCGTCCCTCGAACGAGGTCAGCCATCCGATGGATGTTCGCGACTCGAGGCTGGCCCGAAGGGTGGCGCGTCGTGAACGACGACACCACCTCCTTCAGACCGAGCGCCTCGAGCTGCTCGGTCGACATCGCGGGCGGGATCTCCTTCATCGGGAGGTCCACGGGATTCGCCGGCCGCGCCTGCAGGGCCGCGAACAGAACCTGCGGCGCTTCCGGATCACAGCACTCCGCCCCGGGGTGTCCGGGCACGGGCCGCGGAACCCCGTCGGCGATGGAGATCGACGCGTTCTGCGGTGCGACGGTCGCCGATGCGAGCTCGGCGGCGAGCGCCTCGCTGGTGACGACGGGGTTCAGGCTGATCAAGAGGCCGTCCTGGTTCGCCGAGCCGACGAGGAACGACCGCAGCGTCGGCACATCGAGGGTGACCGTGACTTCGCCCGCCTTCACGTCGATCGGCTCCGACGTCATGGAGTTCGCCTCATCGACCAGCTTCTCGGCGTCGGCGAGCGAATACCGAGGATCGATCGTGCGACTCGGCACCTCGACCTGCACAGGCTCGGTCGAGAAGCGCACCTCGTGCAGTCCTGCGATCACGTCCGTCGTCTCGACGCCGAGGCCGGGCTCGCCTTCGATCGCAACCAGCTCGCCGTCACGCACCTCGAACGACGGCTCCACGGCGCCTCCCGTCTCGTCCCGAAGGAGCTCGTCGACCTTCGTACGGGCGACGGCTTCGTCGAGCGTGACCGTTGGCTCGACCTCCCGGTCGGCGACGAACGACCACAGCCAGCCAGTGAACCGGGTGACAACGAAGCCGTCCTTGCCGGTCTCCATCACTTGCTCGACAGTCGCGGCTTGGTCGACCGACAGACCAAGCGAGGCAGCCGAGGAGCTGACGGTGACCTCACCGGCAACCACCGTTACGGGAACGCTGGCGTACTGGGTCGCGAGATCGCGCGTCGTGGCCTCGACGTCGGCGCGTCGGAGCCCCCCAACCGCTTCACCAGCGAGGTCCACGTTGTCCGGGGCGGAGTCCCCAGAGGCTGCTGTAGACGCGATCCAGCCGACGATGGGAGCCATCGCGACAATGACCGCACACAGCACCAACGCGGCGCGTCGTGAAAGGCGCACCGAAGGCACCCACCAAGTCTTTCAGGTCGACCCCCTGGTCCCACACGCGGGACCGATAGCGTCCTCCGCCGTGATTGGCCCAGAGGTCGCCGGAATCGACCGCGACGGAGTGACTTCGTGGCTGGTGGACCACGTCGACGGGCTCGCGGCTCCGTTCGAGTTCGCGCTCGTCGCCGGGGGACGGTCGAACCTCACCTTCACCGTCACCGACGCAAACGGCCGGCAGATCGTGCTGCGCCGTCCGCCCCTCGGCTCGGTGCTCGCCACGGCGCACGACGTGACCCGCGAGCACAAGATCATCGCGGCACTGGGCCCGACAGCGGTGCCCGTTCCCGAGGCGCTCGGGAGCTGCGTCGATGCGCAGGTGAACGGCGCGCCGTTCTATGTGATGTCGTTCGTCGACGGCGTGATCGTCCGTGACGTCAACGCGGGTCGCGCGCTCACAACAGAAGCGACGCGTGAGCGGATGGGACGCTCGCTGATCGACGTCCTCGCGGACCTGCATGCCGTCAACCCCGATGAAGTCGGTCTCGGTGATCTCGGTCGCAAGGAGGGATACATCGAGCGTCAGCTCAAGCGGTGGTCGACGCAGTTCGAGGCGTCGCGGAATCGCAATTTGCCCCTCGTCGATTCGGTGCACCGCCGGCTCGCCGCGGCCATCCCGGAGCAGGGGCCCGCCACGATCGCTCACGGCGACTACCGACTGGACAACTGCATCTGCAGTCCCGACGGGCCGCTCGCCGCAGTCCTCGACTGGGAGCTGTGCACGCTCGGCGATCCGATGGCCGACCTCGGCATGCTCGTGATCTGTTGGGCCGAGGCCAACGACAGCAGGACCGCACGACCCGACGCGGCAACACAGCTTCCCGGCTTCCCCACGCGCGCCGAGGTCGTCGAGCAGTATGCGAAGCGCACGCAACGTGACGTCGGCAACCTCTCCTACTACTGCGCGTTCCAGTACTGGCGGCTCGCCTGCATCTCAGAAGGTGTGTACGCGCGGTACGCGGCGGGCGCGATGGGTGAGCAAGGTGACGTGAACGTCGAGCTCCTGTCGCAGGGCACCCCTCGCCTCGCCGCGCTCGCCGAAGCCGAGCTCGACAGCGCCTGACGATTCACCGGGTCTAGGTCGGGTCGAGCCCGCCCCCGAGCCCGCCCCCGAACCCGCCCCGCTCCGCGCCGAGCGCGAGGGCCCGCGCGACGTCCACCACGAGCGGACCGTCCTGCTCGACCCACACGCGGGCCCGCTGGCCGTCGTGCAGCTTGCGGGTGCGCTCACCGTCGAACGCGAGCACTCCGGGCCCTCGCCACTCGACCACCTCACCAAGATCGAGCGGACTCGACGACGCGATCGTCATCTCGGCGAACGCGCCCGGGGCAATCGGCACTGACACCAGTCGTTGCTCTCTTCCCGCACCGAACACGATCGAGACCGGGCCCGCGTGTCGCGGATGCAGCACTCCGGCGAGCCCGCACATGCCCAGCGTCGCCGGGTTCACGCGCGCGACGACTGCGCTCGCCATCCGGTCCGGCTCGAACAGGAGCATCGACCCGACGAGGCCTCCGTCGAGCAGCACGGCGTCGACGACAGCCAAGTCACTCCCCTCGCCCTCGATCTCGAGATGCACGACCGCGGCGGCAGCTGCGACCTCGGCGATCGCAACCCGACCGCTCGCGAGGAGGCCGGCCGCGCTGCCCGCGAGCGTGGGCTCGATCGTCAGTGGGAACGCGTTGTTCGTACCCGTCGAGATCGGGATCACCGGCACCGATGGCCAACCGAGCGCGACGGCGCGGTTCGTACCGTCGCCTCCCAAGACGATCACGGCCGCGCACCCTGCCTCACCCATTGCGCGGGCCCCCGCGATCGTGTCGCGCATGTCGTGATGTCGCGGCGCCACAACCTCTTCGACGACATCCTCGAGCCCGACCGGGGTCACGGCCCGCCGGACGATCTGAGATCCGTCGCCGAGCACGAGGACCCGGTCCGCACCGCACTGCGTCGCACCGATCAGCGCCCGCCGGACGCTGGTGACCTTGTCGTTCAGCGTCGACGTCGACGCGTTGGCCACCAACCTGCGGATGTCGCGGCCCGAGGCCGGGTTCGCGATGAGGCCGATCGGCGCGGACACGGGCGCCGACCCTATCGGGCGCCGTCCTAAGGTCCGGGACGTGCTCTGCGCCGTTGGCGATCTCGTCGAGGACATCGTGGTGTGGCTCTCGGGGCCGCCCGGCGTTGGCACGGACGTCGACGCCACCGTGTTCCGCCGCCGGGGAGGAAGCGCGGCGAACGTCGCCGCGCTCGCGGCCGCGAACGGCACCCCCGCTCGTTTCGTGGGCCAGGTCGGCGAGGACGATCTCGGCGCGCGCCTGATCGCCGATCTCGCCATCGCCGGCGTAGAGGTGCGAGCCCCTCGCGGTGGCCGCACCGGATCCATCGTCGTGCTCGTCTCTCCGGGAGGGGAACGCACGATGCTGACCGATCGGGGCGCTGCCGTGTTGCTCGGACCACCCGACGACGCATGGCTCGGCGGCGTCACCGTGCTGCATCTTCCCGCGTACTCGCTGACTGTCGGTCGACTGGCCGAGACGGCCGCGCATCTCGCTCGCCGCGCGCGGGCCAGCGGCATCCTCGTGAGCATCGACGCCTCGTCGGTGGCGGTACTCGTGTCGTATGGCGTCGCTCGCTTCCAGTCTCTCCTCCTCGAGCTCTCGCCCGACGTGCTCCTCGCGAACCAGGAGGAGGCGCGGTTGCTGGCCGCCGAGGGCCGCGCCCCCGACGGTGTCGAGCTCCTCGTGGTGCATTCCGGCGCGGGTCCGGCGATCGCTGCAGACGGCGAGGGTGTCCGAGCGACGGTGCGGCCCGCCACCGCCCGGGATGCGCACGACACCACCGGCGCCGGAGACGCGTTCGCCGCAGGCGTCCTGCCCGCGCTGCAACGTGGGGACGCCCTCGAAGCGGCACTCGCCGAAGGTCACCGATGCGCGGCGCGCACCCTCGACGCCCCGGGCGCGAGCGTCGGCGCGGTCGTGCGATGACCATCGGGTCACTCGTCGTCGCTGACGAAGTCGTTGCCGCTCTCGCCGAGAGGCGACCGGTCGTGGCGCTGGAGTCCACCATCTTCTCCACGCTCGGGCTCCCCTCCCCCGCCAACGCCGAGGCACTGGCGCGCTGCACCGCCGTGATCCGAGCCAATGGCGCGGTCCCCGCGGTCACGGCGGTGATCGACGGAGTGGCGAGGGTCGGCCTCGATGCCGGGGAGGAGCAGCGCATGCACGCGGGCTCACGAAAGGTGGCGAACCGGGACCTGCCGGTCGCGATCGCACAGCGGTGGGACTTCGGGGCGACCACGGTCTCAGCGTCACTCGTGCTCGCAGCGCGGGTCGGCGTCACCGTGTTCGCGACCGGTGGCATCGGAGGGGTGCATCGCGGGGCGGAGCGCACCGGCGACATCAGCGCCGACCTCGGTGCGATCGCCGCGCACCCGGTGGTCACGGTGTGCGCAGGAGCCAAGGCGTTTCTCGACCTCCCCCGCACCCTCGAGCACCTCGAGATGCTGGGCATCCCCGTCGTCGGCTACAGCACTGACACCTTCCCCGGCTTTTGGATGCACTCCACAAACCTCCCGCTCGCGCACCGCGTCGACTCGACCCGCGAAGCAGCGGCGGTCGCGCAGGCCGCGTGGGATCTCGGCTACGGCGGGGGCGTGCTCGTCGCGGTGCCGGTGCCCGAGGCCGAGGCCCTGCCCGGTGACGTCGTGGCCCGCGCCGTCGCCGAGGCCGAGGCCGAAGCTGCGCGGAGCGGCGTCACCGGGCCCGCCGTCACACCGTTCGTGCTCGCCCGCGTCGCCGACGCGACCCAAGGTCGCAGCCTGCCGGCGAACCTCGCGCTCGCGGAGCACAACGCAGGCGTCGCAGCCGGGATCGCGGCCGTGCTCTGCGAACTGGTGTGACCGACGGGTCAGCGGCTCAGCGCCGCCGGCGCAGACCCTTCCACCGGCTGTCTTCGAGCTCGCGACCGTAGAAGTCGGCCATCGCGTCGTCGGGCTCGAAATCGTCACGGGGACCAAGCGGTGACGGGTCGACGATGGCGCGCCGCAGCTCCGCGATGTACGGGTCGTCGTCATCGAGAAGCTCAGTCGCGGGGACCTCCATCGTGGGGGGCCCACCGTCGACGTCGAGCATGGAGGTTTGCTCGGCCGGCTCGGCGCCGTCGCCCGCGCCTTCGCGTGCGCCTTCGCTCGCCTCGAGCTCTTCGACCACCACTGCGGGAAACTCGCCGGTGATCTCGTCCTCGATGTCGAGATAGCCGCCTTCGATCTCGACCACTGCGGCGGCCTCGACGACATCTCCCCGGTCGGACGCGCCGGCAGCGTCGTCTTCGAACCAGCTGCCCTCCGCCTCGCCGCCGACGACTACTTCATCGCCATCGGCAGCGTCGACGGGCACATCCTCCGACTCGTCGTCGGCCGCCTCGGTGTCGACGTCGTCGGCTGCGTGGACCGCGGGCGGCGGCGCAGGCGGAGCGGGCGGCCCGCCGCCCCCCATCGCCTCGGCCGTCGGCGGCACGTCGATCGCCCCGAACTCAGGCACGGGGGCCTCGCGCAGCGCATCGGGATCAGCGGTGATGTGCTGCAGCGCTTCGACCGTTGCCAGCACGCGCTGACGTTGGATCGCGATGTGGCCCTCGAGTCGTCCGGCATCGGTGCGCAACCGCTCTCGCAGTGCCTCGAGCGCGCTGACCTCGGTACGCAACCGCTGGCGCAGATCCTCGGCGCCTTCACGCGCGTTGCGCTCGGCGTCGGCGAGCATCTCGGCCGCAGCGCCCTCGGCATCGGCGACCTTGGTCGCGGCATCCTCGTCGGCGGAGCCACGAGTACGCAGCGCGTACGCTTCGGCTTCCCCGCGGCTCACCGCGGCCTGGCGCTCGGCGTCGGCGATCGTCGTCGCCGCCCTCCCCTCGGCTTCGGCGAGCAGAGCGGCGGCGCGGGTCTCGGCCTCGCTCACGGCGGCGTCCGCGGTGCGTTGGGCGAGCACCAGCGTGCGTCGCAGCGCCTCGTCGGCATCGCCCGCCTCGCGGGCGCGCTCCTCGGCTTTCTCTGCCCGAACCTGCGAGTCCTTCAGCTTCTGGTCGAGCTCTTGCACAGCGCGCCGCGACTTGCTCGAGGAAGGCATCGACCTCGTCGGGGTCGTAACCCCGGAACCGCTCGCGGAACTCGACGTCGTCGAACACCTTCGGGGTGAGTTCCATGGGGCTCACTGTACCGACGACCCTCCTACCCACCGGGCATCTCGCCTGGTCCCCGAGCATCGGCAGTTTCGTCCCGCTGCTTGATCAGGTCGTGGCGGTCCCCACCACTGCGGTCAGCACCCGAGGATCAGGCCCTTCACGACGATCTGGAGGCCGAGCAGCACGATGATCGGCGAGAGGTCGAGGCCCATCCCGCCCATCCCGACCGGGGGGATCAACCGCCGGATCGGCCCGAGCACGGGCTCGGTCAGGCCGAACAGAAAGTCACTGATCGTGCCGAGGATCGTGCCTCGGGAGGTCGGGAACCACGACAGGATGATCCGCCCGAAGATGATCGCGATATAGAGGTTGACGACCTGACACAGGATCTGCAATGACGGCTCCGAGTCAATCCCGGAGCCCGTGCTCCTGGATCCGCTGTCGCTCCTCGGGCGGCACTTCGACGTCGTGCGGCGTCAAGAGATAGACGTGCGTCGCGACCTTGTCCATCTTGCCGCCGAGCCCGTAGCAGAGGCCGCTCGCGAAATCGATCAGGCGACGCTCGAGCTCGCGGTCAGCGCTCTGCAGGTTCACGATCACCGGCTGACCGTCCTTGAAGCGGTCGGCGACCTCCTGAGCCTGCTTGAACGAGCTGGGGATCACCACATAGGGCTTCGCCGGGGGGGCCGGGGCGACGACGTTCACCGCTGACTGGGAGCTGCGGGGACGGATCGAGACGGCCGGTGCCTCGGTCGTCTCACGGGTCATCGTGCGAACCGATCCGGACGGGCTGACGTCGCCCGAGGGGTAGCGCTGCCCACCCTGCGCCGGAGCGATGTCCGTGGGGTGCTCTTCGAACTCTTCGTATTCGTCGTCCGGGCCGAGGCCCAGATAGAGCATCGCTCGTCGCCACATCGAAGCCATGTTCGCCTCCTCGCGAACGCAAGGTTACCGGTGGGCGCCCTCACTGGCGGGACGGGAGCCGAACAGGGCGGTGCCGACGCGCACCATCGTCGACCCCTCGCGCACCGCCACCTCGAGGTCGTCCGTCATCCCCATTGATCGCTCGCGCAGTCCGAGCCCGTCCGCGAGTGACGCGAGCGAGTGAAACGCGGCGCGGGACTCGTCGGGCGGACCTTCGGGCCCGACGCACATGAGCCCGCGCACGACGAGCCCGAGATCACGACAGCGCGCGACGAGATCGGCCGCTTGGTCCGGCGTGCAACCGCCCTTCTGTGCTTCACCGGACGTGTTCACCTGTATCAGGACCTCGGCATGGTGGGCGCGCTTGGCGATCTCGGCGGCGAGCTCGGGCCGGTCGACGGTTTGCCAAAGCGCGACGTCCGCCGCGATCGACCGCACCTTGTTCGTCTGCAACCGCCCGATGAAATGCCAGCGCACCGCGGCGTCCGTCGCGGCGTCGAGCGTCGACACCTTGAGCGTCGACACCTTGCCTCGCAGCTCCTGCGCGTAGTTCTCGCCGACATCGCGCAGTCCCACCTCGATGGCCGCCGTAACTTGCTGGGCCCCAAAGCCCTTCGTGACCGCGACGACGGTGATGCCGGCGACGTCACCACCCGCGGAAACGATGCGGTCTCGAACCCGGTCGAGCCGAGCTGCGATCGCCGCATCCGCGGTCATGGCTCGGTCATCCAGACGACCATCGCCTGACGGGCACGGTCGCCGCGCGCGCGATGCGACCAGTAGCCCGGCGAACACGACGTGCAGGAATCCCAGGGCGACGGCGCACAGGCGATGCCGAGCGAGCGCGCCACGTGCTCGATGCCGGCGACGAGGTCGAGCGCCGGGCGATCGTCGGCGGTGCGCGCCCTGACTCCGTCGCCCCCGACTGCCGCGACGCGATCGAGGTCGTCCTCGCCGAACTCGTAGCACTCACGATGGATGGACGGCCCGATGACCGCGGTGACGTCGCCACTTCCGTTGCCGAGCCCACTGAGAGCCGAAGCCGCCGCCGGGAGCACGCCGGCGACGAGGCCGCGCCATCCGACGTGCGCGATGCCGACCGCCCCGGCCGAGCTGACGAGGGCTACTGGTGCGCAGTCGGCGACTTGGACCGCGAGGGCCGCCCCGGGCACAGCCGACACGGCCGCATCGGCCTTCTCGCCGGCGTGCTGTGCCGGCCTGTCGACCACGACCACGGCCGCCCCGTGCTCCTGGTGCAGCCAGGTCCACGGGAGGTCCACGACGGTGCGACGGCGCGTCTCGAGCGTCGCAGGGTCGCCGGTGACCGCCAGGTCGCCGTCGGACATCGAGGTCATGACCACGTGCGCGGTGCGGCCGCCCGCACCGAGGCGCAGGACGGGGCCCGGCACCGAGCTACTTGAGGAACGAGGGGACGTCGAAGTCGTCGTCGCTGCCGATGAGGTCGTCGTCGGCGGGGAACAGATCGCCCGATCCGTCCTCAGCGCCCAGCCGTCCCTCGCTCCGGCTGCGCTCGCGGGGGCCGTCCCACCGCTCGAAGCCCGCCGCGATCACCGTCACCCGGACCTCGTCGCCCATCTCGTCGTCGATGACCGCCCCGAAGATGATGTTGGCGTCTGGGTGCGCGACACCGTGGATCACTTCCGCGGCGGCGTTCACCTCGAACAGACCGAGATCGCTGCCGCCGGAGATGTTCAGCAGGATGCCGCGGGCGCCGTCGATGGCGGCCTCGAGGAGAGGGCTCGAGATCGCACTCCGTGCCGCGACGAGCGCCCGGTCATCCCCACTGGCGTAGCCGATGCCCATCAGCGCCGAGCCGGCGTTCGTCATGATCATCTTCACGTCGGCGAAGTCGGTGTTGATGAGGCCCGGCGTCGTGATGAGGTCGGTGATGCCCTGCACGCCCTGCAGGAGGACTTCGTCGGCCATCTTGAACGCGTTGAGCACCGACGTCTTCTCGTTCGACACGGTGAGAAGCCGGTCGTTCGGGATGACGATGAGCGTGTCGACCTTCTCCTTCAGCCGCGTGATGCCCTGGTCGGCCTGCACCGACCGGCGACGGCCCTCGAACGCGAACGGCCGAGTGACCACGCCGATGGTGAGCGCTCCCATGTTCTTGGCCATCTCCGCGATCACCGGCGCGCCGCCGGTGCCGGTGCCGCCTCCCTTGCCGGCGGTGATGAAGACCATGTCGGCGCCCTTCAGCGTCTCTTCGATCTCCTCGCGGTGTCCCTCGGCGGCCTCCCGGCCCACGTCCGGGTCACTGCCAGCCCCGAGGCCGCGTGTGAGGTCTCGGCCGATGTCGAGCTTCACATCCGCGTCGCTCATCAGGAGCGCCTGAGCGTCGGTGTTGACCGCGATGAACTCGACGCCCTTGAGCCCGGCGTCGATCATCCGGTTCACCGCGTTCACGCCGCCGCCGCCGACGCCGACGACCTTGATCACGGCCAAGTAGTTCTGCGGGGAGCCAGCCATCAGAACAAACCTCCAGGTCTGGGGTCCGGAGGAAGGGGGCCTTTTGCTGGGGACCCTCTACCTCGACTTGAGGTTAATAGTTATGTCAACCTCTGGTTGTGCTTGACGTTGTACAGGGCGTGAGCACACGAGGTCAAGCATCGTCACCAGATCGATACATGACGCGGATACATGACACGGCGAGCTGAGGCGCCCCGCGCTGACGCGTCAGGCGGGCGCCAGGACCGGTGCTCGAGGCGCTCGCACGTCGAGCACGCCGATCGTCGCGGCGGGACCGAGCTCGTCGAGCACCGCGAGCGCGGACAGGTACTTCGCCGGGAGGTCGACGGGGAGGCCGAGTCGGACGATGCCCGCGGGTGCGAGCCGCAGCTCGACCGTGCCGTCATCGGCCCACGCAACTGCACCCACGCGGCCGCGCAGCTGCGCGGGCAGCATGGCCGCCGCGTCGATCGCCGCCCGTTCGGACTCCCCCGCGGCGGCACCGATGTCGGGCGGTGGCACGGGACCGAGAAGCGTGAGCACGCCGAGCGGCGGCGCGGGAACATCGGCGATCGCGTGCCCTTCGACATCGAGGAGGCGCCACGCTCCTTCCGGCGTTGGCGCCGCGACCACAGCGCGACGCTCGATCACGTCGATCCTCACGGTTCCGGGCAGCGACCGATGCACATCCGCCGACTCGACCCACGGCAGCGCCTCGACACGCGCTCGACGCGGACGCGCTGTCGAGGTAGACGATCGGCGTTCCGATGTCGATCCCCGCCGCCTGCCGCACGGCGTCCGCTCTGCTCTGTTCGAGACCGGGGACCTCGAGGTGATCGATGTCGAGCGCCGAGGTGTAGGTGACTGCCCACAGCAGCGCGCCGGCGGCGAGAGCGCCGAGACCGATCAGAAGCCGGCGAAGGCGGCGGCGGCCTTCGGCCCGGCGCACCTCGATGCGTCGCTGCCGGAGCCGCGGGTCCATCCCGGGTGGGCGCGGCGGGTCCTCGACGACCACGCTCATGACTCGTCCCATGGCTCGGGGCCGGCGCTGGGGAACCCGACCAGGCGCACCTCCGGCCTCAACCGCACGCCGAACGCCTCCCGCACCCGACCCGCGACCTCACGCATCAGGCGCAACACGTCGTCGGCCGATCCGCCGTCGTCGGCCTGGATGAAGTTGGCGTGCTTCTCGGAGACGCGGGCGGTGCCGACTCGGAAGCCCTTCAGCCCCGCCTGGTCGATGAGCCGGCCCGCCGAGTCTCCGGAGGGGTTGGTGAACACCGACCCGGCGTTCTGCCCCCCGGGCTGATTCGCCCGGCGCCAGCGCACGATCGACGCCACCTCCTCCTCTGCCTCGGCGGGGTCGCCCCGTCGCAACGCGAACTCGGCCCACACGACGACATCGCACGGGCCGATCGAGGAGTGTCGGTACGCGAGAGCCAGACGGTCCGCCGGCACCTCCTCATCCTTCCCGCTGTCGAGATCGACGACGCGGACCCTCAGCACTGAGGCCGCGACGTCCGAACCGTGGCCGCCCGCGTTCATGCGCACCGCACCGCCGACCGAGCCAGGCACGCCCACCGCCCACTCGAGACCGCGGAGCCCCGCCGCCGCGGTGGTGCGGGCGAGGACGGGGAGGCTCGCGGCGCCGCCGGCACGAACGGCTGATTCCTCGACCTCGACGCGGGCGAATCGCTCCCCGAGCATGACCACCAGGCCGGCGAAGCCGCTGTCGGCGACGAGCGTGTTCGAACCGCGCCCGAGCACAAGGAGTGCGATGCCGGAATCGCGGCGCGCTCGGTGCGCGAGCTCGAGGTCGCCCTCGGCCTCGATCGTGAACGACACCGCGGCCGTGCCCCCGACCCGGTAGGTCGTCAGCGCGCCGAACGGCGCATCGCGTCGTGCGCGAGGGCCGAGGATCCGCGCCGCATCGTCGATCGCACTCTTCATGACGCCCGCTCCCGCAGGCCGTCGATGAGGACATCCGGAAGCGTCGTGAGATCGCCCGCGCCCATCGTCAGACAAAGGTCGCCGGGGCGCAGCTCGGCACGGAGGTAGGCGACGAGATCGGCGCGATGCGGAAGCCAGGCCACACGCTGGAATGGGTGCGCGTCGAGGACGGCGTTGACGATGAGCTTTCCCGTGATGCCGGGCCGGGGCGCCTCCCCCGCCGAGTACACGTCGGTGACGGCGAGGATGTCGGCGCCGACAAACGCATCCTCGAAGTCGCGCCAGAGCGTCGCTGTCCGGCTGAACCGATGGGGCTGGAAGACGCACACGAGTCGAGCCCACTCCCCCTCACGGGCGGCCTCGATCGCCGCGGCGACCTCGCTCGGCAGGTGCGAGTACTCGTCCACGAACGTCACCCCGCCCGCCGTCCCCCGCATCTCGAACCGGCGCGCGACACCGCCGTACCGGCCGAAGGCCCGGACTACGGCGGGGCCGGCCGCGCCGAGCTCGAGCGCCATCGCCATCGCTCCGGCGGCGTTGCGGGCGTTGTGCACGCCGGGCACGGGCAATGAGACGTCGAACGTCTCGCCGGCGGGGGTCCGCAACGTGAAGCCGATGCCCCCGCGGCCAGGCGTGACGTCGACCATGCGGTAGTCCGCCCGCTCGTGGGTGCCGTAGCCGAGCGCGCCGAGCTCATTGGCGAGCACCGCGGCATGGGGGTCGTCGACGCACACGACTCGAGGGCCGCGGGCCTGGGCGACGAACTGATGAAAGGCGTCGCGGAGCGCCGCGTACGACCCGTAGTGCTCGATGTGGTCGGGCTCGACGTTCGTCACGAGCACGGCGTCAGCCGGCAGCTCGATGAACGTGCCGTCGCTCTCGTCGGCCTCGACGACGAGCAGCTCTCCGGCGGGATCCCACACGGCGCCGGTGCCGATCTCGTTGAGCTCGCCGCCGACGATGAACGACGGATGCAGCGACGCCTCGACGAGGGCGAGCGCGAGCATCGAGGACGTCGTCGTCTTCCCGTGCGTCCCCCCGACGGCAACTGCCCGCTTGGTCGCCACGATGGCGGCGAGGATCTCGGCACGACGCAGCACCGGAATGCCGCGCGACAGCGCCGCTGAAACCTCGGGATTCGACGCCGGAATCGCCGTGGACGTCGCGACCAGATCAGCGGCGTCGAGGTTCGCGGCGTCGTGCCCCACGCGGACGTCCACCCCAGCGGCCCGCAGCCGGTCGAGGAAACTCGACTCCTTCAGATCGCTGCCTGACACCCGGTGACCCATCGCCGCGAGCACGGTGGCGATCGCGCTCATGCCGGCCCCGCCGATCCCTACGACGTGAATCGACAGTGGGCCGGCGGAGAGGTCGAGAGGTCGTTCCTCAGACATCGGCGCGCCTCCGCGCGTGTCGTTCGACCAGGTCTGCGACGCGCTCGGCTGCGTCGGGACGCGCGACTGCACCGGCGGCCGCACGCATGCGCGCTCGCCGCGCGGGATCCCCGATCAGGGCATCGAGGACCGCACCGAGCCGAGCCGCGGTGAGGTCCGCATCACCGATGACCTCGGCCGCCCCCGCTGCCCTGAGCACCTGGGCGTTCGCCGTCTGATGGTCTTCGGCCGCACCCGACCAGGGGATGAGCACACTCGGCACGCCGATGACCGCGACTTCGCTGACGAGACCCGAGCTCGCTCGACACACGACGACGTCGGCAGCGACGAGTGCGTCGGCCATGCGCTCTTCATATCCGACGAGGTCGTAGCGAAGGCCACCCGGCGGGAGCGCGGGCACTCGACCGCGAAGAGCATCGAAGTTGCGCGGGCCGACGACGTGGCGCACGGCCAGCTCGCCTCGATCGCTCCAGGCCGCGACAAGCTCGAGCGCGACCTCGTTGATGTGTGTCGCACCGAGCGACCCTCCCGTCACGAAGACGACCGTGCGATCGAGCGGGAGCCCGAGTGATTGCCGGGCCGCGTGAACATCACGTCGGACGGCGACGATCTCGCGCCGGAGCGGGTTACCGGTGACAACCGCATGGGGGAGCGCAGTTCCGTCGAACGACACCGCCGCCACCTTCGCGACGCGGGCGGCGAGCCGGTTCGCAAGTCCTGGCCGGGCGTTCTGCTCCATGACGACGATCGGGATGCGCAGGACCCACGCCGCAAACGCGCAGGGGACGCTGGCGTACCCGCCGAGCGCGACCACCACACCGGGCCGGAGGCGGCGAACGATGCCGACCGCGCGCAAGGTCGCGACGACGATTCCCCACAGCGCCGCGACGTTCGCGAGCGCGACGCGCCGCTGCACGCCTCGTCCGGGAAGAAGATGCAGCGGGTGGCCGGCCGCCGGCACCATCGTCGCTTCGAGTCCCCGCTCGCTGCCGACCCACGTGATCGACGACCGAGGATGGCCGCGCTCGACCAGCGCGGCGGCAACGGCCAGACCGGGATTCACGTGCCCCGCCGTTCCGCCCCCGGCGATGACGGCGAAGGCGTCACCGGACTCGGTCATCGCCGTGCTGATCGACTCGGGCCACGACTGGTTGTGCCCTGCCGCGCGATGTTGAGCAGCAGCCCGGTCGCAGCCATCGTCGTGATGAGCGCCGAACCGCCGAACGACACGAACGGCAGAGGGAGCCCTGTGATCGGCAGGAGTCCGACCACGGCGCCCATGTTGACGAGCGACTGGACCAGCACCCACACGGTGACGCCCGCGGCGACGAGCATGCCGTACCGGTCCGGCGCCCGTCGTGCCGTCTGCAGGCCGAGCACACCGAACGCGGCGAACAACCCGACGACGACGAAGCACCCGACAAAGCCGAGCTCCTCGCCGATGATCGCGAAGATGAAGTCAGTGTGCGCCTCGGGGAGAAAACCCCACTTCGCGCGCCCGGCACCGAGACCGACACCCGCGAGCCCACCCGACGCGATGCCCACGAGAGACTGCAGTGTCTGCCAGCCGCGGTTCAGCGGATCGTCGGACGGATGCAGGAACGAGAGGAGCCGGGCGCGGCGGTAGGGCACGCTCATCGTGAGGAACAGCGCGGCGCCCCCCAGCGTCGCGGTGGCGGTGGCCAATGGGAGGAGGGGCGTGCCCGCGATGTACAGCATCCCGACCACGATCGCCGCTGTGACGATCGCGGTGCCAAGGTCAGGCTGCAGCATCAGGAGCACCCCGGTTGCCCCCAGGACGATGAGCACGGGCCACAACGTCGCTCGCAGATCTCCCATGCGATCGGCGCGACGCGCCAGCAGGTCGGCGACATACAGCAGCAGCGCCAGCTTCATCAGCTCGGCGGGCTGCATGCGCAACGAGCCGTGTCCGAGCCAGCTCTTCGAGCCGTTCACGGTGAGTCCGACTCCGGGGAGGAGCACCACGACGAGCAACCCGAAGCCGACGAGCAACACGAGCGGCGTGAGGCGCCGCCAGAAGTGGTAGTCGACCCGGAGCGCGACAAAGAGGGCAGCGAAGCCGAGCAGCGTCCAGATCGCCTGCCGGTTGAAGTACAGCCACGACGACCCGTAGTCGTGCAGCGCGCTCACCGACGAGGCCGACAGCACCATCACCAAGCCGATGAGGTTGAGGACGACGACGATCGCGAGGAGTGCGACGAAACGGCCGGGAACCGCACGGGGCCGCGGCCGGGGTCGCCCGGTGGGGTGACGATTCCGGCTGACGTACTGCTGTCGGCGCGCCGTTCGCGGTCGCGGTCCCGCCTTCGTCTGGGCTTTCGTCGCGGCCATCAGGAACCCACCAGCTCATGCACCGCGCGGACGAAGTCGTCGCCGCGTTCCGCGTAGTTGCGGTACCAGTCGAACGAAGCACAGCCCGGCGACAACAGCACCGCGTCGCCGGGATGGGCGAGCTTCCGTGCGGCCGACACGGCCTCGCTCATCGATCCGGCTTCGGTGACCGGCGCCCGGCCAGAGAACGCGGCGGCGACGTCGGCCGCCGACTCCCCGATCGCGACCACGGCGCGGACCCGAGCAGCTTGATCGGCGAGCGCGGTGAGATCGAGGCCCTTGTTGCGACCACCTGCGATCAGCACCACCCGTTCGAAGCCGGAAATCGCGGCGGTGGTGGCATGGGGCGCCGTCGCCTTCGAGTCGTCAAACCACCGAATGCCATCGGCCTCTGCGACGAACGCGACGCGGTGAGGCAGTCCGCGAAACGTGCGGAGCACCTCACGAACGCCATCGCGCGTCGCGCCACCTTCGAGGGCCGTCGCGGTGGCGGCGAGGGCGTTGGCGACGTCGTGTGGCAGCTGCCGCGTGCAGCTCGCTCACGGGCAGGATCGGGCCGTCACCCGGCGTCATGATCTTGCCGTCGCGGACGTGGTACTCCCCGCGATCCGCGCCGAAGGTGACCTGCCGCCCCGGAGCATGCCGGAGGTGGGCGAGCACGATCTCGTCGCCCGCGTTCCCCACCGCGACCGCGTCCGCGGCCTGGTGCTCGTAGATGCGGGCCTTCGCCGCCGCGTAAGCCTCGAGAGAGGGGTGCCAGTCGAGGTGGTCGGGCGCGAGGTTCAGCCAGGTCGCGACTCGTGGGTTGAACCGCTCTGCGAAGCGAAGGCGGAACGAAGAGGCCTCGACGACGAAGGTCTCCACGTCCTCGTCGAGCGCGGCGACGAACGGCACCTCGGTGTTGCCGACCGCAAGCGCCTTCCCACCCGATGCTTCGAGCATCGCGGTGATCATGGTCGTCACCGTGGTCTTGCCGTCGGTGCCGGTGATCGCGAGCACCTGTCGGGGTGCGCCACCACGAGCCATCCGCTCGGCCTCCCAGTCCGTCGCGAGATCGAGCTCGCTCAGGACGGGCAGGCCTCGCGCCACTGCGCCGACGATCGCCGGGTGGTGCTCCGGCACGCCGGGGCTCGGCACCAAAGCATCCGTCGAATCGAGGAGCGCGTCGAGCTCGCTATCTCGAGGTCGCACGTGCACGTCGGGCGCGCCGTGCTCATCGTCGGCGAGCAGGGTGCTGTGACCGTGCGCGACGAGCGCGCGAGCGACGGCCTCACCCGTGACGCCGATGCCGTACACGAGCACGCGCGATCAGTCCGCGACCCCGAGGCTGATGAAGTCGGCGTAGTACAGACCCAGTGCGAGCGCGGTGCAGAGCCCTCCGACGAGCCAGAAGCGGACGATGACGGTCGTCTCCGGCCATCCCACGAACACGAAGTGGTGGTGGACGGGGGCGATGCGAAAGACGCGACGGTGGAAGATGCGGAAGCTGCCTACCTGGATGATCACCGACAGCGTCTCCGCGACATACAGGCCGCCGACGATGGGCAACAACAGGGCGGTGTTCGTCGAGAGGGCGAGGCAGGCCATCGCCGCTCCGATCGCGAGCGCGCCGGTGTCGCCCATGAAGATGCGCGCGGGCGCCGCGTTCCACCACAGGAACCCCGCGCAGCCGCCGAGCATCGCTGCGGCGACCACCGCGAGGTCGAGTGCGTGAGGAAGCGCGTACACGTCGGGGTGCCGGAAGGCCCAGAAGCCGATCACGACGAACGCCGCGAACGACAAGATGGCCGATCCGGACGAGAGGCCGTCGAGGCCGTCGGTGAGGTTGAAGGCGTTCGTTGTCGCCAGGACGAGGAACACCGCGAGGGCCGCCCACCCGAGGTTGCCGAGCTCGAACCCAGGTCGGTCGAATCGGGTGAACGAGAGCGTCGTCTGGCCACTCGTGAATGTCAGGTACAGCACGGCGAAGCCGATCGAGACCACCAGAAGGCCGAGGATCTTGGTGCGTTTGTTGAGCCCGAGGTTGCGCGCGTTGGAGACCTTGATCCAGTCGTCGAGAAAGCCGACGATGCCGGCGCCGATCATCGCGACCATCACCAAGAGGCCGGTGCGGGTGAAGATCACGCCACTCCGCAGGTGGGCGATGCCATACCCGACGCACGCGGCGACGACGATCGCCATGCCACCCATGGTGGGAGTGCCCGCCTTCGCCTCGTGCTCGACCCCCGACAGGATCGGCTGGTACACGCGGCGCGCGCTGAGCCAACCGATCAGGAGCTTGGTGCCGAGGAGCGACACCGCTGCGGCGATCGCGGCAGCGACGAGGAGTGCGATCATGTCCGCCCTCCGCGCGGGAGTCGAGCGAGCTCTTCGCGGGCGACGACCCGATCGTCGAACGGCACGACGGACTCGCCGATCGTCTGCGTCGATTCGTGACCCTTCCCCGCGATCACGACCACGTCGCCGTCGCCCGCCGCCTCGAACGCGACGCCGATCGCCCTCCGGCGGTCTGGCTCCACGGTGAGCGCGGACGAGCGGGAAACTCCCGCGACGATTTCATCGATGATCGCTGCGGGGTCTTCACTTCGGGGGTTGTCGGACGTCACCACGGCGAGATCCGCGCCCTCGACGGCCGCGATGCCCATCGCCGGGCGCTTGGTGCGATCGCGGTCCCCTCCGCAGCCGAACACGACGATCACCCGGTTGCCGCCCGCTACTTCGCGCGCGGCTGCGAGCACACGTTGGAGTCCGTCGGGCGTGTGCGCGTAGTCGACGACGACGCTGAAACGCTGGCCCTCCTCGATCGGCTCGAACCGCCCCGGCACCGGTCCAGCGTTGCCGATGCCCGCGGCGATCGTGGGGATCGCGATGCCCAATGCGCCTGCCGCGGTGGCCGCAGCCAGCGCATTCGACACATTGTGGCGGCCCCCGATGGGAACGACGATGCGATGCCCCCGCCAGCTGAACGAGCTCGACGCGGCGGTCAGCTGGAGACCGTCGACCTCGGAGAACGAGTACGGCGTCGTCGGGACCTGTGCGGCATCGAGAAGCAGCTGACCATGCGGGTCGTCGGCGTTCACGACCGCCTGCTCCGTGAGCACAGGTGAGAACAGACGGGCCTTCGCGTCGAAGTACCGCTCCATCGTCCCGTGAAAGTCGAGGTGGTCACGGGACAAGTTGGTGAACACCGCGACCGCGAAGCGCATCGCGTCGACCCGATGAAGCGCGAGCGCGTGCGACGAGACCTCCATCGTCACGGCCTGACGCCCGTCGTCGCGCCAAGCGGCCAGCTGTGCTTGCAGCTCGGGCGCCTCCGGGGTCGTGCGCACCCCCGTCAAGGTCCCGATCACGCCCGTCGCCCATCCGTGCTCGCGGAGCACAGAGTCCAGAAGGTGGACGGTCGTGGTCTTTCCGTTGGTCCCCGTCACCCCGATCACGGTCAGCCCCTGCGACGGCGAGCCGTAGAGGGTCGCCGCGAGCGACGCCATGGCGACTCTCGCGTCGGCGACGAGCACCTGCGGGACATCGATGGGGAGCACGCGCTCGACAACGAGCGCGACCGCGCCGGCTGCGACGGCGGCTTCGGCGAAGTCGTGACCATCGACGACGAGACCGGCCACGCAGACGAACAGTGTGTTGTCGCCGACGCGGCGCGAGTCGTACGTGATCGATCGGATGTCTACGACGCTCGAGGGCTGGCCCGCGAGCATGGCCACGCCGCTCGGGCGTGGACCCGCGAGCACGGCGCCGGCGACCGAAGACTCGTCGACGAGTCGCGTGAGCTCCATCGCGTTAGGGGGTCGACGAGGTCGTCGACGCGTCGGCGGGCAGCGCTGTTGATGTCGAAGCGGCGGTCGAAGGCGGCGCCGTGATGGGACCGGCGTCCGCGATGTCGCCGGGTGTCGGAGCGGTGCCCGCGGGGGCCTCGGGCGTCACGTCGATCGCTCCGCCGGGCAGCGGCTCAGGAGGCACGATGCGCAGCTGGCGCACGGCGACGTTCGCGAGCTCGGCGAACACCGGAGCCGAGACGACGCTCGCGTAGATCGATGTCGACGGCTCGTCGATCACCACGATGATCGAGAGCTGCGGGTCCTCTGCGGGGAGGTACCCCGCGAACGAGGACACGTAGGCACCCGCCTTGTAGCCGGGGAGGCCGTTGTCGTTCGGCTTGCGGGCCGTTCCCGTCTTGCCGGCGACCGAGTACCCGGGCACCGCGGCCCGAAAGCCCGTTCCCTCGTTCGACGCCACCACTTGCTGCAGCATCTCATTCACCTTCGTCGCCGTCTCCGCGGACACGACATGTTCCTGCTCCGCTGGGGGGGCGTCATGGCGATTGCCATCCGCGTCGATGGTCGCGGCGACGAGGCGAGGAGCGACGTAGGAGCCGCCGTTCGCGATCACGTTGTAGACCTCGAGCATCTGCAGCGCCGTCACCGAGATGCCCTGGCCGATCGGGATGCTCCCGATCGATGTGCCGGACCAGTCGTTCGGGTCGAGCATCAGGCCGGCCGACTCGCCCGGAAAGTCGAGAGCGGTGCGCGTCCCGAGGCCGAAGCGACGGAGGTATTCGTCGATCCGGTCCTTTCCGAGCATCTGCGCCATCATGATCGTGCCGATGTTGGAGGAGCGCGTGACGATGTCGCGCACGGACCAGCTCGTGACCGTGTGGGGGTCGTGATCCGAGAACAAGTGGTCCGCCACCTGGAGGCGGTCGGGCACCTGAAGCACCGTGTCCGGATTGACCAGGCCCTCCTCGATCGCCGCAGCTGCGGTGATGACCTTGTTGACGGAGCCAGGCTCGAACACTGACGTGACGGCCTCGTTCGCGCTCGACACGATCGGCTGCCCCGTCTCGGAGTCGATCACCACGTTCGCCATCGCGAACACATCGCCGGTGTTCGGGTCCATCAGGATCGCTCGCGTGCCACGGGCACCGACGGCCATCACTTGGCGCAGCAACGCCTGCTCGGTCGCGAACTGCAGCGAGCGGTCAATGGTGAGCACGAGGTCGTCGCCAGGAAGCGCCGGTTCGACGCTCTGGCGCCCGACGGGGATCGTGCGTCCTTCGCCGTCGCGCTCGCGCACGAGACGCCCGGGGACACCCGTGAGGCGTGCGTCGTACGACCCCTCGATGCCCGAAACCCCGATGTTGTCGATGTCGACACGCCCGAGGATGGAACGGGCCAGCTCGCCCGACGGCGACGCTCGGCCCGGCTCTTCGATGAGGAAGACGCCGTCGAGGTGCAGCCCGGCAACGCGCTGCGCGGACATGTCGTCGATCTGCCGGGCGACGTACACGAAGTCGGCGTCGCGCGCGAGCCGGTCGGTGAGCGCGGCGGGATCACCGCCGAGGATGGGAGTGAGCAGCCCCGCCGCGCGCGCCGGGTCGGCGATCAACCGGGGGTCGGCCCAAATCGTCTGCTTGGGCACGGTGAGCGCGAGCTCCGCGCCGTTGCGATCGAAGATCGTTCCCCGCTCCGCGGGCAGCACGACGGAGCGCACTCGCTGCGACTCGCCGAGAGCCGTGTACCGAGCGGCGTCGACCGTCTGGAGCGTCCCGACCCGCACCAGCACTGCACCGAACGCCAGCAGACTCACGACGACCGTGCACGCCAGCCGGACGGCCGGCCGTCCTACCCGCCGAGTCGTCCCCAGGCGAGCCTGAGGTCGGCGCTGAGCGACGAGCCTCGTCGCCCCCGGCGACGGGCGGGTCGACGAGCGCGACGCGGAGGAGCGGGTCGTCGAGGAACGTGATGTCGATGTTCGGGCGGGCCCCCGCGTGCGCGTCGGGGAAGCTGGCGTCACGGGGCCGAGCCCATGAAGGGCTTCAGCTGGCTCCAGGTCGGTCCCTCGCCCGCGATCGCGGCGTCGACCTCCGCCTCGTCGGGGAGCGATCGACCGGACGCGCTCGACGACCGCCACCACTTGCTCGAGGGTCGGCGCGAGATAGGTGATGGTGTCGGGCTGCACCATCCCGAGACGGTGGTTCGCCACCGCGACGATCCGCTCGGGCGACTCGAGCTCGGCGACGTCGGCTCTGAGTCGGTCGAATCGGTCTTGAGCCTGGCTGACTTGCCGATCGAGCCGGTCGAGTCGCTGCTGACCTTGGACGAGCACGGTCTGGAACACCGCCGCGGCAAAGAGCGCGAGCAGCGTGACCGTCGCACTCGCGAATGCGATGCCCGCGACGCGTCGGCGCGACGGACGGACGGCGATACGCAGACGCGGTCTGCGGGCGACGACCTCGTCCGGTTGCGACGCGCCAATCCCCAGACCGGGGACCACGATGACGCCCGCGGGCATCGCCAAGTCGCTCACGAGCGATCGGCTCGATCAGCACCAGGCGAAGGAGGGGGCGGCGGCGTGATCTTCTCCACCGCGCGAAGTCGGGCGCTCTCGGCCCGCGGGTTCGCTGCGATCTCGACATCGGTTGGCGTCCACCCGCCCTGTTTCAACAGCCGCACTGTCTGGACGGCGTCGCACACGCACGGCAACCCGGGCGGGCAGCTGCAGCCACCGGTCGCCGCGTACCGGAACCGCTGCTTGACGATGCGGTCTTCGCCGGAGTGATAGGCGAGAACGGCGCAGCGGCCTCCCGGCGCGAGCAGGTCGATCGCGTCGTCAAGAGATGCGCCGAGGATCTCCAGCTCGCGGTTGACCTCGATGCGGATGGCCTGGAACGTCCGCTTCGCCGGGTGCCCACCGCGACGGCGGGTGGCGGCGGGAATCGCGTCGCGCACGATGGACGCGAGCTCAGCGGTCGATTCGATCGGCCGAGCGGCCACGATCGCCCGGGCAATGCGTCTCGCGAAGCGCTCGTCACCGAACTGTTCGATCACCCGCGCGAGCTCGGCCTCGGAGTAGCCGTTCACGATGTCCGCCGCGGAGAGGTCGGACGAGGGGTCCATCCGCATGTCGAGCGGGCCGTCGTTGCGATAGCTGAAGCCGCGCTCGGGTCGGTCGAGCTGCGGCGAGCTGACGCCGAGGTCGTAGAGCGCCCCGCTGAGGGTGGAGATGCCGAGGTCGGACATGACGGTGACGAGGGTGTCGAACCTTGCCCGGCGCAGCGTCACCCGGTCGCCGAAAGCTTCGAGAGCCGAAGCTGCGGCAGCGAGCGCATCAGGGTCTTGATCGAGGCCAACCACGGCAACCATCGGGTTGGCTTCGAGGATCACCTGTGCGTGTCCTCCACCGCCGACCGTCGCATCCACCACCACGCCAGGGGGCACGGCCCCGAAGAGCCGGGCAATACGTTCGGCCATGACGGGGTGGTGATGAAAGCGGTCGCTCACGGTGCCTCGCTGCTCGGCGACCGGATTTCCCTGTCGCTTGCCTGCAGCCCCCCGGTCAGCAGTTGCCGCCGGGTTTTCTCCCCGACTGGCGAGACGGAAGCGGGCGGAGTTGGGGCTGTCCATCTTCGCTTCCCGGGGGACTGCAGGCGAGCGACAGGTCGCTGCGCCTTGCGTGGTGCGAATCGATCCTCTGTCGCTCCCTTCGGTTCAGGCGTCTTGTGAGGCGCGTCTTGTCAGGTGGGTTCGGAGAGCAGCGCGTCTCCGGAACGGTCGACCGCTTCCCAGCGGGCGGCGTCCCAGAGCTCGACGCTGGTGAAGGCTCCGATGACGATGACGTCGTGCTCCAGGCCGGCGAAGACCCGGAGGTCGGCGGGGATGGCGATGCGGCCTTGGCTGTCGGGCTTGACCGAAGCGGCCCCGGAAGAGAGGGCCCGGAGGGCGCTGCGACCGACTTCGCCTCGCTTGGCCTTCTCGACCATCTCCACCGCCTCTCGCTCGAAGTCCTCGGGTGTCCACACTGCGAGGCAGCCATCGAGGCCCTTGGTGACGTAGCCCCCACTGGCCAACCGCTCTCGGAACGCCGCCGGCAGGACGACCCTGCCTTTTGGGTCGAGCGAGTGCTCGAACCTCCCCACGAACATCGGCGCTGCTCCGTTGTGCGGTCTGTCGGGGCCACTTCGCTGTGGCGTCTCTTGCTGCCTCTTGCGGTCTTGCGACTTGCGACCTGCAGGGCTTCCGCTGTGCCACGCTGCCCACCGGGCGCCCCACTTCGACCCACCTTAAGCCCCTTTCCCCCACCCGTCAACACCTGATCCCACTCCTCTTCCTTCCCCTCCGCGTTTCGTCGCCAGCGGTACAAATGGGATCCCCTGGTGACGAAACGCTTCAGGGGCTGAGGGGTCAGCGGGTGTCGATGGCGGCCAGGAACGCCGCCTCGAGCGCGTCGAGATCAGGCACGCCGACGGCCGCGGGTTCGAGCAGGTCCGCCACTTCGCGCCACTCGTCCGGAGCAAAGATGCGAGCGAGCTCCGACGGATCCCACGTGCGCAGGACGACGCACTGGAAGCGGGCACCCGCCCGCGTCCGCCGCTGCGAGATGCCGACCACCTTGCGCCCATCGATCAGCACCTCGCCGGGACCGACCCCGGCGAAGCAGATCTGTGACGACCACGAGGTGCTCACGAGCGTGTCTGTGTGCACGGTTCCCGTGCCGAGCGCGTCGCGCCACGTCTCCCCCAGCCAGTGCGCGGCACGACCGACGTCGTCGTCCCACCACTCGTCAGTGCGGGGCACGAGGACATCGATCCACAGCACCTCGGCGGGACGCACCAGCACCGCGCCGCCGCCGCTGTTCCGGCGGCACACCTCGAGCCCTTGGACGACGACCTCCGGCTGGGTGCTCCCGAGCACGAGGGCAGCCTCGGTTGCATCGAGGATCCAGACCGCGCGGTGCACGGGATCGGGCATCGGGATGGCGTGCAGCTCCGCGGGGGAGCCGCGGAGGCGCTCGACCGCCCACCCGCCGGTCACGTCATGCGGAGAGCGAAGTGCGGGACTCGAGGTAGGGGGCCCAGTGCTCGGGCACCCGTCCCACGGTGACGACGACCCACGCGAGCGCCCGCGGCGCAGAGGGCCGGCGGGCGAGGTGCATCGAGGTCTCCTCGAGCAGACGATCACGCTTGCGGATGTTGCACGCGCGGCACGCCGCTACGACGTTCTCCCACACGTGTTGCCCGCCTCGACTTCTCGGCGTCACGTGGTCGATCGAGTCGGCGTGGTCGCCGCAGTACTGGCATCGGTGATCGTCGCGTGCGAACACGGCGCGGCGGCTCAACGTGCACCGTCTCTGGAACGGCACCCTCACGAAGTAGCGCAGCCGGATCACCGACGGCACTTCGAGGCTCAACCGCTCGGAGCGCATCAGCTCGCCGTCGGCGTGGAGAACTTCGGCCTTCTCGTCGAGCACGAGACACACCGCCCGACGCGCGGGAACGATGCAGAGGGGCTCATACGTGGCGTTCAGCACCAGCGCACGGCCCACGACTGCCTACCTCTGCCTTCGCCGTGCTCGCGCCCCGTTCATGGCCCGACATCCTGCCACTCGCGGCACCACTCGAGATAAGAGATGACGTCGCCGGGCTCGGCGGCGTGACGCGCATCTCCGTACTGCGTCTGCAACCGGAACGCGAGGTAGCGCCGGTCGGGGATCGGAAGGAACGGCGGCCGTCGCCACCAGCCCCGCGGGACCAGGCGCGCCGCCTGGCGAGCCGCAGTCGGCCACAACCCGGGCCGACGAGCAACCGCCGAGATGACCGCCACCCGCGCGCCGGGTGTCAGCCGCGCTGGGCCTGCAGGTCGGCCCACGTGCCGGTATCGGCGCGCTGGCTCCTTGGGGAGGCCGAGCACCATCTCACCGAGGATGTTGCGCTGCACCTGGCTCGTGCCCGCGTAGATGGTGCCGGCGCGCGCGTTGAGAAACGTCGTCGCCCACGAGTTCGACGAGTTGGGCGCACCCGGTTGGTCGGTCGGGAACGAACCGTGCGGGGGCCGCCCCGTCGGCGCCAACGCATCGGCGCCGAGGATGTCGACGCCGAGCTCGGTGACGAGCTTGTGGTACTCGCTCCAGTAGAGCTTGGAGATCGACGCGTCGGGCCCAGGGTGCTGCCCGGCGAGGAAGCGAGTGAGCACGCGCAGCCCGTTCCACCGCATGATCTCGACCTTCGTGTGGCACCACGCCAGCCGTTGGCGGATGAGCGGGTCCTCGTTCAGTCCGCGTTCGCGTGCCAACGCGATGAGACGGTCGAGCTCGCTGCGGAACAGGATCGGCCCCGTTGCCGCGGCCTCCCCACGCTCGTAGCCGAGCAACGTCATCGCGACGGCCCATCCGTTGTTCACCCCGCCGAGCACGTTCTCCTTCGGACAGCGTGCGTCGGTGAAGAAGACCTCGTTGAACTCCGACTCCCCCGACATCATGCGGATCGGGCGCACCTCGACGCCGGGCTGACGCATGTCGACCAACATGAACGAGATGCCCTTGTGCTTCGACGCCTCGGGATCGGTGCGCGTCGAGCACGAAGATGTGGTCGGCGAGATGGCCGGCTGATGTCCAGATCTTCTGGCCGTTGATCACGAACTCGTCGCCGTCGAGCACCGCACGACAGCCGAGGTTGGCGAGGTCGGACCCGGCGTTCGGCTCGGAGTAGCCCTGGCACCAGACGTCGTCGCGACTCAGGATCCGCGGCAGGTAGTGCTTCTTCTGCTCTTCGCTCCCCCACTGCAGGATCGTGTTGCCGACCATCTGGATGCCGAAGATGTCGTTCGTGGCGCCCGCGGGCACACCGGCCTTCGCGAACTCCTCGGCGACGATCACCTGCTCGAGCGACGTGAGGCCGGCCCCGCCGTACTCACGAGGCCAACCGAGCGCGAGCATGCCGTTCTCGTAGAGCGTGCGCCGCCATTCGAGCGTGAACTCGGTGAGCGCGTCGCCCTCGAGCGAGCCCAAGCCCAGCCAGTCGGGCGGGAGATGTTCGGCCAGGAAGGCCTGCACCTTCTCGCGGTACGCCCCGGCTTCGGCGGTGTAGGTCGGCTGCATGTCGGCAGGTTACTGCCGGGTCACTGCGCGGCAAGCCGAGCGCAGCGGCGCCGACGAGAGGCCCGTCTTCACCCAGCCCACCGGGCACGACGCGAGCTCCCCTCGCGAACTCGATCCGCGCGCCGCCTGGCGAGCTCGGCCTGTGCAGCGGCGAAGAACGGCGCGCCGAAGCCGAGGGCGACCGATCCCGCGACCGTGGCGAGGCGAAGATCGAGCAAGGGCATGACCGACGACAGCGCCCGGCCGAGAAGCACCCCGGACCGCTCGATCGTCTCGGTCGACGCGATCTCTGGCGGTTGCCCGGTGCGCGCCTCGATTGACGGCCCGGATATCTCTGCTTCGAGACACCCCCGACCGCCGCATGCGCACGGACGGCCGTCGGGTTCGACGATGACATGGCCGATGTGGCCGGCGTTGCCGGTCGCGCCGTCGAGCAGACGGCCGTCGACGACGATCCCGCCGCCCACTCCGGTGGACACGACCATGCCGATGTAATTGCGCCTCCCCCGCCGCGGCGCCCAGCCATCCCTCGGCGACGGCCAGCGCCTTGGCGTCGTTGTCGACGACCGTCTCGAGGCCGGTGTGCTCGACGACGCGACGCCGGAGCGGGAACCGGCGCCACTGCGGGATGTTGAGGGGCGATACCGCTTCGCCACCGGGCGTCATGGGCCCGCCGCACCCGACCCCACACGCGATGACGCGGTGCCCGTGCCGCTCCGCGACGGACCTCGACTCGTCGAGCAGCGTCGCCACCCGGCCGAACAGCGCTTCGGCGTCCGCCCCGACCGTCGCGGTGGTGCCCCTGGTCAGGATCACGCCCCCGACGCTCACGAGGCCCGCCGCCAGCTTTGTGCCGCCGACGTCGAGGGCGAGCACGACATCCACGCGGCGGGAACGTAGCCGTGCCGATCGCCGTGACGCTCAACCCGGCGCGACGGCCACTCTGGCCGCAAGGGGCCTACGCTGGCCGTTCCCGACCAAGGAGCTCACGCCTCGTGGCCACACAAGAGACGGCGCCAGCCCCCGGGCGGCCGGTCGAACGACCAGCACCGACGTTCTCTGACCTGTTCGGCAAGATCACCCGGAACGTCGAGCAGGTGATCCAGGGCAAGCCCGACGTCATCGAGCTCGCGCTCGTGGCGCTCGTCGCGGAGGGGCATCTCCTGATCGAGGATGTCCCGGGCGTCGGCAAGACGAGCATGGCGAAGGCGCTGGCCGCGTCGATCGACTGCACCTGGGGCCGGGTGCAGTTCACCCCCGACCTGCTGCCGTCCGACGTCGTCGGCGTCACGGTGTGGAACCGCGGCACGAGCGAGTTCGAGTTCCGGCCCGGCCCGATCTTCGCCAACATCGTCCTCGGCGACGAGATCAACCGCGCTTCGCCGAAGACGCAGTCGGCTCTGCTCGAGGCGATGGAGGAGCGGCAGGTCACCGTCGACGGCACGACCTACCCGCTCGAGGCTCCGTTCATGGTGATCGCCACGCAGAACCCGATCGACCACGAAGGCACCTATCCGCTCCCCGAGAGCCAGCTCGACCGCTTCCTCCTGCGGGTCGCCGTCGGCTACCCCGATCGAGGCGCCGAGCTCGAGATCCTCGATACGCACGCCGACCACAGCACGCTCGAGGAGCTACAACCGGTCGCCACGGCCGCGGATGTGCGGGCGATGGCGAACGCGGCGCGTCTCGTGCACGTTGCGCCGAGCTTGAAGGGCTATCTCGTCGACCTGGCCGAGGCCAGCCGCCGACATCCGGGTCTGGCCCTCGGCATGTCGCCCCGCGCGACGCTCAGCCTGCAGCGCGCCTCGCGAGCGTTGGCCGCCGCGAACGGGCGCAACTACGTGTTGCCCGACGATGTGAAGGCGCTCGCCGGGCCGGTGCTCGCACACCGGCTCATGCTGACGCCGGAGGCCCAGCTTCAGGGCGCCGACGCCGGGAGCATCGTCGCCGACGTCCTCGCGAGCGTCCCTGTCCCTTCGGGTCGCACGGCTTGAACAAGTGATCACGCGGACCGGATGGGCCGCGCTCGGCGCTGCCGCTGCGCTCGTGGTGTGCGGCCGCGTGTTCGGCATCTTCGAGCTGTACGTCATCGGCGCGGGCATCGCGGCGCTCGTCGTCATCGCGCTCATCGCCGTTCGGGCCACGCGGTTGCGGCTCGAGGTCGCGCGCGAGGTCATCCCAGCGAAGGTGCACGCCGGAAGCGACGCTCGCGTCGAGGTCCGCTCGACGAACCTGGCCCGGTGGCGTAGCCCGCTCCTGCGCCTGCGTGACCCGGTCTCGGGACGCGGGGCGCGTTGCTCCATCTCGCACCGCTCGCGCCCGGCGGCCGCGCCAGAGCCGCGTATCGCTTGCCGACCGGCAAGCGGGGAGTGATCGCGATCGGCCCGCTCACCGTGCAGATCACGGACCCCTTCGGTCTCACCACCGTGACCACGGCTGCCGCGGCCGCGACCGATCTCACCGTGTACCCGAAGCTGGACACGATTCGGCCGCTGCACCAGACGCACGGCCGCGATCCGCACGCGGGTGCCGAGCACCCCAACTCGATCGGCCAGCTCGGCGAGGACTTCTACGCGCTGCGTCCCTATGTCGTCGGCGACGACCTGCGCCGGGTGCACTGGGCTTCGACCGCCCGCCACGACGATCTGATGGTGCGTCAGGACGAGCTGCCATGGCAGGGCCGCGCGAGCGTGCTGCTCGACGTGCGCCGCGCCGCGCACACGCCGGAGAGCCTCGAGCTCGCGGTCTCCGCGGCAGCGAGCATCGTGACGGCGTGCTGGCGACGACGCGACCTCGCCAGACTTCTCGTCACCGACGGCACCGACTCCGGCTTCGCGGCGGGACACGCGCACGTCGAAGCGATCATGGAGTACCTCGCGACCGTCGAGCTGAGTGGCACCGCGTCGATGCGCGCGGTGATCGAAGCCCTGGCCCGCAGCGCGTCGGGCGGCGCGCTCGTGGTCGTGGTGGCTGCGGTGCCTTCGGCGGAGATGGACGCGCTCCTGCGGTTGCGGCGCCGCTTCTCGTCCGTGACGGTCGTCGCGTTCGGCGAGCGGCCGAAGACCGAGCCCCGTTTCACGTCGCGCGACGGCTCGACGAACGTGATCGTCGTCGGCAAGGACCAATCGTTTGCGGACGAGTGGGACGCGGCGATGCGCCCGCGGGTGCGGTCGACCCTCGGGCGGACGCTCGTCACCGGAGGCCCGCGCCCGTGAGCCGCGCGAAGGTCACCAGGACCTGGGCGGAGGTCGCCCTGCTCGCGGTCTCGCTCGCGAACGTCCTCGGCTTCATTCGGGTCTTCGCGGACTTCACGTTCGTGCCCGTGCTCGCCACGACGGCGATCTCGGCACACCTCTTGGCCGTCGGATGCCGGCGGATCGGATGGGGAACGATCCTCTCCGCCATCGTGTCCGCGGGCGGACTCGCACTCATCGGCCCCCTGCTGCTCGCGCGCGACACGACCTGGTACGGCCTCCCCACCGGGCTCACGTGGACGACGATCCGGCTCGACCTCCTCGACGCGTGGGATCAGTTCGCCGTCGTGAAGGCGCCGGTACCTGCCGAGGCCGGCTTCCTCGCCGGGGCGCTCATCGCGGTGTGGATCGCGGCGTGGATCGCTGACACCTTCGCCTTCCGGTTCGACGCTGTCATCGAGGCCATCGTCCCCACAGCCGGCGTCTTCCTCTTCATCTCGGTGCTGTCGAGGCCCGACTACCGGCTGTTCTCGTGCGCGGTCTACTTCGCCGCGGCGCTCGCGTTCATCGCGCTCCACCGCGCGTGGCTCGACGAGCGGGCGCCCGGATGGCTCACCGACTCGCCCAAGTCGAGCGCGCCCACGGTGCTGCGGACGGCCTCGCGCGTCGGAGTCGTGGCCGTGGTCGCCGCCCTCGTCCTCGGTCCGGCGCTTCCCGGCGCCGGCGAGGAACCCCTGTGGGACCTCGACACCGGCTCGGGCGGGGGCAGCCGGGTGACCCTCAGCCCCCTCGTGGACATCCGGGGGCGCCTCGTCGACAACAGCAGCGTGGAGGCGTTCCAGGTGGCCAGCGAGCAACCGTCGTACTGGCGGCTGATGGCGCTCGACACCTTCGACGGCGAGATCTGGAATCTCGAGGGCTCGCTTCACCGGCGTCGCGGGCGATCTCCCAGAGACCGCGGCGCCCATGACCACGGGTGAGACGGTCGTCGATACGTTCACGATCACCGGCCTCTCCTCGATCTGGCTCCCAGCGGCGTTTGCCCCGACCCGCATTGCCGGCGGAGGCAACGTCGGGTTCGACGTCGAGTCGGCCACCCTCATCACCGATCGCGAGTCCGCGAAAGGGCTCACCTACCAGGTGACGTCGGTCCTGCCCCGAATCCAGCCCGCCCAGCTCGAAGAGAGCGGAGCGGTCGGCATCGCGGCCGAGCTGCGCGAGCGCTACTTGCAGCTGCCCCGCGACTATCCGCAGGACCTGCGTGACCAAGCCGTGCAGATCATCTCCAGCTCGTCGAACGACTACGAACGCGCGCTCGCGCTGCAGCAATTCTTCCGCGAGAACTTCGAGTACGACGTCACCGTGCGCGCCGGACACGACGAGAACGCGATCCGCAGCTTCCTCGAAGCCCGGCGCGGCTACTGCGAGCAGTTCGCCGGCACGTACGCCGCGTTCGCGCGCTCGGTCGGGCTTCCGGCGCGCGTCGCGGTCGGCTTCACGCCGGGTGAGCTCACCGACGGCGTGTACGTGGTGCGCGGACGGCACGCGCACGCGTGGCCGGAGGTCTGGTTCGAAGGCATTGGATGGGTGCCCTTCGAGCCGACTCCCGGACGCGGCGCGCCCGGTGCCCAGAGCTACACGTTCGTCGAGCCGCAACAGTCGACAGCGGGTGACTCGCCGTCCTCGTCAGCGACCACTGCGGTGCCAGGCGGAGCGTCGGCGTCGACGTCGATCCCCACCGGCGAGGAGCTCGCCGGCCTCATCCCGGGCGAGCTCGGCGGAAACGTCGAAGCGGTCGGGTTCTCGGATCCGGGTGAGTCGGTGTGGCCGCGGCGAATGCTGATCGCACTCGTAGCCGTGGCCGTCGCCGCGCTGCTCTGGGCCGTGCTCGTGCCGCTCGCGCGCGGGCAGCAGCGCCGTCGGCGCCGGAAGGCGGCCACCACTTCCACCGCCCGCGTGCTCGTCGCGTGGGACGAAGCCGCGGAGGCCTTCACGGTGGCGGGAGTTCCACCGAAGCGACCGGAGACCTACCGGGAGTTCGCGAACCGGGCGGCCACAGTGACGCCCGTACCCCAGGGGACGATGCGGGCACTCGCCGACGACGCCTCGGCCGCCCAGTTCTCAGGTGATCCGCTGCCCGACGAGGTCGCCGAGCGGGCGGAGCGCACGGCGGCTGAGATCGAGGCGACGCTGGATGAGTCCACGCCGCTCGGACGAAAGATCCTGGGCAGCCTCGACCCGAGGCCGCTCCGCCAGCGGAGCAGCAAGCGGCGAGTGCGCGAAGCGGAACACTCCATTCGGGTCTAGCGCTTCTCTCCGGCCTGACGGGCCGGCGCTACTCGTCGCGCTTGAACCGGTCGCGCATGCGCTGGCCCGCGTTGCCGAACGCATCGCGCACCCCGCGGGCTCGCATCGACTTCGTCATCTGCTCCATGCCCGCCCGTCCGAGCTTGCGGGCGTTGCGCTCGATGAACATCAGGGCCACCAGCATGATCAGCACGCCGACGAACGCCAGCAGGAAGTGCACCGAGAGGGTGAAGAGGAGCATGACCACGCCGCCGAGGAACAGCAGGACGCCCCATTTGATGTTGCGGAACGCGTGGCGGTAGATCGTCGTCTGGCTGACGCTGCGCGCGAACTCAGGATCGGACTCGTAGAACTGCTGCTCGATCTGATGGAGGATGCGCTGTTCGTCTTCAGAAAGCGGCACGCCCACAACCCCTTGAGCCTTCGGGACGGTGCGGCCCTTTGGCCACCCGCTGAGTCATCTTCCCACAGGGGAGGATCGGCCGACAACGCGCGCCCCTTACGATTTCGAGGCGACTCACTTCGGTCCGGGCCGATCGGAATCCTGGTCGGGACCCCATTGCTGGGCGCCCCTGCGAGCAACCCGGACTCCGGCGGGGCCCGCGAGGCTGGCCGGGGCGATCGCTTCGGCTCCGAAACGACGCCGAATGGCATCGATGGCCTCGGTCGCGGGACCCCACGGCGCCTCGGGCTCGTCGTCGACGGCGAGACTCAGCTGCTCGGTGTCGCCCGCGATCAGCCCGGATGCGCTGACGCCGAGGAGCCGCACGCCGGCCGACACATCGATGTCATGCAGCAGCGCCGACGCCGCATGCGTGACGGTGGGGCCGGTGTCGATGGGATGAGGAAGCGTGGAACTCCTCGTGATGGTGCGGAAGTCATGGAACCGCACCTTCACGGTGATCGTGCGCGCTCGCCGGCCGGCGGCCCTCAGCCGCGAGGCCACCGAATCGCACAAGCGCACCAACTCGTGATCGAGGGTGGCGTGGGCGTGGTGGTCGGCCGCGAACGTCTCCTCGTGACCGACCGATTTGAGCGGACGGTGGGGGTCGACGGGCCGATCGTCGATGCCGTTCGCCAGCCGGTGGAGGTGCTCGCCGTTCGCGCGGCCGAGCGCAGTGACGAGAGACCGCTCGGGGAGCACCGCGAGGTCGCCAACGGTCGTGACGCCGAGCCGTTGCAGTCGATCGAGCGTGGCCGGGCCCACTCCCCACAGCGCCTGCACGGGATGGGCGTGCAGGAAGCCGAGCTCCTCAACGGCGGGGACGAGGACGACTCCCGGGCCGGGTCGCACGCCGTCCGGGCCGGCGCGGGGCTTCGCCGCCTCCGATGCGAGCTTCGCCACGAGCTTCGTCGACGCCACTCCCACCGAGCAGGTGAGCTGGAGCGTGTCGTGCACCTGCGTCCGAATCAGCGAGGCGATCTCGGCTCCCCCGCCGAGCCGGCGCCGCGCCCCGGTCACGTCGAGGAACGCCTCGTCGAGGGCGATCGGCTCGACGAGCTCGGTCACCGACCGGAAGATGGCGTGCACTTCCTCGCTGACCTCTGAGTACAGCGCGTAGTCGCCGCGGAGGAAGAGCGCGTGGGGACACAGTCGCCTGGCGCGGAGCGACGGCATCGCCGAGTGGATGCCGTATGTCCGCGCCTCGTACGACGCCGCGGCAACCACGCCCCGTTCGCCGGACCCGCCGACGATGACCGGCTTCCCCTTCAACGTCGGATCACGCCGCACTTCGCACGCGACGAAGAACGCGTCCATGTCGACATGCAGGATCGTGCGGGCCATCACCTCACCGGCGCGTCACGGTCATCGTCGAGCGGTCCTGTCCGACGACGTCGTACTCGAAGCCGCGTTGTTGCGCCCACCGCTCCGCGAGCCACTCGAGCAGGGGCTCACGAACCCACGGCGAACAGGCCGACAGATGATCTTCGTGCTCGTGCGCGGCCACGAAGCGCGCATCCACGACGATGCCGTCAGGGTCGGCCACCGTGAGCTCACCTTCGAATGCAATCGCGAGGTGCGCCTCGACCCGCAACCTCCATCCCATCTCGGGCGCGACGATCAGCACCTCGTACACGGGTCCCGCCCACTCCGTCACGACGAGGCCGGTCTCCTCCTCGACCTCGCGTGCGAGCCCCGCGAGCAGCTCCTCGCCCTCCTCGATCACTCCGCCGGGGGTGCTCCAGTCGTGGCTGCCGTCGCGGCGCTTGTTCTGCACCAGCAGCAGACCGTCGGGGCTCTCGATGAGGGCACCGCCGACGAGCCAATCGCGCACGGGGCCAGTCTGGCACCGGCCATGATGCGCAGATGCACCCCAACGCGATCCACCCGAACACCCGCGCGTGATCGCTGCCGGGCAGGGCCTCGGGCTCGCGGTGTCGGTCCGGACGTTCCCGGAGGGCACGAAGACCGCGGCCGACGCGGCGGCGGCCATCGGCGTCGAGGTCGGCCAGATCGTGAAGTCACTCGTGTTCACGATCGACGACGCACCGGTCATCGCGCTCGTGAGCGGCGCCAACCAGCTCGACGAACGCCGGCTGGCCGCCGAAGCGGGAGGAGCCAACTGCCGGCGCGCCGACGCGGATCTCGTGCGATCGGCGACGGGATACCCCATCGGCGGCGTTCCCCCGTTCGGGCACGCTCAGCCCCTCCGGGTCTACGTCGATCGCGACCTTCTCGACTACGAGGAGGTCTGGGCCGCCGCCGGCACGTGGAACGACGTGTTCCCGATCGATCCCGACGCGCTGGTGCGGGCGACCGAAGCCACGGTGGCCGACCTCAGGCGCGGGTGAACAGGCGGCGGACCGGTCGGAGCACTCGATCGCGTATCCCCCACCAGGTGACGAGCACCATTGCCTCGACGACGATCCGCCCGGACATCTTCGACGTGCCCCGCAGCCGATCGGTGAACGAGATCGGTACCTCGACGATCTTCCCGCCCGCACGCGCAACCGCGTAGGTCATCTCGATCTGGAATCCGTAGCCGTCGGCCCGTACCGCGTCGAGGTCGATCGCCTTCAGCACGGTCGCGCGGTAGACGCGGTAACCCCCGGTCGAGTCGCGCACGCCGAGCTTCAGGAGCGCCGCCGCGTACCGGTTACCCCACCGGGACAGAAGGCGACGGTGCCACCGCCATTCCGGGATGGAGCCGCCGCGGACATACCGCGACCCGATGACGAGGTCGGCCCCATCGTCGATCGCCGCGAGGAGCGATGGCAGCGCGGCGGGGTCGTGCTGCAGGTCGGAGTCCATCTCGACCATCACGTCGAGTCCGCGTTCGAGCCCGATCCGGAAGCCGTCGCGATACGCCGACCCGAGCCCCGCCTTCTCCGGGCGGCGCAAGACGTCGATCCGGTCCAGCTGGGCGCCCAGCTCCTCGGCGAGCTCGGCGGTTCCGTCGGGGCTGCCGTCGTCGACGACGAGGATCTCCGCGTCGGGCACCGCGGCCCGCACCTTGGTGAGCACATCCGCGATGTTCAGCGCCTCGTTGTAGGTCGGTAGCACGACGAGGGGGCGCACGGGGGGCAGCCTACGATGCTCGTCGTGAACGACTCCGGAGGCGTCGACAGCTCCGGCTCTCTTTCGGCTCTTCCGTCCTCGGGCGCGCGCGTGCTCGCATTCATCGCAATCCTCGTCGGCGGGCTCTGCGGCGGATTGATCGGCTACGGCTTCGTGGACCTCCAGTGCACGGGTGACTGCGATACCGCGACAGCCATCGGCGCGCTGGTCGGCGCGCTCGTCGCCGCGATCGGTACGGCCGTGATCGCCGTGCTCGTGCTGCGAGCGATGGGTGAGTGGCGCGAGATCCTCGCCGAGCGCGAAGACAACCTCCCCGACTGAGGCTGGCTTCGGCTACGGGGCGCTCGCTATGGCCTTTTGGGCGAGGCGAATGCCGTCGTCGTCGACGTCGAGGTGCGTGACCAGTCGGACCACGCCCGGCGCGAGCGTTCCGGCGAGCACGCCCTCGTCGGAGAGGTGACCGAGGAGGCGGGCGGTGTCGGCCGATCGGAAGACGACCAGGTTCGTGCGCACCGAGTCGGGGTCGAGCGCGTCCGGCCACCGGGTCGCGACCGCCTCGGCGAGCGACTTGGCTCGCGCGTGGTCCTCGGCGAGACGCTCGACGTTCTCGTTCAGCGCGATGAGACCGGGCGCGGCGATGATGCCGGCCTGGCGCATGCCGCCGCCGAACCGCTTGCGCTCTCCCCTCGCCCGCGCGATGAGATCGGCCGGGCCGGCGAGCAGCGAGCCGATCGGTGCGCCCAGGCCCTTCGAGAGGCAGCACATCACGGTGGTCGCCGCGGCGGCGTAGGCCGACGCCGCGACGCCGGTCGCGACTTCCACGTTGAACAAGCGCGCGCCGTCGAGGTGCACCGGGAGACCGACCGCGGAGATGGCCTCGAGGTCGGCGAGCGACCAGGGGGTCCCCGAGCTCGCCATGTGCGTGTTCTCGACGAACACCGCGCTCATCTGGAGTCGATGGTGCTCGGCCCCGTCCACGGCCGACTGCACCTCGGCGACCGGGAGCGTGCCGCGCGCATCGTCGACGAAATGCCATTGGACCGACGCGTTCATCGCCGCCGCGCCATTTTCGAACGCGACGATGTGCTGCGAGCGCCCGACGACGACCGCTGTGCCCGGCTGGCCGAGCAGCCGCAGCGCGATCTGGTTGGCCATGGTGCCCGAGGGCACGAGCAACGCGGCCGGCTTGCCCAGCCGCGCGGCGAAGGCCTCTTCGAGCGCGATCACCGTCGGGTCCTCACCCGCGCCGTCGTCACCGACCTCGGCTTCGGCCATCGCCCGACGCATGGCCGGCGACGGCTTGGTGACGGTGTCCGACCTCAGATCGACAAAGCCCCCTCGCTCGGCCACCTCGGCAAGTTACCGCTCGGGTCTCCGGTGCCGGGCCCTACGGTGCTCGGGCCCTACGGTGAACGGCGTGGCAGACGGTCGTTGTCGGAAGGCGGCTCGGCAGCCGCTCGACCTCGCTCCGCTCCTCGCTCTCGCGACGGGGCTGGCGCAGGAGGCCGAGCGCGTTGCTGCTCGATCGCTTGGGCCATACGCGGTCGAGCATCACCACGAAGTCGAGCGCGACGGACATGGTGACCGAGATGGATCGCGCCGCGGAGACGCTCATCGCCGCGGGCATCCGCGACGCGAGACCCGACGACGGCATCGTCGGCGAGGAAGGCACCGACGACCCGGGCACCAGCGGGGTGCGGTGGTTCATCGACCCGATCGACGGCACCACCAATTACCTCTACGGACTGAGTGGGTTCGGCGTGTCGATCGCCGCCGAATTGAACGGGGAGGGCGCGGTGGGCGTCGTCTCCGACCCGCTTCGAGGTGACCTCTACAGCGCGACCCGCGGGGCCGGCGCGACGTTGAACGGCAGCCGCATCAGGGTGTCGGCGCAGGCCGACCTCTCGACTGCGCTCGTCGGCACCGGGTTCTCCTACGACCGGTTCCGCCGCGCCCGACAAGCCGAGGTGCTGACCGCGGTGCTTCCCGAGGTGCGCGACATCCGAAGGTTCGGGGCGGCCTCTCTCGACCTGTGCCTGGTGGCCGCGGGGCGGCTCGACGCGTACTACGAACGGGGTTTGAGCCCGTGGGACTACGCCGCGGGGGTCCTGATCGCCTCCGAGGCCGGCGCCCGATTGGGGGATCTCGATGGCGGCCCTCCGTCGACCGCGTTCACGCTGGCGTCCGCGGTCGGCATCTTCGACCCGTTGCGAGACCTGCTCGACAGGGCCGGCGCCCGAGATGCGTGAGCACGATCTGCCTACCTGACGGCGCGTCAGGGCGGGTCATGCGGCACCATGGTGCTGTGGGTACTCGGATCCTCACCGTCGAGGACGACGAACGCATTCGCATCGCCGTCAAGATGGCGCTCGAGGACGAGGGCTGGATCGTCGAGGAGACGGGAAGCGGCGAGGATGCGCTCGAGGCCTTCGGTCGTCAGCCGGCCGACGTCGTCCTGATCGACATCATGCTCCCCGGCATCGACGGGTTCGAGCTGTGTCGTTCGCTCCGCAAGTCGAGTGACGTGCCGATCGTGATGGTCACCGCCCGTGCCGACACCCACGATGTCGTCGCTGGGCTCGAGGCGGGTGCCGACGACTACCTGACCAAGCCGTTCGCGCCGAAGGAGCTGTCCGCCCGCATCCGTGCGTTGCTGCGCCGGGCGCGCAGCGCAGAGCCAGGACACGCGCGCCTTCGCTTCGGTGACCTCGAGATCGTGCCGGATGAGGGACTCGTACTGCGCGAACAGCAGGAGATCCACCTCACGAAGACCGAGTTCCGCCTGCTGTGCGAGCTCGCATCGAGCCCCGGCCGGGTCTTCAGCCGGGAGACGCTGCTCGACCGTGTGTGGGGTTACGGCTACTTCGGCGACGGGCGCCTCGTCGACGTGCACGTGCGGCGACTGCGCACGAAGGTCGAAGCCGACGCCGCCAACCCCCGCCACGTCGTGACTGTTCGGGGGCTGGGGTACCGGCTCCAACCGTGAGGCGGTGGGAATGCGCGGCCTGAGCCGCTTCCGCCCTCGCCGGCTCGGTCTTCGCGCCCGTATCACGATGACCTTCGCCCTCGGGGCACTCGCACTGTCGGTGCTCCTCGCCGGCACGACCTACCTCGTGGCTCGCCAGACGCTGCTGCGCCAACGCGAGGCATCGGTGTTGCGTCAGACCTACGTCAACGCGCGCGTCATGCGCGACGCGTTGCGCTCGGCCGACCCTGAAGTGCCCCGCTTGCTGACCTCGCTCCAGACACCGGCCGGCTCGTTCCCGCTCGTGCGCTTCGGCGACCGCTGGTTCCCGCTCACCCTCGAGTACGGCCGCGACGCGCTGCCCGACGAGCTCAAGGAGCGCGTGTCACAGGGAAGCGCCGCTCGCATGCGGTACTCGCTTCGGGGTGACACCGTGCTCGCGGTCGGCGTACCGCTCGTCGACATGAACGCGACCTACTTCGAGATCGTGTCGCTCGCGGAGCTGCAGAACACCCTGAACTCGATCGGGTGGGCGCTGATCGGCGCCGCGGGCCTCACCACGTTGCTGGGCGCGCTGCTCGGCGTGTGGGCGAGCCGCCGAGCCGTCCGTCCTCTCGCGGACGCGGCCAAGGCGGCGCAAGCGATCGCGGCGGGCAACCTCGACACGCGCCTCGACGTCACCGACGACCGTGATCTCGCGCTTCTGACGACGTCCTTCAACGAGATGGTGGCGGCGCTGCAGAACCGCATCCAGCGCGACGCGCGCTTCGCGTCCGACGTCAGCCACGAGCTGCGGTCGCCCTTGATGACGTTGTCCGCGTCGATCGAGGTGTTGCACACCCGCCGTGACGAGATGCCCGCCCGCGCGCAGGCGGCCCTCGATCTTCTCGTCGCCGACGTGGCCCGCTTCCAGGGCTTGGTCGAAGATCTGCTCGAGATCTCACGGGTCGATGCGGGCGCCACGAAGCTCAACCTCGAAGAGGTCAAGGTCGCCGAGCTCGTCCCCCACGCCGTCCTCGCGGCCAGCGCCGACACGCTCATCCCCGTGCGCGTGTCACCTGACGCGGACGAGGACATGGTGCGGGCCGACAAGCGCAGGATGGTGCGCGTCCTCGCGAACCTGCTCGAGAACGCCCGCGTCCATGGCGGCGGCGCGAGCGGTGTGTCGGTCGACCACGTACGGGGCAACGGCCGCGGCGACGCCGTGCAGATCGTGGTCGAGGACCGCGGTCCCGGCGTGCCGTCCGAGGAGCGGGCCATCATCTTCGAGCGGTTCTCGCGCGGTGCGGGCTCGGGCCGCCGGGGCATGGGCGATGGCGTCGGGCTCGGCCTCGCGCTGGTCGACGAGCACGTCCGCCTGCATGGTGGGCGGGTGTGGGTCGACGACCGCGCCGACGGCCAAGCGGGCGCCCGCTTCGTGATCGAGCTGCCAGTCGTGGGAAAGCCCGCCGCGTCACGCAAGGTCGGAGCCCGGCGATGAGCGGGCGCCGCGGGGCCACGCTCGCCCTGATCGTGTGCACGTTCATCGTGCTCGTGGGCTGCGGCGTGTCGAACGACGCGTCACCCCGTGACATCCCCGCCCGCGACGTGCCGTTCGAGCTGGTCGCGGTCGCGTCACCCACCGACACGCCGACCGAGGGCGGCGATGCCGGGCAAATCTTCCTCGTCGGCCCCGAGCGTCTCGCGGCTGCGGGGCGCACCCTCGGCCCCAACGGCAACGCGTTCGACGCGATCACGACGCTGCTCGCGGGTCCGACGGCGGAGGAAGCTGCCCAGGGCCTGCGCACGGCGATTCCTTCCGGAACGCGGCTCCTCGCCGCCGACTTGGAAGACGGCGTGCTGACGATAGACCTCTCCAACGAGCTCCTCCTCGTGCAGGGAGTCGAGCAGCGCACCGCCGTCGCGCAGCTCGTGTTCACCTCGACGGGCACCGACGATGTCGACCGGGTGCTGTTTGCGATCGAGGGAAACCTGACGGAGGTTCCCGTGGACGACGGCAGCCTCTCCGCCGAACCGCTCACGCGGTTTGCGTACCCGTCGCTCGACCCGACCCGGCTGCCTCCACCCAATCCCGGCGGCGCGCTGCCTACGACGACGACTACTACCACGACGACGGTGCCTCCTCCGCCGGAGACCACGGCGGCGGCGCCGGCGGCGACAGGCGGCTGATCAGCCGAAGAACGCTCAGCCGAAGAACGCTCAGCCGAAGAACACCTCGGCGACGCCGTGGAACAACGCGGGGTCAACCGTCTTGAGACTGCCGACCGCTTCCGCGAGCGGCACCCGGACGATCTCGCCGGCTCGCAAGGCGACCATCTGACCGAACGCTCCGTCATGAACCGCGTCGATCGCCGCGATCCCGAAGCGGGTCGACAGCACACGGTCGAATGCGGTGGGTGTCCCGCCGCGCTGGATGTGACCGAGGATCGTGACGCGCGTCTCGTAGCCGGTGCGCTCCTCGATCTCGGCCGCGATCGCGTTGGCGATGCCACCCAGGCGTACATGGCCGAACTGGTCGACCTCGCCTGACACGACGGCCATCGTGCCCTCCTTCGGCACCGCCCCTTCGGCGACCACGACGATCGACGCGTACCGCCCCTGCGAGTGGCGGTGACGGATGAGCGCGCACAGCTCCTCGATGTCGAAGGGTTCCTCCGGGATGAGGATGGCGCAGGCGCCGGCGGAAATGCCGGAGTAGGTGGCGATCCAGCCCGCATGGCGCCCCATCACCTCACACACCATCACCCGGTCGTGCGACTCGGCCGTCGTGTGGAGCCGATCGATCGCATCGGACGCGATCTGAACGGCGGTGTGGAAGCCGAACGTGACCTCGGTGGCCGAGAGGTCGTTGTCGATCGTCTTGGGAACGCCGACGACGGAGACACCCTCACCGTCGAGCTTGTTGGCAACTCCGAGTGTGTCCTCTCCGCCGATGGCGACGAGTGCATCGATCCGCTGTTCGGCGAGGGTCGCCTTCACCGCCTCCACGCCGCCGTCGACCTTGTACGGGTTCGTCCGCGAGGTGCCGAGGACGGTGCCGCCCCGAGGCAGCGTGCCGCGCATCGCGTGCACGTCCAGCGGCATCGTCCGGTTCTCGATGACGCCGCGCCAACCGTCCTCGAAGCCGACGAGCTCGTCGCCGTACACGGTCTCGCCCTTGCGCACGACGGCTCGGATCACGGCGTTCAGGCCCGGGCAGTCACCGCCCCCGGTCAGCAGTCCGACTCGCATCGCGTCACGTTACGCGTGGTGGCGAGCGGCTGTACCCTGCCGCGCCGATGACGCCGCCGAACGGAATCGTCGTGGCTGTCGATGCGGGGACGACCGGCGTCAGGTCGTTCGCGATCGACGAGTCGGGCCGGCCACGAGGGTGGTCGTACCGGGAGTTCACGCAATATTTCCCCGAGCCCGGACGCGTCGAGCACGACGCCACCGAGATCTGGACAGTGGTGCAGGAGACGCTCGGGCGAGCTCGCGGCCGAGCTCGACCAACCGATCGCCGCGATCGGCATCACGAACCAGCGCGAGACCGTGGTGGTGTGGGACCGACGCACGGGCGAGCCGTTGCATCGAGCGATCGTGTGGCAAGACCGGCGCACGGCGCCGCGCTGCGACGAGCTGCGAGAGGCCGGTCATCTCGACCTCGTTCGCACCCAGACCGGGCTCGTGCTCGATCCCTACTTCTCGGCCACGAAGCTCGAGTGGATCCTGCACTCGGGTCTCATCGACGCGGGCGCCGACTTGGCCTTCGGCACCGTCGACAGCTGGGTGCTGTGGAACCTGACCGGCGGAGCAGTGCACGCGACCGATCCGTCCAACGCGAGTCGCACGATGCTGTTCGACATCGGACGGCTCGAATGGTCCGCCGATCTCCTCGCGTTGTTCGACGTCCCCCGCTCGTGTCTGCCTCAGGTGCGCCCATCGAGCGGTCGCATGGGAACGACCGCCGCGGGGGTGGGCGTGCCCGCCGGCATCCCGATCAGCGGCATCGCGGGCGATCAGCAGGCTGCGCTGTTCGGCCAGGCCTGCTTCGAACCGGGGATGATGAAGAACACGTACGGCACCGGCTCGTTCGTGCTCATGAACATCGGCTCCGATCTGCCGCCCCCGGTGGACGGGTTGCTCACGACGGTCGCGTGGACGCTCGACGACGGCACGACCGTGTACGCGCTCGAGGGCGCGATCTTCGTCACCGGCGCAGCCGTTCAGTGGCTGCGTGACGGTCTCGGGCTGATCGAGTCGGCGGCCGAGATCGGGCCGCTGGCCGAGTCATGTCCCGACGCGGAGGGGGTGTACCTGGTGCCGGCCTTCGCGGGTCTCGGCAGCCCGCATTGGGATCCGTACGCGCGGGGCACGATCGTCGGCATCACGCGAGGCACCGGCCGTGCTCATCTCGCCCGGGCCGTCGTCGAGGCGATGACGTACCAGACCGCGCGACGTGGTCGAGGCCATGGAGGCTGCGTCTGGTCACGGACGTCGTCGCGCTGCGCGTCGACGGCGGTGCGGCGGTGATGGATCTGTTGCTGCAGCTGCAAGCCGATCAGCTCCAGGTCCCCGTGGCACGCCCCACCGTGCCCGAGACCACGGCCCTCGGCGCGGCCTACCTCGCGGGGCTCGCGGAGGGCGTGTGGGGATCGCTCGACGACGTTGCATCCCACTGGCAGCTCGACCGCGAGTTCCACCCCGAAGCGGAGCCCGCGGGTGCCGATCAGCGCTACGAGGGATGGAGGCGAGCCGTCGAGCGCTCCCGCAACTGGGCCACCTGACCCACCCCTTCGGCCCCTCCCCCGGCTTCCTGTTTCAGTAACCGGCCACCGTTGGCCGGTTACTCGCGCGAGAAGGCGTGCAGGGGTCGGGTCAGTGGAGGGCTTGCCAGCGGGTGTCGGCGATGCGGGCCAGCGCCGCGAGCTCGCGGCGCTCCCGCCCCCGAAGCGGACGCCCCTTTCGGCCCAGCATGAGCTCGTGACCCGCGGCCGGCAGCGGCGCCCACGCCACGTCGTCTGGGCCGGAGGCGCCGGCGGCGACCGCCTCCGACACCTTGCTGCCCTCGATGAACGCGACGAGCCACGCCGCCTCAGGCGGAGCCCCGACTGCATGACTCAACGACGTGTCCGAGTGGTGCAGCACCGCGCACCAGTCCGCATCGAAGTCCGCGAACGCGTCGGTGCAGAGCACAGTGAAGAGCCTTTCGACGTCGGGCGCCTCCACCAGTCGGGTCGCCGTCTCGAGCGCGTCGAGGCGAGCGTCGCGCGCCGGATCAGCTATGAGCCGAACATCCTCGACATCGACATCTTCGACTTGAGAGATCTCGTTGACGAGCAGATCGACGAGCCCGGATTCGGGAAGAGCGACGATCAGCTCGTCGATCGCTCGCCCTCCGCCCCGCTCGAGGATCTCGATGCCGACGACGTCGCCGCGCACTGCACCGATGCGACTCGCTACCTGGCCGAGTGCACCGGGACGATCCGGCAGCCACACTCGAACCGTGTAGTGCTCCACGTCCGCACCCTATGCGGCGTGCATGAACACGATGTTTCCTGTCAGAGCTTTGGCAGCGCTTTTCGAAGGTTCCGCACCGCCTGGTTGATGCGCTGCTCGTTCTCGATCAGCGCGAACCGCACGAACCCGTCGCCGCCCTCGCCGAAGCCGATGCCCGGCGACGTCGCAACGTCTCCCTCGCGCACGAGGAACGACGAGAACTCGAGCGATCCCATCTCGCGGTACGGCTCGGGAATGGGTGCCCACACGAACATCGTTCCCTTTGGCTTGGGGAACTCCCAGCCGAGCCGAGCCAGGCCGTCGCAGAGCGCGTCGCGTCGGCCCTGATAGATCGCGTTGACCTCACGCGGGTAGTCGGCCGCCTCGTTCATCGTGACCGTGGCCGCGATCTGGATCGGCTGGAACGTGCCGTAGTCGAGATACGACTTCAGCTTCCCGAGCGCGCCGACGACCTCCGCGCTGCCCGACATGAATGCCACTCGCCACCCGGCCATCGAGAAGCTCTTCGTCATCGAGTACAGCTCGACCGCGCAGTCCTTCGCGCCTTCGGCTTGCAGGATCGACGGCGGCCGGTATCCGTCGAAGCCGATGTCGGCGTACGCGAAGTCGTGCACCAGGACGACGTCGTGCTCGAGGGCGAAGTCGACGAGCCGTTGCATGAACGCGAGGTCGACGCAGGCGGTCGTCGGGTTGTGGGGGAAGCTCACGACGATCACTCGGGGGCGCGGCCAACCGGTGCGGAACGCCCGATCGAGGCTCTCGAAGAAGCCGTCGCCGCTCTCGATGTCGCCCGATGCCATGCCCATCGGGATCTCTCGGATCTCCGCTCCGGCAAAGAGCGGCCCGTAGATGTGAATCGGATAGGACGGGCTCGGCACGACCGCGGCGTCGCCCGGCGCGAGCAGCACCCACATGAGATGCGAGAAGCCTTCCTTCGCTCCGATGGTGTTGATGACTTCGGTCTCGGGGTCGAGGACGACGCCCCAGTTGCGCTCGTACAACGCCGCGACGGCTTCACGGAGCTTGGGAATCCCCTTGCTCAACGAGTAGCGGTGGTTGCGCGTGTTGCGCGCCGCCTCAGCCAGCTTGTCGACCGCGATCTCAGGCGACGGGATGTCCGGGTTGCCGAATCCGAGGTCGATCACGTCTGCGCCGGCTCGCCGTGCCTCGATCTTCAGACCGTTGATGATGGTGAAGACATACGGAGGCAGGTTCGTGATCCGGCGGAACTCCATGCCCCGAGGGTACCCGGGGCAGAATGGCGCTCATGGGTGATTCGACGCCGAGACAGAACGTCACGGCCGACAGCGAGACGATCGACGTCATGGTCGAGATCCCGCGCGGAAGTCGCAACAAGTACGAATATGACCACGAGCGTGGTGTCATGCGGCTCGATCGTCGGTTGTTCTCCGCCACGGTCTATCCCGCTGACTACGGCTTCATCCCCGACACGCTCGCACTCGATGGTGATCCTGTTGACGCCCTCGTGTTGCTGGAGGACCCGACGTTCCCCGGCTGCTGGGTGCGCTCCCGCCCCGTGGGCATGCTCGTCATGCAGGACGAGGCGGGCGAGGACGCGAAGGTGATCTGCGTTCCCCCCAACGACCCGCGCTACGACGACATCCGCGAGCTCACCGATCTCTCGGCCTCGCTGCTCGCGGAGATCAAGCACTTCTTCGACGTCTACAAGCTCATCGAGCCCGGGAAGATGGCCCTCACGGGAGAGTTCGAGGGACGCGAGGCCGCGTGGCGTGAGATCAACGACGCTCGGGCTCGCTACGTGCCTCACGGCTGAGCGCGTCGGCGGCGATCGTCGCGGCACCCATCGCACCTGCTCGTTCTCCGAGCACCGCCGCGACGAGCTGCGGCCGCGGCCGGTGCGTGGGTGCGTACAGGAGGCCTTCGTACATCCGCCCGATCGGTTCGAGCAGGAGATCGGTCTCGGAGACGAGCCCGCCGCCGAGCACGATCATCTCCGGATCGAGGAGGTTCGTGAGGTTGACCAAGCCGAGCGCGAGCCACCACGCCCAGTCTTCGATGACCTGTTGGGCCTCGGGATCGCCCCCTCTCGCTGCCAGCGTGACGTGTTCGCCCCGCACCAACTCCGGATCTCCGCCGGCGGCAGCGACGACGGCAGACGCGCGCGTCCACCGAAGGCGGCGTCGCGCGCGAGCCGCGCCAGTCCGCTGCCCGATGCGTAACGCTCCCAGCACCCCCGTCGTCCGCAGACGCACGGCGGGCCGTTCGGATCGATGACCATGTGACCGGGCTCGCTGGTGAAGCCGTTCGACCCCCGTTGCAGCTCTCCGCCCGCGACCACGCCACCCCCGATGCCGGTGCCGAGGGTGACGAGCACGACGTCGTCCGCACCCTTCGCCACCCCGTGGCGCCACTCCGCGACCAGCGCACACGTCGCGTCGTTGTCCACTGTCACGGGGATGCCGAGTCGCTCCGCGATCTCGTCGCGGATCGGCATCTCGGTGACTCCGACGAGGTTGGGCGCCGCCCGAAGCACGCCGCGGTGGTCCACGAGTCCGGGCGCGCCCACGCCCACCGCTGCGGTGGAACTGCCACCGCCCGAGGACAGCGCCTCGACGACCGCAACGACGGTGTCGGCGAGGTTCGACGCTCCGTGTGGCGTGGGCACTCGCTCCTCGGCGAGCACTTCACCTTCGGGTCCGAGGAGGAGTCCGAGGCACTTCGTGCCCCCGATGTCGACGCCGGCAACGACCGGTGTGCTGACCTCAGTAGCGGAGGAGGGCACCGATCCCCCCCAACACGTCTAGGTCCGCGTTGGCGACACAGACCTCGACGCGGCATGACTGCCGCGACTGCCTCCTCGATGGCATGCTCGACGATGTCGGACGTCTGCTCCATCGACCGGCGGCACAAGGGGCACGACCGACCGACGCGACCCAGGTACCCGCATGTGCGGCAGTGCCACCCGGGCGACCGGAAGCCCTGCGACACGATGAGGTGCTCGACACGCCGCTCGACGAGCGCCTCGAGCGTCGCGGTCAACCCACTCGCTCCTCGCCGGCCGGATCCGATCGCACCCCGAAGTCGGTCGACGAGAGCCTTCTCTTTGCGACGCTCGACCTCACGTTCGACTTCGAGTGCCACCGTACGCACCTGCTCGTCTGTTGCGGTCACCGGGACAGCGATGCGCTCGACCACGCGCGCCCGCAGGTAGGGGTGCAGACAGGCGACGAGCTCGGCGGCCACGTCTGATGGTGCTCCGACGACGAGGTGGTCGAACTGCCGCTCCTGGAAGACGTGAAACGCGACATCCGCCGCGTGGCGGAGGTGTTGGTGCTTCACCTCGTTCGTCTGCCCGGCGGTCCGCGTCTTGACGAGCACGTGCCCCTTCACGTCTTCGCGATGGGTGATCTCATCGAACACCTCGCTGCGATCGATGAGCTCGCCGAGCTCGAAGACCAGCATGCGGGCACGTTGGCGATCGGCGAGAAGCACGCCGAAGCGCTCATACTCATCGAGAACGGATTCGAGCTGACGAACGTGCGGCGAGGACTCGACGACGACCTGACTCGACACCCGCACCGGGAGCTCGATCACCTCCCACAATCCCTCCGCCCAGCACGAGAAGAACGCGAGCCCGCGCATGCGCGACCGATCGAGGCCACCGCGCACGTGGTTCTCGATGCGCTGCAGGTCGCGAGCCACGGACCACGAGTGATCTCCGTTGAGCTCGGCCCTCGTTCGGCGCAGCAGAAGGTCGAGTTCGTGCAGGTAGTCCTGGTGCCGCGGGAATCGCCGTCCGTCGACATCGAGGTAACAGCTGGTCACGGGAGCGTTGCGCCCCCTGTATCCGGCAAGGGAGCGAACAGTGTCCGTCGTGAGCGCTGGCACGACACCTCCTGGGCGGGGGACCGAGGCTGGCGTGACCCTCGGCGCCTGATGCTATTCGGACGTCGCTGATCCTGCGTCAGAGATCATCGACAGCCCACCCCGCTCGGGGGACAGCCCCGCCGCCCACCGCACGACCTGCGGGTCATCGGTCAGATACACGACGTGCAAGGAATCAGCGAGGTGGTCCAAGCGAACGAGCAGTGCATCGAGGTCGCCCGCTGACACGTGTCGGTACACGTCGTCGAGGACGATCGGGAGGGGATCGGCCAGTGGATGCTGACCGCGTGCGGCCAACCAGCCGAGAAGGTGCCGGTCGAGTTCGTCAAGTGCCGCTCCCCGCCCGTCGCCCTCGACTTGCGGGGTCGGATCGCCCGCGGGCTCGCCGTCAGCGTCGGTAGTCGGCGCCTGATCGTCCGCGTCGGCGCGGAGGCGTGCCTGAGCCAGGCGCTGCTCTGCTTCGTCGTGGCGCGCCGCGAGCTCGGCGAACCTGCCTTGGGAGTCGACGGCGTCGGCCGCCGCGCGCTCGTACGCCGCGCGGGCCACGGACTCGGCTGCGAGTGCATCGTCGCGCGCGCGCGACGCTGCCACGAAGCGGGCCTCGGCCGCCTCGGACCGCTCCCGTCGCCGCACCGCGGCCGGCGTCGGCTGCGGCGGTTGGCGCACCTTCGAGACCGGCTGCGGCTGCGGTGCCGGTTGACGAACAGGGGCGGGTCGTGGCGCAGGGGCGGGCGTCGCCGCTGCCAGGGCGCGCGCCTCGCCGAGCTCGCTCTCCGCACGCAGCAGATCCGTGCGCGCGATCTCCAACCGGAGCTCCGAGCTCGGGTCAGTCGACCCCATCGACGACCGCAGCAAGAAGTCGCTGTAAGAGTCGAGCCCGAGCCGGTCGAGCACCGCCCGCTCAAAGGACTTGGCCTCGTCGAGCTTGCGCCGCGCGGCGGCGCCCGTCAGTCGACGTTCCGCGCGCTCTTCGGCATCGAGCACTGCATCGTGCGCCGCGTCGAGCTCTGCTCGTTCGGCGGCGTCGAGTCGGGCGGGGTTCGCCGCCCGAGCGGCACGCTCCACCTCGTCTCGTGCTTCGAGGACCCTGGTCTCGGCGGCGCGGACGGCATCGAGCGCGGCCTTGGCGCTCACTTCGTCGGTATGGCACGCCGCCTCGTACTCCGCATCTTCGACGAGCCCAGAGATCAATACGGGTGAGTCGGGCTCTGGGAGGTCGTCCTCGGAGAAGTCGTCACGGTCGTCGAAGACGGACAGGTCGTCCGCGAAGGCATCGTCAGTGTCGTCCTCCTCCGCGCTCCCCTCGACCTCGGCGACCGCCTCGGAAGCGGACTCGACCGCACGCTCCGCCGCCTCGCGCGATGCCACGGCGTCCTCGAGTGCCTGCTCCGTGTCGATGAGGCGGGCTGCCACCGCGTCGCGTTCTTCGGACGCGCTGCCTATCGCGACCTCGACCGCGGCCACCACCTCGGCGGCGGCATCGACTTGTCCGTGGCGCGCCTCCACCAGCTCGCGTTGCTTCAGAGCGGCGTCGTCCGCGGTTCGGCGCTGTCGCCCCGCGAGCCCAACGGCCTCGGCCGGGACGTCCTCCGCGCCGAGCACCATCTCGACAGTGCCGTCCAGATCCAGAAGGCGGAGAGTCTCGCGGTCGAGATCGAGGATGATCCCGTGCACCTCGACGAACCCGGCGGTGCCGTTGTCTCCTCGGAGAGCCGCAGTGAGCGCGTCGACGAGCGCTCGGCGCGCCGATTCGGGGGCGTTGACGACGGCGAGTCTTGGGTGCAGCTCCACCGTCACGTCGGGAGAGTGGAGCTCGAGAAGCCTCATGACAGCGTGATGTGCTCGATCGGCGGGTCGGCCTGATCGTCTCCGCCGCCGTCGCCGTTGGCCTTCGTGCTCGTGGGGTCGACCGCCTGCATCACTGCCTTGGCCATTGCTCCGACCGTGACCACAGCGGTGCGAACCGCCTCGGGGTTCTGCACGACAGACTCTGCGACCTCGAGGAACGCGCGAGCGGCGGCGATCATCTCCAGTGCGGCCGCCTGCAGGTGGGCGACCCCATCGTTCGGTTCGCTGCCGATCGCCTCCCCCATCAGCTCGCCTCCCCCATCAGCTCGCAGCGCCGAAGACGACCTCGAGGCGGCCCCCATGCACGACCGCATCGGTCACTCGCCGACGGCGCAGCGAATCCGGCAACAGGATCGCGCGTCGCTGGCCTCCGATGGTGACAAGCAGCTCATCGCCCTTGCGGCTCAGCGCCACGTCGTCCCGCTCCGCGAACGGAAGCTCCAACGCCAACACCCAGGCGCCTTCCCGCTGGGTCACCTCGAGGACCGATCCCTCGTGCATGGCGACCGACGGGTCGTCGTCCCCGAACAGCTCTCGGCCCAGGCCGCGAAGTGCCTCGACGCCGACCAGCTCCCGGTCGGCCAGGCGCGCCTTGAGCACGGGAAGGGGCGCGAATGCCTCTCCGATCTCGGCCAGATGCGCAGCGTGCGTCGCCTTCCACCTGTCGAACCAGGGATCCGCGACCTCGTCGGGCAGCAAGCGGTTGACCACGACCGCGTCGACCCGGTAACCGAAGAGCGAAAGATAGGTGTACGTGCGGCGCGCCTCGGCGATGACCATGCGCTCGGGGTTCACGATGAGGCGGACCGACGTCTGTGCGGGGTCCGAAAGCACCGTCCGGACCGAGTCGATGCGGTCGTAGAAGCGCTTCAACGCATCGAAGACGTCGCCGTCGGGCACCGGCATCGCCGTCACACGCCCGATCGACGGGGCGAAGATCTTGCTGAGCTGACGGCCGATCGGGAACAGGCGCTCCATCCACCACGACAGGATCTCGGGCAACGACAGGAGCCGGAGCGTCTCGGCCGTGGGCGCGCAATCAACGACGATCACGTCCCACTTGCCGGACGTGACGTGCTCGTGGAGATCACTCAACGCGAAGACCTCGTCGAGGCCGGGAAGCACCGAGAGCTCCTCGGCTTCGATGGCCTCGATGCCGGCCCAGCGGAACAGCGCCGCGAGGTAGGCACGCAACGTCGACCACGAGGTCTCGAGGCGCGCCTGCGCGTCGAGCTGCTGGCCGAACAGTGAACCCGTGATCGCGGTCGGCTCGGGGCCGAGCGCCGTGTCGAACGCATCGGCGAGCGAGTGAGCTGGATCGGTGGAGAGCACGAGGGTGCGATGACCGCAGTCAGCTGCGAGCAGTGCGGTCGCCGCCGCCGTCGTTGTCTTGCCCACTCCCCCTTTGCCGGTGAGCAGCAGGATTCGCGGCACTACTGCTCGACTCGAGCCTTCAGCTCCAAGAGGCTGTGCAGGATGCGCACCTCGGCTCGCCGCTTCACGAAGCCGGGCAAGGGAACGACGACTTCGACCGTGAGGTCGTACGTGACATCGGTGGAGCCGGGGCTCATGACCGAGGGTGCGAACTGGTAGTAGCCCTCGAGCGTCTTCATGATGTCGCCCTGAACGAGCGACCAGGCGAGGCGCTCGGGGGCACCGGAGTAGTCGTACAGCAGCGTGTAGTTCGTGCTCCGGCCCATCGCCGCTGCCGTGAACTCGACCTCGCTCGGCCGGTCGTTGTCGTCGCGGGTGAGCACCACGGCCCGCTTCACGTCCTTCGCCCACTCCGGATAGCGCTCGAACTCGAGAGCGACATCCCAACATTCCTGCGGCGGAGCGTCGATCGTGATGCGCTCGGTCGCCTGATCGGTCATCCCTGCATTCTGCTCTATCTATCCGTCGGGCTCGAAGCCCGACACGGCCCTCGGGGGGAATGCTCCGTGATAGGCGCCCCACAGCCCGCAGAGAGCCAAGCCGTACAGCGGGACGAGCATCCCGAAGGCCAGACTCGTGAACGGCCTCGCCGACGCAGTGGCGAACGCGACGACGACCTCGACTCCGAGAGAGCCAAGGAGATGGACCTGCACGTTGCGCGGCGCTGACCCGGCGAGGAAGTACAAGCCGCCGATCCCGATGTCGACTTCGCGGCTCCGGCCCACTGCATGCACGAAGGCCACGAGAAACACCACCGTGCCGGCCGCGAACAGGATGAGGGCGACAGCGAGCGCCACCACCTCGAAGGTGTCCGGGGAGATGGCAGCCGCAACGGCCGTGACCGTGAACGCGACCGTGCCCGCCCACGACGCCTTGACGATCATCGGATGGTGAGCACTTCAGCGAGCCGAACGGCGAGCTTGTCGTAGTCGAACTCGGCAACGGCGCGATCACGAGCGGCAAGACCCATGCGCGTCCGCACGTCGAGGTCATCGACGAACGGCGCGAGCGCGGCAGCGACCGCGATCGGGTCGTCCCCGTGAACGACACGACCCGTGACGCCGTCAACGACCGCTTCGTCGGAGCCCCCGCTGTGCCCTGCGACTTGGGGGACGCCGCACGCTGCCGCTTCGAGGAAGACGATGCCGAAGCCCTCTTGCTCGAGACCGAGCCATCGGTCGCGGCAGAGCATCGCGAACACATCCGCGGCGCCGTAGAGCGAAGGCAGGTCCGCGTCCGGGACCCGTCCGAGGAAGCGCACCGGCGCCTTCTCGCGATGGGCGAGCCGGGCGAGCCGGCCTGCATCACGCCCGCCGCCTGCGATGGCGAGCTCGACCCCAGGTCGCGTCGCCCCGAGCCGTGCCCCGGCTCGGAGCAGCGTGTCGAAGCCTTTCCGGGGCACCAGCCGGCTCACGCCGAGCACGACGCAGGCATCTGCGCCGAGGCCGAAGCGGGCACGAGAGCGCTCACGCTCTTCCGGATCGAGCGGCCGGAAGCGCTCGGCGTCGACGCCGGGAGGGACGACCGCAATCGGAAGGTCCGCGCCCCCCACTCGTCGAGCCTGCTCGGCGGGATACCCGCCCGCCGCGACGATGACATCCGCACCACGCAACACCGAGCGCAACACGGCCCGACTGACGGGGAGGCGACCCGGCACCGTGACCTCCGCGCCGTGCAGCACCAAGCCGTACGGCTTGGCCAGGCGCGACCCGAGTAGGCCGACAGGCAACGCAGGGTCCAGCATCACGAGATCGGCCGAGACGTCGGCGGCGAGCCGGTCGATGCGACGAGCGAGCGCGGGAGTCGGGAGCAACACCCGGTCGGGGTCGCGCACCACGCGAAACGGCTGCTCCGCATCCCACGTCGCGGCTCCGCGATGCGGTGTCGTGAGGACGGTGATCTCGTCGGCGGGCAAACGCCGCCACAGCTCCCACAGATACGCCTGGATCCCGCCGTGCTTGGGCGGGAAGTCGTTCGTGACGAGAAGGTGGCTCACAGCTCGGCGAGCACGAGCGCGCTCTCGTCGCCCTCGACGAGCGCGAGGAGATCGGTGCGTCCGAGCTGCGCGCACGCCCAACACGCGTGGGCGCGCAAGAGCTCGTCCGGATCGGCGAGGTAGCGCCGGAGCGTCGCGTCGACTTCGGGATCACGGCCATCGCCGACGTTGCCGAGGACCACGAGTGCGTTGCGTCGTATATAGCGAAGATCGCGGTCGGGGATGTACCACCGCCCATGTCGCGAGAGCAGCTCCTCGTCGGATGCGGTGAGCAGCTCGAGCACATCGATGCCGCGATCGGGTTCGTCGTCAGACGCGGGCAGCACCGCCGGCGTGCCGGCGATCGACGACGAGGTTCGGGGGGCACACCTCCTGGCACTCGTCGCAGCCGTACAACCGGTCACCGAGCGCCGCGCGCGCCTCCACCGGAAAGACTCCCGGTGCTTGGAGCAGCCAGGCGAGGCACCGGCGCGCGTCGACGACCCCCGCTTCGACGATGGCACCGGTCGGACACGAGTCGATGCATCGGTGACACGATCCGCAGCCGTCGTCGACCGGCGCGCGGGAGGGTGTGAGCGGTGCGTTGGTCACCACCGAACCGAGCACGAACCACGAACCACGTCCCGGCAACAGGATGTTCGCGCTCTTGCCGTACCACCCGAGGCCGGCGCGGTACGCCGCTTCTCGGTCGACGAGCGAGTTGTCGTCGGCGATCACGCGCGCCTTCCACCCGGCTGCCGTCAGATGTGCGGCGACAGCACCGAGTCCGTCGGCGAGAAGTCGGTAGTGGTCTCGCCGGGCGTAACGGGCGACGGTCGCAGTGGGACGGCTCGACGGCGCGCGTCGTGAGCCTCCGCCGTACGAGAGTGCTCCGACGACGATCGAGCGCGCTCCATCGAGCGCGGCCCCAGGATCGGTGGATCGCTTGGGGTTCTTGTACGTGAACGCCATGCCTCCGTGGAGCCCAGCGGCCTTTCGCGACTCGAGTGCAGCGCGAGCGCGCGTGAACGGCCGCGCCGGCGCGACACCGACCGCATCGAGACCCGCGGCACGCCCAGCCGCGAGAGCACCCTTCGTCAACGAGCTCGTGGGCGCGCGCACACCGCGCACGGTACCGGCCTTCGCCGTGAGACGGCTCAGCGGGCGACGTGTCGGAGCGGGGGGACGAGGCCGGCCTGACCGAGCAGCTTCACCGTACGAGCGGTGTCGAGGTCGAGCACCACGGGCGCCCCTGCCGGTCGATCGCACAGGAACGTGACGACACAGTCGTCGCAGGTGTCGGTGTCGCGCATCACACACTCGTCGCAGCTGATCGTGAACGTGGCCACGGATCCTCCTCATCTCGCGCTCCGCTCGAAGCAGTGTGCGCCGAGGGTGGGACATTCCCGACGGTCAGAGAATCGCGAGCAGCTGCTCCGCGGAGATCGCGTTGGCGCCGATGCGCCGGGCACCCTCGGTGACCTCCCGGTCCGAGGAGGCCACGACGACCGGACGTTCGCGGGGGATGTGCTGGATTCGGCGCAGGATCTCTTCGTCGGCAGTGACACCGCTGGGTGTGAAGACCGTGTGCACGGGCTGAGCCTTCGAGGCGCCGACCTCGCCCGACGCGGTGCCGTCGAACACGACCACCACCTCGGTGCGCCGCGTCGCGTGCAGCGCGGTCAGACGGTCGAGAAGCCGCGCCCGCTGGTCAGGAAGCGTGGCGAGATCAGGCCAACCCCGCATCGCGACGTTGTACCCGTCGACGACGAGCACGACGTGCTTCATCGCCACGAGGTGACGCGCCGCCTCGTCGGAGGTGTCATGCACCCCGCCGGGCAAGAGGGAAGGACTACGCCGAGCATGCTTCTCCTTGCGCAGCCGCCGCTCTTGACCCGAGCGTGATGAGGCGGGAGCCGGCTCCTCGCTCGGGAGCTCCGCCTCGATCGACTCCAGCGCGCGTTCCAGCGCCGCCAACGCGCCGCGCGCGCCGCCGAGTGCACTGACGATGCCGGTCACGTCGAACGATTCCGTCGCGACCTCCGGGGTGGGCGAGCCTGGCAGGTCCGTCAGCGCACGCTGCAGGTCAGCGCGCTCCTGCTGCCACCGCGTGGTCGCGTCCTCGAGCTCGCGCACTCGCACGCGCAGCTTGTCGATCTCCCACGTGAGGCTGTGCGCGGTGGTATCCGCTTGACGCCGGGCGGCCCGCTCCTGCTCGAGGGTGGCGCGGACCCGGTCGAGCTCGGCCGTGATCTCCTGCACGCGCGTCTCCGCCCTGGCCCGAGCCTGCTCGGCCGACTTCAACTTCTTCTGCGCGCTGCGTTCGGCCTTCGCCTCGTCGCTGTCGACCGCGGCCCGCGCGGTCTCGGCCGCGAGCTCCTCCAGCTCGGTCTCCCACCCCTCCGGCCGTGACAGGAAGAGCACCGACGGCCGGTCGAGCACGTCGAGGTTCACGGAGTCGGCGACACGCGTTCGGAAGAGGTCGTCACTGTCGAGCGCCTTCCGTACGACCGGCATCGCGGTGCTCGGCATCTTCTGGAACTTCAAGAAGCGATGCAAGGGCTTCGGAGCGTTCGGCGGATCGGCGATCGCCACGATCAACGACGCTTCGAGCGCATCGCGCACGAGCTCGTTCGGGATCGTCACGGCGAATCTGCGGTCTCGCCGGCGGGGAGCGCCTGCACCGACCCGGCGGGGCCGCACCAGCGGCATGTCACGGATTCCACGGCTTCCTCGAGCACCTCCTCGTCCTCGATCGACAGCTCGCCCGACACGGCGAAGTGGTGGAAGGCCGTCGTGCGTCGGGTGGTCACAACGTCGAAGCGGGTGAGGTTCCCGCACGCCGCGCAGCGGTAGCGGGTGGCCGACACGGCGCTCACCCTACTCCGGTACCTCCCCGCGCCCGAACAGGTGTTCTTGTCATCGAACGCCTGTTCCCCTATCGTCGACCCGTGCAGCGCACCTTCGACGACCTCGGCACACCGCTCTCGCAGGTGACGTTCTGCGTCGTCGACCTCGAGACGACGGGCGGCTCGGCCGAGCGTTGCGGCATCACCGAGGTCGGCGCGGTCAAGGTGCGCGGCGGCGAGTTCCTCGGCACGTTCCAGTCGCTCGTGAACCCCGGTGTGCCGATCCCGCCGGAGATCACCGTGCTCACCGGCATCACACAGGCGATGGTGCTGCCCGCACCCCGCATCGAGCCGGTGCTGGCCGCGTTCGAGGAGTTCAGTGCCGGAACGGTCATCGTCGGTCACAACGTGCGGTTCGATCTCTCGTTCCTGGCTGCGGCCCGCCGCGCGTCCGGATGGGCCGCGATGACGAACCCATGGGTCGACACGTGTGCGCTCGCTCGCCGGTTGGTGCGAGACGAGGTGCCGAACTGCCGGCTGTCGACGTTGGCCAGCCGCTTCCGCCTGTCCCACCAGCCCTCGCACCGGGCGCTCGACGACGCGCTCGCCACCACTGACTTGCTGCACCTCCTGCTCGAGCGCGTGGCCGCGTTCGGGGTGCTCGGCCTCGACGACCTGCTCGCGCTCCCCGCATCAACAGCCATCCGCAAGCGGCCAAGCTACGGCTCACCGATCGCCTCCCCCGCCGGCCCGGTGTCTACCTGTTCCGTGACGCGGGCGGCCGGCCGCTGTATGTGGGCAAGGCCGCGAACCTGCGTCAGCGAGTGCGCTCGTACTTCTCGAGCGACGATCGTCGCAAGATCGGACAGCTCCTGCGTGAGACCCAGCAGATCGACCACATCCCCTGCACCGGCGCGCTTGATGCCGCGGTGCTCGAGGTGCGGCTCATCCACCGTCTCCAGCCTCGCTTCAATCGTCAAGGCAAGCAGTGGGGCAAGTACAGCTACGTCAAGCTCACGCTCAACGAGCGGTTTCCTCGCCTCACAGTGGTGCGACTCGCGAAGGCCGATGGCGCGAGATACGTCGGGCCCCTGCCGTCTGCTGGAGCAGCCCGGCGTGTCGTCGAGGCGATCGAGACGGTGATGCCGCTGCGGCGGTGCACGGCGAACCCGGCGAAGTGCGACCGGCCCGCTCCGTGCGCGCCGGCCCAACTCGGGGTCGCAACGTGTCCGTGCTCGGGAACGATCTCCGAGACCGACTACCGGGCGATCGTCGAACGCACCGAACGCGGGCTGACGATCGATCCCGAAGTGCTGCTCGACCCGTTGCGCGGGCAGATGACGGCGCTCGCCGACGCGGAACGCTTCGAGGAGGCCGCCGACGTCCGTGACCGCGCGGAGGCACTCGCCGGCGCGCTCCGCCGCCAGCGGCACATCGACCAGCTCCGTCACGCCGGCACCGTCGTGGTGGAGCGACCGGGGGCATTTCGTGCCGAGGTGCGCGACGGGGTGCTGCTCGGCTGCTGGCCTGTCGACGCCGATCCGACCCTGGCGGGCCTGGACAGCCTCGAAAACCCACCCGCGGGACCCGCCGCAGGCCTGCCCTTGCCCGCGGATCTCGTCGACGAGATGGGCTGCATCGCCCGGTGGCTCGACGCCGAGGCCGAGCGCGTCCGGGTCGTTCACTGCGAAGGGGGCCTCGCGTCCGCGTTCCCCCTATCGCGTCCATGTCGCCCCGCGAGCGAAACCGCAACCACGGCTTCGACCGCGCTCGCTAGCCTCCTGCCCGTGGGAGCAGTCCTCTGGGCTGTGGGCATTGGCGTCGCCGCCTTCGTCGCGGTGAGTGTCCTCTTCGTGCGCAGCCTCCGTCACTCGAACCGCGTGGGCGTGCGCGGCAAGAGCTCCGCTCCCTTGCGCTGGCTGTTCGATCCCTCAGGCTCTGCTCGCCTCCACCGCCGCTTGCGGCGCGTCGTGGCCTCTGTCCGCCCGTGGCTGCCTCGGCGCACGCGGCGAAACGAGGAGCAATCGCCCATCGCGCTCATGGCCAGCGACATCGAGCTGCACGCGGTGGTGCTCGACCGCGATGTCGTCACCGCATCGCGGGCGCCCTCCTCGCATCGCCGGATGCTGCTCACCGAGCTGACCGAGCAGATCGTCGGTCTGGAATCGCTCGCGGCGCGTGTGGTGACGCTCGGGTCGGCACAGCACCAGCTCACCGAGCCGACGCGGGAAGCGATCGCGCGGATGAACATGCAGCTCGACGCGCTCGAAGAGGCGCATGACGAGATCGCTCGCTTGGAAGCGGCGCTCGGTTGGGAGCCGCGCCCGCAGCCAGACCCTGGCCGCGACTCCACCGCATAGGTCAGCGCCGTTCCCTTCGCTCAGGTGCGGTCGATCACGGCGCCCTGATGGTCGAGGGCGAGCACGCGCGCTTGACCGGTCGCCGGCAAAGCGGCCGCGACGTCGCGCGCCTGAGCCGGATCCGCCATCGCGGCCACTGTCGGGCCGGAGCCCGAGAGCCACGAGCACCACGCGCCGGCGTCGATGGCGGCGTTCATCGCCTGACGGCTCTCGGGAGCCGACGCCAGCCGGACGTCCTGATGGAGACGATCGGCGGTAGCCGTCCGCAATGCGTTGCGGTCCCCTGCCGCGAGTGCCGCAACCAGCAGCGCGGTGCGCCCGATGTTGAACGAGGCATCCGCGAGCGTCACCGACGACGGCAGGCGCCCGCGGGATTCGTCGGTCGACGTCTTCGTCGTGGGCACCCAGACCACGATCGCGGGTTCGAGCCCGAGCGGGACTCGCACCGCGCGGCCGCCGGCAACCGCGACCACCCCTCCGTAGAGCGAGGCGGCCACGTTGTCCTCGTGGCCCTCGAGGTCGGCGGCACGCGCGAGCGTCTCCGTCGCGAGCTCCGCGACGTCGGTGCAACCCCCGTCCTGCTGGGCGAGGCCGGCGAGCACACCCGCCACGCGCGCTGCGCCCGAAAAGCCGAGGCCGCGGCCCATCGGGATCTGTGAGCGAACTGCGATCGGCCCTTCGCCACCGGCTGACGTGAAGGCAACGAGGGCCGGATGCCCGTCCGCGAGACCGTCGCCCTTGCCCAGCTTCACTTCGAGATACATGCCGAGCGCGAGGCCGAGCGCGTCGAAACCCGGACCGATGTTGGCCGACGACGCGGGAACCCGGACGAGCACGGAGGCGGAGGCTAGTGGCCTCCGCCGTCGTCACCGCTGAGACGAGTGAGCGCGTCGGCGATCACCGCGCCGCCTTCCTCGGCTTCCTCGAGCGTGATCGACAACGGAGGCGCGACGCGTAGGCAGTTGCCGTAGAGGCCGCCCTTGCCGACGAGCACACCGTTCGCCTTGCACGCTTCGAGGCACGCGGTGGCCCGTCGTGGGCTCGGCGTCGTGCCGTCCTCCTCCACGAGCTCGATGCCGATCATCAACCCCCGACCTCGCACCTCGGCCACGGTTGCGAAGCGGTCGGCGAGGGGCCGGAGCCGTTCGAGGAGGTACGACCCCACTCGAAGCGCGTTGCCCTGCAGGTCGTTGATCGAGGAGGTAGTTCAAGTTGGCGAGCGCGCCGGCGGTGGCGAGAGGGTTGCCGCCGAATGTCGAGAGCGAGTTCGCATTCAGCGAATCCATGAGGTCGGCGCGTGCGACGAGACCGGCGATCGCGAGCCCGTTGCCGAGACCCTTCGCGAACGTCAGCGCATCGGGCACGACACCGTGCGCTTGGTATCCCCAGAAGTGCTCGCCGGTGCGACCCCACCCCGTCTGCACCTCGTCCGAGATGAACAGGATCTCGTACTCGTCGAGCACCTTCTTCATCGCACCGAAGAAACCGTCGGGCGGAATGCAGAAGCCGCCCACGCCTTGGATCGGCTCGGCGATCATCGTGGCCACGTCGCCCGCGGTCGTGGTCTCGATGACGTTGCGGAGATCGTCAGCACAGGCGTCGATGAAGCCGGCGTCGTCGAGGTTGCCGAACGGGGAGCGCAACCGGTAGCCGTTGTGCACGTAGTGCACGCTGAACGGGCTGAGGCTCGACGGTGACCAGCCGCGGTTGCCGGTGATGCCGATCGTCGCGAACGAACGACCGTGGTAGCTGTTGCGCAGCGCGATCACCTGGTTCGACCGCCGGTAGGACGACGCGAGCAGCAGTGCCGTCTCGTTCGCCTCCGACCCGGAATTGACGAAGAACACTTTCGCGTCGGGGATGCCCGACAGACCGGCGATGCGCTCCGCCAGCTCCACCATCGGACGGATCAGGTAGAGCGTCGAGCTGTGGAGCATCTTGCCCGCCTGCTCGCGGATCGCCTCGACGACCTCCGGGATGGAGTGGCCCGTCATCGTGGTGAGGATCCCGCCGAACAAGTCCAGGTAGGTGCGGCCTTCCGCGTCGGTCACGCGGCAGCCCGATCCACTCACGAGCTCGATGGGCGACTCGTAGTAGAGGGTCAACCATGAGGGCATCACCGCGCGGTGGCGGTGCAACAGCTCGGAGCCGGGCATGGCGTGCCTCCTTGTCAGGGCGCCGCGGGCTTATCAGGGCAGGGCGGGCTTGTCAGGGCGGAGCGGGGTTCTAAGGCAGTTGTGACGCAGCCACGAGCCGATCGAGTGCTGCGGCCGCCCGGCCATCGTCGATCGCCGCCTCCGCCTGGGCCATGCCGTCCGCGACCGCAACGGCGGTGCCGGCGGCCACAAGCGCCGCGCCGGCGTTCAGCACGACGACGTCGCGTGCGGGTCCCCGCTCTCCGCCGAGCACCGCTCGTGCGATCGCCGCGTTGGTCGCCGGGTCACCGCCGCGCAGGTCCTCGGGCTTCGCGAGGGGAAGGCCGACATCGGCCGGATCGAGGATCCACGTGCGTACGGCTCCGTCTTCGAGCTCGTGCACGGTCGAGGTGGTGGTCGTCGTGAGCTCATCGAGGCCGTCGTGGCCATGGACGAGCAGGACATGCTCGGAGCCGCGCGCGGCGAGCACGCCGAGCATGCGCTCGGCCATCGACGCGTCGCTCACGCCCACGAGCTGGCGACGCGCCCGTGCGGGGTTGGCCAAGGGGCCGAGGAAATTGAACGCGGTCGGGATGCCGAGCTCACGGCGCGGCGGTCCGGCATGGCGAAGCGCCGGATGAAAGTTGGGCGCGAAACAGAACCCGATGCCGGCTCCGACGATGCAGCGCGCGACGCCCTCGGCGTCGAGGCCGAGGTTCACGCCGAGCGCCTCGAGAAGATCGGCGGCGCCGCACGATGACGACGCGGCCCGGTTGCCGTGCTTGCACACCGGTACGCCGGTGCCCGCCACGACGATCGCTGCCAACGTGGAGACGTTGATCGAGTGGCTGCGATCGCCGCCAGTGCCGACGACGTCGAGGAGTCGGGACTGCATCTCGAGGGGCACCTCGACGAGAGCCGCGACGCCGAGCATCGCGTCGAGGAGACCGTCGAGCTCGTCGACGGTCTCACCCTTCATGCGCAGAGCGACGGCAAACCCGGCGATCTGCGCGGGGCTCGCCGCGCCGGCGAGGATCTCGGCCATCGCCGCGCGCGCCTCGTCGTGGGTCAGGTCACCGCCCGAGGTGAGACGGCCGAGCACCGTTCGCCATCCGCCCAGCGCCTCCAGGCTCGGTTCCCCCACGACCCCTCCTGGGACAGCTGGCTCAGGCAGTGCGCCGGCGCTGGCGGATGATCCGGCGCCGCTCCCGCTCGGTCGCCCCGCCCCAGATGCCTTCCTTCTCGCGATGGGTGATCGCGTGTTCGAGGCAGGACTGACGGACGGTGCACTCGGCGCAGATGTCCTTCGCGGTCGCTTCCTCTTGCTCGGAGACGGGGTAGAAGACCTCGGGATCGAGGCCGCGGCACGCAGCCTGATCGCGCCATGACGGGTTGCTCAACGGGGGTTCTCTTCCGGAGGGGCCAGTTACGGGGCCCCCGAAGGGGCCAACGTCAATCTACGGGTTGATTTCCGCGTTCGGCCAACCCGAAACCTCCCTGCGGACCAACCTGCTCATTCACGAGAAGTGACGCGAGGTTCAGGTCGCGGCCAGCCGAGAACGCCCGGGCGAGGGTCGCCTCGGCATAGGCATCGGTGTAGGCGCTGCGCCGAGCGGACTCGCCGCCCATCCAGATCGGCGCCCGAAGGGCCAGGACCGCGCCCAGCCCGTACCAGCGCTGTGCGTCGTGGGCATCGATGCCGAGCGTCGCGGAGTAGCGCTCGAGCCATGCCCCCTCCATCTGCCGGCGCAGCGCGACGGGCACATCGAGGATCACGAGCCAGGCCACGTCGAGAAGACCATTGCGGGCGGCCACCAGCTGCCAGTCGACGATCGCGATCGGCGCGGAGGGATGACCGAACATCAGGTTGGGACAGCCCGGGTCACCGTGCGCGAGCGTCGGCGGCAGCGCGGCGGCTTCGACGATGCACCCAGCAAGGTGCTCGGTCACGAGCTCCGCGAGGCTCACCTCGGCCGGGCTGAGCCGTGACGCGAATCGGTCGAGGAAGCGCGGCAACCGCTCTTCGAGATCAGACGCCCATCGCGACGCCTCCTCGGGTGTCGATCGCCAGAGCCCGAGCGCATCGAGCTCGGCGCTGCCCCACCAGGCTGCGTGCATCGCGGCCATCGCGTCGAGCGCGTGAGAGGCCTCGGATGCAGAGAGCCCGACGGTGAACGATGCGGCAACCGCCGGAGCCAGATCCTCCATCAGAAGGAGGACGGGCGCCTCGTCGTCGGGCGCGGCGTAGAAGCAGTCGGGTGTGCGTACGGGCACCCGCGCCGCGATGTCCCGGTAGAAGGCGAGCTCGCGCGCGTACATCCCGAACGCTCGTTGGCGGCTCGCCGACACCGGATCGCTGTGACCCTGCTTTGCGATCAACGTGGAGCCGTCGTCGAGGTGCACGCGACTCAGAACTCCCGACACTCCCTGGTCGCCGAGCAGCTCGACGCGGCATTCCGAGACTGACCGGCCCAGTGTCTCGCTCAGCCAGTCTGGCGTCAGTACCTCCGCCGCCGATGGCGCCGCCCGCATCGGCCGATCCTAGGATGACCGCCGTGGCGCTCCCCCCGTTCGATCGCCCGACCGCGCTCGCGCGTCTGGCCGATGAGCACTTCGACGTGCTCGTGGTGGGCGGGGGCATCACCGGCGTCGGTGTCGCGCTCGATGCGGCGACACGCGGCCTGCGCACGGCACTCGTCGAACGTCACGACTTCGCCGCCGGCACTTCGTCGAAGTCCTCGAAGCTCGTCCACGGGGGCCTTCGGTACCTGCAGCAGCGCGAGTACGCGCTCGTCTACGAGGGATTGGCCGAGCGCCAACGGCTCCGCAAGACCGCGCCGCACCTCGTGCGCGTGCTGCCGTTCCTGATCCCGATCTTCTCGCGAGACGGCCTCATCAATCCGAAGGTCGCGAGGGCCCTCGGCTCGGCGATGTGGATGTACGACCTCACGGGAGGCGTGCGCATCGGCAAGCTGCACAAACGGCTGACCAAGGATGCCGCGCTCGCGGACATGCCGACGATGCCGGCCGAGCGCCTTGCCTCCGCGTACCTGTACTACGACGCGCAGGCCGACGACGCCCGCCTCACGCTCACGATCGCGCGGACCGCTGCGGCACACGGAGCGGCGGTTGCCAACTACGCCGCGGTCCGTTCACTGACGAAGGACGCCGACGGCAAGGTGGTCGGTGCGACGATCGCCGCCGACGGAGGAGAGATCGCGGTGCGCGCCCGGGTCGTCGTGAACGCGACCGGAGTGTGGGCCGACGAGCTGCGGGCTCTCGACGAGGGCGAAGGTTCGGAGTCGATCCGTCCGGCCAAGGGGATCCACATCACGATTCCGTGGGCGAAGACCCAGAACGACGTCGCGGTCGTCATCCCCGTGCCGAAGGATCGTCGCTCCCTCTTCGTCGTTCCGTGGGGTGACCTCGCGTACGTCGGCACCACCGACACCGACTACGACGGTCCGCTCGACGACCCGCAATGCACCCCCGACGACATCCAGTACGTCCTCCGCGCACTCAACGCGTCGGTCACAACGGGAGTCACCGAGTCGGACATCCTCGGGAGCTGGGCCGGGCTGCGACCGCTCGTGAGGGACGCTGTCAGCGCGAAGACCGCGGATCTCTCTCGCCGTCACGCGGTGCGTCGCTCGGCGAGCGGGGTCGTGACGATCACGGGCGGCAAGCTCACGACCTACCGGCGCATGGCTGCCGACACAGTCGACGAAGTGGCGGGCGTGCTCGACGTTCGGCGTCGCAGCTCGACCAAGCACGTCGTGTTGCTCGGAGGCGAAGACTTCGACCCACAGCAGTCGCGCACCGGGCTCGAGGCGCACCTGGCCTCCCGGTACGGCACCGAAGCCGGAGAAGTTGCGCGGCTCACGACGGCCGACGGCGAGCTCGCCCGGGCGCTGGTCCCCGGCCTGCCCTACGTCCGCGCCGAGGCGCTGCACGCCGTGCGCCACGAGATGGCCCGGACGCTCGACGACGTGCTCAGCCGGCGCACTCGGGCCCGACTGCTCGCCCGCGACGACGCGGGGCGCGCCGCGGACGACGTGGCCGCGCTGATCGCGCCCGAGCTGGGCTGGTCCGAGGAACAGCGCCGGCAACAGGTCGCCGACTTCCGCGACGCGCTCACCGCCGAGCGCACGTCGGCGGCGCTACCGGAGACCGCGCTCGACGCGACGATCGGAGCGTGAGCCGGTGACGGCCGTCGGTGGGGAGCGTCCCTCCCCCGGCACGCCGGTCGCCCCGATCGAGCTGGTCGCAGAGGGGGCAGTGCGTTCGCGCATCCCTGCCCGGCGGGTCACGGTCGGCGACGCCACGCTCGGCCGGCTGCGAGATGTGTGCGCGTCGATCACGGTCGACGAGCGCGAGGTTGCCGAGGCCAGCCGCGACTGGTGGCCGCTCGCCATGCAGTGGGCCCTCGAAGGCGCTGTGCCCGGTTTGGCGTCGGCGGTGGCGACGCCACGTTCGGCCGAGGAGGTCGCCGCGGTCCTCGTGGTGTGCAACGCCGATCTCGTCCCCGTGACCGCGGCGGCGGGTCGCAGCGGGGTGTGCGGCGCCAGCGTTCCGGTCCACGGTGGCGTCGTCTTGGATCTGTGCGAGCTGTCAGGCATCGTCGACGTCGACAACGAGTCGCTGGTGCTCGACGTGCGACCGGGCACGTTCGGCGAACCGCTCGAAGCCGAGCTGCGCGCCTCCCACGGCGCCACGCTCGGCCACTGGCCCCAGTCCGTTGCGATCTCGACCGTCGGCGGATGGCTCGCCTGTCGTGGTGCCGGCCAGCTGTCCACGCGATACGGGAAGATCGAGGACATGGTCGTCGGGCTGGACGTCGCCCTGGCCGACGGGCGGCGCATCACTACCGGAGGCGCGCCGCGGGCCGCGGCAGGTCCGGACCTCACCCAGCTGTTCGTCGGATCGGAGGGCACCCTCGGCGTCATCACCAGTGCTCGCCTTCGCCTGCATCCCGAACCCGCTGCGGAACGGCGCGACGCGTGGAGCTTCTCCTCCTTCGTCGACGGTCTCGACGCATGCCGCCGGATCCTTCGCCGCGGCGCGACACCGGCGGTGCTCCGTCTCTACGACGACGTCGAGGCCAACCGCAGCTATCAGACCGGCGATCGCCACGTGCTCCTCGCCTATGACGAAGGAGACCCTGCGCTCATCGACGCGGTGATGCGCGTCGTCGCGGAGGAGTGCGACTCAGTCGGTGGCGAACGGGCCGACGTCGGCCTCGTCGACCGGTGGTTCCACCATCGCAATGAGGTGAGCGCGCTCGAAGCGCTCACCCGGCGCGGCTTCGTGGTGGACACGATGGAGATCGCCGCGCGCTGGCGCGACCTGCCGAAGATCTACGACGCAACGACAGCGGCGATCGCGGCCGTTCCGCATGCGGTCAACGCCACCGCGCATCAGTCGCACGCGTACAGCGACGGTGCCTGTCTCTACTTCACGTTCGCCGGCCGCCCGCCGGCCGAGGAGCGCGAGTCGTTCTACGTCGCCGCGTGGGATGCGGGCACACGCGCCGTCCTCGAGAACGGCGGCGCGCTCTCCCACCACCACGGGGTGGGACTGAACCGGAGCCGGTTCATGGCCGAGGCGCTCGGCGGCGCGTTCGACGTGCTCCGCGTGGCCAAGCAGGCGTTGGACCCGAACGGCATCCTGAACCCCGGCAAGCTCGGGCTCGACGGACCGTTCGGGGAGGTGCCGTGGCCGTGAGGATCGATTGGCCGGCGTTGTGGGCGGGGGTGATCGTCGCGGTGGTCATCTGCGTACCTGCCGCGTTGATCGGCCAGGCCCTCGATGACAACAGCGCAAACGAGGATCCCTCCGGCGCGGCGCTGCTGCTCGTCTTCGTCGTGCTCGCGGGGCTGGTCATTGGTGCGGCCATCGCGGCACAGCGACAGGATGTGGGTGCTCCCCTCGTGCACGGCATCGCGGCCGCGCTGGTGTCGTTCGCGCTCGTGCAGGGCGTCGGCATCCTCCGGCAGTTCGCGGTCAGCGAGGACATCTCTTGGGGCGGCATCCTGTCGAGCGCGCTGCTGTCGATGGTCGCCGGCAGCGTCGGCGGGCTCATCGGCGCGCGGCTCCAGCGTCACGCGGGCCAGGAGCCGTGAGCATCCTCGTCGTCGACGTCGGCACGAGCGGTGTGCGGGCCGCGATCGTGCGGCCGGACGCCACGGTGGAGCACTCGCACTACCGCCAGGTGTTGCCGTCCTCGCCCTCGCCCGGCCTCGTCGAGTTCGACGCGGTCGTCATGGCCGACGCCGCGCTCGAGGTCGCGTCCGCCGCGCTCGGGGCGGGAGGACCCGTCGAGGCCGTCGGCATCGCGAACCAGCGGGCGTCGACGATCGTCTGGGATCGCACGACGGGTCAGCCCGTCGGTCCCGGAGTCGGCTGGCAAGACCTCCGCACGGCCGGCACATGTCTCGTGCTCGCCGCCGAGGGCACCAAGTTCGCGCCGAACCAATCCGCGACGAAGCTGGCGTTCCTCCTCGACATGGTCGACCCTGACCGCACGCGTGAAGACCTGTGCTTCGGCACGGTCGACACCTGGATCGCGTGGACGTTGAGCGGAGGCTCCGTCCATGTCACCGACCAGTCGAACGCCGGCGTCACGGGTCTCGTCCATCATGACGGGAGCGGTTGGGACGACCACGTGCTCGAGCTGCTGCGCATCCCGCGGAGCGTGCTCCCGACGATCGTCGACTCGACCGGCGTCGTCGGCGAGGCGACTGCGCTCGAGGGTGCCCCTCCGATCGCCGGCATCGCGGGAGATCAGCAGTCGTCGTTGATCGGCCAGGGTTGCGTGCGTCGCGGCCTGGCGAAGGCGACGTTCGGCACGGGCGGGATGCTCGACTTGTGTCTCGACGGTGAGCGTCCCTCGTTCGATCGACGCGGGCCGGCGGGTTGCTTCCCGATCGCGGCCTGGCAGCGTGACGGTGAGATCACGTGGGGCGTCGAGGCGATCATGCTGACCGCGGGAACGAACGTCGAGTGGCTGCGCGACGACCTCGGAGTGATCGCGACCGCGGCGGAGTCACACGACGTCGCGTCCCAGTGCACCGATGCCGATGGCGTCGTGTACGTCCCCGCGCTGCTCGGTCTCGGCACGCCGCGCTGGGACTACGGAGCCCGCTCCGGCTTCTTCGGCTTGACGCGAGGCTCGACACGAGCCCATCTCGTGCGGGCCGTGCTCGAGGGCGTCGCTCATCGAGGGGCCGACCTCGTCGAGGCAGCAGAGTCGGACACCGGTCTCGCACTCGACCACCTCCGCGTGGATGGGGGAATGACGGGCAACCCGACGTTCCTGGCCGCGCTCGCAAACGCGTCGCAGCGTCCCATCGAGGTTTCTCCCGTCACCGAGGCAACGACGCTCGGCGCCGCGTTCCTGGCGGGCCTGGCGACCGGCACGTGGAACGGCCTCGATGACATCGCCGCGACCTGGCGACCCCGTACTGTCGTCGAACCAGCAGCCAAGCTCGATCGTCTCAAGTGGCTCGAGGCCCGCAGCAGAGTCGAGGGCTGGGTTGCGGAACTGTCAGCGCTCGACTTCTAGAGTGCCCCGGCAATGAAGGAGACGCTGATGCCCCGACGTCGAGCCCGAGCGTTCGCCGCAGGCGTCGCTCTGGTGCTCCTCGCGACGCTCGCGGCCTGCGGCGACGACCCGAGCGACGAGGGCGAGCCAGCGGGCGGGGGTACGACCGCGGCCGCGTCCCAGGACGAGGAAGGCGCTGCGACCACCGCAGCCGAGAGCGCCGCATCGACCGAAGCCGCCGCTACCACCGACGGCGCGGCGTCGACGAGTGCGGCCGCGAGCGGCACATCGGGCGGCACGTCGACGACGACCGGGCTGGGCCTCGCCAGCGACCACGGGCGAGGTCGAGGTGGCCGACTTCACGTTCGATTCCCGAGGAGATCGAGATCACCGCCGGGCGGCGAGGTCATCTGGACCAACAGGGACGACTTCGCGCACCAGATCGTTGCCACCGACTCGGAGCACCCGTTCGCGGGCGACGGCACGATCGAAACGGACGAGACGTACTCGGTGACCTTCGCCGAGGCCGGCACCTATGACTACTTCTGCGGCATCCACAACTCGATGACTGGGAGCATCGTCGTCACATGAGCACCGACATCTCACCCTCTCGACGCCATCTCATCGTCGGCGCCGGTCTCGGGGCCGCGGCACTAGCCGTCGGCGCGGTCCCCGTGTTGAGCGGTGTCGCCCACGCGCAGGAGGACAGCAACCTCTCCGGCGAGGACCTCGCCCTCACGCTCTTCCACCGATCGATCGAGCTCGCATTCGTGGCGATCTACGACGAGGCGATCGACACCGGTCTGCTCGACGATGAGCAAACGGCCCAAGCGTCGGCGTTTCGCACTCATCACAACGAGCACGCCGCGTCCGCAACCGCGATGGCCGGTGTTGCCATCGGGCCGAACCAGGCGCTCCTCTCCGACTTCACCAGACAGGTGCGAGCCGTCAGCACGGTCGACGCTCTGTTCGACGTGCTGTTCGAGCTCGAGTCCAGGGCAACCGCGACATACCTGCAGGCGTGTGGCACCTACGAGCTGCCTCGGGCGGCCAACCTGGCGGGCGCGATCCTGTCCGTGGAAGCGCAACACGCGACGGTGATCGGGCAGGCCGCCAGCCTGCCGGTCGCCGAGTGGATCCCTCCGTTCGAGTCGGTGGTGGGTGCGTTCACCCCCGCCGAGTTCCCGATCCCGGCGCCCTGATGGCGACCGAGTTCCGTATGTATCGAGATGAGCTTCGCCGCCAGCTGCGCGATGCGGAGCAGGCGCAACGCGAGTCGATGGGTCCGTGGCGAGAGGCAGTGATGCGCTTCGCCTCCGGTGATGGGTCGATCGACCGACGTCGGCTGTTCGTGCTCGGGGGCGGCGGGCTTCTCGCTGCCGCGGTCCTCGCGGCGTGCGGCGGCGAAGACCCCGAGCCTCAGATCCCTCAGGGCGGCGACGCGGTGGCGACCACGGTCACGGTCGAGCCGCCGCCCGTCGACGACGTCACGCTCCTGCGCACGTCGTCGTCGATCGAACACCTTGCCGTCGACGCGTATCAATCGGTGCTCGACATGGGGCTGCTGACGACTCCGCCCCTCATCGACGCGGCCGAGCTGTTCCAGCAACAGCACCGCGAGCACGCCGCGTTGTTCGAAGCCGCGACGACCGAGGCCGGTGGGCAGCCGTTCACCGAGGCGAACCCGAACCTGCAGGTGGGTTTCGTCGAGCCGAGCCTCGAGACCCTCACCGACGAGATCAGCGCGGTGAACTTCGCGCTCGAGCTCGAAGACACGGCGGGCGCCACGTATCAGGTGTTCGTGCCGCTGTTCTCGACCCGCGAGCTGCGCCAGACCGTGCAGTCGGTCGGCGGCGTCGAGCGCCGGCACTCGGTGATCCTGACGGCCGTCATCCCCGACGAGCAGCTGATCCCGTCGCCGTTCGGCATCGTCACGCTCGCCGTCGGCCCCGCCAGCTACGTCCCGCCCGAGTAGCGCGCGTTCTCCCAACGCCGACTCGCACCGCAACGGCCCCATAGGGGCCCCAGACGTGCAAGTTGACTGGCACACTGGACCCGACGGTGAGTCGGCTGGGTGGTCGCGGCACGGCATGCCCGTGTCGAGGAAGGTCGGGACTCCGCAGGGCAGGGTGCTGGCTAACGGCCAGTCGGGGCGACCCGCAGGAAAGTGCCACAGAGAACAGACCGCCGATGGGCCGGCCGGGAGACCGGACGGTCACAGGTAAGGGTGAAACGGTGCGGTAAGAGCGCACCAGCGCCCGGGGTGACCCGGGCGGCTCGGCAAACCCCACCCGGAGCAAGGCCAAGCAGGGGACGGTTGCCCGCTCGCACCTTCGGGTGCAGTCCCCAGGTGGGCCGCGCAGATGGATGGCCACCCAGGGCCGCTGGCGACAGCGACCTGGACAGAATCCCGCCTACAGGCCGACTCACCGTCACACGGCCTCTGACTAGGGCCGATCCGGGTCACGGCTGCAGCCATCCCGCGTTCAGCCCGCGGGGAGAGGTCCGTAGGCCATTCGGACCGATTCGGGCCCCTCGGCGTCCGGACAGGAACTGCGACCGGCGTGGGGTCGTAAGAGCCAACATGAGAAGAATCGTTCGTTCCGTCTGTGTCGTCGCGGTCGTCGCAACCGTGATGGGGGTTGCAGCACCGCCAGCCTCGGCGCGGGGGCGGTGCGCCGACTACTCGTACCAGGAGGACGCTCAGGCGGATCTTCCGAACTTCCCGTCGTTGGATGGGAACGACAAAGACAGTCGTGCCTGCGAGAGTCTCCCGTCGCGCGGCAGCCGAGACGTCGCCGTTCCCGCGCCACAGCCAATCTCAGCCGGGGCATGCACGCCAGATCCGACCGGCTCTGTCACGCGGCTGTACCTGGCCTACTTCCTGCGGACGCCCGATGCCGGAGGACTCGCGTTCTGGGTCGACCGTTGCAATCGACGTGTTTCGAACCTCGTCGACGTCTCGGACGCCTTCGCGGGGTCGGAGGAGTTCAAGCTCCGCTACGGAGCGCTAGACAATGCTGCGTTCGGCACGCTCGTCTACCGCAACGTGCTCGACCGCGCCCCCGACGCCGGCGGACTCCAAGCTTCAGTCGACTTCCTCGGCCGCGGCGCCCGACGTGGCGAGGTCATGCTCGGCTTCTCAGAGTCGCCCGAGTTCAAAGCGAAGAGCGGCGTCGGTTAGCTGGTCGGCGGGCCCGGCGCAGAAGGGCTCGACAGTCTTACCGTGGCGGCGCCGCACGACGCTGCGTCGTATGACCGTTCGCAGTTCGGCACGGGCTGGGTCGACGCTGACCGCGATGGCTGCGACACCCGCGAAGAGGTGCTGATCGTCGAGTCCATCGAGCCGGCCACCGTGGCCAGCGGTTGCTCCATCGCTTCCGGAAGGTGGCTGGACGTCTACACCGGTGCAACCTTCACGGTGTCGGGCGAACTCGACATTGACCATCTCGTGCCCCTCGCAAACGCCTGGCGCTCCGGCGCATCCGCTTGGACGTCCGACCAACGCAGCGCATTTGCCAATGACCTCGACCGGCCGGAGGCGCTCATCGCAGTGAGCGCGTCCGCGAACCGATCGAAGGGTGATCGCGGCCCCGACGAGTGGAAGCCGCCGAACGATGGTGTGTGGTGCAACTACGCCCGCGCCTGGGTCACCGTGAAAGTCAAATGGAAGCTGACGGTCACGCCCGCGGAGAAAGCGGCACTCGGCTCAATGCTTGTCGGCTGTCCCGCCTAGGGCGACTCGCGGGCCGTCGTGGGGGCGGCGACCGACCGACCTTTGGAATGGTTCGAGCTCCCGGGCACCGGTCGGACCGCGGGGCTGAATGTCCAACTGCGCGCGCCTGTCGCACGTGCGGCCGCGAACGGAAGGAACAGGCATGGGTCTCAGGCCACGGAGGATGATTCGCCGACGACGGCGACGGGCCAGACGGCGCATCATGCTCGCCGGCGGAATGGTCGCGTTCGGAGTTCACAAGATGTCCCAGAGTCAGGCCAAGCAGATCGAAGAGCACACTGGCGTTCCGCCGGAGGAGCTCGAGGACGAGGATCTCGAAGCGGCGATGACAGAACTCAACATTCCCAAGCAGGAACTCACGGACGAAGACCGCTCGGCAGGAGCTGGCGCCGACGACTAGAGGCGACCTCCACTACTCGCGGGTAGTCGCGCGCACGACTGCTCGACGATCTGACAGCCGCGCCGCGAGAGCCACTCCTTCGCGTGTGCCTCGGACTCTGCCTGCAGCCGCGCTTTGAGCGTCCGCGGATCCGACGCCACCTCCTGCTGCACGAACTTCGTGCCCGGGCTACTCAACACTCCACGGCATCAGGTGGAGCGGCAGGTCGAGGACAGGATTCGCTCGATGAGGACCGGATCGAAAGCGTGGGGTGGCGATGCGTCGGGGCCAGTCAATATGGGCAGAAGCGGCAGCAGCATCGACGGATCGTCTTGTGACCGTTCGTGAAACACGCGGCGCCGCTTTGCGGCGTCAGATGTGAACGTAGCACGCAGATCGACAGAGAATGTCGCGGTGATGCGGAGCCGTCGCATTCGTTCGAGCCGCTCGGCTCCGTAGGGCGCGAACTGCTCACGCGACCAGTCGCTGTTCGACAACAGGATCTCGCTCACCATGCGGGCATCACGGAACGCGATCGCAGAGCCCTTGCCCGATGATGGGGTCGTTCCAGCCGGCGGCGTCGCCGATCAGCACGGCACCGTCAACGAAGGGTTCCGTACACCACGAATCGTTGCAGGTGCTCGACGCGCACGGCCCCGCCGGAGTCCGTCCGCGATCGCGTCACCAAGCGGCAAACAACCGAAGTGAAAGATGTCGAGAACGCCGAGGGACCCGTCGGCCCGCTGAATTGCCCCGGCTGCTCAGTGGAGAAGATGAGGTACAACCGGAGGAGCGGACCCGGTCGGGGATCGCGAGGAAATAGATGCGCCCACTGTGTCCCTCGGCCCACGCGTGCACGGTCCACGCCCCGAGCCGAATACCAGGAGCCCGCTCGGTGCGGCGTACGGCCCATGAACTCGAGGTCGATCCCGATCTGCCGGCGCGTGGTGGAGCTCCGGCCATCGGCTCCGACAATCATCCGCGTGGCCACTGAGCGGGACGCGCCATCGATCGAGTAGTCGACGCTCGGACGCGACCCCGCGGCGACCGCCACGTCGCGGACACCGCGGGCGATCGTCGCCCCCGACGCGAGAGCGGTCTGCGCGAGCGCCTCGCACGCGAAGGGATGCCCGACCTCGATCCACCCCGGGAGGTCGGGAAAGGCGATCCCGGCAGGAATCGTCGCCGCGCGCGATTCCTCGAAACTGAGGCGTTCCTCGTAGGGCACGACGTGTGTGGCATATCCGCCGCCAGCCGCGGTCAGCGGCTCCTCGAGCCCGAGGTTTCGAACCTCCAACACGCCCCACGGTGCGATGGCCTCGCCTCGTACACGATCGCGGAAAACAACCTCGTGCTCGAGGACGAGTACCTCGAGACCCCCGCGAGCCAACAGCGTGGCCAGCGTCGATCCGCCGATGCCACTACCCACGATGACCACGTCGGCCGTCGTTTGCACAGGTTCTCTCTACCTGGGCAATTGGCCAGATCGCGAAGCGAGAACCAGTCCTAAACTCGGACCAGTGGCCACTGAAGGTGGGTCAGCACGCGTCACGTCGAATGTCGCCATGCTCTTCACGGATCTCGTGAATTCGACGGCGTTACTCAGTGAGGTCGGCGACGAGACGTTCGGCGCCGCCATCGAAGCCCACCTCGATCTGCTGGTCGCATGCGTCACGGACCACCGTGGCGAAGTCGTGAAGAACGTCGGGGACGGAATCATGGCGGTGTTCGAACGCGAGCGTGATGCTGTCTCAGCTGCGGTCCGGATACAGCGCGCTGGCGACCTTTCTCGCCGAGCAACCAACCGAACTCCCGATGTACGTGCGCGCAGGTATCGAGCGCGGGCGCACCGGTGCGTGGCGACGACGACTACTTCGGCACCACGGTGGTCGAGGCGGCCCGGCTGTGTGCCGCCGCCCAGGCAGGGGAGATACGCGTCGGGCCCTCGGTCGGACCGGACCTCGTCGAGGAGCACCGCCGAGCTCTGCGTGGACCGAGATCGCTCGATCTCAAAGGGCTCGGAAAGATGCAGGTGTGGACCGTGCCCTGGGTGCGGGCGGAAGACGCTTCGATCGTGCCCACCCCGGTGCCGATGGTGCGAAGCCAACTGCCCACCGTCCGGTTCGATGCCGTTCGACTCGTCGGCCGCGAGGTCGACCGCGAGCGAATGATCGCGGAGTGGAAGCGAAGCGCGACCGGCGAGCCGAGGTTGGTTCTGCTGGGCGGGGAACCTGGCATCGGGAAGACCGCACTCGCGACCGATCTGGCTCGGCACGTGCAGCTCACCCGCGGCCAAGTTTTGTTCGGATCGTGCGCGCCGGATATCCCGAGCGACTATCAGCCTTTCGTGGAAGCGCTGGGCTCGGTCGTCAAGACCTGGCCACTGTCTTGGCTGCGCCGGACCGGCATCGACGTCGCTGAGCTCGCGGATCTTCCCCGTGCTCAACCGGCGCAGGCCTCTGTCTGCCGGTGCAACGAACACCGCGTACAAGTCGGAGCATTTGCAGCTGTTCGAAGCCGTGACGTCGCTGCTCGCTGCCGTTTCACGCACCGAGCGGACCTTGGTCATCTTGGATGACCTTCAGTGGGCGACAGCGCCGACGCTCGCGATGCTCCGGCACGCCGTACTCTCCCTCGAGAACGCAAACGTGCTCATCGTTGCGACGTACCGCGACGATGCGATGCCTGACCACCTCGCCGATCTTCTCGCGGACTTCAGACGGTCCGCGTCGGTGGAGCGTGTTGCAGTCGGAGGGCTCGCGCCAAGCGGGATCGCGGAGCTCATCGAGTTGGAAGCGCCCGGCGAGTTGGCGATCGCCGACCGCCGCACACTCGCTTCCGCGATCCACGCCGACACGCACGGCAACGCCTTCTTCGCCACCGAGCTCGTCCGCCACGTGGTGGAAACCGGTAACCTGGCGTCCTTCGGTTCGAGCCGCCAGGCGGGACCGATCCTGCCGAACTCTGTGCTCGAGGTCGTGACACGGCGGATCAGTCGATTCGACAAGACGGCGCGTGATGCGCTGCTCATTGCGTCGGTGATCGGGCCCAAGTTCACGCTCGAGGTCGTCAGCTCAGCCTCTGATATCTCGGTCGACGAGGCGCTGGACGGAATGGAGACGGCCGTCGAGGCTCGGCTCGTCTTCGAGCATCCCGAGGAGGCGGATTGCTACACGTTTGCGCACGCACTCGTGCGCACCGCGCTGTATCACTCGATCAGCCCGAATCGACGTCGCCGCATGCATGGCCGTGTGGGCGAGGTACTGGAGGCGGCCGGTTTATCGGACACCGGTATCCTGGCGTATCACTTCGCCGAGGCCGCGAGCGGGTCGGACGTCCACAAGGCGGTCACGCTGTGCTACGCCGCCGGTGTCGCCGCACTGGAACGCCGGCTCTACGGCGACGCTGCAGATCACCTGCGACGTGCAATCGACTTGACCTCTCGCGCCCCCGACCTCCCAGTTGCCGAGCGTTCGCGGGTTGCACTCGCTGCGGCGGAGGCGCTGAACCGGGTCGGTGACATCTCAACAGCTCGCGCTTGCTACCTCGAGGCGGCGACCCTCGCTCGAGAGCTGGCTGACGCAGAGGACTTCACGCGCGCCGCTGCAGGGTACGCGGCCGTGATCGACTCACGCGACGAAGACAGTGTTCGTGTCGCATTGGCACTGTGCGACCAGAGCCTGGCGGACGACACCGTTGTCTCCCCTGCCGCACGTGCTGCGGTCTTGAGCCGATCCGCTCGGTGGTTGAGGGCGGGAGGTGCGGACTCACAAGCAGATGAGCGGGCGCGGCAGGCGCTATCACTGGCGAACGACACGGGCGACGTCAACTTGGTCGCCGACGTGCTGCGCAACCAGTACTGGTCGTTTGAGGGGCCGGCGACGACAGCGAGTCGGCTCGCGATCGCAACCGAATTGCTCCGTCGTCGGCGAGCGCGACGGAAGCGCGACGTTGATGCTCGAGGCGAGGGAGTGGCGGACGCGGCTTCTGCTCGAACTGGGACACATCGACGAATCCGAGTCCGAACATCACGCGATGACCGCACTTGCCGCCGACGTCCACGATCCTCAGTACGTGTGGTACGGGATCACGTATCAGGCGATGCGGACGATCATCGAGGGACGATTCGCCGAAGCCGAGCGGTTGATCGTGGAAGGCGTCGAAGCCGGGCGAGGCGTACAGAGCCGCCATCCGGCACGTCGTCGAGACGTTCGCTCAGCCGGACCGTCCGAGGCGGTCGCGGAGCTCCAAACCTTCATGCTGCGGTGGGCTCAAGGCCGACTGCACGAGCTCCGTCCCGCGGTGGAGGCACTGTGTCGGCAGGATCCGTCCGATGATGGTTGGCAAACCGCGCTTGCTCTGACTTACAGCGAAGAAGGCCTGCTGACACTCGCCAAAGAGCGACTCGCAATAGTCGCGACCTCGGTTTCGAGCGTCTCAGCCCCACGGTCGAGCTGCTGCCGAAGCTTGCCGCCCTCGCTGCGACCGCGTCATTCACCGGTGACACCGAAGCCGCTCAGGCGCTGTATCCGATCCTCGCTTCGTTCGACGATCGGGAGTGCACGAATCTCGAGTTTGCATACTTCGGGTCAGTTGCGCACTGGCTCGGTGTGCTCGCGGTAACCCTAGACCGCCGCTCCGATGCCGAGGGGTACTTCGACATCGCGGTCGAGCGACACCGTCGCGTCCGCTCCCCTGTGTGGGTCGCCTTCACCGAGTGCTCGTTCGCACTGATGCTGTCCAAGACCGCCAAGATCTCGCCGCTGCCGCCCGTGCCGAGGAGCTCAGGACAAGCGCGGCTGCGCACTGCTTCGCGCTCGGCCTCATGCGTCTCGAGAAGCTGCTCCTCGAAATGTAGCGAGTGCTCGGTCGTCGGTACGCCGTCGAAGGAGAGCCACCGCATCCCGTCGTAGTCATACAACTGACAGGTGCGCAGGATCTCGACGTGCCGGCGAACGCTCCACCGTTCGACCACCATGCGCGATCCTGACCAGGTCGTTGAGGTGTCGTTGCGCGGCGGCCAGGTTGGCCAATGGCACGCCTGGATGAACGTGATGCGCGCCGTGGTGCATGATGCTGCCGAGGAAGTGCGCCATGACCGGCGGAAACTCGAGATCAACGGTCGCATCGATTTGACCTGAGAGATGCGACCACCGGTCGCGATCCCGAACCAGGGCAGATCGGGATGGGTGTGGTTGAAGTACACCACGAACCCGATCGCCCATGTGAGCACCGCGAACGGCACGACGACGACACACACGATGCGCCATAGACCGCCGCCCGCGAGAAGCGCTGCTGTCGTGAGAACGACACGCTGCGAACACGAGAAGTCGGTCGATGACGTAGCGCGTCTTCCACGTCGCGTGTCCACGCGGTGGACACATGAGGTTGTGCCACCACGAATCGATCGCATACCCCAGCCCGAGGCCGGCGCTACGGCGCGAGGCTCGGTGAAAAGCACGACCGAGACGTCCGAGTGAGTTGTACTCGGACACGCTCAAGGGACGCCACACGCAGTCTCGTTCCTTGAGATTCGTGAACGAATGGTGAGTTTTGATGTGCGCGTGCCGCATGAGTCACAAGGGTGCAGGCAAGGAATGAACACCAGCCGTGCGAGCACGCGGTTCGAACGCCTTCGATCCGGTGTAGCTCCCGTGACTCGTGTCGTGACCGATCATGAACAGGTTCGTCAGACACGAGACCCAGGGCGATCCCCGCGATCAGCTGCAGCCCGATGTCCTGCACCTTCAGGGTGAAGGCCAAGGCCAGCAGGTACGCGGCGCTGTCGACGACGACACATCGGATGGCGGATCGAAGCGGCGCGCGACAAATGGCGCGAGCTCTTCGCGAAGCGCACGGATCGTCAACCGATCCGCGTTCGTGTCGCCGCAAGCGCCCCCATCCACCACGCGGCGACTCTATCCATCGTGATCAGTACCCGCCGGAGCAATCCTGCGAGCGATCCGACTTCGCGGACGCGCGGTGGGCGCCGCAGGCTCTGACCCCACGTTGTCACGTGATGATGACCGGCCCGAAGTTGAATCGGAGAGGCGCGAACGGTGAAGAATCCCGCCTACAGGCCGACTCACCGACGCTACCAGGTCAGGTGCACGCAAGCAGCACCCTGTGATTGGCGCGCCTGCGGGCATACGGTTGCGACGTGCGTTCAGTGCGGCGTCGATGACGACCGAGAACGTGACGGTGTTGTTCACCGACATGGTGGATTCGACCGCGTTCGCGTCGACTGTGGCGCCCAATGTCGCGGACGAGCTGCGTCGGGGGCATTTTGCGATCTTGCGTCAGGCGGTCGCGGAGGCGAGCGGCACCGAGGTGAAGCATCTGGGTGACGGGCTCATGGTCGTGTTCGGCGCCCCGTCGGGGGCGTTGTCGTGCGCGGTGGCCATGCAACGAGGCATCGACCGCGACAACCGGGGGCGTGAGCGTCCGGTGGGGTTGCGGGTCGGGCTGAGCGGTGGCGAGGTCAGTCGAGAGGGCGACGACTACTTCGGCGACCCGGTCGTGGAGGCGGCCCGACTGTGCGCCTGCTGTGAGAGTGGGCAGGTCCTGGCCGCCGACATCGTGCGGTTGACGGCTGGGCGGCGCAGCCGACACGAGTGCCGTTCGGTCGGGGAGCTGACCTTGAAGGGCCTGCCCGATCCCGTCGAGACCGTCGAGGTCGTGTGGCAACGTCCCGACCGGGCCGAAGCCGGGCCTGCGGTCCCGCTACCGGGGCGTCTGGCCGTGGGTCCCGCGGTGGGGGTGGTGGGCCGGGAGACCGAGACGGCGGCGATGTTGGATGCGTACAAGCGCGTCGCTGAGGGCGAAGTCCGGGAAGTGTTCCTCGTCTCGGGTGAGGCCGGGCTCGGCAAGACCACGCTGGTCGCGGCGACGGCCCGGGCCGCGTTCGACAGCGGGGCGTGTGTGTTGTTCGGGCATTGCGAAGAGGACCTCGCCACGCCCTATCAGCTGTTCGCCGAGGCGCTCGGCCACTTCGTCATCCACGCCAGCGAGGCGCAACTCGTCGCGCACGTCGACGCGCATGGTTCGGCGCTCGCTCGGCTGGTCCCGGCGCTTTCTCGCAGGCTGCCGGGCCTTCCGCCGTCGACGGCGACCGACGCTGACACCGAGCGTTACCAACTGTTCGCCGCGGTAGTGGGACTGCTGGTCATGGCGTCGGAGCAGCAGCCGGTCGTGGTCGTGCTGGAAGACCTGCAATGGGCCGACAAGGCGAGCCTGCAGTTGCTCGGCCACGTGATCACGGCCGACCAGCCGATGCGGTTGCTGGTGCTCGGCACCTATCGCGACAGTGAGCTGTCACGCTCCCACCCGCTGCTCGGAAACACTCGCGGCCCTGCATCGACAGCACAGTGTCGTGCACATCGAGCTGACCGGACTCGACGACACCGGCGTCATATCGCTCATGGAAGCCGCCGCCGGGCACACCCTCGAAGACGCCGCCATTGCGTCTCGCCCATGCGGTGCAGCGCGAGACCGACGGCAACCCGTTCTTCGTGACCGAGGTGCTCCGACACCTCGCCGAGACCGGGGCGATCTACCAAGACCCCAAAGGCCGATGGGTGGCGGCCGACACCGTCGACCAGATCGCCTTGCCCGCCAGCATCCGTGCGGTGATCGGCGCACGCGTCGGGAAGCTGGGACCAGACGCCGAGCGGGTGTTGTCGCTGGCCGCGGTGATCGGCCGCGACTTCGACCTCGACGTGCTCGCCCGCGCCAGCCAAACATCGGAAGACCAGCTGCTCGACATCCTCGACGCCGCCACCGCTGCAGCCCTGGTACGCGAACTCACCGACACGCCCGGGCACTACAACTTCGCCCACGCCCTCATCCAACACACCCTCTATGAGGATCTCGGACTCACCCGGCAGGCCCGGGCCCACCGGCGGGTGGCCGAGGCGTTGGAGGATTTCTACGGCGACGACCCCGGGTCACGCGTCGGCGAGCTCGCCCGCCACTGGATCAACGCCACCCAACCCATCGACCTCGCCAAAGCCCTCGACTACTCCCGCCGGGCGGCCGACGCCGCCCTCAGTTCCTTGGCCCCGGCCGACGCCCTCCGCTACTACACCCAGGCGCTCGACCTCTACGCCCAGTCCGACCACCCCGATCCGACCCTGGGCATCGACCTGGCCGTCGGGCTCGGCACCGCCCAACGCCAAACCGGAGACCCCGCCTTCCGCGACACCCTCCTCGACGCCGCCCGACGGGCCGCCGACCTCGGTGACACCGACCGTCTCGCTCGCCGCCGCCCTGGCGAACTACCGGGGCTTCTTCTCGAACGGTGGCAACATCGACGCCGACAAGGTCGAGATCCTGGAGCTGGCCCTCGATCAGCTTGCCTCAGAAGACCCCCGCAGGGCGCTCGTGCTCGCGACCCTGTGCGCGGAACTCATGTACGGGAGCCCCCTCGAGCGTCGCCAGGCGCTCGCCGACGAGGCCATCGCCATCGCCAGGTCCTCCGGCGACGACGCCACCATCGTGCGAGTCCTCCACACTGTCTGGAACCCGCTCGCGCGTTCCGGCAACTGCTCCAGCAGGCGATCGGATTGGTCGACCGAGGCTCTGGTTCGGGCCGAGCGGCTCGGCGACCCCGTCCAGCTGTTCTGGGCCGCGTGGAGTGGCGCCGGCACTGCCGCCCGCGCCCTGGACATCGACGAGATGGACCGCTGCTTGGACATCATGGGGTCGCGCGCCGCGCAGCTCGACCAGCCCATCTTGAACTGGGTACACAGCTGGGCGCGTGCCGTGCGAGCGCAGATCGCCGGGGACACCGAACAGGCCGAACAGCTGGCCACCGAAGCACTCCAGATCGCCACCGACAGCGGCCAACCCGACGCCATCTTCATCTACGGCGCCCAGCTCGGGCGCGTGAGCCTCCAACGCGGAACGTATGGCGAGCTGGCCCCACGCCTCGAGCAGGCGGCCGTCGACGCTCCCGACCTCGCCGGCATCATCGTCGCGGCGCTGGCACTCGCCCATGTCGAAGCAGGCCACATCGACGACGCTCGTCGCCTGCTGGAGCAGGCCGCTGCCGCCGACTTCGATGTTCCGCTCGACGGGAACTGGCTCAGCACACTGGCCTACTACGCCGAGGCCGCCATCGCGTGCCGAGACCCGAAGTGTTCCCGGACGCTGTTCGACCGCCTCGCGCCCTGGGCCGATCAGGCGCCGTATCCGGGCCTCACAATTGATAGTCCCGTCAGCCACTACCTGGGCGGCCTCGCTACCGTCCTCGGCCGCTACGACGAAGCCGACGCCTACTTCGCACGCGCCGCCGCGTTGAACGACCGAGCAAACGCCAAGTTCTTCGCCGCCCGCAACAACCTCTCCTGGGCGACGATGCTCGCCGAACGCCAACGCCCCGGGCGACAACGAACGGGCTCGAGACCTTCTCACCAAGGCACACGCCGCCGCAGCGGCTCACGGCTACGCCAACATCGAACGACGCGCCGCCGAAGCACTCCAACGCTTGGACTGACCCCTCGCCGCTCGCGCCGCACGACCGTGTGACGAACCGTGTTCAGGTGACGCGCGCGACACGTTTCAGGCGAGGTCGGGCGAGACCGGGGATCTGTTCCGCCCAGATCCGCACCGGCCCCGCCCGCCCCGTACCCATCGGTGGACGCGCGAGTCGATCGATGGGTCGGACGACTCGTTGGCTCGGCGCGAACCGCCGCATCACTCGAACGCGTGAACGCCGCTCTGAACGGGAGGCTGCTCGCTCTCTTCACATCCGCGGGACGCGATGCGAGACTCGGCGCCGACGTCGACGAAGGAGGCCACATGAGCGAGCTGCGCTATGAGGTCGAGGATCCGGTCGCGCTCATCACGCTCGACCGGCCGGACAAGCTGAACGCACTGACCTACCCGATGCTCGCCGCGTTCCGTGAAGCCGTGAACGAGGCGGCGAAGGATCCCTCGGTGGTGGGCATCGTCGTCACCGGCGCAGGACGCGGCTTCTGCTCCGGTCTCGACGCGCAGGTGCTCGGTGAGACGACGACGGCCGGTTCGTCGTCACGGCCGAGGTCCGAGGACGTGCCCGGTCTCTTCACGTGGCTGCTCGCGGTGCCGAAGCCAATCATCGCGGCCGTCAACGGTGTGGCCGCGGGCGGTGGCTTCGTGCTCGCCGTGCTGGCCGACGTGCGCATCGCATCGTCGGCGGCCTCGTTCACGACGATCTTCTCGAAGCGCGGGCTGATCGCCGAGCACGGCACCACATGGATCCTCCCCCGCCTCATCGGCACTGGCGGCGCGCTCGACCTGCTTTGGACGTCGCGCAAGTTCGACGCAGCCGAGGCGCACCGCGTCGGGCTCGTGCAGCAGGTCGTCGAGCCGGAGGACCTGATTCCCGCTGCCCGCCGATACGTGACCGACCTGGCCGAGAACGTGTCGCCGGCATCGCTCGCCGACACCAAGCGTCTCGTCTACCGCCACCTCGGCGTGGGCTACGAGGACGCGCTGCGCGAGACCGACGAGGTGCAGTACGCCGCTCTCGACCGCGTCGATGCCAAGGAGGGAGCGGCCGCGCTCCTGGAGAAGCGTCCGCCGTCGTTCCCCCGCCTCGGGGGGTGAGCCACCGATGAGCTGGATCCGATTGCGACAGATCGCGCTCGTCGCCCGCGACCTCGAGGCAGTCCTCCGCGACCTCCACGACGCACTCGATCTCGAGGTCGCGTACCGCGACCCGGCCGTTGATGCCTTCGGTCTGCAGAACGCGGTGCTGCCCGTCGGCACCCAGTTCATCGAGGTGGTTTCGCCGACGAGGGACGGCACCGCCGGCGGTCGCCAGCTGGAGCGACTCGGCGGAGACGGCGGCTACATGGTGATCTGCCACACCGACGACCATCCGATGGCCAGGCGGCGCGTCCAGGACCTCGGCGTCCGCACGGTCATCGACACCGAAGACCACGGCTACCGCATCATGCAGCTGCACCCGAGCGACACCGGCGGGTCGTTCCTCGAGATCGACTTCCAACCAGGAGGCGAGGACGCGGAGGGCTCATGGATGCCCGCCGGCCCGAACTGGCAACGCGCCTGCCGCACCGACGTCGTGAACGGCATCACTGCGGTTGACGTGCAGTGCAAGGACCCGGAAAGGACCGCTGCGCGGTGGGGTGAGATCACTGCGCTCGACGTCGCGGACCGCGTGCTGAAGCTCGACAACGCGACGGTCACGTTCGTCGACGGACCACTCGACTCACTCGTCGGAGTCACCTTGTCGGCGACCGACTCGACCCGCGCCGGCGAACGACACACGATCGCCGGGGTGACGTTCACGCTCGGCTGAGGCCCACCGCCTTTGGCCGAAGATGGTTTCCTCTCCGCAAGTGCACCCTGTGATTGGCGCGCCTTGGGGCATACGGTTGCCTGAGTGCGTTCAGGAGCACGGCGACCGTGACGACCGAGAACGTGACGGCGACCCGGTCGTCGAGGCGGCCCGGCTGTGCGCCCAGTGCGAGAGCGGGCAGGTCCTGGCCGCCGACATCGTGCGACTGACGGCTGGGCGGCGCAGCCGACACGAATGCCATTCGCTCGGGGAGCTCACCCTGAAGGGCCTGCCCGGCCCCGTCGAGACCGTCGAAGTTATGTGGCAGCCTCCCGACCGGGCCGACGCGGAGACTGCTGTCCCGCTACCTGCGCGTCTGGGGGTGGGTCCCGCAACGGGCGTGGTGGGCCGGGAAGCCGAGACGGCGGCGATGTTTTGCTCGACGGAGTGGTCGCCCGCAGAGTCCGCGGCCCTAGCAAGTTCCTCCAGTAGTCCGGTTCATCACGAGTTCCTCGGCACCGGTCGGACCGCGCGGCCTAACGTCCAACTGCGCACGCCGACCGCACGTGCGGCCGCGAACCGAAGGGAGCAGGCATGGGTCTGAGGCCACGGAGGATGATTCGCCGACGACGGCGGCGGGCGAGACGACGCATCATGCTCGCCGGCGGAATGGTCGCATTCGGAGTTCACAAGATGTCCCAGAGTCAGGCCAAGCAGGTCGAAGAGCACACTGGCGTTCCGCCGGAGGAGCTCGAGGACGCGGATCTCGAAGCGGCGATGGCAGAACTCAACATTCCCAAGCAGGAACTCACGGACGAAGACCGAGCGGCAGGAGCTGGCACCGACGAGTAGAGGCGACCTCCAACTCAACGCGACCGCTGGCAATGCCAGAGACAAGGGTCCCCACCTCGCGGAGTGTTACAGGGTGTCACTACCCGGGCGCACCGCTGGGAGCTCTTGACCGTTCACCACCTCACCTCGCCCGCGTCCTCGGCGAGGCCAAGATGGCGCGCCTCCTCCGAGACTTGAAAGTGCGCACAGTGGTCCCCCAAATGCTGAGAGTGCTCACCTACCGTTCGTTCGGTGCCGAGCAACTTCGTCACTCGGAGCGAACGTTGCCCCGACTGCCATCGCGAGACCATCGTCGTCACGGTCGAGCAGCTGCTGACTGAGCGCGGCGAGGTCATTGCATCGACCGTGGTCGCAAAGGACCGCTGCACAACGGACGGCTGCGTTGGGTCGAGGACGAGGCCGCCTAAGTCGTGACCTGCGGAAATGCGGACCTCGGCCGCCAGGCGACCACCCGTGATCATCGTTCGATCAGGTCGAGAATGATTGCTCCGAGCCCCCAGGCGATGTTGACGCCGAGCCAGAGCATCGGAATCGTCCACCACAGGCCGTCAGGGCCGAAAGGGGGCGTTCTGGACCGAGCCGTCGGGGCTTTCGATCAGCCAGGGCATGCCGCCGGCAATCGTGAGAGCGACGCCGACCAGCCAGAGCCAGAGCGGGAGCAGCGCGATTGCTGCCAGCCACCGCCTCGCGCCATCCACGTCGGTCAGGGCTTCCACCCTCCTCCTTCGCCCTGCATCCGGGCAGAGTCGAAGGTCACGAAACGCGCGTCGGGGTGGCCATCCTTCTGCCTTGCTGGGTCAAGCCCCGCTGACAGTCCGCGAACTCACTGGGCTCCTGCGGGAGACAGTGCAGAACGATGTCGAGATGCGTCGCCGTGGCGAAAGGGGCAGGACGTTGTCGGAGCGACCGGGAAGCTTCGCGGACGACCCGTTCGGTGGTCGCCAGCCGACCAGTCACGAACGGATGTCGGGACAGCCGTGGGACGCGTCGTACCACGACGGCCCCGCGCCTTGGGATGTCGGCGGCCCGCAACCCGCAATCGTGCGTGTGGCATCCGAAGGCGGATTCGCCGGAGCGGTGCTCGATGCGGGATGCGGAACCGGCGAGAACGCGCTGCACCTCGCCTCGCTGGGACTGTCGGTTCTGGGCGTCGACGTGGCCGAGACGGCACTGACGATCGCCCGAGCGAAGGTCGCCGAACGCGGGATCGACGTCGACTTCGCCATGGCTGACGCGTTCCACCTGGACCGCTTGGGGCGCAAGTTCGAGACGGTGCTGGACTGCGGACTGTTCCACGCCTTCGACGGCGACGAACGGCGTGCGTACGTCGCGAGTCTGGCGTCGGTGACCGAACACGGCGGAACGCTGTACGTGTTGTGCTTCAGCGACGAGGGTCCCGACACGGGACCGCACCCCGTCAGTCGGGAAGAGCTGAGAGCGGTGTTCAACCCCAGCGCGGGATGGAACGTCGCCGCGATCGACCCTGATCGGGTTCAAACGAGATTCCACGACGACGATGGCGCACCGGCCTGGCTCGCGACGATCAAGCGGATGTAGGCGCGCCGTAGGCTCGTCGGCTCATCGTGAGCAGCTGGAGGGCACGTGGCTGGGTTGCAGTTCTTCAAGGATTGGGCCGAGACGATCGACAAGGAGTGGATACGCCTCGACAAGCTCGCGACCATCAAGGTCACGGACTGGCCTGACGGCGGCTATGCCGTCACGGGATGCATCGCATCCGACGGCTCAGAGGTCACCCTCGGGATCTTCGCCGCCGAAGAGCAGGCGGAGAAGGCCGTGCGGTACGTGCTCGGTTAGCTCAGCACCGTTTGGGTCTGCGTCGTCAGGCTGACCAACCGGCCGGTGTCGTCTCGCACCTCGGTCTGCAACACGATCGTGGAGCGACCGACATGCACGGGCATCGACGTCGCGGTGACGGTGCCCTCCTTCACCGCACGGATCATGTTCGTCTTCGACTCGAGCGTCGAAGTGCGAGCGCCAGCAGGCAGGTTGAGGAAAGCGCACACCGCACCGGCGGTGTCGGCCAAGGACATCAGCGCTCCGCCGTGGAGGATGTCGGCCGTTGTGCAGAGGTCAGCCCGGTGCTCGAGCGTTGCGATGACCGCGTCGGCCGACGCGCTCGTGATGTCGATACCGAGCAGCGTCGCGAAGGGCATCAGCTTGACGATGTCGGAGGAATCCATTCCCGCGAACGTAGGCGATCACTCCGCGCCGCCGTCCCGACCTGCACCAACGCGAGGGTTGTCGACTGAACGGCCGATCAGTCCGATAATGCCCACTGGGGCTGCGAACCACGTCATCTTCAGCCACGACCTGAGGAGGCGGTCACGACGTTCACCGTCGACCGGAAGAGCAGAGCTCGAGCGCTCGTCGCGGACAGCGACAGCGAGGTGAGGTCGCAGCTCCGCGGCGCGTTGGAGCGCGCCGGCTTCGAGGTTCGATTGGTCGGTGACGGCGTCTCCGCCCAGGCCTTGCTCACTCGCTTCGCACCCGACGTCGTGGTGCTCGACATGAACCTGGCGCTGATCGACGGACGGGAGCTCTGCGCTCGCTGGCGGGCACAGGGCATCCACACGCCGGTGCTGTTCATCACCCGCCGGGCCCAGTTGGAGGACCGGCTCCACGCTCTCGACATCGGCGGTGATTGCGTCCTGATGAAACCACTCGTCACCGACGAGCTCGTCGCGCGGATGGGGCGGCTGCTCTGGCGGGTCGCAGTCGCGCGAACCGGCGGCGAGCAGTGCGGCACGATCGTCCTCGACGATCGGGCCAGCCGAGCCCTGCATCGCGGCCGTCCCTTGCAGCTGTCGGCGACCGAGTTCCGTCTGCTGCGCTTCCTTCTCGTGAACCGCGGGCAAGTCCTGAGTCGCAACCAGATCCTCCAGTCCATCTGGGGGCCGAACCATCCGTCGAGGAAGGCCGTCGACGTGTACGTCGGTTACCTGCGGCGCAAGCTGCCGGACTCGGTGTCGATTCGCACCGTGCGATCGCTCGGCTACGTGCTCGAGCCCACGACGTTCGCGTAGCGCGCCTGGCACCTCGCACGTCCCGACCCTCGCAGATCTATCCTCCGCGGCCGTGAGCTCGTTCGTCATGGCTGCCGTGCAAGCAGCGCCGGTCTTCTTGGATCCCGCGGCCTCCACGAAGAAGGCGTGTCAGCTCATCGAGGACGCGTCGGCGCGCGGTGCTGATCTCGTGGCATTCAGCGAGACGTGGCTGCCGGGCTACCCCCGATGGGTCAACGCGCCCGTCGCCGTCGCGGTCAAGCGAGAGCTGGGGGGTCGATACCTCGGCGCCTCGGTCAGTGTTCCGGGCCCCGAGATCGACGAGATCTGCTCGACCGCCCGGCGGTGCGGTGTCGATGTCGTGATGGGCGTAGCCGAGATCGACCCGGTCACGCGGGGCACCACGTACTGCACCCTCGTCTTCATCGGCGCCGACGGCGAGATCCTCGGCAAGCACCGCAAGCTCAAGCCGACGTACGGCGAGCGGTTCACGTGGGGCGAGGGCGATGGCAGCGGGCTGCTCGTTCACGAGCGCCCCTACGCGTCCATCAGCGGGCTGAACTGCTGGGAGCACAACATGGTGCTGCCCGGCTACGCGCTCATGGCGCAAGGTACGCAGGTGCATGTCGCCGCGTTCCCGGGCTACGAGTCGCCCGGCGGCGGCACCCGCCAGACGCTGCTCGCCCGCGCGTTCGCCTCGCAGGCCGCGGCCTACGTGATGCTCGTCGGCGGCGTGCTGCGACCGGATGACATCGCGGACCCGGACGTCCGCGCTGTCGTCGCCACGCTTCCTCCCCTCACCGGCGACAGCTGCATCGTCGATCCGACCGGCGAGGTCATCGCGGGCCCCGCTGAGGGTGAGGAGACGCTGCTGGCGAAGGGCTCACTCGACCTCGTCCGCACCGCGAAGGCGCTGTGCGACGTCGGCGGCCACTACTCCCGTCCCGACGTCCTGCGCCTCGTCATCGACCGCCGACCCGCCCGGCGGCTCGTCGAGCAGGTCGAAGAGGGCGACAGCGATTAGCTGTCGGCGTCGGTATCAGCGTCGGGACGATGAGCGCGTTGACGCAGCCAGACGAGCACAGCCGCCGCGCCGGCCGACGCGGCAACGATCGGCACGACCGCGCCGCTGCCGCCGCCCGAGTCCCCTGCGGGTGCGGCCGCGACGAGGTCCCCACCAGCTGACGTCGCCGCAACGGTGGTCGAGGCAGCCACGCCCGCGGTACGCAGATCGGTCGTCGCTGCGGCAGCAGTCGACGAGACGGTCGACGAGGGGGGCGCTGTCGTGGCCGCGGCCTCGTTCGAGGAGGACGCCGGGGCTGTCGAAGACGCACTCGTGGTCGAGGGCGCTGCCGTCGCGGGTGGTGCGGTCGACGCGGGCGCCGTCGTCGCCGGCGCGGCGGTCGCGGGGCGGCGGTGGCGGGAGCAGCGGTTACCGGCGCGGACAGCGAGCCGCCTCGCAGCGCCTGCACGTCGCGTTGCAGTCCGTTGTGGACGTAGGGATAGAACGCGTTGCCGGGACACGCGGTGGTCGACATGTCGCGGTGACCCGCGATCGTCGCGGTGGTGACACCGGAGCCCGCCGGCCAGCGGTTCGACCCGCGCGACGTGAAGCTCACCGTCGCGCCGGCCGCCGTCGAGACGCCGTAGCGCTGAGCCAGCCACGCGAGCGTGCGCGTGCCAGCGGCGAGCGCAGCCGCGGTCGGGAGCTCGCCCGTGAAGTCGCCGATGAAGCAGACGAGCTGCGCGAAACCTTGACTTCCACCACTGGCATCGGCGGCGACGGGCCCGGCGAGGCTGCCGGCTCTTCCCTCCCACACGCCGCCCTCGCGGTCGACGAGGAAGTTGTACGCGATGTCGGGCCAGGCCTTCTCGCCGGTGTGGAAGCGATACATCGCCGCGAGCAGGCCCGGCACGTCGCTCGCGCGGTGCTGCGTGCTCGCCGCCGTGTGGTGGACGAGAAGGAACCGCACGTCCTCCGCCGCGAGCGGGCGTACGGGCGGGCCGGGCGCCCAGGCGTCGCGTGGCCAGATCGCGAGTCCCTCGCCGACCGCCACCGGCGCCGCTGGCAGCGAGAGAGCGTTGGCCCGTCCGCCGACTCCGAGCACGGCCGCGCTCGCGACGGCGGCGCCGCCTGCGAGAACCGCACGGCGACTGACGCCGTGGGCTGTCGACTCACACATCGGCGGGCGCGCTTGGCTCGACGATGCGGGCCTGAGCCTGGCGCATGAGCATTTGGGTCGACGGCTCGGGATCGACGCCGAGGTCGCGCAGCATGTCGTCGACTTCGAGGAGCGCGCGCTGCAGGCCTTCTCGGTCGCGACGCTGCAGCTGCGCCGCGATCACCAGGCGCCGGGCTCGCTCGGAATACGGCGCCGCGGTGACCGCCCGCTGGGCGTAGGCGAGTGCACCGTCGAACCGACCGGCGACGAGACGAAGCTCGCCGAGGCGAAGCATCGCATCGACCAGCGACCGCATGACCTCCTCGACCGCAGGGGCGATATCGGGCAGTACGGCCACGTCGGAGCAGGGCTCGCCGCGCCACAGTGCGCACGCCTCCTCGAGATGCGCGACCGCGCGCTCAGAGTCGCCGTCGCGCTGTGCGGCCTCGACCTCGTCGAGATGATCACGAAGCTGCCAGAGGTCCGAGTCGATGTAGGGCCGGCCGGCGATGGCGATCCACTCGCTGTCCATGCGCAACGAGAGGCAGGGCTCACCAGGGTGGCGGTCCGGCTCGAGCAAGTGTCGGAGCCGAGACAGGGTGACGCGCAGGTTCCGTGCTGCCGCCTCCGGATCGAGCTCCGGCCAGATCAACTCCGTCAGTCGCTCGCGGCGAATCGGTCCGGCCAGCACGAGTAACACGATCACCATGCGCACCCGAGCCCGGCGCGCCTCGGCACGTTCGACTGCGACGCGATCGACCGCGAGCCGCAGCGGACCGAGCACGTCGACCCGCAACGACGCGCGCGTCGGATCGGGGACGAGCCCGCGCAGTGTCCGTGCTCCCGCCGCGACGGCGTCGTCGCCGTGAGTCACGAGCCAGTCGAGTTCGTGCCAGAGCGCCGCACCGGTCCACTCGGCCAGCTCGCCGAGTCTTTGGTCCGCTGTCACGCACCCGGCGTCGCGGGACCGTGCGAGCAGCTCAGCCGACCAAGGCAACGGCAGCGCGGTTAGGAAGGCTGAGACCTCGGGGAGCACGAGGTCGGACCCCAACGACCCCTGGCGGGCGTCGATGAGCAGTCGGGCGAGTCGCAAGCACCGGTCGTGGGAAGGTCCGACAGGATGCGCATCCCAGAACTCGCGCACCTCCCGGCTGCACACGTACGCGACCGCGGGGCCCCGTCGAAGGAAGACCTCCGACACGCGAAGACTGAGCGGAAAGGACGAAAGATGCGACGCGAGCGCGGCGGCCGCACGCTTCTCGTCGTGGGCGAGCACGAGACGCGCCGCGTTCGAGACTGTCACGATCGCGCTGTCCCGCCCATCGAGATGTCCGGCCGCCGTCCGATCGAGGACGGGTCGCATCGCCTCGACTCCCTGCCGATCGCCGAACGCGGAGTACAGAGCCGTATTGAAGGCGGCGCGGAAGAGCTCGTCTCTCAGATTCGTGTCGGCCGGCGCCTCATACGCGGGCCGAGTGAGCCGATACGGCGACGGGTCACCCGCGGCCCACCGCACCTGTCCAGGCATGCCCCGGACGTAGCCGTTGGCTGAGCCCACGAGGCGATCACTCACGGGCACCGCCTCCTCAGCCCGCCCGGCGATGACCAACATCGCGGCGTGCAGCCGCGTGACGAGCTCGGTGACAGCGTGCGGGACCTTCGAGAACGGAAGCGCATCGATCTCGCTGAGCGAGCGCTCCACGTCGCCCGACAGCCCCGCGAGCGCCGCGGCGACTGCCCCCGTGAGGAACCGCAAGAGCGGCTCGCGCCGAGCGCCCGGCAACCCCTCCACCTGTTGGGCGAGCGTGAACAGCCGCACTTCATCACCCCGGCCGTGGGCGATGACAGTGCCGAGTGCGAGAGGCACGGCCCGGTCCTCGACGCCGAATCGCTTGATGAGCACGTCGATGTCGTGATCGAGGTCGGGGTCGTCGAACCGCAATGACTGGCGCAACGCGAGCGACAGCAGCTCGAGCTCGGGTGAGACGCGAGCCGTCCGGGGCGCCTCGGAAAGCCAGCGGGAGGCGGTGGCCACGGGAAGGGCCCCGAAGCTCGTTCGCACGAGGTTGTAGGCCGCCCTTCGCAGCGCGTGCTCGTCGCCCCAGCGCAGTGCGAGCCATCCACCTCGAGCGGGATCACCGCGCTCGCGAAGCAGCTCCAGCGCACGCTGCCTCACCGCGCGCACCTCGTCGGCCGGGAACAACCGCTCGACGGCGTCCTCCCAGAGGCGATGAACGCCGAACCGGCCGTCGTCCTCGACGCGAAGCAGCGGCACCTTCGCCACGAGACGATCGAGATCGCCCTCGTCGCCGGCGACGCGGACCACATCCTCGGCAGAAGCGCATCCCAGCGTCGCGAGTGCAAGCAACAGCGTTTGGTCACGTGGAGAGAGCGCGCCCACGACCTCCTCCCACAAGAACTGCGGTGCGGCGAGATTCGGAGCAGACAGCGCGAGACGCACCAGCGACGGCCAGCCCGCGAGACCATCGACATCGACGACATCGCGGCCGTGGAGGTCGGCCAACGTCGCCATCTCCACGGCGGTGAAGGCCAAGGCGCCGGCATCGATCTCGACCAGCGTTCCCGTAGCGCGAAGCCGAGATAGCGGAACGGTCAACGGCTCGCGACTGGCGAGCACGAGGTGCGCGTGCGGAGGCAAGTTCCGGACGAGCTCACCCAGCAGATGGGCGGCGGGAGATGCAGGACGCAGCTCGTGGAGATCGTCGAGGATCAGGCACACGTCGAGGGGCGCGAGATCGCCGAAGGCGGTGAGCACCAAGTCCGCCGGTGTGCCGCGTCCACGTGGCGAGCTTCCCCCGAGCATCGTCGTCATCACGCGAGCGAGACGAAGGGCGTCCTCGTCGCCCGGCTCGCACGACACCCACGCGTCAATGCCGCGAGGCTCGACCTGGTTCGCGCGGATCGCCTGTCCGAGGAGGGTGCTCTTGCCGAAACCCGCTCCCGCGACGATGGTGGTCACGGGCACGTCGAACCGGCGCGTCAACTCCGCGATCAACCGAGTGCGCACCAGCTCGCCTGACAGCGGGAGCGGAGGCGCCGGAGCCCGGCGGGCGGCGACCGCCCAGTCGTTCTCGGTCACTGCTGCAACCCTAGGCCCGGGTCCCCGAAGGTCTGGGTAACGATCCGGTAACGGCGAGATCAGATCGTCCTCGGATGAAGACCGAGATCGATCTTCGGGACGACGCGGCCGAGCTGCGAGCAGCTGCGATCGTGGTGCGCGAGGCGCTGGAGGCGGGCAGCGCCGAGCCGCCCCCCATGGTTCGACGTCGGCCCGAAGCTGCCCCCCATCACCCGCCCGACCGCGAGACGTTCATGGCCGCGATGCTCGCGGCGATCACCCACGGTCTCTGGCTGTCCCGGTAGCGCTCGAGAAGCCACCATCTCCGGTTGGGCACAATGGGCCCATGGCCCGGTGGCGGATCACGAGGTGGAGCCGCCCGACTGAGCTCCTGGCCAACAACCACTGCCCCGTGTGTGGCAGCCCCGTCGTCGTGGGCCCGACCACGAGGCTCGGGAAAGCGATGGCAGGGCCGATGTTCGCGCCGCCGCCGGAAGCCGAGGTCGCCGGTGCGTGCGCGATCCACGGACGGTTCCCTTGGAACCGCGCCACAAAGCGCCTCCAACGGCAGCAGTGACCCGCGTCCTGCCGCCATACTGCTCGCCGTCGAGGAGGGGCAGCAATGGATGATGGGCATGCGCAAGCCAAGGTGACCGGACCGGTCGAGGGGGGATCACACGGCTGGGCGTTCGGCGGTCCGACGGTCGACTTCGCGCAGTACGGGTTCGTGTCCGAAGAGTTCTTCCTCGAGGGCACCGCTGTCCGCTACCGGCTGCAGGAAGGGGCGACGCCGAGTCGAGATGGCAAGTGGGCCGTCGAGCCGTGTGAGTCGGCTCCGTTCAAGACGCGCTTCGTCGTCTACCGACCCACGGACCCGGCTCGCTTCAACGGAACGGCGATCGTCTCGTGGAACAACGTGAGTGCCGGTCACGACCTGTTCGGTGGTGAGAGCCGGGAGATCCTCGAGGAGGGATACGCGTTCGTCGGCGTGACGCCGCAGCGCGTCGGTGTCCACGGCATCGCGCCGATGAACCTCGGCCTCGTCGACTGGGACAAGGAGCGCTACGGCACGCTCTCGATCCCGAGCGATGACTACTCGTTCGACATCTACACGCAGGCTGCGCGCGCCGTGGGACGCGACCGGCCTCGCGGCGAGATCGACCCCATGGGCGGTCTCGACGTGCAGCGTCTCATCGCGCTCGGCGCATCGCAGTCGGCCGGCCGGCTCGGCACGTACGTGAACGCGATCCATCCCCTGACGCACGCGTTCGACGGATACGTGCTGCAGATCTACTTCGGCAGCGGGTCGCCCCTCGAAGTCGGCGACTTCGTGATCAACCTTGCCGCGCCGAGCATGTCGGCCGGCACCAACGCGCGACTGCGGGGGAACAACCTGCTCCGCGACGACGTCGATGTCCCGGTGATGGTGGTCAACTCCGAGCTCGAAGCGATCGCGTGCTACGAGGTGCGGCAACCTGACACCGACCTGTTCCGGTACTGGGAGTCGGCGGGCACCTGTCACGTCTCGGAACAAGGCCAGCGTGCCCGCTCGCCGAAGTACGAGCGCGACTTCGGCGCACCGATGCAGGTGACGCCGGGGATCAATCGTGTGCCGATGGTCCCCCTGTTCGATGCGGCGATCCACGCCATGCACGGCTGGGTCAGCACGGGGAAGCCCCCGCGGAGCCAACCGCTCGTCAAGTTCGCTGGAGAACCACCGGCGGTCGTGCGGGACGAGCACGGCATCGCCAAAGGCGGGATCCGCCTTCCGCAGGTCGAGGTGCCTCTCGCGACGAACAGCGCGATCCCGCTCGCCAACGACGTGTACAGCATCCTCGGCGGGTCGAGCGTGCCCTTCTCACCTGAGAAGGTCGCCAAGCTCTATCGAAACCGTGGCGAGTACCTCGAGGAGTTCGCCATCGCGGCGCGGGCCGCGCAATCAGCCGGAGTGCTTCTCCCTCGTGACGTCGCCGCGCTCGGGGAAGAGGCCGTCGCCGCGTACGACGCCGCGGCTCCGCCCGGCTGACGGTCTCAGGTCATCCAACAGTCAGCTTCTGGCGGATGCGTCGAAGCGCGACGGAAACGATCGACGGTGAGACGCGCAACACCGTCGCTACCTCGCGCCCCGTGTAGCCGGCGGCGAGCGCCAAGGCGATGAACTGATCGCGCGCTTTCAGACGCGCGACCGATTGGCCGAGATCCGCGACCGCTTCGACCGCCTCGAAGCCCGGCTCGACCCACGCCGGATCGAGGTCATCGCGGCGGTCGTCGGAGGCGAGCGGGACTTCGCGCATGTGCACGTTGCGTCGCCACCGGGTGAGCCGTCGTAGCTCGTCGACGGCCGCGCTGCGACCCATGAGATACGCCGCGGCACCGTTGGGCCGAACAACGTCGCCTCGCCGTCCGTCGGGCCAGTGACGCGCAAGTCGCTCGAGAGCGGCCGCTTCGCACTCCTCCGCGACCCAACCCTGGAGTCGGAGCGACCGGGCGCCCGCGAGCGCGTCGCTCATTGCCTCGTGCAGATCAGCTGTTCGTAGTTGTCGGTCCATCGCCGGCCTTGTTTGCCGCCCGGTGAACCGCCATGAAGATTTCGAACGAAAGGTGGTGATGCCATTGGTGAGTTCTGCGTTGGTCCGTCATGCGGACCCTGCGGTCTCGAAAGCCATGAGCAGTCAGTGCCTTCCTTGCCGAGGGATCCGAGGAAGGTAGCGGCTTCTCCGGCAAGGTCGGGGGACACCCGATGAACTCCTATTGCCACCTGCATGAACGCATGCAGCGCGCGCGGCCGACCACGTGCTGTAGCCAACAATCAGAGGAGGAGCGCACGCTGCATCGCATCGGCAAGCGCTGCCGACGGGTCGTGCGCGAGTGCGTGCGATCGCCACGCGACGAAGCCATCGGGTCGCACGAGGACCGCGCCCGAGGGGTCGACGTCGTAGGCGTCGGTGAACCGTTCGTCGAGATCGATCACGTCGTCGCCGACGCGGTGCGCCTCGATGCCGTGCTCGAGCGCCGTGTCACACCACTGCTGCCCCTCGCTTCCCACGAGGAGGACGAACGAGCGGCCGAAGAGATCCAGCGTCGACACCCGCTCGCCGCCGCGCTCGATCCAGAGATGCGGCGCTCTCGATCCGGGCCGACCTCGCGTCTCGCGCGGGTCGGCATGCACGGCGTCGTCGGCAACCGAGTCCGACGCGATCGCCGCTGATCGGTATTGGTATCCGACCTCGATCTCGAGGTCCGGGAGCAACGGCTCGTAGTCGGTCGCGTTGAGGTAAGTAGCGGTCCGGGTGACGTACCTCGTGTACGCCTGCTCCACGGTCAGCCGGCCCACGGGGCGCCGCTCCTGTTCGTACGTCGAGAGAAGCCCCGCGCCCGCGTCACCACGCACTGCGCACCCGATCTTCCACGCGAGGTCGTACGCGTCGTGGATGCCGGTGTTGCCTCCGAACCCCCCGTTCGGCGGCATGACGTGAGCGGCATCGCCCACGAGGAACACGCGACCATCGGCGTAGCGCGCCGCCACGTCCGAGCTCGCCCGCCATCGCGCGACCCCGTCGATGCGGACTTTCAGGTCGGAGACCCCGGCGGCGGCTCTCACCAGTTCGACGAGACGGGGCTCGCTGGTGTCCTTCGCGGCGTCCGCCACGTCCGGGTTCGTCTTTGGATCGCCGATCGTGTTCACCACCAGGAACCCCGACTGGCAATCCTTGTCGAGCCGGAAGAAGCCGCCCATCACCTCGTTGCTGATGTAGATGACGCTCAACGGCTTGCCGAGCATCTGCGGTGCGAGGTCGGCGGTGAAGTAGATGGTCATGCTGTTCGAGAAGACACCCCGACCCTCGATGGGGATGCCCAGCGCCTCACGCACCTTGCTGTGCGCGCCGTCCGCCCCGACGAGGTAGCGAGCGTGCATCGGCCGGGCCTCGCCGCCATCGACATCGGCGATCAGGACCTCGACGTCGTCAGCGTCTTGAGAGACACCGACGACCTCACTCCCCTCGATCACCTCTGCTCCCGCGGCGCGGGCGCGGCGCCGGAGGATCGGCTCGAGCCCGCGCTGGGTGATGAACAAGCGGCGGCACGGACTGAGCGCGTCGTCGATCCCGACGTTGAGGCCGGGGATGATGTCGGCGAGCTTGCGGCCCGCCAGGGTGTCCATGCTGATGATCGCGCCCTCAGGCAGGAACTCCTCCGCCGATCGAGCCTTCACTTCCTCTTCGATGCCTGCCGCCCGGAACAGCTCGATCGTGCGTAGGTGGAAGTGCGCAGCGCGAGGCACGGGCGAGCCGCCCCGGAGCCGCTCGATCACGAGCGAGGGCACGCCGTGCTGGGCGAGGAACATGGCGGTCGAGAGCCCCACGAGGCCCCCACCGGCGATCACGACGGGATGGTCGCTCTCCGCCACGTGCGAACTCTCGCGCAAACCTGCGAACGGCGGTGCGCCTCGTAGCATTCGCCCCCGAGTGGAGAGCCGCCGACATCTGCTTCCCCACGAGCCCGCGCTCGACGGGATACGCGCGCTCGCGGTCGTCGCGGTCCTGCTTTACCACGGCCACGTGTCGTGGATGAAGGGCGGGTTCCTCGGGGTCGACGCGTTCTTCGTCCTCTCCGGCTTCCTGATCACCTCTCTGCTGCTCGCGGAGTGGAACACCCGCGGCGCGATCGACCTCCGCGCTTTCTGGATGCGCCGGTGCCGGCGGCTGCTCCCTGCCATGCTCGTCGTCGTCGCTGCGGTGAGCGCCTACGCCTCGGTGCTCGCGGCCCGAGACGAGCTCGACGAGCTGCGCTCCGACACCCTCGCGACGCTCGGCTACGCCGCGAACTGGCGAGCCATCGCTGTCGGCGACCAGTACGGCGACCTCTTCTCGGTGCCCTCTCCCCTGCAGCACACCTGGTCGCTCGCGATCGAAGAGCAGTGGTACCTGCTGTGGCCGCTCCTCCTGCTCGGTCTGCTCGTTGCCGCGAGGCGCCATCGGGCGATCCCGCTCGCCGCGATCGGCACGTTGCTGCTTGCGTCGGCGGCGCTCATGGCGTGGCTCTACGACCCCGCCGACCTCGCCCGGTCGTACTACGGCACCGATACCCGCTCCCAGTCGTTGCTCGTCGGGGCCGGTCTCGCGCTGGTCATTCACCGCGTGCACGTGGGCCGATGGATCCCGGTGCTCGCGATAGCCGCGCTCGCGTGGTTCTGGGCGACGACGCCGCTCGAGGCCTCATGGCTCTATCACGGAGGTCTCCTGCTGTGCGCCGCGCTGGTCGCAATGGTGATCGTCGCCGCAATCCGTCCGGGGCCGGTGCGCTCGTTGCTCTCCCTCCGCCCTCTGCCTCAGATCGGCCTCATCTCGTACGGCCTGTACCTGTGGCATTGGCCTGTCTACGTCGTGCTCTCGTCGGCGCGCACGAACGTCGACGGGTGGTCGCTGCTCGTGCTGCGCATCTGCGTGACAGGCATCCTCGCGATGGCGAGCTACGTCCTGATCGAACGCCCGGTGCGCGCGGGCACCTTCCGCCTCCCGCGTCCCGCGCTGAGCGTTCCCGCGGTGGTCGCGGGTGTCGCCGCCATCGCGGTCGTGGCGACGAGCGGCGGCCGGCCCAGCGTCGTGTTCGCCGCGCCGACCGCACCCCCAACGACGGCCCCAGCCGATTCTCTTGGCGCTATCGGGTCTCTGGCACCCGATAGCGCCAAGAAAACCAGCCCGGCCAGCCCGGCCAGCCCTGAGCCGACCCGTGTCGCGGTCGTGGGCGACTCGGTCGCGCTCGTGATGGGCGAAGGCCTCATGCGGGTCGGCCCGTCGTTCGGGTTGGAGGTGTGGGACCAGGGTCTCCTCGGGTGCGGTGTGCTGCGCGGCACCATGTGGATCGAGGGGGCGGCGCACGATGTGTCGCCGGTGTGCGCGGGCTGGCCCACCCGCTTCCGCGAGATCGTCGACATGTGGGAGCCCCAAGTCGTGGTGCTGCTCATCGGCGCGTGGGACGCGTACGACGTGAAGATGGACGGCGAATGGGTCGAGTTCGGAACGCCACGACACGACCAGTTCGTGCTCGGCGAGATGCGGCACGCCATCGATGTGCTCCGCTCACGCGGTGCCGAGGTGGTGCTCCTGACGACGCCCTACTTCGAACCGCGGCGCGACATCGTCGATCGCGAACGCACGGCCTACAACCCAGCGCGCGTGGACCATCTGAACGGGCTGCTCCGCCAGATCGAAGGGGTGTCGCTCGTCGACCTCAACGGCTTCCTCGACCCCGACGGACGTTTCACGAGCGAAGCGATGCAGGTCGGCGACGCCCGTGGCGACGGCGTGCACTTCACCCATGAGGGCGCGGACCTGGTCGGCCACTGGCTGGCGCCGCAGCTCGCGGCGCTCGGCGGTTGCCGTCAGGAAGTCAGGAATTGTGCGACGACCGAGGCGATCTCCGCGGGCCGCTCGTAGGGCGCCATGTGCCCGGCGTCGGCGGTGACCTCGAGGCGCGCGCCGGTGATCAGCCGTTGCCACTCGGCGGCGTAGGCCATCGGCAGGTACCGGTCGTCGTCGCCCCACACGAGCAGCGTTGGGTTCGTGATGCGGTAGATGCGCTTCGAGAGCTGGCGATCGGGGATCGGGAAGAGGATCTTCCCGGCGGTGCCGAGACGCCGGCTGTTGCCGATCAGGAACGTCTTGATCGCCTCGGTGTCGTTGAAGTCGAGCCCGCCGGCCATGAGCGCGGTCCCCGCGGCTGCGTCGTGGAAGAGCAGCGGTGGGAACTCGAAGGGCAACAGCGAGTAGATGTCGGGGACGGGACTGTCGTCGAGCCACAGTCCGAGCGGCGCGATCAGCACAACCCGCCCGTAGTCCCGGGGCGCGGCCGCGGCCATCTCCGCGGCGATCATCCCTCCCATCGAGTGCCCGATGAGGTGGGGACGCGACAGGTCGAGAGCGTCGACCACGTCCGCGCCGTGCAGCGCGAAGTCCTGCATGTCCTCGATCAGCTCCTCGCCACCGGCCTCGCCGTAGCCCGGCCACACTGGCGCGAAGACCGCGAAACGGGTCGCGAGCTCCGCGAGCATCGGCTCACCGCCGAGGTGGCCGGCGGCCCCGTGGAAGCTCACGACCGACGCTTCGGCCTGCCCGGACGCGGGCTCGCCGGTGAGTACCTCGCAGGTGATGCCCCGTCGCGTCGTCACGGTCTGGCGCGACAGCGGAGGTGCCGCGGTCAGCTCGCTCATCGTTGCGGCTCGGCGTGATCGCGCGCGTGGGCGAACGTCTCGTCGGCGTGCACCCGCTCCTCCATCGGGTGGATCCACCACCGGTCGTCGCCTTCATGATCGGGCCACATGTTGCGCAAGCTCGGCATGACCTTCTCGGCGAACAGCCGTGTCGAGTGACGCGTCTTCCAGTCCGGCTGGTTGCCGTTGTGCATCAGGCAGAACACGTGGCCGAGTCGCAAGCGAGTGGATCATGTCTTCCATGCGGTCGCGGACCGTGTCGGGGCCGCCCGCGATCACGTAGCCGCCGTCGACGAGGTCCTTCCAGGTCATGCGAGTCCACTTGTCGCGCATCTCGGCTCGGAACTGGTCGAGCACACCCGCCTTGATCGTCGAGACCGTGCGGTAGCCAGCCGGATCGGAGAACCCCGGGTACACGTGGAGGCACCGGTTGAAGAAGTAGAGGATGTGTTCGGCGTAGAGCTTCTCGGCCTCGGCGTCGGTGTCAGCCACCGCGATGATCTGTGCGAACGCCGCGCGGTACGGAGAGTCGTCCTTGTCGCGGGCCGCTACGCGCTCCCAGTAGCCGTCGAGCAGCTTCTTGCCGGCGAGATAGCCACCGAAGCTGAGGTACGAGTAGTTGTAGTCGTAGTCGAGGCAGAAGTCCCACGTCTCGATCGAGCCGCCGCCCGGGATGTAGACCGGCGGATGCGGCTGCTGGATCGGCTTCGGCCAGATGTTCACGTAGCGCAGCTGCGTGTACTTGCCGTTGAACGCGAACGGCTCGGGCTCCGCCCAGGCCTTCATGATCAGCTCGTGCGCCTCGCGGTACTTGTCGCGGGTGAGCGCGGGGATCTGGCCGTAACAGAAGTTCGTGTCCATCGGCGTGCCGACGGGAAAGCCGGCTACGAGCCGTCCGCCGCTGATGCAGTCGAGCATCGCGAACTCCTCCGCGACACGAACGGGCGGGTTGTACAACGCGATCGAGTTCCCGATGACGCAGATCGCGGCGCGACTCGTCCGACGAGCGAGACCGGCCGCGATGATGTTCGGGCTCGGCATGATGCCGTAGCCGTTCTGGTGGTGCTCATTGACGCCGATGCCGTCGAACCCGACCGACTCGGCGTACTCGAGCTGGTCCATGTACTCGTTGTAGACGCGGTTCGCGACCTTCGGATCGAAGAGCGACGTCGGGATGTCGACCCACACCGAGCGCTGCGTGTCGCGGAAGTCGTCCGGCAGCATCGGCCACGGCATCAAGTTGAACCAGGTGAACTTCACATTTGCACCGTACAACCATCACGCGGAAGGCTGACCGGATCGACGTGCCCGACCTCACCGGCAAGGTCGCCGTTGTCACGGGTGGCAACAGTGGCATCGGACTGGAGACGGCCCGCGCGTTCGCGGCCGCAGGCGCATCCGTCGTGCTGGCCGTCCGCAACCCTGACAAGGGCGCCGCCGCGGTCGCCGACATCGGTCGAACCAATCCCGGTACAGATGTGGCGTCGTCGCACCTCGACCTCGCGAGCCTCGCGTCGATCGAGTCGTTTGCGAAGGAGGCACTCGCTTCCGGACGGCCGATCGACATCCTGGTCAACAACGCCGGAGTGATGGCCGTGCCGGCGCGCCATGTGACCGAGGACGGCTTCGAGATGCAGCTCGGGACGAACCACCTCGGCCACTTCGCGCTCGACGGGACGGCTGCTTCCGCTGCTGCGCGCCGCACCGCAGGCACGCGTCGTGACCGTGAGCAGCGGAGCGCATCACACTGGGTCCATCCGCTTCGACGACCTCCAGCTCGAACGCGGCTACTCGCGGTGGCGCGCGTACTCGCAGTCGAAGCTGGCGAACCTCCTGTTCGCGTTCGAGCTGCAGCGGCGGAGCGCGGCCAACCGCTGGGGCATCGTCAGCAACGCCGCCCACCCGGGATCCACGCGGACGAACCTTCAGACGACGGGGCCCAACATGGGTGCATCCGGCGGCGGCGCCAACTACATCGAGCGCATGATGCGACTTCCCGGTGCGTCACAGAGCGCCGACCGCGGCGCCCTTCCGACGATCTACGCGGCCACCGATCCGAGAGCAGTCGGCGGCGGTTACTACGGTCCCGACGGGCTGATGGAGATGACAGGGAAGGGCGTGTCCGAGGCGCGCCGGTCCCGGCGAGCACGAGACGAGGCCGACGCTGTTCGCCTGTGGCAGGTCTCGGAGGAGCTGACGGGCGTGACCTACCCGACGGCGGAGGCGGCCTGACGATGGCCCAGAACGTCCTCGGCACCGATCTGCAGCCGTGCTCCTACGACCCGCTCACCGGCTTCTACCGCAACGGATGCTGCGACACGGGGGGCGACGACCCCGGGGTGCATGTCGTCTGCGTGCGCATGACCGCCGAGTTCCTCGCGTTCAGCAAGGGCGCGGGCAATGACCTCTCGACGCCGCAGCCGGCGTTCGGCTTCCCCGGATTGCAGCCCGACGATCAGTGGTGCGTGTGCGCCGACCGGTGGGTGGAGGCGCTCGAAGCAGGTGTGGCTCCTCCCGTGGTGTTGGAAGCCACGCACCTTCGGGTGCTCGAGTGGGCGAGCCTCGACGATCTGCGCGCGCACGCCGTGCAGGGCTGACCCGGCCTCAGCGACCCTCGAACTTCGGCGGCCGGTTCTCGACTCGTGCGGCGAACGCCTCGCGGGTGTCGTGCAGCGTGAACATCCGCAGGTGTCGCTCGCTCTCGAGTGCCACGTAGCCCGCGAAGTCCATGCGTTCGGCGTCGACGAAGTTCGCCTTGAGCGTCTTGAGCCCGATCGGTGCCGCAGACGCGAGTCGGTCGACGATCGCCTGCACCTCTGCCTTGAAGTCGTCGTCGGTGAACACCTGGGAGACGAGGCCGATGCGGAGGGCTTCGGCAGCGTCGAACTTCGCCGGGAGCATGTAGAGCTCGCGCGCCTTGGCCGGTCCGACGATCCGGGTGAGGGTCCACGGCCCGCCCATGTCCCCGGCAATGCCCACCTCGAGGAACGCGGTGTTGAACCGGGCTGACGCCGCCGCGAACCGGAAGTCGCATGCGCAGGCCCAGCCGAATCCGGCTCCCGCGCAGGCGCCGTTCACCGCGGCGATCGTGACCGCGGGCATCTGGTGCAGCAGCACGGGAGCACGGAAGTCGGACGGGCTCAGCGCTTCGTCGGCGATCGTCCCGCCGGCCACCGCCTGCAGATCGGCTCCGGGGCAGAACGCGGATCCGGCGCCGGTGAGCACGAGCACCCGCACGCTCTTGTCCTCGGCTGCCATTGCGAGCGCGTCACCGACCTCTCGCACCATGCGGTTGGTCATCGCGTTCTTGCGATCGGGACGGTTCATCGTGATCGTCACGACCGGTCCATCCTGGTCGTAGAGGATCGTTTCGAACGTCGCCTCGGTCACTGACGATCGATGCTTCCACAGTCGCCGCCAAGCAGTTGTGTGATGCTCGACGCGATGGCTGACCCGACCTATCCCGCGGACGTCGCTGACGCGGTGCGGACGTGGCTCGAGCAGACCTTCGGCGGTCCCGTTCTCGACGCGGTCGCTCCCACCGCGATCGGCACCGGGTTCTCGACGCTGATCCACTTCGTGCAGTTCGCAGGACCGTCGCTCCCGCCGGAGTGGCGTGCGCCCCTCGTGGTGCGCATCCACCAGTCCGTCGACCAGGCGTCGGTCGCGCGACGCGAAGCGGCGATCCAGACCTGGTGCCACGACCGCGAGTTCCCCGCTCCTCGCGTGTTGATGGTGTTCGAGCCCGATGAGCTGCTCCCGTTGCCCGTGCAGGTGATGGAGCGAGCGCCGGGCACGACGATGCTCGAAGGGATCATGAAGGCGCCGTGGCGCGCGGCGCGCATGCTCGAACGCCTCGCCGACCTGCACCTTCGGCTCCACGCGATCCCGATCGATGGGTGGCCCGAGGCCAAGGAGGCGGGTCTGGCGGCCCGCCGTCTCGCTCTCGTGCGCCGGTCGCTCGACCGGCACGACGATTCCGAGCTGCGCGACGCCCTCACCCGCGCCGAGCAGCTGCTTCCCGAGCTCTACGCGGCCGAGCGGGTGCCGTGCCACGGTGACTTCCATCCGCTCAACGTCATGGTGGACGGCGAGCAGGCGACGGTCATCGACTGGACCGACGCGGCGCTCGGCGATCGGCACGGCGATGTCGCCCGCACCTACCTCCTGTTCCACGTCGCCGCGATCGCGGCGACCACGCGCGTCGAAAAGACGGTGCTGAAGGCGTCCCACGGGTGGCTCGCGGGCCGGTACCGAGGGGCCTACGAGCGCGTACACCCCCTCGATCCCGAGCGACTCCGCCACTGGGAGGCGCTCCACCTGCTCCACGGGTGGGCGCAGGTGGTCGACGCCCATCGGGAGGGCTCGCGGGCAGCGTCTCGTGTGCCGCTCGATCTGGTGACCTGGCTGCGCGCTCGGTTCGAGTGGGCGGTCGCCTGATCGAGCCGACGCGTGCGGGAAGGTGACGCGACACCGTCGCTTGTAACGTCGCCGCGATGAAGTACGGGATCATCTTTGCGAACACGATGCGCTGGTCGAACGGGGAGGGCGCGGTCGCTGCGGCTCGCGCCGCGGACGCCGCCGGCTTCGAGTCGATGTGGACGGTCGAGCACGTCATCTATCCCGACGACTACTCGTCGCCGTACCCCTACAGCCCCGACGGCAAGATGCCCGCCCGTCCGGACACGCCGATCCCGGATCCACTGATCTGGCTCGCCTACATCGCGTCGGTCACCACCACGTTGCGGCTCGCAACCGGCATCCTCATCCTCCCCCAGCGCAATCCGGTCGTCTTGGCGAAGGAGCTCGCAACGCTCGACCACCTGTCCGGCGGTCGCGTCGAGCTCGGCATCGGCGTGGGCTGGCTCGAGGAGGAGTTCGACGCGCTCGGCGTCCCGTGGGCTCGTCGCGGGGCGCGCACCGACGAGTACGTCGCGGCGATGCGGGCGCTCTGGGCCTCCGACGGCGCCAGCTTCGACGGTGAGTTCGCGTCGTTCACACGGGTGTCGTCGAACCCGAAGCCCGCCCAGGGCTCGATCCCGATCGTGGTCGGTGGACACTCACGCGCGGCCGCCGAACGCGCGGGTCGACTGGGCGACGGGTTCTTCCCCGGCAAGGGAACGCCGGCCGAGCTGCGCGAGATGATCGACATCGTCCACCAGTCCGCTGCGAAGCACGACCGCGACCCGAGCGCGATCGAGGTCACCGCCGGCTGCCCCGGCATCTTCGGCGACGACCCGGTCGGCGCGGCCGAGGAGATGGCCAGCATCGGGGTCGGCCGGATCATGGTCCCCGCGTTCTTGCTGGTGAAGCCGACCGAGACCGAGGCGATGGGAGCCTTCGCCGAGCGTGTGATCCGCCCGACCGCCACGGTCGGGTAACGACCCCGTTGGCGGGGCTCTCGGGTTGTCTGTAGTCTGCAAGCATCTCGACAAGGGGGACCAGAGATGTCTGACAAGCCTTCGTACCTCGGGCTGCTCAACGCGATCGCCAACGGCGAGAGCCAAGCCGAGTGCTACCTCGACGCGTGGGCCGAAACGACGCCCGACGACGGCGTGCGCCAGGTCATCTCGACGGTCGCGCTCCGCGAGGGCGAGCACGGCAAGGCGTTCGCGAAGCGGTTGTGCGAGCTCGGGTACACCGTGCTCCCCCGCGAAGACCCGAAGTTCGACGAGAAGATGACGATCGCGGGCGACAAGCACCTCACCGACCGCGAGAAGTTCGAGAAGCTCGGGTTCTCGCCTGCTGAGCGCAGCGAGCCGGCAGGCCCCGACTTCTTCTCGCGGATGTTCGAGGACAAGTCGATCGACATCCAGACAGGCGCGCCTGCTCGGTCGCTACATCGCCGAGGAGCGCGACAGCGGCCGCCTGCTCACCTCGTGCTACCGCCAGCTGTGCGCAGCGGAGGATGGGCCCTCGGTCACGAACGGCGACGGCGGCGACCTGTCCGCGCAGCTGGGCCGCATCGAGGACCTGCTCGAGAAGCTCGTCGGCAAGAAGGCCCGAGCAACCCGCTAGGTCAGTGCCTCGACCGTCTGACTGATGCGACGAGCACGGGTTTCGGCGCGCTTCGCCTCATCGATCCACCTCACCGACTCACGCTGACGGCTGAAGCTCAGGGCGTCGAAAGCGGCGCGCATCTTGGCCTTGCGCAGCGCCGCGGCGAGGTCACTGGGCACCGCGATCATGCGAGGGCCTTCCTCTCGGGTCACGACGACGGAGATGTCGTCGCCGACGGCCTTCCCGAGCTGCGAGCGGATCGACTTCAGCACGCCCAGGCACGGTCCGGCGCCCATGTTCACGATCGACCCGCGGTACGGCACGCCCTCGAAGGTGGCTTCGACCGGGATCCGTCCACCTCCGCCCAGCGCGCGGACGACCCGCTCGGGCACCAGGACGTACGCCCCTCCGCCGCGGGCGGCGACGATCTTGGCCCTGAACTTCGGCACCCATGCAGCCTAGGAACGAGGATGAAGCCATGCCTCCCGAGCCAGAGTGCGTGATCTGCGCGGGTGGCGGGCCGGCGGACGTGCTCGTCGAGCTCGACGCGTCGGACGTCACGGTCCCGCTCGAACCGGCGTCGCCGGACTACGCGTGCGTCGTCTCACGCTCCCACGTGGTCGAGCCGTTCGAGCTCGGCGGGCTGCACCGGCGCCGGTACTTCGAGGAGGTCATGCTCACCGCTCGAGCGCTTCGCGATGTCACCGGCGCGACGAAGATCAACTACGAGATACACGGCAACACGATTCCGCACCTGCACACGCACCTCTACGCGAAGTTCTCCGGCGACCGGCCGAGCGCAACTCGTGATCGGCTCGCAGCCGCGATCGATGCCGCACGCGACAGCAGCCTGCGTCAGTCGCAGGTGACCGACGTCCCCGCGGTCTACGACTCGATGGCCGCATGGTTCGAGCGCCAGACCGAGTCGAGCTTCTACAACGCGCACTACGACCAGCCCGCAGTGCTCGATCTCGCCGGTGACGTATCCGGCCTGCGCATCGTCGACATCGGCTGCGGACCCGGCGTGTATCTCGCCGCGCTGCGCGAGCGGGGCGCTTCGGTCGTCGGTGTCGACGGCAGTGCCGAGCTGCTGACGCGCGCCCGCGCCCGCCTCGGTTCAGATGTCGAGCTCCACCACCACGACCTCGAGTCGCCGCTCGAGATGTTCGCCGACGGGACGTTCGACGGCGCCGTGAGCGCCCTCGTGTACCACCACCTCGACAACCGCGTGGGGTTGCTCGGCGAGCTCCGCCGCGTGCTCCGGCCGGGAGGATGGCTGGTGCTGTCCACCAGTCATCCCGTCTCGGACTGGCTGCAATCGGGCGGGAGCTACTTCGCCGTCGAGCGGACGGACGTCGAGTTCGACCGCCCTGGCGGTGCGTGGACTGTCCCGTTCTGGCGGATGCCCCTCACCGTCCTGATCGACGAGATCCTCAGTGCGGGTTTCGTGATCGAACGGCTCGTCGAGCCCGTGCCGCCCGCCGACCGAGCGGTGCTCGACCCACGCCTCTACCGCCGCCTCACCGATGAGCCCGCATTCATCGTCGTCCGTGCCCGCACGGGTGCCTAGGGCGTCTGAACTCGGCTTTGCTACCTTGGCCTGGGTGATCGGGGGTACGGGGGCTCTCCGCAGGCGCGCCGCGCTCGCTGCCGCGCTCCTGGCCGCCCTCACGTTCTCGGCGTGTGGCGACGATTCATCGGGCGAGGCGACGAACATCATCGAAGCGGGCCAAGTCAACATCCAGCTGCCCGACGGATACGTGCTGTCGCGACCCGGCGACGAACCGGCCGCGGCGGCGCCACAAGAGCCGGCCGCGGTGCAAGGCGAAGGCGAGGCCGCCGCCGCAGCGGCGCAGCCGGGTCAGCCGGTGGCTGCCGGCGCGGCGACCACCGCGGCGACCGCTGACACGATTCCCCTCGCCGAGGAGGATCCGGTGTCGAAGCTCTTCAGCGCGTTCGCGGAGTTTCGGTCGTGCCTCGACGCCGACGGCGTCGAATTCATCGGCCCACCCGACGCCAACAACCCCGAGTCGCCGACGAACGATCCCGCGTACGTGAAGGTGCTGGGCACCTGTGCGGCCCGCAGCAACATCCTGCAGGCGCTGCAAGAGGTCCAGGCGGCCCAGGCCGACCTGACGCCGGAGGAGATCGAACAGCAGAACGAGGGCTACCTCGTGTGGCGCGACTGCATGATCGATCGCGGCTGGAAGATCCCCGAGCCGGTGCCCGATGCCGACGGCCGGCTCCTTTCCTTCGGCGGCAGCAACACCCCGCAGATCGAGGGGCCGGCGGGCGAGGACCCCTTCACCAGCCCTGACTTCTCAGAATGCGGCGCCGAGGCCCAGCGCGAGGTGGAGGCCGCGGGCGACTGATGAAGTCATCTTCGAAGAAGTGGATCGGCGCGGGCGTAGTCGTCGCGGTCGGCGTCGTCGGCATCGTCGCGCTCACGACCAGCGGCAGCGGTGGCGCTGAGGACAAGGACCTGATCATCACCGCGTCCGTGGAACGCCAGACCCTCCGTGAGGAGGTCGCGCTCAGCGGCACACTCGGGCGAGTCGAGCAGCGACAGGTGAACGCTGCGTCTGAGGGTCGCATCAGCCGCGTCTTCCTCGATGACGGCGTTGAGGTCGCCGCCGACCAGGCCGTGCTCGCGGTCGACGGTCGTCAGGCGGTCGCGGTGCCGGGCGAGTTCTCCTTCTACCGCTCGCTCGACGTCGGAGCGGAGGGCCCCGACGTTCGCCAGCTCGAGCAGATCCTCGCGGCCGCCGGGTACAGCCCGGGCTCGGTCGACACGCTCTACACAGAACAGACCCGCTTCGCGCTCGCGCAGTGGCAGGCGGCCCGTGAGTATCCGGGCGCAAGCGAGCAGACCGCGAAGACGGTCACGGTGAGCCTGCAGCCGAGTGCGAGCGGATACACGGTCGGTCCGCAGAACACCGCGGCAGTGACGATCGGACCGGAGCTGGGTGCGCCTCAGGGCCCAGTCGGTCGGGCTCGTCCAATTCGCACCAGCCCCCGCCAGAGCGGAGCCTTGCCGCGCCTGTCGATACGGGCGGTGAGCAGCAGGACGGTCGAGGGCACCCCGGCATCGTTCGTGGTCGAGGTCGACACCGACACGACGAGCCCGATCGAGTTCACGATTCAGGTCGCCGGCATGGCCACGCCTGACGACGTCATCGCACCCGTCGGGAACATCACGATCCCGGCCGGCGCGCGGCAGTTCTCCCTCCAGATCCCCACGGTGGCTGACGGTGCCTCTGAAGGCGACGAGGAGCTGCTGGTGCAGCTCGTCGACGGCGCGGGCTACGACCTTGGTGATCCCGCGTCGGCCAGCACGGTCCTGTCTTCGGGAGATCTCCCCGAGGTCTCGATCACGGGCGGGGCGATCGTGAACGAGGGCGGCACCGTCAAGCTCGCCTTCAGCGGTGGTGGAACCGGGGGCGACGTGCAGGTCGGGCTCACCATCACCGGCACTGCCACCGCGGCCACGGACTTCATCCCGATCACTCCCGTCGTGACGCTGAACAGCGGCACGAGTGCCACGCTCGACGTCACGACGCTGACCGACACCGTGATCGAGCCCGACGAGACGATCATCGTGACCATCGCGTCGTCACCGAACTACAAGGTGGCGAAGATCTCGAGCGCGGTCATCACGATCAAGGGTGCTGCGGGCGACGCGGCGAAGCCCACGTTCACGTTGACACCGCTGACGACGAACATCACCGAAGGCAATCCCGTGCAGCTCAGCCTGAGCGCGAACGCCTCGGTCGCGGCGGACGTCGAGCTGTTCCTGCAGCTGAGCGGCTCCGCGAGCGCCGGCATCGACTACCTGCGACCGGCCGGACGGCTCGTCGTCCCCGCCGGCCAATCGTCGATGACCGTCTCCGTGCCGACGGTCCAGGACGAGACCGTCGAGCCTGATGAGGTGATCTCGATCTTCCTCGCTCCGAGCGACCGATATCTGATCGGGAACCCCGCGGGAGGCAACGTCACGCTCGAGTCCGAGGACCTGCCCGAGCTGCAGCTCATGGGGGGAACGAGCCGCGTGGTCGGTGGTTCGGCGAGCCGGCTCACGATCGTCGCCGATCAAGCACCGAGCCAGGACACGACGGTGAACTACAGCGTGCAAGGAAGCGCTCAGCCGGGACAAGACTTCCGGCCGCTCACCGGCACCGCCATCCTGCGTGCGGGGCAGACATCGGTCGGCGTCGCCGTCGTCACGGTCGACGAGACCGTCGTCTTCCAGCCCACCGACATGATCGTCGGCACCTGGCCCACACGGCTCGGGCAGGTGCTCGTCGACGAGGGCCAGTTCGTCCCGGCGGGCACTCCGCTGCTGTCGCTGACCGAGACGGGCTTCACCGTCACGCTCTCGGCGTCGGCATCCGATCGCACGAAGCTCGTCGTCGGCCAAGCCGTGACGGTCTCGTTGGTGGGAAGCACCCAGACCGCGCCAGGGGTGATCTCTGAGCTCGACGAAAGCGCGACCGTCGACGCCGAGACTGGCCAGCAGACCTACGAGGGCAAGGTGGAGCTCAGCGGTGACCTCGGTGCCGCCGACGGTGCGCTCGTGAGCATCGACGTTGTCATCCAGGAGCACGTCGATGTGCTCACCGTGCCGATCGCCGCCGTGAAGCAGGACGGCCAAGGCCAGGATGTCGTTCGGGTGATCGACATCGACGGCGGCGGGAAGGTGACCGAGGTGCCGGTCGAGACGGGCCTCAGCGAGGGCAGCTTCATCGAGATCACGAGCGGTCTGGAGGGTGACGAGGTCGTGATCGTCGAAGTCGACACACCGGCGACGTGACCGTCACGACAACCCGACCGGGCGACGCCCTCCTCGAGCTCGAGGGTGTGACCCGCACCTACGGCACCCAGGTCAAGGTGCATGCCCTACGCGACGTGTCGCTCACCATCGGCGCGGGCGACTTCGTGTCGATCGTCGGACCGTCGGGATCGGGCAAGTCGACGATGCTCGGGCTCCTCGGTTGTCTCGATCTCCCGAGCGAGGGAGTCATCCGCGTCGGCGGTGTCGATGTGACCACGCTCGACGACGCGGACCGGTCGAAGCTCCGGGGCGACGCGATCGGCTTCATCTTCCAACAGTTCCATCTCATCCCCCACCTCGCCGCGCTCGGCAACGTCGAGACCGCGTTGCTCTACCGGAACATGAAGCCCGGCGCGCGCCGCGGGAGGGCCATGTTCGCACTGGAACAGGTCGGGTTGGCCGAGCGGGCCCACCACCGTCCCGTCCAGATGTCGGGCGGCGAGCAGCAGCGCGTCGCGATCGCACGTGCCATCGTGACCGATCCACTGATGGTGCTCGCAGACGAGCCGACCGGCGCGCTCGACACGAAGAACGCGGCGAATGTCTTGGACATCTTCCGCGCGCTGCAATCGCCCGAGCGTGCCGTCGTGATCGTCACCCACGACATGGGTGTCGCCGATGCAGCCGAACGACGCGTCTCGATGCGCGACGGCGAGATCGTGGGTGACGAGCGCCGCACCCCTCCCCTCGCCCCATGAGAAACGCGCGGGATCTCCTCGGCGTCGCGTGGTCGGGCCTGTCGGCACGCGTCGTGCGCACCGTCCTCATCATGTTGGGGCCGATCGTCGGCGTCGCCGCAATGGTCGGCGCGGTCGGTCTCACCGAGAGCGCGAAGGGCGACCTGAAGCAGAAGCTGTCCGAGCTGGGGACGACGCTGATCGTCGCCACCGCCGGGGGATCGTTCGGCGACCAGAGCCCGACTCTGCCGAGCGATGTCGTCGATCGTGTCAGTGCCGTGGGCTCGGTCACGGGCGCGTCTGCGGTCGCGGAGCTCGAAGGAGTCGTCTCGGTGCCCCACCAAGGTGCGAGTGACTTCTTCCAGGCGATCCCCGTGCCCGTGCTCGCCGCGGACACGAACCTTCCCGGGGTGCTCGAGGTGCCCGTGATCGCCGGTCGTTGGTTCGACACGGCCGACATCGAGGGGGCAAGCCGGCCGGCGGTGATCGGCACCGGGCTCGCACAGCAGTACGGCTACCTGCCGGGCGAGATCCGCACGATCCGCCTCAACGGCGTCGACTTCGGCGTCGTCGGTGTGCTCGGCAACGTCGACCTCGACCCGGGGCTCGAGAACGCGGTCTTCATCACCCTCGCCGACGCCGAGAACGACTTCGGCACCGAGGGCGAGCCGACCAAGGTGTACATCCGGAGCCAGGACGGCACCACGCCGCGGACGGCGACGATGATCCCGACGGCGATCTCCCTCGGCGGCACCGACGAGGTCGCGGTCGAGGTGCCGAGCGACGCTCTGAAGGCCAGCGCGCAGGCCGACAAGACGCTGCAGCAGACTGCGCTCTTCGCTGGCCTGCTGGCGCTCGCGGTCGGTGGTCTCGGCATCGCGAACGTGATGTCCATCTCAGTCATACAGCGTTCATCTGAAATTGGCATTCGCCGCGCTCTCGGCCACACCCGCAGCACGATTGGAGCCCAGTTCCTGCTCGAAGCGCTGTTCGTCGGTCTTCTCGGCGGGCTCATCGGCGCGGGCCTCGGCGTCTTGATCGTGAACCTGATCTCGTCGCTGGCGGACTGGGTCGTCGTGATCGACTACGGCCAGATGCCGCTGTGGATCGGGCTCGCGGTCGCGGTCTCGATCGTCGCGGGTCTCTATCCGTCCGTGAAGGCGGCGCGGCTCGAGCCGCTGGAGACGCTCCGACTGGGCTGAGCGCTGCCGGTCGACGTTGCCGGTGTCGTCACCGTCACTTTCTTGATGGGCGCAACCAATGGTCCTACTCTCGGCATCGGTGCCTCCATCGCACCCACCACACCGGGGGCTCCGCCGTGGGTCGCCGCTCACCCCACCCCAAACGAGCGGCGACCCACGAACCCCCGTGTGATTTGCTGCGGGGATGGACGCGCTCGCGGCAATCGAACTCCGGCGGTCGACCGGTCGGCTCTCCGAGCCGGCGCCGACCGACGCGCAGCTCACGACGATGCTCGACGCCGCGTCGTGCGCGCCCGATCACGGCACGCTTCGTCCGTGGCGGTTCATCGTTCTCGAAGGTGAGGCCAAGGCGGAGTTCGGCGAGGTGCTCGCCCGTGCCTACACCGAGCGGTGCCGCGCGGAAGGTGTCGAGGTCGTGGCCGCGAAGCTCGAGAAGGAACGAACGAAGCTGGGACGCGCACCGATGGTCGTCATCGTCGCCGCTCTGCCGGTGAGCGGTTCGATCCCCACGATCGAACAGGTGAGCGCGACTGCCGCGGCCACGCAGAACCTGCTGCTCGCCGCGACCGCGCTCGGCCTCGGATCGATGTGGCGCACCGGCGACCCGTGTTACGACCCGAATTGTGAAGACGGCGCTCGACTTGCCTGAGGAAGCATTGCTGATCGGCTTCGTGTACCTCGGCACGGTGCCGGACGGCTCGCCCGGCGCGGAGCGCCCCGCGCGGTCCGCAGGGGACCACGTCCGCCATCTCACCTCAGGTGCGCCACCTCGTTGAAGGTGCGCAGCACCGGGCCCGCGGGCCCGATCGAGATGCGGGTGATCGACGCGGGGTCGAGATGGGAGCGCCACGCGACCTCCGGACCGACACCGAGTGCCCACGCCAACGCTGCCTTCACTGGCGACACATGGCTGACCACGACCACCGTGCGGTCCCGCGCGTCGACACACAGGTCCTCACACGCGGCGTGCACGCGCGCCGTGAGCGCGGCGAGCGATTCGCCCCCCGGAGGAGCGAAGTCGGGGTCGCTTCGCCATTTGGACCAGGTGGCCTCGCCGAGCTGTGCGGGCGGAAGTCCGTCGAACTCGCCGTAATCGAGCTCGGCCCACCGCTCGTCGATCTCGACCTGAACGTCGAACGCGGCCGCGGTCTCCCGAGCACGTTGGAGCGGACTCGAGACGACGCGATCGGCACGTCCGACTTCCGCGGCCAAACGTCCGGCCTGCTCGATCCCGAGCAAGTCGAGGGGCGGATCCTGCCGCCCGAGCAGCAGTCCGGCGGCGTTCGCGGCAGTGCGCCCATGGCGCACGACGATCAGCACGGCTCAGGGGCGAACCACGATGCGGCCGCACGGCTCGCAGTGCACGAGCGCGTCCGGAGGCTCGCGGCGGATCCGCTCGCACTCCATGGCCGCGAGCGTCGTGTGACACCCGGTGCACGTGGTGCCGACGAGCTCGCTCACCGCGACGCCGTCGAGCCGGGCCCGCAGCCGCTCGTATTCCTTGAGCAGAGGGTCCGCGATGGCGGCGGCTGCGCCCGCTCGCTCCGCCTCGGCCTCGCGGAGCTCGGCGTCCACGGTGCTCTCAGCGGCGGTGAGAGCGGTACGGGCGACTTCGAGCCGGCCGCGGAGGTCCCGCTGCTGCTCCTCCGAGGCCGCGAGCTGTGCGGCGACCGGCTCGGCGAGCTCCATGACCTCGAGGAGATCGTCCTCGAGCGACCGTTGGCGCCGCCGCAACGAGTCGCCCTCGTCCACGAGCGCCTGCAGCTCGCGCGGCACCGTTCCCCCGGCCAGCTTCCGGTCGACCTCCGCGCGCTTCTGCTCGACCGATGCGACCTCGTCCTCGAGTCGCTGCTGGCTGCGGGAGAGGTCGGTGTTTCGGCTGCTCAGCTTCTCGAGCTCGGCCTCCACGTCGGCGAGCGTCGCTTCGAGCGTGTGGACGTCGGCGCGCTCGGGCAGATGGGCCCGACGGTGACGGAGCTGATCGAGATGAGTATCGGAGTGCTGGAGCGCGAGGAGGTCGGACTGCAGAGTCACGGCGCGAGGGTGGTCATGTGCCGGCGTTCGGAGGCGAGAACACAGGTACCTCAACGGTGACGGAAGGGTCGTCGCCCGCTCCGATGGGCGCATCGGGCGCCACCGTCGCGTTCGGGTCGGGCGGCGCAGTGGTCGGTGCGCTGCCCCTCGGGCGGGTGAGGGTGAATCGTCCACAGTCGACGACGATGTAGTTGGTCGGCACCGAAGGAACGGGACGGTTGCGTACGAGCGTGGTCGTGGTCGACTCAGGAGCGATCGTGGTGGTGCTGCTCGTCGTGGTGCTGCTCGTCGTCGTCGTGCGGCTCGATCGTGGTCGTCGCGAAGGGATCGAAGCCGACGGCCGCCGGCGGGTCGTAGCCGCACTCCACATACGGAAGATAGAGGCGCGCAGGGCGGCGCTCGGGAAGCTCGGGAACCTCGGCGAATGGGATGACCGGCTGACCTTCGAGCGCGCGCTCCATGAACTGGTGCCAGACGCGCGCCGGGAACGAGCCGCCGGTCACGTTGATGCCGCCGATGTTCCGCATCGGAACGCGTCCCGACCGGAGCGCCCATCCACACTGCGGTGACGAGCTGCGGTGTGTACCCGACGAACCACGCGTCAGCGTTGTCCTGAGACGTGCCTGTCTTGCCGGCGACCGGTCGATCCCGAAGGGCGGCGCGCTTGCCGGTGCCGCTCTTCACGACGTTCGTGAGCATGTCCGTGGCCATGCGCGCGACCCCGACGTCGAGCGCCTGCTCCGCACCGGAGTCATCGTGCAGGAAGATGGGCTCGCCGTCACGGTCGAGCACCCGCTCCACGTAGTACGCCGGGTGCCGTCCTCCGTCGGCGGCGAGGACTCCGTAAGCCGACGCCATCTCCAAGGGCGAGATCTCCTCCGATCCGATGGTCATCGACGGCAGCGGCTCGAGTGGCGACGTCACCCCCATCCGCCGCGCGGTGTCGATCACGCGGTCGAGCCCCACGATGAGCCCCAGGCGCACGAACGCGCAGTTGATCGAGGCCGTGATCATCTTCGAGACCTGGCCCACGCCGCCACCTGCGCTACGGATCACGTAGTCCGGCTGGCCGCCGGGCAGGGGGAATCGGCACGGGCTGGACCCGTCGAAGATGTCGTTCGGCCGGACCCCGGCCTCGAGCGCCGCGACGAGCACGAACGTCTTCATCGACGATCCGGGTTGGCGGATCCCCTGCGTGGCGAGGTTGAACTTCGCGTTCTCGAAGCCCGGCCCGCCGACCATTGCCTTGACGGCACCCGTCTGCGGATCGAGGGCGACGAGCGCAACCGTGAACTGCCCGTTGGTGTCGGGCAGCTGGTCGTTGCGCGCCTGAAGCGCGAGCTGCTGCAGCCGCGGTTCGAAGGTCGTGTAGATCTGCAATCCACCCTTGAAGACCGCGTTGTACCGCTCTTGCGCCGTGTCGCCGAGGCGGACGTCGTCGAGCAGCGACTGCTTCACCTCTTCGACGAAGTAGTCCTCGGGCGGGACCGGGATCGCGCTGCTCATCGGTGCAGCGGGAATTGGCGCGGCATCGATCAAGTCCGCTTCGTCGCGGGTGATCTTGCCGACGTCGACGAGCCGGTTGAGGGAGATGCGCCGCCGCTCGACCGCACGCGCCGGAAAGCGGAACGGGTCGTAGCCGACGGGGTTGCGGATGAGGCCGGTGAGGAACGCGGCCTGCGGGTACCCCAAGCCCCCGACGTCGATACCGAAGTACAGCTCGGCGGCGGCCTGCACGCCATAGGCGCCGTTCCCGAAGTACACCGTGTTCAAGTAGCGCTCGAGGATCTCGTCCTTGGTCATCTCACGCTCGAGGCGGATCGCGTAGATGGCCTCCTTGACCTTGCGGTTCGCGTCTCTCTTGGGCGTGAGCAGCGCGTTCTTCACGACCTGCTGCGTGATCGTCGAGCCGCCCTGAGTCACACCGCCCGCCGACACGTTGGCGAGGAGCGCTCGGATCAGAGACCGCGCGTTCACACCTCGGTGTTGGTAGAACTCGGCGTCCTCCACCGCGAGCACGGTGTCGATGACCGGTTGCGGGATCTCGGCGAGCTTGACCGGCTTGCGGTTCTCCTCGGCCTTGAGCACCGCCATCACGGACCCGTCAGCCGCATACATCACCGACCTCTGCGCAAGCGGATCGAGCTCCGGAATCGACGCGGTCTCCTGGTGTGCGGTGACCAGGCTCGCGGCCTGCGGCACGAGCGCGGCGGAGAGTGCCGCCGTGCCGACGCCGGCGAGCACGATCACCGAGGCCAGTCTGAGAAGGGTGCCGGGGGTGCGCACAGCCCTTCAAACCTACCCGCCGACCTTCGCCGAACTGGGTCGCCGCGAGGGTGCGGGCGTTATCGTGCCCGGATGGCACACGACCACCGCTTCCGCTTCGGCGTCCAGGCGTCGGGGCTGACTTCCGGCAAGGAGTGGGCCGATCTCGCACGGCGGGTCGAGGACCTCGGTTACTCCACGATGACCCTGCCCGATCACTTCGGGAACCAGATGGCCCCGGTCCCGGCACTGATGGCGGCCGCCAGCGCCACGTCGACATTGCGCATCGGCGCCCTCGTCTGGGACAACGACTACAAGCACCCGGTCGTGCTCGCGAAAGAGCTGGCCACCATGGATCTGCTGTCGGACGGCCGCGTCGAGGTCGGCATCGGAGCGGGGTGGGAGCGAGCCGACTACGACTGGTCCGGCATCCCCTACGACCCGCCCGGCGTGCGCGTCGATCGTTTCGAAGAAGGGCTCGCGATCATCAAGGGCTTGTTCGGTCCTGGCCCCTTCTCGTTCAGCGGCCAGCACTACACGATCTCGGGGCTCGACGGGCTGCCGAAGCCGGTGCAGCAGCACGTGCCGATCCTCGTCGGCGGCGGCGGCAAGCGGGTGCTCTCGATCGCGGCGCGCGAGGCCGACATCGTGGGCATCAATGCATCACTGGCGGCCGGGGCGATCGGCCCCGAAGCGCTGGCGTCGATGACACCCGATGCGGTCGACGAAAAGGTCGCCATCGTCAAGCTCGCCGCCGGTCCACGGTTCGAGCACCTCGAGATGAACGTCCGGTCGTTCATCGTGAGCGTCACCGACGACCGCGAGGGGTTGGCGACGCGGCTCGCGTCGGGGTTCGGGATGACGCCCAAGGCGGCGCTGGAAACGCCGTTCGCGCTCGCCGGCACGGTCGAGCAGATCGTCGAGACGCTGCACGAGCGGCGGGAGCGGTGGGGGTTCTCCTACGTCATCGTGGGCAGCGGCGACGTCGAGCCCTTCGCACCCGTGGTGGCCGCGCTCGCCGGCAAATGAACGGGCGGCCGACGGTCGCGTTGGCCGGCGCGGGCTGGATCGCTGCCGTTCACGGTCTCGCCGCCAGGCAGCTCGGTCTCACCATCACCCACGTCGCGTCACGACACCGGGAGAAGGCGAAGGAGATGGCCACCCGCGCCGGAGCGGTCGCGTGCGGGTACGAGGATCTGCCCGCCGGCGCGGACCTCGTAGTGGTGTGCAGCGCGCCGCAGTGTCACGCGACTCACGCACTGCATGCGGTCGGGGCAGGCGCCCGGGTGATCGTCGAAAAGCCTCTCTGCACGACGTTGGCCGATGCCGACCTGCTCGTCGAGAGCGGCGGCGCGATCGGGTACGCCGAGAACCTCGCCTACGCACCGATCGTGCAGCGATTCATCTCCGAGGTGCACGACATCGGCGCGCTGCGCCACCTCGAGGTGCGCGCGGTGCAGAGCCGGCCCACGTGGGGAGAGTTCCTCACGAAGGACTGGGGCGGAGGCGCGCTGTTCGATCTGGGTGTCCACCCGCTCGCGGTGGCGATGCTCGCCGCCGACGAGCCGCCCGTGTCGGTGTCCGCCGACCTCCAAGGAGCTGACGATCATCCGACCGACGAGCATGCCGAGGTGGCGCTCACGTTTGCGTCGGGGCTTCGCGCGACCGTGGTCTCGAGCTGGCGGGGCGGGGCAGTGCCGCAATGGGATGCGCAGATCGCAAGTGACACCGACGCGGTGCGCGCCGAGCTGTTGCCGGGACTCCTGCTCGAACGCGACGGTGAGCCCATCGCTCTCGAGCCCGCGACCACCGAAGTGCCGCAGCTCGAGCAGTACGGCTACACGGGCCAGCTCGAGGCGTTCCTCGTCGCGTTCGGGGGCGGATCGGCACCGCTGATGGACGCGCGGTTCGGGCGCGCGGTGCTCGACATCGTGTGCGCGGCGTACACGTCCGCACGAGAGGGTGGCAGCGAGGTCGCGCTGCCCTTCACGGGCCCCCGTGACCGCACGCCGCTCGAGCTCTGGCGCGGATGACGTCGTGGTGGTACGCCGGCGAGTGATCGTCTCGGGTCGCGTGCAGGGCGTCTTCTACCGCGACACTTGCCGCAACCAGGCCGCGGTGCTCGGCGTGAAGGGGTGGATCGCGAATCGCTCCGACGGCTCGGTCGAGGCCGAGCTCGAAGGGGAGGAGAGCGCGGTCGGTGCACTCGTCATGTGGATGCGCGAGGGGCCGCCTCGCGCCGTGGTGACGGACGTCAACGTGACCGACGTCGGTGCCCCCCGTGGCGACACGAGGTTCGCGGTCCGCTGAAGCGAGTGTCAGGCGGATGGAGCGCGCCGCCGCACTGGCATGAACGTCACCGGCGGTTCCGTGGCGGCGAGGAAGTCGAGCACCAGCCGCGCCGTCTCCTCCGGCTTCTCGAGCGGGAGGACGTGCGAGGTGCCGGGGACGACTGCGAGCTGTCCGGCAGGAAGCGCCTGGTACAGCGAGAGCGTGTGCTCGAGACGCACGACCTCGTCGTCGCCTGACATCACCAGCGCGGGCGCGGCGATCTGGGCGAGATCCGCGATCGTGAGCTCGGGCTCGGTCTCGAACATCGTGAACGACTTGCGCAGGACCTCTGGGAAGTGGTCCGCACCGTCGGGCGACCGTTCGGCGTAGCTGGAGGCGAGCATCGCGATCTCGGGGGAATCCGGCGGGAGGGGCGCCATGACGATGCCGTCGTGGTGGTAGTTCGCCCCGATCGTCACGATCTTGGTCACGAGGTCGGGGCGTCGGATCGCGAGCAGCAGGGCGATGATGCCGCCGTCACTCCAGCCGACGAGGTGGGCGGGGCCGCGAACGACCGATTCAAGGACGGCGACCGTCTCGGCCGCCATGTCGTCGTAGTGGAAGGCCGCTGCGTTGGTGTCCTTGGTCCGGCCGTGGCCGGTCCGGTCGAAGGCCACAACCCGATAGCGCTCCGACAACGGCTCACCGATGGAGCCGAGCAGATCATCCGAGTTCGACAGGCCGCCGTGCAGCAACACCACGGTCTCGGGCCCGCTTCCCCTGGTCAACAACCCAAATGGGATGGCCGCCGATTTCGAGATATTCGCCCATCGACGGAGCGTATCGGCGGGCGCCCACCAGCGAACTTGCGCATCTGTCCTGGCTAGAGGCTAAAACGGGCGATTCGATCCCGGAGAATCCGGGTACGGGTGAACAAGCCAACCGGCTCTCTCGCGCTTGCGTCCGCAAGTCGGGGGCGAACCAGGAGAGGTGCGAATAAATGAAGAAGGTGTTTATGGCGTTCGGCGTGCTGGCCGTCGCCCTAGTCATGCTGGGAGCTCCTTCGGGCGCACAGACTGCAGCCGAAGTGACGGCCACGGTCACCGCCGCCCAGAGCGGCACGAACGCGGTTGTCACGGGCATGTTCTCGTCGCCGCAGCCAGTTCCCGCCCCAGGCGTGCAGGTCCGGATCAGCACGACCGGCGCGGTTCCGACGCTCGTGTCGTTCACGAGCGGCTTGTCGTCGTGCGTGACTTCGGTAACGGCGGTCACGTGCCAGTGGCTGAACCCCGCTGCGAACGTCTCACCGCAGACGCTCGTCGTGTCCGTTCCCGTGGGCGCTGCGGGTAGCACCATCACGTTCAACGCCGACGTCGCACCTGCGACCGCGAACGCGACCTTCACCCAGAAGGCCACGACCTCGTTTGTCGTGGGTCAGGCGACGACGACCACCGTGGCAGGCGGGACCACCACGGTCGCGCCGACGACCACGCCGACGACCGCCCCGGCGACGACGGCTGCTCCCACGACGGCTGCCCCGACGACGGCCGCCCCGACCACCGCTCCGGCGGGCACGCTTCCCGCAACGGGTAGCGACTCCAACCTGCCGGTCGTGATCGGTCTCGTGGCACTCGCCGCGGGTGTGCTGCTCGTGGGTGGTTCGCCGCGTGAGGCGCTCCCTGCAGTAGCCAAACCACATCAACTCTGGGAGGACCCGGGCGCGAGCCCGGGTCCTTTCGCGTGCAGCCGACCTGACAGGCTTCCCCGCCATGGCTGACGCTCGGTATGACGCGGTGGTCCTCGGCGGGGGCCACCACGGAACGATCATCGCCTGCTATCTCGCCCGCGCCGGGATGTCGGTCGGTGTGTTCGAACGCGCCGGCCGACTCGGCGGCGGGGCGGCGACGGTGAACGGGCCCGCCGCGGGGTTCCGCATGAACCCGTGCTCGCACTGGACACGGTTCTACGGTCATCCCGCGTACCGCGACTTCTCGTTGTACGAGGAGGGACTGCGGTACGTGTTCCCCGACGGCAACGAGGCGATGGTCTTCGACGACGGCACCGCGTTCACCGGGTACTCCGCGTACCGCGTCGTCGACCCGGTGACCGGCCGCCAAGAGCGCTCCGATGAGAACATCGCCCTCACCTACGAGCAGATCAAGCGCTTCTCGGGCCGCGACGCCGAGGCGTACCTGGTGTTGCTCGATCAGTACGAGCGCTACTGGAAGCCGGCATTCGCCCGCCACCGGTTCACGACGCCGCCGCCGTGGGGCGAACCCGACGCGCTCGAGGAGCTGGTGACGATCGAAGGTTCCGGCATGGAGCCCGTCCACCAGTTCATGTCGCTCCAAGCGCTCGCGTACGACTTCTTCGAGTCACCCGAGCTGCGGACGCTGTTCATGCGCGTGGCCTCGACGTCGACGGGGTGCTTCGGCGACGACCCACCCGGGCTGCAGGGCCTCGCCCACAACCTGCCGCTGGTGCTCAGCTTCGAGCCCGCGGCGATCCCGATCGGCGGCACGCAGGCGATCACCGACGCATTGGTGTCAGCCGGCACGAAGCGGGGCGTGGAGTACCACACCCGTGCGGAAGTCGACCGCGTCGTCGTCAGCGGCACTCGGGCGACGGGCATCAAGCTTTCCGACGGCACGGAGATCGCGACCGACCTCGTGGTCAGCTCGCTCGGCATCCCCCAGACGGTGTTGCGCATGCTCGCCGGCGCCGAGGTGTCGCCGCGGCTCGCCGAACGGATCAACAACATCCACTACGACCGTGGGCAGCTGTGGTGGGTGAACGTCGCCGTGCACGAGCCTCCCTCGTATGCGGCCGCGGCGACGAACCCCGGTATCGGCCCGCAACCTCGCCTGTATTGGGGGCCGAAGGACCCCGACTACTACGCGACGCGCTACAAGGCCGAGATCTATCTCGAGGGGATGGCGAGGCAGACGTTCGCGTTGACGTCGTGCGACACGCTGTGGGACCCGGCGCGGGCACCCGAGGGACAGCATGTGATCGGGGTCGAGGAGTTCGCCGCGCCGATCCGCCTGTTCGACAAGCAGCAGTGGCGCGAGCTCGAGCGAAAGTTCGCGGAACAGCTCATCGAGCAGTGGTCCCGCTACGCACCCAACATGACGAAGGAAAACGTGATCGCGGTGCGAGTGTTCGGTCCGCCGGACATCTTCAACGGCCATCCCGACATGATCGAGGGTGGCTACTCGGCCGGCTCCACCATCGCCTGGCAGCTCGGGCGCTTCCGGCCGACGCCGGAGCTGTCGGGCTACCGACTGCTGCTCGACAACGTGTACGGCTGCTCGTCGAACATGCACTCCGGCTCGGGCATCGGGCGCGGCTCGTCGTACAACTGCTGGCAGACGATCGCCCGCGACCTCGCCATCGATCCCGGTTGAACGACGACGGGCCGGGTGGGTCAGGTACCGGGAGCCCGATACTTCGGCGCCTTGGCCACCGCCGTGTCGACGTCCTCGGGTGTCATCAGGGGAACCAGGTTCAGGGTCACCGCACCACTCGAGTTGATGAGCAACGAAACGGCGGTGGCACTTGCCTGGTCCGGCAGATCACAGATCGCGTACACGTCCGTGTCGCCGAACGCGTAGTACATGCAATCGAGGGAGCCTCCCACTGATTCGACTGCGGCCTTCGCCGCATCGCGGCGTTTGGAGCCGCCCTCGCTCATCAATCCCTTGATCCCGGCGCCCACGTAGTTGGCTCGGATCAGATACTTCGACATGTGAGTACTCCTTCGGCTCTGGCACCGGCGCAGGGTCCTTTGGACTATCACCTCCGTGGTAGGCCGGCAACGGGCGATGGAATGCTCCCTGATCGGCCCTTAGGCCGAGAAGGACCGCCGGGAGAAGCCCAACACGCGCTCGACGGCCGACACGGCGCTCGCCGAATCTGCGTACACACCGAGCAACACCTCACCGCCGACATCCAACGTACCCATCACGCGACTGTCGCCGAGGCTGTTGTCGATCGCGATCGTCACGAGATGATCCACGCGGACCCAGCTTTCCGGGCCGGTCTGCGCCCAGCCGCCGTGAAGGTTGATCGGAACTTCCGTTGTCGACATCTTCTGCCTTCGCTCTCGGTCGGGCCGGGCTGCCGGGTCGGTTGCCGTCGACGCGCCTTCATCATCCACCGGGCTACGGCCTTGGACAAACCATCCCCAATCGGCGGCTCCTCAGGCGCCGACAGGTCGAGGAGGGCGAGGCCCAGCAACTCGTGGTGGTGTCCGCGGCCTGTGCGCGTCGAGGTGGTTTGCGTGCGATCCATTCGGGGCAAACAACGGGCGACGGTGACGTCACGGCGATGGCCCTGAGGGACACCGCCAGACTCTTGGACAAGGGGTCCCTAAGCCCCCTCGGGGCCTTCGTCGAGATGCTCACCGCGCCGAGACATGCAGCCCGAGGCCTGCTCGACCACCGTGGTCGCGATGACAGAACCGCGGCACGCCCACGAGCTCTCGACGCGCTGCTGGAGCACGCTGCGTTTCGCTGAGCGTCTGGCGTTCTCGTGGGCGCTGAGGGATGCGAACCCCCGACCCCCTCCTTGTAAGGCATCGGAGGCTGAGCGCTGTGCTCGGTGCCCTTTGCCCAGGTCGGCACTGAACGAAACCCGCACAGTTAGGGGTTGAGTTCAGCGCCCACCTCGTTGGTGCTGCCGCCAGCTGCCGCTTCCCCAGTCGACAGCGGGCTCGGTCGTCGACGTCGACGGCGATTGGCGCATCGAACAAGTGATGCGACCGCATGGAAACTCGCCAAGCGGGCCAGCGCTGCGCTCCCGACCCGGCATAGTGCGTGCATGTCCAGGCAGCCGCAGCCACGCTACGACGAGATCGCCCACTGGTACCCGACATGGGTCGGCGATGGCGACGGCGTCATCGTGGACGGTGTCGGCGATCTGCTCCCGACAGCGCTGCACGGTACGCGAGTGCTCGACGTGGCTTGTGGGCACGGTCGCGGATCTCGTGGCCTTGCCCGACTCGGCGTGGAGGTCGTCGGGGTCGATCTCTCCGCTGACCTCATCGCCATGGCGCGGCGGACGCGAACTCGCGGATCAGCTCGGCGTCGCCTACCACGCAGCCGATGTCGCCGAACCGGACAGGTGGTGGAACGGTGTTGCCTTCGACGGCGCTGTGTGCGAGATGGCGATGATGGACATTGAAGACATCGGTCGAACAATCAGCGCGGTAGCCGAGACGGTTCGCCACGGCGGCTGGTTCGTTTTGTCGATGGTTCACCCATGTTTTCCCTGGCAACGACGCCGGGCTTTCTAGTTGGCCGCCCGATCGGACCTACTTTCATGAGGGCCGCTGGACCTCTGCCGACCACAACTCAGACGGCGTGCGAATACGAGTCGGGTCATCGCATCGAACCATTTCCACGTACCTGAACACGCTCATCGAGGCTGGCTTCGCGATCGAGCACGTGGTCGAGCCTCAAGCTCCGGTTCCGATGATCCTCCTGGTTGCTTGCCGCCGGCTGTAGGGAACCTGCTGACGCAAATTCCCCAACCGGCTCAGGGTGAGCGCGAGGTAAGGGGCCGTAGCCGTGGTCGATGCGCCTGGTGATCGCCGCCTGGACGACAGCGCCGACGCTCGAGCCGTGCCATTGCCGACACCTTTGCGGTGAGGCCGACAGCTCCGGGCACCGCGACATCGCCACCGTGGCGTTGCCGACCGTGTCCCGCGAAGTTTGCTCTGTCCGCGACACTGGGGTGCGTGAGGTGGGTCCGCGCCGTCGGAGTCGCGGCGTGCGTCGTCGTGGTCTGCAGCTGTTCGTCGAGCGACGATCGCACAGCCGGGCCCACTGCGACCATGCGGGGCGCCGGTCAGCCGCGCACCTCAGCACCCAGGCCAGCAGCATCGTCGTTCGATCCTCAGAGCGACGGCTGCGAAGCTGGAGCGCCCGCCTGCGTCGACGCCACGGTCGCGGAGATGACAACTCGACTGGCTCCACTGCTCCAGTCGTGCGACCACAACAGTGTGTTCGCGTTGACGTATCTCCGCACCACCGAGGAGTTCCGCCGGACCATCGACGACCCCAGCTCGTTCTCCGACGTTGGGCACATGATCCGCGAGGACGCTGCTGTTTGCGAGCTTCTACTTCGAGGCCTACGACGCGTGGAAGTCCGGACGCTCCGATGACGTGCCTCAGGCATGGGCAATCGCGTTCGACGCGGCGCGGGCTGAGGACGTGACCGGCATCGGCGACGCGTTGCTCGGCATCAGCGCGGACGTGAACCGTGACCTGCCCTTCGTCCTCGAGCGGCTCGGTCTGGTCACGCCCGACGGCACCAGCAGGCACGCGGACCACGACCGGATCAACGGCGTGCTCGGCCGCGTGATGGGCCCAATGATGGAGGAGGCGGCGAGCCGTCTCGACCCGACGATCGCGGACAGGCAGGTGGGCGGTCAGACCTTCGACGACGAGCAGGCCCTGCAGTTCATCGTCGGATGGCGCGACAACGCATGGGCGAACGCCGAGAAGCTCGCTGCCGCACCCACCCGTGCCGAGCACGCCGCGGTGGCCGCCGAGATCGAGACCGAAGCTGCGACCACGTCCCGCGGGCTGCTCGCGGCTACCACCTCCGCATCACCAGCGGATGAGACGGCGCGCGACGACTACTGCGTGACCCACCACGGCTAAGCCTGCCGTTGTGCCGATGGGCAGAAATGCATCAAGCAGAGGTAACTGGCGCTTCGATGCGACACACGCCGGTCCGCTGTATGACATCCCGCCGAGCGGCCGGAGGATCTCGGTAGCGGGCGTGCACGGTCATCGGATCGACGGCGGCAAGATCGTCGAGATCTGGGCGCACCCTGACACCCTGAGCTTCATGGGCCAGATGGGGCTGCTTCCAACGACAGCAAATGTGGGGTGACCGTTGCCCCTACCCGATTCGCACCCATGGCCTCAGCCACATCCATCTCTCGGTGGCGTCGATCGAGCGAGCAGAACGGTTCTACCGGACGGTGCTCGGAGCAGAGCAGCGGTTCGTCGTGGGCACAGATCTCGCGTTCCTCCGCACGCCGGGCACCAACGACCTCATCGCGCTGCACGCGGATCGGCACGGGAAGTCGGGTGGCATCGATCACTTCGGCTTCCAGCTGGTCTCGCCCACCGACCTGGATAGTGCTGTCTGCGTTGTCGAGGCCGCGGGCGGGGTCGTCGTGAAGCGGGGAAAGCATGTCTCGCCGTCACATCGCGACACTCCGTACGTCCTTGTCTCCGACGTCGACGGATACACCGTCGAGTTGCTGGCCAGCGATCCGTGATGGCGCCAGCACTCGCTCGGATCGCCCAACTCGAACGGCAGCCAGTCGGCAACTACCTAACGTGTTTTGGCGGGCGACAAGACAGATCTGCGATGGGTGCTTCTACAACTGATCAATGAGCCACGAGCTGCGGAACGGCACGACTGGCGAGTAGCCGGCTCGAGGCACGCGTTCGACGCGCGCCAGATTCGGCGATCCGTACCCGGTGAGCATGTACCAAACGCGCAACAGAACGACGCCAGCGATGGGACTACCAACCGGCGTTGGAGGACACTCGAAGTGTCACTGGCGCTGAGGATTATGGGGCGCATGATCGGTACCGCCTCAGGCCGAGCTGCGAGGCACGAGAACCGTCGATCCGTCGCGCTCGCGCAACCGGAGGCGTGGACCAAGGCGCGCTGCGTACGTCACCCTGGCGGCGTCGGCCGACCGTCGACCCGTCGTTCGGTGCGGCGTGGGTCGGTTGGACGGGTGAGTATCGATCGCTCACGCCACCGTCGCGGCCGAACGAACTCGCCCCCCTCGACGCTCCCGCCATCCGGTGCTGCCTTATAGCTATTCTCCCCGGTGCGGCGTCCGAGCGCGAAGAACACGCTGCGTGGCAAGTGTCATCTCCCCGGAAACGTGGCGGCGCCATCACGCCGCGCTACGGCAACACCTACTTATCCGCTGCTTCGAGCGCTGCGCTCGAGCCGACGCGAACGTTTACCCTGGTCGCGCCCCCTGGGAGGATTCGAACCTCCGGCCTTCGGATTAGAAGGCCTACAGCACCGAGCGCTGGGCTCAACAGGAAGTTCCCACGTCACGCGTGAGCGACACGGCACGAGTTAATCGTTGTCTGACAGACCCCCAACCGGGCCTCAGTAGGAAGATCGGTGCCTCGGGACGTGACCGGTGTCCCTCCCGGGAAAGTCGAGCAGCCACCTACACTTCCGCGACGGGCTGGGGGGAGGCGGACATGTTGTCGTCGCTTTACGGACCGGGATTCGGGGTGGGCGCGGCTGGGCCTGCATGCGAGGCGGGAAACCTCCACGACCGCACCCATCCGGACCTGCTCGAGCAGCTGCTGGCCGTCGAGACCGACACACCCAGGCTGGCCGTGGGCCGGGTGACGATCGCGGGCGGCGCGGCCCCGGCCGTCACCGTGCCCACCGACGTGCACGCGAGCGGCGCGGTCAGAGAGGCCCCGTGACCGACGAGGGTCCGAGCGCCAGCGCGGACCACGTCGCCCGACTCCTGGACCGACTCGTGACAGCGGCCGAGTCGGCACTGCGGAACGGTGACTGGCAGGTCGCCTCCGACGCCGCAGCCGACGTCCTCGCGATCGATCCCGGTCACATTGGCGCGGCGCGCATCCGCAATCGGGTCGCCGCGGATCGACCCCGACCGGAAGGTCAACGGGTTCTCGTGTCCTTCTTGTTCAGCGATCTAGTCGACTCCACACCGATGGCCGAAGGCGTCCGGCTCGAGGAGCTGCGGGACGTGATGCGCCGCTACCGCGGCGCCGTCGAAGCCGCAGTCGCGACGTACGAGGGCACCGTGCTGCAATACCAGGGCGACGGTGCCGTCGCCTGTTTCGGGTACGAGTCACCGCACGAGGACGATGCGTGCCGTGCCGTGCTCGCTGCGCTCGACCTGGCAGCCGACGTCAAGGCTCTTGCGGCCGAGGTGCGCGAGGAGCTCGGCGCCGACGTCCGGGTCCGCGTCGGTGTGCACACCGGCGAAGTCGTGCTGGCCGACCTTGGGGGGCGAGCGACCGACCCCAACAGGATCGTCGGCTCGCCGGCGAACGTCGCCGCCCGCATCCAAGCCGCCGCCGCGCCCGGCACGGTCGTGATGAGTGACCTCACCCACGGGCTCGTGCTCCACGCCGTCGAGGCTCGCTCGCTCGGCGTGCACGAGCTGAAGGGGGTGTCGCGACCGGTCGAGCTCTTCGAGGTCGTGCGGCCACGGCACGCGGCAGAACGTTTCCGGGCGTCGAGGGAGCGTGGCCCTTCGCTCGTCGGGCGGCGAGCGGAGCTGAGCGCGTTGTACGCCGCGTGGACCGCCGTACAGGACGGCAACATCGACCGCGGCGTCGTCACCATCACTGGCGAGGCCGGCATCGGGAAGACCCGTCTCGTGGCTGCGTTCGCCGAGCACGTGGCTGCCAGCGGTGGTTCGATCATCGAAACCGCGTGCGCCGCGTACCACGCCAGCGTCGCGTTCTGGCCGGTCGCCCGCGCTATCGAGGACAGCCTCGGCCTCGCGCTGGGAACCGACAAGGAGGCCGACCTTGCGCCGCTGGCCGAGCACCTCGGCGGCCTGGGGATCGACCCGGACGAGTCGCTGCCGGTGCTCGTACCGGTGCTCGGTCTGCCGGCGCCCTCGGACCTCGCGGTACCCGCCCTCGACCCCCTTGCGCTGCGCGCGCGGACCCTTGACCTGCTCGACGAATGGCTCACGCGGCTGGCCGCTCGCCAGCCCCGCCTGTTCGTCATCGAGGATGCCCAGTGGGCCGACCCCACGACGCTCGAGCTCGTCGCTCGCTTCGCCAGCGTCCCGGTGCCGGGGCTGCTCTTCGCCGTCACGTCTCGTGAGCCGGTAGCTGTGGCAAAGACCGGCGGCGTGGTGTCAATCGCCCTCGGGCCGCTCGGCCGTGACGAGGCAGCGGCGCTGCTCGACGAACTCGATCGCGGCGGTGCGTTCGACGACAACTGGCGCGACGCGCTGCTCGACCGAGCCGGCGGGTTGCCGCTGTTCCTCGAAGAGCTCGCCCGATCGGGGCTGACGGGTACCGAGTCGATGCCGTTGCGCTTGCACGAGCTCCTGAGCGCGCGAGTACGGAGCGCCCCGGTCGACCTCCGTATAACGCAACTCGCCGCCGCGCTCGGAGTGGAGTTCACCGGGGCAGACCTGGCGGCGCTCGAGCCCGCGACCGACCTCGCCGAGGCGCTTCACGCACTCGAGCGCTCCGGCATCGTCCGTCCCGCGCCGACGGCTGGCTCGTGGGCGTTCCGTCACGCGTTGCTTCGCGAGGCCGCGTACGGGACCCAGGTGCGCGAAACACGCCAAGCCAACCACGCCCGCATCGCCGATCACCTCGTTGCGCACTCGCACGCGCCACTCGACCCCGCGCTCGTCGCGACGCACCTCGATCTCGCCGGACGCCCGCTCGAGGCCGTCGGGCAGTACCTCGCCGCTGCTCAAGCCGCGCAGTCCACGGGCGCGCACGCGGAGGCGCAGCGGATGCTCGGGCGTGTGCTCGAGCTCACCGAGCAGCTCGGTGACCACCCCAACCGGTCGCTGCTCGAAGTGATGGCGTACGGCCTGAGGGTCCTGAGCACGGCGTCGGTCGAGGGCTACGGCTCCCCGCGCGCGGCGGCCGACCTGGACCGGGTCGAGCGCCTCGCCAAGAAGCTCGGCGCCCGGCCGGAGGTGTTGCCGTCGCTCGTCGCCGTTTGGAGCGCCCGGTTCACCTTGGGACACCTCGCCTCGTCGCGCGCCCTGCTTGAGCACATGGAGGAGCTCGTCGCCGACCCGGCGCTCGCCTGGTTCGCGCCCGAGGTAGAGGCCTGTGCCGGCTACCAGCTCCTCTACGAGGGCCGGCTCGAGCTCGCGGCCGCCGAGCTGAGACGATCCGCCGAAGGGTTCGGCGCTCGTCCATTGGAGCAGGTCCTTTCGCCGTTCTGGCCACTCCCGAACGACCCCTGCGCTGTGGCGCACGCGGCGCTGATGACCATCGCCGTGCTCGACGGCGACCTCGACACGAAGGAGCGCCACCGAGAGCTCGCCCTCGCCCGCGCCGACGCGGTGGCCTTCCCACGCGGCGCCTTCAGCCGATGCTTCGTCGACGTCTACGACGCGTGGACTCACCTCGTCACCGACGAGCCCGCGATGGCCCGGGACCGCGGCGCGTCGGCGGCCGACCTCGCTGGCCGGCACGGCCTTTCGTACTTCCTCGTCCTGGGCGGCATCTACCGCTACGCGGCGCCGATCGGTTGGACCGAGGCCGAGTCCGTCGACCCCGATGGCGCACGGAGCGTCGTCGCCACCACCGAGCTCCTCGGCCACCGCTCGTTCCGTCCAGCGTTCCTCGCCAACCTTGCCATGGTGCTGTGGCGCGCCGGCGACGAAAATGGGGCGCGGCGGACCGTCGCCGACGCACTCCGCACTGCCGAGAAGCAGGGCGAGGAGCTGAACGTGCCGTACGTGCACCGAGTCGCGGCACACATCGACGCGGTGAAGGATCCCGTCGCGGCCGTCCGCACGTTGGGGGCGGGGATCGCGGCGGCCGAGCGACACCGCAACCGGCTCGCCGTCGTGCAGCTCTGGGCCGACGTCGCCGCATTGCCCATCGAGGTCCGGCCAGGCGACTGGCGGGCGCGCCTGGCCGCCGCGGTCGCCGCGCTGCCGCCGGTGTGCTCCTACCGCGACGTCGTCACAGCTCGCGCGCTGCTCGATGGTTGAGCCGGATAGGCCCGACAACCTGATCGTCGATCCCTCCGACTTCTTGGATTCGAGGCAGCCTCTTGCCACATGTGCTCCAAGTCAATCGTGTCTCGACGTGGTTCGATGCCGTCAGAGTCACGTCGCGCGGCAGGACGGAGCGCATCGTGAGGAAGGACTGGCAGACCCTCGAGCTGTGCGATCGGTTCTTCGACGCGATCGAGCAGAACGACTACGACCCTCGAGTGCGGGTCAGGGAGGCGACCTTGGCTCGACCCGTGCGGGGGAACTCGAACTCTGCATCGGGCCACATGACTACCGGTCTGGTGGTTCAACAGCTCTGCGCATGTCAGCTTGGGGGACGTGCGAACCGGCGCGCTACCCCTCAACTTGGGCACATCGACTGGTCGGCGTTGAGATAGACGGTGTCGGCATGGATCGTCCATCAACTCGTTTCCAACCTCAAACTCGGCGCCCCGGCCGGAAGCAAGGTCGGCGAGCACACTCTCGAGTTCCGCGAGCGCTGTGCACCGTAGGAATCGGCGCTGATCGAGCGGTGGGCGCCCTCTGACCTGCGGTTGTGGGCGCTGAGGGATTCGAACCCCCGACCCCCTCCTTGTAAGGCATCGGAGGCTGAGCGCTGTGCTCAACCTCGTTTCCGCAGGTCGTTCCTGAGCGAAAGGCGCACAGTTAGAGGGTCAGTCGGTCCGACGTACATCGTGACCATGATCGTCGCCGGCTACGTCAGCGACTCGTTCGACGTCGACCTCGCATGGCCCTCGGCGCCGGGATCATCGCGGCATACCCGTTGAGCCGCGGCTTCGCCAAGGCCGGCTCCCGCGAAGGTCCATTCATCGTCCGCCCGGCCGGCTAGATCGGCGGTCGACGCGATGACATCGCGCGGAGACTGACGTGCTGACACTGGTCTGGCGACCCGCGCAGAAGTATCCTGCGATGCCGCCTTGCAATCCGGCGTGGAACCACATGTCCGAAGAGCCACGTGTATCCGCCGCCGTAGCTGACCTCGTCGTGGGAGTCGAGGTGCCGGCTCGGCTACCTGGATCACTCGCGCTGCCGGCCACGGGCAGCGAGGTCGCACAATTCATCGCGGTTCGTGCTGCAGCGTGCGTCGGTGCCGACTACTCCAACGTGGCCTTGTTCGACGCCGTCGGGCAATCGTTGCGGCTATTCCACGGCGCTTTCCTCACACCCGAGCTCGCGGACCGGTACACGGACGTTCCGCTGAGCGCACCATTCCCGATCGCCGCGGCGGCTCGCTCCGGCCAAGCGGTTCTGCTTCCGGACCTCGCCTCCTACGGTGCCCAGTTTCCGGAGATCCTCGCCGACACGATGGCCGCCGGCGTCCAGGCCACCGCATCGTTGTCACTGCATCGAGAGGACGGCACGCTGGTCGGTGCGATCGGCTTCGCGTGGACCGAGCCGACAACGTTCGACGCAAGGCTGCGCAGCGCTCTCAACGCTGTCGCGGACCTGAGTACCGCCACCATTGAGCGCGCTGAGCGCTACGACGCCGAACACCAGCTGATCGTCGAGTTGCATCGCAGCCTGCTCGGCGCGCTTCCCACGATGGCCGGGACTGAAGTGGCGGCTCGATACCTCCCAGCTAGTGAGACTCCGTCGGTCGGAGGCGACTGGTATGAAGGCCTTCTCCTCGACGGCGGGAGAGTCGCGCTGGTCGTTGGCGACGTGACCGGCCACGGCGTTGCGGCAGCGGCGGACATGGCCCTGATACGGGGCATGGTCACTGCGCTGCTCCACTCCGGCGTGCCCGTCGCCGATGTCTTCAGCGAGGTGTCCCGTGTGTTGCGTCAACGTCCCGGAACTCTTCTCGCAACAGCGGCGCTCGCCGTCATCGACGTCGTCGCCGAGACGGTCACGTTCGCGACCGCCGGTCATCCCCCTCCTGTCCTGCGACTTCCCGACGGTCAGATCCGACTACTGGACACCGCCAACGCACCGATCATCGGTGGCGACGTGGGGACACGCAGCGTCGCCGACGTCACGCCGTTTCCGACCGGCTCGCAACTCGTGATGTTCACCGACGGGCTGCTCGAGCGTCGCGACCGACCCTTCGACGTCGGCATTAGCGAGGTGGTCGCTGTCCTCGCCGGACTCTCAGAACATGTCACCCCCGATGAGCTCATCGACCTCCTACTCCACGCGCTCATGGGGGACGCGTGACGGCGAGGATGACGTCGCCGTCCTCGTCGTCGAACACGTCGCCTGAGCGAAGGCGCGGTGAGCGCACGCGACCGGCAGGATCGACTTGGTAGACCAGCATCGCGAAAGGAGTCTCTGCCGTCGGCGGGAGTGGACTGCTCGAACAACTTGTGGGCGCTGAGGTGTCTCAGTTCAGGAGATAGGCGACACGGCTGCCCGAGGCTGTGTCAAGACATCGGAGACACCGAATGACGGGGGTGCTCTGTGGACAAGGCCCGGTTTCTGGTCGAGATCGCCGAGCTGGCCACGGCCCATGGTGTGCATCGCAGCTGGCTCTACAAGCTGCTGGCCCGCTACCGGTCTGAGGGCAACGCCGGGCTCGAGCCGCGGTCGCGGTGACCGCTGCGCAGCCCGACCGGGTCGCGGACCGCCACGAAGACGCGTTCGTTCGCGTTGCGCAAAGAGCTCACCGACGCGGCTACGACGCCGGCGCCGCAACGATCCAGTTCCACCTCGCCGCACGCCACGTCGAGCCGCCATCGGTGTCGACGGTCTGGCGTGCTCAAAGCCCGCGGGTTCGTCATCCCCCAACCCCACAAGCGGCCCAAGAGCAGCTTCATCCGCTTCGATGCCGGCCTGCCCAACCAGTGCTGGGCAGGCCGACGTCACCACGTGACCTCGCCGACGGGAGAGTCATGGAAGTACTCAACAACATCATCGACCACCACTCCCGAGTCTGTGTCGAGTCCCCGCCGTCTCCGTCACCGTCCGCTCACCTGACGGGAGCTGCTGTCACTGGGCATCGGCTCCAAACACTCCCGCCCCTGCCACCACCCCAGACCTGCGGCAAAATCGAGCGCTTCCACCAACACTCAAGAAGTTCCTGGCACGCCAAGAGAAGTCGAACAACCGCAAACCCGGACGGGGGGTGCACCGGGGGCAAGCCACAAGCTCCGACTTCGGTAGGGGTTCCGAGGTCGGGGCTCGTGCGCGTCGGACGTGCCGACCCGGGCAAAGGCGATTGCGACTACTGGTCGTCCTTTGTGAGGTCCACCATGAACGGACCTTCGCGGGAACCGGCCTTGGCGAAACCTCGGCTCAACGCATAGGCCGCGATGATTCCGCTGCCGAGTGCCCACGCAAGGTCGACATCGAACGCGTCGCTCACGTAGCCGGCGACGACCACAGTGACGGCCATGACGATCGAAAGCCAGAACTCGGTGGTCATGACGCCAGGTCGAGCTTCGGTCGACCCGGCCACGAAGCCGCGACGCTCGGGACGGGCGCTCTGGCGGATGTCATTGCGGGGAGTAGTGATAGGAGTAGTGGTAGGGGTCTGGGCCATCTTCTTGCCTCTCTAGTGGAGCGGGCTTGCAGTAGTGCACGCCCGGCGACGCATGCCCGCCATGTGCGTTCGTTAAACAGACTCAACCCGAGCGGTGGCGGGTAGCGCTCCCGCATGATCTTGAAGCGCCTCCTGCCCCGCACCTTCGGAGCTGTCGGCATCCTCGCGGCGTGGAAGGCGATGGCCGACGACCCTGTCTTGCTCTGCGGCTGTCAGGACGGTGGCTCGTGCGACGCCTCCTAAACCGCCGTTTTCGGACGTTGAGACAGTGCCGGGAAGGGACGCAGCGGGCCGCCTAACCGATGCGGTAGGCCGGACCCGATGCGGTAGGCCGGCTCAAACGCGAGAAGTATCCACAATGTTCGAAGCTTCTCCCTCTCGGCCGATCCAGCGTCGGGAGGGCACCACGAACGACGCCCCTCTTCAAGACGTGAGCATCGAACCGGCGTGGACGAGTGCATTCACTATGTCCGGCCCGGGTGAGACTCGGATGATTCGGGGATGAGGGTGTGTCAACCATGGGTCGCTCCGCTTACGCGTGCGGGCTGCCGTGTCGACAGTCAGATCCCGGTAACTGGCGTCTCGACTTCGGGCGGTGGTAGCGGCGAGCCGGGAGCTCTTTCCGGGGTCGGGGCCGGCGCACTGGTCGCCTCGGTGCGGACGGCTTCCGCGGCCTCGCGCGTGGTCTGCCGCGTCTCGTCGACGACTCCCTGGGCTACCTCTTGGACGGACTCCTTGGCCTCCGCCGCGGTTTCCTTCAGGTGGTCCATAGCGTCTCGGGCGGGCTGCTTCATGTGTTCGGCGACCTCTTTGCCGGATCTCGATCACGCCTTCCTTGAGCGGCTCAGCCTTGTCCATCAGCTCCTCGGCGGCCCGCTTCTCTGTCTCGGACGCGGGGAACACCGACGCAAGGAGTACGCCGAAGCCGAACGCCACCGCGCCCGCGGCCAGCGGGTTGCCCTGGGTCTGCCGACGCGCTCGCTTCGGGGGCGCTCTTCAGGGTGTCTATCGCGTCGCCGGCCACGTCGCCGGCGGCCTGCCCGGCATGATCGGCGGTGCCCATCACCCGCTCCCGGACGAGCCGCGCGCCTTCTGACATCCGGTTCTTGCGACGCTCGATCATCCGTGCGGGGCTGACGCGGTCGCCGATCGCGTCGAGGGTTTCCCCGAGGTCACCTCTCGTATCTTCGATCTCACGCCTCAGCTCTGCTGCGCTCTGGCCCATTGCACGTCCTCCTTGATCGTCTGCTTGGTCTGTGGGAGCCCGCGCACGCCGGCGAGCTTGGTACGGGCTGCGCCCTGGAACACGATCGCGGCGATTGCCCATAGCGCGCCGACGATGGCGAACGAGAGTGCGGTGTTGAGTTCCTGGTCGAGCAACCACGCCAAGGCGAGGGAGAGCAGCAGCAGCGCCAGCCAGCCTGCGACTGCCGCGGCGCCGAAGAACCCCGCGGCCTTTCCGGCGTAGCCGAGCTCCTCTCGTGCCTCGGTCTTGGCGAGCTCGACCTCTTTGCGAAAGAGCGTGCTGATCTCTTCGGACAGCTCCGCCGCGAGGTCACCCAGGGACAGATCCGCTCGCTTCGGCTCAGTCGGCGAATCGACGTCTGCTGCACGGTCGGTCGTTGTGGCGCGTCCAGAGGATGTCGACGTCATCTCGCTCACGACGGGGAACCTCCAGACAGAGTCGGCGTCTCGGGCCGGTTGCCGTCCGGCTGCGAAGTCGCTATCCCGGCTCGGAGCACGCGACCGACGACGAAGCCAGCAGCGACGGCACCTGACAGGAACACCCCGGGCCGACGCCCGCGAAGCGGCTGACGTCGTCCATCAGACCCTGCGGTCCGCGCCTGCTCGAGACCGCGACGCCATCCGGTCCATTTGACCCTCGGCGCTCTCGAGCACACCGACGAGCGACCCCGCGCTCTCCGGGCGGCCATCGGCGAGGGCCGTCAACTGCTCCGAAAGGGTGCGCAGGTGCGTGGCGGCCTGATCGTTTCGTTGCTGAGCCTGTCCCCGTACCTCCGCACGCGGACGAGTGACGAGCTCCTCCAACTGTTGCTTCGCGTCAGTGGCGACAGTCTTCGCCTGTTCGGCGACTTCGGCCGTCACCTCACGGGCGCCGTCAGCCGCCGTCGACACCACTTCCGACGCTTCCGTTCTCGCGCCCTGCGCGACCTGCACCGGCTTTTTCGGTTCGTCGACTCTTCCGATGCCCAACCATGCATCCGACTCATCTTGAACAGTCATTCGCCCTCCTCGGCTCGGTGGATGCGAGCGCCATACCCCCGACGCGCGCGCAAGACATTCACTTGATCTCAGCAGGACTCATCCGCGACCACCCAGGCGGGGATGTCGCCCGCGGGTGAGCCGGCGAAGCCGTGGCTTCGGCTCCGCCGGTGAAGGGTGAAGTCCGCGCTTGGGCGCGTCGAGCGGATCACGCGCTTCGCGCGAGCCCGACCGACCCGTGGACAGCGTCTTCACGCGCATCCACGGCGATCGGCCAACGGCGGCCGTCGCTCGCCACTTCCCGGCTCCTCGCAAAGCGACCCGCCGTCATCTCGACGACGGGTGGCGTGCGCGCCCGTCCACGCTCGCGCTGGAGCAGTGGCTCGGCCAAGGAGGCGTTTAGCGTTTCCTCGTTCCGGTTAGTGACAGCCCACTTGACAGCGAGCCTCGGAAGCTGCCCGACACTTCCCTGAAGGGTCGTCGGGTGACGAGACGACAGATGAGCACCAACGTTCACGCTGCGGGCCACGGCCTGTATCCCGCCACGACTAAGGAGAGCGATATGCCCGACGTCATCAAGCTTCTCGAAGCTGATCACCGTGAGGTCGAGGACCTTTTTGCTCTAGCCGAATCGACCAGCGGTGCCGCCAAGCAGCAAGTGGTCGCCAAGATCGCCGCCGAGTTGACGCTCCACGCCGAGGTCGAGGAGCAAATCGTCTATCCCGCGATGCGCGATGCTGGGCTTGATTCGCTCGTGGACGAAGCCGAACAAGAACACAGCATGGTCAAGGAGCTCGTCGCCCAACTCGAAGCGATGGACGCGACGACCGAGGGCGTGGACAGTGTGCTCGCTGAGCTCAAGGTGAACGTCCGATTTCACGTCGAGGAGGAAGAGTCGGACGGCTTCCCGCTGTTCCGCGACGCGGTCGACCAAGCCGAGCTGCAGGCGCTGGCGACTCGTGTCGAGGAAGCCAAGCAAGCCGCGTCATAGCAACAGTGGCTTCGAAGCGGGCGGCTCGGCAGGCGAACACCAGTTGCGCGCCACCGCGCTCAACGACCACTTCGGGCCACAACCATGACCGCCGTCCCGGCCCGCCGCCCATTCGCCGACAGCCGGGGACACTTCTGCCTGGCGGACGTGCTGTGACGCGCGCTCATAGCCGTACGGGAACCTGTCGCTCTCCGAGTCGCCACGGCGAGTCGTCGCGGTCGACCGCGACTCGACGCTGTCGCCCGTGGCGACGGTTCGGGCCCCGCGTCCTAACTGTGCACATCGGTGCGAGTCGGGCACGCCGGTCGCCAGGTGGCACCGAGTGCTGCCACTGCGTCGGGATCGACGCCGTTCGCGACCATCACATCAGCGGCTCGGCATCGCGGTGCACGATGTTCCACGCGTTCCCTTAGCGAGCGCTAGCGGCGCGCCGCGGCAATTGAACCGTCAACGGTCGCACCGAGGCCTTGCCCGTCCGAGTTCATCGCGACTGCACGGTCACGTCGGTCGCGATCCAAGCCGATGACGGCAAGGGTGAGGAGCTCGCGCTGGTCCTCGAGTGCAGGCCGTCGCTCCCCGGGCGCCACCGCGAGCAGGTCGTCGAGTGCAGCGAACAGGCGACGCGACACCTGGGGGAAGCTGCACCCGCCATACGGATCTCGTCAAACGCGAGATGGACGTACTCGTCCCAGCCCATGGTCGGCACCACTAGGCGGCACACGCCTCTCGCGTCGAAGTGCCTGCCGTCGTGCAGCCGCCGCTGTGCGAGCTGCCGGAGCCCGTCATGGATCCGGTCGATCGCCTGCACGGCGGTGGTCGGATCGAGGAATGGGCTCTCGGACAGCGCCCGTTCCGCCATGTCGACGAGCATTCGGAACCCGTACGCGACGTCCTCGTCCAGAGTGCGCTCCAGTCCGAAGGTCAAGCGCTCGGCGCACACCGACGATGTCGAGCTCGCGACCGCCGCCTTCTACCGCGGCCAGGGGCGCGCCTGCAGGTACGAACGCCCCCACCGCCAGCGCCAGCCGCAGACTGCAATCCGCCTCAGCGGCCAGCCGCACGAGCGCCTCGCGGTCGATACCGATAAGCACCCCCGACTCCTCGGCGGTGATCGTGGACGAGTCCTCGCACGTTGTCGGATATCGACTCGGGATACCACCGGTCGAGTTGGCGGCGTGTGTCTCTCCCGACGAGCTCGATGAGTGCAGACACCCGAAGAGACCGCCCGATGTGGTGCACATACAGGACGAGCATGGCGATGCTCGTGAGCACCAAGACGTAGGCGACCACGATGGCGACGCCCGGCACCTGGCCTTCACCCTCGAACCCGACGTCCCTCATGGACAGCATCGAGTGGGCGAACGTGCCCACGAACAAGCCGATCGCGAGCTGACTGGGGCGGTCGCGCAGGAAGGTCTGCACGATGCGAGGCGAGAACTGCCCCATGGCCAACTGGACCACCACCATCGTGATCGTCAGCACCAGGGTCGCCAACGAGACCATCGAGACGGCGATTGTCGTCAGGATTCCGAGCGCTGCGTCCGGACCTCCCGTGAGCCACTGGGGCACCAAGTCGAAGCCCGCGGCACGGTCAACCCCCATCGTCACGATCGAAATCATCACGCCCGCGAGCACGCAGATCACCGGGATGAACCACAGGCCGCCACGAGCACCAGCGGGGGCGGTCCGACCCATGGAACCGACCTACCCAAGGGGGGTCCAATCCAGCCCTCCGCCGGGCCGCGGATGAAGCCCACCCCGAGAGTCGCTCGATCGCAGCTCACCCGCCGGATGAGCGCCGCAGAGCTTGCCAATTGCCGGGCGTCCGACCCCACGTGCGGAGGCGCTCGGGCATCTGATAAGCGCTGCACACTCTTGTGCTGCGGCGGTGAGCGGAGCGATCCGCGCGCCGATCGCGTTCAGCGCCATGACGATCGACTTCTTGACCATCGGTCTTCATCGACCGCCTCCCGCTCAACGAGCACGAGGGCGTCGACGAACTGGTCATCCGTTGCGCGCTTGTCGTGCAGGGCGAGGTTCCAAAGGAGTGCGAATGCGCCGCGCCTGACGAACGCCTTAGGTCGGCCCGACCACTTCGCCGCCTTTAGCCCCGCGTGCGGAACGCGGTCGAACAGATTGAAGCAAACGTGCCGCAGATCGCCCAGATGTCGATGTCTCGACACCATCGGCTCGACCGCAAGCGCTTCGACATCATCTCTGCCCTCTAGCGGGAGTGCCCGTATTTGGTTCTTCGGAACCCCGTCTCGGGTAGTGGAAGGCACCCAAGCCGGAGGGAGGGCGAGCCGATGAGCACCGACCAGCGTCCGGTCACCGACGTCCACCGCGGTGGGGGTAGCCGTGGCCGAGACGCCGACAGCCCATTGGAGATCCCTCGCCGAGGCTGGACGGACGTGCTGGCTCGCACGAAGGCGGAGGCCAAGACGGACAACGTCGCTCTCCTTGCCGCGGGCATCGCGTTCTACACATTGCCGGCTCTTGTGCCCGCGCTCGTCGCGTTCGTGTCCATCTACGGGCTCGTTGCCGATCCCGGCGATGTCGGTCGCCACATTGGGGATCTGCTGGGCGCAGCCCCCCGCGAAGTCCGTGACCTCCTCCAGACGCAACTCGAGGGCATCACCGAGGACCACCGGACCCAGGCCGGCATCGGCGCGATCCTCGGCGTGCTCGTCGCGGTCTGGTCCGCTTCCAGCGGCGTGAAACACGCGATCGAAGGTGTGAATGCCGCCTACGACGAGAACGAAACCCGGGGCTTCCTCAGGGTCCGATTGCTCGCGCTCGCTCTCACTGTCGGCGCGGTCGGCTTCGGGCTGGTCATGTTCTTCGTCATTGCCATTGCGCCCGCTGCCCTCGCCGAGAGCACGCTCAGTGACACGGCCCGGCTCGTGTGCGGCATCCTGCGGTGGCCGTTGCTCGCCATTGCGGTCCTGACAGCGCTCGCGGTCTTCTACCGCTACGCGCCCGACCGCGACGACCCGCGGTGGCGTTGGGTCTCCCCCGGCGCGATCGTCGCCACTGTGCTCTGGCTCGCCGGCTCCGCTGTTTTCTCGATCTACACGGCCAACTTCGCCCAGTACAACGAGACCTACGGCTCGCTCGGAGCCGTCGTCGTCGTCATGTTGTGGCTGTTCCTCACCGGCTTTGTGGTGATCTTCGGCGCCGAGCTGAACGCGGAGGTCGAGCGTCAAACCCACAAGGACAGCACCGTCGGCCGCCCCCAGCCGCTCGGCCGCCGACAGGCCTACGCGGCGGACACGGTCGGCGAGACGGCGGAAGAAGTGCGGGCGCGCAAAGAGGCCACCGGGAGCGACGAAGTGCGGGGAGAGGCGAGCCAGGGCGCCAACGCACTCCCCATTCCGCCCCGAAATCACAGTTCTTGATCAGTAGGAGCGCAGCCAAGGTCGAGGAGGCAACGCTTGTGGGCGCTGAGGGATTCGAACCCCCGACCCCCTCCTTGTAAGGCATCGGAGGCTGAGCGCTGTGCTCAACCTCGTTTGCCCAGGTCGGCGCTGAGCGAAACGCACACAGTTAGAGGTTGAGGCCAGCGCCCACCTACGCGCCACCGGTGGCGCCGACGTACCGGCGCGTCCCGAGTCGACAAAACCGCGCTCGTCGAGATCCTTCCACGGCCGCCACATTGTCCCGCAGGTCAGCGCCCTGGGAGGATTTGAGCCTGCGACCGGCCAGTCACTCGGCTGACGTTCGCCTCGCTCACCCCTCAGACGACGGCCGGCGCAGCCCCTGCATTGTCCATGCACCACTCCCAGAGCCGGTCGGGCTCAGCGGACGCCGAGCGCGTCCATGGCACGAGATGCTCGCGGCGTGGACGACGGTCGAGCCAGAACCTGCCCTCAGTCAACTTGGCTCGCGGCACCGACGCGAGCCATACGGCGGTGTCGGCTCCCTGTTGGGGTGTCCGAAGCATTGGCCTCAGGAGGCGAGCGAAGCCTGGGAGTCCCGAATCGAGGCCCGACGTCGCGACCCAGCCCGGGTGCATCGCGACAAACCGCACGCCGGAGCCGTCATGGTGCAGGTCCCACAGTCGGATGAGCTCGACCTGCGCTCGCTTGGCTCGGGCGTAGGTCTTGACCCCGTCGTAGTCCTCCGGGTGAGGATCGAGCGCTGTGACATCGAGACGCTGGGAATACATCCCACCCGACGACATGGTGATGACGCGCCCATTAGCGGCCGCGCGGAGCTGGCCCATGAGGAGATAGGTGAGCAGGAACGGACCGACGACGTGGACGGCCGCGGTCAGCTCGAGCCCGTCATCCGTGCGGACGTGCGCGCGGCTGAGGGCGCCGGCGTTGTGGATGAGGACATCAAGACGGGCGTGACTGTCTGCGACTCGGTCGGCCAGGTTGCGGACGTCGGCGAGACGCGAGAGGTCAGCTCGCTCGAACGAGACCTCAGGGTTGTCGGTCCTCTCGATGATTGCCTTCACGGTCGACTGGCCCCGCGACTCGTCCCGGCCGACCACGATGACCACGGCACCCAACCCCGCCAGCCCGTCGGCGATCGAACGGCCGATGCCCGCCGTCGCGCCGGTCACCAGAACAACTCGACCGTCGACTCGGTCGGGTGGCGCCCAATGCTCCAAGCGGCTCCGGGCCGAGTACCCGATACGCGAGTAGCTGCCGGCGATGGTGAGCTCCAACGCGCCGTCGACGAGTTGCGGGATCATGCGGGGGATGTGATCACCGCTCGGAGACCGGCCGCCGCGGCGTCACCGATTCGCCGCAACGCAACTGCGAGCAGCGGGTTGGCGAGCTTTGCGACACCCTGAGCAGTGAGGCGGGCGTCGTAGATGACCGTGCTCCCCTCCCCCTCGCGTTCGACCGTGATCCTGTCCTCGGATCGCAACCGTCCGGTGTCGGCCACCAGCTTGACGACGTGAGGTCGATCGAAGGTCGCGATGCGGTAGACGAACGGCAGCTCACGCCCGAGCGACCGGACAACGACCTTGAACTCGGATCCGGCCTCCACGGGTTCGGGGGTCAGCATCTCCGCACTCACCACGCTCGCGTCCCATTCGACAACGCTCGAGAAGCGAGCGAGGTAATCGAACGCCTGCTCCGGCGATCGGGTGGTGTGGATCTCGGCGCGATACGTGGGCACCGCGATACTTTAGTGCTAAATACTGCTAGAGTCCACTCCGATGCGAGTTGCGATTGTCGGAACCGGGATCTCAGGGCTCGCCGCCGCGCGCTCCTCGCGCGGGTGCACGACGTGACGGTGTTCGAGGCCGACGATCGACCGGGGGGGCACACCAACACGGTGCGCGTCGATCTCGGTGACGAGACCCATGAGGTGGACACCGGGTTCATCGTCTTCAACGAGCCGAACTACCCCCGATTCACGCGACTGCTCGATGAGCTCCGGATCGAGACGGCTGCGACGGAGATGAGCTTCTCGGTAACGGACGAGCGCAGCGGCGTCGTGTGGTCCGGAAGGTTCCCTGGCGGGGTCTTCGCGCAGCGCATCAACGCGTTCCGACCGGCGTTCTGGCGGATGCTCGCGGACGTCATGCGCTTCAATCGACGAGCGCGGCAGATCCTGGAGTCGCGGCCACATCCCGACGTCTCACTCGAGGATCTCCTCGCCGATGGCCGATGGTCAGCCGAGTTCGTCAACTGGTATCTCGTCCCGCTGGGCGCGGCGATCTGGTCCGCCAATCCGGCCACGTTCACGCGCTACCCCGCCGAGTCGTTCGCCCGGTTCTTCGACAACCACGGGCTCCTCCATCTGCGAGGTTCGCTGCCATGGCGCACCATCCCCGGCGGCGCCCGACGGTACGTGGATGCGATCCTTCGGCCGCTGGGAACGCGGCTGCGCACCGCGTCGCCGATCGAGAAGATCGTCCGCTACGAACACGAGGTCGAGCTCTACGTCGCCGGCACCGGGCCCGAGCGCTTCGATCACGTCATCGTCGCAACCCACAGCGACCAGGCCCTTGCCCTATTGAGCGACCCGTCGCCGTCGGAACGCGCGATTCTCGGCGCCTTCCGATACCAAGCGAACACGGCGGTGTTGCACACCGATGAGCGCATGCTCCCGCCGCTCCGGCGCGCGTGGGCAAGTTGGAACTACCACCGTCCGACTGAGGACGGCGAAGTCGCCGCCGTGACCTACCACATGAATCGGCTGCAAAGCATCCGCTCGCGCCACGAGATCTGCCTCACTCTCAACCGCGTGAACGAGATCGCACCAGACGCGGTCCTCGCGACGATCCCGTACTCGCACCCGGTCTTCGACCGCGGAGCCATCGCGGCCCAGCAGCGGCACTCCGAGATCAGCGGCCAGCGGCGAACCTCATACTGCGGGGCCTACTGGGGATACGGCTTTCACGAAGATGGAATCGCGAGCGCAGAGCGCGTCTGCGCCGAGCTCGGAGTGCGCTGGTGAACAGTGCGATCTTCGAGGGCACCGTCTTTCACCGACGTCTTCTACCTGTCCGCCACGAGTTCACGCAGCGGGTCGCGCTCCCGCTGCTCGACCTCGACGAAGTCGACGAGGTTTGCTCGCTCCATCCTTTGTGGTCGAGTCGCCGACCGAACGCAGTCCAGTTCCGTCGCTCGGACTTCTACGGTCTCCCGCACCAGCCGCTCGCCGAGGCGATCCGCGATCTGGTCGAGGAACGGACGGGGGCGCGGCCCGAGGGCTCCGTCCGCATGCTCGCCCACCTCCGCACGTGGGGATGGCTCTTCAATCCGATCGCCTGCTACTGGTGCTGGGATGCGGGTGACAGCGCCGTCCACGCGCTCGTCGCCGACGTCACGAGCACACCGTGGCATGGACGGCACGCGTACGTCCTCGAGTACTCCGGCGCGGAGCAATGGTTCGAAAAGGAGCTCCACGTGTCGCCCTTTCTCTCGATGGACCAGCGCTACCGAATCACGGCATCGGTCCCCGACCAGAGCGTCACGATTCGGATCGAGAGCCACAGTGACGACGGCCTCGTTCTCGAGGCCGGCCTCACCGCAACGAGCCAGAGCATCACACGCGAGGCACTCGGGCGGTTGCTGTGGCGTCATCCGATGTTGACCGCGCGTGTGTCAGCGCGCATCTACACCGAGGCCGCCCGGCTCGCGCTCAAGGGGACGCCCATCCACCGCCACCCGCGGCGCTCCGCAGTCCCGGGCGCATCGTGAGGCCGCTGTGACCTCTGCCCGCGGGGCCGCTCGGTCGACAGTGCTTGCGCTCGGGCGACGTCTCGAGTGGGGAACGCTCGTGATCGAGGACGAGTCCGGCACGCGCCACGTGTGCGGTTCCGGGGTGCCGACGGTCGAAGTTCGCGTGCGCGACGACCGCGCCTGGTCAGCCGTCGCCCTCCGTGGGTCGATCGGTCTCGGCGAGTCCTATGCACAGGGCTGGTGGGATTGCAACGACATCACGTCTCTCTTGCGCATCGTCCTCGCCGCCATGCGACCTGCGACACGAGCGCTCGACCGCATCGGGACGACGACAGCGCGTTTCACCGATCCGGTCCGGCGGCTTAGAGCGACCCGCGGAGCGCACGATCGAGGGAACGTCCGAGCGCACTACGACATCTCCAACGACTTCTTCGCGCTGATGCTCGATCCGACCATGACCTACTCGTGCGGGCTGTTCGCTCGACCACAGATGTCCCTGGTCGACGCGCAGCGCGCCAAGTTCGATCGGATCTGCCGGCTGCTCGAGCTCACGCCCGCGGACGAGCTTCTCGAGGTCGGCAGCGGCTGGGGCGGCTTTGCCATACACGCCGCCTCCTCGTACGGCTGCCGCGTGACGACAACCACGATCTCCGACGCGCAATTCGAGGTCGTTCGCAAGCGAGTCGCCGGCGCCGGGCTCACGCACCTCGTCACTGTTCGGCCCGACCACTACCGAGAGCTCACCGGGCGATACTCGAAGCTTGTTTCGATCGAGATGCTCGAGGCGGTCGACTGGCGCGACCACGACGACTTCTTCGAAGTCTGCTCGCGACTGCTCGACCCGCAGGGGCTGATGGCCCTGCAAACGATCGTCATCGAGGAGGGCGCCTTCGATCGCACGAAGGGGCACCAAGACTTCATCAAACGCTTCATCTTCCCGGGGGGCTGCCTACCCTCGGTCACGTCGCTCGTGAGCTCCGCTGCGCGACAGGAGCTTCAGCTCCTCGAGCTGCACGACATCGGACGCCACTATCCCGAGACACTGCGGCACTGGGGAGCCTCACTCGACGCACAACGCGAACAAGTGACGGCGCTGGGTTTCGACGAAGAGTTCCAGCGGTTGTGGACGTTTTACCTCTGCTACTGCGAAGCGGGATTCATCGAGGGCCGGGTGAGCGATGTCCAGGTCCTCCTCTCCAACCAACGATGAGCACGCCGGAGCCGGGTCAAGAACCTGTCGTGCTGTGGTTCCGGCGGGACCTGCGGCTCTCAGACCACCCCGCGCTCGCACAGGCCGCACGCCAGGGGCCGATCACCGCCATCTTCGTGTTGGACGATGTCCTCCTCCGCACGGCCGGCCAACCACGGCTCGCGTACTTCCTCCAGACGCTGCGAGCGTTGGACGGCCAGCTGCGGACTGTGGGCGGAGCGCTCACGGTCCGAGCTGGCCGCCCGGAGTATGTCGTCCCCGCGGTTACCGCGCGCGACCGACGCGTGGCGAAGGCGCTCGGCCCTGTGCCACTGCTAGCCACCGGCTCGCCGTACGCGACTGCTCCCGGCGAGGTCCTGAAGCCAGATGGCCGCCCGTACGAGGTGTTCACCCCCTTCTACCGATCATGGCTTGCCCATGAGCTCGAGCTTCCCGTGCCCGTGGATCTCGCGGCGATCACGTGGTGCCCACTCGATGGGCTGACTATCGCTGGCGACCCGAGGACGGAAGCGACCTGGCCGGAAGCGGGAGAGCCTGCGGCGCGCGTCGCCTGGGAGCTGTATCGATCGACTGGGCTCGCTACCTACGCCGCCAACCGCGATCATCCTGCGCTCGACGCGACTTCTCGCCTCTCGCCATACCTGAAGGTGGGCGCGCTCCACCCTCGCACGCTGCTCGCCGATCTCGGGCCTGACGACGACGCTTTTCGTCGCCAGCTGGCGTGGCGTGAGTTCCATGCCGCGGTGCTGTACCACCGGCCGTCGACGGCTCGTTCCTGCTTCCAACCACACATGGAAGGGATGCGGTACGACCACGGCTCGGCCGCAGATCGTCGATTCGCCGCCTGGGCGGCGGGTCGCACTGGCTTCCCGTTGGTCGACGCCGGGATGCGACAGCTGCGCGCAGAAGGCTGGATGCACAACCGGCTCAGGATGATCACTGCATCGTTCCTTGTGAAGGACCTTCACATCGACTGGGCCCGCGGTGCTCGTCACTTCATGGTCAACCTGATCGATGGCGAACTGGCCAGCAACCAGCACAACTGGCAGTGGGTCGCGGGGACCGGGACCGATGCCGCGCCGTACTTCAGGATCTTCAACCCGTCAGCCAAAGCCGGAAGTTCGATCCGAATGGCGACTACATCCGTCGATGGGTGCCCGAGCTCTCACACCTGCCGAGCGCTGAGATCCACGAGCCGTGGCGGCGCGCCGCCGGGGTGCCGCCGGACTACTCCGAGCGGATCGTCGAGCACAGCGAGGAGCGGGCCGAGTCGCTCGCGCGTCACGAGTTGTTGCGAGCACAACTTCGGGCGTGACCCACACCCGGCCCGGTCACGGGCGATTGCCCGAACGCGCGATTCGCTCGATCGCCACCAACGCGGTGCGACCGTCGTGACCGGACCATTCGTCGGCACCTAGGCGGAGCGCGTGCGCGCGATCGCGGACAGCGCCGCCGCCGACCAAGATCGGCACGCCGAGGTCGGCCTGGCGAACCGCCTTCACGGCGGCCCGCCCGGCGGCGTCGCCGCCCGGCGTCGTGATCGCGATCGCGATCGCGATGAGGCGACTTGCCTCCCTGGCGGTCTCCGCGAACGACGCCCCCGGAGTGTTGGCGCCCATGTCGAGCACCTCGAACCCGACTCCTCGCAACAGATCCGCGAGGATCGCCGACGGGAGTCCGTGCTGCTCCCCTGCCGGCGCTCCGACCACGACCGTGCCCCGTTTGCGGCCTCGGCGGGCGAACCGAGGCCCGAGCCGACCAACCAGCCGCAGCGCGACCGCGGTCGCCCGATGCTCGTCCGCGACGGTGAGCTCACCGGCCGCCCACCCGTCCCCCACTGCCTCGAGGGCGGGCACGAGAAGGTCGAGGTAGATGTCGGCAGCCTCGACGCCTGATGCCAACGCCGCCTCGACAATCCCCCAGGCCCCGGCCTCGTCGCCCGCCGCCATTCGAGCCGCGAGCTTCGCTGGCCCTTCGGACCGAATGGTGCCGTGCCCCCGCCTCGTCCGCTCGGGCGGTCGCATCTTTGCGAGGTCTGCGGGATCGACCATCCACTGCACGCCCTCTCGTCGGGCCGGGAGCCGACCCGTGCGGACGTACCGGTACGCCGTCATGTAGTGCACTCCGAGACGGTCGGCTGCCTCCTGAAGAGTGATCGGCCTCCGCGCTCGGGTCATCGAGTCCTGTTTACCACTAAATGTGCGGTCGACTTGCTGATACCGACCGTTCCGGGTATCTTTAGTGCTAAATACGACTCGGAGGTACAAATGCGAAAGTTCGTCCTACTCATCGGGAGCCTGCTGGCTGCGCTCTCCGTGCTGGCCGCTCCGGCGGGCGCCCAAACCGCGACCGGCACGGTCACCGTCATCCACGGCATCCCTGGTCTCACTGTCGACGTGTACGTGAACGACGCGCTCACCCTCGAAGACTTCGCTCCCAACACCGTCACCGCGCCCCTCGAGCTGCCGGCAGGCACCTACCAGCTCGCGATTCGCCCTGCGAACGCTGCTGCCAACTCCGCCCCGGTGCTCGCAGGCTCAGCGACGCTGCCCGCAGGTGCGAACGCGAGCATCGTCGCCCATCTCGACGCGAGTGGACAGCCGAAGCTCACCGTCTTCGTCAACGACACCTCACCGCTGGCCGCGGGGAACGCGCGCCTCGTCGTTCGTCACACCGCTGCAGCACCTGCGGTCGACGTGCTTGCAAACGGGACGCCCGCGTTCACGAACCTCACCAACCCGAGTGAGGCAAAGGCCGATCTGCCCGCAGGCACGATCAGCGCCGCCGTCGCCGCGGCGGGAACCACCACCCCGGTGATCGGACCCGTCGACCTCACCCTGCCGGAAGCAACCGTCACCGTCGTGTACGCGGTCGGCTCGCTCGAAAGCGCCACTCTGCACACACTCGCCCAAGCCATCCCAGTGAGCACGACGCCGGCGCCGACGAGCGCGCCCGCTCCGCCCACAGATTCGCAGCTGCCCAACACTGGGAGTCCCACTGGCTGGCTCGTAGCCATCGGGCTCGGCGTCCTCGCTGCTGGCGTGATCGTGACCCGCCGGTTCGCCACCCGGTAGTCCGAGCAACGCCAACGTCGTCCGTCCGGCCCGAGCTCCTCTTCGGCTCGGGGCCGGACGTGATGGCGAAATGTCATCGCGTCCTTCGGCGCTTCGCCCTCAGCCCTCGCCGATGTGGTCGTCGGTCGGCACCGTCCGAGTGGGCGACTCCCGTTCCGCCTCTCACGAACGATGGAGGGTGTCCTCGCGCAGCCGTGCGACCGTCCCGACGAGCGCGTACCGGTCCTGTTCCCGTTTGGATACGGCGTGGTGAATCAGGTCGACAGCGTCAAGTGAGCGGTGGGGTTCGCCGCATAGACCCTGACGTGACCGCTGACCTGGGCCTCCTGTACTTGGCGGCGGTGCAATGCACTCTTGAACGCGACTTCGTTCTGACCTGGACTTTGTGGGCGCTGAGGGATTCGAACCCGCGACCCCCTCCTTGTAAGGCATCGGAGGCCGAGCGCTGTGCTCAACCTCGTTTCCGCAGGTCGGCGCAGAGCGAAACGCGCGCAGTTAGAGGTTGAAGCGACACGCGTTCTCCTCCTTGCCCGTCGATGAGACTGATGAGAGATAGAGCGCTCCCGAACGGGCAACCGGGGCGGTTGTTCGTAGAGCCTTGCAGTGCCGCCTTCCCGGCAAACTGAGGAGATGATCGTACGCATCTCCAAAGGAACGTTCCCGCTGAACCGGCTCGGCGACGCTGAACGCGCACTCGCCGCCAGCGAGACTGCGTTGCGCGAAGCACTGGAAGTGATGCCCGGCCTCCTGCACTACTACGTCGCCATCGATCGTGACGCCGGACAGCTCACCAACGTCAGCGTCTGGGAGACCGTGGATCACGCCCGGGCCATGTCAGAACTCGCGGCGATGCTCGCCCAACGCCCCATGCTCGAAGCAGCTGGAGTGACATTCGAGCCGATCACGAACCACGACACGCTCTGGGCGATCACCCCGTAGCTCGTACCACCCCAAGGGGCCCGATCGCCGCAAGCGGGTCCTGGTGGCCGCAGGCCCTGCTGCACGCGGCGACAACCAAGCTGCGGCTCTTGGAACCCCCGACCCCGCCCTGGGGGCATCAGAGGCCGAGCGCTGTGTTCGTCAGCGCCAAACCCTGCACCGCGGCCATCGACTCGTCGCGGTGGCCCCGCCCGTGCTCGACAGTCGGACCGTCAGGACCCCGCCTCCCGACGAGCCCCGTGAGACGTGCGATCAGTGCGGCTTCGACGCGATGGGGTGGACTCCCGAGGCAGTGATCACCGAACTCGCCGCGATCGACGAGCGGTGGCCTGTGGACGGAGGGCCGCCGACGACGTCCGTGTCGTCCGCGGGCGCGAGCCACGCTCTCGGCATCGCCTACGCCGTGGCCCTCGGTCACGCCCTTCACCGCGTGCCGCAGCGCCTTGCCGTCATCGGGATCGAGGCCGCGAGCCCGAGACAGGCGAGGCGCTCTCGACGGATGTCGCTGCCGCGGTGGACCTCGCCGTGGAGCTGCTCGCGCGATTGGTCGTTGCCGGGTAGCCCCGCTGTCACTGACGGATAGATTGCGCGGGTGACCAACTTCGACGGTTGGGTCGCTCGTGTCGTCGCCTGAGGGCCCGGACTACCCGGGTCGCGACGACATCGCCCGTGCCGCGTTGCAACTGAGTGCCCGACTCCCGAGCGCGCTGAGTGGACTCGGCTCGGTCGCCTTGAACTACCTGTGGAGCTGGACTCGATTGGGCGGCGAGGTGTTCTCTTCGATCGATCCGACCCGCTGGGATCGGTGCCAGCACAACCCGGTGCGATTGCTCCTCGAGGCATCAGACGAGACGTTGGACCGAGCCGCCCATGACGTCGCGCTGGTCGCAGCGGCCGAAGCGCTCTGCCGAGACGTTGCCGATGGGACTTCCCCGCGCGCGCCGCACTTCGGCTCGTGGGTGCATCCCGTCGCCTTCCTGTGCGCAGAGTTCGGCATCCACGGCTCGCTCCCGATCTACTCGGGCGGCCTCGGCGTCCTCGCCGGCGACATCCTGAAGGAAGCCTCTGACCTCGGACTCCCCATGATTGGAGTCGGTCTCCTCTATCGGACCGGCTACTTCCACCAACGTCTCGACACCTCGGGGTATCAGCACGAGTATTGGGTGGACTCGGATCCCGAGCGGCTGCCGATGGCGTTGGTACGAGACGCAAACGGGGAGCCGGTGAGGGTGTGGGTGCCGGTCGGGGACGAGGACGTGGCGGTCCAGGCGTGGCGTGTCGACGTAGGCCGAGTGCCCTTGTATCTGCTCGACACCGACGTTCCCGAGAACTCCGTGGTCGCCCGTTGGATCACGTCTCGCTTGTACGAAGGAAACAGTGAGATGCGACTCGCGCAATACGCCGTGCTCGGCGTCGGCGCGACACGACTCTTGCGGACGTGCGGGGTCGAGCCCAGCATGTATCACCTCAATGAGGGACACGCGGCGCTGGCCGCTGTGGACCTCGTGGCCGAGCTCCAGCGATCAGGCATGCCCCCCGATGAGGCTTGGGAGGCCGTGCGCGCCCGAGTCGTCTTCACTACGCACACCCCCGTGGCCGCGGGCAACGAGACGTACCCCGCTGACAAGTTCCTGCGGATGCTTGGACGGATCGGTGATCTCACCGGGGATCGTGCCAACTTGCTCTCCCTCGGACGGGCCCCTGGCGAAGATGAGACGGCGTGGTCGGGGCTCTCGGCCCTTGCACTCCGCTCGAGCCGTTCGATGAACGCCGTGAGTGCTCGTCACGGACAGGTCGCGCGGGAGATGTGGCACCCCTTCTGGCCGGCGCGTGCGGCCGCGGACGTGCCGATCAGCCATGTCACCAATGGAGTGCACGCAGGTACGTGGCTGTCGTCTCCCATGCGGGCACTCCTCGACCGTCATCTCGACGCCGGCTGGATGGATCGGACCGACGAGCCCACGACGTGGGTGCCCGTCTCCGCGATCGATCCAGAAGAGCTGTGGGCGGCGCGCTCGGAAGCTCGTCGGCGCCTCATCGATGTCGTGCGGTTGCGCTCGACCGAGGATCGTCTGCGTCGTGGCGAGGAGCTGTCGTACGCGGAAGCAGCCGAGTGGGGCTTCGACGCGGAGAGTCTCACGATCGGCTTCGCCCGCAGGATCGCATCGTACAAACGCATCCATCTGCTTGGCCTGGACCCGCCGCGGGCTACGGCGCTCCTCCGTGGCCCACGGCCGATCCAGGTGCTGCTGGCCGGCAAGGCGCACCCGAGGGACGAAGGCGCCAAGAGCGTCGTGCGGAGCCTCTTCGAGCTCAAGAGCGAGCCATCAGTTGGCGGCCGCGTCGCCTTTCTCGAGGACTACGACCTCGAGCTGGCCGCTGAACTCGTCGCCGGGTGCGATGTGTGGGTCAACTTGCCCCGCCCTCCGCTCGAGGCGAGCGGCACCAGTGGGATGAAGGCTGCCCTCAACGGGTGCGTCAACCTCAGTGTTCTCGACGGTTGGTGGGCGGAGGCGTTCGACGGGAAGAATGGTTGGGCAATAGGCGGCGAGGTCAGCGACGACGAGGCAGCGCAAGATCGCCGAGATGCAGCCGCTCTCTTCGACCTCCTCGAGACGGAAGTGATCCCCCTCTTCTACGACCGAGGCCCCGACGGAGTACCCGACGCATGGGTCGAGATGGTGAAGCACTCCCTCATCACCGTCGGCTCGCGGTTCACCTCCCGGCGAATGCTCGGCGACTACGTCGCCCACATCTACACCGACGGTCGATGACCACAACACTTCCATGGGTTCACCGCAGGTCGGTTTCGTTCAGCAGTGCGACTTGGTGTGCGGAGATGTCACCGAGAGCCGAGCGGTGACGCCGTCCTAGAGTCGTGGCCGTGGCCGAGGATCCAAGCAAGAGCGCGAGTAGGGCGAAGGGAGCCAAAGCGACCGACCGTCTGCCGAAGAAGCTGTACGAACGCGAGTTGTTCCGGCTGCAGGCCGAGCTCGTCAAGGTCCAAGAATGGGTGCGGGCCGATGGTCGGCGTCTGGTTGTGCTGTTCGAGGGACGCGACGCCGCGGGTAAGGGCAGCACGATCAAGCGAGTGACGCAGTTCCTCAACCCGCGCGTCGCCCGCATCGCTGCGCTCCCCGCCCCGACCGAGCGCGAACGCACCCAGTGGTACTTCCAGCGCTACATCTCACACCTTCCCGCCGCGGGCGAGATCGTGCTGTTCGACCGTTCCTGGTACAACCGGGCCGGGGTCGAGAAGGTGATGGGTTACTGCAACGCCGACGAATACCACCGCTTCTTGCGCCAGTGCCCGATCTTCGAACGGATGCTCGTCGAGGACGGTGTGCTCCTGCGGAAGTACTGGTTCTCGGTGAGCGACGCCGAGCAGGAGGCGCGCTTCAGGTCCCGTCTCAAGGATCCGATGCGACGTTGGAAACTGTCGCCCATGGACCTCGAGTCCGTCAGCAGATGGGAGGACTACTCGCAGGCGAAGGACCAGATGATGGTGCACACCGACATCCCCGAGGCTCCGTGGTATGTGGTCGAGAGCGAGGACAAGCGGAACGGGCGCATCAACATGATCGCTCACCTGTTGAGCACACTCGACTACCACGAGGTGACCCGAGTGCCGCTGGAGCTCCCGCGGCGACCGGAATCGAGGGGTTACGAACGGCCGCCCCGGAACACGCAGACCTACGTACCCGACCACGCCGGATCGCTCGACCGCTGAGCGACCGCACCAGAGTCGCGAGCGGGAGCCGCGTGCAGTGCCCGCGAGCGACACCGCGCGAGTTTCCGTTGTCTCACGAGCAACCGGAACTCAGGCGCCGAGCGCGAGGAGACTGCAACCACATCAGGCGGCTGCCTCGCGGGTTCGAGGACGACGACCGGCGTCTCGATCGACCGCAGCCCGGCATAGCCATCGAGCCCTCGTGACTCGGCCAACGCTGCCACAGTGGATCGCGCTCGTCTCCCGCGGCCGCAACCGCTTGGACGGGGCGGGCCGGCTGGCGCGCAAACGAACGATGGCATCTGGGCGCGCCTGAGGTTGAGCCAGCAGGAGCGATGGCCCTCGTCCCAGCCGCTCGTCGCGAGCACGACGAGATTCGGGCCGTCTTCGATGTAGCCGACGAGGACGCTTTGCTGTTGCCCGGACTTGAGGTGAGGCGCCCGGCGCGCTGGCTCGACGTGGTCAAAAGGTAGCGGCGGTCGTAGTCATGGCTGTACCTCCTACGCCGTGGCGAACTGCACGCGCGACGCTCCTGTGGCCGTCCGGAGAAGGACCCGACTGCAGCCTCACCGGATGCCCAGCGGGCGCGGAAGGGCCGAAGGTCACGATGTCGATGCGGGTCGAGTTATCCGGTCAACGAAGGCTGTGCGCAACACGGAGCGAAGCTCGCGAGCTACAGGGCGCGAGATATCCGTCGTCTCGCTCCCCGGGTCCCTGGCGCGCCACGTTGCCCCGATTGGGACTAACGCCTCTAGTCCGTGGTGCCGTCGCGCCGCAGGATCAAGCGGCGGATGCTGGCAGGCCGGGGCCGATGGAGTCGGCGCGCACGACCCCTCGGGCCCGACGGTTGGCGATTCGGGGAGAAAGAGGTGAGCAATGGCCACATCGAAGAGCCCCGCGAGTGATCTGACACCGTTGCTGACCGCCATGCTGAACATGACCGCCTTCCACCGGGAGCACGAGAAGTTCTACTCGACCGCGCCCGCGGAACAGGCCGTGACGCTCCAACGCCACTCGCGAACGTTGCACGCGCTCGCCGATCAGTGGACGACGACCGCACCCTCGACGGCCACCGCGTTCAGCCCGTACGAAGGTGCGCCTGATCTGAACGCGGCGGCTGCCCTGCAGCTCGACGGTGTGCTGTTCATGGAGGGCGGGGGCGAGCCTGGCGAGATCCACCACCTCAAGCGCGACCTGCGCACCTGCGCGGACGACGCGGCGGGCGCGGGCGAATGGCTCGCCACCGCGATGAAGTCGTCGTGGGATCTCGCCTTCGTGCTCCTCGAGATCGACGAGCTGGCCGACCTGCTGGGCGAACGTCACCGCATCATCGCGAACAACTGGCAAGGCGCATCGATCATGAGCCTTGCGGCGCTGATCTTCACCGCGCCGCCGATCTGCTCGACCGCGTCGACTTCACCCCCGCTGCTGTGCGCGCCGACCTCGCTGACGGGCACTCCTCGGCACGCCGCCTCTACTCCGCCGCGGAGATGATCGATCATGCTGCTGACCTGTTCAGCGACTTCGCCGGGCATCGTCCACGACAACGAGCGGCGCTGGAGAGTCTTCCGGGCGCGAGTGGAGGAATACGCCGCCACGCTTGAGCCTCGGAAGTGAGTCCCGATGGCGGTTTGTGGGCGCTGAGGGATTCGAACCCCCGACCCTCTCCTTGTAAGGCATCGGAGGCTGAGCGCTGTGCTCAACCTCGTTTCCGCAGGTCGGCGCTGAGCGAAACGCGCACAGTTAGAGGTTGAGTTCAGCGCACCGACCTGCCGACGTTGGCAGTCGACCGCGGATGCCTGGCGTGCGTCGTGTGGGCAGCACTGGAATGCGTCGCCGATGGTGCGCGAGCTCGCGCTCCCGTTTGGTCAGGCGTTGTCAGCGTTGTTGTCGAGGCTGTCGTCTCGTGTCGACGCGCACGTCGGCGGTCAACCCGGGTACTCGGGACAGGTCGGGCGGTACGGTCCGCCGTTGGGCAGGTACAACGACCACTCGGCCTGGGTGAGGTTTCGTCCCGCGATCCGGCAGGCAGTCTGTCGCCACGTGGTCCAGTCGATGTTCCACCGCATCATTTGGGTGCCGTCACCGGTGATGAGGGTCTCGCCGTCGGGGCTCACCGACAGCGCGCTGTACTGGGCAAGCGAAGGGAACGGGTCGCCGATCGCCTGGCCGGTGGCGCGCTCGAAGATCCAGGCTTCGCTCGCTGTGCCGCCGAAGAACGCCAGCGACGACCCGGTCGCCGCCGGGGAGAAGCACGACGGACGGAAACGGCCACGGCCCTGCCGGTCATGGGCGGACCGACCTGCGTGCGCGTGCGGAGGTCGACGAAGCGGATGTGGCCGGAGAAGTCGGATGTCATCAGCGTGTCGGGCGGCCCGTTGTTGGCGATGTATGCGGGCGCGGTGCTGTCGCCGATGGGCTCACCCACCTGCTCGCCGGTGGTCGAATCGAACACCAGCGTCTGGCTCTGAAAGCCGGAGATCACCACGTATCGGCCGTCGGGCGTGAAGATACGCGTTGGTGGCCAATAGGTCCCAGCCGGTGAGTTGCGCGAGCTGCTGGCCGGAGCCGAGGTCGAAGAGGGTGGCCGTCTCCAGCGCCGCCGACACCAGTTTGGTGCCGTCCGGACTGAACGCCAGCGGCCCGACGTAGACGGGAGCGATGGCTGGATCGATGAAGTCGTGATCGGTGGTGGCGGGTGGGGGCGTGAGCGTCTTGACCACGTCGCCGGTCGCCACATCGAAGATGGCGACGCGCCCGGTCAGACCGCCGTAGGCCACCAATCGCCCGTCCGGACTGAAGGCAGGTGCAGAGAGTGACGAGTGCGCTGATCGGGCGCATGCCGGGAGGCTCGAGCCGCCGGATCACTCGGCCGCTGTCGGGATCGAGGAGCGACAACGAGCCGTCGGCGTAGTCGGGAGCGGCCAACATCGAACCGTCTGGACTGAAGACTCCGAATTGCAGCGGGGCGGTCGGGAGCGGATGCCCCAACTTCCGTTCGCCGACGACGTCGACGATCGCGACGCTCCCGGCCCCCCCGTTGGCGACTGCCACATATCGACCGTCGGGGCTGTAGGCGACGCCCCGCTGCACGCCACCCTGCGTGTGGACCGACGCCAACGCTTCGTCGGGCCGGGCCGGGTCCATCAACTCGAGTGTCTCGGACCCGGAGCCCAGGGCCAACCGTGTCCCGTCCTCACTGAACGCAACTTGGCCGTTGGTCGTGCTCAGCAGAAGCGGTGACGCGACTAGTTGGCCTGTCGACAGGTCCCACATGAAGGTTGGGCCGGCCGCGGTCCCTGCCACCAGAAGCGAGCCCTGCGGGTTGAACGCCATCGACATGGGGGGCGTCGTCGGCCCCGGCGACAGCGGCACAGCCGCCGGCTCTCGGGACTGCACGTCGTAGAACGCCATATCGCCGGCCACGGTGCCGGTCGCCAGCAACCGGCTGTCCGGGCTGTACGCGACGGCTCGGAAGGGGATGTCGTCCCGACTCCTGAGGCGGGCGCCCGTCTCCACCCGTGTCGCCACGTCCCAGGTGGCGATCTCGCCTGAACCCAGCGCGGCCGACAACTGGCGCCCGTCGGGGCTGAACGCGAAGGTCGCAGCGTTGCCGATGGCGGCGTCGGTCGTGAACGGTTCGCCAACCCGGGCCCTGGTGGTGACATCCCACAGAGCCAGCGTGTGGTCCGCTTCGGAGAGGACACCGAGCAGTGATCCGCTGCCTGCGAAGACGACAGTGACGGATCCTGAGCCTGCGGCAAGCGTTCCGATCAGCCGACGGTCGCCGTTCCACAGGTCGACGGTTCCTTCGCGACTCCCGGCAGCGACCACTCCGGTCCGTGTCGATCGCGACGGACGTGTAGGCGGACGCACTTCCGCGAAGGAAGCCCAGAAGCTGGGGATTGCTCAGCAATCCAGATTGCAGCGCGCCCCGCGTCTCGCTCGAGTCATCGCGGCGATTGGCCTCGACAGCGAGCAGAAGGGAAAGCTCGAGGCTGGTGTCCTGAGCGGCTCTCGACTGGACGGCGAGACGCCGTACCGCCTCCGCTTCGGCCACCGCGGCCGCCCGGTCGCGCTCGCTGTTGGCGCGGTCGCGCTCGCTGTTGGCGCGGTCGCGCTCGTTGTTGGTGCGATTGCGTTGGTCCAACGCCAATGCGCCGGCGATCAACGCGAGGACGAGCGCTACGCCGACGCCGGCGAGCAAGCGGTGCAGGCGGCGCGTGGCTCGCAGCTCGCGCGCTGGCGCGCGCTTCGATCTCTCGCTGTCCGGCATCGAGGAACTCGTTCTCGAGGGGGTTCAGGTCTTCCTGGTGTCCAGAGGCGCGCCACTCCAGTGCCGCTGCCAGCCGCGGTCCCCGGTACAGCTCACTGTCGTCGCGCCCGCGCTCGACCCAGTCGTGCGCTGCGCACGTGAGATGACGCATGACGCGGAACCCTTCACGATCCTCGTCGAGCCACGCCCGAAGGCGAGGCCACTCGCGGATCAACGCCTCGTGCGCGACCTCGATCGTGCCCGCCGAGACAGTCACCAAGCGGGCCGCGACGAGCGTGTCGAGCACAACCTCGGTCCGCTCGGTGCCAGCCGCCGATTCGCTCGCGAGTTCTTCGAGGGTCGCCCGCCGCCGAGTGTCCTCCGTGCCGTCACCGAGCTCGGTGAGGCGAAGGAACACGGACCGAACGACGCGCTGCTCATCCACATCGAACGACTCGTAGACCGCGTCCGCGGTGCAGGCGATCGCACCACTGACACCGCCGCTGGCGCCGTACCCTGCGATGGTCAGCATGCGGCCGTCTCGGCGCTTCCACACCTCCAGCAAGGCGTGCGACAACAGGGGCAGACCACCGGGCTCGCCGGCGACATCGCGAAGGATCAGATCGGCGAGCCCCGGCTCGAGCGTCAATCCGGCGACGCGCGCTGGTCCTTCGATCGCCTCGCGTAGGCCGGCTTCATCCATGACGCCGACCAGCAACGAGTGCGCCTCCAGCAACCGCGCGAGGCCGTGGTGCGAAGCGCAATGTCCGAAGAAGTCGGCGCGCAGCGCGACAACGACGGCAGGTCCGTCAGGGGCCGACGCCGCGTCCACCAAAGCGTCAAGGAACGTGCGACGGGCCTCGTCGTCGCGGCACAGCGTGAACAGCTCTTCGAGCTGATCGACAACGAGCGCGACCTTCGTCCCCGACGGACGTGAGGCGAGAGCCTGTCGAACCGCGACATCCAGTGAACGAGAGTCCATCTCGAGGTCACGCAGCAGATCGGTCGCGCTGTCGCCACACAAGGGACCGATGCGTGCCGCGAGCTCAGCGACCGGCCGCGCACCCGGGGTCATGACAACCGTGAGCCATTCGTTCACTTCGGACCCGGCGCCGCGCCTCAACCGCGCGACCAGTCCGGCTCGCAACAGCGACGACTTGCCGCTACCGGATGCGCCCACCACAGCCGCAAAGCGATCGCGGGCCACACGATCGGTGAGACTCGCCAAGACATCGGCACGCCCGAAGAACAACCGGTCGTCTTCGGGCTGGAAGGCAAGCAACCCCATGTAGGGACAGCTGCGCGCGACGACGGTCGCACCACGGCCGATGACGGCACCAGAGCTGACCAACGTGAAGACGCGTTCGGGACGGTTGAGTCCACGCAGCGCCTGCTCGCCGAGCTCAGCGAGGTCCCAACCTTCCGGAAGTTCGTCGCGGACCAGCGCCACCACCGACTCGGACAGCAGGATCTGACCGCCGGTTGCGAGACCCCGCAGTCGTGCAGCCCGATTGACGGTCGGTCCGAAGTAGTCGCCGTCGCGCTCGTGCGCTTCGCCTGTGTGGATCGCCATACGCACAGCAAGTTGCCCGGTCGGCCACTGCTCAGCTTCCAGGGCATCACGCGCCGCGAGCGCGGCGCTCACCGCCGCGCTGGTCTTCGTGAACACAGAGAACGAGCTGTCGCCTTCGCCCCGAGCCTTCAGAGAAGACGCCGCCGGAGGTCGTCACTGCCTTCTCGATCAAGTCGGCATGGCGTTCGACGGCGTCCGACATCGCAGTCGGCGCCCGTTCCCACAGCGGCGCAGAGCCTTCGATGTCGGTCAGCAGAAACGCGACGACCCCCGTCGGCAGCATTCGCTGGCCCGTCGCGCCTTGACTCGAGAGCGCCAGCGATTCGTCGTGTTCGGCTACGGCACGGTCCATTGCCTGCAACTCAGGACCGGGCTCCAAGCCGAGATCGCCAAGCGCGGTCCGTGCGCGTTGGTATGCCCGCAGCGCGTCGGCCTGGCGCCCGCATCGATACAACGCGAGCATCAGCAGAACCCAGCGCCGCTCCCGCAACGGCTCCTCGTCAACCATCGCCTCGAGGCGGGCGACGCACTCGCGGTGATGACCGATGCTGAGCTCCACCTCTGCGAGGTCCTCCACGACACAACGGTGGAGCTCCTGGAGGCGAGCCGCCTCAGACCGCCCCGGTGGCCAGTCCTCGAGCTCGGGCAACGGGCTTGCGCGCCAAAGACCGACGGCTGCTGACAGGGCTGCCTGCCGCCGTCGGGTCGCCGGCGGTTGCCCGACTGCGGCCTTCGGCAACGAGCCTTTCGAAGCGGCGCACGTCGATCGAGTCGGGTGCGGCGTTCAGCACGTATCCGCCGGGTCGCGTGTCGATGACGCTCGGCCCGAGCGTCTTGCGCAAACGCAACACCAAGTTCTGCACGATCTTGCCGCTCGATCGAGGAGGCTCGTCACCCCAGAGAGCTTCAGCCAATCGCTCGGTGCTCATGACCTCGCCGGCCCAAGCCACCAGGACTGCGAGCGCCGGCGCGCTCCTTCGGCCCGCTGACTTCGACCGGGCCGTCCGGAGCGGCGACTTCGATCGGGCCAAGGATGGAGAACTCGTTCGCGTCCGGACGGTAGCCCCCCATGCGATCGTTGACCGCATGACGGGCGGCCTGGAAGTCCCGCTCGTGTCCGTCGAGCGCGCTCACGGGATCGATACCACGGGTTGGCAATCCCCCGTCAGGTCTGCCGGGATAGTGGGATGGGCGGCGGCCGCGGCCCGGTACTTGGCGCATGCCGAGCCGTCATGCAAGCCGTCAAGACACAGCTGCACGAACTCGGCGCGTGCAGCGGCGTTGATCACCCCGGCATCGGACAACAGCGGCGAGGTTGGGAGGATCAGGTCATCGGCCCGAGCAGACGTCTTGTCCGACGACACCTGCGTCAACAGGAAGCCGCTGGCAGCGAGACCACGTCCGACGGCGACAACAGCGAGATTGCGGGTGATAGCCATGACCGTGCTCCTTTCGTGTGTCTTTGACGACACCCTCAGGCCCGGCGGTCCGATTCCGGTCTCAACGGGTCTCTGAGTGACCGGTGTGCCGGCTCGTGACACGCACGCACGGCCGTGACCGACGACCGAACCGCGACTTCGCTACTCCCGAAGCGCGAGCGCGCCGTCAAGGCGCCGGCGCCTTACAACGACACCTAGTGGTCCGGCCAACGAGCGCTGTGCTGCACATGGGGCGGACCCTCGCTGCGTGATCTATGCCCTCTGACCTGCATGAGTGGGCGCTGAGGGATTCGAACCCCCGACCCCCTCCTTGTAAGGCATCGGAGGCTGAGCGCTGTGCTCAACCCCGTTTCCGCAGGTCGGCGCGAAGCGAAACGCGCACAGTTAGAGGTTGAGTTCAGCGTTCACCTGCGCCACAGGTGGCGTGGTCGTCGAGGTTGACTGCGACCTGAGCCTAAGTCCCGTTGCCAGCTGGGGAGGTCCGCGCGTTCTGCCGCGAATCAGGTGACACCTTCGATGATCTTGACGAGCGCCTCCGTGTGCCGTAGCCGTGGTGGCAGACAAACGCGACGAGCTCGCGGGCTGTGCGGACGATGGCGTCGCGTTCGATGTCGTCGAAGCCGCAAGGACAGGACCGCGGCGGGGGCGCCGTCGCGCAGCGGACGTTCGGCTTGTACGTCGGGGGTGAACCTACGCCGCGAGCTCGCGCAGCACCCGCCGTGTGAGTTCGATCGCGTCACCGAGGTCGAGCGCCTGCCCAGCCCGCACGGCGGCGTCGAACGCCGCGACGCCGAGGCGTCGGCGCGCGGCGAACAGCATCGCGGCCGCGACATCCTGGTCGTCGACAACGGGTACCAATCCGGCGTCAGAGAACAGCATGTCGCCGCGCGTGTGGAGCGTCACTGCCGTGGCGTCGTCAGCGTCGGCCACCAACCGTCCCGCGACCATGAGGGAGAGCGCGACGAAGAGCGTGTTCCCGATTTGTGGTGCCAGGTCGAGACACGCGAGCTGGTTGGCGGCTGCGGAGCGAGTGTCGCCGCGAAGTAGCGCCGTTTCGGCGAGATTGGCGTAGACGGCCGCGATCTCACGGTCGCTTCCGAGGCGTCGCTCGACCTCGAGTCCGGCAATGAGGGCGTCCGCTGCCAGTTCGAGGTGGCCAGCTTCTGACGCGGCAATGGCCTTGAGGTTCAGCAGCCGTGCCTGTGCGAGATCAGAGCCCGGCAACGCCAGGGCGCGATCGGCCAGCGCCGAGAGCGGCGCCCGGGTCTCCCCGGTGCAACAGGGCGAGTCCAGCCGTGTTGGCGAGGATTCCCGCAGCCCAAGGCGGCTCGGCGAGCGTCTCACGTAGTGCCTTGGCCTCGCTGATCGCCGCATCGGTCGCGTCGAGGTCGCGGGATCGGCCGTAGAGTTTGGCGGCGCACACGAGCAGCCCGACGCGTGTCGGTGTCTCGGCGGTCAGGTCGCGCTGAAAGGAGATCGCCGCTTCGATTCCCTCCTGTAGCGACTGGGTGATGTCGTGGTATTGCAGGATCGAGCTGGCAAGCAGCTGCGCGAGTTCGGCGTCGGTGGGAGCAAGCAGGGCGATTAACGCCCGCAGGTTGTCGATCTCGAGTGTCATCTCGCCGAGCCAGTAGTGCTCGACGTCGTGTTCCGGGCCGAGCCGATCGGCGTACACGTTGGCGACTCGTCGGGCCACGCCTGCCGTCTCTGAGCAGCTGTCGAGGCGGTCCCGGGCGAACCGCCGCACGATCGTCAGCATTCGGTAGCGGTTCTCGTCGGCTGCGACGTCCGCGACGACCAACGACTTGTCCATCAGCGACCACACCTGATCCGCCACTGCCAGGGGGTCGTCGGTGCGACCGCCTGCCGCCGCGGCGGCCGCGTCGAGCCCGAAGCCGCTAGCGAATACGCCGAGCCGGCGGAACACATCTTGTTCGACGCCGCTGAGGAGGTCGTAGCTCCACGCGAGCAGAGTCTCGAGCGAGAACTGACGTGCGGGAGCATCGCGGACCGGGCTACGGAGTATTGCCAAGCTGCGATCGAGACCGCCTCGGATTGCAGCCGGTGACATGACTCCGACGCGTGCGGCCGCGAGTTCGATCGCGAGCGGGAGACCGTCGAGATCGCGACAGATCGCGGTGACGTCGTCGAAGGTGGAGTCGTCGAGCGTAAACGAATGCTGCGCTGCGGTCGCACGGTCGCGAAACAGCTCTGTCGCAGGTGAGAGGCTTCGCCCCTCATGCCCGGCCGCGTCGACGTGGAGGGGTGCGATCCGGATTACGTGCTCGCCGGCAATCCCGAGCGGTTCGCGACTCGTAGCGACGAGAGCTGCGGTCGGCGCTTCCGCAAGCAGGGTTGACGCGAGTCGGCTCGTCGCGGCCGTGAGGTGCTCGCAGTTGTCGAGAATCAGCACGATCGGCGAAGCGCGCAACTGCCCGACGATCTCCCGCATCGGGTCGCCGTCGCCATCTGGCTCCCGGCGCGCGCCGAGCGCCGCCGCGACCGCGGGACAGAGGTGGGCGGGATCTCCGACCGGCGACAGGGCAGCCAGCCAGACGCCACCCTCCCAGTCGGGCGCGCACCGCAGGCCGAACTCCGTGACGAGCCGAGTCTTGCCAACCCCGCCCGGACCGAGCACCGTGACGATGCGGGCGGGTGCCACGTGCTCGACGAGCGCCGCGATCTCTGACTCGCGACCGAAGAACGGCGTCGCGGGTCGGACGAGGTTATGACCGGCCGCCGGGATCGCATGCGGCGCCGAGAACTCTGTCTGAAGGCCGGCTGTCGTGACTTGGAACAGCTCGACGCCACCGTCGAAGTCGCGCACGCGGAAGCTCCCGAGCGAGTCGAGCCGCATCGCGTCCGGCCGCGGCCCGACAAGGTCAACCGTGAACTGCGATGCGATGATCTGATCGCCGTGCGCGGTAGAGACCACACGCGCCGCCTGGTGAACTGCGAGCGCAACGTAGTCACCATCGCGCGGCGCTGCGAGCCCCGAGTGCACTCCGATGCGCACGTGCAGTCGTGTGTTGTCGGGCCACGGCTCCACGGTGAGCAACTGTTGCGCGCGCACGCAGGCCACGAGAGCGGCCGTCGCGTCTCGAAACGCAACTAAGAAACGCGTCTCCCTGGGTCTTCACTTCGGCGCCGCCGTGTTCCTTCCAAGCCTGGCGGAGCAGTTCGTTGTGTCGCTCGAGGAGCGGCGGATATCGGTCCCCGAGGAGCCGGAAGATGCGAGTCGAACCTTCGATGTCGGTGAAGACGAACGTTACGACCCCAGACGGCAGTCCGGCGCGGCCAGGCACGGCGAAATCATCGCGCGCGACCCTCCATGGCGTAACGGGCGCGGTTGACGATTTCGTGGTCGTGTTCCTTCAGCACGTCGTCCCGAGACGCGACCCGCGCTCATTTCGCAACACGCGGGTCCTTGATGTCAGCGCACCGCGCACCTCGAACCCGCGTGACAATGCCGAGCCCACGCGCACGGACGACGAGCGTCGTCCTGTGCGGCTGGGCCGCCGTTTGCAATCACGCGCCCTACGGGGCATTCGGCGCGTTGACCTGCACTTGCGGGCGCTGAGGTGTGCAACTGACGAGGTCCCGTTACACCCGAACCTGGGTCTTTTGTCGTAGCCGTTCGTAGGGGGTTTGGCCGCCGAGGCCGCCGTGGGGGCGGTCGTAGTTGTAGTAGTCCTCCCACTCGCGCAGCTTGTGGTTGAAGACTTTGGCGTCGTCGATCACGGTGCCGTCGAGGAGTCGGTAGAACTCTTCGGCGTCGATGCGATGCGATCGTTCGATGCTCCTTTTCGCAGGTCGAGCGTGAGCGAAACACGCACAGTTAGAGGGTCACAGAAGATGATTCCCAAAGCGCTCCTTCTCGCACTTCCTCCGCCCACCACCCCCGGAACTGCTCGACCGGTTGTCCGGCTCCATTCTGCGCTGCTATCGCGCGGGTGTCGCTCCGCAGCGCAGATCTCCGATCCGCGGTTGCCCAGGCGGGCGAGGAGGGGCAAGGAGTTGGACCGGGCTTGTCGCCGATGAGCGATGACGCCGAGGCACGTCAATCTGGCGGGGTGAGAAAACTGCCGCTTGGCGAGAGGACGTAGCCGGCCTTGATGAGGTAGTCGACTTCCCTCAGCACCATGCTGTTCACGCGGGCTTGGGAGATGGGGGTGGCGAGCAGGACCGGCTCACGTCTAGCGATCGTCCGGTCGAGGAACCGATAGTTGGCCGCCTCCATCTCCGCTTGCTGTGCCGGTGTCATGGGCTCGTCGGCGACCGGGATCTTGAAACGTCGCGCGGCTGCGGACGACGACAACCAGTCGTAATCAGGATAGTTGCCCAAGATCGTGAAGCCGGGATCTCGGCACGCTGCCGCGACGGCGGCGCTAACTGAATCTCCCACGTTTGCACGTGGCGGGACTGCCGGGGACCACGATCATGTTGCCGCTGCACGCGGAAGGGATGCCGCTCACAATGTCGTCGACCTCATCGGGTGACAGCAGTTTGTCGCCCTTGGCCACGTCGGCGGTTGGTGAGGCGTGGCGGTAGGCGGCGCGGCGGCTCAACGCTCCACCAAGCCCAAGCATGTAGCGTAGTGCCGCGGCCGAGCGACGACCTTGTCGATGCCTCGTGCTCGATTAGAAGGTGGAGGGCTTCCTGCGGAGTCGCGGCGTTGTCGATGCGCTCCCGAACTTCTGTCGGCATGTCGTCGGGCCGAATGGCTTCAAGCACGTAGCCCACGGCCTGCAACCCCGGCGCACCGCGACATCTGCAGTGCTTTCGTCCCAATCTTCATCGCCAGCTCCGTCGCCGCCTCGAAGCCGTCGAGCAGGGCGGTCAGCCGCTTGTCTCCGGCAGAGCCTTGCGTTCTCACACGGTCCTCCGCCAATATACGCGTACCCTCCACCACGTGTCTCATCAACGGCGTGCCAGTCGCCGGCAAAGGTTCCACGCCGGGCGACGACGCCGCCGTACTTGATCTGGTAGCCAGCCGGTCTCTGGCGAAGTAGTGCTCCCGGATCTGGGTCACCTCCCAATTCGGGTCGTCGCTCGGTCTCGTACACCTTGAATGACCGTGGGCGGTGACGTCAGATCAGTGACGGTGCCGTCCTTGCTCACGTGCCACTGCCGAAGGTCAGGTGTCAGCACCCACGTCCCGGTCTCATCTCGCTGAATTGTGTTGCCGTCTGGTCAGAGGAAGGACGACCTGGTCCCGGGCTCAGCGACGTCTGGCGAACCGACTGCACGGACAGACGGCTCCGTGGGCGGTTCGGCCGCGGTGTTCTAGATGGCGACCGGCTCGGCTGTGGAATTGGCCTCATCCTCACGACCCGTGTCGCCGGTGACGTCGGCGTCCTCGACGTCTCCAGCGGGCCCGCCGGTTGCAGGACCGCGAGGCCCAGGCTGGCGAGGTCGCTGTCATCATCGGACGGTGGGTCCCAGTCGGTGCGAGGGGCGCGAAGTAGCTGTCGTCCTCTCCGGCCTGGTTGGGAGTCGTGTCGGTGGACTCCCTGAGGCCGAGAAAGGACTCCGCGGCGTCGGCCCCGGTTGCGTCGTCGGCATCCAAGTCCACAAGGGGGGCGAAGAAGCTGCCCTCGTCCGTCCGATTCTCACTTTGGTCGCCGCGTCCGTCCCGTTTGACGTCAGGCGCTGTGCCGTCGTCATCGGAATCCGAATCCGTCAGATCGGCGAAGAAGCCGCCTCTTCGGACCCATCGGCGGCGTTGTCGTGCTCGTCGACTAGCTCGGCGAAGAACGACTCGCCGTGCCACCTCCTCGGTGGTGTCCACCTCGGAGTTGGTCGTGGCCTCGCTGGTGTCGAGGTCGTCGCCAGCTCAACGATCTGCCAACGGGGTCGGGAGGGTCAGGCGGGGGGAGAGGCTGCGATCGAAGACGCTCACGGGTCCTTCAGCCAAGCGGATCGAAGTCGAGAAGTCCGGGGCCGATCACGAACAATGCAACGAAGCCGACAAAGAAACTGACTGCGAGGACCGCCACGATGTGGTGCTGCACAACCGCACGGGGGAGCAGGCCGTAAGTTGACCAACTGCTTCAGCTTCTGCCGGTGTCAGCCACGGGGAACTGCACCCAGTGCCGGGTAAGAGGCCCCCGAATCTGCTTTCCTCGGAGCTGCACACGACGCGCCGGTGGGTTGCTCGTTTGGTCGCTGCACGTACGCGAAAGGCCCAGACTGGGTGGGTCCCTGTCGAACCTCGAAACTCTCGGTGAAGCGGCGTACCGACTCGACGACGCCGACGATCCCGTCACCTGTCGGCGGGCAGTTCGGGAGACTGGTTGACGTAACGTCTGGCTCGGCGAGGGCTGGGACTTCGTCGGCGGCGCCGGAGCAGGCAGCGACAACGCGTCTAGCGCCGTCTGGCACTCGTGGGTTGGCTGTACGGCGAGCGCCTGCTCGAACCACTGTCGCGCCTGGCCTCGTCACCTCGCCGCAGCGCCAGTTCGCCGAGCCGATATGCACGTTGGCATGCCGGGATTGGCTGCGATGGCGTCGCGTATAGGTGCTCCGCTCGGTCGAGGTCGCCCGCCTGCAATGCCGCCTCCGCCGACTTGTACCACTGATTTGCGGTGTCTTGGCCCATGTTTCACCCCCGACAAGGGGAAGCCTCCAGGTTCAGCAACGCCGAGACAGAGCTAGCTGCGCGGAGTTCGTCGTAGGTGACCCGTCGACCCGGCCAGTTGGTGGCAATCCGCGGCTCGACTGGAAGGACAGGACAGCTTCCGCGGTCTCGGTCGAAACTTCCGTGACCGCGAGCGCAGTGAATCCCACCGGACAGCGGAGAAGCGTCTGGATCTCCTGCACAGTCGCTCCGGTGTCGCTGCTCGGCAACGATGACATCACCGCGGTTGTCGGCAATCCGGTCGTAAAGCCTGCACGAAGACCGCGGCGGTGAGCACGAGTCCCACAGTAGGAGCGCTACGCCGGTCAGCAGGATCATTCGACGACGCCTCGCCGACTGTTTCGTCGGCTTGTCCACCTGCTGCCAAGCGTTCGGATCGCTCACTGTTGGCGGCTTAACAGGCGGCGAGTCTTAGCTGAGCGTCCTTCTGCATCTTCGCCCAGCCTCGTTGCGCCGTGAGTATCTGGTTGTCCAAACTCCGGCGAGCGAAGGACTTGCCGTGCGGCATACCTCCTGCATGTTTCATGGCTACCTCCGTCGTCGACCACTTCACCGCCTCGCGGACTCCCCGATCGACGCCACACTGATCGTGCGCCGGGAGCTCCCCGCGCTCGACGCGCCGGGTAACAGACGTCTCATGACGGTCGTCACAGCCAGCGTCGTGACGGAGATCCAGGCGTAGCACGCCTGACTCGCGAGCCGCCGGGTCCCCGCCAATCCGGGTCATCGTCCGACGCCGACAATGCGGCCGTCTCGTCGAGCATTACTTGAACCGCTGTGCCACGCACCCGGCGGTTGAGCATTTACCTGGAACGCGTCGCCGATGGTGCGTAGCTAGCGTCGCCTGGCAGCGCGACTCGCACTGAAACGGAGGCGCGTGAGCAGCGCTTGGGGCAAATGCTCTATGTAACGAGCGCTGTACTAGGGGGGACTATGGTAATCATGGCCTCTGACCTGCGGTTGTGGGCGCTGAGGGATTCGAACCCCCGACCCCCTCCTTGTAAGGCATCGGAGGCTGAACGCTGTGCTCACCCTCGTTTCCGCAGGTCGGCGCTGAGCGAAACCCGCACAGTTAGAGGTTGGGGTCGAGCTCTACGCGTCGCGGCCGTCGCTGACGTACCTGCCGCTCCCCTAGTTATCCCGCTCCACGACCCCGATGTCCGTTAGTTCCAGATTGCATGCGGAACCGGATCTCCGAGGCGCCGAGCGCCATGCGATGCAGCTAAACGGCCCCTTCGCGCGCGGCTCTTGTGCACACGCGCTGCCACAACACCTCATCGCCGAGCACGAGCGTGTCACCGCTCAGCCGGAAAGGCCGCGTGGGATCCATCGTCTCGAGGCCCGGCATGTTCGAGGCGACGACCGTCTGCTTGATCCGTCCGCGGATCCCGTCGGGCTCCTCCGCTCCTACCTCCAGAACAGCGAAGCGTCCGAAGTACGAGTCGTATCGACCGGACCCGGAGACGCTGATCGACAACCAGCCCGACTCGTCGTAGACGACGAGTCCGTCGACGTCATCCCCATACGACGCAGACCACGCATCATCTGTTGACACCCGATCGTCGTACCGGACGACGCGCCACGCACCGATCAGCTGGCGACGCACCTCCTCGAGATCGACCATCGAGCCCACGCCAGACCATTGTGTCTCAGTACCGATCGAAGCGGGCGATCACGCTGACGCGAGCGACGACTTCGCACCGATGGAACGAGCGCAGCGGTCGGGACGCCGTCCCAGCCCGGCTGGCGCCCCGGCCGCGCGACGAAGACAACACGCGGCCGCGCGGCCGACGGCACGCCTCGACTTTGGGCGCCCACCGTCGATGCCCGTCACGACGGGCGCCGGCGACATAGGTGAGCGCGAACGGCGGAATCAGTTCGCGCCGTTTCTCAACCTGCTGAGGACTGGCTGAGGACTGGACACCCCACCCGAGCCACGCCGACGACCAGCTCGCCCTACTCGCCACCGCCTACCCCGCCCTATTCAGTAGCGGTCTGATGTTGGGGTGGCGCGTCCGCGGAAGTGCCCTTCTGGCGCGGGGGACTTGTGCTTGTCGAAGGCCAAGTCATCCGAACCTGTCGACGGAGTGGCCGACAGGCAGGACGGACCGTCTCGGCGTGTCGGGTACTGTCGCTCCTCTGTCGCAGGTGAGGAGCGGGGGAGCGCGATGGCAGGCGCCGGGGAGACGCGGAGCATCTTCACGGACGCGGGTGCGTACGCGGACCCGGATCGTTGGCATGTGCAGGCGGCGGCGCTCCACGCGAGGCCGGGACCGGTGCGCGTCACCGACACCGGGTTCGCTCCGTTCTGGGCGGTGGTCCATCACGCAGACGTTCGCGACGTGGAGCAGCGCAGCAACATCTTCAAGAACGCGCCGCATCCGATCTTGGTGCCCGGTGCCAACCGTGAAGGTGGTGGGCCGCCGGTCCGGAACCTCGTCGGCATGGACGACGACGAGCACCGGACCTACCGAGGGCTCATCGCGCCGTGGTTCCTGCCGTCCGCCCTCAAGAGGCGCAAGCGGGAGATCGAAGCGATCGCCCAGGAGCGCATCGAAGCGCTCACTGTTGGCGACTCGCGGCTCGATTTCGCGAATGTGGTGTCGTGCGGCCTCCCACTCCGATTCATCAACGCCACGCTCGGCATCCCGAGCGCAGACGACGCGCAGATCCATGGTTGGACGACCGAGCTGTTCGGCATCGACGACGCGACGGTCGCCGGCGCGGATCGGGAGGCGGCGCTCCAACGGGCCGTGAGCGCTCTGGGCGAGTACTTCATGGGCATGACAGCGCGGCTGCGCGCCCAGCCGGACGACACCTTGGGGTCGGTGCTCGCCAACGCCGAGGTCGACGGCCGGCCACTCGGGCCGGATCTCCTGGTGCCGTACTTCATCCTGCTATCCGCCGCTGGCCACGACACGGTGGCCACCGTGCTCGCCGGTGGGATCGAGGCCCTAGCGCGACATCCGGATCAACTCGCGCTGCTGCAGTCCGATCCGTCGTTGATCGGCAACGCTGTCGAGGAGATCATGCGGTGGGTCACGCCGACCAAGCACTTCATGCGGAACGCGACGTCGGCGACCACGGTCGGCGGCCACGACATCGAGTCGGGCGACTGGCTGCTGCTGTCGTTCGCCTCCGCGAACCGTGACGAGACGGTGTTCGACGAGCCGGCAAGCTTCGATGTCACGAGGGGAAACGCCAGAGAGCACCTCTCGTTCGGGATCGGTCCTCACCACTGCATCGGCAGCGCCCTGGCCCGTCTCCAGCTCATGACCTTCTTCGAGAAGCTGCTCCCTCGGGTGCGTCTGCTCGAGCTCGACGGCGACGTCGAGTACTCCCGGACCACCTTCGTGTCGACGTTCAGGCAGCTTCCCGTCCGCCTAGAAGTCGCCGCCCACTGACGTGGGCGCGCCGCAGTCACACGCCGTCGACCGAGAAGGCGATCGTCCGGGACGAGGAGTAGCGGATCTTGGCGAGCTCCTGGTACTCCTCGTCGGCGTAGAAGCGCCGGATCGCCTCACCGTTGGGAAATCGAAACAAGATGACGCGGTGGGGCTCGAAATCTCCTTCGTGGACCACTGTCTCGCCTCCACGGGCCAGATACTCCCCGCCATGCCGAGCGACGAACTCGCCGACCCGCTCACGGTAGGCAGCGAAGGTCGCCGGATCATGGACGTCGAGGTCGACGACGAGGTATGTGCTCATCCCCGCCGGAGGGTACCGCGGGGCGGCTGCGATGTCCTCTCGGGTGATGAGACCCACTGCCGCGCTCGCCCCTCGACCCCTTCGCTGAGAGGTCGTGGAGCGCGGTCACACAGCTCGAGAAGTGTCTGCCGTGCCAGGACGCGATCGACCAGGACGTGATCGACCTCCGGCCGGTACCCGCCCTCGAGCCCGGTGACTGACTACCCGAGCAATCGCCGGAGTCGTTGATTGCGCCCGTGATTGTCGCCGCTTCATCGCCCCGACGCCGGAGCGACGCGACTGCATGAGCACCTTCGCACCCGAGTGTCCCGAAGCACGCCGGGACCGCGTCCTACTTGTGCACGTCGGCGCAAGTCGGCACGCCTGCCGCCGCGGTGGCACGCTCCAGTTCTGACTGGATGGCTTCGAGGCCATCCCTCGCTTCCACGAAACCCTCCCCATCGTCGCTCCTCGCCGCAGCGACCTGAGCTGCGTTCAGCTCGACGATCGTGTTGATGGCCGACAGCACGTCGCTCCAGGACTCCTGGCCCGACGGAGGTGTTCCGAGCATCGTCAGATCCGCGAGCCAAGCCTCGAACGTGGGGGCGACCTCGTTCTCCAGCCAGGCCGCCACCTCGGGGAATGCAGCCGGGTCGGGTTGGCTCGGATCGAAGCCGGCGACAGGAAACGTCGTCCATCCCCGCTTGCTTTCGAGCGCGGTCTGACACGCGGCCTCAGCCCGAGCGGCAAACGGATCTCCAACCCCCGAGGACGTTTGACTGGAAGCGGTCTGACTCGAAGCGGTCTGACTACCGAGGGCTGGGCTCTGACCGTCGGGATCACCCGCACACGCCGCGAGCGCAAGGACGAAAACGAGCGGCGCGGTAGCGAGGGCGTGCCTCACGGATTCTCCCCTTACTGCGACGGCTCGGCACACGTGCAAGCGGTGGGACTGCAAACTCTGCGCCAACGTACACACACGCCCTGTGTTGAGCCTCATGCGGTCCGCAGCGGCAAGGAAACGCGCCCGCGTCGACTAACCGCCGGCATCGGGTGTCGCACGCCGCGACTTCGCCACTCCCGAATCCGCGCGGCGCGGCGTCGAGGCGCTAGGGCCTTGCGGCAACACCTACTTATCCCGTCAACGAGCGCTGTACGCCACGCGGGGCGGACGCTCGCTGCGTGCTCTATGCCCTCTGACCTGCATGAGTGGGCGCTGAGGGATTCGAACCCCCGACCCCCTCCTTGTGAGGCATCGGGGGCTGAGCGCTGTGCTCGACCTCGTTTCCGCAGGTCGGCGCTGAGCGAAACGCGCACAGTTAGAGGGTTTGCGTGCCGGCTGTCCGGGCCAGAAGATGCGAGAACATCGCGGCAAGGGTCTCGGGGAACACATCCGACTCGTCCGAGGATGAGTCTCCCAGCGGGAGGCGCATAATGCGAGCGTGACCACCGATGAGGTAGGCGCAGAAAACGTGGAGGTCGTCCGTAGATCACTGACGGACTGGGACTCCTTCCCTGACCTGCTGACCGAGGACCTGGTTTGGCACTTCTACGGCGACGTCGAGGGCATCGACGTGGACCATCACGGGCGAGACAACGTCTCCGCGAACCTGTGGGCCAAGTTGTTCGAGGCGTCGGGCGGAGCCTTTGCCGTTGCCCCGGTCAGCATTTCGGCCGCAGGTGATGAGCTCGTGACCGCGCACGTCAAGGTGACGATCGCATTCGACACCCCGCCCATCGACGCGGTCGTCGTGTACCGCATGCGCGATGGGCGCATTGCCGAAGCATGGGACGTACCGGGCACGATCGCCTGACTCGCACCGGCGCGGTGGCGCGGTCGTTGCCGGGCGAGCGCGGAGGGACCTGCGGGGCCGGTCGGGCCACGCGCACACCTCAGCGGCGCGTGACGACCTTGCCTCCGGAGGTGCCGTCGCTCACGACGAGTGCCGCCGATGCGAGCGCCAGGGCCACGACGACAGCAGCACCACCGCCGACCCCATGTCGGCGAACACCGACCGCGAGCGCGACTCCCCGCGCCCAACACGAGGAAAGCCAGCAGCACGACGAGCAGGGAGTTGGGTCCCGTGACGGGCAGGACACAGTCAGTCATGGCGCCCATGTCGAACTTGTCGGAGACCAGACTGGCGTACGCCAGCCGCAGGGCTCGGATGCTGCTTTAGAGGTCGCCTCGAGGCGCCGATGTTTGCTGTGGAGAATCACGCAGGCCCCGGCTCCGGCGCTGGCACCGAGGTCGGGGCTTGTGCGCGTCAGCCGGTGGTTTGCCTGCCGTCCGTTCGGGCCAAGTTGAAGGACGACGTCGCGGCGATGGCCCCGGGGGACACCGCCAGACTCTTGCAGAAGAAGGGTCCCTAAGCCCCTCCGGGGCCATTGTCGTCCCACGCCTTGTCTCCTAGCCAGGACGCGGAACGAGGCGTATTGTCCCGGTCGCAGCTCCCGCTATGCCGCCCATTGGCTCGAGGTGGGCCGGGGGAAAGCCGCAAGCCCCGGTTTCGGCTCCGCTTGGCTGAGGTCGGGGCTTGTGTGCGCACACGGTGAGGCGGATGATTCGCGTTGCGAGTAGTCCTGGCAGGGACTTACGGCGATACGCCCCGGAATCACCGGCTCCTACTTCCCTGCAGCATTCGGGGGGCGGTCGTCGTCGAGTTCTGGCTGTTCGCGCGCGATGGCCCCGAAGCCACCCACCCGACTCGTGGCGGACAGGCGGGACGAGTCCTGCACCCCATCGGGGCCATCGGCGCGCCCCGTCAGCCGCAACCGGGCAAGGGTCAGCGCGAATCTCGGCGCGTCCTTCGCGATCGCGTGTTGCCGCTGACGTTCACGATGGCGGTCGTCGTCCCGCCGGTTCCCATAGTCGGCGTTCGTTGACAGCCAGAAGTCAATCCAGGGGATTCCAGACGCGAATGACGTTGTCGGGAAGCCGAACGGAGAAGGACCCAGATGGGGAGGCGTCGGCGAGGAGCTGGCGTAGATCGGATTCGAACTCAACTGCTCGATCGCCGAACAGGCGGGGTGCGGTCGGTGACGATGAGAACCTCGTAGCGACCAGATCGTCGATCGTGCGGTTGATGACGCGCCCGTCCGGGACGACGACTCGACGGGCTGGTGCAAAGCCGGCGTCGATGAAAACGGCGTCTTCTCCATCTGGCGACGAGTTGCGAATGCCGCGTCCGGCGCGCGTGTCGGGCCCCAAGTAGCGGCGGCGGAGTTCGACGATCGCGTCGTCCGGGGGGAACGGATGGGGAAGTTCCGACCCGGCGGCGTCGGCCAGTGCGTCACAACGGTAAGCGGGCGCGTCGATCTGAACTGCGGCACCTCCCGGGTGGAGCATCGTGCGGACGACACGCGCAACCTTCGGCCGGTCCATCCAGTGGAACGACGCAGCGAACGCCACAACCCGAAATCGACCCAACCCACCGGGTAGATCCTCGGCACGCATCTGCACCCATTGCGCGTCGACCACGCCAGCGTCGTCGGCGAGTCGCTCCGCCTCCACGAGCATCTCGCGATCGGGGTCAGACCGACTACCTCGGCGAATAGGTGGGCGAGACGAAGCGTCACCACGCCTGGGCCACACCCGACGTCGAGCAACCGGCCCTGACCGTCAAGAGCCAGCTCCACGCGCAGTGCGTCAGCGAGCCCTTCGGCGTACGGGAGGCGCCCCTGCGTGTAGTAGCGCGCGGCGCCGGCGAACAGCGTCTCGTCCCACTCCCAGTCCTGCCAGCATCCGACGGCCATTGTCCGGAGCGTACGAGCCCGCTGCTCCGTCAGCCTTAGATGCTGTCAGCGGGAGTCCTCACCGCGGGGACAACATCCCGCGAACATCCCACGGTCACGGACCCCCGACCGGCGCCCCCCATGACTCGAAGAAATGGCGTCGGCGACCTCACAGCTTCAGGATTCGTGCCGCGTCGGGATCGACCATGTCGGCTCTGGTGCGCCGCGTGAGCAACACCTGATTCTCGACAACACACGCGCTGCGGCGGCTGGGCGCTGGGCGTACCGTCACCGCGTGGACTACGCGGTGGGGTCCGTTTACGTCGCTACCAAGGTGGTATGGCAGCCCGGGCATCGTGGCGCGTCCACGACTGTCCTCGAGCCGGCCGAAGGTGAGTTGTTGCATGCGATGGATCCTGCGGCCGGACTCCGCGGCGCGACGATGTGTGGCATCGAAGCGACAAGGGTCGAGAGGTCGTGGAGCACGGTCACACGGCTCGAGAAGTGTTTGCCGTGCCAGGACGCTGCAGGCGTCAACGCGCCGGCGCCCCGAGGCGAAGGACTCGGCGGTTACAGCCTGGCTGCCAGGTCGCTGACGTAGGCGACGAGTTCCTCGTCGGTCATCGCCGCGCCGCGGTCAGCCGCCGCTTCGAACTCTTTGCCGATCACGTCCCGAGTGTGGCGTATGGCGCGACTGATCTGCTCTTTTTGTTGCGCGGGCAGGAAGTGCGCGGAGGCGCGAGTCGCACCCTCGAGTGTCGCCGCGGCCTCCCACTGGTGGCAGTCGGCTAACGGCGTCACCAGACCCCGGGCGAACTCGCGCAGGTGTGTCCGGTTCCCCACTCGGAGGTAGTGGGCCAACACCTCCGCGAACCGTCTCACCCCTTCGGGCGGAGCGTGTTGGGCTTCGGCGATCGCGAGCGACTGGAGCGTGAATCCGTGCACGAGCGCCGCTCCGAGCGCGGCCGCGAGGTCGGCAGCGGCGCGCTGGTATTCGACGGCCGCACGTTCATCTGTCGTCGCCAGCATCACCCCGGCGACGTGCAATCCCAGCGCGTGCGTGCTGGGGCTCGACGTCTTGGCGTGGGCAAGCAGCCCGAGCGCCGAGTCGATGTCGGGCCCGTGAGTGAGATTGCGAAGGAGGAGCAATGTCCCTAGCCGACTGAGAGCCCCGACAGTGCCAACGTCGGGTGGATCGCCGACCGCGGCGGCCAGGGCCGCGATGCTCTCCTCCAAGCGCCCGAGAAGGCCGAGCGCGATCGCCCGACATTCCTGCGCTTCGCGCCACTCCTCCTCGCCTTCCGGGACCGAGCCGAGCGCGTCGTCGGCGAGCGCCAGCGCACGGACCGGATTCCGAAGCTGCCATGCCCCCCGGCTGGCGATGAGCAGCGTCTGCACTCGAAGCGGGTGGTCGACAACGCCGGGCATCGCGAGCGCGGAGTCGGCCCACGACCATGGCTCCGGCCACACGTAGCCGTGCGAGTAGGCGCCCAGTGCCGTGACGATTCGAAGGCACAGGTCGGTGTCTTGCTGCGCCAATGCGAAGGCGAACGCGGCTCGGAGGTTGTCGCGGGCGGACTCGAGGGCGATCGCTGCTCGCAGCTCGTTTGTGGTCTGGAGTTGTCGCGCGAGGTGCGCCGCGACCGCCGCGTAGTGCTCCGCGTGCCGGCGAGAGATCTCGCCCACGTCCTCCTGGTTCGCGAGCTTCTCTCCTGCGTACTGGCGCAGCGGCTCCAGCAGCCAAAACGGGGCGACCCCGCGCAGATCGACCGACAACATCGACTTGTCCGCGAGGGCTGACAAGGCGTCGAAGGGATCGAAGGCTGTTCCATCGTCGCCGATGACCGTGAGGGCAGCGTCTAGGTCGAACCGGCCCGCGAACACCGAGAGCCGAGCGAACGCCAACCGCTCCACGCGCGTGAGGAGGCTCCAGCTCCAGTCGATCGCGGCCCGGACCGTGGCGTGACGTTCGATGCGCCCCCGCCGTCCACCCGTGAACACGTCAAGGTGGTCGCGGAGGCGCGCCGCGATGTCGGACGGTCTGAGAGTGCGGGTCGCGGCGGCTGCGAGCTCGATGGCCAAGGGGATGCCGTCGAGCCGCCGACAGATCTCGCGGATCACGGTTTCGTCCTCGACGTCAAACCCCGCCTGGACGGCCCGGGCGACGAAGAGTTCGATCGCGTCGGTGTCGGCGTCGAGAGATGGGACCGCGACGGTCCGCTCACCTTCGACGGCCAGCGGCTCACGGCTGGTCGCGAGAATCGCAAGCCGGTCACAGCCCTTAAGCAGTTCGACCGTCAGAGATCCGACGCCGTCGAGAAGGTGCTCGCAGTTGTCGAGCACGAGGAGCATCCGCCGCTGGCCGATTCCATCGACGATGGATTGGCGCACCGACCTGTCGGGAAGCAGGGACAGGGTTCCCGCGACGAGCACGTCAACCTGTTGGCTCGCGTGCGCGGAGGAAAGCTCGATCAGCCACGCGCCGTCCGTGTAGATGCCGGTGAGCCTTCGAGCGACCGCGATGGCGAGACGGGTCTTGCCGATTCCCCCCGCTCCCGTGAGCGTGACCAGGCGAGCGTCTGTCAGGGCGCCGCACACCCGTGCGATTTCCCCGCCGCGCCCCACGATCGGGGAGAGATCAGCCGGCAGGTTGCCCGTCGCGGCGGCCGAGCGGAGCGAGGGAAAGTCAGTGTCCAGACCGGGGGCGAGGACCTGCCACACCTGCTCGGGCTCGGGAAAGTCTCGGAGGCCGACCCGTCCAAGATCACCGAGCTCGGTGTCGACCGGTCCATCTCGAAGCATCGCCGCCGCGGTGTTGGTCAACAACACCTGGCCGCCGTGTGCCGCGCCCAACAGTCGGGCGCACCGGCTCAGCGACAGGCCGAACCAGTCGTCGCCTCGGCGATGCGCTGGACCGGCGTGCACGGCGACCCGCACCCGCACGGCCGGGCCATCACCCCACTCTGCGGTGGCGAGCGCCGTTTGTGCCTCAACGGCTGCGAGGACCGCGTCGCCCACAGTCGGAAACGTCGCGCACAGCCCGTCCCCCGTGTGCTTGAACTCCACTCCATCGTGAGCATCGAACGCGCCGCGCAGTATCGCGTCGTGACGCTCGAGCGAGCCCACCATCCCTGGGTTCGATGCCCATGCCCGCGTGGATCCCTCCATATCGGTGAACAGGAGCACCACCGTCTCCACAACGGAAATCTACGACCGAGTCGGGCGGTACAAGCACTTGAAGCTCAACCCGCAAGCTCGACGGGACCGGCCCCCCGGGGTCGGTGCCGACGTGAGCCTCGGGTCTGGTATACCTCGCTGCGAACGGGCCGATTCGGCGGCCTCCCGGGGCGGGAGGGATGGCGGGGCTCGGCGGCCCAGCGGTACTCGGGGCTCGCCCCGACGAGTTGTTGGCGATCGATGACGAACCGACTTCCTACAACCTTGAATTCGGCGCCTCGGCAGCAGGGTCGGCGAGCACGCTCTCGAGCTTCCGCGAGCGCTGTGCACCGTAGGAATTGGTGCCGGTCAGAGGTCAGAGGGCCTCTGACCTGCGGTTGTGGGCGCTGAGGGATTCGAACCCCCGACCCCCTCCTTGTAAGGCATCGGAGGCTGAGCGCTGTGCTCAACCTCGTTTCCGCAGGTCGGCGCTGAGCGAAACGCGCACAGTTAGAGGTTGTACAACGGAAGAGCGCCGCCTCCGTGAGCTCGCGTCATGACTGCATGGGTAAAGCGGCGGCCCGCTCAACCCCGAGGCGCATCACTGGCAACGCTCAAGTCAGCCCGGCGCAGCCCTGACCCGACGGCGACCCGCGGGCTACTCAGCCGGCATCCGGAGCGTGAAGAAGTTGACAAGCTGGGGCGCGGCAGGCGGATCGAAGTTGCTGAGACCAACTACCACGTAGCCGAGCTTCGGGTACACGCGGAGCTCACCGTTCTGCCCGGGGGCTCCGCCGCTGTGGCCGTACGACGGGCTCGGGTTCTCGCCGATGACGAAGCCGAATCCGTAGGCCGCCTCTTGCACACTGGTCGCCTCTGCGAGGACTGCCTGCGAGATGAGCGTTCCCGAGCTCAGCGCCTGTGCGAAGCGCATCAAGTCACCGACGGTCGAGTAACCGCCCCCCGCGGCGGTGCCCCGCCACGGCAACGTCTCCGCGTTCGACACCCACTCGTCTCCCGCCTTCATGTAGCCAACGGCGCGGTTCGGTACATCTTCGACCTCGGGCAGCGAGTCGGTGGACGTCATGCCCGCGGGCTGGAAGATGTGACTGCGTACGTAGGCGTAGTACGACTGGCCGCTGACCGCTTCGATCAGCACGCCGAGGAGCACGAAGCCAAAGTTGGAGTACTCCCAGCGCGAGCCGGGTTCGAAGAGGAGCGCTCGTCCTCCGAACAGGTTCACATAGTCGCTGTGCTCGCGGAGCTCGCGGCGGTTGCGGATCGAACTGAGGCCCAAAGAAGTCACCCGTCCCTCCGGTATGTGTGAGTAGGTGCCGAACCGTGACCTGCGAAGCCACTGTCTGGTTGGGATAGTCCCGCAAGTACTTGCCGATCGGGTCGTCGAGAGCGAGCTTCCCTGCTTCGACGAGCTGGAGGATGGCCACCGCCGTGAACATCTTGTTCATCGAGCCGATGCGGAACTGCGTGTCCGTGGTGTTCGGAGTGCCGGACTCCCGGTCGGCCAAGCCCCACGCGTCCTCGAGCAAGACATTGCCGTCGCGAGCCACGAGCACGGTGCCCGAGAAATCGTCGGTTGCGGCCAGCCGTCGGCCTCGGTCGACAGCGCTGCCAACGCTGTCCGCTTCGCTGATCCTGTGCAGCACGAGGTCGATCGCGCTCGAGGCCACCTCGGTCGCCGGGAACTCGACTTTGGCCCCGCCCGCCTCCACAGGCGTGAAGCGGATGCTGTCCACGCCGGCGCGGAGGGGGCCTCCGTTGTCCGTGGCGGTGAGACGGAGGCGCACGGTTTGGCCCGTGAACGGCGAAAGGTCAACGCTGACCTCCGTTGGCTGAAGGCGGGTCGGATCGCCCGGCGACGTGTGGAAGACGTTGACCAACACGTCACGACTTGCCACCGAGTCGATGGGGGCCGAGCGACCGACGAAATCGATCCGGAACTGCTGGTTCGGCTCGGACCCATCGAAGTCGAGCGTCTCCGGGCTGCGGAACGGCGCGCTGCCTGAGTAAAAGACGGTCACGGAGAGGTGAACCGGCCGTCCAACTTCACGTCCCGGTAGAGGATCCGCGTCCCGGGACCGGCCATGTCGGTCACGGCCGCGAACTCACCCTGAGGCGGGTCCGGGAGACGAACGGGACGTTCGGGTCGGTCTGCGTTGCATCGGGAGCCGTTCAGGCCGTCGGTGTACACGAACCACCCGCCCGCGCCACCGCTGACGGTCTGCCAATCGGTGAGCCCGCCGGACTCGAAGTCGTCCATGACGACAGCGACTCCCGCCATCCTGCGCTCCGGAGTCGTCGTCGCCGTGCCCCCGCCGTCGGTGCACGAGGCGACGATCGCGATAGTGGCGAGGACAGCGCACCAGCCGATTCGAGGGACTCTCATGGCTCGCTCCTGTGAGCCGCGACGTACACCCCACCTCCGGCGCCGAACGCGCTGGCGTACCTCTCTGACGACCGCCTCGGGGCGTCGTCGACCTCGGACTCGATCACCTCCGACGGTTCGAGCGGCGCGACCCTCATGCGCACCTCACCATTGCTCTAATGTCATTAGCACCATCACGTGTTGGCGTCGGCCTGTCTGGCCTTCAAGGCGGCCCACTCGGCGTCGATGTCGGCGAAGACCTGATCGATGGTGCGGACTCCGTCGACCCAGTCCATCATCCCGTTCCAGACAGGTCCTCGCACTCCCTCGGCCGACATCCCCCCGATCTCGGCCGGCATCGCGTCGGAGCCGTCCACTCGGAAGACGCCAGCTTGCAGGGCTGAATGAGCCATCCCCGCAAGCCTCCGTTCGAATCGCGGCCTGAGCGTCGGCGTTCGCGTCCACCGTACGTCGAAACGTCGAATCTCGCGTTGGCGGACGTGAAATCGCTAGAGGCGCTGGCTGCCCACACGCGGCCCCACTCCGGACTGGACGCGAACTCCATGAAGGCCAGCACCTCGGGTCTGTCGACGAGAGCCGACGCCATTTCGGCGTTGCCGATCAACGGGCTCGGCTCACTCAGATCGATCGGCGGGAGCATGAAGTAGTCGATGTCGGTGCCGATCCGAGCGCCCGCCGGAAGGTTGGAGGTGAGCATGAACTTCGCTGCCTGGTGCAGCCAACATTCCGGCTCGATCTCCCCCGTCACGCTGTTTCGGGCGAGCACGTGGTGCAACTGATCCGCGAAGTAGTCGCCACTGATGGCCTCCGGGCCACCCCTCGTGTATCCCGGCCCGAAGACCAGCTCGTCGGCGAGTCGCCCCGCCTCCATCACCGCAGGGCTCGTGAATGGGAGCTCTCCGGCCACCCACGCGTCATACGTTGCCGCTCCTCCCACTCGGAGCACGAGACTCTCGATCAGGTCGGTGCCTGGCCATCCGCTCCCGTCGCCCGACGCGAAAGAGAAGCACCACGGCGCCCCGCCATCGGCCACGATCCGATCGGAGAGCGCGATGCAGCTGACCCCAGCTCGTGGGGATCGCGTACCCGGCCTCCTCGAACTTGGCCTTTGGATAGAAGACCAGTCCCTTGACGGCGAGACTGAGCGGCAATGCACGCACCGGCGCCCCTTCCGCGAGTGAGCGTCCCGCGCTCGCGGACGACCCGAAGCTCAACAGGTAGTCGCCGAAGTCGGAGCGCAGCGTCTCCGGCGCGATGAACGTGCTGATGTCGATCGCGCGCCTCGATCCAATCCGGAATGACGCCGCCAAACGTGACGACGTCCGGACGGCGACTGAGTTCGTCGAGGTTGACGCCCAGGAACGCTTCAACGTCCCCTTGTATGACTTCGACGGCGATGCCCGTGCGATCGCTGAAGGCCGCGAGCTCGCGGTAAAGGCCCGAGCCGGCCGTCGCCGCCTCCTCGACCCAGTACGGGGCCGCGATTGTGACGGTCGTCCCGCGCAGTGCATCTGGCCCGGTACGAACGCCGTACGCCTCCAAGCCACCCTGAAGCTCGAGGTCGATCGGGATGTCGGCTTCCGCAGGGCACGGTTGGGAAAGAAAGGTACGGCACTCGTCGTCACTGAGGCTTCGTTCCACCGCCGATTCGGCGAGCCGCATGAGCTCGGCAGGTGGGAGCGCGTACACACCGAAGAGACCGTTCGGCCCGGCTCTCACGGCGACCGGAGTCTCGGAATCGACCTCGTACCTGACTCCGAGCTCCTGCAGACCGAAGTGGACCGCGTCGACGGCGGCCCCGGTGGCGTACCCATCGTCGGCCGTCAGTCGCACCGCCTGCATGGCGAGCAGCAGCGCGAGCTCTGGGTCGTTCTGGCCCGCGTCCTCCGAGGCTCTGACGAGACCGTCTACTGCCAGCAGGTCCTCGACGTCGCGCTTGGCGTCGACCGCCGAACGCCACTGTGCGGTCCCGAACACCGCGAGGCCGGTCACGAGCACCGCCACGAGACCGACCGCGAGGAGTTGGTGACTTCGTCTCGCCTGGCGACGCTCGGCGGTGACCGCCCGACGCTCGCGGTCCTGCGTCTCCCGCGCCTCGCGATCGTGCTCGGCAACGCTGCCGGCGAGGAACGCCCGTTCCGGGCCCGAGAGCTGGACCGAAGTCATCGTCGTCCAACCCGTCATCTGATCGAGCAGACCTCCGCGGCAAGAGGTACGCGTCAGCGCGCCCGGCGGCGACCCACTCACGCATGGCCTCGGCAAGTCGCCGTTGCATCCGCACATCGGCCCGTGCGCCATCGATCCAATTCCGCAGCCTCGTCCACTCGGTCAGCAACGCCTCGTGCGAGATCTCCACGGTCGGACTCCTCGTCACGGGGTCCCGGTCGAAGCTCAGCAGCCGATGGCGACCGAACGTGTCGAGCACCGATCGCAGCGTCTGGCGGTCCACCTCGAGCTCTTCGAGCTCGCTGTGGAGCACACGTCGGCCGCGTGTCCTCGCTCCCCTCCGAGACCGTGACGAGCCGAAGGAACACCTGTCGGGCGACGTTCGGCGGCACCGCTCCCGAGGCTGGACAAGAGGCCCTCGGCACGCTTGACCAACGAGCTGGACATGCCGCCGAGCGCCTCGTACGCAGCGAAGTCGATCCGGCTTCCGCTTCGGCCATCGAACAGCTCGGTGAGGGTGTACTGCAGCAATGGCAGTGCGCCGGGCCGATCCGTCACCTCCCCGAGGAGCTCGGCGATCAGCGCCGGTTCGAACGTCACGCCATGAGATTCAGCCGGACGCGTGATCGCACGCTCGAGCTCGACTCGAGCTCATCGGCGTGATGAGCTCGGTGCCTTCGCGGAGCAGCTCGCCGAGACCCCGATGTTGCAGTGGTCGGTCGTAGAAATCCGCTCGGAGGGTCACGACGACACGGACTCGACTCTGCTGATCGGTGACGGCGCTCACGACGCTTTCGATGAAGCGGTTGGCAGTGGCCGTATCGACCTGCGTGAAGAGCTCCTCGAACTGATCGATCAACAACAGGAGCTGTGAGCCGTCGTCGGGCAGCACGCGGTCGATCGCACGCGCGATGCCCTGTTCGGCGGCGAGCTGTTCCAGCAACGACGAAGGTGGATCGACGGCGACGCCGAGCAACGCATCCTCGAGCTGCTCGAACGGATGCGGAGCCGGCGTCATCTCGATCGTGAACCAAGTGCCCGACAACGGAAGCGCGCCCTGCCGGATCGCCGGCAGCAGCCCCGCCTTCACGGCGCTCGACTTGCCACTGCCGCTGGGGCCGACCACCGCGATGAATCGCCCGCGCGTGCCTGCTGAGCCCAAGGCGCGCGACGAGTCGCTCGACGAGGCGCTCGCGACCGAAGAAGTCGAGCGCGTCGACGGCGTCGAACGCTCGCAGCCCCTTGTACGGATTCACCGCGGAGGGCTCCCGCCGAGGGGCGAACGAGCAATCCTGGCGTCGAGTGGGCGTCGAGCACGGCGTCGGTGAATGTCCGTCACCAGGTCGGCAACGGTCGAGCACTCGAGCGACCCGCATCGGAATCATCGAGCGCGACGCCGGTCCGACCGGTCGAGCGCCTCTGACACGAGCGCGCCGAGCGACCGGATGTCCGAATCCGGATCGACATCGCGCTCGTCCCACTGCGATGCCGAAGTTCGACAGGTAGGCGTTGCCACCGTCGTCGAGCAGCACGTTGTCCGCGTTGATGTCGCCGTGGACGAGACCCAACCGATGCGCGGCCTGCAAGCGCGTCGCCCAGTTGATCGACCATGACCAGTGTCTGCGCGCTCGTGAGCGGGCCGCGTTCGAGCACAGAAGCGAGGGTGCCGCCGCGTAGCAGCGGCACCACGAGATAGGCCGCGTCCGGTTCACGCCAGTAGTCGTAGAGCGGGACGATGTGGGGATGGTCGAGGGTCGCGATCTTGTGCGTCGGCTTGGAAACGACGGATGAAGCCAGGGTCGTTGGCAACGTCGGCACGGATCACTTTGATCGTGACCTCTCGGCCGACAGCGGGCTGGTAGGCGCGGTACGCCAGTCCACTGCGCGCCTTGACCGAGCTCCTCTCGCAGCTCGTACCCGCGAACGGCCGGGCCGGGACCGGTGGTGGTGGCCGACGTCCGCAGCGGCGAGCGCGGCTGGAGCGCCTCGTCCCCGGTGACGATCTGCTCCTCCAGCCTGCGAAGCGCAACGGTCGGTTCGATGCCGAGCTCCTCGCCGAGCCTCGACTTGAGCAGTTGGTATGCGCGCAGCGCCTCGGCCTGACGGGACGATCGGTAGAGCGCGAGCATCAGCTGGCCCGTGAGGCGCTCCTTCAGCGGATGCTGACGCACGAGCGACTCGAGCTCCGAGATCAGCTCGCGAGCGAGGCCACGCGCGAGGTCGGCGTCGACGCGAAGCTCGACCGCCTCCAGACGGAGCTCCTCGAGACGGGCGATCTCGGCCTGCGCGAACGGTTCGTACGTGAAGTCCTCGAACGCTCGACCGCGCCAGAGCGCCAGCGACTCACCGAGCACGAGCGACGCCGCCGCCGGGTCGACTTCGACCAGCGCCCGCCCCTCGGCGACCATCCGCTCGAAGCGCAGCGCGTCGATCTCCTCAGGGCCGGCCTGGAGGAGGTAGCCGGGCGCTCGGGTCAGCAGGACCGTGCCCTCGGTGCGCCTCGCTCGGTCGGGCTCGAGCGCTTTGCGGAGACCGGACACGTACACCCAGAGGGAGTTGTGCTTGTCGACCCCGCCGTCGGCGCCCCACAGCTCGTCGATGATTCGATCGGTGGAGAGGACGGAGTTGGGGGCGGTCAGCAGGAGAGCAAGGAGCGCTCGCTGCCGGAATGCTCCCAACTCGACCCGCTGGCCGTCTCGCACGACCTCGAGGTTTCCGAGTACCAAGAACTCCACCGACTCCTCCCTCCGGTGTTTGAGGGGTGGTCTGAGTCTGAGCCTCGACCAGGCAACTTAGGTCGGCCTTAAGCCCTGGTGACGAGGTGCCGTCAATCGAGCGTTGCCGCCGGAACGAGGCCACGGGCGACCAGGTCCCGAACGAGCTCCTCGCGGGAAGGCGCCGCCGGCTCGAGCGTTGCCGCCGGAACGACACCACGGTTCACGAGAGCTCGAATGAGGTCCTCGCGGGTAGGCGACGGCCCCGGCTCGAGCGTTGCCGCCGGAACGACTCCCTCGTTGACGAGACCGCGGACAAGGTCATCGCGCGACCGAGCGGCGGGTTGCGTCGTTCGATCGGATGACGCCGGACCGGAGGTGTCGACGATGGCGACGCCTGCGACCGTGCCGGCGACGAAGATCGCCGTCGCTGTCAGTATCTTGCGAACCGGCGTGCGACGCTTCGCAACCGGCTTTGGGCCATCGGCCTCGATTGTGTCGGAGGGGGTTGGGGCTGTGTCGTGGGTGAGAGTCATGCTGATCTCCTGCTGGGTCATGCTGCCCACCGCTGTGAGCAGCTGAAGACCCAGACGATCCGCGACGCGACTTAGACCGCGGCTGAGGCCGACTTCAGGCCGACTTACCTCCATCGGCGGACGCATCGATTCCACTCGTCGAAGACTCCAAGCCAGCGAGTGCGACCAGGATGCGCAGAAGCGCCAGCCCGAGAGGTCTCGAGGAGTCCACCGGTTCCATCACCAATGCCACGAAGACACCCCGCCGATGTGCGATCTCCCACAAGCGCTCGAAGTCAGCTGGCCGTCGGGCTACCTATCCGGTCAACGAGCGCTGTACTCAACGCGGGCGAAACGTTCGCCACGTGTCTATGGCCCCTGACCTGCGATTGTGGGCGCTGAGGGATTCGAACCCCCGACCCCCTCCTTGTAAGGGAGGTGCGCTAACCAGGCTGCGCCAAGCGCCCATGAAAACCGTGTGGTCGCCAGAGGGCCCATATGGACCGCTGGCGACCAAACGCTACCGGGCGGCTAGGAGAGGCCGAGGCGGGTGAGCTGATCGGGCGGGGCTTCGAGGTCGATGAGCGCGACGCGCAGCTTCTCGGCCATCTCCGCCTCGCGCTTCGTGCCGGCGAGGTTGCGCTCCTCGTCAGGATCCTCGCGGCGATCGTGCAAGTGGTTGCCCGTGAACCGGGTCAACGCCCAGTACGGCACGCGGTCGCCCACACCGAACGGCTGCCGGATCACGGGGATGTCGGAGCCCGGCATGCGCTCGAGGGTCGCCCGCTGATCGGGGAACGGCATCTCGTCGCGACGCGAGAGCGCACGCGTGGGCATCGTCGACCAACGGTTCGACCACATCGAGAGCGGCGCGTTCGCGCCGACCGGCCCACGGGCGTACTTCATCTGCACGTCGACGAGGTGCACCTCCCTCCCCCACACGCCGGTCAGCGCCCACTCACGCACCTGGGCTACTTCACCGCGCACGAGCGGGAGCAACGATCGTCCGCTGGTGCGCTGCCGCAGCTGCACGTCGAACAAGTCGGCGATCGTCGCGCAGAGGTCCACGCTCGTCGTGAGCGCGTCGCACTCCCCCGCCGCCACGCCCGGCATGCGCACCAACAGCGGGATGTGCCCCATCGGCTCGAACACCGGCACCCCGGGCTTGCCCCAGATGTCCGTCGCCTCGCGAGCCGGGTCGAGCACGCGCCGATCGCCGAGGTAGTGGCCGTGGTCGGTGCACACGATCACGGCGGTCGACTCGGCCAGTCCGTTGCGATCGAGCGCATCGAGCAGCCGCCCGAACCAGTGGTCGATCATCGTGAGCTTGGCGCCGTAGCAGGCACGCACCTGGCGAGCCTGCCGTTCGTCCATCACGCCACGATCGACGGCTCCCACCATGTACGGCGGATGGATGAGATGAGGTCCCTCCCACGACGGGTCGTACTGAGACGCGTAGGGCTCAGGCGTGTCGAACGGCTCGTGGGGGTCGAACTCGTCCACGAAGAGCAGGAACCGGTCGTGCCACCCCGCGTTCTCGTCGACCCACTCCGCGGCCCGAGCCATCGTGCGCGGTCCGGGAAATCCCTCCTCGCCGCCGAACCACCCGCGCGACCGGTGGTACTCGTCGACGGGGAAGAAGCCGAACACCGGTGCTCCCACGTAGCTCGGGTCGGGGCGCGTCTTCCACGTGTCTCCGCCCTGGCCGCGCTCGTACTCCCACCCCATGAAGTCGACGTGGTAGTTCTCGCCGCCGCTCTCGAAGAGGTGCGGATGGTCGCTGACCAGCATCGTTGCGACGCCCGCTTCGTGCAGCCCGTAGACGACCGTGTCCTCCCACAGCTCGACCGAGCCCCACGGCTTCCAGAGGAAGTCGAGCTGGCCGCACAGGATGTCGTGACGCGCCGGCATGCACGGAAGTGATCCGGTGAAATGGTTCGTGAAGCGCATCGCAGTCGCGGCGAATGCGTCGAGGTTGGGAGTCGCGAACTCGGTGCCGCCGTACGCGCCGAGCATGTGGCGGTTCAGGCTGTCGAGCAACACGACGACCACGTTGTCGGGAGGAGATGGTTCCGAGAAGGGCATGGGTGTCACAGCATCCGATGTTCGCGCGCGCGGGACAACTACCCTCGCCCCCGATGGCAGGGACCCGCGCCCAGGCGGCACGTGGTGACGAGGCAGATCTACTTCGCCGTTACCTCGACGAGATCGGAGCCCACCCGCTGCTCGTCGCCGCCGATGAGGTCACGCTCGCGCAGGCGATCGTCGCCGCCCGCGTCGCACAAGAGGAGATCGACACAGCCACTGACCGCGTGCCGGTGGCTCGGCGCCGCCAGCTGTTCGCCACGATCGCGGCCGGTGAGGCCGCCCGACGCCGCTTCATCCAGTCGAACCTCCGCCTCGTCGTATCCGTCGCGCGCCGGTACCAGTCCAGCGGTGTCGCGCTGCTCGACCTGATCCAAGAGGGGAACATCGGCCTGATGCGGGCGGTCGAGAAGTTCGACCACCGCCGCGGCTTCAAGTTCTCCACCTACGCCACCTGGTGGATCCGCCAGGCGATCGGGCGGGCCATCGCCGACACGTCGCGCACGATCCGGGTGCCGGCGCACGTGCGCGACCAGATCGTCGCCGTCTCTCGCAGCGCACAACGGCTGCGCGCCGAGCTCGACCGCGAGCCGACGATAGAGGAGCTCGCCGCCGACACCGGGCTCGATCCCCATCGCGTCGAGGCGACGCAGATCCATGCCGCCGACCTGCTCTCGCTCTCGGCCCCGACAGGAGAGGACGGCGACGGTGAGCTCGGTGATCTTCTCGCCGACCCGAGCGCCGAGGCGTCGTTCGACCGCGCTGCTGCCGGTCTCGACGAGCACGCGCTGCGGGCCGTGCTGTCCCGGCTCACGCCGCGCGAGCGACATGTGTTGTCGATGCGATTCGGCCTCGATCGCAGCGACGCGCCCCGCACGCTCGCCGACATCGGCGACGGCTACAAGCTCACCCGCGAGCGCATTCGTCAGATCGAGGCGAAGGCGCTCACGAAGCTGCGCCATCCGTGCACGGCGCGCATCACCGAGTCGACGATCGGGTGGGGCGAGCCCGTCACGACTCCGGTTCGCAAGTCGGGTTGATCGGGTAGCGCGCCCGGGCCAGCGCCACGAGCGCGCCCGCCGTCTCGTGTTGCAGCTCGGGAAGCTCGTCCGCCGGGAACCACCGCGCCTCGAGGATCTCGACTGACGTCGGCCTCACGGCGTCGGGATCGAGACCGTTGACGAGCCGGGCGCGGTAGATCACGTCGACTCGTCGGGGACCGGGGTCGACGACCACCGCCGGTTCGCCGATCGTCTCGATCTCCACGCCGACTTCCTCGAGCGCTTCCCGGCGCGCGGCGGTCTCGGGCTCCTCGCCCCGGTTGAGGAGGCCACCCGGGACTCCCCACCGCCGGCGGTAGGCGTGTCGGACGAGGAGCAGGGCGCCGTCTGACCGCTCGATCACGCAAACCGCCCCGACCGTGAACGTGGGGGCGATCGTGTGCACGACCGCGATTCGGGCTCGGCGGGGCAGCCGGCGGAACACCCGCAGGAGGAAGGCGTGGACGCGGTCGATCAAGAAGGTGAGCCTACGAGTCGACTCACTCGAAAGAGCGACGGGCGGCGAGGAGCTCGCCGAGCAGGATCTGGCTGGCGGCGGCAACGGGCGTTCGGCGGGCGGCGTGCTCGCAGACGACGAGCTCGCGATCGAACGCATCGAGGACCACGGCGCCCGCCTCGAGGCAGACCAACATGCCGCCGAGGTAGTCCCACGGGCCGTGAGCGTCGCGGCTGCAATCCACGAACGCGTCGAGCCGTCCGCACGCGACTGCGCACAGGTCGAGCGCTGACGCGCCGAGTGCTCGGTACTGCTTCCAACCGAGCTTGCGGGGCGGATAGCCCGACAGTCCGACGATCGATGTGCCGAGCCGAGTCGCGCGCGAGGGCTCGATGGGAAGGCCGTTGCGCCGCGCCCCACCTCCTCGCACCGCCTCGAATCGCTCACCCGTGGCGAGGTTGACGACGAGCGCGGCCCGCGGGCCGACCGCGTCGATCGCGCAAAGGCTGACGGCGTACCAGGGGATGCCGCGCGACGCGTTCGTCGAGCCGTCGAGCGGGTCGAGCACGACGATGATGTCGCGGTCGGCGTCGTGCAGCCCGCTCTCCTCCGACAGGACGCCCACTTCGCCGCTCGAGAGCACGGCCACCGCCGCGTCGTCGGCTGCGATGTCGCTGTGGTGCTGACCGGGTGTCGTGCCCGCCAGACCCCAGTCGTCGACGGTGCCGAGCGCGGTCGCGACTGCGGACGCGGCGCTGTCGAGAAGGGCGACGAGCTCGGTGTCGGTCACGGTCGGGCCACCGTACTGGCGCGACGTGGCAGGCTTGTCCACGTGGCCGTCATCGATGTGGCCGGCTTTGTCGCCGACCTCAAGGACCACGCCGTAGATCACGGGTTCCACGTGCATGACGAGCGGCACTTCGTCGAGACCTACTCGCTGCGCCAGGCGTGGGAGGTCGACCTCCATCCCGAGGAGGCTTGCGGCGGCCCGCTCGATCTCCATCTCTCGCTGGATGTCGACCCGCGGGCACTGCTGGCGTTCGAGGACGCCGTGCTGGCCCAGGCCGACGACGACAAGCCGCCCGACGGCTTCTCGTTCCCGCTGATGTTCACCTGGTCCATGCCGCCGCTCCCGTCGCCGCCGGACCTGTTGGTGCTGGCCACCGAGCTGGCCGGAGTCGGAGGCCCGCAGCTGCCGCTCGAGGTCTCCGCGATCGACTCGTTCCCCTCCGCCACCGACGCGCCCGAACGCAGCCTCAACGTGGTCGCCCGCCTCGAGGTCGGGCTGGACCGCGTGTACCTCGGCGAGGAGCAGCTCTGCGACACGCTCGACCGGTGCCTCGCCGTGAGCCAGTACCTCTTGGAGCGCGCCCCGTCCTGGATGGACGAGGTCTGACCGAAACGCAGCGCCTTCGCGTCACTGACGCGAGGCCGGATTGACCGCGCTGGCACGTACGATTCGTTGATCTTCGGTTGGGCGGATTCGAACGAGCTTCGCGTCTTCGGCTACCTGTGCGTGGCGGTGTTGTGCTTCCTGGGAGCGCGGCGCGAAGACCGCGAGGCAGCAGGCTCGTGGCCGCCGTTCTGGCTGCTGACGGGCGCCCTCCTCGTCGTGATGGCGATAGGACGGGCGGGAGACATCGCCGACCTCGTCACGGATGTGTTGCGCGAGCGAGCGGTCGCGGGTGGCTGGTACGAGTCACGCCGGCGCGTTCAGGGTGCCGTCGTTGGGACGGTTGGGTTGGTCTGGTTCGTCGCCGTGATGGCGGCGTGCTGGCGCGTGCCGGCACGGCGGCGGCGATACCTCCCGATGATCGTGATCGTGCTGACGCTCGGTGCCTACGCCGCGATCCGGGTTGTCTCGCTGCATCAGATCGACGCCATCCTCCACCGTCGTCACTTCGCGGGCGTCCGGTACGGAACTGCGATCGAGTACGCGCTCTTGGTTGTCGCGGGCGCGTGCGCCCTGTGGACGCCGCGCCGGCAGGACCGGCCGGAGGTCAGCGACGTGGGCCCGGCTGGGATCGAACCAGCGACCAAGCGATTATGAGTCGCCCGCTCTGACCACTGAGCTACAGGCCCGCACGAAGCTCCGGGGGAGAGACTCGAACTCTCAACACGCGGATTAACAGTCCGCTGCTCTGCCGGTTGAGCTACCCCGGAAGGGAACGTCGAACCCTACCAGCGGCCACTCACCGTCCCGAAGGCGCTGATGACCTGCCGCGGAGCGGTCACAGCCAACGCGTACGCTCCCCTCGATGGCGCGGCGACTGCTGGCATTGGCCGTCGCGCTGCTCATGATCGCCGGCGCCCTCGCGCTGCGGAACCGCATCGACGACGACGGATCCGAGGGGTCGGGCGGTGGCGGATCGGGCCCGCTCCAGCTGATCTGCGCGACCGAGCTCCGGGCGGCATGCGAGGCGCTCACCGCCGACAACGACGACGTGCTGGTGACCGTCCAGCCCGCGGGCGTGACCGCGGCTCGGCTCACCGCGGCCTCCGGTCCGCCCGACTTCGACGGATGGCTCGTCGAGGCGCCCTGGCCGCAGATCGTCGACGAGTCACGTGCACGAGTCGGTTCGCCCGCCGCGTTCGCCGCGACGAGCGACGTCCTCGCCCGGTCTCCATTGGTGCTGGCGATGTGGAACGACCGGCTCGCCTCGATCGAGGACGACTGCGAAGGCGGCGAGCTCACCTGGAAGTGCATCGGCGAGGTCGCGGGCGACGGCTGGACCACCCTCGGGGGCGAGGAGTCGTGGGGCAACGTGAAGCCCGGGTTTCGCCGACCCGGCGTCCGACGGAGTCGGCGCGCTGGTGCTGGGGCAGGCCGCGGTGTCGTACTTCGGCCGCACGGATCTGTCGACGGCAGACTTTGCAGACGACGGATTCCTGCGCTGGATCCGCCAGCTCGCGACTGCGGTCCCCCAGTTCCCCACGTTCGACGACATGTTGACGATCGGCGTCGCGGCCGTCGACGTCGTGGGCACGACCGAGGCGCAGGCGGGCCCCGGCGTCGCCGCCTCACGCGACAAGGACAAGATCACGATCACCTACCCTGCCCCCATGGCGACCGCCGACGTGGTGCTGGCGTCGGTTGCCGGCGCGGACGGCGCCGACCGGCTGCTTCGCATCGTGAGCGGTGACAACGGATTGGCGGCCCTCGCCGCAGCCGGCTGGCGGGTGCCGGGTCAACCGTCTCCCGAAGGTGTGCCCGCCGAGCCCGCGCTGCCCGACGACTCAGGTCTGCCCCCCGCGGGCGCGATCGACGCACTGCGGAGGCTCTGGGCGGACGAATCATGAAGCGCGCGCTCGCGTTGCTGATGGTTGCCGCGCTCGCGCTCGCGGCCTGTTCGTCCTCGAGCGACGACGAGGCGGGTGACGACCTCGCCACCGCCGATCCCGGTGACTGCATCGTCGTCGACATGGCATCGTCGCCCGAGAAGATCACGGTCATGACCGAGCTCGCGAAGGAGTTCAACGGCTCGGACCTCGCGAGGGTGGGCGACGACTGTGTGTTCGTGCGTCCGGCGCGGAAGGCGTCGGGCGCCGGCGCCTCGCTGCTGTCGGCCGGGTGGCCGAACCCCGAAACGAACGGTCCGCAGCCGGTGATCTGGTCGCCGGCGGCGAGCGCATGGGGCGCGGTCGTCAATCAGCGCCTCATCGACGCGGGCGAACCTCCGATCACCGAGCCATCACCGCCGTTCATGCTGACGCCGCTCGTGATCGCGATGCCCCAGCCGATGGCCGAGGCGCTCGGCTATCCCGAGAAGCCCCTCGGCTTCGCCGACATCATCGCCCTCGCCAACGATCCGCAAGGCTGGGCGGCGTTCGGTCATCCGGAGTGGGGGCCGTTCCGTCTCGGAAAGACCAACCCGAACTTCTCGACGAGCGGGCTCAACTTCACGATCTCGCAGTACTACGCCGCGACGGGCAAGTCGCGCGACCTGACCCTCGAGGATCTCGCCCGACCCGACGTGCAGGCGTTCTCGGAGTCGGTCGAGTCGGCCGTCGTCCACTACGGAGACACCACCCTCACGTTCCTGAACAACATGTACAAGGCCGACGCGCGCGGTACGGCGCTCACCTACGCCTCGGCGGTGGCGGTCGAGGAGAAGTCGGTCATCGACTACAACGCGGGCAATCCCGACGGCATCCTCGACGCGGGCGAGGTGCCCCGGCCGCCGCGCGTGCCGCTCGTCTCGATCTATCCGAAGGAAGGCACGCTCTTCTCCGACAACCCGCTGTTCATCCTCGACGCTCCGTGGGTCACCGAGGAGCAGAAGCAGGGCGCCGCGCTCTTCCAGCAGTTCGTCACGCAGCCCGAGAACCAAGCCAAGGTGCTCGCGTTCGGGTTCCGTCCCGGCAACCCCTCTGTTGCCATCGGCGACCCGATCACCCCGGAGAACGGTGCCGATCCGAATCAGCCGCAGACGCTGTTGGAGGTGCCCGACCCCACGGTCGCGATCGGCATCCTCGATCAATGGGACCAACAGCGCAAGGAGGCGCGGGTGTTGTTGGTCATCGACGTCTCGGGCTCGATGGGCGACCCCGCCACACTCGACGGCTTCGAGACGAAGCTCGACCTGGCCAAGGACGCGGCCATCTCGGCGCTCGACGAGTTCAAGGACGAGGACGAGGTCGGCCTTCGGGTGTTCTCGACCGATCTGTCGACCTCGGAGCCGACCACCTACCTCGACCTGGTGCCGGTCGGCCCGATCTCCCAGCAGCGCGACGCGCTGGCTCGCACGATCGACTCGCTGATCCCGACCAACGGCACGCCCCTCTACGAGGTGACCGGCGACTCCTACGCGACGATGCTCGACGGCTACGACGCCTCGCGGATCAACGCCATCGTGTTGCTGACGGATGGTCGCAACGAAGACGGGGTCCCCGAGGATGACGCCGATCAGCTCGACGGCCTGCTGGCCGAGCTGCGCACCGGCAGTGAAGGCCAGGCCTCCCGCTCCGTCCGCATCTTCCCGATCGCCTACGGAGCCGACGCCGACCTCGCAACCCTGCGGCGGATCTCGGACGCGACCACCGGCGCGGCCTACGACTCGAGCAACCCGACGGCCATCAACGACGTCTTCGCCGCCGTGGTGTCCAATTTCTGATCGTGGCCCTGCGATTTCGAGACCGCTTCTTCACCCCTCCGGTCGCGCGAGCGATGACCTCGCCGCTCGCGATCGTCCTCGCCGGTGGCGCGACCGCAGTTTCGATCGTTGCCGGACTTCCGCTGATCGCGGCGGCGGGCATCGGCGCAGCCGCATGGGGAACCCGGGTCGCGCTCGCCATCCCGAGAGCCCCGAAGCGAGAGCGCATCGACCCGTTCACGCTGGGTGAGCCGTGGCGATCGTTCGTCCGCGCCGCGCTGCAGGCCCAAGCCCGCTTCGACCGGACCGTCCACACCGCACGGCCGGGACCGTTGCGTGACCGCCTTGCGGAGATCGGCGAGCGAGTGGGAACCGGCGTCGACGAGTGCTGGCAGGTGGCCAACCGGGCGCAGGACATCGCGAACGCGCTCGAACAGCTCGACACGCGACAAGCGCGTGCGGAGCTGGCAGCACTCGAACAGGAGTCCGGCACAGCGCCCGAGAACCGAGCCCGCACAGCCGAGGCATTGCGCGCCCAGATCGGCTCCGCCGAACGTATGGCCACGGTCGTCGACGACGCGCGTGATCGCCTCAGGCTCCTCGACGCTCGGCTCGACGAGGCGGTCGCGCGTGCCGTCGAGCTGTCGGTCGACAGCGGGGATCCCGAAGGCGTGCTGGGTCTCTCGTCGGACGTCGACAGCGTCGTCACGGACATGGAGGCGCTCCGTCAAGCGCTTGAGGAGACCGGCCCCGCCCCGGGCGGAGGATGAGCACTCCTGCGGTGAGCCGGCGCCTCGTGCGCGCCAATCTCGTCGTAGCTGCCGGCACTGGCCTTTCCCGCGTCACCGGCTTCGGCCGGGTTGCGGCGCTCGCATATGCGCTCGGGCAGACGTCGCTCACCGACACCTACAACATCGCGAACACGATGCCGAACGTCGTCTACGAGCTCGTGCTCGGCGGCGTGCTGACCGCGACGCTCGTACCGGTGTTCGTCAGCCATCTCGATCGTGACGACGACCGTGCGACCGACGCAGTCGTCAGCGTCGTGGTCGCTGTGCTTCTCGCCCTCACCGTCGTGGCGGTGCTCGCGGCGCCCCTCATCGCGCACCTCTACACGCTGCGCGCGCCGGCAGCCGAGGCCGACGCGATCCGCGATGAGGTCACGACGCTCGCGCGCTTCTTCCTCCCCCAGATCCCCTTCTATGGCCTCACCGCGCTCGGAGTCGCGCTGCTGAACGCGCGCCGTCGCTTCGCGGCCCCGGCCTTCGCCCCCGTCCTCAACAACCTGATCGTGATTGCGGCGCTGGTGATGCTCCCCCATCTCGTCGACGGGGACATCGACCTCGACTCGGCGATCGGCAACACGACGATCACGCTGCTGCTCGGCCTCGGCACGACGCTCGGCATCGTCGCGATGACCGCGGCCGTGTGGATCGCAGTTCGCCACGCGGGCATCCGCATCCGCGCCCGGATGGAATGGCGCCATCCCGCGGTGCGCGAAGTCGCCCGGCTCTCGGGCTGGACGGTGGGCTATGTCATCGCGAACCAAGTGGCGCTGCTGGTCGTCTCGATCCTTGCTCTCCGCGAGGAGGGGCACTTCTCCGCGTACCAAGCGGCCTTCATCTTCTTCCAGCTCCCCCACGGCCTCCTCGCTGTTTCGTTGATGACGACGTTCGCGCCCGACCTCGCGGAGCGGGCCACGCGGGGCGACATGGACGGCTACCGCGACCGCATGTCGCTCGGCTTGCGGTTGCTCGCCCTCGTGATGGCACCGGCCGCGATCGGCTACGCGGTGCTGGCCGTACCTCTCGTTTCGGCGCTGATCGAGCGGGGGGCGCTGTCCGGCGACGACGCGGTCCTGACCGCGCACACGCTCGGGTGGTTCGCCGCGGGGCTACTGGGCTTCAGCGTGTACCTGTTCGTGCTGCGCGGGTTCTACGCGCTCAAGGACACCCGGCGCCCGTTCTGGCTCAACCTCGCCGAGAACGCACTGAACATCGTCTTGGCGATCGCCTTCGTGGGACGGTGGGGGGCGCCGGGTCTCGCCGCTGCGTACGCGGTCGCCTACAGCGTGGCAGCGGTGGTGTCGCTCGTGGTGCTCTCGCGCCAGGTCGGTGGCTTCGGATTGCGTCCACTCGCCATCGGCATGGCCCGGCCAGTGATCATCGCCGTTGCGATGGGTGCGCTCGTGTGGGGAGTCGCTTCCGTCGTCGGCGGCGACCACGGTGGCGGCGCGTTCACGAGGGTGTTCATCGGCGTGATCGTGGGCGTCCTCGCGTACGTCGGCGCGCTCCTCGTGCTGCGCGTGCCCGAGGCGGTCGCTCTCCGCGGCCTTTGGCGGGACCGATAGGCTCCCGCGCATGATCAAGCTCGCCAAGAAGTGGTGGGCCTACCTCACGGCCAAGCTGACCGGCACCTTCAACGAGAAGGCCGATCCGAAGGTGCAGCTCGAGCAAGCGATGCTCGAGGCCCAGGAGCAGCACCGGCGCCTCCGTGAGCAGGCCGCCAACGTCATCGCCAACCAGAAGCAGACCGAGCTGCGACTCAATCGGGCGCTCGAAGAGCTGACTCGAGTCAACGGCAACGCACGCCAGGCGTTGGTCATGGCTTCCGACGCGCAGAAGAAGGGCGACGAGGCCAAGGTCACCGAGTACAACGCTGCCGCCGAAGCGTTCGCCAACCGGCTCATCGCGCTCGAACGCGACGTCGACGACCTCAAGACGCTCAGCCTGCAGTCGGCCCAGGCGGCCGACCAAGCGAAGGCGGCCGTCCAGCAGAACGCCACCGCGCTGCAGCGCAAGCTGAGTGAGCGTCAGAAGCTGCTGTCGCAGCTCGACCAGGCCAAGATGCAAGAGCAGATGAACAAGGCGATGGCCTCGCTCTCGGCGACCGTCGGCGACGACACGCCGACGTTCGACGAGGTGCGCGACAAGATCGAGGCCCGCTACGCGAAGGCGAAGGGCATGAGCGAGCTCACCGAGACATCGGTCGAGAGTCGCATGCTCGAGATCGAGCAGGCCGCCGCCAACTCCGAGGCGAACGTCCGGCTCGACGAGATGCGGGTGCAGCTCGGCCTCGCCCCCGCACCAGAGCCTGCCGCGGTCGAAGCCCCCGCCCCCGCTCCCGCTGCGGACCCCACAGCGACCTAGCGCTCAGCCCGGCAACACGACGAGGTCGTCGCGGTGGATGACCTCGTGTGGCCAGCCCTCGGGCAGCTCAGAGGTCCGTCGACCGGTGACCTGGGCGAGCGCGTCCGCATCCATCCGGGTCAAGCCCTTCGCGAAGGCCACCCCGTCCGGCCCGACCACCTCGATCGCGTCGTCGGCAACGAACGTGCCCTCGAGCCCCGTGACGCCCGCCGGCAACAGCGAGCGGTTTCCCTCGACGAGCGCTCGCCGCGCCCCCTCGTCCACCGCAACGACGCCTGACGACGCGACCGCGAACGCGATCCACAGCTTTCTCGCGGAGAGCCGCCGCTCGTGCGGGTGCACCACCGTGCCGATGCCGCCCACACCGGCGACCGCATCGAGCAACACCCCCGGACGGTCGGCCGCAGCGATCACCGCCCTCACACCCGACCACGAGGCGATGCGCGCGGCGGCCACCTTCGACGCCATGCCACCGCTGCCGCGCAGCGAGCCCGCCCCGCCCATCTGTTCCTCGAACGCTCGGTCGATGCCGATCACTTCTTCGATCAACGACGCGTTCTCGTCGAGGCGCGGGTCGGCGGTGAGCACGCCGGGTGTGTCGGTGAGCATCACGAGCAGGTCGGCCCCCACGAGGTGCGCGACGAGCGCGGCCAGGCGGTCGTTGTCGCCGAAGCGAATCTCGTCGTCGGCAATCGCGTCGTTCTCGTTCACGATTGGCACCGCGCCGAGCTCGAGGAGGCGCGTGAGCGTCTGTCGGGCGTGGAGGTACTGACGGCGCTCGACGAAGTCGTGCGGCACGAGCAGCACCTGGGCGGGAACCAGGCCGTGGGTGGCGAGGATGTCGTCGTACGTGCGCATGAGCCGGCTCTGACCGGCCGCGGCCAGGGCCTGGAGCGTCGGCAGATCGACGGGCCGCTCGGCGAGCCCGAGGGCGGCGACCCCGGCCGACACGGCGCCCGACGTCACGACGACCACGTCGTGACCGTCGACGCGGAGCTGCGCGACCTCGTGGCACAGCTTCGCGATCGCCTCGACGTCGATCGCACCGGCGCGGTTGGTGATCGAAGACGTGCCGATCTTCGCGACGACGCGGCTCATCGCGCCCTCAATGGTCGGGCTCGTAGTCGAAGCTGAACGTGCCGATGACGACGGTGTCGCCGGCCCGTGCCCCGCGCGCGCCAACGCCTTGCCGACACCGAGCCGCTTCAGGCGGTGATCGACATAGGCGAGCGCTTCGGCGTTCGTCAGGTCCGACAGCGCCACCGCGCGCTCGGCTGCCCGACCGATCACCCGGAACACGCCGGCTCCCTCTTGCTCGACCCGCACGCCCTCGAGCGGAGGACGGTGGATGACGAGCCCTTCCGCCACCGGCTCGGCCACCCGCGCCTCGTGCACGAGCGATGCCATCGCCCCCACGAGCTCGCGCAACCCTTCGCCGGTCACGCCGCTGACGCGCCGGCCCTCCCACTCCGCGTCGGGATCGGCGACGTCCGCACGCGAACCCACGATCACACGGGGCCGTTCGAGCAGATCGGGCTGGTAGCGGCCGAGCTCGTCGAGCAGCACCCGCTCCTGGTCTGCCGGCGCTCGGCCCTCCGACACGGCGAGGTCGATCAGCACGACGAGCACCCGCGCCCGCTCGACGTGGCGGAGGAAACGGTGGCCGAGCCCTCGACCTTCGCTCGCGCCCTCGATGAGCCCGGGGATGTCGGCGACGACGAACTCGAAGTTGTCGTCGACCCGTACCACACCGAGGTTCGGCTCGAGCGTGGTGAACGGGTAGTCCGCGATCTTGGGCTTCGCGGCCGAGATGCGGCTGATGAGCGTGCTCTTGCCTGAGTTCGGGAAGCCCACGAGCGCGACGTCGGCCATCAGCTTCAGCTCGAGCAGCAGCCAGCGCTGCTCGCCGTGCTCGCCTTGCTCGGCGAACGACGGCGCCCGGCGCGAGTTCGACAAGAAGCGGGCGTTCCCGCGTCCTCCTCGGCCGCCGGCGGCGGCGCGCCAGCGGTCACCGTGGTTCACGAGGTCGGCGAGCACCGTGCCGCTGTCCATCTCCTTGACGACGGTGCCCTGCGGAACCGCAACGGTGACGTCGCGGCCGGCGGCACCGTGGCGACCCTTGCCCATGCCGTGAGTGCCATCGGTCGCCCGACGGTGCGGATGATCGCGGTACGACAGGAGCGAGGCGACGTTGTGGTCGGCGACGAGCCACACGTCGCCGCCAGGCCCACCGTCGCCGCCGTCGGGTCCACCTTTCGGCACGTGCGCCTCACGGCGAAAGGACACGCTGCCGGCGCCGCCATCGCCGCCGCGCACGTTCAGCGCGCACTCGTCGACGAACCCGGCCATCGGGTCAGCGTAGGGGTTGGGTCAGGGCGCGGACCGGCCCCGCTTTGCGCTATTCGACGAGTCGGACGGGGTCACCTGCGAGGGTGGCCGACCATGTGGTGGTGTCGTTCGGTGCCGCGCCCGAGGTGTAGGTCATGCCGATCTTGATCCAGCAACCCGTGCTCGACGCGAAGTCACAGTTGTAGTTCGCGGGGATCGGGATCGTCATCGTGGTCAAGCGGCCGTTGTAGATCGCGGTCGTCATCGTCGGGATGGTGCAGCCTGAGGCGGTGACCTCGGTCAGCGCGTTGTCCCGGTGGTAGGTGCACACGGGGAAGCCGCCCGAGTAGTTGGAGTCGGACGGGGCGAGGACCGCGACGTTGACCGATCCGCTGCCGACGTCGCCGATGTCGTAGAAGTTGAGGCTCAGGGTGCGCCCGGACCCAGCTGTGGGCGTGATGCGGGCGAGATAGAACTGCGGCGTCGTGTCGGCGCCCGCGTTGGCGTAGATCGGAAGGTTCTTCGTCGCGGACAGCGAGACGCCGCTGCCGTCCGGGGCGTTGCCATTCGGGCCCGAGCTCGTGCCGAACCCGGTCCGCATGGCGTAGCGGTTGTAGCCGGCGCCGCTGTTGGTCAGCGAGGCTGTCCCGCCACCCGCGGGCCAGGTCTGGAACGTGCCGCCGGGCGCCGTGAGACCGGAGGGATCCGCGTTCGTCTTCACCTGGATCACGTAGTCGCCGAGCACCACGTTCGCGGCAGGGATCGTGCAGACGGTCGCCCACCGGTGGAAGTAGTTCTTCACGTACGTCGCGTCGTTGCTGACGTTGGTGGGATCGAGCAGCGTCTGCATCGGCTGGTTGATGCCCCGGAAGTACGCCGGACCGCACTCGGCGACCACATTGTCGGTGTCGTCCCACGGCGTGAGGTCGGGCTTGCGGACGATGTAGGTCGTGTTCTGGATGTTGCCGGCCCCACCACCGGCGTTCTGATCGCCGGTGCACCAGCGGGTGCCGCCATTGTTGATGCTCTGGCCGCCGTTGCTGGTGCCGTACCGGGTGATGTTGCCGGCACCGGACGGGACGACGTTCGTGATGTTCCACGGCGCGCCCGTGAGGGCCGGGATGTTGTTCTGCTGCAGGTTGGTCGGCATATTCACGTTGTTGCAGAAGTCCTCTGTGTACATCCACGCCGGGTCGTACACCTGCAACACGAGCGGCTGGCCCGCCGAGATCGAGTTCACGCGGATGCGGAAGAGGTAGCCGGTCGAGCTGTACTCGAGGTTCGTCGTTCCGCTGCAGCCCGCCACCGTGCCGTCATTGCAGAGCTCGGTGGCGAAGCGATCGCCTTCACGCTTGGTGCCCTTCGGCCCCGATGTGTTCAGCCAGAAGTTGGCGCACGAGCCGGACGTCGAGGGATCGCAGTCGTCGGGGTCCTGACCGAGCTTGCTCGTCGGACTCCCCATCGGGACCGGGCCCTGGAAGTCCGCCACAGCGTCGCGAGTGATCACCTGGGTGTTGTACCCGACGAGCCCCGCGAAGAAGTTCGTGATGGTGGTGCGCACCGTCACCCGGATGCGGCTGGGCTGGGGCTCTTGCGTCGCTGTCACCGTCGCGTTGACGCCGTTCTTGTAGCCGTTCTGCGCGGACACCTTCAGTGCGATCGCCTGGGCGCTGGGAAGGTCGTTCGGCATGTAGATCGACCCGGCGAGCGCGGCCGCGTCGGCGGCGCGCTGCTCCTTCTGACCCACGAACCACCAGTGCGCGACGTCGATGCCGAACCCGCAGAACGCGAGCAGCACCAGCAGCATGAGAGCCATCCAGACGATGACGAAGCCGCCGTCGTCGCCGCTCATCGCCTCGTTCACGTTTGCCTTCCGCCGTTGGTCGCGCATGACGCTCATGAAGCGACCGCAGCGCAGGTGTCCGCGGTCTGCGGCTCGAGCCGCATGACGGTGTGCTCAGCGATCTGCTTGCTGGCACCGAAGAAGTTGGTGACGAAGTTGTGTTGCACCTTCAGATACACGCCGACCGAGTCGAACGTGCTCGGTTGGCCGCAGACCTGCATCGACGCCGCTGGCCACGTGCCGGTTGCGTTCGCGAAGCTGCTGCCGTTCCACGTGTACTTGATGCAGTTGGTGCCGCACACGAAGCTCGTCTGCCCCTCGGGGAAGCCGGAGTCATCGACTGCGGAGGCCGGCACACGGTAGATCCAGAGCTCTTGGGGCGTGGCGAACGGCAGCGCACCCTTGAGGTTCTGCTCGACGGCCAGACGCGCCTGGTCGGCGTAGGTGGTGTTCAGGGTCAGCGCGGACGCGGTACGGGCACCCGAGCGCGACGCGGAGTTCGTCGAGGTCGCGCTGAGGAACGCGAGGCCCCACTCGATGATGCCGAAGACGAGAAGCATGAGGAGGGGCATGACGATGGCCGCCTCGACCATCGCGGCACCGTCGTCACCACGGGCACGTCGGGGTGCTGGGCCCCGTTCCGCCCTACGAGTCAGCGAACCGAACATCTGCACCACCTACGTATCGGCCCCAGCGTCCTCGCTGATGAGAGGTTGCTGGTGCGTGTTCGCCGTGACGACGCCCGTCGGGGACGCCCGCCGTTCAAGGGAAAATTGCCTGCTCCAAAGCATGAAGTTCACTCACCGCGGTTGCAATGGGTCATACGACCCACCGAGCGTCAACGTTCCATGGCGGGGTGAGGAATCACACGACGATCGCCGATCATCATGCCGATCAGCGATCACCATGTCATGTCACACCCCCTCTGTACTCTTGGTGCGAAGGCAGGAGGATGAGTGGCCACGCGTACCGACGACAATGTGGTTCCGACTGATGGGATCAGGGTGGCACATGTGGCCTCGTGGGTCGGGGACCGCGGAGGGTCGTTGCACATCCGCGAAGCGCGCGAGGAAGCCGAAGAGGTCGGCCTCGCCGCCGGGGCGACGAGAGCTCGCGGAGCCGGCCACAGGGCGATCGAGGAAGATCCCGACCCCCTTCGCACCTGCTTCGAGCGCGACCTCGACCGCATCCACCATTCCAAGCCGTTCCGCCGCCTGGCAGGCAAGTGCCAGGTGTTCATCGCTCCCGACGACGACCACCTGCGTACCCGACTCACGCACGCCATCGAGGTCGCGCAGGTTGCGGTGAGCATCGCGCGGCCCGTGGGCCTCAATGTGGCGCTCACCGCCGCTGCCGCCACCGGCCACGACTGCGGCCACGGTCCCGCCGGCCACGCGTCGGAGGAGGCGCTGTCGCCGTTCCTGCCGGGCGGCTACCACCATGCGGTGTACGGGGCCGACGTCGTCCTGGCCCCCTTGAACCTTTGCGCCGAGACGCTCGACGCCGTGCGCAACCACTCTTGGAACCGTCCCGCGCCCGCCACGCCCGAGGGCGAGGTCGTCGCGTGGGCCGACCGCATCGCCTACTGCTGTCACGACTTCGAGGACGCGGTCGCGGCGGGCATCGTGGTGGAGGGTGACCTACCCGACGCCGTGCGCGACGTGGTGGGAGCCGATCGGCGCACCCAGCTGCACCGATTCATCACCACGATGGTGGCCACGATCGCCGACACCGGCCGGGTCGGTCTGCGCAAAGCCGAGGCCGATGCGCTCGACGCATTCCGAGCCTTCAACTATGAGCGCATCTACTTGCGGCTCGAGGCGCGCGACCAGGCGCAGAGAGTGATCGAGCTGTTGCGGTCACTGACGTCGTGGTTCGTCGACCATCCCGAGGAAACGGGCGACGGTCCGTGCGCCCCCGGGTCTGACGAGGCGGTGGCCGAGGCCGTGCGGTACGTCAGCGGGATGACCGATCGCTTCGCGTTCCGGCTCGCGGTCGAGCGCCTCGGTTGGGATCCGGCCGCACTGCCGCTGGGGGTCTGACTCAGACGGGGTTGATGTCGACGAGCTTGCGACCCTTGCGCTGCCCGAACTTCACCGTGCCGTCGACGAGGGCGAACAGCGTGTCGTCGCCACCAATGCCGACGTTCGTGCCGGGATGGAACTTCGTGCCGCGCTGACGCACCAGGATCGTGCCCGCGGTGACGGCGGTGCCGTCGAAGGTCTTCACGCCGAGGCGCTTGGCCTGAGAGTCACGGCCGTTGCGAGTGGAACCGCCACCCTTGGTCTTGGACATCGTTCGCTCCCCTAGTCCTTCTTCTTGGCCGGAGCGTTGATCGAAAGGATCTCGATCGTCGAGTAGTGCTGCCGGTGGCCCCAGCGCTTGCGGCTGCGGCTCTTGTTCTTGTACTTGAAGCCGATGATCTTGGGGCCCTTGGCCGATCCGACCACCCGGGCCTCGACCTTCACGGCCGACAGCTCGTCGGACGAGGCCAGCACCCGGTCGCCGTCGACGAGCAGAATCGGGGTGAACGACACCGATTCGCCCTCGTCGATGCCAAGGAGCTCGACGTCGAGTCGCTGGCCCTCGGCGACCTTCTCTTGCTTGCCGCCGGTGGCGATCACTGCATACATAGGGCCGCCACGCTACCGGGTTTCGAAGCCCCCGAGCGAGTCGCGACAACCCTCCGGGGCCCCCTCCCTCAGCGCAACTGTTGCGTGGATCGCCCCATAAGGGCCGCTGGCGCAACAGTTGCGGGTCTGGTCCTCGGCGGGGCTAGTCGATGAGCTCGTGGTCGACGATGACGCCGCGGCCTTCGCAGTGGGGGCAGGTCTCCGCGAACGACTCGAGAAGACCCTCGCCAATGCGCTTGCGGGTCATCTCGACGAGACCCAGATCGGAGATGTCGAACACCTGGGTCCGCGTCTTGTCGCGAGCCAGCGCGTCGCGGAACCCCGCGATGACCGCGTGACGGTTCTCGCGGATCTCCATGTCGATGAAGTCGATGACGATGATGCCGCCGATGTCGCGCAGGCGCAGCTGGCGGGCGATCTCGTCGGCCGCCTCGAGGTTGTTGCGGAACACCGTCTCCTCGAGACTCGACGTGCCCACGTTCTTGCCGGTGTTCACGTCGATGACCGTGAGCGCCTCGGTGTGCTCGATGATGAGCGAGCCGCCCGACGGGAGCCACACCTTGCGGTCGAGCGCTTTGTGGAGCTGCTCGTGCACGTGGTGCCGCTCGAACAACGGCAACCCCTCGGCCTCGGCGTCGTAGTACTCGACACGGTCCGCGAGCGCCGGGCTGATGCTGGCGACGTAGTCCTTCACTGCTTCGAACAGCACCGGCTCGTCGATGACCACACCGCGGTACTCCCGGTTGAACTCCTCGCGGATGACCCGAACCGCCATGCTCGGCTCGGTGTAGAGCAGCGCCGGCGCGGCCGACCGCTTGGCGAGTGACTCGATCTGCTCCCACTGGTTCACGAGCCTGATGACGTCGCGCTCGATTTCGTCGGTCGTGATGCCCTCGGCCGCTGTCCGAACGATGACGCCGTGCTGCGCGGGCTTGACCCGATCGAGGATGCCGCGCAGACGCTTGCGCTCGTCGTCGTGCAGGCGCTTCGAGATGCCGTACGTGCTCGAATTCGGGATGAGCACCACGGACCGACCCGGCAACGACACCTCTTGGGTGAGCCGGGCGCCCTTGGCCCCGATGGGGTTCTTCGTGACCTGACAGAGGATCGTCTGACGAGGTTTCAGGATCTGCTCGATGCGCGCGTTCGCGCCGCGCTCGACGATGTCTTCCTGGTCGTATTGCAGGTCGCCGCGGTACAGCACAGCGTTCTTCGGCGTACCGATGTCGACGAAGGCCGCCTCCATGCCGGGCAGGACGTTCTGCACCCGTCCCAAGTAGATGTTCCCGTGGACCTGGGTGGGGTCGTCAGCCGGCTTCGACACGTAGTGCTCGATGAGCGAGCGCCCTTCGAGCACCGCGATCTGCGTCGCTCCCGGACGCACGTGCACGCACATGAGGTACCGCCCGATCGGGCGGCCCTTGCGCTCACGACCGCGCTGGCGAGCGAGCGTCTCCTCGTCGAGGTCGACGGGCGCAGCACCGCCGACGTCGGCGGTGACTGGCTGGCCCGGCCCCTTGCCCGCCCCCGCGCCGCGGCCGCGGCCCCCGCGCCGACGGCGGCGCCGGGCGGGACTCTCGACGGGCGCAGGTCCGGCCGCGGGCGGGCGAGCGGGCGCCGGCATGCTGTCGCCGATCTGGGGCTTGCGAGGCACGAGCACGCGCTCGGCAACCTCAGGGTCGTGCGGCCGCCCTTCCGAGATGCGGTCGGGAAGCTCGGGTTGACGATCGTCGTCGATGACGATTGCAGTCTCGGCTACGTCGACGTCATCGTCGAGGTCGTCGTCGTCGTCGTAGCCATCATCGTCGTCAGCACCAGCGGCGTTGCCGTCAGCGCTCCCCGCGGGCCGACGGTTGCGACCACCGCGGCTGCCGCGACGACGCTTCTTGCGGACCGCAGAAGAAGCCGGCGAGCCCACGCTGTCGGCGTCGCCATCGGTGCTCGCGGCGACCTCAGTAGGCGGTTCCGGCGACGAGGGCACAACAGCGTCGCTCGGGATCGGTTCGGACATCGAGGGGTTCCCTTCTCATGAGGCACGCACCTGCGCGTGCAACGCGTCCGTCGCGCCGGATGGGAGCGGCTCCCATCGCGCGCCGTCGCGCTCGATCCATTGGTGCGTGCGCAGGACGCGCACGTCTTCGACCGCGGGCCAGACCGCGCCGATGAGCTCAGCGGGGCGCAGGGCACGAGGTTGGGTGGCCAGCTCGGCGGTGAGCACCACTTGGCTGGTCGCGTGGGTCGCGTCGCCGGCGGGAAGCACAGCGAGGCCCAAGAGCGAGGGTCGCAGGTCATCGGTTGACTGCTGACCCTTGCGGGTGCGTATGGCGATGATCGTCGGAGCGGCGAGGGCCGCGAGCGCAGCCGCTTCGACCTCCGCACGCTCGTCGGTGACGAGCTCGATGCGCCACGACGTCGAGGTGACGTCTTGTTGGAGAGACAGTGCATGTGCGTCGATCGGCGCCACGGCCACGACATCGACCCCCCCGGGGAGTGCCGCCGTGAGCCGGAGCGGCGTGTCCTCGAAGTCGACACCGGCGTCGACCTGGAGATCGGCATCCAGATACTCGGCCAGCGACTCGTAGCCGGTCGACAGCGCGAGCCCGAAGCTGATGCGGGGCCTCGGGGAGAACCCTTCGGTGTAGGCGAGGGGGATGTCGGCGCGCCGGAAGGCCCGCTCGAACATGCGCGCCACGTCACGATGGCTCGTGAAGCGCACCTTGCCGAGCTTGGTGAAGCGAACCCGCAGATGGGTCATGACGCGACCCGCACGGGGATCCGGACGGCAGTGCGGCGGCCTCCCACCGAACGGTCCTGTCCGGTGCCCTGGCTTCCTCCCGCGGGAGGTGTCGCCGAGGCGACGACGTGCTCGATGCCGTACCCCGTGCACACGCCGCAGTCATAACAAGGAGTCCACCGGCAGTCCTCGACGCCGGACTCGGCGAGGGCAGCCTGCCAGTCGTGCCACAGGAAGTCGGAGTGAAGGCCGGCAGTGACGTGGGCCCACGGGAGCACTTCGTCCTCGGTGCGGTGACGATGGACGTACCAGTCAATGGAGAGACCGCACGCCGCCATCGCCTCGTGCCACCGGGAGACGTCGAAGCACTCGGACCACTCCTGGAACGTGCCGCCCGCCCTCCACACGTGCTCGATGACCGCGCCGATGCGCCGGTCTCCGCGACTCGCGATGCCCTCGGCGAGCGCGGCACGGGGGTCGTGCCACTTCAGCTGCACACCCCTGACCGAACGGGTGGCATCACGCAGGAGGTGGACCTTCCGCTGCAGCTCGTCGACGGTGTTCTGGCCGAACCACTGGAACGGCGTGTGCGGCTTGGGGACGAAGCCGCCCACCGACGCGGTCACAGATGCTCTCGGTGTGTGCTGCTTGCCGATGGCGACGCACTCCTTCGCCAGCTCGGCGATGCCAAGGGTGTCGATGTCCTGTTCGGTCGGCAGGCCGATGAGGAAGTACAGCTTCATCCGCGTCCAGCCCTGCGAGTAGGCGGACTCGACGGCGCTGTACAGGTCGTCCTCGGTGATGAGCTTGTTGATGACCGTGCGCAGGCGCCATGACCCGGCCTCAGGTGCGAACGTGAGCCCCGTGCGGCGCGCCGAACCGACCGTCGCGGCGATGCCAACAGTGAACGCATCGACCCTCAGGCTCGGGAGGGACACCGACACTTGGCCCCGGTTGACCGGATCGTTCACCACGTCGGCGACCACGCGCTCGATGCCACTGAAGTCGGCGGTCGAGAGCGAAGTGAGGCTCACCTCGTCGTAGCCGGTGCGACGCAGTCCCTCGCTCACCATCGTGCGGACTTGCGCTTCGGGCCGCTCACGGACGGGACGCGTGATCATGCCCGCCTGGCAGAACCGGCATCCGCGAGTGCACCCGCGGAAGACCTCGACGTTGAGCCGGTCGTGCACGACCTCGGTGAGCGGGACGAGCTGATTGCGGGGATACGGCCAGTCGGCCAAGTCGGCCACCGTGCGCTTGACGACCGCCTCGGGAACGTCGGAGTACCGCGGCGTCACTGAGACGAGACGTTCACCGTCGTAGGCGACGTCGTACATCGACGGCACGTAGACGCCAGGAATGGTCGCGAGCTCGTGCAGCACACGCTCGCGCGATCCCGGCGTACGACCGCTGTTCTTCCAGGCGCGCACGACCTCGGTGATCTCCGAGACGACTTCCTCACCGTCGCCGATCGCGAAGAAGTCGACGAAGTCGGCGAGCGGCTCCGGGTTGTAGGTGCAGTGCCCACCGGCGCCGATCAGCGGGTGCTCAGGGCCGCGGGCTTCGGCCCGCACCGGGACGCCCGCGAGGTCGAGGCAGTTCAACAGGTTGGTGTACACGAGCTCTGCGGACAGGTTGAACGCGATCAGGTCGAACTCGCCGGCCGGGCGATGCGTGTCGACCGAGAACAACGGGAGGCCGTGACGGCGGAGGAGTGCCTCGAGATCGAGCCACGGCGCGTAGGCGCGCTCGGCGACCGCGTCCGCGCGCTCGTTCAGGATCTCGTAGAGGATCTGCAGCCCCTGGTTGGGCAGGCCGATCTCGTAGGCATCGGGGTAGACGAGGAGCCAGGCCACCTTCCCCGGGCCGTGGTCGGGGGTCAGTGCGCCGTCTTCGCCTCCGATGTAGCGGGCCGGCTTCTGCACCTTGGCCAGGAGAGGCTCGAGCCTTGGCCAGAGTGAGGTCATGTGGACGCCGATCCTACTGACTCATCTAGGCGCCGGTCTCCGCTGCGCTTCGAGCGGCGCCCCCTCGCTTCGCTCGACAATCGGTGCTTCGCGCGACCCGAGCGGCGCACTGCGCCGCTCCGATCGGAGGCCAAACCTCGATCGGCGGTCAAATAAACCTGTGCATGTGGACGGACTCCACGAGGCCGATCATCACCAGGAACGCCACGGTCGACGACCCGCCGTAGGAGACCAGCGGGAGGGGGATGCCGGTGATCGGCATGATGCCCATGGTCATCCCCACGTTCTGGAAGACCTGGAACACGACCATCGTGAGCGCGCCGGCGCAGACGAGCATGCCGAAGAGGTCGCGCGACAGGGTGCCGATCCTCCAGATCCGCCATGCGAGGACGGCGTAGAGGAAGAGAACGATCCCGGCGCCGGCGAAGCCCAGCTCCTCGCCGACGACGGTGAAGATGAAGTCGGTGTGCTGCTCGGGGACGTACCCGAGGTTGGTCTGGGTTCCCTCGAGGTAGCCCTGCCCGGTGAGGCCACCGGAGCCGATGGCGGTCTTCGACTGCGTCTGCTGGTAGGAGGGCTCGCCGGCTTGCTCGACGAACGCCGTGAGGCGATCGCGGCTGATACTGCTTGAGCGTGTCGGTCTGGAGGATCGCCGCGACGCTCACGAGGCCGAGCAGCGTGAGCACGACGATGTGGCGCGGCTTCGTGCCTGCGACGAGCAACGTCCCCATGGTGATCGCCGCCAGCACGAGCGCACTCCCGAGATCGGGCTGCATCAAGATGAGACCGGTCGGGACGAGCGCGATGCCGAGGGCGACGCCGAGCTTGCGGCGGTCGAGATGCCCACCTGCGCCAGCGGCGAACGCAGCCAAAGCGACGATCAGCGTGATCTTGGCGAACTCGGATGGTTGCAGCTGGAAGGAGCCGAGCTGGAACCACGCCTGCGTTCCGTTTGAGCGGGAGCCGAGCGGTGAGACGACGAGCAGCAAGACTCCCGTCGTCGCCGCGAAGAGGTAAAGCGCCCACTCCCGATACTTGCGGTAATCGATCGATGCGACGATCACGAGCGCGACCGTGCCGACGACGAGCGCGAACCCTTGGCGCTTCACGAAGTAGAAGGGGTCGAGACCCGCATCGAGGAGTCGACGATGGCGAGCGCTGTAGATCAGCACGAGCCCAACTGCCGCGATCATCGCAGTGACAATCAGCAGCGAGATGTCGATGTGACGGCGCGGCGCCGCCGGATCCTCGTGGAGCGAACCGAGCGTGCGGCGATTGAGGGTGTCGGCGAGCGCCATCAGTCCACCGCCGATCCGCCGGGGTTGGTCACCAATCCCGTGACGACGAACGGCGCCGGCACGCCCACCGGCGGCGCGTCCTGCACATCGGGCAACGGCGCGAAGCCGCCGAGGCTCTCGAAGATCCGCCGCACGACCGGCGCGGCGGCATCGGCACCGAAGCCCGACTGCTCGAGCACGGCGGCCACCACATAGCGAGGCGCGCCCACGGGGCCGAAGCCGACGAACAGCGACGTGTCGAACTCGGCTTCCTTACCTGCGGTCTGGGCCGTGCCGGTCTTGCCGGCGATCTGGTACTGCTCGAGGGGGAAGCCCGCGAACACGGGGCTCGCGGTGCCGTCCGACGAGCGCACAGCACCGATGAGGCCCGCGAGGATCGGGTCGCGCACATTCGGTGTGAGGCCGATGGTCCTCAACACCCGAGGCCCGATCTGCCGGTCGATCTTCGGAAGGCCGCCGTCGAGGCTGGAGGCCTCCGCGATGCGCATCGCGATGTTGGGCGAGAAGACCGTGCCGCCGTTCGAGAACGCGGCGTAGGCGTTCGCGAGCTGCAGGGGCGTGGCCAACATCTCACCCTGACCAACGGCGAGGTTGACGTTGTCACCGGTGAACCACTGGCCGAACGGGAAGGCGGTGGGGTTCTCGTCGTGAGCCGCTTGCTTCTGCTCCGGCGTGGGCACCCGGCCCCCCTGCTCGCCGGGGAGGGCGACGCCAGTCTCGGCACCGAACCCGTAGTCGGTCGCGGTGTCCTGGATGGCGAGGTCGTAGCGATCACGGAAGCGCCACAGGTCGGCACCGATCGAATAGAAGTACACGTCGCTCGATGCGGCGAGGGCAGTCGGAAGCGTCACCCAGCCGTTCTGCTGTCCGCCGGCGTTGCTGAAGGTGCAGCGCTCGCCCGTGCAGTCAGGCACGGTGTACGACCCGGCGTCGAGGAACTGCGTTCCCGACGACACGACACCCGCGGACAGTCCCGCGGTCGCCGTGATGACCTTGAACGTCGAACCCGGCGCGTATTGACCGGCTATGGCGCGGTTGGTCAGCGGGAAGTTGTTGGCGGGATCGAGCAATGCCGCGTACCGGTCGGTCGCGATGCCGCCGATGAACTCGCGCGGGTCGAACGTCGGATAGGAGGCCATCGCGACGATCGAGCCATCGTTCGGGTCGAGCACCACCACTGATCCTGCGGGGGCGGCGAAATGGTTCGGGTTGTCCTCCGGAGTACGGGTGCGCGCGGTGAGGAGTGATTGCGCGAGGGTGTCCTCGGCGAGAGCCTGAACGCGGAGGTCGAGCGTCAGCTGCAGATCGCGGCCGGAAATGGCGTCGGTGCGCGAGAGCTCGCGCAGCACGCGCCCTTGCGAGTCCACCTCGAGCGTGATCGAGCCGGGCGTGCCTCGGAGGTCCTTCTCGAATATCTTCTCGACGCCGTCCTTGCCGAGCTGATCCTCGAGTGAGTAACCCTCGGACTCGAGTGACTCGAACTCGGTGTCGCTCAGCGCTCCGATGTATCCGATGACGTGCGCGGCCCGACTCCCGTACGGATAGACGCGGACCGCGACCTCTTTCGCCTCCACTCCTGGGAAGAGGTCGCCGCGCTCGGCGATGTGGACGACGGTGGCTTCGGGGACGTCCTCCGCGAGCGGCACCGGGAGCAGTGGCGAGTACCGACCGTCATTGAAGCGGGCTTCGAGATCGGCGACAGTCACGCCGAGCACCTTGGCGACCCGGGCGAAGAGAGCGCGCCGGTCGGTCTCGTCCGCCACCGCCTCGCGATCGACCGTCACCACGTTCGAGTTGCGGTTGTCCGCCAACACACGCCCCTCGCGGTCGAGGATCCGTCCGCGGACGGGGATGATCGGCACGACGCGCTCGCGGTTCTCCTGTGCGGCGACGGCGAACGTCGGCGCCGACAACACCTGGAGGAACCAGAGGCGGGAGAAAAGGGCGGCGAAGAGACTGATCACGACGACCCCGAGAACACCCATCCGCAGATGGGGGGAGTCACTCGTCATGCGGTCCCGGCCCAGACCGCGCTGCCGTGCGGTTGGGTTGCTCCGCCCAACAGCATCCGTAGATTCTGCCTCGCCGGCAGCCCCGGCGCGTAGTCAGTGCCCTCGTCACTGCCCTCGTCAGTGCCCTCGTCAGCGCCAGGCCCGCACCGTGCGCAGCGCATCTTCTGCGAACACCCATCGCATTGCCCTCACGACAAAGGGCGACAGGAGCGCATTCAGGATCGAGACGGTGCCCACCACTGCGAGCAGCCGCATGTCGAACAAATCGCTCTCGCCGAGCACCGCTTCGAGCATGACGTAGAGCAGCACGCCCGCCGAGCTCGCAAGCGCCGTTGTGACCATGGGCACCCACCAGGCCGAACGAAGGATCCCGGTCTGGACGCGGCCGACCACATAGCCGACGATGCAATACGAGAGCGCCGACAATCCGAACGGTGTCTCCAGCACGAGATCGAACGCAATTCCCGCGGCGAATCCGGTGATCGCGGCGCGCTCGGGTCCCGCCGCGATCCCCGCGGCAGATGGCGAGCAGCAGCAGCACATCGCCCGTGGCCTCGAACACCCGCATGTCGGCGATCAGCGTGAGCTGCGCGAGCAGCGCGACGATGATGACGAGTGGCAGCCGGATGATCGGGCTCGTCAGCACGTCAGGCTCCCGGCTCCGGGGTCCACTGCACCACCTTCACGAAGTTGAGGTGGTCGAGGTCCGCGGCCGAGTCCACAGTGATGTCGAGCTGCAACGAGCCCGCGGGGTGACGAACGGTCCGTACCTCACCGACCGGGATGCCTGCGGGATACAAGCTGCCCTCGAGTCCGCTCGTGAGCACGACGCTGCCGACGCCGACGCTGCTCTGCGCGTCGATGAGATCGAGCGCGAGCGCGCGGTCAGGCCCCCTGCCCTTCGCGATGCCCTCGTCGTCGGCCGCCGGCACCGCCACCCCGACGGCGAAGCTCGGGTCGGTGATGAGACGCACGACCGATCGGCGGTCGGTCGCCCGGATCACGTTTCCGACGAGCCCCGCACCGGTGACGACCGGCATGCCTTCGCGGATTCCGGCGACGAGGCCCCGGTCGATCTCGATCGTCGCGTCAAAGTTCGACGGGGTGCCTGAGACCACGCGGGCGGCGACGGTGGGGATGTCGCCGAGGTAGTCGAGGTTGAGCAGGGCGAGCAGCTCGCTTCGCTGTTGCTCGGCGTCAACTGCGGCGAGCGTGGCACCCCGGGCCTCGTCGAGCTCGGCGCGCAGCCGTTCGTTCTCGCTGCGGAGCTCGTCGTAGCCGAACACGCCGCTCCACGCGTTCGTGACCGGGCGGAAGACCCGCTTGAGGGTCGACGTCACCGGAGCGACGAAGTCGACCGTCGAGTCTCGAGCGGTGTCGATGAAGGCGACGTTCCGGTAGTCGAGGGTGATCACGGTGATGGCCACCAGGATCAGGACGGGAAGGGTGTACCGGCTGCGCCCCGTGCGCCTCGAAAGAGCCACAACGAGGCGCCTAGCGCTGCGCGGCCGAGAAGAGCACGCCCTTCAGGGCCTCGAACTCCTCGAGCGACTGCCCGGAGCCGAGGGCGACGGAGTGGAGGGGGTTGTCGGCGACCACGATCGGCATGCCCGTCTCGTGGTTCAGCCGCGCGTCGAGGCCGTTCAGGAGCGCCCCTCCCCCGGTGATCACGATGCCCTGCTCCATGATGTCCGCCGCGAGCTCCGGCGGCGTCTTGTCGAGCGTGGCCTTGACCGCGTCGACGATCGCGGTGACCGGCTCGTTGACGGCCTCGCGGATCTCCTCGGTCGAGGTGACGATCGTCTTCGGGAGACCGGTGACGAGGTCACGGCCGCGAATCTCGGCCTGCATCTCTTGACGCATCGGCCACGCGGAGCCGAGCACCATCTTCACTTCCTCGGCGGTGCGCTCGCCGAGCGCGAGTGAGTACTCCTTCTTGATGAACTGGATGATCGCCTCGTCGAGTTCGTCACCGCCGACGCGCACGGATTGGCTCGCCACGATGCCACCGAGCGAGATGACGGCGACCTCGGTCGTGCCACCACCGATGTCGACGATCATGTTCCCGGTCGGCTCTTGCACCGGAAGGCCCGCCCCGATCGCCGCGGCCATCGGCTCTTCGATGATGTATGCCGGCTTGCGCGCTCCGGCGTACTCGGCGGCCTCTTGCACCGCGCGCTGCTCGACACCGGTGATGCCCGAGGGCACGCAGATCACCATGCGCGGCTTCACGAACCGGTGCTGGTGCACCTTGTGAATGAAGTAGCGAAGCATCTTCTCGCAGATGTCGAAATCGGCGATGACGCCGTCCTTCAGCGGGCGGATGGCTTGGATGTGGCTCGGCGTACGGCCGATCATCCGCTTCGCCTCGAGCCCGACCGCGAGCGGACGTCCGTCGCGCACGTTGACCGCGACGACCGAGGGCTCGTTGAGCACGATGCCGCGCCCGCGTACGTAGACGAGCGTGTTGGCAGTGCCGAGATCGACTGCCATGTCTCGTCCCATCACGGACGTGAATCGCTTGTCTCGAGCCATGTCCGAGGGGCCTCCTGCCCAATGGCGGTGCGGCGGCGTCAGCCTACGCCGCGCCCCTTACCCCAACAATCAGACCCTAGAGGTCGGGGAAGAAGATCGCGATCTCGCGTTGTGCGGATTCCGGACCGTCGCTGCCGTGCACGAGGTTCTCGGTGAGGATGATGCCGAGATCGCCACGGATCGTTCCCGGCGCTGCGTCGCGCGGGTTCGTGGAGCCCATCAACGTGCGCACGACCTTCCAGGTGTCCTCGGGTCCCTCGATGACCATGGGCGCCGACGGACTGCGCGTGATGAACGAGATGAGATCGCCGTAGAACGGCTTGCCCTCATGCTCCGCGTAGTGACGGGCGGCGGTCTCCTCGTCGATGGTGCGCAGCTCCAACGCCACGAGCTTGAGGCCCTTGCGCTCCAGTCGCCGCACGATCTCGCCGACCAGTCCACGCTCGACTGCGTCCGGCTTCGCGATCACCAGAGTCCGATCCATGGACGGCGACGCTACCGGTGACGGAGGTCAGGAGACGAGGCGGGACCGCGCTTCCCCCACGACGTAGAGCGAACCCGTGACGAAGACGAGATCGTCAGACAAGGCTTCGTCGAGCGCCCGATCGACTGCAGCCGGCACCGACTCGACCATGACCACATCGATGTCGAGCTGCGTCGCGGCCCGCGCGACCTCGATCGCCGGCATGGCCCGGCTGGAGCGCGGCGCGGTGGCGATCACGAGACGCGCCGACGCGGCGTCCATCGCCTCGAGCATCGCGACCGGATCACGGCCACGTAGAAAACCCACGACGTAGATGCGCTCGTCGACCTCCGAGAACTCATCGTCGAGCACGGTCGCGGCAACGTCGGCGCCGGCCGGATTGTGCGCGCCGTCGAGGATCACGAGGGGATGGCGGCCGACGACTTCGAAACGTCCGGGCATCACGACTTTCTCGAAGCCGGCCATCACGACTTCGGGATCGAGCGGGTTGCCGAACATCGCCTCGACGGCCGTGAGCGCGGCCGCAGCGTTGTCGCCTTGATGCGCGCCGTGGAGTGGCAGGTAGAGGTCAGGGTACGAGGCGCCGGGAGTGCGAACCTCCAGCGACCGACCGCCGAGCGCGAGGTTGTTCTCGTTGCAGCCGAAGTCGATGTTGCGCACGTGCGCCTCACCGGGCTCCTCCGCGAGGAAGATGGGGATGAGCTCGGGGTCGGTCTCGCCGAGTACGAGCGAGGCGCCGCGCTTCACGATTCCAGCCTTCTCACGCGCAATGTCGGCACGCGTCGGCCCCGCGTACTCGGTGTGGTCGAGCGCGACGTTCGTCACCACGGCGACCTGCCCATGCGCGATGTTCGTCGCATCCCAGCGGCCGAGCAGGCCGACCTCGATGACCATGACGTCGACGGCGATGTCCGCGAACCATCGGAACGCGGCGGCCGTCAGGATCTCGAAGTACGACGGCCGCACTCCGGCGAGACCCTCGGCATCGGCAATGCCACGGATGGCGTCGGCGAGCGCGTCGTCGTCGATCGGTTCGCCGTTCAGCGCGATGCGCTCGTTGATGCGCTGCAGGTGAGGGCTCGTGTAGGTGCCGACCGTCAGGCCGTGCGCCTCGACCAGGCGACTGGAGATCTGGGCCGTCGAGCCCTTGCCGTTCGTGCCCGTGATGTGGATGACCGGTGCGACCTGCTGGGGGTCGCCGAGCACGTGGGCGAGGCGTTCCATGCGATCGAGCGTCGGGTGGGACCGCCGGTCGGCAACGACCGCCTCGAGGTTCTCGTGCTCGTCGAGGTACTGGAGAGCTGCCGCCAGATCCATCGCGACGGGCCCCGCGGGGCCTTAGGAGGCGGCGCGGCGGGGGCGCTGCTGGCGCGGCGTCTCGGAGCGCGGGACGAGTGTGGGATTGACCTTCTCGAGCACTGTCGAGCGATCGATCACGACCTTCTCGACATCAGTGCGGCTCGGCAGGTCGTACATCACGTTGAGGAGGACCTCTTCGAGGATCGCCCGCAAGCCACGGGCGCCGGTGCCTCGTAGGTGGGCCTGCTCGGCGACGGCGACCAGCGCTTCATCGCTGAACTCGAGCTCCACCTCTTCGAACTCGAAGAACTTGCGGTACTGCTTGATCAAGGCGTTCTTCGGCTCGATGAGGATGCGCACGAGAGCCTCCTGATCGAGGTTCGCGACCGCGCCAATGACAGGCAGGCGACCGATGAACTCGGGGATGAGCCCGAACTTCAGGAGGTCCTCGGGCAGCACCTCGTTCAGCACCGCCATCGAGTCGCGGTCGCTGGCCATGCGGATGTCGGCGTTGAACCCGACGCCCTTCTTACCGATGCGGCTCTCGATGATCTTCTCGATGCCGGCGAACGCGCCACCACAGATGAAGAGGATGTTCGTCGTGTCGATCTGGATGAACTCTTGATGGGGGTGCTTGCGCCCCCCTTGCGGCGGCACCGAGGCGGTGGTGCCCTCGAGGATCTTCAGTAGGGCCTGCTGCACACCCTCGCCCGACACGTCGCGCGTGATCGACGGGTTCTCGCTCTTGCGAGCGATCTTGTCGATCTCGTCGATGTAGATGATGCCGGTCTCGGCCTTCTTGACGTCGTAGTCGGCCGCCTGGATGAGCTTCAGGAGGATGTTCTCGACGTCTTCGCCGACATAGCCCGCTTCGGTGAGTGCGGTCGCGTCCGCGATCGCGAACGGGACGTTGAGCATGCGAGCCAGCGTCTGGGCAAGGAACGTCTTGCCGCACCCCGTCGGACCGATGAGCAAGATGTTCGACTTCGCGAGCTCGACATCGTTGTCGTGTGCCGCGCCGAACTGCACGCGCTTGTAATGGTTGTAGACCGCGACCGAGAGGATCTTCTTCGCCGACTCCTGACCGATCACGTAGTCATTCAGGAACTCGTAGATCTCACGGGGCTTGGGCAGGTCGTCGAACTTCAGCTCGGAGGTCTCGGAGAGCTCCTCCTCGATGATCTCGTTGCAGAGCTCGATGCACTCGTCGCAGATGTAGACGCCGGGGCCGGCGATCAGCTTCTTGACCTGCTTCTGCGACTTCCCGCAGAAGGAGCACTTGAGCAGCTCGCCCCCGTCACCGAACTTGGCCACCGGACCTCATCCCCTCGTCGTGCCCCTGGACTCGTCTAACCCTTGACGGCCGCGATCGGGCCGTCGGTGGTCAACCCTCGTGCGCTGATGACCTCGTCGATGATGCCGTATTCGCGCGCCTCATCCGCGGACATCACGAAATCACGGTCCGTGTCGTTGTGGATGCGGGACTCTGCTTGGCCGGTGTGACGAGACAGGACCTCCTCGAGGAGGTCACGCATCCGCAGGATTTCCTTGGCGGCCAGCTCGAGGTCGGTCGCCTGGCCGGCGGCCCCGCCGTAGGGCTGGTGCAGCAGCACCCGGGCGTGGGGAAGCGCAAGCCGCTTGCCCTTGGTGCCCGCCGCGAGGAGCACCGCCGCCGCGCTCGCTGCCTGCCCGAAGCAAATCGTCGCGATGTCGGGCTTCACGAACTGCATCGTGTCGTAGATCGCAAAGAGGGCGGTGATGTCTCCGCCCGGCGAGTTGATGTAGATGTTGATGTCCTTGTCGGGGTTCTCGGACTCGAGGTGCAACATCTGCGCGCAGACGAGGTTGGCGATCGTGTCGTCGATCGGCGTGCCGAGGAAGATGATGTTCTCCTTCAGCAAGCGCGAGTACAGGTCGTACGCCCGCTCCCCTCGATTCGTCTGCTCGACAACTGTCGGCACGAGGTAGTTGCGGATCGGCTCGATCACTCGTCTTCCTTCGTCTCTTGTGCGATGTCGGCCGACTCGTCGTCCGCGCCACCGCTGTCGATGATCTCGGCAGGCTCGGGAACGAGGTCACCGCGATCGATGAGGTTTCCTTCTGGATCGACGACCTCTACGTGGTCGACCACCCATTCCAGAGCCTTGCGCTTGCGCAGGTCCGAGCGTATCTCCGGTATCTGCGCATTGCGCTCGATGGCTTTGCGCACCTGCGCGGGCTTCTGGCCGGTGCGCTCGGCGAGGCGATTGATCTCTTCGTCGACCTCGGCGTCCTCGACCTCGATCGCCTCGGCGTCGGCAACCGCGCGCAACGCAAGGTCGACCTTCACCGCTTCACGACCGGCTGTGCGCAGCTCCTCGACGAACTCGGGCTGACTACGCCCGGTCGCGGCCATGTACTGCTCAATCGACATGCCTTGTGCTTGCAGGCGCATCGCAAGGTCTTGCAGGCGGTTGCGCATCTCGTCGTCGATGAGAGCCTCCGGCAGGTCCTCGTCGACGAGCTGGCTCAGCGCGTTGGCGGCACCCTCGCGGAGCGCCATCTGCGACTGCATCAGCCGCACGATCGTCATCCGCCTCGTCAGGTCCTTGCGCAGGTCGTCGACGGTGGAGAACTCGGACGCCTCGTTCACCCACTCGTCGTCGACCTCGGGGAGCACGCGCTCCTGCACGCCCTTCACGAGCACCCGAAAGTCGATGGGCTCCTCGTCAGGGTCGGGATGCGGTGCACTGAACTGGATGATGTCGCCGGGCTTCGCACCTCGGAGCTGGTCATCGAGCTCGGCGACGATGCTCGCGCTGCCGACCTCGTAGGAGTAGTCAGTCGCGTCGAGCCCCGGCAGGGTCTCGCCATCGCGTGAGCCAACGATGTCGATGGTGACGTTGTCGCCGGGGCCAGCGGGCCGTTCGACGTCGACGAGCTCGGCGAACTGGCCGCGCATGCGCTCGATCTGTGCGTCGATGTCTTCGTCGTTTGGTCGGGGACGGGGGATCTCGACCCGCAGACCGCCGTACCCCGCCACGCTCACCCGCGGGCGGACCTCGACCACGGCGTCGAACACGACGGGGCCCTCCTCACGGCCGCTCGTGATGTCGATCTCGGGCGGGGCGATGACGTCGACTTCGTGCTCGCGGACGGCGAGCGCGTAGTACTCGGGAAGCGCCTCCCGGAGCGCCTCGTCGCGGGCAACCGACGTGCCCACCCGGGCCTCGAGCAGCCGTCGAGGAGCCTTACCGGGCCGGAAGCCGGGGATGCGCACCTCTCGCGCGATCCGCCGGAATGCCGCATCCATCGCCTTGTCGAACTCGGTCTCATCGACCTCGACGGAAACCTTGACCTTGTTCCCCTCGAGGGACTCCACCGCGCTCTTCACAGGGGGAGGAGCATACCGGCGGCCTGCGACACGCCCGCCCGAGCATTGGGCCGAACGGCCTGGGCACAGCAGGGATCGAGATTGGCCCGAACGGCCCATAGCGCCGCCGAGGTCCCATCAGTACCGTCGACATCACGTGAGCGGGAACCGGGCGATGCTCCGGATGGCCCTCGCGGGCGGTACGCGAGGGCCGGGGCTGGAGGCGGATCCAGCCCACTCAGCGGCTCACCGACTGGGCCGGGGCCTCGCGCCCCGGCCCTCTCGCGTGGGTCCAGCGGGTTCTCCCAGCCGGCGCGGCAGACTCTGCGTGCCGGGAAGTGGCGCAGTTGGTAGCGCACCTGCTTTGGGAGCAGGAGGTCGGGGGTTCAAGTCCCCCCTTCCCGACGCTGCCCACGAGCGACGAGCGCGGGTGGAGAATGCACGGGTGACCGTGAGCGCGGAGCTCGCGCGGGAGGCGTTTGCTCGCCGGGAGTGGCGCGACGCGTACCGGCTGTTCCATGAGAGTGGCACCTCGGAGGGGCGCGACCTCGAGCAGCTCGCGATCGTCTCCTACCTCGTCGGCGAGGACGTCGAGAGCGCGAAGGCGTGGGAGGCGGCGCACCGCGCGTTCCTCGATGCCGGCGACCGCGGCGACGCGGCACGGTGCGCGGCGTGGCTCGGCATGTTGCACATGCTTCGCGGCGAGACCGCCCAGGGAGGAGGCTGGCTTGCTCGCGCCGATCGGATCGTCGAGGAAATCGGCCCCGGCTGCACGGAGCGCGGCTACCTGCTCGTCCCGGCGTTTCTCGCGTCGCTGGAGAGCGGCGACGCGGCCGGCGCCGACGGGCTCGCGACCGAGATCGTCACGATCGCTCGTGGATGCGGAGACCGCGACCTGTTCGCGCTCGGAGTCCTCGCGCGGGGCCAAGCGACGCTCGCGCGCGGCGATACGAACGCGGGCCTAAGGCTGCTCGATGAGGCGATGGTGTCAGTGACCGCTGGTGAGGTGTCGCCGATTCCCTCGGGCATCGTCTATTGCGCGGTGATCGAGGCGTGCATGGATGTGTTCGAGCTGGGACGCGCGACTCAGTGGACGGAAGCGCTCCATGACTGGTGCGAGTCGCAGCCTGACCTGGTGCCGTACCGAGGTCAGTGCCTGGTCCATCGTTCACAGGTGCTGCAGGCCCACGGAGACTGGACCGACGCCGTCGTGGAAGCAGAGCGGGCGCGCGAACACCTGTCGCACCCCGCACACCCTGCCCTCGGCCTCGCGCTCTATCAGCTCGGAGAGCTGCATCGGCTGCGGGGTGAATTCACCGAGGCGGAGGAGGCTTACCGGGGCGCGAGCCAACAAGGCCGAGAGCCCGCCCCCGGCCTCGCGTTGCTCCGCCTCGCCGAGGGACACCTCGATGCCGCCGTCGCCGCGATCCGCAGGATGACAGACGAGAGCCGCGGTCTCCCCGGCCACACAACGATGCTGCGCGCCGCGGTGGACATCCTGCTCGTGGCCGGCGATCTCCAAGGCGCCCGAGCCGCGGCCGACGAGCTGGCTTCGATCGCCGCGACGTGGGGCGCACCGGTGCTCGCCGCGGTGAGTGCGGACGCTGCCGGTTGTGTGCTTCTCGCCGGCGGAGAGATTCGCACCGCGCTGACCTCCCTGCGGCGAGCGTCGGCAGGGTGGCGCGTGCTGGGGTTGCCATACGAAGAGGCGCGGACACGAGTGCAGATCGCGGTCGCATGCCGCGCCCTGGGCGACCACGACGCTGCGGAGCTCGAGCTCACGAGTGCACGTTCGGTCTTCGAACAGCTCGGCGCCCGGCCGGAGCTCGCGCGGCTGGCGAACCCCGTGGCCGCCGCCGAGAAGCCGACCGTGCTCACCGAGCGGGAGTGCGAGGTGCTCCGGCTCGTCGCAGCGGGCAAGACGAACCGCGACATCTCGGCCGACCTCGTGATCAGCGAGCACACCGTCGCCCGTCACGTGCAGAACATCTTCACCAAGTTGGGCCTCTCGTCGCGGTCGGCGGCCACCGCCTACGCCTACGAGCACCACCTCGTCTGAGCTGCGCACTGCGTGGTGAGAATTGACCACGCGTCTCGACCGGACAAATGGTCGATCCAGGCGATGTGCGGCACCACCGCCGCTTCGTACGGTCGTCACCATGACGACAACACAAGCGGAACACACCACCGACATCGCGACGCTCGAGCGCCTGAGCACTGCGTTCAACCAATGCTTCGAGACCTTCGACGCAGGAGAGGACGTGTTCGCGCCGGACGCGTTCTTCGACCTCTATCCACCGTTCTGGAGGTTCCAGCTCATCGGACCGAGCGCGTTCCTCAACCAGATCAGGATGCTCGCCACGGGCGCGACAGCCACGGCCCGGATCTTGCGGGTCGTCCCCACCGCGACTGGGTTCCTGCTCGAACACGAAGAGACTCACCTGGGCGAGAGCCGGCTCGTCTCCCGTCGGTTGTGGCTCTGCGAGGTGCGCGACGGGCGGATCACCGAGGTCTTGGGGTACTGCAACGGAGGATGGGACGACGAGTTGCGGGCTCGGCACGCCGCCGAAGCGCCGATGCTGCGCGCCTAGGAGGACGACATGAGGCTCACCAACCACGTCACCACCGCGGCGCAAGTGCGGGACGCTGTCGAAGCGCTTGCCCCGACGATCTCCGCACGCGCCGCAGAGACCGAAGCATCGCGGCGAGTGCCAACTGATCTGCTCGAAGAGCTCATAAAGGCGGGGTGCTTCAGGCTGCTTCTCCCCGCCAGCCACGGGGGTGTCGAGGCCGACGTCCCGAGCGCGATCCGCGTGATCGAGACGCTCGCCCGCGCCGATGCCTCGGTGGCGTGGATCGTGATGATCGGAGGAGCCTCCTGGAACGACCTCACGGGGCTGCCCCGCGCGACATTCGATGCGGTGTTTGCGAACGGCCCCGACACGATCATCGCGGGAGCGATCGCGCCGACGGGCGTCGTCAGTCCAGTCGGTGATGGTGGCTACCGGGTCACCGGCCGATGGGCGTTCGTCAGCGGCTGTCAGCACGCGAAGTGGCTGTTCGTCGATTGTCTCGAGGGCTTCGCGGACGGGACACCCGAAATGCGGATCGCCCTGCTCTCACCTGACCAGGTCGTGGTGGAGGACACATGGACCGCCTTCGGCCTGGCGGGTACCGCCAGTCACCACATCCGCGTCGACGACGTCTTGGTCCCCGCCGAGCGCACCTTCTCGTTGCAACACGGCGAGCCGTGCGTCGACGCGACTGTGGCGCACATCTCCCCGCCGTCGCTCTACTCGACCTGCCTCGCGGCGCTCGCGCTCGGCATCGCGCAGGGTGCCCTCGACGACATCGTTGCGCTCTCGGAGAGCAAAGTGCCACTTCTGGCCGGCGCTCCGCTCGCGACGAACCCCACCTTTCAGCTGGATCTCGCGAGTGCCGACGCGGAGCTGCGCGCCGCGCGCGCTCTTGACCTATGAGTCCGCTGAGTCGATGTGGGCGACCGCCGAGGCAGGCCTCGAGCTCACGTTGCAACAACGGGCGAGGCTACGTGCCGGAGCGGTGTGGGCCACCGAACGCGCCTGTCCGTCGTGGAGACCGCCTACCGAGCGGGTGGCGGCACCGCGATCTACGCAGAGTGCCCGCTGCAGCGCCGGCTACGGGACATCCACGCACTCACCCAGCACTTCCTCGTCCGACGCGACACGTTGGTCACCGCAGGCGCGGTGCTCGCGGGCCAGCCCGTCGACGTTCCGGTGTTCTAGCCACGAGCTGTCCCGTCACGCAGCCCGGATGCGCTCCACCCACGGCAGCTTGACCGACTCCTCGGGGATCGTCTCAGGGCCGGTGAACGCTCCGAGCACGAACGGGAAGAGCTCCGGATCGAGCTCTCCCATCTTCCCGAGAAAGTAGGCATGACGAGCCGGACGGTTGTCGGCGTCCTCGGCCTGCACCGCGGCCATGACGTCGGCGATCAGTCGCAAGCGCTCCATGCGCTGCATTCGCTCTGCTCCGTAGGACGCGAACGCTGCAGCCGTCCGTGCGCCCCCCAGCACGAGGTCGCGGGCCGTTCGCGCGTCACGCATCGCGATCGAGAGCCCCTGGCCGATGATCGGATCGTTGTGACCGGCGGCGTCGCCGATGAGCAGCACGCCATCAGCGAACGGCTCCGCGGTCCAGGTGTCGTCGCCGGGGTAGGTCGAGCACGGTCCTGCCGGCGTTCCTGCGGCGACGTCCTTACCCCACGGGTAGGCCGAGTCGGTCCACCGCTCGAGGAACCGCCGGGTGCCGTCTGGCCCCGCGAACGCCTTCTGGGCCGAGTCGCCGACGCAGAGGTACGCACGGGCTCGACCGTGGCCCTGGTGAAAGAGCAACGTGAAGCGGTCAGAGTCGGAGACGAGCGCATCGAACTCGTCGGGCACACCGTTGAGGTCGTCGAGGAGCAGGCCTGCGATGTAGGTCGTCGCATCCTGATGCTCGAGAGTGATGCCGACCTGCTTGCGCACGGTGGAGTTCCGGCCGTCCGCGCCGACGACGAGCGACGGTCTGCAACGCCTGCTCTTTGCCGTCCACCTCATACGCGACGGTCGAGCTCGCGCCCTCACGACGCGAGCTCGACATGTGTGACGCCGCGAAGCACGGTCGCGCCGGCGGCCGCGGCGGCATCGAGAAGCGCCTGACAGGCGTCGGGATGACGCAGGTTGAGCGAGCCCGGGATGCCCGGGACCATCATGTCCATCGGGAGCGGAAGCAGCTCGCCGAAACCCTCCGCGTACTGGTTCCACTGCTTTGCGACGTGCGCGCCCGCAGCGAGGAGCACCTCCTCGGCGCCCAGCTCACGCGCTTCGGCCACTCCCCACGCCTGCATGCTCTCGCCCCGCACGCGGTCAGGGAACTCGGTTGTGGCTTCGAGCACAGTGACGCCGAGGCCTCCTCGAGCCAAGGCCGAAGCAAGCGAGGCGCCGGCGATCCCGCCGCCGACGATCGCGACATCGATGTTTGCAGTCATGCCGGAGTTCATCGCCCGGGGAACGGCCTGTCAACGCCGCTTCCGGTGAGCACGTCATAGGCTCTGCCGCGGGGGTGAGCCAGATGAAGGTCGAACCGCTGGACGCAACGTTCGGGGCGGTGGTGCGAGACGTCGAGCTCGCCGCGCTGGACGACGCCACGTGGGACGAGCTCTACGCGACCTGGCTCGAGTACGCGCTGCTCGTCTTTCCCGCTCAGTTCATCACGGTGGACGACCAGAACGCCTTTGCGGCTCGCTTCGGCGACCTCGAGTTCAAGGCCGCGCCGATCACCAACATCGGACGCAGTGGCCGCGTGCACTTCGAGCCCGACGACGACGTCGTGAAGTCGGTGCGGGGAAACGAGGGCTGGCATCACGACAGCACGTACATGCCGCTCCAAGCGAAGGGGGCCGTCTTCTCGGCCGAGATCGTGCCCGAGGGCCGCGCCCCCACAGGTTGGGCCGACATGCGCGCCGCGTACGAGGCGCTCGACGACGCGACACGGCGCCCGAGTCGAGTCACTGTCGGCATATCACTCGCTCTTCTACAGCCAGGCACGAGCCGGCTACATGCCGTCGAAGAAGAACGAGAGCGGCGGATACGACCAATACGGCTACCACGACATGGAACCGTCGCTCCGTCCATTGGTGAAGGTGCATCCCGAGACCGGCCGGCCGAACCTGTGCATCGGCCGGCACGCGTACGGCATCGTCGGCATGGATCCCGACGAATCCGAGCGCTTCCTCGACGAGCTCAACGAGTGGGCGTGCCAACCGCCTCGCGTCTACTTCCACGAGTGGGAGATCGGTGACGCGGTCGTGTGGGACAACCGCCGACTCATGCACCGCGCGACGCCGTTCGACATGCGCCAGCCCCGTCGAATGTGGCACACCCGGATCGCCGGCGATCGCGAGTCCGAGCTCGCGGCCAACCACCGCTGAGCACCATCGAGCCGCGAGCGGTCATCCTCGTCGAGGGGCTCAGCGACCAACGGCGCAGTCGAGGCGCTCGCGGTGCGCCGCGGTCGCGACCTCGCCGCCGAGGGCGTCACGGTGGTCGCCATGGACGGCGCGACGAACATCGCGAAGTTCCTCGAGCAGTACGGACCGAGCGGAGCGGACCTCAGGCTCGCAGGTCTCTACGACGTGGGCGAAGAAGGTGTGTTCCGCCGTGCGCTCGAGCGCGCTGGACTCGGCACCGACCTGACCCGCGAGGACCTACAGGTGCTCGGCTTCCACGTCTGCATCGCCGACCTCGAGGACGAGCTGATCCGCGCCCTCGGCGTCGAAGCGCTCGAGGAGCTCATCGCGATGCAAGGCGAGCTCGAATCGTTCCGCACGATGCAGAAGCAGCCGGCGCAACGCGACCGAAAGGCGGAAGCACAGCTGCGGCGGTTCATGGGCACGAACAGCGGGCGCAAGATCTTCTACGCACCGGTCATCGTCGATGCGCTCGATCTCGACAAGGTGCCCTCACCGCTGGATCGGGTGCTCGCTCACGTCTGATCCTTCGTGCCGACGATGCGCGTGAATCCGAACAGCTTGCCCTGGTCGACGGTGAGCATCTCGCCGGTCTGACGGGCCGCGTCCTTCCTCCATCCGTCGAGGTAGGGCACGCTGAGTCCGTCGAAGCGCATCCAGTCCTTCCACCCGTCTTCGATCGCATCCGCGACGTCGACCCGAACTTTGCCCGTCTTCGCCCAGTGCGTGCGCCACCACGCCGGCGAATGGAAGCAGCAGAAGTCCCACTCCCAGAACGGCGCGATCTCGGGCGGCACGTCGGCACCGATCTCCTCGAGCAGCGCCGGCACGACGACTCCAATCTGTCCGCCCGGCCGCAGGAATCCAGTGATGTACCCGAGATACAGATCGGCGGTGCCGAAGTACTGATAGGCGTCGACGCTGACGATCGCGTCGAAGAAGCCGTCCGCGAACGGAAGCGCGTGAGCTTCGGCGTGCACCGGGACCACGAGGTCCTCGACTCCCGCCTCGCGGATGCGCTTCAGGTTCGATGTCGCGTCGATCCAGAGGTCGGTCGCCCAGACCTGCACCCCGAATTCCTTCGCCAAGAAGATCGACGTCATCGCCGTGCCGCATCCGAGGTCGAGCACACGCATACCCGGCTCGAGCGTGACGACTTCGGTGAGTGCTTCCATCAGCCAGAGCGCGTTGGGTCCCATCTGGTTCGCGAAGACCCAGTCGGCGTCATAGCCGTTCGACCGCGTGTACCGGGGATGGTGAAGGGGGTTGTCTTCAGCGATGGCCATCGCGGCGGCACCGTACTGGTGCCACGTCGCGCTCGACCTGGAGTTACCTACGCCACCGTCGGCGACCAGGGCTGCAGGTAGTCAGTCGCGGGCCAGTGCTCGACGGCCGCCATCAGTGGGAAGGCAGTAGCTCCGTCAATTGCTTCGCGCACGATGTCCGCGTGTCCGGCATGGCGCGCGGTCTCGGTGATGAGGTGAAGGAGCACCCATCGCACCGACCATGCCTCGACGTCGTCGGGGAACCACGGCACGCCGGGCGGCACGGGCACGGCTTGGCCGAGGTCGGCGATCTTCTCGATGACCGCTTCGGTCTCGCGAGCGACCGCGTCGTACTTGTCGATCACGCTCGCCAGTGTCTCGCCCGGCTCGAGCTTGAAGTTGTCCTCGTACTCGGAGTCGGCCACGTCGACGTCGGCCTGTCGCTGTACGACCAGATCGATCCAGTACCGCTCGACCTGACTGACGTGCTTGATCAGGCCGCCCACGGTGAGCGAGCTGGGCGGCGACGACTGTCGGGCCTGCTCGTCGCTCAGACCGTGAGCGGTCAGCTTGAGCACGTAGCGGTGCTGAGTGAGATAGGCGAGCAGGAGCTCGCGCTCGTCGGTGAGAGGGGCAACTTGTCCAGGCATACGCCAATCATGCGCCTCGGAACCGGACACTCGCTGACCGGATTCCCGCGAAACTGGTCGAGCCCCGGAGACGCCAATTCATGCTGGGCAGGTGCAACCGACTCCGCGAACCGAGCTGCACCGCGCGGCACTTTCGCATCGGACAACCGGGCGACGGCCGCGTCCGACGTTGCGCCGCGCAGCGGCCGTTGTCACGCCGGCGAGGCGGTCGAGTGCTCATGCGCGTCGTCGGAGAAGTCCTCGGCGTCGAGCGCTTCACACATCAGCTGCCATTGTCGTAGCGACCGTGCCGCCTCGGCATCGTCGAGCCGTCGCCCGACCGATCGGGCGACCGCGCAGCTGGCAGTGCAGACGGCGACGATGAGCGCCCAAGTCATGAAGAGGGACACCACGGTCACAGCGCGTAACCACCTGCACTGTCGACATGATCCGTTGCCCCTGCCATGGCATCCCTCCTTTGGCCTCCGTCAACAGGGTGCGCCGCCGGCCAATGACAAGACAGGGCCGAAAGTCATCTGTTGCGCGCCGAGGTCCACGTCAATTGCCGCGCTGTACGACGCAGTGCGTCCGGCTTCCAACGCCCGTCCGTCGCGCCCGGTTCCGCAAGCCCCGACTTCGAGCCACCCTGCGGTCGAGAAATGTGCGCGTCGACCTGTTTGGGCGCCGTCCGTTCGGGGCCTGCGGGCCGCGCCGCCACCGCCGGAGCAAGCAGAACGAGCGCGAGCACGATCGCCAAGACGCCCAGCGGCGCCGCGCGGAGCCTCACGAGAGCACCCTATGCCGAGGGCACGGAGCGCGCGCAGGCCCTCACTGCTCGCGACGCAAGAGCACCAGGGAGCCGAGCCCCGCAGCGATAAGCGACGCCGCAAGGATCCCGATCTTGGCTTCGTTCTGCAGACCGAGCTCTTCTTCGAACGCCAGGCCGGCGACGAAGATCGACACGGTGAACCCGATTCCGGCCAGCATCGCCACACCGAACAGCCCGTGCCACGAGGTGCCCTCGGGGAGACTGCCGATCCGCATCCGGATCGCGATCCATGAGAACCCCGCGACGCCGATCGATCTTGCCGACCACGAGTCCGAGCACCACCCCGAGAGTGATGCGAGAAGACACGGCGTCCGACAGTGCTTCGGACGACAAGGGGATGCCCGCGTTCGCCAGGGCGAAGAGCGGCACGATCACGAAGCTCGTCCACGGGTGCAAGAGGTGCTCGAGCCATTCCACGATCGAGACCGACTCGCGGGCGAGCGTTGCCGTCTGCGCGGCAGCCTGAACGGTGGAGAGGTCGAGCAACGCTTCCTCGTCGATGAGCTGACGTCGGCGCGCGGGCGTCGTCGGGGCCATGAGCCCCAGGATGACGCCGGCGATCGTCGCGTGGACACCCGCCTCGTGGAGCGCGAGCCACAGGCAGGATCCCACGACGACGAGCAGGGGCACCGAGCGAACCCCGAGAACCCGGAGGGCCACAAGGCCGACGACGATGGCGGCGGCGACGCCGAGCGGCTGTAGATCGATGTGGTCGGAATAGAAGATCGCGATCACGGCGATCGCGCCAACGTCATCGACGATCGCCAACGCCAGCAGAAAGAGCTTCAGGGACGCGGATGACGCGCGAGCCCAGCAAGCTCACCACACCGATCGCCATCGCGATGTCGGTCGCCATCGGGATGCCCCACCCCCCGATGCCGTCGCCGCCCGCGTTGACCAGGATGTAGATCAGCGCGGGCACGAGCATCCCGCCGACCGCGGCGATCGCGGGCAGCGAGGCTTTGCGCGGATCCCGGAGCTCGCCCTCCACGAGCTCACGCTTGATCTCGAGACCGACGACGAAGAAGAAGATCGCCATCAGCGCCTCGTTGACCCACTCCTGAAGATCGAGGTCGATGGAGTGGCTCCCGAGAGTGATCGACAAGTGCGTGTGCCACAGCTCGAAGTAGGAGTCTTTCCACGGCGAGTTCGCCCACACGAGGGCGATGACGGTGGCGACGACGAGCACCACGCCGCCGGCGGCTTCCGTGTGAAAGAAGTCGCGCAGGGGTCGGACGACGACCTGTTCGGGGGACCGATCGCGTGCGATCCGGGGATCGTAAGGGTCAGCCGCGGAGCTTGTAGCGCTGGATCTTGCCCGTCGAGGTCTTGGGCAGGGTGTCGACGAGCACCACCTTCGTCGGGCGCTTGTAGCCGGCCAGCCGGCCGCGGCAATGCTCGATGACGTCGTCGGTGGTCAACGACGCACCGTCTTTCGCCACGACGAATGCGACGGGACGCGTGATGCCGCGTTCGTCGACCATGCCGACGATAGCGACCTCGAGCACCGAGGGATGCTCGATGATCGTGGCCTCGACCTCCGCGGGGGCGACCCACTCGCCGCCCACGCGGAGCATGTCGTCGGACCGTCCGAGATAGGTGAAGTAGCCGTCCTTGTCGCGGACGTAGGTGTCACCGGTGCGTACCCAGCCGTTGCCCAGGCCGAATGTCGCCTCGGTGGCATCCGCGTTGCCGTAGTAGCCGGTCGCCGCTGAGTGACCCCGCACCCAAAGATTCCCGGGCACGTCGTCTTCACGGTCGGTGCCGTCATCGTCGACAACGCGAACTTCGTACCCGGTCACGGGCTGACCCGTCGTTCCTGGCCGCACCGCGCGCGCTCGGTTCGACAGGAAGATGTGGGTCATCTCGGTCGAGCCGATGCCGTCGAGGATCTCGACGCCGAAGCGCTCGTGGAACCGATGCCAGGTGTCTGCGGGTAACGGCTCGGCGGCCGACACGGCGAGCCGCACCGATGTGAACGTGTCGTCTGGGATGTCGGACGCGTTCAGCGCCGCGTAGAACGTCGGGATCGCGAAGAAGAGCGACGGTTGCTCGGTCTGCACGATCTCCGCGACGCGTTTCGGTGTCGGAGGTCGAGGTGCTTCGAGGACCGTGAGTGCGCCGACCGACATCGGGAAGCTCAGCGAGTTGCCGAGACCGTACGCGTGGAACAGAGGCCCGACCGAGAAGAAGACGTCGCCGGCCTGGATGTCGAGGACCTCGCGCGCGTAGGTGTCGACGGTGACCTTCAGGTCGTAGTGGCGGTGCATGGCCAGCTTGGGGCGGCCCGTGCTCCCCGAGGTGCACAGCCAGAAGCCGGGTGAGTCCTCGGTTGTCGCCGCGATCCCGACTGAGGCATCCGCGGGGGCGAGCCCGACCCACCCGTCGGAGCCGGTGACGATTGCCTGCGCGCCCGGCGCCGCGGCGGCGAGCTCCTCGATGCCCGCGGCGCGTTCAGCTGACGCCAGCACGAGCCCAGCCTCGGCGCCATCGACGATCGCGCCGACATCCCGCCAGGGAAGCAGGGGGTTCACGAGGACTGCGATCGCTCCGATCCGGAGGCAGGCCAGGAAGGTCGAGACGAGCTCGGGTGAGTCGAGCAGCGCGAGAACGACGCGGTCGCCGGGCCCTATCCCCCGCACCTGCAGCCCGGCTGCGGCCGAGACGACGAGCGCCTGCACGCCTTCGTAGGAGATCGTCGTGCCGTCGACCCGGAAGGCGGGTCGGTCGCCATTGCCGTCGTCGATGTGTCGGTCGAGCAGCCACTGGCAGGCGTTCCAGCTCATGCGAGCGCCATGCAACCAGATCTGCGTCGTCCCGGCACGGGTCGCCGACGTGTGGCAAGAATGTGACGCCACATCAGCTCGCGCACGCGCGCCTCTCCCCCACGAGGGATCACGACATGGTTCTTGCCGACGTCCACCTCTCCGACATCATCTGGTCGATCCTGTGGCTGTTCTTCCTGTTCATCTGGATCATGATCCTGGTGCAGGTGCTGATCGACCTGTTCCGCGACCACAAGATGGGCGGTGTCGCCAAGGCGTTGTGGGTGGTCGCGCTGATCTTCCTGCCGTTCATCACGGTGTTCGTGTACATCATCGCCCGCGGCAGCGGCATGGCTGAACGGTCGATGCAGCAGGCGCAGGCGCAGCAGAAGCAGTTCGACTCATATGTGCAGAGCGTCGCGGCGCCGACCGGGCCAGCGGAGCAGATTGAGAAGGCGAAGGCCCTGCTCGATGCCGGCACGATCAGCCAAGATGAGTTCGATCAGCTGAAGGCCAAGGCACTCAGCTAGTGGAGCCCGGCGAGTTCCAGGGCGTCGCCGGTCGCACTCTCGAAGACTCGACGCCATGGTGGCCGCCCCTCCCGACTGCGCCGGAGGGCGCGCCGAACGTCGTCGTCGTGCTGCTCGACGATGTCGGCTACTCCCAGTTCGGTTGCTACGGCTCCCCGATGGCGACACCGACGTTCGATCGTCTCGCCGCGAACGGGCTTCGCTACTCGAACTTCCATACCACCGCCCTTTGCTCGCCGACGCGCGCGTGCCTGCTCACGGGGCGCAACCACCATCGCAACGGCATGGGGCGAATCGTCGAGTTCGCCTCGGGCTTCCCCGGCTATGACGCGACGATGCCGAAGGCCAACGGCATGGTGTCGGAGATCCTCGTTCGCAATGGCTATGCGACGTTCGCGGTCGGCAAGTGGCACCTCGCGCCCGCGGGCACGATGGTTCACGGCGGGCCCCGCGACCGCTGGCCTCTCGGTCGGGGCTTCGAGCGGTTCTACGGGTTTCTCGGCGGGGAGACCGACCAGTTCCATCCCGACCTCGTGCACGACAACCACCAGATCGATCCGCCGCACACGCCGGAAGAGGGCTACCACCTCACCGAAGACATGGCCGACATCGCGCGCCTGTACCTCACGGACCTGCGGGCCGCGTCACCGACGAAGCCGTTCTTCTTGTGGTTCGCACCGGGCGCGTGCCACGCGCCGCACCAGGCACCGGCCGCGTACATCGACAAGTACAAGGGGGCCTTCGACCAGGGCTGGGACGCATACCGCGAGGAGGTGTTCGCCAAACAGCGCGCAACCGGCCTGCTGCCGAGCGGTGCCGAGCTGAGCGAGCGTCCGCATTGGATCCCGGCGTGGGACTCGTGCTCCGACGACGAGAAGCGCCTCTACGCACGGATGATGGAGGTGTTCGCCGGCTTCCTCGAGCACACGGACGCGCAGGTGGGACGGGTACTCGACTTCATCGACGAGCTCGGCGAGACCGACAACACGATCGTCGTCATCATGAGCGACAACGGGGCGAGCGCCGAGGGCGGCCCGCGGGGATCGTTCAACGAGAACTACTTCTTCAACGGCGAGCCGGAGAGCCTCGAAGAGAACCTCAAGCGGATCGACGACCTCGGCACGCCGCGTGCCCACAACCACTACGCGTGGGGCTGGGCGTGGGCGGGCAACACGCCCCTCAAGCGGTGGAAGCGCGAGACGCACGAAGGTGGGGTCGCCGACCCTCTGATCGTGCACTGGCCGCGCCGCGTCACCCGTACCGGCGAGACGCGCCATCAGTACGTGCACGCGATCGACCTGCTGCCGACGTTGCTCGACGTGATCGGCATCGAACCGCCCGAGTCGATCGCGGGTGTCGCGCAGCAGCCGTTCGACGGCGTGAGCTTCGCCCACACCTTCACCGACGGCGCGGCGGCGAGCCGCCACACGACGCAGTACTACGAGATGATGGGCTGCCGGGCCATCTACCACGAGGGATGGAAGGCGGTCTGCTTCCACCCGCTGATGATGATGCCCTACGACGGCTCCGACCCCCGGCGACCCTTCGACGAGGACGAGTGGGAGCTGTACCACGTCGCCGAGGACTTCGCGGAGACGACCGACCTCGCGCAGAAGGAACCCGATCGCCTCGCCGATCTGATCGAGCTGTGGTGGCAAGAGGCCGAACGGAACCTCGTGCTCCCCCTCACCAACATGCCGGGGCGCCACGGCGACTACCGCTACCGACGCGATCACTACGAGTACTACGCCGGCATCAGCTCGCTCCCAGACACGGTGGCGCCCAACTTGCGCAACCGCTCGTGGCAGGTGACGGCCGAGATCGACAACACCGGCGGTGACGTGTCGGGGGTGATCGCCAATCACGGCAGCGCCGCTGGCGGCTACACGCTCTACGTGAAAGACGACCGGCTCTGCTACGCCTACAACTTCCTCGGTGCGACGATCACGACGGTGCGCTCCGAGGTCGACCTCCCCCGCTCCCGCACGACGGTGCGGTGCGCGTTCAGGTCGACACAGCCGTTCCAAGGCGAGATCGAGCTGTTCTACGGCGAGCTACCCGTGGGCAGTGGCGCCATCCCGCGCACAGTCCCGGTCTCGTTCGGCATCTCGGGATTCGAAGTGGGCTATCAGCGCGGACCCTCGACGACATCCGACTACGAGGCGCCGTTCCCCTTCACGCCGGGCGCGCTCGGCAAGGTCGTGTTCGATGTCGAGGGACGCGCCCCGCAGGACGCGGCCGCCCAAGCCCGCGTCGGCATGGCCATCCAGTAGGGCCAACCCTTGGCGTTCTCAGGTAAGTAACGCGTCACTGGTGACGCGCTCGTTACCGCCGAATCGTCGGGGTCAGGGCCGCGCCATGGGCTGGGGTTCGGCTTCGGGACCCTTGGCGGGTTGGGCGACGGGGTTCATGCGGAACGACGGATCGTGCCGGAGGATCTCGCGGCGGGCAATCGTCATCTTGTGCACCTCGTCGGGGCCGTCGGCGATGCGCAGCGTGCGCATGCTGGCGTACATCGCCGCGAGCGGCGTGAACTGCGTGACGCCCATCGCTCCGTGCACCTGGATGGCGCGGTCGATGATCTTCAGTGCCATGTTCGGCACCGCGACCTTGATACCCGAGATCTCGGTGGCGGCCGCCTTGTTGCCGACCGTGTCCATGAGGTGAGCGGTGTGCAGGACGTACTCGCGGCACATGTCGATCTCGATGCGCGCCTCGGCGATCCAGTCCTGGATGAGGCCCTTCTGCGCGACGAGGCTGCCGAAGGTGGTGCGGTCGAGCGCACGATCGATCATGATCCCGAGCGCACGCTCGGCAACGCCGATCGAGCGCATGCAGTGATGGATGCGGCCCGGGCCGAGCCGAGCCTGCGACATCGCGAAGCCGCCGCCCTCCTCACCGAGCAGGTTGTCGACCGGCACACGGACGTCCTCGAAGACCACCTCGGGATGGCCGCCGGCGTGGTCGTAGCCGAAGACATGCGGCGTGCGACCGAAGCGAACGCCCGGCGTGTCCTTGGGCACGACGATCATCGACTGCTGCAAGTGCCGCGCCGCGTTCGGGTCGGTCTTGCCCATGACGATCAGCACCTTGCAACGCGGCCGCATCGCACCGGACGAGAACCACTTCGTACCGTTCAACACGTAGTCGTTGCCCTGCTTGTCGATGCTCAGGCTGATGTTCGTTGCGTCCGACGATGCCGAAGCAGGCTCGGTCATGCAGAACGCGGAACGGATCTCGCCTTCGAGCAGCGGGGAGAGCCAGTCGCGCTTCACGGTCTCGGATCCGTAGGCGTTGAGGATCTCCATGTTGCCGGTGTCGGGCGCCGAGCAGTTCAGAGCCTCCGACGCGAAGCCCACCTTCCCGAGCTGCTCGGAGATCGGCGAGTAGTCGAGGTTCGACAGCTTCGTACCGGGGGCGTCCGGCGACAGGTGGGGCAGGAACATGTTCCAGAGACCGCGCTCGCGGGCGGCGGCCTTGAGCTTGTCGAGCATCGGCGGGTCGCCGTCGTGCCCGAGCGCCTCCAACTGTTCGTGGTACTCGGCCTCGTTCGGATAGATGTGGTCGTCCATGAAGCTGACGACGTCCTGAAGGAGCGCTTGGCCCTGCTGGGTGAACTCGTAAGGCATGGCCTCCGGTCTATCCCACGACCGCCGCGGGTGCGAACTGGCCCTTCGCTACCCTGGCAACCCTCGCGGGTGTAGCTCAATGGTCAGAGTTCCAGCCTTCCAAGCTGGCTATGCGGGTTCGATTCCCGTCACCCGCTCCCAAGGTCTAAGCCCACGAGCCCGCACTGAACCCTGGGGGGAAGCTGTGCCCATTGAGCATCTCTCGCCGGACGTCGTTCCGACCGCAGGTCCGCCGCACGCGTCCATCGCTACCGGCTCCAAGCTCGTCTTCTTCTCCGGACAGGTCGGCCGCATGCCTGATGGAACGCCGGCCGGGGACACCGTGCGCGCCCAGTTCGCCCAGGCGCTCAGGAACTTCGCTGCCGTTGCCAGCGCGGTCGGTGTCGAGGCACGCCATCTCGCCAATACGACGGTCTATGTGAAGGACTTGCGCCCGGAGCACTTGCAGGACCTCTACGCCGCCGTCGACGATTACGTCGAAGCCGGTGGGGAGTTCGTCGCGTTCACCTCAAGCACGCTCGTAGGCGTCGCCGCCCTGTACGAGCCGTGGTGTGTCGTGGAGATTGAAGGCGTCGCCGTCGTCGACTGAAGTACAGCGGCTCCTACATAGGCGCACACTTGTTCGATGCCTGACTCTATGAACCACCTTCAGGGCATGTCCGTATGCAACGCGCTGGCGCCGCCACGCGTCGTCACCGGCCGCAAGCCCCGACTCCGGGTCAGCTCCCCCGCTCTCGAAGGTCGGGGCTTGTGCGCGTCGCGCGCTCCACGGCTCCAGGTGGGTCAGAAGTGGGACACTGGGGCATGGACTGCGTCCTCCCCGTGACGGGCAGCGATCCTCTCCCCCTTGTGCTGATCGCGGTCCTCCTGCTGGGCGCGGGAGTCGCGCTCATGCTCGGCGTTCGCCGACGCGGAGTCGGCGGGGGCGCAGCGGTAGTCGTCGCATTCGCGCTCGCATCGGCGGCGCTCGTCGTGAGCGATGCTCGAGGAGCGGACGCGCAGGAGTGCCCGTCGTCGACGACTGTCACGCCGACTGCGGCTCCGACGACGATCGCCGTGACAACGACTGCCGCGGCGACTACGACGGCGACGTCCTCGACCACGACGACCGTGGCAGCGACGACCACCACGACTGTGGTGGGTGGTGGCGTTCCGACGAACCCGACCTTCCCGACGACGACTGCTGCGACCACCACGACGGTCGCAGCTCCCGACCTGACGCCAACATCGATCGCAGGACTGCAGACCCTGCTTTTCAACGACGGCCCCTGGATCTACACCATCGTGGTCGAGAACATCGGCACCGTCCCGACCAACGGCTCCACCATGACGTTCACCGTGAGCTTCCCGTTCACCATCGTCGGGCCCGGAGGCTCTCTCATCGACGTGGTGATCGACACGAGCAGCGCCAGCTGGACCATGTCAGTAGAACCCGGCACCCTCGGCTCACCCGGCTCTCCCGGCACGCCGACCAGGGTCACGTTCACTTCGACCTCTGGGTTTGTCCTTGCGGCGGGGGCCAATAGCTCAGTCATAGTCGTCGTGGACGTTCTGGGTTCGGCCCCCGCGAACTTCACGGTGGACGTGGTGCTCCCGGCCGGCATCGGCGGAGAGACCAATGGCGGCAACAACACGGCGACGCGCCCCGTCGTGGTCAACGCCCCACCGGGCTGAGAAAGGGCGTATGCGGGTTCGACTCCCCCAAACGCGATGGCCGAATCCCGCCAGCAGGACGGCCGACGATCCCCGACCATGGTCGCGTGAACCTCACCTCGACCACATTTCGTCTACGACCGATCGAACCCGAAGTCGCGGATCGTCTGCGCGTCGATTGGGCCGGCGCTCGCGTCTACGTCGCCGACGAGAAGCCCGGGTATCCGTGTCGCCAATGCCTGAAGGATGCGGAGATCGGAGACGAGCTGCTGCTCGTCTCCTACGACCCGTTCACCGTCAACAGCCCCTACCGCTCGGCGAGCCCGATCTTCCTGCACCGGCTGTCGTGTGGCTCACCGGGCGACGCCGCCGCACTCCCCGTCCAGCTGACGGGGCGCCAGCTCTCGGTACGGTCGTTCGACGCCGACGCGCTCATGATCGACGCCGCCGTCATCAACGGCGGGTTGCTCGGCGAGACGCTTGATCGGTTCTTCCAGGACGTCGAGGCCGACCACGTGCATGTGCACAACGCATCACGGGGATGCTGGGCCGTTCGCGTCGACCGCGCGCCCTAAGACCTCCAGCAGCAGGTCGAGCGCGGCGGCGGCGAACGCAACCATGTTCTGCTCCCGCTCGACTCGCCCGGTTGCGATGAGATTGGTCGCCTCCGCGGGCCCGGCCACCGCGACCCAGCAGTGTCCCGCCGGATCGCCGTACCGGTTCGGTGGGCCGGCGGCACCCGCCTCGCCAATCCCCCAAGTGGCGCCGAGGCGGATCGCCGCCGAGCGTGCGAGGTAGGTCGCGAACTCCTCGGTGGCGCCTCGCATCCCGGGCGACGCTTCGACGGCCCCGGCGATCCAGGCTCGGGCCGCCGCGGCCGTGTAGATCACGGCACCGCCCAGGTAGTAGGCGGACGCGCCCGGCACGGACAGCAGGGCCGCGGAGATCAAGCCGCCCGCCGATCCCTCGCCAACGGCGACTGTCTCGCCGCGCTCGCGCAAGATCGAGCCGATGCGCTGAGCCGGTCGCGTCAACTCGGGAACGAGCATTCCGGGTGATGTTTTACCGTCGGCTCGTGGATCATCGTGCGATCGGGGAAGCCAGGCGGCACGACGCTTGGCTGCCGGACTGAGCGACGCGTGTTCCGAGCCCACGACCCCGATGGCACCGCTTGGCGACGAGCGCTGAGGGCAGCCGTCGTCGTGCCCGGCGTCTTCGCGGCCGGGGTCGCTCTCGGCTCCGATGTCGTGGCGTTGTACGCCTTGTTCGGAGCCGCGTCGCACCTGATCTTCGGCGACTACGGGGGTCCGCCCGGTCACCGGGCCGCGGCGTACCTCACGACGACGGTGGGCGGACTCGTCCTCATCTGCGCGGGCACGGCGGTGTCGGGCAACTACGTCGGGGCCGCGATCGCGACCGTCGTAGTGGGGTTCGCGCTCACGCTCGCTGGCGTCGTCGGGCCTGCAGTCGCCCAGCTCCGGACGCCCCTACTGCTCGCGTTCGTGCTCCCCGCTTCGACCTCGGCCCCGTTCGGTGAGGTCGGCCCTCGCTTGGGCGGATGGCTTCTCGCCGGAGTCGTCAGTCTGCTCGCCGCCTTCGTCCTCGTGCCGCGACGCAACGACCTCGCGATGGTGACGAGTGCCGCGGCCGATGCGTGCGATGACGTGGTGCAGGCACTGGAACGCGGTGGCACCGCCGACCGACTCGACGAGCTGACGGACGCACGCGCCGTGGCTGCCGCGACCGCATTCGCGCCAACAGCGCGGCGGCAAGCACTCATCATGCTGATCGACGAGCTGCGGACGCTCGGCACACTCCTCCCTGACCCGGACATCGGCCGGGCAGACGCGTCCGCGCACATGGCCTTGCGCACTAGCGTGCAGGCGGCCCTCCGCGGATGTGCTCGGGCGCTACGTGGCGACGGACTGCCCGACGTCGAGGGGCTTGATCGAGCGCGAGCACAGCATCGTTTCGATCTCGAGCGTTGGGCTCACGACTCACTCCTGCGGGGCGACCGCGCGGACTGGGTCCTCGACGGCATGGATGGAGAGCGCAACCTGCGACTGCTGTCGCACCTCGCACTCGGCATCGCGACCGCGACGACAACGGCCTGCGGAGCGAGCGCGCCGGCCCACTGGCGAGACCTCGCGCCGAGGGGCGCGTCCGAGCGCGACGCGGCCGCCGCTCGACGTACGTGGCGAGCGATCCGACCTCACCTCACGGTGAGCTCGGTGCGGTTTCGCGACGCGCTGCGGGCTGGTACTGCCGTCGGCCTCGCGGTGTTCGTGGCGGGCATCGGCGACTTCCCGCACGGGTTCTGGGTCGCGCTCGGCGCGCTCGCCGTCTTGCGCACGAGTGTGCTCGCAGGCGAACGATCGGCGGTCGCAGCAGTCGGGGGAACGGCGGCGGGGTTCCTGGCCGCGATCCCGATCCTCTGGGTCATCGGCTCCGCGGGTGCCGTCCCGTGGATCGTCCTCCCGCTCCTGGTCTTCGTCGCCGCGTACGCAAGCGGAGCCTTGCCGCTTGCCGTCGGGCAGGCGACGTTCACCGCGTTCGTCGTGCTGGCGGTCGACATCATCGAGCCGGACGGGTGGCGCACGGGAGAGATCCGGTTGATGGATGTGATCACGGGAGCGGCCGTGGCGCTCGTGACCGGTGCGTTGTTCTGGCCCCGAGGAGCGCAAACTCATCTCCGAGCCGCCCTTTCCGAGCTCTACCGCGCGACGGCGACCCTGCTGAGCTCGGCGTTCGGCGTCGCGTTGGGCACGGCGTCGGCCTCCGCCGAGTCAGCCGCCGAGCGCTCCGAGCTCATTGCCTTCGCTCGAGCACGGGCGAGTGTCTCCGATCTCGTCGCGGAGCGAGGCCGCGCCAGCGCCGAGGTCACCTCGTCGGTCACGCTCGTCGCGACGGCCGCGCGTCTCCGCGCCGCGAGCGACCGGATCGAGATCCTCGGACACATCAGTGGAGCGGCACCCGCGACCATCCTGACCGACATTGATGCGGTCGTCGGCCGCTTCACCGCCGTGGCCGAAGACGTAGCCGGCCGGCGCGAGGCCTCAGCGGGGCCGGGGATCGACGTGGCATCTCGTCGTCGCGACGCAACAGTCGAGCGGCTCGCGTCCGACGGTGGGAGCAACGACGCGCGGATGCGGGCCGATGCGTTCACCCTGGTGTGGATTGGTCACTGGCTCGTAGATCTCGATCAAGCCGCCGACCGGCTGCGCGCGCCCGTCAATGCCCTGGCACGCTGACTGAGGCCTACGGCAGGTCGACCGTACCCGTGATGTAGGTCGTGGTCGTCCCGCCGACCCAGATCGTGCCGTCGCCATCCTGCGTCACGGAGACCTCCCCCGCTCGCCCCATCGCCCCTCCCTGCGTCGCGACGTACGGCGCGGTGACGCGACCACTCCCGAGCAGCCATTGCGCGACCGACGCGTTCAGACTTCCCGTCACGGGATCCTCCCGCGTGGCACCGTCGACCCCGAAGAACGCCCGCACCTCGATCGCTGCGTCGGAACCCGAAGGATGGAAGCCAACGACGCCGATCTTCTCGTCCATCGGTGCGGGCCGGACGCGCAGCACGGCGTCTGCATCGCGGAAGAGCACCGCGACCCAACCCGGCCCGTTGTCGACCCACTGCGCATCGACAACCTCCGACGGGTCGAGCTGGAGCCGCTGCAACACCGTCGCGAGCGTCTTCTCGTCGATCGGCCCAGTGCGCAACAGGGGTGGGGCAGCGAACGCGAGCCGGTCGGCGCCTCGCTGTACCGCGACGAGGCCGACACCGCATTCCTGCATCACCATCCCCGCAGCTCGAGGCCGACCACCCGCCTCGAGCCACGCATGACAAGAGCCGAGCGTGGGGTGCCCCGCGAACGGGAGCTCACCACCCGGCGTGAAGATGCGCACCCGATAGTCGGCCTCGGGCGAGGTCGGGCTCACGAGGAACGTCGTCTCCGACAGGTTCGTCCAGTGCGCGAACAACTGCATCTCGTCGTCGCTGAGTTCTTCAGCGTCGTGGACGACAGCGAGGCCATTGCCCATGCCTCGCGAGGAACAGAAGACGTCAACCTGTCGAAAAGCACGCGTGCGCACCCACGCAGTCTGCGGGGTGCGCACGCCGTGTGCTCGGGTTTGAGGCGGTCAGGTCATGTCGCCGCGAGCGTTCTTCGCGCGTGCTGCGCCGATCGCGGTCTTCACGTCCTTCTGCTCCTCCGGCGGGGGGAGGACGGCGGGCATGCCCAGCGCCTCGATCCAGAGCTCACGGGTCCAACCGCTGGTGTGGTACAGGTGCTCGTCCTCTTGGTCCTCGACCTCTTCGTACGCGCCTTGCAGCGCCTTCTTGGTGTCGCCGGTCGCCTTCTTCGCGGCAAGGCCGATGAGCTCCCAATTGAGATGATCCTTCGTCTCGGCGAAGACCACGCACTCCCCCGCCACGATCTGCGCAGCGTCGGGAGGCGCCGATGACTTCGCCATCTCCATCGCCTTCACCAGGGACTCGCCGATGTGGCGGACCACCTTACGACCGGGGGTCTCCACTGACGGATCGAGGCCGATCTGGTCGAACACGGTGCGCACGATGCGCTCGTGGTTCTTGGTCTGGTCGAGGTACTCCTGCCACTCCTTCTTCAGGTCGTCGTTCTGGGCGCACTTGAGGGCGGTCGTGTACACCGCGACGCCGCCGATCTCGGTCTCGAGCGCCTCATACAGCAGATTGTGCAAGTTGTCGGTGTTCACGGCGTGTCTCCTAGGTCATGTCGGGCGATGCCGCGTCGGACTACCCCCGAAGTGGCTGCGGCATACTCCGAACATGGCAACGCAGGATGACGTCCGCCGCATCGCGATGGCCCTCCCCGACGTGAGCGGGTCCGACGAACGGTTCGCGTTCTCCGTGAGGAACAAAGGCAAGGAGAAGGGAATCGCGTGGGTGTGGATGGAGCGCATCCACCTGAAGAAGGCTCGGGTGCCAAACCCAGAGGTGTTGGCGATCCGAGTCGCGGACCTGTCCGAGAAGGAGATGCTGCTCGCCTCCGACGACGGCTCGAAGTTCTTCACCGAGCCTCACTACAACGGCTACCCCGCGATCCTCGTACGACTCGATGCGATCGACGTCGACGAGCTCGAGGAGCTCATCACCGATGCGTGGTGCTGTCAGGCGCCGAAGGCACTTGTCGAGGAGTTCATGGCGAAGTGACGCGCCACAAGTAACAGTCGTCGCCACGGTCGCGACGCTGGGCGAGCACCAGCGCCCGGCCCTCCATCGCGGCGAGCCCCTCCCACAGGCCGTTCCACGCATCGAAGCCTTCGGGGGAGAGCGCGAGATCGTCGAGAAGGCTGCACCGATCGATGCGGACCACCTCGCCATCCACCTCGACGTCGTCGCCGTGGGCGCGCAGCAAGCGGGCAAATCGTTGCGCAAATGCCGCACCCTCGTCGCCGAGCATCCCCATCACCGTCGCGTGGTACTGCATGCCGATCTGGCGGGCCGCGATCGCGCCGACTGCACCCGTGTCCGCCGGGCCGAGCACCGCACACATCTCGGGAAGGATGCTGCGGATGTACGCAGTTGCGTAGTTGCGCTCGACCTTCACCAGACGGAGCGGATCCCACGCCGGCTTGGGGAGGTCGACCGGCTCGTTCACGGGCCGCTCCCCTGGCCGGAACCGCACCCGGTCCTCGGGAAGCAATGGCGTGTCCTCCTCGATGTAGTAGCCCTCGAGCCCGGGCTGGCCGTCCGTCGTTTGCATGGTGCACACGAAGCCGAGCCGGTCGTTGCCGAGCGAGACGCCGTTGTGTCCGTGCCAGCCCCGCAGCATCGCCCTGCTCACCTCGGTCGGGACGCCGCATACGGCGGTCCCGTCGAAGATCCAGCGCGGCGGGACATAGCGCACCCACGACTTCGCGTCGGACTCGGGGATCCAGACGACGTTCACGCCACCAAGAGCGTTGGACAGCACGTGGTACTGCGCGCACGCCACCGCGGGAGGAAGGCCTTCGAGCCCGAGCTTGCGCAGTCCCGGAAGGAACAGCTCGAGGTGCTGCCGCCGGAAGGTACGGAAGACGACCTCGGCGGCACGCTCGGTGCCCTGCCGCAGCACGAGCGCGAGCAGGAGCCCGGTGAGATAGCGGTGGTACAGCTCGCCGATCGCGGCCCATCCGTCGACATCGTCGTCCACGGCCCGACCCTAGGCACTCGCCGGTTAGCGGCCTTTCCAGACCGGGGGGCGCTTCTCGGCGAACGCGCGCAGGCCTTCCTGCAGATCCTCGGAGCGCATGACGGGGCCGGCGAACTCCATCTGCTTCTGCCAGCCCTCGGCGTCGTCCCACTCGAACGCGCGCTGCACGATCTGCTTGCTCGCGCGCACCGCGAGCGGACCGGCGGCGAGCACCTCGTTCGCGAGCTCGATCGCGACGTTCAGCGCTTGACCGGGCTCGGCAAGTCGGTTCACCAAGCCGATCTCGGCCATGCGGGTCGCCGGCCAGGGCTTGCCGGTGAGCGCCAGCTCCATCACCAAGTGGTACGGGATGCGCTTCGGCAGCCGGAACAACCCGCCACCGACGGCGACGAGCGACCGCGCCGCTTCGGGCAGCCCCATGTTCGCGGTACGCGACGCGACGATGAGATCGCACGACAGTGCAAGCTCGAGCCCGCCCGCGAGCGCGTGCCCCTCGATCGCGGCGATCACCGGCTTCGTCGGCGGCATCGCCATGATGCCGAACCCGCCTCGCTTCTCCGACGCACCCATGTCCCTCTGCGCGGCCGCGATCAGGTCTTGGCCGGCGCTGAACACGATGTCGGAGCCGGTGATGATGCCGCACCGCAACGAGTCGTCTTCCTCGAACGCGTCGATCGCCGCTTCCATCGCACGCGCGGTTGCGCCGTCGAACGCATTTCGGCGCTCGGGACGGTTGATGCGGATGACCACGAGGTGCTCGTCGATCCGCTCGCTGATGATGACCTCGCTGCGCGCCTCAGAGGTTGACACTGAAGCCTCCGTTCACGGGATAGGTCTGGCCGGTGATCCAGCTCGACGACCCCGACGCGAGGAACGTCACCATCGCGGCCACGTCGCTCGGCTCGCCGAACCGTCGGATCGTGTAGTTGCGCAACACCTTCTTGGCGAGCTCCTCGTTCTCGACCATTCGCTTCACGGCGGGGGTGTTCGTCGTCGCGATCGCCACGCTGTTCGCGGTGATCTCGTAGCGACCCAATCCCTTCGCGAGCGCCCGCATGAGACCCGCCGCGCCCGCCTTCGCCGCCGAGTACGCCTCGAGGCCGGGCTCACCGACACGACCCGCGTCGCTGATCACCGTGATCAACCGTCCGCCCTTGGCCGCTTCGATCATCCCCGGGATCACCGCCCTGCAGCAGTGGAGGACGCCGTAGAGGTTCACGCCGATGAACGGCTCCCACTCGGCGGGATCCGTCGCCCAGAACGGCTTGCCGGTGATCGCTGACGGATCAGCCCCCGCGTTGCCGGCGTTGTTCACGAGGATGTCGATGGGCCCGAACGCCGACGAACCTCGATCGACCATGCGACCCACCGCGTCGAAGTCGGTGACGTCGGCCTGGACGCCGAGTGCGCTGCCGCCCGCGGCGTTGATCTCGTCGGCGACTGTGGTGGCACGTTCGGCGACGAAGTCGTTCACGACGACCTTCGCGCCGTACGCGGCGAGGTAGCGCGCAGTCTGCGCGCCGACGCCCTGGCCTGCGCCCGTCACGAGGGCGGTGCGCCCGGTGAGGTCGAGGAGGTTGAGAGTCCCTGCTTCAGACACTTCGTTCACGGCCTTTCCAGTAGGGAGCACGAAGCTCGGTCTTGAGCACCTTGCCCATCGGGCTCACGGGCAGGTGATCGACGAACTCGAACTGCCGCGGCTTCTTGTACGGACGCGAGTCGACCGTCGAGGAACGCGAGCAGATCGTCAGCGGTGAGACTGCGGCCCGCCCGCGTGACGATGAACGCAAGCGCTTGCTCGCCGAAGTCCGCTTCAGGAATGCCGATGACTGCCGCGTCCTCCACGTCGGGGTGCGCGACCAACGCCTTCTCGATCTCGGCGGGATAGATGTTGACGCCGCCCGCCACGATCATGTCCTTGATGCGATCGGTGATGAAGAGGAAGCCGTCCTCGTCGAGGTGGCCGACGTCGCCGGTGCGATAGAAGCCGTCGCGGAGCACGTCGTCGCCGAGCGGCTCGCGGCCGAGATAGCCGCGCAACACCACCGGCGTGTTCGCCGCGATCTCACCGGTCTCACCGACCGGTAGGCGGTTCCAATCCTCGTCGACGATCGCGACCTCGACACCGTCGTACGGGATGCCGCTGCTGCCCGGCTTCGTGAGCTGGTGCTCGGGCGGCATGTAGCTGATCATCCCGGACTCGCTCGTGCCGTAGCCCTCCCACAGCACGGGACCCATGCGATCGATGATCCATTGCTTCAACGACTGCGGCACCGGAGCGGCGCCGACCGTCAGGGCCTCGATCGACGACAGGTCGTAGCGGTCGACGACCTCCTCGGGCAGCGCTTGGATCCGCAACAACATCGTCGGGACGCTGATCCACATCTGCACCTTGTGCGTGTCGATGAGGCGCAGTGCTTCCTCGGGGTCGTAAGGGTCGAGCAGGACGGCGGTGCCGCCGCTCGCGCACGCTCCCGTCGCCGCCGCGGCACCGGCGCCGTGGTGCACGGGGAGCGTCATCAGCACGCGGCCCGCCGCCGGATGACGCGGCACGCTCCCGACGGAGGCGCCGTAGCGAGCGAGCCGTTCGAAGTCGGCGCCGGCGAGATCGAGCGGAGGCACCCCCTTCGGCGCGCCCGTCGTGCCCGAGGTGTAGAGGACGAGGTTCGGCCGCAAGGGACCGAACCGCGGCGTCGGCTCCCCGCCCGTGAGGAGGTCCTCGTACCGCACGCCCGCGCTGCCCTCGGGCTGGCCGACGGTCACGAGCAGCCCGAGGCCGTGGCGCGCCCACGGCGAGGCGTCGACGTCGTTGCACGCCAAGCCCTTCGCACCGCTGTCCTCGATGATGTAGATCGCCTCGTCGGCGGTGAGCCGCCAGTTCACGGCCACCTGCCCGACGCCGAGCTTCTGCAGTGCGCGCTGGATGACGAACCACTCGAACCGGAGGCGGAACCGCATGCCGAGCCGATCGCCCGAAGCGAGACCGAGACGGGCAAGGGCATCGGCGACGCGGTTGGCTCGGTCGTCCCACTCGCGGTACGTGAGCACGTCCTCCCCGTCGATCACCGCGACGGCGTCGGGTTGCTGCGCCGCCCAGAACTCGGGGGTGCCTGGTTCGGCTTCGTCGGGCATGGGGCGAGATAGTAAGAAACCCTGATGCGTCAAGCCGCACATCCGGGCCTCTACGACGTCGAACCCGACGTCCCATCGCTGCGAGGCACGAAGTGCACCGAGTGCGGCACCACCTTCTTCCCCGCGCTCGGCATCGGATGCGAGGTCTGCGGCGCCGACGATTCGTCGCTCCAGCCGATCTCGCTCCGAGCGACCGGCGTGCTCCACAGCGTCGCCACGGTGCACCTCCACCAGGGTCACGACATCGAGGCTCCGTTCGCGATCGGCGAGATCCAGCTCGACGATGGCCCGCTGATCCGGGCCACGATGCGCGAGCCGCTCGAGCTCGAGGCGATCGGGCAGCGGGTCGACGCGGCGTGGTTCACGCTCCGCACGGACGACGACGGCCACGACGTCGTCGAGCCTCGGTTCGGCGTCGCGTCATGACCGTGCGCCTACGCGACCTCAGGCCCGTTCACGTCGTCGGTGTCGGCCTTCACCCGTACCAGAAGCCCGGTGACACGCCCTACACCGAGCTGGGCGTGCGAGCCATCCGCGGCGCGCTCGCCGACGCGGGGCTCGAGTGGTCGGCCGTCGAGACCGCGTACACGGGCACCGCCACAACCGCGATGGGCCTCTCGCGCCTCATGTACCGCCACCTCGGCGCGAGCGGCATCTCGATGGCGCAAGTCGAGAACGCATCTGCATCGGGAAGCACGGCGGTGCGCCAGGCGTGCATCGACGTGGCCGCCGGCCTCGCCGACGTTGCGATCGCAGTGGGCGTCGACAAGCCGCTCAAGTTCGCCATGCCCCATCCGGCGGCGCGGGTGCGCGATCTCGTGGGCAGCCGCGTCGCGCCCTTCACCCACTTCGCCCTGCTCGCGAACCGCTACATCCACGATCACGGCGCGACGCCCGAGCAGTTCGGGATGGTGGCGGTCAAGAACAGCCGCAACGGCGCCGTCAACCCGAACGCCCAACGTCAGAAGGCGCGCACCCTCGACGAGGTCATGGCACCGCCGCTCATCAGCGGCCCGCTCACACGACTCCAGTGCTGTCCCGTCGGCGAGGGCGCGGCGGCCGTCATCGTCGCGTCCGACGACGCGATCTCACGGCTCGGGCTCGACGCGAGCCGCGCCGTGCGGGTGCTCGCGAGCGCGGCCCGCTCCGAGACGGTGTACCGCGGCGAGAACTTCGACGCCGCGCTCACCCGTGAGACCGCAGCCGCGGCGCTCAACGACGCCGGCATCTCCGCCAGCGACCTCGACGTGGTCGAGCTGCACGACGCGTTCACCGTCGAGGAGCTGCTCTACATCGAGGCGCTCGGCCTCGCGCCCGAGGGCAAGGCTGCTGCGCAGCTCGCCGAAGGGCAGTTCGACATCGGTGGACGAGTCGCCGTCAGCGCGTCAGGCGGACTGCTGTCGATGGGCCACCCGATCGGCCCGACGGGCGTCGGGCAGATCTGCGAGCTCACGACGCAGCTGCGCGGCGAGGGAGGCGAACGCCAGCACCCCGGAGCCCGCACTGGTGTGGCGCACATGGTCGGCGTCGGCGCGGTCTGCGTCGTGCACGTCCTGCAAGCACCCTGACCGAGCTCAGCCCTTCCCTGCCTGGACGCGCGCCGATCGACCCACCTGGCTCGCGGGTAGACGATGCGCCGCGCCGCGTTGAGCACTCCCGCCCCCGAGATCCCGCCGGCGTCGTTGGCCGGGTTGAACCGCAATGCTTCCGTGTCTTGCCGCGACAACGGCGAGCCGAGCACGACCCGCGCGACCGGGCGCACCTCTCCGTCCGGCGGCCCGGCCGCGAGCTCGAATTCCCAACGACCCGCGACTCCCGCATGCACCGTCGCGTCGCCAGGCATGCGCTGCATTGGCCACGCGCGAACGACGAGATCTCCCTGCGGGCCGCGGAAATGGAGCATCGTCGAGAACACGTGCTCGTACCGAGGGGTGACCGCGGTCGCGTCGCGGCCCGAGCGTTTGCGCTTCGCCGTCGCAACGAGAAGGTCTTGAGGTCGGCCGGCGCCGTCAGCATCGAGGATGCGTACGGCGAGTCCGTGAACGTCGGGCCAGCGCAGGGGTATGGCGAACCCGCGCGACAGCCGAGCGATTGCCGGGTATCGACCGGGTTGTCCCAGGACGGTGCCCTCCACGAGCGGCACCGATGCGCCGGCGACGACGACCTCGGCGTGGAAAGCGGCGCCGACGGGGTGCACGACACGCTTGCCCCGAACAAAGCCGAGCGCCGCCGCGAGCGGCGCGAGCGCAACGCCGAGCGCGGTACCCAACACCCGCTCGCTCGCTCGCTCGCGGATCGAGACGCGACTGACCGCGCCCGTCGCGACACCGGCCAGGTGTCGCAACGCTTCCATCGACGGCACCCAGAGGTACTCGCCGCCGCGGGTGGTCACGAGCTCAGGTATGGGGTGCACGAACTTCGGTGTCTCGCCGGGGATCGTGAACTTGTGGTCGCCGGCGGCGCGTCCGATGAACGGGTCGCGATCGTGACCCACGTGCACCGCGTCACCGTCGTTGCACCAGTTGGCTTGGATGAACTCGTACTGACGCTCGATGTCCGCCATGTACGCGACGAAGAAGATGCCTCGATCCGTCCCGTCGTCGGATTGGCCGTCGGGCAGCGCCGGTCCGTAGGTCATGCCTCGCCGGATGATCCGCTGACGAGCGGTCAAGGCGTCACCGGACTGAAGGCCACACCGGGGGTTCGCACGCCGGATGTGCGCGCCCAGGGGGCACCGCACGCCCGCCGGGTCGTCGCTGTAGTCGAACGCGTTCACGCGGGCCGGATCGAGGCCCAGGTCCGGATCGGGCTGGTCAGGCGTGAGCGCGAGCGGTGAGCCGTCAGGCCACCGGCCGATGAGCTTGGCCCGAAGGAGCTGCTCGTCCACATCCAGCGTCTTGGCCTGCTCGCCGACCCATGACCGAAACGTCGCGACGTCCTCGTGCAGCTTGCGCCAGACCTTGTAGGTGCCGTTTCGGTTGAACGGGGCTGCTGGCCCCGGAGCGGGATAGCCGTCGGCGTCGACGTGGCCGTGGAAGATCTCACCGACGGGCAGCCCGTGCCAGTGGTGAAACGAGCCCTCCGAGCCTTCGCCGAAGGTGGGATCGCCCATCCCTTGTACTGCCGGCTGGCCGAAGCCGTCCGTGTAGCCGAAGTGCTCCTTGCGGTCGGCCAGCCGCTCTCCTCGCTGCTCCGATACCACCGACAGCCCGTGGCGATCGAGACACGAGCGCAGCGTCTCGATGGCATCGGTGCATTCGTCCACCCCAATCGCGTGCACGGTGAAGAGGACGTGTGCGTCACCGGTCCCGAGACCCGGTTCCCATTTCTCCGGCGCCGATGCCCCCGTGTCACCGAGCGAGACCGCGCGCGCCGCCATCCCCTGACGAAATGCATCGGGGAACGAATCGAGGACGTTGGACGGTAGGCCGAGCGCGACAAGTCCGGCGTACGTGAACGAGATGTTCAACGTCGAGGTCGGCTTCGCCCTCCAGGGCGCGCCGCTCGTGACGTTCGGAACGAGGTCGCGGAGGGCGGCGACACCTTCCCGCGTGTCGTTGATGTGCACGAACAGGTGCGTCGAGGCTGCGAAGCCGTACGGACGCAGAATGTTGCCCTGCACGTCGCGCGGAGCGAGCCCTTGGAGCTCGCCACTGCCGGCAATGCGCAAGCCACGGATCATCGGCCGAACTCCACTCGGTAGGCGTCGAGCCGCTGCTCGTTCGAGAGTCCCTGCGTCCGAACGGCGAATCGCTCCAGCCTCGTACGAAGCGCGAGCGCGTCGACGATGGCTGACACCGGCGCGTCCCAAGTGGCGAACGACAGCGACGGAACGACTTGGTGGGCGCAGAGGTAGTCGGCGGCCGCGTCGAGTCCGGGCCAGCCGACGCAGTGCGACCAGATCGCCTGAGCATTGGGGCCGAGCGAGTCGAGGAGGCCTTCGACCCATTGCCGAATGGGTGTGTCGAAGGTTGCCGAACACATGAGCATCGTCCGAGGCGCGAGCGGCTTCGGGCTCACCACGACGAACCGACCGTTGTGCGTCCCCGCGACGGCCGCGAACGGGCTGCCGTCACGCAACGGCAGCGCCGCCACCAGATTGCGAAGGGAGTCGGCCTGGCCGTCGAGCACGGCCGTGAGGATGCTGAGTTGCGTTGCCATCAGAGGTCGGCGTGCGCCTCGGCCAGGAACGCCTGCCAGGCGCCGTCGAACTCCGAGGGCGTCGTCGTTGCGGTAGGCGTCGGCAGTCGGTCGAAGGTGGCTTGGACCCGGAGCGCGCGGCCGACGTCACGCGTCGTCGCGTCGGGGTAGGCCGACCAGTAATGCGTCGTCTCGTAGGCGTTGTCGGCGGTCCACCGGTGAAAAGGTTCGGGCGGGAACATGCCCGGGAACTGCTCGGTGGGCGTCCACGCCGCCCGCATCCTCCATGGGATGACGCGGGCGAACGTGTCCATGTAGCGCACCACGTCGCCGTCGTAGTTGCTCTCGAACCAGAGCACCGGCGGGTCGAGGTGCTCTTTCCTTCCGTCCTGTCCCGGGATCTCGGAGAGCACCATCCAGTGACAGAAGTGGATGAACTGCTGCGCTCGCATCGGCGCAGTGACCCACCCGACGTTGCGGGCCCCGAAGAACAACGTCTGGTACCAGAGCGACCCGAAGCGCCGGACCTTGACGATGATCGACACCGCCGTCGCCTGACCGTCATGATCGCTCATCGTCGAGCACTGGAGCCGGACGAGATCGACTCGGCCAACCTTGCCGCGCTCCTCTGCACCGCCTTCATCCCGATCTCGCCCGCCTCGCGCTCGACGGTCCGGGCCGCCGCCGCGGCGCGTGTGGCGTCAGCGGGTGTCGCTCGGGCCGCAGTCAGGCGGGCTTGCACGAGGCGAGTGCGGATCGCGGAGACACGAGCACCGACGCGGGTTGCCTGCTCGAGCGCTTCCGCGATGTCGCGCTCCGCCCGCTCGAGGTCCCCGGCGACGAACGCCAAACCTGCGAGCGACTCGGTCACCAGGCCGTTGACCGACACGACGCTCGAGTTCGCCCGGCCTCGCCACGGAGCGAGGATCTCGTACAGCTTCTCGGCCGCCTCGGCGTCTTCGAGCTCGATGCAGAGCGACGCAAAGACCGACATCGTGATGAGCCAGAGCGGGTTGAGGGGATGCTCGGCGAAGTCAGTGTCGACCTCATGGCGAAGGATCTCGCGAGCCTCGTCGAATCGGCCGACCTCGCAGTAGCCGAGGCCGAGCAAGCCCCGGAAGCCGGTGACGCCGGGGTGCGCACGCAGCGTGGTCTCGATCATCGGCACCATCGTCCCGAGAGAACCCATGTCCCACAGAACCTGCGCAGTGGTCGCGGCATAGGTAGCCGCGGCATCTCCCTCGGTTCCGCCCGCCACCCGCCCTTCTTCGGCGAACGAAAGAGCACCGGGGAAGTCGCCGGCGAGGTGGGCCAGCACCGCGTGGATGATGGGGCGGTTGAAGCGGACATAGGGATCGAGCTCTGCGACGTCATCGAGCACGTCCACCGCCTCGGACACCTGATCGAAGGCCGCGGCCTCGATCTTCAGTCGCGCCTCGCGCAGCGCAGCGATGCCGAGCAGAACGGGATCACCCATTCGCTTCGCGATGTCGAACAGCTCCTCGGTGTCGATGAGCCGGCGGTCGAGCGTCGCCGGGAGACGTGTCGCCTCCGTCGTGTGCAGGAGAACTCGAAGCAGCGTGGCTTCGTCACCGATGCGCCGGGCGCACGAGACTGCCGCGTCGGCGAGCTCGAGGCGGCGCTCCCACTCGCCGCCCTGCGAGAGCTCGAGCGCCAGGATCCCGAGCAAGCACGCGCGCTCGGTGCTGTCGTGCGGGCCCACGACTTCGAGCGCCCGCTCGAGGACCGCGACGCGCTCGACGTCTACGGTTCCGGCCCGGCTCGCGCCGCCCCGGTTGTTCGCGAGCGCAGCGCGGATGAGGGCATCGTCGTCGCCCAGACGCTCGGCGAGCGCCGCCGCATCGAGCAGGGTCTGACGGAACGCGTCGGCATCCGCCCACCGCTGCGCGCTGCCGAGCGCGATCAGGAGGTCGAGACGTCGCTCCTCCTCGTCGGTCGCGTCGAGCGCCGTGCGGAACCAGTGGATGGCGTCCTCCGGCGAGAGCGCAGCGTTCGCCTCTTCGCCAGCGCGCCGCGCCCAGAAGCCGACCTCGCCCCGGTTGTCGCGCCCCGTCGCCGCCCAGTGCATCGCCACCTCGGCCGCCAACACACTCGCATGCTTCTCGAGGGCAACGGCCAGCTGCCGGTGATGCAGCCCCCGGCGAGTTGGAGAGAGCCCCTCGTACAAGGTGTGTTGGACGAGGGCGTGCGTGAACTCGAACCGCCCCATCGTCAGCTCCCTCACCAGCGAGGCGCGAACGGCGAACTCGATGTCGTCGACCACGGAGAGCTCGTCGATCCCGAGCACATCGGCAAGCAGGGATGACTCGAACTGGCGACCGGCGACGGCGGCGACGGCGAGCACTCCCTGTGTCTCGTCGCGCAACCGCCCCACGCGCTCCTGAAGCACGGCACGAACCGTCCCGGGCATCGCGACGGTGGCGAGATCGACCTGCGCTCGCCAGGTGCCTGCCGCGTCGGGCGCGAGCACACCGGTCTCGACGAAGTGGCGCACGAGCTCAGCCACGAAGAACGGATTGCCGTCGGTCTCCGCGCGCAGATGGGCCGCAACTCGCTTTCCTTCGTCATCGAGACCGTGGCCGGCTGCCGCCTCGAGGAAGGTGAACAGCTCGCCTTCGGTGAGTCCTGCGACGTCGACATCCGACACGCTGGGCAGGGCACGCAGCTGAGCCAGCAGCGCCCCGAAGTCAGCGATCTCAGCCGCGGTGGAGCGGTAGGTCGCGAGCAGCATCAGCCGGGAATCGCGCAGCCTCGCGAGCCGGCCGAGCACCAGTGCGGTGTTGCGGTCGGCCCACTGGATGTCGTCGAGGACTAGGAGCACCGGGCGATCGCCGGCGGCGCGTTGCAGAAGATCGGCGACACCCTCCACCAACAGCCGTCGACTGGTCTCGGGATCATCTGCCTCGACGGGCGGAAGCGCCCCTACGCGTGCGGAAAGGCTGGGCGTGAGGCGGCCGACTTCCCCGCCATGAGCGGCGATGTGCTCGGCGAGGACGGCGGTCGGCGCCTGCTCGAAGTACTGGCCCACCGCGTCGCGGAACGGCTCATACGGCGTGGTCACGTGCTCGTCGCACGAGCCGAACAACACCGTCCAGCCATCCTCGTGGGCCGCGCGAGCGGCCACCGCGGCGATGGTCGACTTCCCGGCCCCGGGCTCTCCCCCGAGCAAGACCGTTTGCACGATGCCCTCGAGTGCCCGTCCGCGCGCCGCCTCGATGTGTCGGAGGGGCTCCTCCCGGCCGACGAAGGCCGTGGGCAGCGCCGAGTCGATCGGAGCTGGCAGGACTGGCGTCGGCTCCGCGTGTGCGAGAGAGCTTGGGACCTGCCGGCGAGCATCGACCAGCTCGTGGATCGCCTCCAACCTGTCGATGCCCCTCAGGAGCTCACTCCGGAGGAATCGCAGCTCCGTGCCATCGGGAAGGTGCGAACCGACAAGCGAGGCGGACACGCTGCTCAACAGCACCTGTCCGCCTCCCGCAAGCGCACGCACGCGCGCGGCGCGGTTGACCGTCTGGCCGTAGTAGTCGCGCCCCCGTTGGACCGCCTCGCCGCTGTGGATGGCCATCCGTACGACGATCGGCGTCGCGTCCGGCCACACCTCCGAAGTGAGCTCGCGCTGCGCCTCGGTCGCCGCGGCGGCCGCGGCCGACGCGCTCTCGAACACGCTGAAGGTGCTGTCGCCCTCTCCCTTGTGCTTCAGGACGATGCCGCCGCGCGCCTCGACCGCGGACGTGATGAGGGCGTCATGCCGCGCGAGCGCCGCATCCATCGCCACTGGCGCTCGCTCCCACAGAGTCGTCGAGCCCACAACGTCGGTGAGCAGGAAGCTCACGACCCCGGATGGGAGCGGCCGATCGTCTGCGTGCCCGTCAGCGGCGATCGCCGACCCCCCTTTCGCGTGTCGGTATCCGGCCGCAACGTAGCGGACGTACGATCACGCCCTTCAGCGATCGGAGACCTAGTGGCGCTTCTTGACTCGGCCGCCCTCGACGTGCTGCGCGAGCAGATGGACCCCGAAGCGGACCGGATCGCGGAGCACTATCTGACCCGGCCCCCCTCCGACATGTTCAAGGGAGTGATGGCGGCACGCTACGCGGGCACGGACATGTCCGACCCTCATGTCGCTGAATGGATCGCAGATCGCCCGCCGCTGCCCAGCTGGGCAGATCCGGATCGGATGGATCGCGGCGCCGCGTTCTTCGCCGAATGGGGCGTCGAGCTCGGCCTCGGGCTCTTCCTTTCCTCGCTCCCCCTGGCGTACGCGGCGCACGACGGCGTGCAGGTGCTGGCCCTCACCTCCCAGCTGGAGACGAACACCAAACGCCGAGTGTTGGAGTCGGCCCAGTTCGTCCTCGACGTGACCACACCGGGTGGTCTGTTCCCCGGCAACGCGCCCTACGACACGGTTCGGCTGGTTCGGCTCATGCACGCCGGCGTGCGCAACCTCGTGCTCACCGATACCCGAATCGAGCGCACGTCCGACGAATCGGTGTGGCCGCGCTGGGACGAAACGTGGGGCTCGCCCATCAACCAAGAGCACTTGCTCGGGGCGATGATCTCCTACAGCTCGTCACTGTTGCACGTGCTCGACAACTTGCACGTCGACTACGACAGCGACGGAGCGAGCGACTACTGCCACCTCTGGAACGTCGTCGGATGGCTCCTCGGCGTCGACCCTGCAGTGCTGCCGCTCGAGCGGGCCGAGATGGACGACCTGGAGCTCCTGATCCGCAAGCGCAACGAACGATCGAGCCAGGCCGGCACCGACATGACGAAGGCGCTCATCGAGCTCGTCCAGTCGTTCATCCGCCTCCCACCACTGCGGGGCCTCGCGGTCTCCACGACGCGCCTGTTCATCGGCGAAGACACCGCCAAGGTCCTCGACGTGCCTCCCGCGGACTGGACCCGACAGCTCGTCGGTGGCATGCGGACGATGAGCGGACACACCTCGTGGCTCGTCGCTCACGATCGTGTCGTACGGGCGTTCGCGTCTCGCTTCTCGCGACGGGTCCTGACCGGCTTCGTCACCCACGAGCGCCACGGCGACCGGCCGAGCTTCACGATTCCGGAGCATCTCGCGCTCGCGTTCACTCCCGGGCCCACGGCGGTGGTCGAACGAGCGACCTCGGCGTTCCGTCGCGACCCCGAGCGCTACCGAGCTGCAGAGCAGCGGCTGTGGCGGTCGCTCGGCGTCACACCGACTGAGCGCACGGTCTCGTTGGCGCGCACCGGCGTCACGGTGCGGCTCCAGGAAGTCGGCGAGGGTGAGCCGGTCCTGTTCGTCCACGGCGCATCGAACGCCGGCACGAGCTGGGCCTCGCTGGCCGCCCTGCTCGGCGGATTCCGGTGTCTCCTGCTCGACCGACCTGGCTGCGGGCTGAGCGATCCGCTCCCCCAGTCGCTCGACGACGCCAGCCCGGTTGGCCGCGTTCGCCGACGACCTCGTTGTCGACGTGCTCGATGCGCTCGGGGTGGAACGAGCCGCGCTGGTCGGCACCTCGTTCGGCGGGTACTTCACGTTGCGGGCCGCTGCTGCGCACCCAGAACGGGTTTCACGCGCGTGTTGCAGCTCGGGTGGACCGTGGGTGCGCCGTCGCACAAGGTGCCCGCGGTGATGCGGGCGGCCGCCCTGCCCGGAATCGGACGCGCGCTGGCGAAGGTGCCGCCCAACGAGCGGGCGGTGCGCTCGGTGCTCGGCCAGATCGGTCTCGACAACGCGGTGGCGGCCGGCACGATGACACCCGAGATGGTCGGGGTGTTCCACTCGCTCCTCCGCGACACCCGGACCCTGCGCAACGAGCTCGACGCATCACCCCGTGTCGTTCTCCCGATCAAAGGGATGAACACCGAGCTCCTGCTGCCGGCGGACCTACTCGCGAAGATCGCCGCTCCGACCTACTTCCTCTGGGGTACCCGCGATCCGTTCGGCGACGAGGGCACGGCGCGCCAGCTCGCCGGAATGATCCCCGGCGCCCAGGTGGAGATGATGCCGGGCGGCCACGCGGTGTGGATCGACGACCCCGCCTACGTCGCGAAGGTGACGGAAGCCTTCCTCTCCGGCTGACCTGCTGCCGCTGTTTCGGACGGCCGGTTTCGGGGTAATTGCTGCTCATGGCGACAGATGCGTTGGAGATCTACCTCCAGGATCACCTCGCGGGATCCGTGGCAGGCCGCGAGCTCGCGGCAAGAACGGTGCCCGACCTCGCCCTCGAAATCGAAGAGGATCAGATCATCCTCGAGTCCCTGATGAACGAGCTCGGCATCAAGCCGACTCGGGCCAAGGGGTTCGCGCTGTGGGTCGCGGAGAAGCTGAGTCGGCCGAAGCAGCCCGAGGGATTGTTCGCGCTCGAGATGCTCGCCTTGGGCATCCAGGGCAAGATCGCCCTTTGGCGGGCGCTCAAGCAGGTTGCCGACACGGAGCCGTATGTCGCGGCCCTCAACCTCGACCATCTGATCGAGCGAGCACAGCGACAGTTCGACGAAGTCGAGCGCGAGCGCCTGCGCAAGGCCGACCAGCTGTTCGGCGGCGTGCACGTGCTCCAGTACGGGTGAGGTTCTCCCTACAAACGGAGCGACATCAGAAGCTCGATCGCCTGATCACGATCTCGTTCAACGCGGTCGCCGGTGAGCGCGAATCCACACCGCTCGTAGAGGGCGATCGCGGCAGCATTTCCTTCGATCACAAGCAGATCGACCCGTTGCTTGCCTGACGCCGTCGCCCAGTCGACGACGGCCGCCACCAGCGCGCGCCCTATGCCTTGATTGCGGCTCGCTGGTGCGACCCACATCGACACGAGCACAGCGCGGTCGGGCTGTTCGTCGTCGACGATCCCTCCCGCCAACCCGACCGGTCTCGCCGGCGTCCTCCGCGACGAACATCGCGGAACGGCTCGTGACCCACCGGACCCAGTCCTCGTCCGGTCGACCTTCCTCGCGCTCGAGCGTGCTGCCGAAGGCGTCCGGGTCAGTGCGGAGCGCGTCGAGGCGGACCTTGCGCAGGGCGTCGACGTCGCTGGCAGTGAGGCGCCGGACCGTCACCTACCTGCTGGTGTGGCGGAGGATCGCGCCGATCACGTTGTCGAACTCCTCGCGGGGCAGGTCGTGGCCGACGCCCTCCATCGTCAGGAGCTCGGCGCCGGGGATCTCCTTCGCCAGAGCCACACCGTGGTCGTAGGGAAGGATCGGATCGGCGGTGCCGTGGATCACGAGCGTCGGGATGTCGAGGCGTCGGGAGCCGGCTGCGCCATGACGGCGTCTGCCTGGATCGCAAGCCCGTGGTTCTGCGTCGATGCGAGGTTCGGGATCGCGGTCGAAGTCGCGACTCGCGATGTCAGCCATGGCGGCGTCGTCGTACGGATACGCGGGGCCGTGGAGGATGCGGAACATCTTCACCCGGTTGTCGACGACCGCTTGCTTGTCGGAGTAGTCGATCGGCTCCGGCGACATGGCCACGGCCATGACCTCCGGCGTCGGGGGTGACAGCGCGGCCGAGTCGTCACCGCCCGTCATCACCGCCATGACCGCGCTCGGGATCGGGCGTCGACATGATCGGCGTGATCGTGCGCGCACGGTTGCGATGCCGCAACGCGAACTGCTGCGTGATCATGCCGCCCATCGACGCGCCGACGATGTGCGCGGTCTCGATGCCATATGCGTCGAGCACCGCGGCGGCGTCGTCGGCCATGTCTTCGACCGTGTAGCCGGGCTCGCCGACCGGGTAGTGGATCGACCGGCCGGTGTCCCGGTTGTCGTAGCGAATGACATACCGGCCGCCCGCGGCGAGCTGTTCGCAGAACTCCTCCGGCCACATGAGCATCGAGGCGCTCGCGCCCATGATCAGGAGGATCGGCGTGGCGCTCGGATCGCCGAATGCCTCCGTGCAGATGTCGACGCCGTTGGACTTGATCATGCGTTCCGTCATGGGCGGAGCGTACGCCGATACGTTTCGGGCGTGCCCGCCACTTGGGTTTCGTCACCAGCGGTCTCATATGGGCCTCAGGTGACGAAACGATCATGGGGTCAGGCGGGGTCGAGGACCACCACGGGGATCTGGCGCTCGGTCTTCGTCTCGTAGTCGGCGAATGTCGGAATCGCGCGCTTCTGGTCGTCCCAGATGCGATCGCGCTCCTCGCCCGACGTCACTCGAGCCACGACGTCGATCGTGTCGGTCCCGACCTCGATCTTCGTCTTCGGATTCGCCTGGAGGTTGTGGAACCAGTCGGGGTTCGTCGGGGCGCCGCCCTTCGATCCGAACACCGCGTACCCGTCACCGACCCTGCGGAATACGACCGGGCTGACGCGTTCGACGCCGCTCTTGGCGCCCTTGTGGTGAAGCAGGAGCAAGGACGCCCCCTCGAACATGCCGCCGACCTTGCCGGCGTTCTCACGGAACTCCCCGATGATCTGGGCGTTGAAGTCGTTCACTGCGCTCGCATCAGTCATGGGGACCTGTCTACCGAGGGGTACGGTGAATTCCATGCCTGCACGCCTCACTCAGCCTCTCGTCCGCGACAACGGCGCACTTCGGCCGGCGACGTGGGACGAAGCGCTGACCCGAGTGGCCGACGGGCTCCTGCGCACCATCCACGACCACGGCCCTGATGCCGTCGGCTTCTTCGCCTGCTCGAAGTCGACCAACGAGGCCAACTACCTCGCGCAGAAGCTCGTCCGGCAAGCCATCGGGACCAACAACATCGACTCCTGCAACCGCACCTGACACGCCCCCTCGGTCGTCGGTCTGGCGACCATCTTCGGGTTGGGCGGCGGTACGAGCAGCTATCTCGAGACAGAGGACGCGGATGTCATCGTCCTCTGGGGCTCGAACGCGCGCGAAGCCCATCCGATCTTCTTCCACCACGTGCTGAAGGCGGTGCATCGAGGCGCTCGCCTGTTCGTCGTGGACCCACGCCGCACGTCGACGGCACGATGCGCCGACACGTGGCTGGGCATCGACACGGGCACCGACATCGCCCTGTCGAACACGATCGCGCGCGAGATCATCCACGCCGGCCTCGTGCACGAGTCGTTCGTCGAGCGCGCGACGACGGGCTTCGAGGCGTACGCGGCCTCGGTCGAGGAGTGGACTCTCGAGCGGGGCGAGATGGAGACCGGGGTCCCGGCCGAGACGATCCGCGAGCTCGCCCACGCCTACGCGAAGGCCGAGAAGGCTCAGCTGTGCTGGACGCTCGGCATCACCGAGCACCACAACGCGGTCGACAACGTCCTCAGCCTGATCAACCTCGCCCTGCTCACCGGCCACGTGGGTCGCGAGGGCAGCGGGCTCAGCCCCCTGCGGGGGCAGAACAACGTGCAGGGCGGGGGCGACATGGGCGCGATCCCCAACAAGCTGCCGGGCTTCCAGGACATCGTCGACGACCATGACGCGCGCGCTCCCGGTTCGAGGCCGCGTACGACTGTGTCGTCCCGCCGCGCTACGGCATGCACCTCTCGGCGATGTTCGAGGCGATGCACGACGGCGACCTGCGGGCGCTGTACGTGATGGGCGAGAACCCTGCGCAGAGCGAGGCCGACGTCGACCACGCCCGCAAGCTGCTTCGTCGATCTCGATCTGCTCGTCGTGCAGGACCTCTTCCTCACGCAGACCGCCGAGCTCGCGGACGTGGTGCTGCCGGCCGCGGCGGCGTGGTGCGAGACCGACGGCACCGTCACGAACAGCGAGCGCCGCGTGCAACGGGTGCGCAAGGCGGTGGAGCCTCCGGGCGACGCCCGCGACGACCTCTGGGTGCTCACCGAGGTCGCGCGGCGACTCGGCCGGACCTGGCCCGACCCCGTCGCGGAGGAGGTGTGGGACGAGCTGCGCTCGCTGTCACCCATGCACGCGGGGATGAGCTATCGACGGCTCGAGGAGCTGGGCGGCATCCAGTGGCCGTGCCCACACGACGACCGCGTCGAGCCCTCGTACCTGCACGGGCGGCTCTGGGCGGACGACCCCGCCGAACGGGGCAAGCTCGCGGCATTCTCGGTGGTGCTCCACGAGCTGCCGGTCGACGAGCTCACCGACGATTTCCCGATCCGCCTCACCACCGGGCGCCGGCTCGACAGCTACAACACCGGAGTGCAGAGCCGCTACATCGCGTCACCACTGCGCGCCGGCGAGACCATCGACCTGTCGCCCGAGGACGCGCGGGCGTTGGCGGTGGAAGCCGGACAGTCAGTCCGGGTGAGCTCGCGGCGTGGCAGCATCGTCGTGCCCGCCGGCGTCGACGACGGCCTGCGGCAAGGTCTGGCATTCATGACGTTCCACTTCCCCGACGAGGCCGACACCAACGTGCTCACGATCAACGCGACCGACCCGAAGAGCGGCACGGCGGAGTTCAAGGCGACCGCGGTCCGCGTCGAACCCGCGTGACCGCGGCGGCCTGACTCGTGGACCTGCGCTTCGCGTCGGTCAGCCCGAGCGACGCGGAGCGCGAAGCCGTCGATCGGGTGATCGGCACGGCCGAGCCGATCTCGCGGGATCTCCGAGTGATCCGCGCGAACCGCGACCGGCGAGATCTCCTGCTTCCCGCGCTGCACGCGCTCCAGGACCGCGTCGGCTGGATCAGCCGGGAAGGTCTCGACTACGTGTGTCGCCGTCTGTCGGTCGCGCCTGCCGAGGCATACGGCGTCGCCTCGTTCTATTCGCTGTTCGCCCTGGAACCGCGCCCGCCACGCGTTGTGCACGTGTGCGAGGACATCGCCTGTGCCGTGGCCGCGCCACACGGCACGATCGAGGGACACCGCTCTCCGTGCCTCGGCTTGTGCGAGCGAGCACCGGCCGCCCTCGTCGTGGAGGCAGGCGAGACGCCGTTCGCGGCGCCGTTTCCCGAGGGCGAATGGGACGCGGCGCAGTCCGTGCCCCAGCGCGGCGAGCCGGGGCTCGTGTTGTTGGCGCGAGCGGGCGTCGTCGATCGCCGCGTCGCTCCAGTCGTACGTCGCGCACGGCGGATACGACGCGTTGCGCAAGGCGGTCGAGATCGGCCCGTCTGCCGTGGTCGATGAGGTCGTCAAGAGCGGCCTCGTCGGACGCGGCGGCGCCGCGTTCCCCACCGGGCGCAAGTGGCAGGCGGTCGCGGCCCAACCGTCCCTCCCGCACTTCCTCGTCGCCAACGCCGACGAGAGCGAACCGGGCACGTTCAAGGACCGTGTGCTCATCGAGAACGATCCGTTCTCGCTGGTCGAGGCGATGACGATCGCCGGCTTCGCGACCGGCTGCGAACGGGGCTACCTCTACATGCGGGGTGAGTACCCGATCGCGTGGGCGCGGCTCGCGCAGGCGATCGAGGCCGCCCGGGCCGCGGGCTACCTCGGCGACGACATCCTCGGACGCGGCGTGAGCTTCGACATCGAGATGCGCAGGGGTGCCGGCGCGTACATCTGCGGTGAGGAGACCGCCCTCTTCAACTCGATCGAGGGCTATCGAGGGGAGCCGCGAAGCAAGCCGCCCTTCCCCACCGATGTCGGGCTGTTCGGCCAGCCGACGGTCGCGAACAATGTGGAGACGCTCGTCAACGTCCTCCCGATCGTGCTCCATGGCGGCGACGTGTTCGCGAGGTCGGGCAGCGGGATGTCGACGGGCACGAAGCTCTTCTGCCTGAGTGGCCACGTTGCCCGTCCCGGTGTCTACGAGGTGCCCTTCGGGCCGACGCTCCGCGAGCTCCTCGACCTGGCCGGCGGCATCGGCGGCACCGGGAACCTGCAAGCCGTCCTGCTCGGCGGCGTCGCGGGCCGGTTCGTCGGGCCCGAAGCGCTCGACACGCCGCTCACGTTCGAAGGGCGCTCGTTCGATCGGCGCTTCCCTCGGGTCGGGCGTGGTGCTGCCGCTGGACGACACCGTCGACCTGCGGCCGTTGCTCGTGCGCATCGCCGGCTTCTTCCGCGACGAGAGCTGCGGCCAGTGCGTGCCCTGCCGCGTCGGGACCGTGCGCCAGCAGGAGGTGCTCGTGAGGTTGACCAATGGAGCTGATGTCGACCGCGAGCTCGCGTTGCTCGACGAGGTCGGCCGCTGCATGCGTGACGCGTCGATTTGCGGACTGGGCCAGACGGCATACGACGCGATCGACTCGGCGGTACGCCGCTTCGCACCGTTTGGTGGAGCAGGATCGGGCGATGCCTGAGCTCGAAGTCGACGGACAGACCGTCGCAGTGCCCGACGGGTCGACGCTGCTCGACGGGTGCCGGGCCGCTGGCGTCGACGTGCCGACGCTGTGCTTCGGCGAGACGCTGACGCCGAAGAACGCGTGCCGCATCTGCGTCGTCGAGCTCGACGGAAGCCGCGTGCTCGTACCCGCCTGCTCGAGGGCCGCCGAGGACGGCATGGTCGTGCGCACGCAGACCGATCGCACCTCACACGCGCGCAAGCTCGTGCTCGAGCTGCTCGCCTCGACAACCGAGCTCGACTGGGCGCCGAACGTGGCGGCGTGGGTCGACGAATACGGCGCCGACCCTGCGCGGTTCGGCTCCGACGCGGCCACCGTGCACCAGCCCGCCACGGTCGACAACGACCTCTACGTGCGCGACTACGGCCGCTGCATCCTCTGTTACAAGTGCGTCGACGCGTGCGGCGAGCAGTGGCAGAACACGTTCGCCATCTCGGTCGCCGGCCGCGGCTTCGACGCCCACATCTCCACCGAATGGGACGTCGGGCTCCCCGACTCAGCCTGCGTGTACTGCGGCAACTGCATCGCCGTGTGCCCCACCGGCGCGCTCACGCCGTCGACCGAGTTCGAGATGCGCCACGACGGCTCGTGGGACGAGGACCGGCAGACCGTGACGACGACGATCTGCGCCTATTGCGGTGTCGGCTGCAACCTCGAGCTGCACGTTCAGGACAACCAGATCGTGAAGGTCACGAGCCCCGAGGACCACTCCATCACTCACGGCAACCTCTGCATCAAGGGCCGTTTCGGCTTCACCCACGTCCAGTCGGACCCTTCCCGTCCGAGGGATTGACGACTCGGGGCACGCAGAGTGCCTCCAACCGTCAATCCTGGTGCGAGAAGGCTGAAACAACCCGCCGCGCCGACGGCGCCGGTTGAAGCCGGGCTGAAATCGTGCTGTCGTACGGTCGAGCCGCTGGCTCGGGCACCACCGTTGGGGGTGCGCATGCGGTACGAGGTCCTCGGCGGCATCGAGGTGGTGGGCGACGACGGTGGCACCCGACCGCTCGGCGGGCCGACCCAGCACCGCCTGCTCGGAGCGCTGTTGGTCGAGGCGAACCACACCGTGTCGGTCGACCATCTCGTGGAGGCGCTCTTCGACGGCGCCGGAGTCGAGAACTCCGTCAAGGCGGTGCGCACCTATGTGTCACGACTCCGTTCCGTCGTCGGGGAGGGCACGGTCGCAACCACCACCGGCGGCTACCGGCTCGCGGTCGACTCGGGCTCCGTCGACGCCGAGCGCTTCGCCGAGCTCGTGCACGGTGCGAGCGCCGCGCGAGAGGCAGGCGACGCGGCTCGGGCCGTCGCCCTGTGCGACGAGGCCCTGAGCCTGTGGCGGGGACGACCGTTCTCGCCGTTCTCGGATGAGCCCTGGGCCGTCAGCGATGTCGTGCGGTTGGAAGAGCTGCGCTGGGTCGCCAAAGAGGAGCGACTCGACGCGCAGCCTCGCGCTCGGTGCGCACGCCGAAGTGGCAGCAGAAGCCGAGGCGATGACCCTCGAAGCGCCGATGCGCGAGCGTCCGCGCGCGGCGCTGATGCTGGCGCTCTACCGCTCGGGCCGGCACGCCGAGGCGCTGCGCGCCTTCCAATCGTTCCGAGAGCAGCTCGCCGAGGACACGGGCCTGGAGCCGAGCGATGAGCTGGCAAGCCTCGAGCGACGGATCGTCGACGGGACCCTTCACTCGACAGTGAGGGCCGTGGTCGCAGCATCCGCGGCTACGAGCTGCACGAGAAGGTCGCCGAAGGCGCATTCGGCGCGATCTATCGGGGCGTCCAGCCGTCCGTCGGCCGTGAGGTCGCCGTGAAGGTCGTGAAGCCCGAGCTCGCGGACGACCCTCGCTTCATCACGAGGTTCGAGACCGAGGCGCAGCTCGTCGCGCGGCTCGAGCATCCCCACATCGTTCCGCTCTACGACTACTGGCGCGAGCCCGGCGGAGCGTTCCTCGTGATGCGCTACCTCCGCGGTGGATCAGCGGAAGAACGGCTCGTGCGACACGGGCCGTTCACGCTCGCCGAGCTCTCCCAGCTGGTCGAGCAGATCGGCACCGCCCTCGCCGTCGCGCACGCGGCCGGGGTCGTGCACCGTGACGTGAAGCCGGCAAACGTCATGTACGACGAGGTCGGCAACGCGTATCTCGGCGACTTCGGGATCGCGCTTTCCGCGGCCGGAGATCTCGCGGACGACGCCTTTCGCTCGGCCGGTTCTCCCGTGTACGCCGCGCCGGAACAGCTCGACGGACACGACGCCTCGATCGCGTCCGACATCTACGGGTTCGGCGTGCTCCTGTGGGAGCTCGCGGCCGGCCATCCACCCTTCGAGAACGACACGCTCGCCTCGCTGCGCCGCACGAAAGTCGCCGGGCCCATCCGATCCGTCCGCGACCACCGCACCGATCTCCCCGCCGCGGTCGATCTCTTGATACGCACGGCTACGAGTCCCGAGCCCTCCGAACGCTTCGCGGACATGGGAGAGCTCGTCCTCGCGTGGCGGGCGGCCGCCTCGTCGCCGGCGCGGGGCGTGACGACCAGCCTTCAGAGTGTCAGCACGGAGACTGACCGGCCCCGGGCCCACGCGAGCCGCACCCTCGTCTCGCTCCAAGAGCAGCGCGTCAACCCCTACAAGGGACTGCACCCATTCGGCGAGGCTGACACTTCCGAGTTCTTCGGTCGGGAGACGACGACGGCCCGCCTCGTCGAAGCGACAACTCAGTCCGCGTTCATCGCCGTTGTCGGCCCATCCGGCTCCGGCAAGTCGTCCGTGGTGCGAGCGGGGTTGATCCCCGCGCTCGCGCCGGAACGGCCATTGGGTTGACCGTGATGGTGCCGGGCACGCATCCCTTCGACGAGCTCGAAAACGCCCTGCTCCGCTTGGCGCCCGGCTCGGTGACGTCGCTGCTCCCCCAGCTCGTCGCTGACGAACGCGGGCCTGGTGAGAGCGACCAAGCGAATCCTCCCGGACGACGCACACTGAGCTCGTCCTGGTCATCGACCAGTTCGAAGAGCTGTTCACGCTGACGTCGGCCGAGGAGAGAGCTGGCGCTCGCGGACGCACTGGTGGCGGCGGCCGCCGACCCCCGCTCGCGGGTGCGAACGGTCGTCACCCTCAGGGCTGACTTCTACGACAGACCACTCGGGGTCAGCGGCCTCGGAGAGCTGGTTCGGGATCACACGGTGGCCGTCACACCCCTCGACGGCGACGAGCTCGAGCGTGCGATCACCGGTCCCGCGGACCGGGTGGGAGTCTCTGTCGAACCGGCGTTGGTCGCCGCGCTCGTGGCGGACGCGACGACGAACCCCGCGAGCCTCCCCCTGCTCCAGTACACGCTGACCGAGCTCTACGAGCGCCGCGACGGCTCCCGCCTCACGCTCGACGCCTACCGCGAGCTCGGCGGGCTGGCGGGGTCGGTCGCCGGGCGCGCTGACGCGATCTGCGAAGAGGTCGGCGACGTGGACGCGGTGCGGGGGCTCTTCGAGAGGCTCGTCTCACCCGGCGGAGGCACCGAGGACACTCGCCGCCGCGCCCGCACCTCCGAGCTCCACGGCGTACCACCCATCCGTGATCGAGGCGTTCGGTGACGCCGCGCCTGTTGGCGTTCGATCACGACCCGGTGACCCGCGAGCCAACGGTCGAGGTCGCGCACGAAGCCCTCATCCGGAATTGGCCCCGGCTGAGAGGTTGGCTCGACGAAGACCGCGAGTCGCTCACGATCATGCGACACCTACCGACGCGGCCGACGCATGGGACGCTCGCGGGCGCGAGCCAGGAGATCTCTACCGGGGAGCACGCCTCGCGGCCGCGGGCAGAGGTCGAGGCGGTCTGAGCCCGACCAGCTGCACCGAAGTCGAGAACCGAGTTCGTCGCGGCGAGTGCACGATGCAGCCGAAGCCGATGACCGGCGCCGCCGACGGACGTCTCACGGCTGCGAACGCTCGCTGTCGGCCTCGGCATCACGCTCGTCGGCGCGCTGATCGCCGGCGCGCTCGCCGTCGGCCCAACGCAACGAGGCCCAAGGATCAGACGAAGAAGGCGGACCGGCTCGCGAGCGGACCGCACGGCAGACAGCCGTTCGACGCGAGATCGGAGCGATGGCGGCGAAGGCCGGGGTACTGGCCGAATCGAACCCTACTCAGGCGATGCTGCTCGCCCTCGAAGCCGACCGACTGAGCCCCGGACCAGACGTCGCTGGGTGCCCTAGAGGCCACCCTTGTCGCCGCTCCCGAACTGCTCAAGCACCGTGACAGTCGGACACGCGCTTCGTGCACGTGTTTGCCCCCGACCCCAACGAGACCCGACGATCACGGGCGGCACCCTCGACGGCCGCGTCGTGGTCGGCGATCTCACGACTGGTCGGGTCATCGACGAATGGAAGGTCACGGACAGGCCCGTGGTCGGCTTTCAAAACAATGGAGGACGGATGGGTCGCCGCCATACAGGGCAGCACCGAAGTGCTCACCCGCGACGCCGACGGCACCGAACGACACGGCTCGTCGGCGACGGCGCAGTCTTTCCGAAGATCGACTACGTCCCGTTCACGCACAACCCAGCGCGCCCGCTCGAGATCGCGGTAGCAGCACCAGCGTCAGGGCGTGCACGTGTGGTCGACGTCGTCACTGCGGCAACACGATCCGAACGTTCGACATCCCGTCACCGGGACTGCTCACGATGAGCGCCGACGGGACCCGACTCGCGGTCGAACGCAGCACCGAGCCATGGACGGTGACCGTCCTCGACACGACCACCGGGGTGCCCGTCGGCCCGGTCATCGAGCTGCCGTCGGCGGGGTTCATCGCGCTGGACCCCTCGGGCACTCGTCTCGTTGCGGGTTCCATAAGCGCCGGGGACGCCCGCCTGATCGACGTGGAGACTGGCCAGGTCCTCGGCGAGCCGCTCACCGGAGAAGTCTTTGGCCTCGCCGTGAGCGCCGACGGCTTCGAGTCGCAGCCAAGAGCGGCAGCGGGCATCGTTCGGGTCTACGACGCAACGAACGGGCGACACCGTCACTCCCGACTCTCGCTTCAGCCCAAGCGCTGGGCATGGTGTTCTCTCGGGACAACGAGACCTTGTTCGCAATCTCCACCGGTGGCGACATCGAATCGCTCGATCTGGTCGGTCGCTCGAAGCTCGGTCGGCCGATTGATTGGGCGAACGGCTTTGCGGCGGCGTTCTCGCCGGATGGAACGGTCATCGGCATACCGCACTTCCTCGACAACGACGTGGCTCTGGTCGACGTCGCCACCGCCGAAGTCCTTCACGTGCTGGATCCCGCCCACGATTTCGCGGACTGGGCTTTGACCGACCGGCATCTTCCGCCCTGCATTCAGCCCAGACGGGACCCAGATCGCGGTCGGGTCCGCCGGCCAGCGACTGGGGAGCCAGCGGAGATCGAGATCTTCTCGGTGGCCGACGGCGAGTCGGTGCGCCGCCTGCCCGTGCCCGGCGTACCGTTCGTCGGCGAACCTGCTCGCATGGAGCCCCGACGGCCGGGTGATCGCCGGCGCGCGTCCACGAGGTCAGGTCGTCCGAGTCGACGCGATCAGACGGGTGAGCGACTGGCCGACCTGGCGCTTCCCGCCGACCGTTCCTGGTACTTCAGCTCGCCTACGACTCCGAAGGTCGACTGCTGCTCAGCGACATACCCCGGCAATACCTACGTGTCTCGAACGCGACGGACAGCTCCTGACGACCTTCGGGCCACCCGACGTGAACGTCTCGTTCGCCGAGTGGGGCCCGTCCGGCACCTTGGTGCTCCCCGATGCGCGCGACCGGTGCGGTCACGGTCGTCGACCCCGAGACCGGACAGCAACAGGGCGCCGCCTATCACGGGCCACCCGAGACCTGGGTAGTGGCCGACGTGACGCCGAGCGAGTCCGAGACACTCCGAGGCGTGGCGATCACCGGCCGAAACAAGCATGACGCTCTGGGACGTCGAAACCGGCGAGCAGATCGGTGAGCCGATTGTGCTTTCCTCGGATCACGGTCTGGAACGCTGTCACGAACGGAAACATCGCGATGGCCTCGGACCCCGAGCACCACGGCATGGCCATATGGGATCTCGACCCGGCGGTGTGGCGCGTTCGAGCCTGCGAAGCCGCCGGCCGCAACCTCACCCAGGAGGAGTGGACCAACTTCCTCCCCGAGGGCGAGCCGTACAACCTGACGTGTCCGCAGTATCCGGCGCGGCGACGTGACCAATCAGCCTGAGAGCTGCTGCGATCACCGGCGCGGCCATCGCCCGGCCGTAGCGGTAGGCACCACTCGACCACACGAGGCATCGGGCGGTGACGGGGTCGCGATGCGAGTCGTCGCCCGGGCAGAGGTGGACTCCGTCGAACGACCGCACGACACTCGTTCCGTCCGGATCCGTGCACGGTTCCTCGGGAAGGCACGGCAGCTCGTCGACGTAGTCGCTCCCGAACTGCACCGCGGTGCCGGCGTCGATGTAGGTCACCGTGCCGGGGGGGCTGAGGAACGCGAGCCACGCAGTACATGACGTTCAGCGCGCGACCCCGCTGGAACGACCCGAGAACCGGTCTGCTCACCGGCGCCCCGGCCAGGTACACGTGGGTGCCGACGCTCGCGAAGATGCGCACCGCGGCGCGGGCATCATCGAGGTACTTGAGGAAGGCGTCGCCGTCACCCATGCCCTCGCCGTTCGCGTGGTGCATGCACGACGTGAACCGGTTGCCGCTGAACTCGAGCACCACGGCCGCGGGGCGCAGCGTCGCGGCGTCCTCTCTCATGATGTCGAGGTAGTCACACAGGGCGGTGCCGCCGAAGCTGCGCCCGATCGCAGTGGCATCGGTGCCGAGTGTGACGGCCGCCACGAAGTGATCCTGCGACTCCCATGCGAGCGAGTCGCCGTAGAGGATCACCACGGGGGCATCTGCGGCGGCAGCGGCCGGTGCCGCCGTGGTGAACACTCCGGCGGTGGGCGCCAAGCGCCAGCGACAGAGAAATCCGATCGAGCGAAGAACGGTCGTGCGTGCCATGAGCCGACCGTGCGCCCGAGCGATATCAGGCCGGCCACGGATCGACTACAGCCGAGCAACAACGCAGTGCAGTTCCGTCACAGCCCGGGTTGGCGACGAGCTTCTGTGACCCGCCTGTGACCTGCGAGTCATAGCCTTTGGCTGGCTCAGGCCAGGGGGTGATCCGCATGCACTACGCCGTGTTGGGTGGGGTCGAGGCGCAGGATGCGGACGGTTTCGTCTCGGTGGGAGGTCCTGTCCAGCGTCGCCTCCTGGGCGTACTCCTGGTGCACGCGAATCACAGCGTCAGCAAGGACCGGCTACTCGAAGCGCTCTTCGACGGCGAGGCTGCCGATGGTGCGCTCCACACGCTCCGGACGTACGTGTCTCGCCTCCGCAGCGCGCTCGGCGACGGAGTCGTCGAGACGACGCCCGGTGGCTACCGGCTGGTGATCGCCGACCCCCATGACATCGACGCCGCCCGCTTCGAGCGGATGGTGTCGGGCGCGAGCGCGGCCGGCGCCGACGGCGAGCCCTCACGGGCGCTGGCCCTCGCTGAATCCGCGCTCGCGGAGTGGCGGGGACGTCCCTACCTGCCGTTCTCCGATGAGGCGTGGGCGGTCGCGCAGGTCGGTCGCCTCGAGGAGCTGTGGTGGTGCGCTCGGGAGCAATGCGTCGAGGCGCGGCTCGCGCTCGGAGCCCACCGCGAAGTCGTGGGCGAGGCCGGGCTCCTCGCCAGCGAAGCGCCACTCCGCGAGCGTCCCCGCGCCGCGCTGATGCTCGCCCTCTATCGATCGGGCCGGCAGGCCGAAGCCCTGCGCGTCTTCGAGGCCTACCGCGCGTACCTCGCCGACGAGACCGGCCTGGAGCCCTCGGCGGCGATCACCGCCCTCGAACGGCGAATCGTCGAGAGCGATCTCTCGCTCGACGTGGTCGACCGCACCCGCGCCATCCGCGGCTACCAGTTGCACGAGAAGCTCGCCGAGGGTGCGTTCGGCGCGGTGTACCGCGGTGTCCAGCCGGTCGTCGGCCGCGAAGTTGCGGTGAAGATCGTCAAGCCAGAGCTGGCCGACGATCCTGCGTTCATCGGACGGTTCGAAGCCGAAGCGCAGCTCGTCGCCCGCCTCGAACACCCGCACATCGTCCCGCTCTACGACTACTGGCGCGAGCCCGGAGGCGCGTACCTGGTCATGCGGTACCTGCGAGGCGGCTCCGCCGAGGAACGGCTCATCGAGAAGGGGCCGTTCCCGGTGGCGGATGCCGTACGACTCGTCGAGCAGATCGGCGAGGCGCTGGCGGTCGCCCACGCAGCGGGCGTCGTCCATCGAGACGTGAAGCCGGCCAACGTGCTCTACGACGAAACCGGCAATGCCTACCTGGCCGACTTCGGCATCGCCGTCGATGCGATCCGGGTCGATTCCGGCGGGATCGGCTCAGCTGGGTCACCGCTCTACGCGGCGCCCGAGCAGATCAGCAACGGGTCCGCGACCGCGGCGTCGGACATCTATCATTCGGCGTCTTGCTGTGGGAGGTCCTCGCCGGGCGCACGCCTTATGACGCCGACAGTCTCGCTGCGCTCGTCAGCGCCAAGGCGTCGGGCCCGGTTACATCGGTTCTGACCGAGCGCCCCGACCTGCCTTCCGCAGTTGATGCGGTGATCCGCACGGCAACGGCTCCGGATCCGGCGAAGCGGTTCGCCGACATGGGCGAGCTCATCCTGGCGTTTCGTTCGGCCGCTGGCGGCCTCGCACGCGGGGCAACGACGACGGCCGACGAACCGCGATCGCGGGCAATCGCCGTGCCCGAAGACAGGCCCCGCGCCCGGGCGAGCCGGACCCTGCTCGCGATGCGCCTCGAGCAGGTCAACCCCTACAAGGGGTTGCGCGCTTTCGGCGAGGCCGACGTCAGTGACTTCTTCGGTCGGGAGGCCGCGACGGTACGACTGCAGGACGCAATGGCGTCGTCGCGATTCGTCGCCGTGGTGGGTCCTTCCGGGTCGGGCAAGTCGTCACTGGTCCGCGCCGGCCTCGTGCCCTCATTGCGGGCCGAGGGCGCGTGGGTGGCGACGATGGTTCCCGGAGCGCATCCCTTCGACCAGGCCGAGAACACGCTGCTGGCGCTTCGCGCCGTCCTCGGTCACCTCGCTGATGGATCAGATGATGTCTGACGACCGTGGCTTGGCCCGGGCCATCGGCCGCGTGCTGCCCGAAGAGTCGGACACAGAGCTGGTGCTCCTCGTGGATCAGTTCGAGGAGCTGTTCACCCACACGGACGCCGACACACGCTCGCGCTTCGCATCCGCGCTTGTGCACGTGGCAAACGACGAGCGCTGTCGCGCGCGTCTGCTGGTCACGCTGCGGGCCGACTTCTACGACCGACCGTTGACGGTGCCGGGGCTCGGCGAGCTGGTGCGCGATCACACCGTCGCCATGACTCCCCTCAGCGGTGACGAGCTCGAGCGCTCCATCACTCATCCCGCGAGCCGCGTCGGAGTCTCGGTCGAGCCCGAGCTCGTCGCGAAGCTCGTGGCTGACGCGACGACCAATCCCGCGTCGTTGCCCCTCCTGCAGTACTCGCTCACGGAGCTCTACGAACAGCGGACCGGCGGACAGATGACGCTCAGGGCATATTCAGAGCTCGGCGGGCTCGCCGGCGCGGTCGCGGGACGGGCCGAGGAGCTGTGCGCATCGGTCGCTGATGTCGAGGACGTGCGGCGGATGTTCACCCGGCTCGTGACGCCCGGCGAAGGAACTGAGGACACCAGGCGGCGAGCTCGTCGCTCTGAGCTTGCCGGCGTGCCTCACGAGGTCGTCGACGCATTCGGCGGGGCGCGGCTGCTGGCCTTCGATCACGACCCGGCGACTCGCGAGCCGACGGTCGAGGTCGCTCACGAGGCGCTGATCCGGAACTGGCCGCGGCTGAGCGCGTGGCTGGCGGAGGACCGCGACTCGCTGCGGGTGTTGCGCCACCTCTCCGACTCGGCCCGGGCATGGGACGGGAGCGGCCCGTGACTCCGAGCGAGCTCTACCGGGGCGCGCGATTGGTGGCCGCGATTGACCTGGAAGCCGCGAGTCCCGACCGCCTCACCGACCTCGAGACGGACTTCGTGGGTGCGAGCCGCGAGGCCGCCGACGCCGACGAGCACCGTCGTCGTCGCAACACCCGGCGCCTCCGCCGTCTCGCGGTCGGCCTCGGCGTTGTGCTCGCGTGCGCGCTCATCGCCGGGGCGGTTGCCGTCGACCAGCGTCGAAATGCCGACGACGCCGCTACTGATGCGCGCGAGCAGGCGGCCATCGCCCAAGATCAGACGAAAGTCGCTCGCGCTCGCCGCCTCCTGTCGGAGGCGCAGGTCATCGCGCCTGAGAACCTCCCCGTCGCCTTGCTCCTCGCGAGTGAAGCGGTGGATCTCGACCCCACCATCAACACTGCGGGCCTCATCGGTCTGATCCCGCCTCGACTCGAGCGGATCCAGACCTTCGCCGGTGAGGGGATCCAGGGTGGCGTAGGACCCGATGGACGGACCGTCCCCGTCGCGACGGCTGCTGGAGACGTCTACCTGTGGGACGTGGAGTCCGGGGCGATCGAGCTGGCCCTGAAGACGGGTCAGCAGCAAAATAGCGCGTCCATCGCCTCGGATGGACGCCATCTCGTTACCGCGGGAACGCACAGTGGCGAGGTCGCGGTGTGGGATCTCACCTCGGGCGAGGAGGTGGCTCGGACGAGATCCAGCGAGCCGTTCCTCATCGCTGATCCCGTCACCGCCGACGCCAGCCTCCTGCTCGTATCAGATTCCCTCGTCTCGGCGAGCCTCGTCCGGATCGAAGGTGATTCGGCGCGAGTGCTCTGGACGCTCCCGATGCCGATGTCCAATATCGCAGTTGCGTCACCTGACGGGAAGCTCGTCGCTGCGGGCCGCTTCCTGCCGTCGGGCGCGTTCGAGATCGTGCTCTACGACGCGAACACCCAACCCGCCCCACGCGAGCTCGCCGTCCTCAGGTCGACCGCCGACGCGGTCTGGTCGAGTGTGAGTTTCGGCCCGGACTCCCAGGTGCTGGTCGAATCAAACGGGTCGGATGTGCGCCTCTACGACGTCCGCGACCCGACGTCGCCGACCCTGCTCTGTTCCTACGGATCACTGGGCGGCGAAACCGAGGAAGGAGGCTTTGCGACATTCTCTTCGGATGGAGAGCTCGTCGCGGTCGGTCGGCGGGGTGCAGTCGCGGTGATCGCGGTCCCCAGTTGCGAAGAGATCGCAGTGTCGTCGACGAAGCAAGGAGGAGCGTTCCCGCTCGGTTTCGTCGGCGACGGAGGCGACCTTCGCGTCGTCGTGGCGAGTGACACCGAGAGCCGGGTGTTGCGCGTCGCGCCCGCGCATCTCATGGCGCTGTGCTCGCCGCGGCGGAATGGCCGTTCAGCCCGGTAACGGCTCCGTTCACCGTCCAGTACGACGCCGACGGCTCCCCGCTGGGGACCGCCTGGCAGTCGGTGCTTCGGGGCTCGGAGCTCAGCCCGCAGGAACCGAGCTGGTCCATTGCGAGCCGCGACGACGGGGTCGAGGCTGCGAGCTTCGGGGATCCCGACGTCGCCGGTTCCGCTTACGTGGTGCTGTCCCGGGGCGGGCGTGAGCTGGCACGCATCGACACCGGCCGCCGATTCGGGCCCTACGTGTGGTTCACGCCCGACGGGCGGCGCTTGGTCGTCGGACTCCGGGGTGACGACCTGCTCACCCGGGTGGGCCTTCCCTTCTTCGGGGGACCGGACGGCTACACCGTCGCGGTCGTCTACGACGTGACCAATCCCGGCAGCCCCGTGGAACTGGCCCGCCACGAGCTCGACGACCATGCCACCCTGGCGGCAACCGGGCTGCGCTCCGTCGACGCAGCGGCGAGCCCAGACGGCTCGCTCATCGCCCTCGCCAGCGTCAACAGCCGCCGGATCCTGCTGCTCGACGCCGACACCGGAGCCGTCAGCAGACGCTTCGACTCCAGCGCGAACATCTGGTGGAACGGAGTCGACTTCGTCGACGATCACACCCTCGTTGGCGCAGGGAATGTGTACCAGCGCGACAACGTCGTGTTCTGGGATGTCAACTCCGGCGAGGAGCTCGAGGCGCAGTCGGTCGGCGCCACGACCATCAATGCCGTGGCGGTGAACCGGAGGTCGGGCATCATGGCGTTCGGTCACGCCAACGGCAAGTTGTCGCTGTTCGACGCCGGCACCCTGACGCAGCTCGGTCCGGCAGTCGACATCGACCTCGGAAGCATCGCCCATCTGGAGTTCCGCGACGACGGGCAACGACTCCTCGTCGCGTCTTCCGACGGGATCGTCGAGTGGGACCTCTCCCGCGACGCGTGGAAGGACGCGGTGTGCGACGTCGTCGGACGGAACCTCACCGTCGACGAGTCACGCCGCTATTTCGACGGCGACGCCTCACACACCTCCACCTGCCCCGGAGTCTGACGGTCGACCGGCTGTGATCGATCTGCAACCCGATCCTGCGACAGTGCGAACATGTTCGAGATGGTGGAACCTACGGTGGTCGTCCGCGAGCCGGGGCGCACACCGCTCCACCTCGTCATCCGAGACATACTCGAGATCGGGCGGGAGTGCGAGGGGCTGCTACTCGACGATCCGCAGATCTCCCGTCGTCACCTCCAGGTACGAGCCGAGCGGGGCCGGGTGATCGTCGAGGATCTCGGCTCGACGAACGGCTCGACGGTTGACGGCAATCCCCTCGAAGGTGCCCACGTCCTGCAGCGAGGCGAGGTCGTGGAGTTTGGAGACTGCACGGTTGAGCTGGCGCTCGACGCGCGAGCCACGCAGCTCGGGCGGGACTCGGACGCGGCGCGGCGCCTGCGCGCCAGCTCGATCGACATGGTCGCGGCCGCCGCGGCCGACGATCACCGCAACTACGCCAGCCTCGACACCGATGCCGGCACGCTGACGATCGTGTTCAGCGACATCGAGTCGTCGACCGAACGCGCTGTCGAGCTCGGCGACACCAAGTGGGTCGAGTTGCTCGGGGTCCACAACACGATCTTCCGTCGAGCCCTCGCCCGCCATCGCGGCACGGAGATCAAGGCGCAGGGCGACGGCTTCATGCTGTCGTTCTCGTCAGCTCGCGCAGCGGTGCAGTGCATGAGTGAGGTGCAACGCGCGCTCGGGCGCATGCCCAGACCAGTCCTGCCGATGCCATCCACATCCGAGTCGGTCTTCACACCGGCGAAGTGATCCTGGGCGATGACGGCGACCTATTCGGCAAGCACGTCGTGTTGGCGGCCCGCATCGCCAACGAGGCAAAGGGTGGCGAGATCCTGGTCTCGTCGCTCGTGCGCGAGATCGTCGACGCACGTGGCGACCTGCAATTCGGTGAGCCACGCGTCGTCGAGCTCAAGGGCATCGCGGGCTCGCACACTGTCCATCCCGTGCTCTGGGACCCAGACAGCTACTCGTCGATGTAGTAGTCCATGCCGAGGTGGGTGATCTGCTCCTCGCCCATCATCCAGCGCAGTGTGTTCTTGAGCTTGGTCTGCTGGATGAACAGGTCGTGCTCGGGATACAGCCCGGTCGGCACCTGCGGTGCCTTGAAGTAGAAGCTCAGCCACTCCTGGATGCCGCCGAGTCCGGCGCGTTGCGCGAGATCGGTGAACAGGACGAGATCGAGCGCGAGCGGCGCCGCGAGGATCGAGTCGCGGCAGAGGAAGTCGACCTTGAGCTGCATCGGATAGCCGAGCCACCCGAAGATGTCGATGTTGTCCCAGCCCTCCTTGTTGTCGCCTCGGGGCGGGTAGTAGTTGATGCGCACCTTGTGGTACACGTCGCCGTACAGCTGCGGGTAGCGCTCGGGCTCGAGGATGTGCTCGAGCACGCCGAGCTTCGACTCTTCCTTCGTCTTGAAGCTGTCGGGATCGTCGAGCACCTCGCCGTCGCGGTTGCCGAGGATGTTCGTCGAGTACCACCCCGCGACCCCGAGCATGCGGGCCTTGAACATCGGCGCGAGCACACTCTTGATCAGCGTCTGGCCGGTCTTGAAGTCCTTGCCCGAGATCGGGAGCTTGTGCTCGCTGGCGTAGCCCTCGAGCGCGGGGATGTCGACGGTAAGGTTGGGCGCGCCGTTGATGAACGGCACCCCCTCGAGGAGGGCGGCGTACGCGTAGAGCATCGACGGAGCGATCGTCAGGTCGTCGTTGTCGATGGCCCGCTCGAACGCGTCGAGGTCCATGTGCGCGGCGCTCGGCTCGAGGAAGATCTCGGTCGACCCGCACCAGATCATCACGATGCGATCGAGCTGATGCTGCTCACGGAAACGTGTTGATGTCCTCGCGCAGGCCCTCGAGCATCGCCCGCTTGCTCGCGCCTTCCTTCACGTTCGGCCCGTCGAGGCGCTTCACGTACCGCGGATCAAACGCCGCCTTCATCGGCCGCACCTCGCGCAGGGCCTCGGCCACAGTCTCGAGGTGGCGGCCCGCATCGAGCACGCCCGCTCGCTGCGCCGCGACATAGGCGTCGTCGGGGAACGGGTCCCAGCAGCCGAAGACCAGATCGTCGAGCGACGCGATCGGCACGAAGTCCTTGATCAGCGGCACGTTGTGATCGGTGCGCTTACCGAGGCGGACCGTGCCCATCTGCGTGAGCGACCCGATCGGCTCGCCTATTCCCCGCTTCGCCAGCTCGACACCGGCGACCAACGTGCTCGCGACCGCTCCCATCCCGACGGTGAGCACACCGAGGCGCCCGTCGATGGGCTTGATCACGGGCGGCTGGAGGAGTGGTCGTTCGGCAGGCGGACATGCGGGCAGCGTAGGGCTGGTCAGAACCAGGCGTCAGAACCAGGTGTTGCACCACGGCATGACCGGCCAGCGGAAGAAGGCGTCGGCCCGCGCCGCTGCTCCGGCTCGGTGCTCGTCGATCTGCCCGGCCCGAGCCAGTGTCGCGACGCTCACGCCGCCGAGCGAAACCGCGCCGAGCGACGACGCCGAGAACGTGAGATCGGGGCGCGTCCGCACGCGCTTGCAGGTCGCACCCTCGGGCCCCCCGTCGAGCGCGAAGCGCCCCGCCGCCCACCCCATGTCGTCGACCACCTCGAAGACGACGCGCTGCTCGACGGGATAGCGCCGGGCCGAGAGCAACCCGGGCACGTCGAGCGGTCGCACCCACAAGAAGTCGCCTCGCTCGTAGGCACGCAGCGCGCGCGCATCGTGGAGCTGCCAATGCAGCGGGTCGTCAACCGAACGATCCGAGGCGGTGATCGTCTGCACCCAGTCGATCTGTGCGAGGTACTGCCACAGGCGAAGCGTCGCCTCCTCGTCGACTCCGACGAGCTCGCCCAACGTGGCGGTGTTCTCGGGACGACGATCGACCCAGTGGTCGTCGACGGCGTACGACACGTAGCCGACCGTCTTGCCGCGCTTGTCGCGACAAAGCACCCAGAACCGCTCGGGGAAGGGAAAACCTGGGATCGACTTGAGGCGCGTCGCGATGGCCCACCACCGGGCGTTGCGCTCGATCGCTCCCGGTTGCCCCGCCCGGTAGCGGTCGTAGACCGCGGGGCACTCGCGCCGCGCCGTCTCGGCGTCGACCATCTCGACGGTGCCGGTCGCCTCTCGAAGGAACCTCGTCCGCGGCACATCCAGCTTGAGCTTGCAGTGGTCCGCCGCGTTGCCGTATCCGAACCGGCCGTAGATCGGCCACTCGGCCGCGATGAGGATGCCGGCGACCTCACCCCGCTCCGCTGCGTTGTCGAGATCAGGCGTGATCATGCGGGTGAGCAGGCCTTGCCGCCGGTGCGTCGGCTTGGCTGTCACCGAGGTCAGCGCAGCGGTCGGCACCATCTCGCCCCCCGGCAACGTGAGGGGGGTGGCGAAGGAACGCAGCGTGGCAACGACCGAGGTGCCGTCGAAGCCCGCCCAGCACCGATCGAGATCGTGCCCCGCTTCCCGCATGAACTCCCCGCCGCCCTCGGCCGCGGGCCGCATGAACCCGTTGTTGCACGCCGATATCCAGGCCTCGATCTCGTCGTCGACGATCGTCCGTACTTCTACGCCCATTCGGGCGACTGTACGCCGATCGTTTGCTCACTCGACCCCCATATGCGGTGGTCCGGTGAGCAAACGGTGCGGAGTCAGGGCAGGCGGCTGAACCAGACCAGCGAGCCGATGCCGGCGAGCAGTGCCAGCGCCATCGCCGCGAACGTGAACCAGTCCGTCACCTCACGATGAACGGTCTCGGTCTCGACCGACTCACCGAGCTTCTCGTAGACCTGCTTCAGCTCGGCCTCGGTGTAGGCGGGGAAGTAGCGACCCCCGGTCTCGTCGGCGAGGGAACGCAGTGCGTCGCGGTTCACAGGCACGGGGATCTGGACGCCGTCGGGACCGGTGACGACTCCAGCATCAGTGCCGAACGCGATCGTGTTGACCGCGACACCCTGTGCGAGAGCCGCCTTCGCGGCCTCGTCGTTCGAACGGCCCTGCGTGGTCTCCCCATCCGACAGCAGCACGACCGCGCCCGTGAGCGCGTCACCATCGGCGGGTTCGGCGGCGTCCGCTCCGGTGATGACGTCGTCGCCACCATCCTCGCCCTCGTCTTCGCCGTCGAGGTTTGCGAACACGTCGAGCGCGGAGAACACAGCCTCACCGATCGCCGTTCCCTCGCCGAGCTGAATCCGGTCGATCGTCCGTTGCACGGCGGCGGTGTCGTCGGTCGGGTCGAGCAGCACCTGCGCAGTCCCGGCGAATCCGACGACGCCGATGCGCACGCCGTCGGGCACGCTCTCGAGGAACGCCGCGGCAGCTTCCTGCGCGGCGTCGATCCGCGACGGCGCAACGTCGTCCGCCTCCATCGACAACGACGTGTCGAGAGCGAGCATGACTACGCCGCCCTCGGTGGCCACTTCTTCAGCCACCGCAGGGCGAGCGAAGCCCATGGCACCCACCACGAGTGCAGCGAGCAGAGCGAGGGCAGGGAGATGCCGCCGCCAGCCCGGCCGATCAGGAGCAACGGAGTCGAGCAGCTCGACATTGGTGAACCGCACCGCGTACGAGCGGCGACGTCGTTGCATCACGAGGTACACGCCGACCAGCACGACCGGTATCAGCAAGAGCCACAACCGGTGCGGTGCGTCGAACGAAAGCGAGCTCATCAGCGACGGCCTCCTGCGGCAGCCAGCCGGCGACTGCGCCGCCCGGCGACGAAGCGAACGAGATCGACGACCCAATCGCGGTCGGTGCGCAGCACGAGGTGGTCGGCACCCGAGGATGTGATGCGGCGCGCCACGGACTCACGCTGCTCGGCTGCGGCAACCTCGTATCGGTCGCGCAGCCGGCGGTTGTGGGTGTCGACGAAGCGGCGACGACCCGTCTCGGCGTCAACCACTTGCAGCAGCCCCACATCGGGCAGCGAGAGCTCGCGTGGATCGACGACTTCGACTGCGATGACGTCGTGACGATGGGCGAGCGCCTGCATCTCGCGCTCCCACCCCGCGGGAGCGAGGAAGTCGGAGAGCACGACGACCAGGCCGCGACGATGAGCGAGGCGGCGGGAACGGCGGAGCGCCTCGCGCAAGCCCAGGTCCGCGTCAGAGTCGCCGGCGGGATGGCGCAATGAGGTGATCAGCGAAGCGATGTGGGAGTGCGTGGAGCGAGCCGGGAACGTCCCATGGGTCGACGCCGTCGTCGAGCGCGCCGACTCGGTTGCCGCCCCTCCCCGCGAGCAGTGCGAACGCACCAGCGGCCGCCCATACGACATCGCGCTTCTCGGAGCGAGCGGTTCCGAAGTCGAGGCTCTTCGACGCATCGACGACCAACCACAGCTCGAGCTCGCGATCCGCGATCGTGTCGCGCACGTGCGGCTCGGTGGTGCGCGCGGTCACGGCCCAATCGATGTGGCGGGTGTCGTCACCCGCGACGTACGGCCGAGCCTCGCCGGTGTCGCTGCCCGGTCCGGGGAGCAGACCCGCGTAGTCGCCCTGCAGCAAGCCGTCGAGGCGCCGCAGCACGGCGAGCTCGAGGTGGCCGATGGCGGCTTGGGAGGGAGCGGTCACCCGCGGCTTCGCGGGCAACCCGGACGGTCTCATCGAGTTGCGTACGGCAGGCCGTCGGTCGCCTGCATGCGGGGCGCCCCCACCTTCGTGAGCGTCTCGACGAGGACGTCGTCGACCGAGACACCGTCCGCGACGGCGTCGAACGAGAGGACGAGCCGGTGGTTGAGCACGTCGTAGGCCACGTCGTAGACGTCCTGCGGAAGCAGGTACGGCCGGCCACGAAGCAACGCCAAGGCCCGCCCGGCGGCCACGAGACCGATGCTCGCGCGGGGGCTCGCGCCATAGGCGAGCAGGCCCTCGAGGTCCGCGAGCTCGTGCTCGGCGGGATGGCGTGTCGCGAGGACCAGGCGGACCGCGTAGTCGGCGACCTCGGGAGCGACCTGCACCGATGCGGCGACCTGCTGCAGTGCCGCAACGTCGTCGGTGTCGAGCAGTCGGGCCGGCGTCGCCATCGTTCCCGACGCGCGGGCCACGATCTCGTGCTCCTCCGCGGTGCTCGGGTAGTCGACCGGGATGCGCATGAGGAAGCGGTCGCGCTGTGCCTCGGGCAGCGGGTAGACGCCCTCGGACTCGATCGGGTTCTGCGTGGCGAGCACGAGGAACGGGGAAGGCACCTGATGGGTGACCCCACCGATCGACACCTGCCGCTCGCCCATCACCTCGAGCAGTGCGGACTGCACCTTTGCGGGAGCCCGGTTGATCTCATCGGCGAGGACGAAGTTCGCGAACACGGGGCCCAGCTCCACATCGAAACGCTCGGTCGACGGGCGGTAGATGCGAGTGCCGACGATGTCCGACGGGATGAGGTCAGGCGTGAACTGGATGCGGGTGAACGTTCCGCCGAGCGTCTTCGCCAACGTCGACACCGTGAGCGTCTTGCCGAGCCCGGGCACACCCTCGAGCAGGCAGTGGCCGCCGGCAAGGAGGCCGACGAGCACACGCTCCAGCACACGCTCCTGGCCCACGATCACTCGGCGCAGCTCGACGAGCACCTGCTCGAGGCGGTCGCCGGCCTCCGAGAAGGCACGGGCACGCAGCTCACGGTCGCTCATGTCGGTCATCTGCGAAATCTCCATCGTCTCGAGCTGCGTCATTCCACGACCTCGACTCGCCTCGGCGATCGTGCGGACGTCGTCCTCGACGACGAACGTGTCGCCGGTGACCTTCACGAGCAGGTCATCGTCGGTGAGAAACGCGACACCGCCCGTGATCTCCTTCGCCTCTTGCCCGTTCACCTCGATCGGGTCGCCGTTCAGGTCCTCAAAACCGGACGCGGCCTGGTCGCCGCGCTCGGCCTCGATGGTGACGAGCCCGCGGGGACCGCGCAGCACGATGGTCTGATGACCCTCGACGCCCGAGCCGGTGGACGTGGTGGCGATCTGGTTGCGCTCCTGCGCGTAGCCCGGGGGAAGCTCGCCGAAGGTGATGAGGCCGAGGATCGGCGCCGACTGCTCCGAGTCTTCGCTCGGATCCGTGCTCGGGTCGGTGCCCGGGTCGACGTTCGGGGCCTGGTCCTCGGGAGCGGGGAACAGCTCTTGGCCGCCGAGCAGCTCGTCGAGCAGCTGCTGAAGCGCCTCACTCGGGTCGCCGTTCAGCAGGTCGTCGAGGCCGGGGATCTGGTCGAGCCCGGGGATCTGGTCGAGGGGAAGCTGGTCGAGGCCGGGGATCTGACCGAGCCCGGGGACCTCGAAGCCGCTGCCGTCGTCGGGCACCGCGGGAGCGTCCACGCCCCCGGCGGCCTCGACCTCGTCCATCAGGCTCTGCGCGTCGGAGACCGGGATGGCGAAGCCGACCCCGTTGCTGCCCCCGGTCGTCGAGGCAATCGCGGTGTTGATGCCGATGACCTTGGCTTCGGCGTCGACGAGCGGACCGCCCGAGTTGCCGGGGTTGATCGGGGCGTCGGTCTGAATCAAACCGGTGAGCTCGCCGCCCGGAACGGGAAGGCTGCGATCGAGCCCGCTGATGATGCCGGACGTGACCGAAGCCGAGAAGCCAAACGGGCTGCCCATTGCGATCGCGGTCTCGCCGACTTCGACGCTGTCGGGTGCGGCGAGGTCCGCCGCGGGCACGCCGTCCGGTGCATCGACGGCAACGATGGCAAGGTCACGCTCGGGAGCACGACCCACGACCGTGCCGTTGAGCGTCTGCCCGTCGGCCGTCTTCACGGTGACCGTCTCGGTGCCCGCCACGACATGGTGTGCCGTGAGCACCAGCCCAGCGTCGTCGTAGATCACGCCACTGCCGACCGCAGCGCCGTGGCCGATCTCGACAACTGCGGGGGCGACCGCGCTGACGACGTCCTGCACGACCTCGGGCTCGCCGGGGGCAGTAGCGCCGGCGACGGGCGGCACCGCGCCGCTCTCGTCGTCATCGTCGGACACGAGTGCGAACACGCCCGCAACGGCAGCGGCCCCGACGACGGCACCGAGGCCGGCGGCGAGGATGCGACGCCCACGCCTGCGGGGCGGCGCGCCCGGAGCGGGCTGCGGCTCGGTCTCGGTGACCAACATCTGGGTCGTGGGCGCTGGCGGCGGCAACGGCACGCCGAGCGGCGGGGTCGGGGGCAGCTGACGCCACGTGCGATGGGGCACGCGGGGGCGCTCGAGCGTCTCGTCTTGCGGTGCGGGCATGGGGAATCCTCCGGCGGGCGGACGTCGCGCAGCAGCTGCGACCCGGGGAACGTACGGAACTGGGGATAAAGCGAGCGTCAAACGCGCTCGGCCGCTCCCAGCGGGCTCATGGGATCCGCCAAGTGATGGATGCCGTCTGCCGCGACGATCGCGGCGGCGTCCGCGTCGGGATCGACGGGCAGCCAGACGACGAACGTCGATCCGATCCCGGGCTCGGACCCCATCGTGAGCTGGCCACCCTGCGCCTCGACGAGCTGGCGGGCGATGGTCAGCCCGAGGCCGTGGGGGCCGCCCTGGTCGCTGCTGCTCCGACGATCGCTCTCGTAGCGGCCCTGCCAGTAGCGCTCGAACACCAACGCGTGCTCGCCCGGGGCGATGCCGGGGCCTTCGTCTCGCACCGCCATCCAGGCCCAGCCTTCACGGCGACCGCAGCCCACCGTGATCGTCGAGCCTCCCGGCGCAAGCCGCACCGCGTTCGCGAGGAGGTTGCCGACGGCACCCCGGATGGCCGATCGATCCACCGTGGTCTGCACTGGGTTCGGCGCGACCACGGACAGCCGAATGCCGCGGGTGGACGCGGGGCCGGCGTGCTCGGCCGCCAGCGCGTGCGCTTCCTTCGCGAGATCGGTGAGCGAGTCCGCCATGCCGTCGAGCGACAGACGGCCATGCGCGGCGAGATCATCGACCGCACGCCCCATGCGGTCGATCGCGCGACGGGCCGCGGCCACCTGCGTTGCCGTCTCTCCGTCGATTGCAGGGTCGCTCGCCGCGAGCTCGAGGTTGGTCGTCGCGACGGCGAGTGGAGTGCGCAGCTCGTGAACGACCTCGTGCAAGAGCTGACGCTGTTCCTCGCGTCGGGCATCGAGGCGGTCGAGCATGTGATCGACACCGGTTGCCAGCCGCCCCAGCTCGTCGTCACGGGGCGCGAGGTCGACGCGGTCGCCCGACTCGCTGCCGTCGACCCGGTCGACGACATCGGCGACGTGCTCGACCGGCTTCAGCACGCGCCCCGCTACCACCCACGCGAGCAGTGCGGCGGGAACGAACGACACCGCCATTGCCGTCAGCATCCACCGAACGCCATCACGGCGTGCTCTGTCCGCCGTCGCGGTGGAGTTCTCGGAGGTGATCTGCACCAGTGCGACTCGATCGCCGACTTGCTCCACGCGGGTGACCGTGACCGGCTCGGGGTCGTACCCGATCCATCCCCCGAGGAGGAAGCCGAACAACCCGACGAGTGCGGCCGTCGCGAGCGCGAGGGCAGTCATGCCGAGCGCGAGCCGCCAGCGCAGCGTCCCCCTGCGGCGCGCTGTCATGCCGCTACCCGGAGTCGATAGCCGCGGCCCGGGAGCGTCTCGATCACGTCGGCCGCCCCCGCCGCGGCCAGCTTCTTGCGCAGGTTGCTGAGCGTCACGCGCACCGTGTTCGTGAACGGGTCGGCGTGCTCGTCCCACACGTGCTCGAGCAAGCGCTCCGCGCTGTGCACCTCCTCCGGATGCAACAGGAACCAACGAAGCAGCGCGTACTCCTTCGGATTCAACGCGACAGGCGTCGCGCCGTTGCGTACCTCTTGGCGCACGCCATCGAGCACGAGGTCGCCCCACTGGAGGATTGCCCCGCTTCCGCTCGCGTCGCGGCGCAGCAGCGCCCGCATCCGAGCGAGAAGCTCCCCCAGCGCGAACGGCTTGACCAGATAGTCGTCGGCGCCCTCGTCGAGACCGGCGATGCGATCCTCGACACCGCCTCGCGCCGTCAGCATGAGCACTCGGGTGCGAGTCGCGCCCTCGCTTCGGGTCGACTCCGAGATGTGGCGGCACACCTCGAGCCCGTCCATGTCGGGGAGGTTGAGATCGAGGCACACGAGGTCGTAGTCGGTGAGCGGGAGCCGTTCGAGCGCGGAGCGACCATCGGGGGCCACGTCCACCGCGTAGCCCTCCCGGCGCAGCCCGGTGGCAATCGCGCCGGCGAGATCGGGCTCGTCCTCGACGACCAGGATTCGCATGCTCGTTCCCCTACGACGCTACGGCCTGCGGAGTTCCCTGGTGCGAGCGCGGGTACGAGCGGTCGAACGCCACGAGGGCCAAGAGCAGTCCGGCCAGCACTGCGTAACACGCGAGCCCGGCGCGCAGTCCGTGCGCGTCGACGACGACGCCGATGCCGATCGGGATGAGGAAGCCCGAGAACTCGATGGTGGTCACGACCGCAGACACCGTGCCGGCCTGGCCCGGTCGGAGCTTCAGCACTCGAGCCTGCAACGCGGTCCAGAAGCCGATGATGCCAAAGCCGAAGATCAAGGCGCCCGGGAGGACGAGCAGGGCCGACGGAGCGAGCGCGATCAGCGTGACGGCGACTGCGACGGTGATCGCGGGACGCATGAGAGGCGGCATCGGCGGCGCGTGCCGAGCCTGCTCCGCGGAACCAATCAACGCGCCGACGATCGTGAGCATCGCGATTGCCGTCGCGCCTGCGGCTGAGAGTCCGTCGGTGCGCTGCAGCCGGGCGATGAGGAACGCAAGAAACGGCTCGTCGAGCGGGCCGAGGAGCGCAGCCATCGCGCCGTAGACCCACACCCGGCGGTCCCGCACGATCTCGGCAATCGCGCGCCGAGGGGTCGGATGACCGTCGGCCCGGTCTGGGGGCGGCAAGGCCGAGCACGCGAGCCACGCCCCGAACGCGGCCATGAGCACGGCACCCAGAAGGAACGGCGCCTCCCAACCGAACCCGACCGCGGCGGCGGCGATGATCACGAGGGGCCCGAGGAGATCGCCGATCGATCCGAGGAAGTTCTGCGCGCCGAGCATCCGCGGCAGGTCGTCGCCCGAGAGGTCGACGAGCGCGAGCTCCGATGCGTCGACCATCGCGGACGCAGCGACGCCGATCGCGAACGACGCCGCGACGAGCAGGACGTACGAGTCCGTCGTCGCGAACACGGCCAGCGCAGCCGCGAATCCGAACGCACCCCCCGCCGCGATCGCACGACGGCTCACATAGTCAGCGGCGATCGAGAAGCCGTTGCCGAGGATCGCACCCGGTGCACCCGCGGCGAGGATCGTCGCCGCCTGCGCGTACGACAGATCGAGCTCAGTCCGAAACGACTCGAAGCTGCCCGGGATGAGGAAGCCGGCCGACTCGTCGGCCATCCGAACCGAGAGCAGCGCGACGAGCATCGCCGGCGCGTGTCGAGCCGTGGCCGGTGCCCATCGGAGGAAGGCAGTGCGTCAATAGTGGGTGAGCCGCGCCATGCGTCGAGCGTATCCCCCGGCCCGTTCTCACCGCTGAGAACTCGAGTTCGTCAGATTCGCCAGAGATGATCGCGACCACCCGGGTCGTAGGCTGGCGGCATGGCGCTGTTCTCTTCGAGCAAGTCCAACCTCGTCGATGCCGACCGGGCCCTTCCGGGCCGCAGCGAGTCAATGCCGGTACCGGCGCAGCACTTCGTCAACTTCAACCCGATGACGCCGCCGTTCCCCGAGGGCATGGAGACCGCTGTCTTCGCCCTCGGGTGCTTCTGGGGCGCGGAGCGCAAGTTCTGGGAGGCCGACGGCGTGTTCACCACGGCGGTCGGCTACGCGGGCGGCTACACCCCGAACCCGACCTATGAAGAGGTGTGCTCGGGGCGCACCGGCCACACCGAGGCGGTGCTCGTGGTGTTCGATCCGGCGAAGATCAGCTACGAGGCGTTGCTCAAGATCTTCTGGGAGAGCCACAACCCGACCCAGGGCATGCGGCAGGGCAACGACGTCGGCACCCAGTACCGCTCTGCGATCTACACGATGACGCCCGAGCAGCGGAAGGCCGCGGAGGCCAGCCGCGAGCGTTACCAGCAGCAGCTCGACGGCGCGGGGTTCGGCGAGATCACGACCGAGATCGCGGACGCCGGCCCCTTCTATTACGCGGAGCCGTACCACCAGCAGTACCTCGGCAAGAACCCAAACGGGTACTGCGGTCTCGGAGGCACCGGCGTGTCCTGTCCAGCCGGCCTCACCGCAGGTTGAGCTCAGCCTCACCGCAGGCTGAATTGATACGGTGCGCCGAAACCAGTCGCCGGTCGTCACCGGCTCCAGTGGAGGTCGCACTCGCAATGGCTGATCCGGTTCAGGACTACCTCGGCTCGCACTCGCTGCTCACGCTCGCGACGGCCTCCAAGAACGGCATCCCCCATGCGGCGCCCGTCATCTACGCGAACGACGGCACCACAGTGTTCTTCTCGATCGCACCGGGCTCGACGAGCGCGGCGAACCTGGCCGAGAACCCGGTGGCCGCCATCGGCGTGGCCGACAATCCCGACGACTGGAACGCCGCTCAAGGCGCGCAGCTCGTCGGCAACGTCACGAAGCTGACCGGGGACGATGCGAAGAAGGCGGCGACGCTGTTCTCGCAGCGCTTCTCGAACCTGGGCGACGCGGTCGACTCCGCGCCCTTCTACCGCCTCCAACCGCACGACGTGCGCTACGTCGACAACAAGTCGAGCTCAGGCGAGAAGAACGAGGCGCTCGGGCAGGCGTGGGTCACGAACGTCGTGCACCGCGTGTTCCGCCACCTTCGTCCCGACGAGGTCGACGCGCTCTCGTCGAAGTTCTCGAAGGAGTCGTTCAAGTCGGGCTCCACGCTCATCGAGCAGGGCAGCGCGGGCGATCGCTTCTTCCTGATCGTCGACGGCGTGGCCCGCACGACGAACGCGCAGGGTCAGGAGCTCTCCACGAGCGGACCCGGCGGGTTCGTCGGCGAGATCGCGATCCTCGCCGACCGTCCGCGGACGGCCACCGTCACGGCCGCGACCGACATCAACGCCCTGTCGTTGTCGAAGGCCGACTTCGAGGCCGTGATGGACGCATCGCCCGATCTTCGCCGCGACTTCGACGCCGTCGTCGCGGAGCGCTTGGCACGCGGCTGACCTGACCGCGCCAACGGTGGCCCCGGCGGGACCCGGCGCGCCCGAGCGCACTCCGAAGGCGCGGCTGCCCGCGACCCTCGCCATCCTCCTGCTCGCCCTCGTCGTCGTCGGCTCGGCCATCGCGTTCAGCCTGCCGAACCGGGAATCCGCGGCAGACGGCGGACCCGTCTTGTCCCGATATCTCCCGCTCGTGGACGGCGACGCGTCACTGCTCGAGCGGTTCGACGCGAACGACGACGGAGCCGACCCCGCCCCCGTGGGTTGGGAGAGCAGGAACACCGACGTCCTCGGCGACGGCGAAGCGCTGCTCTCGCTCACCGCTACCACCTTCGGACAGCTCACCGCGCTCTACGGCTCGATCGAGGACGATGACGTCCCGCCCGGTCTCGCCGACGCGACCGTGCGCGTGGATCGAGTGACGACGATCGACGAGTCCGGCGCCGTACCGCCCGAAGGGCAACTGGCCAACGTCATCACCCGGGACGCCGTGGGCGACCGGCTGCTGACGGTGACCGACATCTCAGGCGAGCTCGCATTCGATCCCCCAGCGCTCCTGCTTCCGAGCGACCTCCACGTCGGCCAGTCATGGGAGTCTTCCGGCACCGCCGGAGCCGTCGACTACACGCTCGAGGGGAAGGTGCTCGAGCGCACTGCGGTCGAGGGCTTCGACGACTGCCTCCGCTTCGAGATCACGACGACGCTCGGCGAACGGTTCAACAGCGCCCGCACCCTGGCGTGCGCCGGTTTCGGCATCGTTGCTCGTGACGACCTCGACGCCGAGGGCGACGTCATCGAACACGTCGAGATCGCCACACAGGGGACAACTCGGTTCCGCGACGACGAGGTACCGACGCCCACCGCGGCCGCTCCACCTCCCGCTCCGGTCGGTGACCTCACCCTCGGTCGCGTCGGGAAGGCCACGCCGAGCGGCTCGATCTCGCCGCCGACGTTTCCGCCCGTGTTCGTTCCGACCGACCCGCCCACCGTCGTCGTGGCGTCGGAGCGCGGCGACGTCGTCGCGCTGTCTGCTGACAGCCCCGACGTCGTCCGATGGCGCTTCCATCCGGGAGGATCGGTCTACGGAGCGCCCGCGTTCGATCCCGATCTCGGCCGTCTCTACATGGGGGCTACCGACAAGCGTGTCTACGCGATCGACGCGCGGGGATACTTCCTCTGGGCCGCCGAGGTCGATGACAACGTCGCGACGCGTCCCGTGGTCAGTAGCGGTGTCGTTGCCTTCGCGAGCGAGGCAGGGAGCGCGTTCGGTATCGACGCGGAGACGGGCGCACCGCGTTGGCGTCGCGATCTCACCGCCGCGACCGTCGCTTCTCCGGCCCTCGTCGACGACACGGTCGTCTTCGGCTCCGACGACGGCACGATCCGCGCCCTCGGCATCGAGGATGGCGGCGATCGATGGACGCGGTCGGCCAAGGGCTCCGTCGAGGCACCGATCACGGCAGACACGGACGGACTTGTGTACGTCGCCGATGCCGGCGGCGGCATCTCCGCGATCGACGCGGCGACGGGCGATCGCCGGTGGCAAGAGACGAGGAACGACGCGTTCCGCACCGCCCCGGCGCTCATCGCCGATCTCGTCGTCGTCGTGGGCGAATCGGGATCGATCTACGCCTTCGATCGAGCCGACGGTGCGCTCGTGTGGGAGTTCACCGGCACGTTCGTCGGTCCGGCTGCAGACGTCGCTGGAACGATCGTCGTGGCGACCGCCGAAGGGAACATCAACGAAGTCGATCCGGCGGGCACGCCGATCCAACAGTTCACGACGGCGAACGTGCGTGCACCGAGCGATCCGCCAGCCGTGATCACCCTCGGGCTCTCGACCGGTGGCGGGGCGGGATGGTTGGTCGACGACAGCGCCGTGGTGCGGCGCATCGGGCCGGGCGCCGGTGGCCTCACCGCGCTGCAAGCCCGTTGGGTGCACCCGTTCACGGAGGCTCCGTTCACGGGCATGGGCTTCCCGACGACGGTGGGCGAGCACGAGGGTCAGGCGGTCTTGGTCGACGCGGGCGGCGCCGTCTACCTCGTCGACCCGACGACGGGCGACATCGAACCGATCGGTGACGACCCGGAGAGCCTCTTGCCCGCCGGTGCCAGCGCGGTCGTCGACGGCGATCAGCTGTTCATGACCTTGGGCGGTGAGCTCCGCGCCGTGGACCTGCCGAGCGGGGAGGTCCGTTGGTCCGACGGCTCGAGCGCATTCACACCCAACGGACCGATCGTCACCGGCGATCTCGTGATCATCGTGCGCGTCGTGACGCTCGACGACGACACCATCACCGACGACGTCATCGCACACGACCGCCTCACCGGCGAGGTGCGGTGGAGCCAGCGGATGCCGTTCGCGGGCAGCGGACCGGCGCACGCCGGCGACATCATCGTCGCGGGATCGCCGCTCTCGGGGCTCGACCCGTCGGACGGATCAATCCTCTGGCAGGTCGAGACCGATCGTGACGTGGTCGGCAACGCCGGCTACGACGCCGACCGCGACCTGGTCGTCGCCGCGCTCCGGAAGTTCGAGGGCGACGACGTGCTGCTCGATCTCGTCGCGGTGGACGCGCTGACGGGCGATGAGCGCTGGCGGGTGCCTGTTGACGGTGTCCCCGAGTTCACCGAGGCGAGCACGGTCGCCGACGGCCTCGTCGTGGTGCCCCAGCTCGCCGGGCCGGTCGTGGCCTACGACGCTGACACCGGCGCGGAGCAGTGGCGCTTCGCTCCCCCGGCGCCCGCCGTCCATCTCGGCATCGCGACGATCGAGAACGGACAGGTCTGGATCATCACCAGCTTCGCTCAGGTCTTCGTGCTCGACGCGACCACCGGTGACGTCGTCGCACAGTCGTCCGGGTTCGGCGCCGACGTCGGGTCGTTCTTCGCACCGTGGGGTCAACGAGTGCGGTCCGTCGACGGCGTGTTCGTCGCCCCCTTCCCGCCGTTCGTCGCGGGATTCGACCCGCCGGACCCGCCATGAGTCCGCGCCTGCGGCCGACACGCACGACCGTCGCCGCCACCGTCGGTCTCATCGCGGCGTTGGGCTTCGGCGCGGCCCGCGAGCTCGTCTGGGACGAGCTGCGTGGCGGCATGCTCAACCTGCGCGGGTTGCGCCGTCCGCTGCAGGTCCTCGTGGTGTTCGGCTTCGCGCTCGTCCTGGCGATGTTGCTCGCCATGATCTTCAACGACTTTCTGCGGGGCCGCTACGACCTGTTCGTGTTGCCGGCCGGCACCCCCGGGCGAGGGTCCCTCGTCCCGAAACCGCTGCTCTCGGTCACGTTGTTCGTCCTCGCCGTCGGTTGGGCCTTCGTGCTCGCATCGGCGCTGGAGACGCTGGTGGTCGCGCGCCTCGCGTTGCTCGCCGTGTACGTGTGCTTCGCATCCGTGTGGCAAGGCTTCGGTCTGGGCGATGCGAACGACCGCCTCGTGCAGGTGGGGTGGGTGGGCGTCATCGCTGTCGTCGCGCTCTACGCGATCAGGCTGAAGCTTCCCTCGCGACCAGTGCTCGACTTCGCGTTGCTGCTCGGCTTCGTCACGCTCACGTTCGCCGCGGGCCAGTACCGGCTGTTCGACTTCGACCGTTCGAGCGGAGGTGCGTTCGGGCTGTTTCAGGCGGTTCAGAGCGTCGAGCTGCTCGCCGCCCTCGTCCTTCCGCTGCTGTTCCTGATCGGCCTCGACATCGCGGCGTTCGCACTGAACATCGGCGAGTTCGGAGCGCACTTCGTCGAGGACCGGTTCAACCAACTGGTGCTTCCCGTCGCGGCCATCGCTGCCGCCGCTCTCGCGTGCCTCCAGACGTACTTCGTGCTGCGCGACACCTTCGACGAACCGAGTCCGCTCGCCACGCTCGCGGGAGCCGCGCTCCTTCCTGCCGGCTTCGCAGTGTTGTGGGCCCTCGTGCACGCGCGGCGAAGAGTCGTCGGCGCCGAGGACGAAGAGTTCATCGACGCCGCCCGATCGTGGGGCCCGCTCCTCGTGGTCGTGATCTTCTTCCCTTTCATCGTGCAGACGCTGCTGCTGCTGAGCCTCAACTTCGTGAACGCCACGAAGATCACCGAGAACCCCGACATCACCGGGTATTGGCAAGACCTGTCGACATGGGTGGCCGATCGGCAAGCACTGTGGAGCGATCTGCTCGGGCCCGCGTTCCTGGCCTTGGCGTACTGGTTGGTCGCACGGGGGCGCCGATCGGCTGCCCTGTTCGTCGGGGGTGTCGGGCTCCTGGCGTCGTGGCTCGAGCTCACCGCGCCGGACGGCTGGTTGAGCGCGTGGGAGTCGACGCGTCCCCGCGTCGTCGTGGTGTGGGTGCTCGCGCTGCTCGCGACCACCGCAGCCTGGGCGTCGACCCGTCGCCTGAGCCGTCACCGAGTCCGAGGACTGCTTCTGTCGTTTGGTCTCGCGGTGCTCCTCGGACAGCAGGGCTTCCTCGAGGATCCGCTCGGGGTGCTCGGCTTCCTGGGCCTCGCGCTGATCGCATTGGGCTTCGTCGCGGATGCAGCGGCCTACGGGTCGTGGGCCAATCGCGACTCCCCTGGCCTCCCGCGCGTCAGTCGGGTGTTGCTGTACGTCGGTTACGTGCTGTTCGCCGTCGCGCTGGTGAACTGGGCGCTCGTGACCCACGATCTGGCCGACGTGCAGCTGTACACGGGTCAGGGTGCGCTCTCGGGATTCGCCGCGCTCGGCCAACCGCTGATCTTCCTGGTCTTCCTGTCCGTGATCACGAGCCGCCCCGATCGTGTCGTGTCCGCCCCCGCGATGCCGTTGCCGCCTCCCCCGGCGATCGTCGGCCGCCCCCCACCACCGCCCCCACGCTGATGGGTCAGCGCGCCTCGGCTTCGGCGAGCTTCGCTTCGACCGCGTCGCGCTGGGTGTCGGACATCTCCTCGGTGAGGAGCTCCCGCAAGAGCGCGGCCGCGCCCTCGGCGTCGTCGAGCTGCGACAGCTTCACGTTCGCGAGAAACCACTTGGCGTCTTGGTCGACTGGCTCGAGTGACAACGCCTGGTCGAGCAGCGCGGCCCCCTCCTCCGGCTCACCGAGCAGCGCTGTCGTCCAGCCCAAGTACTTCAGCGCCTCCTCGCGGTCCTCGGGAGAAGGGTTGTTCTCCAACGCGATCTCTGCATGCTCCTTCGCTTTCTCCAGATCTCCCTCGCGCAGGTAGCGCTCGATCAACGCGAGGCGCATCGGCGTCACCGAGGGGTTCTGCTCGATCACCGCCTCCATCTCCTCGTTGCTCACGGTGGCGAGATCTCGTCCGCCGCCAGGCAGCGTCGAGACGGTCGACTGCACAGCTCCGGTGTCGCCTCGATCGGACCTACTCACGATCACCGCGACGATCGCGACGCACGCGACGACCACGATGCCCACGAGTGTCAGGAAGCTCGTCATGCGGTCGAAGCGGGGCGCGCCGGGCTCCGGCGGTGCCGGCTCGGGCTCGAGGGCAGCAACGATCTCCGCCTCGTAGATCCGCGTGAGATGGTCGGCGGTGGCCGCGTCGATCTCGCCCGCTTGACGCTGACGCTCGACCTCGACGAGATCCTGCAGGGCTTTCGCCTTGCGGGCCTCGATCACGTCGCGCTCGACGGTCACCGCTCGGGCAGCGTCCCGAGGAACGGCGACGCGAGGCCAGCCGCTTCCTCGTCGTCTTGCGCGTCGTCGTCGTTGAGGCAGTTGAAGATCGTGCCGCCCGGATCGTTCTGCGGACCGTTGCAGGCGAGGACCGCTTCGTCGCCCGTCTGCGCCGTGACCACGTCGGTGACGACCATGTTGCTCAACAGCTCTTCAGGATCATCGATCTTGGCTTCTTCCGGGATGCGCTCGGCCTCGGCGTTCGCCTCCGCCAGGCCGGTCACGAAGTACGGAGGCAGGTGACGGAACCGCAGGGTGGCCGTCACGATGATCTCGGTGTCCGGGGGAAGCGCGGCCGTGTCGAAGATGTAGTCGTAGCTATCGGAGGACTGGTCGACGAGCACGCCGTCGACCTCGACCTGACGGATCGGGTCGAGTGTGCGCATCGGCTGCTGCGTGGCGACCCGCTCGCGGATCTTGACGATGTTCGGGAGGAACGCCTGATACGGCACTTCGACAAACGTGCCCGCGCCCGTCGGGTCGCCGTCGGTGAGGATCTTCTGATAGTTCGTGAGCCATGGGTCGCAGTCGTTCGCCGGGAATGCCGCGGTGAACTCGACAGTCAGGTTGCCAACAGTCCCGGGGTCGAAGGGCTGGCCGTTCAAGGTCGGGTCGGCGACGAGCGCTTGCTGGATGCTCGCGGGGTCGCACTGACGGAGCTCTTCCTGCGCAGATTCGATGACTCCCGACCCACACGGCGTGTCGATGCCGCTCGACGGCCGGGCGAGACAGACCTGTTGTCCGTCGGCGGTTTCGGCGGTGACCTCCAACCAGAACTGACGAGCGAACGCAAAGCCCGTTGGGAAGTTGTGCCCGAGCAAGTTGTTCTGCACGGTGACCCTCTGCACTGACTGACCGGCTGCGTTGCGTCCCTGGTCGACGACTTCGAGCGTGACCGCGGATTCGAGGAGCGCCGCCGCGCGTCGAGCACCCGGTCCAGGGCGTCGTCGGGGAACCCGGACTGCTCGTAGTGCTCGACATCGAGGTCGTAGTCGACGCCGACGAACATGTGCGAGCGGTAGGTGCGGTCCGGCCTCGACAGAAGCCCCGGTGCGAAATCGACGATCGGCTGGTCGCCGTCGCTCGGCAGTGGCATGTGACAGTCGTTGCATCCGAGGGGCGCCTCGAGGCTGTTGCGAGGGTCGTCGAGGATGCGGGCCTCGAAGCCCGCGACGTAGTCCTGCCATTCGTCATACGTCGTCTGGAGCACGAGGTCGTCGAGCTCGCCGTCATCGTCGTCGAGCTCGTTCTCGTCGAGGATGAAGTTGCCGTCGGCGTCCTCGGTGCTGCCCGCTTCCACCTCGATCGGTGAGAGGCCGTCACCGTCGATGTCGACCTTCACGTTGTGGCAGGCACCACACAGCTGCGACGACTCGACCGTGGTCGACCACCAGTCGTCGGTGCCGGGGTCCATGCCGTGCTTCGGCACGGGCACGGGGTCAGGGTCCTCGAAGAGCGGGCCGTACTGGATGCCGAAGTTGTTCGCGCTCTGGCTGGCCACGGGCATCGGGCCGAAGCCCGCCAGCTCGGCGGGCGGTGCCTCCTGGGTGTGGCAGCTGATGCATCCGATGCCATCGGACTGCACCGACGCATTGCCACCGCTGACCGCGACACCGCCGTCGGCCGCGGAGCCCTCAGCGTCGAACGGCAACAGGGCGGTGATGTCCTGAGCGAAAGGCGCGCCGACGGGCGCGTGGCAGTTGATGCAGCTCTTCGCGGACGAGTCGAAGATCGCCTGCTGGTCGTCCCCCAGCGTCTCGGCGAGCGTCTCGTTCTCTCCGATCGTGATCGGGAGCTGCGCCTCCATGATGGTGCCGGTCTGAGCTTCCGACATCGACGAGAGCTTCCAGTCCTCGACGATCTCGCTGTGGCAGTCCGCGCAGCTGTCGGACGCGACGAACGCCGTCTTCTCGTCGCCGAACGCGGCTTGTGTGCCGCCGAGAACGTCCCACACGTGCCATGCGAGCACCGCGAAGAACGCGATCGTGATGATGGGGTGCAAGGCGCGCCACGACTGAAACTGGAGGACCTTCGAGGTCTGGCCGCCCTCGCGGGGGAAGTTCTTCGCGACGTCGTCGGACATCCTGCGGATCTCCCGCCAGATGACCTGCTCGCCTGGATCGAGCTTTGCGACTTGCGCGTCGATCTCCGCGATCGGCCTGCGGTTCTCCACGAAGTCCAGGACCAAGTCGCGGAACGCCTTCGGCTGACCCTGCGCCATCTTGTTGATGGCGACGTTGACGTTCAGCGCCTCCTTCTTGAGCCCGATCATGTGGTGGCGGGCGAGACCGCCGACGCTCACGAGGACGCCCAAAACCAGCAGGATCACGCCCGACGTCAGGTGCGTGAGGAAGGGCACCACCGACGCATGCACGATCCCGGCGATGAGCGCCAGGATGGGGAGATACATGTGTGAGCGGATCCAGGTCATGGTTCCGCCCGGCATGATCTTCTTGCCGAACGCCGTGCGCTTGCGGAACGGATAAAGCGCCCCGGGCGAGATGAACAGCAACGCCGTGAGGATGCCGAGCCCGATGACGAACGCGAGCGTGACGCCGCCGGTCGGGTTCACGTTGCTCTGGATGTAGAAGAGCCCGCCGAAGCCGATCGCGAGGATCAGGATCGCGCCGACGACAGTCGCGACGTTCCACTTGCGCGACGTGATCTGAAATTTCGGCGGACCAGCCACCCGACGAGACCCCCAAGGCTCGAGGCTGGTGCGTTGTCTACCACGCGCTCGCGCGAGGGGCCGTGCTACGTTCCGACCGCAGATCGCAGACCTCGGTGATGCGATCCTCGAACTCAGCGGGCACGGCATCAATGGGAGCCACTCTGATGCTTGCGATCGACCTCGACGTCTTCAACGTGGGTTCGACCCCGCTGCAGATGCTGTTGGTTTTGCTCGTGCTGACGGTGATCGTCGCACTCGTCATCATGCTGGTGACGCAGGTCTTCTCGCCGTATCTGAACCGTCGCTGGCCCGCGACCGCGCCGCTCAGCCCGACCGAGCTGCTGTGGGGCGAGGCGGGCGGTCACGTCAAACGCACGTTTCGCGGTCTCGATCTCGAAGAGCAGAAGGACGTCGCGAGCCAGCTGACCGAACGCAAGGTTCCCGCCGGCGCGGCAATCACGAGCCAAGGCGATGCTGCCACCGCGTTCTACCTGCTGAAGAGCGGTACCGCCGAGGCTGTGCAGGCAGACGCGACCGGGAGTGAACGCAAGCTGCGCGACTACGGCGAAGGCGATTCATTCGGCGAGGTAGCGATCCTCGAGCGCAGCCCGCGCACCGCGACGGTCCGCGCGCTCACCGACTGCGTGGTGCTCGAGCTGCCCGCCGAGGACTTCGTCGCGGCGGCGGCGCAGACCGCGGCGGAAGGCAACGACTTCACGGTGGTGGCCCGCTCGTTCCTCGTCGCCGACCGCGCGCGGGCCCGCGTCGCGGCCGGCGCGCCCGAGCCGACGCCCGTGCAACAGGTGCAGCAGTCGACGCCAGGCGCGGCGCCCGCGGATCACGCTGCCGCAGCGGGCGGGGCCACGGTCACCTTCGAGGTCGCCCCCACGGCCGAGGCCACCGCCGCGCCCGTCGCGCCCGCACCCGCGCGCCTGCCGCACCCGCGCCTCCCGCCGCACCGCCAACGCCGCCCGCGGCTCCCCCTGCTGCTACTCCCGCCGCTGCTGCTCCCGCACCCTCAGCTCCCGCCGCGCCGCCGGTGAGTCCCCCTGCCGCGACGCCGGCAGCCGCAGCCGCCGCAGCCGCGACCGTCCCACCATCCGATCGCCCCGCCCGACGGCCCGCTCCGGCCAACCCTGTCCAGCGCGCGATCCAGGAGCGCCAAGTGGCGGCGCCGGGATGGACGGCGACGCATCGAGTCGGGGCGTCGGGCGCGACAGCCCGCGGAACCGCAGACCCCGCGGGGCCGCCGTCGGCGACGCTCCAGCCGGGCACGCTGGTGCGCCTGATCGAGCGCTCGGGAGATTCGGCGCGAGTCGATGCCGAGAACGGCTGGAGCGGCTGGGTCGACGCAAGCCAGCTCGACCCTGCCGGGCCGTAGTTGCGCCTCCACATCTGGGGAACCCGCGGCTCGATGCCCGTGTCCGGGCAGGGCGTGCTGCGGTATGGCGGCAGCACACCCTGCGTGTCCATCGAGTGTGGAGACGAGCCGATGCTCATCCTCGATGCGGGCACGGGCATCTTCAACCTCGCGAAGTCACTCGGACGGCAGCCCGAGTTCCGCTGCACCATCGCGCTGACCCATCTGCACTGGGACCACATGATGGGACTTCCGTTCTTCTTCCCGGCCGACCAGCCTGACGCGGACAACCTGGTGATCGGCCCCGGCAGTGTGACCGGGGCCGAGGCCGGCATCCGAGCGGGCCTCGACTCCGTCCTGCGCCCACCGGGATTCCCGATCACGCTCGACGGCCTCGAAGGCCGCTGGCGCTACGACACGATCCGCGACGAGACGATCCACCTCGGGTCGATCGCGCTCACCGCGCGACACGTCCGCCATCGTGGTCCGACGCTCGGCTTCCGCATCGAGGGCGACGGCGCGTCGGTTGCCTACATACCCGATCACGGCCCGGGAGCCGAGGGCCGGGGCCATGAGCACGACGACCTGGTGCCCGATGCCGTGCGCGACCTGGTCAACGGCGTCGACCTCCTCATCCACGACGCGCATCAGGACCCGTCGCAATACGAGCGCTTCCGCCACTTCGGGCACTGCACCCCTGCCTACGCCGCGCGGGTAGCGAAGGCGGGCCGTGTCGGCAGACTCGTCCTCTTCCATCACGATCCCGGCCGTGACGACGACGGTGTCGACCGGATGCTCGCCGACGCACGCGACGCGGCCGCCGAGCTCGGTTTCACGGGTCCCATCGACGCCGCTGCGGAAGGCGACGTCCACGAGCTCTCGAAGGCTCAGCCGCCCAGTCAGCCGCCCAGTCAGGAGGCCGTGCGGTGAGCACCCCCGATCAGCTGGCCGACCAAGCCGACGCCGCACTCGACGCTGGTGGCGAGGAGGCCCCGCTCATCGCGCTGCCGCGCCTTGACCGAAGCAGTGCGCGAACAGACCAAAGCGCTGACCGCGCTCACCCAGCAGCTCGCCACGACATCCGGGGTCGGCGCCCCGGCCCGAGCGGCGCCGCCGAAGCGGCTGATGAAGCCGCCACCCCCGGCGCCCCCCGCGAAGGGCGGCGACATGTGGGCCCGACTCGGCCTCACCGAGGGTGAACGCCGTCGAGTCACGGCGCTGTTCTCGGACGTCTCGGGCTTCACCGCTATGTCCGAGAAGCTCGATCCCGAGGAAGCGAACTCGATCATGAAGGAGACGATGGCCGAGCTCACGGCCATCATCCGCAAGCACGACGGGTACGTCGAGAAGTTCATCGGTGATGCCATCTGCGCGATCTTCGGCGCGCCGATCTCTCACGAGGACGAGCCGGAACACGCGGCGCGAGCGGCGCTGGAGATGCACGCGGCGCTCGAGGCGCGTGCCCTGCGGCGCCCCGACCTGCCGCCGCTGCTCATGCACATCGGGATCAACACTGGGCTCGTCATTGCGGGCACCGTCGGCGACGGCACGCAGTTCGGCGTGATGGGCGACACGGTCAACACGGCCGCGCGCCTCATGGACAAGGCCGTCAAGCGGCAGACGTTCGTCTCTGCGGAGACGGCGCGGCGCATCCGTCACCAGTTCCTTCTCACCGACATGGGCCAGTATCAGATGAAGGGCAAGGACCTTCCGGTGCAGGCGTTCATGCTCGAACGGCAGCTCTCGGCGGCCGAGGCCAAGGAGGCCCGCCGGCTGCATGCACCGCTCATCGGACGCGACGAGGAGCTGTCCGCGCTCCGGTCGGCGGCCGCCCGCACGACCACTGGCCCCGATGGCGCGGTCGCGCTCGTGCTCGGCGACGCGGGGATGGGCAAGACCAGGTTGCTCGATGAGCTCGCGGCCGACATCGCTGCGGACATGTTCGTCTTCCGCGGCAGCGGACAGTCGGTCGGAGCGCGACCGTTCGGGCTCATCGCCGAAGTGCTCGAGCCGCTGATCGCAGAGATGACGGCCGGTCCCGACAAGACGACCGCGGCGACGATCCTCACCGGCGGCGAGACGGCCGACATCCCGGAGCTCGGCGCGGCTCTGGGTCGCGCCCTCGTCCACGCCGCGTCCTCGCGACCGGTCGCGATCCTGGTCGACCGGTTCGAGCACGCGGACCAGGCGTCGGTGGACCTCGCGGTCCTGCTGATGCGCCGGGTGGGAACGGCTCGGGTGATGGTCGTGCTCGGGTCGCGACCGGGCGCCGCGCCGGTCGAAGCGATCGCGCTCGTCGGGCCCTCATGGATCACGCGGCTGCGGTTGTCCGCGCTCCCCAATGAGCGCATCTCCGAGCTTCTGTGCGCGTTGCTGCCCGGTGGGGTGTCGCCGCCGCTGGGGGCAAAGCTCGCGACGCCGCGCTGATGGCAATCCCACGTTCGCGGAGGAGATCGCGCTGTCGCTCGTCGACGAAGGCGTCGTCGTCCAGACCGAGGGCGAGTGGACGCTCGTCGGCGACCCCGACAGCATCGAGATCCCGAGCACAGTCCAAGAGCTGATCGAGGCCCGCATCGATTCGCTTCCCGACGCGTCTCGCCTCGTGCTTCAGGAAGCCTCGGTCGTCGGGCTCACGTTCACGTCCGATCTGTTGCGGGCAACCGCCACCGATCCCGCCTCGGTGCCGGGCGCGCTCTCGGAGCTCGTCGTCGCCGAGCTGCTGCGAGCCCCTTCCGACATGGATGACAGCCTCGAGTTCGGCTTCAAGAGTCCGGTCGTACGCGAGGTTGCGTATCAGAGCATCCTCCACCGCCGGCGCCCCGCCTACCACCGACGAGTCGCTGAGGCGCTCGTCGCACAGCAAGGCGACAGCGAGGGAATCACCGAGCTGCTCGCGCACCACTACCTGAGTGCCGACGACCCCGACAACGGAGTCAAGTACCTCGACCTCGCCTCGGCACGAGCGCAGGCTGCCGGTGCGCACCGCACCGCCGAGCAGCTGCTCGGCCACGCGCTCACGCTCGCAGCGCGCCATCCCGGGACGACCCCTGCCGATCTCGAGGGTGACCTGCACGAGCGGCGCGGCTACTGCCGCATGGTCCTCGACGATCGGGACGGCGCGGTGCAAGATCTCGCCGCGGCCGCGCAGGCGCACAACACGGCAAATCGAACCGCAGAACGCATCGAGATCGACGAACGGCTTGCGTGGTTCCTCGTCTTGTCGCACCGCATCGACGAGGGGAGTGCGCATGCCGACCGGACACGGAGCGAAGCCGTAGCCGCGGGGCTCGTCGACCTCGTCGTTCGCGTCGACGCGGTCCGCAGCCTTGTGCGGGCGCTCACGGGCGACATGCCCGGCGCCATCGAGCTCGCTGAAGACGTCCAGATTCGCGCGCAGCAGAGTGACGACCCGTACACGAAGGCGAAGGCTTTGCTCGTGCTCGGTGGACTGCGCCGGTGGCAGGGTGACCTCGCCGGCGCGCTCGACTTGCTGCGTCCCGCGACCGATGCGACCAAGACGCTCAGCTTCCCCGTGCTCACCGGCTTGGCCAATCGCTGGTTGCTGCTGACGCTCGTCGATGTCGGGGACTGGGCAGCCGTCGAGCAGCTCGCGAGCCGCGTTGCTCGTTCGGGGCGACGAGGCGGGCGACACTCATACGGCCGCGACCGCTCACCACGCGATGGGCGTGCTCGCACGCGACCTCGGAGACGTCGCACGAGCCGAGCGTTCGGGTGAGACCGCGCTCGCGCAGGCCACCGAGGGTCGTGTGCGTCCGGCCGAGCGGGTCACGATGGTCCTGAGCCTCGCGTCGAGTGCACTTCGGCGCGGCGACCCACGCGGCGGCGGAAGGCCGCTTGCAACAAGCGGCGGCGCTCGTCGCCGAGGACGCGTGGCTCAGCTGGCGCCTCGAGGCTCTGCTCGCCCTCAGCCGGGCCGCGTCGGCGCTGGTGAAGGGCGAGGCCGACGATGCGCTCGAAGCAGTCGGAGCTGCGAGGGCCAGCCTCGACGGGGCCGAGGCGCGTGTCGAGCGAGTGCGCCTCCTGCTGATCGAGGCGCAGGCGGAGGCGCTCCTCGAGCGACCCGACGCGCACGCACGGTTGAGCGCAGCGCTCGAGTCCGCGCGCGAGCTCGACCACCCGGCACTCATCGTCGACGCCGCGGTCGCGCTCGCTCGCCATGCGCCTCACGCCGCGGACGAGATGAAACAGATCGCGCTAGCCGCACTCGCCGCGCATCGAGGCAGTCGTGCCGCCCGACTGGAAGGACGAGTTCGCCTCGAGTCCGAGGGTCGCGGCCGTCGCCGCCATCGCAACGTGAACCCGCGCCCGGCGAACGGTCTCTGGATAGTGTGCGGCTCACTGACGACGCCGAGGGGGTTCACGACGTGAAGCTGATGGTCATCTCTGCGATGAGCCGCGACAGCTCGACGACACACATCCTGGCGCGTCGGGTCGTCGAGATCTGCTCGATCCGTGGGGTTGAGGTCGACTTCGTCACGCCCGCCGATGTGAACGTGCCCGTGAACGACGGCACGGTGCCCTTCGACCTGCCAGCCGCGGTGGCATGGCAGGAGCGTGTGTCTCAGACCGATGCGTACATCTGGATCTCCCCCGAGTACCACAGCGCGCCGGCAGCGAGCATCAAAAACCTCTTCGACTACCTCACGAAAGAACCGATGAAGGGTGATGTCGTCGGTCTCTGCGCGCTCGCCGGTGGAGCCATGGCTGCGCTGAACACGCTCAACTCGATGACGACGATCGCCCGTTCGCTCGGCGCGTGGGTGGCGCCCGACTACTGCGCGCTGAACTCGAACGAGGTCAAAGAGGGTCTCACCGAAGGCTCAGCCCGGCGGCTCGAAGCGATGTGCCTCAGCGTGATCGACGCCGCCCGGCGCCTCCACGATCACGGCGCCGAAGCCGACAGCCTGCCGCTCGAATGATCGGCGCGGGACTGCGTTGAGCTCGGCGGCCGCAGCCGCACCGGGGGGTCTCGTACCCACCAGAGTGCTGTTTCGCGAGTCATGGCGCTGGCTCCGGAAGAACTGGTTACGCACGCTCATCTTCAGCGTGCTGTCGTTCCTCATCGCGTGGGCCTGGAACGTGTGGATCATGGCCCGCAAGCTCGAGGGTTCGGTCGCTGACCCGGGGTCCGAGACGACGGCGACCGCGCAAGGCAAGACGTGGAACGGCATCTATTGGCTGCTCTGCACCACGATCCTGTTCGGCTTGATCACCTATGGACGGGAGAAGGGGTTCAAGAACCTCCTTCGTGAGTTCTTCACGCCCCCGTTCACGTTCTTCGAGAACCTGTTCAAGCGCCCGCGCTCGGCGATCGCGATGGCTTGTTGGGGCGCCGCGCTCGCCCTGCTGATCGGCTCGGTCATCTCGAACGCGATCTCGGGCCTCCTCGGACTCGGATTTCTTCTCGCCGCGCCGACAGCACTTGCGGTTGTGCTCAACAACGTGCTGATTCGTGGGTGGATCGGCGCGTTTTCGGCCGCTCAACCGCGTCTCAAGAGCAACGCGACTGGGCTCGCGAACCCCTACGCCATGATGCTCGGCGAGGCGATTGGCGCGATCCTCGCGTGGAGGATGGACGGCGCGGCGGTGCCGATCGTCCTCGCGCTGATCCTCATCGTCGTGTCGTTCGTGGTCGTCGCGACCGGCCAAGGCAAAGCGCTTCCGAACCCGATCCCGCTGATCCTGTTCGTCGGCGCCGGCGTCGTGACGTGGAGGGTGCTGCGCGCGACACCCGCGCGCGCCGATGATGGCGGCTGGCTCGAGTGCGTGACAGCAAGCGGTGAACCGTGCTCAGAGCTCGGCTTCTTCCAGGGCTGGTGGGAGTGGAGGAAGTCGGCCGGAGCAGACGTCGTGATCCGCCAAGCTCGCATCGGCGGCTCGTTCTCCGCGATCGGGGCCGTGATCGGATGCGCGCTCGGCGGCGGGCTCGCCGCGCTCGCGAGCGCGTTCAGCAGCGGCGCGACGGGAGGTGCGGGGCCCGCGGGCCTCGCGGGCAGCGCCCCGCCTGCCGGTCCGAGCCCATTGCCGTCGGGTGCCGAGCACGGCGTCGGGTCATCGCTCGGCCAACCGGCGTCGGGGCAGCCGGATACGGCGCTTCCGCAGCCGGCCGGTCCCGCGGGAACCGGCGCGGATCCTGCTGCGATGCCGCCTCCTGACCCGTTCGCCGAACCACCCGCCGCGCCAGCCGAACCCGCCACTCATGGCGTGGCCGATGCCGACGCCGCAACGTCCTCGCGAGCAACTCACGATCTCGGCGCGGCGCCCTCGGAGGGACCGACGACGCCAGCGTCGACGACGACTACGGGCACCCCGGGCGCGCCGCCCGCGCCGACGCCCGTGGCACGAGCGAGCGGCGCGGCGAGCGCATCGGGCCTCGCGCCGCCATCCGCTCCCCCGGTGCCGGACGCCGTAGGCGCAGGTCCCGGGCCCGCCGGCGCCGGCGCGGGTGCCGGCGCGGAGCACAGCATCGCCCACGGCCTCGAAGGCGCAACCGGCACCGACGCCGCCGACATCACGCCCACAGGGGCCACCCGCTCCGCACCCGACGTCACCCCCACGGCCGACCACCCCGCAGGCAGCGCAGAGCACAGCATCGCCCACGGCCTCGAAGGCGCAACCGGCACCGACGCCGCCGACATCGCGCCCACAGGGGCCACCCGCTCCGCACCCGACGTCACCCCCACGGCCGACCACCCCGCAGGCAGCGCAGAGCACAGCATCGCCCACGGCCTCGAAGACGCAACCGGCACCGACGCCGCCGACATCGCCCCCACAGGGGCGACCCGCTGCGCACCCGACGTCACCCCCGGCGATGCCCGCACCGCGCCAGACGTCACGCCCGACGCCGGACAACCCGACGCCGCCGACATCGCTCCGACCGGCGCGGCGGCGCGGTGCCCCCGACGTGACACCCGACCAGCCCGGACAGCCTGGCGCTGCGGGTGACGCCCAACCACCCGCAGGTGGGCAGCCGCCGGCGCGCAACATGCTCGACGACGTGCTGCCCGACGAGGACAAGTTCGAAGAGGAAGACGACGAGGAGAAATAGGAGGTGGCTCCCCAGCGGTCGGCTACTGCTCGCAAGACCGCGGGGGTGCCGCTGTGGGCGGGGCTCCTGACGATCGGCCTCGCGTCGACATCGATCTTCGCCCTGCTCGCCGATCTCTACGGCGTCACCTCGATGCGCCGTTTCTTCTGGACGATCACCGTGCCGAGCCTCGTCGGCCTCGTGATCATCGGGTCGACGCGGTCGCCGCAGCTCGCCGAGCTGCAGAAGCGCATCCGGGTCGGCGTCTTCGGCGGTGTGATCGGCACCATCGGGTACGACCTGATTCGTCTTCCGTTCGCCGTGGGCGGATCCCGAGTGTTCGTTCCGATCGACACCTACGGCATCCTCATCACTGGCGCGGACATGTCGTCGTCGGTGACGTCGACGATGGGCTGGCTCTTCCATCTCTCCAACGGCGTGACGTTCGGGATCATGTACACGGTCGTCGGCGCGCGACGCCACTGGCTCTGGGGGGTTGCCTGGGGCCTGATGCTCGAGACCGCGGTGTTCCTCACGCCGTTCAAGGACCGTTACGTGCTCGCCGGCCAGCTCGGCGTCGCTGTGATCGCGTACGCGGGCCACGTCCTCTACGGCTGGCCGCTCGGCAAGTTCGTGCAGCACCTCGACAACACCGATCGGGACCTGCGGGAGACGTTTCGCTACCCGAGCGCCATCGTGCTCGGACTCGCGGTCTTCGCCATCCTCCTGTGGCAGCAACCGTGGCACCAGTCCGACGTGCGGAGGGAGGCGGGCCGGCTCGCCCACGACGCCGGAAGGCCGGTGCTGCTCGTCGCCGTCGGTGAGGCCTTCACCCCCGAGTTCGCGCGGATACGTCCGGGCGAGTGCGTACTCGTCGTCAACCGCACCGACAATGTGTTCGCGTCTCCACACGGCGACGTGCCCGCCCACGGCGAAACCGACTTCTGCTTCGACACGGCCGGCGTCAAGCGGGTGAAGCTGAGCTCCGAGCCGTTCTCGGGAGGCTTCGTCTACGTCGACGACACCTGACGCAGACGCCCGCTAATCGGTGCCCTCTGCCTCGAACACGAAGCTGCGGCTTCCGACCGCGACCCACCCACCGGGTCGCACGGACGCGACCTGGTTCGGCACCAGCCTCACCCAGTCCGCGTTCGTATCGCTCCAGACGTAGGTGCCGTTCGTCGAGCCCCGATCGACGATCTGCAGCTCCGAGCCGAACAGCCGCAGCTCCGCATGCACCCGCGAGATGCTGCGCTCGGCGTCGTCGACGACGAGCGGGCCGGCGCGACCGGCGACGACCGCGGCATCGTTCTCGGGCTCGCGGCCGATGATGTAGTCCTTGTCGAGCGTGTAGCTCGTGCCGTCTTCGAAGACGATCACGCCGATCGCCTTGCCGCCCGGCGCACTGCCGCCCGTGTCGGCCACCGCCGCCGCGGCGACCGCCGCGGGAGCGGGGGCCGCGAACGGCTCGGACGACGGGGCGGAGGCTCTGGCGCGGCCTCGACCGGTTCGGGCGTCAGCGGCTCGGCGAGCTCGTCGAGCGCGCCGCCGCCACCCGCGACTCCCGCCGCGGCACCCGCGACCGCTGCGGCCGCGATCGGAGCAGCCTCAGGCTCGGGCTCACTCTCAGGCTCGGGCTCACTCTCAGGCTCGGGCTCGGGTTGGCGTTCGGGCTCGGGGCTCGAGGCTGCCGCGACTGCCGCCGCGGCGGCTGCGGGCGCCTCACCGACGGGCGGCAGCCCGACGACCTGGCCGCCGGCGACGAGCGTGACGCCGGTACCAGGCACGATGCCGCCCTGCAGCTCGTACAGCGCCGTGCGCTTCGGTGGCTCGTTGCCGCCGGCGCTCACCGAGCAGGAGCCGAGCGTGCCCTCGAGGATGCGGTCGACCCAGGTCGCCGCGTCGCGACCGGAGAGCTTCACCTCCCCTCGCGCGCTGGAGGCCGCGAGGTCCATGTCGCCGGCAAGGATCACCGAGACGCCGTCTTCCGTCTGGGAGAGCACACAGACCGCGAGACCCGTGTCGGGGTCGGAGGCAGAGAGGATGCCGGCCATGCGACGGGCCAGCGTGCGCCCGGGAGCCGAAGGGTTCGCTTCGCCCACCTCGCGGCACGACGCGATCAGCTCGCCGATCTTCGCCTCGTTGCCCGTGGCGGGAACGGCGACGAGCACGATGCCGGGCAGTCGGGCGACGACGCCGTCGCCGGTGGCCAGCAGGGCTCGCTGCTCGTCAAGTTTCATTGCTGCTCCCTCGATGAAAGGTGTGGCACATCAGAACAGATCCGAGTCGGCGTTGAAGGTCCTCTCGATCTGCTCGAGGGCGACTTCGTCCTCGGGCGTCACGACCTGGACCTCGACGATCGTTGTGTAATCCCCTTCGGCGGGTTTGGCGATGATCACCGTATAGAAGGTGTCGGTGCCCGCGCACTGGCTGAAGGTCTGGAAGCGACCGACGAACACGCCGTCGTCATAGTCCCCGATGTCTTCGGCTGTGCACCCTTCACGAGTGAAGACGGGGAACAGCGCGTCGATGTCGGGCACCTCGTTCCGGGTGGCGATGTAGAACATGCCCGCCGTCGTGAAGCCAGCCGTGAAGTCGGTGCCGTCCGCGGACGCCGCGACCGCCGGACCTATTTGCTCGCTCCCCGGGACCGGGATGGTCACCCAGTCGACCGGCACCTCCACCGTCAACGCGCCGGTCTCGTCTGTGATCGTCTGGAACTCGGTGTCGACCGACGTGTCGTCAGGTGGCACTCCGGCCTCGGGAAGCGGCGCGCCGTTGAGCTCGCCGAAGAGCAGCTCGCCATCGCGCACCACCGTCATCGGCAGAACGGCGTCGGCGCCCTGAGTGCGAAGCACGTCGCAGTACGGCTCCATGGTGCCGTCCGCCGCGACATCGACACCGTTCAGCTCGGAGATCACGTCGCCGGGTCGCAGGCCGGCTCGCTCCGCCGCCGTCGCTGTCTCGACGGACGCCACCCACACACCCGCGGCGTTTGTGTCCGACTCCGGTACCGCGAGCCCGTTCACCCCTACCGAATCGACGTCGCCCGATTCGAGCAACGCGACGATGCCTTCCGCGGAGGTGGCCGCGACGGCGAAGCGGTCATCGTTCGTCACGTTCGCGGCATAGTTCACACCGACCACGAGACCGTCATCGTCGAGAAGCGGACCGCCCGACTGCCCCGGTTGGGTGTCGGCATCGTGGTTGATCACCTCGTCAGTTGCCGACCATGTGGTCGCCAAGGCGGCGATGCTCGTCACCGTTCCGTCGTTGACCACGAACGCGGTGTCACCCGCGGCGTAGCCGCCTGAGTGCACTGCGTCGCCGGGCGCGACCTCGCCCGCAGACCACTCGAAGAAGGAGTAGCCGTCGCCGGCGACGTCGATGAGGGCGAGATCGTCGCACTCCGAGCGGCCGAGCACGCGCGCGTTCTTCGGCTCGGCGTCCCCGGGAACGAACACCTCGAGGGTCGCCGCGCCGGCGACGACATGGTTGTTGGTCACTGCGAGGCCAGTGCTGTCGATGATGAACGCGCTCCCCTCGCCAGCGACGTCGACGTCGATGGCCACGTCAGGAAGCACGAACTCGCCCTCGGCCACGATGCGGACGGTGCCGAGCTCGGCGTCGGCGAGCGATGCGATCGCCGACGCCGGTACGACCAGGCTCTCGTCGGGAGGCTGAGGATCGTCGTCGCCGCCGCCGCCGAAGAGCACGACTCCGCCGCCAACGAGTGCCACCACGACCAGCGCGCCGACCGCGATCAGGGGGCCTCTCCGCTTGCGGCCCCCGTCTCCCGGACCGGCACCAGAGGGAACACCCGGGAGGGTCTCCCGAGACGGCGTGCCCGGGGGCGGCGTCACCGGAGGCGCCCCCACTGCGGACGGCGGCGGCATGTTCGCGAGGGGCGCAGCCGGGGCGGTCGCGGCGGCGATGGTCGCCGCGCTCGTCGTCGCAGCGCGTCCGACGACAGCCGAGTCTGGTGCGGGCAGGGTCACCGACACGAGGGTCAAGTCCGTGACGGGCATGCCCATCGTGCGTTGGGCTTGTTGGAGCGCGCGACCGAACGCCGCGGCCCGGGGTCGGATGGTCGGGTCTTTCGCCAAACTCTGCTCGATCACCGAGCACACCGCGTCGGGCACGCCCCGCGCGCGCAGGTCGGGAACCGGGTGGGTGACGATGCGCGAGATCATCGTGACGATCGACGTCTCCTCGCCGCCGGCGAAGGGCCCGTCGCCGGCGATGAGCGCGTACAGCGTCGAGGCAAGCGAGTAGACGTCGGAAGCCTCGGTCGGGCGCTTGCCCTCGACGATCTCGGGCGGCGCGTGGGCCATCGTCGCGGTGATCACACCACTACGGGTTTGGTTTGCGCCCTCGATGCGCGCGATGCCGAAGTCGCCGAGCTTGGCCTCGCCGTATTGGGACACGAGGATGTTCTCGGGCTTGATGTCTCGATGCAGCACTCCGGCCTCGTGCGCGGCGTCGAGCGCTCCAGCAACCTTGATCGTGGCGGCGACCGCCTCGTTCCACGGCATCGGCCCCTGCTTCGAGATGCGATCTCCGAGGGAGCCGCGCGTCATGAACTCCATGACGATGTAGGGCTGCTGATCGTCGGTGAAACCCGAGCCGTACACCGTCACGATGTTCGGATGGCTCGAGAGGGCGCCCATGGCCATGCGCTCTCGTTCGAAGCGGTCGCGGGCCGACTCGTCGGCGGCGGCGATCGGCAGGATCTTCAACGCAACAGTGCGTTCGAAGCCCACCTGGTGCGCCTTGTACACGACGCCGAACCCGCCACGTCCGATCTCAACCGGGTCCTCGAAGCCGGAGATCGAGATGGGACGAGGACGCCCCTGCCCCGCTCCCGGATCCGTCATCCCCGACCTTTCCCGACCTTGGCGTCCCGATGGTGGAGCGGATCATAGTGACGGGGTTGTCCCGAACCGGGGTGCCCGCGCGCTGGCCGCGGTATGCGGACAGCCGGCACGGGGTAAGCAAAGAACCGAACAGAACAGCAAAGGGTGCGCGTCCGAGGACGCCATTGAGTCACCCCACCCAGCGAGGGGAGCACGCGACATGGTCTCGGCGGTAGAGGGAGTTGTCCCCGGCGCGCGACTCAGCGCAGCGCAACGCCGCGAGCAGTTCCTCGACGTGGCTGCACAGCTGGTCGTGGAGCAAGGCGCAGACGCCGTCACGATGGAAGCGGTCGCCGCAAGGGCCGGTGTGAGCAAGGCGCTCAGCTATCGGTACTTCGACAACGCCGGTGCACTTCTCGTGGCCCTGTTCGAACGCGAGGTGATCGACCTCGACCGAAAGATCATGGCCGCGGTCGAGCACGCCAACGGGTTCGAGGCGAAGGTCCGCGCGTCGTTCGTCGGCTGGGGCGGCCCCATCAGCGATCGAGGCCGGTTGCTCGGCCGGCTCTGGCAGGTGTCGATCTCTGCAGCTCCGCTGCTCCAGGCGCGCCGCGAGCGGGACCGCACCGTGAACAAGTTCTGGGGGCGCGAGGTGCAGAACGCCTACAACCTCCCAACGGCAATCGCGGAGACCGCGGCGGCAATCCTCGTCCAGGGGACGAACGGCCTCTTGGCGAGCGTGTTTGCCGGGCGGGGCGAGCAGGCGGAGCTCATCGAGGTGTACGTGACGATGACGCTCGGCGCCTTGGACGCACTTGCCCGCTCGCACGCAGTAGGAGATTGAGGCATCCACACCCGACTTTGGTGTCGAATAGGTGCGATGACTTGGCGTGACATCCGAAGCCGGAACGAGACTCGCTGCCTGAAGCTGCTCGAGAAGTCTGAGCTGTTGGCCACTGACGACCTCGCGTGGGACGACGTGCCGAAGTTCAAGATCGGGGACGGCGACCTCTACACGCTGATCTACATGCGCGATGTCGAGGGCTTCACATCACGGGGTTTTGCCGGTCTCAGCGAGCACCCGGCGACGTGGCGCGATCCGCTCGTCGCGCGCTTCTTGCGCCTGTGGCACGCGGAGGAGACCGAACACGCCCGCGCGCTGGCGCGCTTCCTCGAGGTGTACGGAGAGGGGCGGGGAGCACCGATCCCGGCCCTTCAGCCGGCGCCTCCACCCGTTGCGTCGACGTCGGAGCGGTGGACGCTCGCCCTGACTCGCCCCGTAGGCCACATCGTCACCGCGGCCCACATGGTGTGGGGGGCGACGAACGAGCTCATCACGATGAACGGCTACCGGCTCATGGCCCAGCGCACGGAAAACCGCGTCCTGGCTGAGCTGCTCAAGCGGATCGCGTCGCAGGAGGCGCGCCACTTCAGCTTCTACGCGCTCCAGGGCGAGTGGCGGCTCGCTCGCAGCCGCGGCACGCGCGTCGCGGTGCGCACGATGCTTCAGCGGAACTGGACGCCGGTCGGCGTCGGCGCGGACTACAAGCAGCCCGAGGAGTTCGACCGCGCGCTCATGAACGTCCTCGAGGACGCCACGAGCGCGAACTGCGAGCGTGTCGTGTCGCGAATGGACGCCACGATCGGCGCGCTGCCGGGGCTCGAAGGTCTCGACCTGTTCCGCGGCGTGGTCGACACTGCCTTCTCGCGGGCGGCCTGACCGCCGGTTGGCTCAGGCGATTGGCTCAGGCGACCGCGCCGCTCATCACGCGTTGACCCATCATCGCGGCGAAGTTGTCAGCGTAGAACCGTTGCTTGCCCGCGTCTGACACATCGGACAGCGAAGACTCGAACCGCCCGAGCGGATCGCGCCCTCCCTCGGGATGCGGGTAGTCGGACGAGAAGAGGAACAGGTCGTCACCGGCCTGCTCGATCATCCAACCCACGGGCTCTGTCGGGAACGGCGTGAAGTACAGGTGGCCGTGCACGTAGTCGCTCGCGGCCTTCGACAACGCGAGGTCGGGCTCGGTCTTGCGGAACGTGTACTGCGCGAGGTCGAGCCGCTTCAACCACGGCACGACCCACATCGCGCCCTGCTCGATGCACCCGCCCCGCAAGCCGGGGAACCGCTCGAAGATGCCGTCGAGCACGAGGCACGAGAGGAACACCTCCGGCGGCATGTGGATCGCCATGTAGTCCTTGGACCGGATGTTCTCGCCGCCGCCGAGGAAGTCGGTGACCGTGCGGCCGTTGTTGTGGAACGCGGGCCGCATCAGCTGGCCGCCGCCGCCGATGTGCAGCATGAACGGGATTTCGTTCGCCTCGAGGGCCCGCCACACCGGGTCGTTCTCCGGGTGGGTGGGCGAGGGGCTGTTCGGGTCGGGCACCGAAGGCAGCAGGACAGCGCCGCATCCCATCTCGATCGCTTCCTCGACGGTCGCGGCGTTGCGCTCGGGCGAGCCCCACGGCACGAAACCGACGGGGACGAGGCGCGGGTCGTCCGAGCAGAAGTCGACCATCGCCCGATTGTGCGCGCGGGTGCCGCCGTACACGAGGTCGGGATCGTCGCCGAGGAACTGCGTCGGGGCGAACGTGCTGAACACGAGCTGGCAGTCGAAGCCGAGGAGGTCGAGGGCCCGCGTGCGCTCGATCGGATCGAACGCACCGAGCGCCGACCAGCCCTTGTGGTGCAGCACGTTGGCCTCGAGGGCGGCGCCCGCGGAGGGATCGACGGTACGCGTCTCGGCGTCCTGCATGGCCTTGTCCGCCAGCTTGCCGGCCGCCCCGAGGTAGAGCGGGCGGATGCGATCACGGATGTCGGGATCGGCGAACTCCACGAGCCAGTCCGGCAGCTCCATGATGTGGCTGTCGGCGTCGTAGTACGTGCGGCCCTGTGCGTAGACCATGAGCGTCCCCCTAGCCCCAGATGGTTCCATCGACGGTAGCGGTGAGGCGCGGGACCGGCAACGATGGCCCGCGTGGCCGACACCGAACCTCCGCGTCGAGAGCTCCCCGAGGGCATGCGCGAGCAGCTCGAGCTCAACAGCGTCGCCGGGCTCCCGACGTTCTGCGGGCGGCCGTTCCTCACCGAGCCCGCGCAGCTCGACGAGTGGCAACCCGACGTCGCGATCGTGGGGGCTCCGTTCGACATCTCGACGACGAATCGGCCGGGAGCGCGGTTCGGCCCGCGGGCGCTTCGCGCGCAGGCGTACTACCCGTCGGCTCACCACCTCGATCTCGACATCGAGATCTTCGAGAACCTCGAGGTGGTCGACTACGGCGACGCGCATTGCCCGCACGGTCTGACCGAGCGCTCGCACGACAACATCCGGGCCCGCGTGAGTGAGGTCGCCAGCCGCGGCATCTTCCCCGTGATCATCGGCGGTGACCACTCGATCACCTGGCCGGCGGCAACGGCAGTCGCGGATCGTCATGGCTGGGGCAACGTCGGCATCGTCCACTTCGATGCTCACGCGGACACCGCTGACATCATCGACGGCAACCTCGCGTCGCACGGGACCCCCATGCGTCGACTGATCGAGAGCGGTGCCGTGCTCGGACGCCACTTCGTGCAGATTGGCCTGCGCGGGTACTGGCCACCCGCCGAGACCTTCGCATGGATGCAAGAGCAGGGGATGCGCTGGCATCTCATGCAGGAAGTGTGGGAGCGAGGAAGCGCCGCCGTGATCACCGACGCGATCGCAGAGGCGCTCGACGGAGCCGACGCCTTGTATCTCTCCGTCGACATCGACGTGCTCGATCCCGGGTTCGCCCCCGGTACTGGCACCCCCGAGCCCGGGGGAATGAATCCCGCTGACCTGCTGCGAGCGGTGCGACAGATCGCGCTCGACACCAACCTCGTCGCGCTCGACGTGGTCGAGGTCGCCCCGCCCTACGACTGGGCTGACACGACCGTCAACAACGCCCACCGCGTCGTCATGGAGGTGCTCGCCGGGCTTGCATTTCGGAAGCGGAACGCGGCCTGACTAGGGTGCTCGGGCAACTACTGGGCGGCACAAGGGGGAGGCGTCTCAATGAGGCTGCGTTGGGCGACGGCTGGGTTGGCGGTAGTAGTCGGTGCGATGACGTTTGCCGCGTGCGGCGACGACAGCGCAAGCTCGAGCGAGCCAGCGGCGCTGACCGTCGTGGCGAGCGAGCCCGCGGAGGGCGAGTACGCGTTCGACCTGCCCGCCGAGATGGAGGGCGGCACGGTCGCGATCACGCTCGACAACTCCGGCGGCGCCGAAGCGCATGAGGTCGGCTTCGTGCAGGTCGAGGAGGGCACCGATCCGCAGGACTTCGCTGACCAGGTGTTGTCCTCGGAGGAGGGGGCAATCCCCGACTTCGTCCTCAATGCGCCGGGCGGTGTCGGCGGTGCGGCCCCTGGGGCCAGCCGCACGGCGACGGTCGAGTTCGAGGACGGCACCTACGTGTACTTCTGCACGTTCGGCGGCGAGGAAGAAGGGTCGATCCCTCACTACGAGGGCGGCATGCTCGGCGAAGTGACGGTGAGCGGCAGCGCATCGACCGCCGCGCTCCCTGAGACGACCGCGACGGTGACCGCGTCGGAATACACGTTCGAGACGGACGGGCTCGCAGCCGGTGAGCAGACCGTCGAGTTCACGAACGCCGGCGAGCAGTTCCACCACCTGATCGCGGCACCGATCGCCGAGGGCTCGACGTTCGACGAGGCCCTTGCGTTCCTGAGCTCCGAGGAGCCGCCGGAGGGTCCGCCGCCGGTCGACTTCGAGTCCGCGCAGGACCTGGCCGTCATAGGCCCAGGCACCTCACAGACGGCGGACCTCAACCTCCAGGCCGGGTCATACGTCTTCATGTGTTTCATCACAGATCGTGAGGGTGGACCGCCTCACTTCGCACAGGGGATGGCCGTCCAGGTCGACATCAGCTGACCGAGTGACGATGGCGGCGGCCAGTACGAAACTGGCCGCATGCCGTTCTCCTGGGATCTCGACACCCGGCCGTTCGCTGACGCGAGCGGGGCCCAGCCGGCCCGGTTCAGCCTGCGCCAGATCGACGACGACACCTTCGAGCTGTCCGAGCCGTTCCTCTACACCGGCGGGCCGCGCGCAGGCCCGATGCCGGTCTCCGCGGAGCTCCTCGGACACACCGACCTCGCGTCGATCCCGACCTTCCTCGGGTGGTTCGCGCGCCGCAGCGGACGCCACACGCCTGCCGCGCTTCTGCACGACCAGCTGATCACCCCGGAACCGGAGAAGCTGCCCGAGAGCCAACGGCTCTCCCCCGTCGTCGCCGACCGCCTGTTCCGAGACGTGCTCATCGAGTGCGATGTGCCGCTCGTGCGCGCCTACATCCTCTGGACCGGCGTCACGCTGCGGACGCGGTGGCATGCGGACCGGCTGAGCGCCCTCGCCCTCGTGCTGTGGTTCATCGCCGCGCTCGCGGGGACGGTGCTCGTGGTCATCGGCGTGCTCTCGGGCATGCCGTGGCTCGTCCTCGTGTCGCTCCTGGCACCCGTTCCCTTCTCCGCGCTCTGGGGACGCCAGTGGAGCGGCGGCCTCATCGCTGGCTACGCGTTCTGGGTCGTCGTCGCGGGCTCGGTGCCGGCTTGGCTCGCATACCAGGTATACCGCGCGTCGGAGTACGCGGTCATCGGCATTCGCTACGTGTTCCGCCGGCGTCCCTCCGACAAGCCGAGTGAGGCCCCGAAGCCGCCGCCCTTCGACAAGCGATAGACACTGCGCATGCCGACCGCTCGACGCTCCGAGGCGTTCGTTCTGGGCCTGGTGCCTGGAAAGCGAAGAGCCGACCCAACAGCAGCGCGAGGAGCTCGCCGCGAAGCTCTCGGAGCGAGCGGGCACTGCGATCGTGGCCCGAGCGGTTCCGAAGCTCGAGGACGCGACGCTGCGGGCACCGCGCCTCGTGATTCCCGGAGCGTTGGCAGGCTGGTGCACGACCGACATCTGGGAGCGCGCGTTCCACGCCAAGGGGGCGCACTTCACCGATCGAACCCGTTCGTTCAACCTCGACTTCCCCAACCCGCCTGATGTCGTCGCGCATCCGCGCAGCGAAGCCGAGCTCGAGGCGACGGTCGACTGGTGCACCTCCGGCGGGCACGTCATGGTGCCCTACGGCGGTGGATCGTCGGTGGTGTGGGGAGTGAATCCGCCCGAAGCCGATGCGGTCGTGACGATCGCGCTCGACCAGCTCGACCAGGTGCTCGAGATCGACGAGGTGTCGCGGGCGGCGCGCATCCAGGGCGGCGTCTTCGGTCCGCACCTCGAGGATCAGCTGCGCCCGCACGGCTACACGCTCCGCCACTTCCCGCAGTCGTTTCGGTTCTCGACGCTCGGGGGATGGATCGCGAACGCGCTCGGGTGGCCACTACGCCACGAACCACACTCACATCGACGACTTCGTCGAGTCGGTGCGGATGCTGACACCACAGGGGTGGTGGGAATCACGTCGCTTGCCCGGCAGCGGCGCGGGGCCCTCGCCCGACCGCATGGTCATCGGCAGCGAGGGCATCCTCGGCGTCATCACCGAAGCGTGGATGCGCATCCAACGCCGTCCCGAGTATCGGGCCACGGCCGGCGTCACGTTCGACTCGTGGCCGGCCGCGACCGAGGCCGTGCGACAGGTCGCGCAGGCGAAGCTGTGGCCGGCGAACCTGCGAGTGCTCGACCCCGCCGAGGCGCATCGAGCCGCCGGACTCGACGGCACCCAATCGCTGCTCATCATCGGCTTCGAGTCAGCCGACCTCACCCAGCGCCACAACATCGCGCAGGCCGTCGAGATCGTGCGGGGATGCGGCGGCCAAGTCGACGACGACGAGATCCGAGTCGCCGACGGCAGTGCTGCCCCCACCGGACGAGAGGGCGCCGTCGGCGCGTGGCGTGACGCGTTCATCGGCGTCGGCCTCGGCGTCGACACGAGCCTCGGCCTGGTCGCCGACACGTTCGAGACGGCGATCACATGGGATCGTTGGCCTGACCTCGATGCCCTCGTCCGCGATCGCGTCGGAGCGACGCTCCGCAAGGTGTTCGGTCACGAGCCGATGCTGTCGTGCCGGTTCACGCACGTGTACACCGACGGCCCGGCGCCCTATTACACGTGGTCGGGCATGGGACGACAGGGCTCGGAGATCTCGATGTGGGAGGACGTGAAGCACGCCGCCGGAGAGGCCCTCCTCGAGGCGGGCGGCACGATCACCCACCACCACGCGGTTGGTCGCATGCATCGTCCCCAGTACGACCGGCAGCGCCCCGACCTCTTCGCCGACGCGCTGCGGGCGGCGAAGGCGACCGTCGACCCCGGCGGTCTGCTGAACCCCGGCGTCCTCATCGACCCCTGACCTCAACGAGCGTTTGCGTCGCCAGCCCGACGTTATCGTCGGGCTCGGCGTGACGACGGTCACTGGGGGAAGCGAGATGCGTGAGGTCGAAGGCAGTCTGTTGAGCATCGCCGAGCGGGGTGAGGCGTTCGGCCACGGCTGCAACTGCGAAGGCGTGATGGGCGGGCTCGCCGCCAAGGTCGAGCGACGGTGGCCGGCGATGGCGGCCGAGTACCGAGCGCGATGCGATGACGGCACGTTCACCCTCGGCGGAGTGCTCCCCTGGCTCGACGAGGAAACGCTGGCGTCTGGATCTACAACCTCGCGACGCAGCAGCGTCCAGGACCCGACGCCAGGCTCGAGGCGATCGCGGACTCGGTGCGAGCGGCGATCGACCACGCCCCGACGAACGGCGTCCGGACGATCTATCTCCCGCGCATCGGCTCCGGCATCGGCGGTCTCGACTGGCACGACGTGCGCGCGACGCTCGAGAGGGTGGATGCCGAAGCCGCGGAGGTCGAGCTGGTGGTGGTGTCGCTGCCCAACTAGTCGAGAGTCGTCAGGATGATGAGGAACGCGACGATCGCGATCACGAAGACGATGCCGACGATCCACGCCCAGGACCCCCCGAGGTAGCCCTGCCGAACGTCGTGCTCGTACTGCTGGTTCTCGGGCGTCCCGACCTTCGCGAGGTGGCTGTGGTTGCCCTTCTTGCGCGGCCGGCTCGTGCTCGATCCCATCCCGCCAACCTAGCGGCGGTCCGACACAGCGAGGAGCGCCGCGACGCGGCGCAGCGACTCGCGCAGGTTCTCCTCCTCCGTGACCGCGAGCGCGTCCTCGACCGACAACCACTGCATCGGCGCATCGTCGCTCTCAGGCCGTGCCATCTCCGGCAGCGACGTCGCGAACACGTAGCGGACGTCCGCGTGCTCGTGCGCGGGCTCGCCCTTCCCGGCAGGCACGGGGACCACCACGACATGGAGGATCTCCGCAGTCGGCCACGCGACCAGATCCTCGAGTCCCGTCTCCTCGGCAGCCTCCCGCCGGGCGATCTCGAACGGGTCGCTCTCTCCGGGATCGCCGTGTCCGCCGACCTGCAGCCACGCCTGCTGGCGTTCATGCCACCGCAGGAGCACACGCCGGCTCGGCGGATGGACGATCACGGCCGAGCCGGTCACGTGAAGCGGGCGTGCGCGATCGAACGCATCCGCGCCGAGGAGCGACTGAACGCGGTCGACGTCGCGGAGCTCCTCGCCGGAGCGGGGCATGTACGTCGCGAGCCAGGAGTCACCGGTGATGCACAATCATGGCGTGGACGAGGAGCTGGACGTCGTCGTCGTGGGTGCCGGCTTTGCGGGCCTCTACATGCTGCACAAGATGCGCGAGATCGGCATGTCCGCCCGAGCGTTCGAGGCCGGCAGCGGCGTCGGTGGCACGTGGTACTGGAACCGGTACCCCGGCGCACGATGCGACGTCGAGAGCATCGACTACACCTACTCGTTCTCCGAGGAGCTGCAGCGCGACTGGCGATGGTCGGAGCGTTATCCCGCCCAACCCGAGATCCTCCGCTACCTCAACTTCGTCGCCGACAAGTTCGACCTCAGGCGTGACATCCAGTTCGAGACGCGCGTCGAGTCGGCCATCTTCGACGACGACACGAACCGCTGGGTCGTCACGACCGACCAAGGCGATGTCGTCCGCGCGCAGTTCTGCGTCATGGCAACCGGCTGCCTCTCGACCCCGAAGCGACCGGGCCTCGACGGCGCTGAGATCTTCCAGGGCCCGACGTACCACACCGGTCAGTGGCCCCACGACGGCGTCGATTTCACGGGCATGCGAGTCGGGATCATCGGCACCGGTTCGTCGGCGATCCAGTCGATACCGCAGATCGCCAAGCAGGCCTCGCAGCTCACCGTGTTCCAACGCACACCGAACTTCAGCATCCCCGCACACAACGGTCCGATCGATCACGAGCGCGAGCAGTGGAGTGACACGCACTTCGCCGAGTTCCGTGAGCTCGCCCGCCAGTCGGGCTTCGGAAGCTCCAACATCCTCAACCCGCAGCTGCTCTTCGACGCGACTCCGGAGGAGCGGGCCGCGGAGTTCGAACGGCGCTGGCAGATCGGCGGCGTCGCCTTCCTCGGCAGCTTCATCGACCTGCTGTTCAACGAGCAGGCGAACGAGATCGCCGCCGAGTTCGTGCGCGAGAAGATCCGCGCGACCGTGCACGACCCTGAGGTCGCGGCGTCGCTCACGCCGACCGACCACCCGTTCGGCTCGAAGCGCCTCTGCGTCGACATCGACTACTTCGAGACCTACAACCGGCCGAACGTCACGCTCGTCGACCTGAAGACGACCCCCATCGTCGAGTTCACGCCCGCCGGCATCCGCACAACCGACGGCGACCACGAGCTCGACGCGATCGTCCTTGCCACGGGCTTCGATGCGATGACCGGCGCCTTGCTCAGCATCGACATCCGGGGCAACGACGGCGTCTCGCTACGCGACCGGTGGGCCGACGGACCGCGTACCTACCTCGGGCTGATGGTCGCTGGCTTCCCGAACCTCTTCACCATCACCGGGCCGGGCAGCCCCTCGGTGCTGAGCAACATGGTCATCTCGATCGAGCAGCACGTGGACTGGCTCGCGGAGTGCTTCACGCACCTGCGCGAGAGCGGCGTCGATCGCATCGAACCGACCGCGGACTCCGAGGAGCGGTGGGGACAGCACGTCACCGAGATCGCCAACTTCACGCTCTTCCCCCGCGCGAACTCGTGGTACGTCGGTGCCAACATCCCGGGCAAGCCGCGGGTGTTCATGCCCTACGTCGGCGGCGTCGCCGTGTACCGCCAGCGGTGCGACGAGGTCGTGGCGAACGGCTACCAAGGGTTCGAGCTCACGAAGTCCCAGGCGGCGGCGGTCAGCCCCTGAGCATGTATCGAGAGCGCCCGAGCTGTGTCCCCGGTGCCGTGCTCTGGACCGCGCCCGTCGACGGCACCGAGTCGCGGATCCTCCCTGATGGATGCATGGACCTCATTTGGGTGGACGACGGCACCTTGATGGTGGCGGGTCCGGACACGCAGGCCTTCCTGTTTCGCGGTCGCGCGGGCACCACGTTGACCGGACTGCGGTTCGCTCCAGGCTTCGGGCCGACCGTGTTCGGCATCCCAGCCCACGCGCTCGTCAACACTCACGTCGATCTCGACGCAGTCTGGCCGGCACGCGACGTCGACGGGCTCGTCGACCGCCTCGAAGGCACGGGCCGTCCCGGCACCGTTCTCGAGGATGCCGTGCTCGAGATCGCACGTCGCGACAAGAAGCAAGTGCTCGTCGACGAGATCGTCGCGGAAGTGCGGTCGGGTCAGCGAGTTGCCGCCATCGCGGACACCGTCGGTCTCAGCAGCCGCCAGCTCCACCGCCGATGCCTCGACGTATTCGGCTATGGAGCGAAGACTCTCGGGCGCATCTTGCGGATGGTCGGCGCGCTCGATCTCGCCCGCGCCGGCGTCACGTTCGCCGACACCGCCGCGCGCACCGGCTACTTCGATCAGTCGCACATGGCACGCGAGGTGCACGAACTCACGGGCCTGCGCTTGGGTCAGCTCGTGGCTTCCGACGCGAGCGGCGCGAACAGGTCGACCGAGTTGCCGTCAGGGTCACGCACGACCGCGTAACGCTGGCCCCAGAACGCGTCCCACGGTTCGAGGTGGCCCTGGTACCCGTCCTGCACGAGGGCCGCATAGGTCGTGTCGACCTCGGCCGGGCTGTCGCACAGGAAGGCGAGTCCGAGCCCGTGCCCTCCGGAGGGGGGTATCCAATCGGGGTCGAACGACCGGACCACATCGGCCGTGTCCCACGCCATGCGCAGGCCACCCGGCAAGCTCGCCTCGACGTGCGGCTCCCCGTCCGCAGAGGCCGGGAGCTCGACACCGAGGCGGCGGTAGAAGGCGAGGGACCGGGCCATGTCGGCGACAACGACGCCGACCACATCGAGTCGAATGGTCATGGCCGCAACCTACGACGGCCTCGTCTGACCGTCTTGGACGAATCGGACAGGGCTCGCGGACGAACCAGTCGGGTACGACTCTGGAATCAAGTCGAGGGACGCAGGCGCCGATCCTCTCCGGGTGGCAGAGACGCGCGACTTCAGCGCGATCATCGATGCGGCACGAGGCGGCGAGGGGTGGGCGGTTCGGCTGCTCTTCGAAGACCTGCAGCCCCGCCTGCTCCGCTATCTGGGCAGCCGCGCACGAGATGCGGCGGACGACATCGCCGGCGAGGTGTGGGAGGCCATCGCCCGAGGCATTGGCACCTTCGAGGGGGACGAGGCCGGATTCCGGGCATGGGCGTTCACGATCGCACGCCGCCGAGTCATCGAGGATTTTCGCCGGTCGACGAGGCGGAACACCGACCCCACAGCGGACGAGTACTTTGCCGCGCTCCCTGCCCAGAGCGTCGTGGAGATCGAGGCCATCGACCGGATGTCCGCGCAAGAGGCTGTCGCTCTGGTGACCTCGACACTTTCTGAGGAGCAGGCCGAAGTGGTGCTTCTCCGAGTCGTCGCCGGACTCGACACTGCCCTTGTTTCCGAGATCCTCGGCCGCCCCGAGACCTGGGTGCGGGTCACTCAGCATCGGGCCCTCCGCAGGCTGGCGGACAGCCTCGGCCGGATGATCGGTGTAACGGAAGACTCCGCCCACGCGATATAGAGGTCGTGCCCTACCACCAGTTCCCTGAGGAAGCCGCCGACAAGCTGCTGGCCGGCGACGACCTTCCGGGAGGCACAGGCCAAGCAATGGTGGCGGCGGCCGCGGCAATCCGCAGGGCTGGAAGTCCGGCAACGGACGACGAGCTCGCCAACGCCGACGCCGCCATCGCTCGGTTCGTAGAGCTGGTCCAGCCGGAACCCACCATCGCCGCGGTACCCCCCGGGGTGCGCCGGCTGCCCATCTCGGCCAAAGCCGCTGCGATCGTCGCGGTCGCCACTCTCTGGTCGACCGGCGTCGCGGCGGCGGCGACAGGCCATCTCCCCGGCGGCCTCCAGCGCGCCGTGTCCAATACGGCCGAGCGGGTGGGTCTCGACGTCCCGGGTCCGAAGTCGGACAAGGCGGCCGACAAGGACGAGGACGACGAGGGCGCCGCGGCGTCTACGACGACCTCTGCGACGTCGACGAGCTCCTCCACGACCGCTGGTTCGTCGACGACCTCGGGCTCCTCGACAACTGGCTCCTCGACGACCGCGGCAGCGACCACGATCGCACCGACACCAACGGCCGCCGCGGTGGCTGTTACCTCCACCATCGCCTCTCGCGGCGTCGGCCCCGATGTAGCGGGCCCCGCGCAAAAGGGGCTGTGCAACGCCTACCTGAATTCACTCGCCAAGGGAAAGCCGAAGAATCCTGAGGCACCGCCGTGGCGAAACCTGCTCGCGGCAGCGAAGGACGCCAGTCAGACCGTCGAGCAGTTCTGCAACGGCGAGCCCGCTTCGCCATCGACCACCGTGGCATCGGCGGTGAGCACCACAGCCACCACGAGCACCGCGTCGACGACGACCACGACAGCCACGACCACGACGACGACAACGACCACAACTACGACCACGTTGGCCGGAGATGACTCCGGCAACGGCAATGGCAACGGCAACGGCAACGGCAACGGCAACGGCGGCAACGGCAACGGCAACGGAGGCGGGAATGGGAACGGAAAACCGTGAAGACCCCGACGTAGTCCGCGCGCTCCTGGTCGAGGCAGGCGCATGCCCATGGCAGCCGACGCCGCGGACGCGTGAGGTCGCACGGTATCGAATGGCTGACGACCTGCCACTCACGGGCGTCGTCGAACAGGGCGGTGCGCTCTTCCTGTACCAATGCGTGCTCGGGCACGCTGAGCAGGTCAACATCTGGACCTACACCCCGTTGCTTCCGCATGAGCACCGTGAGATCCACGACGCGACACCACGGCATGCGAGCATGCTCATCGCGCGGTTCAGCCGCCGCCCGGGTCAGATCGCGATCGCCCACCGCAGCGTGGGGCTCATCGCCATACGCCCGTTGAACGACGCAGAAGAGGCCGATGCTGAGGTGAACATGCTGTTCGGAGCGTTGCGCGAGTACTGGGCCGAGCTGCGTGCGCACGCCGAGCGCCTTCGGCGGGGTTGGAACACGCATCCCGTCGCCGCAACCACTTCTGTCTGACTCTCGCCCCGCATCGCGGGAAAATCCCCAGCCGCGGGAACCACACCACCGCACCGCGCCGTCCAACCGCGCACATAGCCACACTCCAGAGAAGGGGGCGGGAGATGGTCGGACGGTTGAGTGCGGGGGTTGCGATCGCGGTCTCGGGATTGGTCGCGGCGGCAGGGCCGGCGGGAGCATGCGGAGGTCTGGTCGGCGAGAACGGCTCGATCCAGCTCGTGCGCACCGCGACGCTCGCGGCCTACCACGACGGGATCGAGCGGTATGTGACGTCGTTCGAGTTCGTCGGAGAGGGGGCCGAGGTCGGCTCGATCGTGCCGTTGCCCGACATCCCGACCTCTGTCGAGCGCGGCGGTGACTGGACACTCCAGCGACTCTCGCTCGAGGTGGCGCCTCCCGCGGCCGAGCGCTTGTTCGCGACCGCCGCGAACGACGCGGCGGGAGAAGCGGAGGTGCTGCTCGAGACGAAGATCGACGCCCTCGACATCACGATCCTTCGGGGAGGCGGCGACGAAGTCGGCAGGTGGGCGCTCGAGCACGGCTACTTCCTGACTCCCGACGCGCCCGAGGTGCTCGATTTCTACGCGGCGCGCAGCCCGATCTTCATGGCGGCGCGGTTCGACGCGACCCGTGCGCAAGAGCTCGGACAGACGAGCGGCGACGGCACACCGATCATGCTGACGATTCCCACGGACCAGCCGTGGGTGCCGCTGCGCATCCTCGCCCTTGGGCTCGACGCGACCCAGACCGTCGACGCGGACGTCTTCTTGCTCACCGACGACAAGCCGAAGCTGTTGGCCGGTGGCCGCGGGCTGAACCTCGAGCGCAGCGAGGCCGCGAGTACAGCGCTGCTCGACGACTTGCGCTCCGACAAGGGGATGGAGTGGACGCCGTCATCGATGTGGCTCACGTATCTGCGCGTGCAGGCGGAAGCCCGTGACCTCGTCTATGACCTCGCCGTCTCGACGAGCCCGACTGTGTCGCCATCGATCACCGACGTCGGCATCGACGTGCCCGAGGCCCGAGCGGTCACGGCCGGCAGTGCGGGGACGCCGGTGTGGCCGATCGCTGCGGGCGTGTCGGCCGCGATCGCTGCGTTCGTCGTGCTGCGGTCGCTGCGGCCGCGGTCATCACGGGCGGACGCATCGTGATCTCAGTCGCTCGGCCCGTCATGGCGCTTGCACTCGGGCTCACCGTCGTCGGCATCGGGTACCGCATCGACCGTCCCGCCGGCAGCTCGAAGGCGCTCGGCCCCGGCGAGGTCACGGTCGAGATCGACATCGAGCACAGCCGGTTCCTCCCCGACGAGCTCGAGGTGCGCGAAGGGACGCTCGTGCGGTTCGTGCTCCACAACGAAGATCCGATCCGCCACGAGTTCGTGCTCGGGCCTGCTGAGGTGCATGCCCGGCACGCGACGGGCACGGAGGCGACCCATCCCCCGGTTCCTGGCGAGGTCTCTCTCGACCCCGGCGAGACCGCGGAGACGATCTACCTCTTCGAGGAGGCGGGCCATCTCGAATACGTCTGCCACCTGCCGAAGCACGCTCAGTACGGGATGAGGGGCGCCGTGCACGTGACCGACGACTCGAAATAAAAGTAGCGATTACTTGTTCTTTGCGGTACCTTCACTCCAGAGAGGTGTCCGCATGGAACAGCGCCAGTTGCGCTCGTCACCGGAGCATCCCAGGGGCTCGGCCTCGCGATAGCAGAGGCGCTGGCCGATCGGGGCTGGGCCATCGTGATCGACGCTCGGCGCGCCGATCGCCTCGAAGCAGCAGCTGCCTCCCTACCGACCCGGGCTTCGGTGACGGCGTTGGCAGGCGACATCACCGACGCGCACCACCGTGACCAGCTGGTCGCCGCGGTCGACAAGCTCGGCCGGCTCGACCTCCTCGTCAACAACGCCAGCACGCTCGGCGCGAGCCCCCTTCCGTCGCTCGACACGATCGACCTCAACGTGCTCCGCAACGTGTACGAGGTGAACGTCATCGCTCCGCTCGCCTTGATCCAGCCCCTCCTCGGTCATCTCACGAAGTCGGGCGGCACGATCGTGAACGTCACGTCCGACGCCGCGGTCGAGCCGTACGAGCAGTGGGGCGGCTACGGCTCGTCGAAGGCCGCGCTCGAACACCTCACGGCGATTCTCGCAGCAGAGCGCCCCGACCTCCGTGTGCTGATCGTCGACCCCGGCGACATGCAGACCGAGATGCACCAAGACGCGTTCCCGGGCGAGGACATCTCGGACCGACCGCTACCGGCGACCGTCGTCCCTCACCTCGTCGCACTGTTGGAAAGCCACCGACCAAGTGGCCGGTATCGGCTCGCGGAGGTGGCGGCATGACCGCGCTGCTCGACTCACCGTTGTCGGCGCCACTCGACCCCGACCTCGAAGCGAGTGCTCCCGCGGAAGTGCGGGGTCGCGGGCGCGACGACGTGAGGTTGCTCGTCTCCGAGGGCGAGGACGGCATCGCCCACGGCGCGTTCACAGATCTCCCCACCTACCTGCGTGCTGGTGACGCGCTCGTGGTGAACACCTCCGCGACAGTCCCGGCGGCGGTCTCGGCGACGTTGGAGGATCGCCGCCCGGTCCGCGTGCACTTCTCAACCGAGCTCCCCGGCGGATTGTGGCTCGTCGAGGCTCGGCAGCCCGCGGACGACACCACGAGCCCGATGACCGAAGACCTCACTGGCGACCTCCGCCTCGACGGCGGTGGTCGTCTCTCCTTGCTCGAGCGCTTCCCCGGGTCTCAACGCTTGTGGATCGCGTCGGCCCATCTGCCCGGGACCGTGCTCGAGCATCTCGCGACGCACGGCGAGCCGATCCGGTATCGGCACGCCCGTGAGCGGTGGCCGCTGAGTGCATACCAACAGATCTTCGGTCATGAGCCGGGCAGCGCGGAGATGCCGAGCGCGGCGCGTCCGTTCACCGCCGATCTCGTCGTGGAGCTCGTGCGTCGGGGCGTCACGATCGTGCCGATCCTCTTGCACACTGGCGTGTCGTCGCTCGAAGGCAACGAGATGCCCTATCCCGAGCGGTACCGAGTCTCGGAGTCGACTGCGGCGCAGCTCAATGCGGTGCACGCCAATCGCGGGCGAGTGATCGCAGTGGGAACCACTGTCGTGCGGGCGCTCGAGTCGGTCACCGATTCGCTCGGCACCATCCATCCCGGCAGTGGCTGGACCGAGCTCGTCGTCACGCCCGAACGCGGAGTCCGCGCCGTCGACGGCCTTGTCACGGGCTGGCATGAGCCGGAGGCAACCCACCTCCTCATGCTCGAAGCGATCGCTGGGCAGCGCACGCTCGAGCTCGCCTACAGCGAGGCCCGACGCGCCGGTTACCTATGGCACGAGTTCGGCGACACCCATCTGCTCTTGCCCAACCTGCCTGTGCCGGGGCGCGCGCGATGAGCGACTCCCGCGTGGCGCCGAGCCTGCCCGAGGGACGCCGGTCGGTGCTCTACGCGTTGCGGCGACGCGGTGAGGCGTCCGCCGAAGACATCGCTCGCCAGCTCGACATGACCGTGAGCGGCGCCCGCCAGCACCTCACCGCGCTCGTCGACGAGGGGCTCGCCGAGGTAGCGGAGGTCGCGCGTCCAACGGGCCAGCGCGGCCGTCCCCGGCTCGCCTACACCGTCTCCGACAGAGCGGACGGGCTGTTCCCCAAGGCGTACGGCGAGCTCACCAATGAGCTGTTGGGGTATGTCGCCGACACCGACACGGCGCTCGTGGACACGCTGTTCGAGCGCAGGCGCGACGAGCGGGTCCGCAACGCGACGCGGCGACTCGCCCGCTGCCGAAACCTGCGCGCAAAGGTGGCGGAGCTCGCGCGCATCCTCGACGACGACGGGTACCTCGCGACGTGGGAGGAGATCCCCGGTGGGTACCGCATCGTCGAACACAACTGTGCGATCTGGGTCGTAGCCCAGCGCTACGGACAAGCGTGCACCAGCGAGATCGAGTTCATTCGCACGGTCCTGCCAGAGGCGACGGTGGAACGTGTCCAGCACATGGTCGCGGGAGCGCCCCACTGCGCGTATGAGGTGCGCCGAGCCGCCGCCTAGGCCGGCCGCCGGCCGAGGAACAGGTCGCGGGGCGGACGGTCCTCGGTCGTGACTTCCGGGATCGCGTCCGCGTCGAACCCCACCTCCGTGAGCAGCCGAAGCCAATCGTCGCGGGGAAAGAGCCCGGTTCGGTGGGTTTCATGCGCGACCTCGACGGACCCGTCGGGTTCGCGGAGCACGAAGGCGTACTCGGTGACGATCCACGTGTCGCTCGGATCCGGGTCGGTGGACCACTCGAGGTAGCGCACCGCCACGTCCGTCGGCCCCATCGTGTCCGCCGTGATCGGCGTCGGGCTCGAACGCCTCGGCGGTGTGGTCGGGGACGAGCAGAGCCACACCACCAGGGCGGCAGTGCACGAAGGCGGTCTCCATTGCTCGTCGGAGGTCCGACTCGGTCGTCATGTAGTCGATGGCATCGTGCACGAACACCGCGTCGAAAGTGCGGCCGAGGCGTACCTCGCGCATGTCGCCCTCGAGGTGTTCGCAGTCGGGGTTGATCGCTCGGGAAGCGGCGAGCATCGCGGACGAGAGATCGACGAGCGTCATCGCGAATCCCGCCTTCATGTGCCACGCGTTGTTTCCGCCGCCGCTGCCGAGCTCGAGGACGGTCCGCAGCGGATCGACATGATCCCGGAGCACCGACGCGAACAAGGCACGCTTCCTCCGCGTAGTCCTCGACTGCTGAGATCAGTGGCCACCAAGCGGCGAGATCACCGTAGAACCGGTACTCGGACGGCGGCATCTCCACCTGGCGATCATGCCGTGGTAACCGGGCGGGCGCTCAGACCCTCTTCGCGAAATAGATGATCGCCAAGATGATGAGGATGAGTACGAGGACGCCGCCACCGATATACATGGGCGACCCGTACCCCGGTTCGCGGCATCCAAACCGTTCGGTCGGCGCGTAGGTTTCACCCGTGCGGCATTGTGCGCGCGTCGATCTCGCAGCAGTCGCGGAGATCTTCACCGCGGGGTTCATCGATGACCCGTGGTTTCGTTGGCTCTGGCCCGCCGACGAGGACTATGCCGCGCACGCGCCGCAGTGGTTCGCACTCGTCTCCGACGCGGCCTTCACCAAGGGCCATTCCTTCATCACCCGAGACGCGACCGCCGCGGCGCTCTGGACTCCTCCTGATGTCGCGTTGGCAAGTGACGCCGAGATGGCATCGGCCGCGGCACTCCTCCAACGACAGCTCGGCGACCGGGCCAGCGAGGCTCTCGCCGCTCTCGGTGCATCGGCCGGCTCGGCACCCGGTCCCCCACTTCGCCTGTGTGTACGTCGCCGCGAAGCCCAGTCGCGAGGCGGGGCATAGCGACGGCGCTCATGCAACGCACCTGCAGACCTGCGACACGGACGATTCGGCGCTCACCTCGTCTCTACGAACGAGCGGAATCTGTCCTTCTATCGACGGCTCGGCTTCGAGCTCACGACGAAGTGCGGTCGCCGAGGCGCGGTCACGTTCCGACCGATGTGGCGCAGTCCGTCAACTTTGGGTTGACGAAAGCAGCGTCAACATATGGTTGACGAATGACTGAGTTCCCCATCGCTCTCGACAGCCTCATCGGATACGTCCACGCGCTGCACCCGGAGGGCGACGCGTTGGATCGTCTGTCGGAGGCGGTCGCCGTGAGCGAGCGGCTCAATGATCAGGCTGACTCGCTCATCGGCCACTTCGTCGACCAGGCCCGCCGCTCCGGCGCATCGTGGAGCGAGATCGGCGCCAGCATGGGAGTCAGCAAGCAGGCCGCACAGAAGCGATTCGTGCCGCGATGGGACGACACCTCGTTCGGGTCAGGCCGCTTGTTCTCGCGGTTCACGCCTCGTGCGCGCAACACGGTGCTCGCAGCACAGGCGTGGGCTCGCGCTCAGGGCGACGACGAGATCGACGTCGGCCATCTCGTTCTCGGGCTGCTGAGCGAGCCCCACGCCATCGCAGCCTCGGTGATCCACGAGGCGGGCATCACCGACGAGCGACTCAAGGACGCGCTCGGCGCGACGGAGGCCACCCCCGCCGTCGCGCCAGCGCCCGACCCCGCCTCCGGTCGGTTGACGTTCACCGCTGAGGCCGGGACGGTGATGGAGACAACGCTGCGCGTCGCGCTCAGCCTCGTCCACAACTACATCGGCACCGAGCACATCCTGCTGGCGATCCTCGAGGGCGACACGAACGAGGCGCGGCTGCTCTCGGAGCTCGGCCTCTCGGCGCAGCTCGCGAGGACCAAGGTGCTGGAGCGTCTCGCGAAGCTCAGCGGTTAGACGCCGCGACTAGACACCGCGGTTAGCTCCGTCCGGCGAGCTGTTCGAGCAGGGCATCGTCGGCGCTGAAGTCGTACTCGAACAAGTCGCGTCCCTCGCGGGCGAACCACTCGTAGGAATCCGTGTACCCAGCCTCGAGGCCGTACGCGGGCGCCCATTCGAGGTCGGAGAGCGCCTTGTCGATCGAGATGATCGCTCCCCCGACGATGGCTTCTCCCCAGTGCACGAGGGGATGGTGCGCACGCTTCGCGACGTCGAGGGGTACGTGCACGACATCGGGTCGCACGCCGACTGCGCGCGCCATCAGCTCGATGCAGCCCAGCACGCTCGTCACCTCGCGGCCGGCAACGTTGTAGATCTGGGTGTGCGCGTTCGCGTTCCCGATGAGCGCCACCATGATCCGGGCGACGTCTTGCACGTGCACGAGGTGGACGAACGGAAAGCCCTCACCCGGAATCAGAATCGGCCGCCCGAGCTCGAGGCGGCGAAAGAAGATCGGCTCACGGGTGACGAGAGGCGACCGGGGCCCGATGGTGTGGGTGACGCGGAGCGATGTTGCGTGGAGGTCGTCCATCGCGAGGAGATAGTTCTCACAGTTGACCTTGCCGACCCCGTAGGCCTTCCGTGGATCCTTGTCGTCGGCAGCGTGCGTGGGGTGCTTCTCCGCGATCGGCTGGATGAAGCTGCGCTTGTACACCGCGACCGAGCTCGTGAACACGAACTGCGCGACCCGCCCGCGGAACAGGTCGACCATCGGCTCGAGGTCGCGGACGGTGTAGGCGGTGTTGTCGAAGACAATGTCGAAGGCGTCTCGGTACGGGGCCAACGTCTCGTGGATCGCGCCTGGGACCTGGCGGTCGCCGTGCAGCCGCCGCACGCCGTCGGGCAGCGGCGCCTCGTGGCTGTTCATGACGGTGACCTCATGGCCCTGGCGCGCGAGCTCGAACACGAGATGCAGACCGATGTATCGATTGCCCCCCATCACCAGCACGCGCATCAGCCGAAACGTACCGTGATCGGCGGTGCGCGCCCTCGCCAGCGCCGGAGCCGGCTTTCTGCTCGCCGTCCTCTGGTTCGACCTCATGTTCGACGTGCAAGCTCGCGGGCATCGCGCGCCAGAGCTGCCGGACGATGTCCTGGCATCGATCGCCGGCTACTACGCCCGCGTCACGACGGCGGCGCGTCCGATGAACCGGCTCGTCGCGGCTCGCGATGCTCGTGACCCTCGGGGCGCTCATCGCCGAGCTCTTCGGCGACGAGCTTCCCGTGTGGCGGGCAGCCGCATCGCTTGCGCTGACGTTCGCGGCGGTCGCGCTGGCTGCCGCGCACACCGTGCCGAGTGCGGTCCGCCTCGGCGCCCGGCACGACGACACGCTGACGCAGAGCCGGATGGCCCGTTCGATCCTCCGTGACCACCTGTTCTGCGTGGCCGCGATCGTTGCGGTGCTCCTCCTCCAGCTGCTGCCCGCCTGACCATTGACATGTGACCTTATGGTCACCTATTGTCAGTTCGACGACACAGGAGGACGACCATGGAAAAGGTGTTCGAGATCTACATCCGCACCACGCCCGAGCGGCTGTGGGAAGCGATCACGTCGAGCGACATCCGCAGCAAGTACCAGTTCGGCAGCCGCATCACCTCCGACTGGACGCGCGGGTCTCGCTTCGAGATGGCGCATCCGAACGCGGACGGCTTGCTCGGCGAGGGAGTCAACCTCGAGATCGACCCGCCGCGCCGGCTGGTGCAGAGCATGATCGCCCTCTGGAGCGACGACGTGAAGAACGAAGGGCCGTCGCGGATCACGTGGGAGATCGAGCCGGTCGGCGATTCGTGCCGCCTGGTGGTGACGCACGACGAGCTTCGGGAGGATGCCAACGACGAGCTGTACGGCGGATGGCCGATGATCCTGTCCGGGCTCAAGACCTGGCTCGAGACCGGGCAGCTCCTGACGACGCCAGGCTCGCTCATGTACGGCAACAGCTGAACGAACAGGGAGGAGACGCGTGAGCGACATCCTCAGCAGAGTCTCGACGGAGTCCACCCGTGATGCGACCGGTCACGGGTGGACGGAGTGGCTGAAGATCCTCGACCGCGCCGGCGCCGCCGAGTGGAGCCACCGGCGCATCGTGGCTCATCTCGAGGCCCAGCATCCCGACGTGTCGAGTTGGTGGCGGCAGACGATCTCGGTCGGCTACGAGCAGGCGAGGGGCAAGCGCCTCGTGGGCCAGACGGCGTCGGTCGGTTTCGAAATTGGTGTGCAACGCAGCACCGCCGCCCCGCTGTCCAGGACGTGGAAGGTGATCGTGTCGCAGCCTGACCTCTGGCTCGGGGACATGCCGAAGGTTGCGGCGGGCGAGGAGTACTCGGTGCGCGCAAACAAGGGACTACGCGGGGCGCGGGGCGAGTTCCGCGTCGTCAAGCCTCGTGACCGGCTGCGGATGACCTGGCAGCCGACGGGATGGACCGAGCCGGCCACGCTGCAGCTCACCCTCTCGACATCCACGTCCGGCAAGACCGCAATCCACGCACACCTCGAGAAGCTTCCCAACGCGAAGGCGCGCGACGAGATGCGCGGGTATTGGCGCGCTGCCCTCGAGCGGATCGTCGCCGCGACAGCCTGACGCTCGCGACCCATGAATGACTTCGAGACGAAGGTCGTTGCGGGACCGGCCGATGCAATCGCGCCGGACGGTTCTGAGGTCCGCATCCTGGCGAGTCTCCCGGGGGGCAGCATGGCCCACTTCTCTCTGGCGGCGGGTGCAACCTCGGCGGCCGTGCGACATCACACGGTCGATGAGCTCTGGTACTTCGTCTCCGGCCGCGGCGAGATGTGGCGGTCGGCCAGCGGCGCGAGCGAGGTCGTCGCGGTGGAGGCCGGAGTCAGCACTTCGATCGCGGCAGGCACCGCATTTCAATTCCGGTCGACGAGTGGCGACGCCCTCGTCGCAGTAGGCGTCACCATGCCGCCGTGGCCCGGAACCGGAGAGGCCGAGATCGTGCCAGGACCCTGGTCGCCCACCGTCGAACCTGGCCCGACCTGAACTTCAGGAAGTCACGAGGCTGAGCTCGACGCGAGGCGTGAAGATAGGTGCGCCGCCCATGTCGGCGACCTCCTGGCTCGTCAACACGTTGACGCCCGCCCCGCCAGCAAAGTCGCCACCCCACCAGTTGGACAACAGCTCGAGAGTCCCGAGGAGCACGTCGTCGGCGACCTCGGCCGCCACCTCGATCTCTCCGGAGTCGCTGCGCAGCCTCACCCTTGCACCGTCGGTGACACCCACGCGCCCGGCGTCCGCGGTGGCCATGCGCACGATAGGTGCCCCCGCCATGCGATGCAGCCTGGCGTGGTTGACGAACGTCGAGTTCAAGAAATGGTGCGACTTCGGCGTGAGGACGGTGAATCGACCATCGTCCGGTTCGGGATCACGGCCGTCGGGCACCGAGTCGAGGCCGAGCGCGCCGGCCCGCTCGCTGAGCAGGTCCACCTTCACCCCGGGGCGATCGGAGACCATGACCTTGGCCCAGCCCCGTTCACGGACACCGTCGGCGACCTCGAGCGGATAGGCGGCGAGATAGGTGGCCAGGAGCTCCTCGTCATCGTCGGCGAACGACTTGTGGCTGAACCGCTCATCGACATCCGCCATCACGCTCGCCATCATCCGGAAGATCTCGGTGTTCGGTCGGCTCTGCCCCCGCGGCGCAATGGCAGGTCGGTTCAGCGTGAGATACCGGTGCCCCCACGACCACAGCACATCGAGATGCTCGAGCTGCGTCGTCGCGGGAAGCACCACATCGGCGTACCGCGTCGTGTCCGTCGCGAACTGTTCGATCGAGACGGTGAACAGGTCGTCGCGCGCCAGACCCTTGCGGACCGCGGTGGTGTCCGGCGCCACCACCATCGGGTTGCTGTTGTAGGCAATGAGCCCCGTCAACGGAGGCTCGCCATCGAGGTCACCGGCGAGAGCACGGCCGAGCAGCACCATGTTCACCTGCCGGTTGGGCCGATCGCCGCGAAGCTCGGGGCGAGCCATCTCGGCGTGCGGACGCTGGAAGGTTCCCGCGGAGTGGACCAACGCTCCACCACCGGGGTGGCGCCACGCGCCGGTGACTGCCGGCAGCATCAGCGCGGCCCGCACGCCCTGGCCCGAGTCGGCGTGGCGCTGGGCCCCGGGCCCGATCTTGAGGAACATCGGCCCTGAGGCGATCAGCCGGGCGAATGCCGCGATCTGTTCCTCACTGAGCCCGGTCGCGGCGGCCGCGCGCGGCAATGGCCACTCCCCCGCACGCGCTCGCAGCTCGTCGACTCCCCGTGCCCGCTCCGCGAGGAACGACTCGTCCGCGAGTTCCTCCGCGAACAGCACGTGCATCACGCCGAGCGCGAGGGCCGCGTCGCTCCCAGGACGCAGCTGCAGATGGATGTCGGCGGCACGCGCGGTCTTCGTGTGCACGGGGTCGACACAAACGATCGTTGCGCCCCGCTTCCGCGCGTCGAGGAAGAACTTCCACAGGTGCAGGTGCGTCGAGAACATGTTCGCTCCCCAAGCGACGACCGTGCGCGCGTGGACGGCATCCTCGATGTCCGCACCCTGCCAGCCGGGGTACGTCAGCCCCCATGCCGTCGCGCCAGCCGCGAAGCAGATCGTGCCTTCGAGGCTGGCGGCGCCGAGTGCGTTGCAGAACCGGGCATCCATCGCCGGGCCGCCCTGCAGCACGCCCTGGGTGCCCATGTAGTTCCAGGGCAGCACGCTCGTGCCGCCCCCGCGCTCCACCGCGTCGACGAGCCCGTCGCGCACACGCGCCAACGCCTCGTCCCACGTTGCCTCCCGGAACGCGTTGCTCCCCTTCTCTCCCGTGCGGATCAGCGGGCTCAAGAGCCGGTCGGTGTGGTACGTGCGCTCCTCGTACTTCTGCACCTTCACGCAAAGGTGACCCGCCGTGACGGGATGCTCGGGATCGCCGTGGATCGCCGTCACGACACCATCGTCGACATCGGCGATCCACGCGCAGGTGTCCGGGCAGTCGTGCGGGCACGCTCCGCGCACTTCGATCCGAGCCATGAGCACCCCTCTCGCTCCCCCTACTTCATCACGCGCGCGGCACGGTCACGAGCGTCCACGAGGGCGGCTCCTCCTCGCGTGGCAGCCGCTGCCAGATGGCAGTCAATGACGCATGTCACATTGCGTCAGATCAAACCCGCTGCGAGGCTGTTCGGTCGTGATGGAAGCAGGCCTGCGGGAGCGCAAGAAGGAGCGAACGAGGCAGGAGCTCATGCGCTCGGCGCTCGACCAGTTCGCCGCGCGTGGCTTCGACCAGGTCACCGTCGAGGACATCGCCAGCGCCTGTGACGTGTCGCCGCGCACGTTCTTCCGCTACTTCTCGTCGAAGGAAGACGTGCTCTTCGCCGAGAGCGACCGGTCCCTCGTCGGGCTGCTCGACGCGCTGTCGCACCAACCTCGCGACCTCCCGGTGCTCCTCGCGCTCCAGCAGTCCGTACGTGCGCTCGCCGACAACTACGAGCACCAGAAGATCGACGTGCGCCTCCGCCACCAGATCATCCTGGCGACCCCCGCCCTCCGCACCCGCGTCGGCGAGCGTCACCAGGGCTGGGAGACCGCGGTCATCGATCAGCTCCACGTCACTGGCCACACCGTCGGCATGAGCGAGCTCGACGTCCGTCTGGTCGTCGCGGCCTCTCTGACGGGGTTGCGCGTCGCCATGTCCCAGTGGACGAGCGAATCAGAAGACGCCGACCTCACAACCCTGATCGACGCGACCTTCGACCGCCTGCGGCAAGGGTTCTGAGCGACCGATGCTGATCCGTCTCCTCCGCTCACATCTCCGTCGCTATCGGGGCGCTCTCATCGCGGTCGCCGTGCTGCAGTTCGCGCAATCGATCGCGACGCTCTACCTGCCGAGTCTGAACGCCAAGATCATCGACAACGGCGTCCTGACGGGTGACACCGCATACATCTGGCGCACTGGCGCGCTCATGCTCGTGATCACGTTCGTGCAGATCTGCTTCGCCATCGCCGCCGTGTACTTCGGCTCGAGGGCGTCGATGGGTTTCGGCCGCGACGTGCGGGGCGACTTGTTCCACCGGGTCACCGGCTTCTCGACCAAAGAGGTGAATCAGTTCGGCGCACCCTCGCTGATCACCCGCATCACGAACGACGTGCAGCAGGTCCAGATGATGGTCTTCATGACCTGCACACTCCTCGTCGCGGCGCCGATGACCGCCATCGGCGGCACGGTCTTGGCGGTGCGAGAGGACGCCGGGCTCGCCGTCCTCCTCCTCTTCGCCATCCCGGCCCTGCTGGTCATCGTGGGCTCGATCATCTGGCGGATGGTGCCGCAGTTCGCGCGTATGCAAGAACGGATCGACGGAGTGAACCGGGTGCTCCGCGAGCAGATCACCGGCGTCCGGGTGGTGCGGGCGTTCGTCCGCGAGCCTGAAGAGGCCGCGCGATTCGACGAGACGAACACGAACCTGACCGCGACCTCGTTGAGTGCGGCCCGGCTCATGGCCCTGATGATGCCCAGCGTGATGCTCGTGATGAACGTCTCGAGCGTCGCAGTCCTCTGGTTCGGCGCCGACCGGATCGCCGAGGGCACCTTGTCGCTCGGAGCGATGATCGCCTTCCTCAGCTACCTGACCCAGATCCTGCTCGCGGTGATGATGGCGACGTTCATGGCTGTGCTGATCCCGCGGGCGGCGGTGTGCGCGGACCGCATCGAGGAAGTGCTCGAGACCGAAACCTCTGTGGCTCCGCCCACCGCGCCGATCACCTCCGTCGACCGTCACGGCACGGTCGAGCTGCGCGACGTCGAGTTCACGTACCCGGGCGCCGAAGAACCAGTCGTGACCGGTGTGTCGTTCACGTCGCTGCCGGGTCAGACGACCGCGATCGTCGGGGGCACCGGCTCGGGCAAGACCACCCTCGTCAACCTCGTGCCCCGGCTCTTCGACGCGACCGGCGGTGCGGTGCTCATCGACGGCGTCGACGTCCGCGAGCTCGCGCCCGACCTCTTGTGGAGCCGCATCGGGCTCGTGCCGCAGAAGCCGTACCTGTTCTCGGGCACGGTCGCGAGCAACCTCCTGTACGGCAAGCCCGATGCGACCGAGGAAGAGATGTGGGAGGCGCTCGAGATCGCCCAGGCCCGCGAGTTCGTCGCGGCAATGCCCGGCGGGCTCCATGCCTCGATCTCCCAGGGCGGCACGAACGTTTCGGGCGGGCAGCGCCAACGCCTCGCGATCGCCCGAGCCGTCGTGCGCCAGCCTGAGATCTACGTGTTCGACGACTCGTTCTCGGCGCTCGACCTCGCGACCGACGCTCGGTTGAGGGCGTCGCTCGCGCCTCACCTCGCGGCTTCGACGGTCCTGGTCGTCGCACAGCGCGTGTCGACGATCATCGCCGCAGATCAGATCCTGGTGCTCGAGGACGGCCGTCCTGTCGGGCTCGGCTCACATGCCGAGCTGCTCGAATCGTGTGCCGTCTATGCCGAGATCGTCGCGTCCCAAATGGGCCAGCAGGACGCAGCATGAGCGACACCGATCGCGTCAAGCCCCCGAACGGCGACGGCGAATTCCGGCCGCCGGCGGCCGAGACGCGTGGTGGCTTCGGCAGCGGTCGCATGACCTCGGTCGGCATCCCGATGGAGAAGTCGCTGAACTTCGGTCCGTCGGTACGACGACTCCTGCGCCGAATGGGCCCCGACGCTCGCTACCTGCCGGTGGTGTTGGTCCTCGCGTTCGTCGGGGTCACGCTCGTCGTGTTCGGACCCAAGGTGCTCGGCCACGCGACCGACGAGATCGTGTCCGGCCTCGCTGGCGGAGGCATCGACTTCGGAGCGCTTCATCGCACACTGCTCCTCGCGGTCGGCCTGTACGTGTTCTCGGCGGTGCTCGTCTGGCTTCAGGGCTTCATCCTCGCCGGCGTCGTGCAGCGCACCATGTACCGGCTGCGCGCCGATGTCGAGACCAAGCTGAGCCGCCTTCCGCTCGGCTACATCGACCGCCAGGCTCGAGGCGACCTGCTGAGCCGAGTCACGAACGACATCGACAACATCTCGCAGAGCCTTCAGCAATCGCTGAGCCAGCTGTTGACGTCGACACTCACGATCATCGGCGTGACGATCATGATGATCACGATCTCCCCCCTCCTCTCGATCGTCGCGCTCGTCACGATCCCGATCTCGCTGTTCACGATCAAGCGGATCGCGAAGCGCGCCCAGCCCCGGTTCATCGCGCAGTGGCGCCATACCGGGGTACTCAACGCTCAGGTCGAAGAGGCATTCAACGGCCACGCCATCGTCAAGGCCTTCGGCCGTCAACACGAGGTCGAAGATCGGTTCGCCACAACAAACGAGCAGCTCTACCAGGCGAGCTTCGGCGCGCAGTTCGCCTCGGGCGTGATCCAGCCCGCGATGATGTTCATCGGCAACCTCAACTTCGTGGCAATCGCGGTCATCGGCGGGCTGCGCGTGTCGGCTGGTGCCTTGACGATCGGTGACATCCAAGCGTTCATCCAGTACTCACGACAGTTCACTCAGCCGATCACGCAGGTCGCCTCGATGGCCAACGTGCTCCAGTCGGGCATCGCTTCACTCGAGCGGGTCTTCGAGCTGTTGGACGCGGACGAGCAGACGACCGACGCCGACCCCGCTGCGATCGTGCCCGAACCGCGCGGGCGGGTCGAGTTCGACCACGTGTCGTTCTCCTACGACCCGAACCGAGAGCTCATCAAGGATCTGTCACTCGTCGCGGAGCCGGGCAGCACGGTGGCCATCGTCGGGCCGACCGGCGCGGGGAAGACGACGCTCGTCAACCTGATCATGCGGTTCTACGAGCTCGACGGTGGACGCATCACGCTCGACGGTGTCGACATCTCGCAGATGCGCCGTCGTGATCTGCGCTCCGACATCGGCATGGTGCTGCAGGACACCTGGCTCTTCGGCGGCACGATCCGCGAGAACATCGCCTACGGCAACCCGAACGCGACCGGGGAGCAGATCGTCGACGCGGCCCGCGCTGCGTACGTGGACCGGTTCGTGCACACGCTCCCCCACGGCTACGACACCGTCGTCGACGACGAGGGCGGGGCGATCAGCGCCGGCGAGAAGCAGCTGCTCACGATCGCCCGGGCGTTCCTCGCCGATCCCGCGATCCTCATCCTCGACGAGGCGACGAGCTCGGTCGACACTCGCACCGAGGTGCTCATCCAGCGAGCGATGGCGAATCTGCGCTCGAGTCGTACCAGCTTCGTCATCGCGCACCGACTGTCGACGATCCGCGACGCCGACACCATCCTGGTGATGGACGGCGGCCAGATCGTCGAACAGGGATCACACACCGAGCTGCTGGCCGCGGGTGGTGCGTACGCAAACCTCTACAACGCCCAGTTCGCCGGCGCCGCCGTGGACGTCTAGTCCCGAAGTGAGCGGCGCAGTGCGCCGCTCGGGTGCGCGAAGCACCGATTGTCGAGCGAAGCGAGCAGGAGCCGATCGAAGCGAAGCGCAGAGCGGCGACGAGGAGTGACCGGCGCATTGCGCCGCTGCCTTCTAAAACTGCTTCCTCAGCTCGACGAAGTCGAAGTCGGTGCGGAGCGCACCGGAGTGCACGTCGTACGGGAAGGGCTCCCGCCTCCCGGTGAGCGCGTAGCCACGCCGCTCGTACCAGGCGATCAGCTCCTCGCGCAGATTGATCACGACCGCCACCATGCCCTGCGCGTCCCACAGGTCGCGCGCCGCTTCTTCAGCCTTCGAGAGCAGAGCCCGGCCGAGACCGGCCGCCTGCAGCCCGGGGTCGATCGAGAACATGCCGAAGTACCCGTCTTCGCCGTGCTGTTCGATCAGCACGCATCCGACAAGAACCCCGTCGCGCTCCGCGAGCAGGAATCGACTCGTCCGCCCGGCAATGAGGCCGGCGATCTCCTCGTCGCTCGTGCGCGGCCCAGTCAGCAGGCCCGCCTCGCTCGCCCAGCCCTTCGCCGACTCCGGACCGCGGTACGCCCGCTCGACGAGGGCTCGCACCGGCTCGACATCCGCTGCACTCGCGTACCGATACGTCAGGTCCATCATCTCGCCCATGGTCGCTCAGGAAAGCCTGCTGAGGCCCCGTGACCTCACGCTGACGACCCGGCCAACTCGAGGATCTCCGCCGCCGCTCGCTCGCCTGAGCGCACCGCGCCGTCGATCGCGCCGTGTGAGATCGTCGCCGTCTCGGTACCCGCCCAGTGGACGCGGCCGAACGGCTCCCGAAGCAGATGGCCGTACCGCGACAAGATGCCCACCGGGTAGTGCGCCATCGAGCATCCCCGCGTCCACTCCTCGGTCCACCAGGCCGTTTCGACGAAGTCGGACGGGTGAGCGGCGCGTGGACCGAATCGTCGGACCAAACCGTCGAGCACCGCCCGCCGGCGCTCGCTGCTGTCCATTGCGTCGACCCTCTCGGCGACGGGACCGAAGGTGAACGACCCGAGGACGCCCGGCGTGCCCGAGGCGGGCGATGCATCGAGCGTGACCTCCGAAGCGCTTCCCGGCTCCGAGGCTTGCCCACTGAACCCGTCTTCGCGCCAGAACGGTTCGTCATAGACGACGAGCGTCTTCGTCTCCGAGCCCCCCACAGCGTTGCGGTAGAGCGTCTGCCGGTCCTCGGGCAACACAGGATCGAACCTGATCTCGAGCGCCAGCGCGGGAGGGACGGCGAGGACCGCCCGCTTGGCGCTCACCGCGAGGTCGCCCGCTTCGACGACGACGTGGTCGTTGTGCTGCGTCACGCTCCCCACCGGCGAGCGCAATCGAACGGCGTCACCCAACGCATCGGCTACGCGTGCCGCGATCGAGCCCGCGCCGCCTTCCACGAGGTTCTCCTGCGCGCCGCCCTCGATGGAGAACAGCGTGTTGATGCTGCCATGACCTCGGATCAGGAACAGCAGGTCCAGGAAGGACACCTCGTCCAGGTCGGCCGTGAACAGGCCGCGCACCGCCATCTCGAACAGGTCGCGGGCAACGTCGGTGCGGACGCCGGAACGTTTCATCCACGAGCCGATCGACTGCTGATCCCACTCCGCGGCGCGTTCGCCGGTCCACGGCGCGTCCAGCGGCAGCTTCTTCGCCATGCGGTCGAGCTTCATCTGCGCCAACGCGATCGTCGCGACCGCGACGGGACTGATCCTCGGGATGAGTCCGGTGTACCGGCGAGTATGGCCGCCGCCGATCAGCAGGTGCGCACCCTGCACCCATGTCTTGTAAGTGGACACGCCAACCTCGTTCGCGAGGCCGAGGATCGCGTCATGGCGCGGGCCGAGCCACGCGCCGCCCCGGTCGATGGGCGAGCCGTCGGAGAGGTGGTCGGTCCAGATGCGTCCGCCGACCCGATCACGCGCCTCGAGCACGACGACTGATCGGCCCGCCTGGTTGAGCCGCCGAGCGGCGGTGAGGCCGGCGTAACCGGCTCCCACGACGCAGACGTCGACATCGACCCGTTCCGCCATCGGAGCGCACCGTACACATCAGCCCCCGGCGAACGGCTCTCAGCCGCCGAGTGCGATGAGGAACTCCATCTGGGCGTGCGTTTGGGGCCCGGCCATCGGTCGACTCGCCGCGACGATGTCGAGAGCGTCTGGCAACGGGCTGCCCGCGCGCACGAGGAGGGAGATCGCGAGCGTGCCGGCGCGCCCGACGCCCGCACCGCAGTGCACGAGCAGTCCCTGCCCTTCGGCGAGGCGCCGTTCGAGGTCGTCGAGAAACGGCGCCATCTCGGCGAGCTTCGGCGCGAGCATGTCGGGGATCGGGAACCACACCGCCCGCGTCGCGGCGTTGGCCTCCAGCCACTGCACGTACTCCGGATAGCGCGGTCCGATCTCGTCGCGCTCGTTGAGACAGACGACCACTGTCGCGCCCGTGCGTTGGAGCGCGGTCTCCGCGTCGGGGCCGACGAAGTGCTTACCGCACAGCCAGAGCCGTCCTTCGCCGGGAATGGGGATCTCATCGACGCCGCCATTGCGCGAGCGCTCATCGGGCCAGGTGCTCACGACGCTCAAGCCTGCCAGGTGCGGTCGCATCTCCTCCTATGCTCACCGGAGCACTGAGGCACGAACGAGGACGGGGGACGACATGGCGTGGGACTTCTCGACCGAACCGGAGTTCCAGAAGAAGCTCGACTGGGTCGAGGAGTTCTGCCGGGAGGAGATCGAGCCGCTCGACCTGGTCTTCCCCTACGCGGTGCGCTCACCTGATCCGCGTGTCCGGGCGCTGGTCAAGCCCCTCCAGGACGAGATCAAGGCGCAAGGTCTCTGGGCGATCTTCCTCGACGAGGAGCTGGGCGGGCCGGGCTACGGCCAGCTCAAGCTCGGGTTGCTGAACGAGATCTTGGGTCGCTACGGGTCCGCGCCGCAGATGTTCGGCGCGGCTGCGCCGGACACGGGGAACATGGAGATCCTCGCGGCGTACGGAACCGAGGAGCAGAAGGAGCGTTGGCTGACGCCGATGCTCAACCAGGAGATGTGGTCGGCGTACTCGATGACCGAGCCGCAGGGCGGCTCCGACCCGAACCTCTTCAAGACGCACGCAGTGCGCGACGGCGACGAATGGGTGATCAACGGCGAGAAGTGGTTCACCAGCGCAGGACGCGTCGCGGATCTGCTCTTTGTCATGTGCACGAATGGGATGTTCATCGTCCCCCGCACCACTCCGGGCGTCGAGATCCAGCCCGAGCCGCGCAACCACAACCACATCATCTACAACGACGTCCGCGTGCCTCTCGATCACCTTCTCGGTCCCGAGGACGGAGCGAAGGTGCTCGCGCAACGTCGTCTTGGAGGCGGCCGCATTCACCACGCGATGCGCACGATCGCCCAGTGCAAGCTCGCGTTCGACATGATGTGCGAGCGCGCCCTCAGCCGCGAGTCGCACGGCAAGATCATCGCTGATCACCAGATGGTGCAGGAGAAGATCGCGGACAGCTACGCGTCGATTCGAATGCTTCGCCTGTTCGTGCTCGAGACGGCGTGGAAGATCGACAACACGAGTACGCAGGAGACCCGCACAGACATCGCCGCGGTCAAGTACACGATGGCGAAGGTCCTGCGGGAGGTGTCGTTCAATGCTCTGCACATCCTCGGCTCGCTCGGAACGACGAACTTGACCCCGCTGCAAGCGATGTACGCGGGAGCCCCGACCATGGGCATCGCCGACGGCGTCGACGAGGTGCACAAGGCGACCGTGGCCCGCAACGTGCTGAAGTCGTACCGGCCGCACGAGGGTTACTGGCCGACCGAGTACTACCCGGCGAAACGAGCCAAGGCGCGCGAGAAGTTCGAGCCGCTCTTCGAGGAGAAGCCTGAGATGCGCGAGCTCGCCGATCAGTACGCGAAGTACATGGCGGCGCGCGGCTAAAGGGAGCTCGAGCGGGGAGGTGTTGGCGATGCCCCAACGACCGGCGCCGCGAGAAGAACCCGTGAAGGTGCTCATCGCGGACGGCGATCCCGCCGTGCTCAACCTCCTGAGGCTTCCTCTGGAACGCCGGGGCTTCGCGGTCGCGACCTCGACGTGTCCCGCCGATGCCGCCGGGGTCTTGGCCGAGCAGCCGGCCGACATCGCGGTGATCCAGGTGGGCGAGCCGTTCGGTTTCGACGCGATCTATGCCATCCGAAAGATGAACACCCCGGTCGACATCTGGCTGTTGGCGCTGCTGCCCTCCGCGGAAGACAGTCAGGTGGCGCTGGCCATCGAGGAGGGCGCGGACGACTGCATGATGAAGCCGATCTCGCCGCGCGAGCTCGTGGCCCGGGTCGAGGCAAAGGCGAGACGTCTCCCGCGGCCGACCACCGTGCTGCAGTTCGAAGGCCTGCGCATCGACATCCTTCGTCGCGAGGTGACCATCGGAGACAGCCCGGTCGACCTCCCGCCCCGCGAGTTCGACCTCCTCGTCTATCTCGCGATGCGCCCAGACGAGGTCGTGTCACGGGAACGAATCCTCGAGGACCTGTGGGGCTCCACCCTCAGCTGGCAGTCCGACGACACGCTCACCGAGCACATCCATCGGTTGCGACGACGAATCGAAGGTGCCCCCGCGCATCCCCGCTGGGTGCACACCGCGAGGGGCGTCGGGTATCGCTTCTCCCCCCTTTCACGCGCCTAGGTCCTCCATCCACACGATCACACGCCTCATCGACGAGGGAGGATGGCCCAGACGGTCTTCCCGTGATGGCGCGGAACCACACCCCACGACAACGCGAGGCGCTCCACGACGAAGAGGCCCAGACCGCCCACCTCGCTGGGGAAGCCGACCCCAGGTCGCATCTCATCGACCTCACCGATGTCCGCCTCGTCGGCCACGGCGATCATCACAGCGTCGGAGGTGAGCGTCATACGGACATTGGGCGCGCCTCCACCGTGGATCAACGCGTTCGTGACGAGCTCACTCACGACGAGCGTGGCCTCGTCGAGCGTCTGCCGGTCCACGCCTTCTGTGGCGAGCAGACCGGCCAACCAGTGGCGGGCGGGGGCGGGGCTGGCAAGCGTCTCTCGGTAGGTGGCCCGCAGCGGTGTCGAGTCCGGTGCGGACCGAAACAGGTCGGCCATCGTGACCACCTCACCAACGGGACATACGACCCGTCCACGGGACACCTACCCCGTGTGCGGCGCGGCGACACCCGGGTCTTCCGCGATTGAAGCGCCGGCTGACGCGATCGTCAGGTCCCATCGCCACGTGGAGCTAGCGCGTGTGGCAGCCGTCGATGAGCACACTCGCCGCCACGCCGAGTCGTTCGTTCAGAGGAGGCCCCGGCGCGTCGACGGCGACCCAACCTTGGATCGCCGCGAACGTGAGGGTCAGGAACAGCTCCGCGAGCTGGTCCGGTGCGATGTCGGATCGGATCTCGCCGCGACGCTGTCCCTCGGAGAAGAGCTGACTGAGCAACACGTAGGCCTGCTCGAAGCGGCCGGTCCGCTCGCCCAGGAAGTAGCGGGTGTGGCTGGCGAGCAGAGCGATGAACGCCCGGTCCCCCTCGAACTGGGCGGAGAAGACGCGCGCCACCTCGTGGAGCCGATCGCTCACCGAGCGGTCGGCATCCGTCGCCTCGCGAGCAAGAGTTTCGACGGAGCTCGCGATCATCCCGTCGGCCACCGCCGCGAGCACCGACTGCTTCGTCGGGAAGTAGTTGAAGAAGGTCGCCTCGCTGATCCTCAGCCGTTGGGCGATGTCCTGGATCCGGGTGCCTTCGAAACCCTGCGTCCTGAAGAGCTCCAGTGCCGTCGCCACGATCGCATCGCGGGTCTCACGCTTCTTCTCCTCGCGAAGCCCCATGTCTCGCCCCCCTGGCGGCCTGGTGTGACCAGAATCATAGGGTGGCTGCAATATTTGTGCTCCCCAGCCCGTTGAGCCAAGTGAACGGCATCACAACCCCGAAACGGAGTGAAGGCAATGGATACGAACGCAGAGCTCAAGGCACGGAAGTGGATCGCTGAGCAGCTCGCGTGGGAGCACCGCCTCGACGAGCTGCGCGAGGCTGCCCGCACCGGCGGCGTCGACCGCAAGCCGGTCGCGGTAGAGGATCGAGCCGCCTGACACCTGCGCGCGTTACTCCTCGTTGAGCGCGAGTGCATCCGCGACTTCGAGGAAGCGGACTCCCTCGGCGCTTCCGAGTCGCAGAAGAAACAGCCCGCTGGAAACGCGCTCTGCGAGCGCCCACTCCCAGATGGCTTGCGCACTCACACTCATCGTGTCCTCGAGCTCCGCGCACCAGCCACGGACGCACGCGACGGGATCGGGCATCAGTAGGAGCTCGTCATTCCATTGCCGGAGCGGGATCGCGAGGTCGTGGGCAGGCTCCGACAGCATGCCGTCGGGGTCGATCAGCTTGAAGCCGCCGGAGGTCTCCGGCTCGGTCAGGTCCTCGAGCACGTTCGCCGGGTGCGCGTCGCCGTGGATCAGCACGGCGCTCGACGCGTCGAACGCATTCGCTCGCGCCGCCGCGCACCGCTCCGCCACCCGGATCGTGTTCTCAGAGCACGGCTGACCCAGCCCAACCCAAGACCGCTCGATCGACTCGTGCAGGTACAGCGCCTGCTCCGCGCCGGTCCGCCACGTCGTTGAGTTCGCCGGGTGACACCAGCCGCGCGACACCGTTCTCGCCACGACTTGGATCTGATCCTCGATCGGGAGATCGAGCTCCTCCAGCGGCCGCCCCAACCGCTCTTGAAGGGTGGCGCGGCGATCGACGTCGAACTGAAGGAGTCGGACGTACCCCCGTCCCTGGCCCTCCCGAACCATCTCGAGCTCGCGTGCGAAGTCTCCGTTCCCGTCGAGGCCGTCCGGCATCGCGAGCTTGAGCACGGCGGGCGATCCATCGGCCAAGGTCGCGTTCGCGACGTAGGCGGTGCTGCCCCCTCCGAGTGCCCCACCCACGTCGATCTTCCACTCGTCGCACAGCGTCGCGATCGTGTCGCTGAGGGTCTCCAACCACTGGCGACCAGCGCTCCCGAGCGCGTCGACCTTGCGACGGACGCTGTGCGGAACCTCGATGGACACCAACACGGCTTAGTCGGCCGTCACGCGTCGGAAGCCTGGTTTGCGGCGAGCAGCGGCCGATAGGTGTCCGTGGACGACATCGCCCAGGTCGTCGCGCGGGCCGCGGCCTCGGCCGCCCTCCTGCCGGTCGGAGTGATCGTTCTCGCGCCCGACGGGACCTGCGCCTATGCGGGCGGGCGGTGGAGCGAGCTCACGGGCCTCTCCCACGAAACGTGCGAAGGGTGGGGTTGGATGCAGGCCACCCCGAGCGAGCAGAGAAGCGAGGTCCTCGCGTGGATAGACGAAGCGGGTTCGCGACCTGACCTCCCCTTGGCGTACCAGTCGACAAGCAGGGACGGTCTTGTCCGATGGGTGCGGGGATGGCTGCAACCGGTCGTGGGCGACGGCGGACAGGTCGTCGCCTCTGTCGGCACCATCCAGGATGTGACCGAGCTGGCGCAGAGCGAGGCCCGGTATCGCCAGCTCGCGGAAGACCCGAGCAACGCAATCGTGCGAGTGGATCGCAGCGGCACCGTGACCTATGTGTCTCCGGTCTTCCGCATGCTCGGTCATCCGGCCGCCGACCACACCGGAGTGTCGATGGCGAGGCTCGTCCATCCCGAGGACCTGCACCTCTTCGCGGACCGCGACACCCTGTTCGACAACCCCGACGAGATCCGCCATCGGCGGTTTCGGCTCATCCGGCTCGACGGCGAAGTGCTGTGGGTCGACGGCCGCAGTCACGGCACGGTCGACCCCGTCACGGGCGAGGTGAACGAGATTCAGACCTCGCTGCGCGACGTGACCGAGCAGGTCGAGATCGAGCAAGCGCTGCGCGAGAGCGAGGAGCGGTTCCGGGTGCTCGCTGACGCGGCCGCCGAAGGCGTGTGCATCAGCGACGGGGACACGATCTTCAGCGCCAACGCGGCGTTCGGGGCGCTGTACGGGTATGAGCCAGAGGAGCTCATCGGCATGAACGCCTCGGCCTTCATCTCCCCGGACGAGCTCGCCTCAGTCAGGCGGTCGTATGTCGAACGACGCGACGTGAATGGAGAGTTCACGGCGGTGCGAAAGGACGGCAGCCGCTTCCCCGCCTATGGCAGTAGCCGCAGGGCGACCTATCAAGGACGGTCTGTCCGCGTCATCGCGATCACCGATCTCACGGCGCTCAAGCTCAGCCTTGCCCTCGAGGAACGGCGCAGGATTGCGAGGGACCTTCACGACGGCCTGGCCCACGAGCTCGCGTTCATCTCGAGCAAGACCCGGACCGCGCGTCGTTGCGCACCTTCACCGGAAGTCCTCGACGCACTCGCGAGCGCAGCTGACCGGGCGTTGGACGAGGCCAGGCGAGCGATCTCGGTGCTGTCTTCTCGCGAGCCACCCCCGTTGCCAGTGGCACTTCGCCAGACCGCGGAGGATCTGTGCACCCGAGCAGAGATCGGGCTCGCCCTTCACGTCGACGACCAGATCCGGGTGCCGGGCGAAACCGAGGAGAACCTGCTCCGCATTCTCCGCGAGGCGATCACGAACGCCGGTCGGCACGGTCAAGCCGAGAAGCTCACGGTGCGCCTGTGGCGCGACAGTCGAGTCCACCTGAGCATCGAAGACGACGGCCAAGGGTTCGACGCGTCGGTCCCGACCCGCGGCTTCGGCCTCGTCAGCATGGGCGAACGTGCGCGGCGCGGTGGGAGCTTCGATCGAGGTCGTCTCGATCGTCGGGCAGGGCACCCGCGTGGAGGTGTCGCTGTGACATCGCCGGCGGTCCGGGTGCTCATCGCGGATGATCAGGCTCGAACCCGCGCATCGGTGCGCGCCGCGCTCGAGGCCGACGGCGGGTTCGTCGTCTGCGCAGAAGCGGCTGACGGCACGGCGGCGGTCGACCGGGCACTCGAGACGTTCCCGGACGTGTGCCTGCTCGACATCAACATGCCAGGGAGCGGCATCGCCGCGACCACGAGGATCGCGGCGGCGCTCCCGGGTACGCCCATCGTCATCCTCACGGTGTCGCGTGACGACGCCGACCTCTTCGACGCGCTCCGTGCCGGGGCTTCGGGATACCTGCTGAAGGATCTCGGCGACGACCAGATCGCGCCCGCGCTCCGCAAGGTGCTCGCGGGCGAGGCCAGCCTGCCGGGCACGCTCGTCGCTCGCCTCGTCGAGGAGTTCCGCGACCGCGAGCACCGCCGGATCGCCATCGCTCCCGACCAAGCCGCCCGTCTGACAGGCCGCGAGTGGGATGTGCTCGAGCTGATGCGGGAGGGGCTGTCAACCAACGACATCGCGTCGCGTCTGTTCGTCTCTCCCACGACCGTGCGCACCCACGTGTCGGCCGTGCTGCGCAAGCTGCAAGTGCCCGACCGTGAGGCAGCCGTACGGCTACTCGAGGGGGCGCATCCCAGCTCGGACTGAGCCGAGCTGTCCCTGGATCTCGACGGCGTTGAGGCATCTCGACGGCGTTGAGGCATCTCGACGGCTCGCGGCACGAGAGCCCGGCCCCGGTGCCGACCGGAAAACCATGCAAACTCACACTCGGCGGCTCGGCCCGAAGCTCGGCATCACCGCGGCCGCTCTCCTCCTCTTCACCGGAATCCTCAGCGTGACCGCCATGGGCCTGTTCACCGACAGCGACCTGGTGCCCGCCAATGCGTTCACGACCGGCAGCGTGAGCCTGACGACTTCACCCACCACCGGCGTCGTCACGTTCACCGGGATGGTGCCTGGCGATCAGGTCACCGCCCCGCTGACGGTCACGAACAATGGGTCGGCCGCCCTGCGTTACGCCGTGACCAGCTCGACGACCGAGAACGTCCTCGCGACCCAGCTCGCCCTGACCGTGAAGACCGGGGTGGCGTCGTGCACGACGGCCGGCTTCGCCGCGACGGGCACAGTTGTGTACGGTCCGGCACCGCTCGGCAACACGGTCCCACTTGCGATCATCGGGAACACCGCCCAGGGTGCGCAGGCTGGCGACCGCACGCTCGCGCCGGCCGCGAGCGAGGCGCTCTGCTTCAACGTGAGCCTGCCCTTGGCGACGGGAAACACGTTCCAGAACCTCGCGACGACGGCCACCTTCACGTTTGCGTCTGAGCAGACGGCCAACAACCCGTGATCGCAGCGGTCGACGCCCGGGACATCGGGGCGCCAGCAGACGCGGAAGGCACCACCCGGAGCGGCGGCCACGTCGCCCGGGTCGTGCTCATCGCGATCCTCGTGACCGTCATCGCCGCCCTCGGTTTCCTGGTCGTCGCCCGACCGTTTGGCATCGGCACCGTCATCACCCACGGCGTGAGCATGGGTGACGCGGTGCCGAACGGAAGCCTCGCCGTTGCTCGCGACACGGCCGAAGAGGACGTCGCGGTGGGCGACATCATCGTGATCGATGCCGCCGCGACGAAGATCCACCGCGTCATAGCGGTCGAGGAGCAAGACGGCGAACGAGTCGTGCAGACTCAGGGCGACGCAACCGGCAGCCCGGATCCCGGCTTCTACGCTCTCCACGCGCGCACGCCCCGCGTCGTCGCGGTCGTGCCGCTTCTCGGCTTCGTGGTTGCCTTCGCGATTTCGCCGATCGGCTGGCTGGTCTTGATCGCCGCGCCGTTGGCCTGGCTGCTCGCGAGCTTCCTTCGCAGCGTGTGGGGTCGAGGAGACGCCGAGGACCGATGAGCGGACGCCTCAGCTCGGGACTGCTCGCGGTCCTTCTCGGCGCCGCGCTCCTCCTCGCGGTCGCACCAACGAACGCCCTCGGATTGTTCACGGGATCGAGGGCGGTGGCTGCGAACTCGATCTCGACCAACACCCTCGCCCCGCCGACCGGCCTCGCGGCATCGGTCTCGGGGACCAGCGTGAGCCTGACCTGGACAGCGACGCCGAGCTCCTTTGCGTCGGGCTACGACGTGCTCCGATCGACGATCTCGGGAGGGCCGTACACACAGATCGCGCAGGTGACCCCACGCACGACGTTGACCTACGTCGACTCGACGGTCACCGCGGGCACGACCTACTACTACGTGCTCCGCGCCTACTACCAGAGCTGGTTGAGCACCTCCACTGCACAGGTCAGCGCGACGCCCTGCACCCCATCAGTGGTGCAGTCAGCGGTCGGAGGCGGCACCGCAGGCTCATTCTCGGCCACGTTCCCCGCTGTACCGGGGTCGGGTCGCCTGCTCGTCGCGGTCGCGGCGACGCGCAACAGCCGGCGCGCTCGACGACGCCCGCAGGCTGGACGCCCGCCATCGTCGAGACGGGCGGCACCGGCCCCTCCCAAGCAATCTTCTACAAGATCGCGGCCGCTTCTGAGCCGACAACGGTCGCCGTCACGACCGCCGCGACTGGCAACGGCAATGGCATCCACCTGTACGAGCTGGCGTGTGTGACCACGGTCCACGTCACCGGCTCGGCGACGGGAACGGGGACCGGCGTGTCGTCGGGCACCGCCGCCACGACACAACCGAACGCGTTCGTCCTCGCCGCGCTGATCGCCAGGCAGGGCACCAACTTCAACAACGCCTGGGCGGGCGGCTTCGTCGAGGCCGCCGACTTCACGCGAGGGGCCGGCGGCGCTGTCACGCTGTTCGGCAGCGGCGTCCGCACCGCGACCGCCGTTGGAAGCTATGCGACCGTGGGGACATCGAACACCTCCGGCCTCTGGCGTGGTCAGGTCGTGGCGTTCCGCTAGCGGCGGCGCAGCTTCCAGATCAGCAGGAACGGCAGGCCGTCGAACGCCTCTCGGACCGCGTCCGGTACGACCGGATAGGCCGGGTGCGTCTCGATCGCGGCGAGCGGCATGGTCGGCTCGAGGCACTCGCACACCTCCCACCCGGTGGCGACGAAGCCGTTGACGTACTCACTCACCTCATGGAGCAAATTGCGCACTTGTGCGATCGCGCCGCCGGTTTCGGGCGTGCGGAATCCGGCGGTGAGGCCCATGTGCACGGTGACCGGATGCATGTCGGAGAGCACAGCGTATCCGCCCGGCTTCACGACTCGAGCCAGCTCGCGGAGCGCCGGCAGCAGCTCGGCCACGTGCGTGAGAGCGAGTGAGCACACCGCGAGGTCGAAGGAGGAGTCGTCGTAGGGAAGCGCATCGAGACGACCCTGACGGAAGCGCGCGGTCTGCACTCGCTCACGGGCGATCGCGAGCATGGTCTCGTTCAGGTCGATCCCCTCGACGTCGTGGCCGAGTTCGGTCAGCGTCAGCGTTTGCCGTCCGGTTCCGCACGCGGCGTCCAGCGCCCGTCCACGAGGAAGCGAGCCGAGAAGCGTCCGCACGAGCACGGTGTCGAGCTCGGTGGCGGCGTTGGGGCCGGAGTCGTAGATCGCCGCCCAGGCGTCGTATCCCTCGCTCACTTCGTACTCAACAACCGGGATGCGGATGTTGTTCGGGAACTCATCGAGGGCGCCGATCACGCGGCGGGCGTCCTCGAGCCGGGGCAGCACCGCCGATGGCGAGATGAGGATGCGGCGCATGGCCGCGACTCCCGCGACGGCGAGGAAGTACTGCGCGGAGATGAGCTCATCTCGGTGGACGACCATGTGAGAACCGTAAGCGACAGACGAACGCGCGTAGCGGGGATAGCGTCCACAGATGCCGCCCGCATCGGAACGCGAACGCTCTGGCACTCAGAGCGCCGCGATGCCGTCCCCGTTCCCGCCGATCGCTGACTACGCGTTCCTCTCGAACTGCCACACCGGCGCACTGGTCGCCCTCGACGGCTCGATCGACTGGCTGTGCGTGCCCCGGTTCGATTCTCCGAGCGTGTTCGGCACGCTGCTCGATCGTCAGGCGGGAACCTTCAGAATCGGGCCGTTCGGGATCAACCATCCGATCGCACGCGTCTACGAGCCGGGAACCAACACCGTCGTGACCACGTGGAGGACCCTCACCGGGTGGGCGGTCGTCCGAGACGCGTTGACGATGGCTCCGAGCGATGGGGAGGACGTCATCACGCCCCACACTCGCCCGCCCGCCGATGACGACGCCGCGCACATGCTGGTGCGAACGGTCCGATGCCTCGAGGGAGCGATCCACATCGACCTCGTGTGCGAGCCGGTGTTCGACTACGGCCGTGAGCCCGCGGTCTGGACCCTGACCGAGGGCAGTCGCCAAAGCGCGGACGCGAGTGGCGGCGGTCAGGCGCTGCGGCTGCGCACCGACATGGCATTGGGCATCGAGGGCGGTCGAGTCCGCGCCCGGCGCGAGCTGCAGGCAGGCGATGAGGTCTTCTGCGCCTTGTCGTGGGCCGACGGCTTGGCGGCTCCCGTCGACGCGAAGGACGCGAACGCGCGCATCGATCGGACCAATCGCTTCTGGCACAACTGGTTGTCGCGGGCGCGCATCCCCGACCACTCGTGGGCCCACCCGATCCAGCGATCCGCGCTCGCGATCAAGGGAATGACCTACATGCCGACGGGCGCGACGATCGCGGCCCTGACGACCTCGCTTCCGGAGACCCCCGGCGGCGAGCGCAACTGGGACTACCGCTTCACCTGGATGCGAGACACCACGTTCACGTTGCAGGCGCTGCACTTCCTCAACCTGGACTGGGAGGCCGACGAGTTCATGCAGTTCGTCGCCGATCTCGAGCCGAACGACGACGGAGGGCTGCAGATCATGTACGGCATCGATGGCCGGCGTGACCTCACTGAAGAGACTCTCGACCACTTGTCGGGCTACGCCGGCGCGCGTCCGGTGCGGATCGGGAACGGCGCGTTCGACCAGCGTCAGAACGACGTGTACGGGGCCGTGCTCGACTCGATCCTTCTCCACACGCGGCGGAATCAACGACTCCCTCGGCGGCTGTGGCCCGTCGTTCAGACCCAGGCGGAGTGCGCGGCGAATGTGTGGCGACAGCCCGACCAGGGGATCTGGGAGGCGCGCGGCGCCCCGCAGCACTACGTGTCGTCCAAGCTGATGTGCTGGGTCGCCCTCGACCGCGCCGCGAAGCTCGGGCACATCTGCGGTGACGCCGAGCTCGCCGACGGGTGGCGCGCGACCGCGGACGAGATACGGGACGAGATCCTCGAGCGAGGAGTGAGCGATCGCGGCGTGCTCCGTCAGCACTACGACACCGACGCGCTGGATGCCTCGGTGCTCCTCGCCGCAGTGTTCGGCTTCCTGGCTCGCGACGACGATCGATTGCGCAGCACCGTGCTGGCGATCGCCGAGAACCTCACCGAGAACGGGTTCGTCCTGCGCTACCGAACCGACGAGACCGACGACGGGCTCTCCGGCAAGGAGGGCACGTTTCTGATCTGCTCGTTCTGGCTCGTCTCCGCCTTGGCCGTCATCGGGGAGAGGCAGCAGGCCCGCGACCTCATGGAGCGACTGTTGCGCGTCGGGTCACCCCTCGGTCTCTTCGCCGAGGAGTTCGACGTGGAAACCGGACGGCATCTCGGCAACTTCCCCCAGGCGTTTTCACATCTGGCGCTGATCGAAGCGGCCGGCCGGATCATCGCTGGTGAGTTCGCCGAGGAGATGACCGGATGACCCGCCGTGCAGCTGTGATCGGGGGAAGTGTCGCCGGGTTGGCGTCGGCGATCGGTCTCGCGCGCCGAGGTTGGGAGGTCACGGTCGTCGAGCGCGATCTCGCTCCCGACACCGACGATGGCGACGAGGCGTTCCTGGTCTGGGATCGGCGCAACGTCCCGCAGTTCCGGCAGCCCCACGCGTTCTCCGCCCGGTCACGCAATCTGCTGCTCGAGCACATCCCCGAGGTGGTCGACTGGCTGAGGGCAGACGGCATCCCCGAGATCAACCTCTTCAAGATGCTCGCGCCGCCCGAGCTCTGGTCCGACGAGGACGACGCGTACACGGGGCTTTGGAGCCGGCGACCGGCATTCGAGCTCGCCATCCGGCGCACCGCTGAGGTCGAGCCCGGCGTCACCATCGTCGTGCCTGCCGTCGTGCGGGGTTTGCAGATGGAACAGGGCTCTCCCCTGCGCGTCATCGGCATCGTGCTGGCGGACGGCACCCGGATCGACGCCGACCTCGTGCTCGACTGTGCCGGGCGCCGATCTCCGGTCTCGAAGTGGCTCGCGGAGAAGAGACATTGACGTCCCCCAGCAGATCCAGGACTGCGACGCCGTCTACCACGCCCGGTACTACCGGCTGAAGGCCGAGTCGGGAATGTCGCTGTTCGGCATCCTCGGCGCCGCGCAGGGACTCGACCGCGTGCGCATCATCGGCTTTCCCGGTGATCACGACACCTATGGGCTCGGGTTCTTCATCCAGCCCGACGACGAAGAGCTCAAGATCGTGCGGCAGGACTGGGCGTGGGATGCCGTGTTCGCCGCTATTCCCGGCCTTGCCGCGTGGGCCGATCCCGACGTCGGCACACCGCTCACGAGTGTGCAGTACATGGGCGGCCATCAGAACACGCGCTCGCACCACGTCGTCGACGGCGCACCCCTGGTGCACGGTCTGCTGCCCGTGGGCGATTCGCTGTGCACGACCAACCCGATGTACGGCTGGGGTGCGTCAATGGCTCTGACCTACGCGTTCGCCGCGGTCGATGCGGCAACGTCGCACACCGGCGACCTGGAAGCGATCGCGCTCGCGTACGACGCCGCCGTGCGCGACGAGGCCGACGGCGTGTACCGCGAGTCCTCGGCGATGGACCGGGTGCGCAGCTACGAATGGAGCGGGGAAGACATCCCGGAGTGGGATCGCGCCGAAGTCGAACGCCAGAACCTGATCGGCTGCATCGCCGCGGGTGCGCTGCGCGACCCGGTGCTCGGGCGCGCGCAGCTTCGACGGATGAACCTGCTCGAGCCGCCCGGCGCGGTGCTCGATGACCCTGAGGTCGTCGAGCACGCGAGAAATACCCAGCAGATCCTCATGGCCAAGGCGAAGCGCCAGAGCGGCCCAGAGCGAGCTGAGCTGCTTGACGCCATCGCCGTTGCCAACCCGAACAGGAGCTGAGCCGAATGTCACCCGTTCTCGCCCCATCGCACGACCGTGCCCATCCCGTCGAAGGCGACGGTGCCTGGTCCGAGTCGTACTACTTCAACTGCTACGACCCCGATGCCGACGTTGGCTTCTATACGCGGGTCGGCATCCGGCCGAACGAGGGCACGATCGACGTCGGCCTCGCGGTGTGGCTGCCCGGCGGCGGCATCGACCACATCGGCCACCGACGCGAGCAGACCGAGATGATCGACTCCGTGCTGGAAGTCGGCCCCGTGAAGTACGAGATGCTCGAGCCGATGGAGCGTTGGCGGCTCACTGCGAACGGGAAGTCGTGGAAGGGCGAGATCGCGATGGACGTGACCTTCGGGGCGCGCACGCCGCCGATCGGCGCGGATGGCCAGGACCGCGAAGCGAGCGATTCTTCGAGTGCCGCGACGCGGCAATCAGTGGGAAAGGGCCACCTCGAGCAAGGTGGGCTGTGGAGCGGCTGGATCGAGGCGGGCGGAGAGCGCAACGAGCTCGGACCGAACGCCCGCGGCAACCGCGACAAGTCGCGGGGTCCGCGCCGATGGGGCGGACCGAAGATGTGGCGGTGGTTCTCGATCAACATCGACGACGACACCCACTTCGGCGGCATCGTGATCGGCACCGAGGGCGGCGACCTCCACCGCGGGTGGGTCTGGCGCGACGGGAGCCATGAGTCGATCGCCGAGTGGAAGGTCACGAGCGACCTCGAGGACGACGGGGTCACACACCGAGCAACGCACGTCCTCGCGACCGACAAGGCGGGGCGCACCCACGCGCTCGATGCCGAAGTGCTTCGAGTCGAGCCCGGCAGCAAAGGCGTCAAGCCCGACACGACGATCGTGAACGAGGGGCTGGCGCGGTGGACCTACGAGGGCCGCACCGGCACGGGCATCAGCGAGTACCTCCACCAGCTCGACGGTGACGCCAAGCCGGTCGTGCCGATCACCTGAGCCAATCGCCTAGCCGCGATAGGGCGCAGCAAGCTCCGCGATCCTTGCGAGCGTCTCCTCGCGGCCCGGCCCCGGCGGGCCGAGGGTGAAGTCGGGGACGATGAACTCGTCCACGCCGAGCTCGTGGTACTGCCCGAGGATGTCGGCGCACTTCTGCGACGTCCCGATCATCGTCGGCATCGGCATCTCGGCCTTGCGGATGCCTTCGAGTGCCGACTCGTCGTCGTTCATGAAGATCAGTGCCTGAGTCGAGACGGCGATGTCATCGAAGTCCCGGCCGAGGTTGTCGCAGTGGCGTCGGAGCACGTCGAGCTTGCCCCGCATGATCTCGGGCGTGGACCACGCGTTCCACTCGTCCGCGTACTGCGCGGCGATCCGCATCGTGCGCTTCTCACCGCTCCCCCCTACCAGCAGTGACATGTCGGCTCTCGCTGGGTTCATCGGCGCTTCGTCGATCACGTAGTACTCGCCCTTGAACGAGAACCGCTCCTCGGCGAAGAGCCCTTTCACGACCTGGACGGCCTCCTCGAACCGGTCGAGCCGCTGCTTCACGGGCGGGAGCTCGATGCCATAGGCCTCGTGCTCGTTCTCCTGCCACCCGGCTCCGAGCCCGAACAGCACGCGACCGCCGCTCATGTGATCGATCGTCGCGACCTGGTTCGCCAGGATCGCGGGATGGCGGTACGTGTTGCCGAACACGAGCGAGCCGATCCGCATGCGTTCCGTCGCCGCCGCGAGTCCGCCCATGATCGCCACGCACTCCCCCGTCGGGCCAGTGACGTCGCCGAAGTTGGGCATGAAGTGGTCAGCGAAGTAGACGCCGTCCCACCCGTCACGCTCGAGCGCACACACCTGCTCGACGATCACATCCCAGGGCTGTGACGGGTTCGGCCAGATCGACAGCCTCATCGGGTCCTCCTCGGCTCACACTGCCCGGGCAACGTACTTCGCGAAGATGCCGTCGTCCGAATGGACAGCACCTTCGATCGAGATCTGATCGACCCCGTCACGCTTCGTCGGGGACCAGGTCCAGCAGGATCCAGTGCATCCCGGACGCGAGGCCAGCGAGCTCGCGGCCGCAGTTGCGCCACGCTCCGGGACCCGAGGTGACGTGTTGCGTGCCGGCGTGCACGTCACGGACCATGCGCTCGATCGGCCCGTTCCGCAATGCCGTCGTGCCGCCCGCGAGGTACACGAAGTTGGCGACGTCGAGCAGCGTCTTGGTGATGTGGCCGAGCGCGAGTCGCACCAGCGTGTCCTGACGCACAGTGATCGGCTCGCCCGCGGAGAACGTCTTCTCGACGTCGCGCCACGACTCCATGACGAACGCGCGCGCCGCACGAAAGCTCGCTTCTGTCTCGGCGAACTGAGTTTGGAAGTGATCGGACTCGGCGATGCTGCCGGCGCGGCCCTTCTTTGCCTCCACCAACGTCTTCAGCTCGTCGAGCAATCGCCGTCCGACGCCCATCGCCCACCCCGAATGGCACACAACGGCCAGGGCGATGATGCCGAGTCGGTAGATGTCGCCTCGACTTCCGTCTCGAGTGAACGCGAAGTGGCAGAACTCCTCGGGCACGAAGAGGTCGGTGATCGTGTAGTCGATGCTGCCCGTGCCGCGCAGGCCGAGCACATTCCATGAGTCCTGCTTGAGGTCGGCTCCATCCACCGGGGTCACGAAGATCCGGGGCTCGCCCGTCTCCTCGATGATGGCGAGCGAATGGATGTAGGTGCCGTGCTTCAGTCCTGATCCGAAGCTCCATTCGCCGGTCAGGCGGTAGCCGCCGTCGACCTTGTGCGCCACGCCGGGACGGGTGCCCTGGCCCGCGATCACTGGGTAGCCGCCATCGACGAAGAGCTCGGCCACGGCGTTCGGCCCGAGGTAGGCCGCTGCAGTCCCGGTGGACAGGCACGAGGCCATCTGCACCCATCCCGCGGACGGGTCGCCATACGAGGTGATCTCGAGCACCTCGAGCGAGTCGATCGGGCCGAGCTCCGACCCGCCCAGCCCCCGGGGCACCCACATCTGGAACATGCCGTCGCGGTGGAACGCCTCGACGACCTCGGGCGCTAGCTCGCCGGCGTCGTCGGAGTAGGGCTGGCATCGGTCGAGCAACGGGAGCATCGCCGCGGCTCGCTTGGCCAGGTCGGTGCGGGTATCGAAGGGTGCAGTGAGCGTCACGCCGGGCACGTTATTCCCGACCGTGTGCTCAAGCCTCGCTGCGAACTCGCAAACAGATGTCGACCTTGAACAGACGGAGCGTCCGCTGGGTCGACTCGGGGAACAGATGCTCGGCGTCGACCCGCGGGACGACCTCGGGCTTGCCGACGACATGGGTCTTGCCGTCGTGGACGATCGTCGCAGTGCCGCTCGCGAGCACGTTCTTGAGCCAGTCGGTGTTCGCCCCGTAAGGCAGTGCGATCACGAACCCGTCGTCGGTCGGGACTGCGTCGATCGGCGTCTCGTAGCTCGGTACCCGACTTGCGGCCGACGTGGTGGACGACCGACGAGGTCGAGCCCGCGGTGCCCGCGGACTTGAGCACCACGTGCTTGGTCGCCCGGCTGGTCTTCCGCACGGCATCGAGCACGACTGGCGACTTCCTGCGCATGCCCTCGAGGAACACGACGCCCAGCGCGAGCACGGCGACGAAGACGCCGCCGAAGAGCTTGAAGACCGTCTTCACGACGATGACCTCCTTGCCTGGCCGAAGCATTCGCGCAGGTCGCGCACGAACGTCTCCGGCACTTCGAATGCGGCGAAGTGGCCGCCCTTGTCGTACTCCCGCCAGTGGACCACGTTCGGATAGAGCTCCTTCACCCACTCGCGCACGGGCGGGACGATCTCCTTCGGGTACACGGCGAACCCGGTGGGCACGTCGACGATCGGACGATTTCCCCGCCCGAAGCTCTCCCAATAGATGCGAGCCGACGAGGTCGCGGCGCGCGGCAACCAGTACAGCATCACGTTGTCGAGCAACTCGTCGCGCGTGAGCACGTTCTCGGGATGCCCGTCGCAGTCGGTCCACGCCCAGAACTTCTCGAGGATCCACGCGAGCTGACCGACGGGCGAATCGGTCAGCCCGTACCCCACGGTCTGTGGGCGCGTGCGCTGCTGGGTGGAGTAGCCCGAGTCCCACTGCATGTAGTACTGGATGCGCTCGACGGCGTGGAGCTCGGCAGGCGTGCTCGGCTCGCCCGTCGGACGGGCCGACATCGCGAGCGTGAGCCCGATCATGGCGCAGTGCTCGGCGTCGGTGGCGCCGATGACCGACGTGATTGCCGAGCCCCAGTCGCCCCCTTGCGCGACGTACCGCGAGTAGCCGAGGCGCGCCATCAACGCCGCGAAGGCGGCCCCGATGCGTTCGACTCCCCATCCCGTCGTGGTCGGACGGCCCGAGAACCCGAAGCCGGGCAACGAAGGGACCACGACGTGGAACGCGTCGGCCGCGTCGCCGCCGAACGCCGTCGGATTCGTCAAGGGTTCGATCACCTTCTGGAACTCGACGACCGACCCCGGCCAACCATGCGAGAGCAGGAGCGGCAGCGCGTCGTCGTGCGGCGAGCGCACGTGCTGGAAGTGGATGTCGATCCCGTCGATCTCGGTGACGAACTGGTCGAACCGGTTGAGCAGCGTCTCGCGGGCGCGCCAGTCGTACTTCTCGGCCCAATACTCGGCGACCTCCCGCACATAGGCGAAGGGGATGCCCTGCGACCAGTCGTCGACGACCTCCGCGTCGCCCCACCGGGTGTTGCGCAGGCGGGCGCGCAGGTCCTCCAGGTCGCTGTCCGGGATCACCACGGTGAACGGGCGGACCGAGTCGCTCATGGACGGGACCGTAGTTGTGACAAAGTCTGGACGTGACGGCGGAGCACTCCCAGGAGTACTACGACGAGATCAAGCGCCGGTTCGCCGAGGAGCGGGATCTGCGCTTGGCCTACCGGCCCGAGGGCACGGCGCAGTTCACGTCGGAGCTCACCGGCGACTTCGCTCGATACGCCGCCGATCCGTACGTCGAGGAGATCGTCGAGCGCGACCCGATCGACGACGACGTCGAGGTGCTGTTCATCGGCGGTGGCTTCTCCGCCCTGCTCACGTCGGCGCGGCTGCGCGAGGTCGGTGTCGAGTCGATCCGCATCGTCGAGCGGGGTGGCGACGTCGGCGGCACCTGGTACTGGAACCGCTATCCCGGCGTCGCGTGCGACGTCGTCGTCGTACGACTACCTGCCGCTGCTCGACGAGATGGGGTACGTACCGACGCGTCACTACGCCGAGGGCTGGGAGATCCTCGAGCACTGCCAGCGCCATCGCCCGCCGGTACGACCTCTACGAGCTGGCGGTGTTCCAGACCACGGTCACGTCGACGATGTGGCACGAGGACGAGCAGCTGTGGCACTTGACGACCGACCGCGGCGACACCATGCGGGCTCGCTTCGTCATCTGCGCCAACGGCACGCTGTCGAAGCCGAAGCTGGCGAAGATCGCCGGCATGGACACGTTCACCCGGCACTCGTTCCACACGTCGCGGTGGGACTACGACTACACCGGGGCGAACCTCGAGCACCTGCACGACAAGGTCGTCGGCATCATCGGCACCGGCGCGACCGCAGTGCAGGCGATCCCGAATCTCGGCGCAGAACGCGAAGGAGCTGTACGTCTTCCAGCGCACGCCGTCGTCGATCGACATCAAGAACGACTGGGAGACCGATCCGGAATGGGCGGCGAAGCTGAAGCCCGGCTGGCAGGCCAAGCGTCGCCAGAAGGCGATGACCGCGCCGCCCCTCAGCGTGATGCAGATCGAAGAGCGCGCGGCGATGTCACGCGAGGAGAAGATCCGGCGCCAGGAGAACGCCAACATCGACTACATGATGCGGATCCATCGCCGCATCGACGAGATCGTCGAGGACCAGGCGACGGCCGACGCGCTGAAGCCCTGGTACATGTTCATGTGCAAGCGGCCGTGCTTCCACAACGAGTACCTGCCGTCGTTCAACCGACCGAACGTGCACCTCGTCGACACGCACGGCAAGGGCATCACCGAGATCGGCCCGAACGGCCCGATCTTCGAGGGCGTCGAGTACGAGCTCGACCTGTTGATCTACGCGACCGGGTTCGAGGTGCAGAAGACCGGCATCTAGAACCAGATCGTCGGTGAGAACGGGCGTCGAGCTGAACGACAAGTACCGCGACGGCGTCCGCACGTTGCTCGGCATCCACTCCCACGGCTACCCGAACCTGTTCATCATGGGTGGCTACCAGGCGTCGTTCAACTTCAACCTCACCGACGTGCTGCAGGCGCAGGGCGACCACATCGCCGCGTGCATCGACTACACGCGCCGGGCACGGGCACACGACGATCGACGTCACCCACGACGCCGAGGAATGGTGGGTGCAAGAGGTCATCGCCCATCGCGGCAAGACGTCACGCAACGCCGAGTGCACGCCCGGCTACTACAACTTCGAGGGCGAGTTCAATCGCCGCCAGGACGGCAACTACAACGGCGGCTTCCCGAAATACACGGGCCACATGGCCGCGGTGCGCGGGCAGATGGAAGAGCACTACACCTTCGGCGTGACGGTGAGGAGCCGCTGATGTCGCAGCGTGAATTGATGGCGATGTCAGAAGACGAGGTGTTGGCCTTCCTGTCGGAGAAGCGCCGCGCCCAGGTAGGCACCATCAACGCAGACGGCACTCCCCACCTCGTCCCCATGTCCTACGTCTTGATCGACGGGCTCCTCACCATCTGGACCGATCCGCGGTCGAGGAAGGTGGTCAACCTGCGCCGTGACCCGCGCATGACGTGCCTCGTCGAGGACGGAGCAACGTTCCCCGAGATGCGAGCGGTGCAGCTGTCCGGCCAGGCCGAGATGACTGCGGACGCGGACGGCTCACTCCGGGTCGGCTTGGCGCTGTTCGAGCGGGCCGCCGGCTATCTCGACGATGACCTGCGGACGACAGTGGCTGCGCTCGTCCCCGAACGGGTCGGCATCGCGGTGCATCCCGAGCGGGTTGTGTCGTGGGATCATCGCAAGCTCGAGGGCGTCCGCCCGAGTGAGATCGGCAAGTGACGGCTCACCTACGTATCCTTGGGGCATGACGAAGCAGAACTCCCAGTTCAAGCTCGGCGGCCTGAACCACTTGGCCCTGGTCTGTCGCGACATGGAGAAGACCGTCGACTTCTACGAGAACGTCCTCGGCATGCCGCTCATCAAGACCATCGAGTTTCCGGGGGGTGCGGGGCAGCACTTCTTCTTCGACATCGGCAACGGCGACTCGCTTGCCTTCTTCTGGTTCGCGACCGCGCCCGAGCCGATGCCGGGCGTGTCCTCCCCCGCCGCCCTACCGGGAGTGGGCGATCTGACCACGGCCATCGGCTCGATGAACCATGTGGCGTTCGACGTGCCGGCCGACAAGATCGAGGAGTACCGGCGGATGCTCATCGACAAGGGCATCGAGTGCAGCCAGATCATGAACCACGACCGCAGCGAGCGCGGCGTCAGCGACGAGATGACCGACGACGTGTTCATTCGGTCGGTCTACTTCTTCGACCCCGACGGCATCCTGCTCGAGTTCGCGTGCTGGACCGGCGCGCTCACTGAGGCCGATGTGAGCCACGCCCCGGCGCGGGCGGTGCAGGTCACGGCTGCTACCGCGGGAGTGGGCTGAACCAAACCTTGAGGGTTCCCACCAGGGAGTGGGCTCCTGATGAGAGGATCGTCGTACCTGTTGGTACCGTGAAGTCCTCGAACAAGGAATGCGACGTCGCTCGGGCTGCAAGCGCGGCACGCGACCTCACAGGACGATCGAGGCACCGCCATGGCTAATCCAAGCAGGATGAAGCGCGACATCGACAAGGCGAAGCGGGATCGCGCCGACGAGAAGCGCGAGCGACGTCAACGACACGCCGATGCGGACGCCAGCGCGGCCGTTGCGCCCGGCGCGCCGGCGGTCGCCAACGACGAGCTGCTGAGGCGGCTGGAGCAGCTCCACGCGCAGTTCGACGCCGACAAGATCGGGTTCGAGGAGTTCGAGCGGGCCAAGGACGCGCTGCTCGCACAGCTCGCGACGGACTGACCCGGAGCTACGAGCGGCTCGCTGCAGCGGCGGCCTTCACGATGCTCTCGGGCGAGGCGCTGCGTAGCCGGTCGGCGAGGTGCACACGGCTCAGCGTCCAGATCAGCCACTTGCCTGGGTCGAACTGCCACCACCGGGGCCCGTTGCGGTAGTCGAACGGAAAGCGGTGGTGGAAGCTGTGATACCCCTCGCCGAACGTGATGAGTGCGGTAGCGAAGCTGTCGCGGGCCGACGAGCGCGCGTCGTAGCGGCGGGTGCCGACGAGGTGGGCCAGCGAGTTCACGCAGAACGTGGCTTGCAGCATCAAGGCGACGCGTAGGAACCCGGCGACGAGAAGGCCTCCCCAAGGGTCGCCCCACTGCGCGGCGACCACCATGGGAAGCACGAGCCCGACGCCGATCGCGAACACGAGATAGAAGCGGTGTTGGATGCGAATGCTGCGCACGGCTTGGAGATCCTTGAGCCGGGTCAGGTCGGCCGACGCTTCCCGGCGCCGGAACATCCAACCGACGTGGGCGAACCACGCGCCTCGGGTCACCGCGTGGGGGTCGCCCAAGCCGTCTGTGTCGGCATGGTGGGCGCGGTGGTCGGCACTCCACGAGAGGGCGGAGTTCTGGAACGTCGCGGCGCCGAAGGCGAGCAGGGCCCACCTGACCGGCGGCGCGGGGTGATAGCTGCGGTGCGCGAAGAGCCGGTGATAGCCGGCGGTGATCGCCAGCCCGCACGGCACATAGAGCGCGACGGCCAACACCAACGTGGCGATCGACGGGTTCACGACGATCCAAATCAATCCTGCGAGCCCGGCCAGATGGATGAGCCCGAGGCCAGCGATCGTCGTCCAGCAGAGACCGGCGCGCGGCGGCGAGACCGGCGGCCGCGGACGAGTCGTCGACTCGGGTGCGTCAAGAAGGGCGTTGGACACTGCGCCTCAATTCACGTAGGGCACGGAGTGGTTGCCGCCGAGCTCCACGAACCTTTCGTTCAGCGCATGCGCGATGAGGTCGTGGTCGTGATCGGTGGGCATCAGCGCGCCGAAAAGAAGCGCTTCGAGCTCGACGGGCGTGCTCATCCCCCCCAGCCCGAAGTAGCGCAGCCACAGATCGGCGATGGTGAGACCGGCATCGAGACGGGCGACGTTGAGCCGAACATCGAGCGCGTCGGGCAGCACGGTCAGGCGTCAACGGCGAGAAGACACCGCTGCGACATGGAGCTCTCTCCGATTGAGCGTGGCAACGCCGGGTCGAAACCCTCGCTGTCGAAGGTGCCTGAGGCCGAGAGTACTCTCTTGCACCGGGTTGGGATCACCAGCCAAGTCGATTCCGCAGACGCCTCTGGGGCCGACTGAAGTGGACGACATCGAGGGCACAACAGACGACCTCGTCGCCGAGATAGCAACAGTCGCGAACGCGGTGTTGTCCGGCGGCACCCTCGAGGAAACCCTCCACCAGGTCGTCTCGACAGCGGTCTCGACGATGGACGGCTGCGATGCGGCGGGCGTCTTCGTGGTCGACGGTCACGAGGTGCGAACGGTGGCGCACACGGGCGAGGCTGTGATCGGTCTCGATCGCCTGCAGGACGAGCTCGCCGAGGGCCCGTGCCTCGACGCCGCTGCGTCTGCTGCGGTCGTGTACATCGGCGATCTCCTCGAGGACACGCGTTACCCGAGGTTTGCGGAGGAGGCGGCGGCGTCGGGCATCCGCACGGTCCTCGGTTGCCCGCTGAGCTCTGACGGGCTGCGCGGGGCGTTGAACCTGTATGCCCGGCTCCCGCACGCGTTCGGCGCCACAGATCGCGCGAAGGGGACCATCCTCGCTGCGCTTGCCGGCGCCGCGATCGCGGCTGCCTCCCAGCGAGAAGAGGTCCAAACTCAGAACACGAACCTGAGAAACGCGCTCGTTTCGCGCGAGCTGATCGGCCAAGCGCAGGGGATCCTGATGGAGCGCGAGAGAGTGAGTGCAGATCAGGCCTTCGACATCCTGCGCCGTGCCTCTCAACATCTCAACGAAAAGCTCCGCGACGTCGCGCAGAACCTCGTGGACACCGGCGAGTCACCAGACACCGGGGATCAGTCACCATCGGCGTAGCGACTAGGTCGCGAGGGGCGAGACGGGATCGGCGAGCTCGCCGGGGTCGTACTCAGGCACGTCGCGCTGGTAGCCGCTCGAGAGCAGCGGCGACGAGATGAGGTAGTCGGCCGTCGCACGGTTGCACACGATGGGGATGTTCCACACGACCGCGATCCGCAAGAGCGCGCGGACGTCGGGATCGTGCGGTTGCGGCTCGAGCGGATCCCAGAAGAACAGCACGAGGTCGATCTCACCTTGTGCGATGCGCGCGCCGAGCTGCTGATCGCCGCCGAGAGGCCCGCTCTGAAACCTGGTCACGGGGAGTCCGAGCTGTTCCTGCACCAACCGGCCGGTCGTCCCCGTTCCGTAGAGATCGTGCCTCGCGAGCACCGGGGCGTTGTACTGGGCCCAGCCGAGCAGGTCTTGCTTCTTGTTGTCGTGCGCGACGAGTGCGATGCGTCGACGAATCACGTGCTCTCTGTCCATGCCTCCAGCGTGGTGGCCGAATGTGTCGAGGAGGTCAACGTGGCGTGAAGTCACGCACCAAGACGTTCCTTGCGGAGAGCGGCGCGGCGCACCTTGCCGGCGTCGTCGCGGAGCGGAGTGTCGACGAACTCCACGGTGCGGGGCAGCTTGTACTTCGCCAGTCGCTCGGCCGCGAACTCCAGCAGCTCGTGCTCGGCAATCGCGCCCGCCTCGGCCTCGACGATCGCGTGCACGACATTGCCCTTGTCCTCGTCGGGCAGTCCGATCACGCAGACCGACTTCACCGCGGGGTGCTCCTGGATCGCGGCCTCGACCTCGGCCGGGTAGATGTTCGCACCGCCCGAGAGGATCATGTCCTGCATGCGGTCGCCGAGGTAGAGGTAGCCGTCGGCGTCGAACCAGCCCATGTCGCCGAGCGACTCCCAGCCACCGTCGAGCGTGCGCGGTTCGGCGCCCTTGTAGTGGTACGTCGCGGTCTCACGAGTGGGCCTGAGCCAGATCTCGCCCATCTCCCCGAGAGGGAGCTCGTTGCCGTCGGCGTCGGTGACCTTGAACTCCCCCGAGCTCGGCCGGCCGACTGAACCTCGGTGCTCCAGCCACTCGGGCCCGGTGATGACGGTGACGGCCTGCGCCTCGGTGCCCGCGTAGAGCTCGAAGATCGTCTCCGCGCCGAGCCAATCGATCCAGGCTTCCTTCAACCACATCGGGCACGGCTCGGCCAGATGCCAGACGACCCGCAACGACGACAGGTCGTACTTCAATCGCACGTCGTCGGGCAGTCGCAGGATCCGCTTCATCATCGTGGGGACGACGTAGATGAGATCGGCCCGGTAGTGCTCGATGTCGGCGAGCACCCGCTCGGCGTCGAAGCGCTCGTGCAGCACGACGTGACTGCCGGCGAGCAACGACTGGCACGACCACACCGCGGGGCCGTTGTGGTACAGCGGACCGGGCATCACCATGCATCCATCGCGCTGGAGCCCCAGCGTCGGCGTGGCCTCGTCGTCGATGACCGACGGGTCGCCCGCGACGATCAGCTTCGGTCGACCCGTCGAGCCGCCGGACGTCGGCGCTTTCCACGCGGGCGAGATCGCGTCGGGGAGCGGACCGTCGTCGAGATCCGCCGGAGCTTGGTAGCCGACCGGCAGGCAGACCGTGCCCGGCAGGCTGTCGGGCTCGGCACCTACGACCACCTTGGACTCGGCGAGGGCGACGATCTCGGCGAGCTCGCGGGCCGGCAGCTTCGCCGACACCGGCTGCGGCACGGCTCCGGTCTTCCAGCAGCCCACATACGCCACGAACCAGTCGATCGAGTTCGGCAGCGCGACGGTGACGAAGTCGCCAATCCCAACGCCGCGCGACTGGAGGTCGCGAGCGAAACGGTTGCCCAGCCCCTCGAGCTCGCCCCGCGAGACGGTGCGACCGCCGCAGGTGACGGCCGGGAAGTCCGGATCGGCAGCCGCGAGATCGGACAACCGCTGAGCGAAGGACACGAGAGCCATGGCGTGAGAGTCTGTCGCGCCCAACGAGGGTCTGTTCTCGAGCGTGGAGGTGGATCGTGGCTGTGTTCAACGGGGTCTTTCCGATTCAGGAAGGCAAGGAAGACGCGGCGCGGGCCTTCGCAGCCGCGGTGCTGGGTGCCCGCAAGGCCGACTTCGACGCGCTCCAGGCCCGTTCGAACATCACCCGCGAGACCTGGGCGTTGCAGGAAACGCCGATGGGCAACTTCATGGTCGTTTGGTTCGAAGGCGACGTCGAGAAGGCCTTCCAAGATCTCGCCGTCGACAACTCTGAGTTCGTGACCTGGTTCAGAGGACAGGTGAAGGACGTCACCGGCTTCGACCTCGCGGCGCCGCCCGAAGGTCCGATGCCCGACGTGCTCGTCGACTGGCACAGCTGAGGGCTGCCCAGCGGCTCAGCGCTTCATCACGTGGCTGGCGAACAGGTCGATGGAACGCATCAGCTCCTGGTGGCTGAGGTCTCCCAGCGTGAACTTCCCGACGAACAGGTCGGTGCCCGCACCGTCCTCGAACTGAGCGAGGCGTTCCTCGACCGTCGACGGTGAACCCGCGATGAGCGCGCCCACTTCCAGCGCCAACTCGACATTGCCACCGAGCGTCGGGTCGCCCGGCGGCCCGAGGTTCCACCTCCGAAACAGCGGAGTCAAGTGATCGGTGAACACCGGCCACGTCCGCCGAGCGATCGCAACCGCTTCGGCGTCGGTCGGCGCCACGATGATGCTGTTGATGCCGCCAACGGTTCCGCCGGCCCAACCCGCCGCCTCGCAGGCGGCCTGATACTTCGCGACCTGCTCCGCGATCACGGGCGGCGGCCCCACGACGATGGTGTTCATGCCCTCCTTGGCTGCGGCCTGAAAGTTGCCGGGGTGCCACATCGGTGGCATCGGTTGCTGCAGTGGCCGGAGCATGATCGGCACGTCGGTGAACGTGTACCTGTCCCCCCGGAACGTCAACGCGTCAGTCGTCAGCGCGGCGCGCAGGACGGCCAGCGACTCCTCGTAGTCCTCCGCGATGCGACTGGTGTCGAGACCCCACAACTCGTGCTCAGGCAGGCTGATGCCTCGACCGACTCCGACGTCGAAGCGCCCGTCGAGCATGTGGTCGAGCGAGCAGATCTCCTCCGCGAGCCGCAGAGGATGGTGGAACGGCAGCAGGTAGACGAGCGAGCCGAGCCGGATGCGCTGGGTGCACTGGGCGGCTGCTGCGAAGAGCAACCCGATCTGCGGGATCGAGTCGAGAGGGATCATGTGGTGCTCTGACTTGAAGTAGTACGCGAACCCGGCCTCGTCGAGCGCGCGGATCACCTCGAGCCGCTCCTTGTAGAGCTGCCCGAGCGGCTGGCCGGTGATCTCGATCTGGTCGAACACGCCGTATCTCATGACGCTCCCCCGGCGCGGCACTCCGACGGCTGCGCGAGCCACCCTGGACTATCACGCGTGTGGAGACAACGGCGGATTCGCCTGGCGGTTACCGGGCCAATGGCCGGTACGGTGCGACCGTGTCGGAAGCACCCGCTGACGCCGTCGCCTTCCCGGAGCTCGACGACACTCAGCTCGCAGTCGTGCGGGACCTCGGCGAACGCCGGCGCGTCGCGACCGGCGACGTCCTGTTCTCCCCCGCCGACGATCACTACGACTGGGTCGTGATCCTGAGTGGCTCCGTCGAGATCATCGGAGCGCACGGCGAGGTCATCACCTCGCATGGGCCCCGGCGCTTCCTCGGTGAGGTGAGCCTCGTCACGCGCCAACGCCCCTACCTGACGGCGCGGGTCGCGGAGGCGGGCGAAGTGGTGGTCGTGCCTGCCGACGTGTTCCGCTCCCGCGTGCTCACCGACGTGCGACTCAGCGACACGGTGCTCGAGGCGTTCCTCGCCCGCCGCGCGGCGCTCCTGTCCGCCGCCTCCGACACGTTGCGGATAGTGGGTTCGACGTTCACCCCGGCGTCGATGGCCCTGCGCGAGTACGCCATGCGCAATCGCCTTCCCCACGAGTGGATCGATGCCGACACAGACCCCGGCATCGCGGTCCTCCTGGATGGCCTCACCGTCACCGCCGCCGACCTTCCGATCGTCATCACACAACGAGGCATCCTGAAGCACGCGACGCCGGGCGACCTCGGCTCCGCGCTGGGCCTCACCGCTGACGCGCTGCCGGACCGTTGCTACGACGTGGTGGTCGTGGGGGCAGGACCGGCCGGACTGGCAGCGTCCGTGTACGCGGCCTCTGAGGGCCTGCGCACACTTACCATCGACGCGGTATCGGTCGGAGGACAAGCGGCGACCAGCTCTCGGATCGAGAACTATCTCGGGTTCCCGACCGGCGTGTCGGGCGTCGATCTCACGGGCCGCGCCGCGTTCCAGGCCCAGAAGTTCGGTGCGGTGATCACCAGTCCGTGCGCGGTGGTGTCCCTCGACGAGGTCGCGGGACACATCGTCGCGAGCCTGGCCGACGACACACAGGTCGCAGGGCGCGCCGTTGTCGCCGCAACGGGTGCCCACTACCGCAAGCTGCCGATCGAGGGCCTCGAGCGCTACGAGATGGCTGGCGTCTACTACGCGGCCACCGAGCTCGAAGCGCGTCAATGCGCGGGATCACCGGTCGTCGTGGTCGGCGGCGGTAATTCTGCCGGCCAGGCCGCGATGTTCCTCGCGGAGAAGGGTTCGTCGGTGTGCGTCGTCGTACGCCGGGCACTCACCGAGACGATGTCGCGCTATCTCGTCGACCGCATCGAGTCGCACCCTCAGGTGCAGGTGCACGAGGGTGCGACGGTGACGGCACTCCAGGGTGATCCCACCCTCGAGCGCATCACCATCGCCCGGGGCGACGAGATCGTCACCGCCGACTGTACGGCGCTGTTCTCCTTCATCGGGGCAGAGCCCAACAGCCAATGGCTCGGCGACGTAGCGGTCGACGAGCACGGCTTCGTGCTGACCGACCGTTCGCTGGAGCCGGAAGCCCTGGGAGACGAGTGGCACGCCATCGGCCGCGAGCCGCTGCCGTACGAAACGAGCCGTCCGGGTCTGTTCGCCGTCGGTGATCTGCGGGCGGGATCGACGAAACGTGTCGCCGCGGCGGTCGGCGAGGGGTCAGCGTCGATCCGCTCGATCCACGAGCACCTCTCGCTCAGCGCCGCGCCGCGTGGATCGACCTCCCTCCGCCTGAGCGAGTCGTCAAGCCGGCTTGTACGGCGGAGCCTCTCCCCATCCCCATCGAGGTACCGGCGCATGCTCGACGACCTCGCTACCCGGTTGGGAGTTGAGCACCGCGAGACGCGTTCCCCACTCGAGGTAGGCGATCAGCGCCGAGCGGAACTCCGGATCGTCCGGAAGACCGGCGTCGTCGGCGGCGAGGCTCATCAAGGCCACGAATCGGTGGCGCTGTTCAGCGGTGATGGCCAGATCCTTGTGATGGGCGAGCATCGCTTCGTAGCCGCCGAGCTCGGTGGTGTAGCGGGCGGGTCCGCCGAACACCTCGCTCCACCACGCGGCGACGTGATCCCGATGCGCCGCGCTCGACTCCCCCGGGAAAGAACGGCGCCAGCAGGTCATCGCGTTCGACGCGGTCATAGAACGCATTGATCATCCGGCTGAACGCCGCGTCACCACCCATCCACTCGTACAGCGTGGGAACAGGGGCCTGCGCGGGTGGGTCGCTCACAACCGCACCGTACCGGGGAGCCCGAGGGTGCTAAGAGGGCAGCGACTCATCCTTGAGGAGACCGGATGTTCGAATAGTCATCCTGGAGCGCGAACGCCCCGCCGAGTGATCTACCTGCGCGTTCGGCGCGGATGAAGCTCCGTGTCAGCGATGATTCGGGAATGTCGTCGAGCGAGTCCGAGGGTCTTCCGATCGACGGCGGGGTGCTCTCCCGAGCCGGCCCGGACGATGCCGCAGAGCTCCTCGTGCTCCAGCGGTGCTGCTGGGTGGAGGAGGCCCTCGCGAACGACACCCTCGACATCGCCGCACTGCACGAGTCCCTCGACGACGTGCGAGCGTGGCTCGACGAGTGGGCGACATGGTGCGTACGGGTAGCTGGGCGGCTCGTGGGCGCCGTGCGCGCGCGGCAAGAGGGCTCAACATGGGACATCGGCCGGCTGATGGTTGCGCCGGACCTCGCCGGACAGGGTCTCGGTGGATGGTTGCTCCGGCTCGCCGAGGCCCACGCACCGGAGGACGTCGAGTCGATCACGCTGTTCACGGGCGCCCGGAGCACTCGCAACATCGCGATGTACGAACACGCCGGCTTCCGCCGCTCGCTCGCACCTGCGCCGCCGGACGCCGTCCGCCTCGAGAAGCGTCTCGACCGCCACGGTCGATGAGGCCCGTGCGAGGCGTCGCTCAGGTCGCCGCTTCCAGTTGCGTGAGGTCGCGCGCCCGCATAGCGGTTGTGCCAGAACTGCTCCTCAAGAACGGTGTAGATGCATTCCTGCAGCGGATTCGCGCCGTTCTCGAGCACGTCGATCGACTGTGCGAAGTCGGCCGGCGAAACGGATGCGAGGTAGTCGCGAAAGCGCGCGGCGCGATCCGCGCGCGACAGCGAGAGCCTCCGAGACCGAAGGCGTCAGTGCGAGATCGAGGCCGGGCCACGGGAAGTCAAGGGAGCCGGTGTTCGGCAACCCCATCGGATGGAACGGCTCTCCGAGGATCGGCGCAGTGAACCACTTGTCCATCGCGAAGACGAGATGCCGCAGGGTCTGGACGAAGGTCCACTCGTCGTTGACCGACTCATGCAATGTGCTTTCAGGCAGAGCCTGCGCCCGAGTGATCGTCTTCGCCAATTCGGCTTCGAGCGCTGCCCAGGTTGCGCGCATGTCCTCCGGGGTGGACGGACGAAGCATGGCGCGCAGCGGGTACCACGGGTCGCGCTCGTTCACGTACGCCGTGACGTCGACGCCGTTGATCACGACCCTGTCGACGAGTGCGTCGATGTCGACGTCGACCAGCCAGGCGTGGCTGATCCGCGCGCCGGTGAGGTTGACGTCGCGGAAGCGGGCGCCGCTGAGATCGGCGCCCCAGAACACGGCTCCCGCAAGATCCCCCTCGAACTCTTCCGGCATGCGAAGGTCCTTTCGACTCTCGGTCAGCGCCACTCCGACAGCTCGGGGGCCTCGAGGAACGATTGGTGTTCTTCGAACGGGCTGGGCAGCGACGGGGTGCGGAGTGCTTCGGCGTAGGCGTCGATGCCGATGGTGCGACCGCCTTCGCAGGTCCAGTCAGCCTCCGTGCAGTCCCACCCCGGCTGGGCTTGTGCTTCCAGTGCTCCGGTCCAGTAGAGCGTCACGCCGACCGACGGCTCGGGTGAACACTCATCGACCGCGGCATCGACCACCGGGTCGTCGACGACCACGCGGACAAGACGGCCTCCGAAGCTCTCGCCCCGGCAATAGAGCTTGGCCGCGAACGCCGCACCGTTCGAGAACCCATGGATGATCACTTGGCCGCAACCCGTGATGGCGTCGTCGACCACGTTTCGGGCGGCGGTGTACTCGCTATCCGGGAAGTACAGCCACTGGCGTGCGCCCCATCCCTCGGCGTTGCCGTTTGGGGAGATGACAGTTACGTCGTCCTCGACCACGGTGTCGGCGCCGGCGCCGCCCTTGCCGTGCAACCGCAGGAGGCAACGGTCGGTCGATGCGCCGTCGCCCTCGGGTGGCTCGACTGCGGACGAATCGGACCCCCCGCCGCAACCGACCGCGACGGCCCCGAGCGCAAGCGCAAACACGGCGACGTGCTGTCGGCCCATTCGGAGTGATGGCCGCCGCATACGGCAATGCTTCAGGGGCCGGCCCACCGGCGCAAGATCGCCCTGCCGGGCCCCTACCCTTCAGCCCGTGATGCACCCGGACGAACGCCTCGGTCGTCTGACCCGCTTCGTGCCGCGGGTGGTGCTCGAGTGGGACCTCGACGCTCCGGGGCGCAAGTGGCAGGAGGTCGAAGGATCGCTCGTGTTCCTCGACATCTCGGGCTTCACGAACCTGTCGGAGCGATTGGCTCGGCGGGGTCGCATCGGCACCGAAGAGCTCACCGAAGTCCTCGGCACGGTCTTCGGTTCGATGCTCGACCTCTCGTATGCGCGGGGCGGCGGGTTGCTCAAGTTCGGCGGCGACGCGCTCCTGCTCCTCTTCCTTGGCGACGATCACGCGCAGCAGGCATGTGGTGCCGCGGTCGAGATGCGTGCCGCACTCCGGGAAGCCACGAAGATCGCGACCTCAGTCGGCCGGGTCAACCTGCGCATGTCGGTGGGAGTGCACAGCGGCACTCTCCACCTGTTCCGAGTCGGGCGCTCTCACCACGAGCTGGTCATCGCGGGCGAGGGCGCCGACCTGACCGCCCGCATGGAAGTGCTGGCCGGTCCAGGTCAGGTGGTCGTGAGCACCGGCACCAAGTCTCGACTGCCGAACAGTGCGACTCAGGAGGTGAGCGACGGCGGTTGGCTCCTCAGATGGCGACAACCTCCCCCGCCCGTTGGCGGCCCAGTCGCGCGCCGGCAAGTCAGCAGCGAGGTGATCGCCATGAGCATGCCGGCATTGCTTCGTGCGGAGCTGACCGAGCGTGCCATCGAAAGCCAGCACCGCTCGGCGACGGTGGGCTTCGTGAAGGTCAGTGGCATCCCGGGGCTCATGGCGAGCGGACCCGACTCCGTAGCCGACGCGCTCGACGAGGTCGTGTCGAAGGCGCAGGAGTCGAGTGAAGCCGAGGCGGTCACATTCCTCGCGTCGGACATCGACGAGGGCGGATTCAAGATCATCCTCGCGGCGGGCGTGCCGACGAGCGGGGCGGACGACGAGGGCAGGATGCTCCGTGCACTCCGCCGCATCGTCGATGCACCGCTGCCGCTCCCCATCCGAGCGGGTGTGAACCGCGGGCACGTGTACGCGGGCGAGATCGGCACCTCGCACCGGTCCGCCTACACGGTCATGGGCGACACCGTGAACTTGCCGCTCGCCTGATGGCCAAGGCTCCGTACGGCGCCATCTACGCGACTCCATCGCTGCTCGCGCAGGCACACACGGTCTTCGCGACGGATTTGCTCGAGCCGTTCCCAGTAAAGGGCAAAGCCGAGCTCATCCAGGCCTATGCGGTGGGAAGTGAGATCGGTCTGCGGCGCGTCGCGTCGGATCGCGATCTGCCGATGACCGGCCGCGAGAACGAGCAGGACACGCTTGCGTCGGCGCTGTCCGCCGCAACGGAAGGATTGGGGGGATGCCTCACCATCGTTGGGGATGTGGGGCTCGGCAAGACGCGCCTGGTGACAGAAGCGCTGCACGAGTGGCATGGTGGGGTCGTCGAGGTGCGAGGCGAGCCGAACGGCGCGTCGTCCCCCTTCCGAGCACTTCGAGATGGGCTGCGGACATCGATCGGGGTGACACGCGGAATGCCAGAGGAGATGGCCCGACAGCTCCACGATGCCGTCGCGCTCATCGCGCCCGACCTCCTCACGGTGCTGCCGCTGCTCGGCGAAGTGACCTCGATCGATCTGCCGTCGACAGCGGAGACCGATGCAATCGATCCCCGCTACCGAGCTGAACGCCGGGCCGCCGCGCTCGCGGCGCTTCTCGACGCGACGCTCCCGGGTCCCAGCGTGATCGTCATCGAGGACGCGCACTGGCTCGACGAGGCCAGCACCGAGGTCCTCACTCATCTCGTTGCTTCCGCCGAGGACCGGCCGTGGCTCGTGCTTGTGACCCGCCGTGACGAACCAGCGGCTTCCGACCGAGCAGCGGCGCGGTCCTCAACCTCGCCCCGATGAGCCAGACGGAGAGTCGCGCGCTCGCCCATGTCGCGACCGAGGCCGCACCACTTTGGCCCCATGAGGTCGACGCCATCATCGAACGCGTGGGCGGGAGCGCGCTCTTTCTGAGCGAGTTGCTCCGAGTCGGTCGGGCGACCGGCTTCGCCGGCGTGCTGCCCGAGTCGCTCGACGGGGCAATGACCGTCGAGCTCGACCGACTCCCTCCTGTGCCCCGCGGCCTCGTGCGCACCGCGGCCGTCCTCGGTCGCAGCTTTCGCGCGGCTGTCCTGGCCGATCTTGTGGCTGCCGACGGGATCGTTCTCGACGACGCTCTCGGCGCCGACCTCGACGCGATCCTCGAGCGGGACGGCCCGGACCGCATCAGGTTTCGTCATGCGATGCTCCGCGACGTGGCCTACGAAGGCCTCCCCTACCGCCGCCGGCGTGAGCTCCACCTGCGGGCCGCAGCAGCAATCGAACGCGCCGCGCAGCGGCATCCGGAGGTCGTCGCGGACGCCTCGCACTCCACTTCGCGCTTGGCCACGATCACGCTCAGACCTGGATCTACGCTCGCATGGCCGGAGACCGCGCCATGGACGCGTATGCCAACGTCGAGGCTGCCGCTCACTACGAGCAGGCGCTGGCGGCGAGCCGGCACATGGGCGCACTCGCCGAGATCGAACGAGCCGAGGTATGGGAGGCCCTCGCGACCGTCCGAGACAACGCGGGGCAGCTCGAGGCGGCCGACGCGGCGTATCGATCGGCGCTTCGACTCATTCCTGGCGACGGCCCGCGGGCTGGCTGGCTGTTCGAACGAAGGGCGTGGGTGTCACAGCGTCGAGGCGATCTGCCCCGCGCCATTCGCCTGGTGCGACGGGGTGTACGACTGCTCGACGCCGACCACGCGGTTGAGCACTCGACCGCGGACGAATCGGACCCCTCGCCGCAACCGGCCGCGACGGCCCAGAGCGCGAACACACACACCGCGACACGCCCCACGCCCAGACGCACTTCGCCTCAGCCGTTCCTCGGGAGCTCGTTGAAGGGCAGCCGAGAGAGATCGCCTGGTTCCTTCGGAAGACCGAGCACGCGTTCGCCCACGATGTTCCGTTGGATCTGATCGGTGCCGCCGAAGATGGGCAAGGCCTGCGCTTGCAGCGCCTGCGCGGTGAGCACGTGGGCGACGCGACCGCCCGGCGCCCCGGCGAGCGACGCCCGCTGGGTGTCGTCGTAGCCGTGGAGCATCCCGCGAGCACCGAGCAGCTGCATCGCAAGGTCACGGTTGTGCCTGAGGAGCTGCGCCGTCAACAGCTTGCCGAAGTTCGGAAGGCCCGGAATGTCACCGCCCGCTGAACGTACGGCCTTGTGCCGCAGCGCGTTCATCCTCTGCAGCTCGCCGAGCATGTAGGACTTCGCGAGAGCCTGGCGCACGACAGGATCGCGTTCCACCCCGAGGTCGCGGGCGAGGTCGATGTAGACACGCGCGGACGAGCTGAACCCCTGCGGCTCGTCCCCCGAGGGCTGCTTGGCGGCGCGAACGAAGTCGCCGGCGCGCTTCTCGAGATCGTTGGCCACTGTTCCCGGCCGGGCGATCAGCGCGCCCGCCCCACCGCGCTCAGCGCCCGCGCCCATCCCGGCGCGCTCATGGAAGAGAGTCGTGTTGGCGACCTGCCAGCCCATGTTGCGCTCACCGATGCGGGCCGCGTCGCTCACGACGGCGTCGCTGAAGAAGACCTCGCAGAACATCTCGCCGCCGGTCATCTCCCGGAGGGTGCGCACCTCTACCCCCGGCTGGTGCATATCGATCGCGAACCAGGTGATGCCCTGATGCTTCGGCGCGGTCGAGTCGGTGCGGGCGAGGAGCATCCCGAGATCGGCCCAATGCCCGCCTGAGGTCCACACCTTCTGGCCGTTGATCACCCAGACGTCCCCGTCCTGCACCGCACGCGTCGACAGGCCAGCCAGATCCGACCCCGCCCCCGGCTCGCTGAACAGCTGACACCACCAGACGCGCCCAGCGACGATGTCGGGCAGGTAGCGGTCGATCTGCTCGCGGGTGCCGTGGGTGAGGATGGTCGGAGCGACGAGCCCGATGCCCATCCCGAACGGCGCGCCGAGCGCGCCGAAGTCGGCAATGGTCCGAGCGACGGCCATGGCGTCGGCACGATTGAGGCCGCGACCATAGGCATCGGTGGGAAGCAGCGGCGCGGCCCAGCCCGCCATGCCGAGCCGCTCCCACCATGCCGCGACCGTCAGATCGGGATCCCAATTTTCGGCGAGCCACTGCCGGAGCTCGTCAATGCGACCAGTGTCGGCACGAGCGGTGTCATCGGTCAGAGTCATGCGACAGCTCCCCCTTCGGAACGGGCGTCAGGCTACGGCGAGCGCGCCAACGACGGACGCGGCAGATTAGGTCCCCGGAGTTCGAGCACAACGGAGGTGCACATTGACCCGGATCGAGCATCCGACGGTCGAGGAACGAATCGCGCTGGGGAAGGAAGCGCGCACGAGCGTGCCACCTTCGAGTCACGGAGCATGGGAGGAAAACCGCGACCGACCTGATCCCATCGCTTTGCTCGAGGAGCAGAACACCACCCGCGAGCCGGACCTGGTACCGGTCCGGCACGGGCGGATGATGGTCTCCGCGTTCACGTTCTACCGGGGCGCGGCGAAGATCATGGCCGCTGATCTTGCGAGCACGCCGACGACCGACCTCACCGTCCAGCTTTGCGGTGACGCGCATCTTTCGAACTTCGGCCTGTATGCCTCGCCCGAGCGAGACCTCGTGTTCGACCTGAACGACTTCGACGAAACCCTTCCCGGCCCGTTCGAGTACGACGTGAAGCGCTTAGCCGCAAGCGTGGCTGTTGCCGGCCGCAACAATGCGTTCCGACCGGCCGAGATCGATGACGCGACCCGCGCGTGTGTGGCCTCCTACCGGGAGGCAATGGGCCACTTTGCCGGCCTGCCCACGATGCAGGTCTGGTACGACCGCTTCTCGGAGAGAGACTTCACGAGCTTCATCAGAACCGCCGCCCTCCGACACATGGGTCGCACGGGCAAGAAGGTGGAGACGACGGCGGGGCTGAAGCGGGCCAAGAAGACCACGGAGAAGGCGCGTACGCGGGACAGCCTGCAGGCCCTCTCGAAGCTCGCCGAGCACGTCGACGGCGCCTACCGCATCGTCAATCAGCCGCCGATCATCATGCCGTTGACCGACGTCGCGGCGGCCGTCGGCATGTCTGCCGACCAGATCGAGCACATGGTCCACGAGCAGTTCCGCGCATACCGCGCCACCCTGCAGGACGATCGCCGCCAGCTGCTCGAGCGGTTCCGCGTGGTCGACGTCGCACGCAAGGTCGTCGGCGTCGGCAGCGTGGGCACCCGCAACTTCATCGTCCTGCTCCAAGGGCGCGACGAGCAGGACCCGTTGTTCCTGCAGGTCAAGGAAGCGTCCGCGTCCGTGCTCGAAGATCACTTGCCGAAGAGCGACTACCAGCAACCCGGTGAACGCGTCGTGCACGGACAGCGGCTGATGCAAGCCGCCAGCGACATCTTCCTCGGCTGGACGAAGGGCGCCCAGGACAACCGCTACCACTACTGGCGCCAGCTCCGCGACATGAAAGGCTCGGCAGAGATCGAGACGATGAGTCCGGGAGACCTCGCGCTCTACGCAGGTCTGTGCGGTCACACGCTGGCGCGTGCTCACGCACGGTCGGGCGACCCGATCGCGCTCGCGGCATACCTCGGCAAGAAGGATCGGTTCGACCAGGCACTGGTCGAGTTCTCCATGCGTTACGCCGATCAGAACGAGCGCGACTTCCAGGCCTTCACCGAGGCGATCCGGTCCGGCCGGTTGCCGGTGCTCGAGGGCGTCTGATCACTGGCCCGTAGACAGGGATCAGACGAGCTCGACCGTCCCGGCCCCGCCGTCCACTCTGACGAGCGCGCCGGTCGGGATCCGCTGGGTGCCGTCCACCGTGCCGACCACTGCGGGGAACCCCATCTCGCGTCCCATGATCGCCGCGTGCGACGCGAAGCTGCCATGGTCAGTGACGATCGCACCGACGACGTGCAGGAACGAGTTGAAAGACTCGCCCGTGGCCGAGGTGACGAGAACGTCGCCGTCTTGGAGTTCCAGCAGGTCGTCGAAGTTCCTCACAATGCGGGCCGTGCCGACATAGACGCCGGCGCTGCCGCCTATGCCCACGACGACGCGTTCGTCGCCCGCTGGCGCGGGGGCCTCGCCGAGGACTCCGCCGATCACGAAGCCGAGCGCGCTCATCACGCGGGCCAGCGGCGGGGGAAGGCCGTCCACGGGCGGCGGCGGCTCAGGCGGCGGGCCGAGCACGGGCGGGGCCCCGGCCTTGCTCGCCGACTTGCGCGCCGCGACGCGGGCCGTGAGCTCCTCCGCCGTTGGCGCGGGCGAGCCGTCGAGGATGGCGTCGATCTCGGCCGCACGCAGATCGAGGGTGTCGTACTGAAAGCCGATGCGGCCGGCGGCGAACAGCCGGCGACCGAGCTCGATCAGGGCGAGGCGCATCAAACCGACCGCCGACGAGTCGCTGTAGAGGCCGCGCTCGTCGCGCAACCGGTACACGAGGCGCGCCTCGGCGAGCAGCTCGTCGAAACGGGCCTGCTCCTCCTCCGGCACCGCGTCGCGCAACTCGGCCGCCACCGCGTCGGCCCGTGCTGTGGAGTGGTCAGCGTCGTACGAGAATGCCGCCGCCAGCCGCCCGAGCACCAGGTCGGGACGCTCGATGACGGTCGGGTTCGTGAGATCGAACCCGGCCGCGATGCGGAACCCGACCGCAAGGACATACACGTCGACCGCGGGCTCTTTTGCGCGCAGCTCCTCGAGGCGCTCGGCGGCGGGCGTCTCCCCGCTCAGCAGTGCCGCGGCAGCCGGGTCGGCACGGAGCGCCTCAACGGCAGGCGTGATCTCCGGGTTGAGCACGCCGGACACCGGGGACCAACCGTCGAACACCGCGAAGATCGGGACGGGGTCGCGTCGAGTCCACGTCGCGGCATGGAGCACGAAGTCGCCGACCGGCACTAGTGCGGCGGCGTTGAACGTGTGGTGCTGCTCCCACATCTGAGCCATGTGATCGATGCACCGGTGCAGGTGGGCGCGGAGCTCCTCGTCATCGAGAGTCGACAGGTCGATGGCCGCCAGCGCGCGGTGCTTCGCGATGGACCCCGGTTTCGCCTCGTCGTCCCAATGTTGCAAGGTGCCCCGCCAGATCCGCTGAGCGAAGGCGGCCTCGGCCAGCGCAGCGCGCCGGCCGATCTCGGCGCCGATCTCTTCCGGCGTCTTGGGACCGTCGGGTCCCGGGAGGTCGAAGGGAACGGGTTGCGTGTAGGGGAACCCGTTGACGAAGGCTTGGCGCAAGCAGTCGATCAGCGCGCCGTAGGGCGCGAGCGCGGTGGCGAAGCCCCGGGTGAACCCCTCCGGGTACAGCTCCTGCAGCAGTGGCGTCACCGATGCGGGCAGATGCGCTCGATCCTGCATCCACGTGCCCGGACCGGGTGCTTCCCAAGCGTCGCCGTTCATGCCGCCCCCCTCGCCCCTGGCCGAGCGGGAGGAGCCCCGCGGCCGGAGTGCACGGTACCGCTCCGCACGGTCGTGATCCCAAGCCGAGCTCGCCGCGTCAGACGACCCACTGCCGCTTGCCTTCGCCCCTGAGCAGCCGGCCGAACTGCATGCCGGGGAAGTGGGCGCCAGCGATCGCCACCTCGAGCCCTTCGAGCTCACGCGCCAGTGCGTTTCGGGTGCGCTTCGCGAGCGCCACGTCGAAATCGAACAACGCGGACCACTCGTCGTCGACGAGCTGTACCGGGCAGTGGACGACGTCGCCCAGCATCATCGCCCGCTCCGCGCCGGACGACGCGACCACCACAGTGCTGCCGGGCGTGTGACCCGGCGCCGCCATGGCGTCGAGGCCGGGAAGGATCGGCATCGAGCCGGTCCACGTCTCGAACCGCTCACGCACGGGCTCGAGGTGGGCAGTGACGTCGTCGGGATGCTCGACCATGAAGTGATCCCAGTCGGCCTGTGAACAACGGAGGGTCGCGTTCGTGAACACGGGCTGCCCTTCGTGGACGGCCCAGCCCACGTGATCGATGTGAAGGTGGGTGAAGACGACGTCGGTGATGTCTGACGGAGTCAGGCCGAGAGCGCCGAGGTTGTCGAGCATCGCGCCGCACTCGATCCCGAGGATCGTGCCCGGCCCCATGCCCGCATCGATGAGGACGGTGCGGCCTCGGCCCCGGATGAGGAACCCGCCGACGGAGAACGGCAGCATGCCGTCCTCGTCCAAGAGGTCACGGTGGGCGGCCCACTGCTCGTCGGTCGTCCCGCGAAAGGTGAGGTTCGGACGGAAGCGGGCGCTGCCGTCGAGCACCGAGTCGATGCGGAGGTCGCCGAGGTCGAGGTTGCTTTGCATGTCACATGTCGATCGCGTCGCGGATCGACGTGACGAGGCCGGCCAGCTCATCGAGCTCGTCAGCATCGAGCACATCGAAGTACGGAACCAGGATCTCGTTGTTGAGGTCCTCCGCTCGCGCTCGTCGAGCGCGAAGTGGCTCGACGCTCTCGAACGGTCCTTCCCATCCGAGGTGCTCGGCCCACGGTGGTCCGCTGCGCGGAGCAGGTGCGGGCGACGCGAGGACTGCCTGCAACGGAGTGAGGCCGACGGCATGCATGGCGATGATCGACGCGGCGCCGCGCAGCTCTCGCATTACGTGCATGGTGAGCGCGACCCTCGCACCGGGCACAGCCGGCGCGGGCACCGCGCGCCAGCCCGCGAACACCGCTCCCACCGACGCGGGCGCCGCGTCCTCCACGCGCCGTGCGAGCTCGTCGAGGCGGCGGAGGGGCTCCTCGCCGAACCGCGGGAGCTCTCGTTCGCCCCAGTCGAGGATGCACGCCGTGTAGGCGTCGGCAACCTGTCGGGGGGTCAAGCCAGCCGGGAGGTGATCCCACGCAGCGCGGACGCGACCGGGCGCGATGTACGCGAGGCCAGCGGTGGCGACGTCGGCATCGCCGTCACCGAGGACGCCGGCTCGACCGACGATCCAGAACTGCTCACCGTCGCGCAGCCCCAGCGCCACGCCGCGCTCGTCGGTCTCCTTCACGAGCATCCAACCGCGAGTCCATTGCTGGATCGGCCGCTTGAGCGCGGCAACGGCTTCGAGCGTCGACGTCATGTCCCCTCCGAGCTGCTGGCGTCCGGCCGACCGTACCAAGCAGGTGGCAGGCTGCGGCCAGGGCGCTCGCCCCGGCGTTGACCTGAACGCAACGTGACGGCGGATTCGGCTTTCCGTCTCGAAGTCGAGGGTCGGCGGTAAGGAGCCGACGTGACGTCTTGCCGTGTTCAGCCCGGAAGCACCCACCGTGTTCGCTGATCGGAGGCAGGCACACACTGCGAGGCGCCGGCGCGGCATGCAGGCATTACGCGGCCCTGGCCAGTGTCGGCGTGGCGCTCGCCGCCATCGTCGCCCTCGGTCCCGTGCCGTCCGCTGGTGCGGTGCCGCCCCCGGGTGGCGCAATCGTGGTCGGCCTGGTCGGACCGGAGTGTCCAGCCGGGACGACGACGCCTCCTCCAATTCAGGCCGCAATCAACGCTGCCGCGCCGGGTTCAACGATCTATGTCTGCGGGTCTGTACACCGAACAGCTGACGATCAACAAGCCACTCACGCTGCTCGGCGCCCAGTTCGGCCAAGACGCCCGCAACGGTCGCACCGACGCGACCGCGGAAACGGTGTTCGACGTGCCCACAGGCGCGATCGTGTACACGACGGGGGCCACGACCGGAAGGCTCGACGGGTTCACGCTTCGGAATGCCGACGGAGCGGCCGTGCTCGGCATCAACAACACCGGAGCGCAGAGCTACAGATTCCAGAACAACATCCTCACCGCCAACACGACGGCCATGAACTTTCAGACCGTCGGGCCGACGGTCACGCTCATCTCGCGCAACCGGTTCGTCGCCAATACCAAGCCCGGGAGCAACACCGGCACCAGCATCTTCATCACCAACGGATTCGTCGCCGGAATGACAGTGGAGGACAACCTCTTCCAAGGAAACGTCGGCAGCTCGGCTGCCGACATCAACACCCCAGGTGCCGCGACACCGAGCAGCGGAATCATCATCCGTAACAACACGAGCATCGACGACCAGACGTTTGCCGTGATCAACAACACCACGGGCACACAAGTGCTGGACAACACGATCACAAAAACCGATCCTGCCCGCGGCGAGCGGCACAGCGATCTTGCTCTTTGACGGCAACGCCGGGGCCGTGATCACCGGCAACACGATCGACGGCGGCACAGCTGCGGGCATCGCCGACTCGGCCGGATCTCAGCCGTCGGGCAGCCCAACGATCGCGAACAACGAGATCAGCAACCGAACGGTCGGCGTCCGACTCAGCCAGGCGGGCGCGACTGTGAGCGGCAACACGATCACGAACTCGTCGCAGTTCGGCATCTGGATGCAAGGAACCTCCAGCGGCGGAACCATCAACGGCAACACGATGACGTCAACGGTCGGTGTCGACTGTCAGGACGACAGCACCGGAAGCGGCAACTGCGGGGACGGCCAACACGTGGACTGCGAACGTCGGTGTCACGAGCAGTCCCGCCGGGTTGTGCTCGCCGGCTCCGCCCACCACGACGACCACCACCTCGGGGACGACGCCCACCACCTCGGGAACCACGCCCACTACCCCGACGACGCTCGCCTCGACCACCACGACAGCCGCAACCACGACAACCACCACCGTGACGACGACGCCCACCTCGACACCGGACGGATCGTCGCCTGACGGGTCTTCGCCTGGTTCGACGACGGACGTCGACTCCGAGAGTCAGCTTCCCGTCACCGGTGGGCGTGGCCCCGCCCCGGCCATCCTGCTCGGACTGCTTCTGATAGCCGGGGGAAGCGTTCTCATTCGTCTCCGTCGAACGCCCGACGTCACCTAGAACTCTCACGTCCTAACCGTCGTTCGTACGCAAGCCCTCTCGGAAGTCACACGAAGTGGGGCATCACCTCGTCGATGAACAGCTGCAGGCTCCCCTTCGCTTCTTCGAACGTCATGTCGCCAGTCGGCAGCTGCAGGACCAAGTAGTCGCATCGCCCGTCGACCACATGCTGCTCGACGCGCGCCCTCGCCTGCGCCGGGGTGCCTGAAGCCGCGGTGAAGTCGGGAAGCAGCGCGTCTCCCCCTGGTCCGATGAGAGCCAACGCGGCGTGCGCTTGGGGATTGAGTGCTGCCTCCGCTTCGGCGTCGTCGAGCGCGAGGCGGTCGAGCTCGTGCACCCGGGCGATCCGTTTGAACAGTCCCTTCCATCCGCGAGCGGCGATGGCCTTGGCTTCGGCCTCGTCGTGGGACACGGCGATGAGGTCGACGACGCCGACGCGGGGCTTCGCGCCCGGCGCATCTGCTCGCACCGGTGCGTCTGCGAACTCGTGCCAGGTCTGCACGTAGACGTCGTAGGCCTCTTGCGGGATCGGCCCCGGCCACATCAGGTTCAGCCCGAACCGGCCCGCTGTAACCGGGTTCCCTGGGTACCAGAACGGCGGGTTCGGCTGCTGGAACGTCGACATCGAGACGTCGATGGGCGGGAAGCTGTAGTGCTTCCCTCCCGTCGGATCGACCCGACCGGTGCGCAAGCCCTGAAGGATGAGCGTGAGGGCTTCCTCGAATCGATCGTGGGAGTTGAACCAGTCGCCATCGAACCAGAAGTGCTCGATCGCGGCGATGCCTCGTCCGACGCCGTACTCGACGCGTCCGCCAGTGAGCTGGTCGAGGACACAGATGTCTTCGAGCACGCGCAGCGGATGGTGGAGCGGGAGGAGCTTCACCATCGGGCCGAGCCGGATCTGGCTGGTCGCCTCGGCGGCCGCCGCGAGAAAGATCTCCTGATCGGGGGCGAGACACAAGTCGGTGCCGTGATGCTCGGCGACGTGGTAGCCGGTGAAGCCGGCGGCGTCGAGCATCTTGACGAGCTCGATCCGGTCGCGAAGCAGCTGGTGCATCGACGTGCCGGGAATGCCCTCGATGTGGTCGAAAAGCCCGAACTCCACGATCAGACCTCCGGCGAGACGGGAGGTGTCGTCTCGCTCATCTGCTCCCACACTTGCTCGTCTGCGAGGGCCATGACCCGCGCATGCCACGCAGGATGCTCGTCGTCCTGGACACTGCTCGGATGCGGACGCGCCGGCTGGGGCACGGGTTCCGCGGTCGGCTCGAACCCGGTCGGCTCCTTCAGCGCCGCGAGCTCAGCTTCGGTGATGCCACACAAGCCCACGACCTCCGGGTCGATCCACGCTTCGCCATCGATGTGGGTGCCGCAGGAGATCTCGAGGTTCAAGCCCTCCGGGCCGTCGAAGTAGATCGACTGGGTGAACCCGTGGTCGATCGGGCCGAGGACCTGCACGCCACGCGAGCGGAGCCGATCACGCATCGCAAGGATGTCGGAGAGCGAGTCGACGTGGAACGCCACGTGTTGCATCGTGCCGCCGCGGATGTCACCGCCGGGGCCGTTCGCGTGGCTCACCCCGTACTCGATGTCCTTGCTGTTCTCCGGCATCTGCACGAACGCGACGTAGCTGTCCGGGGCGAGCTCCACGAACCCGTGGTAGGCGCCCTTGGCGCCGTGCATCCAGTACAGCGCCTTCAGCGGAAGGCCGAGGACGTCGCACCAGAACTCGAGCTGCCCTTTCATGTCGGTGGTGGACAACGCGAGATGGTTCACACCTCGCGGATGGAGGTGACTCATGTGCTGCTCCTCTCCTAGTGCACTCCCAGATACTTGCTCTCGATCTCGCCGACGTTCGCCCGCAGCTCGTCGGTGCTGCCTTCAGTCTCTACCCGTCCGTTGACGAGCACGTAGGCGCGGTCGGCGACGTCGAGCGCGAGCCGGGCGAACTGCTCCACGATGACGACGGCTGTGCCCGAGTCTGCCGCGTCGCGGACTGCCTTCATCAGTCGCTGTACCACCCGAGGAGCCAACCCGAACGACAGCTCGTCAATGAGCAGCAGCTTGGGCTCCCTCGAGAGGACCGCAGCGAGGCCGAGCATCTGCTGCTCGCCGCCCGACAACAGCCCCGCCGGTCGGTCGAGCAGCGGCCCGAGCTCGGGGAAGAGCGTCAGCACATCGCCCTTGCCCGCGTGCGAGCCGCAAGTTCTCGCGCGCGGTCAGGCTGAAGAAGATCGAGCGATCGTCGGTCATGACACCCAGGCCTTGACGCGCGCGCCCCGCCAGCGACGACCGGTCACGTGCACCCATGAACCAGATCTCGCCGGCGAGCGGGCGGAGCACGCCGGCGAGCGTCAGCAGGGCGGTCGTCTTGCCCGCGCCGTTGCGGCCCAGCATCGCGACGACCTCGCCGGACTCCACCCGCAGGTTGAGATCGCGGACGACGGTCACGTCGCCGTAGCCGGCGTCGACACCACGTGTCTCCATCACCGCGTTCACGCCAGGACCATCCCTTTCCCGGCCTCACCCACGTCGGCGTCGCCGAGGAACGCCGCGACGACGCCGGGATCCGAGAGCACGACGTTCGGTTCGCCCTCGGCGATCACTTTCCCGAAGTCGAGCACGACGATTCGATCCGACACGCGCCTGACAAGGTGCACGTCGTGCTCGACGAGCAGCACTCCCATGCCCCAGCTCTCCGCCAGCGCCCTGATCACCTCGCCGACCTCTTCTCGCTCGTGGTGGTCGAGACCGGAGCAAGGCTCATCGAGAAGGAGGATCGACGGTTCGGTCGCGATCGCACGAGCGAGTGCGACCAACTTGCGCTGGCCGGTGCCGAGGTCACCGGGCATGTCCCCGAGACGTTCGTCGAGCTGCAACACCTGGATCGCCCGCACCATCGCGGCGGTGGGCTTGCCTTGGCGCGGCCACACCAGATCGCTGAGGACTGACCAGTTCCGGTCGACATCGGAGGCGATGCGGAGGTTGTCGAGCACCGGCAGGTCTTCGATCAGCTCCAAGCTCTGCCATGAGCGACTGATTCCCGCTCGCGCCCGGGCGTGGGCCGACATTGCCGACAGATCGACGCCGCCGACTTCGACGCGCCCCGTGCTGCGGACGAACCCGGTGATGGCGTCGATGAGCGTCGTCTTGCCCGCGCCGTTCGCACCGACGACGCCCACGATCTCGCCCGGCCTGACCTCGAGGCTGACGTCAGCAACAGCTCGCACAGACGCGAACGTGACCTCGACCGAACGCACGGTCAACGCTGCGGGCTTCACTCGATGTCGCGCTTCACCGCCTGGCTCGGAGCCACCCAAGTGCTCCCGGCGCCAACGCTCGGCGCGCGAGCGTCGCGCCGGGACAGGCAGACGTCGGCGCACCGAGCGGACCGTCTCCACCGTGGCGGCGGCGATGCCGTCGGGCGACGTGATGATCGTGAAGATCAGGAGGAAGCCGCCGAGCAAGGCCATCTTCACCGGCGATATGCCGAAGATCGAGTTCAGCGCCAAGTTGCCGACGCCGGCCGGCTGCAGCGTGCTCCCGAACAACGCGCCCAGGACGCTGCCCGCGCCTCCCACCACGCTGTAGCTGACGGCAGTGATGTTGCTCAGCACGGAGAACTGCGTGAAGAGAGCGACGGAGCCCCTGAACGCGACCAAGACGCCTCCGAGCCCGGTGATCGCCGCCGCGATCGCGAACGCGAGGAGCTTGGTCGTGACGACGTTGATGCCCAGACCCGCGGCGGCCCGCTCGTTGCCACGGACCGCGATCATCCGCCTCCCGGACGCGCTGCGGCGGAGGTTGGCGACGAGCAACGCCACCACGACGACGAAGCCGAGGACCAAGTACGCGAAGCGATTCACGTGGAGGAGGCTGCCGAAGTCGATCCCGAAGATGCGGAAGGAGCCGTCGTCCGTGACCGGGATCCCCGGCCGCCCCCGGAGATCGACTCGTTGTTGAAGATCAGTGCCTGGATCGCGACCGCGAGGCCCAGCGTCGCGACCGCGAGGCTCACGCCGCGTGTGCGAGCCGAGGGAAGGCCGACGATGAGGCCGACCGGAATTGCAGCCAGCGTCGCCATCACGAGCACGATCGGAAACGGCAGCCCGAGGTCGTCAGTCAGCCGCGCGGCAATCAGGCCTCCCACTCCCGACAGCGTGATCTGCGCCAGCGACAGCTGTCCCGCGTACCCGAGCAGCACCGTGAGCGACAGGAGCGGGATCGCCGCCAGCAGCGAGGTGGTCAGCGCGGCAGTGCCCTTGTCGTTCAGGATCGGACCGATCAGCGCGACGGTCACCGCCGCCGCAACGAGGACCACTCCGATGCGGATCTCTCCCGTCCCGACGTGGGGTAGACGCTCGCCGACGAAGCTGCGGAGGGGCAGCGTGTTTCCTTGCACGACGATCACCGCGATGATCACGAAGAACGGCACGGCGTCGGCGAGCCCGGTGATCCCGAGGTCGTGAATGCTGAACAGCGACTGCATCATGCCGATCGCGAGACCGCCGACGAGCGTCAGTGGAAACGAACGCAGTCGACCGATCAATGCCGCGGCCAACACCGTGACGGTCAGCGCGTGGCCGTTTCCGATCGCCACCCCGGTGATCGGCGCAAGCAGGACACCCGCCAAGCCGGCAAGAGCCCCTCCGATCACCCAGTTGATCGACCCCACCATCCCCACGCGCCAACCGAGCGCAGCGAGCTTGCGCGGGTGCTCCGAGACCGCAGTCGTCGCGAGCCCGAAGGTGGTTCGCGAGTACACAGCGGCGAGACCGAGTGACAAGGCGACGGCGATCCCCAGGAGGATCAGACGGCTCGCGGGAACGGCGATCCCGCCTCCGAGTTCGACGGTGCCACTCGGCAGGAACTCGTCGACGGCGAGGGGATTGGGGCCGTACCGAAGCTGGACAGCGGACTCGAGGATGATCAGGACCGCGAGCGTGGCGATCACGCGCATCAAGTTCGAGCTTCGGCGCGGGAGCACCATGACCAGCACATAGGTCGCGAACCCAAGCGCCGCGCCCAGCAACACGCTCACCGCGCCGCCCGCCCACGTCGTCCAACCCGCTTCTCGGGTCAAGTCCCAGAACACGTACGAGCACGCCATGCCGATGCCGCCGGTGGCGAAGTTCAGCACCCCGCTGCTGCGATACATCACGACGAGACCGAGCGCGGTCAACGAGATCAACGCTCCTGCTCCCAAACCCAGGAGCAGGAGCGTGACGTTCAAAGACATAGGCGCTCCGGAGTGTCGCCCGCTCGGGGCAAGTGCGCTCCTACTGGCCTTCGCTCAAGAGCTCGAGCGCCGCCGTCATGTCCATCGGTTCGGGACGCAGCAGCTCGTAGACGCCGCCGTTCGCCACGTAGACGTAGATGTAGGGGCCGAAGATTCGTTCGTATCCCGGGACCGCGAGCGGAGTGGACAGGTCGACGACAGGTCCGAGCCCGGTATCGAAGTCGGTGATCCCCGAGAGGCCTTCGGTCACCGACGCGGGAGTGATCTCGTCCAAGCCCTGCATCGCCTCGGCCACGATTCGGACGGACGCGTGCCCAGACTTGGCGAACTGGTCGAACGACACGCCCGGGAAGTCCTCCGCCAACTTGGCCCCCAGCTCCTGCACGATGCCCTCGGTGGAGCTCGCGGGCAGGTAGCCGCTCACCGCGATGACGCCGTCAGCGGCGGCGCCGACCTGGGCGAGCACGACGTCCGGAAGGCCCCCGTCAGCGACGGCGAGCTGCAGTGGTTCCCCCGCGCCGATGGCCGCGATGAGCGGACCCGTCTCCGGCGGGCCAGTGCCCGCCGCGATGCAATCCGCCCCGGCCGACCGGGCGGCCTCGACCGTCGGAGCCCAGTCCGCGCCGGTCGCAGGCGCGTTCAGAGTCGTCACGACCGTGGCGCCTCCCGCGACGACGCCGGCCTCGATCTGCGACCCGTTCTCCGGCGCGGCCGAGGCACTCAGCAGGACGGCCACGTTCTCGCAGCCCTCGAGGCCTAGGGCGTTTCCGATGCCGGTGAACGCAGACGCGCCATCGCCGCCGAACAGGTAGACGCCCTCCTGGTCGAAGCTGTCAGACGACGTCAGTCCCACCCACGGAATGCCCGCCTGTTGCAGGGCCGGGAGGACGTTCAGATCGAAGAGCGACAACCCACCGACGAGAGCAACGACACCCTCGTCGACCGCTTGCTGGCCGCACTGGGCCGCGACGTTCGGATCGTTCTCGTCGTTGCAGGTGATCAGCTCGAGCGGTCGGCCGTTGACCCCACCGGCCGCGTTGATCTCGTCGATCGCGATCTGAGCGCCGGAGGGAATGCTCGGAATCGAGAAACCCGGGGCCTCGACCGGTCCGACGGTCATGAGCTTGATCGGCTCACCGCTGGCCGCGGCGGAGGTCTCGGTCGTGTCCCCGGCTGCGGTGGTCGCAGCCGCCGCGGAGGTTTCCGGCGCGGCAGTGTCCGAACTCGAGTCGCTGTCGTCACCACACGCGGCGAGCACCAGCGCGCTCACCAACACGACAACGGCCGGCGCGAGATGACCGCGCCGGCGTCGGACTTTGATCCTTGGCTTCATTCAGTTCCCCCCTGTTTTGACGTGAGTCGAGACGTGACTAGAGATCCGGTGTCGGCGCCAGACCGATCAGGTGTCGGCCGTGTTGCAATCTGCTGACGTCGTAGTCCTGGCCGAAGTGCAGTCGACACGCGTGCACGTCACGCCAGTACCGCTGCATCGGGTTGGAGGTGAGGATCGCGCTCGCCCCGGCGGCCTGGAACAGGCGCTCGACGATGGCCATCGCTCTCTCAGTGACGAAGGGGAACGAGTGCTGCATGGCGTTGAACTTCGCCTCGGTGAGCTTCTCCCCCGTCATCCCGAACTCCTGCATCGAGTCGCAGAGCTGCTTGTAGTACGTCGTGAGCGACTCGAGCTCGTGCACCGACTCGGCCAACCGCATGTGACTCGCGGCGTTGAGAATTCCCTGGGCGCCGGTCATCACACTCTTCCGACTGCGCTGGCGCTTCGTGTACTCCTCGACCATTCCGTCCGCGCACCCGAGCGCGACGGCAGCGAAGAAGGTGCCGAAGATCAACGCGAACGGAATGCGGCTGATCCAGTTGTCGACCGACCCGGCCCCGCGACTGCGGCCGAAGTTCATCGCCATCACTTCTTCGGCGCGCCGGTTCGGCACGAACAAGTTGTCGAAGACGAGATCATGCGAGCCCGATCCACTCATGCACGTCGCGTGCCAGGTGTCGTCGATCTCGTACTGGCTGCGGTGCACCATGAAGAGGTACGGGCGGTAGTTGCGCTCCGGGAACTGCTTGTCGCTCACGTCGGGAACGTGCGCGCCGACCATCGCCCACTCGGCGTGCTCGCAACCGCTCGACCACCGACCCCGGCCAGACACCACAAATCCCCCGTCGACGAGCTTCGCCTTCATGGCCGGAGAGCCCGACGAGCAGATGATCGTGTCCGGGCCCGTCGCGAAGACCTCGTCCTGAACGGACGGCTCCCACAGCCCGATCGCCGCTTGATGCACGTTGAGCACTCCGGCGACCCATCCCGTCGACGGGCAGGCCTTCGTGACGGTGCGCACTCCGTCGCAGAAGTCCCAGAGGTCGCGCTCATCCCCTCCGCGCTCGGCCGGCACGAACGCGCGGACGAAGCCGGCATTTCGGATGATCTCGACGTTCTCGGGGGGAACGGAGCGAGCGGCCTCGGTTTGCGCCGCACGCGATGCGATTGCATCGAGGTGCGGACGCACGCGATCGGACAACGTTTCACCAAGAGCAGTGCCCTGCCCGTTGATGGACCGGCTGATCGTCTGGACCATCTCCGCGCCTCAGGCCGCGAGCTGAGCGATCACGGATTCCGCGGCGCGAGTGATGTCGGCGATCTGGTCGACGCGCTGTCGCATGCCCTCGGCCCGGATGAAGGTGACGTCATACAGGCCGAGGAACCCGAGAAGGATGCGAAGGAGCGGCTCCTGGAAGTCGAACGCGCTTGCCGGGGGTTCCGAGTAGTCGCCGCCGCGGGCCGCGATCACGAAGACCTTCTTCCCGAACAGCTTCCCCGCGCGGCGCCGGGAGCGAAGTACTCGAACGTGCGCCCCGCAACTGTCACGTAGTCGACCCACGACTTCAGCTGGGTGCAGAGCGTGAAGTTGATCATCGGCGCGCCGATCACGATGATGTCGGCCGCCTCGAGCTGGTCGATGAGGCGATCCGAGATCGCGAGCGCCTCGACCATCTCGGGCGTCCGCTCCTCGGGCGGGCACACGAGCCCCTCCAACCACGCGGGGCCTTGATGGGGCAGCGGATCGGTGACCAAGTCGAGATGGTCGACCTCGACGTTTCCGTGGCTCGCCGTCCAGGTCTCTACGAACTTGTCGGAGAGCACGCGGCTCACTGATCGCCCCATTTGCGGGCTGGACTGAATGTGCAGAAGACGCGGCACGAGAACCCCCTGTTCCGTCACCCTCCTGCACGATGTGCCCTTTCGGATCATCGGACAAGTCGATATGACTGAGGTGATCAATCAGCCTGGCCGATGTATGGTCCGGTCGTGTCTCTCGAATCGACGAACCTGAATCTGATCCCGGTGCTGCGCGCCTTGCTCCGCGAAGAGAGCGTGGTGGGCGCCGCCAAGCAGGTATCGCTGTCACAGCCGGCGGTCAGCGGCGCACTGGCCCGACTTCGCGAGGTGCTCGACGACCCGCTCCTCGTTCGCGTGGGACGGTCGATGCGTCTGACGCCCGCGCGCAGAAGATGAAGCCGCACGTAGAGCAGATCTGCTCGGAGATCGAGCGGCTCTTCGAGTCGGAGATACTTCGACCCGGCCACCGCGGACATCTCGTTCGTCGTCGCGGCGCCGGACCACCTCGCGTTCTTGCTCAGCAGGGCGCTGCTCGTCCGCCTACGCGACGAGGCGCCCGGAGTTCGGATCCGGTTCGTGGACCCCCCGCTGAACCTGCACGAGCTGCTCCACGACTGCACCATCGATCTCGCGGTGCTGCGGCAACTTTCACATCTGGCCGCGCGTCGAATACGAGTCCTTGTTCTTCGAACGCATGGTCGCCGTCGTCGCGACCGACCATCCGCTGGCCAAGAGAACCCGCGTGCGCGCGGTCGGATCTGTCGAAGTACCCGGGCGTGAACATGTTCACGGGCGCCATCACGTCGAGGCAGGACATCAAGCCGATGACCGGCCTACCGAGTCTCGACTGGCCGTCTCAGATCATGGTGGGCCAGTTCACGGACGCCGTCATGCTCGCCGTGGAGGCGCCAATTGTCGCCAGGGCGCCCGCATCGCTCGGCGAGTATCTCAGCTCGATCCTCCCGCTCGTGGTGGTGCAGCTCACCGGGGAGGACAACCAGATCGACACCGGCATGTTCTGGGCCCCGGTCCAGCAGGACGGTCCCGAGCAGATCTGGCTGCGGGCGGTGATGCGGGAAAGCCTCGCCCCCTGGACGTCGGGCGCCCCGGAGCTAACCGAAGCGGACGTAGTCAGTGGTGTCGTCGAGCATCTCGGGCCCAGAGCTCGGCAGCATCTCGAAGTGGCTGAGCGCAGCATCGACATCGCCTTCCCAGAACGCGTTCGGTACCGTGTAGTGCACCTCCACACCGTTGCCGTCCGGGTCCTCGATGTAGGCGCTGTGGGTCATTGCTCGAAGCTCAAGACCTCGGTGTAGAAGCGGTGCGAAGCCTGAATGTCGCGGACGGTGAGGACGAGGTGTCCGACTCGAGGGCCGATCGGTGCCGTCATGGTGAGCTCCTAACTCGGGACCTCGATACGCGAGCGATAGACGATCGGGAACGCATCCTCGTCGGTGATGAGCGCGCCAGGCTCGAGCCAGGTGTCGGCTGCGCTCACGACAGGGTCCGCTCCCGGGACGGGATCCCAGCGGGCGTCGTCGCCCAGCCATCGCCACGACACTGCGACACGACGGTGGGCACCACCGTTGCCGCGGCTGCGGTGGACGATGCGGTAGTCGAACAACAGCGCGTCACCGGGTTCGACGTCGAAGCCGATGACCTCGAAGCGGTCCGGATGATCCTCGAAGACCTCGACTTCATCGGGGAAGGAGCGCGACATAGTCACCGAAGTTCGGCCAGATCTTGTTGAGCTTCTCGACCTCCGTCGGACCACCGAAGTAGGGCCGGTAGGTGATTCCCCACGCATGGCTGCCCCGAACGAACTCGAGCGCCGAAGAGTCGACACTCGCCTCCGTGAGCGCGACCCACGTCGAGCACACCTGGGTTCCGCTGATCGGCCAGAACGGATTGTCCTGGTGCCAGTGGAAGACCTCGGCGGCGCCGGGATCCTTGACGAACACTTGCTCGAAGTAAAGCCGGACGGTGTCACTCGCCGTCGCTTGCGCGGCCAACGCCGCGAGACCCGACTCGAACGCGAAGTGACGGAACTCGTCGTTGTGGCGATAGAGCCGGCGAGTCATGCCGGTCGACGCCGCGCACCCCGTCGCCGTACCGAGCCAGCAGCTCGTCGTCGACGGCAGCAATCGCGCGCGGCACCAGCTCCGCCGGAAACGCTGCCGGGACGTGCACGACGCCATCCCGGCGGAACGTCTGGATCTCGTGGTCGGTCAATGCTCGGCGATTCATGGCGCCTCCTCGTCTTATCCAATTTCTGAGGATACTCAGTTTTTGAGGCCCGGCAAGATGGAACGTTCGCCTCTGGCGAACTGAGTACGCTCAGTTTCGATGGAGACGCTCGGCCGCCGCGAGCAGAACAAGATCGAGAAGCGCCAACGGCTGATGGCCGCCGCTCGCCAGCTCTTCCAGACCGACGGGCTCGCGGCCACCACCAGCGCCATCGCACAGGCCGCAGGGGTCGGCGAGGGGACGCTCTATCTGTACTTCGCCTCGAAAGAGGACCTCCTGGTCGAGGTCTTCCAGGACGACATCCGGCGCATCTGGAACGACGCGTTCGCGCTCGTACGGCCTGAGGATCCGATCGTCGAGCAGATCATCGGTGTCTTCGGTGGCGTCACGAGCGTGCACGAGCGCGATGCGGATCTCGCTCGCATCTGGTTTGGCGAACTGCCTTTCGCCTCGCGGTCGACTCAGAGTGCGGCGAACGATGTGGTGGCGTGGGCGCAGCACCGGCTCGAAGCGCTGCTCGACGGCGCGGCGCCTGCGCGGGGAGCTCGATTCCGACGTCGACGTCGTCACTCTTGCTCGCATGTGCCTCGACCTCTGGATTGCCTTGATGATCCGGCGGCACTCGGGGGCGATCACCGCCGACCGGGCGATCGAACGACTCGCCGCGGCGCTGCGCATGACGTTTCGCTACATGGTGCCTCAGACGTAGCGTCAAGCTACGGAAGCGGGGCGAGCAAGCAGCACTGCGATGGGGAGCGCGTACATGCGCGCCGCGGCACCTTCAGTTCGACCCGCCACCATGGATCCTCCACGACGTCGTTGCGCGATCACTGTTGAGCGACCGCTACCTCGCCGCAATCGAGGCTGCGACGGCGGACTGGCCGCCCGAAGTCTTCGCGGCATTTCGGTCCCACTTCACAGCCCGTGCTCGGCTCGCTGAAGACGTAGCCGTCGATCGACTCGCTACCGGACGAGGCGACTACGTCATCCTCGGAGCGGGCGCCGATTCGTTCGCCTGGCGCCATCCCGTCGCCGCGGAGTTCACGATTTGGGAGATCGACCACCCCGCATCGCAGTCATGGAAGCGAGCGGCACTGGGACGTGCGAGCCTCGCTGAGCCGCCGAACGTCCAGTTCGTCCCCGCCGATCTCGCACTGGCCTCACTCGGCGATCTCGGGCTCCCGCGAAGCGCCACCTGGAACTGGCTTGGCGTGACCCAATACTTGGATCGCGCCGCGACCCGAGTCGACCCTGAGCGCGATCGCGTCCATGGGCGTGGGAACAACTGCCGTTGTGGAGTTCCTGTTGACCGCGGAGCTTTGCGACGACCTGGGGGCAGCGTTTCCGCGTGGACGCTGTCCGCATCGCGAAGCAGGCGGGCGAACCGATGCTCAGCTTCTACGAGCCCTCCGAGATCGACGAGGTCCTTCGGCGTACTGGTTTCTCCAACGCCCAGCTGCTCGACACTCGCGCCGTCTCCGAGCGTTGCCTTCCCGTCGGCGCTCAGCTCCGACTTCCCGGCGCCGCGATCTTTGCCATCGCCACCGTGTGACTGCTCTCGGTCAGATGTGAGGCAGCACTTCTTCGGTGAACCGAACGAACGAGTCGTGGGACAGCGGAGCGATCATCAAGTAGCCGAGGTGCATCTGTTCGGCGAGGCGGGCCAGCTCGTCACGGACGCGCGCCGGTGAACCCCACACGATCTTCTCGTCGACATAGCCGTCGATGCGAGATTCGACATCGGCGCCGAACCCATTCGGCCCGACCGGCACGCCGATGGCGCCCCCATCGGCGTTGGCATAGGCGCCGATCGTCCACGCGGCGCCGGCGCGGGCGATCTCGCGGGCCTCCTCGTCCGTCGCAGCTACGGCGAGGAGGCGCGCCATGGGTGTGTCGCTCGGTGGCCCGAACCCGTGGGTGGCTCGCTCCTCGCAGTACCGCTCGTACTTGGCGCCGATCTCGGCGAACGACGCGTGCGGATCCATCAAGATCTCGTAGCCCATCGAGGCCGCCCACGACACGGCATCGGGTGAGGTGGCCGCCACCCAGGTCGGCGGGCCCGGTTGCTGAGCCGGCTTCGGCAGCACCTCCACATCGTCGAAGTGCCAGTACTTGCCATGGAACGTGAGGCGCTCGTTGCGCCATGCGGCGAGAACGACCTCGACGGCTTCCCGGAATCGGGGAGCCGTCTCGTCGAGCGGGACACCGAAGGCCTCGAACTCCGTGCGCTCGAATCCGCGGCCGGCTCCCCAGTTCACCCGTCCACCGGTGAGCACATCGAGCAGGGCGACCTCCTCGGCCAATCGAAGCGGGTGATACAAGGCCGCCAACGAGACCGCCGTTCCGATGCGGATCCGGTGGGTGCGGTGAGCGGCCTCGAGCGCCATCAGGTGCACGGACGGACACACGCTGTAGGTCGTGAAGTGGTGCTCGGCCAGCCACACGGCGTCGTAGCCGGCGTCGTCCATGGTGACGATGCGCTGCAGCGCCCGCTCGTACACAGTGTGGAGCGGGACGCGTCGCTCGGGCCAGCTGAAGAACTGGAGGACCCCGACCTTCATGTCGCGACGATAAGCGCCGCCACCGGAGAAGTGCCGCTCTTCAGGAGGGAACACTGAGATGCTCGTTGAACCCACCCTTCGGAGCGATCTGCTGGCCGGGCAGGTCGCCATCGTCACGGGCGGCTCACGCGGCATCGGCGGCGGGACCTCGACGATGCTCGCCGCCAACGGGGCGCGCGTGGTGATCGCCGACGTCGACGGCATCAAAGCCGACGAGACCGTCCGGGACGCTGAACGCAGAGTTCGGGGATGACGCGACGAGTGCGTTCGTCGCCGATCTCGTCGCGCCCGACGCGTGCGACGCCCTCGTGCAGCACACGCTCGATACGTATGGCGGGCTCGACATCGTCGTGAACAACGCCGGCTACGCGTGGGACGGCGGCATCCACAACATGAGCGACGAGCAGTTCCAAGCCATGCTCGACATCCACCTCGCCGTGCCGTTCCGCCTCGCCCGCGCGACCGCGCCGCACTTCCGAGCTCGGGCCGAGGAAGACGACGCGCGCGGCGTGAAGCGCCACCGCAAGACGGTGATGGTTTCATCGCTCGCGGGTCAGTGGGGTCTGGTCGGCGCGGGGAACTACGCCTCGGCCAAGGCCGGGATGCTCGGACTCATGCGCACGCTCGCGCAAGAGTGGGGGCGCTTCCGGGTGAACGTCAACGCCGTCGCATTCGGCGTGGTCCAGACCCGATTCGGCCTGCCGCAGTCCGAGCACGAGGTCATCGAGACCGGCGGACGCACGATCCATGTGGGCATGCCGGCCAAACAGGCCGAGCGCATGGGCGTCACCATCGACCCACATCGCGTCGTTCCCGATGAGGAGGTGTATGCCGCCAGGCCGATGCCACCACACATCGTCCCCCTCGGCCGTACGGGCACGATCAGCGATGCCGCCAACGCGATCTTCTGGCTGTGCTCTCCACTGTCCGACTACGTCACCGGCCAAGTCGTCGCCGTGAATGGCGGCGCCCGCGGCGGCATGAGCTGAGCGCCGACCGCGAGGTTGGTGTCACCGTCGTTGGAAGTCTTTCTCACCCGAACGTTCCTGTTCACCGTCCTGCCGGTAGCTCTCGGGGCCGGGGTGATGGTGCTCGATGCCTCCGCGCGCGGTCGGCTCCGGCAAGCGGAAGCAATGCTGATCCCGCTCTTCATCATCGGCGTAGCCGGGAGCGGGTTCGGCGGATTCATCGCACACGTGTTCATCTCCGACGAGATCGCCGAGTCGATCGGTTGGGAGGCGGGCAGTCCGTTCCAGCTCGAGGTCGGGTTCGCCAACCTCGCCATCGGGCTCCTGGGAGCCATCGCTGCCGAACGGAGGGACGGATTCCGAGAGGCGACGGTGATCGCAGCCACCGTCTTTGCCGTTGGCGCCACGTTCGTCCACGTGGAGGACATTCTCGATTCCGGCAACCTGGCACCGGGCAACACGATCCAGAACGTTCCGAACCTTCTCCGCCCTGCGCTGCTCATCTTCTTCCTCAGGCGCTCTCGGCGCGCTGATCTGCCGCCCGGAGGCGGACGAGCCTTCGACGCTTGGCGGGCCCCGATCCTGCGGGCGTCCGTCGTGTGCGTGGTGATCGTCTCGACGGCATTCGCGGTCGGCTTTGCCGTGGACCAAAGCGCGATCCTGGCCGCGTTCGGCACGCTCGTGGCCGCCGTCGGGTTCGGTGTGTCGATCCTCGTATCTCGCCGTCCGGCTCCGTCTCAATGAGCGGCCGAGGCGGGGGTCTCCGTCGCATGTTGTGGGAGGCTGCGCCGGAGCGCCCGGGTGGGGGCGGAAAGAGGGGGAAACGGGATGGCAGCGGACACCTTTGACTTCGTCGTGGTGGGAGGCGGGTCAGCCGGAGCAGTCATCGCGTCGAGATTGTCCGAGGACCCGTCGACGACGGTCGCATTGGTCGAGGCGGGGGGCGTGCCCCCGGCCGCCGAGTCGATGCCCGCGGCGGTCGCCACGCTCCAGCTCAACCCCGAGACCGACTGGATGTACACCGCCGACGCCGGCAAAGCCGGCCTCGGCCTCACCGACGGGCGCATGATGATGCCGCGGGGTCGGATGCTCGGAGGCAGCTCGGGCATCAACTACATGGCGTATGTCCGCGGTCACCCCGGCGACTTCGATGCGTGGGCCGGCGCGGGCGCCACCGGTTGGAGCTACTCCAACGTGCTCGCGTACTTCAAGAAGAGCGAGTCCCTCGCCGCCAGCGGCGACATCGTGGTCGACGCCGACGCCCACAACACGACAGGGCCAATCGGTGTGTCCGTGCGTTCGCCGGTGATCGCCGGGGCACAGGAGTTCGTCGACGCCGCGGTCGCAGCCGGGATCCCGGCTGGTGACTACAACGGCCGCGAGCGCGGAGGACCCGACGGTGTCGTGTCGCTGTTGCAGACCACCACCCGGCAGGGAAAGCGGTCGAGCACCTACCACGCCTTCCTCGAAGGTGCGGTTTCAGAGCGACCGAACCTCACGGTGATCACCGGCGCCCAGGTGACCCGGGTGCTCTTGGACGACGCTGGCCCGCTGACCGCACGCGGCATCGAGTACCGCACCGCTGACGGGACAACGCGAACGGTCACCGCGGACAAGGAGGTCGTGCTGAGCGCCGGTGCCATCGGCTCACCGCACATCCTCATGCTCTCGGGCATCGGCCCCCGCAAAGAGCTCGAAGCCGCTGGAGTCACGTGTCAGCTCGACGCGCCCGATGTCGGCAAGCACCTGAAGGACCACCTGCAGGTCGCCCTGTACTTCCCCGCGCCCGGCGTGGGCGTATCGATGACCGAGCTCGGCATGTCGCTCGGTCCCGACGCCCTCCGCGCTCCCAACGGGCCGTTGCCCGCCGATCCGGCCGATGACGCGGACATGCCCGACGAGCTGAAGGAGCTGAAGCAGGAGGCCGAGCGGCGCCTCGCGGGAGTGGGCGACCACGGGACGCAGCCTGGTGTCATCGTCGCTCTACGAGGCGTGCGCCTGGTTCTCGACCGGCCTCGGCGACCATCACACCCACGACGCCCAGCTCGGCTTCTTCTGCTGCGGCTACACACCCGACCTGTGGCGATTCGTGCTGCGGGTCGATCCCGACGAGTACTTCGACGACCCGGCCAAGCGGCTGGCGCCGGACGCCGAATCGATGCTCGTCCTCGCCAACCCCGTCCAGCCCCACAGCGAGGGCGAGATCGTGCTGACCAGTGCCGATCCCAACGAGCATCCCGACATCCGGATGAACTACTTCGACGACCCGCACGACATGCGGGTGATGATCGCGACCCTCCGCAAGGCGCTCGACGTCGTGGCGAACTGGCCGAGTCACCGCGAGATCGGCCCGCTGTTCGTCCCGCCCGCGCTGGCGGCGAAGCACTCCCACGTCTCGGGCGAGACGCCCAGCGACGACCTCCTCGAGGACCTCGCTCTGCACTACTCCTGGACCGTGTACCACCCGACTTCGACGTGTCGCATCGGCAGCGTGGTCGATGAGCGCCTACGGGTCACGGGTGTCGCCGGGCTCCGTGTCGCCGACGCGAGCGTCATGCCCGACGTGGTGAGCGGCAACACCAACGCGGCTTGCATCATGATCGGCGAGAAAGCCGCGGAGATGATCGCCGCCGACCACGGCGTGAAGTTGGCCGAGTTCGTTCACCCGACTCCCTGACGCGGTCGGGCTGTCGCACGACCCGCAGCAGCCAGCGGTACATCGCGGGATACTGGGCGCGGTGGCTGAGTCCCCGACGGGGACGGTGACGTTTCTGTTCACGGATGTCGAGGGGTCGACCGCGGCTTGGGAGCAGCACCCCGACGCGATGCGGACGGCTCTTGCCCTGCATGACGAGCTGTTGCGGTCGACGATCTCCACGCACGGTGGTTACGTCTTCTCGACCGCGTGGGGACGGGTTCGCGGTTGCCTTCGCGCGGGCGGAGCACGCGATCCGGGCCGCCGTCGAGTCGCAGGTCGCCCTCGCCCGGGCTTCGTGGCCCGACGGCCTTGCGTTGCGGGTTCGCATGGGCATCCACACCGGCGAGACCGACGAACGCGGCGGCGACTACTTCGGTCCGGCCGTGAATCGGGCCGCACGCGTGATGGACGCCGCGAACGGGGCACAGATCTTGGTGAGCGCAGCAACGCGAGAAGTCGTGCGGGGCGATCATCCGCAGGTCACGCGATGGGTGGACCTCGGCTTCCACGACCTCCGCGACGTCATCGAGCCCGTGCGGCTCTATCGCGTCGAGTCCCGTGAGTTCGCGAGCGACAGTCGCCCGCCACGATCAGGGAACGTCTACGAGGGCAACCTGCCCACCGTCGCGCTCACGCTCTTCGGTCGGTCAGACGACGTCGAATCGATCGTCAACGAACTTGGACACGCGCGTGTCGTGACCCTCACCGGCGTGGGAGGCGTCGGCAAGACACGGTTGGCGCTCGAGGTTGGCCGCGTGATGCAGGCGACCGAGTTCGGAGGAGTGTGGTTTGCAGCGCTCGACACCGTTGATCGCCCCGAGGCGCTCGTGTCGACGCTGCACAGCCTGCTCGGCGTCGACGGAAACTCCGATCGAGATCTGAGCTCGCTGCTCGCGGGGCTGCAGTTTCGCGAGGCGTTGTTGATCCTGGACAACTGTGAGCACCTGCTCGACGCCGTCGGCCCGGTGGCGGCGGCCATCGCGTCGACATGTCCGGGCGCGCGGGTGCTCGCGACGTCACGCGAGCCGTTGGACATCGACGGCGAACGGGTGCGGCCGTGTGCAGCCTCTGCACACCGATGCAGACGGCGCGGCGGTGTCGATGTTCCGGGTGCGAGCCGAGGAAGTCGGCGCTTCCGTCGATCCCGTTCGTGACAGTGAGGCGATCGTGCAGATCTGTCAGCGTGCTCGACGGCATTCCGCTCGCGATCGAGCTCGCCGCCGCGAGGACTCGATCGCTGCGGCCGGCCGAGATAGCCGACCGGCTCGATGACATGTTCCGACTGCTGACCGGCGGCAAGAGGGCATCGACCGAACGGCATCGCACGCTGCGAGCCGCCCTCGAGTGGTCATACGAGCTGCTGACCCCCTCCGAGCAAGTGCTGCTGACCAGGTCAGCGATCTTCTCGGGATCGTTCTCCCTCGCCGCCGCCGAGGCCCTTGCCGGGACGAGTGATCAGCCCGACGACGAAGTAGTGGATGTGCTCGACCGGCTTGTCGCGCGTTCGCTCCTGGTGCCCGTCGACGAAGGGGAGGAGACACGCTTCCGGTTGCTCGAACCCGTTCGTCAGCTCGCCCAAGAGAAGCTGGCTGCGACGGGCGAGGGCGACCGGCTTCGCCGGTGCACACACCAATTGGTACCTCGACCTGATGATTCGTCTCGGCGACCTCTGGCGAACCGGCGGCGATCAAACCGCATGGCCGGTCGCGAAGCGTGAGCTTCCGAACCTCCGGGCGTGCTTCGATCAGCTGATCGAGTCAGAGCGGGTTGACGACGCCGAACGATTCGTCGTCGCGGCCTTCGGGCCTATCTCCTGCCAGTTCGATGTCGCCCCGCAGTCCGAATGGGCACCTCGCGCTCGGGCGATCGACCCTGCCCATGTCGGCCCGTCGACGGCGTCGGTGTGCGCGATCGCAGCGTGGGCGACGACGTCGCAAGCGGACTTCGATGGCGCCGCCCGGTGGCTCCGTCACGGGGTCGACGCCATCGAGGCCGGATCACACGACGATGGATTCGTCAGCGCGGCCGCCGTCCACCACGTGCTGGCGGGCGGTGAGCGGGCGGTGAGCGACGACTTCCTCCGCCGGAGCGTCGAGACCGCGCTCGTGAGCGATGACCTGCACCGCCAGATCTGGGTGCTCGCCTACGCCGGACGAGTCGAAGAGGCGCTCACGAGGGCGCAGCACCTCGGCAACCGGACGTTGGTCGCGCTCGTGAGAAGCCGCGGCGGCCGCCCTGTCGACCGAAGGACACGACGAGGCGTGTGAGCTGTTCTGGGAAGCAGCCCAGCGGAGTCACAGCTTCCTCATGCGCAACCATGCGGCGGTCGGGGTCGGCAACGAGCAGATCCGCAACGGCGCGCCGCTCGACGGTCTCATGCTCCTTCGCGCCCCCGCCCGTGACTGGCTGTCCCGCGGCGATGCCCGCGTGTGGACGGTGCTCCACGCGATCGCCGTCGGCTTCGCAGTCCTCGCGTGACTTCGAGGCGGCCGCGCGCCTCGCGGGCGCGATCGGCGACCGTCGGCTGCCCTTCATGAGCCTCAGGAGACGCGCGATGCTCGACACCCTCCTCGATGGTTGCGACGACGCGAGCGCTCGATCGCGCCATGAGGCTGCGGGCCGCGAGCTCGATGCCGGCACGGCGGTGGCCGAGGCATTGACCCGAATTGCGGCGCTCAGCTCCCGCAGTGGAGAAGACACGACAGCCCGTGCGCTGACCGATGGCGCCGACCTGACCGCTCGCCAGCGTGAAGTTGCCGAGCTCGTCGCCCGCGGGTTCACCAACAAGCAGATCGCGCAACGCCTGGGCATCAGCCGGTTCACCGCAGAGACGCACGTCCGGAACATCCTCGAGCGTCTGGGCGCGGCGAGCCGATCGGAGATCGCCACGTGGTTCGCGAGTCAGCCGTTGGGTGAGGCAGGTACCCCGCTGCGTACCTGATCTCAGCGATAGCCCGCCGAACTGGCCCTTCGTACCGTCGAAAGAAACGACGTGTATGAGGAGCCGATATGAGCGAAACGCACATCCAATCGGATCAGCAGTACAAGGCAGGCGTTCGCCGAGAGTGGGCCATGGCCGCTCCGGGGTGGGAGCGGTGGTTCGAGACCACCGAGTCCGAGCACGCGGGACGTGTCATCACGCAGGCGCTGCTGGACGCCGCGAAGCTGAAGGCAGGGGACGTGGTTCTCGACGTCGGCGCCGGCTACGGCGAACCGGGCCTGAGCGCCGCCGCCGCGGTCGGCCCGACCGGGCACGTCACGTGCTTGGACATCTCGGGCGACATGCTCGCCTTCGCCGAGCGACGAGCCCGCCAGGCTGGGCTCCGCAACGTCGACTTCGTCGAGGCCGACATCGAGACCGATGCGACTCGAACCGAACTCGTTCGATGCAGTTCTCAGCCGCGCCGCGCTCATGTACGCGAGCGATCCGCTGGCCACGCTCCGCCGTCTCAACGCATCTCTGCGCCCCGGCGGCTGCATCGCGATCGCCGTCTGGGCCAGTCCCGATCGAGTGGCCTTCGCCGTTCCCGTCGGGGTGATGATCGAGATGGGCGTCATCGACCCTCCGCCGCCCGGCCCCGGGCCGTTCGCGCTCGGCGAGGACGGGCTGCTCGCTGAGCTCGTTCGCTCCGCTGGCTTCGAGGACGTGAGCAGCGGCACGTGCGATCGCAACCTTCGAGACGCTGTCACCCGAGGCGTGCACTCAGTGGCTGCGAGACGTCGCGCCGCCCATCACGGAGCTCATCGCCCACCACCCGAGAGACGTTCAGGCGAACGTGTGGTCGCGCGTCACCGACGCGTGGGCGCCCTTCCAAGATGACTCCGGCGCAGTGCGGCTTCCGTGCGCGGCCATCTGGGTCGCCGCACGGCGACCGGGCTGAGAGCCGCCGAGCGTGGCTACCCCTGGAGGTTGGTGAGCGCGGCTTGCATCAGGCTCTCGGCGGCCCGCAGGGCGGGGACGTCATCCCGTGTCGATGCGATGATGCGCTCATGGCACGGTTCGCTCACGCATTCGGTCCCCACGCACCTGACGCCACCTACATCGCGCACTCGTTTCCCGAACAGCTCGCCGACCTCGGCGAGGTGCAGATGAACTACGTGTCTGTCGGCGATCCGTCGAAGCCGGCGCTCCTGCTCGTGCCCGGCCAGTCCGAGTCATGGTGGGGCTACGAAGGCGCCTTGCCAATGCTCGCCGAGCACTTCCACGCCTTCGCTGTCGACCTCCGGGGCCAAGGCCGTTCGAGCAGAACGCCAGGGCGTTACACGCTCGACAACATGGGCAATGATCTCGTCCGCTTCATCGACGTCGTCATTGGCCGACCCGTGATCGTGAGCGGCCTCTCGTCGGGCGGCGTCCTTTCGGCGTGGCTCTCCGCCTACGCGAAACCGGACCAGGTCCTCGCGGCGCACTACGAGGATCCCCCGCTGTTCGCGTCCCAGGTCAACCCCGCGACCGGCCAAGGGATTCGTCAGGCCATCGGGACCGTGTTCAAGCTCTGGAGCACTTTCCTCGGTCCCCAATGGTCGATCGGCGACTGGGACGGCATGCGCACCGCCGCGCCCGACGCCGTTCCTTCATGGCTCAGCGCGCTCTTCACTCTCCCCGACGAACCGCCTCAAAATCTCAAGGAGTACGACCCGGAGTGGGGCGCGGCCTTCTGGAGCGGAACAGTCGCGGCGTCCTGTGATCACGAGGCCATGCTCAGGTCTGTTCGGGCACCGGTGCTCTTCACCCACCACTTCCGTCACGTCGACGACGCGACCGGCCAGCTGATGGGAGCGATCTCAGATCTCCAAGCTCAACGAGTCATGGAGCTGCTTCGACGAGGCGTCCGTCGAGGTCGACTACCGGTCCTTCGAATCCATGGGCCACTCGATGCACGGACAGGACCCCAGGCTGTTCACCGACACGCTCACCGATTGGTCCGCGAAGCTCAGTCTCTGAGCGGCAGCGTGTATCAGCCTGCGTGTGGCTACGACGAGCTCGTAGAGGTAGCTGCGTTCGATGACGCCGCCAAACGAGTCGTCGATCAGCGAGGCGATGTCGTGGAGGAACTGTCGTCTCGGCTCTGGATCAAGGGTATTGACGAGCGAGTCGGTCTGCAGCAGTCCCGCGTACCGTTCGGTCGTGTACCGAGTTGGAAGCTGGAAGCGCTCTCGTCGCACGCCCGGCGTAAGCCGGAACTGTCTCGAGCTCCGGATAGCTCACGGGCACCTCGTCAGCGTGCGGTGGTCTGAATGTGAGGTCGGCGGCGAGGCCGTAGCGGAGGTAGGCCTGCTGGGAGGCTTCGAAAAAGCCGGTGGTCCCGCCCCGCACGTGGTGGGTGTGCAGGACCGCGAGGCTTCCGCCCGACCGGAGCAGCGCCGGCGGCTTGGTGACGCGCAGGTCGGGGTCGAGCCAGTGGAACGCGTTGGCGACCACAACCGCGTCGAAGAGCTCGCTCGGCACGGGCCAATCCTCGAAGGGCGCGCACTCGACAGCTGCGGTGGGGAACGGCGACAGGTTCCGTGCGGCGATCACCGCGAGTCGAGCGCCGGGCTCGACGCAGGTGAGGTTCGCACCAGTGGCGGCGAGGGCAACGCTGAGCTGACCGGTGCCGCAGCCGAACTCGACGATCCGCGTACGCGTGCCGATGCCGGTGGCCTTGATGAGCGCGTCCACGACCGGCGCCGGCGGCGCTGGCCGGTAGCGGTCGTAAAGGTCCGCGACCGCCTCGAACGAATCACCTCGCCGACACGGTTCGACTCCCTCCCCCACCGTCCGTCACCCCTGTCAAGCGTCGGCGCTGAGGTACTCGATCACCGCGTCGTAGTCGCTGCCGAGCGCGTTCGGGCCGCCCATCCGCTTCGACATCGTCTGCGCCCAGACGAGCGGGCTCACCTTGTAGACGGTGTCGATCGCGTCGGTGCGGGCGCCACGCTCGACGAGCGTGCGGACGAGGTCGATGCGGCCGAGGCCGGCGGCGTGGTGCAGTGGCGACGCGGCGACACCTTCGGGGTTCACGTCGAAGCCCAGGTCGACAAGCCGCGCGGCGGCGTCCCACTTCCCGGCCGACGCGAGGTCGGCGACCAACGCGGGCCGGCGCGCCCTCAGGTCGTCGAGCTGCGAGGTGTCGCCGGCGAGGATCTCGGCGAGGACGTCGTCTGTCGTGGCCGCGGCCAGGTAGAGATCGCGCAGCAAGCCGATCTCCGCGGCATGGTGGATCAGCTCGTCGATGATGTGCACCGCGAACGTGAAGCGATCGGGCCAGCCCTCGGCCGGGTCGAGGAGCCGCCCTGAGTCCGTGGCCGCGAGATAGCCGCGCCACGTCGCGAACGCGCGCTCGAGAAGCGAGATCGCCTCCGCCGCGGACATCGTGATCCAGATCTCGTCGACATCGGCGGCGGGCGGGACGCCGAGCACGCGGTGACAGCGGTGCTCGCGCAGCAGGTCGATGATGTGCGTGAGCCGCCATGCGATCGTCGTGATCGGCGCGGGCGCAACCGGCATCAGGCCGAAGTCGAACCGCACGCCCGCCGGCGTGTCGCGCACGGACCACGTCAGTGGCGCGGGCTCCCACAGGTATTCATCGTCGGTGAGACCGTCGAGACGCGTGTGAAGCCGGTTGTACGCCTTCTCGGAGAGAGCGATCAGGTGGGTCGTCGTCACGCGCGAAAGCGTTCAGCGAGGTGTTCACCGCGGCGGTCGTAGAACGCAGCGAGATCGCCGAACTCCGGCTCGTCGGCGAAAGCAGCCTGGGTCGTTGCGACGATGTCGTCGTTCGACTTCGTCAGGTCGAGCGGCTTCGCTTGCGGTTGTTGGACGTGCCAGGGCGTGTCGATGAAAACCTCGACGCCGTTGTGCTCGGGATCCTCGAAGTAGATCGACCAGGCGTTGCCATGGGTCAGCGGCATGATGGCGGTCACCTCAGGGTGCGCCTCGAGCGTGGCAAGGAGCGCCTTGAGGTCATCGAGCGTTCCCGCCGATCGGTAAGCCGTGTGGTGGACGGAGTTCGAGTTCTCTGTGTCCGGACGACCGGTGATGAGCGCCAGCTGGTGGTGGTGGTTCGCGATCTGCGACAGGAAGACGATCTCATTGGGGCCGATCGGTCCTCGATCGGCGACCTCGAAGCCGAGAACTTCGCTGTAGAACGTGATCATCTTCTCGACGTCGTGCACATACACGACGGTGTGGGCGACCTCGAGTCGGAGTTGGGCGCTGGTGTCCATGTCGCAATCATAAAGATCAGCGTTCGGGCGAACCTGCGAACTGCGACCCGCACTGGCGCCCGCTGCGCTTGACGTATCGCGTTCGGGCTCGTACGTTCCGCGTGGCCCGGGCGTCAGTCCTGGCAGGCCGGGAACGCTCGACGAGAGGGGGATCCGTGAGGATTCGTCGTGGAGCTCTGGCGGCAGGCCTGGCGTTCGCACTGGTCGCCGCTGTGGGTGGGTCGGCCGGTGCCGAGGCACGCAACGCGCCGTCCCAGGCGCAGTCCGAGTCGCCCGGCCCGCGCCTGCAGATGTACGAGGCCACAGTCGACGCTGCGACGGCGAACCGACTCGCCGACGAGGGCTACGAGATCGTCTTGACCGAGCAGGTCCGAGGCGGGGTCCGCATCGTCTTGGTGCTGTACCCAACCGAGCGCAAGGCGATCGAGAAGCAGGGAATCGACCTCACGGTCTGGACCAACAGCGAGGGCGTCACGGCTACCGAGTTGGCCAAGCAGCAGAAGGACGCGGGTTTCAAGGTCTTCCAGGACTACGACGGGCCTGACGGCATTCGGGCCTACCTCGCTCAGATCGCGGCCGCCAACCCCGGCCTGCTGAAGCTCGAGGTGATCGGCCAGACCTACGGCACCGACCCCGAGGGAGACGGCTCCCGATACGCCGCGCGACATCGTCGCGCTCAAGCTCACGGCCGACGCCAACAGAGTGCCCGACAACAGCCGGCCAGCGGCGCTCTACACGCTCGCTGCAGCACGCGCGTGAATGGATCAGCGTCGAGGTCAACCAACGTCTGCTCGAGTACCTCATCAAGATGTACAGAGAAAAGAAGCCGGACATCGTGAACCTGCTGCAGACCACGGAGCTCTGGTTCGTGCTGGTCGCCAACCCCGACGGGTATCAGTACACGTTCGACTATGACCGCCTGTGGCGAAAGAACCTCCGCGACAACGACGGCGACAACCAGATCACGCCGCTCGACGGGGTCGATCCCAACCGCAACTTCCCTGAGCACTGGAAGTTCGACGACGAGGGGTCGGCATCGATCACGTCCGATGAGACCTACCGCGGGCCCAGCGCCCGCCTCCGAGCCGGAGACCCAGGCGTTGATCGGTCCTTGTACAACCGCGTCGACTTCCGGTTCCACGTGAACTACCACTCGTTCGGCGAGCTGTTGCTCTACACATTCGGGTTCCAGGTGAACTCCCCGTCGGCCGACGACCCGATCTACGTCGCGCTCTCAGGCACCGACCAGAAGCCGGCGATCGACGGCTTCAACCCGGGTGTCGGCGCCGACCTCTACACGACGAACGGCGAGACGACCGACTACGCGCACGCGCACGGGCAGGTGCGCTGGCGTGGACGCCCGAACTCGGCGACGGGCCGCACGACGACGGCTTCGTGTTCCCTGACAAAGAGGGTCAAGTCCAAAGCGAGTTCTCGAAGAACCTGCCCTTCGCCCTGTCGGTCGCCAAGTCGACAGTCGATCCCGACGACCCCGTGTCCCACACCAAGATCGAGACCGAGCCGTTCTACCTCAACGTCGCGGACATCGACCCGCAGAAGAGCTGGAACCCGATGAGCGACTTCCGGTTCGCGCACTCCTACAACGGTTCGGCTCAACCGGTGCAGATCCTGGCGAAGCGCGACATCAATGGGGACGGAGCGGAGGATCCGGTCACAGTGCATTACTCGATCAACGGCGGCCCGCCGCTCGACACGCCCGACCGAGGAGTGGGACGGCGGCTACCGCTACGGCAAGTCCGGGCGACGTCTACTACCACATCGTCCAGGGCACGATCACCGGTGCCATCGAGGGCGACAAGGTGCAAGGTCTGGTTCACCGGCGGTGGCGCGACGAGCGACTCGTTCACGTTCGACGTTGTCGGTTCGGCCCCGAAGGATGTCCTGGTGGTGGCCGCAGAGGACTACAGCGGGCACCGTCCAACGAGCCGGCCTATACGTCGACCGCCGGCACCGCACTTCCTCTCGCTACTACACCGAGGCCCTAACCGCGAACGGCATCTAGTTCGATGTCTACGACATCGACGCCCGGGGCCGCACGGCGCCCGACCATCTCGGCGTGCTCGGCCACTACGAGGCCGTCGTGTGGTACACGGGCAACGACTTGCTCACCCGCGATTCCCGGGCAACCAGGCGGCACCGGCGCGGCGACGCTCGCGAACAACGAGATGCTCGAGCTGCGCGCCTACCTCAACGAGGGTGGTCGGCCTGCTCTACACCGGCCGCAACGCCGGATGGCAGTACGCCAACGCCTTCGATTACAACCCGGTGAGCACGCCGCCGTTCTGCGACAACGTCGACCAGTCGGTCGACGACGGGTGCTTGCTGCTGTCCGACGACTTCCTGCAGTACTGGCTCGGCGCCGCAACTGCTTCATCGAGGACGGCGGCACCGACCCGGACCGGCGAGCCGTTCCCGCTGGCCGGCAACGCCGGCGGCCCGTTCGCCGGACTCGGCGTGGACGCTGAACGGCGGCGACAGCGCCGACAACCACCATCCCGATCCGGGCGCGTGGCACGACGCAGTCGTTCCTGACCACGAGCAGCCTGCCAAGCCGGCGGACGAGTTCCCGCAGTTCACCAGCGATCGCGCTCGCGATCGTGGCAGACCGGAGTCGGCGGGAGCGTTCAGCCCGCACACCGGTGACTAGTACGTCTACTCCGACCGGGCCGACATCACGTACAAGCGGCTTGACGCGCACGATCGACCTCACGGCGTCTGGACCCCGGTGCGCGCTGCCGAGCTGGATTTCTGCGATGTCATTCGACACCGAGGCCGACTGGGACTTCCTGTTCGTCGAGGCGCACACCGGACGGACTCCGGACGACGACTGGACCACATTGCCGGACCATGAACGGCCACACCAGCCAGAACCTCGGCGACCCGACCGTCGGCGACTCGTGCTCGTCGGGCTGGCACACCGATCCCAACAACGAGATCCATCCGTTCCTCGCCCACTACCAGACGTGGAACGGCCCCGACGCGGCATGCGATCCGGCCGGCACGACGGGCGAGTGGAACGCCGCGTCCGGCCGCTCGAGCGGCTGGGAGGACTGGAGCGGTCGACCTGTCCGAGTTACGCCGGAAGCGAGGTCGAGGTATCAATCACATACGTGAGCGACTGGGGCGTGCCAGGGCATCGGCGTCTTCCTCGACGACATCACGGTGTCGAGCGAAGGTCGGCACCGAGTCGTTCGAGAGCGGGCTCGGCGCATGGACCGTGGCCGGTCCCGCACCCGGCGGCGCCGTCAACGGCAACGACTGGACGCGTCACGCCTGACGTCGGGTTCGAGGAAGGCGCATCGTGACGACCATGACGCCTGCCGACGGCGGCGTTCCGCACCATCTACTTCGGATTCGGGTTTGAGGGCATCACGTCCGCCGACCAGCGAAGCGCGGTGATGGGCAGCGCGATCAACTTCTTGTTGGCGGCCCCATAGTTCTCGGCCTGGACGAGCGCGAGACTGCCGACGTGTGCGGGTCCGGAGCCGGCGACCACAAGCACGACGGGCAGGAGGCAGCTTCGGCGATGCCCCGCATGATCGAGGGGCAGGCCGTCGACCCGATACCCCTCGAGCCCGTCGACGAGCTGACGATCACCATGTTGGTGGACAACAGCTACGACGGGCTGATGGTGGACATGGGTCCTGCTCGCCGCACGCCGATGGGGCGGACGCCGCGGGTGTCGGCCCCGCAGTTCGTGCAAGGTGAGACCGTGCCGGGCCTCGTCGCGGAGCACGGGTTCGCGGCGATGGTGAGCACTCGGCGAGGCGACCGAACCCACACATTGCTCTTCGACACCGGCGTGTCGCCGTACGGTCTCTCGGGCAACCTCGAACGACTCGGGATCGACGCCAGCGCCATCGAGGCTGTCGTTCTCAGCCACGGTCACTTCGACCACGCCGGCGGCCTCGCCGGCTTCGCCGCGCTGCGCCGCGGGAGGCTGCCGATCATGCTCCATCCGCTCGTGTGGGCCGCCCGGAGGTTGGCGTTCCCAGGGCTCACCGAGTGGGAGCTGCCTGTGCTGAGCCGCAGCGCGGTGGAGTCGGAGGGGTTCGAGGTCATCGAGCGCCGGCAGCCATCGGTCGTGCTCGACGGAAGCGTCTTGATCACCGGCGAGGTGGATCGAACGACCGACTTCGAGATGGGCATGCGGTTCCACGAGGCGCTCGGCGCGAGCGGTTGGGAACCTGACCCGATGATCCTCGACGACCAGGCGTTGGTGGTGAACGTGCGCGGGCGTGGCCTGGTGGTGCTCACAGGATGCGGTCACGCCGGAGCGGTGAACATCTGTCGGTACGCGATGCGGCTCACAGGCGCCGAGCGACTGTCGGGGCTCTTCGGCGGGTTCCACCTCACGGGGCCCGGGTTCGAGCCCATCATCGAACCGACGGTGAGCGCGCTCCGCGACCTGGCACCCGATGTGATCGTCCCCGCGCATTGCACCGGTTGGCGAGCACAACACCGACTCGCCGCCGAGATGCCCGACGCGTTCCTCCCGAATGCAGTCGGCACCAGCTTCGTGCTCGCCGCGGCCTGAATCGAGGGTGGGCGGCCGGTCGCGGCGTCAGGGGTGGTCGGGCTCGATCGACGCGCTCGGCGAGGGCGGCGGCACCGTGGCCGACGGAAGCGCGGGTTCGCGCATCGGTGCTGCCGCGGAGCAGCACGAGCGCGGCCACCCCGAGCAGCGCGCCGGCGACGAACGCGCCCCGGTAGCCGGTGAGCGCGGCGACGACGCCGAGGAGTAGCGCACCGACTCCCTGCGACAGATCGAAGAAGCTGCTGACGGTGCCGACCGCAGAGCCCCGCTCGTTAGCGGGGAGTCCTGTCAGGGCGAGCGTGAGCATTGCCGGATACAGGAACGACATGCCGATCGAGAAGACGACCGTGCCGGCGTACAAACCGATGGGTTCGGCGAAAGCCGCCATGATCAGCAGCCCAGCGGCGGAGGTGCCAGTCGCGATGGTGCCGGCCGTGAAGGGTCCGATGCGGTCGGGCACCTTCGCGCCGAGGAGGCGCAAGGCGAGGATCAGGCCGCCGTACAGCAGGAACACCCCACTCGAGTCGTCCATCCCTATCTGCTCGACGTAGAGCGGCACGAACTCGGTGAACCCAGCGAGGCCGATGAGCCCGAGGAACAGCACCGTGCCCGGGGCGAGCGCCGCCCGACTGATGAGCGGAGGTCGAGGCGCGTCGGGCGCGGAGGTTCGGTCGAGCGACGCCACGTCTCGTGTGAACAGCCCGATGGCCCCCGCCATGAAGGCAAGCGCCGCCGAGGTCAGCCAGACCCGGTCGAAGTGGTCGTCGTCGAGGAGCACGTTGCCGAGCAGCGGGCCGAAGGCGAGACCGCCATAGACGGCGATCGACCAGTAGCTGATTGCCTCGCCGCGCCGTGCTTCCGGTGCGAGGTCGGTGACCATCGACGCGGCGCCCACGAAGAACGCGGCCTCCCCGATGCCGGCGAGCAACCGCACCACGACGAGCGGGACGAGGGCCGACGCGAAGACGTAGAGCAAGCCGGCCGAGCCGACGATCAGGCCGCCGACAACGATGAGGACCCGTCGGCCGACGCGGTCGCCGATCCGGCCGGCGAACGGGCGGAGGAGCACCGCGCCCACGAAGAAGGCGCCGACCGCTACCCCGACGGCGACGTCGTTGCCGCCGAGCTCGTGCTTCACGAACTGCGGCACGACGGGCAGGAGCATGCCGAGCGCCATGAAGTAGCAGAGCCCCGACGTCACCACGAGAGCGAAGCGAAGGGTGAACACGCGCTCGCTCGTGGTCGACATCAGGCGCCCGAGCCTACGACGACGACCACGGCTCCGATCGGCCCGCGGCGGCCTACTCGCGGCCGAGTTCGGCCCGGATCGAGCGCGCGGCGTCGGCCAACGCGCGGAGCTTGTTGAATGCCGTCGCCCGAGGCAGGTACTTCATCCCGCAATCGGGGGCGGCGACGAGGTGAGTGGGCTCGAGACGCTCGAGTCCCCGCCGGATGCGCGCCTCGACGACCTCAACTGGCTCGACCTCGGGGTCTTGGAGGTCGATGACGCCGAGGACGATCACCTTGCCCGACAGATCGTCGAGGACGCCGAGGTCGAGCTTCGGTTGCGCTGCTTCGATCGAGATCTGCTCGGCGGAGCAGTCCGCCAGCTGCGGAAGGAACGTGTAGCCGCTGGGCTTCTCCCCTACCACCGCGGCGTAGCCGAAGCAGAGGTGCACCGCGGTCGTGGCTGTGATGCCTTCGAGCGCCCGATTGATCGCCCCGACCGCGTAGCGCTCGGCCGCGTCCGGGTCGTTGCGCAGCCACGGCTCGTCGAGCTGGATCACATCAGCACCGGCGGCCTGCAGCTCGCGGGCCTCTTCGTTCACCGCCGCGGCGAAGTCCATCGCGACGGCCTCCGGGTCTGTGATACCACTCGTCGCTCGCCTGCTGACTCAACGTGAACGGACCGGGCAGTGTCACCTTCACCGGTCGGTCCGTCATCCGGCGCAGAAACGCGAGCGCATCAACTTCGACCGCTCGGGTACGCCGAATGGCACCGACGATCCTCGGCACCGGGATGGTGCGCCCGGCATTGTTCGTAACCGATGCGGGGTGCACCGCGTCGATGCCTTCGAGTGCAGTGACGAAGTGATTCGAATAGCTCTCGCGGCGAACCTCCCCGTCGGTGATCACGTCGATGCCCGCGCGCTCCATGTCGCGGATCGCCAACTCGGCCGCATCGTCTTGAGCACCAGCCAGCAGATCATCCGGAAGGGCCCACAGCTCCCGCGCCTGAGCGCGGGGCACGCCCTTCGACAAGAACGCTCGATCGATCAGCCACGGGGGCTGTGGGTAGCTGCCGACGACAGTGGTGCTCACGACTTCCGGGGGGACCTTCACGGCACCATCGTCTCGCACCTCGCGCTGGGCTGGATGTTCTTGTTGTTGTGGAACACGTTCTCGGGGTCGTATTTGGCCTTCACCTCGGCGAGCCGCCGGTAGGTGTCGTCGCCGTAGGCCTCGCGGACGCGGCTCGTGTCGTCGTCGGAGTCGAGGAAGTTCACGTAGACGCCGGCGCGGTGGGGCTGCAGGGCGTCGAGGAATGCTCGGGCCCACGCGGTCTCCGATGCCTTGACGGTGTCGTCCTCCCCAGGGAGCCAGGCCGCGTCGATGACGATGTTGTGGTCCACATCGCGTCCCGGGTAGGCGGTGGCGTCGCTCGGGGCTCGGCGTATAGCGCCGCCCATGTGGAACATCGCCGCGTACGACCTCGGGGAGGTGGCGCGGTAGGCGTGCGCGGCGACGATGTCGACGACCTCGTCGGACAGGCCCGTGAGGTTCGTGGCCTTCCAGTAGTAGTGCCAGCCATGAGGGACGGTGTCGTCGATCCCGCTTTGATGGTCGACGTACAGGGTGGGTCCGACGAGATCCACGAGCGGGGTCCCGAACTGGCGGAGCCCACGCACGGCGCGCTCACCGTCTTCGACGGGTCCGGCGTAGCAGCTGCCCACGGCGATCGCCGGCCGGAAGTGGAGGTGCTCGTCGACAGCCGGTAGTGGCGGGATCGTGCCGAGCCGGACGATGTTGCCGAGCTCATCAGGTGCATCGGTGACGAACTCACGGTAGAAGCGCAGGACGTCGGCGGTGTCCTCGGCTGCCCAGAACACTGGTCCGGCCATGACGGTGGGGCCGACCGGGTGCAGCGCGAACCGGAAGGTTGTGACGATGCCGAAGTTCCCGCCGCCGCCTCGGAGAGCCCAGAACAGGTCGGGGTGATCGTTGGCGGTCGCACACACGATCTCGCCCTCGGCGGTGACCACCTCGGCCTGTACGAGGTTGTCGACGGTGAGCCCGTGCTTGCGCATGAGCCAGCCGAGGCCGCCGCCCAGGCTGAGGCCGCCGACACCGGTGTGGCCCACGATGCCGCCCGTGGTGGCGAGGCCGTGGGCCTGTGTTTCGTGATCGACATCTCCCCACAGGGCACCGCCCTGGACAAGGGCCGTGCGCTCGACCGGATCGACCGAGACGGCACGCATCGCCGACAGGTCGATCACGATCCCGCCGTCGCAGACCGCGGTGCCGGCAACGTTGTGCCCCCCGCCGCGAACGGCGATCTCGAGATCGCGGTCGCGGGCGAAGCGCACCGCTGCGGCGACGTCGGCGGCGCCGGTGCAGCGGGCAATCAGCCGAGGTCTGCGGTCGACGGCACCGTTCCACACGGCTCGGGCGTCGTCGTAGTCGTGGTGGTCGGGGACGATCACATCCCCCCGGAACCCGGAAATCTGCATCGTGGTTTGCGCTGACATCGTTCCTCCTCTCGTGGATGGGCTCATCGCAACATCGAGGGAAGGCGAGAAGAAGTCAGCGATCTGGACTTGGAAGTAAGGAATCTGGACTTCACGGCGAGCGGGTCGCGCAGGACACTGCTCTCATGAGGACCTACGGCCAGTACTGCCCGATCGCCCGTGGCGCCGAGATCTTCGCTGAGCGTTGGACGCCGGTGATCATCCGCAACCTGCATCTGGGGTGTGAGACGTTCTGCGAGATCCTCGAGGGCGCGCCCGGACTCTCCCGCACCCTGCTCACGCAGCGGCTCAAGCAGCTCGAACGCGTCGGCATCGTCGAATCGGTGCCGAAGGCTCAGGGGCGCGGTCACCGATACCAGCTCACGAGCTCGGGCCACGATCTGTTCAAGGTGTGCGAGACCCTGGGCGAGTGGGGAGCTCGTTGGCTCGAGATCGCCCCCGAGGACCTCGATCCATTCGTGGCGCTGTGGTCGATGTGCAACGCGCTCCGACATGACCGCCTCCCCGACCGGCGCGTGGTCGTCCGCCTTGACTTCACCGGCTACCGACCGCACGAGCGGTACTGGCTGCTGCTCGAACACGGCGAGGCCGAGATCTGCAAGACCTATCCCGGTCTGGACGAGGACCTCTACGTCACCGCCGACGCCGAAGCGTTCGTGAAGTGGCATGCCGGGCAGCTGTCCTGGGCGGAGGCCACCCGCGACTCGCGGATCCAGCTCCACGGTCCCTCATGGCTCGTGCGCGCGTTCCCGAGCTGGAACGGCCGCAGCATGTTCGCCCACATCAGGCCCGAAGCCGCGGCTGCCACCGCGTAAGACTCTCGTCGTGCTGCGCCTGGGAACAGTCGTCTTGGGTGCCGACGATGTCGATCGTGCCGCCGCGTTCTGGTCGAACGTGTTCGGCTACGAGGTCGTCGCGTTCCCGGGTGCCACGGACGAGTTCACGATCCTGGTCCCGCCCGACGGCGTCGGAACACGGATCGCTGTGCATCGGTCGGTCAGTCCGGTCCAGGAGCGGCCGCGGGTCCATCTGGATCTCGTCGTCGACAGCCCGGCCGAACAGCGGTCAGAGATCGAACGGCTCGTGGCGCTCGGTGCGACTCGCGTGGCCTGGAGCTACCCCAGCGACCCCGACTTCGTGGTGTTGGCTGACACGGAAGGCAACCGCTTCTGCATCGTCGACGCCAGCCACCGCTGACAGGACCGGGCTACGTTCGTCGCATGATCGACGTCTCGAACGACCCTCGGATCGACCCTCGGATCAAGGCGGTGCTCGAGCGGCTTGGGAACGCCTGGTGGAGGTGGCGACGCCGAGAGCCGCGAGCAGCTTCTCGCGGAAGCGAGCAGCGAGGAGGCGATCGCCCAGCGCGCGATGATCGCGACGCTGCTCGATGCTGCCGACAACGAAGACGTTGCGCCGTCGAAGGGCCTCAACGTGACCGAGCACTCGTTCGTGTCGCAGCCCGACGGCAACACCATCAACCTGCGCCTCATCCGGCCCGACGGTCCGGCATTGCTCCCCGCCGTGTACTACATCCACGGGGGCGGCATGCAGACGATGTCGTGCTACGACGGCAACTACCGCGCCTGGGGCCGCATCATCGCCGCCCAAGGAGTCGCCGTCGCGATGGTCGACTTCCGCAACGCGCTCACGCCCTCGTCAGTCGAGGAGGTGGCGCCGTTCCCCGCCGGGCTGAACGACTGCGTGTCCGGCCTGCGCTGGCTCATCGCCAACGCGTCCGACCTCGGCATCGATCCCGCTCGCGTCGTGATCGCCGGCGAGAGCGGCGGCGGCAACCTCACGCTCGCCACCGGGCTCAAGCTGAAGCAGGACGGCGACATCGGTCTGATCAAGGGCCTCTACGCGCTGTGCCCCTACATCGCCGGGACGCTGGCCGCTCCCGCAGCACCCGTCGTCCACGGAGAACAACGGCATCCTCCTCGACCTGCACAACAACCGCGGCGCCATGGCCTACGGCATCGACGAACTGCATCGGGGCAATCCACTCGCGTGGCCCGGCCTCGCCACCGAGGACGACGTCCGAGGCCTCCCGGCCGTGATGATCAGCGTCAACGAGTGCGACCCCCTGCGTGACGAGGGCATCGAGTTCTACCGACTCCTGCTCCGCGCCGGTGTCCCGGCTCGGTGCCGCCAGGTGATGGGAACCATCCACGGCACCGAGGTGCTGCCGTTCATGTGTCCGGAGATCAGCCGGGACACCGCGGCGAGCATCGCCGCCTTCGTCACGTCGCTGTAGGAGTCCGCCGCCGTGGAGACATGGGACGCCATCCGAGCGCGACGCAACGTGCGCACGTACACCGACGAACCGATCAGAGACGAAGACCTCGACCGCATCCTCGAGGCCGGCTGGCGTGCACCATCGGCGTCGAACCGGCAGCGCTGGGAATTCATCGTGATCACCGACCGGGCTCAGCTCGAGGCGCTCGGCGGAGTGTGGCAGGGCGCCCGGCACATACCCGGTGCCCAGGCCGCGATCGTGCTCCTCTTGCCGGAGCCTTCCGAGGAGCGGTTCGTCACACTCGACCGCTACGACCTCGGCCAGGCGACGTACGCGATGCTGCTTGCCGCAACCGACCTCGGCATCGGTAGCGCACACTCGGCGATCGGTGACCAAGACAAGGCACGCGAGATCCTCGGGTTCCCTGACGGCTACATCGCCGCGTACATGATCGGGCTCGGTTACCCGGCCGATCGGCCCCTGCGCCCGATCGTCAAGCCGGATCGCCGCCCGTTCGCCGAGGTCGTGCATCGCGGCGGTTGGTGAAGCTGTCGCCCTCGATTACGAGTAGATCTCGAAGAGGCCGGCGGCGCCTTGGCCGCCGCCGATGCACATGGTGACGACGCCCCACTTGGCCTTGCGGCGGATGCCCTCCTGCAGGACGTGACCCGCGCACCGGGCACCGGTCATGCCGAAGGGGTGGCCGATGGCGATGGAGCCGCCGTTGACGTTGTACTTGGCCGGGTCGATGCCGAGCGTGTCACGGGCGTAGAGGCACTGTGAGGCGAACGCTTCGTTCAGCTCCCACAGGTCGATGTCGTCGATCTTGAGGCCGTGGCGCGCGAGCAGCTTCGGCACCGCGAACACCGGCCCGATGCCCATCTCGTCCGGCTCGCAGCCTGCGACGGCCCAGCCCTTGAAGGCGCCGAGTGGCGTGAGGCCGCGCTTGCTCGCCTCTTCGTCCGACATGAGGACGACGGCGGCGGCGCCGTCGGACAGCTGGCTGGCGTTGCCGGCGGTGATGAAGTTGCCTTCGCCACGGACCGGCGGCAGCGCAGCGAGGCCGTCGAGCGTGGTGTCGGGACGGTTGCACTCGTCGCGGTCGACGACGTAGTCGACGAACGACTCTTCCTTCGTCTCCTTGTCGACCTTCTTCATGGTGGTGCTCATCGGGACGATCTCGTCGGCGAAGAGGCCCGCTGTCTGCGCGGCGGCCATGCGCTTCTGCGACTCGAGGGAGTACTCGTCTTGGTACTCGCGGCTCACGTCGTAGCGCTTGGCGACGATGTCGGCGGTCTCGATCATCGGCATGAAGATCGCCGGGTACATCTCGAGGAGCTTCTGGTCGATGTTCGCCGAGCCACCCATGCCCCCACCGGGCATGGTGATCGACTCGACGCCACCGGCGACGACGACGTCGGCGCTGTCGGTCTTGATGTAGTTCGCGGCCAACGCGATCGCGTTCAGGCCGGACGAGCAGTGGCGCTGGATCGTGGCGCCCCCAGTGGTGACGGGTAGGCCGGCGAGGAGGCCGGCGAGCCGGGCGAGGTTCGCCGCGCCGTGTGCGCCGTTGCCGAGGTAGACGTCCTCGACGGCTTCGGGCTCGACGCCGGACTTCGACACCGCGTGGCTGATCGCGTGCGCGGCCATGCTCATGGCTGCGGTGTTGTTGAACCCACCACGACCCGACTTGGCGAGCCCGGTGCGGGCGTAGCTGACGATGACGGCTTCGCGCATGGCGACGTTCCCTCGGCTTTCTCGGCAGCCGCACCGTGCGGCCGGGTCGATGTCGACGTCGCCACCCTACGAACGTCCGCGGGTCACGTCGAAATCGCTGGTGCGCTCAGATGCCGTGGCGTTGCCGCAACCATGTGTGCCAGCCCGCCGCGATCGGGACGATTCGATCCGCGGCTTCGATGACGAACCGCTCGGCCGTTTCCTCCGCCGTGAGATTGGACGTGTCGAACCACCAACCGACGTCGCCGAACTCGCGCCTCATATCTGCATCCAGTCGCTCGTACCCGTCAAAGGCAAAGTGATCGTCGGGGTTCCGCGTCGTCGGTGCTCGCATGCCTCGATGCCGGGTGCGAGGACCACGAGCCTCACGGGTCGCGGTGACATCAGAGCGAGGAAGAAGTCGAGCTCCGCACGGTCCGCGAGCACTGTGTCCATCAGGACGGTGAACCCGAAGTCAATGAAGTTGCTGGCGAGGGAGCACATGTTGCGGTTGCACAGCTCGTCCTGCTGAAGGGCGTCGTCGGCCGGCTTGTCCATCCATCCGACGTAGCCACTCTTGATCAACTGGTTCATGTCGTCGCCGCGGACCTGAGCCGCCCTTGGCAGTCGATGCGCCACAAGACCGGTGACGGTCGACTTCCCGGCGCCCGGCATGCCGGACACGATCACGCAACCTGTGAGCCCCGAGACCATGACCACCGATGCTTCCAATGGACGACACCGTCAGCAATCAGATTGCTCCCACGGTCACAGGCCGCATTCGCGACTGGCAGGCTGCAGCCATGACAAAGCGACTCGATGGCATCGGGATCTGGAGCGCCCAGCTGCGGTACGGCGACGCCGCCGAGGCGGCGGCACTGGCGGCCGAGATGGAAGGGCTCGGCTACGAGGCCTTGTGGCTCCCCGATATCGGCGGCGAGCTCTTCGATTCGGTGGGCAACCTCCTCGGGGCGACGACAACGACCACGATCGCGACGGGCATCCTCAACGTTTGGTTGCACACGCCGGAAGACACGGCGTCCGAGCACGCCCGCCTCACCGCAGAGCACGGGCCGCGGTTCCTGTGCGGCGTCGGGATCAGCCACCAGCCGTTCGTCGACGTCGTCAAGGAGGCCGGGGCGTACCAGCGACCCGTCGCAACAATGGCCGCTTTCCTCGACGGGCTCGACGCCGCGCCCACCCCGCTCGCTCGACAGGACCGAGTCGTCGCGGCTCTCGGCCCGAAGATGCTGGAGTTGGCCCGCACCAGGACCGCGGGCACTCACCCGTACCTCGTCACGCCGGAGCTGACGGAAGCGGCGCGCCGCGGGGTCGGTCCCGATGGACTCGTCGCGAGTGAGCAGGGCGTCGTACTCGAGCGCGACCCCGCCGCTGCCCGTGAGATCGCTCGCCTTCACCTCAAGACCTATCTCGGCCTCCCGAACTACGCCAACAACTGGAAGCGGCAGGGCTTCACCGACGACGACATCGCCGGCGGTGGCAGCGACCGCCTCGTCGACGCGCTCGTGGTCTGGGGCGACGAGACGGCGATCGCGGCCCGTGTCCGGGAGCATCGCGACGCGGGTGCGGACCACGTCTGCATCCAGGCGCTGACTGCCGACCCACGTGGCTTCCCATCCGAGCAGTGGCGGGCGCTCGCACCGGCGTTGATCTGACTCCGGAGTTCCCGCCGGTCAGTCGGGAGCGACGCGCTCCTGCCTCGAATTCTACGACCGCGGGGTCGCTTGCTTCCACCGGCGCCGGCAGCGACGATCCCCGCGTGCAGGCTGACGACGAGCTGCGCTTCGAGCGCGCCTACCTCGATGCCGCCTACGACCGCGTCATGGCCATGCGGGCCTTGGCCGAGGGCATGGCCGGCACTGCGCGCCGGCTCGAGACGAGGAGTGCGCAGGCGCTGTTCGAGCGCGACAGCGCCATCGCCCACGCCGGCCACCGGCTGGCCGCGCTCGACATCGCGAAGGACCGCCTGCTCGTCGGTCGCCTCGACCTCACCGACGGCAGCTGCCTCTACGTGGGTCGCGTGGCCGTCGCCGACGAGCACGGCGACCCGCTCGTCGTCGATTGGCGGGCACCGGCGGCCGAGCCGTTCTACCGGGCACTCCCCCACGACCCCATGGGCGTCGTGCGGCGACGCCACTTCCGTTGGCGGCACGGCGAGCTGGTCGGGCTGGACGACGAGGTGTTCGACGTCTCCGCCGCGAGCGATGCCGGGCTCCACCTCGTCGGCGAAGGCGCGCTGATGGCCGCGCTCGACGCCCCGCGGACGGGTCGCATGCAAGACGTGGTCGCGACGATCCAGGCCGAGCAGGACGTCGTGATCCGTCGCCCCCGCGCCGGCGTGACCGTCGTCCAAGGGGCTCCGGGTACCGGCAAGACGGCCGTGGCGCTCCACCGGGCCGCGTACCTGCTCTATGCCGAGCGGGCCCATCTCTCCGGCGCGGTCCTCTTCGTCGGTCCGTCGACGACGTTCCTCCGGTACGTCGAGGACGTCGTCCCATCGCTTGGTGAGGACCGGGTCGTGCTGGCGACGCCTGCGGATCTCGGCCCCGCCGTCGCGGTGTCGAAGGTCGACGCGCCGGCGGCGGCCGCGGTCAAGGGTGACCTCCGCATGGTCGACGTCCTCGCGCGCGCGATCCGGGCGCACGAGCGGGCACCGCGGGCGGGCATCGAGCTGTGGGCGGGGCGGTTCCGCCTCGTGGTCGACCACGACCACCTCGCCGCCATCGTGACGACAGCCAGGCGCCGGTCGACGACGCACAACGGCGGCCGGCCGCTGGTCGAGCGCCTTCTCTTGCGCGCGCTCGACGCCGCGTACCGCAACGGCCTCGAACGCGACCACCGCATCGGCCGCATCGGCGCGGAAGCAGTCCGCTACGCGTCGCCGCTCCTCGAGGTGGTCGACCGAGATGCGCTCGCGCAGGCGCTCCACACCATCTGGCCGCTGCTCACTCCCGAAGTGCTCGTGCGCCGTCTCCTCGCGTCGCCGCGGCGACTCGCGAGCGCCGGGCGCGACATCCTCACCACGGACGAGATGGACGCGCTGTATGCCGGCGATGAGGTCGGCGACGGATGGAGCGAAGCCGACGTGTCTCTCCTCGACGAGGCCGACCTCCTGCTCGGGCCCGTCCCGACGCGGCGGCAACGCACGGGCGGGCGCCGACCGTCGCTCGACCACGTGGCCGAGCGGATCCTGGAGGAGCGGCTGCCGGACTGCCCGCGGTGCGGCCGCGCACTCGAGTACCGTGCCCGGCGAGGCATCGGGCAGCGACCGGCTCGACTGCCGGGAGTGCAAGGCCACATACGCCACGACCGCGCTCATGGGCGACTCCGCCGCCAACGAGCTGCACGGCGTGTACGAGGAGCTCGCCCACCAGTTCGCCTCCGAGCGACGTGCCCGCGCTGCGCCCGGCCGACGCGCGTTACGGCCATGTCGTCGTGGATGAGGCCCAGGATCTCTCGCCGATGCAGTGGCGGGCGATCGCCCGGCGCTGCCCCGCGCAGTCGTTCACGTTGGCTGGCGACGAGGCGCAGGCAGTCCGCGCCGGCTCGGCGGCGACGTGGGCCCGCATCCTCGCGGCGCTCGGCGTCGCTGAAGGTTCGGTGGCCCGCCACGAGCTCACGGTCAACTACCGCACACCAGCTGAGGTCATGGAGCTGGCGGCCCGGCTGCTCGAGCGGTTCGCACCGCACCTGCACCCGGCCCGCTCGGTCAGGACCGCAGGGGTCGGTCCGCGCCGCGTCCACACGGTCGGGCGGCCCCTCGAGCGCGACGGTCATCGCGGACACGGTTGCCGCCATCCGGCGCGATGTCGGAGCCGGATTGGTCGCGGTGATCGCGCCCGAGCAGCTGGTCGCCGACCGCAACGGGGATGCTGAGCATCTCACCGCCGTCGACGCGAAAGGGTTGGAGTTCGACGGTGTGGTCGTCGCCGATCCCGAGGCCATCGTCCGCGAGTCACCCGGGGCGACAGGCATGGCGCGCCTCTATGTAGCTCTCGACTCGGGCGACGACCAGGCTGACGATCCTCGCCCCGACGCCGCCGGGCCCGCCGCTCGACGACGTGCTCGGACCTTTCGAGCCGGCGCCGGCGCCTACCGGGTTGACTGGCTGAGCTCCGAGGCGGCCTGCTTGATGAGGTCCGCCACAGCTTGCGGTTGCGACACGTAGATCGCATGGCTTCCCGCGACTTCCACGACGGTGGAACCGGCGCGTTCGGACATCGCCCGCTGCGCCGGCGGGGGGATCATCCGATCGTCCGTCGCCACGAGGTACCAACTGGGCTTGACCCGCCACGCGGGTTCGGACACCGCTCCACTGAGAGCGCCGACGCCCCACGGGACTTGCGAGTCGGCCATGAACTGCGCCTCGTCGGCGCTCACGTCCGCGGCAAACGACGCGGCGAACTTGTCGCGGTCGAGGAACAGGAATCCGTCTTGCGGCGGGAGGATCGGTGGCACCGGCGCGCCGGGAGGGGCATTGGCGATGAGCGTGTTGACGGACTCGCCTTTGTCCGGCGCGAAAGCCGCGATGTACACGAGAGCGGCCACGTTGAGGTCGGTGCCGGCTTCGGTGATGACTGCTCCGCCGTACGAGTGGCCCACGAGGATGACGGGCCCGTCTTGGGCGTCGATGATCTGCCTTGTCGCGGCGGCGTCACCTTCGAGCGTCAGGGTCGGGTTCTGCACGATGCTGACGTTGAAGCCGTCCTTCTTCAGGATCTTGTACACGGCGTGCCAGCCGGAACCGTCCACGAAACCGCCGTGGACGAGGACGACATTCGTTGCTGCTGAGTTGGGGCTCATGGTGGTCTCCTTGCTCCCCGCGACGGGGGTGGGCGGATGTCTGACGCTAAGACGAGGGCCTCCGGCGTCGATTCCGTCAAATGACTGAAACGTGGACTCAGTCGCCAGTCGGCGGCTGTGACGTGAGCGCGTCGCGCAGCGCGGCGCGTGAGGTGATTCCGAGCTTGGGGAAGATCTGGTACAGGTGGGTCCCGATGGTGCGGTGCGACAAGAAGAGCCGTTCCGCGATCTGCTTGTTCGTGAGCCCCGCCGCAGCGAGCTGGGCGATCTCGAGCTGTTGCGGCGTCAGAGATGCAGGCCCGAGGAAGTCGCGCTGGCCGATCGTGAGACCGGTAGCGCGGAGCTCGGTGCCAGCTCGGTCCATCCATGGGCGAGCCTCGAGTCGCTGGAAGGCGTCGCGTGCGTCGGTGAGCAGCTCACGGGCGCGCGTTGTTTCCCTTGCCCGGCGAAGCCGCTCGCCAAAGGCGAGTTGCACGCGAGCCAGATCGAACGGCCACTGATCCGCACCGGGCACGCCAAGAGCCCGCTCGAACAGAGTCGCGGCATCGTCGTCGTCGGTCGCCGCTATTGCTCCAGCACCAGCGGTGATCAGAGCGAGTCGTGACGAGATCGCCGGCAGCCCGGTCTCCTGCGCTGCGGCGACATGAGCGGCGGCCTCGACCGTCCGGCCGGTGCGCGTCGCTGCCTCGACCAGGTCCAGCACCATCCACATCGCATGCGGAACGTGCGATGCGATGGTTCCCGCGGGGCTGATCGCACTGGCGTGCCGGTAGGCGTTCTCGAAGTCGCCGCATCCGATCGCGTCGAGCGCGCGGGCGTGCAGGACGTAGTTCGTCATCGCACCCGCCCGTCGAGGCACCGCCCATCCGATGACCTCGTCCGAGATCGCACGCACGCTCGCGCTGTCGCCGCGTACCGCCGCGAGCAGCGCCTGGAGAGACCGCGGCGGCCAACGCAAGAGCCCATAGCCGTGGCCGTCGCAGAGCGCGACGGCTTCGTCGGCCACCTCGGCGAGTGTGTCCCACTGGCCGGTGAGGAACGCATCGAAGCCAAGCAGCGCGAGCGCTTGAATCGCCATGGTGACAGCGCCGCCGGCTCGACCATCCTCCACAACTCGCAACAGAGCAGCACGACACTGTGGCAAGCGGTCGATGTAGGAGCTGGCGACCGCGAGCCGCGCGATCGAGGTCGGACTCGCTTCGTGGCTCAGCTCCGCGATCGCTTGGTCGAGTTGACCGAGCGCGGTGACGGCGTCTCGCGCCGGATCGGGGATGGTCTTCGCAAGCAGCTCGAGGAACCCGGGCGCACGCGGCTCGAGCCGCCCGACCGCTCGATGGAAGGGCGGCCACAGGTCGGCTCGCCCCCCGAAGAAGCACACCTCGAGCAGGTTGTAGATCGCCTCGACGAGAACCTGGTCGTGCGCAGCGGTGGGGTCGGGTGCGGTTTCGATGGCACCTACGAGCAACCGGTGCGCGGTGTCCACATCCCCATCACCATTCAGCAGGTGATAGCCCGCCGCGACCGCGCCGGCCAAGGAACCGGCATGGTCGGGATCCATCTCCCGGACGTCGTCCAGCAGACCCGGCGCGTTCCGCAGGTCGCCCAACACCGTCTCACCGATGTACGCAGCCAACGCCCACCGACGGCCCTGGTCAGCCGGCGCGGGGCTCAGCTCCGCGGCCCGCGACATCTCGACAATCGCGCGTACGGCGTCGCCTCGTTTCAGATGCGACCGCGCGACGTCTTCGAGCAGTGACGCGACCTTTTCGTCGGGAACGACCGTCGCCTCGGCGAGATGCCAGGCGCGAAGTTCGGGGACCGTCACGCACGCAGCGAGCACCTGGTGTGCGCGACGCCGCTGGTCGCTCGTCGAGAGGGCGACGACCGCCGAGCGAATCAAAGGGTGCCGAAAGGTGATCCGCGGGGGCGACTCGTCGACTCGGACGATGCCGGCTCGTTCGGCGGGGGCGAGGTCATCGAGCCCCGAGTCGTCCGGGGCTGCTGCGTCGAGTAGTCGCAAGTCGCCCGTGCCATCGAGGACGGCGATCAACAACAAGTCGACCGTGGGTTCGGGCAGCTCCCGGATCCGGGAGGCGAACAGGTCCTGAAGGCGGGCAGTCAGCGGCAGGACGTCGGCCAAGCGTCGGCGCGCAGGTGCGTCGTCTTGAAGCGCGATGGGCAGTTCGAGCAACGCAAGCGGGTTGCCCTGCGCCTCGGCGACGAGCCGCGCGCGCACGCGCGGCGCCAATGCTGGAAAGCGTTGCTTCAGCAGGTGGGTGGCGGCTGCGTCGTCGAGGGGCTCGAGAAGGTAGGTGGGTAGTCCGGCACGGTCGAAGAAGCTTGCAACTTCGGTCCGCAACGCCGCCAGGAAGCCGGCGCGGGTACCAGCGAGGCGCCGAACTGCTGAAGCAAGCACCAACGAGCTCGCTCGGTCGACCCAAGGCAAGTCATCGACCACCACGAGCAACGGCCGAGTCGCCGCGGCGTCGCGGAGAAGGTTCAGAACCGCGTTCGACACCACCAGTCGGTCCGTCGGCGACCCCGCGTCCAGACCAAGAGCGACGCTCAGGGCGTGCCGATGCAACGGCGGCAACCGCGGCAGACCGTCGAGGAGCGCATGCAGAACGAGGGTGAGCCCCGAGAAGCTGACCTCCGCCTCGAACTCGGCGCCGACTGCCCGAATCACCCGCGTTCCGGCCGCTTCAGCGTGGAGTGCGGCCACATCGAGCAGCGCTGTCTTCCCGACACCGGCGTCGCCGGCCACCAGCAACGCCCCGCCACCGACGGACGCCTCGTCCACGAACCCGCAGACGACCTCGACGTCCGCGTTCCGACCGAACAGCTCACCCGGAAGACCACCGCTCACGGGCAGCTCCCTTCATCTCAGTCCCGCTGGAGGGCGTCTGTGAGCGTAGGTCGCTCGAGGTCGGGACTGCTTGGAGTCCGCCGTCCCCTCGCGCGGTTCGAAGACGACAACGAGGGTCTCGGTCGTTCGAAGGCCGGCGTACGCATCGAGCCGAGGATCGACGGCGACCCAGCGCTGCCAGAGGCGGTCGCGCTCCTGTCCCGCGGCCAGGCGGGCGCACACTGGGCGCGGCTGCTGGCCGTCCACTCGAACGACCGCGTCGGGGTGCGCCTCGAGGTTGAGCCACCACGAAGGATGACCCTCGTCCCAGCCGTTCATCGCGATCGAGAAGAGAGCTGGGCCATCCTCGAGGTAGCCGATGATGACACTGCGCTCCCCCCCGGACTTCCGGCCGATCGTCGTGAGACGCAGCGCACCCCAACCGCGCTTGTTCGACGTGGTCCACAGGAAGCGACCGCCACTGAGTCGATAGAGCGCGCGATGAACGCGCCAGGCCGTGTGCACGAACCACGGCGGTGGGACCTTCGGCGGTCGGGATGCCGCGGTGCTCATCGCTGACTCCTCCGGGACCGTCGGGCGGGAAATTCGCCCGCACGCCGTAGGTTCGCAGCATGACGCGACTTGGCTACCAGATCCCGAACTTCACCTACCCCGGCACCGACCGCGCCGGTCTGTTCGATGTCGTCGTGCAGCAGGCGAAGGAGGCCGACGCCGGCGGATTCGACACCGTCATGGTGATGGACCACTTCTTCCAGCTACCGGTGCTCGGCGCGCCCGACGCCGAGATGCTCGAGTGCTACACGCTGCTGTCCGCCCTCGCCCAGCACACCGACACCGTTCGCCTCTCGGCCCTCGTGACCGGGAACACGTACCGGAACCCGACGCTGCTCGCGAAGACGCTCACCACGCTCGACCTCGTGAGCGGCGGTCGCGCCCAGCTCGGCATCGGCGCCGGCTGGTTCGAGCTCGAACACAACTCCCTCGGCTTCGAGTTCGGCACGTTCACCGAGCGGTTCGAGAAGCTCGAAGAGGCCCTCGTGATCATCAAGGGCATGTTCGCTGGCGAGCGTCCCACGGTGACGGGCAAGTGGTATCGCACCGCGGACGCGATCAACGAGCCGCAGCCCATTTCGAGGATCCCGATCATGATCGGCGGCAGCGGCGAGAAGAAGACGCTCCGCCTCGTTGCCCAGTACGCGGACGAATCCAACCTCATCTGCGACCTCGCCGACGTGCCGCGCAAGCTCGAGGTCCTCGCCGCACACTGCGATGCGGTCGGTCGCGACCGGTCGGAGATCACCGTGTCGCTCCAGGCAAACGCCTGCATCGCGCCGACGCATGACGAGGCGGTCGCCGAGCTCGACGCTCTTCTCGCGAGTCGTGGGATGGACGTCTCGTCGTTGGGCGCCGAGGACGCCGCGCGCATCCGCTCGCTCGTCACCCATGGCGACCCGGATGAGATCGGCGAGGACTTCTCCAACCGACTTGCACTCGGCGTCGACGGCTTCACCGTGAACTCGGTCGCCAACGGCCACATCCCGGGCCGCGTCTCACTCCTCGGCGAAACCCTCCGCAAGGTGGTCGGTACGTGAGTGTCTAGCGGGCTGTCCCTAGCCGGACGATGGTCGCGAGCTGGTCGTCGGTCAGCGGCACGACCGACAGTCTCGACTGGCGAACGAGCGGACTGGTCGCGAAGATCGGCTCCGCCTTCATCTCCGCCAGCGTGACCGCCCGGGCCAGCGCGCGGTCGGGTGCGATGTCGACCCAAACCCGCTTGCCATTGGCATCGGTCGGATCCGGGTAGGCGGCGCTCACCACCTTCGCGAGTCCGACCGCGGCCTTGTCGGTCTGCGAGTGGTACACGACGACGGTGTCGCCCTCCGCCATCGCGCGCAGGTTGATCTGCGCCTGTGCGTTGGTGACGCCGTCCCAATTCGTCCTGCGGTCGTGCACGAGGTCCGCCCAGCTGTACTCGCCGGGCTCGGTCTTCACGAGCCAGCTCGCCATGAGCTTCAGCCGAGCGCGGACGCGTACAGCGCTTCGAGCGCTTGCCAGTGTCGCTCGGCCGCGTCGGTGTCGAAGGTCGGGTTGTCGGGGACGGCGAACCCGTGCGCAGCCGGATACGTGACCAGCGCATGCGTCACTCCCGCGGCAGTGAGCGCCTCGGACATCCGCGCGAACTGCTCGTCGTCGAACGACGCGTCGTCCTTCGCTCCCGCGATGTAGATCGTCGCTTTCATCGCACTTGCGAGCAGGTGAGGGCTGTCCGGCGCGGTGCTCGCGATCTGGCCACCGTGGAACGAGGCCGCCGCGCCGACTCGGTCGGGGAAGCGACCCGCGGCGTTGAGCGCGAGCCCACCCCCGAGGCAGTAGCCCGTCGTGCCCACCTTCGTGTCCGCGACCTCGGGCTGCTCCGCGAGGAACTGCAGCATGGCGCCGGTGTCGCGGGTAGCGAGGTCCTTCGTGACGCTGCCGGCGAGGCTCATGAGCCGAGCGCGCTCCTCGAGGTCGGTGAACACCGTGTCGAGATCGAAGGGCTCATACTCCGACCGGTAGTAGATGTTCGGGAGCAACACCGCGTAGCCGAGGTCGGCCAGACGCTGTGCCATCTCGTGGAAGGTGCCTCGCACACCGCCGGCGTCCGGGAACATGATCACGGCGGGCCAAGGCGCGGATCCCTTCGGCAGGTGCAGCGTCGCGTCGCAGGTGCCGTCGGGCGTCGAGATCAGTACGTCACGTTGGGGCACGCTTCCTCCTGCGGGTCAGGTCGACCCATCATCTCGCAGCGGCGCCTCGGTGTTCTTCTCGAAGGCCTAGTGGAGGAGTTCGCGCGCGGCCCTCGACTCGGCGGCCATCCATGGCGACCCTTGGCGGTCGTGAATCGCCGCGGCCTCGGCCAGAAGGCTTGCGGCCTCGGACCGTCGACCACACGTGGCCGATGCAAGACCGGCGGCGTGGGCCACCGAGCCTCGGTAGAGACACGCCGCGTCGATGATCGTGAGTGACAGCACTCCTTGGACGAGCTCGACGATCGCCTCCGCGATCCCGCCAGTGTCTGCACGGTATGTGGCGTCAGCAAGGAGGCCCATCGTCGGGAGCCAGTAGGAGTCACGGTCGAGGTCGAAGAGGTCTGCCGGCACGATGTCGGTGAGCGCCTTCGCAGCGGCTTCGACGTCACCGCTGCGTGCGAGCGAGTCGGCGTGCCATGCCCGAACGGCGAACCCCATTGACGGTTGCGGCCATTCGATCGCCGGAGGCGCGAGGCCGGGCGCCATCCCTTCGAAGAGGTCGATGATGGCGGACACGCCGAAGGCCTCGAGGCGCGCGGCGGTTGGGTCGAAGTGCGCGGCCTCCCCCGCGACTTGCACGTCGGCGACAGCCTGCCGAGCCTGCGGCCAGTCCCCGGCGATCGACGCGGCAAGGACGCGTCGATGGGCAGCCGCATACGTCGCGACTCGATCGCCTGAGGTGACCGCCAACTGGGTGAGCTCGTCGAGCAGCGAGGCGGCGCGTGCGACGTCTCCTTCCAGCGCGGCAAGCGACGCAGCGAGCGGGAGCGCCCACCGACGCCACGGCTGGTCGGGATGAGCGTCGGCGAGGCGCATCAACGCGTCGAGCCACGCGCTCCGGTCAGCAACGCGCGTCGGGTCATCCACCACGACCACGAGGGCGTGAAGCGCGCGTGCCTCGAGCTCGGGCTCGTCGAGCGTGCGAGCGATCGCCAAGGCGGCGTGCGCGTCGCGTTCGCCGGCGTCCTGAGTCCGGTGGTAGCTCCGCGTGATGGCGAGACGCGAGAGCAGCTTCGATCGAGTGGGGGTTGGCGCCTTGGGCACGATGGCGGCTGCGTCAAGGAGGAGGGAGACCACGTCGTCGGTGGCGTCGAGGCCAGTGGTCCAGCCGTCGCCCGCCGCACCGAGGGCCGCCAGCGCGAGCCGACGCGCATCCCCGGAGGCACGCGCCAGGTGGCCTGACCGGCAGTAGGCGAGCACCGCGGCGCGCTGATCGCCTCGTTCCTGTGCAGCTCTCGCCTCGGCGTACAGGCGGTCGGAGAGCACAAGGGCATCGCCTCGATGCGGTTCGTCTACGAGCCCATCGCCTTCGGTGAGCAACGACTCATAGAGCGATGCAAGTTCCCGACCCGGTTCGACGCCCAGCTCTGCAACGAGGACGCTCCGCGCGCGAGCGACGGCGCGCAACGCCTCGGCGCGGCGTCCCGCATTCTTGAGGGCGCGGACGAGTAGGCACCAACGCTTCTCTCGCAGTGGTTCGGCGCTGACCAGCGACTCCAGCTCCGGCACGAGATCCTCGTCGACGCCGCCGTCAAGGAGGGCTTCGAGTCGGTACTCGAGCGCCGATCGATGGAGCTCCTCGACGCGGGCGCGCCGAGCCTCAGCAGGTGGCCACCCCGAGAGGTCGTCGAACGGAACCCCGCCGGCCATGGCCAGCACCGGATCCCAGAGGCTCGACGAGCGAGCCTCGACAAAGGCTCGCTCGAATCGATCAGCATCCACGTCGACGTCATCGGCCAGCCGGTAGCCGTGCTCGGTCGTCAGGATCGTCGACGCGCCCAGCAGAGTGCGAAGGCGAAGGACGTTGGTCTGCACCACCTTGTTCGCCGACCGCGGCGGATTGGCCGGCCACAACACACCGACGAGCGCGCTCGTCGAGATCGAGTCCGGCTTGCTGGCAGCGAGCGCAGCGAGCACCCGGCGTTCCATCGGACGAGACACCGAGATGGGAGCGCCGCTGTCGCCGTCGACTCTGAGCGGCCCCAGCACCCGCACGAGCACAGCGGGAGGGTACCAAGGACCCGCATCCGATAGCCCGGGCGTGCGGTCGATCTGCGGTCGATCTGCGACCGCGCTGTTCGACACTCAGGGCGTCGCACTCGACATCTGGAGGCACGTCCTCATGCGCCGAATCCACCTCGTTGGTCTGCTTGCGATCGTCATCGCTCTTCTCGTCGTGCGGTTCGGACGACGACCCGACGAGCGCGCCGAGTTCCGCGGCCGCGTCGACGGCCGCCGCCGCCTTGTCGAGCACAGTGTCGAGCACAACGTCGACCGCCGCCTCGACGACGGCGCAACCTTTGGGCCAAGCGGTCAACGCCACGTCCACGCCCGACGGGACGACGGTCGGCGACCCGATCTGCGACGCGGAACAGCACTGCATGTATCCCCTCACGATCACGGCGACGCTCTCCGGCGATCTCACAGGAACGACGATCTCTCACAGCGCTGGCGCGCTGGTCGGCACCGAGTTCGCGGCGAGCGACACCCAGATCTTCACCGGCACCGTCGCCGGTTGCGGCACGGGGACGCTCGTCTTCTTGAGCACCGGTCGCGGTTCGACGACCGGGACGACCACTGCCGCATGGACCATCGCCGAAGGCTTCGGCACCGGCGACCTCGTGCACGCCACTGGCACCGGCACGACCACCGTCGCGCCCGCGAGCGACGGGTCGCTTTCCTCGACGTTGACTGGCCGCATCACCTGCGAGTGACGTTGCCGACTCGCCCGTTCGTTGGCGTATCCCCAATGTCGACGCGACCGCAGCGCCCAACGCCGCGTGCTCCGCGATTGGCGCCAGATCCACGAACCATGCGCCGTCCTGATAGGACGGACCGGCGACCGCTCCTATCTCCATCGCCGTACGCGTCTTGCCGATGCCCCCGGGGCCAATCAGTGTCACGCAAGGGCCAGCGTGAGATCTCGTCGGCTCTGGCTTGCACCTCCTCTGTGCTGCCCACGAACTCCGTCAGCGCGCGAGGGATGTTGCCAGTCACGCTCTCGACTGTCAGCGGTGGGAGATCCACCCAGACCAGTCCCTCAGCCCGAACTGCGAAAAGCTGGGTTGCGTCGCTGAGCCCCTTCAGGCGATGCGTTCCCAGATCGACCAAGTCCATGCCGTCGTCCAGTCCGAGCAACTCCTTGGTCGCTCGAGACAGCAGGATCTGACCTCCGTGGCCCGCGGCGGCAACGCGCGGCAGCCCGATTCACGGCCGATCCGAAGTAATTGCCGTCCCGCTCTTGCGCCTCGCCGGTGTGCGCGCCTATGCGAACACGCAGCACCACTGCGTCAGGCCATGGTTCGGCTTGCAACGCTCGCTGGGCATCGACCGCTGCGCTGACAGCCTCGATCGATCGCTGGAATGCCGCGCCCGAGGCCGTCACCACCGGTCGAGAAGATGAACCCTCCGTGGGCCGCGATCGCTGACCGGACGATCTCATCGTGGCGGGCAAGCGCGCCCTGCATCACCGCCGGATGCGCGTCCCAAAGCGCTGTCGACCCCTCGAGGTCGGTAAAGAGGAACGTCACCGTTCCCGACGGCCGTGGGACCTCGGGCGCGTTCGCTGGTACGGCTCCGACAAGGCTTGTGCTCTCGTGCTCGAGGGAGTTGTCGCGCGCCCCGACCCGTTGCTCCAGGCGCACGAGCTCGGGACCGGGCTCCAGACCGACCTCGTCGAGCGCGCGCGCGTGCCCGCTGGTACGCGCGCAGCGCATCGGCCTGTCGACCGCACCGGTAGAGGGCGACGATGAGCAGTGCCCACCGTCGCTCGCGTAGCGGTTCCTCCGAGACCAGCGACTCGAGCACCGGGATCCACTCCTGGTGGTGACCACATGCGATCTCGAGTTCCGCCAGCTCCTCAGTGACGCAGCGGTGGAGCTCTTCGAGTCGCACCGCTTCACTGCGACCCGGCGGCCAATCGCACAGCTCGGGAAGAGGCGGCCCTCGCCAGAGGTCGACGGCCGCCACCAGCTCCGACGCCGCAGCGACCAAGTCGCGGTTCTGAGCGAGTGCGCGGCCTTCTCGCACCATCTGCTCGAAGCGACGAACGTCAATGTCGACGTCTGATGCCCGGAGGGCATAACCGCCCGGTCGAGTCTCGATCAATGAGCCGCCGAGGTGCTTGCGCAGGCGCAGCACCACGTTCTGCAGGACCTTGCTGCTCGACCGCGGCGGCCGCTCGCCCCACAGTGCGTCGACGAGCCGATCAGTGCTCACTGCCTCGGTCGGCCATGCGGCGAGCGCCGTCATCACGACCCGGTCGTTCCGGCCCGTGAGCGTGACATGGCCGGTTGGACCACTTACCTCCAGCGGCCCCAATACGCCGAGATGAACCGTTCGAAAAGCGTACAACGCGTGATCCCTTGGGGCTTCGGACCCTTCGGATTTGACAGCACCGAGCAGGCCGGAAGAGGTTGGCTCGTGTCGCACGAGCTGGTGCTGGCCGGTGGTCGGGTCGTGGATCCCGAGAGCGGGTTCGACCGCGTGTGCGACGTGGGAATCGACGGGGACTCGGTCACCGAGGTCGGAGACCGTCTCGACGGCGCAACGACCGTGGATGTCCGCCGGCTCGTCGTCGCCCCTGGCTTTGTCGACCTCCACAGCCACGCGCAGACGCTGCCGGGACGGCGGCTCCAGGCGTGCGACGGCGTCACCACCGCGCTCGACCTCGAAGCCGGCCGAGCACCGGTCGAGATCGCGTACGCGAGAGAAGCGGAGCGAGGTTCCCCGATCAACTACGGCTTCTCGGCGTCATGGGCGGCCGCGCGCATGCACGTTGTCGCGGACGAGCCACTCGACGGAGGTGCTGCGACGATCTTCGGTGGGTTGACCGGGACCGAATGGCAACAGGCCGCGACCGCCGCGCAACTGGCGCGGATCCTCGACCAGGTCTCGAACGACCTCGCAGCGGGGGCCGTCGGTATCGGAGTGCTCATGGGCTACACACCGGGGGTCGACCCGGCCGAGTATCTCGCCCTCGCGGAGCTGGCCGCCGCCACCGGAGTGCCGACGTTCACGCACTCGCGTGACGTCGTCGAGTTGGCTCCCGACACATTGATTGACGGCGCGGAAGAAGTCGTTCGGGCCGCGGGCACGACGGGCGCGCACATGCACTACTGCCATATCAACTCGACGTCGGGGCGGCACATCGATCGAGTGCTCGCGCTCGTCGGCCGCTGCCAGGCGGAAGGCGCCCGCGTCACGACGGAGGCGTATCCCTACGGGTCGGGTTCGACGGCGATCGGGGCTGCGTTCCTCGCGCCGGAGCGGCTGCACGAGCGTTTCCGGAGCACGAACTCGATCACATACCTGCCCACGGGCGAGCGCATCGCCGACGAAGCCCGACTCCGCGAGCTGCGCGCGACTGACCCCGGCGGTCTCGTCATCGCCGAGTTCCTCGACGAGTCCGAACCCAACGACGCCGCGCTGCTGCGCAGGTCCCTCGCGTTCCCCGACGCGATCGTCGCGAGCGACGCGATGCCGCCTTTGTGGACCGACACAACGGACATGGACGTCACTGCCTGGCCCTTGCCTCCAGTAGCGGTCACCCACCCGCGCACTGCGGGCACGTTCGGGCGGGCCCTGCGCCTTTGGCGGCAGGAGGGCGCGCCGCTCATGGAGGCTGTCCGTCGCGCGACCTTGCTTCCCGCAGAGCTGCTGCAAGGCGCGGTCCCCGCAATGCGCCGCAAGGGTCGCGTACAGACCGGCGCCGACGCCGATCTCGTCGTGTTCGATGAGGCTCGGGTGACCGACCAGGCAACCTATGCCGCCTCCACGCGCCCGTCGTCTGGCATCGCCCACGTGATCGTCGGCGGCACCTTCGTGGTGCGTGACGGCGAACTCGTGCCGGACGCCCTCCCGGGACGGCCAGTGCGCGCCTCGACCCCAGTGACCCGAAACGCGCCCTCATCGGCGTTCTGACTCACCACAAGGCGGCGCTGGCCAACTCGGCACCTTCCGCGAGGACCTTGAGCTTGGCCCACGCCAATGACGGGTGAAGCCGCAACCCCAAACCACAGTCGGTGGAGGCGATGACGTTCTCGCGACCGACCAGCGCGGCGAACCGTTCGATCCGGTTCGCCACGAGTTGTGGGTGCTCGATCAGCGGCGTCGAGTGGGTGACGACACCGGGTGCGAGGATCTTTCCGTCGGGCAGCTTGGTCGTCTCCCAGAGCTCCACCTCGTGCTCATGGCGGACGTTCGCAGCCTCGATCGAGTAGGTCTGCGCCTTCACCGACAGGAGGATGTCGACGACGTCGGGCAGCGGCAGGTCGGCGGAGTGCGGTCCGTGCCAGCTGCCCCAGCACAAGTGGTACCGGATCTGCTCCTCGGGGATGTTTCGCAGCGCATGGTTCAGCGCTTCGCATCGCATCTGACAGAACTTGCGGTAACCCTCGAGTCCCATCGGGATGCCGATTCGATCCCACAACGCACCGAGCCAGGCGTCGTCGACTTGCACCTGGAACCCGGCGGCGGCGATCGCCTCGTACTCCACTTGCATCGCCTCCGCGATGGCGTAGATGTGCTCCTCGTCGGTCTTGTAGATGCCCTTGTCGCGGCCCGGCTCCACGCTGAGCGGCGCGGTCGTCGTCAGGAAGACATCGGACGCGGGTGTATCGCCGAGCGCGGCCTTCATCACGTTGATCTCACGCTCGAGGGCAGCCTTACCGCGGTAATGGACGGGCGATGTGCACACCCAATCCTCGACGGCCTGGGTCGTCTCCTCGGCACCCTCCGGCACATGTTGGGCCGATCCCGACTGCTCGAACAGCGTGCCGTTCTGCAGCACGGCGAGATAGAACTCACGGAACTCGACCCAGTCGGTGCTCGAGAGCAGCAGCTCGCCGAGCGCACCGGGATGCCCGGCCGGCTCGTAGCCACCGAGGCGCGACGCGAGGTACTCCGTCCAGTGGCCGCCCTTGGTGAGCTCGCCTTCGTTGATGAAGTCGATGCCGGCACTGCGTTGCGCGTCGCACACCTCCCCCACCGCCGCGGCAAGGCGTTCGTCGCCGACGTCGAGCCGAGCCCAGACGTCATGAGGAGCCGGCAAGGCACCGACGTGGGTGGTGAGAATCCGGTCCGTGCTGCGTCGCATGGCGTCCCCCCAGCGCTCGAGTGAACGGAACCCCCGAGAGGCCAAGTTAGCCAGGCGGGATGGATCGACTTCCCGTAGTGTCGTGTGCCGGGGATATGCCAGCGCGTCCAGCGCTGATGTGAGGTGAGAACAGAGGGGGAACCGATGAGTCGGAGCACTGGGGCTGGTCTTCGCGCGCGGTGGGTGCGACCGCTGGTGGTGATTGCCGCGGCGGTGCTGATCGCTGCCGGTTGCGGCGACGACGACGGTGGTGATGCCGCTGACGACACCACTGCGCCGGTTGAGACGAGCGCACCGACCGCGGAGACGAGCGCACCGACCGCGGACACGAGCGCACCCGCCGAGGAGTCGGACGTCGTGACCGACTATGCCGCCTACGTCGGCGGCTCCGGCGCCGCCGATGCCAGCCTCGAACCGATCAAGATCGGCTACATCAGCCAGGAGGGCGGCCCGATCGAGGTCGGTCCGACGAATGACGACGGTGTCGAGATCGGGGTCGCGTTCATCAACGAGCAGGCCGGCGGGATCGGCGGCCACCCGATCGAGCTGGTCACTTGTTACATCGCATCGACCGAGGAAGAAGGCCAGCAGTGCGGGCAGCAGATGGCCAACGACGAGAGCATCGTCGCCGTCGTCGAAGGCCCGATCGTCGTCGGAGCGGAGTCGATGTTCGCCGCGCTCGGCGACAAGCCGGTCATCTCGGGTGTGTCGGTGAACGCGGTCGACACCGTCCAGCCGAGCGCGGCCGTCCTGTACGGCGGCGCCCAGTACATCCTGGCGCCGTACGCCACGTTCGCCCGTGACACGCTCGGCGTGGAATCAGCGGCGCTCGTCTATCCCGAAGGAGCCGGCGCCGACATCCCCGCTGCTGGGCAAGCATCGGCGTTCGAAGCGGCGGGGATCCCGATCAAGGTCGTCTCCTATCCGGCCAACGCTCCCGACCTGACCGTGCCACTTCTCGCCGCCGACGCGCAGAACGCCGACATCGTGATGCCGGTCATCAACCCCAACGACTGCGTGAAGTTCGAGCAAGCGATCCAGCAGCTCGGCATCCCCGATGAGAAGGTGCTGGCGAGCCCGATCTGCCTGACGCCGACCACCATCGAAGGTCTCGGCGACTTCCCGAAGTGGATCTACGCGATCGCGTCCGCGCAGACGTTCGACGTGACCGATCCCGGCGTCCCGCCGTATCAGGAGATCCTCACTGGCCAAGGCCAAGAGGCCCTGATCGGTGACCCGTGGGTGAACGTCGGGTTCGGGCAGATCCTGACGCTGGCGAAGTGGCTGAACGGGGCGGGTGCCGACAATCTCGCGCCGGAGGCGATCGCCGAGCAGATGCTCGCGTTCGAGGGTCCCCTCGCACTCGGCTCGCCGGTGATCCAGTGCGGCAAGTACTCGGAGGCTCCCGGCGTGTGCAACGACCACACGCAGTTCTACCAATGGAACGGCACCGGCAATCCGATGACGAAGGCCGGCGACTGGGTGGGCCCACCCGAGGGATGGGTCGCCCCCAGCTGACCGATTCGATGACTGAACGCCCGGCATCCTCTGACGTGCCGGTCCCGACGAGAGCAGGCTTGTGAACCAGATCATCCTGTTCGCCCTGCTCGGCCTCGGGACCGGCGCGGTGACCGCGGGAATCGCCCTCAGCGTCGTCGTCACCTACCGCGGCTCGGGCATCATCAACCTCGCCGCCGGAGCAGTGGCCATGGTCGCGGCGTACGCGTTCTGGGCGGTCAAGTCCGACTTCTTCCACGTCAGCCTCGGCACTGTTCCGGCGTTCGTCGTCACCGTCGCCGTCGCGGTCGCAGTAGGCGCGTTGACCGAGCTCCTCGTCTTCCGGCCACTGAGAACGTCGTCGCCGCTGGCCAAGCTCATTGCTTCGTTGGGGATCTTGCTCACGCTGCAGGCGACGGTGCTGTTGTGGTTCGGGTCGGCGGCCAAGCAGGTTCCCAACATCCTGCCGACGAACACCATCGAGGTGTTCGACGTCCAGATCCCCGTGAATCGGTTCTGGATGGCTGGCCTCGTGGTGGCGATGACGCTCGCGCTCGCCGCGCTCTACCGATGGAGTCGCTTCGGGTTGGCGACTCGCGCAGCGTCGGAGAACGAGGTCTTCGGGATGCTCGCCGGCCTGTCGCCCAATCAGCTCTCGATGGCCAACACGGTGATCGCTTCGGCGATCGCCGGGATCATGGGCATCATCTCGGCACCGTTGGTGCAGGCCGACTCGATCACGCTGGCGCTGTTCATCGTCCCGGCGCTCGCGGCCGCGCTGTTCGCGCGGTTCACGTCGCTCGGGATCGCATGCATCGCCGGTCTCCTGATCGGTGTCGGGCAGTCGTTGATGTACTACGCGTCGACCCTCTCGTGGTTTCCGAAAAGCAAGGCCGGCAACCCGCTTCCCGGCGTGCAGGCGCTGTTGATCTTCATCATCATCTGCGCCGCCTTGTATGTGCGCGGGGCGAGCCTGCCAACGCGCGGCGAGCTCGTCGAACGGCAGCTTCCGGCGGCGCCCCGGCCTCGGCGGCTGGCTGGCCCGAGCGCCGCGCTCACGGTGCTGGGCGCAGTGCTGTTGATCGTGCTTCCGTTCGGGTACCGCCAGGCGTTCATGCTGTCGCTTGTCGGCATGGTGGTGTGCTTGTCGCTGGTGGTGATCACCGGGTTCGTCGGTCAGGTCTCCCTCGCCCAGGTCACGCTGGCCGGCGTGTGTGGCTTCGCGGTGGCCCACCTGATCATCGATGCGGGCGTGGGCTTCCCGTGGGGGCCGATCCTCGGTTCGCTGGCTGCCGTCGCCGTGGGGATGCTGGTGGGCGCGTCAGCGCTTCGGGTGCGCGGGGTAGCCCTCGCAGTGGTCACGCTCTCTGGGGTGGTCGCGATCGAGCAGTTCGGCTTCGCCAACGAGAGGTGGGGAGCCGGGAGCAGCGGTTCCCCGGTCGAGCAGCCGAGGTTGTTCGGGATCGACCTCGGCTCCAACGCGGTGTTCCGCGGGTTGGACGGCAAGCTTCCCAGCCCGGTGCTCGGCTTCGTGTTCCTCGTCGCTGTCTTGGGTCTGTGTCTGCTCGTCGCCAATCTGCGCCGGAGCACCCTCGGCCAGCAGATGTTGGCAGTCCGCGCGAACGAGCGGGCGGCTGCAGCCGCCGGGATCAGCGTCACGCGGGTGAAGTTCACCGCCTACGCGATCTCGTCGTTCATCGCCGGCACCGCCGGCTGGATGTACGCGTACAACTTCGGGTCGGTCAGCGCGGCCCGCTTCGGGTTCCTGATCGCGCTCGGCTTCGTCGCATACGCCTACATCGGCGGCATCACCATGGTGTCGGGCGCGATCATCGGTGGCCTCGTCGCAACCGAGGGACTTGTCCCGTACTTCTTCGAGGAGCTACTCGGCATCTCCGGGAACTGGAGCCTGCTGCTCGGCGGACTGCTGCTGATCGTCACGTTGATCCAGAACCCGGACGGCGTCGCGGGAACCATCTACCGGAAGCAGCAGCTCAAGAGGAGGGCCGCGCTCGCCGCGAGCGGAAGCCGATCCGCATCGGACCGGATACCGGCGCCGGCATCGACAGCGGTGGCGGAATCATGACCTCGGTGCTCTCTGCCCGCGCCATCTCCGTCTCGTTCGGTGGAGTGAGGGCCGTCATCGACGTCAGCCTCGACGTCGATCCGGGACAGCTCGTCGGCCTGATCGGACCGAACGGTGCCGGCAAGACGACGTTCATCGACGCGATCACGGGGTTCGTGCCGCATCGCGGAACGGTGAGCATCGATGGGGTGGACGTCACCCGCTCCCCCCGCACGCACGGGCCCGGCGCGGCCTCGCCCGCACATGGCAGGGAACCGAGCTGTTCGACGATCTCACTGTGCGGGAGAACCTCACGGTCGCCGCACGCCACCCAACGCTGCTCGAGACAATCAAGGAGGTGTTGTCCAGGCCGGTGAGCCGCGTCGACGCGGTCGACGACGCACTCGAGCGGCTCTCGCTCGGCGGACTCGCCGACGCCATGCCCGGCGAGCTCACCCAGGGTCAGCGCAAGATGGTCTCCGTCGCCCGAGCCTTGGCGGCACGGCCGACGCTGCTGCTGCTCGACGAGCCGGCCGCCGGGCTCGACGCGCGGGAGTCGGCGGACCTCGGGCATCGGCTGCGCGAGGTGGTCGACCAAGGGATCCCGATGCTCCTCGTCGACCACGACATGGGCCTGGTGCTCGGGATCAGCGACCAACTGGTGGTGATCGAGTCGGGTGTGGTGATCGGACGGGGCACTCCGACCGAGATCCGCGAGAACCCGCGAGTGGTCGAGGCCTACCTCGGCGCCTCTGACCGGCTCATCGCCACCGACGGCAGCACCTCGGCCCAACCCGGCGGCGACCGATGAACGCCGAACCAGTGCTCGCCATCGAACGGCTGACGGCTGGCTACGACGGCGCTCCCGTCCTGCGCAACATCGATCTGCATGTCGGAGCGGGCGAAGTGGTGGCCCTCCTCGGCCCGAACGGCGCGGGGAAGACGACGACGCTGCGCGCGATCTCAGGCATCGTGCGCCCGCTCGCCGGCACCGTTCGCCTCGCCGGCGAGGATCTCGCACGCCGCTCGCCGGCCGCCCGGGCACGCCTCGGCATCGCGCACATGCCTGAAGGACGTGGCGTCTTCTTCGGGCTCACCGTCGCGGAGCACTTCCGCCTCGGGTATCCAGGTGAGCGGCTCGACACGAACACGGCGTACGAGTACTTCCCGGCACTCCGCCCGCTCGCCGAGCGCCCTGCCGGTCTGTTGTCCGGAGGTGAGCAGCAGATGCTCGCGCTCGGACGGGCGCTCGCCCGCAAACCGCGTGTGATGTTGCTCGACGAGCCGTCGCTCGGCCTGGCGCCCGTCATCGTCGAGGGCCTGCTCCCGATCGTGTCGAACTACGCCAAGGAGAGCGGCTGCGCGGTGTTGCTCGTCGAGCAGCACATCCACATCGCGCTGGCCGTCGCCGACCGCGGATACGTCCTCTCGCATGGCGAGCTCGCCATCCACGAGCGTGCCGACGTGCTCCGCGCCGACCACCAGCTGATCCTGTCGAGCTATCTCGGCGAACAGACGCAAGAGAGCCCCATGGAGGGAGCGAGATGACAACCGTGATCGTCCCCGACTCGCACACCGATCTGCTGCAGGAACAGCACGCGACGTTGGCCACCGTGGGTCCCGATGGGCGCCCACAGATGTCGACTGTGTGGTTCCTTGCCGAGGACGGCCAATTGCAGTTCTCGCTGAACACCAACCGCCAGAAGACGAAGAACCTGCAGGCCAACCCGGCGATCGGTGTGCACATCCTCGATTCTGCAAACCCGGGCCGCTATCTCGAGGTGCGCGGCGACGCTCGCATCGAGTTCGACGACGACTACGCGTTCGCCGACCGGGTCGGCGCCAAGTACGGCGGTCTCGACCTGCGCATGGTGGACGCGGGTCAGGGGCGCCGGGTCGTGGTGACAGTCGAACCGTCACGGGTCAACGCGATCGACATGAGCGCCCGCTGAGGCTGACCACCCGCGCGAGCTGCATTAGACGATGGCGTTGATGACCACGGCGATGAGCACCGCCGCCAGGAGCACGATGGCGAGCGCCGCGAGACCGTCATGGTTCGCCTTGTCTCGGCCAACGGGTTGAGGCTGTTCGTTCATCTGGTCGGTCCCCCTTCCCGTGTGAGGTCGGAGCCCAATTGTGCCAGCGCTCGAGCGGCGGCATTCGCGCCGCACATCCCGTGCGCACCCGCGCCGGGAGGTGTGGACGCAGAGCAGAGGTAGGTACCGGGGATCCCGGTGAAGTACGGGTCGACCGCGAATCGTGGTCGGAACAAGAGCTGTCTCAGCGAGGACGCACCGCCGATGACGTCGCCGCCGACATAGTTCGGGTTGTAGACCGGCAGCTCGGTCGTGGAGCGCACGGCCATGCCGATGATCCGATCGCGGAAGCCCGGGGCGAATCGTTCGATCTGAGCGACGATGGCCTCGGTTGCGTCGCCTGCGTAGGCGTGGGGCACGTGCGCGTACGTCCACAATGGGTGGATGTTGCCGACCGACCTGGTCGGGTCGGCGAGGTACTGCTGGCCGACGAGCACGAACGGTCGCTCGGGCATCGCGCCCCGATGAACTGCTCTTCTCGTTGGCCACGGTCTCATCGAGACTGCCGCCGAGATGAACCGTGCCTGCTTGGCAGGCCGCCGGCGCCGTCCAAGGCACATCGCCCTCGATCGCGAAGTCGACCTTGAACGCGGCAGGGCCGTGACGGAACCGACGGTACGAACGGGCAACGCGATCCGGAAGCCGATCGCCCAGGATGTCGGCCGCGATCGACGGCGACACGTCGAGCATCAGCACGTCACTCGGCGGCAGGTCGTCGGCCGAGGTCACGTGTACCCCAGTCTCGATCTTGCCGCCGTGACGTTCGACGTCAGTCGCCAATGCCTGGGCGATCGCCTCCGAGCCGCCTTCCGCCACCACCCAGCCTCTGGCGTGCCCCGCCACGATCAGCATCAGCCCGACGGCGCTGGTCATAGGGAGGTCGAGTCGAGAGAACGCGTGCGCTGCCACGCCGGCCCAGAGCGCCTTGGCCTGCTCCGTCCGCCACACGCGACCCAAGGCGGTCGCCGGCAGCATCGCGCGGGTGCCGAAGCGCGCCAACGTCAACGGATGGCGAGGCACTCGCAGGATGGGCTGCGAGACATCGGCGAACAAGTCGTCGAAGCGCGACGCCATCGGCTCGAACAGTCGGCGCCAACGCTGACCGTCGCTCCCGAGGTGTTCCGCGGTCAGTTCGAACGATCGACACATCACGCCCGCCGAACCGTCGTCGAGCGGATGGGCACAGTCCACCGTCGGCTGCGCCCACCTGAGCCCCGCGTGGCCGAGGCCCAGCCCGGCGAAGAAGGGTGACGCTGCAGCGAGGGGATGGAACGCCGAGCAGTGATCGTGCACCAAGCCAGGGACGATCATCTCCGAGCTGCGCGTTCCACCGCCGATCTCATCGCTTGCCTCGAGCACGGTCACTTCGAGACCCGCGCGGGCCAGCCGGGCAGCGGCGGCGAGCCCATTCGGCCCGCTGCCGACGACGATCGCCGTGGTCACGAGGTCACCGGGCAGTCGCGCCCGATGTCACACTCGACCGCCGCTGCCCGGATGAGGAACTCCCGGCGCCACGTACCCGGGGAGGGTCCACGTGACGGTGTGCGGGATCGGGCCGTTGGGCAGCCACGGCTGTTCGTTGTAGGCGTCGTCGTTGTGGTACCAGCCCTTTTCGACGGTGCCCAGGGCGGCGTCGATCACCCGGTACTGCACCTTCTTGGTGAAGGCCGGCTGCGACTCGGTCCACGCGACGATGACGTCGCCCGGCTCGAACTGGCATCGCTCCTGCATCGCTGCGATGAGGCGTTCGTCGAGACAGTGGCCATCGCCGAAGTTCCAGCCGGTGAGAACGTTGCTCACGAACTCGCCCTCACGTTGGATCCTGTTGTCGAGGCTCTCGGTATGGCGCATCAGGGCCGAGATGTGCATCCGACCCATGGGGTGCATCATGCGGAACGCGACCGCCTTCTGGATGAAGATCTCCGAGATCTCGTTGCCGAACAGCGGGTTGAGCTGATCGATCTGGTTGTCGGCGGCCTTCACGATCCGCTCGTTGATGCGGTCCTCCATCGACTTGTCGCGGAACGAGAACGTGCCCGCGGCCCAGTTGCCGGCGTATTGCTTCATCCCGACCAGGAACGACACGTACTGCGGTCGAAATGCGCCGAGGATGATCGGCGCGAGGGCGACGCACACGACGATCGCCAACAGCACCGGATCCATGTCCGCGACCCCGTACCCCTCACTGGGCGAGAAGTTGGCGAACAGGAACGCGACAGCGAACATGAAGAACACGTTCCACTCCAACGGAACCGCCAACGGAATCGTGGAGATGATGAAGGTGTGGAGCATCCACATCGAGATGATGGCGACCCACGTCAACCACGGCCACGGTGAGAACAGCAGCACCAACGGCATCACCAATTCACAGGTGGTGCCACCGATGTGGGCCAACGCGTGCGTGACCTTCGATGGCCGGATGTCGTTCGGGTAGTCCTTGACGGTCGCCTTGCGGAAGCGGTCGGACACCATCCACGGGGTGTTCTGGACCATGATCGCCACCGTCGACGAGAAGCCGTGCTGCAGCTTCGAGAAGCCGGCTCCCATCCAGATCACGACCATGCAGATCTTGGCGGCGACGATCATGTCGACGAAGTTGGTGAACAGCCCGAAGTAGAGCATCGTCGGGACGTACTGCTCCGAGCGCGCCGACAGGAACACGATCTTGTCTCGGAAGGCCATCAACAGGATCAGGCCGCAGTAGGTCACCAGCGCCCATTGCGGCATGACGCCGACCGAGCCCTCTGGCAGACCGTCGACCTGTACGCCGGACAGGAACATCATCATGACGAGCCAGAACACGATGAGCTTGTAGAGCCCGGTGTCCCACGGCGTGCGCCGGTTCCCCTTGGTGAACGGCACGTGGTTCGGATAGGGCGGGACGCGGAGGGTGTCGTTCTGCCACCAGTACAGGACGCCACCGATCGGCGGGTCGAAGTGGAACGCCAACGGGCCGCACGTCGCGGCGAGCCCGAGGATCTCCAGCAGGATCGTCCAGATCATCAGCTTCTGGTACAGGATCGGTTGGTCCCACCATCCGGCGATGTTGTCGAACTCGAGTCCCTTGGTGAACGCTCCGCAGAAGATCAGCCCGAAGAGCGCGTAGAAGAAGATCTTCCAGACGTAGAAGTTGATCGTCTGCTTCGGGGTGCCGAATCCGCTCTCCACCCAGTGGAGCTGCAGCAGCTTCATCCGCTGGAGGAACGGGATCTTGGCGAACTCGTCGAGCTCGACAGGCGGGAGTTCTGAGGTTCTGTAACCCACGTCCGCTACCTCCTCACGCGCTTGGCCCAGGAACGCAGGCGTTGGTCCGTGTCGAGGTAGTAGTCGTCATCTTCTGCCTTCCTGGTGGACACGATCTGCCCCGACAGACGTTCCAGCTCGCGCTCCCGAACCCGCAGGCGCTTCCACTGCTTCTTCTTGTTCTTCCGCCGCAGCCGCTCGATGTGGTCCTCCTCGGTCTCGGAGGTGCCGCGCAGGTAGGCATCCTCGATCTCGTCGAGGCGCTGGATCGCCTCGGCGGCGGAGAGCTCGAGCAGGATCTGCCCGCGCGCCATCAGGTACATCCGATCGGCGTACTTCAATGCCTTGTGGGCGTGCTGTTCGACGATCAGCGCCCCTGTGCCGCGTTCGTCGGCCGCGGTTCGGACCGCGCCGAGAAGCCGGTCGACGATCTTGGGTGCGAGCCCGAGCGACAGCTCGTCGGCGAGCAGCAGCGACGGATTCCGGCTCAGAGCCCGGGCGAGGGCCAACATCTGCTGCTCGCCGCCCGAGAGCAGCCCGCCCCTCACCGACAATCGGGGCTCGAGCTCGGGGAACAGCGCGAGCGCGGCCTCGACCGAGCCGCCGCCGAGGCGCAGGTTGTCGCGTGCCGACATCTTCGTGAACACCAGTCGTTGCTCGGTGATCAGGCCGATGCCACCGTCGCGGACCCGCCGATCCATGGCCGTGAAGGTCGGGACGTTGTTGAACATGACGATCCCGTCGACTGGCGCCAGCTCGCCGGCGATCGTCAGCAACGTGGTGGACTTGCCCGCGCCGTTCGGGCCGAGCAGGCACACCACTTCGCCGCGCTGCACCTTGAGATTGACCGCTCGAACCACCTCTCTGCTCAGGTACCCGGCCTTGAGGTTGCGCGTCTCCAGCAGCGCGGCCGTCATGACGCACCACCCGCGACCGATGCCGCAGCCGGCGACTCGTGCCGGTGGGCGATCGTCGGCGTCCGGAGCGTTGTCGCTGTCGTCACCGAGATACGCCGCGACGACCACTGGATCGGAGCGCACGGCGTCGGGTGTCCCCGACGCGATCAGCGTCCCGAAGTCGAGCACGGTCAACTCATCGCAGACTCCCATCACGAAGTTCATGTCGTGCTCCACGACGACGATGGCCATGCCCCATTCGTCGGCCAGGCGCCGGACCACGCGGGCCAGTTCGCTGCTCTCGGTCGAGCTGAGGCCCGCGGCGGGCTCGTCGAGCAGCAGCACGCTGGGATGCATCGCGACGGCGCGGGCGATGGCGAGGAGCCGCCGCTTCCCGTAGGACAGGTCCTGCACGTCGCGATGCAGGTCCTGGTCGAGATCGAACTCGGTGACCGCCCGCACCACCTCGGGCGGGAGCGGCGGATTGATCGGCCAGATCAGATCGATCAGGTACGAGCGCAGATCCTGCGGGTCGGCCGCCACGCTGAGGTTCTCGAACACGGTCGAGTCCTCGAACAGCTCGAGCGACTGGAACGACCGGGCCAGGCCGGCCCGGGCTCGCTTCACCGCTGACTGCTTCGACAGGTCGAGCTCGTCGAGGAGCACCCGGCCCTCCGCGGGGGTGAACCCGCTGATCGCATCGATCAGGGAGGTCTTGCCGGCACCGTTCGGTCCGATCAGACCCATGACGGTGCCGGGCTCGACTCGGAAGCTCACGTCGTTCACGGCGACCACCGCGCCGTAACGCACCGTCAGACCCTCGACGATCAGTGTGCGCGCCGGAACCCGGGCGTGACGATCGACGTCGGCCCGGAGATCGGCGACATCGGCGAGCTCGATGGTGTACGGCCGGCTCCACTTCCTCATCTTCTTGATGGCACGAGACATCCTGAGCCACTCGGCGGCCACGCCGTCCTTGTAGATGATCAGCGTGAGCAGGATCCCGATCCCGCTGATCAGCTGAATCCACCGACCGACCCCCTCCCAGTGCGTTTCGAGGATCTCCTGGTTGACGCCCGCCGTGGCCAACGTGGAACCGACGAACGCGCCGAGCAGCTGGCCGACACCGCCGAGGAGTGCGAGGCCGACGTACGTGATCGAGGTGAAGTTGCTGAAGGACGAGTAGCTGATGGAGCTGAGCCGGAACGCGAGAACGATGCCGCCCAGCGCGGCGATCGCAGAGGCGAACGAGAACGCGAAGAGCTTGGCCACCATCACGTTGATCCCCAGCGCCGCCGCCGCCCGTTCGTTGGTGCGCACGGCGATCAGCCGGCGACCGCTGCGGCCCCGCCGCACGTTGGCGACCACGACGACGGTGAGCATCACCATGACCAAGACGAAGATCCCGTAGCGCTCGGGGTGATTGATCGAGCCGATCTCGTAGCCGAACAGCTCGGGATTGCCGACCTGTGTGCCCTGGACGCCCCCCGTGTAGTTGCGGTTCTTGAACAGCATCAGCTCGATGGTGGTGCCGAGGCCGAGCGTGACGATCGCCAGGTTGATGCCCCTGGTTCGCACCGCGGGGAGGCCGAAGATCAAGCCGAGCGGCACCGCGGCGGCGACACCGCAGGCCAACCCGAGGAGGAACGGGATGTCGAACACGGCGACCAAACGGCCGGCGACGTACGCGCCAAAGCCGGCGATCGAGTACTGCGCGAGCGAGAGCTGGCCGGCGTAGCCGGTCAGCACGACGATCGACAGCAGGACGATGGCCACCCCCATGGACACGGTGATCGCGTCGATCCACTTCGTCTCTTTGGTGACCATGATGAAGACGGCCGCGCCGCATGCGAACAGTGTCCACGCCCACTTGATGCGACCGTTGCCGACGATCGGCAGCTTCTGCAGGTAGTAGTCGCGCAGCGGCAGTGACCGGCCCCGGAACACGAGGACCACGATGATCACCAGGAACGGCAGGGACGGTCCGAGGCCCTCCTGGTTGCCGAACCGTCCCACGAGGGCCTGGCCGATGCCGATCGCGAACCCGGCGGCCGTGGCGATGGGGAACGATCGGAAGTCGCCGACCAACGCGGCCGCGAGCGCAGCCAGGATGAGGGTCGTCATCACGGTCACCTGCAGCGTGATGATGGGAACCACGAGGATCCCGGCGACGGTGGCGATCGCCGAGCCCAACGCCCAGTTCATCAGCGCGATCCGGTTGGGGGACAACCCGATCGCTGCTGCCGACCGTTCACTCTCGGAAACGGCCTCGGTCTCGAGACCGAACTGGCTCGACCGGTAGAGCAGCCACAGGCCGAACGCCGAGACGCAACCGATGGCGAGCAGGATGAGTCGATCGGTCGTGATGCCGACATCACCCCACAGCGTCAACCGGTCGGTCGGCAGCCAGCTCTCGATCTGGCGAGAGTTGGAGCCGTACCGGATCACGAGCGCGGCCTGGATCGTGATCAGCACACCGAGCGTGGCGATCACCCGGACGAGCGAGCTCGAACGCCGCAACGGTCGCATCACCACCCAGTGGGTGAGTGCCCCCAGGAAGGCAGCCCACGCGACGCCGGCGATCGACGCCACCAAGAAGGGCCAACCGGCCGAGCTGTGCAGCTCCCACTGCATGAAGACACCGGCGATCGCGGTCGCGCCGAGCGAGAAGTTCAACACTCCGGTGCCGCGGTAGATCACGATCAGGCCTTGGGACGCGAAGGCGTACAACGCACCGACACCGAGCCCCAACAGCGCGAACCGGATGACCTCGTTCATCGTCCCCCTCTCGCCACCCATTCGATGCCGAAACATCGGAGCGGTCGGCGCGCTCCGGATGGTACATCTGGTCGTGCGTCGCACGCCCGACCCACATCGGGGTGGCGAACGTCCGATGTATGTGCTTATTGTCGGGTGGTCGGTGCGCGACCGGCGCCCGTCATATCTGCAACTGGGGGGAACAACGATGCCCACTAGGGGTGACCCGCGTTCGATTTCAAGGCGGCGTTCGTGGCGACGCTCGCTGGCGCTGATCGCCGTCGCCGGCTTCCTGGTCGCTGCGTGTGGCGATGACGACGACGCAGACTCAGCGGCAACCACTGCGGCAGACTCCGCAGCAACCACCGGGGCAGACTCCGCGGCAACCACCGCGGCCACCGGCGAGGCACCGACCGGCGAGCCGATCAAGGTCATGACCGTGACCACGCTCAACGCCGCGGGGCCGACCTATGAGAACATCGCCAACACCGCCGAGGCGTATGCCGACTACATCAACGCTCGCGGCGGCATCGCCGGCCGGCCGCTCGAGGTCACCGTCTGCGACGAGCAGTTCGACCCGGCCGTCGCGACGACCTGCGCTCGGCAGGCGGTCGAAGAGGACATGGTGTCCATCGTCGGCTCGTTCACGTTCTTCGCCGAGTCGATCGTGCCCGTCATCGCCGAATCCAGCATCACCTGGTTCGGTGCGTGCTGCCCGATCACGCCGTCCGAGCTGACGAGTCCCTACTCCTTCAACATCGGGAACCAGCCGATGTACGCGGTCGGGGCCGTGAAGAAGGCCGTCGACGACGGCTGCCAGAACATCAACGCGGTGATCATCGACGGAGCCCAGATCTTCATCCCACCGATGGAGAACGCCATGGCGAACCTCGGCACGTCCTTCGGTGACGTGATCATCCTGCCGCCGACCGCCCAGGACTACTCCGCCGAGGTGGCCCAGGCCACCACCGGCGCCGACTGTGTGATCGGCATCATCTCCGAGACGCCGTACATCACCTGGAACACCGCCTGGACCCAGTCCGGCACCGAGGCCCGGCAGTACGGTCCCCAAGGCAACCTCAACGAGGTTTCGGCCGCCGGCAACGAAGAAGCCACCGACGGCGACATCATCGTCGGCATGTACCCGGACATCTCGACCGATCCGTGGTCGGAGTACCGGGTCGCGCTCGATGAGGCCGGGCTCGACACCGAGCGCGCTCGACTACAACTCGCTCGGCGGAATGGGCACCTGGGCCGCGTTCGTCGCGTTCACTCAGATCGCCGAGACGATCGACGGTGACATCACGGCCGAGTCGTTCTTCGAGGCGGCGTCGGCCACGTCCGAGCTCGATCTGAACGGCATGGTGCCGGTGCTCAACTTCACCGAGGAGTGGAGCGACGGCCTCGAGGGCTACCAGCGCCTGTTCAACCGGAGCGTCGTGTACAGCACACTCGAGAACGGCAAGGTCGTTCCGCTGACGACCGAGTTCGAGGACGTCGGCGACTTGGCCCTCCCGCCGGGGTAGTTCGCCCTTCTAGGAAACCGCTCGATCGGTGCGGGCCCAGTACCGGGCCCGCACCGCCTTCTTGTCAGGCTTGCCGACCGCAGTGAGCGGAATCGCCTCGACGTAGTCGATCGACTTCGGCGACTGCTGCGAACCCTTCGCGTCCTTCACCAGCTGTTGCAGCTCTCGCGTCAGCGCGTCCGAGGGCTCGTGACCCGGCTGGAGCACGACGACGGCCTTCACCGCTTCTCCCCACTTCTCGTCCGGCACGCCGATGACCATGACCATGTTCACGGCGCGGTGCGTGCTGATCACGTCCTCGACCTCGCGAGGGAACACATTGAAGCCGCCGCGTGATCACCATGTCCTTGGTCCGGTCGACGATGTACAAGTAGCCGTCGTCGTCGAAGCGGCCGACGTCGCCGGTGTGCAACCAGTCGCCCGACAGCGCTTCGGCGGTCTCGTCGGGCAGATCCTTGTACCCGGTCATCACCAGCGGACCCCGAGTGCAGATCTCCCCCGAACCGCCCGCCGCGACCGGTCGGTTGTCGGTGTCGAGCAGGGCGACGTGCATCCACGGCACGGGACGGCCACACGACGCGAGGCGATCGGGGCGGGCGAGATCGTGCTCGCCCTTCTTCAGGTGGGTGATGACCATCGGCGCCTCGGTCTGCCCGAAGAACTGGAAGAAGATCGGCCCCCAGTCCTCGATCGCACGAGCGAGCTTGGCCGGGCTCATCGGCGACGCCCCATAGAAGATGGTCTCCATCGACGACATGTCGGCCGTGTCGTATCGAGGATGTCCCTGCAACGCATACAGCATGACGGGGACGATCAGCGTCGCCGTGATGCGATGCTCCGCGACCAAGTCGAAGAAGCCGTCCGGGTCGAACGACTCCATCACGTAGAACGCTCCGCCCGACAGCAGCACGGGCGCGACGAGAGACATCGCAGCATGGGACAGCGGCGTCGCGATCGGCGATCCGCAGGTCGTCAGGGAACTCCCACTCGGCCATCTGGATCCACGTCATCGCCTGCCACACGCGATGGGGCATGAGCACACCCTTTGGCCGGCCCGTTGTGCCGCCGGTGTAGACGATGGTGCAGAGGTCATCCGGACTCACGTTCGGGGCTTCGAGCGGCGCCGGCTCGAACGTGTCGGCGAGCGCGAGGTAGTCGTCGCCGACGTCGTTGGGACCGAAGCCGAGCAGCGTGAGATCCGGATACTGCGCCTTGAGCTCGCGGGCGCGCTCGGTGAAGTTGTCGGCGTCGAAGACGAGGCACTCGATCTCGGCATCGGCGAGCACGTAGGCGTGGTCGGCGAGTGAGCCCATCGGGTGGAGCGGCGTCAGCACACAGCCGTTGACGAGCGACGCCGTCAGGTTGGTGAGGACCTCCGGACGGTTCTTCGACAGCACGGCGAGGCGGGTCCCGCACGTCACGCCCCGCGCCCGTTGCGCCTGGATCAGCTGGCTCGTCCGCCGTCGAACCTCCGCGTACGACGCGACCCGCCCGGCGAGATGGATGCACGGCGCGTCGTCGTGAGCGGCGAGGCTCCGGACGATGAGGTGAGGGAGCAGCGGCTGGTCGTGGAGCGGTGAGGGCACGCGTGCGACAGTAACGGCAGACGTCTGACGTCTCCTCGTGCTCCCAAGGAGCTGCCCATGTCCGAGTCATCCGCCGATCGCACCGGACTTGGTCTGTTCGAGGTGATGTCGACGTGTCGGGCGATGCGACGGCTCCGACCCGACCCCGTGCCTGACGCCTTGGTGCGACGTCTGGTCGAGGCTGCGAACTACGCGCCATCGGGACGCAACCTCCAGCGTGCGCGCTGGATCATCGTTCGAGATCCCGAGCAACGTCGCCGCCTCGGCGATCTGAATCGGAGGGCGAGCGTCGAGCACGCCACCGCCGAGCGCGACGCGGGCCGCGAGCCTCGCATGTGGGACGCGGTGCTCTGGCAGGCGGAGCACATGCACGAGGCGCCGGTCATCATCGTCGCCTGTTGCGTGATGGACGACGCCAAGCAGGATCCCGGTCGGTACGCCAGCTCGGTCTGGCCCGGTATCCAGAACCTGTTGCTGGCCGCGCGGGCGTCAGGGCTCGGCGCCGCGCCGACGACCTACGCGCTGGCGTTTCGCGACGAGCTCGAGGCGGTGCTCGAGCTGCCGAGTGGCGTCCGCGCCCAGGCGGTGATACCCGTCGGAGTTCCACTCGGCCGCTTCGGCCCGGTGCGACGACTCCCGGTCGACGACGTGATGATGTGCGACAGATGGTCGGGCTAGCTAATGCCGGGGCACGCAACGTTTGCCTCGTTGGTGGCGTGACCCGAGCTTCTACACCGAGGGCTCGCGCTAACCCGGCGTTATGGGCGCCGGAGCGCGTCGTCCTGGCGCGGCAAACGAGGGGGCGGTGGGAGGGCATCGCGGGCAATCTGTGCGGCCCGCGTCGCCCGAAACTCGATTGTGTTTGGCGGTGCGCGCGACCAGAGTTCGCAGCTTGCCCGAGAACTACTTCGATGAGTGGGTCGCGCAGCACTACGAGGTCCTGTGGTCGCACCTCTTCGATCCGGAGGTCGTCGAGCCCGCGGTGAGCTTCCTTGCCGACTTGGCTGGCGATGGGCGCGTGCTCGAACTTGGTATCGGTACTGGTCGTCTCGCGTTGCCGCTGAGTCGCCGTGGTATCCGAGTTGACGGCATCGAGCTGTCTGTGGCGATGGTCGAACGGTTGCGCTCCCAGCCTGGTTCCGCCGACATCGATGTGACGATTGGCGACTTCTCGACCACGACGGTGAACGGCACGTTCACCCTCGCGTACCTGGTGCGAAACACGATCATGAACCTGACGACGCAGGACGCGCAGGTCGACTGCTTCCGCAATGTTGCGAGCCATCTGGAACCGGGCGGCTTCTTCGTGATCGAGGTCATCGTTCCGCCGTGGCAGCGACTCGTGCCGGGCGAGACCGTCATCCCGTTCGATGTGAGCCCTGCACATCTCGGCTTCGACGAGATCGACGTGGCGACACAGAACTCGTGGTCGCACCACTACTGGTTCGCGAATGGCGAGACCAGAACCTTCTCGGCGCCATTCCGCAACGTGTGGCCGTCAGAGTTGGACCTCATGGCTCGCCTTGCCGGCATGGCTTTGCGCGATCGGTGGAGCGACTGGAACCGGGAGCCCTTCACGAGCAAGAGCCGCAGCCATGTCTCGGTCTGGCAGAGGCCCGAGTAGCTCGTGCCGAAGCGCGCGCCATATCTGCCGATCTCGCGCAGGTCGCGATGACGGGCCGCCGCACAGTACGCGCGCGCAGAACAGCCTGCGCTGACAAGACGTTGCCTGACGCGGCACTAGATCGAAAGCCCGCCGTCGACGGGCAGCACGACACCCGTGATGTATCCCGCCTCCTCCGAGGCGAGGAAGCCGACGGCAGGACCCACTTCGGACGGCGCGGAGAAGCGGCCCATCGGGATCTGCGCGCGTAGCTCCTCGAGTCGGTCCTCTGGGATCGAGGCCACCATGTCCGTCTCGGCGTTGGGCGAGATCGCATTCACGGTGATGCCGAACCGGGCGAGTTCCTTGGCGGTCGTGCGGGTGAAGCCGATGATGCCTGCCTTGGCGGCGGCGTAGTTGGCTTGCCCGACGTTGCCGTGCAGACCGGTGTACGACGTGACGTTGACGAAGCGGCCGTAGCCCTGCTCGCGCATGGTCGGGATCGCCGCGCGGGTCATGTTGAACGTGCCGGTCAGATGGACGTCGAGCACCGCGTGCCAGTCGGCGTCGGTGAGCTTCCACACGACGCGATCGCGCAGGATGCCGGCGTTGTTGACCACGACGTCGATCCGCCCCGTCCGGGCCAGGACGTCATCGATACCGGCGGCGACCGACGCGGCGTCGGCGACGTCGATCTCGAGCGGGATCACACCGTCGAGGTCGGTCGCGACCGCGGCGAGGGCCTCGGCGTCGACGTCGGCCACGGCGAGGGTCGCACCGGACTGGGCGAAGAACTGGCTGAGCGCGCGCCCGATCCCGCGAGCGCCGCCGGTCACGACGACGGTGCGTCCGGTGAAGTCGAAGGTGATGCTCACGCGCGTTCGAGGATCCGCACGACGCCGTTCGATCCGTCGACCTCGACGAGGTCACCGGTCTTGACCAACGAGGTGGCGCCCACCGCGCCGACGACGGCGGGGATCCCCAGATCTCGCGAGACGATCATCGTGTGGCTGAGCTCGCCGCCCATCTCGGTGACGACGGCGACGGCACCGACGAACAGGGGAATCCACCCGGGATCGGTGATCGGAGCAACCAACACCTCGCCCGGCTCGGTTGGGTCGTCGGCATAGGCGTCCATCACGACGCGGGCACGCCCGGTCGCGATACCCGGGCTGCCGGCGGCGCCGACGATCTCGTCCTGGTCGCCTGCGTCGGTGGCCGCGTCCGACTTGAGGACCCACTCCTCGACCGGGGGGACCTCGCCGGCGATCGCGAACAGCGGCTCCTGATATCGGAGCAGGTCGGCCTTGGCCGCCTGACGCAGCGTGGACCCGATCGAGGTCGACGTCACCACCGCGAGCGGCGGAGCGGAACTCGTCGAACGTGAGGAAGTAGATCTGATCGGCCGACTCCAACTTGCCATCTTCGACAAGTCGTCGACCGATCTCGAGCGCGTCGAGCCGCATCTCGTTGATGGTCAGCACACAGGTGGCCTTCGTCCGCTCGCGCACGCCGAGCCAGACCTTGCAGCGCTCCAGCGACTGATCGAGCTCGGCGAACCGGGTCCGGACTCCGTCCTCCTCGAACTTCGCCAGCGCCGCCTTGCGGATCGCGTCGGGGTCGCGCTCGGCGCCACCGGCCCTCACGGCGTCGACGGCGCGACGCAGAACGTCCGGTCGGATCTCCCACGACGGTGCCGCGATCTCCCACTCGTTCACGCCGCGGAATCCGTACTGTTCGAGCACCTTCTCGAACGCCGCTTCGAACTCGTCGCCCTCGAGCCCGACGAGCAAGGCGACCGCCTTGCCGGCCTCGGCCGACTCGATCCCTCCGGTGCCCATCACCGATTGCCGACCGAGCTCGTAGCCCTCGTCGCCGTAAATCTCGACGAGGCCCGCCTGCAGTGAACCGAACGCCACAGGGCTGACCGACGATCCGATGAACAGGCTGACGAAGTCGGACTCCATCAACGGCTGCATCGACTCGAACCGAGCGAGCAGCTCCTCGTTCGAGCTGGTCGTGCCGCTTGGCGCGACCCTCGACACGACGAGCCTGGGCGGCGTCGTGCTCACGTTGCAAGCGTTCGAGCGGCGGATCGGCGAGAAAGGACGCAGTCGCAGCGGCGATGCGCTCGCCGCGTTCCGCATAGCCGTCCTCATCGGGCGCCTCGTACGGGTCGAGCCGGATGCCGCCGGCGGCGAAGAGGGTGCGATCGATGTCCTCCGGGCTCGTCCCCGGGGTGAGATCGGCGAGGCGCCGGAACGCCGAGATGTTGATGTAGAACCGTCCGCCGACGATCGGTGCGAACGTCGTCGGGCAGTCGGGCCAGTCCATGACGTCCCATGTCTCGGTGAAGGAGCGTCGCCACCCGCGTTCGAGCGGAGGAAAGAACACCGTCGCCGACAGGGGCGAGACGATGTCGGGCATGATCTCGCCGGCGTTGCCGCGCGTGAGCACGGGGTAGTTCGGGTCGAGCGTCGTATCGAACTCGTACATGGTCACGCAGGCCCTCTCCTTCGTGCTCACCGCCGGACGGTGACGCTCGACCCCCCGGCCTCGATCTCGGCGAAGCCGATCCGGGTCCCGGCGAGCAACTCGTTGATCAGCGACTCGGGGATCCCGTCGTCCTCGAATTGGTAGGTGCGCGCCGCCGGTCCAGCGGCACGCGTGGCCTCGACGTCCTGAAGCGGGACGAGGTAGCGCCGCAAGAGCTCCTCGTCGCTCATCGTCCGATCGCCGTACTGGGTCTTCAGCTCGCGGATCGTCGGTTGCGGCGGTTCCCACGCTTGCATCTCGCGGCCCCGATCGGTCGCGAGCATCCGGTCGAGCACGTTCTCGTCGATGGGAGCGGGTGGCTCGCCGAGGTGACCCAGGACGTAGACGAGCACCTCATCGGGAACCGATCCGTACCGTTCATCGGTGACGACGTTCAACACCGCCTGGATGCCCACCAGCTGAGAGAACGGGGTGGCCGAGATCGGGTGCCCGAGCTCCTCCCGGACGCGCACGACCTCCTCGAGCACCTCCTCGAACCGGTCGGACATGTCGTACTGCGCGAGCTGTGCCTTCAGGGTGCCGGTCATGCCCCCGGGAAGCTGGTGGTGGTACGGGAACACGTTGTATTCGTTCGGCACACCGACTGGGTGTCCCTCCTGTTCGGCCACGCGGCGCATGTGGGCGCCGACTCGCCGCACTCGGTCGAGATCGACCCTGGTCGTGTGACCCTCCCAGCGCAGGTTCTCGACGGTCTGCTCCGTCGACGGCACCGATGGACCGTTCGCCATCGGCCCGGATGCGCTGTGCAGCACCTTGACCCCGGCCTCGACACCGATCAGATAGTTCATCCCCGCCACGCCGACGGTGTTGTGGCACTGCATCTCGACCGGGACATCCCCGGCCGCCTCGATCAACGCCGGCATGAGGGTCTTGGCCCGTTCCGGCTTCAGGATGCCGGCGGCGTCCTCGACGTAGATGGCGTCGGTGATGCCCCAGCTCACGTACTCGCGGACCCGGTCGGCGAACCATTCGTCGGTGTGCACGGGGCTGATGCCGTACATGATCGCCGGCGCCACCTCGCACCCGACGTCGGCGACGACGCGACACAGACGCTCCATCGCGTCCATGTTGTAGAGGCAGTCGAAGATCCAGAAGCTGTCGATGCCGTGCTTGGCGAGCGTTCGGATCCAGAGCTCCATCAGGGAGTCGGGTGTCAGGCCGAACTTGCCGATGCAGTTGCTGCGCGACCCGGATCTGAGCCGCGAGTTCGGCAGCCACGACCGCCACACGTCGAGCCCGTCCCACGGGTCTTCGTGGTTGTACCGCATCATGCACTCGAAGATCGAGCTGCCGGTGAGGTCGACGACCCGGTAGCCAGCTTGATCGATGTCACCGGCGACGTCGGCGAGATGGGCGACCTTCATGCGCATGCCCCAGAGGCTCTGCTGGCCGTCGCGGAGGGTCTGGTCGATGATGTCGATCTCAGCCATGGGTCAACTCCTTTGCAGTCGGGGTCGACGTCACACTGGGCAGGAGCGTCGTCTCGAGCCATTGCGTGTTGATCGCGTCGTTCCGGAAGTCGTCGTGCGACAACACCGCCAGTTGAAGCTCACGAGTTGTCTCGACGCCCTCGATCTCGAAGTCGTCGAGCGCCTTCAGCGATGCCTCGATCGCCTCGGCGCGGTCGGCGCCCGACACGATGAGCTTGGCGATCAGCGAGTCGTAGTACGGCGGGATCTCGTAGCCCGACGAAGGCGTGGCTGTCGACGCGGACATGGTCGCCTTCCGGTGGGTCCCACTTGGTGATCGTGCCCGGTGATGGGAGGAAGCCGGCGGCGACCGATTCGGCATTGATGCGGCATTCGATTGCATGACCGCGGGTCGCAACGTCGTCTTGGATGAAACTCAGCGGTTCGCCGGCGGCAATACGGAGCTGCTCGCGCACGATGTCGACGCCGGTCACCATCTCGGTGACCGGGTGCTCGACCTGCACTCTGGTGTTGATCTCGAGGAACGAGAACTCGCTGCGATCGAGATCGACGAGGAACTCGACGGTGCCTGCCCCGCGGTAGTCGAGATGACGTCCGAGCGCGACGGCAGCGTCGGCGAGGCGTTGGCGGAGATCGCTGGACAGCACGGTGGCGGGCGCCTCCTCGACCAACTTCTGGAAGCGGCGCTGCGTCGAACAGTCCCGATCGCCAAGGTGGACGATGCCGCCGTGATGATCGCCGAGCAGTTGCACCTCGACATGCCTGGCGTTCTCGACGTACCGCTCCACGTACATGCGCCCGTCCCCGAAGGCAGCGCGCGCCTCGCGCGCGGCCATGCCGAACATCGCTGCGAGCTCGCGCGCGCTGTCGACACGGACCATTCCCCGTCCGCCGCCGCCGGCGGCGGCCTTGAGAAGGATCGGATAGCCGACCGCGTCGGCGACGGCGCGCGCGGCATCGGCTCCGTTCACCGCGTCCGAGCCGGCGCCAGTGGGAACACCGGCGGCGCGGGCGACGCGGCGGGCCTCGACCTTGTCGCCACCACGCCGGATCGTGTCGGCGGAGGGACCCACGAAGATCAGCCCATGAGCGACGCACGCCTCGGCCAGGTCGGCGCGCTCGGACAGGAAGCCGTAGCCAGGATGGACGGCGTCGCAGGAGGTGAGGAGCGCGCCGGCGACGATCTGCTCGACGCGCAAATAGCTCTGCGCCGGACTCGCCGGGCCGATGTGGACGACGTCGGTCGCCAGACGCGCGGCGAGCGAATCCTGATCGGCTTCGCTGACAGCCGCGATCGCCTCGATGCCTTCGTCTCGGCAGGCCCGGATGATCCGCACCGCGATCTCGCCGCGGTTGGCGACCAGCACGCGACGGATGTTGGTGGTCGGCGTCAAGACGACGACCCGGACGGAGCGATCGCAAAGAGCGCCTGCCCTTTCTGAACCGCCACACCGTTTTCGCAGTAGACGGCGACAACCTCACCGCTGACGTCGGCCTTGACGTGGTTCATCAGCTTCATCACCTCGACGATGCACACGGTCGCTGACGCGTCGACGATGTGGCCGACGTCCGCGAACGGTGGTGAACCCGGCTCGGGCGAGCGCCAGAAGATGCCCGGCGACGGAGACACCACGATGTGGGCGCCGGTCGGAGCGGGCTCCACGGCGGCTCGGTCGTCGCCGGCGCTGTCCGGCGCCGGAGCGGGTGTCGTGGTCGGCGGGGCGGCCGGCGTCGATGTCGAAAGGTGAACTCGCACGTCGCCGGAACGCACGTCGATCTCGGACCACTCGGACCGCTCGAACGCTTCGACGACCCGTTTGATCGCATCTTGTGACTTGCTCACCGGAAAAGATCCTATGTTTCTGGCGCTGGAGCCGAGTTCGGCGCGGTGTCGTCCGGTTACCGTTGGTCAGTCGTCCTGCATTTGCGGCTGCCGACAACCAAGACATTAGAGGTCTGTTGTGAGCGTCACCACGAAGGCGATCGACAGCATTCGGGCGATGATCCGCTCGGGCGAGCTCAGCCCGGGCGAACGGCTCCCGCCCGAGCACGAGCTGGCGGAACGACTCGGTGTGTCGCGAGGGTCGCTGCGCGAAGCGGTGCGCGCCCTCTCCCAGATCAACGTGCTCGACGTTCGCCGAGGTGACGGTACCTACGTGACCAGCCTCGCTCCCGGCGAGTTGTTGTCGGGCATGGTGTTCGCGATGGAGCTCCTGCAGTCTCAGGGTCTCGACGAGGTGCTCGAAGTTCGCCGGCTGCTGCTCCCACCGGCGGCCGCTCTCGCCGCACAACGACGGACCGAGAGCCACCTCGCCCAGATGCACGCCGTGGTCGATCAGCTCGAGACGGCCACCGACATCGACGACATCGCTCACCTCCATCGCCGGTTCCAGGGATTGGTGGGTGATGCGACGGGGAACGAGACGCTCAGCTCCATCCTTCGCTCCCTCCAGATCCGCGGCGAGAACGTCCGCCGTGCCTGGCTCAGCTCCGATCCCGGCCTCCGCGACGTCGCCCTCGCACATCAGCGCATGCTGCTCGACGCCCTCGAGCGGGGCGACAGCGACATGGCCAGGTCGATCGCCACCGTGCAGGTGGACGATCGCCGTCGCTGGATCGAACGACTTCGCACCGGCGCGCCCACCACGCCCTCGATGCTCGGCCAGCCGCTGACCCCCGAAGCAGGTGTGACGGGTTAGCCCGCCGGAATATCTGCAAGACCTTCAGCACTGAGGATCTGTCCGCAGGTTCTTGACACGGGATAGGCATTCGTCGACCGTGGCTGGAGGAAGCGTCCCGCGGAAGTTGCGAGCCGCCAAACGATCGCTCGTATCAGGCGCGCTGCGCTGCACGTACTCGTGCGGGAAGGACTGATGAGGAGCCGACGATGAATGACCGTCCGCGTTCCAGCTATCTCTTCTTGCTGCAGAGACGTTCGACGGCCGCCCGCCGCGAGGCTGCGCGGGTGCTGGCCGAGCTCGGGGCCACCGTTGTGGCGCAGTACGGAAACGTCGCCATCGAGGTGCTGGCCACCGCCGACCAGGCGGATGCCGCCGCCGACATCGGCCTGTTCGGGGGCCGTCTCAAGGGCGCGATGGGCCGTGAACAGCTCGGCCAGCTCGACGACGAGCAGCGCCGCGTGGTGACGGTGTGGAACGCTCGCTTCTCTCGTGGGTATCGCCGGCTGGAGCGGGACCGCACGGTGCGAGGCGTGTCGTGGGGGGCGGGTGGTGAGGATCGCGAGCCACCGCTTCCGTTCACACCTCTCGATCCCGAGGACTTTCTCGCGCTCGCCGCTCGGTACGAAGCCGAGAGCGGAGAGCGCATCAGGCCGCAGGAGCGCCCAAGGGGCAAGGGTCAGAGCTCGGAGGTCATGACGCCGGATGACTTCGTCGAGTATGAGCGCCGGCTGGTCGCGCATTACCAGGACGAGCAGCTCGCGTACCACCTGGCGCGCCTCGCCTACCGCCTCGGCCCCCGCTACTACGAGGTGATCGCGCGCCTACCCGACGGGCTCATCGAGCTCATCTGGGAGTGGCTCTTTCCGGAGGCCGCCTGCTGGCGGATGACCGGTGAGATGTCCGTCGGGCTGGTGTTCGTCGAATCGAGCCAGACCGGGGGCCCGAGGTTCACGACTACCGAGCGGAGCGAGGTGTGCGCGGAGATCCTCACCGGTCTGAACTGGCTGTCGTCGCAGCACCCGAGCGGGGACCTCTCGTGGGTATACGACCTGCAGTTCATCACTATTGCGGTCGCCGACGGCACCAACAGCTCCAACGAGTCGTACTGGCGTGATCCGGCGATGGGCGAGGTCACCTACGACGGCAACACTTACGCTGCGGCCTGGTCCTCGGTGGCCGAGTACCGCGAGGACATGCGGCTGGCGAACTGGTCCGACCACACGCTCGTCATCTTCGTGACCCCTTACGCGAACAGCTGGCACGCCTACGCGAGCAGCGGCCGCGTCACCCTCGCCCGACGGAACAACTGGGGCGGATGGGGCCGGGGCACGATCGACATGATCACGGCCCACGAGGCCTCCCACCTCTTCGGCGCTGCCGACGAGTACACCGGAAGCGGGACCCCGTGCTCGTCCTGCAGCACTACGCACGGGTGCGACGACGTGCCGAACGGCAACTGCGGGGCCTGCGCCTCGCCGCGCCAGGACTGCGTGATGGACGGGAACTCACAGCGACTGTGCGGATACACGCGTGGCCAGATCGGCTGGTCCGACCTCTTCGTCGAACTTCGCACCGCCGATGAGGCGTGGGCCGGCACCGACGACGACGTGTGGATCGACATCGGGGACCACACCTTCGTCCTGGACACCGTCGACCATGACGACCGGGAGCGCGGCAACGTCGAGGGCTACCCCATCTGGGCACCCTGGTTGCAGGAGACCGCCATCAAGCGGGTCCTGATCCGCAAGAGTCCCGACGGGTTCGCCGGCGGCTGGAAGCTCGCGCGGGTGCGGGTGTGGTTCCGCGGTGAGCTGAAGTGTGACGTCAGCCCGAACCAGTGGCTGGAAGACGACCACCGCTGGTGGCTCGGCTGCGTGAACGATCGCGAGCTCGTCAACAGGCTGCGCGTGAAGGTGAGCACCGCCGACGTCGCGTGGGCCGGCACCGACGACGACGTCACGCTCACGCTCGCGGGACGCGACTGGAACCTCGACGACCCCGATCGCGACGACTTCGAGCGCAACCACACAGACGCCTTCGACTTGGATCCGGGCGTCGGCTTCTACCGCGGCGACATCCACTCGATCCGCATCCACAAGTCCCCGGATGGCTTCGCCGGCGGCTGGCGCCTCAAGGGAGTCGAGCTCATCGTGAACGGAAGCAGCATCTACAGCAACCAGTCCATCAACCGGTGGCTCGAGGACGACGACCGCACCTGGTCCGCCTCGATCTAACGCGGTGCTATCCGCTCGCGGTCCTGCGTTTGAGCAGCACCGCGACGCTCCCATCACCAAGAACTGTCATCCCGACTGCCTCCCAGCCGTTCGCCCCCTCGCGGTTCAGCAGCGTCACGGAAGCAGACTCGCCGGGTGCTGCCTTCCCGACCTCGAACGTCGGAAGCGACACGATCATGTACTCCCACGTCTCGCTCACTCGAAACCTCTCATCGTCCGAGGCTCATGACCTCAACGGGGTTGGTCCCAACAGCGTCTCGTAACAGGGCGGGCACAGCCACCAGTCGAGCACCACGCCGGGGATGGAAAGCGGGTCGGTCGGAAACTCCTGCCTGCAGCGACCGCACTTTCGGGTCGCAACGGCATCCAGCTCGTTGGTCTCTGAGGTCATGACGCTCCTTGCTGATCGCTCAGAAGAGGCGTCGGGCCTGTCTGCGGGGCGACAGCCAAGTGGCGTCCTGCCCAGAACGAGGCGTCCCTACCAAGATGAGACCTTCAATCTACCGGCGCTCGGCGGTCACCCCGTGCTAGCGGCTTTCGCAGAACGGGCGTACGATCACGGCGACACGACAGAACCCTCACGTGTTGGGCCAGCAGCTGCTGGCCCGGGAGCGGTGCTCCGGACCCTGGTAGCGCGTCGTCACCACGCCATCCCGGAGTGCACCATGACCGTCGCACCTCGCCTCGCCCGACCCGTCTGCGCGGTCCGCCGCGTGGTGCCGGCACAGGCCTCGATCCCACCATCGCCTTGCTTCGAGGCGAGCAGGACCTCTCCACCGTGCCTGCCTTGTGCGAGACGCTGGCCGGCGCGATCGCGGTCGGTGGCGCCGACCTGATCCTCGACCTGAGCGCGGTGGAATTCCTCGACGCGTCCACCGTGCGAGTCATCGTGGCGGCCGGCGAGTTCCTACGAGCCAGGTCGCGATCGCTGGTGCTGCGGTCACCCTCGAGTTGCGCTCAACGCGTCCTGGACCTGTGTGGTCTCTCTGATCTCGTCGAGCGCAACCCGCTCGAGTCGGTCGATGCGTTCCAGCTCGCGGGCGCTCGCTTCGGCGCCGCAGGCCTGTAGGTAGTGCTCGGCGAACGCCGGCAGCGGATCGTCGCTCGGCTTGTGGGTGACGCGCCCGGCGCAGAGACTGCCCGGCTCTGCCGCGTGTGCGCGGAGGTCACCGGTATGACGGGCGCGGGGATCATGCTGATGTGGGGCGACGTTCCTCGGGGCTCCGTGTGCACCACTGATGAGGTGAGCGCGCTCATCGAGCAGCTGCAGTACGACCTGGGCGAAGGACCGTGTGTGGACGCGCACCAGCTCGAGCGACCCGTGCTCGAACCCGACCTCGCTGACCCGGCTGACTCCCGCTGGCTCGCGTTCGCCGGACCTGCCCTCGAAGCGGGAGTGCGGGCCGTGTTCGGATTTCCCCTCCGTGTCGGGGCCGTACGGCTCGGCGCCCTCAACCTTTATCGCGACCGACCGGGACCCCTCGACGGCGAGCAGCACGCCGACGCCCTGGTGATGGCCGACGTTGCCGCGGAGGCGGTCCTTCTCCTGCAGGCGGAGGCTCCCCCCGGCGAGATGGCCGCCGAGCTTGAGGCGGGTGCAGACTTTCAGTACGTGGTCCATCAAGCTGCCGGGATGGTCTCCGTGCAGCTCGGCGTCACGGTCGGTCAGGCGCTCATCCGTCTCCGGGCCTACGCCTTCGGAAACGGCCGTCCCCTCACTCAGGTTGCTCGCGAGGTCGTGTCGAGAACGCTCCGCTTCGACGCGGAGAGCGGCGAGGAGGACCCGCAACTGTGAGGCCGTGCTGCTGCGGCCCTACGATCTCCCTTGGATCTGCGCGTGCAGAACTCGCGCGGTCGAGAGGGCCGAAGCTGTCGTGATGGGAGAGCCGATGCCCAGAGAATCCTTGCTTGCCCGAACACTCGTGGAGCTGGCTGACACGCTCGTCGCCGACTTCGACGTCGTGGAGCTGCTGACGCTGCTGGCTGACCGATGTGTGGACGTGCTCGACGTCGGCGCCGCCGGTCTCATGCTGGTCGCGCCCGACGGCAACCTGCGGGTGATGGCCTCCTCGAGTGAGGCCATGCGCGTGCTCGAGCTCTTCGAGATCCAAGCCCAACAGGGTCCGTGCTTGGACTGCTTCCGCACCGGGAAGCCCGTGGTCAACCAGGACCTGGTGGCCGGCGACGACCGGTGGCCTCGCTTCGCGACCGAGGCGCTCGCCGCCGGCTTCCACTCCGTCCATGCTCTGCCGATGCGGCTGCGGGGCAAGGTCATCGGCGCGCTCAACTTGTTCCACCCCGAACCGGGTGCGATGCGCCAGGCCGACGTGGAGGCCGCTCAGGCGTTCGCCGATGTAGCCACGATCGCCATCCTTCAGCACCGCGCTGCAACGGAAGCGCACGCGCTGAACGAGCAGCTCAACGGCGCCCTGAACACCCGCATCGTGATCGAGCAAGCGAAGGGAGTGGTCGCCGAGCGTCAGGGTCTCGACATGGAGCAGGCCTTCGCCACGCTGCGGAACCACGCGCGCAACCACAACCGGCGACTCGCCGATGTCGCCACCGACGTCATCACGGGTTCGCTCCCCGCGCCCGGACTGGACGTGGTCGCGAACAAGCCCTGAGCCCGACGCGGGGCCGGGGTGCGCGACTTACGACGGATCGAGCGCGACGCCGCGGCGCGGCGCTTCAGCGGCGAAGCCGGCTCGCCGCGCGGTCCGCACCGAGCGGTCGATCGTCACCGCGATGCCGGCGGCAGTGATCGACCACGCGACGACCTGCTTGACCGCGACGAACAGGGGCAGCGGGAGCAGCACCAACAACGTGAGGGTCGATGCGCCGATCGCGAGATTGATACCCGCCCACAGGAAGGTCAGCCTGCGCAGCAATCGGCCGACGGCGGGGTGAGCGAGCATGTCCGGCGTCAGTGGCCAGAACTCGAGTGCCAGCGCCTGGACCATCGGTCGCCCGACCGCGATGGAGACCAGGAAGACGCAGCCGACGACGAGCGACCCGAGCACCGGCTGCGCGAAGTAGAAGAATGTGCTGCCGCTCGCGATCGCCACCGCTCGTCCGCACCGTGATGCCGATGGCGCCGAGCACGAGCAGCGGGGGGACGGGTCGGTGGCGGACCCAGCGACTGGCGACCGCCGCATACAGCCACAGCACCGCGGCCGCGTACGCCGCGCCGATCCCGACCAGCACGAGACAGCAGTAGAAGAGGGCGGACGGGATCAGCGAGGCCTCGATGAGACGTGGGGCCGAGCGCGTGACGACCGCGAAGAAGACCGAGACCTTGGAAACTGCTGGGCGGGCGTCGGCCGAGCTGGCGGCCAAGGCCCCCGACGGGGACGTGTTCGTAAGGGTGGTCACAGGTGTGCTCCTCGGTCTCGCGTGCGCGTACCGAAGTCCGGAGCAACGCCACCCGCGTGGTGAGAGTACCCGAGGAGGTCTGCCGCTGGCGTTCGGCGGCGCGCTAGGTCAACGCCGGGAGATCAACCATGGCATCGAGCAGCGCCGGCAGCCGAATGGTCGCAATGGCGATGAAGCTGTCGGCGACGCCGTGAGGTATGACGAGGGTCTCGCCGTGCAGCAGAGCACCGCACGTGTAGACCACGTTCGGGACGTAACCGTCCGCCTGCTCGCCCGGTGTGAGCAGCGGTGCGGGCAGCGTTCGGATGACCTGGGTCGGATCGTCGAGGTCGAGGAGCAGGGCGCCGATGCTGTAGGTCCGCATCGGCCCCACGCCATGCGTCAGGACCAGCCAGCCGGCATCTGTCTCGATCGGTGACCCGCAGTTGCCGAGCTGGATCACCTCCCAGGGCCGGTCCGGCGTCTGAATCGTGACGGCGCGGTCCCAGTGCAGCAGCGATTCCGAGCACGTGACGGCGTTGGTCTCGCGGTCGTGACGCGACAGCGCGAAGAAACGGCCGCCGATGCGGCGAGGGAACAGCGCCAAGCCCTTGTTGGTGGCGGCTGGGCCGATCATCGGCGAAACAACGAACTCGAGGAAGTCGGTCGTGCGGAGCAGCTGTTGGCTGATCGAGACTCCGTCGAAGGCCGTGTACGTGGCGTAGTACGTGACAGCGCCGTCGTCGTCGACGAAGCGGACGAAGCGGGCGTCCTCCATGCCTCGGGCCTCCGCCGCCATGGCGGGCGCGAGCACTCGCTCGGATGTCGCGGTGACCGCAGAAAAGCGCGCTGTGTAGCTGCAGGCCGCAATGGACCGCAGCAACGCCGCGGTGGTGTGCGTGTCGGGCCGGGTGTCGTGCTGTCCTGCCAGCACACCTATCTGCCACTCGAGCTCGTCACCGCTGAAGGTGTCGTCGAGGTGGTCGAGCACGTATGTCGCGTTTTCGTTGTCCTCGCCGATCGCCCGGAGCCGGCCGGCGAACTGCTCGCGGTCGAAGACGGCCGATTCGACAGTGGCCAAGGTCGGGAAGCGACCTGGCTCGTCGACGGTGACCTCGCCGGCGGCGTCGATGGTGCCCGTGCGGAAGCCGATGCTGGATCGATGACCCTCGCCGATGCCGCGCACGCTCATGATGAAGCGGACCGAGCCGACCGGCGCGGATGACTGGTCGGGATGGGCGACGATGCTCGGGTTGCACAGCGACGCGGCTTCGATGGAGTACTCGTGTGTGAAGGTCGCTCCGAGCAAGAGCCAACGTTCCGGGCTGAGCTCGGCGTCGGTGTCGAGCCGGTTGGCGATCCGGTCGGCGTGGTGGCTGAAGGTGCTGAGCAGGTCTCGATGACGGTCGCCGAACCGTCGGACGAGATCGGTGAGCTCGCGCTGTACGTCCTCCTCGTCCAACGCAAGGATCCTGGCGACGACGCCTGACGCTCGTGATTCGCTCGCGCCGACGACCTCCTGGCCGGCAACAAACAGCTGGGCGACGACACGAGAGGCGTCGGGCTCGAGCCGCCGCTCGTGGTGTTTGACGAGCGCGTTGCCGCTCGGTGTCACGAAGACACCTTGTCCACCACCCGGGCGTGTTGGCGAGTGGAGATCAACGCGATCGTCGACTCGGCGCCCTGATTGAGATTGACCCCGGTCGCCTCGAGCCCGTCGTAGCCTCCGCCGGTGGCGGGATCCCACATCCGCGCGCCGGTGTCGTTGTCCCCGTCGAACCAGGCCGACGCGAGACGCACACCCGCTGCCCAACGAGCATCTCCGGTGACCCCGGCGGCGCGAGCGCAGGCCTCAGCGAGCGTCGCCACCTCGATCGGTTGCTGGTCGAACCCGGGCGCGTCACGTGGTCCCGACCCACCGGCGGGTGTCACCGAGAGGTGACCGTCGATGGTCTCGCGATCGAGCAGCCACTCCAGAAGGTGCAGGCCATCGGTGATCAGCGCGAGTCGCCCGAGAGCCGATCCGGCGGCGATCAGCGCATCCGGCAGAAGCGCGTTGGCGTACGAGAGACGCGGCTCGGGCCAGGGCCACGACTCTTCGGCGGCCGGTCGCCCGATCAGCTCGGCGGCGTCAGAGACAAGAGCAAGCCGCGCTCGCGTGGTGTGGGTGCACCTGGAGCACGGCGGCGGCGCCGAGGGCGGCATAGGCCATCGAACGGGGCCACGGCGACCGCCTCGCAGCGCCTCGCTCGAAGTACGCCAGTGCGTCGTCTGCGAGCGAGTCCGAACGTCGCTCGACCGCGACGCCGAAAGCCCAAAGGCTCCGGCCCCAACAGTCCTCGACGGTTCTGGGGCCGTGCCAGCGGCCGCTCGCGGCGCGCCGGTTCCGGGTGTCGCCGGTCACGCCCTGCGCCTCCGTGACGAACCGGAACGCGCTGCGCATGAGCGCGGATACCTCGGACGCCGGATCCGGCTCGCGCAACGACACTACGAGCACGCGAGCGTTGTCGTCGGTGCAGTAGCCGTGCTCGGGCCGAGGCCGCGCGTAGAGGGCGTGCTCGAACGTGCCGAAACGATCGGTGAGCGAATCGAGGTGGGCGAAGGTTGGCCCGCAGGCCGTCATGCGAGCACCGTCTGGCGATCGAGCAAGGAGTCTCCGAGCAAGGAGTCTCCGAGCGCGGCATAGCGAGAGGCGACGGCCGGCCATGCGAGCTCAGGAGCGAGACGACGCGCCTCGTGGGCCATGCCTTCCGCGAGACCGGGCTCGGTCATCACCCGACGCAACGCAGCTGCCAGGGCCGCGGGATCGCGTCGCGGGACGACGATGCCTGCGCCGCTGCCCAACAGCTCGACCGCATGCGGGAACGCGGTCGCGACCACCGGACGGCCCGCGGCGACGGCGTCGACCAACACCCCGGAGGTCACCTGATCGGGCGAGTCGTAAGGCAGCACGACGACCGATGCCGCAGAGATCAGATCTGCAAGTGCGCCGAGCCCTCGATAGCCGGCGTCGAAGGAGACGTGGCCCGCGAGACCAGCGTCGGCGGCGCGCCGGCGCAACATGTCGCGGTAGGCCTCCCCCTTCGCGGCTGCCACCTTCGGGTGCGTGTCGCCCGCGACCCGATACGTCGCTCGAGGCCGGAGATCGTCGAGCAAGGCCAACGCGTCGACGGCCCACTCGATCCCCTTGCCGGGACCGAGCAGGCCCCAGGTCAGGATCTTGCGACTCGACGCGTCGTATCGCTTGTCGGCGTGCGCTGTGACGGCTGCGCCGTGCGGGATCACCACGACCTTCGTTGCGTCGACGTCGAACCCGCCGACCAGGAGGCGTCGCCCGGCCTCGGTCATCACGACCACCGCGTCGGCGGCGCGGACGACCTCTTCGAGGACCGTGCGTTGGTGTGGCGTCGGGGAGCGCAGCACGGTGTGGGCGACGACGATCGTCGGCGCCTCCACCGCATCGAGGAGGTCGATGACAGAGTCCCCGTCCTTGCCGGCATAGAGGCCGTACTCGTGCTGGAGGACCACAACATCGGCCCGCACGAGCGCGTCCACGCACTCCCGAGATGGCGTCGAGCTGCGGTCGGAGAGCGATGCCACCACGCGCGGATCGCGTCCGCCGCTCGCGTCGCCGACCCGAACGACGGTGACGTCATCGCCGCCGCGCGAGAGCCCGTCGCACAGCGCGGCGGAGAACGTCGCGACACCGCAGGGCGTCGGTGGGAACGTCGAAACGACCGCGTAGGTGCGACGCCGGCGCATTGGCGTCGACAAACCATCGACGCGGTCGATGTCGTCTAGGGGCACTAAATCTCCTCGAGGAAGCTCGGAAAGACGTCGAGCCTGCACGGGGCGACGGGTCTAAGCCGTCCAGCCCAAACCAAGCGACTCACCAAGGGGCGGAGCCTCGCAGTCTACCGGGGCGAGCCCGACTCGGGGCCGGGGTACTCTCGAGGCGTCAATCGACCCGTGCGGCATCATCCACGCCGGAGCCTGCGCATCGCGGTGCTGGCACCCATCGCCTGGAGGGTTCCACCCGTGCACTACGGGCCGTGGGAGCAATTTGCGTCTCTGCTCACCGAGGGCCTGGTCCACCGGGGCCACGATGTCACCCTTTTCGCCACGGCCAACTCGCTGACAGCCGCCGCATTGGCGTCGGTCGTGCCCCACGGCTGGTCAGAGGCGTCAGGACTCGACGCCAAAGTCGCCGAGTGCACGCACGTCGCCGCTGCTTTCGAACGCGCCGGCGAGTTCGATGTCATCCACAACGGCTTCGACTTCCTCCCTCTGACCTACAGCAGGCTGGTCGAGACGCCTGTGGTGACCACAATCCACGGGTTCTCGTCGCCGCAGATCGTCCCGGTCTACGAGCGGTACGACGAGCACTGCGCGTATGTCGCCATCAGCGACTCCGACCGCCATCCCGCGCTCAGCTACGCCGCGACCATCCACCACGGCATCGACACAGATTCGTTCTCGCTGCACCCCGCCCCGGGCCGCCACCTGCTGTTCTTCGGACGCATCCACCCCGACAAGGGGACGGCCGCCGCCATCCAGGTCGCGCGGCTCGCGGGGAGGCCACTCGTGATCGCTGGCATCATCCAGGACCAGGCGTATTTCGACCGTGAAGTCGCCCCGCACCTCGACGGCATCCAGACGTCATACGTGGGCCCGGTCGATGCGGCGGCTCGCATCGGTGTTCTCGGAGGCGCGGCCGCCCTCCTGCACCTCATCGGCTTCGACGAACCCTTCGGCTTCAGCGTCGTTGAAGCGATGGCATGTGGCACACCCGTCGTGGCCTACGACCGCGGGTCCATGCGCGAGCTCGTCGACGACGGCGCCACCGGGTTCGTCGTCGATGGCGTCGATGCGGCCGTTGCCGCCGTTTCGCGTGCTCGACACGCTCGACCGCCACCACATCCGGAACGTCGCAGTCAAGCGGTTCAGCCGCGACCGAATGGTCGACCAGTATGTCGACGTGTACCGCACCGTCCTCGGCGAACTGCCGTAGCGCAGGGTCAGCGGAGGGGTTTAGCGGCGGGACGGCACCGCCGCGGCGCCGAGTCCGACGAGCTCTGCTGTCAGCTCGTTGTGAACGGTCTCCGGCGCGCGTTCGAGCGTCGTGGCCATCTCTTCGCATCGCCAGCACGGCTCCGTTGGGTCGAGTGGCTCGAGATGGACCGCCATGTACGCCGGCCACAGCAACCTGACCAACCCGTCGTTGGCGTTCACTCGAATGCGGACGCCGTTCGCGAGCTTTCGGCCCGAGCAGGTGTCGACAGTCACGACTGTGCCAGGAAGCAACGTCATTTCCGAGCTCTCGAGATCGTGGACGATCACCGCGTCCCCGGGTCGCAACGCGTTCCACTGGAACCTCAGCATGACGCCCCTTCCGGAACTCGATCGGTCTCGATCCACGAGTGGGCGATGCCAGCCGGGCGTGGCGCGCTCCCCGCCCATGCGGTGCGTCCGTCAGCGGTGCGGATGCGGACACGTGGCGTGCGTAATCGGCCCCACGCGACCGCTTCGGCCGCGCCGTCGACGTGCACGTGCTCGACGAGGTGGCCGTCCTTGGGGCCGGTGTACCAATAGCAGTGACAGCCGGCGGTCTCAGGGCGGTCAGTGACCAGCCATGCGGTGCCCTCCCCCGGGCGGGCGCGGTGACGGCTCATCTTCAGTACCTCTTCCTGCAGCCGAGGGCCGACCCTACAGTTGAAGTTCGATTCTTGCAATCTATTTCGTGTATTGGTCTACTTGTACCGACATGGCGGACTGGAGCTTCCTCACGAACCACGCCCGGGCGTTGGTGTTCATCGCCCAACACCCTGACGTGCGCCTACGCGACCTCGCGGTGGCGCTCGACGTCACCGAGCGCACGGCCTACGGCATCGTGGTCGACCTCACCGAGTCCGGTTACGTGGTGAAGGAGAAAGACGGCCGTCGCAACCGCTACCACATCCAGGAACACCTGCCGATGCGAGACTCGATCGGGCGGGAGCGCACCATCGGCGAGGTCCTCGACCTCCTCGTCGAGGTGCGACGGCGCCGGCGGAGCCGATCGACTATGGCGTGAGATTCATTCCTCTTCGCCATCGTCCGCGCACTCGGTGAGCCCGATCTCATTGGCCTGCGCGTTGACCTCGGCGAACGGATCCTCGTCCTCCGAGAAGACGGCCGATGGGTCGTCGGTGGCCTGTTGTTCGAGCTCGTCGAGGGTGGCTTGGGCGTCGTCCAGGAAGGTTTCGACAGCGTCGGCCATCTCGTCCGGTGGTTCGAGGGCGCGGATGTCATCGATCTGCGACTGGACGTCGGGGACCAAAGCGTCGAGCACCAGCGTGGCCACCTGCTCGGCCGTGGGTTCTTGGCCTTCCTCGAGATCCAGGTCCTGGAACGCGGCGTCGAGTCGCTCGTTTCCCGCCGCACAGATGGCGTTGCCTTGCTCGAGGAACTCCTGCTCCGAAAGCGCGGCCTCGTCGTCGTCCCCACAACCGGCGAGCACACACGCGCCGATGCAAAGGGCTGCTACCAGCGCGAACCGTTTCACAAGTTGGACCTCCGTCCGAAGATCGGGACCTTACCCACGTTGTCCCGGCGCGAGCGACCCTCGCGCCGGGACAACGAGCGGAGTGATCAACCTGGCAGCAGGATGCCATCGATGACGTGGATGACCCCGTTGCTGGTTTCAATGTCAGTAGTCACGACCGCGACATCGTTCCCCGAGGCATCGGTCAGGGTCACGGAGCCATCGCCTCCGACGCCGACCCTGAACGAGTCACCCTCGACGGTGGCGACGTCCTGGCCGTTCAGTCCAACGACGTCGGCGGCCAGCACGGCACCGGGAACCACGTGGTAGGTGAGGATCGTGGCTAGGTCACCGGTCGGGTCCTCGAGGAGAGTCTCGACAGTGCCCGGTGGCAACGCTGCGAAGGCATCATCGGTGGGAGCGAACACGGTGAAAGGCCCTTCGCCGCGCAACGTCTCTTCGAGCCCTGCGGCTCGCACGGCAGCGACCAAGGTGGTGAAGTCGCCGGCGGCGATCGCAGTGTCGACGATGTCGTTCTCTGCCGACATCGCCGGATCGGCCGCGGTTGTGCCCGCGGCCGCTGGCGCTGTGCTCTGGTCCGCAGCTGAGGAGTCGGCCGTGACGTCGCTCGCATCGTCGCTGCATGCACTCGCGAGCAGGCCGAATGCCACGGCGAGACCGGCCGCGAGTCGGAGGTACTTGGTAGTCATGTGGTGAGACTCCTTGGGTAGATTGTCTAATGTCTGTCGAATGTTAGAGCCTCAATCTGGCATCCACAACAAGATTTGTAGAAGTTCAGTAGAATGTTGCGGATGGAGTCTTCGGACGGGCCGAACCTGGTGCGAATCGGCGAGCTGAGCCGGCGCGTCGGCGTCAGCAGCCATGTGCTGCGCGCTTGGGAAAGCCGGTATGGGCTGCTGACCCCGGTCCGATCCTCGGGGGGGTTCCGCCTCTACTCCGACGGCGACGAACGCCGTGTCCGACGGATGCAGTTCCACCTCGCCGAGGGCTTGTCGGCAGCTGAGGCAGCGGGGGCTGCGATCGCCGAAGCCCAAGCGCAGCCCGCGGCCGTTGTCGCGGAGGGAGGGTCGGAGGTCGGCGACTCGAATGACCTACGCGAGCTGTCGATCGCCTGGCAAGGTGCGCTCGATCACTTCGACGAACCCGGCGCGCAAGCGGTGCTCGACAGGCTGCTGTCGGACTTCAGCGTCGCGACGACGCTCCGAGACGTCGTGCTGCCCTACCTTCATGAGCTGGGCGAGCGGTGGGAACAAGGCGATGTCACCATCGCCCAGGAGCACTTCGCCAGCAACGTGATCCGAGGCCGACTGGCGGGCCTGGCCCGAGGTTGGGGCAGCGCACGCGGCCCGCTGGCACTCCTAGCCTGCCCGCCGGGAGAGATGCACGAGCTGTCGTTGATGATGTTCGGGATCGTCCTGAACCGCACCGGATGGCGGGTCGAGTACCTCGGCGCGAACACCCCCATCCCGGAGCTGGTCCATGCGGTTGGCCGGTCACGCCCCGAACTGGTCGTCGTGGCCGCCACCACAGCTGAAGGTTTCGACGCGATCCGCGCCGAGCTCGCACGACTGGCGAAAGTCGTGCCGCTCGCAGTCGCCGGCGCGGGCGCGACGAAACCACTCGCCGATGGCGTCGGCGCACGTGTCCTGGTCGGCGATCCGGTCACCGCCGCACAGAACGAGAGCTCCGCGCGGTGAACGCGGCGGGAACGGGCGCACGCGCACGCGAGATCCTCGTGCTGGGCGCCACTGGATATGTCGGTGGTCGCCTTGTGTCAAACCTGTTGGACGCTGGGAACCACGTCCGAGTGTTGAGCCGATCCCCGGCGCGCGCCGAGCGTTACGAGTGGGCACGACGCGTGCGGCTCTTCACCGGCGACGTGCTCGATGCCGGCACGCTCGCACCGGCACTCGAGGGATGCGACGCCGTGTACTACCTCGTCCATTCCATCGGGACCGGCGCCGATTTCGCCGCGACCGAAGCCACCGCCGCCCGGAACGTGCGCGATGCGGCCGACGCCGCCGGGTTGCGCCGGATCGTGTACCTCGGTGGCATGGGACGCGGCGACACGCTGTCGACGCACTTGGCGAGCCGGCACCGGGTCGGCGAGATCCTCGCCTCAGGCCACACAGCGACCACCGAGCTGAGAGCAGCTGTGATCATTGGGTCCGGCTCGATCTCGTTCGAGATGCTGCGGTACCTCACCGAGGTGCTTCCGGCGATGGTCACACCCCGCTGGGTACAAACGCGGTGTCAGCCGATCGCGATTCGCGACGTCCTCCACTACCTCGCCAAGGTGCTCGATGATCAAGAGACTGTCGATCGCGTGCTCGAGATCGGCGGTGCCGACGTGCTCACCTACGCCGAGATGATGCAGACCTACGCCGAGGTCGCGGGGCTGCCCCGTCGGCTCATTCTGCCCGTGCCCCTTCTCAGCCCAAGGCTTTCGTCGCGGTGGGTCGGCTTGGTCACCCCGGTCCCCGCTTCGATCGCCGTTCCTCTGATCGATTCCCTTCGGCACGAGGTGGTGATGACCGACCACCAGATCGACGCGCTCGTGCCCCATCGGCCGCTCCGCTTCCGCGAGTCGCTCGAGCTCGCGCTGCGACTCACCCGCGCGGAGGCGATCGATACGCGGTGGACGGACTCCGGGTCCACGTCGGCCGACACCATTCCCGGCGATCCCGACTGGGCCGGCGGTTCGGTGTTCGAGGACCACCAGACGGTCGACAGTGACGCGACACCCGAGGCGCTCTACTGCGCGTTCGCCCGCATCGGCGGGCAGAACGGCTACTACGCATCGAACTGGGCCTGGTCACTTCGGGGGCTCGCCGACAAGCTCATAGGTGGACCCGGGCTACGACGCGGCAGGCGCCATCCGGTCGACCTGCGGCGGGGTGATGCACTCGACTTCTGGCGCGTCGTCGACGCGCAGCCGGGGCGTCAGGTGGTTCTCGAAGCCGAGATGAAGTTGCCCGGCAGGGCATGGCTGACGTGGCGCATCGAACCCAGCGACGCGCCGGGCAAGGTGCGGCTGCACCAAGTGGCGTACTTCGCTCCGAAGGGTTTGCTCGGACGCCTCTACTGGTACGCAGTGCTGCCGTTTCATGCGCTCATCTTCCGCCGCATGGCGCGCGCCATCGCCGATGAGGCAAGCGCGCGGGTCACGCCTGCTGCTCTGCCCCGGTCCACGCGAGCAGTCCGAGCACGCGTTGGGCGACCTGATCAGGCTGGTCGAACGGACTGAGCGAGCCGGAGTCGGTGATGTCACCGACTCGTCGCCCGCGAGGGAAGCGATCTGCGAGCCGATCGGCGTCGCTGTCGGGGAAGACGCGATCGCCGGCGGTCCAGGCGATGTCAACGGGTGCGCCGAGCTGGTCGAACCGTGCCTCAGCCCTCTTCAGCAGATCCGGGTCGTCAGTGGCCGCGATCAGGAAGAGCCGCAGGTCGTTCCGCGCTCCTGGCGACCCCCAGACGGGTCCCATCAGCGTCCGGGCTTCCTCGCTCGTCAGTCGTCGTTTGAACAGGTGGCCAAAGGTGATCGGAAGACGACGACCGACATTCGTTCGCAGCAGCTGAGCTGTCGACCACATGAAGGCGCGCAGACGGAGTGGCGGGAACAAGAAGCGGAAGTACTTCGGAGGGAAGTTGTCGGCGGCTTCGGTCGACGTGAGCAGCACTCCGCTGAATCGGGCGGGATGAGACGCCAGCATGTGCTGCGTGATCGCGCCGCCCGAGTCGTTGGCAACGACGACGACCTGATCGAGCTCGAGTGCATCGAGCACGCCGATGAGCATCGAGGTGATGCCGGAGACCGTGAGGTCGGTCCCGGCATTCATTCGACGGTGGTGCGCACCCAGAGGAAGGTCTGGCGCGATGAGGTCGAGCGATGCACGCGAGGCGACGAGATGATCGATGACCCCGTCCCACAGATGTGAGTTGACGAACGCACCGTGGACGAAGAGCACGGGCACCGCTTGAGCACCGCCAAGGTGATGGCGCCGGACACGCACCTCGCCGCCAGGCACGGGCACCCACTGCTCGGAACCCGTCATCTGCACTTCTCCCTCGGAATGCCCTGTGTAGTGATTACTACACAACATACGTGTAGTAATCACTACAGTCAAGACGTGACACGCCGACACGATGAGGGGGAGCTGCTGCAAGCTGCGGTCGACCTCGCGCTCGACGAGGGACTCGGCGCCCTCACCTTCGGTCGTCTCGCGAAGCGCATCGGTATCGCCGACCGCACGCTCGTGTACTACTTCACCAACAAGCAGACCCTGCTCGAAGCCGTGCTCGGGGTGTTGGCGGGGCGGCTGATGGAGCAGCTCGAGCGCGGCGTTCGGCGAGTTACGGCGGCCCCCGAAAGAGCTGCTCAGAATGGCCTATCCCGTTCTCACCCGCGACGAGGCCAATCGCATCTTCGCCCTGTGGTTCGAGTTCGTCGGGCAAGCCGCAGTCCACCGCGAGCCGGAGCGGTCACTCGCCAGCGCGATGCTCGAGGCCTGGATCGACTGGCTCACCGAGCGCATCCAGGCCCGCACCCGGCCGCGGGCACGACAGGACACGATCGCGATGATCGCGACCATTGACGGTGCCCTCTTGATGCACCACCTCGGCCACGTCGAAGCGGCTCGGAGCGCCGTCGCTGCCGCCGCAAAGTGAACGCGATGTCGGAGCCTTCTCGCTCGGTCGTGACATCACAGGTCGGGGGGCGCTGTGCGTTGGGCGGGATCTGAGGGGCTCATGAAGCCGACGTGGTTGCCGTCGGGGTCCGCGAAGATGGCGTACCGGGCACCCCAGAACGCATCGAATGGCTCCTGGGTGCACGCGTAGCCCAAGGCCGTGAGCTTCCGGTGGAGCGCGTCGACATCGTCTCGTTCAGCGACCTTGAAGCTGAACACGTTGCGCGTGCCAGTGCCCGTTGGGCGACTCCATCCACGGTTGTAGACGACGGCGAGCTGAGGGCTGTCGAAGTGGACGATGAGCCCGCTCGGCATGGTGATGTCGATGTGGTGGATGCCGGTCGACGTCCGCCAGATCGCGTCGTCGGGGATCTCGAGGCCGAGTGCTCGGTAGAACGCGAGGGTGGCATCCATGTCCGCCACGACGATGTCGATCTGGTCGAAGTCGATGGTCATGACGCGGCCAGCGTCGCGTCGCGATGCCTGCTCTGCATTCCGGATCGCACGTTGATGGACAACAGGCGGCCGGGTGCACGCATCGAGAGCCGGTGCCAGGTGCCGCGGCGAACGACCGCAGCCTGCCCGGCGTCGAGGCTGACGACGACTTCGTCGCCGCCCGATTCGCTGATGAGGTCGATCGCGCCCGCGAGCACCACGATGAGCTCGTCGCCTTCGGGGTGCACTTCGAGCACTTCAGAGTGCAGGTCGTCCGACGATGCGTACTCGAACACGGCCACGACCCTGTCCCCTGGCGTTGCGTGGTCGCCGCTCCAGAACGAGGGCGTGAGGGGCTCGAGGTCCATACCGCCACCTGGCCGCAGGCGGACGAACACGTCGGTCAGGCTGAACGGATCGGTCGTGTCTGCGCTCATGTCACCGAGTCTGGACCACGGAGGACAGCTCGTCTTGAACGAATCGGAGTTCCTGGCGACGCCACCGCCCAGGGCTCGACCCTGCGAACGGATGCCAGTCGCGAGTCATGTGCGCCGGGTCCGCATAGCCCGACGTCGCCGCGACTGACGCAATCGTCCGCGCTGGTCGTGATCGCAACAGCTCTTGCGCGCGTTCGAATCGCATCACCCGAGCGACCTCCTTTGGTGAGATCCCGAGCGCATGGCGGAACTGGTGCGACAAATGGTCAGGTGTGCAACCCGCCGATCATCGACCAGAACGAAGCGGGCGGCAGCCGGCGGTCGGGCATGCTCACGATGGAGATCGGCTCATCGAGCGCGACGATCAGGGTCAGTGATCGTGACGGGAGGCCGCGGATCTCGCCGGGCTCCATGCCGGTGAGGTGGTAGCCCGAGTACGAGGACACCAGTGTGCGCACCGCAGCGGCCGGGCGTCGCGATGAGACACCGCGCGCGAGGGGCGGAGGACCCGTATGGTCCTCCGCCCTTCTCGTCTTGAGGTGCTGCCGAGAGCCGATGCGGCTCACACGCTGATGAGCTCCTTGTCGTCCTTCTTGGTGTCCCTGTGCTCCGGCGCCGCGAACGTCTTGTCCTTCGGAGTTCTGAAGGCATGGACCAAGCCGGCGATGGACAAGAGTGCGAGCAGACCGGCGACCACGAAGGCCACGGTTGCGACCTGCTCACCCTTCACACCGAAGACACTGAAGCCGAACGAGGTCAGCAGCAAGCCACGGAGGGTCTCGCCCCTGAAGAGGCTGTCACGCTGTGCCGTGATGGCGGTGAGCTCCTCCTGCAAGTCCGCCAGCGCGGGGTCGTTGGCGTCCTGGGCATCAGCGACCTGGGTCCGCAGCGCGGCCTGAGGTTCGCCGAGCTCGGCGTACGTGAGGCCGTCGGCCGTGGACTGGAGGTGCAGCCCGATGAAGTCGTTGGCGTAGCACTCGGCCTGCTTGCCAGTGGTGAGCTGCTGGCCCGCGTACTTGACGAGACACGCTGACTGCGCCTCTTCGGGGGTGAGGGTTTCGGCGGTCTTGAAGCTGATCTTCTGCTGGGTCAGCTGGTCTTTGACGTAGCTCTTCGCGAAGTTCGCGTTGCTCGTCATGACGAGCCCGAGCACGAGCAGGAGCGCCGCAAGTGCGAGCCCACCCACGCTGAAGAGCACATCGAGGGTTCTGCGTTTCATCTTCTTCTCCTTCAAGTTTGTGATCGTGTTTCGAGACCCTTAGGTCCGGGTCAGGACGACTTTCAGTGCGCCGGTGTCGGCTGCGTTGGCGAACACGTCGTACGCCTCCTCGAACTGGTCGAGGGCGAAGTGATGAGTCACGAACCGACTGGCCTCGAGCTGCTGGCTGATGAGGAGGCGGAGCAGTGTCGGGGTGGTGAAGGTGTCGACGAGCCCGGTCGTGATCGTGAGATCGCGGATCCAGAGGTCTTCGAGATGCAACGTCACGGGCTCGCCGTGAACACCGATGTTCGCGACATGCCCTCCGGGACGGGCCAGACGGACTGCCTGATCAAAGGCTGCGGGCACGCCGACGGCCTCGATCGAGACGTCGGCCCCGAGGCCGCCGGTCAGCTCGGCGACGATCGCATCGGCGTCCTCGCGCGAGTTGTTGATGGTGATGTCGGCGCCGAACTGCTTGGCCGCTTCCAACCGGCTGTCGCTCAGGTCGATGGCCACGATGTGGCTCGGGCTGAAGAGCCGTGCACCCATGATCGCGGCGAGCCCAACTGGACCGGCGCCCACGACCGCCACGACATCGCCGGGCCGCACCACGCCGTTGAGCACGCCGACCTCGTAACCGGTGGGGACGATGTCGGCCAGCATGAGAATCTGCTCGTCCTCGACGCCGGCGGGCACCGGGTAGGTGGAGGTGTCGGCGAACGGAACGCGCACGTACTCGGCCTGGGTGCCGTCGATCTTGTGGCCCAGGATCCAGCCGCCGCCGCCGAGGCACTGGCCGTACCGCGCCTCACGACAGAATCGACACGTGCCGCATGCGGTGATGCACGAGACGAGCACGCGGTCGCCAACCTTGACCGTCTTGACTCCCACACCCACTGCCTCGACCGTTCCCACAGCTTCGTGGCCGAGGATTCGGCCCTCGTCCACCGCCGGAACGTCACCTTTGAGAATGTGCAGGTCGGTGCCGCAGATGGTGACAGCATCGACACGGACGATTGCGTCGGTGTCGACCAAGATCGTCGGCTTCGGGACATCCTCCCAGGCCTTCTGGCCGGGACCGTGATACACGAGCGCTTTCATGAGCGAACCTCCAGGTCGTCGCACCCTCACGATGAACGGGTCGGACGCGACCTTGTAGAGGCGAACGTCACTCAGATCCGACGAAGTGACCTTCGGCCCTGTTCGTTCGGCGTGATCTCGGGGTCGAATGAACAAGTGGATGTCGACTCGGAGACCACGGCGCTACACGACGGCAGGACCGTAGGCATCCGTCCCATCTCGCCTTCGGACGGTGAAGCGCTTGTTCGCTTCCACGACGGACTCACGAACGAGACCACCCGGCTGCGGTTCTTCGTGTTGCACCCACATCTGCAGCCGTCAGAGGTCGAGTACTTCACTCACGTCGACCATCACGACCGTGAGGCGATGGTGGCCGTCAACGGTGGCGACATCATCGGCGTCGGCCGGTTCGACCGCTTGCCTGGCACGAGCGACGCAGAGGTCGCGTTCGTCGTCGCCGACGAGTGGCAAGGCAATGGCGCCGGCACCCAGCTTCTCCAGCAGCTCGTCCAGCGAGCGAGAGCGGAGGGCGTCACACGGTTTCTCGCGGACACGCTCAGTGAGAACCATCGGATGCGTGGGGTCTTTCGCGACTCGGGGTTCCTGGTGAAGTCGGAGATGCGGTCCGATGTCGTCCGCGTCATTGTCGACCTTCGGCTCGAGATGGCCGCGCCTCACCGCGGGGTCTGACGCCAATGCAGCTCGACCGCAATGGGCTCGAGGTTCTCGACCGTGAGGAGTGCCTGCGTCTCTTGGCATCCGCGACGCTCGGCCGTATCGGGTTCACTTCTCGGGCGCTGCCCTCGGTGCTGCCCGTCAACTTTCACCTCGACCGCAACCGAATCTTGGTCCACACCGCTCGGGGCAGCCGGCTCGACGCGGCCGTGAAGGACAGTGTCGTTGCCTTTGAGGCCGACGAGCTCGACCCGATGGGTCAGCGGGGCTGGAGCGTCGCCGTGACCGGCGTGGCCACCGAGCTCGACGACCTGACTGCGCTCGAAGCGACAGACGGCGACGGGACCGCCGTGTGGGCACCTCCCGGACACGAAGCAGTGCTCGCCATCTCGATCGATCTCATCTCCGGTCGGCGCAGCACAACGGACGCGGTTCGGTTCAGTGTCGGGGGACCTGCCACTCCATGACACAACCCCGGGGAAGTCCGGCCCGCAGCTCGAACTGGCCGTCGTAGCGCCCGGCGCGAGCTTCCATGTTCCTCAGACCGTGCCCATGGTGCTCGCGTGCGTCCGACGGACCGATCCCGTCATCGATGACTCTCAAGACCACCAGGTCTGTCACGACCACCTCGACGTCGACTCGCGTCGCGTGCGCGTGACGGGCGACGTTGCTGAGCGCTTCGCGCAACGTGGCGAGCAGCTCGACGGCGATGTCGTCATCGACGCCGCTGTCGACCGGGCCATCGAAGAAGCATCTCGGTTGGAATCCGAGCGCCCCAGCCGCCTCGCGACCGACTGCGAGCACGCGGCTCCGAAGACCGCCACTCGACGAAACGCGAGACGTCTCGAGCTTGAAGATCGCCGAACGAATGTGCTTGACCGTGATGTCGAGATCGTCCACCGCTGCCTCGATGCGACTCACTGCCGAGTCTGCGTCGACCCGAACGAGCCCAGCCGTGCGTTGCAGCGACAATCCGGTCGCAAACAATCGTTGGATCACCGTGTCGTGCAGGTCCTGGGCAATTCGCTCTCGGTCTTCGAGGAGCGCGAAGGCCTGCACTCGACCGTGGAGACGGGCGTTCTCGATGGCGATGCCGGCCGCGGTCGCGAGGGCGACCACGAGCTCCTCGTCGACGTCGGTGAACGCCTCGGCGGTTGTCTTGTCGGTGAGATAGAGGTTGCCGAACACCTCGTGGCGCACTCTGACCGGCACGCCCAGGAACGATCGCATGGGCGGATGGTGGGGCGGGAAGCCGAAGCTGTCCGGGTGCTCTCGCAGGTCAGGGAGGCGCAACGGCTTCGCGTCCACGATGAGCGAGCCGAGGATCCCGTGTCCCTCGGGCAGATCACCGATGAGCGCATGCGTGTCGTCATCGATCCCGACAGTGATGAACTGCGCCAGCCGGGTGCCGGTTTCGTCGAGCACACCGAGCGCCCCATAGCGGGCATCGACGAGCCCGACCGCTGCCTCCACGATCCTTCGGAGCATCGTCAGAGGATCGAGATCCGAGCCGAGGGCGAGCACCGCTGCGAGGAGCTCGCGCAGGCTCCGCGGCCCTGCCACCTCGGACATGGCCAGCACACTACGAGGCCCGACGAAGCGCCTCGATCGAGTGTCGGGCGAGAATGCGATGGTGACGGTGCGGGTGTTTCTCCTCGACGACCACGAGGTCGTCCGTCGCGGGGTGCGCGAGCTGCTCGAGGCCGAGGACGACCTCGAGATCGTCGGCGAGGCTGGCACTGCGCAGGAGGCGTACGCACGCATTCCGGCGACGGCACCAGACGTCGCCATGCTCGATGTCCGGCTACCCGATGGTGACGGCATCGAGGTCTGCCGCGAGATTCGCTCGTCGTATCCCGAGATCGCCTGCCTGATGTTGACCTCGTTCGCGGACGACGAGGCTGTGTTCAGCGCGATCCTGGCCGGCGCGGCCGGCTACGTGTTGAAGCAAGTACGGGGCACCGATCTCGTCGACGCGGTGCGCCGCGTCGGTCGCGGTGAGTCGATCCTGGACCCCTTGTCGACCGACAGAGTCTTGCAGCGGTTACGCCAGCCACCCGAGCCGGACGAGCTTGCCGGTCTCACGAAACAAGAACGGCGAATCCTCGACCTCATTGCCGAGGGGATGACCAACCGTCAGATCGGCGAGCAGCTCTTCCTGGCTGAGAAGACCGTGAAGAACTACGTGTCGAACTTGCTGGCGAAGTTGGGCATGAGCCGGCGGGCGGAAGCGGCCGCATACGCCGCCCGGCTCTCCGAGCGTCGTCAGCACCGCGCGCCTCCGACCTGAGCGCCCGGCGCGCTCGTCACACGCGTACTGGCGAATACGAGGCGAGGGACACGGCCCACGCCTCAGCACGATCGGATTCGCCGGCCAGGAGGTGATTCTCTCTGTCGACGAGAAAGCTCTCGGGAACGGCGGCGAGGCGATAGCCGAGCTCGGTCAGCCGTCGGCTGATCCCCCTCGAGGCCCGGCCGGTGAGGACCGCGGCAGCGTCGACCCGCGTGTCGAAGGCGGCGGCCGCGCGGGGCGCCGTCGCCGGCAACGACCGGAACCAGTCCCGGAGCCCTTCACCTTCCGCGTCCGGATCGAGTCCCGATCTCCTTGCCCGGCTTGTGCGCCGCATCTCGGCCTGCCTGCCTGGATCGCGTGCTCGACATCCCGTGCAGGTGGGTGGGGCCCCCGACCACCAACAGGTCAGCGGCCGCGCACACGATCCACCGTGGCCTTGTCGACGGGGACGACGTCGACGTCGAAATGCGCTCGGAGGCCCTCCGCTACGTGGTTCGCGACAACGTGGGTGTTTCCGTAGATCGACTCGTAGACGATGAGTGCTCGCATGGTCCGAGCATGGCCTGGCCTTGGATGGCGCGGTAGGGCCGAAGGTCAACTTCGGCGAAGGAGGCCTCAAGGGCTCATCGGTTCCTCGGTGTCTGTCGTGCGATCGCGTCGACGACCCGCAACATGTCGGCTTTCGTCCTCGGTCAGCTCGTATCTGCGGGCGAGGTCGTCGGGCGCGTGGTAGCTGATGAGGACGTCGCCATCGTCGTTCTCGGAGATCAGCAGCTTGAGGGGAAGCTCGATCGCGAGACGAGGATGGGCGCGCATGAGCTCGGCGAGGCCCTTGGGGTTCCCGAAGAGGACGAGCTTCGTCTCGGGAATGGTCACGCCGGCTTCGGCCGCGTCGCCGCTGTGGTCGATGACCGCAAGAACTTCGAGGCCGAGCTCTTCGATCCGGGTGACGACGCGCCGAAGGAGCCGGTCGGTGGTCCCGCCGCCGTGCAGGGTGATCAATCCGCGCGGATCGTCGCTGGCCACGCGTTGACTGTGGGCGGCAGCGGCTGTTGCTCGAATCCTCCGGGCGCGTAGTCGGTGTCGATCAGTCGATCGACACGACGCTCGAGAGCTCCTGTCGCGACTTGATGTCGAGCTTCCGGTACACCTTCCGGAGGTGGTAGTCGACGGTGTTGGCGCTGATGAAGAGACGCGTTCCGATCTCGGGGTTGGTCGCCCCGGCTGCGGCGAGGCGGGCGATCTGCGCCTCCTGCGGTGTGAGGTCGAACCGGGTCTCGTCGACGCGCTTGCGGGCCCGCACACCGGTCGCGAGCAGCTCGACTCGGGCCCGGTCGGCGAAGCCGTTGGCGCCCATCGATTCGAAGGTGTCGCGTGCCGCTTCGAGTTGCACGCGGGCATCGCGGCGCCGTCTCTGTCGCCGGAGCCACTCGCCATAGACCAGACGGGTGCGAGCGAGCTGCAGTCGTGCACCGCGGGCCTCGAGCTTCTCGATCGAATCGTGGTAGTGCGCCTCGGCGCCGGAGTCGCTCGCCACCAGCGCTCGGCCGCGGGCAAGGAGTCCGAGATCGAGCACGCTCTCGTTGGCGGCGGCCCGTTCAGTGAGGTACTCCAGCGCGGCCAACGCGGCCGTGTTGTTCCCACTGCGAACGTGAGCCTCCACGGCGTCAGCGGCTCGAAGGTCTCCGAGCAACAGGTCTTGGTTCCGTAGATCCCACGCCAGCGACGACGCGGCCTCGTAGTTCCCGAGGCCCAGCTCCAGGATCATCACGGCGTAATCGGTCCACTTGACGACGAGGCCGAACTCTCGTGCTTCAGCCGCGAGAGCGGCCGCCTCAGCACGCACCTCGGTCTCGCGCCCGCGCCAAGCCGACACCATCAGCCTGGCGGCTTCACCGGGACCGCTGTGTCGACGCTGCACGCCGTACATTGCGATCTCTTCGGTGAAGAAGTCCTCCGCGACGTTGAGCGAACCGACTCGCAGCTCGCGCATGCCGAGGTAGTCGAGGGTTTCAGGGATCAGTCGGAACGCGCCCTGATCGCGGCTGGTCGTGACACACGCAGCGGCCAGAGCGCCCAGCGTGTCGTCATCGCCGAGGGCAAATGCGATCCAACAGGCCCTCGCCAGGCCGACGGGGAACGCGGCGAACCTCGGGCTCGCTCTGGACGGCGGCGAGTGCCTCGCGAAGGAGGGGGCCCGCGGAGCTGTAGTCCTCTGCGATCAGTTCAATGATCGCGTCGATGACGAGATCGGCAGCAGTCGGTGCTGTCCCCTCCGGAAGCTTGAATGTCTGTGCGACCCTTGCGACCTCGACCGCCGACGCCTCGCTCGCATCGCCGAACAAGATCGCGATCTGGATCGCGTCGAACCCCGCGTCGCGGGCCCGACGTATGTCCAACGGCTCGAACGCTCGTGCCGCGTCGAGCATCATCGAGGCGATCCTTCCCACCGCCCGCTGCTCGCTGGCGCCGCTGCGCGACTCCATGAACGCGATCGTCGCTTCGAGCTGCCGGGCTCGGGCGAGAAGGAGCGGGTCGTGGAGGTCAGGCCGCGCACGGGCGAGGTTCGCCTGGGCGCGGACCGAGTTGCCGGCGGTTAGGTCGGCGGCCGCCGCGCGGAGGAGCCGACTCGCGCGCTCGCCGGTGTCCGGGGTGAGGTCTGCGGCGCGTGTGAGCAGCCCCGCCGACGCCGCCCGGCTCCCCCGGCTTCCCGCTCGATCGGCGGCCCGGTCGAGCTCGGCGGCGACCTCGGCGTCAGGAGATTGGGCCGCCGCAGCACGGTGCCACGCCCGTCGGTCTGGGTCGCTGTCCCCGTCGCTCGCTGCCGCCAGTGCTTCGTGGGTTGTACACCGATCGGCGGGGCTGGCGCCTTGGTACACGGCCGAGCGAATGAGTGGATGACGGAAGGCGATTGTCGGCCCGAGCTCGAGCAGACCAGCCGCTTGCGCCGCTCCGAGATCCCGCTCGCCGAAGTCGAGCTCGCGACCGGCACGCCAGATCGAGCTCGCGTCGCCGGTCGGCTCGGCTGCCGCGGCGAGCAAGAGTCGCTGGGTCGGCTCAGGAAGTGCACCTACCTGCCGGAGGAAGTGCCGTTCGAGTCTGCGGCCGACCGCAAGCGGCTCCGGCAGCGGTCCGGCTCCGGCGAGCTGGTCGGGCGACAGCTCCCGACCGAACTCCACGAGGGCGAGCGGGTTCCCATGCGCTTCGGCCAGCAGGCGAGCGCGGACGTGGTCGGCCAGTGGCGCCGGGACGGCCTCGTCCAACACCGTCGCGGACGCCGCGTCGGAGAGCGGGGCGAGGTGGAGTGACGAGAGCCCGTCGAACGGGCGACGGTCATCGATCGAGTCACGCATCGCCACCAACATGCAAATGCGATCGGCGTAAAGCCGTCGGGCGACGAACCCGAGCGCATCGGCGCTCTCTTGGTCCAACCACTGCGTGTCATCGACGACGATCAGCAGAGGGCGTCGCGTCGCCGCGGCAGTGGTGACGAGTGTCAGAGCGGCCAGACCGACCAGGAACTGCTCCGGTGCCACGCCGTCGCTGATCCCGAACGCAGCCTCGAGTGCCCGCGCTTGCGGCGACGGCAACGCGTCCATGCCGTCGAGGAACGGCGTCAGGAGCTGGTGCAGCGCCGCGAACCCGAGACGCATCTCGGACTCGATACCGACCAGCCGCACAATGTCGAAGTCCGCTGCCGTCGTCGCTACGGCGTCGAGCAAGCAGGTCTTGCCGATCCCGGCGTCCCCCCGAACCACCACGACACCGCTCAGTCCGTCTCGCGCCGCTTCGACGAGGCGACCGATCTCGGCTTGTTCGACCTCACGGCCAACGAGCGCTGCCGCCGACGGTCGCGCCATCCGCCGATTGTGATCGTTCGGGGGATCCGGCGGCAATCGAGGCGGCGCCGCGAACTACGCGGTGGGGGATTCGATCGATGGGGTCGGCGGCGGATCCTCAGGTCCTCAGCAACGAGAACCCGAGGAGGACAACCAATGATCTACAGCTCGATCGTGAAGAGCAGGATCCGACAGAGCTTCGACCAGGTCAACAACCAACAGTGGGATGAGCTGTTGGGCTCGATCGCACCGAGTGTCCATCACCGATTTCTCGGCACGCACGCGATCGGCGGCGAACGAAACGACAGGGACACTCTGCGGCGATGGTTCGAGCGCCTCGGACGCGTCCTGCCCAATCTTCACCTCACGATCAACGACATCTGGGTGAAGGGGTGGCCGTGGGACACGATGGTGTTCGTGCAGTGGGACGGCACGGCAACACTCCTGAACGGCGGGCCGTACCGTCAACACGCCATCCATGTGATCACCCTGCGGTGGGGGAAGATCCATGCGCTCGACGTCTTCGAGGATTCACAAGCAGTCGCACGCGGCGCTCGAGGCCCAAGCGGCGGCCGGCCTCGAAGAGGCGTGCGCCCAACCGATCGTGAGCTGACGTCGTGGGTCGCGCGCGTGGCCGCAGAACAGGGCGGATGGCAGAGCGTCGACGTCGCCGCCGAGGAACTCCGCCCATCCACACGAGCTCGTCTCCCCCGACAGCACGCCGGACACGATCGCTGGATGGCAAGCGGTGTCCGAGAGCCTGCTGAGCGACCCGTGCTGCGCATTCCACCGGAACATGGAGATCTCCAGCCGGTATGCGTGGGCCTACAAGCTCCAGCCCGCCTGCTTCAAGTGGGCGGCGATGGCCGCGATCGCGTCACACCACGTCCGGCTGGCCCTGTTTCCGCTCCGGCTGGACACCGACCGCACTGGCTACCTCGACCTCACCCGCAGCCTTGGTCGGCGGCAGCCGCTGCTGACAACAGACGTGAACACGATCCGGGCGACGAACAACGCCATCTTCAACGACATCTTCTGGGTGCACCTGGCGTACGTCACCGCCGATAACGGGATCGAACATCTCCGAGCGCTGCTGCGAACGGATCGCCACTATGCCCCGATCCTGTCGGGCTTCGAGGCAATCGACGCGGGACGCCGCGTCTTGGAGGACGCGACCGCGTCAGCGGCGGCTCGAGGGACCGCGGGTGATCTCATTTGGTTGGGCAACCTCCAGCTCCTCGAGCACGAGCAGCGCGCGCTGGTGCAACCGCACTTCGATGGCCTCTCGTGCGCGTTCGCCAGGCTCATCTCGATCGGCTCGGCCACGACCTTCGAGGCACGCGGAGTGCGGCGGGAACTTGCGTACTTCACCTCGTTCTACGCCTACTCGCTGACACGAGGGATCCCGCACGCCGTTCGCGCGCAAGCGTGGCCGAGGATCACTCGCTTCGATGACCGTTGGCGGTGGCTCGCGGCGAGCGTCGTTCCACGCTTCCGGAGATTCGATGCCGACACACGCTTGGTCGACGCCAGCCTGCGCCGCATCTCCGCGGAAGCGCGCGTCTACGCGTCGAGCCCCTGCATCCTGCCGGGCTCACCCACGAACTGACGTTAGGTGTTCAGACCGGCGAGAAGGCTGAGCAGGTCATCGGCGTGCTCCTCCTCGACCGCGAGGATGCCCTCCATCATCCGACGCGTCGTGGGGTCCTTGTCACCGAGCCAGCGGATGATCTCGCCGTAGCTCTCGATCGCGATCCGCTCGGCTACGAGGTCCTCTCGGATCATGTCTACGAGCGTCGTGCCCTCGACGTACTCGGCGTGGCTGCGGTCAGTGATGCCGGTCGGGTTGAAGTTCGGCGCGCCCCGCAGCTGTGTGATCCGCAACGCGATCTCGTCCGCGTGGCCCATCTCCTCGTTGGCATGCTGCAGGAACTCCGCGGCGACTGGACCGGCGTTCAGGCCATCGGCCATGTAGTAGTGGCGCTTGTAGCGGAGCACGCACACGATCTCTGTCGCGAGGGCCTCGTTGAGAACCTCGACCACCCGGTCTCGGTCAGCGCCGTACGACGACGTGATCGGTCCCTCTTCGATCTTCGCCCGGGCTCGTTCGCGGAGTGTCTGGATGTCGGTCAGGAAGTCAGGCACGGCACAACGGTACCTCCGAGGAGCGGCTGCGCGGCCGGGAGAGGCGCACTACGCGCCCGGGGGATTCGAGCAGCGCGGCCTGCCACTCATGCTCATGACCTCGCACCAACGACGAGAGGAGCACACCATGGGCTCAGCCACCGCGAAGGAAGTCAGGGAGGAACGGGGAGCCCATGACGTCGACTGGGTGATCGTGGGGTCCGGGTTCGGTGGCAGCGTGCCGGCGCTGCGTTTGGCGGAGAAGGGCTACGACGTGCTGGTGCTCGAACAGGGCCGCCGGTTCGAGGACGCCGATTTCGCCAAGACCGCGCGTGAGGTGCACAAGCTCCTGTGGCTGCCGCGGCTCGGTCTGCGGGGGATCATGGCCATCACCCCCTTCAAGCACGTGTCGGTGATCAGCGGCGTGGGCGTCGGCGGCGGGTCGCTCGTCTACGGCAACACCCTCTATGTGCCTACCGCTGACGAGTTCTTCGAGCACGAGCAGTGGGGTGCGCTCGCGGACTGGCGTGCAGTGCTGGCTCCACACTTCGCAACCGCGCAGCGGATGCTGGGCGTCACCACCTACGTCGGTGATGGTCCGAGCGAGGCGATGATGCACAAGATCGCCGCAGAGCTCGGCGTCCCAGACTCGATTCACACCACCCGGGTCGGCGTGTTCCTCGGTATGCCGGGACGGAGCGTGCCCGACCCATACTTCGACGGCGAGGGCCCGGAGCGATCCGGATGCATCCGATGCGGTCAGTGCATGCTCGGCTGCCGCTACAACGCCAAGAACACGCTCGTGAAGAACTATCTCCACCTTGCGCAGCGGCTCGGCGCGCGGGTCGATGCGGAGCGCAAGGTCATCGACATTCGGCCGCTCGGCGCCGGAGACGGAAGCAACGGCTACGCCGTGACGACTGTCCGATCAGGTCGCTGGGTCCGTCGAGAAAAGCGCACTGTGCACACCAAGGGCGTGATCGTGGCTGGGGGTGCGCTGGGCACCACGAGACTGTTGCGCACGCTCAAGGACGCCGGCGCACTCCCCATGCTCTCGGACCGCATCGGCGACCTCGTCCGCACCAACAGTGAAGCCATCGTCGCCGCGACGGCTCGTGGACGGGACATCGACTGGACCACCGACATCGCCATCACCACCAGCGTCCATCCCGATGGACACACCCACTTCACCAACAACACCTACGGCGCTGGCGGCGACCTCCTGGGCCTCATCTTCGGGCCGATGACCGGCGGGACGGGACGGCGTCTGCAACTCCTGCGGGCCGTCCTCATGCATCCGCGGCTGTGGCTGCACCCGCGTCGGTTGAGGGGCTGGTCGAAGCGGAGCGTCCTCTTCACGGTCATGCAGAGTCTGGACTCCTCGCTCCGACTCCGCCCGTCCCGCTACACGAAGCGGCTCAACACCGAGATAACAGATGGCACACCCCCCGCCAGCGACCTCCCGATTGCCAACCGCATCGCGACGCTTGCCGCGCAGATCATGGGCGGCGACCCGCAGTCCTCGGTGCTCGAGTCGGTGATGGGCACTTCGACAACGGCGCACGTCCTCGGCGGCGCCGTCATCGGCGCCGACCCCGACCATGGCGTCGTCGACCGGTACCACCGCGCCTTCGGCTACGAGAACCTGCTCGTCACAGACGGCTCCACCATGCCAGCGAACGTGGGGGTCAACCCGTCGCTGACGATCACGGCCATGGCCGAGGAGGCAATGACCCACATCCCCGCCAAGGCGCAGGCAGTCGCCGTGGAGGTGTCGAGGTGACCGATCAGCCGTACATCCGACGTCGCTGCTCACCTGCACGGTCAAGCAGAGGATCTGCAGAAGCGGGAGACTCACGGATGGCCGTCGACGACGTCGCCGCCAAGGTGCGGCACTTCGACAACTGGTACGCGGCGATGGCAGAGTCACCTCGCCGAGACGAGATCGTGCAGCGCCACCTCGGGCTCCCCGCGGGCATGCTGTCGGGCAGTCTGCTGCCGTGGGAGGGCATCGCTGAAGTCGTTGAGCTGCTGCGCCTGCAGGTACCGGCGACGCTGCTCGACCTGGCCTGTGGTCGCGGTGGCTACGGACTCGAAGTCGCCGCCCGTACGGGCGCCTCACTCATCGGAGTCGACTTCTCCGTCGAAGCGGTCCGCCAAGCCGACCACTACGCCGACTCGCTCGGCCGCGACGCTCGCTTTGTCGTCGCCGACATCGCCGCCACTGGCCTGCCCACAGCGTCGGTGGACGGGGTGATGTGCATCGACGCCGTCCACATCGTCTCGGAGCCGGCAGGCGTGTTCGGCGAGCTCCGCCGGGTGCTCCGGCCCGGCGGGCGTGCCGTGGTCAGCAACTGGGAGGCGCGGGACCGGGACAACGACGCCCTGCCTGAGTGGGTCCGCCTGAGTCGACTGTGCCGCCTGGTTCGCCGCCGCCGGGTTCATCGATATCGCCGTCCTCGAGCGGCCAGTGTGGGAGCAGAGGGAACGGGCGCTGTGGGCCGAAGCGGCCATCCTCGACTCGGCCGGAGACGACGCCGTTGCGTCGCTCCGCGACGAGGCAATCGAGGTGATGCCATACGTGGCGTTCACACGAAGAGTGCTCGCATCAGCCACCGCGCCGCCCCACGAAGTTGCGCACTGACCAGTGGGCGCGTCCGTTCTCATCGACCCACCGGCCACTGCGCTCGCAGCCGAGGTGCGGCGGCTACTCGACCAATGCGCGCCGGTCGTCGCGGCCCACAGCGAGCGCAGCTACCAGTTCGCAGCTGCGTTCGCCGCCACCGACGGCGTCGAGCTCGACGACGAGGTGCTCTACCTCGGCACGGTGCTACACGACATCGGCCTCTCCCCTGCCGGCGACGGTGACGAGCGGTTCGAGGTGCGCGGCGCCAACGTCGTGCGGGCGCTGCTGCTCGATCACGGGATGGAGCGCGACCGGGTCGCGAACATCTGGGACTGCATTGCGATGCACGCCTCCACCCCGCTCGCCCGCCACAAGAGCATCGAAACCCGTTACACCAACCGCGGCATCGCGCTTGACGTACGCGGCTCGGGTGCCGAAGCGCTCGAACCCGCGCTGGTCCGCGCGGTACTCGACCGCTGGCCGCGGCACGACTTTCCCACCGAGTTCGAGGCGGTGCTCGCTGATGAGGTGCGCGCTCATCCAGACTCGGTTCGCATGTCGTGGCTGGAATCGGTCGCCTCGGCGCACGTGCCCGGCTTCGTGCCGACCGACTTCCTCGCCGGCCTCCGCGCCACCGAAGGCTTCGCCTGAGAGATGGCGCGACGACCTCGTCCTCGACGGCGAGGTGTGGCTCGAGCTCTCCGATCGCAAGGAGGTTCGCCATCGGAGCCCGCCAGTAGCATCGCTGCCAACCGTCGGCCGCTTATCGTCGGCGCGACCTGCAAAGGACCCTCATGGAAATAGGCATCGCACTCGCTCCCAGTCTCGACACCCCCGAGCACATCCGGATTGCGGAGTCGCTGGGGTATTCCAAGGCCTGGTGCTTCTGTAGTCCCGCGATCTACGTCGACACGTTCACAGTGATGGGCCTCGCGGCGACAAAGACGGAGCGGATCGGCCTCGGACCCGCGGTGATGGTGCCCCACCTTCGTCACGTCGCGGACGCGGCCACCGCGGTCGCCACCCTTGACGCCATGGCTCCGAGTCGGGTCACAGCAGTCGTCGGATCGGGATTCTCGGCCACAGCACTTCTCAATCGGAAGTCGGTGCCATGGACGCAGGTGGAGGCCTACGTGTCCGCGATGCGCGACCTCCTCGCGGGACGGGAGATCGACTGGGACGGCACCCGTTTCGGCCTCCTCCACACCGGCACGATGGGGATTCGGCTGCCCGTCACCGTGCCGATCTGGGTCGCCGCGCACGGTCCGAAAGGCTTCGCGGTGGCGGTTCGGATTGCCGACGGCATCATCACGAATCCCACGCACGGGGACGAGCCCATCCCATACGAGGGCACGTTCGCCTTGCAGTTCTATGGCACCGTGCTCGACGACGGTGAACCAGCCGACTCCCCACGAGCGCTCGCCGCCGCGGGGCCCGGCGCTGCGCTCGCGCTGCACCTTGGCCCATATGGTCCCGTCGCTGGGACAGAAGAAGAGTTGGAGTTCTCCGCGAAGCTCGCGCTCGTTCCAGAAGAGCGGAGACTGATCGAGCAACACCGCTCTCACCTCGTCGAACTCAACGACCTCGACCGCCCGTACGTGACCGAGCGGATCATCCGTCAGGGCACAATGACCGGTACCCGAGACGAGGTGAGGGCCTCACTCGACGCATTCCGCGCAACGGGAGCGTCGATGTTCCTGTACTCACCGTTCGGGCCCGACATTCCCCACGAACTCGAGACCTTCGCCTCCGCAGCCGGACTCTAAATGCCGCTGTCATCTCAGGACATGCTCGCCTCGGGCAACTATGCCCGCTTCGTCTACGACGGCGACGGCAGCGACCACGGAGTCGCCGGACCCAACGGCTCCGACATCGTCGAGCAGGTGTTGAAGGATCACTGGGACAGCGAGGGACTCGCCTACGAGACCATTCCGTTTGACGGGCGCTCCGACTACGACGCCTTCACCCAGGGGGGGATTCCGGCCGGCGGCATCTTCGCCGGCGCCGATGTCATCAAGCAGGCGTACCAGGTAGCGCTGTACGGAGGCACTGCCGGCGATCAATTCGACCCGTGCGATCACCCGCTGTGCGACACGTTGTCCAACATCAGTGAGGACGGGCTCGACGAGCACAGTGACGCCGCGGTCCACGCCATCCTCACGTTCGCGCAGACCAACTCCGCCGTGAACGGCACGAGCAAGGGGTCGACGTCATCGACGAAGCCCTGGGACTGGCACGGCGACCACCAAGTGCGGTAGCCGCAACCAACGCATTGGGCCCAATGCGTGAGTCCATCTTGGGGGCTCCCCTGCGCTTCTCGGCTTGACCGGGGAGGTTGGCCGCGCGGTCATAGGCTGGCCTAGTGGCGGGGTGGCTACGCCGGCATCCGATCCTGCTGTTCGCTGCCCTCATCGTCGCGCTGTTCGTCGGCGGGATTGTGCTGGCCATCATCGCTGCCGAGTACGACCATCCGCCGTGGCCGAAGCTGAGCGACGCTGGCGTGACCGTGGCGGTTGTGTCGGTGGCGGGAGCCTTGGTGACGGCGTCGTTCCGGGCAGTGGATCGCGCTCGCGCCCGGGAGGACCTGCTGCGCCGGGTGCTGCACGAGGTGCTCATCGTTTACGCCCAGATAAAAGGGGCCCGCCGCACTCTGGAGGGGCTCGGGATGAGCCGACTCAGCGAACAGGCCCACATCGATGCCGGTCAAGCCGAAAGTATTGGCGACCAACTCGCGGCGCTGATGCAGGCGCAGCTCGCCTTGGAAACGATGGCCCTCGAGCTTGAGGAATCCGGGCTGCCAGCCGGGCTCGTCCCCGTGATCACCGTCGAGCTGTGGCGGATCGCCAACTGGCTGAACAGCGAGCTGGTGGACAAATGGCAGAAGCACGGCGACAGCATCCGGGCTGGTGTGGGCAAGTTGACCGTCGAGCAGCTCGGGCTTGCCGCGCTGGTGGAGACCAACACGTTCCGGGCCGCGGTGTCGGACCGGATCGAGAGGATCGTCGAGGCGCTGCATCGCGAGCTCTTTGGGGCGCCCTCGGCGGCCGAGAAGAGCGCACGCAAGGCTGGTCAGGAGATACGGGCACCCGGCCGTCGCCAAGGCGATGCCTGAAAGGAAGCGCGCTATCCGAGGGCGGCGACAGCCGGCATGATCGACTCGACGCGCGACGGTTCAGAGACGCACGAGCACCAACGCAGCGGCGAGCAGGACCGAGAAGGCGATGCGTGCGACGGCCGCGGCGCGCAGGGATCCGGATCGTCTCTCGCGTGAGGAGGCCGGGCCCGCATGTCGTCGTGACCGTCAAGCATGAAGTGCTCTCCGTTCGCCGTCTTCCCGCTCACGTACATCGGGTCAGGCAGTTCGACGTCGGTGTGTACGGTCTGGTGATGGACGCACCGGAACTGGATCAGCTCGCCGAGCGGCTCTTTGCGGCCTTCGTGGCCCACGACCTCGACCTGGTGGAGTCGATGATGACACCGGACGCCACAATGAGCCAGAACGGTGCGGGCGGCAGCTTCGCGCGCGCACGCTCGATGCTCGAGGGGATCAGCTCGGTGTTGGGCAATCACCGTTACGAGGACGTGCGCCGGGTCATCGGTGATCACGCCGTAGTCGAGGAGCACCGAGTCGTGTCCACGACACCGACCGGTCACGCCGTGAACCTCGCCGCGTGCGTGGTGGTGCGCGTGAACGATGCCGGGTTGATCACCTCACTCGACGAGTACCTCGACCTATCAACGTTCCCGGCACCCGGCTGACGGATTTCCCGTCCCCATCGAGAAGCTGCGCATGACCCTTCGCACGCCTTACTACTTGATCGACGAGCGCCGCCTCCAGCAGAACCTGGAGGTCGTCGAGCCGCGTCCGTGTCGACTCCGGCGCCAAGTGCGTGCTCGCCCTGAAGTGCTTCTCCACCTGGGGTGTGTTCGGGTTGATGAGCCGGTACCTCGACGGCACGACGAGCAGCTCGCTGTACGAGGCGCGCCTCGGCCGCGAGCAGTTGGGCAAGGAGGTGCACGCATACAGCGTCGCCTGGGATGCCGATGAGGTCGCCGCCGTCGCCGAGGTCGCCGACAAGGTGATCTTCAACTCGGTGGCGCAGCTGCAGCGGCACCATGACGCGGTCGGTGGCCTGCCGGTCGGCGCTGCGCGTCAACCCCGGCATCAGCTACTCGCCCTTCGACCTCGCCGACCCGGCGCGCAAGCATTCGCGTCTCGGCGTCACCGACGACGCCGAGCTGCGCGAGGTCGCCGCCGACCTCAGCGGTCTCATGTTCCACTTCAACTGCGAGAACGAGGACTTCGACGCGCTCGCGACGGCGGTCAACCTGATCGCCGAGCGCTACGGATCGATCCTCGACCGGATGCAGTGGATCAGCCTCGGTGGCGGCATCTCCTTCACGACCCCCGGCTATCCGATCGAGCGCTTCTGCTCGATGCTGCGCGACGTCGCCGACCGCTTCGGGGTGCAGATCTACCTCGAGCCGGGCGAGGCGTGCGATCACCGGCACCGCCGAGCTCGTCACGACGGTGCTCGACGTGGTGCACAACGAGGTCGAGGTCGCCGTCGTCGACGCCTCGATCGAGGCGCACATGCTCGACCATCTCATCTACGGCACTCATCCGCGGGTCGAGCGCGCCGGCCGCCGGCCATCACGCGGTCACGATCGCCGGGCGCACGTGCCTCGCCGGCGACGTGTTCGGCGAGTACAGCCTCGAGGCCCCGCTCGAGGTGGGCGACGAGGTGCGGTTCGCCGACGCCGCCGGCTACACGATGGTCAAGACCACGTGGTTCAACGGGCTGCGGATGCCGTCGATCGTCGTCCGCCGGCTGGACGGCGTCGTCGAGGTCGTCCGCGAGTTCGGGTACGACGACTTCAAGCGCAGCTTGTCGTAAGGAGGTGAGACGATGAAGAAGAACGTCTTGATCATCGGCGCCGGCGGCGTGGCCCACGTGGCCGCCCACAAGGCGGCGATGCACAACGACGTGCTCGGCGACATCTGCATCGCGTCGCGGACGGTGTCCAAGTGCGAGGCGATCATCGACAGCGTCAAGCGCAAGGGCCACATCAAGGACCCGTCGAAGAAGCTGCACGCCGCGGCAGCTCGACGCCCTCGACGTCGCCGCTACCGCGGCGCTGATCCGCGAGACCGGCTCCGAGATCGTGATCAACCTCGGCTCGGCGTTCGTCAACATGTCGGTGCTCGACGCCTGCATCGACACCGGTGCGGCCTACATCGACACCGCGATCCACGAGGACCCGGACAAGGTCTGCGAGGACCCGCCGTGGTACGCCAACTACGAGTGGCGAAGAAGGACCTGCTGCGCCGAGAAGGGCGTCACCGCCGTCCTCGGCGCCGGCTTCGACCCGGGTGTCGTCAATGCCTACGCCGCGCTCGCCGCCAAGAAGTACTTCGACACGATCGACACGATCGACATCCTCGACGTCAACGCCGGCAGCCACGGCCGCTACTTCGCCACCAACTTCGACCCGGAGATCAACTTCCGCGAGTTCGTCAAGGTCTGGACCTGGATCGACCGCGAGTGGCAGGAGTTCCCGACCCACGCGGTCAAGCGGACGTTCGACGTTCCCGGTCGTCGGCGAGCAGCCGATCTACCTCAACGGCCACGACGAGCTGCACTCGCTGTCGACGCACATCGACGCCCACAGCATCCGGTTCTGGATGGGCTTCGGCGACCACTACATCAACGTGTTCACCGTGCTGCGCACGCTCGGCCTGCTGTCGCACGAGCCGGTGCAGCTCGCCGGCGGTGGCGAGGCGATCCCGCTGCAGGTGGTCAAGGCCGTGCTGCCCGACCCGCAGAGCCTGGCCGCCAGCTACACCGGCAAGACGTGCATCGGCGACGTCATCAAGGGCACCAAGGACGGCAAGCCGCCGCGAGCTGTTCATCTACCAGGTGTCCGATCACGCCGAGGCCTATGCCGAGGTGGAGTCGCAGGGGATCAGCTACACCGCCGGCGTTCCGCCGGTCGCCGCCGCCATGCTGATCGCCGACGGCCGTTGGGATGCGAAGACGAATGGTGAACGTCGAGGAGCTCGACCCCGAGCCGTTCATCGCCATCCTCGACGAGATCGGCCTGCCGACCGAGTTCCAGGAGATCGAACCCGACTCGGCGGCGTCGTTCCACGGTGAGGTGCGCAGCCTGGAGGAGGAGCTCGCCGACTCCACGGCGACCGTCACCGTGTCCGCCGCCGACCCGATGATCGCGGTCCGTAAGAAGTAGCACCTCGATCCGTTGCGGCCTGCTCGTCGGCTTCTACGCCCGGCGAAATGGCCGTGACAACCGCACGAGCAAGGCAACGCCCCCGAGGGCGACGGCGAGCGCAACGCGCCCAACCCGCGTAAATGCGCCAGCGACGATCGCGCACGCAATGCCCAACAGCGCCGCGAGGAGTGCCACAACGATCAAATATCCGGTCCGCGATGCCGCCGAACACACCGCGCATCCCGAGGGTGCCTAGCCGAGCGGCGGGTCGCGTCGCGTACCGCATTTTCGGACCGACCGGAGTCACCGCAGCGTTCCATTCCACCGCGTCTCGGCCAACAGTGAACATCCGCCGACCTAGCGCGGCGACGTATCCGGGCGGCAAGTCCTTGAGGGTCTCGAGTCCCACAGCCCACCGGGCTGTGCGTTCCACTGCCTCCCGAGGGGAGATCGGCTCCTCGCCGATCTCTTCGGCGATGATGTCCCATTGCCCGGCGCGCTGTGACGGCGGTCTGAATCGCGGCAACCGAGGGGGCCGCTTCATCGTTCGCGAAAGCGGTTGCGGCCAGCGTCCGCACTTCCGCAGCGATCGCGTCACGCTTGGGTCGCCACACGGCCGCATCCCGAAACGCCGGCCAGGAAGAGGCAGGGTCCTCGGCGGCCGGGTCGGGAGCGCCGACCACGATCGCGTGGAGCCTTTCAAGCAGAGCGTCCGCGGCTTCGTGGACGGAACGTGACGCGAGCTCCTGTCTTGCAGCGTCGACCATGGTCTGGGATGTGACCAGCATCTCCACGAGTGTCGGAACGGCGTCCAGGCGTCCCCACATCCAGTCGTTTCGCCTCCATCGCTCGTTCAGGAATGCTGAGAAGTTCTTGAGCTCGTTTCCCGCCAGCTTCTGCCTGAGGGGGATGGCGACTGGCTCGGTGAGGACAGCGTTGTCGATCCAGTCCTTCAAGGGAGCATCTCCGAGAAGCGCGCGAAACGAACGTCCGATCGGAGTGGTGCCGCCCGCTGACATGCGTGAGAACGTCACGGGGCGGCAGCCAGGCAACCCCGCTTCGTGTTCCTCCAGACACGCAACCTCGAGCGCTGTGAAAACGGAGCGGCCGGGCGGCGGTACCGGTCCTGCGAGCACCGTGTTGAGGCGGGCGCCCGGATCCTCGAGTCCTACGGGGACAACCTCGACCTCGATCGATGCGATCGTGGCAGCGACGGCGGAGAGCACATCGTCGGTGACGCGGTCACGGATGTCCCCGCCGCTCGACGAGACGGCGAGCTGTCCGCCGCGGAGTTCGTCGAGCCGCCTGAGCAACGCGGCGCGGAACTGGGACAAGCCATCCTCTCGACCGCTCTCGACGAACACCACGTCGGGTCGGTTGAGCTGCGTGACGAGCGTGTCGGCGAGTGCATTGTCGACCTGGAACAGCAGGTCGAGCTGGTTTACGGCGTCGCGACACCAGACATCGAGGCGAACGACGTCGTGGGGAGCGCGGGAGGCCGCGAGCGTGACCCACCCCAGCCTTCGATGCGTCTCGAGCACCCGTTGTGCGAACAGAAGCACCCGGTACAGACGCGCCTTGCACTGACCGGCGAGCTCGGCGTCTGCCTCGCGTGCGGCGCGCCCTTTGACGAACCGCACCCACTCCAGCATGAGATGGCAGGTGCGCACGAGCGCGTTCGCGCCCGCGTGGAGGGCGCCGTGCCCACTGCCCTCCGTCCAAGCCGAAGGAAGGTTCTCGGTGATTGCAGACCCGAGGTGCGCATCAAGATCCTCGCGGTCGGAGCGGCTCCAATGAGCGAGGGGGGCCATATAGCTCGCCCCCGCGGGTGGCTCTGGAAACACGTCCTTACCGAGCAGAGCGAGCGGATCGTCGAGCAGGGCACGGACGCCCTGGGCGTCGGCGTCGCCCCGGCGGCCGCGGTAGTAGGGCCAGAACAGTTCACCGATCTGGAGGAGGTCCACGCGAGACTTCAGCGTGCCGAGGGTCAGCGTTCGAAGCCGCCCGGCCCGCTCGATGCGTCGGTTGTGAGCTTCCAACATGTCGAGATCGCTGGCAATCGTCTCGGAGGTGACACGGGTTCGGATCGCGCCTGTGGCCACCGCCGTGGTCGAACGGCGACGTACGAGCGGGGCGTTCCTCGTGGTGGCTCGCTCCTCTTCCTTCTGGCGGGCCGCCTCAAGGCCGATCGGCGCACCGGGCTGCACATAGACGAGGAACCGACGCGTCAACCGATCGGCCGGCGCCGTCGTGATCGCCGCGAGGGCACGCCCGAGGGGGATGTTGTCCAACACACCACCGTCGGTAACGACAAACGCGTCCCGGTCCGCGGACTACGCGCTCACTGGTCCGTACGCCTCGGTGAAGATGTCGCGCATGTCGACACGGTGTCCGCTCGACGGCGAGCGGCCCTCGTCCGAGAACGAGCGGGGACGACTTGACCAGACCGCGGCCGGCTCGAACGCGAACGGAAACGACGAAGTGGCTCGGCCTGCGAGAGCGAGACGGGAGAGCGTGTTCCGCTTTCCAGTCTCGTCCGCCGCGAAGTCACTCAGCCAAGGCGACACACCCGTGTTCAAGAAGTGGAAACCCGCGACGAATCGGTCGCTGAACAAAGGCTCATTCGGCTCACCCGGTAAGTCCCGTCGCACCGGCTCGACGAGCGTCGCCGTGAGGAACAGATCCATCCGGGGACGCACGTCCCGCGCAGGCTCAGTGCCTTCCTGGGCCGCCTCGCCTGCGAGGCGCTCCAGCTCTCCGTCCAGATGCATGAGCATGTAGTCGTCCCCGAGCAGCAACGAGGGCGTGTCTGCGTCCGGCGGTGGCACCATGGCGTCGATCTGCCCGACCTTGCTCCAGATATCCCGCAGCTTCCGAACCGGGAAGCCGTAGATCTGCGCTGCCGCATAGATGACCGCGTTAAGTCCACCCGCGCTCGCACCCGCGAGAATGTCGACCGCGACCGCGTCGTGGCCCGTCAAGTCGAGCAGAAGCTTCCAGAACGGTGGCACGGCGTCTTGTTCGGACCCGACCGACGTCCTCAGCTCGTCAACCTCCGCGCACGCGCCGCCGATCCATACCGAGAGACTGACACCACCGCGCATGCCGAGTGCGAGCCTCAGCTCCCGCTTGGTGCTCACCTCACCAGTCTCCGCTGCGACGTCGGCGACTGCGCTCGTCCAAGAGTCGACCACCGCCTGGCTGCCCTCCCGACTCGTCGGACGGTCGCGCGACGAGAATGGGCCGGTGGGGTGGGCGCTGCTCGACACGCTTGACGAGGCGGAGCGACGCGAGGTCCTTTCCGCCTGTCGGAGGGCGGAAGTTCGCCCGGGGCGAAGTTGTGTTTCACGAAGGCGAACCCGGCGACAACCTCCACCTCGTCACCAAGGGACACGTCGCCTGAGAACCAGTACTCGAGCGGGCGATCCAGGCATTAACCGCGTGCTCGGGGCCGGCGACTTCTTCGGGGAGCTCGCGGTGATTGTGCCGGCGCCGGGCAATGCCACGATCGAGTGCCTGGACGCGACCGAAACGCTCGGGCTCCACCGCAATGCCTTCGAGGCTCTTCGCGCCAAAGACCCAGGCGTGGACGTGGTCTTGATACACGCCCTCATCGCCGAAGTGCGACGCCTGTCCGACGCACCTCTCTCAGGCGCTGTACCTGCCGGCGGAGTCGCGCGTCTGGAAACGTGTGGCCGATCTCACGGGCTGTACGAGACCACTAGCGAAGGACTTCGACACGATTCCCCTCGACCCAAGATAATTCCGCGGACATGGCCGGCACCACTCGCCCGACTGCAAACCAGGTCCTTCGTTCCGGCGAGGCGAAGGGGGTGCTCCGCATCAGTCGAGGTCGTATCGAGATCCTCGACGTCGCGGCGCTCTACGAAACTCGCTCGCTGAGCCGTTCGGCGTGCGCAACGCGGTGTGTCTGTCGGCTAGCTGACAGACCCGCGTCACCAAGTCGGCGCAAAGTCGAGCCACACCGACTGGGAGGGCTCGACGATGTCCGGACGTCAAGAACCAACCAGATCGCCCGTCGACTTGTGGGCGATGCTGGGCGAACACCCGAGTCAGCGCCACAACGAGATGCTCGCTGAGCGTCTTCACCTCCTTCACGCGATGCCGGACAGGCGTAGGCATCGGATTCGCAGGCTCATGATCGCCGTGTGGTTCCGACCGGCTGTGCGCGATCGGCTACCGGCGGTGCCGCGAGGCTCCTTGGGCGGCCACTTGGGGTCTGCGCCGGCGCACGACGCGAGCGGCGAGTCAGCGCCGGGGATCGTTCCGCTCTAGGCCGACGTCCCCGGCGTGCTAGTCGACTGGATCGCCGATGGCGAGGAGCGAGTCGCGGCAGATCGTGACAAGGTCTAGCTCCGGCAGCGCGAGCGCGGCGGTCTCGAGCTTGCGGCGCGACTTGCCGCCAAGCTCCTGCTTGAGCCCGTCGAGCACGCGCTCGTCAGCAGCCGGATCGGACGCGCCGCCGGGCATCTCCGGGAGGCCGCGTCGACCCAGGAACGCGAGGGCTGCACCCTCGAGGTCGCCGGCCCGAGCCAGCACGTGGCCGACCTCACGGAAGCTCACGGACATCTGGGATCGGTTGCCCGAAAGGATCAGCATGTCTATGAGATCGAGCACGGCGGCGCGGCTGCTCGGTTTGGTCGCCAACCCGGCGGCCCAACGCGTGCCATTCGATGACCGCTAGGCCGCCGTTCCACCGGCTCCCGATCGTGCGAAGAAGCCTGCATCGACCCGGCCATCGCCTCCCTCGCCGACTCGGGTTCGAGTCGGGCCAACGCCCGCCCGAGCGTGTAGAGAGCCCAGCTCGTGCAGTAAGGGTTGGCCAAGGTGACGAGACAGTGCCGCAGGCGCCTGGTTGGCGCGTGTGCCCTGGCCTGCTCATCTCGCCCGAACATCGACAAGCTGATGGTCTGGAACCCGAGGCCGTTGACCTGCCAGAAGGGGTCGCTGTGCCGCTTCAACTCGTCAACAGCGCTGAAAGTGCCTGCTCACGTCGGCGGTCCGACCGGCGTACGCGAAGGCGTTCACGAGCGCCGTGCGCGCCCAGATCGTCGAGGGCTCCCCTGGCGGACGGCCCGCTCGCCGAGCGCCACCGCCGGGTACGTGTCAACGGAGAACCACGAGGGCAGGGGCGGCCGCACCCCACACCTCGGCGTGTAGGGCCGCTCCTTCGCTCGTGCGCTCAGCTACGCGAAGCTGCCCAGGTGAACACGTCAACGTGCAGGTCGAACAACGCGAACCGGAACAGGCTGACAAGGAGGCGCGCCGCATTGCCGTCGGCGCGGTTCTCCAGGAGCCACTCCATGGCTCTGCGATGGTCTGGCATGTCGGATCGGAGGACGCCGACAGCGGTCGTCGCGTCGGCGGCCTTGATCTTTGGCCCCCAATGCTCGGCACACTCGAGCATCAGAGCGGCGTGCGCTCGCCGCGCCGCGAGCGCTTCGTGGTCGTCGGCGTGGGCGCGGGCGAACTCCCGAGTCGTCTCGAGCAAGCGCAGACGGCCGGGATCAAGGCCATCGCGAACGACCATCGACGATCGCACCAGCTCGTCGAGTGGGAGCGAGTGAGGATCGGCGCGGTCGGCCTCGCGGCCGAGGACCCCGGCCATCTCCTGGTGTGAAGCCTCCGGCGAAGACAGCCAGCCTCCGCAGGAGCACGGCCGCTCCTTCGGACAGGTGCAGGTAGCTCAACTCGAGCGACTCGGCGAGCCGAGCGGCGTCGGCGTGCTCCAGCAGGTGCGAGACGAAGTCGTCGAGCGCGAAGCGGCGAGCTGTTCCACCGTCTCGACGTCGATTCGCGCCTGCGCGGCAAGCTCGACAGTGCGAGGGGTAGGCCGTCCACCGCTCGGCACAGCTCGGCCACGGCGGCCGCGGACTCGTTCGTCGAGCGTGAAGTCTGGGGCCACCGCCTGCGCTCGCTCCGTGAACAGGCGGACGGACTCCACCGCGGCGAGCTGTGTAGGCGCGACCATGCCCTGCGGCGGGACGCCCAGCGGCGGGATCGCTATGGCGTGCTCGTCGCCAACGCCGAGCATCTCGTGGGAGGTCGTGAGCACGTGGGCGCCGAGCGGTGGCGCGATCGTTGTCGCGGACGAGCGAGCGGACCTCGTCCAAGCAGCAGGCTCGCAGTGGTCAGAAAGAAGCGAAGTTGGCGAGGCGCAGCAGCTGGAGCACCGTCTCGCGCGCCCTTTCACCAGCGACGGGCTGGGCGCGCAGTGCCGCCGCCACGGCCTCCGGCACCTGCTCAGGCCGCTCCACCGCGGCGAGGTCCACGAAGCGGACACCCTGGCGAAACGGTCGGCGTACCTGGCTGGCGGCGCGGACGGCGAGGCGCGTTCTTGCCAACACCCGCCGGGCCCCACAACGTGACGAGCCCGCGTGCTCGCGGACGGCGTCCTCCACGTCAGCGACGAGCTGGTCCCGCCCGATGAGTGGCGTCGCCTCGTCAGGAAGCTCGTCGAGCCCCCCGCGATTGGTGGGCGTGTACCGACGGGAACACGGCGCGCAGCCCGTCTGCGACGACGCTGTGGAGCACGATCGGCTCCGGGTAGCCGCGGATGTCGTAGCGGCCGAGCTCGAAGAGCTCGATCTCGTCCGGCAGACGGCCGGCGCAGGCCTGGGCGGTGGCGTCTGACAGCAGAATCTGCCCTCCGTGCCCAGCAGCTTCGAGCCTCGATGCCAGATTCGGTGGGCGTCCGTACAGCTCGCCCTCGCGCAGGCTGCAGAAGCCCGTAGTGATCCCCACCCGTAGCCGGAGCTCACCCACGTCCGGGAACATGCGCCCGGTGAAATCGCGGTCGCATTTGGACCGCCGCCGCAACTGCCTGCGACGCGGTCGACGAACAGGGCCAAGACGCCGTCACCGCGGAACTTCTGCACGTAGCCGTCGTGCGCGGCCACGGCGGCCGACACGAGCTCGTTGTGAGCGACGATGACCGGCTGCATCCCCTGGTCGTGCTGCTCCCACAGCTCAGTGCTTCGTTCGAGATCGCTGATCAGCACGGTGTAGATGCCGTCGCCCTGCAGGGCGACGGCGACGGCCGCTCGGCCACGGCTGTCGTCAGCCACGGATCTCCTGGAACCCGGCGCTCCACGCTTCGAGACCTGGGATCAGGAACGGGCCTTCCTTGATGAAGTGCACTGTCGCGCGACGCGCCACCTCGTTGGCCATCATCCGTGTCGTCATCGCGTCGAGCGGGTTCGGCACGGGCTGTGCGGTGAAGCGGCCGACAGTCGACTGAAACTTCGGTAGCCCGCCGAGGACGCCCATGACGGCACCCGGGGCGCCGAGCTGGAGGCGGTCCTGCACCACCGGCGGCGCCAGCTGGCGGATCACGGCGAGCGGCCACGATCGGAATCTCGGCGGCATCGCTGCGTCGAGCTCGTCGAGCAGCACCCGCACGAGCTGTCGCCCTGCGCTGCCGCTCTGCCATTTGTCCTCCGGTATGGCGCCCGGCTGCCTGGACACCCATTCCCGCACTCTTGATCTCCTCGAGCAGCGACCTTGTCTCGGCGACGCTCGGCGGCCGCAGGCCGACCCAGGTGGGATTCATTCTCCACGGTCCACTGCGCCGCAGTCGCCCTTCCAACTCCTTGATCACCGGGCGCGAGCCGATGCCGAGATGGGCGACCAAGGAGGACCCAGAGGTGGAGATAGGCGTCCTGCTCGTCGGCCGTCCACGCGTCCGAACTTCTCCAACACCTCGAAGACCGTGATCGTGAACGTCAGCAGCGTGCCAAGGAGATCCTCTTGATTCAGGAGGGCCCCCGACTCTTTGCGCACCGACTTGGGAGCCGTACGGCGCCGGATCAACTCGTGATACACGCGGAGAGCGGCACACATGCGCCGCGACGGCGGCGGTACCCGCCGAGAGGGTGGTGTGAAGTAGGGAGGGAGGGGGAACGTCGGGCCTCCAAAGCGCAACGGCACCCGCCGCTGTGTTGGACGGCTGCGTGATCACCATGAGGAACTGGCGCCGTACCACGCTATCCGACGCTTGACGTGGCCCTTGAGTGGCCGGCGAACAGAGCACCCCGGCCCGTGCTCGACGCGTAGGTCGGCTGGCGCGCCGCCAGGAGGAGGGCCGCAGAGATCTCGTTCGCGTAACGAGCGAAGAGCCGCTGGGCGACGAGCAACCGGGCACCGTCGGGCTTTATGGCGGTGCCCTCAGGCCAACTGCCTGAGCGCCGATCTGTTCGAGGAAACCCACCGTCAACGGATCCGGGTCGGTCGCGACCCGCGAGGACGCTACCTGCTGTGTCCGCGGCGGCTTCGATATCCTCGAGGTCTTTCGGCGGCAGATCCGACAGCGTTAGAAGCCGCGAAAGGATCGGCTATTCCGCGGGAGCTCTCTCCAAGAATGCGTGCCCAGGACTGGGCTCATAGTTTCGCCCTCCGCAAGCTCGCGGTGTTGAACAAGGGAGCTTGCACCTCGTACTTGCTCGGGTCGCCCGCCTTGTGGGGGAGATGCCCTCGACGATCCGTGCTCGTCCTCGCTGGCGTAGGGCGGCCAGTACAGGGTGTCGTCGTCGTGGCGGGAACGGATAAGCGTGACCGCCCAATTCATGCGATCGTCGAAGCGACGCCAGTCCTGCGCGGCCGAACCACGCCCTCCCCCCCGGGTGCGGTCGAAGCTGCGACGAGCTTGGCCACGAATCTGCCGAAGAAGCTTCCTCTACCTCTTCGTTTTCTTCTTGTCCTCCTGCTCGCCTCCTTGTCGTCGTCGACGGGGTCCCAGATCGGCGTGGCAGGCTGGCCGAAGTGGCTCTTGCGTCAGCGGGGTTGACGGGCACCCAATCCAAATCGCGGACAGGCCAAGGGTAGAAGGGGTCGGCTCGGGCGTCTTGGCGGGATGTCGCGACCCAATCGAAGGGTCTCCGTCGGCAGAGCCATGACGAGCACCTGGTCCGTCATGAGCCTGGACCACAAGGTGTCGACCAGGTCCCGGGCTAGCGCAGTGCGAAACGGGAGTTGGAGCTCCACGATCTGCCTGGGGGTGCCGGTCCAACTTTCGGCGAGGCGAGCGACTCGCCGATCGGCGCGGTCGATCGCCCGCTTGGGCACGTGACCGATGACCGTCTCGACGGCGTCGTCGGCCAAGTCTTGCTCGACAGCCGTGAGGACGATGTTCGCCCCCAAGGATCAGGCGCGCCCGTATCCCGACATCCTTCTGCAGGCGCGCCTGCCAGTACATGTTGAACGCCCGCTCGATCGGGTCCAGGTGACGCTTGTCCTCCACCAACGGAACGGCTTCGCTCGTGTCGCATGGTCCACGCCTTGATGACATCCCTCGTGTCTTTGCTCAGAGTGAACTCGGTGGTCTCGGGGCAAAGACATCTTCGTGGCGGCGAACTCCATCATCGTGAAGGCGGCGGTCACGAAGATCAGCCGCTGCCCCCATGCGAGGGCTCGACTGATTTGCTGCCCGCCGGCGGCGCGCTCCTGTAGGAGCAGCGGGGTCAGTCGCCGGCGGAGACGCGAACGGCAACGCGGTGTCGATCAGCGGGGGACGCTGGAGACCGATGTTGCGTGTGACCGTGACCGTGCCCCACGTGGCGTAGTTGAACCAGTTGGTCTCGCGTCGCTGTTCCTGCGGCTTCTTTGGGTGGAGCACCTCGTCCAAGAACAGCGCGAGCTTGCTGTACGACAAACACACCATGTGACCGCGGAAGGTCGGCTTCGCGTGCATCAGCACTTGCTCGACCCAGTCCGGATCAAGGAATTTCTCTTGTTGGGGGACAGGGTCCATGTGGACTTGTCCAACGTGTCCTCCTTGGCCGCGACGTTCAGTAGGTCAGGTCGATGCGGGTTCTCCTCGGCAGGTCGTCGGCGTCGCCATCACGCTCCGGCCCATCTCGTCCTTCAATAAGGCGGTCACGCCGCTCGCGGAGAATTTCCTCACCGACCCCGACCAGGCCGCGGGTCGCGGCAAGGACAGCGATGGCGGCATCGAAGAGTCTGGCCGCCTGCTCGTCGGTGAGGTGGGCGGCGAGAGCGGCGTGGTCGTCGCCCTCTTCCAGATCGGGTCGGTCGCCCATGATGCGCTCGCGCAGGATGTCGCCCAAGGAATCGTCAGACGGCACGGGACACCTCATTCCCGAACACGACTTCGAGGTGTCCGTCGACCAGCCCGGCGCGCACGACCTCCTGGTCGCGGAAGCGGTCGGGAAGACGCACGTTGCGGCGGTACTCGCCGAGCGTGAGGACCAGCTCGTCGAACGAGCGGTCCACCTGGATGTCTTGGCGGTCGACTCCGCACACCGGCACCCGCACGACGGACTCGTCGCCGTTGGTCGTGATCTCCAGCGCCGGCCGGCTCGACAAGGTCCCGAGCGGATCGAGTGCGCAATACAGCTCATCCCCCACACATTGGAGTGCCTCGACGCCGATCGGCTCGAGCAGACGGTGCTGCACCTGCAGAAGCGGTAGAGGCGAGAAGGTCTCGCGGATGACGCCCAGCTGGTGCTCCTGGCTAAGCACCCACGGCTCAAGTGACGGAACGCCCAATGCCGGTCCGGCACGCGGTTCACGAGGATGGCGTCCACGGCATAGCCGTACAAAGCGAGGTAGGCGAGTGTGCGCTGTGCCTCCGCGACCACGACGCGTTCGGGCGTGACGACGATGCGCGCCGTCGTGACAGCGCTCGCCAATGTGTCGCGTAGCCGCGAAAGCTCATCGGTGAGGTCGGTCACGGACGCGATCACGTCCTCGCCGGGAGCTGGCACGGCAAACGTTCGCTCGACGCGTCGACGTGCCCAGCTTCCGAACAGGCCCTGGTGGCCCACCAGGCGGTCGATGTACCAACGCAGGACGTCGGGCAGCGTCAACAGGCGCAGGCTGTCCGCGCTGGGTGCGCAGTCGACGATCACGGCATCCCAGCGGCCATCCTCGACGAGCCCGCGGAGCGCAGCGAGCGCGAGCAGGTGGTCCAGTCCGGGGACGACGATGAGCTCGTCGACGTGCAAGCGGTCGAGGTCGGCCCAGCCGAGGAGCCGCCGGAGGTAGTCCGCGACGATGCCCCAGGAGCGCTCCAGCTCACGTCGGCCGTCGAGGTGTACCCCATCCACATTCGGCGCCACTGCCACCGGGTCGGGGCCGAGGCGGGTGGCGAGCACATCGCCGAGCGAGTGAGCGGTGTCAGTCGACAACCACGATGCGTGCGCGTGCCATCCGGCCGCCGCGAATGCAGTGGCCGCCGCCAGGGTGGTTTTACCAACACCACCCTTGCCGGTCACAAGGACAACGCGCACCCCCACAGCGCGCAGCCTAAACCCGCTGGACTCCGCGTGCCCAGGGCAGGTCACGAGCCATTCGAGCCGAAAGATCCACGGCGGTCGCTGGCGCCGTTGCTCGTGGACGGACGCCTCGACCAGCGCTCGTCACCTCGCCGAGCTTGACGGGCCTGGGGCGTCCGCAATCCGACACCCGTCGAAGTCCGGGACTCGGTCACTCGTTCCGTCGCCGGCAACACACTGCGCGTGTCGGCTCGCCGACTGACCCTCGCTCCAAGTCGAGCGCATCGTTGGGAGCGGTATGCGTGTGCAGGACCACGCAAGACAAAGGAGCCTCAAGTGAGCACTTCAGTCATCCATCCAAACACCATCCAGATCAGGCCCAGCCGTCTCACCGGACTTGTGGTCGCCGTCGCGATCCTGGCCGGCGTCACCACCTGGTCCGTCACGCCAGGTTACGACAGATTCCGACGCGAGCACGAGCTCCGAGGCGGTGTCCACGCCGAGCGCCGGCCACCAAGGCGTACGTCGACGGCGTCGTCGCGCTGGACGCTGAGCAGCGGGCGGCGATCTTTGGGATCGTGTCCCCGGCCCAGCAGTCCGTCCAGAGCGTCAACGCGGACAGCCCGGAACTGCAAGCAGTCAACGTCTCCCCGACCCAGGCGATCGCCGAGATGGCGAGGGCCGAGGGGTTGACCGGCCTCTCGCCCGCATCCCTCCGCTCCCGAGCCCCGCAGTCCGTCCCGACGCTGAAGTTCGTCCAGAGCGTCAACTGCGGACAGCCCGGAACTGCAAGCAGTCAACGTCGCCTCGACCCAGGCGATCGCCGAGATGGCGAGGGCCGAGGGATTGACCGGCCTCTCGCCCGCATCGCTCCGCTCCCCGACCCAGCAATACGCAGACGCCATTGCCGACCTCCCACGCGACCAACTCGTCGCTTCGTTCGGCACCTTCAGCTGAAATCGCCTCGTCACGAGGTGGCTCCGAGGATGCGGTCGCCCCACCCGGGCGACCGCATCCTCGCGTTCCGCGTCCGCCCCGACCGCCGGAAAGACGCCAGGTCTTCATCGTCACGAAGCGCTCCCTCAACGACGAGAATCGCCGCCGCGCGAGGCCCTCGTCTTGCGCGACAGGCGAGGGGATCCCGCAACCAGGACGACCGTCACGACTCCCGCTACGGGACGGTGCCAGTCGGTCCACGTCCGACCCGGCGGGCTCGCTCGGCAGCGTCGGTGAGCGCCCGCGCCGCGTGCATGGGCCGATCGATCGGTCGTGCCACGAGCGGACGCCATGCAGACGTCGTTCGGAGTCGCAACCGCCGGCGCACCATGCGGGCGACGACAGCGAGATCCTGATATGGGGTGGGGATAAGCGCCCGATCTCTCACCGTCGAAACCCGCGTCGCAAGACGCCGGGTTGTCGGGACGGCCGCCGATAGATCGGGGAGGTCATCTCGCCGACTCGCTGACGCGAAGTCGAGAAGCGAGTCAAACGTTGCTGCGGCTGCGTCTCGATTGGTGAGCGCCGGCGTGTCTGGCGCGAGAACAGCCGGCGGAGTGTGGCCGGAATGCTCGCATGATCGCGGACGACGTCGCACACCGTCCCGGGGGCGATGTAGGGCGAGACAACCACGGCCGGGACTCGAGGTCCCAGCTGAGCGAAATCGAACGGGCGCGACCGGCGGTGGAGCAGAAACCGCTGCAACGGCCGATACCAGGCCGTCTGTCCGCCCGGCGGCGCGGCACCGCGGCGGCGGCACATGATCGAACAGCCCTCCAGGTTCGTCATAGGTGATGAGCAAGAGGGTTCTTTCGAACACATGCGGGTGTGCCCGAAGGGCCTCGTACACCGTCGCGATGAGCTCTTCAGCGCGCCCGAAGTCGCCCGGCGACGCATCGTCCCAGTCGTCGTATGCGTCGGCGGGAACGATCGAATTCCCGGGATGCTGGCTGTTGCTCACCTCGCCCGCCTTTCGGTCAGGCGTGTGGATTGGTGGACGATGGTTCGGCTCGATGAACGTGTCAGGCAGGCAACTGGCCGTCACGCACGTGCGACGCGAACGCCTCGAAGCCGAACCAGTTCCGGACACGGTCGCTGCGGTTCCACAGGTTGACGAAGACTGACACCATGGGCAGGTCGTCGTAGTAGATGTGCCAGGTCCGCCCCGCTGGCCTCGAGTTGCTCGAAGATCGTCCGGTTCGTATACGGGCGGTACTCGATGTTCGTCTCACCATCGGATGTCGCGGCGTGAGCGAACCCACGATTAGGAAACGTCTCCCCGGGGACCGGCGCGAACCACCGTGTGACACACGCCAAAGCTCACAGCGAGCGTCGACAAGACGGGGACATTGCCCTGGGGCTGACACGCCATGACGACGTCTCCTCGCCCCTCCACCGGCGCGGGCGAGTGACGCCGGAGCCACCAAGCCACCAAGGGGCCAAGCAGCCCGCCGAACTGTGCGGGCACGAGCCCGCGCCCCTTGCGCTCGTACGACTCTACAAAACCTTGCATCGTCGGCGTCGGCCCCTCCGAGCCGGGCGTGATCGCCAACTGGTCCATGACCGCGTCGTGAGAGTGGTCCGGATCGACCGGAAGCACGGTCTTGCCGGTGGCCGTCGCAGCGACCACGCCAGCCTCCCTTCCATCCCGGATTCGTCGGGGCCACCCGGTGGAGCAGACCGTCGAAACGGGGATTGGGATGATCAACGAACCCGAGCAAGTGGTCGAAGGAGCGGTTCTCCAACATCAAGACGACGACGTGATCGATCGCCGCAGGATCTGCACGACCTGTCATCGCGAGCGAACTGCAGCATGCCGGAACTCGGGCACCGCCCTACCGGCCCTCGTCGGCTCCAAAGCTCTACGACCCGGCCGCTGGCCAGCGTTCACATCACAAGGATGGAGTCTTGGTAGTTGCTTCTCAAGCCCAGAGATACGTCCCGTGCCACGCGCCCAAGTCGCCCCTGGGTCGCAGGAGTCAGCCCGAGAGCTGCGCGATGACGGGCGCTGCCATCGCTCGGCCGTACCGGTAGGCGCCACCGGACCACACGAGGCATCGGGCGGTGGCGGGGTCGCGATGGGAGTCGTCGCCAGGGCAGAGGTGAACTCCGTCGCTCGACCGCACAACGATCGTTCCGCCTGGATCGGCGCACGGTTCCTCGGGCAGGCACGGCAGCGTCGTCGACGTAGTCGCTCCCGAGCTGCACCGCGGTGCCGGCGTCGACGTAGGTCACCGTCCCGGGAGGGCTGAGGAGCGCGAGCCACCGGTACATCACGTTCAGCCCGCGTCCCCTCTGAAACGACCCGGGGACGGGTCTGCTCACCGGCGCCCCCGCCAGGTACACGTGCGTGCCGACGCTCGCGAAGATCCGCACCGCCGCCCGGGCGTCATCGAGGTACTTGAGGAAGGCGTCGCCGTCGCCCATGCCCCCGCCGTCAGGATGATGCATGCACGTCGTGAATCGGTTGCCGCTGAACTCGAGGACCACGGCGGCCGGGCGAAGCGTGAGGGCGTCGTCTCTCATGATGTCGAGGTAGTCACACAGGGCAGTCCCGCCGAAGCTGCGCCCGATCGCAGCCGCATCGGTGCCCAGTGTGACGGCTGCAACGAAATGATCCTGCGACTCCCACGCCAGCGAGTCGCCGTAGAGGATGACGACGGGCGGATCCGCATCGGCATGCGGCCGCCGTGCAGACCCCGCCGACTGTGGTCGTCAAGGTCAGCGAGAGCGAGCAATCCAATCCAGCGAAGAACGGTCGTGCGTGTCATGCATTGGACCGTGCGCCGACTCGGAGTACGGGTCTGCCGCCGACCCGACACACGCAAGGTGTCGCCGGCGACGTAACGAGTGATCGAGCGCGAACCCGCGACCCGCGGATTAGAGGCGCGAGCCTGCGACCTCGCCCCGACTCGACCCCCCTGATCCCCGCCGACGTGTTGGCCGCGGTCGGTGCTCTGGCGCTAACCCCACACATACAGTACCGCGCCTGCCGTCGTCAACAGGTCACAAGGACGGCTCGCTGGAGCTTCGCTCGCATCCGTTCGCGCGCTGATCGGCGCACCATGAGCCACACCACCTGGGGAGGGCTCTGACGATGCTCGCACGTCGCGGCAACCCTGATCGGGCTACGCGAACATCGACGGCGCGGCCGTCGCACCCATCCCGACTGACCTCACGATGTGGATCTTTCGATCGCGTGCCACGATCCCGGTCGTCGGTGAACGTTTGGGCAAGGCCGCTCGTGTGCGAGAGAAGCTGGCGCATGGTCACGCCACGAAGGAACGCGAGGCGGCGCGGCAGGTCCGGCAGCCAGCGACCGACGGGCTCGTCGAGTCGCACGACGCCGTCTCTGTCGAGGTCGACGGCCAGCCGCGGCCAAGTAGGTCTTCGCGATGCTCGCAACGCGAAACTCATCGTCCGCACCAATGGGCTGTCGTCGCTCCAAATCCGCGTAGCCCGACACTGCGACCACCAGGTGTCCCGCGTCGATGACGGCGACGCTGGCTCCAGGGATGTCTCGCGTGGCGAGGACTCCATCGACAGCCCGCTGGACCCGGCCCTGCAGCTCCGTCTCACCTGACGTCGACGCACAGCCCCCAGCGGTCAAACCAACCGCGACCAAGAGCCCCGCCAGGCTCGAGACCCTCACCGTCCGACCGAAGTCGCCAACCACCACACCACCGTATGATCCGCCAACCACCCGCCGGCGAACTCAGCGGTCGGTGATCGTCCAGCGCCTGGGACGTCGATGGCTCCGCGACAGCGACGCGGCGCACGACGTGCACCAAATCAGCGATTCGCCGACTACGCGGGCGAAGAAATCGAGGCTGCCCTCGCCGAGCCCGGCCCGAGTCGCACGGCTAGTCAGCATCGAGCCACCATTCGATGCCACCCCACCCCCGCCGGCGCAAGAACGAGCGCTGACAAGGCCTCCAGCACTGAGCGCTGTGCTCAACAGGAAGTTCCCACGTCACTCACGAGCGACACGGCGCGAGTTATCCGTTGTCTTGCTCACCTGAACTAGCGGTCGTAGCTAGGCGACGCTCGCTTCCTTCAAGAGAGCGCCGATCGGCAGATGGGGCGCGTGCGGTCTCGGCCGCCTGGCCCTCCGGCGAGCGGGTTAGCGTCGCGGGCGGTGGCCGCGTTGCGCTCGCTGGTGTGGGTTGCGGCCGTCGTCGCGACGTCGGCGGCGTGCGGTGGTTCCGACCCCTCGGTCGGATCAATCGTTCTGGCATCGGATCGAGACGGCGAACCTGAGATCTTCGTGCTCGATCGAGATGGCGGCGCTCCGCTGCAGCTCACCGACAACGACGTCTTCGACGGCAACCCGGACTGGTCGCCTGATGGCTCGCGGCTGGTGTTCACTTCGGACCGCGACGGTGGTCTCGAGATCTACGTGATGAAGGCTGACGGTTCCGGCACTGTCCAACTCACGGACGATGACGTCGACAACGGAGCAGCGGATTGGTCCCCTGATGGCACACGGATCGTGTTCGACGGCTTCGACGCCGAGGGTGTGCTTCAGGTGTACACGATGGCCGTCGACGCCCCCAGCACAACTGTCGCGCAGCTCACGACGGGAGCGGCGAACGGCAAGGCAGTGTGGTCACCTGATGGCGAACGCATCGCGTTCATCTCATTGCGTGACGGCCAACGGGAGATCTATGCCATGGCCGCCGACGGCAGCGAGCAGGTCAACCTCACCAACGACGCGAGCGGCGATGATGGGTTGGCGGCATGGTCAGCGGACGGAACGCAGATCGCGTTCGTGTCGAACCGTTCTGGCGACCCCGAGATCTACACCATGGCTGCAGATGGATCCGACGTCGTCCGACTTACCCACGATCCCGGCGCGGACAGCAACCCGAGCTGGGCGCACGACGACACCGACATCATGTTCACCTCGAATCGTGGCGGCAACGTGGACGTGTACGCCATGGCCCGAGACGGCTCCGATGTTCGCAACCTGACACAGAATCCGGCGTGGGACTTCGTCCCCGACTGGACGCCAGCGACGAACGAGTGACCACAACAGCAAGCGAGCAGATCTCCCGTTGCGGAGCGGGCCGGAGAGGGGGCTGGCAGAAGGCCAGGCCCGGTCGCGTGCGAACGACGCATGCCCGCGACCTGCTGCCGCTAAACAGACTCAACCTGATGGGCGGCGAGTGGCCCGCCCGCAGGACTCTGGCGTCCAGGCCGCGCGAGGTTCAGCCCCAGAAGGCGCGGAGGTCGAGTGGTTCGCCGAGCGTGATGCCGCCGACGGAGATCGTGAACTCGCTGATGACTGCCGAGTTGCTGGACCCTCTGGATTTGAGGACGGTGAGAGCCCGCCTCATCTGGGAGCCGTCTTGGACGTGTTGAAGAAGGACGACGTTGTCGGCGATGTGGGACATCCCGAGCTCGTTGAGCCGCGTGACCCGGAAGAGTTCCGCGGTTTCGTAGGTGAACATGAGACTGACCCCGAGGCGAGCGCAGCGTTGCACCAGTGAGTAGAGGAACTCGCGCAGACGCATCGGGTCGGGGGCGGCCACAACGAGGTCGTTGAGGCTGTCGATGACGAGCCGCCGTGCGCCGGCCTCCTGCATCTGGTCGAGCAAGTCGTAGACGAGCTCGTCGACATAGAGGTCGACCGGTGAACGGTCCATGATCGTGACGTTCGGGTCGTCGATGCTCCAGCCGAAACGGCTGATGACTCGGGCGAGTTGGACTCGGTTCTCCTGCAGTGTGACGAAGACTCCAGGCTCGTCTCGTGGCGGCGCCGGCGAACACGAAGTGCAGGCCCATGAGGGACTTTCCTGCACCGGAAGGCCCAGCGATGAGCGTGGTGGAACCCGACCAGTAACCCGCCTCGAGCGCGTCGTCGAGCGCTTCGATCCCCGACGACAACCGCTCCCCTGCCGAGGGGTGTGCGACGTCGTCGCGAAGGTCGGCCAGGCGCGGGAACACGACCAGTCCGCCGGCGGTGATTCGGTACACGTGGTCGCCGGACAGGAAGTCGCTTCCCCGCAGCTTGCGGACGCTGATGTAACGGATGGATCGCTCGGCGGACCGCCTCGTCTCGAGTCCGATCACGGCGTCGGCGACGGCGAACTCCGGTGAGTTGGTCGCTTCCCCTGGCTCGTACTCACCGACCCACAACGAGGACACCGCCAGCACGCTGAAGCGTCCGGCGAGGTCGTGGAGGAATCGGCGGAACTCGGCGTCGTCAGAGGCGAAGGTTCGCAGTGCCTTGAAGCTGTCGATGACGACGATGCCGGGCTGATGCTCCTTCATCAGGGCATCGATACGTTCGAGCACGCCGGCCAGACCATCATGGTGAACGGCGTCGCCGAGATCGTCGTAGAACACCGACCGGCCGAGCTTGGTCACGTCGAAGAAATCGAGCGCCTGCCCGTAGCGCAACAGCTTGTCGAACGGCTCCGACACCGTCGACAGGTACAAACCCGGTCGCTCGGGAGTGGCGTTCGCGAAGAGACATTGTTCAGCCAGGATCGTCTTGCCGGTACCTGGAGCACCCACCACGAGTGTGATCGCGTCCAAGACGAGTCCGCCGCCGAGCACCGCGTCGAGCCGCGGGTTGCCGCTGGAGAGCCGATCCATCAGCAGATGGTCGCCGTCGACGGCCGTGTGAGCGCGCTCGATCCCAAAAGGTCGCGCACCGTGGAGACGAACTGCAGCGGCACTACCGGCTTGGCCAGGAATGCGCTCGCCCCCATCGCAATCGCCTCATCCGCGAGGTCGAGCGCCGACATGGCCAGCACCGGTGCGGCCCCATCGCTGGCGAGGCGGCCGCACAACTCAAGACCGCCGCCTGTCATCATCAGATCGACGATCGACAACTCTGGTCGACGCTCGGCGAACATCTGCTCGGCAAGCGCAGGGTCGAAGGCCACACAGACGTCGTAACCCTCGGTCCGCAGGAAGTACTCGAGGAGCTCGGCCGCATACCGATCGCGTTCGGCGAGCAACACCACAATCGTGGCACCAAGCGGATCTGGGCGGCTCAGGCTCCCCGCCTCACCCAAGCGCTCGGCCAGCAGACGGTGAGCGTCGGCCGGCGTCGCGCCGGCCTCCACCGCGTCGACGACGAACCGCAGCCGCTCCAGGTCGTCACGCGAGTAGATCCGCTGGGCGCCGTCGGCTCCGGATCGGGACGACAACGCCATAGCGTTCCTCCCAGGACCGCAGCGTCGCCGTCTCGACGCCCAACATGGCGGCCACCGCGCCGATCGAGTAGATCGGCCGACTCTCAGACCCGCCCCCGACATCCGTCACGGAGCCGAGCTCTCCGCTCCGCCACCCAATACCGCGTCGAGGCCGGTCAAGGCCAGCAGCCTGACCACACACCGAGACGGACTCACGATCGTCAGCATCGCGTCTCGAGCCTGACAGTCGCGCTGAGCGGCGACCAGCACCCTCAGACCCGACGCATCGAGGAACGTCAGCCCGGAACAGTCCAGTTCGACATCCCCGGTCATCGACGCGACCCGAGCCTGGACCTCCGGCGCCCCCGCCATGTCGAGCTCCCCAACCAGGCACAAGCGTCGCGGACCAGCCTGTTCCACCTTGAACCACGGAACGGCTCCAGAGACTGCGCCAGAAGTCTCTAGTGAGTTCGACATTACTTCGACACTACCACATAAGAAGTGGGTTTCGTTTGGAGAAGTGGCGGGTAGAGCGGCGCCATGATCTTGAGGCAGCTCCTGCCCCGCACCTTCGGACTCCTCGGAGTGCTCGAGATGTGGAAGGCGATGATCGACGACCCCGTCTTGCTCTGCGCCTGTCAGGACGGTGAGTGGTGCGACTTCTGCGAACCGGAGCAGCTCGACCCGTGCGTCGCCAAGGCTCCGCGGCTCCGGCCCGCGGCCTAGCCGGTTCTTTCTTGGGCCGTGTTTCGCGCCGACGGCGGCGGGTACACCGGCTCGCGTTCCCAACCAAAGGAGAAAGCCATGGCTGATGTGACAGAGGTGCTCGAGCAGGATCACCGCAAGGTCGAGAAGCTCTTCGAGCAGATAAAGGGTTCGAGGGGCGCGGCCCGCGCCAAGTTCGTCGAGCGTCTCGTAAGCGACCTACGTCTTCACATGAAGGTGGAGGAGTCAGTCGTCTACCCGGCGATCGCCAAGAAAGTCGACGACGGCGACGACATGGTCCAGGAAGCCAGAACGGAACACAAGGGCGCGCGGAAGGCGCTCGACGATGTCGAGAAGCTCTCACCCGACAAGCCCGGCTTCGACGGGGCCCTCACCATGCTCGAGGCCGGCATCAGCCATCACGTCGAGGAGGAAGAAAGCGAGGTCTTCCCGAACCTCCGCAAGTCGGTGAGCGCCGAGGAGCTCGATGAACTCGGCAAGAAGGTCGCCGCGGCCAAGAGAGCCGCTGCGTAGGAGCACCGCGCGCGCCACGCATCGGCGCGAGACGTGACACCCACGACATCGCGGTTGGGGTTCGAGCGTTCGGGGTAGCGGCCCACTACCTGCACAGGCGACCGTGCGGTAGGTCAGGTGGCGGGGCGTTGACGCCCGAGTCGCATTCATCTGGCCGACATGTGCTCACCCCACTTGCGCCAGTTCACCGCGTGCACGAGCACGCCCACCACGGAGGACAACTTGAGCGACCCGAACCCGAATGTGCCCCTTTCAACCGGCTTCATCGACCGCGTGAAGGGCAAGGCAAAAAGATCGTCGGGTCCATCACGGGCAACGACGACCTAGCCGATGAAGGACGTCTTCACGAGCAGAAGGCAGAGGCCGAGCAGACCGCGCAGAAGGAAGCGGAGGCGGCCGAGCAGACAGCGGCCGAGGCAGAGCTCGTCAGCAAAGAGCGCGAGCTGGCGGCCGAGCGCGACCGGCTTATCGCAGAAGGCGCCGAGGCCGCCGCACGAGATCGCCTCGAGCGCGAAAGGGCCACGGCGCACGCCGATCTGGAGAGGGCGGCGGCGACACAAAAGGCCGCGGTCGAACGTGCCGAGCGCGCCGAACAAGCCGCTGCCACTGCGGATGAAGTCGAAGCCATCAATCAGCATCAGGAAACGGAGCGCGAGGCCGACCGCGTAGAGAACGCGGCGGAACAGGCGCGCCGCAGAGCTGCGGTGCTCGAAGCAGCCCAGAACGACCAGGACGCAGGAGCGTGACCGTGCAACTCAACACCATCCCCCGCACCACGGTGAAAGCGACCTTGCTGGGGCTCCGCCTTCCTCTCTGCGGAGTCGAGGTCCTCACCGGACAGACCGGAAACGCCAGCTGGCCGCCGGCCATGGCGTACGAAGGATTCGAAGCGGGCGTGAAACAGGTCGTTGGCTCGATCCTCCACGACGAAGAACTCGTCGACGAGGGCCGCATCCAGCAGGCAAAGGTGACCGAGCTGCGCCGTGCCGTGGAACTCGAGGTCCGGGCTGATCAGAAGCGGGCGGCCGGAGATCGAGAGCTGCGCGAGCGGCAAGCCCGAGCCCAGGACGAACGCGACAAGGCAGAGCAGGACGCGCTCCGACGTGAACAAGTCATCGAGCGCGACCGAGCGCGCTGCAGAGCAGCGAGTGGCGCGGGAGCTCGGCAAGAAAGCTGCGGCGATCGAGGCAACCACCCAGCAACGGGGCAAACGCGTCACCGCTGCGGAACGCGAAGCCGGTCTCACGCGAGTCGACCAGGAGTCAACCGCCCTCAAACAGCAACGACGCGCTCTCCAGGCCAGAAAAGCAGCCGGCGACGCCAGCGACGCACTCGAGCGGAAGAAGGCAGAGCGCCAGGCCAAGAAGTAGGGCTGAGCAGTCCCCCGTTCTCCGAGCGCTGAGCTCAACGAGACGCGAAAGTTCTCCCTAGTCGCGCCCCCGGCAGGATTCGAACCTGCGACCCGCGGATTAGAAGCACTCCAGGCCTGAGCGCTGTGCTCAACAGCAAGCTCGCAGGTCGCTAGTGAGCGACACGGCAGCGAGTTATCAGGTTCGAACGGGGCTCCAGGAGGCGGCCGGGCCTACCGACGAGCCAGTTCGGTGAGCGAGGCAGGTCCGGCTCGTGCATCGAGCTCGGCGGGAGTCGTTTCGCGAGGCGCTTGGCGACCTGCTTCGGGTTCAGCGTGCGGCAGTCGGCGCGAACGGGGACGGCCCGAGAATCGTGATGCCGCGAGGATTCGCGGCGGCTGTCGCTTGGAGGCGAGCGAGGTCCAGGTAGTCGGCGGTGTCATCGACTGCTGGATCGCTGGCGCCCCGGTAGAACGCCTGGCCGACAGCCCCCGGTGACTGAATACCAAGGAGCCGGGCCTCGGCCGACACGACGATGAAGGCATGGGCGACGCCCTTGGGAACGAACGAGATGCCACCGCTCCGCACGCGGCTGCGATTGCCGTCGGCCTGGATCTCGATCTCGCCATCGATGACATAGGTCATCTCGTGCGCCTCGGGATGCAGGTGCAACGGCGTCGTCTTGTCCCTGACCATCGTGTCCTCGAACAGGAAGAACGCGTCATCGGTCTCCTCGGCGAGCAGCTTCCACAGGTGCAGCCCGCCGCCGGCGAACGATTGCTTGTCGCCTTCACCGGCGTTGCGTGTGATCGGGATCAGCGCCATCGGGCGACCCTCCTTCATGGAACCTATGTCCCATGATGAAGGTACGGTACCATGAGGACGGTGTCAACGGGCTACGAGCTGAATGGACGGGTTGCCCAGAAGCGTCGGACCCGCGAAGCGCTGATCGAGGCAGCGCGTCAGCTGATAGCCGAAGGCGGTGCGATGCCAACCGTCGAGGCGGCAGCAGCAGAGGCAGGGTCGATCTCCCGCACCACCGCGTACCGATACTTCCCCAACCAGCGCGCGCTCTTGGTCGCGGCACACCCAGAGACCGCCCTCGAGTCGCTGCTACCCGACGACGCTCCCGATGACGTCGCCGCCCGGCTCGACCTCGCGATCGACGCGCTCACGAGGATCGTCGTGTCGACAGAGCCGCAGGCACGCACGATGCTCCGACTGTCCTTGGAGGCCGACCCCGAAGAACGATCACAGCTCGCACTTCGACAAGGCCGTGCCATCAAGTGGGTCGAAGAGGCGCTCGCACCCCTACGACCCGGAATGTCAGCTGCCGAGGTACATCGCCTCGCGGTCGCCATCCGGAGCGCGACCGGCATCGAAGCCCTCGTCTGGCTGACCGACGTCGCCCGCCTTTCCCGCGACGACGCAACCCAGCTCATGCGATGGTCTGCACACGCCATGCTCACCACCGCGCTCCAAGACCGAACAACCACTACACGGAAACAGCCGAGGAAGCGAGCCCGCGCGCCCAGGCGACCATGACACGTAGCGCTGCCTTTCCGCGACGCGTCGTTGACGGCCGACCAGTCGCGACAGATCGACGGCCCTCGCGCCCGGCCCAAACGCCGAGAACGCGCGCCCACCAGAACACGTCGGCACACCGCGTACACGCGCGATCGGCGCCTCCGAGCGGCCACGTACGGTACAACGCGCTCCCCGGAACCCCGGTCCCGATCGGCAACGCACCTACTCATCCGTCCTTCGAGCGCTGTGCGCGGAACTGCGGGCACGGTCATCGCACAACTTTGTAGGTCAGCGCCCCCGGCAGGATTCGAACCTGCGACCCACGGATTAGAAGGCCTCTCGGCCTGAGCGCTGTGCTCAACAGGAAGTTCGCAGGTCACTCATGAGCGACACAGCGCGAGTTATCCGTTGTCATTGGCGCTCGGTGTTCGCCGCTGAGGCAACCCTCGGACGCCCCACACCCCGAAGGTCTCCGGACCACTTCATGAGGAACCGGAGCGGCGTACTCGCCAGTGGAGTTCACCCCGCGAGTGGCAGGCCGCGCCGCCGGTTGTGGCTGCGGGCGGCCTTGACGAAGCCCGGGCGCGCATGATCCAAATTCTCATGTGGGCAGGTGGCGGTGGGTGTCCGCTGTCTTGGTTCTGGTGCTGACCGCGTCGTGCGCGAGCAGATCGACAGAGGTAGAGCAAGCGAGTGGGTCGAGCACGACCCACGCAACGACGCCGTCTAGCACGATCGACACGACGGTTCCGACGACCACATCTCACGTGCGCGTCGAGGAGACTGCGCCGCCGACCGACATCAGCGCCCCCGCGGGACAATGGTTGCGCATCACCCGTGAAGACGGCACCACGCAGCTTGCAGCGGTGTATCGCCCCGAAGATGGCACGGCCCACCCCATCGTCGTGGTGCTGCACGGCACTGGCGGCCTTCTCGTGTGGCAGCTGCAGTGGGCTGCGACGCTCGCGGAGGAGGGCTACGTCGTCGTGGTCGGCTGCTATCTCAACGCCGCGGCGGGCTGGGAGGGACAGGCCCTGGCGTGTCCGGGCCTCCCCGACGCGCTGGCCGAGTCGCCTCGGACAAAGGTTCTCGACGCGGAGACGGCGTACTACGCGATCCTCGATGCAGCGGTAGGGCTGGACCACGTGCAGCCCGATGCCATCGGCGTCGTCGGCCTGTCGGTTGGAGGAGGGGTCGCGCTCAGCTTCGATGATCCGGGGGTGACGGCGATCGTCGCTGACTCATACTTCCGCGAGACCCGGGCAATGTCGTGGCCCCCGTACTGCTTCTCGGCTTCGCGGAAGACCCGATCGTGGCTCACGACGGCGTCGTTGAGTTCGAACGTGCGCAGGACCGAGCGGGAACTCCAGTCGAGTCCGTGTACTACCCGGGCGCCTTCCACCTCGCCCTGAACAGAGAGCACACGCGCAACGACGCGACCGCTCGCACCGTTGCGTTCCTCGCGCAACACCTCGGCTGACACAGCACAAAACCGAGCCGCGGTTGCGGTAAACGCCCCGAGGCCGCCTCACGGCGCCGTCCGGAAATCCCTATCCGCGTGTGCACCGAGTGGGTCGCCGCGTGACAAGTTGGCGCGTCACCAGTTGCTTGCGAATCCTTTGCCCACTGCCGCGGTCATCGATCCATGCCGTTACGTCCGGGATTCGAACACAACACGACCGAGGAGTGGATAGCTCCTGGATAGACGCGGTAGTCGATCGGGGTCGCTCGCGACTCGTTGGTCGAGCCAGGAGACGAAGTCGTCATCGGTCAGGGTCGCCCCACGTCAAGTGCGAGGCTCACCGAGAGAACGCACGACGCGCAGGGTTGGTGAAGCGTCGAATACTCCGTTGCGCGAGCGCTGTGCTCAACGCCGCGCGCGCTCTCCTCGCCCGGACTCCCAGGCAGCGCCCCTGGGAGGATTCGAACCTCCGGCCTTCGGATTAGAAGGCCTACAGCACTGAGCGCTGTGCTCAACAGGAAGATCGCAGGGCGCCCGCGAGCGACACGACGCGAGTTATCCGTTGTCTCACGTGGCTGGCTTCACAGCGCATCGCGCAGACGCAGAGTCCTGCCGGGGCATGCCACCCGCAACCGACGCGCCCGTATGCGCGCTCACGTCTGGACTCAGAGCACGGCGGCCCTGCTGGCGTACTCAGCTGTCAGGCCGATGTGGTCCCGCACGAGAGCGGCGGCGCGGGCGGCGTCGTGGTCAAGGGCCGCAGCGAGAAGTGCAGCGTGTTCTCCCGCGATGTCCCGCTTCGATCCGGTGCCCCGGGCGGACCAGTGGCGGTAGAGCTCCGCCTCGTCAAAGAGTCGCTGGCGCGCGTCGAGCATGGTGGCGCTCGGGCACGCAGCGGCGAGCGCAGCGTGGAACCGACGGTGCGCATTGAGCCAGCCGGCGTTGATGCTCTCGTCACCGCCCAACGGCGGGGTCACCGCAAGCACGTGGTGGGCGCCGACCAAACCTGCTTCCCATTCGGCGTCACCGCGACTGACCGACGCGTCCACCGCGATCGCCTCGATGTGACCGCGGGCCCAAGCCAGATCGGCAAGCTTCTCGACGGACAGCTCGCGAACCCGAAACCCCGATTGGGGACCCGCCTCTAGCAGTCGTTCGCCGGCCAAGCGCGTGACGGCTTCGCGCACGACGCCGAGGCTGACACCGGCTTCCTTGGCGAGCTGGCTGAGGTGCAGGCGCGTGCCGCTTGGCAGGTCTCCGTGGAGAACACGCCGTCGCAGCTCGGCATAGACCTCCTCGGTGAGCGTGCGGGACGCGCTTGTACGCATGCGTCGATCAGACGACTACAAAGAGGGGGTCTTGGCCGAGTAGCGATCGCCCATAGGTTTCGAGCGACGGGTTGGTCGCCAAGAACGCATGGCGGGTGCCGACGTTGATGTCGCGCCAGAGTCGTTGGATCGGGTTGCTCTTGGCGAACGCGCCCGCGCCGGCCACGTTGAGCAACTTCTCGACACCAAGGCGAAGGTGGTCGGTCAGGTAACCGCACGACCCGCGCAGGCGCGCTTCCTCGGCGAGGTCGCGTCCCGCGCCGGCCCCAACTGCGTCGATGTAGGCAGCGGCGGTGAACGCGTGCAACCAGGCGGTCTCGACGTCGAGTCGACCGTGAGCGAGCTGAGTGACGGCAACCGGCGACGCGTCCGACGTGAAGTACGTCGTATAGGAGATCCCGCGCGTCGGCGCCTTCGTCGTGACGATGTCGGCAACCGCCTTGCCAGCGCCGATCGTGGGTCCTACGAGGATGAGTGCGAGGACGGAACCGATCGGCCATCGGTCGCTCGGTTCCACAGGTGCACCGTTCGTGTCGTTCAGGTCGAGCCCCACTCCGACACGGTGGGTCGGAACGAAGACGTCCTCGGCCACCAGGGTGTTGCTCGCCGTCCCTTGCATGCCGGCGACGTGCCAGGTGTCTTTGATCGTGACCTGGTCAATCGGCATGGTCGCCATGCCGGGGGCAATGACGTCGCCAGCCGCATCGAGCACGAACACGCCGCCACCGGCCCAGTTTCCATGGAAGCCCCCCGACGCGAAACCCCATGAGCCGTTGACGACAAAGCCGCCGTCGACGGGCGCCGCGGTTCCAGTGGGGGCGAGCACACCGAACACGCGGGGGCGTGACGACCCGCCCCAGATCTCGTCCTGTGCCCTGCCGTCGGCGCGGCCGGACGCCCAGGTCGCGACGTTGAGCAGGCTTTGCACCCACGCCGTTGATGGGCATGCGGCACCGAGCTCCGCAGCGACAGCGAGCTGGGTGGCCATGGTCGCTCCGAGACCACCGAGCCGCTTGGGCAAGATCAGCTCGAAGAGTCCGGCATCCTCGAGGGCAGCGATGTTGTCCGGATGGACCTGCCTGGTGGCTTCGGTCACCTCCGCATTCGCGGCGAGCAGTGGCTGCAGCGCTGTCGCGCGAGCGACCAGGTCCGTGTCGATACCCGCGGTGGGGTTGAGGGTCGCGATGGTCACGCTGATACCGCCTCTGTCGTTGAGGTCTGACTGGTCGGGTAGTTGACGGGCTGGTGGCCCCACATGCTGATCGAGTCGTAGGCGCGGTTCTCGTCCCAATCGTCACCTACTTCACGGGCACCGTGGCCGACCTCGATCTGAAACCCGGCCGAAGTCATCGTGTAGAAGCTGAACATCTTGTCGTTGTCGTGTTTGCCGAGCCCGCTCGGGATCGGGTGACCGGCGGCGATCGCCCGGTCGAACGCCGTACCTACATCGTCGAGATCGAGGGTTTCGACCATGAAATGGTGCAGCTTCTTCGGTGCCGGCGGACCGGGCGGGCAGATCAACGCCAGGGTGTGATGACGCGGGTTGCAGTGATAGAAGCGGCCGGACACCACGACCCCAGGGGCGACGGTCAGGTCCAACCAGTCGGTTTGACGCAGGCCAAGCCCTTCGACAACGAAGCGGTGTGCCTCCTCTGCGTCGGCGACGACGAAAACGGTGTGCCCGAATCCCATACCCGCGGTCTTGAACCCGCCCGGGACGCGTTCCGAGTGGAAGGGCGTGCTCGCTTCGGCGAGACCATGGACCACCTCGACCGGAACACCCCAGGGCGGCAGCGTCGTGACCATGCCGTCGACGTCGCGGGCTGCGCACTCCGAAGCTGTTGCCTCTGACACCGGGTACCCCACACTCGCCATCCGTTCTGCAAGAGCGGCGAGCGCGTCGGCCGACGACACCTCGAAGCCGATCACGGTGACATCGTCGGCCGGCCCCTCGATTGCCATGACCCGATGAACACGGTCGTCGTTCCGCCACGTCACCGCGTCAACGATCGGGTCGCCGCGAGTGAGCCCGGCCACGCCTTCGATGACAGCGGCGAGTCCTGCGAGGTCAGTGACCTCTACTTCGAGATAGGCCAGCTCAATTGCCATTGGGGACTCCGGTCAGCGTGGTGGTGATGGATCCGATGTGCTCGATCGTCGACACGAGCACTTCGCCGGGCTTGAGGAACCGTTTCGGAGTGCGGGCGTTGCCCACCCCCGAAGGTGTCCCGGTGAAGATGACGTCGCCGGGCAGGAGTGTCACAATCGACGAGAGCTCTTCGATCAACCGCGGGACGGAGAAGATCAAGTCACTTGTCCGCGACGACTGCACCGTCTCACCGTCGATCGTGCATGACAGCGCCAGATCGTCAGGGTTGTCGAACTCGTCGGGCGTGACCAGCCACGGTCCCATCGGCCCGAATCCGGGGAACGACTTGCCGAGACTGAACTGAGGCACCGGCGGTCGGGTCTGTACCTCGCGGTAGGAGAGGTCCTGGCCGATCGTCAACCCCGCAACGTGTGACCACGCGTCGGAGACCGAAACCCGGTGCGCGGTCCTCCCGATGACGACGCACAGCTCCACCTCCCAGTCGACACCGTCGTTCGTGGGGAGCTCCACAGTTGCGTACGGGCCGGTGATGCAGGAGGGGAACTTCGTGAACGTCGGCGGGAAGTCCGGGTTAGGCACGCCGATCTCGGCGGCGTGGCCGGCATAGTTCATGCCGATCCCGAACACCTGACGCGGTGCCGGTGACGGTGCACCGAGGTCGGCTGGGTCAAAGCCGGTCCTACCTTGCACCCTTGATGCCCACTGCACGAGCGCGTCCCACTCGTCGTAGCACGAGGTCAGCTCCGGACCGAACCGGCCAGCGGAGGCGGTCGCAACATCAACCGCGTCGGCGCCAACGAGCACGACAGCTCGACCGCGAAGGTTTGCGAGTCTCATCCAACTCCAGTCTCCAGGCTGGGAACTGAGAGTGGACCACTGGAATCGATTTGTCAATGGAAATCGATTATAGTCCTGCTACTGCAACCGGTCGGATTGGGAGGCTCTGCATGCCCGTCACGTGTCCGTTCGATCACCACACGCCGACACTCACCGGCGACGCGCTCGATGCCGTCTACGACGAGATTCGGGTCGCCGGTCGACTGGCATGGAGCGACGCCTACGGAGGCTTCTGGATGCTGACGGCCTACGACGACGTCCGCGCAGTCGAGTCCGATCCCACGACCTACACGAGCGCCCAAGGCGTGTTCGTTCCCCAGGTCGAGGGCCAGCCGCTGTCTGTCGCTCTCGAACAGGACCCGCCCGAACACACACCGTTCCGCAAGCTGTACAACGAACTCCTCAGCCGACCGAGGGTTAACGCCGCCGAGCCACTGATCTCCGAGCTGGCCACCCGCCACCTCAGAGCATTCTTCGACCACGGTGGCGGCGAATTCATGGCGGAGGTCGCCGCGAAGCTGCCCGTCGATGTGATCTCGTTCATGATCGGGCTACCACCCGAGATCGGCTCACGGCTCCGCGAGCTCAGCGAAGACGCCTGGAAGGACCGCTTCAGCGAGCCCGGGTCGACACCACGACAGATGGCCGAGATCCTCATGGGCGAGGCGATGAGTCGCCCCGCCGAACCTCAGGATGACTTCCTCACCGCGCTCGTTCAGACGCAAATCGATGGCCGGCCGATCGAGCCGGGCGAGGTCGTCAGCTTCTTGCTAGGCGCGGCCATCGCCGGCCACGAGACCACCATGAACGCCGCCGGCAACCTCTGCTACGAGCTGGCAATTGACGTGGAGTTGCAGGCACGAGTGCGCGACGACCGCTCGCTAATTCCACCCCTCGTAGAAGAAACGCTGCGCCTACGCGCCCCCGTGCAGAACTTCTTCAGGATCGTCACCCGCGATCACGAGCTCCATGGCGAGAAGCTTCGAGCCGGCGACAAAGTGATGCTGATCTACGGCGCGGCGAATCACGACCCATCCGCCTTTCCCAATCCGAATCGGCTCTCGCTCGACCGCGGCGCCAACCGCCACCTGAGCTTCGGATGGGGCATTCACCGTTGCGCGGGCGCCCATCTCGCTCAGGTCGAACTCCGTCACCTCACCGAACAGTTACTCGACGCTGCACCGTTCGAGCTGGATGGTGACGTCGTGTTCGGACACATGGAGAGCGGCGGCACCTTCCTTGGCATGCGGTCGCTGCCCATCCGCGTTCGAATCTGAGCACACGCATCGAGTACCGAACACGAACGTGAAAAGCGCCAGTTCCCGCGTGGCGCCCCCGGCAGGATTCGAACCTGCGACCCGCGGATTAGAAGGCCTACAGCACTGAGCGCTGTGCTCAACAGGAAGTTCGCAGGTCGTCGCTGAGCGACGGGGCGCGAGTTATCCGTTGTCTCCGGGCGGCGGCGACGGGGCGGCGGCGCTGCCTGTGTCGCCCGGCGCGAACGGTCTCACGAATGTCGACCTCCGTGCGATGACCGGATGCTTCTTGCTCGCAGGTAGTTCATAGTCCTCTGAGCACGCCGGTAAGGACGATTGCCATACCGGCCAGGTTCGCGGGACCGCTCGCGGCGAACAGGTTCCACCCAACTGATCGAGCTGCGAAGTGGTCGTCGACCTGCTGGCGCCAGTTGGCGATCGCGCCGGAGACAAAGAGAACGGCACCACCCACGAGGAGGACAGCCCCGGTCGTTTCGACCGCGGCTGGGAGATCTGAGAACCCGATGACTCCCGAGAGCGCGACAAGCGTGGCGCCCTGGATGATGGCCGCGAGGTGGGCGGTGACGAGATGGCGTGACGCTGTCGGCGCCTTCATCCTCGCCATCGTGAGCGGCAAGCCGAGGACGAACCCGTACATGAGACTGACGCAGCCACCGACCATGAGCACCTTCCCGCTCGTGTCCACGGTCGGTCCTTCCTCCACGTTGATGTAACAGGCTGTATCCTGAATCTGTCAGCCGGCAAAGTCAAGAGGAGGATGATGTCCTCGCGTCCCTACCGACTCGGCAAGCGAGCCGAGGACGCCGCCGCCACTCGGCAACGGATCCTGGATGCCGGCTGGGACGAGATCGAGCTGGCTGGCTATCGACCAGCGAGCGTCGAGGCGATCGCCTCGCGGGCGGGGGTAACCCGCGTGACGGTGTACCGGCATTTCGCGTCGCGTGGGGCACTGTTCGAAGCGATCGCTTGGGAGCAGGTCGGACATGCTCGGCTCGACCGGCTCGACGCAGCTCGCTCTCACCCGGACGTCGTCGAGGGAACGCGGCTGTTCCTGCGCGAGAACTGCGCGTTGTTCAACCAGGTTGGCCCGATCCTGCGAGCGATGCTGGAGGTGGAACGCGAGGAACCCGAGATCGCGGCGGTCTTGGCTATCACCTACCGAGGACGTCGGCTCGACTCGCTGCGACAGCTGTCCGAACGCATCGCCGCTAGCGGCCAACTGGCCGAGGGGTGGACAGTCGGCGATGTGTACGACGCGCTTACCGTCATCACGGGCATCGAGGCATTTGAGGCGCTGATGCGCGACCACGATCGGACCGCCGATGATGTGGGCGAAGCGCTCTTCAGGCTGACACGAGCGTTCTTCGCCCCAGGCAAGCGTGCCGCCCGCCCGCGACGAGCACCAACGGGCTCCTCGTAAGTCACCTGGCGTCTCCGTCGCTTGCCCGAATGCAGTTCGGCCCGCGGACTTGTACAGCAAGCGGTGTCATCCCTTCCCCGCCCGGCGCCGAGTGCGACGGGTACATCTCTCCCCGCTCTCGCCCCTGGGAGGATTCGAACCTCCGGCCTTCGGATTAGAGGCCTCCAGCACTGAGCGCTGTGCTCAACAGGAAGTTCCCACCTCACCCGCGAGCGACACGACGCGAGTTATCCGTTGTCTCGACGGATCCGGCCGGTGCCCTGCCACATCAGCGAGCTGGCGGAGATGACTCGGGTGCGACGAAGGCGCGCCTCGATGCGGACTCACCCAAGCTCTTGGTCGAAGACCTCGGCGATCTGCTAGGCGGTGCCCTTGGAAGGTCGCAGGCGGGCGAGGGGTCGAAGCAGCTTCATCACCGCGAACAGGCCGCGCATGAACCCCTCCATGCGACGAGCGGGCCGGACCTCGAGCAGGAACCGTGCCTCATCGACGCCTATATTGCGCACGACGTGCATCTTGCGACGATGAACGTGCGCGATCTCTCCGACGCCTAGGCGGTGGTGGTCCTTGCGCCCCACTCGGACGGTCAACGTCCCGGCGAGGACTTCGACCCGTTCGTCTTGACGAGCGTGGAGGTGACGCGGGACCCAACCACCAGGATCGAGCCGCACCTCGAGCTGGAGCAGCTCGCCAGAGGTCTCGCGGGCGGACTGTAGAAAGGTCAGGTGCTGACCAGTGAGAACATCGTGTAGATGTTCGCCCTGCGTCATGGGCGCATCTATTCCGCCGGCCGTTTCGCCCCCTCCGCCTGACCCGTCCCCCTCACACCGCGCCAACTTCGAGGACTGCGCGGAATGACCGACGCATCACAGGCGTGGACCGCGTGATTACTCGAAGGTCCACTGCTCGCCGTGCTGCTCGAACTGCTACGACGACGCCCAGCTCGCCGCCCGTGTCTCATGCGCGGGGCGTCGGGCCGGGTCCGTTTACACCGGTCCGGCATTTCGACGGCTTGGTAGTCGGATACGGAGGTCGAGTTATCCGGGCGCGTCTAATCGCCGTGCTCGACGTGGCGCGGTCTGTCCTCGCACGAAAACCCTAGGCAGCGCCCCTGGGAGGATTCGAACCCTCCGGCCTTCGGATCTAGAAGCACTCACAGGCCCTGAGCGCTGTGCTCGACAGGAAGGTCGCAGGTCACCTGCAGAGCGGACACTAGCGCGGTTTATTGGTTGTGTCGCTGTATCCGCATGGTGGTGCGCCGGAAGCCTTCGTGCGTCCGATTCACCGGCGGCCCGAGTGGTCTGGACATTACGGTGTGCGAGCGACGCCGATCACCTCCGAGGACGGGTTCGCCTCGGTACGACACGCTCTTGACGCGGCCCTTACGCCTGAACTGCCCGGTCGTAGCCATTCGACTGTTTCGCTTTTCAAGTAGAGCGGGGACCCGGCAGATCGGTATCCATCAGCTCACGGTGATTGCTATGACAGCGAAGCGTCGGCGGGCCTCCTCCGTCGCCAGCGTCAGAACCGTCGATCTGGCGCATGGTCAATCCGCATAGGCCATTCGCCGCCTCGCTGCGAGTGGGGCGTGAGACCGGACACTCGGAGCTGGTCGTGAGCAGAGGGTCGTGTGCTGCTCGACCGTCGCACCGAGTTCAGCGTGGTCGGTCGGCGGGCTACCCGAGTTGACCTGGAGGCGACGCAAACTGCGACCGAGCAGACCGACGCTCCATTCGGCGGCGCCGTCCGGGAGGCGCAGGTCCGGGAACCGACCGAGTATCGCTCCGAGTGCGATCTCCGTCTCGAGGCGGGCAACGGCGGCGCCGAGGCAGTGGTGGATGCCATAGCCGAATCCCAGTTGGCCAGCGTCGTGCCGGCCGACGTCCAGCAGGTCCGGCTCGGGAAACCGGTCGGGTCGCGGTTCGCAGCGGCGACGCCGAGGAACACCCGATCCCCGACTCCAATCCTGCGCCCTCCGATCTCAACGGGCTCAACCACGACCCGGGTCATGATCCCGGTCGGTCCCTCGAACCGAAGCAGTTCTTCCACCGCACTCGCCCGAGCGACGGATCCGAACGCAGGCGTTTGAGCTCGTTGGGGCATTCCAGCAACGACAAGAGCCCGGTGGCGAGAAGGTTGGTCGTCGTTGAGTGGCCCACGAACAGCAGGAGAGTGCAGGTCGCCACGATCTCATCCATGGTTAACCGGTCGTCGCCCTCGGTGGCCGCAGCGAGGGCGGCGACGAGGGTGCCGTCGCTGGACTCCGCCAGATCCCGGAAGTAGGCGTCGAAGTCGTACAAACCAGCTTAGCCCGTGCCCGCCGGTCGGGGCGGTTGAGTGCACCGAACACAACGCCGGCGATCTTGTCGGACCAATCGAGGAAGCGGGCTCGATCAGGCGGGACACCCATCAACTCGGCAATGACCATGGCAGGGAGAGGCGAGGCGAAGACGCTGATGAACTCGGCTGGACCTCGAGCGTCATCAGGGAGCTGCTCGACGAGTCCCTCGATCCGCGCGGACGGAAGCTGGCGATGGCGCGGGGCGAGAAGGCGTTCCCTACCAGGCGTCGCAACCGCGTGTGCCGCGGCGGGTTGAGGAAGACCATCCACCGGCCCAGTAACGGGAAACCGTCGGCATCGATGCGCTCTGACGACAGCCACACGTCGCGAAAGCCAGTGACCACATCCTCATACCTCGTGACCACCCACGCCTTGTACTTGGCGTTCCAGTGCACCGGATCCGAGCTCGCAACCGATGGAAGTAGGCGTGGGGTTGAGGCGTAGCTCCGGCCCAAGCAGGTGCGCCGTCGATACAACCTCCAGGTCGCCGAGGTCATCGCTCGCCATGCGGGCATCATCGCTCATGTCGCACTCGCCAACACCGCACAGCCGATCGGCGCCTCGGGTCAAATGTCCCGTGTTGAGAACACGGACGGCGGCGAGTGCCGATTCGGCGCTATGCTGCGCGGCCCGGATCCGCCTTCGGTGTCGCAGACCGGCGCAGTCGCGGAACGCGGAGCGCGCCGAAGCCGGGTCTGAGGACTGCTAGTGGCCGATTGCCCGTTATCGAGCGGCCCATCGATCCCTCGAGCCCGGCCTGCGCCTCAACGACTCCGCCGCGGTAGTTGCGTACACAACTAGAAGACTCGGGGAGGCGCTCAGCGCCGCTGTATCTGCGCTCCCGACGACGGTCTCCAGGCAGTGTTATCCGTTCTTCCAGCGCTGTGCTCAAGCGAGTCGACGGCTGCCACATTGTTCCCCAGGCAGCGCCCCTGGGAGGATTCGAACCTCCGGCCTTCGGATTAGAAGGCCTACAGCACTGAGCGCTGTGCTCAACAGGAAGATCGCAGGTCACCGGTGAGCGACACCACGCGAGTTATCCGTTGTCTCGGTCCCCACCCGGCGAGACGTGCGGAAGGCGGCTCATGAGGTCACGGCGACCGCCGGGAGCACGAACACCTCGCCAATACACGTATCACCGTCGGACGAGGGATGCTGCTCGATCGACACGGTGGCGAGGTGCTGGTGTGGGACGCGACGCGCCACATCGTGGGCGAGTGTCTGCTCGACGGTGCGTACATTCGCGGCGTGGGGGCGGACCGCTTGGATGATCTGGGCGCAGCTGAGCGGGTGTGGCAGCTGGGTGATGGCGATCGTGACGTCAACTTCGGGCCGTTGCGACCGCTCGGTGTGTTCGGCCACAACCTGCCGACCCGTCTGACATCGTTGATCGGTCGGGAAGCGGACACTGCGGCGGTGCTGGCGGCGTTGGGTGACAGCCGGTTGGTGACGCTGATCGGCACGGGCGGTGTCGGCAAGTCCCGGCTGGCGTTGCAGGTTGCCGCCGAGTCGGTCGACCACTTCGACGGTGGAGTGTGGTGGGTGGAGTTGGCGACGGTGAGCGATCCGAGTTCGCTGCCGGGCGCGGTGCTCGACGCGATTGGCCTCCCCGCGCAGCCGGGTCGACGGCCGGTCCGGGTGGTTGCCGACCACGTCGGCGACCGGCCGATGTTGCTGGTGCTGGACAACTGCGAGCACGTGATCGCCGCGTCGGCGTCGTTCGTCGATGAGGTGCTCAGCACGTTGCCGGCGGTGATTGTGTTGGCGACCAGCCGCGAGCCGTTGTCGGTTCCCGGTGAGACCGTCTGGCGTGTCCCGTCACTTGCCGTGCCCGATCCGTTGGTGCCGCAGACCGTTGACTCGATCGGGATGGCGGACGCGGCCCGACTGTTCGTTGACCGGGCGCGACGAGCTCAACCAGATCTCGTGCTCACCGACGAGGCGGCGGGTGCTATTGCTCGGATCTGCTCTCGACTCGACGGGATTCCGCTGTCGATCGAGTTGGCCGCGGCCCGCTGTCGCAACCTCGCGCTCGAGCAGATCGCCCGTGAGCTCGACGACCGCTTCCGGTTGTTGACCGGTGGCGCCCGTACGGTGGTGGAGCGCCAGCAGACACTCAAGGCGTCGCTCGATTGGAGCCATGGTCTGCTCGACGCAGCGGAGCGCGCTGCGCTGCGCCGGCTGGGGGTGTTCTCGGGCCCGTTCACCGTCGGCGCCGCCGAGGCGGTTGTCGCTGCGTTCGGTGACGTTGACCGGTACGACGTCCTCGATCTCGTCGATCACCTGGCCGACAAGTCGCTGGTCGCGTTGGACGGCGTCGATCCGGCGGGGGAATCGAGGTACCGGCTGCTGGAGACGATCCGCTACTACGCCCTCGACCGTCTCGACGACGCCGGCGAGTTGGTCGCCGCTCGCGATGCCCACGCCGAGTTCTGGGCCGGTTGGGCCCAGACGCGCAACGTCCACTTCGACTGCAGCCTCACGATCCTCGACGCAATACCTCCCGAACTCGCCAACCTGACCGCAGCCGCTCGGTGGGCGTGCGTCAACCGGCCCGAGCTGCTCCAGGCGCTGATGCTGTGCATCGGACCATTCGTCCAGCTCGACGATGGCGAACGCCGGGCCGACGGGCTGTTCGAGTCCGCCTTGGCTGCGCTCGAGGGACGTGACGACATCGCCTGGGCTCACGTGGCCATGGCCGCGGAGTTCGCCCGGACCTACACGTGGGTGGTCGTTGCCGACGAGGAGCTGCGGTTGCGCACCGAGGCCCTGGCGACTGAACACGACCTCGTGCTCATTCGAGCGAATCTCGCATTTCTCTCCGCGTTCGTGACCACGCGGGATCTGGGAGGCTTCGCGGTCGCGAGCGAGCTGTTCGACGAGGCCGGCAGCCCGAGTTGGGGTCCGCTCGCGCGGGCGATCGGAGTTCGCTATGCGGCTGCGACCGGCCGGCTCGCCGCCGCCGAGGAACTACTCGCAGCCGAGCGTCACGCGAGCAACGACCTCACGCGGGCGGCGATCGTCGGCGGCGCGGCCCAGATCGCGCTCGTTCGCGGCGAGCTCAGCGGGAGTGCGCGTCGGGCGCGGGACGAGTTGGCGGACCTCAGACCACCGAACAGTGCGAGGATGCACGTGTTCACGGACCTCGCCTACGAGAGCGTCGCCCGTGTTGCGTTCTTCTCCGGCGAGCGTGACGTCTTCGGCGTGGGCGGCCGCAGCGCTCAGCGAGGGCGCCAAGAGCAAGGTCACACGTCGACTCGCCGACCGTCGCTGCCGCTCATCTCAGCGTGCTGGAGGATGTCTCGCCCGCTTGGCCGGTGGTCGAGTCGACCCTTCGTGACCGCATCGTCGGCTCGGTGACCGGTGGTGGCCTGATCCAACGGGAGACGCCCTACCTGGCTGTCGCTGCCGGCGACCCTGAGTGGATCGCCGCGGAACGGGCAGTCATCGAGCACTTCGCCGCCGACGACGATCAACGTGTGCGCTGCTTCATGAACCTCGCTGACGGCGTTCTCGCACTGCTCGGCGGCGACAACAACGCCGCCGAGCGGCATTGGCACGATCTGCTGGCCGTGTCGAGCGAGCACGGTTTCGGTCTCCTCTGGATCGACGCGCTGGAGGGTTTGGCGATCTGCGCGGCGCGGGCAGGCGCGACCGATGAAGCGGCGCGGTTGGCGGGCGCCGCCGAGTCCGCGCGGCAGGACCGGGGCTACCGGTACCGGTACCCGCACCTCGGCGAGCTGCCGTCTGGATCTGACGAGGGCCGGGCGCTCTCGCTGGAGGAAGCGACGGCGTACGCACGTCGGTCGCGCGGGCAACGGGTCCGGCCGGCCGCGGGTTGGGCGGCTCTGACACCAACCGAAGCCGACGTCGCCCGAACGGTCGCCAATGGGCTGACCAACAAGCAGGCCGCCGAGCAACTGTTCCTCAGCGTGCCAACTGTGAAAACCCACCTCCGGCACATCTTCGCCAAGCTCGAGATCGACAACCGCTCCCAACTCGTCGCCGAGGTGCCAAGCAACACGCGGTGACGCGACGTCATCCCACATCGGCGAAAGTCATCCCGCGCTGGCTGTCGACCTCATCCCTCGGCCCGGTGGGATCGATCCCGTCATGTCGCCTGATCTCGTCCCGACGGTCGATGCTCCCAGACCCCGACCAGACGAGGTTGGGGGCATGACCAACACAGCTGCCATCAACCA